>CAWENQ010000001.1:0-46101 GCA_963810485.1 uncultured Alphaproteobacteria bacterium
ATCGCGCGCGCGCTTGCAATCGAACGCGGCGATGACACGGGTGCGGAACTGCTATTCTGGGCCGAAGCAACACGGAATTCGATCGAGACACACCGCCGTGATCTGCGTCAGTCGGCAGACGTGCCTGCATCGGCGGAGGCACGCCTCTTCGCCCTCGAAGTGTCCGCTCGGGGAATGGCGCTCTCAATGGATTTTCGCTTTCTCCTCGACCGCGACCGCAAACTGCTCTCGATCGGCTATAGGGTGCCAGAAGGTACGCTCGATCCAAGTTGCTTCGATCTCCTCGCCTCCGAGGCGCGGCTCGCAAGCTTCATGGCGATCGCCAAGGGTGACATTCCAGCCCGTCACTGGTTCCACCTAGGCCGCGCCGTGACGGCAGTCGCCCACGGCGCCGCGCTGATTTCTTGGTCCGGGTCGATGTTTGAATATCTGATGCCGTCGCTCGTCATGCGCGCGCCAACCGGCAGCCTGATCGCGCGTACAAACAGGCTGATAGTGCGTCGCCAGATCGACTATGGCGCTATGCTTGGCCTGCCCTGGGGGATATCTGAAATCCGCCTATAACGCTCGTGATCTGGAATTTACCTACCAGTATTCAAACTTCGGCATTCCGGGTCTCGGACTACAGCGGGGGCTCGGAGAAAACGCAGTTATTTCGCCCTATTCGACTGCGCTTGCGACGATGGTCGATGCGCATGCCGCAGCGCGCAATTTCGTCCGGCTCACTGATGCCGGGGCTCGCGGCCGCTACGGCTTTTATGAGTCTCTGGACTACACACCTACCCGAGTTCCAGAGGGAAATAACCTCGCGATCGTGCGTGCGTTCATGGCGCACCATCAGGGCATGACGATCGTCGCCATCGCCAATGGGTTACTGGATGGCGCGATGCGGGCGCGCTTCCATGCCGAACCTATTGTCCAGGCAACGGAATTACTCCTGCAAGAGCGCACGCCGCGTGATCTGTCGATGGTACAGCCCTGGGCCGCCGAGGTGAAGTTGGCTGCCAAGGTCCGCGAAATCAACTCGCCCGGCGGCCGGCGGTTCAACACCGCGCACGGCGCGACGCCCGACACACACCTGCTCTCGAACGGACGTTATGCGGTGATGCTCACAGGCGCCGGGTCGGGCTATAGCCGGTGGCAGGATCTGTCAGTGACCAGATGGCGCGAGGATGCCACATGCGACGACTGCGGTTCCTACATCTTCCTCAGAGACGTCCGCAGTGGCGACGTATGGTCGGCAGGTTTTCAGCCGAGTGGCGTAGAACCCGATGAATACGAAGTCGCTTTCAATGAAGGCCGTGCCGAGTTCGCGCGTCGTGACGGGACACTGACCACGACAATGGAGGTGCTCGTCTCAGCGGAAGTTGACGGCGAGGTTCGTCGCGTCTCGATCTCGAACTCCGGCAGCAGCATACGGGAAATCGAAGTTACCTCCTATGCTGAACTCGTGCTGGCACCCCAGGCTGCTGACGTCGCACATCCCGCCTTCTCCAAGCTGTTCGTCGAGACCGAGTATCTCGCCGACGTCGGCGTCGTGCTGGCGACACGGCGGCGGCGCGCGCCGAACGAGCCCGAGATTTGGGCCGCGCATCTAACCGTCGCCGATGGTGACGCCGTAAGCAAGCCGGAGATCGAGACCGACAGGGCTCGTTTCCTTGGCCGTGGCTGCGGAGTAGGACGCCAATCGCGGTGATCGACGGTCGGCCACTATCGAACACGGTCGGCACCGTGCTCGATCCGATTTTTGCATTACGCCGCCGTGTGCGTGTTTCACCTGGCGCAATCGTTCGCATCTCCTTCTGGACTCTGGTTGCGTCATCCCGCCCTGCAATGCTCGACCTCATCGACAAGCATCGGGATATCACTGCCTTCGAGCGGGCGGCCACTCTGGCTTGGACCAAGGCGCAAGTGGAGCTGCATCATCTCGGCATCGATGCAGGTGAAGCGGCTCTATTCCAGCGCCTGGCGGGACACGTACTCTATACGGCACCGACGTTGCGCCCGTCCTCTGACACGATCCGGCGCGGGGGCGGGGGGCAGCAGGGGCTCTGGCCGCAGGGCATCTCCGGAGATCTACCGATCGTGCTCCTGCGCATCGCCGACACCGAGGACCTCGACATCGCACATCAGCTGCTCCAGGCCCACGCATATTGGCGGGTGAAGCAGCTCGCGGTGGATCTTGTAATCCTGAATGAGCGCGGGTCATCCTATGTCCAGGGCCTTCAGATCGCACTTGAGACCCTGGTCCGGACTAGCCAGTCGCGACCGCAGGTCGGAGTCAAAGAACCGCCGGGCCGCGTCTTTGTTCTTCGGGCCGACTTGATCCCGTCGGAGACGCGCGCCCTTCTAGCGTCTGTGGCGCGAGTGGTGCTTGTCGGCCAGCGTGGTCGCCTTTCCGATCAACTCGACCGAGTAAGAGAGGGCAAGGCGTACGTCCGGTCGTCTCTGAGGCGCACTCCCCGTGCTCCACATTTGCAGGTCAAGCCGCTATTGCCAGACCTCGAGTTTTTCAACGGCCTGGGTGGCTTTACCGACAATGGGCGAGAATATGTGACGGTCCTCGGCCCTGGTCAGTCGACGCCCGCCCCTTGGATCAACGTCGTCGCCAACCCGGCCTTTGGCTTCCAGGTCGCGACCGAGGGCAGCGGCTACACTTGGTCCGTCAGCAGTCGTGAAAATCAACTCACCCCTTGGTCGAACGACCCCGTCACCGATCGTCCAGGCGAAGTGTTTTATGTGCGCGACGACGACTCTGGTGATCTGTGGTGTCCAACAGCCCAACCAATCCGCGACGACGCAGCGACTTATGTCGCCCGCCACGGCCGTGGATACAGCCGGTTCGAGCGCGTAGCACACGGAATTGAAACCGACCTGCTCCAGTATGTGCCAGTTAAAGACCCGATCAAGATTTCGCGCCTGAAGTTTCACAATACGTCGAGCCGTACCCGAAATGTCTCGGTGACCGCCTATGTGGAATGGGTTCTCGGGCCGTCGCGGACAGCCTCTGTCCCATTCGTAATGACGGAGATCGATCCCGACACCGGTGCAATGTTTGCCAGCAATCCATGGAATCCGGCCTTCGGGTCCCGCATCGCCTTCGCCGATTTCGGCGGACGCCAGACAGAGTGGACGGGCGACCGGCGAGAATTCATCGGCCGCAATGGAACGCTCGCGAGCCCGGCAGCGCTCGCCGGACCGCTGCCGCTTTCCAATAATGTCGGGGCCGGTTTCGACCCCTGCTGTGTGCTTCGGGCGAGCGTCACGCTGCCACCGGACGGCATCATCGAACTCATCTTCTTCCTCGGGGAAGCTGCAAGCGCCGAAGAAGCCCGGAGTCTGATCGCGCAGTATCGCACGGCTGATCTCGACGCCGTGCGCGCTGAGGTCGCCGACTATTGGAACGAGGTCCTCGGTGCAATACAAGTGAGAACGCCTGACCGGCCGATGGACATCATGCTGAATGGCTGGCTTCTGTACCAGACGCTTGTTTGCCGTGTCTGGGCCCGCTCTGCGTTTTATCAATCGAGCGGCGCCTATGGATTTCGCGATCAGCTACAGGATGGTATGGCGCTCGCTACCACGCGCCCCAAAATGACGCGCGAGCACTTGCTGCGAGCGGCGGCGCGACAGTTCGTCGAAGGCGACGTCCAGCATTGGTGGCTGCCCCATTCGGGCCAGGGGGTCCGCACGCGGATCTCCGACGACCGTGCCTGGCTCGCCTACACCGTCGCCCACTACGTCGACGTGATTGGCGATGCCACTGTTCTTGACGAGGTGGTCCCCTTTCTAGAGGGCCAGAAGCTGGAGGCGGGTGAGCACGACAACTTCTTCCAGCCGACGGTGTCAGACGAGACGGCCACTCTGTTTGAGCACTGCGCCCGCGGCCTCGACCACAGTCTCGAACTTGGCGGCCATGGTCTGCCATTGATCGGTACCGGCGATTGGAACGACAGCATGAACCGCGTTGGTGAGCGAGGGCACGGTGAGAGCGTTTGGCTGGGTTGGCTGCTCTACGCAACACTGGCGGCCTTCGTCCCCCTCGCCGAAGCGCGCCGCGAGACGGTACGCGCCGCGAAGTGGCGCGCACATGGCGCTGCTCTGCGGGCATCACTGGAGCGTGAGGCATGGGACGGCGACTGGTACCGGCGTGGCTGGTTCGACGACGGCACACCGCTCGGTTCGGCGACGAGCGACGAGTGCCGGATTGATTCTATTGCGCAGTCCTGGGCGGTGATCTCAGGCGCCGGGGACCCCGCGCGGGGGGGGCGCGCGATGGCTGCGGTCGAGCGGGAGCTAATCCGCACCAAAGACGGCGTTGCGCTGCTGTTTGCGCCACCATTCGACAAGACACCGCTTGACCCTGGTTACATCAAAGGTTACCCGCCGGGCATCCGTGAAAATGGCGGCCAATATACCCACGCCGGTCTGTGGTCAGTGGTGGCGTTCGCGACGCTCGCCGAGGGCGACAAGGCGGCCGGGTTGTTCTCGCTTCTCAACCCCATCAACCACGCCCGTACTCGGGCGGACGTGCACCGCTACAAGGTGGAGCCCTATGTCGTTGCCGCCGATGTCTACGCTGCACCTGCCCATGTCGGGCGGGGCGGCTGGAGCTGGTATACGGCCTCGGCTGGCCTGATGCAGCGGGCGGGTATCGAGAGCATCCTGGGCCTGCGCATGCAGGGAGCATACTTGCACCTAAGCCCGAGCATTCCGAAGGGCTGGCGAAACTTCGAGATGTCGGTTCAATACCGCTCGGCGCGGTACGAGATCATGGTGGAAAATCCCGACGGAGTTGCTAAGGGCGTTCTCTTCGCCCAGTTGGATGGGACGGTGATAACCGAGCGGCCATTGCGCCTGACGCTGCTGGACGACGGCACTACCCATCATGTGCAGTTGAGGCTTGGTTGATGGGACATATCACAAAGGTGTCGAACGCCGACCCGAAAATTGGCGATCCAGCGACCTTCTAACGTGCGAAATCGCTGCCTATGACCGTTGTCTGTGATGCAGCAAATCAAGGTGGCGATAGGGGAGCAAATAGCCCTTCGCAACGCGGCGTTGGCAATCAGCGGCATCGCCGCTGTGGTCGGTATCTGCTGGCACGAACTGCAACGGGTCGAATGTCCGGAAAGGGTCATAAACAGTCGTAGCGGGGGCGCTAAGGCTTGTCCGCTTTCTATTGTACAGCGGACCCCAGTCGGACTAGCCGGCACATTCCCTGCATAGAACCATCCCGAGGTTGTGCTTCGCCTCGCTACCCTGACGGTCATATTCCTGGTCGCGCTGGTCTACGCCGCCGCCGATATCATGGGGTAGGCCACAGTCATCGACGGCGATACCATCGAGATCCACGGCCAGCGCACTAGATTGCATGGCATCGATGCGCCGGAGTCGGGGCAGACGCGCGAAGCGGCTGGCGCAGTCTATCGCTGCGGCAAGGATGCGGAGTTTGCCCTGGCTGACTTCATCGCGCGCAAGCCGGTGAGTTGCGACCAGCGGGAAATCGACCGCTATGGGCGTATCATCGCGGTCTGCACTGTCGGCGCACCAAATTAGTAGGCGGCAGGATCCCACTCGCCTGCCGAATGCCTGCGCCACGGGCATTCCCCCACACAACGCCACGCCTCATCCCCAGGGAGCGGGGCGTTTCTTTGACGGCAGACGTGCAAATGACAGATATCAACTCGGTCGATCACTCCTCCTTCAAGCGGGATTCAGCCCACTGGTGCCTGTGGACTGCATGGTCTGAAATCTCTTGCGCAACAAGGGCCTGGAGCTCCCACAGAGATCCGTCGTCTATGCCGTGCTCCATCAACTTCACGACGGTGTTGTGCAGGTAAGCAGCGCAGATTCCAACCGAGCCGGCGGCGCGCGCGAGGCGGCTGGCCTGCACTTCGACTGGAAGATCAACGGTAAGCCCTGTTTCATAGTTCATGCGTCCTGCCATTGCGGGCGTTCGCGGCGAGCTGATTGGCCAATCGGACTGTAAGGTCGACGTCACTGCGTAGCACTCTCAGAAGCGCGTCACCGTAGCTGAGGCCACTTTCTGACTGCAGAACAGCGCAAACACGGCTACGCACTTCGTCATCCACGATCGCTTCGACGTTTTTTTCTTTAACATCATGGGGCCTAACCATCTCGGCCACATTTTGCGTTTTGTGTTGATGGTACTCGGCAAAGAGTTGACGACCCTGCGGTGACGCCCGAACGCGACCAAGCGCTACGTCAAAATCGCAGTTGTGACTGTACATGTACTCATGGATGGCGTCCACAATCGCTCTATCGGGTTTCGCTCCCCACTGTTGACTATTCATTTCTTGCTCCTCTGTATTTTCTGCACTGGTGTTGAACTTTGCGGCCTAGCTTCCGCGCAAGACGTGCGCGGAAAAGCTCGGGAGCAACTTTGATGATGGACTTCATGCCGGCGCCTTTCACCATCGCTTCCGTAGAATCATACTTGACTTCCGGCTCGACCGCGACGGCGGTTCGTTGTCGCCGATGTTGGCAGTGGCGTCTGCGATGGTACGGTCTGGGAGGGTCGCCCTAACGTCCTTCATAAGCTCCTTTGCATTGGCATCATCGCCATCGTCGGCGGCATCGGCAGCTGCGAGGGCAAGGATTTCGGCGCGTGTCGCCTTGGCCGCAGCGATCATGCGACAGCAGCCCGCGAGATCGCCCGCCTTCTCCAACTTCCGCAGTTGGAATTCATCAAGCCGCCCGCCCTGTGTGGAATCGCAAAGGACCAGATCAAAACCCAGTCGCGCCGCCATCTTCGCAGTGCGCTGCTGATGGCGCTTCCAATACTCCCCCATCTGGCCGAACGGATTTTCTGGATCGTAATCGTCATCGTCAGCATCCTCGCCGCGGCCGCGATCCATGCGCACGACGCGACCAGTGCGCGGATTCAACTTCGGCGGAATGGGATCTTCAGCAAGGCCAAGGCGGCGTGCCAGTCGCGTCTGCTGGCCGATGAGCCGCGAAAGGCCGACTCCGTCGATGTCGCCACCCCTGATTAGGGCGCGCGTGGTTTCTTCAATGTGTACAATCACCGAGGCAAGAGAATGCACCAGGGCGCGCTCCGTTGCAGACACCGCGCCATTGCGCTTTTGCACTAACTCTCGCTCGATTTCGGCTTTGAGCGTGCGCAGGCGGCGGCGTGGCGATTGCGGCCTGCCGTTGTTGCTGGCTGTGGTTGCATGAGCTTCAAACATTCCGTCATTTTACCAAACGGATAGGCGCTTGTCGGACTGAATTCAGGACCGCCGAGCGGGTGTTCTGGGCACGTATTGGAGGGGTTTATCGAAGGGTTTGGAGCGGGACCCCGCTTCGACGGGATTCGGCTAAGAGCCCGCGAACACGGCACTATTGCGATTTAGCCCAAAGTAGGGCGGTGAGTGATTCCGCCGGGAGCTTTTTGTTGTTGGGCCGGGCGCGCGGCATTGTCCCCGTTCCTGGTCACCTATGCATCTGCCGTTTTGTGCCGCCAATACACTCAAAAGGAACGATGTACACGATCACTACGGGCGCGTGAAATATCTGCGGAACTTCGTCTGCAATGTACTGATGCGGGAGCGTATCTCTATCCAGCAAAGACGCGGTTTGGAAAAGCTGACTCTAAACACCACAATGTCCAAATCTGTTAGCCACTGATTTTGTGCAAGCCCGATCTTGCGGCACACACTTGGATTGGAGTTGCTCTCCCGTGCCATTGTGACAGCTGCTATGAGCGGCCCGACAGTTTTGGGTAGGAAGGTAATACTGGCGTCGCCCACGATAACACGTAGGCCCTGTGCCGTGATAAAGTTGTGCTGATAAAGTTTGTACGCACGTTCATAGAAATTGCTGATAGCCCGGCAGGCCGCAACTTGCACTTCGTTCACGTTCCCATTGACCTTTCGTGCCAACACAAGGACATGTCCATCGGGAGCGCTGGGCGATGATAGTTCATTGCAAAAGCCGGAGAGAAGACCAACTTCATCCTCGTCGGCCATTTTAGCAACCACAGCAATGTTCGCTTGCATGCGGTCGCTGGCATGCTCGGACAAAAAGCTATTGATGATGTTTGCAACTGACGTACGTCGTGATTGCCTTACATTTTGAATTGCGACAACAAGTGCACAGCCCCCTATGAAGACCGCTAGACCTTGATACCAATTGGTGCTGAACCATTCCAAAGCCGTGGCAATCATTGCTGCTTCCCCGTTGGCTATCAACAACCGGCGTTCGTTACGCGACAGCTAGATGCTGGGGAGAATGATAAACGTACACGCCGCTCGATAGACGCCTGCCTTTGGAATTGGCGTAGTGTGTTTGTTCGTTGTCCACATGACTTCCGGGCCGCCTTCCGACAAGAGAAACGTGTACACTTCAACGACCATTGAATAGACGACCACCACGGAGATAGCGCTGTTATTCTGGCCCACCCGAATTACTTCAGCTCCGTCTTGCGTGGCCGATACCACAGCGCCAGTAGCATCACTGTACAAGAGATCAAAGTGACCGCTTGGCGACTGGCTGAGCGTGATCCTGCCCGAAGAGATTGGGTCATCGGTCCAAGTAGCGGGCCGATGCGCGGCGCTGGGATAGTACGCGTGGCCCTCGCTGCTGCCACACACGGCAACGTCCGCCCCGTTCGCTAGTCCTGTGTACGCAATTATGCCCATAAGTGATAAGGCAAATCGAAGTGTACACATAGTCTTCCCCTTCTTTATCCAATCATTGGACTATACGCGATACTACTAGTCGTTGTACATCGTCGCGGCGACTACCAGAACGAACGAAGGGGACAGGGAAATGGCCATCAACATGTTTGATGCAAAGACCACGCAACGGTTGTCGGTGGCACTTTTGGCGGCGGCTGGGGCGCTCACATTCAATGCGTTCCAACTTATCGCCGCTGGCCTGGGCACTAACGACAAAGTGTATGCGGCTGGTGTTTCCAATGCACTTGCCCCATTGGAGTGGAGCCTTGGTTTCGGCGTGGCGGCATTCATCTTGGCGCAAATTGCTGGCGATGAGCGCGTGCCGAAGGAAGGCCGCTTTTGGTCAACTCGAAACCTGCTACAGACTGCCTTTGTGTACATATGCGTTGCTGGGCTCGGCGGTCTTGTTATCGGTGCGTACATGCTATTTTCTGCGGCACGTGTTACCGCCAACTAAGACACTAGAACGGCACGGCGGATTCGGCTGCCAGGGATCGCGACGTACGTGACAGAAGTAGAAGCCACAGCATTGGGCGAACTGTGTACTTGATGATCACGGCGGCGTGGTTTTGCACGTCGATTGTGGCCGCGAAGAACTTCCTGTGAATTCAACGTAGTTAGCTTCGAAAAATGCAATGTAGCATCTCTATCATTGTGCCGTGGTGCGGGCAGTAGTGGCGACACATCCAGATTTTTGGTTTTGTTGCGGAGTGCTTTTGGCATGAATTGCTTCAGCAGGTGTACATCCGCTTCATGCCATTGCTGAGTTGCAGAGATGCCAAGCGCGCGGCGCAATCGTCTTTCTGCCCGGTCGATGAACGGCTGCAATTTGTACATACAGCGGTCGCGGCGTTCGGCATTGCGGCGGAACCTGCGGGCGCGTCTCAGAATGCGGCGATCAATGGCGGCATTCAATGCTGCGGGCCTTGTAATTTCCACCAAACGCAGTTGCTGAGCGAAAAGCGCGCGGAAATCGAGTGACCGGAGTTCCGGCAAAGTCTGCGCACCGGCCCGCCTTATCGCACCGTTCTGTGTTTGCAATCGCACTTCGAAGTGCAGACACCAGCGTGCTTCATCGGGATCGCTGAGATCGTTGTCGGTTTTGGTCTTTCGGTCAGCATAGAAAACATGCTGGCGTCCTGTCCGGCTGTCACTGGATAGGTACACCAGCCCATCAATTTCGTTGCGACGGCGCTTGCCGGGCCAAAGTTGTGTGTGGTGGCGTTTGAAAAAGTCTCGGGCGCGTTGGGCTTCAGCGCGACTGTGGAATAGCTCATCAATCGCAAGTTCGATGTACACATTGACGTGCTTGCCTGCGACCATGTTGAGGAAATGTGTGGCGGCATCTGTCGGTTGTTTGAGATCGATCTCTCGCCAATAAGTTGGTCGATGTCTTTCGCCTTTGTACTCATAGGGTCGGTTGGTGCGCACGTTCACCCTGTCACCGTTGAGCTTGCGCAGCGCGCCAATGTGATCGCGCGTCAGAAGCTTGTTGGTGGCCGTAGTCAATTTATCGACGTACGGAACTCTGCCAATGATTGATGTGCAGATTTCCAAAAACTCCCGTTCAACTTCTGACAAGGAATTGTAGGAACGCGGTGCGCGCGCCTTGCCGTCGCCTGTCGGTCGGTTTAACATCTGTGGCACGATATCGCCTCACACGATGTCGGCGCGTTGCCCGACGCGCTAGGTAATTCTTCTAAAAGCCGCCGCGCTGCCCTTCATCAATTGGCGCGGCGGTTCGTTTTACTAGCTGGCCGCGCGGCGCGCCTTCCCATGCTTCTTGCCGGTCCTAGCTGCCTGCGCAGTCAGATTCCGCAACGTAACGGAGCGGCGCTTTTTCTTGCCAACTTCGGCGGTCTTGCCGTGTTTCGCCACGATCTTCCGCAACGTCGCGGCCGATTGCGTGCTTTCAAATCCGGCGTGGATCAGCAGACGGCAAGCATCGGACCATGAAACGTAAGCGCCGGGACTTTTGCGCCGCATGGACTCCAACGTCCAATTGACGATGCCCAATTCGATTGGCGAGCAAAGAAACCCTTTGATTTTCATCGCACCTACTCCATTCAGCAGCTTTGAAGTGTTTTCAAATTTCGGCGCTTAATCAAGAAAATTCGTCGCCCTGGTGTGGGGCTTGTTTCAGCTACCACATGGGGCTATCTTTTAAAGAATTACAAAGCACTGAGGGGCACCCATGATCAGCGCAGTCACCTACTCCCGGTTTTCGACTGACAACCAACGCGACGCCTCGATTGCGGATCAGCAGCGGATTTGTCACGAATACGCGAAGCGGCAAGGCTTGCACGTCACCAAGGACTATGCCGACAAGGCGGCTTCGGGCACCACGTCCGACCGTCCCGCGTATCGGGAAATGAAGGCAGCCGCCGAAGCACACGGCTTTAATGTTTTGGTTGTTGTCGATCTCTCCCGACTGGCGCGCGACAACGGGGAGTTACAGACCCTGTTGAAGCGTCTGAAGTTCCATGGCGTGCGTGTCGTCGCTGTCACCGACGATTACGACAGCGATTCGGAGAACGCCAAGCTATCGGCGGGCTTTCGTGGATTGATGTCTGATTTGTATGTCGATGAGGTGCGAAAGAAAGTCAGCGCCAGCATGATCGGACTGGCGCTGAAAGCGGCACCGACAGGCGGACGCTGCTACGGCTACAAGATTCAGCCCACCTATGACCCCAGCGGCACGACCGACCAATATGGCCGCCCGGCCATCGTTTCTAAGCGATTGGAGATTGAGCCTGCCGAAGCAAAGACCGTCGTGCAAATTTTCCAGTGGTACGCTGAAGGCAAGCCGCCCAAGTGGATCGCCAGCGAATTGACCCGGCGCGGCGTGCCACCAGCGCGCGGCAAGGCGTGGTCGGCGTCATCGATCTATCCGAATGCCACCAAGGCCGTCGGCATTCTTCAAAACGAGCTTTACCGGGGCCGCTTGATCTACAACAGGACCAAATGGGTGCGGCACCCCGACCGAAATTGCCGCATCAGATTTGAACGGCCAGCAACCGAATGGGTGACGCGGGACGTTCCCGAATTGCGCATCGTCGGTGACGCGTTATGGACCGCCGCACAGAATCGTCGCGGTGAAATCCATGCGGCTAGCGCCAACATCCGTGCGGCGTTGGGGCCGAAGAGCAGGACCGGCAGGCACGGCAAGTATCTGTTCAGCGGAATCCTACGTTGCGATATCTGCGGCGGCCTTCTCAGCATCCATGGACCAAACACCTACAGATGTTCCACCTATCAAAACCGGGGCCGGTCGGCGTGCCGCAATTCCACCCCGGTTAGGCGCGATCTGCTGGAAACCAAATTGCTGGCGGCGATCAAAGACGATCTGTTCACCCCGGAAGCCCTTGAGCGGTTCAAGCTGGCCGTCCGGCAATCCCTTATCGCCCAACGCGCCAACAGCGGCGCGGATCAGCAACGCATCGACAAGGACATGGCCCGGCTGGAATTCGAGCGGGACAACATCATGGCCGCCCTTCGGGAAGGGATTCGCACACCCACCACCAAGGCGGCCTTGGAAAAGGAAGAAGCCGATCTGGCGCGGTTGCGGGAGATGAAGCGGCGCACCGAGCCCCAGCTAGACGATATCGACGCCTTGGTGCCTGAGTTGACCCGGCACTATGGCGAGATGCTGAAGCGATTGGGCAGCGATTGTGTCGGACCGGAGATGAGCAAAGCGCGGCATGCAATCCGGCTGCTGACGGGCGGCGAGATACGGATACTGCCATCAAAATCGGAGCGCGATGCGAAGGGCCGCCCGGTCATCAAAGCTTTTCTGCAAGGTGACTATCGCGGGCTGGTCCGGCTTGCCGACGATGTACGCAAGCCATTGAAAATGCGCAATTGGGTAAATGTGGTAGCGGAGGAGGGATTCGAACCCCCGACACAAGGATTATGATTCCTCTGCTCTAACCAGCTGAGCTACTCCGCCATCACGGGCCGCACCGCGGGGCGCATGGATATAGGTCGCCATGCCGCCCCGGTCAAGCAAGGGGGCGGGCGATCCAACCGCCGCCCAGGAGGCGCTCGCCGGCATAAAAAACGGCGGCCTGGCCGGGAGATACGCCGTATTGGGGGGTGGTGAAGGTGAGGCCCGCCGCCCCCTCCTCCAGGCCCAATGTCGCCCTTACCGCCGGCGTGGTGGAACGGACTTTGACGTCGACTTCCAATGCCTCGCCGGGAGCCGTGGCCGGGCCGAGCCAATTCAGGTCGGTCATCTGGATCGAACGAGACCGCCAGCGCGCTCTTGGGGCCGACGATGACGCGGTGGTTTTCCGGGTCGAGGCGCAGCACGTAGAGCGGTTCGCCGGGCGACGCCGGATCCACCAGACCGAGGCCGCGGCGCTGGCCGACGGTGTAGTTGATGATGCCCTGGTGCCGGCCCAACACGCGGCCGTCCTTGTGCACGATCTCCCCCGCCTCCACCGCGCCCGGGCGGAGCTTGGCCACGACCGAGGCGTAGTCGCCTGATGGCACGAAGCAGATATCCTGGCTGTCGGGCTTGGCGGCCACGGGCAGATCGAGCCGCGCCGCGATGTCGCGGGTCGCGGTCTTCGCGAGATCGCCCAGGGGGAAGCGCAGGAAATCGAGCTGCGCGCGCGTGGTCGCGAACAGGAAATAACTCTGGTCGCGCGTGGGATCCGCGCCGCGATGCATCTCAACGCTCGCATCCGTCACCACGCGCCGCGCATAATGGCCGGTGGCCAGCGCCTCGGCGCCGAGGTCGCGCGCGGTCTGCAGGAGGTCGCGGAACTTCACCCGCTGATTGCAGCGCACGCAGGGGATCGGCGTCGCGCCCGCGAGATAGGTGTCGGCGAAATCGTCCATCACCTCGGCGCGGAAGCGGCTCTCATAGTCGAGCACATAGTGCGGCATGCCGAGCTTGTCGGCGACGCGGCGCGCGTCATGGATGTCCTGGCCGGCGCAGCAGGCGCCCTTGCGGCCCACGGCCGCGCCGTGATCGTAGAGCTGCAGCGTGATGCCGACGACGTCATAGCCCGCGGCCTTCATCAGCGCGGCGGTGACGGAGCTATCGACGCCGCCCGACATGGCCACCACCACGCGCGTCGCGCCGGGCGCCTTGTGTCCACCTACGCCAAGGCTTCGGTGGATTCGGGCGCCCGCCATCGCAAGGGTTTCGGCGGCGCTATCGGCGATGTGGCTGGTCTCGATCATGGCGCGGAATATAGGGATTTTGGGCTTTTCCGCCACTGCTAACTGCGGGCAAACCTTGTCACCCTCGCGTAAGCGACAGGCTGCGAGTTGTTGGCGCTGCGCCCGCGCGACCGTTAATATCCCGCGCGAATATTTGGAAAGGACTCCCCCATGGCGTTGACGTTTTATTACGGCTCGGGCTCGCCCTATGCGTGGAAGGTGTGGCTGGCGCTGGAGCACAAGGGCATTCCCTATGAGTTCAAGCTGCTGTCCTTCGATGCCGGCGACACCCAGAAGCCCGAGTACCTGAAAGTGAACCCGCGCGCCCAGGTGCCGGCGATCCTGCATGACGGCTTCGCGCTGTTCGAGTCGACGGCAATCTGCGAGTACCTGGAGGAACGTTTTCCGCACCGGCCGCTGCTGCCGCTGGAGCCGCAGCCGCGCGCCCTGGTGCGCCGGCTGGTGCTGGAGGCGGAGAGCCAGATGCCCAAGGCCGGGCGCGAGCTGATGGACCAGACACTGTACCGTCCGAAAGACCAGCCGGAGGATCCCGCCAAGATCGCCGCGGCGATGGACGTGATGAAGGCGGAGCTGGCGCGCTGGGAGGGCTACCTGGCCGGCGGTTCCACAGCGGGCAGCGCCGGCGGCGGCGATTTCCTCGCGGGCACGATGACCCTGGCGGATTTCGCGCTGTTCCCGTGGGTGCGCATCTTGCGCCGCCTGCAGCAACGCCTGCCCCATATCAAAGCCGGCGACGACATCCCCAAGGGACTGCAGGCCTGGATGGGAAGGATCGAGGCGCTGCCCTACTACGAGAAGACTATCCCGCCCCATTGGAAGGGGTGAAGTGGCGGTGAGGCCGTAGGGTTTCACGCGAAGGCGCGGAGACGCGAAGGCCGGGTGTTCTGTAGGCGCGTCCTCGGGCTTGACCCGAGGATCGAAACCCGCCCTTCTCGCCGCGTTCCCCGCTGATCGCCCGCTGGACGATCCCGCGGAGGCCCAATCCGAGCGATCAACTCCATTTCCAGCGAGAACCGCCGCTGGACGGAGCAATCCGGACGAGCCGGGGCGACGGTATCCCGCATACGCCGAGTTGCGCATCTTTGCGCTATTTTCCGCCCAATTTTTCGCACTTAACCTATTATCCAAAAAGGACAATACACGAGAAAGTACGAAATCTGGGGGACCCTGATTTTGTGGAACGATGCCATGCAAGGGAATCAACCGGAATTGGGAAACGCAGAAGCGTTTCGATCCGATCCAGAAATCTTGTCTCATGGCATGCATCATTTTAGCGCGTGGATAATCGCCCGCCGACAAAGCCAGTCAGTGCAAATTCCATGATAGAACATTTAGAGAATAAATTCCAGGACAGACGAGCCAAAGGCACCATGCTGGATGATCAGCTTATGATTTTCGTCAGGTTCTTCGCGGCGCGCAGTTTTTCAGGAGTCGTGTAAAGCGGGCCTTGCATTGCGCCACCGGGAGCAGCGCCAAACGGAATCTTCTGTTCGAGTTTCAGCGCCGGTCCTTTGACGATGACTTCGTATTTCCCGCCATCGCCATAGGGCTCAATATGCTCAATCTCCGCGAAATGAGTGATCCCCGGAGCTAGTCTCCCGCACAGGTCACGCCGCTGCCGGCACCAACGCAGCCTTCGGCCGCGCCGCGCCCTGCTTCGCCGGCCGGGACACCGCGCATTCGATGCAGCCGAGGGTGCCGCCGGCCAGGGCGGCGGTCATCTCGGCCGTCAGAACGAAGGAGTCCGGCAGCACGCCGAAACTGACCAAGGGATTGAAGCCCGCCAGGATCGAGATCCTTGCCGCGACCAGCGTGGCGATAGCGGCGACGGCCGCGTGGGCGACGAAGTCGACGGCGGTGTTGAGGGCCTTGACCGGCGTCAGCTCATGGCTCGAGAGGCTGACGAACAGCGTCGCCACCGCGGCCGGCGGAATCGCCCAGGGCAGCCACACCATGATCGACAGCTCTTCGTTCCTAAGCCAGGCGCGGATGGCGCCGACAATCAGGGCGGGCAGCAGCGCTACCAGGAATGCGCCGATGAAGGTGATGATGCGCGACAGCGTCAGGTCCTGCCACTCCAGCGCCTGGCCGAATTGCCGCCGGTCCAGCAGGTACATCTGCACGCCGGCCGCGAACATGATCGACAGCACGAACATCGGGCCGGCCAGGATGCCAATCGTCGCGCATTGCCGGTACATCGCCATCAGCACTTCGGCCTGGGATTGATCCGGGCGGAAGCCCATCTTGGAGAGCGTGACATAGGCGCCGGCGCCCAGGCCGATGCCGATGGCCAGGATGACGGCGACGCCCCCCAGGGCGATCTGGTTGAAGGTGAAGCGCCAGTGGCCGGCGGCGATATGCGGAATCTTCAGTTCGTTCGCCAGCACGTCGCGGGCATCGTATTCGTCGCGCTCCACATGCAGTACGGCGCAGGCGATCAGGCGCGCCAGCCGCTTGTTGATCGCCTGCCATTCGAAGCTGGAAACCTGCTCCTGTTCCTTGGCCTTCTCGTCGTCGACGCCTTCGACGGCGTTCGCCGCCTCGACCTGCTTGTCCAACTCCTCCTTGACCGAGCGGTATTGAGCGAAGAACTCGCCATAGTCGCGAGCCGCCGTGACCCGCGGCGACGCCTTCAGCTTCTTCATGCATTTCTTGAGCCGGGCATAGAGCCGGGCGCCGTCGTTCATGTCGCCGCCGTCGGTGATGCCGAGCAGCTGGGACAGGCCGTAGAGAATCTCGTCCGCCAGATGCCGCACCTTCAGCGGGATGCTGGCGAAGTTGTGGAACTTCGCGCGCAGCCGCTCGTCCAGCCGCTTGAACAGCGGCAGGGCCGGCAGCACCGCGGTCACCGCCATCGCCGCCCAGGCGGGCGAGCCGATCTGCTTGTCGCCGATGGTGCCGATGTACTTCTTCAGGATCTCCTGCGTGAACTCGAAACTGCCGCAGCCGATCAGCACGGCATAAAGCAGGCCATAGGCGCCGGTATAGGTGAAGGCCGCGAGCAGGAAGCGGAACCGCGTGGTGAATGAGCTGGTGGGAATGCGAGGATCGACTTCGTCCTCGTCCCACCGGCGGTCGCCGAAGCGGGTCCAGCCGAACATCCAGACCGCCGTCAGGCCGATCCAGAAGCTGGGATCCGCCAGCAGGACACCGAACACCAAGTTCATAGGAATATCCTCCCGAGCAGACCCCCGGGGATCCGCTCACTCTCTAGGCCGCGCAGCAGGTCCAGCAGACCGCGCCGCTGGCATCGACGCCGGCACTGCAGGGCACCTGTCCCTCCGGGCATTGCGGCTGACCGCATTCCTGCGCGACGACGATGGCCAGAAACGCGGCCGCAATAAATACCGCTGGCCGCTTCCACTTGACCGCTGTGATGATCGAGGGCATGGCGCCACCTCTCCTCGGGGGCTGAACAACGTGTTGTTGTCAGCGGGCGCTGCAATCCTGCGCACAGCGCCGGACATGGCGCATCCTAGCGCCGGCTCTTGCGGGGACCGTGACGAAACTCACAGGACATAGGAGGATAGGCCTCCAAGACCGAGCGCCAGCGCGCCGCGGTGGCCGGCCGGATTGTCGAGGAGTTTTCGCAGCATACGGGGCGGCCGTTTGCAGAATGCAGCCGTTTTCAGCTAGGCTGAGGACACTGCCCGAATTAAATCACAGTGTGTTAATGGAAAAACTTCTCGATCTCCGCGCCTATTCGCTGCATCGGCTCGACGCGCCCGAAGGCCAAGCACTCGTTGCGCGCTGCCGCGACGATCTCGCCAACAGCGGCATGTTCAACCTCCCCGGCTTCGTGCGCCCCGACGCTCTCGCCACCTGCGTCGCAGAGCTGAAGCCGCTGCTCGCCGACGGCGCGTTCCGGCATGCACGGAAGCATGACATCTGGTTCGGGGCGCCCCAGCCGAACCTTCCGGCGGATCATCCGGCGCGGCGGGAGGTGGAGACCAGCAATCGGACGGTCACCGGCGAACGCACCTTGGGCACGATCATCCGGAACATCTATGACTGGCCGCCGCTGGCGGCGTTCCTGGCGGCCACGATGGACAAGCCGGTGCTGTATCCGATGGCCGATCCCCTCGCCTGCCTCAACGTCATGGGTTATGGCGAGGGCGAGGGACTTAACTGGCATTTTGACCGCAGCCATTTCACCATCACGCTGCTGCTGCAGGTGCCGGAAGCCGGCGGCGAGTTCGAGTACCGGCGCAACCTGCGCGGCGAGGGCGCGCCCAATTATGACGGGGTGGCGCGGCTGCTGGCGGGACAGGATCCGGACATGCGCTCGGTGCGGCTGGCGGCGGGCACGCTGAATGTCTTTGCCGGACGCAACACGGCGCACCGCGCGGCGCCGACGCGGGGGGCGCGGGACCGGATCATCGCGGTCATGAGTTTCGTCGAGAAGCAGGGCGTGATGTTCAGTGCCCAGGAGCGGATCGGGTTTTATGGGCGGGCTAGGTGACGGCCGCAGTGTTCATTGTCCCCTCTCCCCTTGAGGGAGAGGGATGCGGCATTCGCGCAGCGGATGTCGCGGGGTGAGGGGTGTTGGGAGCACTGTTCGTGGGTGTCTGGGGCTAAGTGGGAATCGCCCGGTACCGCACGCGCCTTGAGTCTTGGTTAGACCCCTCACCCGCGCAGCGGTCGCGGCGCGACCGCTGCTTGCCCTCTCCCGCAGGGGGAGAGGGGACATTTTGGGTTTTATCTCTTTGGGTGCCCTACCGCTTCACCGCCGCCACCTTGTACAGGGGCGCGGGGTCGCGGTTGAGGTCGAGCGAGACCGAGAAGTGGCCGGCGGCACGCATGAAGAGGTTGCCTTCGGGGATGCGCCAGGAGCGGGCCATGCGCAGGCCGCGCTCGAACGGCGTCACCGTGTCGACGCGGCCGAGCACCATGATGATGTCGGCGGGGTCGAGCTGCGGCTCGTCATGGGGATCGGTCAGCGGGCGCCAGCGGTCGAACATCTCGCGCGTCCAGCCCGCGGCGGCGATCGCCTGCGGCACCTTGCAGAGCTGCGCCAGCGAACTGTCGAAGGAGAGGCTGCCCACATCCTGGGTTGTCGTCGCAAGGAAGGCGACGTCGGGCCGGTAGACCTTGGGCCAGTGGCGGCAATGGGTGACCACGAGCTGGCTGGCGAGCGCGCCCAGGCTGGTGCCGCCGACGGCGACGCGGCCGGATGAGTTGCCGCGGCACCAGGCGATCAGCGCCGCCATCTCGCGCACCTCGGAACTGAAGAGGTCGAGCGCACCCAGCGGCGGCGTGGCGAGGAAGGGCTCGCCGCCATAGCGGCCGGTCAGGCGGCGGCGGCTGTGCCAGGGCGCCTCCAGCCGGATGAAGCGCACGCCCTGGCTGATGATGTCGTTGGAGCCTTCGACCGCGCCCTCCATCGCCTCGATCTCCATGGCGAGGCCGTGGCCATAGACCAGGCTGGGCGGGTTCTTGATGCCCTCGGGCTCGAACACATGGGCCCAGGCCCAGGGGCCGACGGCGGGATTGCCGCTGGGGAATTTCAGCCAGTATTCGGTGCCGAAGGTTGAGGGCACGCGGCGGGACTCGGTGATCGCCACCGGCTTTTCCGGCGGCATGTAGGCGCTCTCGATATCGTGCAGCGCCGGACCGTAGCGCTCCATCACCTGCTCGAAGTTCGGCAGGTCGAAGCGCACCGCCGGCACGGCGCTCTGCAGGCGCATGGGTAGGAACGAAAGCCGCCCCTTCATGAAGCTGTCGCTGGCGTCGCGCCGCGCGCATTCGGCCATCACCAGCCGGTCGGCCGGCACGTCCTGCGGGCCGAAGTAGGCGGCCTCCCACTCGCGCTCCACGGCGCTATGCACGAAGCTGAGCTCGGAGATGCGGCCGAGCGCGCGGGGCAGGCCGCGCTCCACCATGACCGGCAGTCGGCCGATCGGCACCTCGTCATGGAAGCGCTCGAGCGAGCCGTCGGACACGGCGGCCGCGGCCCAGGCGCGGGACAGCGGCAGATAGGCGGCGAGGCCGAGCTTCAGCGCCACCCGGTCGAACCAGGGCCGCGTCACCAGCCGGCCGACCGGCGAGGCCAGGAGCCGGGCATGAAAATCCGCCGGCGCTGGCAGCCTCACGGCGGATTCCGACTTCCTGGGTGCCATGGGGCGTTAACCTTCAAGGACAGGGGTTTGCGGCCGCAATCATCTGGCGATTGCGGGGGTAAAGTCCAAGACCAAATCCCTCATGAAAGGTAAGGCGGATTGACGCTGCGCGGTTCCCTTTGGGGGCCGAGCGCTACTCCAGCATCATGTTGCGGGTGGCCGAGGGCAGCTGCACGGTCAGGCCGTCCAGCTCCTCGGTAATGCGGATCTGGCAGCCCAGGCGCGAGGTCTTGGTCAGGCCGAAGGCGAGATCCAGCATGTCCTCCTCGTCCTCGGTGGCGGCCTGCAGCACTTCGTACCACTCGGGGTCCACGATCACATGGCAGGTGGAACAGGCGAGCGAACCCTCGCAGGCGCCTTCCAAATCCAGGTTGTTGCGGTGGGCGATCTCGAGAACGGACAGTCCGACCGGGGCATCCACTTCGAGGCGCGTGCCATCGGTCTTGATGAAGGTGATCTTCGGCATCCTGTCGTTCTCCTGGGGGGCCGGGTCTTGTCTCCAACCCGGCGGCGGCTTCCCTGCCACAGGCTCCCACGGGCCGTCAAGGAAGGCCCGGGAAAGCCCCTTTCATTGGGCGGCGCTGGGCACTTTAGCGTCGCCGCCGCGCAAACGGCCGGCGGCGGCGGTCAGGCGCTCGGCGGCGAAATCCACCTCGGCTTCCGTGGTGAAGCGGCCGAACCCGACCCGGAGCGAGGCGGCCGCCTCTTGATCGGACAGGCCGATGGCACGCAGTACGTAGGACGGCTCGACCTCGGCCGAGGTGCAGGCGGAGCCGAGGGACAGGGACAGCTCGGGAATCTGTTCCAGCAGGCGCTGGGCATCGACGCCCGGCAGCCGCAGATTGATGTTGCCCGCGAAGCGGTGACTCTCGCTGCCGTTCACGGCGGCATCCGGCATGCCCCGCGCCACGGCGTTGAGGAAGCGGCGGCGCAGGATGCCGAGGGCATTGCCCTCTTCCGCATGGGACTCCCGGGCGATGCGGGCCGCGGCGCCCAGCGCGACGCAGAGCGGCGCCGGCAGCGTGCCGGAGCGCACACCCCGCTCCTGCCCGCCGCCGTCGAATAGCGGTTCCAGCCGCACCCGCGGCCGGCGGCGGACATAGAGCGCGCCGACGCCCTTGGGCGCGTACATCTTGTGGCCGGAGATGCTCAGGAGATCGATGTTCATCGACTGCACGTCGAGCCAGATCTTGCCGGCAGCCTGAGCGGCATCGGTGTGGAATAGCGCGCCCTTCGCGTGGGCGAGCTTGCCGATCTCCGCCAGCGGCTGGATCACGCCGATCTCGTTGTTGACGGCCATGATGGTGACCAAGGCGGTGCGCTCGGTGATGGCGGCTTCAAGCGCCGTGAGGTCCACCAGGCCATCGCGGCCGACCGGCAGCCAAGTGACGGCGAAGCCTTCCTGCTCCAGCCGCTTCACGCTCTCCAGCACGCATTTATGTTCGGTGATGCAGGTGACGACGTGGTTGCGCCGTTCCTTGAGGAAACGCGCGGCGCCCTTAACGGCGATGTTGTTGGATTCCGTAGCGCCGGAGGTGAAAACGATCTCCCGCGCCTCCGCGCCGATCAGCCGCGCGACGTCCTCGCGCGCCGCCTCCACCGCTTCGGCCACGATCTTACCATGGCTGTGGCTGGTGGAATGGGGATTGCCGAACTTCTCGGTGAAATAGGGCAGCATGATCTCGAGCACGCGCGGGTCCACCGGCGTGGTCGACTGGTAGTCGAGATAGACCGGCGTCTTCGGCTGGTTCGGCAGGTGGCCGTTGGTGGGCTTGTTGGACATCAGTGAAGTGCAACCCGTATCTACGCCGCCGTCAAGCCGCCCGGCGCGGCGGCGCTGGCGAGGCCACGGCGCCCGGCGAACTCGCTCCAGACCGCGAGGAAGCGCTCCACATCGGCCGATGTGCTGGCCCAGCCGAGGCTGACGCGGATGGAGCTGCCGGCGATCTCCGCGCCGAGGCCCATAGCTTTCAGCACATGGGACGCCTTCACCTTGCCCGAGGAGCAGGCGGAGCCCGCGCTGACGGCAACGCCGGCGAGGTCCAGCGCCATTACAAGGGTCTCCGCTCCCACGCCCGGCAAGGCGAGGCAGCTGGTGTTGGGCAGGCGCGGCGCGCCGGCGCCGATGATGCGCGTGGCCGGCACGTCGGCGCCGGCGTCGCGCTCCAGCCAGTCGCGCATCGCGGCGATAACCTGCAGATGCGACAGGTCGCGAGCCGCCTCTACGGCCGCGGCGCCGAAACCGGCGATGGCGGCGACATTCTCGGTGCCGGCGCGGCGGCCGCGCTCCTGTCCGCCGCCGCGGAGCTGCGCGGCGAACGGCACGGCATCGGCGACGACCAGCGCGCCCGCGCCCTTGGGGCCGCCGAACTTGTGCGCCGACAGCGACATCAGGTCGACGCCGAGGGCGGTGAAATCCAGCGCCAGCTTGCCGGCCGCCTGCACCGCATCGCAATGGACCAGGGCGCCGGCGCGATGGGCGATTGCCACGACATCAGCCAGCGGCTGGATGACGCCGGTCTCGTTGTTGGCGAGCATGACGCAGACCAAGGCCGGCCGCTTATCCGCCTGCAACAGCCGCTCCAATTCGGCGAGGTCCACCACGCCATCGCCGGTAACGGGAATGCGCTCGGCAGCGGGTGCGGCGGTCAGGATGGAGTCATGCTCGATCCCTGAGACGAGAATGCGCGCGCGCCCGGAACCGGCGAGCGCCAGGTTGTTGGCCTCCGTGCCGCCCGACGTGAATACCACCTGCGCCGGCTTGGCGCCGGCCAGCGCCGCCACCTGCTCCCGCGCGGTCTCCAGGGCCGCCCGCGCCTGGCGGCCGAAACTGTGGACGGAGGATGGATTTCCGGTCATGCCCTGGGCGCGCGCGATGGCTTCCGCGGCGGCGGGGCGCAGCGGCGCAGTGGCGTTGTAGTCGAGATAGACGGGAGAATTCATCGGCGGCTCGCCTCGTTGGATTGCCGCAGACTAGCAGTCCGGCGTGTGGCGATCCTCGGGATTGATCGATGCCGGCGTGGTAACGGGCGTCTCGGCCTCGCCATTGCCGGCGCGGTGCGCGGCCTCGCCTTCGAGCTGCTCGACGCGGGCCTTGAGGCGGGACACCTGGTCCAGCAGCCCGTCGATGGCGCGGGTGATGGGATCGGCGATATCGTCAGTCGGCATGCCGTAAGCGCGGAACTCCTGCGACGCCTTGCGCGGCACGATGACCTTGGCGGGGATGCCGACCACGGTTACTCCGGCCGGCACATCGGCGACAGCCACGGCATTGGCGCCGACCCGCGCGCCCTCGCCCACGGTGATCGGACCGAGCACCTGAGCGCCGGAGCCGACGATGACGTTGTTGCGCAGCGTGGGATGGCGCTTGCGGTCCACTTGCGCGGCGGAATCCACCGACGGCGCCACGCCGCCAAGGGTGACGCCCTGATAAAGGGTGACGTCGTCGCCGATTTCCGCCGTTTCGCCGATCACCAGGCCGGTGCCATGGTCGATGAACAGGCGGCGGCCGATGGTGGCGCCGGGATGGATGTCGATGCCGGTGATCAAGCGGGCGAAATGAGAAACCATCCTCGCCAGCAGGCGCCACTGGCGCACAAACAGCCAATGCGCGGCGCGGTAGAGGACCACGGCATGGAAACCCGGATAGGTAAGCACAACTTCCAGTCGCGACCGGGCCGCGGGGTCCCGGGCGATCATGCCGTCGATATCGTCGCGAATGTTCTTGAAAAGCATGCGACCCAACATGATATGATCCCGTCCGCCTTGGCTCAGGTCTCGGCCGGCGTCGGGGTGTGTGCCCGCTCCTTGTAGGCATATAGTATATCCGACTAAATTGGTCAAGATTTGGTCGGACGGCCCGATAAATCAGTAATAACAAATGGTTGAAAACGCCAACGGAAGTTTGGCGTCAAAAGACCGAACGTGGCTGGGAAGCCGTCATTGAATGCCTGAAGTCATCATCAACGGACCGGAAGGCCGGATCGAAGCCCGTTACCAGCCTGGCCGGGAGCCGACCTCGCCTATCGCCATCGTCCTGCACCCCAATCCGCAGCATGGCGGCACGATGAACAACAAGGTCGTGTACGCCGTCTACCAAACCTTCCAGAAGCGGGGCTATGCGGTGCTGCGGTTCAATTTCCGCGGCGTCGGCCGGTCCCAGGGACGGTTCGACCGCGGCGAGGGCGAGCTGAGCGATGCCGCATCGTCGCTGGACTGGCTGCAGTCCCACAACCCGAACGCGGCGGCCTGCTGGGTGGCCGGTTTCTCCTTCGGCGCCTGGATCGGCATGCAGCTCTTGATGCGGCGGCCGGAGATCTCCAGCTTCATCTCCATCTCGCCGCCGGCCAACATGTATGATTTCAGCTTCCTCGCCCCCTGCCCCTCCTCGGGCTTGGTGATCCAGGGCGACGAGGACGACATCGTGCCGGCGGAGTCCGTGAACAAGCTGGTGCAGAAGCTGTCCAACCAGCGGGACATCAACATCGACTACCGGCTGGTCGAAGGCGCCAACCACTTCTTCCACGACAAGCTGGACGAGCTGACCGGCGAGATCGACGACTATCTCGCAGGCCCGTCGAAGCCGAAGCGGGCGAAGGCGGCGGCGCGGTAAGCTGCACTCTGCCAAGGCTGCACTAAATCTGACCCCTCTCCCCTTGCGGGAGAGGGCGAGAAACCTCCGCGAAGCGGATGTTTCTCGGGTGAGGGGTGTGGCGCCGTTGGGCGCCAAAGAGTTCGCCTGCAGCAGCAATAATACTTTCCCGTCAGCAGAATCTCTCCAGAGGCATGAACTCTGAATTGAGCGAAGAGCTCTTTGCGCGCATTCGCGCGAAACCCCTCACCCGGCTATCGGCCGCAGAGCGGCCGATAGCCGCCCTCTCCCGCAAGGGGAGAGGGGTCTGTTTAGAGTTCGTCTCGCCAGTCTCGGTCCAACATATCCATCTTCACGCATCTGTGCTTTCATACTCAGCCCGTGGTCGACTTAACTGTGTGACCAATCGGGCGCTTCCTGAAAAGGATGAGAAATGAGTAGGCGGCTGTTCAGGATCATGGCGGCGTTCGTGATGGCACCATGCGTGCTGCCGACCAGCTCACTGTTAGCCCAAGACGTCCCCGTCGATCTCGAACTCGTTCTCGCTGTCGATGTTTCCGGGTCGATGGACGTCGAGGAGCGGAGGCTGCAGCGGGATGGCTATGTGGACGCGTTCCTGCATCCGGATGTGATCGCGGCAATCACCTCGGGCATGATGGGCAGGATCGCCGTGGCCTATGTCGAATGGGCGGGACCTAAATCGCAGACGCTGGTGATGCCCTGGCGGCTGGTGGACGGAAAGGCGGCGGCCGAGGCGGTGTCCGCCGAGCTGGCGCAGGCGCAAAGCCCGCGCATCCGCGGCACCTCGATCTCCGCCGCCCTCGCCTTTTCCGGCGCGTTGTTCCCGGACAACGGCTTTTCCGGCAGCCGGCAGGTGATCGATATCTCCGGCGACGGCCCCAACAACATGGGGCCACCGGTGGTGCCCATGCGCGAGGCGGTGCTGGCGCGCGGCATCACCATCAACGGCCTGCCGTTGACCCTGCGCCCCGGCACCATGTTCAGCCTGCCGGCCGGATTGCTCGATATCTACTATCAGGACTGTGTGATCGGCGGCCCCGGCGCTTTCTCCATTTCCGTGCAGGCGCCCGAGCAACTGGCCGAAGCCATCCGCCGCAAGCTGGTGCTGGAGATCGCCGGGCGGGAACCGGAGATCGTGCCGGCGCAGTTGGCGCAGATGGCGCCGCGGATCGACTGCCTGATCGGGGAGAAAACGCGGCCGGAATTTTTGGATGAGAATAGGTAGGGAGGTCGGAATTCGACTGTTGTAGGGGCGAGCTGAGCTCGCCCTGATGCAACGTTGCAATGTCGACAGGGCGACCGCAGGTCGCCCCTACAAGATTTTCGATCGCGTTATTTTTTCGAATGCAGCTTTCCGCCGGTGACCGGTTCCTTCACGCCCGTTGTTCCTGGCACGCTGAGCGGCAAGCCGCGCACGGAGCGCACCGCCAGATAGCCGAACGCCTGGGCCTCCAGCACGTCGCCGTTCCAGCCGGCGCGTTCGGCGGGGGCGACGGGGACGCCGAGTTTTTCGGTGAGCGATGCCATCAGCACGGGATTGCGGCGGCCGCCGCCGGCGACAATCCAGCGGCGCGCGGGGGCGGGGAAATGCTCTGATGCCTTGACGATGGACGCGACGGTGAAAGCGGCCAGCGTTGCCGCGCCATCTTCCGGCGACAGTGACGCGACAGGTGAGGAATCGAAATCATTGCGGTCGAGGGATTTCGGCGCCTTCTTGGCGAAGTAAGGATGGGCCATCAGCTTGGCCAGAGCCGCGTCGTTGACTTTGCCCTTCGCGGCCAGCGCGCCGTCCTTGTCCACCGCCTGGCCGGTATGCTTCAGCGCCCAATCGTCCATCAGCGCATTGCCCGGGCCGGTGTCGAAGGCGAGGATCGGGGCGCTGCCGGCGGCGCCCGCGGTGCCTTTCACCGCGCCCTCGCCGACCCAGGTGACATTGGCGACGCCGCCGATGTTGAGCACGGCAACCGGCCGCTTCATCGAGGATGCCAGCGCCGCGTGGAACAGCGGCACGAAGGGTGCCCCCTGCCCGCCATGGGCCATGTCGTTGGAGCGGAAATCATTGACCACGTCGATGCCCATGAGCTTAGCCAGCAGCGCGCCGTCGCCGATCTGCTTGGTGCGGCTGAGATCCGGCTGATGCAGCAGGGTCTGGCCGTGGAAGCCGATCAGCGCCACGTCCTTGGGCTCGAGGCCGTTGTCGCTGAGCAGGCGTTTGGCCACCGCGGCGTGGCGCTCGGTGAGTTCCTTCTCCACCTCGGCCACCGGCCCCTTCAGGCCCATGACGGACATCAGCTTGGCGCGGAATTCCGGCTCATAGGGCTCGGCCAGGGCGGCGCCGATGATGATCTCGGTCTCGCCGTCGGTTTCCACCAGCGCGGCGTCGATGCCGTCGCAAGACGTGCCGCTCATCATGCCGAGGGCCCAGCGAGGCTTGTTCGATGTGTCTGCCATGGGTCGATCTTATGCAAGATCAGCGGTGGGTGGGCAATGCTGAGAAGCAATAGGGGATCACGCGGAGCCGCGAAGGCGCGGAGAAGAGCAGCGGACATCTCCGCGGCTTCGCGCCTCCGCGTGCCCGGAATTGTCGCGGACGGGCGGCTGTGTTACACCTCCGGCCCCTCTAGCGTTGGCGTCAAATGGCTATGTCGAGCGAGCTCAAATCCGGTTTTCTGCGCGAAATTGTCGACCGCGGATTCATGCATCAATGCACCGACGGGGCGGCGCTGGATGAGCTTGCTCAGAAGAAGCGCATCGTCGCCTATATCGGCTTCGACGCCACGGCCGACAGCCTGCATGTGGGCAGCATGGTGGGCATCATGTTGCTGCGCCGGCTGCAGCAGGCGGGGCACAAGCCCATCGTGCTGATGGGCGGCGGCACGACCAAGATCGGCGATCCTTCCTTCCGCGACGAGTCGCGCAAGTTGATGGGAGAAGACCAGATCGCCAAGAACATCGCCGGCATCCGCAAGGGTTTCACGAATTTCCTCAGGTTCGGCGACGGGCCCAGCGACGCCGTCATGGTCAACAACGCCGACTGGCTCGACAAGCTGGAATACATTCCGTTCCTGCGGGATGTCGGCGCCCACTTCTCGGTCAACCGCATGCTGTCCTTCGACAGCGTCAAGCTGCGGCTCGATCGCGAGCAGTCGCTGTCGTTCCTGGAGTTCAACTACATGATCCTCCAGGCCTACGACTTCCTGGAGCTGTCGCGGCGGCAGGATTGCGTGCTGCAGATGGGCGGCTCGGACCAATGGGGCAACATCGTCAATGGCGTGGAGCTGGGACGGCGGATCGACGACCGCGCGCTTTACGGCCTGACCACGCCGCTGATCACCACGTCGGCCGGCACCAAGATGGGCAAGACCGCGGCCGGCGCGGTGTGGATCAATGCCGACAAGCTGAGCCCCTATGACTATTGGCAATATTGGCGTAACACCGAGGACGCCGATGTCGGGCGCTTCTTCCGGCTGTTCACCGACCTGCCGCTGGAGGAGATCGCCGGGCTGGAGAAGCTGCAGGGCTCGGGGATCAACGAGGCGAAGATCCGCCTGGCCAACGAGGCGACCGCGCTGGCCCATGGCCGCGAAGCCGCCGAGGCAGCGGCGGAGACGGCGCGGCGGACGTTTGTCGAAGGCGGTGTCGGTGGCGAGTTGCCGGTCATCGATTTGCCCCGCTCAGAGTTCGACAAGGGTGTTCCCGTCTATGAATTGATCCGGCGCGCAGGGCTGACCGCCAGCAACGGTGAGGCCCGTCGCCTCATCAAAGGTGGCGGTGCGCGGCTTAATGACAAACCCATAAGTGACGAATCGCTCTCGGTGACGATGTCGATGGCGATTGACTATGCTGGCATTGGAACGGCGGTTAAGCTCTCCGCCGGTAAAAAGAAACACGCTCTGGTACGGGCGGTTTAGCAACGCACACACTGTTGTCATCCCGGAAACCGCGCTTCAGCGCGGTTGTCCGGGACCCATGAACACCGAGCAATCGTCAACTTAGCCTGACGAATTTCGTGTGCTTGGGTCCCGGGCTCCGCCACTGACGTGGCGGCCCCAGGATGACAAATTTTCGAGCTGGTCAACTCAGTGTTCATGGATCCCGGACAACCTCGCTGCCGCTCGGTTTCCGGGATGACTCGGGAGGGTTTCGCGTTGCGAAACCCTCCCGAGTTATCTTGTGATCACAGGTCTTGTGATGCTACACTCCGCGCCGCCCGGAGCCTGAAGCGCCGGGGCCGGGGCAGCGCGCCTGCTAAAGCGTTGGCCGGGAAGAACAAGTCGGGAGGCGAGTATGGCTGAGGGCGGCGCCGGCCGTACGGCGGCGGGTTTCGATCCGATCCTGCTGGCGGTGCTGTCGAGCCGGTTCGAATCGATCATCCGCGAGATGACCAACACGGTCATGAAGGCCAGCCGGTCGAGCGTCATCAAGAACGCGCGCGACATGTCCTGCGGGATTCTGACCTACGATCATCGGCTGGTCTCGGTCGAGGAGGCGCTGCCGATCCATGTGAACGGCGCTGGAGCTGACCACGCAGCCGATCACCGAGCTGTTCGACGACATCAAGGAGGGCGACGCCTTCCTGAACAACAGCCCGTTCTACGGCGGCACGCACCATGCCGACCTGACGCTGTGCGTGCCGGTGTTCTTCGACGGCGAGCCGCTGTTCTGGACGCTGTCGCGCTCGCACCATGCCGATATCGGCGCGCCGGAGCCGTCCACCTACCTGCCCTATCGCCGCGACCATCTATCAGGAGGGCGTGCATTTCCCCTGCGTGCGCATCCAGGAGAACTTCAAGGACAAGGACGACCTGATCCGCATCGGGCTGCAGAAGATCCGCGTCAGCAACATCTGGTACGGCGACTACCGCGCCCAGGTCGGCGCCTGCCGCACCGGCGAGCGCCGGCTGAAGGAGCTGGTGGCGCAGTACGGGCATCGAGACGATCAAGGCGACTTCATCGAGGCCTGGATGGACTACGGCGAGCGCCGCGCCATCGCCGCGATCCGCGAGCTGCCGGCCGGCACCTACAGCTACGAGGTGCGCCACGATCCGGTGCCGGGCGTGGCCGACGAGGGCATCCCGATCACGGCCAAGGTGACGGTCGATCCCGAAGACGGGGCTGATCACCGTCGACGTGCGCGACAATCCGGATTGCGTGCCGGGCGGCCTCAACCTGACGGAGGCCTGCGCCGTCGCCTCCTGCCGCATCGGCGTCTACTACAATCTCGACGCCATCGATGCCGCACAATGACGGCAGCGCCAGCCGCATCGTGCCGCTGCTGCGCGACGATTGCGTGGTCGGCCGGCCGCAGCATCCGATCGGCACCTCCTGCGCCACCAGCAACGTCAACGAGCGGCTGGCCAACGCGGTGCCAGTGCTGCTTCTCCGCAGATGGGCGAGCCCTACGGCATGGCGCGAAGGCGGCGGCAATTTCTCGGCCGCGCTGGGCGTCGTCTCCGGCGTCGACACGCGGCGCAAGCGAGCATGTCGAGTACATCACCCAGCTGATGCTCGGCCCTGTCGGGCGGCCCGGCCAACCATGGCCATGACGGCTGGCTGACCTATGAGTGCTCGGTCGGCAACGGCATCATGGTCAACGACTTCGATCGAGGTCGACGAGGCCGACCTATCCGATCCTGATCGAGGAGCGCCGCATCGCGCGAGGACAGCATGGGCTTCGGCCAGTGGAACGGCGCGCCGGCGGTCAAGGGCTCCTACCGCTCGCTCACCGGCGACATGACGCGTCTATGTCTGCGGCGACGGCGGCACGTTCCCGGCCAAGGGCGTGCTCGGCGGCCAGGCCGGCGCCGGCTGCGGCACCTGGAAGCGCAGCCGCAGCGGCAAGGTCGAGCGGCTGCCGGACTTCTACAGCGGCAGCGCTCAGCGAGAGGCGAGGCGGTGCATTACCGCTCCTGCGCCGGCGGCGGCTATGGCGATCCGCGCCGGCGCGATCCCGGCGCGCGTCGTCGAGGACGTGAACCGCAACTGGCTGAGCGTCGCGGCGGCGCGCGAAGATCTTCGGCGTCGCCGTACGCGTCGGGCCGAACGGCGTCGACTATCGTGGTCGATGAAGACGGCGCACGCCGAGCTGCGCTCGCGCGGCAGCAAGAGCCGGCTGCAAAGCCCGACGGCAAAGAACGGACACGGAAGCGGTCCGCGCAGAGCAGCAAGAAACAACAGGGAGACAAATCATGAGCAGAAGCTGTCATATGCACGCACGGGCATCGGCTGGCTCGTGCGCGGCGCGGCTCGCCGCCGGCACCGGCCGCAGGCCGAGGATCCGATCATCATCGGCGCCGCGATCGCCCAGAGCGGCGTCGTCGCGCCCTATGACGACGGCCCGGCCAAGGCCATGGAGATCGCGATCGAGGAGATCAACGCCAAGGGCGGCCTGCTCGGCCGGCAGCTCAAGATCATCTATTCCGACACCAAGTCCGACATCGCCTACGGCGCGACCGCCGCGCAGGACGTGATCGACAAGGGCGCGCAGATGGTCGTCGTCACCTGCGACTACGACTATCGGCAGTGCGGCCGCATCGGTCGCCGACTGCGCCAACCTGATCGCCTTCTCGACCTGCGCCGGCGATCCGAAGTTCGGGCCCGACCGGCATCGGCCCCAATGCCTTCACCATGGCGACCGGCGCGCCGGGCCAGGCGGTGGCGCTGGCCGAATGGGCCTACAACGTGAAGGGCTGGCGCACGGGCTATGTGCTGCTCGACACCACCATCGCCTTCGACGCCACCTTCGCCGACTTCTTCAAGCGGCGCTGGACGGAACTGGCCGGCGCCGACGGCGCTGCTCGGCGAGGACACCTTCGGCGGCGAGGATCCGCAGATCGCCAGCCAGATCACCCGCATCAAGGCGCTGCCGAAGCAGCCCGACTTCATCGTGCTTAGCTCCTTCCCGCCGGGCGGCGTCGAGCGCCATGCGCCAGCTGCGCGCGGCCGGCGTCAACCAGCCGCTGCTGGGCTCGGAATCCTGGGACGGCGACTACTGGCTGGAAGGCGTGCCGAACCTCAGCGACTTCTACTTCGTCACCTACGGCTCGGTGTTCGGCAACGACACCGCGTCCGGACGTCGCGGACTTCATGGACAAGTTCCAGGCGAAGTTCGGCAAGCCGCCCGTCACCTCGCACGCCATCACCGGCTACAGCGTGATCGAGGCCTGGAGCACGGCCGTCGAGAAGGCCGGTACATTCGACACCGACAAGGTGCGCGATGCGCTGCGAGAGCTTCAACGACGAGCCGCTGCTGGCCGGGCCGACGACCTTCACCGACGGACCAGCACATCAACATGCAGCGCGACCTGCTGCTGATCGAGGTGAAGGACGGCAAGTCCGGCAACGTCATCGGGTCGTCGCGCGGAGAAGATGCCGCAATAATCAGCGGCATCGCAGCGCTGCGTATCGGGCTGGTCGCGCATGACCGCACGGCGCTGCGACGGAGAACGCGACGGCGTCGGCCCTGAAGGTCGCCGACGTCGTCGTCAACTTCCAGGGCCTGCGCGCGATCGACCGGCGTCAGCCTGCGGCTCGACCGCGGCGAGATCCTCGGCCTGATCGGGCCGAACGGCGCCGGCAAGACGACGCTGGTCAATGTGCTCACCGGCTTCCAGGAGGTCGACCGCGGCAGCGTGCATCTGGACGGCGAGGACATCGGCGCGCTGGAAGCCGCATGAACGCAGCCGCCGCGGGCTGGTGCGCACCTTCCAGAACGTGCTGCCCTTCGCCGGCCTGACGGCGCTGGAGAATGTCGAGGCCGGCGCGCATGGCGACCGGGCTCGACCGCGCAGCGGCGCGCGCGCCAGGCGATGCGAGGTGCTGGACTGGCTCGGCCTTGCGGCGCAAGGCGCACCGGCAAGGTCGACACCCTGCCCTTCGGCGAGGAGCGGCGGGTCGGCATTGCCCGCGCCATCGCCATGCGGCCGCGCTTCCTGCTGATGGACGAGCCGGCGGCCGGCCTGAACGATGCCGAATGCGAGGACCTGAAGCAGGTCGATCGGCGGCATCCGGCGCGAGCTCGATTGCGGCATCCTGCTGATCGAGCATCGCATGTCGCTGGTCTTCGCGCTCTGCGACCGCATCCAGGTGCTGCAGCAAGGGCCGCACCATCGCCATCGGCACTCCCGGATGAGATCCGCACCGACGCCGACGGTGCGCCAGGCCTATCTCGGCGACGAGGCGGTCTGAGCCATGCTGACGGTCAGCGACCTCCACGTCAGCTACGGCAACATCGTCGCGCTGCGCGGCGTCTCGCTGCGAGGTCGGCGAGGGCGAGATCGTCGCGGTCATCGGCCCGAACGGCGCCGGCAAGTCGACGCTGCTGCTGACCATCGCCGGCGTCGTCCGCGCCAAGCAGGGCAGAATCGAGTTCGCCGGCAGGCAGCGTGCCGGGCGCCGCGCCGGAAGCGGCTGGTCGCCGGCGGCCTGTCGCTGGTGCCGGAGGGCCGCCACATCTTCGGCTCGCTCACGCGTCGCCGAGAATATCGCACTCGGCGCCACGGCGCGGCGCGACCGGGCGGCGATCGCGGCCGACATCGAGCGCGTGCTCGATCATGTTTCCGGTGCTGCGAGAGCGCTACCGGCAGCGGGCGGGCAAGCTGTCCGGCGGCGAGCAGCAGATGCTGGCGATCGCGCCGCGCCCTGCTGGCGCGGCCGCGGCTGCTGCTGCTCGACGAGCCTTCGCTCGGCCTGGCGCCGCTGGTCGTCGAAGCAGGTCTACGACGCGATCGCTGGAGCTGCGCCGCGGCGGCGTCACCATCCTGATCGTCGAGCAGAGCGTCAGCCGGGCGCTGACGGCGGCCGACCGCACCTATGTGCTGAATTCCGGCGCCGATCGACCATGTCCGGCCGCTCGGCGGAGCTGCAGGGCACCGCGGCGTTCGATGCCGCCTATTTCGGCGTCATGAGCGGAGCGCGCGCGCCGTGATCGTCCTGCAGAACGCCATCGACGCCATCAGCCTGGGCGCCGTCTACGCGCTGGCCGCGCTCGGCATCGGGCTGATCTTCAGCATCATGCGGCTGATCAATTTCGCCCATGGCGAGCTGATCATGGTCGGCGGATTCACGCTCTACGGCCTGGCGGGCCAGCCCTACATCGTGATGGCGCTGGCGGCGATACTCGTGGTGACGATCCTGGCGCTCGGCATGGAGCGGCTGGCCTTCCGGCCGCTGCGCCGCGCCAATCCGGCGACGCTGCTGATCGCCTCCTTCGCCGTGTCCTATCTGGTGCAGCATATCGTGCTGATGATCTTCGGCTCGCGGCCGATGGGCGTGGATTTCATGGCGCAGCTGGGCGAGAGCGTGGATCTCGGCGGGCTCAGGGTGCCGCGGCTGCAGATCGCGACGATCATCGTGACCCTCGCGCTGATGGGCGGTCTGGTCCTGTTCTTCCGCCGCTCGCGCGTCGGCGTGCAGATGCGGGCGGCGGCCGAGGATTTCACCATGGCGCGGCTGGTGGGCGTGCGGGCGAACCGGGTGTATCGCGGTCGCCTTCGCCATTTCCGGCGTGCTGGCCAGCATCGTGTCGCTCTATCTCGTCACCCAGACCGGCAGCGTGTCCTACAAGATGGGCGTCAGCATGGTGCTGATCGCCTTCGTCGCCTCGGTCATCGGCGGCATGGGCTCGCTGACCGGCGCGGCGCTCGGCGGTTTCCTGGTCGGCATCGTCTCGGTATCGCTGCAGGCCTATCTGCCGGTGGAGATGCGGCCCTACCGCGACGCCTTCGTCTTCCTGCTGTTCATCGCCTTTCTGCTGTGGCGACCGCAGGGCCTGCTGGTGCGCCGCGCCGACCGGGAGCGGGTCTAGACCATGGCGCTGGCGCATTTTTCCACCGAGCCCAAGCCATTGCAGACCGCGGGCCTGCTGCTGGTCCTGCTCGCCCTTGTCGTCGCGGTCAGCCTGTTCACGCCGCCGGCCCTGCAGCGGACCGTGGTGGAGGCGCTGATCAAGCTGACGGTGGTCATCGGGCTCTATCGTCTTCGTCGGCAATTCCGGCGTGTTCTCCTTCGGCCATGTGGCGTTCATGGCGCTCGGCGGATACATCTCGGCGATCCTCACCATCGCGCCGGCGAAAAAGGCCGTGGCCCTCGATCTGCCGCCATTCCTGGAGGCGTTGCAGTTGCCGGGCGGCGTGGCGCTTGTCATCGCCATCGCCGCTGCCGGGCTGATCGCGCTGCTGGTCGCCCTGCCGCTGGTGCGCCTCCGCGGCATCGCGCTGCCGATGGCGACATTCGCGCTTCTCGTCATCACCCATGTGGTCGCGTCCAACTGGCAGGCCGTGACCGGTGGCCGGCAGGCGCTGGTCGGGCTGCCGCGATACACCGATCTCTGGGTGGCCGCCGCCGGGGCAGCGAGTGGCCCTGATCGTCGCCGCGGCCTTCGGCATGACGCGCCACGGCCTGGCGCTGCGCTGTTCGCGCGAGAACGAAGTGGCCGCGGCGGCCACCGGCATCGACATCTCCCGCGAGCGGCTGATCGCCTTTGTGCTGAGCGCGGTCATCGTCGCCACCGGCGGCGTGCTGTACGGCCATTTCCTCGGCACCATGACCGCGAACACGTTCTATCTCGACCTGACCTTCGTCACCCTGACCATGCTGGTGATCGGCGGGATGCGCAGCCTGACCGGCGCCTGTGTCGGCGTCGCCCTGGTGTCGACCGTGTCGCAGCTGTTCCGCTCGATCGAGCGGGGCATCAGCGTCGGCGACCTGACGATCTCGGCGCCGCCGGGGCTGCAGGAGATCGTGCTGGCGGCCATCCTTCTGGCCATCCTGATCCTGCGGCCCCACGGGCTGGTCGGCGATTGGGAAGTGACGCTGCCGATGGCCGGACAAGATAAGAAAAAGGAGATCTGAGATGTTCGTGGCCTGCATCGATATCGGCGGCACCTTCACCGATCTGGTCCTCTACAGCAGGCAATCCGACCTGGAGATCTTCAAGTCGCCGACCACGCCGGGCGAATTCGAGCGTGGCTTCATCGACGTCCTCGGCGTCGCGGCGGCGAGCCACGACATGAAGCTGGGCGATTTCCTGGGCAAGATGGACATGCTCGTCCACGGCACCACGGTTTCCACCAATGCGCTGATCGAAGGCAAGGTTGCCGAGGCCGGGCTGATCTGCAACGTCCGGGCATCCGGATATCCTGACCTTGCGCGAGTCGCCGCGCAAGCGCGCCTTCAACACCAAGATCGACTTCCCGCCGCCGTTCATACCACGCAGCCGCACCTGCGAAGTCCGCGGCCGCATCGATGCGATGGGGCAACGAGATCGACAAGCTGAACGAGAAGGACGTTGTCGCCGCGGCGCGGCACTTGAAGAAATGCGGCGTGAAGGCAGTGGCGGTCTGCCTGCTCTGGTCGATCGTCAACCCGTGCCATGAGCGGCGCGTGCGCGAGATCCTGCAGAAGGAACTGCCGGGGATTCCGATCAGCCTGAGCCATGAACTCAATCCGATCCCGCGGGAGTACCGGCGCACGATCTCGACGGCGATCAACGCCGTCGCTCTACCCGATCGTCAGCGCCTATACGGAGAAACTGGCCAAGGTTCTGCGGGACGCGGGATTCAAGAACGAACTGCTGATCGGCAACTGCGTCGGCGGCATGATGCCGCCCGACGAGATCATCCGCCGGCCGATCTATAGCGTGATGTCCGGCCCTACCCTGGCGCCGATCGCCGGCATGCATCTGACCAGCGCCGACAATGTGATCGTCGTCGATATGGGCGGCACCACGTTCGACGTGTCGGCCCTGCGCAACCGGCAGCTTGTGGTCACGCCGGAGGCGACCTTCGGCATGGAGATGCTGGGGATTCCGAAGATCGATGTCCGTTCCGTCGGCGCCGGCGGCGGCAGCATCGCCTGGGTCGATGCGGGCGGCCTGCTGAAAGTTGGACCGCAGAGCGCCGGCGCGCGGCCGGGGCCGGCCTGCTATGGGCTCGGCGGCACGGAAGCCGACGGTCACCGACGCCAATGTCGTGCTCGGCATCATCGACCCCGACTATTATCTCGGCGGCAAGATCAAGCTGGATCGCGCAAAAGCAGAGGCGGCGGTCGGCAAGATCGCGGCAAAGCTGAAGCTCGAGTCTCGAGGCGTCGGCCTACGCCATCTACACCACCAGCAATCACAACATGATCGCCGCCATCGAGGACATCACGATCAACGAGGGCATCGATCCGCGGGACAGCTATGTGGTCAGCGGCGGCGGCGCCACCGCCTGTCACATCGGCGAGATGGCGCGGCTGATGGGCATCAAGAGCTTCATGGTGCCGAAATTCGCCGCCGGCCTCAGCGCCTATGGCGGGCTGATCTCGGACGTGCGCTGGGAGGAGATCGGGGACGCAGCACACGACGGATCGCGACTTCCTGCTGGCCAAGGTGAACAAGCTGCTTGCCGATCTCAGCAAGCGTGGAGCCGCGTTCCTGAAACGGGCGCGCATTCCCGCCGACAAGCAGCGCTTCGAATATGCCTTCCAGGGCCGCTATCTCTATCAGTCCTGGGACATCGAAGTGTCTTTCGACATGACCGGCGGCAAACTAGGCAAGGATGACCTGCCACGGCTGGTCGCCGCGTTCCACCAGATGCATGAGCGCATCTACACCATCAAGGACGAGGCCGACATCGTGGAGTTCACGACCTGGAAGGTGCGCGCCATCGGCGATACCGGCGGCCGCAGCCGGCGCGGCAGATCGCTGCCGCCACAGCAGGGGCAGGCAAAGCCGAAGTCACGCCGCGCTGTGTTCCTTGGCAGCAGCGGGCGGCAGGAGGTGCCGGTATATGACGGAACGGCGCTCGGTACCGGCGCTGTCATCGACGGGCCGGCATTGATCGAGCAACCGACGACGACTCTACTTTTGCTGGCAAAGCAGCAATCGCGCACCGACGATCACGGCAATTTCCTGGTCGAGCAGCGCTGATCGCGCCGCCAAAGGACGGCTATTTCTGACCGCCGGTGGTCGGCGGCAAGGCTTGAATCTCCGGCGGCGGTTCGTCGCCGGTCGAGTATTCGAACATGCCCTTGATAAATCCCGGCGCGATGGCCGAAAGGGGATTCACCGAGATCTCCGGATTGTCGAGATCGCCCTGGGCGCCATAGGTCACGGCAAACATTCCCTCGCCGAACAGGATGTCGCCCAGAATGGGAATATCGCTGAGCACGCTGTTCACCGCGTTCACCGGGATCACCGTGCCGGCGATACTCATCCGGTTCTTGTCGAAGTCGACATGACCGGCGCCCGTAATGCCAATTGAGGGGCCGTGCGCCTTTGCGAGATCGATATCGATGCGCCCATCGGTCTTGATGAACTGCATCTTGAATTTATCAAATTGGAATCCGTCGCCGCTCATCATATCGACGAAGCCGGTGATCGTCGCCATGGTCAGCAGCCGCGCCAGGACCGGCGCATCGACCAAGCGGAAGTCCGTGACCAGCACGCCACCCTTCAGCGGCCGGTGCGGTTCGTTGTCATGAGCCTCGGCGTTGATCAGCAAGCTTCCGCCGCGCACGGATTGAGAGATGCCGAGTGCCGCAAGCACCGCGCCGGCATCGGCGGAGTCCACATGCAGGATGTGGCGGGCTCCTTCCCCCGGACCGTAATGCAGCGTCACCGGTCCGCCCGACGGCACGTTGGCCTTCAGGTCAATCAGATCCCACCACTCCGTATCATGCCGGAGCTGAACCGAGACCTGCGTCAGCTCACGCTTCTCCTTCAAGAAGATCTTGTCCAGGCGGTCGGCCCGCAGCGCAAAGGCCGGCGTCGGCTCGTCTGCCTTCTTCTTTTCTTTGTCGCTTCCGAGCAGCGATTCGGCATCGAACTCGCCGCCACCGATGACGATGTCAGGATAGCCGGGCGCGAAATCGGCGGTGACGCCGCGGAGGCGCGAGCGGCCGACATTGAAGCGCGACAGCTCAATGCGCGCCGGCTTGCCCGTCTCGGCGGTGAATTCGGCGTTGCCATCGATCACCAGATCGCCCGCCGCCACGGCGATGTCACGTATCGAGGCAATATTCCCGTCGAGCAGTTCGAGCTCGAAGCTGGCAGCGCCGGGCACGCCCGGCTCCTTGCGCCAGTTCACGGTATCGATGACCATGGAACTCTGCGCGAGATCGAGCTTGGCGGCCACGATGGAGCGCTTCTTCGGCAACACTGTGTAGACGATATCCGAGCCGACAGGCCCATCTATGTAAGGACTGTAATCGAAGCCCAACGCACGGCGCTGTTCGCTTGTTGTCGTGCCCTTGTTGGTGATGCGGCGAATGAACTTGCCGCCGCTGAAATTCTCCTCCCAGTCCAATTCTATGGGAACGCCGGCCAAACTGCCTTTGCCGGCAAGATTCATCGAATTCTGGTTCAGCTTGAGTTTGAGATTGCCGTCAGTGAAATCCTTGTCCAGCAGGGCCTTGCCGATGGCAGCGTTGGTGATGTCGCCGGTTGCGCTCAGCTCTACCTGATCGAAGCTGATGTCCTTCTCGGCCGGAAAGCGGAAGCCGAGTTCGGCCACAACGTCGCCCTTGGTGCCTTTGGGATCGAGGCCCAGCTTGGAGATATAGCCCAGGCGCGGATGATCCAGGAGCGTCAGCGTGTCCGGCAGGGACCCCTTGACCTGGGCCAGCACATCGATCATCTGCACGGGCTTGTCGAAATCGTCGATCACCAGCTTGCCGCCGGTGATGGTCAACCCCTGCACCGTGCCGCCGCCGAACTCCACCGTGAATTCCTTCTCGGTGAAAGTCGCAACACCGCTGGCCGCCTCGATCGGCGGCATCGGGCTGAGATAATGGATGGTCAGATCCTTCGCCTTCATGCTGCCGAGGAAGTTGCTGATCTCCGCCCGATTCCAATCGGCGCCGGGCACGTCGAGCGCAATGTCGGCCTCGAGCGTCTCGACCAGGCCGGCGGTCATATTCTCGGTGACCCACTCCCTGGCGTTCTTGCCGGCGTTCTTCGGCCAATAGCGGTGCAGAGGCGCGACCGGGATATTGCTGCCTTGCAGATGCAGGCTGAGCTTCATGTCGGCGCCGAAGCCGGATTGATCCTGCAGCATCAGGCCGGCCTGTGCCGCGGTCAGCGTGCCCTTGGCCTTGAGCACCGGGCCGTCGAGAACCAGCGTCGCTTCGTCGAGGGTCAGGCGGTCGTCGTCAGAATTCAGCGTGCCGATGAAGCGGGCCTGGGTAATCTTCAGCGGCGCGTCGAGTTCGCCGAGCAGCATCGCCGTGCCGGCGCCGCCGACGAGTTCAACGCGGCTGTCGCCGATCCGGCCGTCGGCGGTGATCGACGTGATGATCGAACCGTTGAAGGTCATGACGAAGCCGCGCAGCAGGGCGAGACGCGGATCGATCAGGGCCAAGGGTCCGGCCTGAACGTCGGAGAACGTGCCGTTGAGAAGGATGCTGCCGGTCGCTTCGTCGTAGGTGAGGCCGGCGTTCAAACGCGCCGGCGGGCCGAGGCGCTCGATCGCCATCATCAGATTGCCCTGCAGGCCGGCATCGGTCCGCCGCACGCTGATGTCCGCGTCGGGCACCGCCCAATTGATGCCGGTGCGGCGGTCGATAATGTTGAGGGCGCCATCGATGATGGCGATGCGGTCGAGATAGGCGGTCGGCTGATCCTTGTCCGCCGCTTCGGACAGGCGATCGAAGAATTCCGGCAGGATCGGCGCCGTCGAGGTCTCGATGGTGCTGGCGATCTGCTGTTCGTCCTGCAGGACACGGAACTCGCCGTCGGTTTCCCGCAGGATCGTCAAATGCGGCCGGAACACCTCGATGGCTGTCGGCGCCACGGTGCCGTGCAGCAGCAAGGCGCGGACGCTGAGCGTGATGGAGATCTCGGGAATGACCGCAACGACCCGGCTGTTGGTGGGATCGACGAACTGCACATCGTCGGCGCGCAGATCGAAGGTGCGGTCCCAGCCGGCCCAGGTGAGGCGCGTGTCGCCTATTTGCACTTTATAGGCACCGTCCGAGGGCTGCAGCGCGGTCTCCAGATAGGGCGTCAGGGATTCCAGCAGCAGCGGCTCTTCCTGGCTGAGGCGCCAAGCTAGCAGCAGGACGAGGATAGCGAAGCCCGACACCGTCGCGGCGAGCACCTCCATGAAGATCTTTGTCGAACGGCGGATCAACCGGCTACCTTCTGCTTCGAATCGACGGTTTCAGACGCAAGGCGGCCCGGACGATGGGCCTGTATAGCGAGTGCCATTATTCCCTAACCCTCTGATACCGCCCCCGGTGCCCGATAGTCTGCCCCGGCCGGGCGATCCGGCGCGGGCGTCACTCGGACTCGAGCGCTGGCGCGACCGGGCCCGCGACGGCGCGAACGGCGATTTCGCCGCTTTCGCACTGGCCTTGGCGGAAGACAGGGCCGGCCGGGCGCTTCTGGAATCGATTTTTGGCAACAGCCCGTTCCTGACCAACTGTCTTCTTTTAGATGGGGATGTCCTGTCAGCGGTTCTAGCCCAGGGGCCGCAACCTGTCTTGGAGGAATTGGAGCGGTTTGTAAACGCTTCTGCTGCAACGGAAAAAGATACCGGGCGGCTGATGCAGGCCCTGCGCCAGGCGCGGCGCCGTGTCGCCCTCACCGTGGCTCTGACCGATATTATGGGAATTCTGCCGCTGGAGGGCGTGACCGGGGCGCTCAGCGATTTCGCCGACGCGGCTGTCAACGGCGCAGCGAGGCATCTGTTGCAGCGGGGCATCGACGCGGGCGACCTGGCGCCGGCGCACACCGACAACCCGCTGGAACGCTCCGGGCTGGTGGTCCTGGGCATGGGGAAACTTGGCGCGCGCGAGCTGAACTATTCCAGCGACATCGATCTGATATTGCTCTACGACCCGGAAATCGCCCGCTACACCGGCAAGCGCACGATCCAGGATTTCTTCGTCCGCTTGGCGCGGGATCTCCTGCGCATCCTGCAGGAGCGGACCGACGCCGGCTATGTGTTCCGCACCGACCTGCGCCTGCGGCCCGACCCCGCCTCCACGCCCCTCGCCCTCTCGGTGCTGGCGGCGGAGACCTATTACGAGGGCATGGGTCAGAACTGGGAACGGGCGGCGATGATCAAGGCGCGGGCCATCGCCGGCGATATCCAGGCCGGCGAGACCTTCCTGAAGCGCCTGCGGCCGTTCGTCTGGCGCAAGCATCTGGATTTCGCCGCCATCCAGGACATCCATTCCATCAAGCGGCAGATCCATGCGGTGAAAGGCCACCGGGACATCGCCGTGGCCGGCCATAATATCAAGCTTGGCCGCGGCGGCATCCGCGAGATCGAGTTCTTCGCCCAGACCCAGCAACTGATCTGGGGCGGGCGCAATCCGGAGCTGCGGCAGTCTTCCACCTGCGCGGCGATCGAGGCGCTGGTGGCCGCCGCACGGGTGAAGCCGGAGACGGCGGCGGAGATGATCGAGGCCTATCGCTTCCTGCGGGTGATCGAGCACCGGCTGCAGATGATCGAGGACCGGCAGACGCAGACACTGCCTACCGCGCCCGCGGAACTCGAAGCCTTCGCGCTGTTTGCCGGCTTCGACTCGACCACTGCCTTCAGCGAGACGCTGCTGCGTCATCTCGGCAATGTTGAAGACCACTATGCCGAGCTGTTCGAAGAGGCGCCGTCCCTGGGTGGGCCGGGAAATCTGGTGTTCACGGGCACGGACAACGACCCGGAGACGGTGCAGACTTCTGGGGCGCATGGGGTTCTCCGACGGTGCGTCGGTGTCCACGGTCATCCGCGGCTGGCATCACGGCCGCTACCGGGCCATGCGCAGCACCCGGGCCCGGGAATTGCTGACGGAGATCATGCCGCGGTTGCTGGACGTGCTGTGCAAGACCGCCAACCCGGATCTGGCCTTCGCCCGGTTCGACGAATTTCTCGGCCGGCTGCCGGCGGGGGTGCAGCTTTTCTCCATGCTCTATGTCAATCCGGGACTGCTGGATCTGCTGGCGGAAATCATGGGCAGCGCGCCGCGGCTGGCCGAGCATCTCAGCCGCAATGCCGGCTTATTGGATGCGGTGCTGGTGAAGGGCTTCTTCGATGCGATGCCGGACCGGAACCAGCTGCGCGCCGATCTGCGCCTTCAGCTCGGGCAGGCCAACGACTATCAGGACGTGCTGGACATCGTGCGCCGCTGGACCAAGGACCGGCAGTTCCAGGTGGGCGTGCGCATCCTCCGGGGCATGATGGGCGCCGACGCCGCTGGCGCGCCGCTGGCCGATATCGCCGACTGCGCCATCGCCGAGCTGCAGCCCCATGTGGAAGCGGAGTTCGCCCGGGTCCATGGCCGGCTGCCGGGCGACGGACTGGTCACGGTGGGGCTGGGCAAGCTGGGCAGCCGGGAGCTCTCCTTCACCTCCGACCTCGACCTGATTTTCATCTACGATGTGCCGGAAGGCAGCGACACCGACGAGGGCCTGCACGATCTGCTCTCGGACGGGCGCAAGCCGCTGGCGCCCATGCACTACTACGCCCGACTGGCGCAGCGGATGATCAACGCCATCACCGCCCAGACCGGCGAGGGATTGCTCTACGAAGTCGATATGCGGCTGCGGCCGTCGGGCAACCAGGGGCCGATCGCCTCGACGTCAGGGGGTTTCCTGCGCTACCAGACCGAGAGCGCCTGGACCTGGGAGCATATGGCGCTGACCCGGGCCCGCGCCGTTGCGGGTTCGGCCGCTGCCATGGAGCGGGCCGACGGCCAAGCTTATCCAAGCTAGCGGCAGCCGTCTCCAGATCGGCCTTGGCATTGTCGGCGACTGCCTCCGATTCCTTTTCTTACATACGTCGCCGCCTTGCGGATTTCTTGCGAAGCCTTCGCCGTGTCACCTTTGACGAACGATGCATGAGAGGACGCCATGGTTTTGTCCGGCTCGGCAGGGAAATCATCCGGATTTATTTGCGCAGCAGCCGACGCGAGGCTCGCGACAGAAAGGGAGAGGATGGCGATGCTTAGTGCTGAAGCGGTTCGGTTCATTTAACTTAGTCGGTGAGAATTCAGCTTTCCGGACAAACCGATGGACAGTCAACTCCCAAATTTGGTCTCAAGGTCGAACTCATGCGCCGGGGCGGTGGTTTTCTTGCGAAGGAGTCTTCGAACTCAACCACCCAGAGCGCTGAGGCGTTCCTGGGCTTTGGAGGCAAACTCGCTGTTGGGGTATTCTTTGAGCAATTGCTGGTAGGAGGCTTTCGCCTTTCCAAGTTGTTGTTACTTTAAACTTCGTGTCCTTGGATCCGTTTGCTTGCTGCTCGAGCAGTTGAGCACCCATCCATAAACCCTCAGATGCGGTCGCTGGAACGCCGCCGTAAAACTGTGCAATCTTGATAAAGTAGTCGATCGCTGCGCCAAGAAATTCATCCTTTTGCTTCTGATCGGCAGCTGCCTGCGCTTTCTCACCCATGATAATGCCGCCAAGCAACATGGCCTTGGCGCGCACTTGCGCGGTCGCGGTTGGCGCCCTAATCAGGCCGCTGAGCAGAGTGAGTGCCTCGTCGAGCTTGCCCTGTTCTTTCAGCGACTGGGCAATGCCGTAATCCGCCTCAAGCACCTTTGGAGACCATGGGTAAAGAGCTTTCAACTCCTGAAACAACTCGCCGGCAGGTCCGGTTTGACCTTGTTCCTGGGCGACACGGGCCCGTCCAAAAAGTGCGATGGCCTGAGCTTCCTGCACGAGCTGCGAACCCTGGTTCGGCGGGACATTTTCCGGCACAGGGTAATCCTTAGCGAGTTTCTCAAAGACCGCTCCCGCTTCATTAATCTCTTCTCTCGAATGAGCGCGAGTCCATAAAAATCCATGTCCTTCGGAGAATAGATAATGTCGATCGTATATGCCTGATTCATTATGCTGAGAGCTCTGGCTCATCGCGTTCCGATACATAGTTGGCCAGCGCAAAAAGGACCTTGCTTTTTGCGCTTGGACTCGTGGTGGAGTCAGCGAGCGATTGGAAATATTGTTCGACTTTAGATCCTGTTTTCAGCTCGGCACCCACAAGCATCCGTTGCGACTGCAATAAAGTTAGGGGGCTCAGAGCGAGCGAAGGGCTTTCGGGATATTTCTTGATCGCTTCTTCGGCGGAGGCAATGCTGCTATCCAAGAGAGTTTTCCATTGGGAGCGCTCCCGCTCGGCGAGCGCGCTGTAGCCCCCAAGAGAGTCGGCTTTGCCGCGCTGCAGTTCGGCGATCTTGAAGAGCGCGTCACCGGCCTGAGGGCTGTCCGCGTAGCGTTCCATGAATTCGCGGTAGGTCGCCACGGCCAGGTCTGTCTTCCCGGAATTGATGGAGGTCTGGGCGATCGACTCATACGCGAAATAGACTTTGTCATTCTTGGGATATTTTTCGATGAACTGTTTCATCAGGGCGACGACGTCATCGGCTTTACCTTCACTGGCCCGCAGTTGCGCCCGCATGAAGTAAGTAAATGGCGCAGGCTGGCTGTCGGGGAACTGTTCGGCCACGGAGGCGAGAGCGGCGATCCCCTCATCTTTCTCGCCAAGCGCGATGAGCGCACCGCCCTTGGCATAGAGGGCCAGTGGTGCGAGTTGGTGCTGGGGATTGGCTTTGGCAAAGGCGTCGAGGAGGGGCGCGGTGGCGCTTTGTCGCCCTTTTGCTGGGTGCGAATGCCAATCCAGTAATCAGCTTCGACCGCCTGAGGGGTGCCCATATTTGGTTTTGACCACGTTGTAAGCGGCAATCGCATCGTCCCATTTCCGACTATCCTTATGGATCCCGGCAATCCCCGCTTGGGCGATGACGGCAACTTCGGCCGGCGGATTCTTAGCCAGATAGTCCTGGAATGTCTTTAAGGCATCCGGGAGATTGCCCAATCGTGCCTCTGCGTTGGCTTTTTGGACCACGGCAAGGCCGGTGAAACGCCCGTTCGGATAGATCGTTAGCGCCTCGTTAAAGTAGCGCAGCGCTTCCTGAGCGTTGTTTAGAGCCAGGTACATACTGCCCATCGCGACGGGGAGGTTATCCGCAAGCATGTCGCCCTTGTATTTTGATTGGAATTGTCGTAGCCGGCGGTCGCTTGGCTTGCCGCATTTTGCACCGCATAACTCATGGTGGTGAAATACAAGGCCCGCTTCTTGTCTTCCTCGCTGGTTAGAAATGGAGTGACATGGTGGAGGACAACGCGGGCCTCGTTGTTTCTACCTTGTTGAAAATAGATTTCCGCCATCTTCAACAGGGCTGTGGCGGTTTGGTCGGGCTTGCCCTGGAGTTCGGCTAATTTCTTTAGTTCGCGCTCGTTCTCCCGATCGAGCTGCTTTTTCAGCGAGACGTTATTGGCGCGTAAGGCAGCAGCCTTCTTCGTGACGAACTCGCCGAGCTTGTTTTGCTGGAGTGCAATGATCTCCTCTTTTGGAGCGACTGCCCGGAAAGCCGCGAGCGCCTCGGCGTAGAGCCCGGCGCGCTCCGATTCAGGACTGTAGGCGGCCTGGTTGAGAAGAATCTCTCCAAGCTGGAAATTTGCCTCATTGATCAGGGCGACATCTTC
>CAWENQ010000002.1:0-361407 GCA_963810485.1 uncultured Alphaproteobacteria bacterium
AGTGGAGGCACGCCTCACGGCCCTCGAAGTGACCGCTCGGGGAATGGCGCTCTCAATGGATTTTCGCTTTCTGCTTGACCGTGACCGCAAACTGCTCTCGATCGGCTACAGGGTGCCGGAAGGTACACTTGATCCAAGCTGCTACGATCTCCTCGCCTCCGAGGCGCGGCTCGCAAGTTTCGTAGCGATCGCCAAGGGCGACATTCCGGCCCGTCATTGGTTCCACCTTGGCCGCACCGTGACAGCAGTTGGCCACGGCGCAGCGCTCATCTCCTGGTCCGGATCGATGTTCGAATATCTGATGCCGTCGCTCGTCATGCGCGCGCCGACTGGCAGCCTCATCGCGCGTACAAACAGGCTGATCGTGCGCCGCCAGATCGAATATGGCGCCATGCTTGGCCTGCCTTGGGGGATATCTGAATCCGCCTATAATGCACGTGATCTGGAATTTACTTACCAATATTCGAACTTCGGGATTCCGGGTCTCGGACTACAGCGCGGGCTAGGAGAAAACGCCGTCGTCTCGCCCTATTCGACCGCGCTTGCGACAATGGTCGATGCGCATGCCGCGGCGCGCAATTTCGTTCAGCTCACAGACGCTGGCGCGCGCGGCCGCTACGGCTTTTACGAGGCTCTGGACTACACACCGACCCGAGTTCCGGAGGGCAAACAGCCTCGCGATCGTGCGTGCGTTCATGGCGCACCATCAGGGCATGACGATCGTTGCCATCGCCAACGGGCTACTGGATGGCGCGATGCGGGCGCGTTTTCATGCCGAACCTCTCGTCCAGGCAACGGAATTGCTGCTGCAGGAGCGCACGCCGCGTGATCTGTCGGTGATACATCCCTGGGCCGCCGAGGTGAAGTTGGCTGCCAAGGTCCGTGAGATCGACCCGCCCGGCGGCCGGCGGTTCAACACCGCGCACGGCGCGACGCCCGACACACATCTGCTCTCGAACGGACGCTATGCGGTGATGCTCACAAGCGCCGGTTCGGGCTATAGCCGGTGGCAGGATCTGTCAGTGACCAGATGGCGCGAGGATGCCACATGTGACGACTGCGGCTCCTACATCTTCCTCAGAGACGTCCGCAGTGGCGACGTATGGTCGGCAGGTTTTCAGCCGAGCGGCGTAGAGCCGAATGAATACGAAGTCGCTTTCAATGAAGGCCGTGCTGAGTTCGCGCGTCGTGACGGGACGCTGACCACGACAATGGAGGTGCTCGTCTCAGCGGAAGTTGATGGCGAGGTTCGTCGCGTCTCGATCTCGAACTCCGGCAGCAGCACACGGGAGATCGACGTCACCTCCTATGCCGAGCTCGTGCTGGCACCCCAGGCCGCCGACGTCGCTCATCCCGCTTTTTCGAAGCTGTTCGTCGAGACTGAGTATCTCGCCGAAGTTGGCGTCGTCCTGGCGACGCGGCGGCGGCGCGCGCCGAACGAGCCCGAGATTTGGGCCGCTCATCTAACCGTCGTCGATGGCGAGGCCGTAGGAAAGCAGGAGATCGAGACCGACAGGGCTCGTTTCTTGGCCGTGGCTGCGGAGTTCAGGACGCCGATCGCGGTGATCGACGGTCGGCCACTATCGAACACGGTCGGCACAGTGCTCGATCCGATTTTTGCATTACGCCGCCGTGTGCGTGTTTCACCCGGCGCAATCGTTCGCATCTCCTTCTGGACTATCGTTGCGTCATCCCGCCCTGCAATGCTCGACCTCATCGACAAGCATCGGGATATCACTGCTTTCGAGCGGGCGGCCACTCTGGCTTGGACCAAGGCGCAAGTGGAGCTGCATCACCTCGGTATCGATGCAGGTGAAGCGGCTCTATTCCAGCGCCTGGCGGGACACGTACTCTATACGGCACCGACGTTGCGCCCGTCCTCTGACACGATCCGGCGTGGGGCGGGGGGCAGCAGGGGCTCTGGCCGCAGGGCATCTCCGGAGATCTGCCGATCGTGCTCCTGCGCATCGCCGACACCGAGGACCTCGACATCGCACATCAGCTGCTCCAGGCCCACGAATATTGGCGGGTGAAGCAGCTCGCGGTGGATCTTGTAATCCTCAACGAGCGCGCGTCATCCTATGTCCAGGACCTTCAGAGCGCACTCGAGACCCTGGTCCGGACTAGCCAGTCGCGACCGCAGGTCGGAGTGGAAGAACCGCCGGGCCGCGTCTTCATTCTTCGGGCCGATTTGATCCCGTCGGAGACGCGCGCCCTTCTAGCGTCTCGTGGCGCGAGTGGTGCTTGTCGGTCAGCGTGGTCGCCTCTCCGATCAACTCGACCGAGTAAGAGAGGACAAGGCGTACGTCCGGTCGTCTCTGAAGCGCACTCCTCGGTGCTCCACATTCGCAGGTCAAGCCGTTATTGCCAAGACCTCGAGTTCTTCAACGGCCTCGGTGGCTTTGCCGACAACGGGCGAGAGTATGTGACGATCCTCGGCCCTGGCCAGTCGACGCCCGCCCCTTGGATCAACGTCGTCGCCAACCCGGCCTTTGGCTTCCAGGTCGCGACCGAAGGCAGCGGCTACACTTGGTCCGTCAGCAGCCGCGAAAATCAACTCACCCCTTGGTCGAACGATCCTGTCACTGATCGTCCGGGCGAAGTGTTTTATCTGCGCGACGACGACTCTGGCGATCTGTGGTGTCCGACGGCCCATCCGATTCGCGACGACGCGGCGACTTATGTCGCGCACCACGGCCGCGGATACAGCAGGTTCGAGCGCGTAGCACACGGAGTTGAAATCGATCTGCTCCAGTATCGTGCCACTTAACGACCCGATCAAGATTTCGCGCCTCAAGCTTCACAATACGTCGAGCCGCACCCGACATCTTTCGGTTACGGCCTATGTGGAATGGGTTCTTGGTCCGTCGCGAACAGCCTCTGTTCCGTTCCTAATGACGGAGATCGATCCCGACACCGGTGCAATGTTGGCCCGCAATCCGTGGAATCCGGCCTTCGGGTCGCGCGTTGCCTTCGCTGATTTCAGCGGACGCCAGTCGGATTGGACGGGCGATCGACGAGAGTTCATAGGCCGCAATGGAACGCTCGCGAGCCCGGCAGCACTCGTTGGAACGCAGCCCCTCTCCAAAAATGTCGGGGCCGGTCTCGATCCCTGCTGCGCGCTTCGGGCGACGCGTCACGCTGCCGCCGGACGGCATCATCGAACTCGTCTTCTTTCTCGGCGAAGCTGCAAGCGCCGAAGAAGCGCCGGAGATCTGATCGCGCAGCTACCGCACGGCCGATCTCGACGCCGTGCGCTCGGAGGTCGGCGACTATTGGAACGACGTCCTCGGTGCAATCCAGGTGACAACGCCTGACCGGTCGATGGACATCATGCTGAATGGCTGGCTTCTGTACCAGACGCTCGCTTGCCGCAGTCTGGGCCCGCTCTGCGTTTTATCAATCGAGCGGCGCCTATGGCTTTCGCGATCAGCTGCAGGATGGTATGGCGCTCGCTACTACGCGCCCCGAAATGACGCGCGAGCACTTGCTGCGAGCGGCGGCGCGGCAGTTCGTCGAAGGCGACGTCCAGCATTGGTGGCTGCCTCATTCCGGCCAGGGGGTGCGCACGCGGATCTCCGACGACCGTGCGTGGCTCGCCTACACCGTCGCCCACTACGTCGAGGCGATTGGCGATGCCACTGGTTCTCGACGAGGTGGTCCCCTTTCTAGAAGGGCCACGAAGCTGGAGGCGGGTGAGCACGACAGCTTCTTCCAGCCGACGGTTTCAGACGAGACGGCCACTCTGTTCGAGCACTGCGCCCGCGGCCTCGACCACAGCCTCGAACTTGGCGGCCATGGTCTGCCCTTGATCGGCACCGGCGACTGGAACGACGGCATGAACCGAGTCGGCGAGAGAGGGCACGGCGAGAGCGTCTGGCTGGGTTGGCTGCTCTACGCAACACTCGCGGCTTTCGCTCCCCTCGCCGAAGCGCGCCGCGAGACGGCACGCGCCGCGACGTGGCGCGCACATGGCGCTAGCTCTGCAGGCATCACTGGAGCGTGAGGCATGGGACGGCGAATGGTATCAACGCGGCTGGTTCGACGACGGCACACCGCTCGGTTCGGCGACGAGCGAAGAGTGCCGGATCGATTCTATTGCGCAGTCCTGGGCGGTGATCTCAGGCGCCGGGGACCCCGTGCGGGGCGCGCGCGCGATGGCTGCGGTCGAGCGGGAGCTGATCCGCCCGAAAGACGGCGTTGCGCTGCTGTTTGCGCCGCCATTCGACAAGACACCGCTCGACCCTGGTTACATCAAAGGTTATCCGCCGGGCATCCGTGAGAATGGCGGCCAGTATACCCACGCCGGTCTGTGGTCGGTGGTGGCGTTCGCGGATCTCGGCAGAGGGTGACAAGGCGGCCGGGTTGTTCTCGCTTCTCAACCCCATCAACCACGCCCGTACTCGGGCGGACGTGCACCGCTACAAGGTGGAGCCCTATGTCGTTGCCGCCGATGTCTACGCTGCACCGCCCATGTCGGGCGTGGCGGCTGGACGCTGGTATACGGCCTCGGCCGGCTTGATGCAGCGGGCCGGTATCGAGAGCATCCTGGGCCTGCGCATGCAGGGAGCATACTTGCACCTAAGCCCGTGCATTCCGAAAGGCTGGCGAAACTTCGAGATGTCAGTTCAATACCGCTCGGCGCGGTACGAGATCCTGGTGGAGAATCCCGACGGAGTCGCTAAGGGCGTTCTCTTCGCCCAGTTGGATGGGACGGTGATTACTGAGCGGCCATTGCGCCTGACGCTGCTGGACGACGGCACTACCCATCATGTGCAGTTGAGGCTTGGTTGATGGGACATATCACAAGGGTGTCGGGCGCAGACCCGAAAATTGGCGATCCAGCGACCTTCGAACGTGCGACATCGTTGCCTACGACCGCTATCCGTGGTGAATCAAATGAAGGTCGCAATAGGGGAGCATTAGCCATTCGCGACGCGGCATTGGCAAATCACGGCAAACTCGCGCGCCGCGTCCTCAGTCACGGCTTGGCGAGTTCAGACCTGGCTTAAGGCGTTCGGGCTCCGAGAATACGGCCTTTAGCAGATCGCGCTTAGAGGCATCTCGTAGATCGTCCAGTTCAATCGTGTGAACCGCCCGAACCGTATTCGTCCAGTTGGTGTAGACGATGATCGTTTCCATGTCGGAAACGATAAGCAGCGGCGGATTCTCAAGCGCGGCGGCATACTGTAGCAGTTGTCCGTACGCACGCTGCAAGTCCTTGTGCTTGCCCTTGTATTCCAAGCCAAAGCAACCGCGTTTCCATACATCTGCCCAGCCTTCACCGCCGGTCGCCTTGGTGGCACCATACTCGAACGTGAAGAAATCGCCGGCCGGGTCCGCTTCAGCGGGTGTCCGCTCACCGATGAGGCGGCACAAGTCGATAAAATGCTCTTGCGAGGCGGACGATTCCTTGAGCCGGGACGCTCGCCATTTCACAATGAATTCGTCAGGCGTCATGCTACCGGGCTTTCAGTCGGTCTGTCCGCGAAACGCCACTTTTTTCCGCAGTGGCCATTTTCCCCATGACACATGGATAGGGTCCCGGGCCTGGCAGTGCAATATGGTGGCGTAGCGACGGCCGACGAACTGCCAAAGCTCGCGCCACTCCCTAAGCCTGGTCGTAATCAAACACAAAGCGAGTCGATTTACCGAATTTTTAAGAAACCACCTAGGGAAGCCCGCTGGATCGCGACGTGTAGGCCGGAACGGCTTCCGGCGCCACGCCACTTGCGCGCATCCCGGAGCTTCCTAGGCGCTTAAACCGGCATTGGCGGCCAGCCCGAGCTTGGCGATATACAGCTTGGAAGCCTGTCCATATCCTTGTCCATAAAACCACTGTGATCGACTGGAATGGGCGGACTACACGGACAGGACAAGCGAAGAAATGCTTGAATTATCGGAATTATTGGAATGTGCGGAAATCTCGGAATGCTACTTGAGAATTAGCAAACCGCCGCCTTCAGCCACTCGGCCACCCCTCCGCAGGGGTCTGCAATCTTGTCGATGAATGGCTTGCATCACGGCGTATGCGAGCGCGCCCGTTCTAGAGGTCCAGATGGCGGATGTCAATTTGGCTCGCCGGCGGCTGAGGAACGGTCTGCAGGACCTTGCCGCGGCTGGATTTCCCGGCCCCGTTGATTCGCCCGGCCGCGCCCCCAGGCCCTCGCAGCCCGGGCGGCCAGGACGCCACGGCTTCTGGACACAGCTGTACGTAACGACTCATCCATATTTACCGGTCCTTCACCGTAACGGTTCTCCCGCGGTTTCCCCGCGGCCAGAATTTTTTCCGTAGCAACTCATTCTTAAGTGCCGTTTCACGCTTTGTTAGCGCCCGGCGGCGCAGGATCGCCCCGTTAATGATCAACGGGAGGAATTCAATGTCTCTGTCAAAGCGCTCCATCGAGGCCCTGGTCGACCTGGTCGAAATCAAGCTGTCCTGCCTCGACGTATTCGACCGCGAGGATGCCCGCGAGAAGGCGATCCTGGAGAACGCCCGCCGCGAGCTGATCGCGATCGCCACCGGCAAGCGTACCGCCGCCGTCGCCGCCCAGCCTGCCGCTCAGCCCACCGCCTAAATTACGCACCGAAATCGAGGGCGCGGGGCAGTCCCTGCCCCGCCGCCTCCTCGAACCCGCCTTCGCCGACACACGGCCCGCGCCCCTTCAGCGCGGGTAATTTTTACCCCTCTCACAGCCCCTTCAGCGCCTGATCGAAATCGGCGATGAGGTCGCCTGCGTCCTCGACGCCCGCGGACAGCCGCAGCAGATCCTTCGGCACCGGGCTGTCCGGCGGCTCGACGCTGGCGCGATGCTCCACCAGGCTCTCCACGCCGCCAAGCGACGTGGCGCGCTTCCAGAGTTGCAGCCGCCCGGCCGCCTTCAGCGCCCCTTCCCGCCCGCCCTTGACCCGCACCGACAGCATGCCGCCGAAGCCGCCGGTCATCTGGCGCTTCGCCACCGCATGGCCGGGATCGTTGCCGAGGCCGGGATAGAGCACCGCCTCCACGCCCGGATGCCCTTGCAGATGCTCGGCCACCTTTTGCGCATTGGCGCAGGACTCCCGCAGCCGCAGATGCAGGGTGCGCAGGCCGCGCAGCAGCAGCCAGGCCTCGAAAGGACCGAGGGCGCCGCCATTGTTGTCGCGGATGCCGCTGACCCGCTGCCAGAACTCGTCGTCCTTGGCGGCGATCAGCGCGCCGCCCAGCACGTCGCTATGGCCGTTGAGATACTTGGTGCAGGAATGCATGACGATGTCGGCGCCCAGCGCCAGCGGCCGGGTGAGCAGCGGCGTCGGCACGGTGTTGTCCACGGCCAGCCGCGCGCCGGCGCCGCGGGCGATCTCGGCCATGGCCGCGAGATCGGTGACGCACCAGGTGGGGTTGGCGGGCGTCTCCACCCAGATCAGCCTGGTCTTTCCCGGGCGCACCGCCGCGCGCACCTTGCCGGGATCGGTCATGTCCACGAGATCCACCGCGATGCCCCAGGGCTGCAGCCAGCCGGCGAGCCAGCTCCGCAGCGCCCAGTACATCACCTCGGGCGCGATCACATGGTCGCCGGGCTTCAGCGCCTGGAACACCGCCGTCGCCGCCGCCATGCCCGAGCCGAACAGCATCGCAGCATCGCCGCCCTCCAGCGAAGCCAGCACCGCCTCGGCCGGCAGGTGGGTCGGGCCGATGGGGCGGCTGTAGGAGTTCTCGAATTGCAGCTTGTAGGCGGCATCGCGCAGGAAGGTGGTGGAGGGATGGATCGCCGGCACCACGCCGCCGAACTGCGGATCGTGGGCGCCGAGCCCCTGGGCGAGCTGGGTGCCGGGACGGAGTTGGGTGGGCTGGACCATGGGGTCTCCCTGGGGTGTGCCATCAACGGTTTTCAGTGGTCAGGATTGCGGGGGATGGAGCCTGTGCCAAGCGGGAAGTTGTCTCACCCTGCTATGCGGAAAAAGTAGGCAGCAAGGTTATTCACCACAAAGTCACGAAGGACACGAAGCTGGCGCGGCTAAACTTCGGTTTGGGCTTGCCTTACCAATATCCTGCCCGCGCGTTGGTTCGAATCTGCTGCCACTCGGTCCGCTTTCTTCGTGTCCTTCGTGACTTTGTGGTGAACCCCTCTTCATTTCATCCAGCGGCGCGGACGAAAAAAATGAAATCCGTGCGATCGACCCCATGCCAAGCGAGGACGGCATCCGCGCCCCGCTGGACGAAGCCTGCGCCGCTGGACGCGGACAGGGCCCGGCGCGACGGCGCCCCCGGGGAGACCGGAGCGGGAACTCGGCGCGCGGGAATTCGGCATTCGCCAGGCGCACCAGCCCGGCCAGGCGGCGCGCGGTCAGCATGGTCTCGCGCCGGAGCGCCCGGATCGCAGCACTGTCGAAACCATGCTTCCAGCGGGCCCACCGCGACCGGGCGAGCCCTTCTTCCGTGCGCGGCCCGGTGCTGAGCCCGCCATGCATGCGGCAGCGCCCGTTTTTCATGGCAGGTTGCCGGCAGCAACCGCCTGATCGAGTGCAGGCCCCGCAGCGAGGGGCTTTTGCGTAATCGCCGGGACGATTGCCGTGGCGGAGCCAGCCGCGGCGGGGTGGTGGGGATGGCCATTGGGCAGTAAGTAGAGAGCGCGAATTCATGGTCGACTCCATACGCTAGATTGTTTGCGTACAGAATACCATAAAATACGTAATTATTGCAAGTGCTTTGGCTGCTCACGAAGCGCGGACTCCAGCCAATCTGTGCCACCAACTAGTTCCATCTACTCCGCTGGCCGGTGCACCGGCTAAAGTGCAATCGCCGATTGACGACCGCCGTTCCACCGGCTGTCGACTGCGTTCTCCCTGCGTTTCATAAGGCAAGGCGCAAATGGATATCTTCAGGTTTGCATGCTTGGCCCTATCGGCATCGTTGATCAATTCCTTTGCAGACGCCCAAGAGATTGAGATTGCCCCATCTGAAAGCAAGACAGACGAAATCGTGACCGGTCGGGGGAGCGAAAATGGAGGCAGCCATTTAGGCACCGACAGCCGCATCCGGGATATCCTGAACCATCCGGCGTTTGCGGGCTACGGTCACTTACTACTGCCGTGGGACGACCGCGCCTACGATGGAGACATGCGGTTGAGCGATATCGGCTTGCTGTTGCCATATCACAGCCAAGTCAATCCGGATGTCGTGGTTGGTGCTTTGAATCGCATGATCGATGATGTGAGCAATGGTAAGCCCGTATTCTTCGATTTCTACACAGAGGCACAGAAGCAGACGGAACCAGCGCGAGAAAATACAGGGCTCTTTTTCTTCCGTGGAAAGTCCGGAGCGCCTTTTGCGCTTGTCGCGCCGGGTGGTGGGTTTTCGTATGTCGGTTCAGTCCACGAAGGCTTCCCCTATGCGGCGGCGATCAGCGACACCGGGTACAATGCTTTCGTCTTGAAGTATCGGGCGGGCTATGGCGGCACGGTTGCGACCCAGGATCTGGCTGCTGCTATCTCTTACATTTTCAAAAATGCGAATACGCTTGGTGTCAGTACCAACAGCTATTCGCTGTGGGGTAGTTCGGCCGGAGCGAGGGTGGTGGCAGCGGTCGGTTCACATGGGAACGCAAGATTTGGAGGCGACGACCTTCCAAAGCCGTCTACCATCGTGATGGCTTACACGGCTCATTCAGACTACTCGTTAGATGAGCCTCCCACTTTCGTTGTCGTCGGCGAACTAGATACGATCGCGCCACCATCGGTCATGGAAAGACGAATCGCAGCCTTGCGCAGAAGCGACACAGAAGTGGAGTATCATGAATACACCGGTGTTGGTCATGGCTTCGGGCTTGGCACAGGCACAACTGCCGAAGGTTGGGTGGGCGATGCCATACAATTCTGGCGGAAGTTCATGAAGCAATGACAGCGAATGTGGAGTGCTGGTGAAGCCTCGCGCAAGAATGCCACGGAAATCGGAAACACAAGATCACGTAGTGATCGCTGCTGAGGAGCACTAAAATAGCCGATCGAATGCACTTGGAATCCCGCCAGACGTCCGCCGCCGAGGCCGCTCTTGCTGATGCGGAACGCAATGGATTTCGTCTCGCCACGATTGGCCGAAGCTGCGCCCTTGTTGCGATCGCTGCCTTCTATCTGACTCTCTATGGGTATCCCAACAACGTCTACGTGGCAGGCGGGATCTTAGTGACCGCGGCAATCGGTCTGATCCCGCTCCGGCTGGTCCACAGCCGCTATGAGCGCATCGCCCGCTTTGCTCTGTTTACATTCGATACGGCTGCCGCGAGCGCCATACTTGCTTTCGCGCCGCTTAGTAGTGGGGGTGATGTCCCGCAAAACCTCGTCTTCCTTTCAAGCCGTACCGAGTACTACTACGTCATTGTAGCGACCTCGATCCTGGCGCTGTCGCCGGTGCTGGTCATATGGACCGGATTCTGTGCCTTGATCGGTCTCGCCGGTGCCACGGCCTGGATCATGTCGGGAATGGAGCGCATTGTCAGTCTCGGAAATCTCCCGTTCTCGCCCTCGCGCGATGAGGCCCTCGCTGTACTCCTCAGTCCCGACTTCCTCGGCATTCCAGTCCGTGTGATCGAGGGAGTGGTGATCGGGCTAGTGACGTGTATTGCGGCGTTGGCGGTCCACCGCGCCCGCAATGTGGTTCGAGCAAATGCTGTAGCCGAAGCCGAGCGAACCCGGATCCAGCGGATTTTCGGCCGTTACGTACCGCCGCAAGTGGCCGAGCAACTGGTCCAGGCGGGGCAACTAGCGCCTCAGCAGCGCACGGCGAGCATCATCTTTGCCGATATCGAGGGCTTCACGCGCCTATCGGAAACCTTACCGCCCGTGCAGGTGATCGGAATGCTCAATAGCTTTTTCAGCGCAGCGACATCGATCGTCGACGAGCGGGGCGGGGTCGTCGTAAACTATATTGGCGATGCATTCATTGCAGCCTTCAACGCGCCCCTTCCTGCGGAAGACCATTCGGCAAGGGCGGTTGACACTGCTCGCGATCTTCTTTCTCTCGTTTCCGGACGCACATTCGAAGGCCACCAGCTCCGTCTGCGGATCGGCGTCGCCACCGGACCAGTGGCCGCCGGCACCGTTGGGAGTGAGGAACGCCACACATACACGCTGTATGGCGATACCGTGAATTTGGCGCAACGACTGGAGCGGCTGAACAAGCAGTTTGAAACGGACTGCCTCATTAGCGGCTCCACTCTTGAGGCGGCGGCTTCACGCTGCGTTGATGCGGTCGCGAAAGGGTCGGTGCAGGTGCGTGGACGCGAAAACGCTGTCGAGGTTTTTGCTCTCGGCGGGCAATCGCGGCGCTCGAGTGCCTCGTAACGCGCTCTTTCTCCCACAAAGGGAGAGGGGACAACAGAGTACGTGCACCGCGACCAAGGCCGGCCGGTTCGCCGATGTGATCATGGATCCATATTCTCGCAGCACTGGGAGACAATCATGGCAAGAGACATCATTCGCACGCCTGACGCCCCTTCCCCGCCACCGACCTATAGCCAGGCGGTGCGGGCAGCGGGGCTTGTGTTTGTCTCCGGCACGGGGCCGCAGGATCCGGTGAGCGGGAAGATCGTCGGGGAGACGATCCAGGAGCAGACCCGGCAGTGCCTGAAGAATGTGTCCGCCATCCTCGAGGCCGCGGGCACGTCGCTCGATCGGGTCGCGAGCGCCACCGTCATCCTTCTGGAGGAAGCGGACTTCGCGGGAATGAACGAGGAGTGGGTCAAGTGGTTTCCGGCGAACCCGCCGGCGCGGCAAGGGGCGAAGCTGCCCGTTCGGATCCCTGGCCTGAAGGTGTCCATCGCAGCCATCGCCGAGGCCTGAGCCTTCAATCGCTAGAACCGGGGTCAGGGCAATTGAATTCGCCGTGCCCAGGCGTCGAGAAAATCAACTCTGCAGTGGCTCAGCCAGAGGATAACGCTGGAACATTCGCGAGTTTTCTGCATTGATATCAATACCCCCCGCACCGCGCCGTCCGACGTAGCCCTCCAATCCCGGGTTCTTGCGGCGCTTCAGCGGAACTGAAAGGCGAAAATACACCAATGGCAGAATCATCAGCTGATACGCGGTCGACGAGCCGGCGCCGCGCAGAGGAATTGTTCGACAAGCGGCAGCGGCTCGATACCGAAGTCCGGTTGTTCCAGCAGCACAAATCTGATGTCGAAACAGCGAAAATCGCCCGGCTTAAATCATTGCGCCTGGCAAGGGATGCCGCGGCCGAGAGCGGCAAGCCGGCTGACAAGCCGAAGAAGGTTGCCAAGAAAGCAACCGACGACAAAGCCGGCGGCGGATCACCCTAGCCGGGTACGGGTTCGCTAGACCCCCGCGCCGAGACCCGAGCCTTTCCTCTGCGGCGCATCCCGTTCCTCGCACTCCTGGCTCCGACGCCGGCAATCACCGGCTATCGGCGCGTCGCGATCAGGTATCCGGCAATGCCGCCCAGAAGCGCGCCGGTCAGAAACGTACTCCAGGGCCGCGTCGACATTTCGTCTTCGACATCTTCCAGGGCGTCGCTCCCGGCCGCATATCCGGAGGTCACGGCGGCCGTGAGACGGCGTTTCCCTTCCTCCGCGGATTGCCTGAGGGTTTCCTGAAATCCGCCATTGCCCGGATCGTTCGCCTGGTTGGCGGAAACGTCGGATCCCTCGGAGATCGGAAATTCGGACGATTCCCGGCTCGCCTCGTTCCAGGGCTCGCTCTCTCGGGCGGGTTGCCCGGATTCCGAAGGGTCACGGTCCGCCGAAGCACCGCCCGGCTGGGCCTCGTCAAAATTTGTGAATTCGTATCCCGATTTCTTCTGCTTGTTGGCCATCGCAGCACCTCCCTTGGTTCGCTCTTCTGGACAACCTGCCCTGTGCACCGTTGTTCCCATTCGCGCGGATTTCGGTCATCGCCGGCGCCGCAGCGGCGTTTCGGCGGCAAGCCGATTTTAGGCACGAGCTCTTGGAATGCCGCCGCGGCGGCGCAGGCGGAACAATTCAATTCTCCTACAGTTGGTTAGAAGCGTTGCTAGCCAGTTTCTAAAACGGGCAGCGACGATGATGTCCGCCATCTCTCAAACCGGCATGCAGCCTAGGAGTTCAGTCACATGGCCATTGGCAGGAAGAGCGCGTCCAAGAAATCCGGTTCCACGGGACAGAGCCAGAAATCCCGCGCCGGTGCCGGCGCCTCGGCGCGATCATCAGCGCGTTCGACCGCAGGCGGACCGGCCGGCAAAGACCGTGCCCGTGACAGAACAGACACCGCAGCGGAAAAACAGGCCAGCACCGAGACGCTCGCCGCCGCCTTTCCGTTCAATGCCGCGAAACCGTCCGAGTTCGGCGCCGCCGCCCGCCGTCCGGCCACCGGCCAGTCCGTCGAGGCGCCGGATATCAGCGTGACCGGCAGCACGCTGAGCGAAGACACGGCGTCGGCCAAGGTGGGCGCAGGGTCGCCAGAGATCGGCGAGAATCCGGCCGCCAAGCCGCTGGACCGCGTGCGGGTCGATTCGAGCGGCCGGCCGCTGACCACCAACCAGGGCGTGGCGATCGGCGACAACCAGAACAGCCTGAAGGCGGGATTTCGCGGACCCACGCTGCTCGAGGACTTCGTCCTCCGCGAGAAGATCACCCATTTCGATCACGAGCGCATTCCCGAGCGCATCGTCCATGCGCGTGGCTCGGGGGCCCATGGCTATTTCGAGTGTTACGAGCGCTGGCCGAACTGACGCGCGCCTCAATTTTCGCCGAGGCCGGCAAGCGCACGCCGGCATTCGTGCGCTTCTCGACGGTGGCCGGCGAGCGCGGCTCCACAGACACGGCCCGCGACGTCCGCGGCTTCGCGGTGAAGTTCTATACGGACGAAGGCAACTGGGATCTTGTCGGGAACAACATTCCGGTCTTCTTCATCCAGGATGCGATGAAGTTTCCGGATGTGATTCACGCGGTGAAACCGGAGCCGCATCACGGCATGCCGCAGGCGGCGTCGGCGCACGATACCTTCTGGGACTTCGTTTCGCTGATGCCGGAGACCACGCATATGCTGATGTGGGTCATGTCGGACCGGGCAATTCCCCGCAGCTACCGCATGATGCAGGGCTTCGGCGTGCATAGCTTCCGCTTCGTGAATGAAGCCGGGCAATCGCGTTTCGTGAAATTTCACTGGAATCCGACGGGCGGGACGCATTCGCTGGTCTGGGACGAAGCGGTCAAGATCTCCGGCGCGGATCCCGACTTCCACCGCCGCGATCTCTGGGAGGCGATCGAAGCCGGGGCGTTTCCCGAGTACGAACTGGGAATTCAAGTGTTCACGGAGAAGCAGGCCGAAGGCTTCTCCTTCGATGTGCTCGATGCGACCAAACTCATCCCCGAGGAAATGGTGCCGGTGCGGCCCATCGGCAAGCTGGTGCTGAATCGCAATCCCGACAACTTCTTCGCGGAGACGGAGCAGGTCGCCTTCTGCACCGCGCATATCGTCCCCGGCCTGGATTTCAGCAACGACCCGCTGCTCGCCGGACGCATTCACTCATATGTCGATACCCAGATCAGCCGGCTGGGCGGCGCCAATTTCCACGAAATCCCGATCAATGCGCCGGTCGCGCAGGTGCATAACAACCAGAGGGACGGCATGCACCGCCAGGCGATCGCCCGCGGCCGGGTCGCCTACGAGCCGAACTCATTGGGCGGCGGCTGCCCCTACCAGGCGGGCATGTCGGGGTTCCGGTCATTTCCGCAGCCGGTGGAGGACGACAAGGTCCGGGGCAAGCCGGAGAAATTCGCCGAGCATTATGCCCAGGCGACGCTGTTCTGGAACAGCCAGAGCGAGGTCGAACGCCAACACATCATCCGCGCCTTCCGGTTCGAACTGACGAAAGTGCAAACCGTTGCGGTCCGCGAGCGCGTGGTGGCGCAGCTGCGGAATGTGGATGACACGCTCGCGCAGGCCGTCGCGGAAGGGCTGGGGATGAGCAGCCTGCCGAAGCCCCTGCCGAAGCTGGCGAAGGCCGCAATCAAGCCGGAAGTCTCGAGGTCCAAGGCGCTCTCGCTGTTCGCCCGGCCCGGGACAGAGGGCGTGAAGACGCGGCACATCGCCATCTTCGTTGCCGATGGCGTCGATGGCGAGGCTGCAAGGGAAATCCATTCGCGGCTCATCGCCGAAGGCGCGGTGCCACGCTTCGTCGGCATCAAACTCGGCCCTGTGGAAAGCGTAAAAGGCGACACGATCCAGGCAGAGGTCTCCATCGAGACAATGCCATCTGCCCTATGGGATGGAATGATCGTGCCCGGCGGCGGGAAGGCGGTCGAGGCGCTCGCCAAGAACGGCCATGCGATGGAGTTCCTGAAGGATCAATACCGTCATTCCAAGACCATCCTGCTGATGGGCAGCGCCGGCAATCTCCTGGCGAAGGCATCAATCCCGAGCGATGGGAAGGATCCGGGATTGCTGCGGTACGACAGTCCGGCGGTGGATGGGGCGGCCGACGCGTTCATTGCGGCCCTGACCCAGCATCGGCATTTTGCCCGCGAGAGCGATCCGCCGCGGGTGTAGCGCCAGGGGACCCGCATGCTCGCATTGTCCCTGCCCTGGTGGGGGCTCCTGGCCCGCGGCGCGCTGGTCTATCTGATGGTCTTCGCGCGGCAACGAGGATCGCGAGGCCTCCGGCGCCTAGGTCGGCACTGGATCGGCCACGGCGCCATTTGCCGGCGTTGCCGGCAGCGGCAAGTCGGCCGCGGCCTTCTCAATCGGCCGGCTGACCGGTTTGAACCGGTAGAACGGGTCTCGCCGGTAGCAGCGTTGGCACAGGCCATAGGGCGCGCCCGTGTAGTCCCTGACAATCGTAAGGTTGCAGTATCCGCAATAGGTGCAGGCGTAATTCATTTTCCGTTTCCTCTCGGCCGCCTTTGCCCGGTCGAGGCGATCTATGAAAGTCCGATTATCCAGAAATTCCGGAAATTCTATCTTGTTCCGACGATGAGACTGCAAAATGCGCGTGCCGGACGGGAACTCGGCCGGCAAGCGCGCGGCCGGATGATGGCCGGCGGTAGCACGCGGCTTCCCGCTGGAGTGCGGCCAGCCCCTCACCCGCAAGGGGCGAGGGGTTACTGTTGCAATTAATGCGTCATTGATCTCTGCGGCTTCCGCGTCACTCTCCCTTCACACTTCCAGCGGCATGCGGAAGGTGAAGCGGGTTTCGGCTGGAGTCGATTTGACCTCGAGTGTTCCGCCGTGGGCCTTGGCGATCTCGTGGGCGATGTAGAGACCGAGGCCGAGGCCCTGCTGGCTGGGCTGGAAGCTGCCGCGGGTGAAGGGCTCGAAGATGCTTTCCAGCGCGGCCGGCGGAATCGGCTCGCCGCCGTTGATGACGGCGAGTTCGAACTGGCTGTTCCGGATCGCCGCCTCCAGTCGGACCGGCTTGTCCGGCGCCCCATAAGTCAGCGCATTGGACAGCAGGTTCGAGACGAGTTGCCCCAGCCGGACGCGGTCGCATCGGACGGGCTCTGTCAAGGCGAGGCTGGTTTGGATCACCCGTTCCGGCGCGGTGGTCTGGAGTTCCGCAACCACCTGCCGCAGCATTGGCTCCATCGGCTCGGCAGCGAAATTCAGCGTCACGCCGCCGCCCAGGCGGCCGCGGGCGAAATCAGTGACGTTGCCGATCAACTCCGCCATGCGCTTGACGCTGTTCTGCACCATGCCGACGATCTTCGTGGCCTGATCGTTCAGCGGCGTCTTGAGCAGCAGCCGCATGCCGCCATCGATAGCCGCCAACGGATTGCGCAGGTCATGGCCCAGCACGGCGATGAACTGTTCGCGGAGCGCGGCGGTCCGGCGTTCGCCGTGCAAGTTCGCCTCGGCGGAGTTCACCTCGTCGATCGCGTTAAGATGGTGGGCGATGACATCGGCGAACATCTCGAACATGGCGATTGTTTCGGGCGTGTTCAGGCGGTGCGGTTCGGGATCGATGGCGCAGAGCGTGCCGAAGAACGTGCCGTCGGCGAGCTTGATCGGCATGGAGATGTAACTCTGCAGGCCATACGTCGCCGGGGTGTGGTGCCGGCAATAGAGCGGATCCTCGGCCACATGATCGATGATCACGGCCTGTCCGCTCTGCCTGATCTCGTGACAAATTGTGGTCTCGACCTTGAGTTCGCCGCCGGGCTTGACGCCGAAGGCGATATCGTCGCGGACGCTGCAGGCGATCCAGCGGTCTTCGGTCACCCGCGCAACTGCGGCAAACCGCATGCCCGTGGTGCGGCAGACGATATCGAGGATTGTCGGGATGATCTTGATGCTGCCGACGGCAGCGATGTCCTGCTCGAAATTTCGCTTCATTCCCCCCGATTGTAGCCGGGCGGCCGGGGGGCGGCAAAGCAGCGATCACAGGCACATGGCCGTGCTTTCACCGGCCGAGGCAGCTATCGCCCGGATCTGCCCGCGGCATATCGCTGCCCCGACCTGGAACCGCAGAGGCACAGAGACGCAGGGAGCAGGCCTCGACGAACGCTGCCGGTCCGTGCGTGCGCCGGCAGCACCCAGGGAAGGGCGTGCCGCGGCGCCAGCGCCGTTTGGCGAATGTGAAAACGCCTTTGGCGCCGCTGCGTCTCTGTGCCTCTGCGGTTCGATGTTCCGGGGGGCCCAGCCCGCCGCGCCGCGTCACTGCCGGCCGGCGGCTTCACTGACGCACGCCCCTGATGTAGACGGCGATGATGCTGTCGTCTCCAGGTTCGCGGCCGGGCGCGAGCGGCGTGATCTGCGCCTGGATGCATTTCCAGGTACCGCCTTCATAGAGATATGTGTCGGTGTAGGTCGACATCGCCGCGATCTCCTGCCCGCTGCGGCGGCAGATCTCCTTGTTCGTCGCGCGGACCAGCGCGGTGTTGCCGATAACGGTGATGAGCTCGTCGCGGACATCCCAATAGATGATGACTTCGGGATCGAACCCGGTGGCCCACTTCCTGAGATAGGCGGCGCGGTCGATGCGCGAACCGTCGCCCTGAATGCCGATGAATTCGGCGTGCAGCATCGCATCGTGCGACCTGACGTCGTTTCTGACGAAATTCTCGATGAACCGGGAGTTAAGCAAACTCAACTCCGTGAAGGCGCCGCGCGGCGATAGATAACTGACGGCAGATGACATGGCGATTTCCCAATGTTTTCAGACAGGCGGCAGAGGCGAGCGCGGGGCTGCAACAGCCGGGCAGTTCCCCTCTTCATTCGCGCCGGAAGATGCCGGGGAAAAGGTTCCCTGGCTTGGGGAAAATTGCTAAGTTCCTGACATGAAAAATGAGAATGCAGCGAGTGAAGTGGACGCGCGCCTTGGCAGCGCGCCCGTGGCACGGCCGATGAGCGCCGGACAGCAATGGCGCGTCACCGAATATGTCTGCACGGCGGGTCCATCCGATCGCCCGTTCGAGGAGTCGCACGACCAAGTCACGATCGCCGCGGTCATCGAGGGATCGTTCAACTATCGCGGCGATACCGGCCGGGCGGTGCTGTATCCCGGCACCTTCCTGCTCGGCAATGCCCGCGCCTGTTACGAATGCGGGCACGACCACAGCACGGGAGACCGGTGCGTCGCCCTACAGTTCGATCCCCAGTACTTTTCCGAAGTGGCGGCGAGCATTGCCGGTTCGAGCAGGTTCACGTTCCCCACCGCCGCGCTCCCGGCCATACCACGCGTCATGCCCTGGCTGGTGTGGGCAGAAGCGCGGGCAGCAAGCGCCGACGATCTGGAGATCGACGAGACGGTGCCCCGCCTCCTGGAGACGGTGATCGAAAGTTTGTCAGGCCCGGCGCGACGCCCCACCCGCGTGTCGGCCCGCGACGAACGGCGGGTGCGCGACGTACTCAGCTACATTGAGGTCCACGCCGAGGAATCCCTGAACCTGAACCTGCTGGCCGGCATCGCCGCCATGAGCAAGTACCATTTTCTCCGCACCTTCCGTCACACCGTCGGCATGACGCCCCACCAGTTCCTGCTCAGCGTACGGATGCGGCGGGCGGCGGTGCGCCTGGCGACGACCGCCGAGCCGGTATCGGCGATCGCGTTCGGGACCGGCTTCGGTGACCTCTCGACCTTCAATGCCCGGTTCCGCGACGCCTTCGGCGTCAGCCCGACCGCCTATCGGAGACAGCAGCGGGCCGCTTAGGCGATCGGGCGAACTTCGCTTTAGTGCTTCTTGTACTGCGTGGCGCCGAAGAGGATTTCCTTGGCTTTGTCGTCCATGGGCGCGGTGCGGACTTTTTCGGCGAGGATCTTGAGGCCGCGCTGGACGGCGGGGCGGGCGGCGATCGCGTCGCGCCAGCGTTTCAGATTGGGGTAGTCGTCGACATTGACGCCGTGGCGATCCGGAAAGCGCAGCCAGGGCCAGACCGCCATGTCGGCGATAGAGTAGGCTCCGGCGAGGTAGGGCACCTTGCCCAGTCGCTTGTCCATCACGCCATAGAGGCGGTTGGCCTCGTTGGTGTAGCGGTTGAGGGCGTAAGGGATCTTTTCCGGCGCGTAGTTGCGGAAATGGCCCGCCTGGCCAAGCATCGGCCCGATGTTGCCCATCTGGAACATCAGCCACTGGATCACGTCGTGGCGGCCGCGCTCGGTCTTCGGCAGGAACTTGCCGGTCTTCTCCGCGAGGTAGAGCAGGATGGCGCCGAACTCAAAGAGCGAATAGGGCTTGCCGCCGGGACCGTTGCGGTCGGTGACCGCCGGAATCTTGTTGTTGGGGCTGATGGCCAGGAACTCCGGCTTGAACTGGTCGCCGGCGCTGATGTCCACGTAATGGCTGGTATAGGGCAGCTTGGCCTCTTCCAGGAAGATCGACACCTTGTAGCCGTTCGGCGTGGTGTCGGTGAAGAGGTCGATCATCTCCGCCTTCTTTGCTGGCACTTTCTTCGCGGTAACCTTGCGCGCGGTCTTTTTCGCCTTGGCGCCACGAGCCGCGGCGCGCTTTGCTTTCCTCGCCATGTGTTGGATCCCCGGTTGTCAGTGTTCAGTTCTGGGCTTGAGACGAAACATGTTGCTTCGCCGCTGAAAGCGCAAGGGCGTGAATCCTCCTACTTCGGCACCCAGCGATGAAGCATCCGCGGCGTAACACGCGCCATGATGGCGCCGCCGCCGGCCAGCAGGTTGTAGGCGAGACCCAATAGATAGGCGACGGCGGCACCGCCGGCGCCGAGATCAACGGCGCGATGCTGGGTGACGATGCGGCGGTGGGTCTCGCGTAGGCGCTTTGCGGCGGCGCCGATGACTTGCGGGAAACTCTGCCGCTGCAGGCGGTCGGCGAGCAGTAGATCGTCATGGCCGCGCCAGATGCCGCGCACGAAGAACTGGCCGAGCCCCGCCGGCGGCGGATGATTGACCCGGGCGGCAAGCTGCTGATGGATGTCGACGCCCCGGGCAAACAGATCGCGCGATAACAGGCGGCAATTGCCGCGATGCATCTCCTCGTCGGGATATGGATGGCACAGGAAGAGTTTGCGACGGAAGGCCGCGTTGTTGGCGAAGGCGTGCTTGACCTTTATTAGGCCGCTCTCGCCACGTCGGAGCGGGAAGACCCAGAACAGCGCCGCCGATTTGGCGTAGAGCGTGTCCGGGCCGATATAGGTCTGGCCGGTGACGACCTCGATTTTCGCGTCAAGGAATGGCGTCAGCATGGCCTCAAGCCAGCCCGGCTCGGGGATCACGTCGCAATCCAGCAGGATCACGATCTCACCCGTCGCGGCGCCGGCACCGGCGTTCTTAAGCTGGTAATAGCCCATGCCCTCAACGGGCAGCAGCCGGAGGACGCAAAGGCCGTCGGGTGCGGCGAGGCTGTCATTCAGGCAACGCTCGATGACCTGGGGATCGATGCGCAGTCGGTCATAGACGAAGATGATCGCGGGCGGTTCGGCAAAGCGCGGCCGGAGTTCCGCGAGCTGCAGCCGCAGCGCCGCCAACATGCGCCTCGTGCGCTCCAGATCGGCCCAGCGGGCGTTCTCCCACTCGACGACGATGGAGAATGTGGGCAGCGATTCGGCGGCCTGCGGCATCGGCAACTCCCTTGCGGCAGCAGAGTAGATCGCGGATTCGCACGGCGCCGCAAGAACCAGACGGCCGCTCGCGGATTGCGCCGGAAGCAAATTCGCGGCTAGATACAGACTAACCAGTCGACAAGCATACGGTATGTTCCATGCGCCCCTCACCCTTCAAGATCGAACGTTACTACGCCAAGTACGAATTTTCCGCGCCCTACCTGATTTCGGGTTCGGACTGCGAGTCACTGACCATCGGCGAGCTGCTGGCACTGGAGCCGGACGCGACCGACAAGTTCCTGCATCAACGGCTGGGCTATACGGAATCGCCGGGGGCACCCGCGCTGCGGGCGGAGATCACGCGGCTGTATCGAGGGATCGCTCCGGAGCAGGTGCTGGTCCATACCGGCGCGGTGGAGCCGATCGCCAACTTCATGCAGGCGGTACTGGAGCCCGGCGATGCCGTGATCGTGCAGACGCCGCACTATCAGGCGCTGTCGGAGATCGCCCGCAGCATCGGCTGCGACATCGTGCCCTGGCTGGCGCGGGAAGAGCATGGTTGGGCGCCCGATCTGGACGAGATGCCGAAGCTGATCACGGCCAAGACGCGGGCTGTGATCGTCAACCTGCCGCACAACCCGACCGGCTATCTCATGACGGCGGGCGAGCATGCGCGGCTGGTGGAGATCTGCCGGGCGGCGGGGCTGCTGCTGTTCTCCGACGAAGTGTACCGGGAGCTGGAGCATGATGCCGCCGATACCCTGCCCGCCGCCTGCGATCTTTATGAGAACGCGGTGAGCCTGGGCGTGATGTCCAAGACCTACGGCCTGCCGGGACTGCGCATCGGCTGGGTCGCCACGCGCAACGGCGATGTGCTGGACCGCATGGCCATGCTCAAGGACTACACGTCGATGTGCAACAGCGCGCCCAGCGAGTTCCTGGCGACACTGGCGCTGCGGCATCGCGCCGGCATCGTCATGCGCAACCGCGGCATCGTGCTGGCGAACATGAAACTGCTCGACGGATTTTTCGCGCGTTACGCACACCTGTTCTCCTGGGTGCGGCCGCGGGCCGGGTCGATCGCCTTTCCGCGGCTGAAGCTGGACATGGATGTGGAGCAGTTTGCGCTCGATGCGATCAAGCGAGCCGGCGTGACCCTATTGCCGAGCACGACCTACAACTATGGGAATTCGCATTTCCGCATCGGCTTCGGCCGCAAATCGCTGCCGGATTTCCTGCCGCATTTCGAACGCTACCTCGACGAGCATCATGGGGGCGCGAAGGCGGCTTAGGCGCAGTACATTTTTCAGATAAGGAAAATCGAATCGCCCCCCTTGAGGGGGCGGTCGCGAGCGTCAGCGAGCGGGTGGGGGGTCGGCTGGGTATCGATCAGAGCGAGCGATTTCGCTTCAGCTTTCGCCTATGCATTCGTCTTTGAGACCCCCCTCCTAACTCATCTCGCTCTCGCTCGATGAGCCATCCTCCCCCTCAAGGGGGGAGGATTGGGTTGCGAGATTACCCCTGCAACTTCTTCTTCAGCAAATCGTTGAGCATCGCGGGGTTGGCCTTGCCGGCCATGGCGCGCATGACTTGGCCGACGAAGAAGCCGAACAGCTTGTCCTTGCCGGCGCGGTACTCCGCCACCTTGTCGGCGTTGGCGGCCATGATCTCGGCGATCTTCTTCTCGATCTCGCCGGTGTCGGTGACCTGGCGCAGGCCCTTGTCTTCGACGATGGCGGCGGCTTCCTTGCCGCTCTCGAACATTTCCGCGAAGACGTCCTTGGCGATGCGGCCGGAGATGGTGTTGTCGCCGATGAGATCGATCAGGCCGCCGAGGGCCTTGGCGGTAACAGGCGACTCCGTGATGCCCTTGCCGGCCTTGTTGAGGAGGCCGAACAGCTCGCTGGTCATCCAGTTGGCAGCGATCTTCGCGTCGCGCTTTCCGCCGCTCAGCACTTCCTCGTAGAACGCCGCGGTCTCTTTCTCGCCCACCAGCACACCGGCGTCGTAGGCGGAGAGGCCGTATTCCTTCATGAACCGCGCCTTCTTCGGATCCGGCAGCTCGGGCATGGCGGATTTGATCTTCTCCACCCAGGCCTGTTCGAACTCCAGCGGCAGCAGATCGGGATCGGGGAAGTAGCGATAATCGTGGGCGTGCTCCTTCGAGCGCATGGGGCGGGTGATGCCCTTGTTGGCGTCGAACAGGCGAGTCTCCTGCTTGATCTCGCCGCCGTCCTCCAGCACCTCGATCTGGCGCCGCGCCTCGTACTCGATGGCCTGCTGCACATAGCGGATGGAGTTGACGTTCTTGATCTCGCAGCGCGTGCCCAGGGGCGCACCGGGCTTCCGCACGCTGACATTGACGTCGCAGCGCATGGAGCCCTCCTCCATGTTGCCGTCGCAGGTCTCGAGATAGCGCAGGATGGAGCGCAGCTTCTTCAGATAGGCCGCCGCTTCTTCGGAGGTGCGCATGTCCGGCTCCGATACGATCTCCATCAGCGCCACGCCGGAGCGGTTGAGATCGATGTAGGTCTTGGTCGGATGCTGGTCATGGAGGCTCTTGCCCGCGTCCTGCTCCAGATGCAGGCGGGTGATGCCGACTTCGCGGGTCCTGCCTTCGGGCAAATCGAGGACGATCGTGCCCTTGCCAACCACCGGCTGGGTAAACTGGGAGATCTGATAGCCGGCGGGCAGGTCGGCGTAGAAGTAGTTCTTGCGGTCGAACACCGAGCGCAGATTGATCTGCGCGTTCAAGCCCAGGCCGGTACGCACCGCCTGCTCGACGCAGATCTCATTGATCACGGGCAGCATGCCCGGGAAGGCCGCGTCCACCAGGCTGACCTGCGTGTTCGGCTCGGCGCCGAATTCGGTCGCGGCGCCGGAGAACAGCTTGGATTTGGAGATCACCTGGGCGTGCACCTCAAGCCCGAGGATGACTTCCCAGGCACCGGTGCGGCCTTCGATCAGATTTCCATTTGAGTCAGACATTGTGCGGTTCCACGAATGAATTCACCACAAAGTCACAAAGATCACGAAGCGGGCGTTGCGTACGAATTCTCTGTGCTTCCATTTTTGCAGCAGTCTTTGTGGGCTTTGTGACTTTGTGGTGCAACTTACTTAGCTCCTGGCTTCGCCGTGAAGCCGGCCGACCTCTCCAGCACTTGCCCCACCTTCAGCACCGTCTCCTCATCGAACGCCTTGCCGATGAGCTGCAGACCCAGCGGCAGGCCCTCGGCGGACAAACCCGCGGGCACCGAAATCCCCGGCAGACCCGCGAGATTTACCGTCACGGTAAACACGTCGTTCAGATACATGGCGATGGGATCGTCCATCTTCTCGCCCGCGGCGAAGGCAGCCGAGGGCGTCGAGGGTGTGAGGATGATGTCCACCTTCTTGAACGCGTCGGTGAAATCGTTGGCGATCAGCGCCCGCACCTTCTGCGCCTTCAGGTAATAGGCGTCGTAGTAGCCGGCGGAGAGCACGTAGGTGCCGATGAGGATGCGGCGGCGCACTTCCTTGCCGAAGCCGGCGGCGCGTGTGTTCTCGTACTGCTCGTCGAGACTCTCGCCCGGTACCCGCAGGCCGAAGCGCACGCCGTCATAACGGGCCAGGTTCGAGGAGGCCTCGGCCGGCGCGATGATATAATAGGTGGGCAGCGCGTACTTGGTGTGCGGCAGGGAGATGTCGACGATCTGCGCGCCCGCGCGCTTCAGCCACTCCACGCCGTCGGCCCAGAGCTTGTCGATTTCCGGCGCCATGCCGTCGAGGCGGTACTCCTTGGGGATGCCGACCTTGAGTCCCTTGATGTCGCCGGTCAGCGCCTTGCGGTAATCGGGCACCGGCACGTTGATCGAGGTCGAGTCCTTGGGATCGTGGCCGGCCATCGCCTGCAGCATGATCGCCGCATCTTCCACGGTGCGGGTCATCGGCCCCGCCTGATCCAGGGACGAGGCGAAGGCGACGATGCCCCAGCGGGAGCAGCGGCCATAGGTCGGCTTGATGCCGACGATGCCGGTAAAGGCGGCCGGCTGCCTGATCGAACCGCCGGTGTCGGTGCCGGTGGCGCCGAGCGCGATGCGCGCCGCGACCGCCGCCGCCGAACCACCGGAGGAACCGCCGGGCACCAGCGGCCGGTTGTCGCCCTTCCGCGTCCAGGGATTGTTCACATAGCCGTAGTGGCTGGTCATGTTGGAGGAGCCCATGGCGAACTCGTCCATGTTCACCTTGCCCAGCATCACCGCACCCGCCTTCCAGAGATTGGCGGTGACCGTGGATTCATAGGTCGGCTTGAAGCCGTCGAGGATATGCGAGCCGGCTGTGGTGAGCACGCCTTCGGTGCAGAACAGATCCTTGATCGCCAGCGGCACGCCGTCCAGCAGCCCGGCGTCGCCCTTGGCGCGGCGTGCGTCCGACGCCGACGCCATTGCCAACGCCTTGTCAGGCGTCTCCGTGACGAAGGCGTTGAGCGTGCGGGCGGCTTCGACGGCCTTTACGTGAGCGGCCGTCAGTTCCTTTGACGAGAACTGCTTCTTCGCCATGCCGTCCAGCGCGCCGGCGATGGTGAGATCGGTGAGCGCGGTCATTACTCCACCACCTTCGGCACCAGGAAAAATCCATGGGCCTGTTCCGGCGCATTGGCCAGGATCTTGTCGCGGCAATTGCCGTCGGTGATCTCGTCTTTGCGGCGCGGCAGGGTAACGCGCACGGCGCCGGTCATCGGCTCCACCTTGGAGGTGTCGACCTCGCCGAGCTGCTCCACCCAATGGATGATCGTGTCCAGTTCCTTGGCCATGGCATCGAGATCGCCTTCCGGCACCTTGATGCGGGCGAGCGTTGCAATATGGGCCACGGTCTTGCGATCGAGCGGCATTTTCCTGGAGTTCCCGGCGATGTCATTGGTTAATTTGGCGCGCGGAAATTAGCATCGGCGGCCCTTGGTCGCAACCCGCGGAAGCGTCAGAAACCTTTCCTTAAGGGTTTGGTAAGTGGGCCTGGGCTAAGCAATTAGCCATGTCCGCCACCACCGTAAACGCCACCGCGTCCACGCCCGGCTGGTTGCGCAGCCGGGAGTTCGACCTCGGCTTCATCGGCGCCATCGCCGCTCTGGGCCTGCTGTCGGGCTGCGCCGTGTCCTACAATCCGCAGCTCCTGGTCCCGATCATGCTCGCGGACCTGTGGCTGCTCGGCTATCACCATGTGGTCTCCACCTTCACCCGGCTGGCGATGGACCGCGAGAGCTTCCGCGCGCACCGCTTCATCGTCCTGTACCTGCCGTTCATCGTCCTCGCCGTCGTGACCGCCATGGCGTTCGGCCTGGGCGTGTGGTCGCTGGTCACGCTCTATCTCTATTGGCAATGGTTCCACTATGCGCGCCAGAGCTGGGGCGTCTCCCAGGTTTACCGCCGCAAGGCCGGCGGCATTCCCCAGGACAACCTGACGGTCATGCAGGCCGCCTTCTATCTGGTGCCGCTCTGGGGCATCCTCCACCGCTCGTACCAGGCGCCGGAGATTTTCCTGTCGATGCCCGTGAAGGTGTTGCCGGTGCCCGGGCTGATGGTGGACATCGTCGGCGCCGCGGCCATCGCCGGCATCGCCTGGTTCCTGGTGACGCGCCTGATCATGTGGTGGCAGGGCCGCTTGCCGCTGGCGCATACGCTGTACGTACTGTCGCACTACACCATCTTCTATGTCGGCTATATCGCCATCGACGACATCACCGTCGGCTGGCTGACAGTGAACATCTGGCACAACGCCCAGTACATCCTGTTCGTCTGGATGTTCAACACCAACCGCTTCAAGGGCGGCATCGACCCCCAGGCCAAGTTCCTGTCCACCATCAGCCAGAACAAGAATGCCTGGATGTACTTCGCCGCCTGCCTTGGCATCACGACCGCCGTCTATGCGCCGCTGGCGGCATCCTCCCTCGCTGTGCCGATCCTGATGCTCATGTATCAGGTCTTCAACTTCCACCACTACATCGCCAATTCCATCATCTGGAAGGTCAGGCGCAAGAGCCTGCAGAAGACGCTCGGCATCGCCTGATAGCGCCGTGACGATTGCTCTCGCTCCCGCTTCCACGACCCGTTGGACGCAGCGCGTCCGCGACTATCTCGCCATGCCCCGCGGGGCCGAGTCGATTGCCGAGCTGGACGGGCTCCGGGCGCTCGCCATCCTGTTCGTGCTGTTCCGCCATGGCGTGCGGCCGTTCTGGCGCGAGGGCGAGGCGCTCTATCCCCTGGGCGGCTGGGACGCCGGCATTCCGCTGATCAACGGCTGGGTGGGCGTCGATCTGTTCTTCGTGCTCAGCGGATTCCTGATCACCCATCATATCTGCGGCCGCTACCGCCGGCAGGATGGGCGGATCGATTTCCGCGACTATCTCTGGCGCCGCGCGCTGCGCATCGTGCCGGCGTACTATGTAGTGATGCTGGTGGCGGCGTTCGGGTTGATCCCCTATCTGCAGATCGACCAGAACCTGATGGCGCTGCGCATCGGCTATCACCTGCTGTTCCTGCAGGACTACCTGCCGTCGAATATCCTCGCCACCTTCTGGTCGCTGGGCGTGGAGGAGAAATTCTATCTGTTGTCGCCGCTGCTGCTGATGGCGGTGTTCCGCCTGCAGCGCCCGGCGCAGCAATATGCGGCTATCGCCGCACTTTCGGCCCTGCCCATCGTCCTGCGCTGGCTGATCCAGGCGGGAGCGCCGGGCGAGATCGACTATGTCACCTTCTTCATGGTCTATCGCAGCCCGTTCCATGCGAGCTATGAGGGCCTGGCTATCGGCATGCTCTGCGCCCTGCTCTTCCGCGACCGCGCGGGACTGACATGGCTGGCGAACCGGCGCAGCGCCCAGGCCTTGTTCTGGTCCGGCGCCGCCCTGTTCGCTGCTATCGTCGGCTTCGTGCCGCTGCTCGACCACATCGGCCTCTTCGACAAGGTGCCGCTGCAAAGCCTGTTGTCCATCGGAGCGGGCCTCCTGCTTCTGGGCCTCGTGTTCAAGGGCGGGCCCGGCAGGCTGTTCCGCTCGCGGCCGGCGCTGCTGCTGTCGCGGCTGGCCTATTGCCTCTATCTCGTGCATCTGGCGCTGCTGCCGATGGCGCAGGCGTTCTGCGAAGACCTGAGCTGGTTCGGCGGGCTTTCCCGGGGGGCGCAGTTCCTGGTCTTCCTGCCGCCCTATCTGGTGATCGCCACGGTGGCGGCCCTGATCCTACACTACGCGGTGGAAAAGCCGTTCCTGCTGCTGCGCGAACGCCGCCCGGCCACCGTCTAGAACAAGCGGACCACCGCGCTCAGCGCGTAAACTCCGAAAATGATGATCAGCGTCCCGGCGATGAAGTTGGGCCAGCGGGTCGTTTGGCCGGCGCCGAAGAAATGGTGGCGGAACATGCCGACACCCTGGGTCAGCACCAGCCACCAGAGCGTGGAACCGAGGAACACGCCAATCACCAGGGCGGTGATGCCCGCGAACTCCCGTTCCGGCGAGCCGATCTGTCCGCCGGGGCCGGCCACGTCGAGGCCGGTGAACACGGCGATGAAGGTGAGGATGGTGACGGGATTGCTCAGGGTCCAGAACAACGTGGTGAAGAAATGGCCGATCAAGCCGAGAGTGGTCGGTGGCCCTGCGGCCGGATCGATCGGCTTGGCCCTCAGCTCCACATATCCCAGATACAGCAGGAAGATTCCGCCGACGACACTGATCCAGTCCTTATGCTCGACGATGAAGGAGCTGATGAACGACAGGCTTACGGCCGCGATGAGCCCGTAAATCGCATCGGCCGTCGCCGCGCCAAGCCCGGAAACGAAGCCGGCGAGGAGCCCATCGGCCAGGGTGCGGCGGACGCAGAGCATGCCGATGGGCCCGACGGGTGCGGCAACCGCGAAACCGATTCCGATGCCCTTGAACAGCAGGATGACGTGGAGCAGCCATTCCATCCGGGCGTTCGTTCCCCTGTGTGTCGTCCGATGCGGTCGTTTGCTGCCGCCCGACAAGGACTTAAGCCAATCGGCCCCCGGCTTGTCCATGGCCAACAGCGCCGCCGGCGGTCCGCGAGGTCAACGGCGCCGCACAGCTTGCCGGCCGTTGCTTGCCCAGGGGGCGCGGCGCTTGCTAAGACGGCGCATGCCGGTCCTTCCGCTGCTGGAACTTCGCGCAGCCCTGCCCGCCGGGCAGAGGCTGCTGGGCCTCGATCTCGGTGAGAAAACCATCGGCGTCGCCGTTTCGGATTCGCTGCTGTCGGTGGCCACGGCCGTCAGCACGATCCAGCGCAAGAAGTTCGCGCCGGATCTGGCGGCGCTGCGGCAGATCATGGCCGAACGCAATGTGGGCGGCCTCGTTATCGGCCTGCCCCTGAACATGGATGGTAGCGAGGGCCCGCGCTGCCAGTCGGTGCGGCAATTTGCCCGCAACCTCCTGGTCCAGGGCGATTTGCCGATCGCGTTCTGGGACGAGCGGATGTCCACCATGGCGGTGACGCGGCCGATGATTGAGGCCGATCTGACCCGGAGCAAGCGCGCCCGCGCCGTCGATAGCCTGGCGGCAACCTATATCCTGCAGGGCGCCCTGGACGCCCTTGGCGCCAGCACGCGCAGGTAGCAGAAGCCATCCAAATGGCCCTTGCGCGGTTGCAGCCACAGCGATATGCTCGCCGACAAATACAACCAAAAGTGGTGGGAGGAAGAAAAATGTCACGCTCAGGTCGGTCCGCCCGGTTATTCCGGCGGGCCTTGTTTGGGATCGCTGCGACACTGGCGCTCGCCGGCTGTTCGGGCGCGGATTTCGTGCTGTCGGAATTGAGCGATGCCGATGTCAGCCGGGCGTCGCTGACGGTAGGTTCGGCATCGTCATATCTGCCGAGACATCTGCGGACGGAGGCGGAGTCGCGCCAACTGCTGCGGCGGATCGCCGACCGCCTGCAAGCTTCGGCGCCGGCGCTTTGCCAGCATGCGAAGGTGAAAAACTGCCGGATCAACATCACCTATTCCAGCGACGGCGAAGTCAATGCCTACGCCTCGGGCAGGGACAGCGTGGTGGTGCAGCGCGGACTGCTCGAATTGCTGCAATCCGAGGAGGAAGTCGCCGCCGTGGTGGCCCATGAATACGGCCATCATCTGGGGCAGCATATCGAGGAGAAACAGCGCAATGCGGCGATCGGCGCCATCCTTGTGGGACTGGCCGCCGCTGGCGGTGCGATGGCGGCGGGCGCCGACGGCAACGATCCGGGGATGACGAACGCCGTCGGCACCTGGGCCGGCGTCGGCGCGCAGATCGGCGCGCTCAGCTATTCGAAATCCCAGGAGCGGGAGGCGGACTTGCTCTCGGCCTATCTGCTGGCGCGCGCCGGCTATGATTTGCACAAGGCGGGACATGTCTGGCAGGTGCTGGCGCAGCTCGACAAGAAAAAGACCAAGGCATCCTTGTTCGACACCCATCTCGCCGGGCCCGAGCGCATGGCGGCCTGGGAGAAGGCGATTGTCGAGGTCGAGCACAGCCCGACCAAGCTACCGCCCTGGAAATCCTGAAGCACCGGTGGGCTTGACCGGCTCGCGCCCGGCGGGGAGAGTGCGCAAATTCCCAATCGGCTTGGCCGCCGTGCGGACTTTGCGCCCTCTCGCCCCGGGAACTTCATGACCGAACAGATTTCGACCGGCCCGCTCTCCGGCATCCGCGTTTTCGACCTCTCCCGTATCCTCGCGGGGCCGACCTGCACGCAGCTGCTCGGCGATCTCGGCGCGGAAGTGATCAAGATCGAGCGGCCTGGCGCTGGCGACGACACCCGCAAATGGGGCCCGCCCTATCTGAAAGGGAAGGACGGCAAGGACACCGACGAGGCGGCCTACTATCTCAGCTCCAATCGCAACAAGCGCTCCGTCACTGTCGACATCTCCAAGCCCGAGGGCCAGGTGCTGGCGAAGAAGCTGATCGCCAAATGCGACATCATGATCGAAAACTTCAAGGTCGGCGACATGGCGCGCTATGGGCTGAGCCATGCCGATCTGAAGGATGGCAATCCCCGGCTGGTCTATTGCTCCATCAGTGGCTTCGGCCAGACGGGACCCTATGCGCCCCGTGCCGGCTATGACCTGCTGGCCCAGGGCATCGGCGGCATCATGAGCATCACCGGCGAGCCCGACCGGCCGCCGATGAAGGTTGGCGTCGGCATCGCCGACGTGATGTGCGGCATGTATGCGACGGTGGCGATCCTGGGCGCGCTGCATCACCGGGACAAGACGGGCCAGGGGCAATACATCGATCTCGCGCTGCTGGACAGCCAGGTGGCGTGGCTGATCAATGTCGGCCTCAACTACCTGACGTCAGGCAAGGTGCCGCAGCGGGTGGGCAACGAGCATCCGAACATCGTGCCCTACAACGTGCTGCCGGCTGCGGACGGATTTATCATCCTGGCGGTCGGCAATGACGCGCAGTACCAGAAGTTCTGCGACTTCGCCGGGGTGCCGGAACTGGCCAAGGATTCGCGCTTCCTCACCAATGCCGACCGGGTGCGCAACCGGCGGGAGATCTATGAGCTGCTGCCGGCGGTGACGCGGCGGAAGAAACAGGCGGAGTGGATCGACGGCCTCGCCAAGCTGGGCGTGCCCTGCAGCCCGGTGAACAATGTCGACCAGGTATTCGAGGACCCGCAGGTGCAGCAGCGGGAGATGAAGATCAGCATGGAGCACCCGCTCTCGGCCTCAGGCACGGTCGACCTGATCGGCAACCCGATCAAGTTCTCGGAGACGCCCGTCGATTACCGCCTGCCGCCGCCGTTTTGCGGGCAGCATACGCAGGATGTGCTCGGCGACCTGCTGCAGATGTCGGAAACAGAGATCGACTCCCTGCGCCGGCGTGGCGTAATTTGAGCGCAACGAGAGCGACTGCAACAGTTCATGTCCCCTCTCCCCGCTTGCGGGGAGAGGGTTAGGGTGAGGGGACGTCGTACCTAAGCCTTGGTCAGATGCATCTCAATCCGCGAACCCTTGTCGACACCCCCTCACCGTGCCCTCTCCCCCACTTCGTGGCGGAGAGGGGACTAATTTGAATCGCGTCGGCCCTTCAGCGATGTCGCCTCCAGCATTTCGCGCTCATGGAGGCTGAGTTTCTGATACTCCTCCATGGCGATGGCGCCGGTCGCGTTCACGCCGTCGTTTGACAGCGGCAGGATGCAGTACTGATAGGGCGCGGGCGGCCGCAGCCGGTCGCGGAAGGTTTCCAGCGCCTCGCCGAAGATAGGCGCCTTCCGCTCCCAGACCAGGAGGTACAGGCTCTGCCAGTCGACGGTGTCGTAGGCGCTGAAATCCAGCTCGTCCAGATAGCGGCCGGTGAAATCGTAGCGCGCGTGATTGACGATTTCGGTGCCGATCAGCCGGTAGCGCACCCGGAACGGCTCGGTTTCGAACTCCGACAGGAACAGATTCGGCAGCAGGGGCTTGATGTCGCCAGGCTCGATATCGGCCCGGCGCGGCATCAGCCGGTCGCCGCGCCGCTTCAGCCAGTAGCTGTAGAGAGCGCTCACCATCCCGGATTTTATGGTAAGCGGATCGAAACTATGAGACATCGGTCGCAGTCCTCTCTCAAGCTGGCCATATACTGCATACCGCAAACATTTCAACAAAGGGACTCACGTGCCGGTGATTCGGCGGCCGCCTGCCGCAATCAGGCGAATCACCGGCGGAATCCGACCCATTGGCGGCCCTTTCCGCCGCGCCCTTGCGCCGCCGGATTGCCCGGACCTATAGTCCGCCCCCGATGAGCGCATCGGCCGATCGATCTACCTCCCTCTTCTATTCGCGCCGTCATCTATTGGGAATCGAAGGACTGACAGCCCAGGAGATCGACGGGCTGATCGATTTGTCCGACTCCTATGTCGAGCAGAACCGGCGGGCCGATAAGAAGGACTCGCTGCTGCACGGGCGCACCGTCATCAACCTCTTCTTCGAGACCTCGACGCGCACCCGCACCTCGTTCGAGCTGGCGGCGAAGCGCTTGGGCGCCGATGTGGTCAACATGTCGGTGGCCACCAGCGCGATCAAGAAGGGCGAGACACTGCTGGACACGGCAGCCACACTGAACGCCATGCGGCCGGACGTGATCGTCGTACGCCATCCCGACTCCGGCGCGGTCAATTTGTTGTCACAGAAAGTGGACTGCGCGGTGATCAATGGCGGCGACGGCAGCCATGAGCATCCGACCCAGGCGCTGCTGGACGCGCTGACCATCCGCCGCCGCCGGGGCAGCCTGGCCGGGCTGCTGGTGGCGATTTGCGGCGACATCATGCACAGCCGCGTTGCCCGCTCCAACATCCATCTGCTGACCACCATGGGCGCCCACGTCCGGGTGATCGCGCCGCCGACGCTGCTGGCGCCTGGTATCGACCGCATGGGCGTCGAGGTCTTCACGGACATGCGCAAGGGCCTGAGGGATTGCGACATCGTGATGATGCTGCGGCTGCAGACCGAGCGCATGCAGGGCAGCTATGTGCCGTCGATCCGCGAATATTTCCACTTCTTCGGCCTGGACTACGAGAAGCTGGCGAACGCCAAGCCCGACGCGCTGATCATGCATCCCGGGCCGATGAACCGCGGCGTCGAGATCGACAGCGAAGTCGCCGACGATATCGACCGCAGCCTGATCCGCGAGCAGGTGGAGATGGGCGTGGCCGTGCGCATGGCCTGCCTGGATGTGCTGACCCGCAGCCTGCGGCCGAATGCGGGGCCGGCATGATGATGCAGGAACCCCGCATCCCCCGGCAGACGCGCCCGCGCGCCATCGTCAACGCGCGGCTGCTGGATCCCGCGACCAAGCTGGATCAGCGCGGCGGCATCTTCTGGTCGACGGCGTGATCGCCGATCTCGGCGCCGATGTCGGCAAGAGCGGCCTGCCCGAGGGCACGGAGATGATCGACGCCGCCGGCCATTGCCTGTCGCCCGGCCTGATCGACATGCGCGTGCAGCTGCGCGAGCCGGGCGAGGAACATAAGGAGACGATCGCCAGCGCCGCGGCGGCAGCGGCGGCCGGCGGCGTCACCAGCATGGTGGCGCTGCCGAACACCGAGCCCGTCATCGACGACGTTGCCGGCATCGAATTCATCGCCCGGCGCGCAAGGGAAACACGGCAGACCAAGGTCTATTGCTACGGCGCCATCACCAAGGGACTGCAGGGCCGGGATATCGTGGAGATGGGCTTGCTGGCGGAAAGCGGCGCCATCGGCTTCACCGACGGCGAGTTTGCGGTTGGCAGCGCCCGCGTGCTTTCCCGCGCCCTGAGCTACGGCCGCACGTTCGGCCTGCTGATCATCCAGCATCCGGAGGAGCCGACGCTCGCCGAGGGCGGGGCGATGAACGCGGGTGAGCTGGCGACGCGGCTCGGACTGACCGGCATTCCGCCCGCGGCCGAAGTCATGTTGATCGAGCGCGACCTGCATCTGGTGGAGCTGACCGGCGGCCGCTATCACGTGGCGCACTTGACCACCGCGGCCGCCATCGACAGCATCCGCCGCGCCAAGAAGCGCGGCCTGAAGATCACCTGCGATACCGCGCCACACTACTTCGCGCTCAACGAACTCTCCATCGGCGACTACCGCACCTTCGCCAAGGTCTCGCCGCCGTTGCGCAGCGAGGACGACCGGCGCGCTGTCATCGCCGCCGTAGCCGACGGCACCATCGACTGCATCGCCAGCGACCACGCACCCCACGACCAGGAGTCCAAGCGCGTGCCCTTCGCCCAGGCATCGCCCGGCGTGATCGGGGTCGAGACCATGCTGCCGGTGGGGCTGGAGCTGTATCACCGCGGCGACATCGGGTTGCTGGATCTGCTGGCGCGGATGACGGTCCGGCCGGCCGAGATCCTGGGGCTGCCGCAAGGGCGGCTGGCCAAGGGCGCACCGGCCGATGTGACGCTGTTCGATCTCAACCGCGCCTGGAAGATCGACGTCGCGATGCTCAAGAGCAAATCCAAGAACTCCGCCTTCGACGGCAAGCCGGTGCAGGGACGCGTCTTGCGCACTATTGTCGACGGGCGCATTGTGTTCCAAGCGGATAATCACAACAAAGACTGAGCATGCCCGAGCCCCTTGGCGGATTTGCCTACACATGGCCGTACTTCGCCATCGCCGCCGGCGGCTATCTGCTGGGTTCGATCCCCTTTGGGCTAATCCTCACGCGGCTGGCCGGGCTCGGCGACATTCGCGCCATCGGTTCCGGCAATATCGGCGCCACCAATGTGCTGCGCACGGGCAACAAGCGCCTGGCGGCGTTGACGCTGCTGCTGGACGGGCTCAAGGGAACGGCCGCGGTGCTGATCGGCGGCCAATGGGGCCCGGATGCCGCCATCTGCGCCGGCGCCGGCGCTTTCATCGGCCACCTGTTCCCGATCTGGCTGAAGTTCAAAGGCGGCAAGGGCGTGGCGACGATGCTCGGAATCTTCTTCGGCCTGTATTGGCCGCTTGGGCTGTTCGCCATTGCCGTCTGGCTGGTTATGGCCGTTGCCTTCCGCTACTCGTCGCTGTCGGCACTGATCGCCGCGGCCGCGTCGCCTGTGTTCGCCTGGTTCCTCATCAACCGGCAGATCGCCGAGTTCTGCCTGTTCCTCGCCGTGCTGGTCTGGTGGCGCCACGCCGCCAACATCAAGCGGCTGCTCAAGGGCGAGGAATCCAAGATCCACCTCTCCAGCAGCAAGCCCTCCCGTACTTAGACCCGTCGGTCCCTGAATACGGCGCTGAGATGGCATGCCGTCCCATGCCACAACCCAGAATTGCCACTATCCTGGACTACATCCTATAATTGAGTCGTAGTCTCCGGTTTCAGGGATCTTCCCATCATGAATAGAGTTGCCACGATCACCGAACAGGAGCGGCTGGACCGGCTGCGCCTGATCCGCACCGAGAATGTTGGTCCGGTCAGTTATCTCCACCTTATGCGCCGCTATGGATCGGCCAAGGCGGCATTGGAGGCCCTGCCCCATCTGGCCCGCCGCGGCGGCCGTTCAGCCGCCATCGCGATCTATCCGCGGGACCTGGCAGAGCAGGAGACCGAGGCGCTGGCCGCCGCCGGCGGACGCTTCATCGCCCTGGATGAAGCCGACTACCCGCCGGCCCTGGCGGCGATCGAGGACGCGCCGCCGGTCATCTCCCTGATCGGCCGGCCCCTGTGGCACGACCAGCGCTGCGTCGCCCTGGTCGGGGCGCGGAACGCCTCGGCCAGCGGCCGGCGGTTGGCGGAGGACCTGGCCCGGGATCTGGGCGCGGCCGGCTTCGTGGTGGTCTCCGGCATGGCCCGGGGCATCGACGGCGCCGCCCATAAGGGAGCACTGGGCAGCGGGACGGTCGCCGTCCTGGCCGGTGGCGTGGACAATATCTACCCGCCGGAACATGGGGACTTGTACCGCGAGATCGCCGAGACAGGCGCGGTGATATCCGAGATGGCGGTCGGAACCATTCCCCAGGCGCGGCATTTTCCCAGGCGCAACCGGGTCATCTCCGGGCTGTCCCTGGGGGTCCTGGCGGTCGAAGCGGCTCTCCAATCGGGGTCCCTGATCACTGCCCGGCTGGCCCTGGAACAGGGCCGGGAGGTCATGGCGGTGCCCGGCTCACCCCTCGATCCCCGCTGCCGGGGAACAAATAATTTGCTCCGCCAGGGGGCGGTCCTGGTCGAATCGGCCGCGGACGTTCTGGCCGCCCTGGAGGGGGCGAGCGGCCTTTCTTCAACTAAAACATTAACATTTGGATTGGCGGATCAATTATCTGAAATCACGGGAGAATCACTTCCAGATGGATGCCTCGATACGGTAACTGCGCTGCTGGGTCCCACCCCTATCGCTGTTGACGAACTGACCCGATGGTGCCAATTGTCCGCCCCCGTCGTCCGGGCCGCCCTCCTGGAATTGGACTTGGCCGGACGTCTTGAATGGCATCCAGGAAACCGCATTTCCCTATTGTTAACCAACAAGGCGCAACGTAGCTGACCTTTCGGGGCCCGGCACGGGACCTTCCCGCCCCCCGAGGCTCCAGGAGATTGCTGACCAGTGGTCATGAACGTCGTCGTCGTCGAATCGCCTGCCAAGGCGAAGACCATCAACAAGTACCTGGGCGCTGACTACAAGGTCATCGCGAGCATGGGTCATGTCCGCGACCTGCCGCCCAAGGACGGGTCGGTGCGCGCCGGACAAGGACTTCGCCATGACCTGGGATGTCGCCGAGCGGGCCGAGAGCCGGCTCAAGGAGATCGCCCAGGCGCTCAAATCCTCCGGCAAGCTGATCCTGGCCACCGACCCCGACCGCGAGGGCGAGGCCATCTCCTGGCATATCACCGAAGAACTCAAGCGCCGCCACGCCCTGACCGGCGTCGAGGTCCAGCGGGTGGTGTTCAACGAAGTCACCAAGACCGCCGTGCTGGAGGCGATGAAGAACCCGCGGGCGCTGAACCAGGAGCTGGTGGAGGCCTACCTGGCCCGCCGCGCCCTGGACTATCTCGTGGGCTTTACCCTCTCCCCCGTGCTCTGGCGCAAGCTGCCGAAAAGCAAGTCGGCCGGCCGCGTGCAATCCGTGGCGCTGCGCCTGGTCTGCGAGCGGGAAAAGGAAATCGAGGCGTTCAAGCCGCAGGAATACTGGTCGGTCGAAGTGCAGTTCCGCACCGCCGAGGGCGATACCTTCACCGCGCGCCTGACCCACCTGAACGGCAAGAAGCTGGACAAGTTCGACCTGGGCAACCAGGGCGCTGCCGACACCGCCGTCGCGGCCCTGATGGCCGGCGAACCCTTCACAGTCGCCAATGTCGAGCGCAAGCAGGCGCGCCGCAATCCGGCGCCGCCCTTCACCACCTCCACCCTGCAGCAGGAGGCGTCGCGCAAGCTGGGCCTCTCGGCCAGCCGCACCATGCGCATCGCCCAGAAGCTATATGAAGGCGTGACGCTCGAAGGCGAGACGGTCGGCCTGATCACCTATATGCGGACCGATGGCGTGACGCTATCAAATGAAGCGATCGCATCGGCCCGCGAACTCATTGTCAGAGATTATGGCGACAAATATCTGCCGAAGGCGCCGCGCGTCTACAAAACGACCGCGAAAAACGCCCAGGAAGCCCACGAAGCCATCCGTCCGACCGACGTCCATCGCCGGCCGGAGGATGTGGCGCGCCATCTCGATGCCGACGAACAGAAGGTCTATGAGTTGATCTGGAAGCGCACCATGGCGAGCCAGATGGAAAGCGCCGTGCTGGACCAGGTCGCCGTGGATATTACCGGCGGCAAGACCACGCTGCGGGCCAACGGTTCGGTGGTCCTGTTCGACGGCTATTACACGCTCTATCACGAGGACCAGGACGACCCGGCCGAGGATGACGAAAACAACCGCCGCCTGCCGAACCTGCAGCCGCAGCAAAGCCTGAAGCGCGACGAGGTGAAGCCGGAGCAGCATTTCACCCAGCCGCCGCCGCGTTATTCCGAAGCGAGCCTAGTGAAGCGGCTGGAAGAATTGGGCATCGGCCGGCCCTCGACCTATGCTTCCATCCTGCAGGTGCTGCAGGACCGGAAATATGTGCGGCTGGAGAAGCGCCGCTTTATCCCCGAGGATCTCGGCAGGCTGGTCACGTCCTTCCTGACCTGTTTCTTCGAGCACTATGTGGAGTACGACTTCACGGCGCAGCTCGAAGACCAGCTCGACGATATCTCCGGCGGCCGCATCCAGTGGAAGAAAGTTCTCCAGGATTTCTGGAAGGATTTCAGCGCGGCCATCGGCGGCACCAAGGACCTGACGATCACCCAGGTGATCGACTCCCTGGACGAGGATCTAGGCCCGCATTTCTTCCCGGTGCTGGAGGAAGGCAAGGATCCCCGCCTCTGCCCGGCCTGCGCCAAGGGGCGCCTAGGGCTGAAGCTCGGCCAATTCGGCGCCTTCATCGGCTGCTCGGACTATCCGAATTGCCGCTATACCCGGCGCCTCGGTGTCGAGAACGGCAATGGCGAGGCCGATGCGCTGACCGAACCGAAGCTACTGGGCATCGACGAAGCCACCGGCCTGCCGGTGACGCTGCGTCGCGGACCCTATGGCGTCTATGTCCAGTTGGGCGATGCCAACAATGGCGCCGTTCCGGCGGAACCGGCTCCGGCCGAACCGCCGCCGGTGGAAGCACCATCGGCCGACGGCAAGCCCGCCAAGAAAAAGCGCAAGTCCAAAGCCAAGGATAAGCCGAAAGACAAACCGAAGCGGGCCGCCCTGCCCCGCGGCGTGTCGCCGGCCGACGTGGATCTGACCCGCGCCATGGGCCTGCTGTCGCTGCCCCGCGAAGTCGGCAAGCATCCGGAAAGCGGCGAGCCGATCGTCGCCGGCATCGGCCGGTTCGGGCCTTATATAAAGCATGGCGATATCTTCAAATCGATCCGCGGCGATGACGATGTGCTGACCATCGGCCTGAACCGCGCGGTGGTGCTGCTGGCGGAAGCCAGCGCCAAGCGGCGCACGCCGCCGGGAAAGGCGGTGGGCGAACATCCCGCCGACAGCAAGCCCATCACCTTGCATAGCGGCCGTTACGGCCCATATCTACGCCATGGGAACATCCTCGCCTCCCTGCCGAAGGGCATGAGCGAGGAGGAAGTGACGGTGGAGATCGCCGTCCCCATCCTGGCCGCCCAGGCCGAGAGGAAGAAAGGCAAAGGCGGCAAAAGCGCCGCCGGCGCGAAGGGCAAGAAGAAAGGCAAGAAAGCCGCAGCGGCCGAAGACGCCACCGGCGAGGATGCCGAAGCGAAGCCGCCCTCACGCAAGCTCGCCGCCAACGAATAAGCGACTGGATAGAACTGCAACTGCTGCCCCCATCTATTGCCCAATCTTGCACCTGTTCTCCGAAGGAGACTCAGGAGAGGATGGCGGCTGTCTTGTTCAATCCCCTCGCCCGCATCAGGAGCACAGCATGACCGCCACCAGGCCGCCTGCAAAACCCACGGTTCAAGTGGACAATGAGCGCGTGAAGGTCACTGAGTGGCGCTTCTCGCCGGGAGCGGAGACCGGCTGGCACCGGCACGGCTACGACTATGTCGTGGTGCCGATGACGACCGGAAAATTGAAATCGTTCGATGGCAAGGAAGAGCGGATTGCCGATCTGACAGCGGGCCGGTCCTATTACCGGCCGGTCGGAGTCGAACATAATGTAATCAACGCGAACGATTATGAGTTCGTATTTGTAGAAGTGGAGTTTAAAGCGCCGGCTTGATCGCCGCTCCGATCGTCGCCGCCAACAGATTAAATGAGTAAACAGACAAAGAAGGTACCGCTGCCGACCAAGCAGCAAATTCTAGAATTCGTCCGTGAGAGCCCGACACCCGTGGGCAAGCGGGAAATCGCCCGCGCCTTTCACATCCGCGGCGACGACCGCGTGGCGCTGAAAGCGCTGCTCAAAGAACTCGCCGTCGACGGCGAACTCGACCGCGGCCGCGGCCGCAAGGTCAGCAAGCCGGGCGCCCTGCCCGATGTGGCCGTGGTGCAGATCATCGAAACCGATCCCGATGGCGAGATCATCGCCCGGCCCCTGCAATGGCGCGGCGAAGGGCCGCCGCCAAAGGTGCTGATGGCGCCCGAAGCTCGCGGCCAGCGCGCCGTGGCGGCGGGCGACCGCGTGCTCGCCAAGCTGGCCCGGGTCAATGACCGCACCTATGAGGGCCGCATCGTCCGCATCCTCGGCCCTGCGCCGAAACGCGTCGTCGGCGTGTATGAGGTGATCCCCAATATCGGCGGCCGGCTGCGGCCGGCCGACCGCCGCATCAAGCAGGAATTCCGCATCGCCAGCAACAACACGGCGGGCGCACAGCCCGGCGATGTGGTGCTGGCCGAACCGCTGGAACGGCAGCCCGCCGGCGCCACGGAGATGCGGGTGGTGGAACGGGTAGGCCCCTTCGGCAGCGCCAAGACCATCAGCCTGATATCGATCCACGAGCATGACATTCCCGACCGCTTTCCCCAGGCGGCGCTGGATCAGGCCGAGGCGGCACGGCCGGTGCCCCTGGGCGACCGCACGGATCTGCGAAATCTGGCGCTGGTCACCATCGACGGCGACGATGCGCGTGACTTCGACGATGCGGTCTGGGCCGCGGCGGATACCGATCCGAAGAATCCGGGCGGTCACCGCCTGGTCGTCGCGATCGCCGATGTCGCCCACTATGTGACGGCAGGCGATGCGCTGGACCGCGAAGCCCGCAAGCGCGGCAACTCGGTCTATTTCCCCGACCGCGTCGTACCCATGCTGCCGGAGGCGCTGTCGAACGAGCTTTGCTCGCTGAAGCCGCTGCAGGAGCGGGCCTGCCTGGCGGTGGAGATGATCATCGACCGCGACGGCAACAAACGGCATCACCGCTTCATGCGCGGGCTGATGCGCTCGGCGGCGCGGCTGACCTACGACCAGGTGCAGCAAGCCCGGGACGGCGCGCCGGACGAACCGGCGGGGCCGCTGCGCGACAGTGTGATTGCGCCACTCTACGCCGCTTATGACGCGCTGATGACAGCGCGGCTGGCGCGCGGCACCCTCGATCTCGATCTGCCGGAGCGGCGGGTCTTCCTCAACAGCGAGGGCCGCATCGACCGGATCATTCCGCGCCAGCGCCTCGACAGCCACCGGCTGATCGAGGAGTTCATGATCGCGGCGAACGTCGCCGCCGCGGAATCGCTGGAGGAAAAGCGCCAGCCCTGCATGTACCGCATCCATGACGCGCCGGACCCGGCGAAGATCGAAGCGCTGCGCGAGTTCGTCGGCTCCCTCGGCCTGTCGCTGGCGCGCGGCCAGGTGCTGAAGCCTGCGACCTTCGCGCGGCTGCTGGAACAGGGGGCGAAGACGCCCTATGCGGCGATGCTCAATGATTTGGTGCTGCGCAGCCAGTCGCAGGCCGAGTACAATCCGGTGAACATCGGGCACTTCGGTTTGGCCTTGCGCCGCTATTGCCATTTCACCTCGCCGATCCGCCGCTATTCCGACCTGCTGGTGCATCGCGCGCTGATCGACGGGTTCAAGTTCGGCAATGACGGGCTGCCGCCCGACGCCGCGGCGGAGTTTCCGCAAATCGGCGAGAAGATCTCTGCGACAGAACGACGCGCCGCGACCGCCGAGCGCGACGCCATGGACCGCTACATCGCCGCCTTCCTGAGCGAGCGCATCAACGACATCTTCGTCGGGCGAATCTCCGGCGTGACCCGCTTCGGGCTGTTTGTCACTCTCAACGACAGCGGCGGCAGCGGCCTGATCCCGATCAGCACCCTGCCGACCGATTTCTACGAGCATGACGAGCGGCGCCATGCCCTTGTCGGGCGGCGCTGGGGCCGCATGTTCAGCCTGGGAGAAGTAGTCGCCGTGCGGCTGGTCGAAGCGACGCCGGTTACCGGCGGGATGGTGCTCGAGCTGATCGAAACCGAGGAGATCGACGGCACACCAGCGGTGAAAAAACCTATGGGCCGCGCGCCGAGTCATGGAAAGGCACGCCGGCCAGCCGGCAAACCCCCGAAAAACCGGCAGAAGTCGAGTCGCAAGTACCGTCGATGACCCATCCGCCGCGCGCGCCAACTTTGCCACGGGCGGTTTGCCACATCAGTAGTTCTTGTGACGATGGGAACGAGTCGATAGGTTAACATGTTGGAAAGCAATGGACTTGTATCTAGCCCTCATGCCTGACTCGAAAATCCGCCCTGGCAGTTTGCGCTTAGCGCTCGCTTGCTTCCTCTCCTTCAGCTTCCTCTTCCTCGCCGCCTGTACGATGTCCGGCGGCGCGACGAGGCCGGCGACGCCGCGCGATGTCTTCACCGCCGGCCTCAGGGGTATCGACACTATCTATGTGCGCGACGTCAGCCTGCGCGATGTAACCCTCGCCGGCCTGTCGCGGTTGTCGCAGCTCGACGCGGCGCTGGGCGTGAATTTCACTGCCGGCAACGCCGTGCTGAGCCGGGACAACGCTCCGGTGCGTAACCTGCCGCTGCCGGCGGCGGGAGAGCCGCGCGCTTGGGCTGAACTTGCTGCCGACATGGTGGAAGCGGCAAAGGCCGTGTCGCCGCCGGTGGCCCAAGCGGGCAATGAAGCGATCTATGAAATCATGTTCGATGGCTTCGTCAGCAAGCTGGATCGTTTCTCGCGCTACACCTCGGCCAAGGAAACGGTCGACGTCCGGGCGTCCCGCGAAGGCTTCGGCGGCGTGGGCATCCGTGTTGCGGTCGAGGAACAGCGAGTGCGCATTCTTTCGGTGCAGCATTACACCCCGGCCGAGCGGGCCGGCTTGCGTTCCGACGATTTGATCACCCATATCGATGGCCGGCCGATCGTCGGCCTGGATCAGGAAGGCATCGTCGGCATGCTGCGCGGCGAAGAGGGCTCGCCGGTCACGATCACGATTCTGCGCGGCACGGAGCTGCCGTTCGATCGCACCGTCACGCGTGCCCATATCACGCCGGAAACGGTGACATATGAGCGGCGCGGCAGTCTCGCCTACATCCGACTCTACGGCTTCAACACCGAGACCTCGGAAAGTCTGGAGCGCGAGCTGATGCAGGCGAAACAGGACATGGGCGCCGACCTGCACGGCGTCATTCTGGATCTCCGCGACAACCCCGGCGGCGTGCTCGATCAATCGGTGGCGGTGGCCGACCTGTTCATTCAGGCAGGCCGCATCGTCTCCACCCATGGCCGCAATCCCGACAGCCACCAGTACTATGATGCGACACCCGGCGACATCATCGACGGCAAGCCGATCGTCGTGCTGGTGAACGGCGATTCCGCATCGGCCTCGGAGATCGTCGCGGCGGCGTTGCAGGATGACGACCGCGCCGTCGTCGTCGGCAGCAACTCCTATGGCAAGGGGACGGTGCAGCGGGTCATCTCCCTGCCCAACAGCGGCGAGATGTCCGTGACCTGGGCGCGGTTCCATGCGCCCTCGGGCTATACGCTGCATGAACTGGGCGTGCTGCCCTCGATCTGCACCTCGACCGAAGCGGCCAACGCCGACAAGCTCATCCGCGCCTTGCAACAGGGCCGCATCGCCGCCCTGCCCACGGCGGCGCGGGCCGCGGCAAATCCCGATGACACGGCGACCTTGACCAAGCTGCGGGCGAATTGCCCCTCGCAGCACGGCGAGTTCGCCGTGGACCTGGAAGTGGCGGTGAAGTTGCTCGAGAGCCAGAGCCTCTACAGCAGCGCCATCCATCTGGCCCATGTCAGCGGCGCCGCGAATGAGAATCTGAGCGCCATTTTCGAACCGGCGATCGCTCCCCAACCCTGACGGTCCGCCATGTCCGCCCTGCGCCCCGTCAGGCCAGTGGATGCGGCCGGTCTGGTCCTGATCCGTGACAGCGAGCGCGGCCTGGAAGTGCTGGTCGGACGCCGGCACAGCCGGGTGCCGTTCCTGCCGGACATTTATGTATTTCCCGGCGGGCGGGTCGATGACGGCGACAGCATCGCCAGCGGTTTTCCCGAGCCGCTGCATCCCGCCGTGACGGCTGATCTGCAGGCGGCATCGCGCCGGCCTGGCGCGGCCTTCGCCCGCACCGCGATCCGCGAGACTTTCGAGGAGACCGGTTTGCTTGTTGGCACAGAGACTGCCGGCAGCGGCGGCCCTGCCCCGGTCTGGCAGGCGTTCACCGACCGCGGCCGCGCGCCCTCGTTCGGCGCCCTCGATTTCATCTGCCGGGCGATCACGCCGACATATTCCAAGCGCCGCTACAACACGCGATTCTTCCTGACCGATGGCCGCCTCGCCCATGGCGAACTGGCCGGCAGCGGTGAGTTGCTGGATCTCGGCTGGCGTACGCTGGATGAGCTGCGGCCCTTGGGGCTGGTGGACGTCACGCAGTTTGTATTGCGGGAAGCGCTACGGCGCTGGCGGGCGAAGTTGCAGCCGGGCCAGGAGCCGAGCCGGCTGTACTGCTACAAGGGCGAGACCGCCCGCTGCCGCGCCGGCGCCGGCCCCTGGACCGTTCCGGAAGAAGGCTTCTAACGCCACGCAGGCGAACTTGCCGAAGCTGGGGGTGATGGTTCGCCCACCGGACTATCACGACGCGCCAGGTTGTTGCGCCGGCCTCCGATGCACGTGCAATGCTCAACAAGCATCCCGGCATGGCTCCGGTCGACAAATCTTCGTTGTTTTCATGATGAGAATGCGTATTAATTGCGACTTGATCGCCAGGAGTTAGCTGCACCGCAGGCGCGCAAAAGCATCATGAGGGGATGACGAGTATGAAGGTTTTAAGGCTTTGGGCCGGCCGCGGCCTGGCGCTTGCTCCGTTGGCCGCACTGCTGACGGCGCCGCTCGCCGGGGCGCAGGCGGAGGTTCAATTCCTCGATCATCGCAACAAGGTCATCGTATTGGAATTGCCGCCGCAAAAGATCGTCTCGATGTTCGCCTCCGGACCGCTGGTCCATTACGCGGTCGAGGGCCGCAGCGACCATATCGCCGGCGTCAACAAGAAGGCCAAGGCGATGTATGAGGGCAGCTTCTACGCCCAGCTGATTCCGGAGTTCCTGAAGCTCAACATGAACGTGGCGGGCGAAGGCTTCGCGCCCAACGTGGAAGCCATCCTCGAGATCAAGCCGGATGTCGTGCTGCAATGGGTCTTCGACCCCGAACTCATCGAGCCGCTGGAGCGCGTCGGCCTCAAGGTGATCGGCTGGGATTGCTGCACCAACCAGCATCGCCGCGACTATCTAATGCTGGCCGGCTACACCTCGGGCCGCATCGACCGCGCCCAGGCGATCCTGCAAAAACAGGACTCTTCGAACGAGACGTTGCGCAAGCTGTTTGCCGACCTCAAGCCGGAAGACACGGTCGGCATCCTGGTCGTCGACGAGATCAAGGACAGCTTCCGCGTCGTCGCTAATTCTTCGCAGGACTACAGCCTGAGCGGCGCCCGCAACCTGGCCGCCGACGATACCGGCGAGTGGTGGCGCACGGTCGATGCCGAGCAGCTTCTGCTGTGGAACCCGGCTGTCATCGTCATTCCGGCCTATGCGGCCGAACTGACGCCGGCCGATTTCTACGGCAACGCCGTGCTCGCCAATTTGGATGCGGTCAGGTACAAGCGGGTCTACAAATTCCCGCAGTTCAACCGTTCGCCGGACGCAGCGGAGATCTATCTGTCCGACGATTGGCTGGCGCGTGTCGCCAACCCGGCGCGTTTCCCGGAGCCCAAGGCGTTCCGCGAGACGGTCAAAGAGGGTTACAAGCTGATCTACCAGAAGGACCTGACCGAGGATCAGATCCGCTTCATCCTGGAGCTCGACCAGAACAAGGCATCAGCCGGCTACGTCGATATTTTCGGCTGAGGCGCTGCCGTGCAGGCGACGACAATCGCGCTTGATGGCACACGCATGCGCACCTGGGCCATTGTGCTGCTGCTGTCTTTGCTGTTGGTCCTCTGCGCCATCTACTCGATCACGGTCGGGCGCTACGACATCGCCATGTGGGATGTCTGGCTCATCCTCTGGGACAATGTCATCCCGCAGCAGGCGCCCGCCTGGACTTCGTTGCAGGCGGATGTCGTCGAAGTCATCCGCCTGCCCCGGATCCTCGCCGCGCTGCTGATCGGCGCCGGCCTGGCCATGTCGGGCGCGGCCTTGCAGGGCCTGTTCCGCAATCCGCTAATCGACCCCATCAATATCGGTGTCACCGCCGGCGCCGCGTTTGGCGGCACGCTTGCAATCCTCATGTTTGGCGGCGGCTACCCGGTGCTGGCTGCCGCTTTCGCATGCGGAATCGGCAGCCTCTTGGTGGTGAAGGGCCTGGCCAGCGTCAGAGGGCGCACCTCCACCCTCACCCTCGTGCTCGCCGGCGTGATCGTCACGGCGTTTTTCGAGGCGGCCATTTCCATCATCAAGCTGCTGGCCGATCCGCATCAGAAGCTGCCCGCCATCACCTATTGGCTGATGGGCAGCATCGCCGCCACCAACTACCGCGATCTCGCGCTGATGGCGCTCGCCATCCTGCCGTCGTCGATCGTGATTTTCCTGCTGCGCTACCAGATCAACATCCTGTCGCTGGGCGAGGACAAGGCGCGGGCCTTGGGGTGTCCCATCGAGATCGTGCAATGGACCATCTTTGCCGCCGTGTCGTTCATCTCGGCCGGCGTTGTCGCCACGTCGGGAATCGTCGGCTGGGTCGGCCTGATCATCCCGCACCTGGCGCGCACCCTGGTCGGCCCGGACCATGGAAGGCTGCTGCCCGTATCGGCGTTGATCGGCGCCATCTATCTGCTGCTGATCGATGATATCGCGCGCACGGCGACGGTCGCCGAGCTGCCGATCGGCATCATCACGTCGCTGATCGGCGTGCCGTTCTTCGCGCTGATCCTGCGCCGGACCCAATCCAGGAGCGGATGGGTCAATGATTGAGATCGCCAATCTCAGCGTCACTTTGTCCGACAAGCCGATCCTGGAGAATTACAGCCTGTCGGTCGCGCCGGGCAGTGTGCTGGCGATCCTCGGCGCCAACGGCGTCGGCAAGACGACCTTGCTCAACTGCATCGTCGGCCTGTGCCGGCCGAACGCAGGGTCGGCATCGAGCCGGGGCCGGATCGGCTACGTCCCGCAGCTCTTCCACTCCACCTTCGCCTTTTCCGTGCTCGACATCGTGCTGATGGGCCGGACCCGGCATATCGGCCTGTTCGGGGCGCCGCGCGCCAAGGACTACGAGGTGGCGCAGAAATATCTGGGCCTCATGAAGGTCGGCCATCTCCGCGATCGCCCGTTCAACGAATTGAGCGGCGGTCAGCGCCAGCTTGTCATGATCGCCCAGGCGCTGTCGTCGGAGTGCGAGATCCTGATCCTGGATGAGCCCTGTTCCGCGCTCGACTACAAGAATCAGTCCATCGTCATCGACATCTTGCGCGAGCTCAACAGCCGGATGGGCCTCACCATCGTCTTTTCCACCCACGCGCCACAGCACGGCCTCGAGGTCGCGACCCATGTGCTGCTGATGAAAGACCGGAGCCGCTACGAGCATGGCACGGTCGGAGAGGTGCTCACCGCCCAAAATCTCTCGACGCTTTACGATGTCGCGATAGCCAAGGCGGCCTTCGACCAGGGCGGCAAGTTCACCTTCGCGCCCTACTTCGAACATTGAACCCGCAAGGATGCCGGAGCCGATGAAAAAGATCGCCTATTTGACCTGGGGCCCGGCCAGCCAGATCACCAGTTTCCAGGATTATGCCAGGTATCTCGACGACATGATCCATCTGCGGGAGCTGGAGACCCACGATCTCAGCCGTTATGCCGCCGTGGTGGTGCCTGATGGCATGGACAGCGCCGGCATCCGGCGCTACGCCGCACAGCTCAATGCCTATGTGCGCGGCGGCGGGTTCCTCATCATCTTCGCCTGCAAGAAAATGCATGAGTGGATCGATGTGGTCGATCTCGCCTGGCGGCCCGTCGATACCAAGGACTGGCTGTGGTGGACCAAACCCGAGCCCTATCTCGAAATCCATCAGCCGCAGCCCAAGCATCCGCTCAGCGAGGTGATTCCCCTCGCCGACATGAGCTGGCATTGGTTCGGCGCCTTCGACCTGCACCCGGCGGCACAGAGTGCGCTCAATCTGGATGACGACAGCGGCAGCCTGCTGCTCGACTTCCGGTCCCTCGAAGGCGGCGGGCGGTTGATGGTCTCGACACTCGATCCCCATGTCCACAATGGCGAGCGGTTCATGCCGGCCTGCCGGCGATTCCTGCAGGCCTTCTATCCCTGGCTCAACTGCGAGCTGGGGATCGAGCGCGACAGGCCCGAATTCGCCGTCACCTACCTGCAGTGCTTCGAGAACTCGGCCGAGTGGGCGCCGCAGGGATTGGCCCAGAGTTTCGCCCAGGTCGGCGGCAAGTTGGCACTATGCCCACAATATCAGCTCAGCGCGGATCACCTGGCCGGCACCGACATTCTCTACATCCCGCACATCCACGATCAGTTCTTCCTGCGGGACATGCAGCTGCTGCTGCTCGATTTCCTCGCCGATGGCGGGCACCTGGTCATCTGCTCCGAGCCGGCGATCCCATGGCTGCCGTTCCTCGGCGCTTTCCAGGCGGTGCCGCCGCGACCCTTCACCAACATCAAGGTGCGTATCCGCAACGACCCTTTCGGCTTTTTCCGAAACATGGATGCGGATTTCGACGGCTGGCAGAACATCTTCGGCCAATATGCCCGCGGCTGGTCGAGGATGCCGGAGGACGCCATCTGGCTGACCGAAATCGGCAGCCAGGACGACCCGAAACCCGCGGATTGGTTGTGGCAGTACCCGACCGATTCGGGCAAGGGCGGCATGGTCTTCATGCATAACGGCGACAACATGGTGCGGTACCCCGATCACGGCGAGCACAAGCACTGCCTGGTGCGCGACATCTGCCGGGCATTGATGTCCAATGGCGGAACGGTGCTAAATCGCTTCTAGAACTGGCCGAAGAAATATATTAATATCAGAGGGTTAAATAGCGCCTCCGGCAACTTTCCACGGCCGGCCGGCGCTTGACATCGGCGGCCCAGACTGTATGTTCGCGGCCTTCCCGAAACTAGCGGTTCCGGCCCGAAGGGTGTGTCATGGCTAAATCGAGCACGATCCTGATCAAGTTGGTGAGCACGGCCGACACCGGCTATTACTACGTCACCACCAAGAACCCGCGCACCTCCACGGAGAAGCTCGAGTTCAAGAAGTACGACCCGAAGGTGCGCAAGCACGTGGCCTTCAAGGAATCGAAGATCAAGTAAGGCTGCCGTTCGGCGCCCGAAACGACAAAGGCCGCGAATTCGCGGCCTTTTTGATTCCCAAATTGAAGTTCAGCGGCTCTAGGCGACCGTGCGCATCTCCGGCGATTCCGTGGGCTTGTAGGCGGCGATGTCAGGCTCGGCGCGGACCGCGTTACGTCCTTCCTGCTTTGCCACATAGAGCGCCGCATCGGCGCGCTTCAGCATTTCGGCCGAGGTGTCGGCCGGGCCATTCAGGGCGGCGACGCCCATGCTGACGGTGACGTTCACCTTCTCGCCTGAATCCGCGACGATCACCGGATCCTTGGCAACGCGCTCCCGCAGACGCTCGGCGACCATGACAGCGATATCGCCCGACGTGTCGGGCATGACGATGGTGAACTCTTCACCGCCGTAGCGCGCCACCATGTCGAAGTTGCGCAGGTTGCCGTTGATGCGCTGGGCGATGGAGCGCAGCACCTCGTCGCCGGTGCCGTGGCCGAGGGTGTCGTTGACGCGCTTGAAGTGATCGACGTCGACCATCACCACCGAAAGCGCCTTGCCCGTCTCGCGGGCGCGCTGGATCGTGCTCTCCAGATGGTTGGTGAGATAGCGCCTGTTGTAGAGGCCGGTAAGGCTGTCCGTCAGCGCCAGCGACAGGCTGCGCTCGTAGTTGCTGCGCAGGCGGTCCTGGTAGCGGCGGCGGCGCACCTGGGTGCGCACGCGGGCGATGAGCTCGTTGCGGTCGATCGGCTTGATCAGATAGTCGTTGGCGCCGATATCCAGACCCTTGATCAGGCGCTGGGTATCGAACTCGTCGACCACGAGCACGATCGGCACCTGGCGGGTGTCTTCCTGGGCGCGGAGCTGCGTCACCAGGCGAAGGCCGTCCTCGCTGCCCACATGCGCAGCCAGGATGATGACATCGAAGCGCTGCTGCCTGCTGATCGCCAGCGCCTCGGCGCCGCTGCGAGCGACGACGGCGCCATGCTGGCAGGTGCCCAAGGTCTCGACAATCTTGCTGCTGGTGGCCTGGCTGGCCTCGACGACCAGGATCGAGCCGGCGTTGCCGGGGTCGTTCTCGGCGGCGGCGGCGGCGCTCAGCAATTCGAACTGGCCGCAAGTTTCCTCGCGCAGGCGCCACTCATCCATCATCATCTTCAGACGGGTCAGCGAGCGCACGCGGGCGAACAGCGCGAGTTCATTGACCGGCTTGGTGATGAAGTCGTCGGCCCCGGCGTCCAGCCCGCGCACCCGGTCCTTGGGCTCGCTGAGCGCGGTCACCATGACAACGGGGATATGCAGCGTCTTCGGATTGGATTTGATGCGGTGGCAGACTTCGAAGCCGTCCATGCCGGGCATCATGACATCGAGCAGCACGATATCAGGCGTGTTGTTCTGCACGATCTCGAGGGCGGCGGCGCCGCTATCGGCGGTGATGACGTCGAAATATTCGGCGGCCAGCTTCGCTTCCAGAAGCCGGACATTCGCCGGAATATCATCAACGACCAGGACCCGCGCGGACATCGATTTGTGCTTTCACTCGCTTGCTGGCGATGCCTAGCCCAGGAACTGCTCGACGGTCTTCAGGAAGCTGGTCACGGAAATCGGCTTGGCGATGTAGGCCTCGCAGCCGCCTTCACGGATCTTCTCCTCGTCGCCCTTCATGGCAAAGGCCGTGACGGCGATGATCGGAATGCTCTTGAGCTCGTCGTCCTCCTTGATCCACTTGGTCACTTCAAGGCCGGAGACTTCGGGCAGCTGGATGTCCATCAGGATCAGATCGGGCTTGTGCTGGCGCGCCAGTTTCAGCGCTTCCATGCCATCGCGCGTCTGCAGGATGCTGTAGCCATGGGCCTCCAGGAGGTCATGGAACAGCTTCATGTTCAGTTCGTTGTCTTCGACAACAAGAATTGTCTTGGGTGTCGACGCCTGCCGCATCGGCTTAGCCTCCGTACCTGACGAGGTCCTGGGGGCCGCGGCGATTCCGCTGGATTGCGTCATAGTCCCTCTCAAAGCGACGGGGGGTTAGAACACTCTTGCCGCGAAAACGGGGACAAGGGCCGTCGGCATTGCCCCCATCACGACCCCTTACCAGTATCAGTCCTATATTAAGATTTAGTAAGCACAATGTCTTCACGCTAAATGTCTGACCGGACGCGAAAAACCATCGATATCGACGTCTTGTCGAAAAGGCTCATAAACCAAGTTTGCCACCGCCGCGGCCGGGTTTAATCTGCCCCGGAACCCTGCGGAGGCGGTCGTCGATGCCAATCCTATGCCGCGATTGCGCCAAGCTGCAGCCGGCCGGAGACACCCCCTGGAGCCGCTGCCCAGTGTGCGGCTCGCCCCGCAGTATAGCGCATCCTGAACTCCAACAACTTAACATAGCGCATCTGGACTGCGATGCTTTCTATGCCAGCGTCGAAAAACGCGACAATCCCGCCCTGAAGGACAAGCCGGTGATCGTCGGCGGCGGCCGGCGGGGGGTGGTTTCCGCCGCCTGCTACGTGGCCCGGATGTACGGGGTGCGCTCGGCTATGCCGATGTTCCAGGCCCTCAAGGCCTGCCCCAAGGCGGTGGTGCTGCCGCCGGATATGGCCAAATACAGCCAGGTCGGCCAAGAGGTTCGGGAGCTGATGCTGGGCGCGACGCCAGCCGTGGAGCCGCTGTCCATCGACGAGGCCTTCCTGGACCTGGGCGGCACCGAACGGCTCCACCACGGATCGCCGGCGGAGACACTGATTCGGCTGGTACATCGGATCGAGCGAGAGATCGGTGTCACCGTTTCCATCGGCCTCAGTTACAATAAGTTCCTGGCGAAAATCGCGTCCGACCTGGACAAGCCCCGGGGCTTCTCGGTGATCGGCAGGGCCGACGCTCGGAAGTTCCTGGCCGCTAAGCCGGTCAGCCTGATCTGGGGCGTCGGCAAGGCCATGCAGGCGCAGCTGGCCCAAGGCGGCATCTATAGCATCGGACAGCTGCAGACAATCGCCGAGGAAGAGCTGATCCGCCGGTTCGGCAGCCTGGGCTCGCGCCTGTACCATTTCTCGCGGGGTGAGGACGATCGGACCGTGGAGCCGGATTCGGAGGCCAAGAGTATATCGGCCGAGACGACGTTCGAGCGCGACCTCAGCACCATCGACGAACTGAGCGCCGAACTGTGGCCGCTCTGCGAAAGGCTGGCGCGGCGGCTGCGGCGCAACGGCTTCGCCGCCAAGGGGCTCACGCTGAAACTGAAGACCGCCGAATTCCGCATCCTGACCCGCAGCAGGAAACTGCCGGGACCGACGGGGCTGGCGGAAATCATCTACCGCACCGCGCTGCCCCTGCTGGAAACGGAAGCCGACGGCCGCCGCTACCGGCTGATCGGCATTGGCACCACTGAGCTTACCGACGCGGAGGAAGCGGATTTGCCCGATCTTTTCGCGCCGGACCTGCAGCGGGTGGCAGGCGTGGAGCGAGCGATGGTGGCGGTCAGGGAAAAGCTGGGAACCGATGCGATCCACAAGGGCCGCGGTTGGCGCAAGGATGCGCCGGCGCCGGCCGACGACGAGGATTGATCAGCAGGAGGGCTTCAGCGGCTTGAGCTCTTTCAGCTTGCCGGCGACGCTGAAATCCCCGTAGTCGAAGATCAACTCGCCGGTGACGCCGTTGTCGAACATCTTCAACTGCTGCTCGGAATCCGGCAGCGCCGTCTCGTCGCCCGATTTGAAGAAAGCCATCTGCACGTTGCTGAAACGGCTGCCGGCAAGGAGCGGCCAGAGTTTGCCCGCCGCCGCATCGGGATCCCGGTGATCGGTGACGATGGCGTTCACGCCCAGCGCGCCATTGCCGTCAGAGCCGTCGAAGAAAGTGGCCCAGAAGAACTTGTCGCCGCGGGCCATCATGTCGAGCACGCGCAGGCTGTGCGCGGTCGGGAACAGCGTGCCGGCCGGCAGTTCCAGGGTCTTTTCCTCCGGCAAGCTGTAATGCGCAGTGCCCGGACCGCCGGGCGCGCTCAGCTCGGCGTCGCCGCGATACTCATCCGTGACCTGATCGCCCTGCAGCCGCTTGACGAAGAAGCGGTAGCGCTTCCCATCCTTGGATTCCCAGGAGGCGACATTCATGCCGAAGGCGACTTCGGTGCCGGTCTGGTAGAGGAACGTCATGTCCATACGGTAGCTCACGGCCCAGCCGTCGCAGGCATCCTCCCAATCGAACACGATGGTGCCGCTGACGTCGCTAACTTCGCTATGTGCGCCGGACTTAAGCGAGAGCTCGTAAACCGCATGATGCGGGATTACGTCGGTAGCCCCGGCCGGTTTGACAAAAACGGTCAAGCACAGGAAGAGAGCCGCCAGGCCAAGGCGCTGATAACGTCGTTCGGAGTGCATCGAGTTCAACCGTTGTTTCGCTGGTGCAAGCTGGTGAAGTTGCGGAATTATGTCATGCTTCGGGCTGGGGTAGCAGCAAAAATCTGCGTCCAAATAATGGTTTAACTGGGGGAGTTTGAGTTCTATGTCGACCAAGCCGGCCGTTTTCGTCACCCGCAAGCTGCCCGATGCCGTGACGGCACGTCTCGGGAAAAGCTACAACGCCCAACTTAACCCTGAGGACAAGCTGCTGTCGCCAGCGGACATCATCGAAGGCGCCGGCAAGATGGGCGCCGATGCCCTGCTGATCTGTCCGACCGACAAGATGACGCCGGAGCTGCTTCAGGCGCTGCCCAAGTCGATCCGCGCCATCGCTACCTTTTCCGTCGGCCATGAGCACATCAATCTGGATGCGGCAAAAGCGCGCAACATCGTAGTCACCAACACGCCCGATGTCCTGACCGACGCCACCGCCGACATCACGATGCTGCTGTTGCTGGGCGCGGCGCGGCGGGCGTCCGAAGGCGAGAAGATCGTGCGCGGCAACAACTGGAATTCCTGGGGCACCACCTACATGCTGGGCGTCCATGTCACGGGCAAGCGGCTGGGCATCCTGGGCATGGGCCGCATCGGCCAGGCCGTGGCCAAGCGCGCCCGCGGCTTCGACATGAAAATCCATTATGCCAACCGGCGGCGGCTGCCGGCGGAGCAGGAACAGGGCGCCGTCTATCACGCCAGCGCGGACGAGATGCTCGGCCATTGCGACTTCCTGTCGATCAACTGCCCGGCCTCGCCGGAGACCTATCATTTCTTGAATGCGGAGCGGATTGCCAAGCTGCCTGATGGCGCCATTGTCGTGAACACGGCGCGGGGCACCATCGTCGACGATGCCGCGCTGATCGCCGCGCTGAAGTCGCGCAAGCTGTCGGCGGCGGGGCTGGATGTGTTCGAGAACGAGCCGAAGATCAATCCGGAGTACCGCACCCTGGACAACACTTTCCTGCTGCCCCATCTCGGCAGCGCGACCGTGGATACGCGCAACGGCATGGGGTTCAAGTGCCTGGACAACCTGGATGCGTTCTTTGCCAACCGGCCGCCGCCGGACCGGTTGGTTTAGCTCAGGGTTCGGTGAATTTGTATCGCGCTCTCTTCCCCCCTTGAGGGGGAAGATGGCTCATCGAGCGTCAGCGAGATGAGCCAGATAGGGGGTATCTCAATGCAGGGCGCAAACGGCGAAAACTGTAGCGGCACTGGTTGAGGCAGCAGACACCGAGCCACCCCCCACCCGGATCATCTCGCGCTGCTCGATGTTCCGGCCGCCCCCTCAAGGGGGGCGGCTTGTCAGTCTGGCGATTTAAATCAACTCGGTGGCACAATCGCCACTCAGGGTGTAGCCGGCACCACCGGCCCTGCGGGCTGACCCAGGGCGATGGCGTGCAGGCCGCCGCCGCCAAAGGCGATATCGGTCGCCGGTATCTGCACGATCTCCCGGCCGGCAAACACTTTGCCGAACACCTCATAGGCACGGGCATCCTGCGGGTCTTCGAATACCGGCATGATCACGGCGCCATTGGCAATGTAGCAGTCGACATAGGAAAGATTCAGTCGGTCGCCATTTTCCATGTAGCGAGCGCGCGGCTGTTCGAGCGTAATCACATCAAGCACGCGGCCGGCGGCGTCGGTTTCGCTGCGCAAGCGCGCAACGGAGTCAGCGAGCGCACCATGATTGGCATCGGCGCTGTCACTGCAGGCAAGCGCCATCACGACGCCGGGACGCGCGAAAATGGCGAGATCGTCCACCGGACTTTCGCCATGGGCGCCAGCCAGGCTCTGGGACAGCCAGATGACTTTGCGGATACCGAGATAGGAGGACAGAATCTTCTCCATCTCTTCCTTGCTGACGCCGGGATTGCGGTTCGGATTCATCAGGATGGATTCGGAAGCGAGCGCCGTGCCCTCACCGTCGGTCACCAGCGCGCCGCCTTCGAAGACAACGGACGCGTCGTAGCGGCGCATTTCCAGATGGCTCAGCAGAGCTTCGGCGACTACGGCGTCGCGATCATAGTCGGCGAAGCGCCCGCCCCAGCCATTGAATTTCCAGGAAACACCGGCAACGCCCCCGAGATGATCGACGACGAAGCTGGGGCCGTTGTCGCGCAGCCAGGAATTGTCATGGGGCAGCGAATACATGCTGATGCCCGGCCCGCATTGCAGCGAGGCTTCCGCCACGTTCTTCGGCTTCACCACCATGGTGACGGGTTCGAAGCGGGCGATCGCGTTGGCGACCTCGGCATAGGCCTCGCGCACCGCGTCCAGGTGATCGCCCCATAATTCGCCACGCACCGGCCACGCCATCCAGCAGCGCGCATGGGGGACCCATTCGGCCGGCAGATAGAAGCCGTCATCGGCAGGTCGCGACAATCATGCCTCCGTATGCCGCCCTAAAACGCGGCGACTCTAGAAGGCGACCGCGCCCGTGGCAACCGCCCCAGTTGTGCGGCGTCAAGCCGCTGACAAGAGAGAGATTATGACTTCTTAACTGGCGGCAGTTCGAGCCGGATATGCAGTTCCTTCAGACGCGCCGGCGGCACCTCCGCCGGCGCCTGCATCAGGAGATCCTGCGCCTGCTGGTTCAGCGGGAAGGCAATGATCTCGCGGATGTTCGGTTCGTCGGCCAGCAGCATCACGATACGATCGATGCCCGGCGCGGAGCCGCCATGGGGCGGTGCGCCAAACTTGAAGGCATTGAGCATGCCGCCGAAACGGCTCTCCACTTCTTCCTTGCTGTAGCCGGCGATCTCGAAGGCCTTGTACATGATCTCCGGCAAATGGTTCCGGATGGCGCCGCTGGACAGCTCTACGCCGTTGCAGACGATGTCATATTGGTACGCCTTAAGCGTCAGCGGATCCCGGGTGGTCAACGCCTCGAGTCCGCCCTGGGGCATCGAGAAGGGGTTGTGGCTGAACTCGATCTTGCCGGTGTCCGGATTCATCTCATACATCGGGAAGTCGACGATCCAGCAGAACCGGTACGCATTCGGTTCGATCAGCCCGAGTTCGTCACCCAGCCGCGTGCGCACCGCGCCGGCAAATTTCTCCGCGGCGGATTTTTTGTCGGCGGCGAAGAAGATGGCATCGCCGGCTTTCAGACCCGCCGCCTCACGGATCTTGTTGAGCCGGTCGGGGTCGAGGTTCTTGGCGATCGGACCCTTGGGGCCTTCCTCGGCATACTGAATGTAGCCGAGGCCGCCGGCGCCCTGCTCACGCGCCCATTCGTTCAGCTTGTCGAAGAAGCTGCGCGGCCTGGCGGCAGCACCCGGCGCCGGTATCGCGCGGACGATGCCGCCGGCCTCCACCTGCTTAGCGAAGATGCCGAAGCCCGAGCCGCGGAAGATCTCCGTCACGTCGGTGATGGTCAGGGGATTGCGCAGATCAGGCTTGTCGGAACCGTAGCGCAGCATGGCGTCATCGAAGGCGATGCGCGGAAACGGCGCCGGCGTGATCTTGCGGCCGTTGGCGAATTCCTCGAACACGCCATGGAGCACCGGCTCGATCGCCGCGAAGACGTCTTCCTGCGTCACGAACGACATCTCGAAATCGAGCTGATAGAACTCGCCGGGCGAACGGTCGGCGCGGCTGTCCTCGTCGCGGAAGCAGGGCGCGATCTGGAAATAGCGGTCGAAGCCGGCGACCATCAGCAGCTGCTTGAACTGCTGCGGCGCCTGGGGCAGCGCATAGAACTGGCCGGGATGCAGACGGCTCGGCACCAGGAAGTCCCGTGCGCCTTCCGGCGAGCTGGACGTCAAGATGGGCGTCTGGAACTCGGTGAAGCCCTGCTCGATCATGCGGCGGCGGATGCTGGAGATCACCCGAGAGCGCAGAACGATATTGCGATGGACCTTTTCGCGGCGGAGATCGAGGAAGCGGTAGCGCAGGCGGATGTCCTCGCCGGAGTCTTCATCACTCGCCACCTGCAGCGGCAGGACCTCGGCGGTCGACTGCACCGTGAACTCTTCGATCTGCACTTCGATCTCGCCGGTCGCCAGCTTGCTGTTCACGGTCTCCGGCGGGCGATGCACCACCTTGCCTGTGACGGTCACCACATACTCGACGCGGATGCCCTCGACCGCCTTGAACAGCGGGTTCGAGGTATCGATCACGCATTGAGTGACGCCGTAATGGTCGCGGAGATCGATGAACAGCAGGTTGCCGTGATCGCGCTTGCGATGCACCCAGCCGGAGAGGCGCGCCTTCTTGCCGACGTCGCCGGCGCGCAGCGCGGCACAATTATGGGTCCGGTAGATATGCATCGATCCCCCAAGAATACTGGTTAGCCCGGCCGCGCTGCCGGTGGCGCTCTCCCCACCCCGCGGCCTTGAAATCCGGGCGCAAAAGGCATGAAAAGGCCGGTGATTGTCAAGGTCGACCGGCTGACGGGATGCCGCGGGACCAGTTAACCCTGCAAATCCGCCGCCGCAGTTACCGACGCGCGATCAGCCATAGGCAAGCTTGCTTGTGAGGCCGTTCCGAATCCCTGTATTACCGGCCCATGACCCTCATCACCCAGACAGCCGATCTCGCGGCGTTCTGCCAGCGCCAATCCGGCGCGGAGTTCGTCGCCGTCGATACCGAATTCATGCGCGACAAGACCTATTGGCCGCAGCTCTGCCTGGTCCAGGTGGCGGGGCCCGAGGAAGCGGCTGCCATCGACTCGCTGGCGCCCGATATCGACCTAAAGCCGCTCTACGACCTGCTGACCGATACCAGGATCGTCAAGGTGTTCCACGCGGCGCGCCAGGACATGGAGGTTTTCTACCACCTGACGAACAAGCTGCCGACACCGATCGTCGACACGCAGGTCGCGGCTATGGTCTGCGGCTTCGGCGACTCGGTCAGCTATGAGACGCTCGCCACCAAGCTGGCCAGCGCGCGGATCGACAAATCCTCGCGCTTCACCGACTGGGCGCGGCGGCCGCTGTCGGAGCGCCAGCTCGCCTATGCGCTCTCGGATGTCACCCACCTGCGCCTGGCCTATGAGAAGCTGCGCAAGCGCATCGACAAGGCCGGCCGCCATAGCTGGTTCGAGGACGAGATGGCGGTGCTGACGGATACCAAGACCTACCGCGCCGATCCGCAGATGATGTGGCGCCGCCTCAAGGTGCGCTCGGACAAGCCGCGCTTCCTGGCGCTGCTGCGCGAACTCGCGGCCTGGCGCGAGGAAGAGGCGCAGCGGCGCAACCTGCCGCGCAATCGCGTGATCAAGGACGAGTCGCTGATCGAACTGGCGGCCCATGCGCCGCGTAATGTCGAAGATCTCAGCCATGGCCGCGGCCTCGGGCGCGGCTTCGCCGAGAGCAAGCAGGGCACGGCGATCCTGGCCGCGATCGAGCGCGGGCTTGCGGTGCCGGAGTCGGAATGCCCGAAGCCGGACCCGCGCCCGGTGCTGCCGGCAGGAATTGGGCCCCTGGTGGAACTGTTGAAGGTACTGCTGAAATCCAAATGCGAGGAACATGGGGTGGCGCAGCGGCTGATTGCCAGCAGCGACGAGCTGGATCTTCTCGCGGCCGATGACTCCGCCGACATCCCTGCCCTCCATGGCTGGCGGCGCGAGGTCTATGGCGAAGATGCCCTGGCGCTCAAGGCCGGCCGGATCGGCCTGACGGTGGCGGGCAAGGGCATCAAGATCATTCCATTGCCGCCCGCATCATAGGCCGACGTCATGAGCGGTCCGCCGAAATCCGGACTGACTGCCGCTGCGGCCGCATTCTGGATGTTGTGCGGGCCGCAGACCGCAGCAGCCCAGGATGAGCCACGCTTCGACAGCCCGGTGGCCTGTCCCGCCGAGTTCGGCTGCCTTGTGCGGAATTTCGTCGATCTCGATGCCGGTCCCGAAGCCCACGATCAGAATTGCGGCGTCGTCACCTATGACGGCCACAAGGGCGTGGATATCCGCGTGCCCGACTCGAATTCACTGGTGCGCGGTGTCGAGGTGCTGGCGGCGGCCGATGGCACCGTCCTGCGGCTGCGCGACAGCATGCCCGACATCAGCATCCGGGAGGCTGGCGCAGAGGCTGTGAAGGACCGAGAGGCCGGCAACAGCCTGATCATCGATCACGGCAATGGCTGGGAGACGCAATACGGCCATCTGCGCCTGCACAGCATCAAGGTGAAGCCCGGCGATATCGTGAAGGCCGGGCAGCCAGTCGGCCTGATCGGCCTCTCGGGAAATACCGAGTTCCTGCATCTACATTTCGAGATCAGGCACGAGGGCGTCTCCATTGATCCCTATTCCGGCCTGCCTCTTGGGAGCGGCTGCGGAAAGGCGGATCATGCGCTGTGGACGGACGCGGCGCTGGCGCTATTGCCCTACCGGACGGAAGCGCCGTTCGACGCCGGCTTCGCAAACGGTCCGGTCGATTTTGCCAAAGCCCGGGCCGGCGCCTATGCCGCCGGCAGCCTGAGCACGGATATCCCAGCACTGGTGTTCTGGGCCGAGGCGCTGGGCGCGCGGGCGGGCGACCAGGAAACCATCCGCCTTGTCGGCCCTGATGGCGCCACGCTGGTCGACGCAACAGAGAAGCTTACCGACACCAAGGTTCAGCGCTCCCGCTTCGCCGGCGTCAAGCGGCCGGCGGCGGGTTGGGCCGCGGGAGTTTATCGCGGCGAGTACCGCATCATCCGCACGGAGAACGGCTCAACGCGTACGGTCGTGGAGATCACGCGCGAGATCGAACTGCGCTGACGATCGTTTCTCAACGCGCGATCGAGAGTTCAATGTCGCGGTCGAAGGCGCGGCCCAGCGCGTTAAAGCGGCGTTCGACACTTTCGCCGAACAGCGCCTCCTGCCCCTTGGGGAGCAACAGCCGGATCCTGGCGTCGCCCATGCGGACGGCGGTTTCCTTGAGCACGGCAGGCGTTGCGGCGCTCACGGAAAACGCCAGCCGCAGCGCCAGTCCGACCCGTTTCCAATATTCCCGATCTTCGTCGCTCAGCATGGTCAGCAGCCTGGCCATATCCATCGTCGGCTCCTCGCTGCCGTAGCGGACGAAGATGGCATAGGCGATGGAGATGCGGCCGACATGGTCGATGCCACCGACGGGCAGATGGACGATGCGGGCGAACACCTGTTCGGCCCGGTAGTCCGGATGCTCGCGCCAGCCGATGTCGCTCAGCGTGCAGGCGGCGCGGCGGAGGCGCAGCCGCCTGGCGTCGTCGCCCTTGAACAGCGGTGCGATCCAATCGTCCAGCAATTCGCCTGTATCGCCGAAGCGGCCGTCGAGCTGGGCCAATTCCTGGCAGGCGGCGATCAGGGGATCGCGCGCCTTCTCCTCGGGCGAGAGCTGATCGAATATATGCCCCTCGCGCAGGCCGTGGGCGGAGAACAGAATTCGCGCCGGCCGCGCCGTGCGCAGGATGCGCTCCAGCACCAGTGCCGCGAAGGGCAGTGTTTCCGCCCGCCGCTTGGACATGCCGGGGATGGTGATCAGCGTCCGCTTGCTGAGCCGCCCCACCAGCCGCGCCAGATCCTCGGCCTCGCGCCGCTCGATCGCGTATTCATGGATCACATGCAGAGGATGGCCCGCCTGCTCCATGTGGATGCGCGCCAGGTTGCGCCAAGCGCCGCCGACCGGATGGAAATCGCGGCCCTTGGCCTGGGACAGCCAGGGCACCTCATCCAGATGTTCATCCACCACCTTGCGCGCCGCATCGAAATCGTTGAGCACGCTTTCCATCAGACGGATGGGGCCTAGCGGCAGCGTTGTGTGAGCGCCGATGCGGCCCTTGTTCAACACCACGAGCTCCAGGCTGCCGCCGCCGAGATCGCCCATGATGCCGTCGGCGCCGGGGATGCCCGACAGCACACCCAGGGCTGACAGCCGCGCCTCTTCGGTGCCGGAAATGATCCGCACCTTGACGCCGCAGCGCCGTTCGACATCGCCGACGAAGCCGGGACCGTTCTCCGCATCGCGCACGGCGGCGGTCGCCAGCAGATCGAGCCGCGTCACTTCCATGGCGCGCGCCAGCCAGACGAAGCGTGCCAGATTCTCCAGCGCCAGCTTGACGCCGGCATCGTTAAGGCGGCCCGACGCATCAAGCCCGCGGCCTAAGCCGCAGAGCACCTTCTCATTGAATAGCGTCATCGGCGCGCGGCCATTGCCGGCGAAGACGACGAGACGGATGGAGTTGGACCCGATATCGATGACGCCGATGCGGCCCGCGGCTGCCTGAGGTTTTGTCCCCGCCCGTGTCAGCGCCTGTACCGCCAAAACGCCTACGCTTTCCGCAATGACAGGCTGGGCGCCTTCTTGTCCTTCTTCAGCGCGCTGCCGCGGCCCGAGAGGCTCGGATTGGTCATGAAATAGGTATGGGCGCTGAACGGTTCCGCCGGCGGCTTCACGCGTTCATACTTGCCGTCGGACTGCAGGAACCAGCTCTGGGCGTTATCTTTGAGATTCGCGATCATGATCTGATCGAGCACTTGCTGATGGACGGTCGGGTTCTCGATCGGCACCAGGCTCTCGACCCGATGATCGCAATTGCGCGTCATCCAGTCCGCCGATGAGATGAAAACCTTCGCGCTCCGGGATGGCAGCGCTTCGCCGGAACCAAAGCATATGATTCGCGAATGTTCAAGAAAACGGCCGACGATGCTCTTGACCCTAATATTTTCTGATAGGCCGGGCACGCCGGGCCGCAGGCAGCAGATGCCGCGCACGATCAGCTCGATTTTCACGCCGGCCTGCGAGGCGCGGTAGAGCGCTTCGATGAGCTGGCTGTCGACAATGGAGTTCAGCTTCAGCCAGATGCCGCCGGCCTTGCCCGCCTTCACATTGGCGATCTCGGTCTCGATCAGCTGCAGCAGCTTCTGCCGCAGATTGACCGGCGCGACGGCGACCTTGTCCATCTTCTCCGGCCGGGCATAGCCGGTCATGTAGTTGAACATGCGCGCGGCGTCGCGGCACAGCGCGGGATCGCAGGTGAAGAAGGACAGGTCGGTGTAGATCTTCGCGGTGACCGGATGATAGTTGCCGGTGCCGAAATGCACATAGCTGCGCAGCGCCGAGCCTTCGCGCCGGATCACCATGGAAACCTTGGCGTGGGTCTTGAGCTCGAGGAAGCCGTAGACAACCTGCACGCCCGCGCGTTCCATGTCGCGGGCCCAGCGGATGTTCCGTTCCTCGTCAAAGCGCGCTTTCAACTCCACCAGAGCCGTGACCGACTTGCCGGCCTCCGCCGCCTCGATCAACGCCTTGACGATCGGCGAGTTGTCGCTGGTGCGGTACAGGGTCTGCTTGATCGCGACGACAGAGGGATCCAGCGCCGCCTGGCGCACGAACTGTACCACCACATCGAAGCTCTCATAGGGATGATGGACAATGATGTCCTTCTGCCTGATGGCGGCAAAGCAATCGCCGGCGGAATCGCGGATGCGTTCGGGGAAACGGGCGATATAGGGGGTAAATTTCAGATCCGGCCGGTCATCGACGATCAGTTTGCCGGTAGCGGACAGGCCGAGGATGCCGTCGATCGTATGCACATCTGCGGGCGACGCGTCGAGTTCCGAGGTAACAAAGTCGCGCAGGCCTTCGGGCATCCCCGCGTTCACCTTGAGGCGGATCACATTGCCACGCCGGCGGCGCTTCAAAGCCGACTCGAATAGAAGCACGAGGTCTTCCGCTTCTTCCTCGATTTCGAGTTCGCTGTCCCGGATAATGCGGAAATTGCCGATGGCCAGAACTTCATAGCCGGGGAACAGGCGATCCAGATTTAGCCCAACCAGGTCCTCCAGCGTGATGAAGCGTTTCTCCTGCCCGGGCAGCCGGATGAACCGCTGTATCTGTTGCGGCAGAGGAATGAGCGCGCGCAACGTGCGTGTGTCTCGCTTGCCCTTGAGCTCGAGCGCGATGGAAAAGCCGAGATTAGGAATGAACGGGAACGGATGGGCGGGATCGATCGCCAGCGGCGTCAGCACCGGGAAGATCTGGTCCAGGAACATCGTGTCGAGCCATTGCCGTTCTTCGGGCCGCAGCTCGGCTGTCTCAACCACGGCAATGCCGGCGCCACGCAGTTCCTGGCGCAATTGCCGCCAGCAGGCCTGCTGGTTCTGCATCAGCTCGCTGGTGCGGCTGTTGATCGCCGCGAGTTGCTGCGCCGGCGTCAGCCCGTCCTGGCTCGGCACCGTCACGCTGGCGGCGACCTGGCCCTTCAGGCCGGCGACGCGCACCATGTAGAATTCGTCGAGGTTGTTGGCGGAGATCGACAGGAAGCGCAGCCGCTCCAGCAGCGGATGCCCGGCGTTGAACGCTTCCTCGAGCACGCGCTCGTTGAAGGCCAGCCAGGACAGTTCGCGATTGAAGTATTTCGCTTCGGCGGGGGGCGCGACGGCAGCCGGCGCGGCGGTCTTTATGTCATCCACTGTGGCGTCTCCTTTTGCCACCACTGTATATGAGTGCTTTGCTGGCATTATGACAAGCCGATGACATTTGGCCCGAAAAACCCTTTCAAAACCATTGACTTAACGGCTAACATCGGTCCCCGCCCATGAAACGACTGCTGCTTTTGCGCCATGCCAAGTCGAGCCGCGACAATGCCCGGCTGAAGGACTTCGACCGGCCGCTGGCCAAGCGCGGCCGCGAGGCGGCGCCGGAGATCGGCCGTCATATGCGCAAGGCCGGCTGGCAGCCCGATCTGGTGCTCTGCTCCACGGCAAAGCGCACCCAGGAGACCGCCGAACTTGTGCTGGCGGAACTTGGCGGCAAAGCAGAGGTGCGGTTTGTGGACGCGCTGTACCTTGCCGCGCCGGAACAGATGCTGAAGGAGATTCACGCCGTCGGGCCAAAGGTCGGCACCTTGCTCGTCGTCGCCCACAATCCGGGCACCGCATTGCTCGCGAACTATCTCGCGGCCAGCGGCGACAAGAAGGCCCTGCATCATCTGCGCGAAAAATTCCCGACAGCCGCGCTCGCGGTATTTGAGATCGACGTCGATTCCTGGAGCAAGTTCGACCGCGCGACGCTGATCGATTTCGTCACGCCGAAGGATATCGACGACTAGCCCTTGCGCCAGTAGCGCTTCTGCTTGCGGAAGTCGCGCCAGACGTCCTCGAAATGGTCGAGGTCGCGCTCAATGCTGGCGGCCTGCCATCCCAGCAGCAGCCCGCCGAGCCTGCGGGTTTCCGGCTCGCCGAGCGCGTCGTGCAGCGATTGCTCCAACTGCGCCAGCAACGAGCGGCTTACCAGCGCATCGTTGAGCGAGCCCAGGCGATCCTGCGCCGCAGCCATGCTCTTGAGATAGCGCCGCACAAGCTTTTTCGCGAACAGGCTGCTGAAGAATTCCGAGAGGTAACGCATTTTCTTGAACTCGAGGCGCAGATCGTGGAATTCGGTCTCCTCCAGCTTCGCCTTCTTGCCGCCGAGCTTCAGCAGCTTCTTGTGGCGCCGGTTCAGAGCGTCGGCGGCGAAGTCGGCAATTGGCCGGTCCAGCGGATCGCTGCTGGCCACATCCGCGGTCTCCCAAATCCCCTTGGTGAGCCACAATTCCACGCGCAATTGGAATTCGGTGTAGCGCGGGCCGTTGATGACGTGGCGGAGCGCATCGTAAGCGGTTTCGCGCTGGCGCTTCGATTCAGCCAAAAGCTCGAGCAGCGTCGCTTCCTCCGGAAGACGTTGCCGCATCTGCGCCAGCGTCTCGTGGATAAAGACATCCCAATCCCGCGCCGGCCCGAGCACGCCCTGCACCCATTTCAACTCATGAACGAGATAGCCGCGCGTATCGCCGGTCATCGTGTCCTTGAAGGCGGAGATCAGCGACCGCAGGCGGCGGATGGCGACGCGCTGCTGATGCACGCCTTCGATATCCTCGCCGATCAAGGCGCAGGGCTCGTTCAGGCGCAATTGCTCCAGCGCACTCTTGGCGATCGCGGCGAAAGCGGCGCGGGCCGTCATGTCGTTTGCAAGGTTTACCGGCCCGGCGCGGAAGGAGCCCGGCCCCTCGCCCGCCGCCAGCCGATAGCCGCGGGCGGCTTTGGTTTCCGCCTCCAGCGACACGGGTATCGCCTCATTCAGGGCGATGGCCAGTTCGTACAGCCGCTCGCGCCGTCCCGTTTTCAATTCCAGTTCGGCTTCGCTCAGCGGTGCGCTGCGCCCGCCCGCGCCGATCTCGCCATGATCCAGTGCGACCTCGATCTCGCTGTCGAACAGCTTCACGGGAACCGCCGTCCGTTCGAAATCGCTGCTGAACACCGGCTGCAGGGCGTCGGCGATCTCCGGCCGGGTGAGGAACTCGCGCAGCTCGTCGTCGGCGACCTGTTGCAACTGCGGCGTGTCGGAGTCGACATCACACTCAAGTTCGCGGTGAGCGTGCACCGCACCAACTTCGCCGAGCGGAACCTTCACTGTCTGGATGCGGCGGTCGCCGATCTGGCGGATGCGCAGGGCAATGCCACGCTGCTGCAGCGCGCGATCGGGCGTATCGAAATAGACGCTGGTGAGATGGCGGGTGACAGCGCGCTCCCGCGCCAGGGATCGCAGCAAAGCGCTGCGGCGAAGCTGCTCCAGCCTCTCTGGGCTCATGCGCAGCTTGAGTTCGAATTCCTCCGACACTTGGCCCCTCTTTGCCGGTTTTCGTTACTCATCCCACCCGCACTACCAGATTGGGGCGCCTTAACAGAATGTCAACTTTTTTGGCCCATTTCTGAAGATCGGGATGTAACACACTGTTTACCATTGCGTTTATGCAATTGAGGGTTGGATTTCTGGATGCACGCTATGGAACTTGTGGTTAACAAGAGCGTTGACCAGGGTGGCTCGGTAAAGTTATTCGGAGACATCGAACCGGCGCACGGTCGGTGTCCGATCAATGAACGGCTTGGCAAGGGCCGAATTGCTTAGGGGGAATACGCCTATGACAGACCACCTGTCATTGCCGAGGCGCAGCTTTATCTTTTGGGGCGCGGGCGCTGCGGCGGCACTCATCGTGAAACCAGAAACGGCGTCCGCCGCCGTCGATAAATACCGCACGCTGACGTTGCACACGCGCTGGAGCGCCGAAGATTTCCGCGGCCCGTATTACGAGAAGGGCCGCTATCTGCCGGATGCGCTGGCGGAGATCAATCACCTGTTCCGCGACCGTCACAACCAGGCAGTGACCAAGGTCGACATCCGCTTGCTCGACCTGCTCAGCGGATTTGCGGACAAAGCGAACTACGCGAACTCGCTGGAGATCGTTTGCGGCTACCGGTCGCGCTCGACCAACAACGAACTGCTGCATGAAGGACAGAGGGTCGCCAAGGACAGCCTGCATATCTTCGGCCGCGCCGTCGATGTGCGCTTCGGCAAGGAACTGCCGTTGAAGCAGGCCCGCAAGATTGCCCTCGCCATGCAGGCGGGCGGCGTCGGCTATTACCGCAAGCAGAAGTTCCTGCATCTGGATGTGGGGCCGGTAAGATCCTGGTAGCGGCCGCCGGCGGCTAATCCAGCGGCAGCGATCCCTGCAGCAGCTCGCGCAGCAGCGCGAGGGATGGTTTGCGTTGCGCCGTCAGTGCCGCACGATCCAAATCGTCCACCAGTTTTCGCGCGGCCGCGAAAGACCGTTCGATACGCCGTGAGGCGTACTCGATCACATCGGCATCCACGGTAAGCTGGCGGTCCGAGAACAGTTTTGCCAGCAGCATGCGCAGCAGGCCGTCATCAGTCTGCTCGATGGCGACCGCCGGCAACGCATTGAGCCGCGACCGCAGATCGGCGAGCTTTACCGGCCAGCGCGCCGGCGCTTCCTCCGTGCAAATCACCAACTGCCCCCGCCGCTCGGTCAGCAGATTATGGAGATGGAAAAGGCACTGCTCTGCCGCAGGTGACAGCGTGGCCGGTGCGAGATCATCAATCAGCAACGCCGTGGCAGCGCCGAGAATCGCCGGCGGTTCGGCGCGGCCGAGCTCGCTGCCCGCGGCTTGCGCCGCCGCGGCACGGCGCCGCCAGATCTGCCCCAGATGGGTCTTGCCGCAGCCCGGCGGCCCGAAGATCGCCAGCCCCCGCCCCGGCCAGTCCGGCCAGCGCTGGATCCAGCCATGGGCGGCCGCGTTGCTGGCGGCGACGAGGAAGTCCTCGTCCGCATAGGACGGTGCGGCGTAGAAGTCGAACGGCAGTTGCGGCATGGGCGCAGCTCCCGTTACGGGCCCGGGGGCTCGTCGACCCTCGATGGCGTCGGCGCGACCGGCGGATCGGCCACGACAGGCAGGCCGCCATGATAGAGATGGCTGCCCATATAGCGCGTCAGGCCGAAGCGCGTGAGCACGCCGACGATCGCCGCTGCCGGCAGGCCCAACAGCACGCCGACGAAACCGAAGAGTGCACCGCCGGCAAGCAGCGCAAAGATCACCCACACCGGATGCAGCCCAATGCGGTCGCCCACCAGCTTCGGCGTGAGGAAGTTGCCCTCCACCACCTGACCGATAATGAAGATGCCGGCGACCAAGCCGATGGAAAGCCAATCGGTGCCTTCAGGCCCGCCGGTGAACTGGGCGATCGCCAGGCCGATGCTGGTGACGAAACCGGTAATCGTGCCGACGAAGGGAATGAAGGACAGCACACCGGTCATCAGGCCGACTGCCAATCCGAAATCCAGTCCCGCCAAACTCAAGGCAACCGAGTAGAAAGTGCCGAGGATCAGGCACACCGTCGCCTGGCCGCGGGCGAAGCCGGCCAGGGTCTCGTCGATCAGCCGGGCCTGCTGGCGGATCACAGGCGCATGCCGCCGCGGCAGCCAGCCATCGATCTTCGCCACCAGTCGATCCCAGTCCCGCAAGAGATAGAACGAGACGATCGGCGTGATGAAAAGCAGCGACAGGATATTCACGAGCGCCAGGCCGCTGGTCAGCAGCTGCTGAAAGGCACCGACGATCCATTTCAGGATGCCGCCGAGCTGGCCGCCGAGCGCCTGCCGTATCTCCTCGACCTGTCCTGCGCCGAACCGCTCCTCCAATCCCGCGAGCAGCGGCGTTGCCCAGCGCTGCACCGCTAAAAGCAGCCGGGGCATCTGCACGATCAGGTCCACGATCTGGCCCTCGATCAGCGGCACGATCAGCACCAATGCCGTTGCAGCCACGATGACAAAGCAGATTGTCACGATCGTTGTCGCCAGTGTCCGCGAGCAGCCGGCACGCTCCAGCCGGTCGCATAGGGGATCGAGCAGATAGGCGATGGCGATCCCCGCCACGAAGGGCAGCAGCACGCCGCGCAGCAGGTAGAGGGCAATCAGCGACAGCACCAACCCGACCAGCCAGAACCGCAATTGCCGCTCCCGCGTCATTTGCGACCCTCGATGCTGAAGAACCGCGCGCCCCAGATGAAGAGATAGGCAATTCCCGAGGCGACCGTCGATGCCGCGACGAACCAGATGAGGGCCTGCACCATCTTGTGATCGATTTGAATCTCAAAGCCCAGCAGCCCAAGCAGCAGCGCGGCAAGCATGATCTGGGCTACCGTATTAATCTTGCTGATCCATAGCGGCTGCATTTTCAGATCCTGGGTCAGCGTCTGGTATAGGATGGCGCCGCCGATGATCAGCACGTCGCGGAAGACGATCAGGATCACCAGCCAATCCTCGATGTGATTTTCATAGCCGAGCGTCACATAGACCGAGGTGAGCAGGGCCTTGTCCGCCAACGGATCCAGATAGCCGCCCAGGGTCGTCCGCACATTGAAGTGCTTGGCGATGAAGCCGTCGAGCGCATCGCTGACCCCAGCAGCGATGAAGACCCAGAAGGCGCCGAGATAACGGTCGGAAAGCATCAGCCAGATCGCCAGCGGCACCAGGCAGAGGCGCAGCAGGCTGATCAGGTTCGGCAGCGCCGTCAGCAGGATTCCCGGGCGTTCCTTCAAAGCTGACTACGGCGTCGTCGCGCCGGGCACCCCGAGTTGCACCAGCATCCAGTCGGGGCCGGTCTGCGTGAGCTGCAGCTGGTGCTGCGCCAGCGCCTGCATCAGCTGCGCCGGCTCGCCGCTGAACACCAAATCGATCTTGCCCTCGTCCGGCGCCAGGTAGCGCACGTCGGCGCGATGCAGCAGGGGCACGCCGACCAGTTTGTTGCGCACCTCCATCCACTGCTGCAGGCCGGAGATCGGCACTTTAGCCGTGATCGTGCGCACCGGTCCGGCCGGCATGGGCATTGTCGTGGTGTCCACGGTCCCGACCGGCGCGCGGCCGACCAGCAGGTCGACCGGATCGGACAGGAAGCGGAAGGTGAGCGAACCGACATAGCGCACGGATGACACGCGCTCGGTCTCCACCTCGAAATCCTGCACCATGGCGGAGATCTCGTCGTCGCTGGGCAACGGAACCTCCTTGGCTTTGTCCGCGCCCATCATGTTCTCGACCAGCTTCTGCAGCGCCGCGCGCTGGCCGTCGACGATCGCCTGATCGCGCGCCGTCGAGGCATCCGCCGCGGTGACATCGACGGGAATGCCGGACACGGTATAAGTGCCGGCCTGGGCTCGCGGCGCGGCCGCAAATGCGCTGCATAGAATCAGCAGCGCAGCGATGAAAACGCGAGGGGGTGTCAGGACAGCGGCCATTGCAAACCCGTCTCTATCCAGTATGTTGCGGCTCAATTGTGCAAATATAGCGCACCGTCCGGCGGGACGCCAACAAGCCGTCCGGGCACCTGAAAATACTGCCCCCGGGAGAATGGCGATCAACAGCCTCAGCTACAAGAAGGCCGGCGTGGATATCGACGCCGGCAACGCGCTGGTCGAAGCGATCAAGCCGATGGCGAAGGCCACGGCCCGTTCCGGCACCGCCGCCAGTCTCGGCGGATTCGGCGCCCTTTTCGATCCCCGGGCCGCCGGCTACCGCGATCCCATCCTGGTCGCCACCACGGATGGCGTCGGCACCAAGCTGAAGATCGCCATCGCCGCCCGGAAGCACGACACCATCGGCATCGACCTCGTGGCCATGTGCGTCAACGACTTGGTGGTTCAGGGGGCCGAGCCGCTGTTCTTCCTCGACTACTTCGCCACCGGCAAGCTGGAAGTGGCGGCAGGCACGGCCATCGTCGGCGGCATCGCCGAAGGCTGCCGCATCGCCGGCTGCGCGCTGATCGGCGGCGAGACGGCGGAGATGCCGGGCATGTATGCCAGCGAGGATTACGATCTCGCCGGTTTCGCCGTCGGCGCAGTGGAGCGCGGGCAGGAAATCACCGGCGCAACGGTCGCGGCCGGCGATGTGATTTTCGGGCTCGCCTCGTCGGGCGTGCATTCCAACGGCTTCTCGCTGGTCCGCCGCGTGGTGGAAGAGAGCGGCGTCGGCTATGGCGATGCCGCGCCCTTCGCCAAGGGCCAGACGCTGGGCGAGGCGCTGCTGACGCCGACCAGGATCTATGTGCGGAGCTGTCTCGCCGCCGTGCGCAGCGGCAAGGTCAAGGCCCTGGCGCACATCACCGGCGGCGGGCTGGTGGAGAATGTGCCGCGGGTGCTGCCGGAGACTCTGGCCGCCGAGTTCGATGCCCGGCGCTGGCCGCTGCCGCCGGTGTTCGGCTGGATGATGCGCGCCGGCGGCATTGCCGATGCGGAGATGGCCCGGGTGTTCAATTGCGGCCTGGGCATGGTGGCCGTGGTCGCGCCCGGCGACGCGGCTGAGGTGCAGGCCAGCCTCGAGGCCGGAGGCGAGACCGTTTTCCAGGCCGGCAGCGTGGTGCCCCGGGCCGCCGGCGCAGCGGGCTCCGTGGTGCGGGAAACCGCCGCGGCTTGGCCCGGCTAGCCCTCTTCGGCCCGCTCCTGCGGCCGTTGCCAGAAGCCGCCCGCCTGGGCTATGAAACAGCCGGAATCAATGGGCTGCGATGCGGAGTGCGCTAATGGCTGAATTCGACCAGATGTATCGGGAGCGGCAGCAAGGCTGGCATAGCTTTTGCAAGCTGATGGCCGCCGTGGTGGTGCTGACCTTTATCATTCTCGGGGGCATGCTGATTTTCCTCACCTGAACCGCGATCGATGCGGACGCAGACGCGAATGCCCGGCGCTGAGCCGGGCATTGCCGTTTAAGGTCCCGATTTCCTGTAGCGTCAGCCGACCAGTTCCAGCCCGCTGAAGAAGAAGGCGATCTCGATCTTGGCGTTATCGGCCGAGTCCGAGCCATGCACCGAGTTGGCCTCGATCGACTCCGCGAAGTCCTTGCGGATGGTGCCGGGCGCGGCGTTGGCTGGATTTGTGGCGCCCATGACCTCGCGGTTCTTGGCAACGGCGTTCTCGCCTTCCAGAACCTGGGGCACCACCGGGCCGCTGGTCATGAACTCGCAGAGGCTGTTGAAAAACGGCCGGTCCTTGTGGACGGCGTAGAACTGCTCGGCCTGCTTGCGCGTCAGCCACAGGCGCTTTTGCGCGATGATGCGCAGGCCCGCCTCCTCGAGCCGCGCATTGACCTTGCCGGTCAGGTTCCGCCGGGTCGCGTCGGGCTTGATGATCGAGAGGGTGCGCTCGATGGCCATGGTCATCCTTCCTTAGGGTCCGCAAAAGTCGCGGCCTTATAGCGGCGGCGGCAGGTTGCCGCAATGGTCCCTGGCCCGCCGCCCGGCGGCCGTCACGGTAAACAAACCGCAGCCGCACTTGGCAATTCCCTGCCCCGCCATGCTATGACCCCGCGCCATGCTGCAGATCGAGAACCTCACCTACCGGATCGCCGGGCGGGTCCTCCTGGAGGGCGCGTCGCTGATGCTGCCCGCCGGCCACCATGCCGGCTTGGTGGGCAGGAACGGCAGCGGCAAATCGACGCTGCTGAAGCTGATCACCGGCGAGCTGCACGCGGATAACGGGACGATCTCGCTGCCGAACAATACCCGCGTCGGCGTGGTGGCCCAGGAAGCGCCGGGCGGGCCGACCAGCCTGATCGACACGGTGCTGCAGGCGGACACGGAGCGGGCGGCGCTGCTGCATGAAGCGGAGATCGCCCACGATCCCCATCGCATCGCCGAGATCCATAACCGGCTGGCCGACATCGAGTCCCACAGCGCGCCGGCACGCGCCGCCGAAATTCTTTCCGGTCTCGGCTTCAGCGCCGAGCAGCAACTTCGCGCCTGCAGCGAGTTCTCCGGCGGCTGGCGCATGCGCGTGGCGCTGGCCGCGGCGCTGTTCGCCGAGCCCGACCTGCTGCTGCTGGACGAACCCACCAACCATCTCGATCTGGAAGCGGCGCTGTGGCTCGAATCCTTCCTGCAGAAATATCCGCGCACGCTGCTGATCGTCAGCCATGACCGCGACCTTCTCAACAAGGTGGTGGAGAAGATCGTGCATCTGGAGGCCGGCAAGCTGAACGTCTATGGCGGCGGCTACGATACCTTCGAGCGCACGCGTGCCCTGAAGATCGCCAACATCGCCGCCGCGCAAAAGAAGCAGGAAGCCCAGCGCGCCCATATGCAGGCCTTCATCGACCGTTTCCGCTACAAGGCCAGCAAGGCGCGGCAGGCGCAATCGCGGCTGAAAGCGCTGGCGCGCATGGAGCCGATCGTCTCCATCGCCGAGGAACGCACGGTGGCGTTCGAGTTCCCGCAGCCCGATCAGCTGGCGCCGCCGATCATCACGCTGGAGAAGGTGGCCGTCGGCTATCAGGCGGAGAAGCCGGTGCTGAACAATGTCAGCCTGCGGCTCGACATGGACGACCGCGTGGCGCTGCTGGGCGCCAACGGCAACGGCAAATCGACGCTGGCGAAGCTGCTGAGCAACCGGCTGAAGCCGATGCATGGCAGCTTGCGCAAGTCGCCGAAGTTGCGCGTCGGCTATTTCGCCCAGCATCAGACCGATGAGCTGGATCTGGATGCCACGCCGCTGCAGATCCTCGGCCGCATGGCGCCGCTGCTGAATGAGCAGAAGTTGCGGGCCCATCTCGGCCGCTTCGGCTTTGAGCAGGACAAGGCACTGACCAAGGCCGGCTCGCTGTCAGGCGGCGAGAAGGCGCGGCTGCTGTTCGCGCTGATGAGCCGGGAGGCGCCCCACCTGCTGATCCTCGACGAGCCCACCAACCATCTGGATGTCGATGCGCGCCAGGCGCTGGTGCAGGCGATCGGCGCTTATGAGGGTGCCGTGCTGCTGATCAGCCACGACCCCCATCTGATCGAGCTCTGCGCCGACCGGCTCTGGCTGGTGTCCGGCGGCACGGTGCGGCAGTACGACGGCGATCTCGACGACTATCGCGAGCTGCTGTTCGCCGAGCGCCGCACCCGGCCCGCTGAAGGCAGCAAGGGCAATGGCGCCGCCTCGGGCGCCGCCCACACCGCTGCCGGCCGCAAGGAACAGCGCCGCGCCGCCGCCGAGGAGCGCGCCCAGAATTCCCAACTCAAGAAACAGGCCCAACAAACCGAACGCCGCCTCACCGACCTCAACAAGAAGAAGGCGGCGATGGAGACACTCCTGGCCGATCCGGAGATCTACAACGGTCCGACCGCCAAGCTGCTGGACCTGCAGCTCCGCTACGGCGACATCAAGAAGGAAATCGCCGCCGCCGAAGACGCTTGGCTGGTGGCTCAGGCGGCACTGGAGTAGAGGGCACGCATGATAGTGCAACTACCGGCTGGAGTCATCATCCGCCCCATCGAGCCCGATGACGCATCCGCGCTCCTCGCGATGATGCACGAACTCGCGCGGTTCGAGAACCAAGAGCACCTGATTAGCGCGACCGAGGAGTTGATCCGGCGCGACGGGTTCGGGGCGGGCGCGCAATTTGGCGGGTTCATTTCGCTCGATGCAGGGACGCCGGCCGGGTTTGTCAGCTATGGCAACGCCTATACCACCTGGGGCGCGCGGCAGTTCATCCTGGTGGACGATCTGTTCGTGCGCGAGGCTTATCGCGGGCGCGGCGTAGCGCGGCAGCTAATGGCCGCGGTAGAAAAGCTAGTCATTGCCCGCGGCACCTATGCGCGCTGGACCGTCAGTCCGGGCAACGAGCGCGCTATCGCCTTCTACAAATCGCTGGGCGCGCGCTACATCCTGAAGGGCCAGTGCTACTGGCATCTGGATACACTAGGCGCCGTCACGCCCTGATTCTGGATCGCAACGACCTATTGAAAGCGGCCTAGTTCGTCGACCGCTGCCGCAGCACGTACTTGGCGCCGTCCTGGCGGCTGAAGAGTTCGCCCACTGACGGATGCTTCACCGGCTTGCCGCTGTCGTCCACCAGCAGATTCTGTTCGCTGACATAGGCGATGTAGGTCGTTTCAGCATTCTCAGCCAGCAGATGGTAGAAAGGTTGGTCCTTCCGCGGCCGGACCTCCGGCGGAATTGACTGATACCATTCCTCGGTGTTGTTGAAGGTGGCATCGACGTCGAAAATCACGCCGCGGAACGGAAATATGCGGTGCTTGACGATCTGCCCGATCTGGAACTTGGCCTGTCTGATCTCGGTCATCTCTACGCTTTCATCTTCGATACCCAAGCGCCCCCAAAGGCAACCTGTGAATCAAAGTGCACCTATCATACATCAATATAACACAGTTTCGTAGCTGGCGGATGCGTTGAACGATCATTAAACTTCTTTGCCGCATTATGGCGAACTTATTAGTCCGCCGAGCCTAGGGAGGCTGGGATTTCCACGTCGTTTAGCGAATTGGAAAGGAAACGTTTCCACGGGTTGCTGAAACTCGCGGCGGAGAATCCCTTCGCCGGCGAGCGGGAAAACGCCCTGGCTGCCGCCAAGCGCATGGCGCAGCGGCACGATATGACGCTGGAGGAGGCCTGCGGCGATTCCGCCCTGCCCCGTCGGCAGCAGACCGGTTTCGCCTCACAGACCAGCGAAACCCAGGCCGAACAGGCCCGCTACGTTCATCTGATGGACTGGCAGATCCATGTCGCCAAGATGAAGCGCGAGGCGGCACTGGCGGAAGCGCGCCAGCGTGGGTTGGATGCCCGGGAGATGGCCCGGAGGCGGATGCCGGAGAAACGCTTCCGCGCCAATCCGCGGCGGCTCGACCCCTGGACCCATGCGCGCGTGCTGCTGACGGAAACCAACCTGCGGCTGGCCGACATCGTGCAGATCACTGGGTTGACGGTATATCAGGTGGTGGGGCTGAAACTGAATTCTGCGGCGGGTAGCGGCTTAGGCTTCCGCCTTCTGCTCCCATTTGCCGGTGGGGTTCTGCTGCCAGTAGGTGAGCTTGTGGCCGGCAGCCTTGTATTCGCGCCAGCGGTCGCGGCCGGTGGCGACGGCGCCTTCATCGTTGCCGTTCAGCAATTCGACGCAGAGCGCGAAGTCGGCGACATGGCCTGAGACGGCGCCATCGGTCAGGAACAGCACCTGAGCGGCGTTCGGATTTTCATCCTTTTCGGTGAGCCACACCGGCTGCAATTCGGCAAATCCGTCGCGGGCGCTGCCATGGGGCAGGAAGCCGCGGTCATTATAGGTCCAGAGATATGAGGTCAGCGCCTCGACCCGCTCGGGCGAGCCGGCGATCACCACAGCGCGCTGGCCGCGTTCCAGCGTCTTCTCGAGCATCGGCGGCAAGGCGGCTTCCAGCGTGCTCTTCTGCAGGTGGTAGAAGCGGATTTCGGTCATGGCGCCGCCGCTTCTCACTTTCCCTCATAGCAATCCGCCACCAGGCGATCCAGCAGGCGGATGCCGAAACCGACCGCGCCCTTCGGCACCGTGGGGCGGTCCTGTTTGGTCCAAGCCATGCCGGCGATGTCCAGATGGGCCCAGGGCGTGCTGCCGACGAAATGCTTCAGCAGCGAGGCGCCGTTGATGGCGTCGCACCAGCGGCCGCCGTCGTTCTTCCAGTCAGCGATGTCCGACTTGATGAGATCGTCGTAATGCTCGGTCATCGGCAAGCGCCAGAGCAATTCGCCGGACGCCTTGCCGGCCGCCAGCAGCTGTGCCGCCAACTTGTCGTCATTAGCGAACAGACCGCCATGCTCGACGCCCAACGCCACCATCACCGAGCCCGTCAACGTCGCAAGATCGATCATGGCGCGCGGCTTGTACTGCGAATAAGCGAAGTAGAGCGCGTCGCTGAGCACCAGGCGGCCTTCGGCATCGGTGTCGATCACCTCGATGGTCTGGCCGGACATGGTGCGCACCACATCGCCCGGGCGCTGCGCATTGTCGCCGGGCATGTTCTCCACCATGGCGCAGATACCGACGGCGTTGACCTTGGCATTTCGCGCGGCAAGCGAGCGCATGACGCCGAAGACCGCGCCGGCACCGGCCATGTCGAACTTCATCTCCTCCATCCCGCCCGCGGGCTTGATGGAAATGCCGCCGGTATCGAAGGTGACGCCCTTGCCGACGAAGGCGATGGGGGCGCCGCCGCCCCTGCCCGCGCCCTGCCATTGCAGGGCGACGAGCTGCGGCTCGTGGCTGCTGCCCTGTGCGACGCCGAGCATGGCGTTGAGTCCGAGCTTCCGCAGTTTCTCGCGACCGAGAACATCGACCTTCAGGCCGATCTTTGTCAGCGCCTTGGCCGCGGCCGCGAAACTGGCGGGATAGACGACATTGCCGGGTTCGCTGATCAGATCGCGGGCCAGAAGCACGGAGTCTGACGTGCTGGCGAGCGGCGCATAAGCGGCGCGGGCCGCTGACGGATCGGCCGTATGCACGACCAGTCGTGACAGGCGCGGCTTGCTGTCAGGCTTTTCGGTCGTGCGGTATTTGTCGAAGCGATAGGCTCGCAGGCAGACGGCATTTGCCAGATGGGCGGCGAGTTTCGCGGCGTCGATGGCCGCACCCTTGGGCGCCTCGATGGCGATCGCCAGATCGGTCTCGCCCGAGGTCTGCACCTGCGCCGCAAGCGCACCGCCGACCCGTTCCGCCGCCAGATCGTTGAACTCAGCAGGCTTGCCGAGCCCGGCCACCAGGATACTGCGCGCGCCGACGCCACGTGGTGCGATGACCGAAAGGATTTCACCGGTTTTCCCACGGAAGCGTCCGGCGGCAACAGCGCGGGACAGGGCGCCGCGGGTCTTGCGGTCGAGCTGCGCCGCTGACGGCGTCAGTTCCAGGCCGCTGTAGATTCCGACCGCCAGCGCACCCGGCGCAGCACTGCCGGGCTTTGCAAAAGATACTTTCATCTGAGCTCTGACAGGTTCTGGGGTGCCGCTATCTCACTTGCCGGCTTTATCTTCGTAGTTGTCCCGCACCAGCCGGTCGAGCATCCGCACGCCGTAGGCGGACGCGCCTTTCGGCACGGTGGCGCGGTCCTTGTCCGACCAGGCCATGCCGGCAATGTCCAGATGGGCCCAGGGCGTGTCCTTGACGAAACGCTGCAGGAACTGCGCCGCCGTGATGCTGCCGCCGTAGCGGTCGCCCACATTCTTCATGTCGGCGGCGTCGGAATTGATGATCTTGTCGTAGGCATCGCCCAAAGGCAGGCGCCAGAGCAACTCGCCGGTGGCCTTGCCGGCGGCGAGCAGCTTTTCCGACAGCGCATCGTTGTTGGAGAACAGGCCGCCATGCTCGCGGCCCAGCGCCACCATGATCGCACCGGTCAGCGTCGCCAGATCCACCATGAATTGCGGCTTGAAGCGTTCGCGGCAGTACCACATGGCGTCGGCCAGCACGAGGCGGCCTTCGGCATCGGTGTTGATCACCTCGATGGTTTGGCCGGACATGGATTTGACGATGTCGCCGGGCCGCTGCGCCGTGCCCGACGGCATGTTTTCCACCAGGCCAACGACGCCGATGGCATTCACCTTGGCCTTGCGCGCCGCCAGCGCCTGCATCAGGCCGATCACCACGCCGGAGCCGCCCATGTCCCACTTCATCTCTTCCATGCCGGCAGCGGGCTTGATGGAGATGCCGCCGGTATCGAAGGTGACGCCCTTGCCGATGAAGGCGATCGGCTGCGCCTTGCGGTCGGCGGCGCCATGCCATTGCATGACCACGAGCTGCGACTCCCGGGCGCTGCCCTGGCCGACGCCGAGTAGCGCGTTCATGCCCAGCTTGGCCATTTGCTTTTCATCCAGGACTTCCACCTTGACGCCGAAGGTGGTCAACTTCTTCGCCTCGGCGGCCAGGGTTTCGGGATAGATGATATTGGCAGGCTCGGAGACGAGATCGCGCACCACGAACACCGCGTCGCCCAGGCTGCCCATGGGCTCATAGGCCCCGCGGGCGCCGGCCAGATCCTTGGCCATGACGGTCAGCCGCTTCAGAGTCGGCTTCTTCTCCGGCTTTTCCGTGGTGCGGTATTTGTCGAAGCGGTAGCTGCGCAGCCGCGCCCCGAACGCGATGTTGGCCGCGATCTCCGCCGCCGGCAGCTTGCCGCCGAATTCGTCGTCCACCAGCACCGCAGCTGCAGTGTCTCCCGCGCCGCCGAGGGCCACATAGATGCGACCGCCGAGCGATTGCGCGCCCAGCGCGTCGATTTCGCCCGCCTTGCCGAGACCGACCAGCATGATGCGGCTGGCCTTGGTTCCCGCCGGCGCATTGATGACAAGCGCATCCTCGGCGCGGCCTTTGAAGCGGCTGGCGGCTATGGCGCGCGTGACGGCGCCGCGGCTCTGGCGATCGAGCTTGACCGCGCTCGAAGACAGCGTGTTGTTGGCAAACACGCCGGCCACGATTGCTCCGGATGCAGGCACCTCGAGTTTCGCGAACGCAACATTCATGGCAGGCAGCTCTCCTTGCAGTCGGCGGGGATTATTGCGGCGCCGGGAATCATACCGGTAACAGCCTATTGAGGGCCGTCAAGGCTGGTCTTGACGAATGAATCCTGCTCTATATCCGGCGGTTAGGGCAATAACACAAAAGAATGGGGGCGGCTCGGTGATCCTGCGGCGGTGTTTCCACGCCCTCACCTTGATAACAGTCCTGATGGCCGCCCTCCCCGTCCAGGCGGAAAAAGACCCGAGCAGCGGAAAGAAGGCCGTCGCCCAGAAGCCGTCGGAGACCGAGCCGGTGTTGCTGATGGCCGACGAGCTGACCTACGACGAAGAGCTGGGAATCGTCACCGCGCGCGGCAATGTGGAGATCTCCCAGGGCGACAATGTCGTGCATGCCGACACAGTGTCCTACAACCAGCGTGCCAACAAAGTCACGGCGACCGGCAATGTCAGCCTGACCGGGGCCGACGGGGATACGATCTTTGCCGATTATGTAGAGCTGACTTCCGATCTCAAGGCGGCGACGGTAGAGGTCATCCGCCTGCTGCTGAGCGACCGTTCGCGCATGGCGGCGGCCTCGGGCACGCGCAGCGACGACGGCAAGAAGATAACCCTCAACCGCGCGGTCTACTCGCCTTGCGAGCTCTGCAAGGACGATCCGATGCGTCCGCCGCTCTGGCAGATCAAGGCGATCCGCGTGGTACACAACAAAGAAACCAGACGCATCGAGTACAAGGACGCGTGGCTCGAGATGTTCGGTGTGCCTGTGCTCTATACGCCCTATTTCAGCCACCCCGATCCGACGGTGAAGCGCGACAGCGGCCTGCTGGCGCCGACGTTCCAGTACGGCGACAAACTGGGTGTTTCGATGCGCCTGCCCTACTACTGGGTGATTTCCGAGGACAAGGATGTCACCATTACCCCCATCTTCTCCACCGGCGAGTATCCCGTCCTGTTCACGGACTACCGCCAACGGGTGCAGGACGGCCGTTTCGAGGTTGCAACCAGCGGCACGTTCTCCGACGAGGACGACCAGGAGGCGGACCTGAAGAATGGCGAATTCCGCGGCCATATCGACGCCACCGGCCGTTTCGACATCGACGACAACTGGCGCTGGGGCTTCGACATCGAACGCGCCACCGACAAGACCTATGAGCGGCTGTACGACTTTTCCGACGAACGCACTCTGACCAGCCACGCCTTTGCCGAGATGTTCCACGGCCGCAACTATGCGTCGCTGCAGGCCTTCGCCTTCCAGGGCACCCGCGACATCGATCAGAACGACGAGGCGCCGATCATCCTGCCGCTGCTGGATTACAATTACGTCAGCCCACCTTCCTACCTCGGCAGCTATTTCACTTTCGACGCCGACGCCCTGGTGCTGTCGCGCATCGAGGGCCGCGACAGCCGGCGGCTGTCCTTCAGCGGCGGCTGGGTATTGCCCTATACCTCGCCGTGGGGCGACATCTACAAACTTTCCGCGCGGCTGCAGGGCGACATCTATTCCTTCAATGATCTCGACCCCAATTCCAACGATCCCAATCCGACCGGGCCGACCGTGAACGGCACAGACGGCCGCTTGTTCCCGCAGATCGCGCTGGAATGGCGCTATCCGCTCATCCGGCAGCATGAGGGTTGGCACGAGGTGGTCGAACCGATCGCACAGGTCATCGCCGGCACCGATACCGGCAACTCCGGCACTATTCCCAACGAAGACAGCCTGGACATCGAATTCGACGAGACCAATTTGTTCGACCTCAACCGCTTCGCCGGCCTCGATCGCGTCGACACCGGCCAGCGGGTGAATTACGGGCTGCGCTGGAGCCTTTATGGCGACGAAGGCGGCTTTGCCAGCGTCTTCCTGGGGCAGAGCTACAGCTTCAACGACACTAACAACTTCGATGGTGGCTCAGGGCTGGACACGCATATGTCCGACATCGTCGGTGCGGTGTATCTCAATCCGGCCGACTACCTGGACCTGATGTACCGCTTCCGCATCGACGCCGACTCTTTCCAGGCGCAGCGCGACGAGCTGCTGATGCAAGCAGGCCCGGACTGGCTGAACGTGAATGTCTCCTACGCGTTCCTTTCGCAAGAGGCCGATCCCAACAGCAGCTTCGGCGATCGCCAGGAAATCGCCGTCCGGCTCAACACGAAATTCGACGAATACTGGTCGGCTTTTGTCGGCGCCCGGCGCGATTTGGAGGACGGGCGCATGCTGTCTTACGGCGGTGGCATCGCTTATGCGGACGAGTGCTTCGAGATCCGCGGTTCCGTGTACCAGAACAACTACGAGGACGAAGAGCAGGATCCCGGGATCAAGGCGCTGTTCTCCATCGCCTTCAAGAACCTCGGCAGCTTCGGCGCGGCGCCTTGAACGGCCGGGATTGTGGCAATTTCAGTACCGGCTGCGACCATCGGCCCGCATTGTGATTCGGCGGCTTTGCGCTTATATTGGCGCCAACCCGAAACAGCCTGAAATCGCCAGTCATGAGATTCTACCGACTTTTCGCCCTGGCCCTCGCGGCCGGCCTCGTCATTGCACCGCTGGCGCCAGCGCCGGCGCAAGACAGCATGGGCATCGTCGCCGTCGTCAATGAGGATCCCATCACGCAGATAGATCTCGTCACTCGCATGCGCATTGCCATCGTCGCGTCACGCCTGCAGGATACACCTGAAGTGCGTCAGCGCCTGGCGCCGCAGGTGCTGCGCGCCCTGATCGACGAGCAGATCCGCGTGCAGGAGGCCGACCGGCAGGGCGTCAATATTCCCGAGCGCGCCCTCAATGACCGAGTTGACGCGCTGGCGGAAGAAAACAAGATGAGCCGCGAGCAGTTCGACCAGATGCTGGCGCAGAACGGCATTCCGCTTGAATCCCTGAAGAGCCAGATCAGATCGGAACTTGCCTGGAGCACGGTTGTGCGCCGCCGGTTCCAGTCCGGCATCATCATCACGGCCGAGGACATTGCGGAAGCCCGCGCCCGGATCATGGAAAGCCAGGGCGAATTGGAATATCTGCTGGCGGAGATATTTCTTTCCGCCGACGACGCGACCGATAGCAGCGGGGCCGAGAATGCGGCGCGGCGGCTGATCGAAGAGTTGAAGAAGGGTGCGCAGTTTTCCGCGGTGGCCCGGCAGTTCTCACAATCGGCGACGGCGCCCCGCGGCGGCGACCTCGGCTGGGTGCAAGCAGGCGATCTGTCTCCGGAGATAGCGGCCGCGGTCCAGCAATTGAACCCGGGCCAGGTTGCCGGCCCGATCCGCAGCGACGGCGGCTACCATATCCTGCTGTTGCGCGACCTGCGCAAAAGCGCCGGCACGGCCGCGACCGGTACCGTAGACATGAAGCAGATCGAAGTGTCACTCGAGGCCGGCGCAACGCCGGCGCAGGTTGCCGATGCGGCCGAAGCGCTGCGGTCGCTCAGGGAGCAGATTACCAGCTGCAACGACGCGGCGGAGGCCGGGGCCGGCATCGACGCCCGCACCGGCGATCTCACGGGCATGGATGTCACGACGCTTCCCGGCAATCTGCAGAGCATCGCGGTCGGCCAGCCGATCGGCCAGGCCAGCGAACCGATCCGCAACGAAGACGGCATCGCCACCTATGTAGTCTGCGCGCGCAACCTCTCCGCCAGCGGCCCGACCGACGAAGAAATCCGCAGCCAACTGACGCGTGAGCGGTTGGACCTGATGGCGAGAGGCTTGCTGCGCGATCTCAGGCGCACGTCCTTCGTGGATATCCGGGGTTGATGGCTGCTGCCGACGCGCAGGCCTCTGCCGCTTCGGCTTCGCTCCCTCCGCTGCGCGACGTCATTGCCCGCCACGGATTGGCGGCCCGGCGCAGCCTGGGACAGCACTTTCTTCTCGATCTCAATCTGACCGGGCGCATCGCCCGCGCCGCCGGCGATCTTGGCCAGGGCACGGTGATTGAGATCGGTCCCGGGCCCGGCGGGCTCACCCGCGCGTTGCTTGAAAACGGTGCGGCGCATGTGGTGGCGGTGGAACGGGATGAGCGCTGCCGGCCGGTGCTCGAGGAGATCGCCGCCGCCTTTCCCGGCCGGCTCGACTTTCATCATGGCGGACGCCCTGACGGTGGCGATCGCTGCGCTCGGCCCCGCCCCGCGCCGCATCGTCGCCAACCTGCCTTACAATGTCTCCACGGCGCTGCTGCTGCGTTGGCTCGCCGACATCGGCTCCATCGCCAGCCTGACACTGATGTTCCAGAAGGAGGTCGCCGACCGGCTGACGGCGGCGCCGCGCAGCAAGGATTACGGCCGTCTCAGCGTCCTCGTGCAATGGCTGTGCGAAGTGCGGCGCCTGTTCGACATCTCGCCCCGCGCCTTCACGCCGCCGCCGAAGGTGACATCGACCGTTCTGCAGATCACGCCGCGCGACCGGCCGTTGCATCCGGCAGACAAGGCAACGCTCGAGCGCGTGACAGCGGCCGCCTTCGGCCAGCGCCGCAAGATGCTGCGGCAGAGCCTGCGGACGCTCACGCCATCGGCAACCGAGCTGCTGGCGGCGGCCGGCATCCCGGAAACCGCGCGCGCGGAGGAATTGGATGTCGGTCAGTTCTGCACGCTGGCGCGGGAATGGCAGAAGATGGCGGGCGCCGGCAGTTAGCCCGCCGACCCTGGCCTAGGACCGCTCGCGCAGCGTCGCCACGAAGTCATGCAGCCCGACCTGGCGTTCCCGCCGCAGGCGCTCGGCTTCCAGGATCGCCTGCACGCGGCGGACACTGGCTTCGATATCGGTGTTGACGATGATGTAGTCGTACTCGGCCCAGTGACTCATCTCGTCGGCGGCCTTGGCCATGCGCTTGGCCACCTCAGCGTCGCTGTCCTGGGCCCGCGTGTGCAGCCGCCGTTCCAGTTCCTCGGTCGAGGGCGGCAGGATGAACACCGCCACCAGGTCCTTGCGCGCCTTCTCCGCCAGCTGTTGCGTACCCTGCCAGTCGATGTCGAACAGCACGTCGCGCCCTTCGGCCAGCGATTTGTCCACCGGCGCGCGCGGCGTGCCGTAGGAATTGCCGAACACCAGCGCATGCTCCAGCAGCGCGCCCTCCGCCACCATCCGACTGAAGCGGTCCTGATCGACGAAGTGATAGTGCACGCCTTCTTTTTCGCCCGGCCGCATCGGCCGCGTGGTGGCGGAAATCGACAGGCTGAGATTGCCGTCGCGCTCGAGCAGCGCGCGGGAGATCGTCGTCTTGCCGGCGCCGGAAGGCGACGACAGCACCAGCATCAGGCCGCGGCGCTTGATCGGCTGGGTCATTCGATGTTCTGCACCTGCTCGCGCAACTGATCGATCGACGACTTGAGGTCGAGGCCGATCGCGGTGAGTTCGAAGTCAGACGATTTCGAGCAGAGCGTGTTGGCCTCGCGGTTGAACTCCTGGCAGAGGAAATCGAACTTGCGTCCGACGGCGCCGCCATCCTTCAGCAGCTTGCGCGCCGCCGCGATATGCACGCCCAGCCGGTCCAATTCCTCGCGCACGTCGGCCTTGGTGATCAGTAGCGCCAGTTCCTGCGCCAGCCGCTCCTCCGGCAATGCCGGCGCCGCGCCCAGCAGCATGTCCAACTGCTGCTTGAGGCGCGCCTGCAGGCCCGCCGGCTGCGCCGCGGCACTCGCCGCCGCGGCGCTGCAAAAGCGTTCGATGTCGTTGAGCTGCTGCGCGACGATCGCCGCCAGCCGCGAACCCTCCTCGCGGCGCGTCTGCGCCAGCGCCGCCAGGGCCTTGGTGAAATCCGCCGCCATCTGCTGGATGCGCGCCTCGCGCTTGTCCTCCGACAGATCCTCTTCTTCGGCCAGCTCCACTACGCCGCGCACCGCCAGAAGGCCGTCCGGCCGCGGCGCCTCGGTCTTCAGCCGCTGCCGCACTTCGTCTGCGAGCGCAATCACCTGATCGAGCAATTCCCTATTGATGCGAGCCCGCGCCGGCTGCTGGCCGCGGGTCAGCACCAGGCCGACGGCGACATTGCCGCGCTTCAGCTTCTCGGGCATCGCTGCGCGCACGACAGGCTCCAGGGCTTCGAAGCCCGTGGGAACGCGCACGCGCATATCCAGATTGCGGCCGTTGACGCTCTTGACCTCCCAGGTCCAGCGCAAGTCGCCATCGCCCCCTTCGGCCCGCGCGAATCCGGTCATGCTGGCGATCGTCAAGGCATTAACTCCGAATTGTGTGTCCCCGGCAGACGAGCCCGAACTCACGATATATTGTGGATCGGGGCGAACCGGTCGGTTTTATATACGTCGCGCCAGCCAGCAACAAGCCGACCTGAGTCCGTCAACAAGGAAACGCACATGTACCATCCGAAATCGATCGTGATTACCGGCGCTAGCAGCGGCATCGGCGAGCAGCTCGCGCTGGCCTATGCGGCGCCGGGCATACGGCTCGCCATCACCGGAAGGGACGAAGCGCGGCTGGCCGGCGTCGCCGAACGCTGCCGCAGCGCGGGCGCGGCCGTCACCGCTGCCCAAGTCGATGCCGCGGATCGTAAGGCCATGGCCGACTGGCTGCGCGAGATTGATGCCGCTATGCCTATCGACCTGATGATCGCCAATGCCGGTATCGCGTCGGGAACGCCGGAGGGCCGCGAGGATCCCGAACTGGCGCGGCGCACTTTCGACATCAATCTCACGGGCGTGCTGAACAGCCTGCAGCCGCTGATCGAGCCGATGATCGCGCGCAAGCGCGGCCAGCTTGCCATCATGAGCTCCTTGGCCTCCTTCCGCGGCTTCGCCGGCTCCGCCGCCTATTGCGCCTCGAAAGCCGCGGTGCGCGTCTGGGGCGAAGGCCTGCGCAACGAACTGGCGCGCCATGGCGTCGAGGTCAATGTCGTCTGTCCGGGCTTCGTCGTCAGCCGGATGACGGCAGTGAACAAATTCCACATGCCCTTCCTGATGGACACCGCGCCTGCCGCCGCAGTCATAAAGATCGGCCTGGAGCGGAATAAATCCCGCATCTCCTTCCCTTGGCCGATGGCGGCGGCGGTGTGGCTGCTGTCGGGATTGCCGGCCACCTTGACCGATCCGTTCATGCGCCAGATGCCCAAGAAGGGCGGCGCGCCGGGCTAGGCGCTGGGCTGCCGCCGCGAATCATCCGATCGCGCGCTGGCTCATCGGCCGGTGGCATACCGATTTGCTGGCGCATTAATGCCAATCGGTGCTGCGAGATTGCCTGATAATTAGGCAAACCATTCAATTTCCATGAAATTTTTCGCTTGGACGCTTGCGATTTTCGCAGTGCACCCAAATTATATTGCGCCGCACAATCCGCGCGCCGAATCTGCCGATCCGGATTGCAGGAGGTAGGGGATGGACGACATCACGCAGAGCTTCCAACTGCGCAATGCTGCCCCGCGGCGGCGGCGCAAGAAGCCGCTGCCGCTCGCCCTGGCGCTACAGGGCGGCGGCGCCTATGGCGCCTTCACCTGGGGCGTACTGGACAGGCTGCTGGAGGCCGGGCGTTTTGATGTGCAAGCGCTCAGCGGCACCTCGGCCGGAGCGGTGAATGCCGTGGTGTTCGCAAGCGGCTGGACCGACGGCGGCGCCGTCGGCGCCCGGGCCGCGCTCCATCGCCTGTGGCAGCGCATCGGCGAAGGCGCCGGTCTGTCCTCGCCGGCGAATTTCCATCCCCATGGCGCGACGCTGCAATGGGCGGCCGATCATGCGCTGACAAACATCTTCGTCGACGTCACCACACGACTCGTGTCGCCCTATCAGTTCAATCCGCTGGGGCTCAATCCGCTGCGGCAGATCCTGCTGGAGCTGGTGGACTTCGCCAAGCTGCGCCAAGCCACTGCCCCAAGGCTGGTGCTGGCGGCGACCAATGTTCGCGAGGGCCGCGCCCGCATCTTCGGCAACAGCGAACTCGATGCGGATGTGGTGTCGGCATCCGCTTGCCTGCCGCTGCTGCAGCCCGCGGTGGAGATCGACGGCGAGCCCCATTGGGATGGCGGGCTGGTGGCCAACCCGCCGATCCTGCCGTTGCTGGAACAGTGCAGCGCGCGCGACATCCTGCTGGTGCAACTCACGCCCGCCACCGTCGACCATTCGCCTGTCACCGCGCAGGGCATTGTGCGCCGGGTCAATCAGATCATGTTCAATGCCGCGCTGTCGCGGGAGCTGGACATGCTGGAGATGGGACAGCGGGTGGCGCGCGAGGGCCTGTCCATCGGCGGCTTCACCCGCCGGCGCCTGAAGGCGCTGAAACTGCATCGCATCGACGGCAGCGGCGCTATCGCTGCCGACGGGGCCGCCCATCCGCTGTTCCCGCGGCCGGGCACGATCTCGCGGCTGCACGATCTCGGCCGCGCCGCCGCGGAGAATTGGCTGACGGACCTCGCCTGACGGTCAGGCGCCGATTGGTGCGGCTTTCGCGAGCGGGCGCAGGCGCGCGGCGATCACGAACGCGACGGCAGAGACGAAGCCGGCGGCCATCAGGATGGATTGCAGCGGCCCGTAGCCGCCCGCAGACTGCCACAGGCTCGCCGCCAGGAACGGCGACAAGGCTTGCGCGACATAGACCGGAAACATCAGCGCGCCCTGCAGAGCGCCATAGGCTTCGCGGCCGAGGAACTCCGGCGCCGCGGTCGCCTGGACGATGGTCTTGATGCCCATGCCGGCGCCGAAGGCGATGGCGAACAGGTAGACAAGCGGCGAGTGGGCATCGAGCGTCATCATGACGCCCATTGCCAATACCGGGAACAATATGCCGATCAATCCGGCGGCGGTGACGCTGATGTAGCGCTCCAGGGTCAGGATGGCCATGCGGCCCGCGAGCTGAAACGGTCCGACGCAGGCATAGGCCGCCACCGCTTCGGCCGGCGTGTAGCCGCGCTCGGTCAGCATGGGCACCAGATTGAAAATCAGCGACGTGAACAGGAAAGCATAGCTGACGAAGCTCAAGACCAGCAGCCAGAACACGGGATGGGCCAGGGCGGGCTTGATCGACACGGTCGGCCGGCGCTGCTGCCGTGCCGCGTCCGCATGGGCGGGATTTTCCCGCCCTCGCAGCAGCAGATAGGGAATGCCAGCGCAGAATGGCAGCTGGATCGCCGCCAGCGCCAGCAATGCATCGCGCCATCCCAGGGAAACGACAAGGAAGTGAGTCAGTGGCACGAAAACGGTGCTCGCCAACCCGCCATAGAGCGTAACGACAATGATGGCCCGGCGGTAGTCGGCGCCCAGCAGGCGGGCCACCACCGCGAACGCCGCGTCGTAGAGCATCATCGCCGAGACAACGCCGATGCCCGCGGAGATGGCGTAGAGCTGCCAGAGCGCCGTCACCTGGGACCAGAGGACCAACAGCGCGGCGCCGGCAAATGCCGCCACGGACATCAGCAGCCGGCCGCCGACGCGGTCGATCCAGCGGCCGGTGGCATAGGAGCAGAGTCCGGTGGTGGCGATGCCCAGGGAGAGCGCGCCGTTCATCGCGCTGCGCGACCAGCCGAGTTCGGCGCCCATGGGATCGAGGATGGAGACGAAGACGTAGTAGAAGCTGCCCCAGGCGACCAGCTGGCCAATGCCGAGAGCAGAGACAAACAGGTAGGGAAAGCGCGCCGCCGGTTCCGCCACCGGAGTCAAGAGCCGCCGCCCGCCGGCACGGCGACCGCGATGCCCGGCACGGTCGTCGCGGGTTCGGGCGCGCAGCATGTCGGCGCGCAGCATTCCGCCTTTGCCGTTTCGACCTTCGGTTCCGGAGCGCAACAGGCAGGGGCACAGCAGCTGGCAGCCTCGACATTGCCGCCATCGGCTTCGGCGATTCCCGGACCGTGACAGACGCCGGTCTCCGGCAGCACCAGCCGCGTGTCCCGCGCCGCTTCCCAATCGCCCGCCAGCGCCGCCACCACGGAACGCACCTGTTCATAGCCGGTGATCATCAAGAATGTGGGCGCTCGGCCATAGGCCTTCATGCCGACGATGTAGACGTCCTTCTCCGGATGCCGCAACTCCGCTTCGCCATGGGGCGGCACGGTGCCGCAGCTATGCTCGTTGGGATCGATTAGCGGGCCCAGCACGCGCGGCGATTCCAGCCAGGGATGGAGGTCGAGCCGGATCTCCGACAGCGCGGAAAAATCCGGCCGGAAGCCGGTGGCGACGATGACTTCATCGACCTTGACCGTCGTCGCGCCATCAGTGCCTTCGCCGGTCACGGCGATCGCGCCCTGCTCAAGAGCGAAGGCACGGACACGGAACGGCGCCAGCAGCCGCACCTTGCCGCTATCGACCGCAGCCTTGGACCGTTCGCCAAGCGCACCGCGGCTCGCCAGTTGATCGTCGGCGAGGCCGCCGAAGGTGCGCATGCTGGGCGGCGAGCGCATCGCCCAGAGAATCTCGGTCTGCGGCGCTTCGCTCTTCAGGCGCGTCAGGCCGAGGATCGAATCCATCGCCGAATGCCCGGAACCGAGCACCATGACGCGCTTGCCGGCGAAGCGCGGCTTTGCGTTGCCCGACACGTCAGGGATGCCATAGCTGAGGCGCGCGGCCGCGGCGCGCTCGCCCTCAGCCGGAACGCCGCTGGCGCCCGCCGGATTGGGGTTGCGCCAAGTGCCCGAGGCATCGATCACCGCCCGCACCGGATGGCGGCTCTCGCGGCCGTCAGGGGCAAGCGTGACGATCTCGAACGGCCGCGCCTCGCGCCCGGTCGACGGCACGCGATCCATGCCCTGCCGCGACACGGAAATGACCCGCGCGTTGAACCGCAGATGGGGCGCAATTAGCGGATGCCCAGCCAGCGGCACGAGGTAACGATCCACCAGCTCGCGGCCGGTGGGATCGCGGTCAGGATCGGGCATGGTCCAGCCCATCGGCTCCAGCAGCGCCCGCGCCGCATCGTCGACAGTGTAGCGCCAGGGCGAGAAGAAGGTGACATGGCCCCACTCGCGCATTGCTGCAGCCGGCACCGGCCCGGACTCGAACAGAATGAAATTTTGGCCACGGGTCGCCAGCTGCGCCGCGGCGGCGAAGCCGACCGGCCCGGCGCCGATCACTGCGACCGGCAAATTGGTGGCGATGTTCGAAGCGCCATCCATGGGCTGTTCTCCCAGTTCGCTGTTATTTAAACGTGTCAGGCGCGGATCTTCTGCCGCGGCTTGGCCGGCTGCGCCGCCGCCGGGCGACATTGAACGCCCTGGCAGCAATTCTCCCGCAGATACTCCATCAGCGCATTCATGCAGTCGAAATTCACGGAATAGATCAGCGACCGGCCCTCGCGCCGCTGCTGCACCATATCGGCGGACTGCAGATGCATGAGATGGAACGACAGCGACGACGCCGGCAGTTCGAGCTGCTCGGCGATGGCACCGGCGCTCAGCCCCTTGTCACCGGCCCGCACCAGCAGACGATGCACCTGCAGGCGGGAATCATGGGCTAGAGCGCCCAGCGCCCGCACCGCCCATTCTCGTTTGTCCCAGTCCTTGGCCATGATTCGATGTTTCTAGAATTGTCGAAGGGTAAGCCTTTTTACCCGGCTGTGCGGACCGAGTCAACGACATTTCGAGAAATATCGAACTGTTCCGAGAAAAGAGAAAAACTCAATCGTCGGAATGGGGTCCGCCGCGCAATCGCTTGATCGTCGACCGGCGGCTTTTGCTTTCGAGGCGGCGCTTGCGCGAGCCGGCGGTGGGCCGGGTCGGCCGGCGCGGCACGGGCGGCACCGCCGCGCGCTGGATCAGGTCGACCAGTTTCTCAAGGGCCTCCTGCCGGTTGCGCTCCTGGCTCCGGTGGATCTGGGCGGTGATGATCAGCTCGCCGGCATCTGTGACCCGGCGCCCCGCTAGGCGGATCAGCCGGTGACGCACGTCGTTGGGCAGCGACGGCGAATGCAGGACGTCGAAGCGCAGGCGTACCGCCGACGACACCTTGTTGACGTTCTGCCCGCCGGGGCCTGACGCGCGGATGAAGCTGAAATCCAGCTCGTTCTCGTCGAGATCGATGCGGCTATTGATACGAATCATAGCGACACTCTAGCTGTCTCCGCCGTTTCCGTCATGAGCCATCGACCCGCCCGATCCATTCTGCAAGACTGCTATGCGATTCGCGATTGAAGCCGTGTTCGAGAGATTATGACCATACTCCAGCGTCTGACGCCCCGCGCCTGCCTCCTCATCGGCCTCGCCATCATCGCCGCCACGGCGGCGACCCTGCTCGCGTTCGGCCAGCCGGCAATCTGCACTTGCGGCTTCGTGCGGGTGTGGCAGGCGGACGTAATGAGCGCGGAGAATTCGCAGCAACTCTCCGACTGGTACTCGCCTTCCCACTTCATCCACGGTCTCTTGTTCTATGGACTGATGTGGCTGCTGTTCCGGCGGCAGCCGGTACGTCTGCGGGTCCTTGGCGCCATGCTGATCGAATGCGCCTGGGAGATCCTGGAGAACACGCCGATGGTCATCAACCGCTACCGCGAGGCGACGATCGCGCTGGGCTATAGCGGTGACAGCGTGATCAACTCGGTCTTCGACGTGCTGTTCATGCTCCTGGGATTCGTCTTCGCCTGGCGCCTGCCGGTTTGGGCGTCGGTGGCGCTCGGCCTGTTCCTCGAGATTCTCTGCGCGATCGTGATCCGCGACAACCTGGCCCTGAACGTGCTGATGCTGCTCTATCCCCTGGACAGCATCCTCGCCTGGCAGTCCGGCGGCTGACGCCACGGGGCAATCAGGCGAATAACGCGACTAGGCGGACGCCTGGAGATAAGGTTGCATTGGCGCCAGCCGTTCCGGCGGAAATTCGATGATCGCCACCGTGCCGACGCCGATCTCGCTCTGGATTTCGAGGCGCGCGCCATGGGCTTCCACCAGCCGCTTTGTCAGCGGCAGGCCGAGCCCCGTGCCGGTGTGGCGGCGGCTCAAGGCGCTGTCGATCTGGCCAAAGGGCGACAGCGCCTTGGGAATGTCGGCGGCGGCGATGCCGATTCCCGTATCCTCGATGCGGATTTGCAGCCGCTCATCTTCCATCAGGACCTTTACCGTCACCTGACCGCCCTGCGGCGTGAACTTCACCGCATTCGACACCAGGTTGAGCAGCGACTGGCGGATCTTGCGCTCGTCGGCAATGACCTCCGGCAGGCCTTCGGGAACTTCGGTCACGACCCGCACACCGGCTTCTTCGGCGCGCAGCCGCACCATGCCGATGGTCGTGGCGATCACCTGCGCGACATCCATGCCCTCGTCGTTGAGCTCCATCAGGCCGGCTTCGGCCTTCGACAGATCGAGGATGTCGTTGATCAGCTCCAGCAGATGATTGCCGCTGCGCTGAATGTCGCCCAGATAGCCGTGATACTTCGCATTGCCCACGGGACCGAATACTTCGCCCATGACGATTTCCGAAAAGCCGATGATGGCGTTGAGCGGCGTGCGCAGTTCGTGGCTCATCATCGCCAGGAAGTCAGACTTGGCGCGGTTCGCGCCCTCGGCCAGTTCCTTCGCCCGCTTCAGTTCGGTTTCGGCCCGCATGCGGTCGGTGACGTCGAAGAAGATGCCGTCGAGATAGAGGAGCTGCCCGCTTTCGTCGAAGATCGGCTGGCCGCGGTCGGAAACCCAACGGGTCGAGCCGTCGCGGTGGCGGATGCGGTACTCGAAGGCATAGGGCTCACGCTTCTCGATCGCTTCCTTTGTCCCCTCGGTGACCATCGCCCGGTCGTCGGGGTGGATGGCCGTGGCGAACAACGGCGCGGCCTTGGCCAGGCACTCCGCCGCGCTGTAGCCCCAGATCCTCTCCACCGCGTCGCTGATGAAGATATCGGTCCATTCCTCGTCCATCTTCATGCGGTAGACGGCGCCGGAGATATTGGCGATCAGCGTGCGGTAGCTGCGGTCGCGCTCCTTCTGCTGCGCACGGATCGCCGACAACGCCTGCTCGGCTTCCTTCTGCGCCGTGATGTCGATGGCGGTGCCGCGATAGCCGCAGAAACGCCCGGCGGCATCGTAGAACGGCTTGCCCGACACCTTGCGCCAGCGGGCGCTGCCGTCGGTCATCGGCTGCCGGAAGACGAAATCGCGGAACGGCCGGCGCGCCGCCATGTCCTCGGCGTGCCGTTTCCAGCCGTCGGGATCGTGGGTGAGGTCGGCAATCTCAAAACGAGTCTTGCCGATGTAGCTGTTCTGCTCGGATGTGCTGGCGCCGGCGACGTGGCCGCTGATGTAGGCGTATCGCAAATCCGCATCGGTTTCCCACGCCCAGTCGAACGACAACTCCGTCATGTCCTGGAGACGGGCCTGCGCCGCCTTCAGTTCCTTGAATGCCCAGCGCCCGCGCCGCAGCTCGCGCTGCAGCACGAACACTATCATGACGAGAGAAGCGACGATGCCGCCGGCTTCGAGATACTGGCTGATGCCCTGCCCTGAGAATCCCTCGCGAAGCGCGTTGATGAACAACCCAATCCAGATGAGCAGAGCCAGGCCGGCCAAGAGCACGGAGGACAAGGTGAGCCGCATCAGCCAATGCCAGATCGCGCGCCAGCGATGCGTTTCTTCGCGCGGCGCGTTCGTCGGCAATGACGGCGTCGGTTTTTCGGTCAACATGCCCTCACCCGCCGGGCGGCGATGGAACGCCCAGGGTCTGTTCCCATAGTTCGGCGGCAATTATCGCGAAGAGGGCTTAATCTTACGTTAGGACGGTAATGCCAATAAACGATTTCGAATCAGTATGTTATGGCATACGCGGTCAGGCCGCGCTGCGGTCCGCCGGGGCGCTGCCGCCCTCTTCCTCTTCCGAGGCGTAGATCGCCCGCATCAGGGTCTCGATCTGGCCGTCCACCGCAGCCACGGCCGTGGACGTCACTTCCACCAGTTCGGCATTCCGCTGGGTGAGTGTTTCCAGCATAGTCACGCTGTCATCGACCTCGCGAACGCCGATCGATTGTTCCCGGCTGGAGCCGGCGATCTCGCCGATCATGTCGGCGGCGCGGCGCACCGAGGCGACGATCATGCCCAGCGTCGCGGCCGATTTGCCGACCAGCTCAACGCCGCTGGCCACCTGCGTGCTGCTGTTGGCGATCAGCGTGCGGACTTCCTTCGAGGCGGCGCCGGCCCGATGGGCCAGGGCGCGCACCTCGGTCGCCACGACGGCAAAGCCGCGGCCGGCATCGCCGGCGCGGGCGGCCTCCACCGCGGCGTTCAGCGCCAGCAGATTGGTCTGGAAGGCGATCTCCTCGATCAGGCCGATGATCTCGCCGATGCGCTGCGCCGATTCCTCAATACGCTGCATGGCGGCGATGGTGCTGTCGACCGCGGCGCTGCCGCTCTGGGCAGCGGTGCGGGCCGCCTCGACGATCTCCTTGGCCTGGTCCATGCGCTCGGCGCTGTGACCCTGGGTCACCGAAAGCTGGCGGATGGCCGCGGCCATTTCCTGCAGGCTCGCCACCTGCTCTTCGGTGCGCGACGAAAGCTCCTGTGCGCCGGCCGCCAGCTGCGCCGTCTCGGCCTTGATGGCGGTGACGCCCTCGCTGGCCTGGTCGAAAATAGTCGACAGCCGCTCGGACTTCCGGCTGCTTTCCTCCAGCGCCTGGCGCAGCCGGATCTCCGCCATCTTCTCGGCGGTGATGTCGGTGCGGATGCCCACGGTATTGCCGGCCGGCGTATGGCGGTCGGTGACGCGCACCCAGCGCCCGCTCTTGAGCTTGTATTCCACAGTGCCGGACGCCGCGCGGAACTGGGCCAGGCGCTTGCGCAGCCAGGACTTCAGCGTCGCCGCCGGTTTCGGCATAAGCATAGCGGCCGGCCGCCAGGTCGCGGCGCAGGATCTGTTCCATCGTCAGGCCGATCTCGCCGTGATCGTCGGCGGCGAGATCGTAGATTTCCTGGTAGTGCCGGTTATGCAGGAGATGCTTTTCGTTGGCATCGTACATGACGAAGCCTTCGCTGATACTGTCCACGGCATCGCGCAGGCGCAATTCCGCCTGCGCCGCCTCTGCGGCATGGGTGGCGACAGCGGCAGTACGTTCTGCCAGGGCTTCCGTCAATTGCAGCAGCTTGCGCGCCGCAGCGCCGGTCTCGCCCTTCGCCTTCGCCAGCGCCGCGAGTTCCGGCGTCGCCAGAGTCGCGGGACGCGCCGGATCGAACGCTGCCGAAATCTCGCACATGTTCTCCAGGGGCCGCGCGATGACTCCCGCCAGAAAATACGCCGCCGGCAGAATCAGGACGCCGAGCAGGATCGCGGCCATGGCGCCGCCGGCCTCCGCCAGGGCGCCAAGGCTAGCGGCCGTCATCGCGCAAACCACGACGGCCGCAAAGATCTGCCGGCGCAGGCGGCGTGAGCGAGGAGCGATCGGAATCTGATCCACGGGACACCCGAAACAGCGGACGCGGAACGACGCCGCGCCGCCCTTGCGGCGCCGGCCGGTCGATCCGCTCGAAAACTCCGGCGATTTTAGATGTTTCTAGGTTAAGGGGCCGTAAACGCTAACAATGTTTAAGTTATGCGGCCGGCTTTCAACGCAGCGATCTCTTCGTCGGCTTTGCCCAGCAATCCCCGGAGAATAGCCTCCGTGTGCTCGCCGAGGACCGGCGGCGCCTGGCGGTACTCGACCGGCGTGGCGCTCATGCGGATTGGGCTGGCGATCAAGGGGACTTTCAGGCCGTCGGCGCGGAGCATTTCATGGCGGAGCTGCCGGTGGCGCACCTGCGGATCCTCGAACACTTGCGCGTAATCGTTGATCGGCCCGCAGGGCACATCCGCCACCTCCAGCAGACGCAGCCACTCGGCGGTGCCGCGGGTCGCCATTGTCCGGCGCAGCTCGGGGATCAGATCCGCGCGCAAGGTGACGCGCCCTTTCATCCTGGCATAGCGCGGGTCGGCGCCCAGATCCTCGCGGCCGATGGCCGTGCAGTAGCGCTGCCACTGTCCGTCATTGCCGGCGGCGACGATGATATGTCCGTCCGCTGTCGCGAACGTCTGATAGGGCACGATGCTCGGATGCTCGTTGCCATAGCGCCGCGGCGGCTTGCCCGTGGTCAGATAGCCGACGGCCTGATTGCCACCCATGGCCACCTGGCAATCCAGCAGCGACATGTCGATATATTGCCCCACGCCGCTGGACGCACGGTGATTGACCGCCGCGAGAATTGCCACCGCCGCATACATGCCCGCGAGCACGTCGGCCACGGCGATGCCCACTTTCTGCGGCCCGCCGCCGGGCAAGTCATCGCGCTCACCGGTAATGCTCATCAACCCGCCCAGGCCCTGGAAGACGAAGTCATAGCCGGGCTTAGCGGCATAGGGGCCGTCCTGGCCGTAGCCGGTGATTGAGCAATAGATCAGCCGCGGATTCACCGCCTGCAGGCTGCCATAGTCCAGGCCATAGCGCTTGAGATCGCCGGCCTTGTAGTTCTCGATCAGCACATCGCATTGCGCGGCAAGTTCCCTGACGATCGCCTGGCCTTCCGGCGCGGCAATATTGAGCGTCACGGATTTCTTGCCTCGGTTGGCGGAGGCGAAGTAGGTCGAGTCCCTGGCCTCGCCGCCATCGGCTGTTTTCAGCCAGGGCGGACCCCAACTCCGCGTGTCGTCGCCGGTGTCGGGCCGCTCGATCTTGATCACCTCCGCGCCCAGATCGGCCAGCACCTGGGTGCACCAAGGCCCCGCCAGCACCCGCGTCAGATCAAGCACCCTGATGTTCGATAGCGCCTGCGCCATGCGCCGCTCCCCCTGTCGATGACTGGGAAAATTCCCCTGATGTCATGCTACGGAGTTCACGGCGAATTGGCAAAGCCTCGGCCGATTTAATCAGTTTTCGCTGCCGCGCCGTGACCCTGATTCTCAGGTCGCCGGCCGTGGAACATCGGCCATGCTGCTGAGGCCGAGCCAGGCAGGGAATGCACGGGTGAGCTGCGGTTGCCCTTCGACGACGATGTCGCCGGCGCGCATCGTATCGTTCAGGCGGAGATCGCCCAGCCAAACCTTGGTCATTGCCTCCAGGTCCGCCTCGACGAACAACTCGATCTCAAAACCGGGGTCCTTGATGCAGACATCGACAAGCTCCGGATCGATGATCAGCCACCAGCGGCAGCGGTCCCGATGGCGCCGCGGAACGCCGCGGAACAGCATCTCCATGACGAATTTCCGCGACGGCAGCCGGTCGCGCCTGAAACTGCGCTGCATGTCCCAGACCAGGAGCGACGGATCGAGATCGGTCGTGTCGAACCGCCGGCTCCAGCGCTGCCCCCAGCGGCCCATGGCCTCGATCACCGGCCCGAACTCCTCGCCGGCCGCTGTGAGGAAATACTCCGCGCCCTGCCCATCCGTGCCGCTCCGGCGCTCGATGATCCCGGCCGCTTCCAGCCGCTTCAGCCGCTGCGCCAGCAGCGACCGCGACATCTGCGGCAGGCCCCGATGCAAGTCATTGAATCTATGGCTGCCAAGGACAAACTCCCGCAACAGCAGCGGCGTCCAGCGCTCGGTCAGGATTTCGGCCGCTTTGGCGACCGGGCAGAATTGTCCGTATCCCTGCATGATGGTGCGAAGAATAGGACCGCCAGAGAGGCCGTTCCAGTACAGATTTTGCACTGGATGCGCCCGGCCGAATTGCGGGATGCTGCGGCCAACGTCAAGTCGGCACGGGACGATCTAGCCCGCCAAGGCGTCCGATTTGCTCAGTGCAACGGGTAAGGAGGATCAGAACATGGCAACTTCATCACAGGCAACGAATGTCATTCAGGCGCCCCAGGATTGGGTGGCGCTCGCCCATCGCCTGGGCCGGCGTTTTGCCGAACGCACGGCCGGCCATGACGCCGATGACAGCTTTGTCAGCGACAATTATGCAGACCTCAAGGAGGCGCACGTCTTCTCGGCCGGCGTTCCTGCCGAACTGGGCGGCGGTGGTGCTTCCCATGCCGAGCTCGGCGCGATGCTGCGGACGCTGGCGCACTACTGCAGCTCAACGGCGCTGGCATTGTCGATGCACACGCATATCGTCGCCACGGCCGCCTGGCGTTGGCGCAACGAGAGCGCACCGGTGGAGCCGCTCCTGCGGCGCATCGCCGCCGAGCAGCTGGTGATGATCAGCAGCGGCGGGTCGGATTGGCTGCAGGGGTCGGCGAAGGCCGTGCCGGTCGAAGGCGGATTCCGCGTCACCGGCCGCAAGATCTTCGCCAGCGGTTCCCCCGCCGGCCAGATCTTCATGACCATGGCGGTGCTGGAAGAAGGCGTCGACGAGCCGACGGTGCTGCATATCGCCGTGCCATTCAATGCGCCTGGCGTCAAGGTGCAGGACAACTGGCGCACCATGGGCATGCGCGGCACCGGATCGAACGACGTCATCCTCGAGGATGTTTTCGTGCCGACAGCGGCGGCGCCGATCCGCAGGCCCCGCGGCTGGGCGCCGATCATGCACACCATCAGCAATATCGCCTTCCCGCTGATCTACTCGGTCTATCTCGGCATCGCCGAGGCGGCCCGCGATCAGGCTGTCGAGGCGGCAACGCGCCGGCGCGACGATACTGTCATGCAAAGCCTGGTGGGCGAGATGGAGACGGAGCTGATGGCGGCGCGGCTGGCTGTCGCCAGCATGATGCAGACGGCGCAGAGCCCGAAGTTCACCGCTGAAACGACGAATGCGCTGTTCACAGCGCGCACCCTCGCCGCCCGCCATGCCATCCACACCGTCGAAAAGGCGATGGAGATCGCCGGCGGCGGCGCCTTCTTCCGCGCCCGCGGGCTGGAGCGGCTGTTCCGCGACATCCAGGCCGCCCGCTACCATCCCCTGCAGGAGAAGCCGCAGCAGCTCTATGCCGGCCGCATGGCGCTGGGCTTGGATATCAACGGATAGGTTTGGTCGGATTTACGGTGGCGTCCGGATATCGTCCGGGCGCCGCCGTTCACCAACGGTCAAGTTCCGTTGATGTCACAGCCATGTGATACTGGTTACCCCTGGAAGAACCTATTTATATCTCCAGAATCTGCGCCATGGACGCTGCGCCGGCGCAGGAACAACTCTGGGGTTTCGATTCATGATCAGCAGAAGACTGCTTCTTCTCTCCGGGTGCGCCTCTGCGGTGGCGCTGACCTATGGCCTATCCCGGCGACCGGCCGTCTCCGCAGCCACGGGAACCTTCGAGGTTGCGCATACGGAGGAGGAATGGCGCGCGCTCCTGACACCCGATCAGTATGCGGTGCTGCGCGAGGAAGCGACGGAACGCGCCTTCACCAGCCCGCTGCTGCATGAAGAACGCGCGGGCAATTTCGCTTGCGCCGGTTGCGATCTCGAACTGTTCTCCTCGACCACGAAGTTCGACAGCGGCACCGGCTGGCCGAGTTTCTGGGCGCCGCTGGATAAAGCCGTGGGAACGATCGAAGACACGAGTTTCTTCATGACGCGCACTGCGGTGCATTGCAGCCGCTGCGGCGGCCACCAGGGCCATGTGTTTGATGACGGACCGCAACCGACCGGCCTGCGCTACTGCATCAATGGTGTCGCCCTGACCTTCAAGCCCGCGGCGGCGTGAACAACATCCTCGGCGGAATTTGGAGCTGACCATGAATGCAACTAACAGGCCCTCCTCAAAACGAGCCGCACCGCTAATCCTGGCGGCCGCGCTCCTGTCGGCGGGCGCTATATTTGCGGTTTCGCAATCGTCGGCCGAAGAAGGACGCGAGATACCCGCACCCACCGTCGACGAGCCCGCCGTACAAGGCGTAAAGTCGGAAACGGCCGTGCTCGCCGGCGGCTGCTTCTGGGGCGTTCAGGGCGTCTACCAGCATGTGAAGGGCGTGAGCAGCGCCGTTTCCGGCTATGCCGGCGGTGAAAGCAGCACGGCGCAATATGAGACCATCGGCTCGGGCATGACGGGCCATGCGGAATCGGTCAGCATCACCTTCGATCCCAGCGTCATCAGCTATGGCCGCATCCTGCAGATCTATTTCTCGGTCGCCCACGACCCGACGCAGCTCAACCGCCAGGGTCCGGATCACGGCACGCAATACCGCTCGACCATCTTTCCCACCACCCCGGAGCAGGCGAAGGTCGCCAAGGCCTATATCGATCAGCTCGACCAGGCGCGCGTATTCGATGCCGCCATCGTCACCACGATCGAACCCGATCGCCCGTTCTATCCCGCCGAGGACTATCATCAGGATTTCCTGACGCTGAATCCAAACTATCCCTACATCGTGATCAACGACCTGCCGAAGATCGAGGACCTGAAGACGTTCTTCCCCGATCTCTACCGCGACGACCCGGTGCTGGTGACGGCGCAGACCTCGAACTAGTCACGCAAGCTGCTGATGGCCCAAGAGGTTTTCGATGCGCTATGTAACGGCCATTGAACGAGGTGCACCATGTTTCAGGGCAAGTTGATCGAGACTGCGAGCAAGGCCGAATTCTACAAAGACCTCGCGCTGCAGCTGCGCTCGCTCCTCGAGGGCGAACGCGACCCGATCGCCAACGCGGCGAATACCTCTGCCCTCCTCTACGAGTTGATGCCTGACATCAACTGGGCCGGCTTCTACTTCCTGCGTGGCGGCAACGAACTCATCGTCGGCCCCTTCCAGGGCAAAACCGCCTGCGTGCGGATTCCCGTGGGCCGCGGCGTCTGCGGAACGGCGGTGGAGCGCGGCCAGACGATCCTGGTTGAAGACGTCCATGCCTTCCCCGGCCACATCGCCTGCGATGCCGCCTCCCGCTCGGAGCTGGTGGTTCCACTGATACGGGACGGCAAAATTATCGGCGTACTCGACCTGGACAGTCCCAGCCCGAGACGCTTTGACGCCGATGACCAGGCGGGCATCGAAGAAGTCGCCTCGATCTACGTCGCGGCGAGTTCATAGCGTCCTCGGCAAGGGCTACGCCGGATTGTCAGCCGGCGTAGCGCCGCGCTATATTTCCGGTGGCATAGCGGTTTTACGGACTAAGGACGCTCTCATTGACTGTCGGCGGCTACCCCCGCCCCCGGCGGCCCGGTGTTGACGCTCCTGGCCACTCCCCAACCTCCCCATGAAAGCGAGCAGTATGTCCAACCTGACGAAGTTCTATATCAACGGCGCCTGGGTCGATCCGGTGAAGCCGGCAACGCTCGATGTCATCAATCCGGCAACTGAGGAGGCCTACACGAAAATATCAGTCGGATCCGCTGCCGATGTCGACCGGGCTGTGGCCGCGGCAAAGGCTGCCTTCGCCTCCTTCTCCCAGACCAGCAAGGAAGAGCGCCTGCGCCTGCTCCGCCGCATCGTGGAGATCTACATCGAGCGATCGGATGAACTCGCAAAAGCCGTCTCGGACGAAATGGGCGCGCCCATGAAGCTGGCGCGGAATTCCCAGGTCGGCGCCGGCCGCGGCCATCTGGAAGCGACGATCAAGGCGCTGGAGAAGTTCGATTTCGAGGAGCCGCGCAACGGCACGCGCATCGTCCGGGAGGCGATCGGCGTGGTCGGCCTGATCACGCCCTGGAACTGGCCGCTCAACCAGATCGCCTGCAAGGTGGCGCCTGCCCTCGCCGCCGGCTGCACCATGGTGCTGAAGCCCAGCGAGATCGCACCGACCACCGGCGTGATCTTCTCCGAGATCGTCCACGCCGCCGGCGTTCCGGCGGGCGTGTACAACATGGTGAACGGCGACGGTCCCTCGGTCGGACAGGTCCTGGCCGGCCATCCCGACGTCGACATGGTATCCTTCACCGGCTCGACACGAGCCGGCATCATCGTCGCCAAGACCGCGGCCGACACGGTCAAGCGCGTGACCCAGGAGCTCGGCGGCAAATCGCCCAACATCATCCTGGCGGATGCGGACTTCGAGAAGTCGGTGCAACAGGGTGTGCAAAGCTGCTTCAACAACAGCGGGCAATCCTGCAACGCGCCGACGCGCATGCTGGTGCCTCGCAACCGTCACGGCGATGCGCTCGATGTCGCGAGGAAGACCGCGGAGGCCCACAAGGTCGGCGATCCCAAGAGCGGCGACACGGTGCTAGGCCCGGTGGTCAGCGAGATCCAGTTCAACAAGATCCAGCGGCTTATCGAGGCAGGCATCAAGGAAGGCGCGACACTGGTCACCGGCGGCACCGGCCGCCCCGAGGGCATGAACCGCGGTTACTATGTGCGCCCGACAGTGTTCGGCGATGTGCGGCCGGACATGACCATCGCGCGCGAGGAGATCTTCGGCCCCGTGCTGTCGATCATGCCCTACGACAATGAGGAGCAGGCGATCGAGATTGCCAACAACACGCCCTATGGTCTCTCCGCCCAGGTGGAGTCGACCGACATCGAGCATGCCCGCAAGGTCGCGCGTCGCCTGCGGGCCGGTCAGGTGAAGATCAACTATCCCGCCTGGGATACCTTCGCGCCGTTCGGCGGCTACAAGCAGTCGGGCAATGGCCGGGAATATGCCGATTGGGGCATCCAGGATTTCCTGGAGATCAAGGGCATCATCGGTTACGGCGCCGCCTAGGGTCGCCGGACTTAAGCGAAAGCGCGGCCGCCGGGACCGAATGCCCGGCGGCCGGCTTCCCCAACTACAGGCTGCCGAGCAGAATGTCCTGACCGGCAGAGATGGCGTCCGCGGTATTGAGCGTGACGATCAACTGGCTATCGTCGTCACCAACCAGCAGGATATCCACCGTGGCCCCATTGTCGACGACGGACAGGGAGTCTTCACGGCTGTTCGTCGCGATGCCGAGCGTGTCGAACAGCCAGTCGAGATCCAGCACATCCTGGCCGCCGGCAGCGTTGCCGTCGAAGCTGGTGATCACATCGTGGCCGTCGAGCTGCGACGTATAGAGCACCCGATCGTTGCCCTGGGAGACATTGATCGAGTCGTCGCCGCCATAGCCATTGATGGTATCGTCGCCCAGTCCGCCATTGACCGTGTCGTCGCCGGCCAGGGCGAAGATCGTATCCTTGCCGTTGTCGCCATTGAGGACATTGTCGCCGGTGGTGCCCTGGATGTAGTTGTCGAGGACATTGCCGCTGCCGTTGATATCGCCGCTGCCTGTGAGCACCAGCTGTTCCACATTGACGGCGAGCGAATAGTTCACTGAGCTCTGCACGGTGTCGAAGCCGCCGGCGGCGCCCGCGCCTTCGGTCACCACATCCTTGCTGTTGTCGACGATGTAGATATCGTTGCCGGCGGCGCCGGTCATCGTGTCGATTCCGCCGCCGCCGTCGATACGGTTGTCACCGGCATTGCCGACGATCCCGTTGTTCAGATTGTTTCCGGTGCCGTCGATGTCGCCGGCGCCGGTCAGAACGAGTTGCTCCAGGTTGTTGAACAACGTGAATTCGCTGGCTGAGCTGTAGACCAGGTCGGTGCCGCCCGCCGCACCGGCCATCGCCTCGGTGACGAGATCACCGGTGCTGTTGACATAGTAGGTGTCATTGCCCGCCCCGCCGTCGAGCCAATCATTGCCACTGCCACCATCGATTAGATCGTTGCCGGCCTGGCCGACGATCACATCGGTTCCGCCGCCGCCATAGAGGCTGTCATTGCCCGCCCCGCCATCGAGAACGTCAACGCCGCCATTGCCGTTGATCACGTCATGACCGTTATAACCATAGAGCCAGTCGGTTTCGCCCGAGCCGTTAATATTGTCATTGCCGTTGAAGATCTGACCGAGGAAGCCCTGGATGTCGTCTACGGCGCGATAGGCCTGGAAGGCCGCGGCGGAGATGGAGAAGCCGGTGATCGAATAGGACAGAGCGCCGGATTCATAACGTTGCAATTCGGTCAGCGTGCCGCCTATGGGCGAACCGCCGCTGTAGGTCAGCCCGACCCCATGAAAGACGATTTCATTGCCGTTGCCGAGGGCGCCATGCTTGGTGTGCCAGGTGGTCGCCGATTGCTCCACCAGTGTATTGCCGACGAGATCGGCAAAACTGAATTGCGTGAAATCGACCCCCTTGCCGGGGTCTGCGGTGAACGTCGCCATTGTGGTGTCCTTTCCAAAGTCGGGCGCCGGCGGCGTCATGGCCGCCGGGGCCGGTACGGCCCCACGAACTGGGGTCGTCGGACACTCCGACTTGGTTCAAAGAGATTTTGGCGGCACTCGCGAGCGATTGGTGCGGGCTACGGCTCGCTAATTGCTAGTCCCTTCGGTCCCCGCGTCCTTCTTGTCCTTCTGGATCTTGCGCCAGTTGGCGACGTTCTTGTTGTGCTGCTCCAGGGTTTCGGCGAAGGCGTGGCCGCCGGTGCCGTCGGCGACGAAGAACAGCTCCTTTGTCGATGGCGGATTTAGCACGGCCTCGAGCGACGCGCGGCCGGGATTGGCGATCGGGCCGGGTGTCAGGCCGGCATTGAGATAGGTGTTGTAGGGATCGGGCTTGTCCAGATCGGCGAAGGTGAGTCCGCGGTCCAGCGGCCCCTTACCGCCTGTCAGGAAATAGATGATCGTCGGATCGGACTGCAGCGGTATGCCCTGGCGCAGTCGGTTGACGAACACGGCGGCGACCCGCGGCCGCTCCGCCGCAAGCCCGGTCTCCTTCTCCACGATCGAGGCCAGGATGATCGCCTCCTGCGGCGTCGCCAGCGGCAGGTCCTTGGCGCGCTTCGGCCAGAGGTCGGCCATCGCGTCATCCATCGCCTGGGTCATGCGGGCGACGATCTCGGCGCGGGTGTCGCCGCGGTTGAACTGATAGGTCTCCGGCAGCAGCGATCCCTCCGGCGGCAGCGCGGTCGGTACGCTGCCCTCCAGGTCCGGTGCTGCTGCGATCAGCGCCAGGATCTGCGCGCTGGTCAGTCCCTCGGGGATGGTGACGCTGTAATGCACGACATCCCCGGCGATCATCTTCTGCATCGCGGCTTCGGCTGATATCGCCGCCGGGAACCTGTACTCGCCGGCTTTCAGCGACTGGCCTTCGGGCAGGAAGCGGGCGCGCAGGCCGAAGGTGCGGGCATCGCGGATGACGCCGGCCTCTTCGAGCTGGCGGGCGATGCCGTTGACCGAGGTGCCGGACTCGATGAGCACGGTGGTGTCCGCTGTCGACGGACCGGGCTCCTGCAGGTCCTTGTAGCTCCAATAGATCACCGCGCCGCCAACGATGACGGCGCCGACGATCAGCGTGAACAGCAGTCGGATGATCCAACGCATGGGCGCCTTAATCCCCCACGATCATGGCGGAATTGGGGAACGGCGCGGCACAGCCGGATGATGGTATACCCGAACGGCCGGAAGCGGCCTCACCCCGCCGCAGGTACTGGACAGGATGTGAAAAACACATCGGGCTTGGGCTCCGGCTTATGGCGGGCCGGCGAAGATCAGGCTGGCGTTGGTGCCGCCGAAGCCGAAGGAGTTGGAGAGCGCGTGCTTGATCTTGCGCTGCTTGGCCTGCTTCGGCACCAGGTCGATATCGCAGCCCTCGGACGGGTTCTCCAGATTGAGCGTCGGCGGCGCCACTTGATCGCGCAATGCCAGCAGAGCGAAGACCGCCTCGACGCTTCCCGCCGCGCCCAACAGATGGCCGATGGCGGATTTCGTCGATGACATGCTGAGCTTGTAGGCCGCGTCGCCGAACAGCCGCTTCACCGCGCCCAGCTCGATCTCGTCGCCCAGCGGCGTCGAGGTGCCGTGGGCGTTGACGTAGTCGATATCCTCGGGATTCAGCTTCGCCCGCTTCAGCGCCATCTGCATGGCGCGGTAGGCGCCGTTGCCGTCCTCCGACGGTGCGGTGATGTGGTGCGCGTCGCCCGACAGGCCATAGCCCACCACCTCGCCATAGATCTTGGCGCCGCGCTTCTTCGCATGCTCCAGCTCTTCCAGCACCACCACGCCGGAGCCTTCGCCCATGACGAAGCCGTCGCGGTCCTTGTCCCAGGGGCGGGAGGCCCGCTCGGGCGTGTCGTTGAAGCCGGTGGAGAGCGCCCGCGCCGCGGCGAAGCCGGCCACGCCCAGGCGGCAGATGGCGGCCTCGGCGCCGCCGGCCACCATGACATCGGCATCGTCGAGCGCGATCAGCCGCGCGCCGTCGCCGATCGCGTGGGCGCCGGTGGAGCAGGCGGTGACCACCGAATGGTTAGGCCCCTTGAAGCCGTATTTGATCGAGACATGGCCGGAAGCCAGATTGATCAGCGCCGAGGGGATGAAGAATGGGCTGATGCGCCGCGGGCCTTTCTCATGCAGAGTGATGGAGGTGTCGTAGATCGCCTCCAACCCGCCGATGCCCGAGCCGATCATCACGCCCGTGCGCTGCCGCGCCTCCTCGTCCTCGGGCTTCCAGCCGGAATCCTCGATCGCCTGGCTCGCCGCCCCCATGGCGAAGATGATGAAGCTGTCCATCTTCCGCTGGTCTTTGGGGGCCACATAGCTGTCGGCGTTGAAGCCGCCACTGGCGGCGTCGCCGCGCGGCACCATGCCGGCGATCTTGCAGGGCAGATCCTGCACGTCGAAGGACTGGATGCCGCGGATGCCGGACTCGCCCTTCAGCAGCCGCTGCCAAGTCGGCTCCGCGCCCGAGGCCAGAGGCGAAACGACTCCGATACCGGTGACGACGACACGCCGCATGATCGTACCGCTGCTTAGTTCAAGGAGAAGCCGCCGCGCCGCGGAATGTGGCGCGGCGCCGCCTGGGCAAGAACCGCCAGGCGCTTACGCCGCGCGGGATTCGATATAGGAGATCGCATCCTTGACGGTCTGGATCTTCTCGGCGGCATCATCGGGAATCTCGCAGCCGAATTCTTCTTCGAACGCCATGACCAGCTCGACGGTGTCGAGCGAGTCGGCACCGAGATCGTCGATGAAGCTGGCGCCCTCGGTGACCTTCGCCTCGTCGACGCCGAGATGCTCGACGACGATCTTCTTAACGCGTGTGGATATATCGCTCATTGGCCTCCACCTTCATGGCTGTTCGAATCTGTTCTGAATTGGCCGCCGCGGCGCTGCGGCGGAAACCCGCGATTTCCCTTACCGCGTCAACGGGCTAACGGCAAGACTTCGGCAAGAGATGGGCCGCCGGGACGTCCGGCGCAAGGGCAAAGGTGGCGCCTGATGGCGGCTGTGGGTAAGGCCGCTTGACGACATCTAAACCATTCAAATCATTGCCATTCCGCCGTTGACATGCAAGGTCTGGCCGGTCAGGTAGCCCGCCTCGTCGCTGGCCAGGAACACCACCGCGCCCGCGACCTCCGCCGGCTGGCCGATTCGGCCGGCCGGAATGGCGCCCTTGATGCGCTCCTTCTGCTGGTCGTTCAGCTTGTCGGTCATGGCCGTCTCGATGAAGCCGGGCGCCACGCAATTCACGGTGATGTTGCGGGACGCGACCTCGGCCGCCAGCGATTTCGACATGCCGACCATGCCCGCCTTGGCCGCGGCGTAGTTGGCCTGGCCGGGATTGCCCGTCGTGCCGACGATCGAGGTGATGGAGATGATGCGGCCGGCGCGGCGCTTGATCATGTTGCGGATCGCCGCCCGCGACAGGCGGAAGGCCGCGGTCAGGTTCACGTCGATGACCGCCTGCCAGTCCTCGTCCTTCATCCGCATGGAAAGCATGTCGCGGGTGATGCCCGCATTGTTGACCAGGATATCGATCTTCCCCGCCGCGGCCTCGGCCGCCGCCATCAGCTTGTCGGCCTCAGCCGGGTCGCTGAGATTGCTGACGATGACATGCGCGCGGTCGCCCAGCGATTTCGCCAGCTCTTCCAGCGCCGCCGCGCGCGTGCCCGTCAGCACCACCGTCGCGCCCTGCGCATGCAGCCCGCGCGCGATCGCCCCGCCGATGCCGCCCGAAGCGCCGGTCACCAGCGCCGCCTTGCCCGTGAGATCGAACATCGTCAAACCCTCAAAAGAAAAATTCACCACAAAGTCACAAAGGACACGAAGAAGGCAACAAGGGTTGGAACCACAGATGCACACAGATAAACACAGATGCAACGAGCATAGATTGACGACAAAAGCCCGCTGATGATCGCGCGGGATTCCTGCGCGCCCAGCGCAATCGCTTCACGATTGTCGCGACGGCGCGCAAGAAGGCATTGTGCAAGGCTTCTCACGAAATCTCAGCCGGACTCGTTCCATCTATCGGTGTTTATCTGTGTGCATCTGTGGTTTGAATCTTCCTTCGTGTCCTTTGTGACTTTGTGGTGAATACCCCTACAGCACCTTCAACAGCGCCTCGATGTCCGCCGGCTCGCCCACCGATGACGCCTCGATCTCCTTGTCGATGCGCTTCACCAGGCCCGCCAGCACTTTCCCGGCGCCAATCTCCGTGATCTTGTCGACGCCCTGTTCCTTCATATAGGCCACGCTCTCGCGCCAGCGCACCATGCCCGTCACCTGCTTGACCAGCAGGCCGCGGATGGTCTCGGGGTCGCTGACATGGCGCGCGGTGACATTGGCGACCAGCGGCACAGCGGGCGCGGCAATCTTCGCCGCCGCCAGCGCCTCTGTCATCTCGTCGGCCGCCGGCTGCATCAGCGGACAATGGAAGGGGGCACTCACCGCCAGCAGGATGGCGCGCTTGGCGCCCTTCTCCGGCGCGATGACGATGACGCGGTCGATCGCCTTCGTGCTGCCGCTCAGCACCACCTGGCCGGGCGCGTTGTCGTTGGCGGTGGCGCAGATCTCGCCGGTATCCTTGGCGGCCGCCGCCGCGATCTCCTGCGCCGCCGGCAGATCGACGCCCAGCAGCGCCGCCATCGCGCCGTCGCCCACGGGCACGGCCTTCTGCATCGCCTGGCCGCGCCGCTTCAGCAGCCGCGCCGCCTCGGCGAGCCCGAGCGCTCCCGCCGCCGCCAGCGCGGAATATTCGCCCAGGGAATGCCCGGCGACGAAGGCCAGCTTGGCCCCGACCTTGAACCCGCCCTCGCGCTCGAGCACGCGAATGACCGCGAGGCTCACCGCCATCAGCGCCGGCTGGGTGTTCTCGGTCAGCGTCAGGTCGCGCTCAAACCCCTCGAACATCATCCGCGACAGCTTCTGCGACAGCGCGTCGTCGATCTCCTGGAACGTCTCGCGCGCGGTGGGAAACGCCTCGGCCAGCGCGCGTCCCATGCCGACGGCCTGCGAGCCCTGGCCCGGAAAGACGAAGGCGCGGGTCATGTGCTTGAGATCCCCCTGCTATGCGCATTGCGAAACGGCGCGTACTGATAGCCCGCGCCGTGGGGAAGTCAAGGAAGCGCCCGCGCCGTCCCCTCACCCCGCAACATCCGCTGAACGCGGATGTTGCATCCCTCTCCCCGCCCTGCGGGGCGAGGGGACAGCAACGAATACAATCCCTGACATTGTCCCCTCGCCCACGAAGTGGGAGAGGGTGCGCAGCGTTCGCGTCCAGCGAATGCTGCGCGGGTGAGGGATCAACGCACCCCAGCCCTGGCCTTGCACCGATCACCCGCCGCCTCCATCTTATCGAATTCATCCGGAGCCGCCCCATGGACTCGCCCGTCGAGCGCAAACTCACCACGATCCTCTCCGCCGATGCGGTCGGCTACAGCCGGCTGATGGGCGAGGACGAGGCGGCGACGCTCGCCACCCTCAAGGCCTATCGCGCGGCCTGCGCGGCGCTGATCGACCGGCATCGCGGCCGCATCGTCGGCACCGCCGGCGACAGCATGCTCGCGGAGTTCGCCAGCGTCGTGCGCGCGGTGGAGTGCGCCGTCGCCATGCAGCGCGAGATCGCCGAGCGCAACGCGTCGCTGCCGCAGGCGCGGCAGATGCATTTCCGCATCGGCGTCAATCTCGGCGACGTGCTGGTGGAGCAGGACGACCTCTATGGCGACGGCGTCAACATCGCAGCACGGCTGCAGGCGCTGGCGGATCCCGGCGGCATCCTCATCTCCGGCCCGGTGTTCGACCAGGTCCGGGACAAGCTTTCCCTCGGCTTCGATTTCCTCGGCGACCAGTCGGTGAAGAACATCGCAGCACAGGTACCGGTCTATCGCGTGCAGCTCGGCGGCGACGCGCCATCCGCTATCGTCTCATCGCGCGACGGCGCGCCCGCGCGCGGCGCGGCGGCAACGAAGTCAGCCGATCCGCGCTGGCACCGCTTCAACATCATCGCGCTGCGCTGGGGCGCGATCCTCGGCGCCCTGCTCGTCATCAATCTCCTCACCTGGAACGGCGATTTCTGGGTCGTCTGGCCCGCCCTCCCCATTATCGTCGTCTTCCTCCTGCATGCGAGCTGTATCTTCCGCCACCGCGGCGCGAAGTAGCAGCGGCGACCCTCACCCCCTCCTCTCCCTCTGCGAGGGAGAGGGGTCTGTTAGTTGTAGGCGCCAGTTTTTAGTCCCCTCGCCTACGAAGTGGGAGAGGGCGACAAGCGTTCGCGTCCAGCGAACGCTAGTCGGGTGAGGGCCCTCGCCGCGATCTCTCTCCACAATTTCTACACACACCCGCTCTCGCCCCGAATGCTCCTTTCCCGTACCATAGCCCCGCACCCCAGCGCCGCCGGCAGAAGCGGCGCGGGGCGCAGCAAGGGGCCGCCATCACCGGGAGTACCGCCATGCCCAAGCTCGACCCCTTCGGCAGCACCGACAAGCTCGACAACAATATGCTCGACATCATGGCCAAGCGCCTGGAGGTGCGGGGCGTGCATCCGTTCTTCCAGCAGGCGCTCGCCGACTACCTGGATGCCATGGACATCGAGGCCGCGCGCGCGGTGCTCGATCTCGGCTGCGGCACCGGCCTCGTCGCCCGCGCCATCGCCCGCCGCGCGAAATTCGCCGGCCAGGTCACGGGCATCGATCTCAGCCCCTATCTCGCGGAGCAGGCCACCCGCCTCGCCGCCGCCGAAGGGTTCAGCAGCCGCACAACCTTCCGCGCCGGCGACACCCGCAGCCTGGATCTTGGCGACGGCGCGTTCGACGCCGTGATCGCCCACACCCTGCTCAGCCATGTGGACCGGCCGCTCGCCGTGCTGCAGGAGGCCGCGCGCGTGACGCGGCCCGGCGGCCTGATCGCCATCTTCGACGGCGACTACGCCTCCATCACCTTCGCGCTGGAGGACCCCGAGCGCACCGAGGCCCATGACCGGAAATTCATGAACGGCATGATGACCAGCCCCCATGTGATGCGCCAGATGCCCCGCCTCCTGCGCCAGGCCGGCCTCGAGCTGGTGAAGACCTTCTCCTATGTGATGGCCGACATCGGCAAGGCGGACTTCTGGCTGTCGGCGGTGGAAGCGTTCAGCAAGCTGCTGCCGAAATCGGGGGCGATGTCGGAGGAGGAAGCCAAGGGTTGGGAGACATCTCTAAAGCGCGCGTCGGATGAGGGCGTGTTCTTCGCGGCGAGCAATTATTATACATATGTCGCGAGAAGGACCTGACCGTCGTCATGCAACGCAAACCGCGATGAACCGGAGGATCGGGTCTCTAGCCCTCACTACGCCACCCGCCGGACATTTGCTTGAGACCAGACGCTTCTGCCAATCCTATCGCAAATTCGCCCGCAGAAACTCCACCGTCCGTCCCCACGCCAAGGCCGCCTGTTCCTTGTCAAAGGTCGGAAACATGCTGAGCGAGAAATAGTGGTCGTTGGGGTACCAGTGCGTTTGCAGGGACTTTCCAGCTTCCGCCATCATGCTTTCGAACATCGCGAGATCGCTTTTGCTGATATCGGCATCTCGCTCGCCCAGGTGAACCATGACAGGGCCTTTCAACAATCGAAGGCGCACGGCGCCGGGGTAGGCCAGACCGACATAGAGCACCGTCGCGTTGACGGGCGTCTGCATCGATGCCTCCAACGCCCACTCGGCGCCGAAGGACCAGCCGACGGCGCCGATCTTGCCGTTGCACCGCCTGTCGGCTTTCAGCCAAGCCAGCCACGCGGCGATTGTCTCTTTCGTCTTAGCCAGATCGGAACGAACCTCATTTCGCAAACGGGCGCGCGTGGAGTCGTCGGTGGCCGTCTGTCCGCCGAAGAGATCGAGGGCGGCCGCGAAAAAGCCGTCCCGCGCGAAGGCGGGCACGAAAGTCTTGTACATGTCGTTCAATCCGCTGCTGCCATGAAACAGCAGCAGGCCCGGCGCGGGCACCACATCCGGCACTGCAATGACGCCGGAGACGGTGCGGTCGCCGGAGAGTGTCAGGCTCACAGTTTCCACGGCGGTCTGCGGCTGTTCTGATCTAACGGCGATCGGGAAATGCGCAGCAAGGGGCGCAGACGCCAAGCCCGCCAACACCACACGACGGGGAATTCTCATCGTCGCCCCCCTTGCGTTTCTCAGGCGGGTCTAACTAGCGCCCGTCATCCGGGTGCTGCGCGGACTAAGCCACAACTGTCGGCCACGTGCCGTGAGATTCGGTAATCCGAGATCTCGCACCATCAACCAGTGCGGCATAGTCTTTCCGGAACGGCTCGACGAGTGTTTTTTCAAGCGCAGCGAACACCGCATTGAGTGCCCAGAGTTCGGCATCGTGAACTATCGCTGGCAATAGCTCTACACCGTCCCGCTCATCCAATAGTCGATGCAGCATGTCAGAAAGAACAAGCGCTTCATCAGATGTGACTTGGAGAGAAACAAGTTCGAGCTTGGTGTCCGGGCAATCTGTCATTGCTCGCTCCACTTATCGATCGATTTCCGGTGCATGTCCCATTGTCGCCTGCACACAAAAGGGGCGGGTTGGAAACCCACCCCTACGAGATCAAACTCAACCCACCGCCCACCGCTTCACCGCCTCGCGCCCCGCCTCCGTCAGCCCGTACACGCCGCGCTCCACGCGCGCGAACCAGCCGTAGACGTTGTGCAGCAGGATTTTCGGCGCGTCGGGGGCCATGGCTTTCAGTTCGCGCGGCTTCCCACCTACGCCAAGGTTTCGGTGGGCGGGGGCCTCAGAACCGCTTCCGGCAACTCTCGCCTCGATCTCCAGGATCGCCTGCGCCAGGGTCAGCGCCTGCTGGCGATAGGCGGTCATGATTGGCTGGCGCGTGCCGCCGCCGACGGCGGGATCGCCCTGGCGGCGGCTGTGCTCGCGCAGCAGGCGCGAGCGGCGGCGCGGGTTGCCGCGCGGGCGGTAGGGGCCGGGCTCGGCCAGGATGTCGACGCGGCCCCGCGCCGACACGGCGAGCAGGCCGAAGCCCAGCAGGCGGCAGAGCTTGCGCACCCGCGCATCGTTGAGCCGCCCGTCGGCGCGCTTCCGGCTCTTCGAGCTGTTGCGCACGGCGAGCCAGATCTCGTCGCCGGCGGCCATGCGGTCGACACCCTGCAGCAGCAGTTCGAGCGTGAAGCGCTGCTTCAGCTCGCCGATGACGACGATGGGCGGCGAGTCGTCGTCAGGCTCGGCGGCCCCGCCTTCGCCAAAGCCACGGCGGGCAGGGAGCGCCACCAGATCGCAGCCGCAGATCTCCCCTTTCACCCGAAAGCCCCGCGCCTCGAGGAAGCGTTTCACCGGAAGATAGAGCGCTGTCTCCATGGGGCGAAAGTGCCAAAGATTTGGGCGGGGTGCAGCGGAGAAAGGAAGCCAGAAAGGTTCACCACATCCGCCTTCGCTAAAGCTACGGCGGACAGGAAGTCACGAAGAACACGAAGATCCCCCTCGCCCCTTGGGGGAGAGGGGGCAGGGTGTGAGGGGTTTGGCGGCGGCAGACGCATATGATTCAATGGTGCGGGCGAGTTGAATTGCTAAGCAACAGACGTCGCCTGCAATTGCTCGCGCAATGACGCCGACTAGGATTCTTCGCGCGCTTGCGCGCGAAACCCCTCATCCCCTGCCCCTTCTCCCCCAAGGGGAGAAGGGAAAGTTGATTTTTCCTTCGTGAACTTCGTGACTTCCTGTCCGCCATAGCTTTAGCGAAGGCGGATGTGGTGAATCTGCCTTGGACTGCCGACGAACTCCGGCCGCCGGGGAACCATAGACGTGCTATCATCCCGCGATTCCCGGGGCGGCTTTCGGGAACATGGGGGATTAACAGCTGTCGCTCGCCTGCCCGGCTTTCATCGGCAACCTGGCGCCCGGTCTTTGCCGCGCGGTCGACGATTATTGCCAGCTCACCGGCCCCGGCTGGAACGCCGAGACGATCAACAGCTGGAGCAACGCCGCCTTTCTCATCGCCGCCGTCGCCGGCTGGCGCCTGCTGTCGGCCAATCCCCACGCCAAGGCCCACCGCACGATCCGCGCCCTTACCCTGCTCGCAGCGCTCGCCGGCATCGGCGGCTATCTGTTCCACACATCGGCCGCGACCTGGGCGAAGTGGGGCGAGACGGTGCCGATCCTGGCCTTCATGCTGCTCTATGTCTGGCTGCTGCTGCGGCGCTTCTTCCACTGGAACTTCCTGATCGCGATCCCGGTGCTGGCGCTCTATGCGGCGGCCGTCTACTGGCTCGAGACCCGGGCGCCGGGCTCGGCGCCCTTCGGCCGGGCCATGAACCTGCCCACCCTGGTCCTGTTCCTGCTGGCGGCCATCGGCTTCCTGATGCGGCTGCGCGAGGCCTTCTGGCCGATGCTCTGGGCGCTGGTGATCCTCTTGGCATCATCGGCGGCCCGCATGAGCGATGCCCCGATCTGCCCAATGCTCGGCCTCGCCACCCATGCCGTCTGGCACCTGCTGGATGCCCTGCTGCTCTATCTCTTGCTCCGCCTCGCGATCGTCCACGCCCCGAAGCGATAGGCGCCAGTCGGCGTGCCTGGCGTGGAATTGCGATTTCCACCCGATCTGCTATGCTAGAACAATTCATGAACATTCTTTCCGATAACGACGCCCCCGGATTCCGTCTTGCTCCCAAAATGAGAACAATGCCTTGCTCCCAAAGTGAGAACATGATAACGTCACTGTCGGTGTACGAAACGCATCGTCGCTGCTCCCAATTGACCCCATAGAGTGCATCTGCGATGCGGATCATTGCCGTGAGTACGTTGCGGGATTTTTGGCTGCGGCCGGGGCGCCGCGATGCGGAGCAGCCATTGCGCGCCTGGTTCCATCTCGTCAGGGATGCGGACTGGTCGAAGCCTACGGACGTGAAATCGATGTTCGGCACGGCCGACATCCTGCGCAACGGCCGCGCGGTTTTCGACATCGGCGGCAACAAGTACCGGCTTGTGGCGGCAATTCACTACCGGGGCAAGCGCGTCTATGTGCGGTTCATTGGCACGCACAAGGACTATGACAAGATCGACGCCGAGACGGTTTGAGGAGTGCTCACGATGGAAATCCGCCCGATCAGGAGCAAGGCCGACTATCGCGCTGCGCTGAAAGAAGTGGAGCGCCTCTGGAACGCCGAGCCCGGCACCCGCCATGGCGATCGCGTGGATGTGCTGGTCACGCTGATCGAGGCCTACGAGGCCAGGCACCACCCGATTCCCGCGCCCGACCCCATTGCCGCCATCGAGTTCATGCTCGGACAAAAGGGCCTGACCCGCCGCGACCTGGAGCCGGCCATCGGCAGCCGCGGCCGCGTTTCCGAGGTGCTCACCCGCAAGCGGCCCCTGACGCTGCCGATGGTGCGCGCGCTCAGTAAGCTGCTCGACATCCCAACGGCGGTCCTGGCGCAAGCCTACGAAACCCGATCAGCAGCTTGATCCCTGTCCGGTAGAGTGGAAATTGCGATTTCCACTCAGCCTGATATACTGGAACATTTAGCGAACAACTGCGAACGATGTTCTTTGTATGTCAGGATGCTGTACACCAAACTCGCCATAATCCGTCCAGCGGGCCGGCGGCTTGGGCGGATTTCTCGCTTGGCATGGGGTCCGTTGCTCGGATTCACGGTTTCGCCTGACATCCAGCGGACCGGCGTCCTGCGGGATCGGCCGGGCCGTCCCCGCCCTTGCTTCCGCCGGGCCCGTCTGTATATTCCGCCGCCTTCACATAGCTCCTTGCCGGCACCCAGCGTGGCGCCGGCTTTGGGCCGCAACCTCCGCTCCGGGAATGCCCCGGCGGCCGCGGCCCGCAAACCGAAGGGAGAGCGTTTGATGCCGTTCTACGAGAACGTGTTCATTGCACGTCAGGATATCTCCGCCACCCAGGCGGACGCCCTGGCCGAAACCTACAGCAACGTCATCGCCGAGCATGGCGGCAAGGTCACCAAGAGAGAGAATTGGGGCCTGCGCAACATCGCCTACCGGATCAAGAAGAACCGCAAGGGCCACTATGTCCTGCTCAACATCGATGCGCCGCCGGCGGCGGTGCAGGAGATGGAACGGCAGATGCGCATCAGCGAAGATGTCCTGCGCTATCTCACCACCCGCGTCGAGGAGCTGGAGGAAGGTCCCTCGGCCATGATGCGCCGCAGCCGCGACGACGACGAGCGTGGTCCCCGCGAAGGCGGCCGGCGCTTCCGCGATGACGACCGCGGCCCCCGCGAGGGCGGCCGGGAACCACGGCGGTTCCGTGACGACGATCGCCCGCCGCGCGAAGAGGCCGCCGTAGCGGCGCCTGCCGCGGCGGTCGAGGCCCCTGCCGGCAATGGAGGTGAGGCATGACCGATCATCAGGAACGCCGTCCCCGCGAGGGCGGCTTTAGCGGACCCCGTGAAGGCGGCTTCGGCGGCCCGCGCGAGGGCGGCTTTGGCGGCCGCGAAGGCGGCGGCGGTCGCGAGGGCGGTGCCCGGGAAGGCGGCGGCGCCGGCGGCGGACGGCGTCCGTTCTTCCGGCGGCGCAAGACCTGCCCGTTCACCGGGCCGAATGCGCCGAAGATCGACTACAAGGACATCCGCCTGCTGCAGCGCTTTGTCAGCGAGCGCGGCAAGATGGTGCCGAGCCGCATCACCGCCGTGTCCACCAAGAAGCAGCGCGTGCTGGCCCAGGCCATCAAGCGCGCGCGGTTCCTGGGCCTCTTGCCCTACGCCGTGAAGTAAGGAGGGCCAGACCATGGAAGTGATCCTGCTCCAGCGCATCGAGAAGCTGGGCCAGATGGGCCAGACGGTGAAGGTGAAGGCGGGCTATGCCCGCAACTACCTCTTGCCGCGCCGCAAGGCCATCCGCGCCACCGACGACAACAAGGCCAAGTTCGAAAAGCAGCGGGCTCAGCTCGAGGCCACCAACCTGGCCAAGCGCACGGAGGCCGAGGCGATTTCCGGCAAGGTCGAAGGCTTGACCGTCGTCATCATTCGCCAGGCGGGTGAGACCGGCCAGCTCTACGGCTCGGTCAGCGCCCGCGACATCGCCACGGCGGCGACCAAGGCCGGCGTCACCATCGACCGCAACCAGATCCTGATGGACCGGCCGCTGAAGGATCTGGGCCTGCACCCGATCCGCGTCGCCCTGCATCCGGAGGTGGTGGTCAACATTACCGCCAACGTCGCCAAGTCGGACGAAGAGGCCGAGCTGCAGCTCAAGGCCGGCCACGCCATCGTCGGCACGGCGGAAGACCAAGCGCCGAGCCTCGACGAGATGCTCGAGCAGGTCGAACAGGCCGCCGAGGGCGAAGGCGAAGCCACCGAGAAGGCCGAGAAGCCGGCAAAGAAAGCCAAGGCTGAAAAGGCCGAGAAATCCGAGAAGCCCGAGAAGGCCGAGAAGAAGGCCAAGGGCGAGAAAGCCGATAAGGCGGAGAAGTCTGGGAAGGCAGAAGCCGACGACAAGCCGGCGAAGAAAGCCAAGAAAAAAGACAAGGAATAAACTGAGCGATCACCGCGACAGCAAGAAGGCCGGGAATTCCCCGGCTTTTTTGTTTTTGCCCGCAAGGGGCGGACGAAGAAGCCAGCGTACGCTTTGGTACAATACGGTTAACGCCATGCATTCCCTGCAGGAACGGATTGCATCGGCGTGTGTTGGACAACGACGACACTTTTGGTAACATTTCTACCAATGAACCTATGAGGCGACGGCGGGGCGGCGCCGATAATGCCTCGAGAAGGGATGGGAGAGTTACGAGGACAGGGCCATGCTTGCCGCATATTTTTTTCGCCGGCTGATCAGGGTCGGCGATCTCACCGTAATCGACGCTGACGGCCGCACGCATTTCTTCTCTGGTGCCGAGGTGGGGCCGGACGTCACCATAAGGCTGCATGATCGTGCCTTGCACCGGCGCATCATGACCCAGCCCTATCTCGCCTTCGGCGAGGCCTACATGGACGGCACGCTGACCATCGAGAAGGGCACGATCTACGACGCCCTCGACCTCGCGGCGCGCAATTTGGGCCAGATCGACACCCTCCCGTTGCAGCGGCTGCGCGACAGCTTCCGGCGCTTGATGGCCTTCATCGAGACCTACAACCCGGTCGAACGCGCGCGGAAGAACGTCGCCCATCACTACGACCTCTCGGGCGCGCTGTACGATCTCTTCCTCGACGCGGACCGGCAATACTCCTGCGCCTATTTCCGCACCGACAATGACAGTCTGGAAGTGGCGCAGCACAACAAGAAGGCGCATATCGCCGCCAAGCTGCACCTCAAGCCCGGCCAGAAGGTGCTGGATATCGGCAGCGGCTGGGGCGGCATGGGACTCTATCTCGCCCAGACTGCCAATGTCGATGTCACCGGCGTCACGCTCTCGGTGGAGCAGCAGAAGCTGTCGGAGGAGCGCGCCAAGGCCGCGGGCCTCGCCGATCGGGTCGGCTTCCATCTGCGCGACTACCGCGAGGAGCCGGGCAGGTATGACCGCATCGTTTCCGTCGGCATGTTCGAGCATGTGGGCGTCGCCCACTACCGCGAATTCTTCGCCAAGGTGCGCGACCTGCTGACCGACGACGGCGTCATGCTGCTGCATTCGATCGGCCGCATGGGCCCGCCCTATGGCCCGAACCCCTGGATGAAGAAATACATCTTCCCCGGCGGCTACACGCCGTCGCTGTCGGAAGTGCTGGCGGCGGTGGAGCGCGCCGGCCTGTGGGTCACCGACGTCGAGATCCTGCGCCTGCACTACGCCAAGACGCTGCGCCAATGGCGCCGCCGCTTCGCCGCCAACCGCGACAAGGCCAAGGCGCTGTATGACGAACGCTTCTGCCGGATGTGGGAGTACTACCTCGCGGGCTGCGAGGTGGCGTTCCGCCATATGGGCCAGATGGTGTTCCAGATGCAGATCGCAAAACGGGTCGACGCCGTGCCCCTGACCCGCGATTATATGTTCGAGATGGAGCGCCAGGAAACCGGCCGCCTGATTTCGGCCGCCTGACGCTTCCCTGCATTTCAGGGGAAGGGGCGGATGGATCGGCCGGCGGCAGACAGCGGCATCGACCGGGCGCGGCTGGCGGCGCTCAAGCAGCGCGAGGATGCGGCCTTCGCCGCGCGCACGCCGGGATCGCGCAAGCTCCTGGAGCGCGGCCGGAAGTCCATGCCGTCGGGCGTGCCCATGAGCTGGATGGCCGGGCTGTCCGAGCATCCGGCGCTCTATGTCGCCGGCGGCGACGGTGCGCATTTCACCGACGTGGACGGCAACCGCTATCTCGACATGAACCAGGTCGACCTGGCGATGAGCTGCGGCTTCACGCCGGCGCCGGTCGTCGCGGCGGTGCAGAAGCGCATGGCCGACGGGCCGTCCTTCCTGCTGCCGGGCGAGGATGCGATCGCCGTGGCCGAGCTGCTGGCCGCCCGCTTCGCCCTGCCCTTCTGGCAATTCACGCTGTCGGCCACGGGCGCCAACACCGAGGCGCTGCGGATCGCGCGGCTGGCCACCGGCCGCGGCAGCTATCTCGCCTTCGAGGGCCGCTATCACGGCCATGCCGACGAGATGCTGGCGGAGTCGACGCCCACGGGCGAGAGCGCCGAGTATCTGGGCCTGACGCCCGACATCCAGAAGCGAGCCATCAGCGTGGCGTTCAATGACCTGCCGACGCTGCGGCAACTGCTGGAGACAAGGCGCTTCGCCTGCCTGATCGCAGAGCCGGCGCTGACCAATTGCGGTCTGGTGTCGCCCGATGACGGCTTCTGGGCCGAGGCGTGGAAGCTGTGTCAAACAACGGGCACGCTGCTGATCCTCGACGAGACGCACACGCAGACCTTTGCCTATGGCGGCTTGCGGCGCGGCTGGAATCTCGACTGCGACATGCTGACGATCGGCAAATGCCTGGGCGGCGGCGTGCCGATCGGCGCCTACGGCATGACCGAACCGCTGGCGCGGCTGATGGAGAAGCATCTCGACCGTCACCGCGGCGGCCGCGTGCTGCCGAGCGGCGGCACGACCTACGCCAGCGCGCTGGCCATGGCGGCGGCGCGCGCGGTGCTGAGCGATGTGTTGACCGAAGAGGCCTATGGCCGCGTCGACGCACTGGGCCAGCGGCTGCAGGAAGGCCTGCGGGCCGCGTTCGAACGGCGCGGCCTGCCCTGGCGCGCGCCGCGCATCGGCGGCCGCTCGGGCTTTTGCCTGTTGCCGGAACTGCCGCGCAACGGCGCGGAGGCGACGCTGTCGCTCGACTACGAGATGATCGACGCGCGGCGCGTCTTCATGCTCAACCGCGGCGTCTGGGATGCGATCGCCACCGCCGGCCCCGCCGCCTCCTTCGCGCATACGCCGGCGGATATAGAGACGTATGTGGCGGTCGTCGACAAATTCCTCGGCGAGATCGCGTAGAAGGTTCTTGTGCCCCATATCCTCGTTACTCACAGGCTAATTCGTTAGTGCCGCGCGGCTGCCGCTGATACGGTCCGCGCTCGCTCTCGTTCCGAAGGGGGCCAGACGCAAGCCCGATCGATTGAATCCGCAGCGTCTGATTTTCGGAACGACCCGGCGAATCAGGCTATAAAAGAAGATCCCTTGGAGAAACGTCAGCATGGCTGTCGAGCGCGGCTTCTCGGAGTCCAGCAATGTCACGCCTTTGCGCGCGGGCGAAACCGCTGGGCTGCGCACGCCGCCGCTCAACTATGAGGCGGAACAGGCGCTGCTGGGCGCGATCCTCACCAACAACCGCGTCTTCGACCGGGTGAACGAGTTCCTGCGGCCGGATCATTTCGCCGATCCCGTCCATGGCCGGATCTACGAGGCCGCGGGCACGCTGATCCAGCGCGGCCAGATCGCCAACTTCCTCACCCTGCGCAATTTGTTCGACCAGGATCCCGGCCTGGTGGAGGCCGGCGGCTCGAAATACCTGGCGCGGCTGGAGAACGCGGTCGTCACCATCATCAACGCCGAGGACTACGGCCACACCATCCACGACCTGTTCCTGCGCCGGCAGCTCATCGATCTCGGCGAGACCGTGGTCAACGAGGCCTTCGCCTTCAATCTCGACATCTCGGCGGTGGAGCAGATCGAGGAGGCCGAGCAGAAGCTGTTCCTGCTGGCGGAGACCGGGCAGACCGAGGGCGGCCTGCTGCCGCTGACCGGCGCACTCGGCAGCGCCATCGCCATCGCCGAGCAGGCCTTCAAGCGCGACAGCCATGTCACCGGCGTCACCACGGGCCTCACCGACCTCGACCGCAAGCTGGGCGGCCTCCATGGCAGCGACCTGGTGATCCTGGCCGGCCGCCCCTCGATGGGCAAGACGGCGCTGGCCACCAACATCGCCTTCAACGCCGCCGAGGCCTATCGCGAGGAGGTCACGGAGACCGGCCGCGTGGAGGTCAAGGAGGGCGCCAAGGTGGCGTTCTTCTCCCTGGAAATGTCGGCCGAGCAGCTCGCCACCCGCATCCTGGCCGAGCGCACGGGCATCTCCAGCGACCGCATCCGCCGCGGCGAAGTACGCGAGGATGATTTCCCGAAGTTCGTCCAGGCGGCGCAGGAGCTGTCGCGCCTGCCCTTCTTCATCGACGACACGCCCGGCATCACCGTGCCGGCGCTGCGCACCCGGGCCCGGCGCCTCGCGCGCCAGCACGGCCTCGGCCTCATCGTCGTCGACTACCTGCAGCTCATCCGGCCCACCGCCGGCAGCCGCAGCGACAACCGGGTGCAGGAGGTGTCGGAGATCACCCGCGGCCTGAAGATGGTGGCCAAGGAGCTGGGCGTGCCCGTCATCGCCCTGTCGCAGCTCTCCCGCGCCGTCGAGCAGCGCGAGGACAAGCGGCCGCAGCTCGCCGACCTGCGGGAGTCCGGCTCCATCGAGCAGGATTCCGACGTGGTGATGTTCATCTTCCGCGAGCAGTACTACCACGAGCGCGCCGAGCCGCGCCGTCGCGAGGACGAGACCGACGAGAAGTTCAATGACCGCATGGAGCGCTGGCAGGCGCACGGCAACGAGGTTCACAACGTGGCCGAAGTGATCATCGCCAAGCAGCGCCACGGCCCGGTCGGCGCGGTGCAGCTGTTCTTCGACGGCGAGGTGACGAAGTTCGACAACCTGGTGCGGGACAACCGGCTGCCGGAACACGGGTAGTCGAGCGCAGACAGCACGATAACCACAGGGCGCAGAGACACAGAGGTTCACGGAGCGGGTTTCAGGGACGACCGCCGCCCTATGGACGCGATGCTGAGCAGGTTTCACCGCCCTTCCAGAAACGCAAAGACGCCAGACGCGAAGGTTCCGTAGGGGCGACCGGCGGTCGCCCTAACGGTGTCTCACCACATCCGCCTTCGCTAAAACTACGGCGGACAGGAAGTCACAAAGCTCACGAAGCCACCGAGCCCTGCATCAACATCGCAGGTTTCACGCGAAGCCGCGGAGTGCTAGCTGACGCTAGTCCCCTCTCCCCTCGTGGGAGAGGGATGCAACATCCGCGTCCAGCGGATGTTGCGGGGTGAGGGCTCTCGCCCCACGCACCCTGCGCGCACATTTCCCCGCATTTTCCGCACCCCTACCGCCCTGATCCACCGAGCAAAACCCCCGATTTCCGCAGATTCCGGGGGACCCTGATTTTGAGGAACGATCCCATACAAGGGAATCACCTGCTCGTCAGATACTCGGCACCAGCTTCTTTGGCATACAGGAATATGCGGTGTGCCTCGCCCAGCAATGCTCGGCAAGAGTTAGACCGATCCACAATGTCCAACATCAAGGCGCGCAAATGCAATGCGTCGCAAACCTCAGTATAGGATTATTTTCTGAAACATCAAGTGGCAGGGTTACTGCTCCCGCCCGATTAGATCAAGTTCTGCGCCCAGATCGTTGAGGGAAGCCAGCAGCCGGCCGGCATCGGCTTTTTCGCGAAGTTCGATGCCCAGCCCTTCGCGCGCCGTATGATGGTCCCAGGTGATGAGAGTGTTGCCGGACCCGGCGATGACGTAAAGATCCATCGAGTAGTTTCCGAACGCCATGGGACGGGTGCAGAGATATTCAGCAAGGCGGCCTTTCTCCGCGGCGGCGAAGCGGACCACCTTGGCCGGTTGACTGACATCGAGCAGTTCAAGATCGGCGGCGGTGCCGCGGCGCGGCACGAGCAACCACGACTCCTCCAGGTCCAGGATGCGCGCGGTCATGTCGAGCAGGTACTTTAGCCGGTCGCTTTCCACGAAATGGACGACGATGACTCTTGCGGGGCCGGGTTTGAACGAGAGTTGCTTGCCGCCCTGCGTCCCCTGATCGAGCGTCGTTATTCCTGCGCGGGAGAGGAAATCGTCGAAGTCGTTTGCGGTGACTGCATCCATGGCGGGAGAAAGTTTACAGGGTTGGCTGGCGCCGAGCAAAACCCCTCACCCCGCAACATCCGCTGGACGCGGATGTTGCATCCCTCTCCCACAAGGGGAGAGGGGTCAGGTTAGGGCGGTGGTGCAGCGGTCAGCCTTCGTCAGCTTGTCTCGGCCGCACTAGAATTTCACGGACTCACCAACGCCACGATCGACACCGGATTGCCGTCGAGGCCAAGAATGTGCCACTGCCCGTCCGCGCTCCGGCAGGCGACGCCGGGGAAGAGGCGGGTCGTGCCGTCGCTTTCGATTCTTTCCTGTGACAGGCGGCGGCAGTGGGGCGAGTTGCCGCTGCCGACCGCGGGGCCGGGGACGATGATGAAGCGGTCGGCGATGGCGGTGCTTTCCCAGGGGATGCGCGCGCCATCGGCCTCGGACTCCAAGGTGTGGGAGCGCGCCCAGGCGAAGCCGGTCCGCGCTTCCGAGGGCCAGCCGACGGCGCCGGGCGATATCGCGACGAGGTCGCGGGAGCGTGTGCCGCTGACATCGTTCAGGGGACCGGCGGCGCTGTCGACATAGCGCACATAGTGGCGCAGGGCCGGCGCGTAGTACCAGGCGCGCGATTGTCCGGCGCCTGCGGCGTCGCCCTCCGGATGGCAGAGGATCTTGTAGGTATCGAAGGTGCCGGCGGCGACGGAGATCTTCTCCCGCTGTTCGACGGCGCACTGCCAGGGATCGGCGGCGCCGGTGCCGGACTTCACCGCATAGCTGCTGACGGCGCCGACGGTCAGCGGCCAGGACAGCGGCTGCTGCACCGTGACGCCGTTCTCCTGGCCCGTCGCCAGCGTGAAATCGAAGGGCGACGCCCAGCGCGAGCCTCTGCCGTTCTGCCAGGCCACAGACTGCCGGTCGGCCGAAACGACCGTTTCGATGCTGCCATCGGTGTAGATGTAGACATCGCCGGTTTCGTAGAGCGGACCTTGCACGGAATGGTCCGCGCGAGGCGCCGCAGGCGCCGAAGGCTCGGCGAGCCGGGCGATCAGATCGCGCGTTACGGTGCCGTCGGGCGTGAGGCCGACATCGGATTGATAGTCGGACACCGCCCGGCGCGTCTTGGGACCGGTGATTCCGTCGAGCTGCCCGCGATAATAGCCGAGATCGGCAAGCGCCTTCTGAGCCGCCAGGACTTGCGGATCCGCGGGCGCGCGCGGTTTCGTCGGCGGCGTCGCCGGCGCGGGCTCGGCCGGCGCCGGTGTTGTCGAGGTCTCCGTCTGCTGGGTACAGGCCGTCAGGAAGACCGCGAGCAACGCGACGGCAATCAGCTGAAAGCCGCGTTGCCGGTTCAGGAGTCCGGTCCGGTAACTTGAGGCAACAGGGAGATCGAGGCTTTGAGGACTTGTCATCAGGCCACCTGTGTCGATCGCTTGCCGGGGCCGGGCTTTGGCGATTGCGCGGCCGTGGCAGAGGAATGGGTCCGCTCCCGGGGCAAGCGGATTACGGCAACCGTGCCGACTCCGAGGTCGCTGTCGAGCACCAGGGTGCCGCCATGAAATTCGATCCAGCGCCGCGACAGCGCGAGACCCAGGCCGGTGCCCTCATATTTGCGGGCGAGGCGTGAATTCGAGCTGAACGAAGGGTTCGAACACCCTTTCGAGCTCGTGCTTGGCGATGCCGATGCCGGTGTCGGAGACCCTGATGACCACGTCGCCGTCCTTCTCCGCGGAAACGCGAACGGCGACGGTGCCGCCGGCGGGCGTGAACTTGATGGCGTTGGACAGCAGGTTCAGCAGCACCTGGTTCAGCTTGCGGTCATCGGCGCGCAGGAGCGGCACGTCGGCCGGCACATCGAATTCAAGCTTCACCCCGGCCTCGTCGGCGCGGCCATGGACCATCCCCACGCTGCTCAGCACGACATCGTGGAGATCGACAGCGGATTCGTTCATCTCCACCTTGCCGACCTCCGCCTTCGACAGGTCGAGGATGTCGTTGATCAGCGACAGCAGATGGCTGCCGCTGCGATGAATGTCCGTGGCATATTCCTGGGTATTTTCCGGACTGAGCTTTATCGGGACCTGGCCGGCCAGCATTGCCGAGAAGCCGATGATGGCGTTGAGCGGCGTGCGCAGCTCATGGCTGACCATGGCCAGGAATTCCGATTTGGCCTGATTGGCCGAGTCCGCCTTTTCCTTGGCGCCGCGCAACTCGACTTCCGTGCGCTGCCGCTGCGCGACTTCGCTCCGCAGCGCCTCGTTCCGGTCCGACAGCTCGGCGGTCCGCTGGCTTACCACGCGCTCGACCGTTCGCCGCTGCACAACCAGGTTGATCTGATGCTGCGCCAGGAGGCCGGTCAACAGCGCGCCGACAAGCGCCAGGCAGTACGGCAGAACGTCGCCGGAATTCCAGCCGCGCTCGGCGTTGACCGCAGCCATCAGCGACCAGCGGCGTCCGGCGACCTGGAATTCCCTGATGATGTTGAGAGTGCCCGCGGTTTCGGCTGTGTTCGAATTTCCTTCGGATGCCGAGTTCGCGCCAAACAGCAGATTCCGGCTTCCATCCGTGACATCGAAGAGCGACAGATGCATGTTCGGCGTTCTGTCGGCGCCCAGGACATCGGCCACGAAGTGGTCGAGCCGGAGCACGCCGATGGCAAAACCGGCAAGGGACTTGCGGCGCTCGAGGATATCCGCCGGCGCGCTGTTGCGCATGTAGAGCGGCAGGATGAGCCAGAGGGCCGGACCGGCCTGACGCACCGTGGGCATCGGCAACAGTTTCGTTGCCTGGAGCTGGCCAAGATCGCCGGCGGACTCCAGGGCATTCCGATAGCGGGGTTCGGTTCCCAGATCGTAGCTCAGCGCCTGTTCGTTGCCTTCGAAGGGAACCAGGTAGGCAATCGGCAGATATTCCAGCCGGTCGCCGGCCGGCGTCAGCGCGCCATCGGCGCCGGCCTCGCGGATGGTCAGGCCGAAGAGTCCGTCCCGCTGGATCGCGGCCTCGAAGGCGGGCCGCTCGAGCTGCGAAACGCGGGGCACCCACGCCAAGGCCGAGAAACCGGAGTACCGGGCCAAGGTCAGGTCGGCAAATCGCAGGAACTCCCAGCGATCGATGCGATCGGAGGCCGTGACGAAAGTGGCGACGGCGTTGACGGCATCGGTGTAGCGCTTGATGCCCTCGTTCAGCGCATCGGCCTGGCGCGCGGTCTCCGCCGCGAATTCGCGTTCCTCGACGTTGCGGTAGTACTGCTTGGTAATGGCAAAGCCGCTGAGGGAAATGGCAACGCCGCACGCCAACGTCAGAACGGTTGGCGTCCAATCGCCGAGTATGATCCGGCGGGCGGAGCGGGTGGTTCCCTCGTGCCGCAAAGTTGACCCCTAGCGCAAGCGGCAATTCCTTAACGCTTAGGGCCGAATGCTTAACAATGCGCTAACATGTTGGGTTTATTGGTACGATATCGCGCTTTTGGCACGGTTAGCGCCGAGCAAAGCCCCCTCACCCCGCAATATCCGCTGGACGCGGATTTTGCATCCCTCTCCCACAAGGGGAGAGGGGACAGGCAGATGTCCTTAGTCACTCAGGCTGCTCGCCATCCCAATAGTTCCTTACGGCCGACATGTCGAAGACAACCCTCTTCGTGCGCAGGGCGTTGACCGCCATCTTGTTCGAGTCCGGATAGACGCAGACGTCGTTCGGGTTGTGCTCGCCGATCATCAGGTAGCTGCAGGGGCCGGGGCCGCTGTTGAGGAAGGAATGGCCGATCTTCTGGCCGGCGGGGAAGCAGACATAGTCGCCCGGCTTTCATCTCGTAGCGCTCGTCGCCGAGCAGCAGCGTCACCTGCGCCTTCGAGGATCAGCGCGTGCTCCTCCTCCAGCATGTGATAGTGCCGGGGCGCACAGGCGCCTGCCGGGCGCGGGCGATTCGATCAGCATGCCGACATGGTAGTCCGCGCCGACGGCGGCGTAGGTGAGATGCTTCGAGCGGCCGCCGAACCGCGTGCCCTGCGCGCCTCCTCGTCCCAGGCCACGTCGTGCGACGGAGATCGGCGGCTTGGGCTTGACGGGCGCCTCGGGCGGCTTCGCCGCGGCATCGGATGGCGGCAGCTCGCCCGCCGGGAGACCGGTGTTCTCGCCGTCCCAATAGCCGCGCGTCGCCGCGAGATCGAAGATCGCGCGCCGCCCCAGCGCGCGCACCAGCACCTTGCCGGTGTCGGTGTAGACGCACGACCTCGTTCGGATTGCGCTCGCCCACGATCACGTAGCGGCAGGGCGCGCCGCTGTTGTTGATGAGGCAATGGCCGGCCTTCTGCCCGGCGGGAAAACAGACATAGTCGCCCGCCTTCATCTCATAGGTGCCGGCGCCGATGCGCACGGTGAGCGCGCCCTCGAGGATGTAGACATGCTCCTCCTCGAAGATGTGGTAGTGCGCGGGCGAGCTCTGCTTGCCCGGCGGCAGTTCCTCGATCGCGACGCCGACATGATAGTCGTCGCCGACCACGGCGCGGGTCAGGTGGCGGTAGCGGATGCCGAAGCGCGGGACGTCGGACCATTCCGTCCAGGGGACGTCTGACGACGAGATCGGCTTCGGCGGCGCGGTTTGTTCGGTCGGCATTTGTCGGCGTGCTCCGTGGCGATTTGGCGTCCGGGGATTTGCCGGCGGAGCTTGGACCAGGAGATGGCGGGCTCATGTCATGACGCCCTCCCCCTACACCCTCCCGCAAGGGGAGGGAGATGGACGCGCTGCTTAGCGTTGACGCAACTCGGCCATCTCGGCGGCTTCGGCGATCCGCTGGCCGCGCCATCGCCGGTGTATTTGCGGCCGGGCAGCGGGATCAGCATGCTGACCTGCCGGCGGTAGCGGCGGTATTGGTCGCCGAAAAGGGCGATGAGGTCGCGCTCCTCGAAGTAGATTCCGAAGCGCAGCATGGACCTCTCCTCTCTCTCGCCCGGGCTTGACAGGAAGGCCCGGACCGTCTCTAATTCGGTCGACCGACCGAATTACGCATATGCGGCGTTGCGGAGTCAAGAGGGGCTCCCGCGAAAAACAGAGGCAGGAATGAATGGCGCTTAAGAGAAACGCGGCGGCCGCGCCGGATTCGGAGACGCGCCTGGCGCTGCTGGCGGCGGCGGCTTCGTGCCTGGGCAGCCATGGCTATGCCGGGCTGTCGACGCGGCGTGTGGCGGAAGCGGCCGGCATGCCGCTGAGCCAGATCCATTATCATTTCGGCTCGAAGGACGCGCTGGTGCTGGCGCTGCTGGAGCATCAGAACAGCCGGCTCTTGGAACGCCAGAAGGCCACTTTCGCCGCCGACCTGCCGCTGTGGAAGCGCTGGGAGATGGCCTGCGACTATCTCGACGAGGATCTCGCGTCAGGCTATGTGCGCGTGCTGCAGGAGATGATGGCCGCGGGCTGGTCGAATCCCGAAATCGCGGCCGCGGTGCGGAGCTTTCTCAGCGGCTGGTATGTACTGTTGGGTACGATCGCGAAGGAGGCGACCGTTCGGCTGGGCGCGCTCGGCCCGCTGCGGCCCGATGACATCGCCACTCTCGTCGGCAATGCCTTTCTCGGCTGCGAGGCGATGCTGCTGCTGGGCTTCGAGGAACAGGGCATGCCGATCCGCCGCGCGCTGCGCCGCTTCGGCACGCTGATCCGCCGGCTGGAAGACAGCGCCGGAGGACGCTGATGCGGGCGAGACAACCCGATCAAACAGGCTACGTGAACCGCGACGGCGTCCGCATCCATTACGAAGTCCACGGCGCCGGCGGCAGGACGGTGCTGCTGCTGCCGGCATGGTCGATCGTGCATTCGCACATGTGGAAAGCGCAGGTCCCCTATCTCGCCCGTCACTACCGCGTGATCGCGTTCGACGGCCGCGGCAACGGCCTGTCGGACCGGCCGAAGGGCGCCGACGCCTACATCGCCCAGGAGTTCGTCGCCGATGCCATCGCGGTCCTGGATGCGACGGCGACAGAGCGCGCCGCGATCATCGGCCTCTCGTTCGGCGGGCATCTCGCGGCGATGCTGGCCGCACAACATCCGGAACGGGTGGAGAGCGCGATACTGATCGCGCCGGCGGCGCCGTTCGGCCCGACTGCCGAGGGACGCACCGAATCGAACTTCGAGGAGCGCTACAACAGCTACGAGGGTTGGGCGAAATACAACAGGCACTATTGGCAGCAGGATTATCGCGACTTCGCCGAATTCTTCTTCGGCATGGCCTTTCCCGAGCCCCATTCGACCAAGCAGATCGAGGACTGCGTCGGCTGGGCGCTGGAGACGACACCGGAGACATTGATCGACACCGTCGTGGCACGCTTCGTGCCGCATCAGGAGGGCGAGGCCTTGTACCGGACGATCCGCCGGCCGGCCCTGGTGCTGCATGGCGACCAGGACCGCATCATCCCCTACGAGAAGGGCCAAGCGGTCGCGGCGGCGATCGGCGCGCCGCTGATCACCCTGGAAGGCGCCGGCCATATCCCGACCGCGCGCGATCCCGTGATCGTCAACCGGCTGATCCGCGATTTCGTCGACCGCTCGGCCGGCGCCCTGCCCCAGGCGCCGCAGCTCATCCGCCGCGGGCTCGGCCGCAGCAAGCGCGCGCTCTATCTGTCATCGCCGATCGGCCTCGGCCACGGGCGGCGCGACCTCGCGATCGCGCGCGCGCTGCGCGCGGAGCAACCCGGCCTGGAGATCGACTGGCTGGCGCAGCATCCGGTGACGGCGCTGCTGGAGAGCGCGGGCGAGACGATGCATCCGGCAAGCCGCCTGCTGGTCAATGAATCGAGCCACATCGAAAGCGAGGCCTGCGAGCATGATCTCCATGTCTTCGAAGCCCTGCGCCGCATGGATGAGATCCTGGTCGCCAATTTCATGCTATTCCAGGAGGTGGTCGAAGAAGGCGACTATGATCTCGTCATCGCCGACGAATGCTGGGAAGTGGACCATTTCTGGCATGAGCATCCCGAGCTGAAACGCACGGCGCTCGCCTGGTTCACCGATTTCGTCGGCTACATGCCGATGCCCGAGGGCGGCGACCGCGAGGCCTATCTGACCGCCGACTACAATGCGGAGATGATCGAACACATCGCGCGCTATCCGCGCATTCGCGATACCTCGATCTTCGTCGGCGACCCCGGCGATATCGTTCCCGGCACTTTCGGCCCCGGCCTGCCGGAGATCCGCGCCTGGACGGAACAGAATTTCGATTTCTGCGGCTACATCACCGGACTCGATCAGCCCCAGGCCGCCGAGCGGGCCGCGCTGCGCGAACGCTTCGGCTATGGCGAGGACGAGAAGGTTTGCATCGTCACCGTCGGGGGCTCGGGCGTCGGCGGCGCATCTGCTGCGGCGGATCGCCGACGCCTTCCCCGCCATCCGGCGGCAGCTGCCGGAACTGCGCATGATCATGGTTGCCGGGCCGCGCATCGATGGGAACAGCTTGCGGTGCCATGCCGATATCGAGGTCCGCGGCTATGTGCCGGACCTGCACAAGCATCTGGCGGCCTGCGATATCGCGCTGGTCCAGGGCGGGCTCACCACCTGCATGGAGTTGACGGCAGCGCGCACGCCGTTCCTCTATTTCCCGCTGCGCAATCATTTCGAGCAGAACGTGCATGTGCGCCATCGGCTCAACCGCTATGGCGCGGGACGCGCGATGGACTACGACTCGGCCACGCCCGATGAGATCGCCGCGGCGGTGGTCGCCGAATTGCGGCGGCCGGTTACGTACCGTGAGGTCGAAAGCGGCGGTGCGGCGCGCGCCGCAAGAATGCTGGCCGGATTGATCTAGCCGCCCGTGGCTCCCGCGGCCGCTGCCGGCGCGCTCTCTGCGGGCGCGTCGTTGACCACACGGCCCCCGCCGGCCTTGCGTTCGGCGATGCGGGCGTCCTTGAGGCGCTTGGCTTCGGCGGCGCTGAGGCTCCAGGCGATCAGGGTCTGCTTGAGGAAATCCTCAGGCTGGTCCAACAGCCAGGCTTGCAGCCGCTCATGCTCGTCGAAGGACAGGCCGGGCGCGCGGATACGGCCGAGGCGCGCCAGCTCCGGCGCCTTGGCGCCCTTCCAGGAGAGCACGAATACCTCGCCGGTCTGCTCATGCTGGATCTCGATGACGGACATGTCGCCGAAGGTGCCGGCAGCGCGCTTGGCCGCGTCGCTCGCCAGCCGCTGCTCGCGCAGTCGGGCCATCTTGGCGGTCTCGCTTTCAACGACCTTGCGCGACGCCACGGTGTGCTGGGGCGCTTTGCTCATGATCCTGATCCTCGGCTGTTGTTGGCTGAACTGAAGTGAACACAGAAGGGGCGCGACACAACCAATCAATTGTCGGTGCGCAGGATGTCTTCCTCGCGGACGACCCATTCATGGCCGCTCTTCAGGGATTTCAGCCGGTACTGGTTGCTCATGCCCGTCGGCGGCATGAGGCGGGTGACTTCGTAGGGGCCCGGCGGCGTCTGTGCGTTGAGGCCCGAGCGCGCCTCCACCACCTGGCCCAGCCGGTATTTATGATCCGTCATCTATTCACTCCTCTGGTGGCCGCGCGGGCCGCCGTGATTGTGCCTCTTTCGGGCAAGACGCCGCCCAGCGGCGCTGCTGCCGCCAAGCCGGGCGTTGTGCATTCCAGGAAAAGCCATGACCCGCGATTGCGGTCTTTCAGGGGCAGCCGGCGCGGGTACGGGTGTTGCGCGGTCCGGTGTCAGGCGGGACGACTTCGAGGGTCCCACGCAAATTGAGACGCTGGCCGCGATCTCGCCCGGAGAGGACCATTTTGGCCGCTAAAAGTCAAACCGGCGGCCCCCGGCGCGGCGAACGCGGCAACAGCATCCGCGCTGCCCCCCGAGCGGCAAAAGCCGAACGATCAGAACGTGTAAGCGATGCTGAGATCGAAGGTGAACTGGGTCCGGCTCTGGGTAATCGGGCTGCGGCCGGCGTCGCCGAGCAACCGCTCGACCGCGGCATCTGCGACGATCAGCCAGTTGTCGGTTATGAAGTAGATTGCCGTGATGCCGAAATTCGCGTTTTTGAAGCCGGGATCGGCCTTGAATGCGGGCAGGTTGGAGTTTGCCGCCTGGCCGGGGCTGACGCTGAAATAGGAATCCATGTAATCCTGATCGGCGAGCGTCACCGACGGACCTGCGAAGACGATGAATTTCTCGCTGGCGCTGAGGGGCATGTAAGCGCTGAGATCGCCGATCCAGCCATCGTGGCCACCGATGCCGCGCCTGACGTCGAATGAGAGCACGACCGGCAATATGAAAACCTGCCCGAACAGCTTTGCCTCCGGAGCCGGGTCGATGTCACCCAGCCCGCGGATGCGCGGGTCGTCATTGTCGTTGCGACCCAGGTCGTAGGATACCGCGACGCCGGCACGGTAGGTGTCACCGCGCAGCAGATTGACCCCCAGTCCCTCGCCGACCGAGAAAAAGGCGATGTCGCGAAAGCGGATGTCGACGATGCCACCGGGCATCACCTCATAGCTGTCGGCGCCTTCATACTTTGGCATCACGGTGCCGGTCAGGCCTAGCGTAACACGCCATTCGGGCAGCGGGTCATCGTCCAGCTTTACCAGGACCTCGCCGGCCGAATACTGCCAACTCGCCAGCGGCGACGGAGTCTGCGCCAAGCCGTTTCCCGGCATTGTGAGGCATGCAAGCAGCAGGCAGATGCTGAAGACGACAAGAAGTCCCGGGCGGACTGCCGATGTACGCTTCGGCATCGCGCCCGGGAGGACGACGTTTGTCGTACCGTCCAGACCCTGCATTGATACTCGTGTTAAATCCGGGCCTCTACATCCCGGCGTTAAGCTACTGTGTCGTACTCCCCGACGCGGGCGGTGCGGGTTCAGCCGGCACGGTGGGAGCCGGGACGGTCACGTCCACATCGACATCGCGCGTCACTGTACCATCGCCGCTCAGCAGGAAATAGCCGATCAACAAAACGGCCACCACCAGCCCGCCGACAATGAAGGCCAGGCCCGTGGATGATCTTTCAGACTCAATATCAGCCATTGTTGCGCCTCATATTCTCAAGCTTCGGGATCAAGGCTCCCGCGGGAGCCTGTGTCCTAAGGAAACGCGAGGGCGCGCGGATGGTTCCGATGGATCCTGCCCTGAAAACAGAACCGCCGCCGGGGCAGCGTCGCCCCCGGCGGCGGTCGTGCTCGATTGACAGCTTATGCTGCGGTGCGGCCGGCCTAATTTTCCTTCCGCCACTCCAGCAGTTCGCGCTCGTTTTCGGCCTGGTGGTGGACGGCCGGATCGGGGTCGTCCAGGCGGGCGAGCAGATTGAGCTTGTAGTCAGCGGGATCCTGCGCCGATCTCGGAACAAGTTTCGAAGCCGCCCAGAACGAGGCGAAGGCGCAGCCCAGCGCCGCCATGAGAAGCGGGCCATTGATGCCGTACATGGCGAGCAGGAGAACGCCGAGGAGCAAACCGATGGCGACAATCAGGCGGGCCGTCGTTGCGTTTTTCATGTCTCGACCTTTCGACAGTGGGGGTGCCGGATTCAGGTCCTAGGTAATAAAACGCAGAAGGAAACTCTTGGGGCACATACCGGGAGCCGATCAGGGTTATCCCGGGCCTGGAGGCGACCACGGCGCCGTCAGCTTTGCTGTGATAAAATACACAATCGCGCCGATAACAAAATTGCCTTCTTTTCCGCGAGCCGGCAAACGCGCTCCGAACTGCGGCTGGAGGACGGCCCAAGGGCGCGCTAATCTGGCCGCTTCTCACGGGAGGCGCCGCCATGACGGGCAAGACCGCGCTGCTGATCGTCGACCTGCAGGTCGCCATGTTCGAGTCCGAGAGCGACCCGCCGATCCACGATGCCCATGGCCTGCTGCAGCGGGCCGGCGACCTGATTGCCCGGGCCCGGGGCGCTGGCGTGCCGGTGATCTATGTGCGCCATGATGGCGGGCCCGGCGATCCGCTGGAGGCCGGGCGGCCGGGCTGGGACATCCATCCCGTGCTGGAGCCGGCAGCAGACGAGGTTATCGTGGAAAAGCGCGCGCCCGACTCATTCTATGAGACCGAACTGGGCGATCTGTTGGCCGAGCAGGGCATCGAGCGGCTGGTCATCGCCGGCGCCCAGACCGACTATTGCATCAACGCCACCTGCCGGCGCGCGGCGGCGCTGGGCTATGACACGCTGCTGGTGGCCGATACCCACAGCACCTGGGGCAGCGGCGGCAAAACGGCGGAGCAGATCATCGCCACCTATAATGCGGAGCTCGGCGATCTGGGCGTCCGGCTGGCACCGAGCGGGACGGTGACGTTCTGACGTGCTAGGTTTCGCGCCTGCGGATTCACGCACAAGAAGGGATCGACCGATGCGTCTCGTCACGCTGGCCTTGGCTGCCCTGCTCGCCGCCGCCCCGTTTACCCCGCGGCCAGCGGCAGCCGCGGACCTGGCGCTGGTGCTGCTCACCGACGTGTCCGGCAGCATCGACGATGTGGAGTACGCGATGGTGAAGGACGGCTATCGCGCCGCCTTCGCCGATCCCGAAGTGGTCGCCGCCATCACGGCCAATGGCGGCGGTGTCGCCGTGACCTATGTGGAGTTCTCCGACGCCGCCAACTTCCGCATCGTGCGGGGATGGGCGCTGGTGACCGACGGGGCTTCAGCCCGTGCCTTCGGCGACGCGGTCGCTGCGGCACCCCGCTCCAGCACCGGCAATACCGCGCTGGCGGCGAGCCTGCGCCAGGCGACCGACCTGCTGCAGCAGGCGGACTTCGGCGATGCTCGCAAGGTCATCGACGTGGCCAGCGACCATCCCAGGGATGGGGGCCGCTCAGGCCCGGTGCGCGACCGCGCCGTTGAGGCCGGCATCACCATCAATGCGCTGCCGATCCTCGAGAAATTTCAGTACAGTAGCTTCGATGGCCAGACGAACACGGCGTCCATCGAGTTGCGCGCCTCCAGCATGGCCGCTTTCTACCGGCAGTATGTCATCGGCGGACCGGGCAGCTTCCTGATTGAGGCCAGTGATTTTTCCGCCTTCGGCGAGGCGTTGAAGCGCAAGCTGCTGCGCGAACTGATCGCCGAAAACGACATGCAGGAGGCCGCGGCGCAGCCATAAGCGCCACAGGATAGGGCCTTGCTATCGCCCCAATTCCTGGTCATTCACCTCTGCTCCGGCAACCTTCCATGGATTCCCAGCCTTGACCGAACATGCCCCCGTCGAGCTGACGATCGACCTGCAGGCCATCGCTGATAACTACCGCCTGCTGGCCGCCAAGGTGTCGCCGGCGGAATGCGGTGCGGCGGTGAAGGCGGACGCGTATGGGCTGGGCGTGGATCGGGTCGCCCCGGCCCTGGCGAAAGCCGGCTGCCGCACCTTCTTCGTGGCGACGCTGGATGAGGGCATCGCGCTCCGGAAACTACTGCCGGATCTGCGCATCTTCGTGCTGAACGGCCTGTCGCTCGCCGATCCCCGGGAGTTCGGCGAGCGCAAGCTGCGGCCCGCGCTCTGCAGCCTGCGAGAGATCGAGCAATGGGTCGAGCGGTACGCCAATGACGGCAAGCGCGCCAAGGATTCGCCCGTGCCGGCGCCGGCGCTGCATTTCGACACCGGCATCAGCCGGCTGGGCATCCCCCGCGACGAGACGCAGCGGCTGATGGCCGACCCGGCCTGGTTCGACGCGCTGAAGCCGGCGCTCCTGATGAGCCACCTCGCCTGCTCCGACGATCTGGCGTCTCCGATGAACGCCCGGCAGCTGCAGCGCTTCACCGAGGTCTGCGGCCGGTTGGCGCTGCCGGTCAACACCCCGCGTTCAGTGGCGGCCTCCGGTGGCATCTTCCTGGGCATGCCCTATCACCTGGAATTGGTGCGCGCGGGCGCCGCGCTCTATGGCTTGGCGCCGCTCAACAACCAGGCGAACCCGATGCGCCAAGTAGTTCGCTTACAAGCGAAAATCCTGCAGGTGCGTCGCGTTGACGATGGCGACAGCGTTGGCTACGGTGCGACCCGCCGATTCGACGGGCCTGCCCGCTTGGCCACGATCGGCGTCGGCTATGCGGATGGGTATATGCGAAGCCTCAGCAATCGCGGCACCGTCCATATCGGCGGGACCGAAGCGCCCATCGCCGGGCGTGTCTCCATGGATCTGACTGTCATCGATGTGAGCGGACTGCCGGAGAGTACCGTGCAGCCGGGTGCGGCCGTCGACCTGATCGGGCCGGAGCAGACCGCGGACGCGTTGGGCGAGCGCGCGGGCACCATCGGCTACGAAGTGCTGACCAGCCTCGGGCGGCGCTACCGGCGAACCTACATCGACGGCGGAGTGGCGTGACCGTTCCCGTGCTCCAGCCGCTGGGCCGGGCGTTCCTCGCCGGCCTCCAGACCATGGGACGCCTGACGCTGTTCACGGCGCGGGCCGTCTATTATGCCGTCCAGCCGCCCTATTACTGGCGGCTCCTGCTCAAGCAGATGATCGAGATCGGCTACTACTCCCTGCCCGTCGTCGGCCTGACTGCCATCTTCACCGGCATGGTGCTGGCGCTGCAGAGCTACACCGGATTCTCGCGCATCACCGGCGGCGAAACGGCCATTCCCAAGATCGTAGTTATCTCGATCACCCGCGAGCTGGGTCCGGTTCTGGCCGGCCTGATGGTGGCCGGCCGCATCGGCGCCGCCATCGCCGCGGAGATCGGCACCATGCGCGTCACCGAGCAGATCGACGCGCTGACCACGCTCTCCACCAATCCGCTCAAGTACCTGGTGGCGCCGCGGCTGGTGGCCGGCCTGCTGATGCTGCCGCTGCTGGTGGCGGTGGCCGACCTGATCGGCGTGTTCGGCGGCTATATCGTCAGCATCTACAAGCTGGGATTCAATCCCGCCACCTACATCAAGAACACGGTGGATTTCGTCGAGTTTCTCGATGTGGTGTCCGGCCTGGTGAAGGCGGCGGTCTATGGATTCCTGGTGACGCTGATGGGCTGCTATCACGGCTATCACTCCAAGGGCGGCGCCCAGGGAGTCGGTGCTGCGACCACGAATGCGGTGGTGTCGGCGTCGATCCTGATATTGATCTTCAACTACATCATCACCGAGCTGTTCTTTTCCCGATGACGGCGAAAATCGAGATCCGCGATCTCTACAAATCCTTCGGCCCGAAGAAGGTACTGCAGGGGCTGAGCCTGGACGTCAATCCGCGGGAGTCCGTGGTGGTCATCGGCGGCTCGGGCACCGGCAAGTCGGTGCTGCTGAAATGCGTGCTCGGCATCGTCACGCCCGACAGCGGCAGCATCAAGATCGACGGCCAGGAAGTCACGGATATGAGCAGCACCGAGCGCGAACAGGTGATGCGCAAGTTCGGCATGCTGTTCCAGGGCTCGGCGCTGTTCGATTCACTGCTGGTTTGGGAGAACGTCGCCTTTGGCCTGATCGAGGGCCGCGGCCTCGGCCGGCAGGAGGCCAAGGAAAATGCGCTGAAGAAGCTGGGCGCGGTCGGCCTTGGGCCGGAAGTGGGCGAGCTCAGGCCGTCCGAGCTTTCCGGCGGCATGCAGAAGCGGGTCGCCCTCGCCCGCGCCATCGCCACCGAGCCGGAGATCATCTTCTTCGACGAGCCGACCACCGGCCTCGACCCCATCATGGGCGACGTGATCAACGAGCTGATCAAGAAATGCGTCGGCGAACTGGGCGCCACGGCGCTGTCGATCACCCACGACCTCGCCAGCGCCCGGCGCATCGGCCACCGCATCGCCATGCTGCATGAGGGGCGGATCATCTGGAATGGCCCGGTGCAGGATATCGACCGCTCGGCCAATCCCTATGTGGACCAATTCATCAACGGCCGCGCCGAAGGCCCCATCCGCATGCCCGTGCGGCCGTTATAAGCGCGAGTCGAGCCTGAAATGAGGAAATTACCCAAATCGAACAAACCCTCCCCCCTTGAGGGGGAGGGAAGCGCGCCCGCAGGGCGTGCGGGTGGGGGGTGGGCACGCACCTTGCCTGCACGCTAAGATTGAACTATGCCGTCGCGACTCGCGCGTTATCTTCGAAAGAACCTTACGGCGGCTGAGCAGCGGCTCTGGATCAAACTACGCCGCTGGCAAGTTGAGAACTGCCGCTTTCGCCGACAGGTCCCGATTGGCCCTTTCGTTATCGACTTCGCCTGCCTTGAATCGAAAGCTTCTCATCGAAGTCGACGGTGGCCTCCACACCGGGCGAGAAATGTATGACGCCCAGAGGACGCGCTGGCTGGAGTCTCGGGACTATCGGGTCCTCCGGTTCCCAAACACCGATGTCATGTGGAACATCGAAGAGATATTGCAGAAAATCCAATCGGCACTCGTCGGTTGATAGAACCCCCCTCCGCATCCTGCTCCGCAGGATGCTCCCTCCCCCTCAAGGGGGGAGAGTTGATAGCTAGTTGTCGAGTTAACAAATATGGCCAAAGCCGCCACACAATATGTTTGCCAGTCCTGCGGCGCGGTGACGCCGCGGTGGAGCGGGAAGTGCGATTCCTGCGGCGCCTGGAACACGATCGTCGAGGAGGCGCGGGCGGACACGACGCCGAAGGGGCTGACCGCCAAGAGCGGCCGGAAGATCGAACTGGTGGACATGGACCGCGCCAGCGCCGACGACGCCATCAGGCGCAAGAGCGGCATCGCCGAGTTCGATCAGGTGACCGGGGGCGGGCTGGTGCGCGGCTCGGCCATCCTGATCGGCGGCGATCCCGGCATCGGCAAATCGACGCTGCTGCTGCAGGTCTGCGCCGCCATGGGCAAGGACGGCAAGCAAGGTGCGGCGCTGCGCACGGCCTATATCTCCGGCGAAGAGGCGGTGGCACAGGTGTCGCTGCGGGCGAAGCGGCTGGGGCTCGCAGCGCCGAATGTGCAGCTCGCGGCGGCGACCAATGTGCGCGACATCCTGGCGACGTTGGATCGCACGGATGCGCCGGACCTGGTTGTCATCGACTCCATCCAGACCATGTATATCGACAACCTGGACTCGGCGCCGGGTACGGTGGCGCAGGTGCGCAGCTCCGCCAGCGAGCTGATCCGCGTCGCCAAGCGGCGCGGCTTCACGGTGCTGCTGGTCGGCCATGTCACCAAGGAAGGGCAGATCGCCGGCCCGCGGGTGCTCGAGCATATGGTGGATACCGTCCTCTATTTCGAAGGCGACCGCGGCCATCAGTTCCGCATCCTCCGCGCCGTGAAGAATCGCTTCGGCCCCACCGACGAGATCGGCGTGTTCGAGATGACCGACGGCGGCCTGCAGGAAGTGGCCAATCCATCGGCGCTGTTCCTGGCCGAGCGGCGCGGCAATGTCAGCGGCTCCGCCGTGTTCGCGGGCATCGAGGGCACGCGGCCGGTGCTGGTGGAGATCCAGGCGCTGGTGTCGCCGTCCGCCCTGGCGACGCCGCGCCGCGCGGTGGTGGGCTGGGACAGCAGCCGGCTCAGCATGGTGATCGCCGTGCTCGAGGCGCGCTGCGGCCTCAGCTTTGCCGGGCATGACGTTTACCTCAATATCGCCGGCGGCCTGCGAATCGCCGAGCCTGCGGCCGATCTGGCGGTGGCCGGCGCCCTGGTCTCGGCGCTGTCGAATCTGTCGCTGCCGGCCGATCTCGTCAGCTTCGGCGAGGTGGGCCTGGGCGGCGAAGTGCGGGCTGTGGGCCAGCGGGACCAGCGAATCAAGGAAGCCGCCAAGCTGGGCTTTGCCCGCGCCTTGGTGCCACCGCGGCGCAAGAAGACCGACGCCGCCAATGACACCTTGGAGCTTAAGGAAATCGGCCATCTGCACGATCTCGTTACGTTTTTAGGGGTCGAAACCGTGTCGCGTCGGCGCGGCGCGTGATATGTTGATGCCACACATCGGAAGAATGGGGCTCGCCAAGTGACCTATGTGGATTGGATAGTCGTCGCCATCATCGTGCTGTCGGCCGGCCTGGCCTGGATGCGCGGATTTGTCCGCGAGATGCTGTCGATCGGCGGTTGGATCGCCGCCGGCGTCGCGACTCTGTTTGGCCTGCCGCTGGCGCGGCCGCTCGCGAACGAGAAGATCCCCGACCCGCTGTTCGCCGACATCGCGGCGGGCGTCGTCATTTTCGTGGTCACGTTGATCGTCTGCTCGATCATCGGCCATTTCATCTCGAAGCGGGTGCAGGGCAGCATGTTGGGTCCGGTGGACCGCTCGCTGGGCCTGTTGTTCGGTTTGGTCCGCGGCGCGCTGGTGGTCTCCGCCCTGGCGCTCGGCATCGACTATTTCTGGCCGCCGCCCACCCTACCGCCGCCCGAGGTCGCCAATGCGATGACCCTGCCGATGGCGAGCAAGGGCGCCAACCTGCTGCGGTCGCTCATCCCGGCATCCCTCCTGGGCAAGGCTGAGGAGAGTGCTGCGGAAGTCGGCGAACAGAGCCAGATGGTTATCTCTGTGGGCCAGGCGACCGGCCTGCTCCCGGAGCAGCTCATGCCCCCCGCAGCGCCTGTCGGAACCGGCGAATCCACTGGATCGCCGGAGAATTCCGGGTATAAGGACGCCGAGCGCACGGACTTGAACCGCTTGATCCAAGGAAGCCAATGACGGAATACCGGAACGCCCCTTCCCGGCCGGTTCCCGACTCCGATTCTGTCCCGACTTTGCGCACCAATCCGTTCGATGACGATCACCTCCACGAGGAATGCGGGGTGTTCGGCATCTATGGCCATCCGGATTCGGCGGCGCATACGGTGCTGGGGCTGCATGCCCTGCAGCATCGCGGCCAGGAGGCGGCAGGCATCGTCGCGTTCGACGGGCGGCAATTCAACGCCCATCGGGCGCTCGGCCATGTCGCCGACAATTTCAACAGCGAGAACATTATCGAGCGCCTCACGGGCCACGCGGCGATCGGCCATACGCGCTATGCCACCACCGGCGCCACCATCCTGCGCAATGTGCAGCCGCTGTTCGCCGAGCTGGAGTTCGGCGGCTTTGCCATCGCGCACAATGGCAACTTGACGAACACCGAAACGATCCGCCGCGAGCTGGTGAAACGCGGCTCGCTGTTCCAGTCGACTACCGATACCGAAGTCATCACCCACCTGATGGCGACCAGCCTGCGCGCCAGCCTGATCGACCGGCTGATCGACGCGCTGCATCGTATCGAGGGCGCCTATTCCCTGGTGGCCATCGCGGCCGACATGGTGCTGGGCGTGCGGGATCCCCTGGGCGTGCGGCCGCTGTCCTTGGGCCGGCTGGGCACGGCGAATATCCTGGCGTCGGAGACTTGCGCCTTCGACATCATCGGGGCGGAATTCGTCCGCGACGTCGAGCCGGGCGAGCTGATCGTGCTGGATTCCAGCGGCGTGCATTCGCTGCGGCCGTTCGCGTCGCAGCCGTCGCGGTTCTGCATCTTCGAACACATCTATTTCGCGCGGCCGGACAGCGTCATGGAAGGCGCCAGCGTCTACGACACGCGCAAGCGCATCGGCGCCGAGCTGGCCCGCGAAGCGCCTGTCGTCGCCGATGTGGTGATTCCCGTGCCGGATTCCGGCGTGCCGGCGGCCCTGGGCTTCGCCAATGAATCCAAGATCCCGTTCGAGCTCGGCATCATCCGCAATCACTATGTCGGCCGCACCTTCATCGAGCCATCGGACCATATCCGCCATTTCGGCGTGCGGCTGAAGCACAACGCCAACCGCGCCCATGTCAAAGGCAAGCGGGTGGTGCTGGTGGATGACAGCATCGTGCGCGGCACGACCTCGAAGAAGATCGTCGAGATGATGCGCGGCGCCGGCGCCACGGAGGTGCATATGCGCATCTCGAGCCCGCCGACGACCCATTCCTGCTTCTATGGCATCGACACGCCCGAGCGGAAGGAATTGCTGGCGTCGAGCCACAGCGTCGAAGAGATGGCCAAGCTGATCGGCGTCGACAGCCTCGCCTTCATTTCCATCGACGGACTCTATCGCGCCATGGGCGAGGCCAAGCGCGATTCCCGCCAGCCGCAATTTTGCGACGCCTGCTTCACCGGCGAGTATCCGACGTCCCTGACCGACCAGAAGACACCGGCCACGGCGACGACGCAGCTTTCGCTGCTGGCGGAACCGGCTTAGCTCCATCGCCTCTTCCGCAATGTCCACCGAGCCAAAGCGTCTCGCGGGGCGCATTGCCCTGATCACCGGGGCGTCGCGCGGCATCGGCGCGGCCGTGGCGCGGCGTTTCGCGCAAGAGGGAGCCGAACTGGTGCTGGTGGCGCGCACCGTGGGCGGCCTCGAGGAAACCGATGACGCCGTGCGCGCCGCCGGCAGCAAGGCGACGCTGGTGCCGCTGGATCTCCGGGATTTCGACGCCATCGACCGGCTGGGCGCGTCACTGCATGAGCGCTTCAAGCGGCTGGATGTGCTGGTCGGCAATGCGGCAATGCTCGGCAGCCTGTCACCGGTGCATCACATCGCGCCCAGGGATTGGCAGCAGACGATCGAGCTCAATTTGACCGCCAACTGGCGGCTGATTCGCAGCCTGGATCCGCTGCTGCGGCAGTCCGCCAGCGGGCGCGCCATTTTCGTCACCGCCGATGTGGGGCATCTGCCGAAGCCGTTCTGGGGCGCCTATGCCGCCAGCAAGGCGGGCCTGGAAACGCTGGTGCGCATGTATGCGGCGGAGATCGCGCCGACATCGAACTCTGCGCGTCAACCTGATCGATCCCGGCCGGGTCGGGACGGCGCTGCGCGGCCGCGCCTATCCCGGCGAGAAGCGCGAGAACCTGCCGCAGCCCGATGACGTGACCGAGCATTTCGTCCGGCTGGCGGAGCCCGGTTGCGACGAACAGGGCGCGCTGGTGGCGATCGGACAATGAGCGCCGCGAGCAAGACCGCCCCCGCCGAGCTGGAGACGCCGCGCCTTCACCTGCGCGCCTGGAGCGACGACGACCTGCCGGCCTTCGCCGCGCTGAATGCCGACGCCGAGGTGATGCGCCATTTCCCCGAGGCGCTGAGCCGCGACAAGAGCGACCGGCTGGCCAAGCGCATCCGCGACAACATGACGAAACATGGCTGGGGCCTCTGGGCCGTCGAAGTGAAAACCGGGCCGAGATTTGCCGGCTTTGTCGGCCTCGCGATTCCGTCATTCAAGGCGGCGTTCATGCCGGCGGTTGAAGTCGGCTGGCGATTGTCGCGGGACTGCTGGGGCCGCGGCTTCGCCACCGAAGGTGCGCAGGCCGCGGTCGCGTTTGCCTTCGGGCGGTTGAATCTCGGGGAACTCGTGTCATTCACCGTTACCGCCAACGAGCGTTCCCGCGCCGTCATGGAGCGGCTGGGCATGACACATAAGCCGGCCGAGGATTTCGATCATCCGCTGATTGCCGCTGGGAGCCCATTGCGCCGCCATGTGCTCTACCGCCTGACACAGAAGCGCTGGCGGGCGAACTTGCCGAAGTAGCTCGGCCGCTCAGTCGTCGCCCTTGTCGAACGGGTTCTTGCCCTTGCGCAGATTGAAGCGGATGGGAATGCCGGGCAGGCTGAAGCGCTTGCGCATGCCGCCGATCAGATAGCGCTCATAGGCTTCGGGCAGATCCGTCGGCTTGCTGGCGAACAGCGAGAAGGTCGGCGGTCGGGTCTTTACTTGAGTCATGTAGCGGATCTTGAGCCGGCGGCCGTCGACCAGCGGCGGCGGATTGGCCTCCAGCATGGCGCCGAGCCAGCGGTTCAGCTCGGCGGTGGGAATGCGGCGGTTCCAGGCCTTGTACGACTCCAGCGCCGCATCCAGCAGCTTCGACAGGTTCTGCCCGGTGCGCGCGGAAATCGTAATCACTGGCAGGTCCTTCACCTGGGGCAGGGAGAATTCGACGCGCCGCTTCAGCATCTTCAGCGCGTCCACCTTGTCCTCGACGCTGTCCCATTTGTTGGCGGCGATGAGGAGGACGCGGCCTTCGTCATGGACCAGGCGGGCGATCTGCAGGTCCTGCTTCTCCAGCTTGTCGTTGGCGTCCAGCACCAGGATCGCCACATGGGCAAAGCGGACGGCGCGCAGCGTATCGGCGACCGACAGTTTCTCCAGTTTCTCCGTGACATTGGCGCGGCGGCGCATGCCGGCGGTGTCGATCAGCCGCAGGCGCCGGCCGCGATATTCCCATTCGATGGCGATGGCGTCGCGAGTGATGCCGGGCTCCGGGCCGGTGAGCAGCCGGTCCTCGCCGATCAGCCGGTTGATCAGCGTCGATTTGCCGACATTGGGCCGGCCGACGATGGCGAGCTGGATCGGCCCGGTCTCCGCTTCTTCGTCTTCACTTGCGCCGGCTACATCCTCGGCCTCGGCAGCCACGGGTTCGCGCAGATGGGCCGCGACTCCGTCATAGAGTTCGCCGAATCCCTCGCCATGTTCGGCGGAGATGGCGATGGGTTCGCCCAGACCGAGGCCATAGGCTTCGGCGATGCCGGCGGCGCCAGGCTTGCCCTCGCTCTTGTTGGCCAGCAGCAACAGCGGCCGGCTCTGCTTGCGCAGCCAGCGGGCGAAGCTTTGATCCGCCGGCGTCACGCCTTCGCGGGCATCGATGACGAACAGTATGAGATCCGCGTCCTGCGCCGCCCGCTCCGTTTGCGCGCGCATGCGCGCGGCGAGGCTGGCATCGCGCACATCCTCGAAGCCGGCGGTGTCGATCACCTCGAAACGGAGATCGCCGAGCTTTCCCTTGCCGATCCGCCGGTCGCGGGTGACGCCCGGCCGGTCGTCGACCAGCGCCAGCTTCTGTCCCACCAAGCGGTTGAACAGCGTGGATTTGCCGACATTGGGACGGCCGACGATGGCAACGGTAAAGGTCATGATTTCTCGCCGGTGCCGGGGACGCGGCACCGAAAGCGGCGCCACGGGCGGCGGTTTCTAACGCAGCGCCGTCAGCACGGCATCGTCGGACAGGATGTAAACCGTGTTGTTGGCGACCACCGGCGGCACATAGGTCTTTGAGCGCAGGGCCATGCGGCCGAGAATTTCGCCGGTGTAGGGCGACACGGAGAAAGCCTCGCCATTGGACCCGGTGACGATCAGCCGGTCGCCGACAAGGGCCGGGCCGGACCACTGGATCACGCCTTCGCTGTCCTCTTCGTCGACGAAGCGCGGCAGTCCCTGGATCCAGCGCACGCGGCCGTCGTCGCGCGTCAGGCAGACGAGCTCGGAATCCGTGGTCATGACATAGATGAAGTCGCCGGCGACCCAAGGGGTCTGATTGCTGCCGATGCTGACGGTCCAGAGGCGGCCGCCGCGATTGATATCGAAGGCCGCCATGTTGCCGCTGTTGCTGACCGCAAAGAGCTGGCCGCGGTCCGCGACGGGCATGCCGCGGATATCGGCCAGCGTGGCGATCGCGTCGCCGCGCGCGATACCGGCCAGATTGTCGCCCCAGAGCACGCGGCCGGTCTCGGCCTTGAGGGCGACGATTTCGCCTGACGTAAAGCCGGCGATCACGGTGTCGCCGAAGACGGCGGGTGCGGCGCCGCCGAGCAGGCCCGCATCCTCGATCACGCCGGAGAACGACCAGAGGCGGCGGCCATCATCGGCCGCGAGGGCGAACATCTGATTGTCGACGGTGACGGCAAAAACACGGCCGCCGCTGGCGGTGGGCGGCGTGCGCATCGGCGCCGGCAACTGCGAGCGCCAGAGCTCGGCGCCGGAATTGGGATCGAGCGCGAAGACCAGGCCGAACGGCGTGGTGACGAACAGGCGCTCCTCGTCATAGGCGAGGCCGCCGCCGAACAGGCCATCGCGCTCTTCATCCGGCGTAAGGTCGACACGCCAGGTCTCGCCGCCGCCGCCGGCATCTCGGGAGCTGACAGTGGAGCCGGAATCCATGGCGAAGAGCTTGCTGTCGGCGACGATCGGCTGCGCCATGACGACGGACTCGCTGCCGGCCGCGGATCCGACATCCGCGGTCCAGGCGACGTTGAGCACCTCGGACGCCGCCAGGTGGTACATCGCGTGGGTCGAATAGCCGCCGCTTTGCGGCCAGGCGGTGTTGGCGTAGGGCTCCGGCAGGCGCACCCGCAGGTCGGAGATGTCGGAGTCCGGCACCAGACTGCGGTTGAGCTTCATCACGGAGATGCGCTCGCCCGGCAGCGGCGGGCCTTCGTCCTCGCCGAAGAAGGTATCGCAAGCGGTCAACGGCAGCAGCGCCAGCATCAGCGCCGCGAATTGGAACGAGAGCCGCATGGGCGTTCTATTTCTCCTTGAGCGCGGTCAGCATCTCCGCCGCGCGGCCGCGCAGACCCGAAGGCGTCTCCAGATCGTCGGCCAGCTGCGTATAGATCTTGCGCGCCTGCTCGATATCGCCGGCGCGCTGGGCTGAAAGCGCCAGCAGTTCGAGCGCCGTGAAACGCCAGGGATTGGGGGCGGCGGTCTTGCTCTCCAGCCGGCGTTTTATCTCCGCTTGATCGGCAGTGTCGATCAGATGCATGGCCGCCAGCAATGTCGCCGCCTCGCGGAACGGCGCGGGCACGGAGCTGTCGGCTGCTATCGCATCATAGGTGGCGACGGCGCCGGTTTCGTCCTTGGCAGTAATCTGCAGCGCCGCGGCGCGGAAGCGGGCGAGTGCGGCAATGCCGTCGCTGCCCTGGGCGAGGTCGACGAAAGCGGCCTTGGCCTTGGCCGGGTCGGGGTCGGCCGTCAGGGCGATGGCATCGAAGAACGCCTGGGCCCGCTGGGTCGCGCGGTGCTCGCTGTATTTCTGCCAGCCGATATAGCCGCTGGTGGCCAGCAGGATGACGATGGCCACCGCGCCGGCGTAGCCGCCATAGCGACGCCACAGGCGCTGCATATTCTCGCGCCTGACTTCCTCGTCGACTTCCTGGAAAATATCGGCCACGGCCTGCTCTGCGCTGATATCGTAAAAGCGGCGGTAACATATAGGCGCCCTAACGCCTTGGCAAACAAAGCAGCATTAGCCAAATCCGCCTATTGCGGGGCGCGCGAGGTGATGCCATCTTTATCGGGTAGGCACAGCCAATCGTGGTCATGACACAGCTGATCAGCATCGCCGATCGTCGTCACGCCGGGCACCAGACCTATTTCACCCGCCCGGAAATGGATCGGATCCTCAGCCTCTATGGCCGGCGCGTCGCCCGGGGCGAATGGCGCGATTACGCCCTGGACCTGGCACCGGGCATGGTGGTGTTTTCGGTGTTCCGGCATAGCCAGGAGAGAGCACTTTTCTCCATCGCCAAGCGGGCCGAGGGGACGGCGGGCGATGCCCGCTTTTTTTTGTTCAGCGGACGGGAGCGGATTGCCGGCGGCACGTCCCTGGATGACATCCTCGCCTACTTCGACGCCCGTCTGTACCGCTTCCCGTAGGCGCGAATCGGTCGAATTCGGAGAGGCTCTGAAGCCTGCCGCCCGAACATATGTTCCGTAAATGTTCTTGATTTCCGGCTTATCCCCACCTATATCACCGACTAATCCACAAGAATCTTGCCCCGGGAGGTTTTGAGCGTCTGATGATGCTTGAAAAGCTATATATCGTGGGTTCATATTTTTGAGACACAAAATATACGAACCAAGACGGGGTGAAGCGATGTCGACGGGATGGACAGAGGAAAGGATCAGCGTTCTGCAGAAGCTCTGGCTGCAAGGCCAGACCGCCAGCCAGATCGCCGAACAGCTAGGCGGCGGCGTGACCCGCAATGCCGTCATCGGCAAGGCCCACCGCCTAGGGCTGTCGGGACGACCGGCGCCGACCCGGGAGATCAAGGCCGAGCCGGAGGCGCCACGGCGTCCCCTGGTCACCGGCCCGTCGGGCCGGGCCTGCATGTGGCCGGTCGGCGATCCCAAGAGCACGGATTTCCACTTCTGCAACGAGCCGACGGAAGCCGGGAAGCCTTATTGCTCCCGCCACTGCACTTTGGCGTATCATCGCAAGAGCGAAGAAGCGGCCTAACCGCTCCAGCCTACCGCCAACAGTAAGGCCCCCTCCCTGCCGGGATGGGGCCTTTGTTGTTTTTACCGCCATTGTCCAGACTGCCGATGTCCAAATTGCCGATGGCCGGGCGTCATTGTGCCGGCGGCGCATGATGCCCGCCCATGAACCGGGACGGAGACTGCAAATGGAATATCTGCTGATGCTCTATGTGAACGAGAATGGCTGGTCGAAACTGACCGATGAACAGAAGAAGCAGGGCACGGCGGCCTACACCGCCTATGCCGAGGCGCTCACCAAGGCCGGCGCGCTCCGCGGCGGCCAGCGGCTGAAGGGAAGCTCCTCGGCGACCACCGTGCGCCTCACCAACGGCAAGCCGCAGGTGCTGGACGGCCCCTACGCGGATTCGAAGGAGCAGGTGGGCGGCTACTTCATCATCGATGTGCCGGACCTCGATTCGGCGATCTCCTGGGCGGCCCGCTGCCCGACCGCGAGTCACGGCGTCGTCGAACTGCGTCCGTTCATGCCGATGTCCATGTGACCTGCCGAAAGGCGCGTGCATGAACCACCCCGAAGGCGGCGCGCGGGCCCGGAGCGCGGCGGACGCGGTTGCCCGCCGCAGCTACGGCAAGCTCGTCGCCTTCCTTGCCGCGCGCACGCGGGATGTGGCAGCCGCCGAGGATGCATTGTCGGAAGCGTTCGCCGCGGCGCTGGCGGATTGGCCGGCAAAGGGCTGTCCCGCCAATCCGGAAGCCTGGCTGCTCACGGTGGCGCGCCGCAAGATGATCGATGCCATCAGGCGCCGGCGCAGCGGCGAGGCGGCAAGCAGCGACCTGCGTCTGCTTGCCGAGGAGCTGGAGGCCGCGGCGGCGACGCCGGAAATCCCCGATCACCGCCTGGCGCTGCTGTTCGCCTGCGCGCATCCGGCGCTGGAGGCCGGCATCCGCGCGCCGCTGATGCTGCAGGCCGTGCTGGGCCTCGATGCGAAGATGATCGCCTCGGCGTTTCTCGTCTCGCCGGCGGCGATGGGGAAGCGGCTGGGGCGCGCCAAGGAGAAGATCCGCCAGGCCGGCATTCCCTTCAGCATTCCCGAACGCGGCCGAACTGCCCGCGCGCCTGGAAACGGTGCTGGACGCCATCTATGCCGCCTACGCCGAAGGCTGGACCGATCCCGGCGGCAGCGACGTGGCGCGGCGCGATCTCACGGCCGAGGCGATGTTCCTGGCCCGGCTGGCGGTGGAGCTGATGCCCGGAGCGTCCGAGGCGCTGGGGTTGTTGGCGCTGATGCTCCACGCGGAAGCCCGGCGACGCGCACGGCGTCGTGACGATGGCGCCTATGTGCCCCTGGCCGAGCAGGATCCCGCGCTCTGGGACGCGCCGATGATCGACGAGGCCGAGGCCCTGCTCCGCCGCGCCGGCTCGCTCGGCGACATCGGCCGCTACCAACTCGAAGGCGCGCTGCAATCGGCCCATGTGCATCGCTGCCGCACCGGCGCGAACAACTGGGCGGAAGTGGTGCAGCTCTACGATGCGCTGTTCGCGCTCGCCGAGTCCCCCGTCGTGGCGATCAATCGCGCCCTGGCCATCGGCGAACTGCGCGGCGGCGCGGCTGGCCTCGCCGCAATGCCGGAGTTCAGCGCCGATCCGCGTCTTACCGAATACCAGCCCTATTGGGCCGCGCGTGCCGACCTATTGGCTCGCACCGGTGCCCATGGCGAAGCTCGCCGAGCGTATGAGATTGCCATCGGCCTCGAGCGTGACCCAGCGGTGCGGGATTTCTTGCAGCGAAGACGGGACATATTGTTGGACTAGGCCGCGCGATGTTCCGCAACAGCGGTGCCGGCCGCCGCATGGGACCTTTGGACAATGCCCGCGAGTTCGGCTTAGTCTGACCGCCCGGCGCAACAAGGGGCCAATGCATGGCGGCGGTCGACATCCAGGATGTGCGCAAATCCTACGGCGCCCATGAAGTGATCCACGGCGTCTCCGTCGCCATCGCCGATGGCGAGTTCGTGATCCTGGTGGGGCCGTCGGGCTGCGGAAAATCGACACTCCTGCGCATGATCGCCGGGTTGGATTCCGTCAGCGCCGGGGCAATCAGGATCGGCGAGCGGGTGGTCAACGACCTGCCGCCCAAGGACCGCGATATCGCCATGGTGTTCCAGACCTACGCGCTCTATCCGCACAAGACGGTGGCGCAAAACATGGGCTTTGCGCTGAGGATGCGCAAGGCGCCGCCGGCGGAGATCGAGGCGCGGGTGCGGCGTGCGGCCCAAATCCTCGACCTTGAACCCTATCTCGGCCGCTATCCGCGGCAGCTCTCGGGCGGCCAGCGGCAGCGGGTGGCAATGGGCCGCGCCATCGTCCGCGATCCCGCCGTGTTCCTGTTCGACGAGCCGCTCTCCAACCTCGACGCCAAGCTGCGCGTGCAGATGCGCGCCGAGATCAAGGAATTGCATCAGCGGCTGGGCACCACCACCATCTATGTTACCCACGACCAGGTGGAAGCCATGACCATGGCCGACCGCATCGTCGTGATGAACAATGGCGCGGTCGAGCAAATCGGTTCGCCGCTCGAGTTGTATGACAATCCCACCAATATCTTCGTCGCCGGCTTCATTGGTTCGCCCGCGATGAACCTGCTCCCGGGGCGCATTCGCGGCGGCGCGCGACCGGGCTTCGAGCTCGAGGGTGGCATCACCTTGCCGTTGGCGCGGATGCCGGACAATGCCGACGGCCGGCCGGCCATCTACGGCATCCGGCCGGAGCATCTGTCGCTCGACAGCGGCGGGGCGGTCGTGGACGTGAATGTGGTCGAGCCGCTGGGATCGGAAACGCAACTCTTCGCTCATCTCGGGGGGCTGAAGATTGTCGGCCTGTTCCACCAGCGGCTGCGCGTGGCGCCGGGCGAGCGCCTGGCGCTGATGCCGGATCCGGCGGCGGTGCATCTGTTCGATGCCGAGAGCGGCCGGCGGCTCTAGGCGGCGCATTGACAGGGAGATCATTCAACTCCAAGTTTTCATCAATTTCAGCGGCGATAAAGGCCCGCGGCCAACGCGGGCATTTCCGACAGAACCAGCAAGGGAGGACACAGAGATGAAAATCGAACTCTACGATCTGATGATGAGCCGCCGCGGCATGCTCAAGGGCTCGGCCGCCCTGGCCGCCGGCGCCGCGGTCACCGCCTCGCTGCCGCGGCAGGCGGTGGCGCAGGATCTGCGTGCCGCCATTCTCGCCATCCCCGGAGTCGGCAAGGGACAGCCGACGGACGCCGATTGGCAGAAGGTCGGCGAGATGTGCCTTGGTCCCACCAAGGAGAACGTGAAACAGGGTGAGTTCGCGGGCGTCGAGCTCTCCTTCATGGGCCTCAACAACCAGAACGTTCACAACATCCTGTTCCGCGGCCTGTCCAAGGCCTGGGCCGACTATACCGGCGCGACCATCAGCTGGATCGACCTGGCGCAGGCCGACTACAACGCGCGCCTGCAGCAGTCGATCGCCACGGGCACCGTCGATTTCGACGTCATCGAGATGGGCGCACCGTTCGAAGGCGATGTCTGCGGCAAGGGCCTGGCATCCGAAATGCCGGATTGGGTCAAGACGCAAATCGACATGGACGACTATGTCGGCTACCTCAAGGCGCCGGTGGGCACCTGGGACGGCAAGACTTACCGCATCTCCTGCGACGGCGATTGCCACAACTTCAACTACCGCTCGGACGTGTTCGCCGATCCGGGTCTCGCCGAAGAATGGAAGAAGGCGGGCAACACCACCGAGTGGTCGGTGCCGACCACCTGGCAGCAAGTGCAGGCGGCGACCAAGTTCCTCAAGGGCAAGCAGCTCGCCGGCCAGGACCTCTACGGCTATCTCGATCCCTGCAAGGGCTGGGGCGGTTTCGGCTTCTATTTCCTGGGCTCGCGCGCCACGGCCTATGCGAAGCATCCGGACGATCGCGCGTTCCTGTTCGATCCCGACACCATGAAGCCGCGCGTCAACAATCAGGCCTGGGTGCGTGCGATCCAGGATGTGCTGGACGTTCTGCCGTCCGAGCCCGCCGATCAGCTCAACGCCGATCCCGGCACGACGGGGTTCCAGCAGTTCCTCGCGGGGACCGGCAGCATGCTGTCCTGGTGGGGCGATATCGGCTCCAACGCCAAGACCAACGACTCTTCGGTGGTGGGCGACGTTACGGCCTTCTCCATCCTGCCGGGCTCCGACGATGTCTACAACTCGAAGACCGGGCAGTGGGAGACACTGTCCTCCGGCCCGAACTTCGCGCCGAACATGGCCTATATCGGCTGGGGTATCTATGTGATGGCCCGAGTTCGACAGCGATCCCCAGAGGCAAAAGGCCGCCTGGTCCCTCGCTGCCCATCTCGGCGGCAAGGACATCTCGCTGTGGATGGCGGCCTATCCGTCGGGCTTCCAACCCTACCGCCAGAGCCACTTCAATATCGCCGAGTGGGTCGGTTCGGGATATGAGGAAGGCTTCATCAAGAGCTATCTCGACTCGCAAGCCAACTCCTACAACCACCCCAACGCCGCCATCGAGCCGCGCATTCCCGGCATCTTCCAGTACTACTCCGTCGCGGAGGACGAACTGCAGAAGATCTATGCCGGCCAGGCGACGGCCCAGGCGGGAGCCGATGCAATCGCCGCGGCTTGGGAGAAGCTCACCGACCAGCTAGGCCGCGAAAACCAGATCAAGCTCTACAAGGCCTCGCTCGGCATCTAGTATCGAAGCGGAGTCGGCGCCTGACGGTGCCGGCTCCGTTCCCACCCGATGGCAAGAGTTTCGTATGGCGACCATGGGTAAGGCCGCAAGCTCCGCCACCAGCGGCGCCGCCGTTGCGGCCGCCATCTCCAGCGGCCGGCGGCAAAACGGTACGCTGCTCATCCGCATCGCCACGCTGCTGTTCATCGCCGTCGTGGCGATGCAGAGCCTTTATGCCGCCGGTATCGTTCCCTTCGGTTTTGGCAATTGGCAGCCGGTCCTGATCGGTTTCGCGATCTGGGGCGTGGCGCTCTGCTTCGGAAACATCCTGCGGAGCGGCGAAGCCGGCTGGCGCGCCCTCTTCGTATTGCCGGCCGTCCTGTTTACCTTGGCGCTGGTGATCTTCCCGACCTTCTTCGGCCTCTACATCGCGCTCACGGATTGGAACCTCTCCTCGGCGACCGGCCGGCAGTTCAACGGTCTCGCCAACTTCTATCAGCTCATCGCCGATCCCTACTTCTGGAATGCGCTCGGCAACATGGTGTTCTATGTGCTGACGGTGCTGGCGCAGTATGCGTTCGCATTCGCGCTCGCGCTGCTGCTGAACGCCGACATTCGCGGCCGGAAGTTCTTCCGCGTGGCATTTCTGCTGCCCTTCATGCTGTCGCCGGTGGCGGTGAGCTGGATGATCGGCAAATCGATGCTGGAGTACCGCTACGGGCCTGTATCGCGGCTGCTGCGCCTGCTGGGATGGGAGAACCCGTCGCTGCTCACCTCGCCCTGGCTGGCCAAGACCACGATCGCCGCCATGGATGCCTGGGTTTGGATCCCCTTCATGATGATCCTGCTGCTGGCCGGACTCCAGGCCCTGTCAAAGGAAGTACAGGAAGCTGCCAAGGTCGATGGCGCCACGGGCTGGCAGGGATTCTGGCAGATCACCTTCCCGCTCATGCTGCCGGTCAGCGTCACGACCATCGTGCTGCGCATCATCTTCCAGCTCAAGCTCGCCGACATCGTGATCAATACCACATCGGGCGGGCCTGGCGGCGCCACGGACACGATCTCCAGCTTCATCTTCCGGGAATACAAGGACCGCTCGAACGTCGGTTATGGCACCATGATCGCCGAGGTCTATCTGATCCTCATCATCCTCTTCATCGCGCTGCTGCTGTGGTCCACCAGCCGATTCATGCAACGGCAGACCTGAGATGTCCGCAGGCCTCAAGAAAACGCTGATCTACGCGGCGCTGATCGCCTGGACGGTCGTCGCCCTGTTCCCGATCTATTGGACGTTGACCACGACCTTCAAATCCGCGCCGGATGTGATGAAGGGCAACATGATCCCCTTTCTCGAGTACGCACCGGACTGGAAGGGGTTGCGGTCGCTCGGCCTCTCGCCGGATACGATCCTCAATTTCTCGACACCGCGCGAGGAGTTCCTCAAGCGCTTCTACAACAGCATCATCGCGTCCATCGGCGCGTCGGTCCTGGCGCTGATCATCGGCACCATGGCGGCCTACGGACTCAGCCGCTTCGAGTATAAATTCGCGATCTGGCGGAACCGCGACATCTCCTTCTTCTTCCTCTCGCAGTTGATCCTGCCGCCGGTGGTTCTGGCGATGCCGTTCCTCGTGCTCTACAAGGAACTGGCATTGCTCGACTCGCTGATCGGGTTGATTCTCATCTACGCACTCTCGGTTCTGCCGATCGTGATTTGGATCATGCGCGACCAGTTCGATTCGATTCCCCATGAGCTGGAGCAGGCCGCCCTGGTCGATGGCTGTTCCACCTGGGATGCCTTTCTCAAGATCGTCGTTCCGATCGCGCTGCCGGGCATGGTCGCAGCCTTCATCCTGGCGGTGATCCTCTGCTGGAACGAGTATTTCTTCGCCGCCCTGCTCACGGGCACCAATGCACGGACGCTGCCGGTGATGGTCGCCAGCCAGACAGGCTCCCAGGGCATCAGCTGGTGGTCGATGGCCGCCTTGGCTTCGGCGGCGATCCTGCCGCTGATCGTCATCGGCATCTTCCTGGAACGCTACATCGTGAAGGGGTTGACGGCCGGCGCCGTGAAGTAGCGCCGCTGGGAAACGGGAGAGCAGGGAGATGCGCACCGGCGCCGAGCTGTTGCCGCTTGCCGTGAAGGACATCGCCGCCGCTGCCGGAGCGATCGGCGATAGCGCGGTGAACCGTCTCGTGGAGGCGATCCTCGCAGCGCGCCATGTCGCCCTGTTCGGTTGCGGCCGCGAAGGGCTGCAGATGCGCGGCCTGGCGATGCGGCTCCACCATCTCGGCCGCTCGGTCTCGGTGGTGGGCGACATGACCACGCCAGCCATCGGGCCAAGCGACCTGCTGCTGTTGTCGGCCGGCCCGGGGATGCTATCGACGGCGCTGGCGCTGGCAAATGTGGCCAAGGCTGCCGGCGCGAAGGTCCTGACCATCACCGCGCAGCCTGACGGCGCCGTGCCCAGGGCATCGGATGAGGTGGTCGTCGTGCCGGCGCAGACCATGGCGACCGACCGGGAGAGATGAGGTTTCCGCCCTGCCGATGGGCTCCGTCTATGAGGGCGCGCTGTTCCTGATGTTCGAGATCGTCGTGCTCTTGCTGAAAGAGCGGCTCGGCGTGAGCGACGCCTTCATGCGCGCCAACCATACCAACCTGGAGTGAGCTTGATCGCCCGCTGAATCGTCGGTCGTCACCGGTAACAGCTTACTCTCAGTCGCCCAGCAGGCCCTTCAGCGCGTCTCCGACACCTTCCTTGGTTTTTTCCGTGCCCTGCTGAATCAACTGGTCGGTCGGCGAAGGGGTCGCTGCGGGTGCCTGCGCCGGCTCCGTTGTTGCGGCCGGCACCGGCGCTGCCGTGGCCACCGCGCCGCATCCGCCGCCCGATGCAGCAGCTGGCTGTGCAGTCCCGCCGCTGACGGCGCCCGTCACCAGACCGGTGAGCGCGCCGACGGTGTCGCCGCCGCTTCCCACCGAGTCCGTCAGCGCGCCCGTCGCACCCTTCACCAGCGCGGCCGGGTCGGGCCTCACGCTCGGGTCGGCGAGCGTGCCGCCGACATTCACGGGGATCGCGATGCGAACCAGGTTCGTCTGCTTGGCCTTGGGGTCGAGATGCATGTCGAGCTTCTCGTTGCCCAGATTGATTTTGCCGCTGCCATAGATGGTGGCGCCGTTGGTATCCAGCGCCAGGGCCTTGCTTGTGGCCACGCCCTTGGCGATGTCGAACTTCGTCACGAAGCAGTTCAGGTTCGAGCTGTCGGCGCTGCCGGTCGAGATCAGCTGGAAGAGATCGGACAGGACGATGCGGGCGAAGCGGTTGTTGATCTTGCCGGAGCCCATCTGCATGCCGAACTTGCCGCTGAGGCCGGCCATGATCTGGCGCACCGAATTGCCCGCGCCCTTCACGTCGATGTCCGTATCCATCTTGCCGCCGCTGAGGATAGCGGACTGCCCGAGGGTGTTCATCAGCGTGCCGGCCTCGATGCCGCGGCTGGTAAGCTTGAGCGCAACCGCCGGCTGCTTGGCGCTGCCGTCGATGACTCCGGAAAGACCGAGCTTGCCGCCGGTAACGCCGGCGTCGATCTTGCCGATCGTCAGTTTGCCGGCGGCGAGATCGAGCGCGATGGTGAGACCGTCGAAGGTAACGGGTTCGCGGATCACCTTCTGGCCGGTGAAGTCGATCTTGGCATCTACCGTCTTGAGCAGATCGAAAGGCAGCGGATCGTCGGGGAAGATCCGGCCGTCGCCGCTTTTAGACGCGGCCGCCTCGCCCTCAGCCGGCGCCGCCTTGATGCCGAAGTCCTTTGCGTCCAGCAGGCTCGACGACAGCTTGGCGACGATCTTCGGCCGTTCGCCTGACAGCGCGATCGAGGCGTCGCCGGCCACGTCGCTGCCGCCCATCTTCATCTGCATCCCCGCGACCTGAAAGCCGCCCTTGGCGTCGCTGAGATTGCCGCTGAAGCTGTAGGGACCGAGCGGCGGCATCGGCGAGCCGGTCAGTGGCGTCATGTCGGCGAGGCTGTTGCCCTCGGCCGTCAGCGCGATGGCGACGCCCTTGCCGTCCGCCGGTTGGTCAATCGTTCCCTTGGCCGCAATGGTCGCGCCGCCGCCCTGCGCCTGGAGATCGATGGGCAGGGGCTGATTGGCGACGATGCCGCTGAGCGAACCGATGGTCCCGCTGGCGTTGACAGGATTGCCGTTCAGATTGGCGACGATCTCCAGCGCAATCGGGCTGTTGGCATCCGCCATATCGGCGCTAAACTTCTCGAACGCCACCGTCTGCGTCTTGTTGGCGACTCCGTCCCTGTAGGTGATGGCTGACGTCTTCGAACGTGATCTTGTTGACAACAGGCAGTTTGCCTGTCCCGCCGCCGGCCAACTCCGGCTGCGCTGCGGCGCCGGCTTCACCGAAGGTCCAATTGTTCTGCCCTTTGCCGTCGGTCTCCAGCAGGATATCGGCGCCAATCAGCACCACGCGATTCACCTTGATGTCGCCGAAGATCAGCGGGATCAGCTCCAGTTCCGTCTCGAACCGCTTGATCGTCGCCATCTCCGGCCGCGATCCCCAGGACGCATTGGCGAAGGTGACGTCATCGACTGTCATGGTCGGCGTCAGCGAAAGGCCGACATCCAGCGTACCGGCGATCTTGAGCTCGCGGCCGGTCGCCTGTTTCGCCTGGTCGGCGATGGTCGCGCGATATTCATTGAAGTCGATCGATTGGATGGCGATGAATGCGCCGCCGATGATCACGACCACCAGCACAACGAGTCCGATCAGAACGTGCTTCGGCCGCATGATGGGGTCCTCCTCGCCGACGCAGAATTCAGCCTGGTTGCGCTATACTTCTTTACGGCGCTTCCTGCGAATGTCCTTTTTGGCTGATGCCAGGTCCTCAGCTTTTGATGAAAGCGAGCAGATCGGCGTTGATCGTGTCGGCCTCGGTGGTCGGCATGCCGTGCGGGAAGCCCTTGTAGGTTTTCAGCGTGCCGTTCTTCAGCAGCTTTGCCGACAGCGGCGCCGAGTCGGCGTAGGGCACGATCTGGTCGTCGTCGCCATGCATCACCAGGACCGGCACCGTGATCTTCTTCAGGTCCTCGGTGAAGTCGGTCTGGGAGAAGGCGACGATGCCGTCATAGTGCGCCTTGGCGCCGCCCATCATGCCCTGGCGCCACCAGTTCCAGATGGTGCCCTGCGAGACTTTCGCGCCGGGCCGGTTGTAACCATAGAAGGGTCCGGCCGGCAGGTCGTAGTAGAACTGCGCGCGGCTGGCGGCGAGCTGCGCCTGAAGGCCATCGAACACCTCCTTGGGCAGCCCGCCCGGATTGGCCGCCGTCTTCACCATCAGCGGCGGCACGGCGCTGATGATTGCCGCCTTTGCGACGCGGCTCTCGCCATGACGGGCGATGTAATGCACGACTTCGCCGCCGCCGGTGGAATGGCCGACATGCACGGCCTTCTTGAGGTCGAGGTGCGCCGTCAGCGCCGCGAGGTCGTCGGCATAGTGATCCATGTCGTGGCCGCCGCTGACCTGGCTCGAGCGGCCGTGACCGCGCCGGTCATGGGCGATGACGCGAAAGCCCTTGCCGACGAAGAACAGCATCTGGGCATCCCAATCATCAGCCGAAAGTGGCCAGCCATGGCTGAAGACGATGGGCTGCCCCGAGCCCCAGTCCTTGTAGAAGATCTCGACGCCGTCCTTGGTGGTAATCGTGCTCATCTCGGAGATTCCTTTTCGTCGGCGGTTGAACCTGATGGCGAGTTTGCCGCCGAAAATTCCGACGGGCAAGCGGAGGAGAAAGCCGGCCGTCCATGCCCTTGAACCGCTGGTCGACCTCTGCGATTGACATCAAAGTATCCCTGACCAACAACTGGCTTTCGACAGTGGAGGCCGACATGACGGCGGTGTTGCAGAGCTCGAGCAGGTGAAGTGAAACGACCATGCCTGACGGATCGCTCGTCATCAGCTACCGCGAATACGCGCCGCCACCGGACCTGGCGGCGCTTGTGGCATGCACTTGGGTCAATGTCAGCCGCGCGCTGCCGCTGGCGCCGGCCCAGCCGATCATTCCCGACGGCTGCGCCGATATCATCAAGTTCGGCGACGAGCCGCCGCATATTGCCGGTCCGGCCGCCACGACCCAGTGGGTCCGGCCGCAGCCCGCGGGCACATTGATCACCGCGATCAGGTTCCGGCCCGGCGCCGTGCGGTCGATCTTGCGCTGCGACGCCGAGGCGCTCGGGCCGTGGGGCGTGGAGCTCGAGTCGATCTGCGGGCGTGAGGCGAAGGCCCTGGTCGCAGATCTCGCCGCTGCCGAGTCAGCCGACGCGCGCCGCGGCGGCACTGGAGGCCTGGACACGCCGGCGGATCGCGGCGGCGCAGGGCGCGGACCAGAAGATCATCGCGGCAGGGGCCATGCTGACACAGGCGCCATGGACCACGGTGGATCATGTGGCGGACGCGCTCGACCTATCGGCCCGGCAGCTCCGCCGCGGTTTCATCGCGGCCTGCGGCTATGGCCCCAAGACATTGCAGCGGATCATGCGGCTGCAGCAGGCGCTGCGGCTGGCCTCGACACCGGCGCACCCGCGCGGCCTCGCCCACCTCGCCGCCGCCGCCGGCTACGCGGACCAGGCGCACATGACCCGCGAGTTCCTGGACCTGACCGGTTTCACGCCCGCGCGATACCTGCCGATCCACAATCCGGAGCTGAGCCGCTGGCTGGAGCTTTAGGCGGCGTCCGTTTTGTTCAAGACCCGTCCCCGCCGCCGCGCCACTCTGCGGCCAACAATATGAATCAGGAGGTCGATATGCCGCTGCCGGAAGGGCTGGGGATCAAGTTCGTCGCGGGGTTCGGTCCCATCGTGCGGGCGCCGCAGGCGAGCCGGGACTTCTATGTCGGCCTCCTCGGCCTGCCGCTGACGCCGATGGAGCAGGACCCCGACTACTTCCACGGCGAAGGGATCGACGGCGTGCGCCACTTCGCGCTCTGGCCGCTGGCGAACGCGGCGCAGTCCTGTTTCGGCTCGTCCGAATGGCCCGCCTCGGTGCCGGCGCCCAACGCCTGGCTGGAATTCGACGTCGAGGACGTGGCCGCGGCGAGCAAGATCCTGAAGGCGCGCGGCTGCCGGCTGCTGGTCGACAACCGCAAGGAGCCCTGGGGCCAGACGGTGACGCGGCTGCTGAGCCCCGAGGGCCTGCTGATCGGCATCACCTTCACGCCCTGGCTGCGAAGCTAAGATCAGCGGCTTTCACCGCCAGGGTCCGATCGCCTATAGTCTGATCATGGCAGCCACCTACACCCGCATCGAGGTCCGGCCGATGGCCGGCGCGCTGGGCGCCGACGTCCATGGCGTGGACCTCGCCCAGCCGCTCGACGACGCGACGTCGGCCGAGGTCGAGCGCGCGTTCCACGACCGTCTCGTGCTGTTCTTCCACGACCAGCGCCTGACGCCGGAGCAGCATCTCGCCTTCTCGCGCCGGCTCGGCCCGCTCACCCGCTCGCCCTACATCAAGCATATGGACGAGTACCCCGACATCATCGCCGTGCTGAAGGAGGCCGACGAGCGCAACATCAGCACCTTCGGCAATGCCTGGCATTCGGATTTCAGCTTCCTCGAGGAGCCGCCGCTGGGCTCCGTGCTCTATGCGCGCGAGGTGCCGGATCATGGCGGCGACACGCTGTTCGCCAACATGTACAGCGCCTATGAGGCGCTGTCCGAGGGCATGCGGCGGATGCTCGACGGCCTGAACGCGATGCATTCCGGCCAGCCCTATGGCGTCGGCGGCCTGCCCGCCGATCTCACGCGTCTCGCGCTCCATCGGCATCGAGCGGAACCAGCCGGAGGCCGACCGCGAGGTGGCGCATCCCGTCGTGCGCGTGCATCCGGCGACGGGCCGCAAGGCGCTGTTCGTCAACTCGATCTACACCACGCGCTTCGAGGGCATGGACCGAGGCCGAGAGCCGGCCGCTGCTCGAGTTCCTCTTCGACCACGCCATCCGGCCCGAATTCACCTGCCGCCTGCGCTGGCGCGCCAACGACCTGGCGATCTGGGACAACCGCTGCGCCATGCACTACGCCGTCAACGACTACGACGGCGCGAGACGGCTGATGCACCGCACGACGATCAAGGGCGAGCGGCCAATCTCGGCGCGGGGGAAGAACTCGTAGGGCCGCGCTGGTCGCGCGGTATTTTCGCGCATTTTCCGCAGGGGTTTTGCCAGCCGCACCAAGGCGCTAGGGTCTAAAATCGCGATTCCTAGGGGACCCTGATTTTTGGGAACGATGCCATGCAAGGGAATCACTGCTCTGGCGTGCGCGTCGTGGGGCAGCCATGGGATGCCGTAATATTGGGCCAAGCACGAGGGATCGCGGCCGCTATGCGCTGCGAACATGCAGATCCACGATTTCCAACATCAAGGCCCGGACAAGCCGGAGCGACTCCGGATATGGGGATCGACGCCAGGCGTTCAAGGAATATTTTCAGCCTCCGCATTCTCCATCTGCGGCACGACTGTCCGATTAGCCGGGTATCGCCACAACCCGCTTGGGTGACGCTTGAAGGACAGGCAAAAACCAAGCGACCGGCCTGCCCTTGCGGGACAAGCCGGTCGCCAGCCTTACACCAAGCTTGATTGCGTTACGCTACTCTACCACATGTCGTCGCTCAGTTGCACACCGCCGTCGCCGACTACGGTGACGTCGACACCGGCCTCCGCTTCGGCAGTCGCAACATCGCCTTCGGCCGCCGCGGCTTCACCCGTGGCGTCGGCGTGGGCCCTTGCACCGTCGCCGATAGCCTCGGCTGTGCCTTCAGCATCGGCGCTGGCATCAAGGTCAACTGCTGCGACGCCGCTCGATTCAGTCGTTGAGGTGGAACTCGCTGCCGCGGATCCATCACCGCTCGAGCTGGCGTTCGCGTTGGCCTCCGAAGAGGCCAACGCATCGACCAGGCCGTCGAAGCTTGAGGCCTCACTATTGGCCGTGGCATTGGCCGAAGCCGCAGCCGCGGCATTGCCGGTGGTTTCTACACCGGCCTCGGCCGCAGTGGTAGCGCTGGACGAAGCAGAGTGCTCGCCCTCGATGCTCTCGGTCGAGTAGCCGGCCGTGGCATGACCGGAGGCCGTGCCTTCACCAGCCACCGCGCCTGCGGTTGCAACGTTGGCCGAACCATCATCACCGCCGGATGTCGCAGTAGCGGTGGCGGTGGCACTGCCGCCGGCCGTGCTCGAGACGGAGAAGGATGCATTGGCAGTGCCGCCGCTATCCACGTTCGCATTGGAGCTCGACTCGGCCGATTCACCGTCGGCTGTGTCAGCATTGGCGCTGTCCGTGCCGTCGGCGTTGTCATCGGTTCCCTCCGCCTCGGCACCTGCCGAGGACGTCGCTTCGGAGTCGCCGGACGTCGCACTCGATCCGGCATTTGCCGATGCAGAAGCGCCTTCCCCACTTGCATTGGCGTTCGCGCTTACTTCCGAACTCGCCGACCCACCGCCTGCGCTACTCGATGCAGAGCTGTGTGATTCTGCACTCGCGCTTGCGGCATCCGCCGTCACTTCCTTGAGGCTGACTTTGATCTCCGGAACAAGGGGCGATGCCATGAGGGCAAACGCCATTGCGCTGGCGGAAAACATGAGTCCCAATCGGAAACTCTTGGGGCGAAGCATAGGCAATCTCCTTAAGCTGTTTCAACTGTTACCGTCCATATCTCCTCATTGTGAAAGTGGATCTCCCCTCTGGCGGATCGCTACATGTGCCGGTGCAGGTTTGGTCACGCTTATGTTTCCAGCAGTAATATAAAGACTCCCTCCCTACGCGATTGTTCCGGCATTGGCGGTGATCTATTCCGGCATTAGCCATTGATCACGCGCCCTCAACGAAACATTTCACAACAATGTCACGGCACGGCCGCGCACAGATTCTAATGGCCTACTCTTATGTTTCTGATGCAGATGTGCGTGCATTGATGCACTGTCCGAATAAGCAATACGTTGGGCAGGCATATCTTGCCGCCTGCCACGCGAGACTAGCGAGGACGAGGCGATGCACCTCGCAAGCAGCCTGCGCAAGACGGGGTTGTCGGAATGACAAAAATCCTGGACCTGTAGTTACCGCAATTTGGCTTGCATATTTATCCCAGAAGTGGGATACTAGGTCATGGTTCGCATCTTGTCGAAAAGCGAGAAGCCGGTGTCTGGGTGGATTCGGCCAAGAAGGACTTCCTCGCCTTCCCTGATGCGGTGAAGGACGAGATGGGCGGCGGCTGAAGACCGCAAAGCAGGACAATAGGCCGCGCTATGGCGATGCGAAAAGCTGAGAAGACGACCAAGGCGGATGAGGCGATTACGCGCAGCACAGCCGATGTGTTCGCCGACCTCGGCTATCCCGACGCGGAGGAACGGCAGACAAAGCTGCGCCTCGCCTATGCCATCAACGGCGTCATTACCCGCAAGCGCCTGACCCAAGCCGCTGCTGCCGGAAAGCTCGGCATCAACCAGCCGAAGGTTTCGGCGCTGGCCAACTACAAGCTTGAAGGCTTCTCGGTCGAACGGCTGATGACATTCCTGACCGCGCTGGATCAGGATGTGGAGATTGTCATCCGGAACAAGGCTCGGTCGCGGACAAGCGGGCGTATTTCGGTTGTTGCGGCTTAACAACCCCTCGTTTCCCAAACGCCGCGGCCCATTCACCCGCTCGCCCTAGCTACGGGCTATAGCAGAGAGTCACCAATGGCCGAACAGACGATCCGCTTCAATGACGGCGCTGCCTATGAGCAGATGATGGGGATCTGGAGCCGGTCCGCCGGCGACATCTTCCTCGATTGGCTGGCGCCGCCGTCGGGTTTGCGATGGATCGATGTCGGCTGCGGCAACGGCGCCTTCACCGAGCTGCTGGTCGAGCGCTGCGCCCCGGCGGAGGTGCAGGGCATCGATCCGTCGGAAGGGCAGCTCGCCTATGCGCGCACGCGGCCGGCGGCGCGGGTGGCGGAGTTTCGCCAGGGCGACGCAATGGCGCTTCCCTTCCCCGCCGACCGGTTCGACGCCGCCGTCATGGCGCTGGTCCTCGTCTTCGTGCCGGAGCCGACCAGGGGCGTCGCGGAAATGGTTCGCGTGGTCGAGCCGGGCGGCATCGTCGCGGCCTACATGTGGGACATGGAGAGCGGCTTTCCCCTGCGTTTCATCCTCGAGGAAATGCGCGCGATGGGTTTGACGCCCCCGCGGCCGCCGCAAATGGAGATATCCCGCATGGAGGCCATGCGGGACCTGTGGACCGGCGCCGGACTGGGGGCCGTGGAGACGCGGGAGATCACTGTGCACCGGACCTTCGCGGATTTCGACGACTTCTGGGCGATCAGCCTGAAGTCCCCCTCGCTCGGCCCCGCCATCGCCGCGCTGGCTGCCGGCGACGCCGAGACGCTCAAGAAGCGCGTGCACGCCCGCCTGCCCGCGGACAGTGATGGCCGGATCACCTATGGCGCCCACGCCAATGCGGCAAAGGGGTGTGTGCCAACGAGATAAACTGGGCCGGCTCAAAGCAAACCGAGGACCGCGAGCGCCTGACCCAGTCCGCTACGGCCGGATCGCTTTTGAGGCCAATTTGGAACTCGCAGTGTTGTTACAGATTGCCGCGTTTGACCCAAAGCGGTCACGGTGCAGCCAACGAATGAAAACCTAACTCTCGGCAATTTGATTGACGCGGCTGATGTTCGGACGTACGTTTTTTCAAGTCGCGCAGAACGCCGCTTAGGCAGGCTCCGAACCAGGGCGACGTTTCCGACACAAGATAATAATCCCGGAGCCAAGCGACTGAGTGTCAGCGTCGCGAGTGAGACTTCCAGTGGTAAGACACAGGAGGGGTGCTATGGACGGGCTACGGCGACTGCTGGCGATCGCGGCGGCGTGTTTTACGGTCATTGCGGCGTTTGAAGTGCGGGCCGAAGTGCAGATCGGCGCCGTCCAGCAACCAGAATATAAGGGCGCCATCGGCCAGTTCGCCACGGGCGGCGAGCATCAACTCATTTTCAGCGAGCCGATTTACGCCGAAGAGACGGTGCTTACCAACGGACAGGCGAGTACGGCCCTGCAGTTTCTCGACAATACCCAATTGCGGGTAGGGACCAACTCCAAGGTGAGGCTGGACAAGTTCATCTATGATCCCGGCACGGGCACCGGCGATGCGCTGCTGAATTTCGGCACCGGCGCTTTCCGTTACATATCGGGTAGTATTGGCAAGAATCACAACATGCGGCTGGCCACGCCGACAGCGGTGCTGTCGATCCGCGGCACCGATCTGGTGATCGCGGTGGCGCCCGACGGCACGACCCAGGTGGCGGTGCTAAATGGCGAGATCGAGGTCACGCCCTGCGGCGGCGAATCCGCCATCGCCAGAATGGGCGAGACTGCGACGATCACTTCAAAATGTACCGGCGTCAGCGTAACCCTCGGCCTCGCCGTTCCCGAGGACCCGACGTTGTTTGCCGACCTGAATGAAATCGCGCCGGCCGCCGGACCACCGCAGCCGCAGGATGAGTTCAGCGAGCACACGCACGGCGAGACAGGGGACGGGGACGGCGTTGGGGATGGAGACGGCGACGGGAACGGCGGGGACGGCGGGGACGGCGACAACGGCACCAGCGCCCATGCCGAGGCCAGCAGTCACAGTAGTGCCAGTAACGACAACGCCAGCACCAGCAGCGAAGCTCACGCCGATGACAACGGTCAAAGCAGTAGCAGCAACAACAATGCTGGCACCAGCAGTGAGGCCCAGGCCGAAGCCAGTAGCGATACTTCTGAAAGTGAAGGCCACGCCGAGGCCAGCAGCCACAGTAACAGCAGCGCTAGCAGCAAAGACTAGACCGACTCTGTGCTCGATTTCCTAACCGAGACTTTTCTTCTATGGTCGATCTTGAGACATGGCGATTGCAAAGCGGCCGAATCACATGCCTGAAGATCGGCTTTCCGCTTATGACTCAGTGGCTCGTCAAGCACCCCTTTCTGCGGCATTGGCAACGATACTGCGTGGAAAGCTTTGCGATGTGGTCCTGAAAAATCGCACGGTGACGCGGTTCGCGAAAGACCAGGTGATCTATGATGTCGGGGACCAGGACCGGACGCTCTTCTTCATACGCAGCGGCTTTGTGAAAATCGGCACCATTACGGAAGACGGCCACGAACTCATCTATGATGTTCGAAAGGCCGGCGATGTCGTGGGAGAGCTTTCTGCGTCCCGGCAGCCGCGCCGCGACCGTGCCGTCACACTGGAAGAAACAGATATCGTCGCCGTTCCTCTCGACGAAGTTCTAGAAATTGTCCGAAAGGATCGAGATCTGCTGCAGCAGCTCATCGAGTTGTTTTCCGAACTCACTGTCGGATGCCTATGACCATTTAGATTCCGTCGCTTTCAGCGACACCGTGCATCAACTCGTCAGGCTGCTGATCAAGCTCGGAACAGAGCTGGGCCGCCAGTCCGGGCAGCGCCTCGAGATTGCCACGTATTTAACCCAGGAGGAGATTGCGCAGATGGTGGCCGTCAGACGGGAGCGGCTTTCCACTGCGATGAATTTTCTGCGCACGCGCGGAATGGTGGACTACTCGCGCCGTGGCTACATCGTCTTGAATTTGAAGGCACTCGAGAACTACGTTGCGTGAATTGTTCGGGCGTAGGATTCAGCGCCGGGGAACGATGGGTCGATGTTACGGCGGTAACATACATTCACAGCAGTTGGTGATATCTGCTTATCCGTGACGGCGGGATTGCGGGGCCCGACCTAGGCACATGGAGGCAGATTTATGGGACGCAACTCCTTCCCGCATCTCGCGGCGATCGGCGCTGCTTTGGCGCTTCTGAGCTGTTCGCCATCCAAAGAAATGGCCGAGACGCAGGCGTCGAAGCCTTCAAACACTCACGATTCCCAGATCGACGCGAACTCGGCCCAGCTGCTCGCTGAAGGACGAAACATCTTTCGCCACGACTTATTTGGCAGCGAGGCGTTTTGGGGTGACGCTTTAAGGCTACACGAAGCGATCGCAGGCGCAGACAACGGCGGCGTCGGGCCAGGAGTTAGCCCAGAGGCAGCCCTGCAACTCGGCTTGAAAGTCGATGCCGCGATGTTGCCGGAGTCTATCGTCAACGGGATTCGGTCGGGCGAGGTCGATCTTGCCAATCCCGCAACGACCGTCGAGTTGCTCAAGTTGAATGCGGTGGTCGGCGTCAAAAGCGTCCTCGACGGCGCCGGCAATGTCGCGGGTATGGGCATCACCTGCGCCTTGTGCCATTCGACGGTCGACGACAGTTTTGCCCCGGGAATCGGTCAGCGTCTGGATGGCTGGCCGAACCGCGACCTCAACGTGGGTGCCATAATCTCCGCGGCCCCCAATCTGAAGCCGCTAACCGATTACCTTGGTGTCGATGGCGCGACGCTTCTGAAAGTGCTCGCCAGCTGGGGACCCGGCCGATACGACGCTGAGATCAATCAGGACCTGAAGGCCATGCGGCCCGACGGGAAGACGGCAGCGACACTGATCCCGGCAGCGTTCGGCTTGGCCGGACAGAATCTCCATACCTATGCGGGCTGGGGCAGCGTTCCCTACTGGAATGCCTATGTGGCCATCACCCAAATGCATGGGCAGGGTGTCTTCTTCGATCCGCGCCTTGACAACGCCCAGAAATTCCCGGTCGCAGCCCGCAACCGCGCTGGTCACATTCGTAGCGCCTCCGATCAAGTCACCGGCAAACTCGCAGCGCTGCAGTACTATCAGCTCTCTATACCGGCGCCGACTCCGCCGGCTGGCTCCTTCGATCCGGCGGCCGCAAGCCGCGGCGGTTCACTGTTCAACGGGAAGGCGGCGTGCAGCAGCTGTCACGTGCCACCGCTCTTCAGTGAGCCCGGCTGGCCAATGCATACCGCGAGCGAGATCGGTATCGATAGCTTCCAGGCCGACCGGTCACCCGATCAGCGCTACCGCACCACGCCCCTGCGCGGCCTGTTTGCGCGAAGCAAGGGCGGCTTCTATCACGACGGCCGTTTCGCCGATCTCAACGCGGTTGTCACCCACTACAACACATTCAAACGTCTGGGTCTGAGCCCGCAGGAGCAGGAGGATCTTGTCGAATACCTTAAATCTCTCTAATCCAGCCCGATAGCATCCGGTCGGACGCCGCTATCCGCTCCCGGCACAACGCCGACTTCTCAAGGCCGTTGCTGCTTCGGCTGGCCCCAGGCGCATGACAGACATTGGCCAGCGATGGCCCAAAGCGATTCATGAGTATACGCCCAAGCGCGCCAACGCCCTGGTGATGCGGGCAAATCGATGCATTCCGCACCGGGGATTTTTTATTCCCACTCAATCGTGCCCGGCGGCTTGCTCGTCACGTCGTAGACCACCCGGTTGATGCCCCGCACCTCGTTGATGATGCGCGTGGCCACGCGGCCCAAGATCTCGTGCGGGAACGGGAAGTAGTCCGCGGTCATGCCGTCGCTGCTCGTCACGGCCCGGAGCGCGCAGACGTGGTCGTAGGTCCGGGCGTCGCCCATCACGCCGACGGTCTTCACCGGCAGCAGCACGGCGAAGGCCTGCCAGATCGCGTCGTACAGGCCGGCGTTCTCGATCTCCTCGAGATAGATCGCGTCGGCCTTGCGCAGGATGTCGAGCTTGTCCCGCGTCGATGGCGCCGGGGACGCGGATGGCGAGGCCGGGGCCGGGGAACGGGTGGCGGCGGATCATCTTTTCCGGCAGGCCGAGCTCGCGGCCGAGCGCGCGCACCTCGTCCTTGAACAGCTCGCGCAGCGGCTCCACCAGCTTCATGCGCATGCGCTCTGGCAGGCCGCCGACATTGTGGTGCGACTTGATGGTGACGCTGGGGCCGCCGGTGAAGGAGACGGACTCGATCACGTCGGGATAGAGCGTGCCCTGCGCCAGGAAGTCGGCGCCGCCGAGCTTGCTGCGCCTCCTGCTCGAACACGTCGATGAACAGGCCGCCGATGGTCTTGCGCTTGGCCTCGGGATCGGTGACGCCGGCGAGCTTGCCGAGGAACAGGTCGGCCGCGTCGCGATGCACCAGCGGGATGTTGTAGTGGTCGCGGAAGATGGTCACCACCTGCTCCGCCTCGCCGCCGCGCAGCAGGCCGTGATCGACGAAGATGCAGGTGAGCTGGTCGCCGATCGCCTCGTGGATCAGCACGGCAGCGACGGCGGAGTCGACGCCGCCGGAGAGGCCGCAGATCACCCGCCCCTTGCCCACCTGGTGGCGGATCTGGCCGATGGCGTGTTCCTTGAAGGCGGCCATGGTCCAGTCGCCGGCGCAGCCGCAGATGCGCCTGGCGAAATTGGCCAGCAGCTTGGCGCCGTGCGGGCGTGTGCACGACCTCCAGGTGGAACTGCACGCCATAGATGCGCCTGTGATCGTCGGCGATGGCGGCGTAGGGCGCGCTGTCGCTGACGGCGACGACCTTGAAGCCCTTGGGGATGGCGCTGACGCGGTCGCCGTGGCTCATCCAGACCTGCTCGCGGTCGCCCTTGTTCCAGACGCCGTCGAACAGCGCGCAGTCATCCTTGACCTCGACGAAGGCGCGGCCGAACTCGCGGTGATCGGAATGCTCGACCTTGCCGCCGAGCTGGTCGCAGATCGCCTGCTCGCCATAGCAGATGCCGAGCACCGGCACGTCCATCTCGAAGACGATGGCCGGCGCCTTCGGCGACTCGCCCTCATAGACCGAGGCGGGGCCGCCGGAGAGGATGATGCCCTTGGCGCCGAAATCGGCGATGCGCTGGGGATCGGTGTTGAAGGGCAGGATCTCGCAATAGACGCCGCTCTCGCGGATGCGGCGGGCGATGAGCTGGGTGAACTGGGAACCGAAATCGAGGATCAGGATACGTTCGGTCATCTTGATGCCGGGCGCCTTTCGCGGAGGGGGATCGATTGCAAAAGATTCGGGGGCGGGCAAGCGGGAGCGGGCGGGTTTTTCATCGGCGGTGTCCCCGGCAGGCGGCGGGCAGCGGCGACAGGCTGCGCCAGCCATAGGCGATCTGGTGCAGGGTGACGCCCCAGATCGCCTCGTCCTTCTCGCCGACGCGCTTGCCCTCCATCGCCTCGTAGAAGAAGCGCGCGGGATTGTCCGCCAGCACCCAGACCAGGGCCGAGCTGCAGCCGTTCTTGGCCATGAGCTGCAGGCTGCCGCAGAGCAGGCCGCGGCCGAGGCCCTGCTCCTGCCAGTCGGGCATGACATAGAGCATGAAGATCTCGCCGTCGAAGCCCGCGAGCGCGCTGGTGGGGCGGCCGCTGCTGGCGAAGCCGGCGATGCCGCCCTCGGGAAGCTCGGCCACCAGCAGGCCCTGGCTGTTGGCGGTGGTCTCGATCTGGCGGCGCCAGGAGACGGCCTTCTGATCCACGGACATCTGCACCATCACGCGGTCGGGCAGGATGCCGGCATAGGCGGAACGCCAGCTTTCCACATGCACGGCGGCGATGCCGCGGGCGTCCTCCGGCCGGGCGCGGCGGATGCGAATGGAGTGGATCATAAGTTCGCCTCCGGCGGGGGCATGGGTCGCCTCCGGCGAAGCGGCGCTCGGCTCCGGCGCCGGCTTGGCCGCGGCGTTGCGCTGCAGAACGGCGACGAAGAAACCGTCGGTGCCCTGCTGCGCGGGCGTGAGGCGCAGGTAGCTGCCGTCGGAGGGACAGGGTGCTGCGTCCGGCTGCTTCGCCATGGCGTCGCGCCAGACATCGGCGACCGGCAGGACCGTGAAATCCGGATGCTGCGCGAGGAAGGAGTCGATCTGCGCCTCGTTCTCCTCCGGCAGCAGCGAGCAGGTGGCATAGACCAGCCGGCCGCCCGGTTTCACCAGCCGCGCGGCGCTGTCGAAGATGCGCCGCTGGAGATCGAGGAGTTCCTTCAGAAAGTCCGGCGTCAGTTTCCAGCGGGCGTCGGGATTGCGGCGCCAGGTGCCGACGCCGGTGCAGGGCGCGTCGACCAGCACGCGGTCATAGGCGCCGGCGTGGCGCTTCACCCAGGGATCGCGCTCGGAGCTGAGACCGCGGCGCTCGACGTTATGCACGCCGGCGCGCTGCAGCCTGATCGCCGCCCGATCGACGCGGCCCTGCAGCACGTCGCAGGCGACGATGCGGCCCTTGTTCTCCATCGCCGCCGCCATCGCCAGGGTCTTGCCGCCGGCGCCGGCGCAGAAATCGACAATGCGCAGACCGGGCCGCGCATCCACCAGCAGCGCCGCGAGCTGCGAGCCTTCGTCCTGCACTTCGACGAGGCCGTCCTTGAATGACGGCAGTGTCGCCAGCGGCGGGCGGCCATCGACGCGCAGCCCCAGGGGCGAGAGCGCGGTCGGCTTCGCCTCGACGCCGTCGCGCGCGAGCGCCGCCATCGCGTCGTCGCGGCCGGCTTTCAACGTATTGGCGCGCAGATCCAGCGGCGCCTCCGTCAGCAAGGCCTGCATCTCCGGCTCCAGCCGTTCGCCGAAGATACGATGCAGGCTGTCGCCAAGCCATTCGGGAAATTCCAGCCGCACCCATTCCGGCTGATCCGGCGAGAGCAGCGTGTTTCCCTCGAGGGACTTCGCCATGGCGCGCTCGATATCGGTGAGCTGCTCCGGCCGGTAGGTGCCGCCGTCGAACGACCCGGCGATGCGGTCGGCGCTCCAGCCCTCCATCAGCACCAGCGCGGCGATGATCCGCCGCCGGTCGGCGCCCGGGCGATCCTGGACATCCTCCACCGGCATGGCGCGGCCGATCCACCAGTCGAGCGCGGCACGGCGGCGCAGCACCGAATAGACCCGATCGATGACCGCCCGCCGGTCGCCGCCGCCGATATAGCGCCGCTCCCTGAAGAAGGCCGCCGACACCCGGTCGGCCGGCGACGTGCCGGCATGGATCGCCGACAGGAGATCGATGGATGCTTGGAGGCGAGCGCCGGTGTCAGCCTACATCTCGCGCCGGTAGTTCGGCGCCTCCCGGGTCACGACCACGTCATGCACATGGCTCTCGCGCAGGCCGGCATTGGTGATGCGCAGGAACTGGCAGTTCTTCTGCATGTCCTGGATCGTCCGGTTGCCGGTGTAGCCCATGGCCGCGCGCAGGCCGCCGACGAGCTGGTGGATCACGGTGCCGGCCGGGCCCTTGTAGGCCACGCGGCCTTCGACGCCCTCGGGCACCAGCTTCAGCTTGTCCGACACTTCCTGCTGGAAATAGCGGTCGGCGGAGCCGCGCGCCATCGCGCCCAGCGATCCCATGCCGCGATAGGATTTGTAGGAGCGGCCTTCGTAGAGGAACACCTCGCCCGGCGCCTCGTCGGTGCCGGCGAGCAGCGAGCCCACCATCACGCAGTTGGCGCCGGCGGCGATCGCCTTCGCCAGATCGCCGGAGAATTTCACCCCGCCATCGGCGATGATCGGCGTGTTGCGCTTCTGCGCCGCCTCCACCGCATCCAGGACGGCGGTGAGCTGCGGCACGCCGACGCCGGCGACGATGCGCGTGGTGCAGATCGAACCGGGGCCGATGCCCACCTTCACCGCATCGGCGCCCGCGTCGATCAGCGCCTTGGTGCCCTCGGCCGTCGCCACGTTGCCGGCGATCACCTGGCAGGCGTTGCTCAGCCGCTTCACCCGCTCGACCGCCGTGAGCACGCCCAGGGAATGGCCGTGGGCCGTATCCACCACCACCACATCGACACCCGCTTCGATCAGCGCCTCGGCGCGGCGCAAGCCGTCATCGCCCACGCCGACGGCGGCGGCGACGCGGAGCCGCCCGCGCTCGTCCTTGCAGGCGGTGGGATAGTTCTGCGCCTTCTCCATGTCCTTGACGGTGATGAGGCCGATGCAGCTGTAGTCGCCATCCACCACCAATAGCTTCTCGATGCGGTGCTGGTGCAGCAGCCGCTTGGCCTCGGCCGGCGTCACGCCCTCGCGCACCGTCACCAGCTTCTCCTTGGTCATGAGCTGGCTCACCGGCTCGGTCATCTTGGTGGCGAAGCGCACATCGCGGTTGGTGAGGATGCCCACCAGCCTGCCGTTGCCCCGCTCCACCACGGGGATGCCGGAGATCTGGAAGTCGGCCATGAGCTTCAGCGCATCGGCCAGGGTCTGGTCGGGATGGATGGTGACGGGATTCACCACCATGCCCAATTCGAACTTCTTCACCCGCCGCACTTCAGCGGCCTGCTTGCCGATATCCAGGTTCTTGTGGATGACGCCGATGCCGCCGGCCTGGGCCAGGGCGATCGCCATCTGATGCTCGGTCACCGTATCCATCGCCGAGGACACCAGCGGGATGCCCAGTTCGATCGTACGCGTGAGCTTTGTGCGGGTCTCGGTTTCGGCGGGAAGAACGGCGGACTCGGCGGGACGCAAGAGAACGTCGTCGAAAGTCAGCGCCTCGCGGATTTCCATGCCATTTTCCTTCGGGTCGGCCGGCAGATAATGGCGCGCCATCATACACAGGGAACCCGTCCTGCCAAGCGCGAAACCGATGATTCGCCTATGCATTTGACGCAGGTCAAAGCGGTTGATTCGCGGTGCCGATAGACAATGTAAAGGGCTATGGAGTGCTGGAATTGCAATCTGAATGAGGCCAGGCATGAAAAAGAAAGTGACTTGGATCATCGTCGCCGATGGCAGCCGCGCGCGGCTGCTGGCCAATGACGGGCCGGGCAAAGGCCTTCGGCCGGCCATTGCCGAAGAGTTTCACCACGACGCGCCGCCGACGCACCTGCTGGGCACCGACAGGCCCGGGCGCGTCGCCCCGTCCCTGGGCGCCAATCGCAGCGCCATCGAGCCGCATACGGACTGGCACGAGTTCGAGAAGGAGAAGTTCGGCCAGGAGATGGCCAAGCTGCTCAACGATGCCGCCGACAGGAATTCCTACGATGACCTGATCGTCGTGGCGCCGGCGCGCACGCTCAGCACTTTGCGCCAATCGCTATCCGCGAAGGCCAGCGAACTGATCCGCGCCGAGCTCGCCAAGGATCTGACCCATGTGCCGCTGCAGGAGATGCCGGAGCATCTCGGCAACGTGATCGCGCTCTAGCGGCGCCGTCGGCCCGCTACCGCGCCCAGCGGTTGGCACGGGAATCGGCGATCACGCAGAGCATCTCGAACATCAGGTTGGCGGCGTTGAGCGCCGTATGCCCCGACGGATCGGCCAGCGGCAGCACCTCGCAGACATCGCCGCCGATCAGATGCAGGCCCTGCAGCCCGCGGATGATCACTTGGGCATCGCGCATCGACAGGCCGCCCGGCTCCGGCACGCCGGTGCCGATGCAGTAAACGGGATCGAGGCCGTCGATATCGAAGGTGATGTAGGTCGGCCCCTGGCCGCAAACGCGGCGGCATTCGCGGATCACTTCCTTGCGCCCCATCTCCTCGAAATCGTCCATGGTGACGATGCGCATGCCCATGTCGTAGCCGTACTGAATATCGTCATCGGCAAAGCGCGTGCCGCGCAGGCCGATCTGGATCGTGCGCTTCGGATCGAGGATGCCCTCCTCCACCAGGCGGCGGAACGGCGTGGCATGGTTGATCTTGGTGCCGAGATAGGTGTCCAGCGTGTCGGCATGGGCGTCGAAATGCACGGCGCCGAACGGCTCGCCCTTGAACAGGCCGCGCAGGATCGGCAGCGTGATCGTGTGGTCGCCGCCGGCGGCGATCGGCGAGATGTTGTGCTGCGCCAGATTCTTGAAGAACGCCGTGATCTTGTCGATGCTATCCATCAGATCGAACGGATGCACGGGCGCATCGCCCATGTCGCCGACGCTGCAGAGCGAGAACGGCGCAATACTGCTGGTGGGATTGACCTTGCGGATGATGCGCGACATCTCGCGGATCTGCGCCGGACCCTGGCGCGCGCCAGTGCGGAAGCCGGTGCCGAGATCGAACGGCACGCCCACCAGCGCGATGTCCACTTTCGACGTATCGTCGGTGCGCGGCGTGCGCATGAAGGTGGCCGCCTCGGCGAAGCGCGGCACCACGGCCGCATTCAGAGGCTGCAACTGCGGTTCGCTGGTGCTGTCGGGCATGGCGCCCTCCTTTATGTGATCAATTGCCGCGCCGGCCGCGGAAGCCCAGGGCAACCAGATAGAGTTCCGCCGAATCGGACCGGCTGGCCGGCGGCTTGACGTGGCGAACAGTGTCGAATTCGCGCTTCAGCGCATCCAGCAGTTCCTTCTGCGCCCCGCCCTGCCACACCTTGACGATAAAGGCGCCGCCGGGTTCCAGCAATTCCTTCGCCGTCTCATAGGCGGACTTGGCAAGGCCCATGATGCGGATATGGTCGGTCTGGTGATGCCCCGTCGCGGCAGGCGCCATGTCGCTGAGCACCACGTCGGCGCCGCCGCCCAGCTCCTGCTTTGCCCGCGCGGAGGCCTCCGCCGTCGTGCCGTCCATATGCAGGGCAACTGCACCGGAGACCGATTCCATCTCCTGCAGGTCGATCGCCACCACGCGGCCGCCGCCAGGGTTCTGGGACCGCACCCGCTCCACCGCCACCTGGGTCCAGCCGCCGGGCGCGGCGCCAAGGTCGACCACGCGCTTGCCCTTGGTCAGCACATGGAACCGCTCATCGAGCTGCAGCAGCTTGAACGCCGCGCGCGAGCGGTAGCCGAGCCGCTTCGCCTCCGCCACATAGGGATCGTTGAGCTGCCGTTCCAGCCAGCGCGTCGAGGAGGGCCGGCGCTTGGCCGCCGTCTTCACCCGCACGGTCTCGCCGCGGCTGCCGCCGAGCGTCGCGCTGCCACGCCCGCCCGACGAACCGCGCTGCCGCCGCCGATCCTTGCTCACGCTACCCTGCCCATACCCAGAGATAGCCTAAACGGCGGCCTCGGTTCTAGCCCGCCGGCGCCGGCGCGACCGCCGCCGGTTTGCGCTGTTGAGCAAGCCGTCGAGAATGCCCTCGCGCACGCCGCGATCGGCCACCCGCAGCCGGCCCACGGGCCAGAGATCGCAAATGGCTTCGAGGATGGCACAGCCCGCCACCACCAGGTCCGCGCGGTCGGCGCCGATGCAGGAATAGCGGCAGCGCTCCTCATAGGTCATGTCCGCCAGGCCGCGGCTGATCGAGCGGATGGTGTCGAAATCCAGATAGGTGCCGTCGACCATCGACCGGTCGTAACGCGCCAGCCCGAGATGGATGCCCGCCAACGTCGTCACGGTCCCCGAGGTCCCCAGCATCTGCACCCCTTCGGCGGCGACGCGGGAGCCGATGCCGTTGCGCGCGGCGAAATCGGCGATAGGCGCGCTCACGTCATCAACCATGCGCCGATACATCTCGACCGACATCTGCGAACTGCCATAATTCTCGCTGAGGGTCACCACGCCCATGGGGATGGACAGGCTGTCGATCAGCTCGGGCGGATGGCTGTTGCGCAGGCGGAGCCAGCCGATCTCCGTGCTGCCGCCGCCGATGTCGAACACCAGCGCGCGCGGCTGCCGCGGGCTGAGCAGCGGCGAGCAGCCGCGGAAGGCGAGCTGCGCCTCCTCGGCCGTGGAGATGATCTCGATATTGAGCCCGGTGTCCGCGCGCACGCGGCCGAGGAACTCGTCGCAGTTGCTGGCGCGGCGGCAGGCCTCTGTCGCCACGCTGCGGCCATGGGTGACGCCGCGGCGCGAGATCTTGCCGGCGCAGACTTTCAGCGCCTCGATGGTGCGGCGCATGGCGTCTTCGGTGAGCGCGCCGCTGCGCGTGAGGCCCTCGCCGAGACGGACGATGCGCGAGAAGGCGTCGATGATGCGATAGCCGCGGCCATTGGCGCGGGCGATCAGCAGGCGGCAATTGTTGGTGCCGAGATCAAGCGCCGCGAGCACGGGCGTGGGCGAGCGGAAATCATCGCGCTGCCCTCCTCCGTGACGTCTCGCTGCGACGCGACTGCCGCCTCCAAACCCCCACCTCCATGTTCGCCGGCGGCTCTTATCGGCCGCCTGAGCGTTTCTGCATACAGTCTGACAATTGCCAACTGTGAAGGGTTCCGCGACGGGGAGCAAGGTGGTTCGCAGGGACCAGCTTCGCGCCCGGGTGGCATCGGGGCGCCCGCTCCCCCGGTTCGGCCCATGGCGGATGTCTATCGATCCCAGGGCCGGATAATGCGATTTCCCGAAGCATTTCCAAATGGCTAGACCGCCGCCCGGGGCTGTTGCATTGGCGCGGCACGGCGACTAAAGTCCCCGCGCACAAACCGGCGGGTGGCCAACCCCGCCGTCTCGGCTCGTCCGGGCCCCTCTGCTGGGGGATCGTCTAACGGTAGGACCGCGGACTCTGACTCCGCTAGTCTAGGTTCGAATCCTAGTCCCCCAGCCACTATTTCCTCCCATCGCATTGAAAATCCGGTGCGGTTCGTTGTAAACGTTCCGACCGCTTGAATTTAGAGGAGACCCAGCATGGACCGCTTCACCGGCGGTTGCCTGTGCGGCAACGTCCGAATTGTGGCGTCGGGACGCCCATACCGGGTCGGCCTTTGTCACTGTCTCGACTGCCGCAAGCATCATGGCGCCCTCTTTCACGCTTCTGCGATCTTCCCCAAGGATGCGGTGAAGATCGACGGCGAGACACGCGACTTCGCCGGGCGGTTTTTCTGTCCCCGCTGCGGCTCGTCCGTTTTCTCGCGCAGCGGCGACGAAATCGAAGTGAACCTGGGATCCCTGGATGCCCCTGACCAGCTGAAGCCAACCTACGAACTCTGGACCGTCCGCCGCGAATCCTGGCTGCCGCCGTTTCCGCTCGCGAGGCGATACGACAGGGATCGTGACGCCACGGGCCGCTCTGAGGAGTAGGCCGCACGAACGGTGCGGTGGACTGCAGTTTCGTGTAGCATCAGCGGACCTTCACTATTGAAGGCTCAGGGGTCGGAAATGGGCTATGTCGAGGAAGTACTTGGCGACAGCGAGTCCGTTGTCTACAGAGCCAACTATCACTGGATCTATACGTTCGGCGCTATCCTCTGGATGACGCTGGGTTTGCTCCTCGTCATCGGGCCGGTCATCGGTCTCGTGATGCTAGTCCGAAAGTGGACGACGGAGATGGCGGTCACCACGCGGCGGTTCATCTTCAAGCGCGGGTGGATCGCCCGTCAGACCGAAGAAATAAGCCTGGGCAAGATCGAGGAAATCAACCTCTCTCAGTCCATGCTCGGGCGAATTCTCGGCTACGGCCACTTGCATCTGAGCGGAACCGGCATGGCGAAGATCACGTTGCCGGCGATCGACGATCCGCTGGCGCTGCGCCGGGCGATAGATACCGCCAGGACCAAGCTTGGGTGAGCTCGAACGATTGAGACCTGTCTGATAGTCTTAGGAGGGAACGAATAATCATGTCGGGCCGTAACGATCCACCACCGCCGCAGCCTCGCCCTGTCCAACTGGAACTTGCCGGAAAGAAGTACATCGGCTTTTACACCGTTCTGGATGGCATGATGACAGTCAAGTATGGCGGGCGGCAAAAGGCGACCAAGCTGGGCGGATCGGCTTCCACTCCCGACACCGTGGCGCAGACCGTGCTGGGAGAGATGATTGCGGAGTCGCAAGCCAAGAAGTAATCGGGTGGCGGGACCAATTCAACTCTGAAGATCGTTGGATCGCGCGACTGCCACTTGCATCTGAGCGGCACCGGCATTGGAAAAATCACGCTGCCGGCGATCGACGATCCGCTGGCGCTGCGCCGGGCGATAGACGCGGCCAGGACCAAGCTCGGATCGGCCGCACTAAGCCTTCCCTCCTGGCGGTTGCAGTCTTTGCAGCCGCCCTTCTTTGTAGTCGATCAAGTTTGCGAAACACTGCCCTCCGGCGCCGCCGCTGCCGGCCGCAGAGCGACGACATCGCTTGTTCGTTGCCGGACCAAAGTTGTTGACGAGGGCTTTGCTCAAACCGGGTCGGTTAGCTCGGGCCCTTACTTCCGCCCTTGCCCTTGCCCTTGCTGCCCTTGTCGCCCTTAGCCTTATCGCCTTTGCTTTTGCCCTTGCCCTTGCTGCTGTCGGCACTGCCGCTTTGCGAGTTGCTGGCCTGGTCATTGCCGCTGCTGCTCTGGCCGCTGCTGCTCTGATCACTGCTGCTCTGATCGCTGCTGCTCTGGCCGCTGCTGCTCTGGCCGCTGCTGCTCTGATCACTGCTGCTCTGATCGCTGCTGCTCTGGCCGCTGCTGCTCTGATCGCTGCTGCTCTGGCCGCTGCTGCTTTGGGCATTGTCACTTTCGGCGCTGCTGCTTTCAGTGCTGTTGCTTTCGGGACTGCTGCTCTCGCTGTTGGCTGTATCAGGTGCCGGGTCAGGCTGAATGCCAGTGGATGCGGATGTACTGGTAGTCACAGATATGGCAGCGGTAGTGCTGACGACGGAAACCGTCCCGGCCACCGGCGGAACGGCTTTCCCGCCCTCAGATTTGTCTCTGTTGACATTGTTTCGGCAACTCTGAGTATCGCCACCGGACGGTGTCGATGCCGGCGCTGCGACGGAGCAGGACGCTGCATTCGCCGTCGTTCCGCCAGCAGCGGGAGCGACCTCGGCGACTGGTCCATAGAAAAGGTCCGTGCCACCGGCATCGTCTGCATCACCGGCCGCTTGCCCGAGCGTTGGTTCTACGTCAGACGGAGTGCCCGCTCCGCTCCCTGCAACGGTCGATACCGGCGTCGCCTCCGTGCTGCTGGCTGCAGGCGAAATTTCAACTACCGGACTATACATAAGATCAGTGTCACCGGACGTGACTGTATCATTGGCACCGTACATCCCGGCGGATTGCGCGCCGGATGAAACGCCTGCCGCAGTGTCTGTACCGGCCGACGCCGACGCGCCCGCAGTACCGCTGCCAGCAGGGGGAACCTCGGTCATAGGAGGATCGAAGACTTCAATGCCATCGGCGTTGTCTATGTCATCGGCAACTTGCGCATCCGCTGGTTCTTCTTCAGGCAGAACGCCTGCGGATGCGTCTGCACCGGGCGACAATGGGCCAACCATTTCATCATGTGCGGTAGGGGCAGGTTCTGGAGCCGGAACAGCCGGCTGAGCAACCAATGCCTTCGGCAGAGCATCGCAAGCTTTTCGCGCCTTGGCTGGGCCACTGCCCTTTAGTTCGGCGCAGACTTCCCGGGCCACCTGCGGCGGCAGCGATTCTATAAGATCACCGACTAGGTGACTGGACGCGAAGGTCTTTATGAACCTAAGGGCCTCAGTCTTACTCTGCGATGTGACAGCCGCGTCGTAGCTATCTACTTCTGAGGTTTGGCTTGCCGCGCCGCTAGCGTAGAGCGCGAGTGCAATGCAGCAGGCTCCCGCCGTGAAAAGTAAATGACGACGCTGAGAACGCTTTTGCCAGTCGCTCATGGTTCAGTCCTCCCCGAGCGTCCTGATGACATCCAGTGCGTTCAGCACTATGGACACTATACGGCAAATGAAGATCCAGTGCCAGCGGTTCCGGATTATTTTCTAAGATGCAAAATCACCTGGAACCCAGTGGTGCAGCCACGTACATCGGTGCATATCCTTGGAAGATCGGCAGCCAAGTCATTTCTGATTGTCGGCTCGCATATCATAGCGCTCGAGGCAGTCCCCCATGATCCTCATCGGCCAGTACGACTCCCCCTTCGTCCGCCGCGTCGGCATCGCGTTGACGCTCTATAAGCTGCCGTTCGAGCATCGGCCCTGGTCGTCGTTCGGGGAGGCGGAGAAGATCCGGCAGTACAATCCGCTGACGCGCGTGCCGACGCTGGTGCTGGATAACGGCGAGGTGCTGACCGACAGCCACATCATCCTGGACTATCTCGACAGCCTCGTGCCGGCGGATGCCAGGATGTTTCCGGCCGCGGAGCCGGCCCGGCATCAGGCGCTGAAGGTGGCCGCGCTGGCGACGGGTTTGGGCGACATGGCTGTCAGCCTGTTCTACGAGACGAAGCTGCACACGGCGACGTCTGAGCTCCTGATGACGCGGCGCAGCGTCCAGATTGCCAATGTCCTGAAAGCGCTGGACGACGACCGGGCCAGCCGGAAGACCGACTACTGGTTCGGCGCGCGGATCGGTCATGCCGACATTGCCATCGCCGCGGTGCTCCGCTTCATGGCCGACGTGCATGCGGGCTCGATTTCGTTGGCCGATTATCCCGCGCTCAAGGCACACGCCGCCCGCTTGGAAGCTCTGCCGGCGTTTCAGACGATCCAACAGCCCTTCATCCCGCCGGCCTAGGCCGCTCAGCGAAACAGGCCCGGCAGCCAGAGCGACAGCGCGGGGATGTAGGTCACCAGCAGCAGCACGAAGACGCTGGCGCCATAGAACGGCCAGATCGTGCGCATGGCCTCGCGGATGGTGATCTTGCCGACGGCGCAGCCGACGAACAGCACCGTGCCGACCGGCGGCGTGTTCAGGCCGATGCCGGCATTCAAGATCAGCACGACGCCGAAATGCACGGGGTCGATGCCGAAGGCCTTGACGATCGGCAGCAGCACCGGCGTGCAGATCAGGATCATCGGCGCCATGTCCATGAAGGTGCCGAGCAGCAACAGCACCAGGTTGATCAGCAGCAGAACCATGATCGGATCGCTCGAGATCGACTGGATGGCAGCGACCGTGGATTGCTGCACCTGCAGGTAGGCCATGATCCAGCTAAAGGCCGCGGCCGCGCCGATGATCAGCAGCACCATGGCCGTGGTGCGCACGGCGCCGAGCGTCGCCTCGACGAAGCCGCGCCAGTCCAATTCGCGATAGACCAGCCCGGCGATCACCATGGCGTAGATGACGGCGATGCAGGAGCTTTCGGTCGCCGTGAAGACGCCGCTGCGCACGCCGCCGAAGATGATGCCGATCAGCAGTAGGCCGGGCGCCGAGGCGATGAAGAATCCCAGGAGCCGCCGCAGGCCGGGAAACGGCTCGGCGGGATAGCCGCGGCGGCGCGCCACCCAATAGGCCGCGATCATCAGGGAGCCCGCGAGCAGCAGCCCCGGCACGATGCCGGCGGTAAAGAGATCGGCGATCGAGACATTGCCGCCGGCGGCGATCGAATAGAGGATCATGTTGTGAGACGGCGGCACCAGCAGCGCGATGATCGCGGCGTTGACCGTGACATTGACGGCATAGTCGCGGTCATAGCCGCGGGCCGCCATCTGGGGGATCATCAGCCCGCCGACCGCCGAGGCATCCGCCACGGCGGAGCCGGAGATGCCGCCGAACAGGGTGGAGGCCACGACGTTCACCTGGCCCAGGCCGCCGCGCAGATGGCCGACGAGCCCGCCGGCGAAGTTGATCAATCGAGCGGCGATGCCGCCGCGGATCATCAGGTCGCCCGCGAAGATGAAGAAGGGTATCGCCATCATCGCGAACAGGTTCATGCCGGAATTGAGCTGCTGGAACACCACGATCGCCGGCAGGCCCATATAGAGGACGGTCGCGAGCGACGAGAGGCCCAGGCAGAAGGCGATCGGCATGCCCATCAGCATGAGGAACGTGAATCCGCCGAAGAGGATGAGATACGCCATCAGACGGCCGCCCGCGCGATGTCGATCTCCCGCTGGTCATGGCCGGCGAGCAGCGCCAGGAACCGCTCGGCGGCGAACAGCGCGATCAGCGCGCCGCCGGCGATGAGCGGCAGATAATCGACGCCGCCGGGCACGCCCAGAACGGGCAGCGGCGCATCCCAGGTGCCCACCGCCAGCAAGATGCCATACCAGCTCATCGCCAGGCCGAACGCGGCGACGAGAACGAGATTGATGCCGTCCATGACCCGGCCGGCGGTGTCGCCGACGACATGGCGCACGATATCCAGGCCGAGATGGAAGCTCTCGCGCACGCCCACGGCCGCGCCCAGCAGGATGAACCAGCCCATGAGCTGAAGCGTCAGCGGCTCGGCCCAGGTGGGCGTGTCGTTCAGCACATAGCGGCCGAAGATCTGCCAGCCGACGGCGCCGGTCATCGCCAGCATGCCGGCGCCGGAAATCCACAGCGCCGCCGCCGCCAGCGGCGACACGATCCGGTGCAGCAGCAGGGCGAGCCGCCGCACCGGCGGGTCGGAGCGATGCAATATTCACCTGCATGATAATCGGCGGCCCGCTCCTCCCGGGCAAGAGAAGCGGGCCCGCTCTGCGCCGGCTCAGGCACCGGCGTCACTGCACGGCTTTGATCTTCTCGACCAGCGCCTGCATCTTGGGATCGGTGACGAACTTGTCGTAGACCGGCTTCATCGCGGCCACGAAGGGCTCCTTGTCGATGGTGACGATCTCCGAGCCGGCGGTCCGCACCTTCTCCTCGGACGCCTTCTCGCGCGCGACCCAGAGCTCGCGCATCTTGCCGACCGATTCCTTGGCCGCGGCGCGCAGGATCTGCTGGTCCTCCGCCGACAGCTTGTCCCAGGAGATCTTGGAGATCACCAGCACTTCCGGGGTCAGCGAATGCTCGGTCAGGCTGTAATGCTTCGCCACCTCGTAGTGGCCCGAGGATTCGTAGGACGGCCAGTTATTCTCCGCCGCATCCACCACGCCGGTCTGCAGCGAGGAATAGACTTCGCCGAACGGCATCGGCGTGGCGTTGGCGCCAAAGGCCTCCATGATCGCGATCCACATGTCGGATTGCTGCACGCGGATCTTCATGCCCTTCAGATCCTCGACGGTCTTGATGGTCTTGTTCGTGCTGTAGAACGAGCGCGCGCCGGAGTCATAGAACGCCAGGCCGACCAGCCCGTGCGCCTCGAACGCCGTCAGGATCTCGTCGCCGATCGGGCCGTCGACGACCTTGTGCATGTGGTCCACGGAGCGGAAGAGGAACGGCAGCCCCAGCACCTGGGTTTCGGGCACCAGGTTGTTGAACGGCGCGGTGTTCACCCGGTTCATGTCGATGACGCCGAAGCGCGTCTGCTCGATGGTGTCCTTCTCGGTGCCGAGGGTCGCGTTGTTCATCACCTGGATCTTGATGCGCCCGCCGGTGCGTTCTTCCACCAGCTTGCCCATGTAGATCACGGCTTCCACGGTCGGATAGCCGTCGGGATGGATGTCGGCGGAACGCAGCGTTATCTCCTGCGCGTTCGCCGGCGCGGCTGCCAAGACCAACGCGGTGGCCGCCGCCATGAAAAATGCTGTCAGTGTTTTCATCCGGTCCTCTCCTGTGTGTTTGTCAGGGCGATGTGTCTCGCCTTCTGAACTTTGGCTGCGCGGCGGCTTATGCCGTGGGTCTATCTACATCCTCCGCCGACATTGATGGTTGTATGGTAGGCCCGGAGATTAGTATGGTAGTCACAGTTCGGCAATGGAGAGATTGAGGAATTAGCCTTGAAGGACTGGCTGGCGAACACCGATACGGTCGAGGAGCCGCGCAGCGCGGCGCGGCGGGTGGAGCTCGAGATCCGCAAGGCCATCATTACGCTGGCGATGAAGCCGGGGATGCCGCTTTCGGAGAAAGAGATCGCCGCCCGCTATGGCGTCTCGCGGCAGCCGGTGCGCGAGGCGTTCATTTCCCTGAGCCGCGCCGGCCTGCTGGAGATCCATCCGCGCCGCGGCACCTTCGTGGTCAAGATCTCGCTGGACCGGATGCTGGAGGCGCGCTTCATCCGCGAGTCGATGGAAGTCGCCGTCGTGCGGCGCGCCTGCCAGCGCTTCGATGCCCGGGTCCGCACCCGCATGGATTTTTATCTCGATGTGCAGGAGACCGCCGCCGAGTCCGGCGCGCATTACGAGTTCCAGCGCGCCGACGAACTCTTCCACGCCGCCATCGCCGAAGGCGCCGGCTGCCCATCGGCCTGGACTGTCATGGAGAACATCAAGGCGCATATGGACCGCGTCTGTCACCTGACGCTGCCCGCCGCGACAGCGCTGCCTCTGCTGATCGATCAGCACCGCGCCATCCTGGCCGCCATCGACGCCCGCGACGCCGACGCCGCGGAAGCGGCGCTCAAGCTGCATCTGTCGGAGATCCTGAAGGCGCTTCCGGCGGTGCAGGCGGAGCATCGGGAAATGTTCGAGTAGCCGGAGCCCTGTCGCGCCGTTCCGGCGCTGCCGCCTTCAACCGACCTCGTCACCTGTCATCGCGCTAGGCTACTATCGCGGCGAGCGCGACGACGGTCGCTGCCATTGACAGGAGACGCGCCATGAACAATGCCAACGCGGTGTGGCCCGACATACCCTATCCCGCCTGGCGCGAAACGGCGTTGACACTGCAGCTCTGGACGCAGATCGCGAGCAAGGTGCGGCTGAGCCTTACGCCTTGGCTCAACCATGGCTGGCATGTGCCGCTCTATGTCACGGCGCGCGGGCTTGGCACGGGGCCGATCCCCGCCGGCAATGAGATTCTGGAAATGGAGTTCGATTTCATCGGCAATCGCCTCCTCGCCCGCACGAGCCGCGGCGAAGAGCGGACGCTGCCACTCGAACCGCAGACCGTCGCCGATTTTCATCGCCGCGTCCTCGACCTTATGAAAGACCTCGGCATCGCCGTGCACATCAACGAGATGCCGAACGAAGTGCCCAACCCGATCCGTTTTTCGCTGGACCGAGTTCACGCTGCCTATGACGCCGCGGCAGTGCATCGCTTCTGGCGCGCGCTGGTGCAGGTCGATCGCGTCTTCAAGCTGTTCCGCACCGGATTCCTGGGCAAGGCCAGCCCCGTGCATTTTTTCTGGGGCAGCTTCGACCTCGCGGTGACCCGCTTCTCCGGCAGGCCCGCGCCGCGCCATCCCGGCGGCATTCCCGGCTTGCCCGACGCGATCACCCGCGAGGCCTATTCCCACGAGGTGAGCAGCGCCGGTTTCTGGCCGGGCAGCGAAGCCTATCCGCAGGCCGCGTTCTATTCCTACGCCTATCCCGCGCCTGACGGCTTCCGCGACCGGCCGGTGACGCCAGGCGCCGCATTCGAAGCCAAGCTCGGCGAATTCATCCTGCCCTATGAGACGGTCCGCACCGCCGCAAATCCCGACGCGCTCCTGCTCGATTTCCTGTCCACCACCTACGATGCCGCGGCCGATGCCGGGCGCTGGGACCGGGCGGCGTTGGAAGGCCCGATCGGGGCTCCGGGGAAGGTGCGGCGCGTATAGGGTGGCGGCTGCGGCGCAAGTCTCGCGGCGACGGCTACTCCGCCGCCAGCTTCATGGCCTGATTCTGCTCCCACAGCCGGCGCGCTTCGGTCTCGATTGCGCTCAAGACCTGGCCCCGCCTCGATATTCGCCAGGAACGGCAGCAGCGGGCCGGTGTCGGCGATGCCGGCGGCGGCCACCGCGGCATGGAGGACGCGGAGCGGCGAATGCTTGTCGCGCAGATCTTCCAGCGGCAGGAACAGAGCGCGGAGGCGTTCGGCTTCGCGGTCATCGCCGCGCTGGAGCGCGCGCAACAGCGCCGTCGACAGCCACGGCGCCACGCAGACGCTGCCGGAGGTGAAGGCAGCAAGGCGGAAGCGGCGCAGATGAATGATCGCCGGCCGTTCGCCGATGCCGCTGATCACGCGCTCGCGCGGCACGACATTCAACAGCTCATCGAGGAACGGGTCGACAGCGGGGTCCTTGCGCACGATGGCGTACTTGATCGCGCAGATCGCGCCGTCGGCCATCAGGCGGCCGAGATCGGCGGCATCGACATAGCCGTCATCCTTCACATAGGCGATCAGCGGCTTGCCGTTGATATCCGCGAGCTTGCGGATGCCGGTCGCGACACCTGATGGCGTCGCCGGGAAGCGGTGCGGCAGCAGCATCGCCGTGGGGAAAGCCTGGCCGCGCAGAAACGCGAGCTGGTCGCTGGCCTTCCCGTAGTCGCTGCCGACCGACGGGATGATCCAATCGCCCGACTGCGCGATGTCCTGCACAAGCTCGGCGAAACGCACGAACTCCGACGGCGCCATGTTGTAAAGATTGGCATTGCCGCCATACATAAAGGTCGACACGCCGCCCGCGCGCAGATGCGCCAGCAGGCGGATATTCTGCTCGCGGTCGATCGCGAAATCCGCCCGGCGGCAGAGCGGCGGCACCGACAGCACGGAACGCGTCAGGTCGGCGGTTTCGACGGCGGAGGTTTTCATCGGCGACCTCTCCCGGGGTCTCGGTATGGCGGGTTTCCTTATCTACACGTCATTGCACATTCCGCACAATCTCTGACGCTCTTGCGCCGCTTGCCTGACGCCGGTCATAAGTGCGTGCAACTTCACGACCGTCGCTTGAATGAGGGAACCCATGCCCACCCGCCTCGAAAAGCCCCGCAACGCTCGCCTGCCCGCCGACCTGATCGACCGATGGCGCGCCGTTCCCGCGGCCGTAGCGGCGGATCATCTGGGTGGCACGGCGCATGCCGATGCGCGGATACGGCCGCTGCGGCCCTTTGCAGCGGGCACACGGCTCACCGGCAGCGCGGTGACCGCATGGTGCGAGCCTGCGGACTACGGGCCGGTGCATCACGCGATCGACGTGGCGGGGGCCAGCGATATCATCGTGGTCGCAGCCGCCGGACGGCGCGATGCCGCGATGATCGGCGAGCTGTTGTCGTCGGCAGCGCGACTCAAGGGCATCGCCGGCGTCGTCGTGGACGGCGCGGTGCGCGACACCGGCACGCTGGCGCAATGGCCGGACTTCGTCGTCTTCTCCCGCTGGATCACGCCCCGCGGTCCCTCCTCGATGGAGCGCGGCGTGGTCAACGGCCTGATCGTGTTCGGCGGGGTACCCGTCTCGCCCCACGACCTGGTGATCGGCGACGATGACGGCCTCGTCTTCGTGCCCCATGCCGCCGCCGAAACAGCGCTCACGCCCTGCCTGGCGCGGGTCGCGGCGGAAGCCGGCTGGGAGGCCGCCCTCGCCAGCGGCAAGTCGACGATCGAGGTCTTCAGCGTTCCGGCCGCGGCAAAGTGACAGGGTGGCAGGTGAAATATCGTAATATATTGATATAATTACATAAATTATTATCCTGTCTAGAGTTGGGTCATATATCGGGTTGATATACGCCTTGGCGCACTTATATCGGCTCGATATAGTGCCGCCCGAACTCCTGAGAGGTGACCTATGGATGCGAGAACCCTGTGCCTGGGCGCGCTAGAGCTTGGCGATGCGACCGGTTATGAGATCAAGAAGCTCTATGAAGAAGGCGATCTCAGCCATTTCTACGCCGTCGGCTTCGGCTCGATCTATCCGGCGCTGACGCGGCTGGTGGAAGATGGCCTGGCGGAATGCTCCGACCAGCCGCAGGCCAAGCGCCCGGACAAGAAGATCTACCGCATCACGCCAAAGGGCCGCCGGGAACTGATCCGTTCATTGGCGGTTCAGCCGGGGCCGGACAAGATCCGCTCCGAACTCTGCTTCCTGCTGCTGTTCGCCAACCTGCTGCCGGCCGCGCGCATCGACAAGCTGATCGAGGATCGCATTGCCTGGTACCGGGAGCAGATGGCGGAGATCGATAATTGCGAGATCGAGAATCCCGATGCGAACGCCAGCGCGCGCTTCCTCGGCGGCCTCGGCCACGCGATCTACAAGGCGGCCGCCGACTTCATGGCCGCGCACAAGAGCGAAATCATTGCCGCTGCCAAGGCTCAGCCAGGCACGGCGCGCGCCGCGGAGTGACCGGGCGCCGGTGAAATTGATGGTGATGGGAACATGAAGACCTCCTACTACGTTGCCGCGGCTGTCGCACTTGTTGCCGGCGGCTGGGTATTGTCGGGCCAGTTCCATGAGGCGCCGGCAACCGAGGGCGGCGAAACGGCGCAGACAGCCCAGGAAGTGGCGCTGCCGACTGTGCGCGTGCGCGAGCAGACGGCGAAGCCACGATCGGTGGAGATCATCCTGCGCGGCCGCACCGAAGCGGTGCGGCATGTCGAAGTGCGCGCGGAAACCAAGGGCAAGGTGATCGAAGTGCTGGCTGACAAGGGCAGCATCGTCGAGGACGGCGCGCTGCTGGCGCGGATCTCGGACGATGACCGCCAGGCCAGGCTGCAGCAGTCCAAGGCCCTCTTGGCGCAGCGCGAGGTCGAATACAACGCCGCCTCCAAACTGTCGAAGCAGGGCTTCAAGTCGGACATGGCGACGGCCGAAGCCATGGCCAAGCTCGAGGAAGCGAGGGCCCTGGTCGTCAGCATGGAAAACGATATCGCCCACACCTCCATCCATGCGCCGTTCCGCGGCTATGTGGAGGAGCGGGCGGCGGAGATCGGCGACTTCCTCAATGTCGGCGATCCCGTGGCCACGGTGGTGGATCTCGATCCCATCCTCATCATCGGCCAGGTGACGGAGCGCGACGTGCCATCTCTGAAGGTGGGGATGGCCGGCTCGGCGCGGCTGATCACCGGCGACGTGCTGCAGGGCAAGATCCGCTTCATCGGCAGCACGGCCGACGAGCAGACCCGCACCTTCCGCGTCGAGCTTGAAGTACCGAACGCAGACAAGCGCATCATCCAGGGCCTGTCGACCGAGCTGCGCCTGCCGGTCGCCGATCTGCCGGCCCATCTGGTGTCGCCGGCCATCCTCACTCTGGCCGATAACGGCGATATCGGCGTGAAGACGCTGAACGCCGAGAACATCGTGGAGTTCCATCCCGTGACCATCGTCGCCGACGGGCCTGACGGGATCTGGCTCGCCGGCCTGCCGGAGAAAGTCACCTTCATCACCGTCGGCCAGGAATTCGTCCAGCCCGGCCAGAAAGTGCAGCCGGTGCCGGAGACCGGAGCGTCGGGCACATGAACGCGATCATCGATTTCGCGCTCCATCACTCGCGCACTATCCTCTCGGCGCTGGTGCTGCTGGTCATTGCGGGCACCGTTTCCTATATCGGCCTGCCGAAGGAGTCCGATCCCAACATCAGCCTGCCGGTGATGTATGTACGGCTGAGCCTGGAGGGCATCTCGCCGGAGGATTCCGAACGCCTGCTGCTGCGCCCGATGGAGCAGGAGCTGCGCTCCATCGAAGGCATCAAGGAGATGAAGTCGATCGGCTATCAGGGCGGCGGCTCGGTGGTGCTGGAATTCGACGCCGGCTTCGATGCACAGAAGGCGCTCAACGACGTCCGCAACAAGGTCGACATCGCCAAGGCCGAATTGCCCGACGACGCCGACGAACCCTCCGTGCATGAGGTCAATTTCAGCCTGTTCCCCGTGCTGATCGTCAGCCTGTCGGGCGACGTGCCCGAGCGCACGCTGCAGCAGCTCGCGCGCGACCTGCGCGACAAGATCGAGGGCATCGACAGCGTGCTGGAGGCCAAGATCTCCGGCAGCCGGGAAGACCTGGTGGAGATGGTCATCGATCCCCTGCGGCTGGAGAGCTATGGCCTCAATGCCGACGATGTCGGCCTCTTGATCGGCCGCAGCAACCGGCTGGTGGCCGCGGGCACCATGGACAGCGCGCAAGGACGCTTCTCCATCAATGTGCCCGGCCTGTTCGAGAATGCCGAAGACATCCTGAACATGCCGCTGAAGGTGAACGGCGACGCGGTCGTGCGCATCCGCGATGTCGCGACCCTGCGCCAGACCTACAAGGACGCCGAGAGCTACGCCCGCATCAACGGCCATCCGGCCGTCGCGCTCGAAGTGTCCAAGCGCACGGGCGAGAACATCATCGACACGGTGGAGAAGATCCGCACCGTGGTGGAAGCCGAGCGTGTCGCGCAGCATTGGCCGGCGCAGATCCAGGTGACCTATTCGGGCGACCGCTCGAATGACATCAAGGATATGCTCAACGAGCTGCAGAGCAGCCTGATCTTCGCCATCCTGCTGGTCATGATCGTCATCATCGGCGCACTTGGCTTTCGCGGCGGCATGCTGGTGGGCGTCGCCATCCCTTCCTCCTTCCTGATCGGCATCCTGGCGCTGGCGCTGTCGGGCCTGACCATCAACGTGGTCGTGCTGTTCAGCCTGATCCTGGCCGCCGGCATGCTGGTGGATGGCGCGATCGTGCTGGTGGAGTACGCCGACCGCAAGATGATCGAGGGCCTGCCGAAGCTGGACGCCTACCGCGCCGCGGCCCGCGCCATGGCCTGGCCGATCACCAGCTCGCTGTCGGTCACCATCGTCGTGTTCCTGCCCCTGATCTTCTGGCCCGGCGTGGTCGGCGAGTTCATGAAATACCTGCCGATCACCCTGACGGCGACGCTGCTGGCCTCGCTGCTGGTGGCCATGGTGTTCACGCCGGTGCTGGGTTCGCGTATTCGGCAAGGCGCGGCGCGACGGCGATCACGACGTCATGCTGACCCTGGAACAGGGCCATGTCGACGACCTCAGGAAGATGCCCGGTTCGATCGGGCAATACGTCCGCCTGGTCGATTGGGCGATCGACCGCCCTGTGAGAATCCTGCTGTCGGGTGTCGGCTTCCTGATCGCGGTTTATGTCGCCTATTTCATGTTCGGCAAGGGCGTCGAGTTTTTCCCGGAGGTAGAGCCGCAGACATCGCTGCTGCAGATCCATGGCCGCGGCAACCTGTCGATCGACGAGCGCGACAAGCTGGTGCGCGAGGTCGAGGGCAAGATCCTGGCCATGCAGGCCGAGCACCATGAATTCAAGACCGTCTATGCCGTGACCCAGGCCGCCGCCGGCAATGTCAGCGGCCAGGACCTGCCGGAAGACGCGATCGGCACCATCAATATCGAGTTCGCCAAATGGAACCAGCGCCGGCCGGCCGACGAGATCATCGCCGAGATCTTCGAGCGCACCGAGGGCTTGGCGGGCATCCATGTGGAGGCGCGCAATGAGGAAGCCGGCCCGCCGACCGGCAAGCCCGTCGATGTGCAGTTCACCTCCCGCGATCCCTCACTGCTCGAACCCGCCGTCGCCGCGCTGCGCGCCCACCTGGACAAGATGGACGGCCTGATGGGCGTCGAAGACACGCGGGCGATCCCGGGCATCGAATGGCAGATCGACGTCGACCGCGCCCAGGCCGCGCGCTATGGCATCGACGTCACCAGCGTCGGCAACACGATCCAGCTTGTCACCCGCGGCCTCAAATTCGGCGACTACCGGCCGGATGAGAGCGACGACGAGATCGACATCGTCGCCCGCTTCCCCGACGAGTACCGCAATATCGACGAACTGGACCGCTTGCGCGTGACCACGGCCCAGGGCCAGGTGCCGATCAGCAACTTCGTCCATCGCCTGGCCAAGCCGAAGGTGAACACGATCACCCGCATCGACGGCCAGCGTGCGCTGAATGTGCGGGCCGATGTCCTGCCCGGCGTGCTGGCCGACGACAAGATCCAGGAAGTCCGCGCCTGGATCGCCGCCGCTGACATCGATCCGCGCATCACTGTGGAATTCAAGGGTCAGGACGAAGAGCAGACCGCGGCCATGGTCTTCCTGATGAAGGCCTTCGGCATCGCCATGTTCCTGATGTTCATCATCCTGATCACCCAGTTCAACAGTTTCTTCAGCAGCTTTGTGATTTTGTTCGCGGTCGTGATGTCGACCATCGGCGTGCTGATCGGCCTGATGATCACCGGCCAGCCCTTCGGCATCGTCATGAGCGGCATCGGCGTCATCGCGCTCGCCGGTATCGTGGTGAACCACAACATCATCCTGGTGGGCACCGCCGACCGGATGGGCGGCAGTGCGGATTCCCGCCGCGAGGCGATCCTGCGCACCTGCGCCCAGCGGCTGCGGCCGGTGCTGCTGACCACGATCACCGCCATCCTCGGCCTGCTGCCGATGGTGCTACGCGTCAACATCGATTTCATCACCCGCGAGGTCACCGTCGGCGCGCCCTCGACCCAATGGTGGACGCAGCTTTCCACCGGCATCGTCTTCGGCCTGGCTTTCGCCACCGTGCTGACATTGATCCTGACGCCCTGCGCCTTGATGATGCGGGCCAACATCGCGCTGTGGCGGACAACGCGGCAGGCAAGACGGGAGGCAAGGATGTCGGGCGCGCTGGCGCCGTCACCGACGCCGCTGCTGACGCACGCCGCCAACAGCAGCCAGCCGAAAGCGGCCGAGTAGATCCGTCAGCCGCGCGTCAACAGGCGCCAGGCGGTCGCCGCGCGAAAGGCCGTGGTGATCCAGCAGAGCGCGCCGAACAGATACGCCAGGGCCGCGAAGCTGCCGGGGAACAGGCAGACGGCGACAAAGCACAGAATCGTCTCCGTGCCCTCGGTGAGGCCGCCGAGATAGAAGATCGACTTTGGCCCGTGGCGCGCGCTCTCCATGCCGCGCTTGGCGGCGATCGCGGCATAGGCGAGGAACGATGACCCCGTGCCGACGAAGGAGAAGATCAGGAACGCCGCCGCCGCGCCGTTCTCCGGCCGCGCCAGTGCAAATCCCAACGGCACCGCGGCGTAGAAAATAAAATCGCAGAGGATGTCCAGATAGCCGCCGAGATCGGTCGCCCCCTGCCGCCGCGCAATAGCGCCGTCGACGCCATCGGCCACGCGATTGAGCAGGATCAGCAGCAAGGCGATCAGATACCACTCCGCTGCCAGGGCCGGGACCGCCAGCAGGCCAACCGCAAAGCCGATCAGCGTTACTGAGTTGGCGGAGAAACCCGCGGCAATGATCCGGTCCGCCAGCCTGGCCAGCGGCGGATCGATCAGCGGTCGGATGGCCGCGTCGAACATGCGGCGCGGCGGCCGCTCACTCGGCCGGCGTATCCCGCGGCACGCCGGCTTCGGCGCTGCCGGCAGCCGGTTGTTGCGCCATCAGCCGCCGGTGGGCGACGACGGCTATGGGCATCGAGCCAATATAGACCGCGCCCACAGCCAACAGCGTGATCCAGGGAATACTTACCAGGGTCGCCGCCAGCAGCCCGAACACCAGCAGCGCCGCCATGACATGGTGGTGTGGAATGCGGATCCGCTTGATCGAATAGGTGGGCAGGCGGCTGACCATCAGCAGCGCCACCAGCAGCTCGACGCCGCCGACAAAAAGCGGGTGGTCGAGATAGCCCGGCCCGAGTTCGAACGTGGCCATGACCGGGATCAACGCCAGGCCGGCGCCTGCCGGCGCCGGAACGCCGACAAAGAAGCGGCTGGTCCAGGCCGGCAGATCGGTATTGTCCAGCTTCGTGTTGAAGCGCGCCAGCCGGAGCGCGCAGCAGACGGCGAAAGCCATCGTCACCGCCCAGCCCAGGCCTTTCAGATCCGACAACTGCCATTGATAGAGCAGCAACGCGGGCGCTACGCCGAAGCTGATGAAGTCGGACAGCGAGTCCAATTCGGCGCCGAACTTGCTCTGCCCGTTCAGCAAGCGGGCGATGCGGCCATCCAGGCCATCGAGCACGCCGGCCGCGACGATGGCGATGACGGCAGGTTCCCAGCGCCCCTGCAACGCGTACAGCATGGATGTCAGCCCGGCGCAGAGGGCCATCACCGTCAGCATGTTCGGGATCAGCCGGTTGATCGACTGATCGCGCAATCTCGGAGGACGTTCGCGTTCAATCATCGGGTCTCTCCCCGTCTTTGGGTTTCGCCGGATACCAGATCGGCGATCACGGTTTCGCCGGCCACGGCGCGCTGCCCGACGATGGCCAGCGGCGTCACGCCGTCGGGCAGATAGACATCGACGCGGCTGCCGAAGCGGATCAGGCCGAAGCGCTCGCCCGCCTGCAGCGTGCCGCCCTGCTTGACGGCGCTGCGGATGCGGCGCGCCACCAGCCCGGCGATCTGCACCACCACCAGTTCGCGTCCGTCGGAGGTACGCAGCCGCAGCGCGTTCCGCTCGTTCTCCTCGCTCGCCTTGTCCAGCGACGCATTGAAGAACTTGCCGGGGCGATAGGCAATGCCCGCCACCTCGGCGTCAACGGGCGACCGGTTCACATGCACGTCGAACACATTCATGAAGATACTAACGCGGGTCAGCGCCCGCCGCTCCATTCCCAGTTCCGGCGGCGGCTCCGCCGGACCGATTGCCTGGACCACACCGTCGGCGGGGCTGATCACCAGTCCCGGACGCACCGGCGTCACCCGCGGCGGATCCCGGAAGAAGTAGATGCACCAGGCCGTCAGCCCCGCGCCGATCCAGCCGAGCGGCTGGGCGACCAGCGCCAGACCCACGGCGACCACGGCGAAGATGCCCACGAACTTCCATCCGTCGGGATGGATCGGCACGATCACCGAACGCAGCATCGCCGGGAGGGACATCCGTCAATTCCTGATCGCACAATTATGGTCAATGACCCGTTAACGCCGCGACCATAGGCGTGGGGCGGCCTGTCAATTGACGCTGCCTTCGGGCAGCACGAACACCTGGCCGGGATAGATCAGGTCGGGGTTGCGGATCTGATCCTTGTTGGCGTCGTAGATCACGGTGTAGCGCAGGCCCTCGCCATAGCTGCGCCGGGCAATGCGCCACAGGCTGTTGCCGGGCTGTACGATGAAAGTCTGGTCCTTGGCCAGCGCCACCTGCTCGGCGCGCTGGAACGGCGACTCGACACGGGCCACCACTTGGCCGTCGGTGCCGATCTGGTCGATGCGCATGGTATGGGGCTGGGTATCGACTGTCATCGGCAGCGGCAGCTTCCAATGGCCGCTCCCGTCGCTGACGGAAGCGCCCACCAGCCGATTGTCCAGATAGGCCTGCACCGTGCTGCCAGGGGTCGCGCGGCCGCCGATGGTAACCTGGCCCTTTTCGTCATAGTCGATCGTATCCAGGGATAGCGGGCTGACCGGCTCGTCGGTGCCGGTCTCAGTGCTGGCGGTCGACGGTGCCTGCAGCACCTGGCTGCTGCCCGTCGCGTCCTGCGGCACTAGTACCGCGAGTGTCTCGCTTGCGGCGGCGGGAGCGCCGGCCGTGGTGACGGCAGGTTCCGGCACCACCATCAGCACCTGGGCATCAGCGGCAATGGTCTGGCCATCCTTGGATTTGGCGGAGAGATCGAGGGCGTGATTGCCGGCCTTGAGCGGAGCGCTCGGCAGCAGCACCCATTCGCCGCGATCGTCGGCTGTCGCCGTGCCGATGACGGCGCCGTCGCTGGTCACCGTGATCTCGCTGCCCGGCTCGGCGCGCCCGGCGATCACCATGCCGCCCTGGGAATCGACACGCACCACGTCAAATGACGGCTTGTCGGAGGGCGGCGGCGGAATTGGCGCAATAGCCGCGGTGCCCGTTGTTGCCGGTGCTGCAGCACCGGCAGGTTCCGCCGGCGCCATTGTGGTGGCGGTTGTCGCGGGAGCAGTCGTTGAGGGTGCCGCCGTGGTGTCCGTGGTGCCGCCTGTGGCCGGTGCCGCGGTTTCTGCCGGCGGTGTCGCCGCGCCTGTCGTCGCTGCCGGCGCGGCAGGTTCGGTCGTTGCCGGCGGCGTGGCCGCGGCGCTGGTGTCGCTGCTTGCGGCCGGCGCGGTTTCAGTCGTGGCCGCAGCATCGCCGCCCGCGGCCGTGGTTGCGACCGGCGTGTCCGAGGGGATTGTGCTGGTGCTCGTCGGCTCCGGCTGCTCCGCGCAATAGCCCAGCAAGAGGGCCAGGATGATGACCGCGGCGACGATGATGACGATCCAGATGTTACGCTTCAACGGGCGCTGGCCTCGGCGAAGTGGATGATTCGCTACGGTAATACGCTTGCCGACCGGACGCAATAACGGGAAACCCCCGGCATTCGACTGATTCGCCTTGATTTCATTGACTGATTCGCCATTTGCGCTGGCGCCGTTTACCTGGCCGCCAGGCTGCGGTTCCGGCGGCCGCGCCGGGGCTAGGCGTTCAGTCCCAAGCCGATCCCGGCTTGGTCGCCTTCGCCTCGGTGTTCTCGATCGGCGGCAGCGACATCAGGTACTCGACGATGGCGTCGCGATCCTCCGCCGTCAGCTTGCTGGTGCTGAACGAGACCACCTCTCCCATGCCCGAACCTACATAATCGCCATCGGGCAGCATGCCCGTGGTCAGCACACGCAGGATGTCGGCCCGCTCCCAACCGCCGAGGCCCGTTTCCTTGTGCGGCGTGATGTTGGGCACTTTGTCGCCCTCAGGCCCGTCGGGCGTGCCGGACAGGGCGTAGTCGGCGTCGGTGCCGCCCAGCCAGCCGCGCGGCGTGTGACATTCACCGCAATGGCCCAAGGCCTGCACCAGGTAGGCGCCTCGGTTCCAGAGATCGCTCTGGCCGGCCTCGGGCACAAAGGCGCCGACCGTGAAGTTCATCCACTGCCAGGGTCCGAGCGTGAACCGCCAGCCGAAGGGAAAATCCACGTCGTGCTCCTTGTTGGCCTGTTTCACCGGCGCCAGCGAGAACAGATAGGCCCTGAGATCGCGCATGTCCTGGTCGGTCATCTTCGTATAGGACGGATAGGGAAAGACCGGGAAATAATAGTCGCCTTCGGGCGACACGCCTTCGCGCAGCGCGCGGATGAAATCCTCCTCGGTCCAGTCGCCGATGCCGGTTTCGGGATCGGCAGTGATGTTCGGGCTGTAGAAGGTGCCGAAAGGAGTCGCCAGCGCCCGGCCGCCGGCCATCAGCGCACCCTTGTTCTTGACGTCGGTATGGCAGGCCACACAATCGGCGGCGATGAAGAGATAGGCGCCGCGCTCCAATTGCACAGCATCGGCGGCTTGCGCATCGGCGTCAGGTGCGGCGGTCGTCAAAATAAATCCGAATAGCAGAAAGGCGGCGAATCCTACGGGGATCCACCGCCTTTCGATGAGCGTAGCGAGACGCAACGCGTCTTAGTCCAGTTTGGCGCGGAAGGTCTGGTGACAGCCGCCGCAGCCATTCTTTCCGAGCGCACCAAAGGCGTCGGCGATCTGCTGCTTGTCGCCGGTCGCCGCAGCTTCCTTCAGCTTGCCAGCGAGCATTCCCATGTTGTCGGCCGCCGCCTTAAAGTCATCGGGCTTTTCCCAGATTTCTTTCTTCGCGGCGGTCTTGCCGACGCCGTCATCCATTCCCGTCCCGGCCGGGAACAAGGCGACGATCTGCTTCGACCCCTCCTCGATGGCTCCGGCCTTGGCCGCGACATCGGCCGGTGTGCCGACGCCCTTCTCGACGAATTCGTTGATCGCCTTCATGTTGCCGCCGAAGCCCTTCATGGCTTCCTGTCGATTCTTGAGGGTCGTTGCTGCGTCCTGCGCGACGACCTGCAGCGTCAGGCCGCCGGATAAAAGCACCGCAAGAGCCGCTGTGACGATGAACCGCGTTTTCACGTCTTGTCTCCTCTTTGTCGTGATTCTGGATTGACGGGGAATCAATTAGTTCGGCCCTGCTTCGCCTTCGACGCCTCCCGTTTACCGCAGCAAAATTCAGCGAGTACAGGGATTAGAACACGTAACACAGTAGACCGCGACCCTGGTGCTGCCTGCCGGTAACAATCCGGTGAGGTCCGGTCCGGCCGCCGGCAGCGGCAAGGTCGTTGATATCAACGCGGCATCCGCTATCAATATTCCATGACCCCATTGAAATCCATCTGCGTCTATTGCGGTTCGGCCTTCGGCGTCAACCCGAAGCACCGCGCGATCGCCCAGCGCTTCGGCGAGTTACTGGGACGTAACGGCATCGATCTGGTCTATGGCGGCGGCCGCGTCGGGCTGATGGGCGTGACCGCCGACGCCGCGCTGAAGAACGGCAGCAGGGTGATCGGCGTCATTCCCGAACATCTGCAATCCAAGGAAGTGGGCCATCACGGCATCAGCGAGCTGCGCGTCGTGCCCAACATGCATGAACGCAAGGAGCTCATGTTCCAGCTTTCCGACGCCTTCGTCATCCTGCCCGGCGGCTTTGGCACGTTGGACGAAACCTTCGAAATGATCACCTGGCGGCAGTTGCGGCTGCACGACAAACCAATCGTGCTATTGGACAACGACGGGTATTGGGCGCCGTTCGTGCGGCTCAGCGAACATATCGTCGAACAGGGTTTTGCCAGGCCCGAGGCGCTGGCCCTGTACACGGTCATCGGCGACGTGGAGGCGGTCATTCCCGCCCTCCGGCGCGCCCCGGCGCCGGCCGTGCCTGATGACGTTAAGCGCTTGTAGCGCCTCAGCTTTCGAGTTTCCGGCCGGCGCTTGCACGGGCCGCGCGTGATGATATGTTGCCGGCCCTGCGTCGGCTGGACCCCTGGACGGAAGTTCTTATGGCAAAGATTAAGGTAGCTAATCCCGTCGTCGAACTCGACGGCGACGAGATGACCCGCATCATCTGGCAGTTCATCAAAGAAAAGCTGATCCTTCCCTATCTCGATATCGACCTGAAGTATTACGACCTGGGCGTGGAGTACCGGGACAAGACCGGGGACAAGGTCACGGTCGATGCCGCCAACGCGATCAAGCAATACCGGGTCGGCGTCAAATGCGCGACCATCACCCCCGACGAAGGGCGGGTGAAGGAATTCAATCTGCAGCAGATGTGGAAGTCGCCCAACGGCACGATCCGCAACATCCTGGACGGCACCGTGTTCCGCCAGCCGATCATCTGCAAGAACGTGCCGCGCCTGATCCCCGGCTGGACCCAGCCGATCGTCATCGGCCGCCACGCCTTCGGCGATCAGTACCGCGCCACCGACATCATCATGCCCAGCGCCGGCAAGCTGACCTTGAAGTTCGAGCCGGCCGGCGGCGGGCCGGTGATCGAGCGCGAAGTGTTCCAGGCGCCCGGCGCCGGCGTCGCGCTCGCCATGTACAATCTGGACGACTCGATCCGCGGCTTCGCCCGCGCCTGCTTCAACTACGGCCTGACGCTCGGCTGGCCGGTTTATCTCTCGACCAAGAACACGATCCTCAAGACCTATGACGGCCGCTTCAAGGACATCTTCCAGGAAGTATTCGACAAGGAGTTCGCAGCCAAGTTCAAGGCGCAGAACATGATCTATGAGCATCGGCTGATTGACGACCTCGTGGCGTCGGCGCTGAAATGGAGCGGGGCCTTCGTCTGGGCCTGCAAGAACTACGATGGCGACGTGCAGTCCGACATGGTGGCCCAGGGTTTCGGCTCGCTCGGCATGATGACCTCGGTGCTGCTGTCGCCCGACGGCAATGTGGTGGAGGCTGAGGCCGCCCATGGCACGGTGACGCGGCATTTCCGCGAACATCAGAAGGGCAAGGAGACATCGACCAACCCGATCGCGTCGATCTATGCCTGGACGCGCGGACTCTGGTACCGCGGCCGGTTCGACAACACGCCCGACGTGCAGCGCTTCGCCGAGACTCTGGAGAAAGTCTGCGTCGATACCGTCGAGTCAGGATCCATGACCAAGGATCTGGCGCTGCTGATCAGCCCCGACCAGAAATGGATGACGACGCGGCAGTTCCTCGACAAGCTCGACGCCAACCTGCAGAAGGCGATGGCCTGAGTTGCGATTTGCCCTCGATGCCCCTGATTTGGAATAAACCGGAGTAGGATGCTATGAAGTTTTTCCTTGCCGCCTTGATCGCCGTTCTCGGTCTCGTCGCGGTTCCCCCAACCCCCAGCAAGGCCGCGGACCTGGAAAATATGCTGTATATGGATCTCAAATACGGTCGCGTCGTGATCGAAATGCGCCCTGACCTGGCGCCGAAGCATGTGGCGCGGATCAAGGAATTGGTGAAGCAGGGCTTCTACAACGGCGTGCCGTTCCATCGGGTCATCACCGGCTTCATGGCGCAAACCGGCGATCCCACGGGCACCGGCATGGGCGGCTCGGGCCAGAACCTGCCGGCCGAGTTCAACAAGGAGCCCCATGTGCGCGGCACGGTGTCGATGGCGCGGGCGCAGAGCCCGAACAGCGCCGACAGCCAGTTCTTCATCTGCTTCGACGATGCGGGTTTCCTCGACGGCCAATACACGGTCTGGGGCAAGGTCACCGAAGGCATGGAGTTCGTCGACATGATCAAGAAGGGCGACGATGCCGACAATGGATCCGTGCCCGAGAATGTACGCGACGTCATCGTCAAGATGACGCTCGCCGCAGACGCGAAATAGCCTGATATCACTCCGCCTCCGAAGGTTGCCGCTCAGCGGCGACCTTGCGGATGGCGGCGTCGATCTGCGGATAGCGCTGCAGCAGGCTGCGGAACTCCCGCACTTCCAGCACCAGCAGATGGCATTCGGTCACCGCGGTCACGGTGGCCGAGCGCGGCCGGTCATGCAGCAGCGCGATCTCGCCGAAGAACTGGCCGTTGCGCAGCGGCACGGCGCCGTGGGGCAACTCCACTTCGACTTCGCCTGACAGAATGAAGTACATGGCGTCGGCGGCGTCGCCGCGGCGCATGACGACGTAGCGCGGCGGCACGATCTCCGGCCGCAGCAATTTCGCGATATCGGCGATGACCATGGCATCGAGGCCGGCGAACAGCGGCACCTGGGCCACGGCGCGCCAGGTGACGACGAAGTCGCGCTTCCTGAGCTCGGCGGCAAAGCCGGTGGCCAGCAGGCCGGCGGGCACGGCGAAGGTGGCGATGCCGATCAGGATCACCAGGCCGCCGAAGATCCGGCCCAGCGGCGTTACCGGCGTCATGTCGCCATAGCCGACGCTGGCGATGGTGACGATGCCCCACCATAGAGTCTTGGGGATGCTGGTGAACACATCCGGCTGCGCGTCCCGTTCCAGCAGATACATCACGCCCGACACCAGCAGCAGCAGGACGGCGAGAACGACGAGCGCGGCAACCAGCGCGCGCCGCTCGGCGCGGAACACCGCCCCGACAAGGCCGAAGCCCGGCACATAGCGCGCCAGCTTCACCGGGGCCAGCAGCATGCCGAGGATGACCGCCATCGGCGGCGCGATCCCGGCCAGATGCAGCCAGAACGGCAGCACGGTCAGGAAATCGACGACGCCCAGGAATGACAGGGCGTAGCGGCGGCGCGAGGGCGCGATCCAGAGCCGGAGCAGATACTCGAGAGTGAAGACGACCGCTGCGGCGCCGCCGAACAGCCGCAGCCGCAGGCGCGCGCCGGCGTCGAGGTCCGGCAAGGTGGCGAAGAGGCCGAACAGCACGGCCGCGCCGACGGCGGTCAGCAACAGCGCGGTGACCGTCTTGCGGCCCGGCCCGCCGCCGCGCGCGTCCAGCAGCTCGGTGACGCGGGCGCGGACGGCACTGGCCATGAAAATGTCAGATAGCCCGGTCGCGGACCGCTTGCTCGATGGCGTCGAGCGCCGCCGCGGCCTGATCGACCGCCGGGCCGCCGCCCTGGGCCATGTCGGGACGGCCGCCGCCGCCCTGGCCGCCCAGCGCCGCGACGCCGGCCTTCACCAGCTCGCGCGCATCGAAGCGCTTGGCCAGATCGTCGGTCACCGCAACCAGGTTCGCCGCCTTGCCCTCGTGGGTGGCGACGATGGCGATGACGCCCGAACCGATCTGCTTCTTGAGGTCGTCGGCCAGGCTCTTCAATTCCCGCGCCGGCACGCCCTCGAGGATGCGGGTGGCCAGCTTGATGCCATTCACATCCTTGGTGCCGGCGCCGTTCGACGCGGAGCCGGCGCCGCCGCCGAGCGCCAGCGCGCGGCGGGCATCGGCGAGCTCGCGCTCCAGCTTGCGCCGCTCTTCCATCAGGGCGCCGATCCGCGCCGGCAGTTCCGCCGGTTGGACCTTCAGGGTGTCGGCGGCTTCGGTCAGCATGCGCTCGCGCTCGACCACATAGTCGACAGCCGCCTTGCCGGTGAGCGCGTCGATGCGGCGGACGCCGGCGGCGACCGCGCCTTCGCCGACGATCATGAACAGGCCGATATCGCCGGTGCGGCGCACATGGGTGCCGCCGCAGAGCTCGGTGGAGAAGTGATTTGCGTCATCCTCGCCGCCCATGGAGACGACGCGGACCTCGTCGCCATATTTCTCGCCGAACAGCGCCAGCGCGCCGGCCTTCACCGCATCGTCCGGAGTCATCAGCCGCGTGGTCACCGCTTCGTTGTGGCGGATCTGACGGTTCACGTCTTCTTCGATGGCGCGGATATCGTCGGGCGTGAGCGCCTTCGGCTGGCTGAAATCGAAGCGCAGCCGGTCGGGCGCCACCAGCGAACCCTTCTGGGTGACGTGATCGCCCAGGCGGCGGCGCAACGCCTCGTGCAGCAAATGGGTGGCGGAATGGTTGGCGCGAAGCGCCGTGCGGCGCGAGCCATCGACGCGCATCTCCAGCGCATCGCCGACGGCGACGCTGCCCTTGGTCACCGTGCCGATATGGACATGGAGATCGCCGAGCTTCTTCTGGGTGTCGTGGATGACGATCTCCGTGCCCTTGGGCCCGAACATGATGCCGTGGTCGCCCTGCTGGCCGCCGGATTCGCCGTAGAACGGTGTCTGGTTGGCGAGCAGCGCGATCTTGGCGCCGGCCGCCGCGCGTTCCACCGGCTTGCCGTCGAGGATCAGCGCCGTGACCTTGCCTTCGGCCATCTCCGTCGAATAGCCGAGGAATTCCGTGGCGCCGAGCTTGTCGCGCAATTCGAACCAGAGCTTGTCCGTCGCCGCTTCGCCGGAGCCGGCCCAGGCCTTGCGGGCGGCGTCGCGCTGGCGCTCCATCGCCACGTCGAAGCCGGCGGAATCGAGCGTCAGCTCCTGGCCGCGCAGGATGTCCTGGGTGAGGTCGACCGGGAAGCCATAGGTGTCGTAGAGCTTGAAGGCCACCTCGCCGGAAAGCGGCTGGCCCTTCGGCAGCTTCGACACCTCTTCGTCCAGCAGGCCGAGGCCGCGTTCCAGCGTGCGCTTGAAGCGGCTTTCCTCGTCGCGCAGGGTTTCCGTCACCAGCCCCTGGGCGCGGATCAGTTCGGGATAGGCCTGGCCCATCTGGGCCACCAGCGCCGGCACCAGCTTCCACATCAGCGGTTCCTGGGCGCCCAGCTTGTGGGCGTGGCGCATGGCGCGGCGCATGATGCGGCGGAGCACATAGCCGCGGCCCTCGTTCGAGGGCGTGACGCCGTCGGCGATCAGGAAGCTGGTGGCGCGCAGATGGTCGGCGATCACGCGGTGCGACACCAGCTGAGGTCCGTCGGCCTCGGTGTTGGAGGCGTCAGCCGAGGCGTTGATCAGGGCGCGCATCAGGTCGATGTCGTAATTGTCGTGCTTGCCCTGCAGCACCGCGGCGAGCCGCTCCAGCCCCATGCCGGTGTCGATCGACGGCTTGGGCAGGGAGACGCGCTGCTCCTTCGTCACCTGCTCGTACTGCATGAAGACGAGGTTCCAGATCTCGATGAAGCGGTCGCCATCCTGGTCGGCGCTGCCGGGCGGGCCGCCGGCGATCGTGGGGCCGTGATCGAAGAAGATCTCCGAGCAGGGACCGCAGGGGCCGGTATCGCCCATGGCCCAGAAATTATCCGATGACGCGATGCGGATGATCTTCGATTCCGGCAGGCCGGCGATTTTCTTCCAGAGATCGAAGGCCTGGTCGTCGTCGGCAAAGACGGTGACCAGCAGCCGGTCCTTGGACAGGCCGTAGGTCTTGGTGATCAGGTTCCAGGCCAGCTCGATGGCGACGTCCTTGAAATAGTCGCCGAAGGAGAAGTTGCCGAGCATCTCGAAGAAGGTGTGGTGGCGGGCGGTGTAGCCCACATTCTCGAGGTCGTTATGCTTGCCGCCAGCGCGCACGCATTTCTGCGCGGTCACCGCGCGCTTGTAGTCGCGCCTCTCCTGGCCGGTGAAGACGTTCTTGAACTGAACCATCCCCGCATTGGTGAACATGAGGGTCGGATCATTGCGCGGCACCAGCGGGCTCGACGGCACGATCGCGTGGCCGTTCTTGCCGAAAAAATCCAGGAAAGTGCTGCGGATGTCGTTGGCGGTCTGCATATCCAGGTCGTCTGTGGGTTAACGATGTAAGCGCCGAGTTTCCCAGGAAACCCGGCACCTCCGGGGAACCTAGGTATTCGCCCCCTGTGCTGCAACGCAAAATGAGCGCGCCGGAGGGGGTCCGGCGCGCTCGCGAGGGAACAGTTCCGAGAGGAACCGGGAACCGATGCCGGCGGCTGGGTGAAACCGCCGGGCAGGTCGATCCCAGTCGTTTATTGTGGCGGGCTGATGGTGCGGCGCCGCAGGGGAACGGAGCCGCGCTCAGACCGCCGGTGGAGACTGCCGCCTCAGTGTTTCCTCCAGATATCCGTTCGTTGACGGTTTATCGCTCGCCGCCGGATGCGGGCAGCGCGGATGGTGTCCGCCCTGCCCGTCCCGCCGGGAAACTATTCGTCCTCGCTGGCTTCCTTGCCGCCGCCGCTGTCCAACATCGCCCCGGCGACCAGGCCGGCGTTCTGGCGGATGGCGCGCTCGATGGCATCGGCCACGGTGGGATTCTCCTTGAGGTAGGCCTTGGCGTTCTCGCGGCCCTGGCCGATGCGCTGGCCGTCATAGGAGAACCAGGCGCCGGATTTCTCCACCACGCTGGCGGCGACGCCGAGGTCGATGAGTTCGCCGGTCTTGGAGATGCCCTCGCCATACATGATGTCGAACTCAACCACGCGGAACGGCGGCGCCATCTTGTTCTTCACCACCTTCACCCGGGTCTGGTTGCCGACCACGGTGTCGCGGTCCTTGATCGAGCCGATGCGGCGGATGTCCAGGCGCACGGAGGCGTAGAACTTCAGCGCATGGCCGCCTGTGGTGGTTTCCGGATTGCCGAACATGACGCCGATCTTCATGCGGATCTGGTTGATGAAGATGACCATGCAGCGGGACTTGGAGATGGACGCCGTGAGCTTGCGCAGCGCCTGGCTCATCAGCCGCGCCTGCAGGCCCATATGGGAGTCGCCCATCTCGCCCTCGAGCTCGGCCCGGGGCACCAAGGCGGCCACGCTGTCCACGACGAGTACGTCGATGGCGCCGGAGCGCACCAGCGTGTCGGCGATTTCCAGCGCCTGCTCGCCGGCGTCCGGCTGGGAGATCAGCAGTTCGTCGATATTGACGCCGAGCTTGCCGGCATAGGACGGGTCGAGCGCATGTTCGGCATCGACAAACGCGCAGGCGCCGCCCTGCTTCTGCGCCTCGGCAATCACATGGAGCGCCAAGGTGGTCTTGCCGGAGCTTTCCGGCCCGTAGATCTCGACGATGCGGCCGCGCGGCAGGCCGCCGATGCCCAGCCCGATATCCAGGCCGATGGAGCCGGTGGACACCACTTCGGCCTCCACGGCCTTGTCGCGCTGGCCGAGCCGCATGATCGAGCCCTTGCCGAAGGCCCGCTCGATCTGTCCCAAGGCCGCTTCCAACGCCTTACCCCGGTCCATCCCATCCCTTTCAACAACGCGCAAATTTGGCTGCGACATAGATCTTCCGTCCTTCTAATGCAGGCACTTGCCCGAAGCCAGCGGCCCTGATGTTGATCCCCTATCGGCCGGTCGGGGAGCCGTTTGCGCCCGTTCCGGTCGGTGAATGACGCAAAAGTACGCGCTTTGTTCTCATTTTGTCAAGAACGAAAATAGAACAGGAAGCCCTCGACAACCGGTCCGGAAACCAGTTCCGAACCTCCGGTACCAAAAGAACAAAGGGATAACGAATCATCAGCGGCGGGCCGGTGGATTTTGCGCTATCTCCCGCCGAAATTCGTTAGTGATTTCAGCAGTTTGCAGCCCCAGGCCGGATCGGAAATCCTGCGACAATCGCTTGATTTCAAAAGAGAATTTCCGCGGCCGCCGCATCAGCGCCAGGGGGCCCCCATCTTTGCGGAACGATGCCATGCAAAGGAAATCCCCATAGAACCGGCCGACCTGGGGCCGGGCGTTCGAACGGGCGTGAATGCGGTGCAATTCGGCAGACATGCGATGGCTCCCCTTCTCGATTACGCCCATTTCAAGCCAGCGGTCTGTCGTATCGGCTGGCATGAGCCATCATAGAACATATCAAGAACATCTGTCACGCAGGAAGTTGCAGTTATTCCGGGAGCCCCGCTTTGCGGACATCGTCTAAGAAGGACTGCAGCAAAGGTTCGACCATTTGCGGCATCCGTCCCCCGGGCCACTTGGCTTCCTCCTTCAGTGAGTAGCTCGGAGCAGCCTTCAACAACTCAGCTATGGTGGCGCGCGCATCGTCCATCCGTCCAAGCCCCACATACACCGCCGCCAGGTTGGTTGTTCCCGAGGCTTTTGACTTTTCATACTCGGCCAGAGCTTCCTCATACCGGCCCGCGTGGTAGTAAGCCCACGACAAGTTGAAGTGGTACCAATCGGATCCCTTCGGATCGATGCGGATTGCGTGTTCTGCCCATTTGATGGCTTCTTCAATTTCACCGGCGTTGGTGAGAACCCCAGACATGGCCGAAATGGTACTCGCATCATTCGGCACCATCTCGGCCGCAGCCTTGGCTTCGGTCACGGAGCTCGCAAAGTCGCCGTCATGCCACTGATACAGGGACGACATCACAATGTGGCCGAGCCAAGTTGCCAAGCGCGACTTGTTCTCTATGGCTTGCGCTTCCGTTCCCAATCGCCATGACCTCTGGACATCGCCGCTCGGATCCTCGCTCCATTCGTTCAAGAGCGCGACTTCATAAGTGAAGCAAATCTTGACGCGAAGAAGGGCAGACGCAGGAAATTGCTCCAATCCTTCTTCCCAAATCTCACGGGCGCGGATGTTGTCCTCCTTGGTGAAGCGGAAGAAGATCGCATGGCCGCGCAGGTAGTAGTCATACTCCTCCAAGCTCGGCGCTGATTTCTGCCACGCGGCCGCCGCTGCGCTCTTTTGCAGTTCGCCCTCAAATCCTCCGATCGACTCATATATCTTGCTTGCAACGTCCTGCTGCAAAGCCACAACGTTATCGATCTCATTATCATACCGGTTGGCCCAGACATGCTCGCCGGTCTTTGCATCGATCAACTGGGCAGTGACGCGAACCTTGTCGGCCGCCCTGCGGACGCTGCCTTCAAGCACATAAGAGACGCCGAGGTCCGCCGCCACCTGCTGCACCTTCACCGGCTTGTCGTAGACGAAGCTCGACGTGCGCGACACCACATGGATCGTTGGAAATGTCGACAGCTCGGTGATGATATCTTCGGCCAGCCCCTCGCCGAGATAGTTGTCCGCAGTGCCGCCGCTCATATTCACGAACGGCAGCACAGCGATCGACGGCGGACCGCTCGGTAGCGCAGCCGGGTAGAGCCGCCAAGCGGCAATGGCGGCGCCGGCGATCAGCAGCATGAGCCCGGCGGCGATTGCCGCGAGGCGCGGAAAACGGCGGTCACGCCGAGCGTTTGCGGTCTGCCGCTGCCGCGTCGAGCCATCCAGCAGCACACGATACACGGCGACAGGCTCATCGATGTTCCTGACTTTCTGCTCGCCCATGGACTGGAAAGCGAAGGCGAGCTTCTTTTCGACTTCCTTCGCCACCTTGCCCGAGACGCAGATGCCACCGGTATCCGCCAAGTGCTGCAGCCGCGCGGCGATGTTGACGCCGTCGCCCTGGCGGTCATCGCCATCGACGATGACGTCGCCGAGATTGATGCCAATGCGCACATCGATGCGCTCGTCATCGGCCACGTCCTTGTTGCGTTCCGCCATGCCGCGCTGAAGCGCGACGGCGCATTCCACGGCATCGACCACGCTGCCGAACTCGGCCAGCAGGCCATCGCCCATCAGCTTGAAGATACGGCCGTGGTGTTTTTCGATTTCGGGCTCGAAGAGTTCCTTGCGGTGGGCCCGGAGGCGTTCGAAAGCGCCGGACTTGTCCTCCTCCATGAGCCGGCTATAGCCGACCACGTCAGCAGCAAGGATGGCGGCGAGATGGCGTTCCATGGCGGAACCTGCCGATTCGCGAAGCCGGGCCTGAGCGAACTCTATGCCAGGAACGGTGTCTCTGTCACGGCCGCTGGCACCGTTGCCCGGCCAAAAGCTCTATCACCGCGAGCCGAGCCCTATCCGGAATTGGCGCGCTGCGCATCGCAGGCTTTGAGCCGGAGAAGATCCTGTCGCTGCTTGAGTTCATCACCGCTCACGCATGCGGGCAAGCCCGCCTTCCTTGCGCCCTCGAGGAAAAGGTTCTCTTCCTTCTCGCGCGCGAATCCGCCTTGCGAACTTATCCAGGCCTCGGCTGACCAGTTCGGGTCGAGCCGCATCGATTCCGCGGCGGCGGACTTGGCCTCCGCAGTGTTGCCGAGATAGGCCGCGCTCATTGCGATGAAGGCATAGTCAAGCGCCAAGGGCTGTTTGATTTGCTTTGCGCTGGCGACCGACTTTTCAAACTTCTCGCCAAAGAAATAAACCATCCGCAAGGGCTGGAGGTACCAATCGGGATAGCGCGGGTTGAGGCGGACGGCCTGCTCCGCCAATGCAACGGCCCGTTGGGCGTCTCCAAGGTTTGGAAGAAACCAGCTATAGATCATCAGAAGGTCGGCGTTGTTGGGCGAGAGTTCGTAGCCTCGCTCGAGCTCGGCAGTGCCTTTTTCGAACTCTCCGCGATATACGTATGCCATTCCCAATGTCAGATGGGTTTCGCCGTCATTGGGGTCGATGGCCGCGGCTCTTTGTGCGGCGGACATCTGTGCGTCCAGTGTTTCCTCGATGGATTGCACGGCGCCGTAATCGATCATCAGGCCGTATGTCAAAACAAGGCCGACATAAGCGCGGGCCAGGTTCGGGTCGGCCTCCAGCGCCTTGCGGAAAAGCCGCTCCGACTCGACGAACCCGTCGATTGTCATCGCGTGCTTTGCCTCCATGCCAAGCAAATAATAGTCGAAAGCCGTCAGGCTCGCAGGCGCCTTGCGGTGGACAATCTCACGCTCTGCTCCGGCGACCTCCCCTTGGAAGCCGGATACTCTCGCGGCGATCATCTCCGTGATCTCGCTCTGCACGGCAAAGATATCGTCGCTCGAACGGTCATACCGCTCAGACCAGACGTGGCTTCCGGTGTTCGCATCGACGAGCTGTGCCGTTACGCGAAGTTTGTCTCCGGCATTTTGGATACTGCCCTCGAGGACATAGTGCACGCCAAGGTCGCGGCCGATCTGCCGAACATCCGTCGGCTTATCCTTGTAGATCATCGTGGAATTGCGGGCGATAACGTAGAGATCCTTCGAGTGCGAAAGATCCGTGATGATGTCTTCAGTGACACCATCGGCGAACCGCTCCCACTTCGGATCTTCGCCCAGATTGCTGAAAGGCAAGACGGCGATGGACGGCCGGTCGAACATCGGAGGCGCAGCGGACGGCTGGCGATTCAACATCCAGTACGCACCGCCGGCGATCAACAGCAGCAGCACGAGAATAGCTGCCGACAGAGTCCGGCGATTGCTTGCAGGCAATCGGGTCAGACGGTCTTGCCGGTATGGGACCGTTCCGGCGGATACCCGGAATACGCCGATCGGTTCGGCGATGTTCTTGACTTCCTGTTCGCCGAGCGACTCAAATCCGAAGGGCAGCTTGTTCCTGACCTGGTCATGGACGGTCCTGGAAACGGCGATCCCGCCGGGGTCGGCCAATTGCTGCAGCCGCGCGGCGATGTTGACGCCGTCGCCCTGGCGGTCATCGCCATCGACGATGACGTCGCCGAGATTGATGCCAATGCGCACATCGATGCGCTCGTCATCGGCCACGTCCTTGTTGCGTTCCGCCATGCCGCGCTGAAGCGCGACGGCGCATTCCACGGCATCCACCACGCTGCCGAACTCGGCCAGCAGGCCGTCTCCCATCAGCTTGAAGATGCGGCCGTGGTGTTTTGCGATGACGGGCTCGAAGAGTTGCACCCGGTGGGCCCGGAGGCGCTCGAAGGCGCCGGACTCGTCCCGCTCCATGAGCCGGCTGTAGCCGGCCACGTCGGCAGCGAGGATGGCGGCGAGATGGCGTTCCATGGCGGCGCGTGCCGAATCGTTAAGCCCGACCCGGGCGGATACTAGGGCAGGAACGACGGCCCTGTCACTTCCGCAAAGGCAGCGGCTCAGGCTACCGCCCTGAATCTATTCCAGATGCTCGACATCAGGGCCGCCGGGTACCGCCACCCAGCCATGGCGGCTGCGCTCATAGACCGAGTGGCGCGGCGGACCGAAGCCGGGATCGGCAAAGGCGCCGATGGCGACGGCGATCAGATCGGGCACTGCCTGAAGCTGCCAATAGACGGTGGAGCCGCAGGCCGGACAGAAATGAAACGTGACGGCGCCGCCGCTGTCGCCCGGCCGCGACCAGGCGGTGGACTGCCCCTCGATCCGCACCTGCGTCCGCGGGAACCGCGCCTGGGCGCCGAACACGCTGCCGGTGCGGCGCTGGCATGCCAGGCAATGGCAGATGGAGACGCGCACGGGATCGCCGTCGCAGGTGACGCGAAGCTGGCCGCAACTGCAGGTGGCGTGGCGGGTGGGCATGGCTTTGTTTCTGATCCTCTTTCCCATAGATTGAAACTCACACGGCATAGCACTCGGCCGGGAAACGCCCTGCTATAGCGTTAGTATGCTGCATGCCTTGGAACGAATCCAACAGGCCGCCGTTGACGCAGTGACACAACATACGAGTATCGGAATCGTCGAGATGATGCATCAATTCGAAAAACTCACCGAGCCGTTGGTTCGTCGATCTGGCCGCTGGACCGTGACGGTCCTCATCCTCTCGCTTCTTTCGGCAGTACTCCTCGTGAGCGCCGGATGTACCAGCGACGCGAAGCGTCCTTACGAAGATCGAGACAGATGGGATCGTCAGAGCACAACTGATTGGCAGGATTTTTGATACTCGTTTTGCTGTGTGACACGCCTCGGCCGCGAATCAACAAAGGCGTTATTCTCCGTCGCCCTCCACATGCGCTGCCAGCCGCCCCAGCGCGTCGTCCCACTGCTTTGAAACGCGGTCGAGATACCGCCGCACCTCCGCCAGGCGCTTCAGCTCCAGCTCGAACTGGCTCTCGCGGCCGACGCGGATCGAGCGCACGACGCCGGCGCCTTCGAGCACGCGGAGATGCTTGGTCACCGCCTGGCGCGTGAGGCGGGTGCCCGCCGTCAGTTGCGTGATCGACTGCGGCGCGCCGCCGGTCAGGCGGTTCACCAATGACAGCCGCGTGCCGTCGCCCAACGCGGCGAAGACCGCGGCACTGGTCTTGAGGGCGGCGGCGCTAGGACGTCTCGACATGCTTGGCGATGTTCCCGAGCTGCGCGGCCCAGCCTCCGTCGTTCATGCGGAAGGAGATGTCGCGGCGCTCCGGCGGCAGCTTCTCGAAGCCGGACTCGACGACGCGCACCAGCGTGCCCTTGGCGGATTTCTCCAGGAAGAACTCGACCAGGGTCGAGGGTTCGCCGCTGTAGTCGACCTTGGGGTCGATGGCATAGGGATGCCAGGTGTAGGAGAAATAGCGCTCGGGCTCGATCTTCTGCACCACCGCCGACCAGCGGACATGGTCGAAGCCCTTGATGGTGATCTGGCCGGTGGAGGGCTGCCCCGGCTTGAAGGGGCCGTCGAGGCGGACGCCGAACCACGTGCCGAACTCCCGGTGATCGGTCAGCGCCTTCCAGACGCGGGCCTGCGGCGCCTTCAGATCGATGGATTTCTCGATGCGATCGCTCATATGCAACCTCCTGGTTGCCTATTTAGATAGTGGCGCGTCCCGGTATATGCAACCTTTTTGTTGCGCTTATTTTCGGCGGAATCTGTGACAGTTTTTGGCGGCTTAGAGATACCAGACGTATTCGCGTTCGAAGGCCTCGCCCATGAACTTGGCGTACTCGCCTTCCTTCACCGCGGCATAGAGGGCGAGATATTCGGCGCCGAGCCATTGCGGCAGCACGGCGGCATTGCGCAGCGCCTGCAGCGCCGCCGGCACGGTCAGCGGCAGGTCGGGATCGACTGCCGTGCAGACATTGCCCTTTGACGGTGCGCCCGGCTCGAGCCGGCTCTCGATGCCATGGAGCACGCCGGCAAGGACAGCAGCGAGCACAAGATAGGGATTGGCGTCGGCGCCGGCGACGCGGTGCTCGATGCGGCGGTTCTCGCCCGGCCCGCTGGGCACGCGGAAGGCGACCGAGCGGTTGTTGTAGCCCCAGGTCATGTTGACGGGCACGAAGGCGTTGGCGGCGAAGCGGCGGAAGCTGGTGAAGCTGGGCGCGAAGATCAGCATGGCCTCGCGCATGGTGGCGGCGAGGCCGGCGATGGCCGAGCGCAGGAGCATGCTGCCGGCGCCGGAGCCGTCGTCGAACAGGTTGCGGCCGCTGTCGTCGAGCAGGCTGAGATGGACATGCTGGCCGCTGCCGGTCTGGTTGCCGTAGGGCTTGGGCATGAAGGTGGCCTCCATGCCGTGGCGGCGCGCCACCGCCTTCACCACGCGGCGGAACAGCGCCGCTTCGTCGGCGACGCGCAGGATGTCGTCGCGGTGCTGCAGGTTGATCTCGAACTGGCCGGGGGCGAATTCGGAGATCGAGGTGGTGGCGCCGATGCCCTGCACGCGGCAGCCCTCGCCGATCTCGCCGAGGATCTGGCCGTAGGTGTCGAGATCGTCGACCAGGTAGGGCTGGTTGCCGGTCTCCCGCACATTCGTGCCCGGCCGCAGCGGCGGCTGCGGACGGCCGGCGGCGTCGCGGGCGCGGTCGATGAGGTAGAATTCGTACTCGACCGCCGCCACCGGATGCAGCCGCGCGGCGCGGTAGCGGTTGAGCACGCCTTCGAGCACCCAGCGCGGATCGGCGCGCGAGCGGCGCCGGTCGGGCTCGAAGAAGGTCAGCAGCACTTGCGCCCCCGCCCGCTCGCTCCAGGGGATCGGCGCCAGCGTGCCGGCGATGGGCATCGCCGTGCCGTCGGGCGCGCCGTTGCCGATGCCGATGCCAAGGGGATCGCAGGAGTTGCCGGTCGCGTCGATCAGATGCAGCGCATAGGGCATCTCGATGCCCTGGCTGAACAGCTTGCCCGCCTGGTCGATCGGCATGCGCTTGGCGCGGAAGCCGCCGCAGAGATCGGCCACCAGCGGATCGATGAATTCCGTCCGCGGATGGGCCGCCAGCAGGCGCTCGAGCTCTCCGGCAGGGCCGGGCGCGGCACCGCCGGCGCCCGCCGCGGACCCCTTCTTCGGCGGCGCCATCAGTTGATCGCCTTGACCTCCTCGAACACCCGCTGCAGCCGTTCTTCGCCGATGATCGGCCGCTGCAGGATGCCGGCGTTGAGCACGCTATCAGGATCGGGTGAGAGGCCGAGATCGGCCAGCTCCTCCGGGCTGAGGATCGTGTAGGGCGATTTGGTCGAGGAGCCGTAGCCGAAATTGCGCATCTCATAGGCCCGCGATTCCGGGCTGAGCATGGCGTCGATGATCTCGTGCGCTTGCTCCATCATCGGCGTGCCCTTGACGATGCTGAGGCCGCAGACCCAGGTCATGGCGCCCTCCTTCGGTTCCATGAACTTGACCGGCAAGCCCTGCTTGCGCAGGCGGGTGATGGATTCATTCCAGGCCGTGACGGCGACGATCTCGCCGGTCGCCAGCCCCTGCTCCAGGCTTGCGGGATCGGGCACGAAGTAGCGGAGCTGGGGCTTCAGCTCTTCCAGCTTCGCCCGCACCTTCGCCAGGTTTTCATCGCTCGAGTAGTCGAACGGATCCTCGAGGCCGGCGACGATGCCGGCGACCACGGCGCCGTCGGTCAGGCTGTCGAACATGGCGACACGGCCCTTGTATTTCGGATCCCAGAGGATCGACCAGGTCTCGTTGCCGACATATTCGGGGCAGAGGTCGGTGCGGTAGATGATCGAGGTCTGGCCCCAGTCGATCGGCACCCAGACGCGCTTGCCGTCCTGCATGCCGGCGGGAATGTTCTTCAGGCTCTCGAACACGTCGGGCCAATGGCTGAGCTTTGCGGTGTCGATGGCGTCGAGCACGCCGTTCTCGTACCATCTGGCGACCTTGTAGGCGCAGGGCATCACCACATCGGGCTTGAAGCCGCCGCGCAATTTCAGCAGGCCCTCCTCCTCGTCGCCCCAGATGGCGAAGTCCGGCGCCGCGCCATACTTGGCGACGTAGCTCGGATAGAGCGCGGGATCGTCATAGCCGGACCACAGATACATGGTCGGCGTTTCCGCTGCGCGGGAATTTCGCATGCCGACGATCGTTACCGCGATTCCGCTCGCGGCGAGGGTACGCATGAAATTCCGTCGGCTGAGCTTGCCCGCGCGCATCTCCTGGCGCAGACGCGAAACATCGATCATGCCATATCTCCCTTGGTTTATTGTCCTGGCTTGTTGGGCCCTGGGTACGCCGTGCCACCTCACGCCGCCGGTTCTTTTTGCCGGCGGTCGCTTCCTGTTGATGGGTAAGTATTCGTCGGTGCCGGGAGCGAGTCAAACCGGCCAATGCCGCGCTGGGCAGCAACTGCGGCGATCGCCGCGGCGCAGGAGAAAGGGGCGGGTTTGCGGCCCGCCCCTCTATTGCAACCGCACCTTGTGGAAAGGTTTCCTAGTCCGTGATGATCAGGCCTTCTTGCGGATGATGGCGTCGAGGCTCCAGGGGCCGGCGCCGGCCGCGGAGAGATAAAGGAAGACGAAGCAATACAACGCCGCCAGCTCGCCGCTATTCAACAGCGGATAGAAACCCTGTGGCGCATGCGCCATGAAATAGGCGACGGCCATGAAGCCCGAGAGGATGAAAGCGACGGGGCGGGTGAACAGGCCGACGACGATGAGCGCGCCGCCGACGAGTTCCAGCGCGCCCGTGGTGAGCGTCATCCCATCGGTGCCGCCGGACATCGGCGACAGCGGGAAGCTCAGGAGCTTTGTCGTGCCATGCTGCAGGAACAGCAGCCCGGTCATGACGCGAAGCGCGCTCAATAGATGCGGGCGCAGCGAGGTCCAAGCAGATATGCCACTGGCCATTACTCTCTCCGGTTGTTGTTGAGGGGCAGGCTTCGCGGGTAAGCAGGGCGAAGCGTCACCAGCGATCTACGCGACCGGCCGCAACAATTCAATGCGCAATCGGCTTCCTTGATTTCCGCCAAGTAACCGCATTGGTTCACGCCGCTGGCAGAGTGCGCAGCCAAGCGATGTCGTCGGCCAGGCATGCGGCCTGCCGTTCCAGCCAGCGGCGGGTGTAGTGGCTGCCGGAGGGGCAATGGCGCGCCGCATGATCGGCCGCGGCGCGGTGGCGCTCCTTGGCGCCGATGGCTTGCGCCAGCAACCGGGCACGGCCATCGGCGTCCAGCCGGTCCATCAGGCAGAGCTTGAGCGCGAAGGCGAGATCGGCCTGGGGCGCGGCGTCGTCGGGCTCCGGCGCCAGCAGGAGATCGCGCAGCCGCTGGGCGCCCGCCGCCGTCACCCGCAGATGCAGCGGCATTAGCACTTCCGGATGCGGCCGGACGGTAGGAGGCGCGGCCGGATCCCGCGCCATCTCGACATGGCCCGCCTCGATGAGACGCCGGGCGCGGCCCGTCACCACATCCAGCGTCGGAGACAAGAGCGGGCCGCCGAGACGGCGCAGAAATCCGGCCGCGCGCTCCACGGTGAGGCGCTGCCGGGGCGGGCGCGGTTCGGCCGCCAACCCCAACAGCGCCAAGTCAAGCAGATCGCCGGTATCCAGCGGCCGCGCCGCGCAACGCGTATCGCGCTCGGCGACGCCGAACGCCATCAGGCCACGGCCGCGCGTGAAGGCGGGATCGATGGCGGACATGCTAATGCAGCACCCGGGGCCGGCCGCGCCCGGCCTCATCATCGCAGCCGCTGTCGCAATCAAGGCCCTCCGCCTGCAGCGGCGACGGCTCGGCCGACGGTGCGGCCTCCAGCGCCAAGGTGGCGAAATCCCAGTCGCGCAGCGGCAGCGCCACGCCTGCTATTGCCAGGGCCCGCGCGGCGCCGCGCGCCGGCTCCACCGTCAGGCGCGCAGCCGCGGGCGCCAGCAACTCCAGCATGACGTCGAGCACGCTGTCGTCACGCGCCGCCTGCGCCGAGGCCAGCGCATGGATCAGCCGCGCCTCGTCGGGCGACAGGCCGGTGCAGCCGGGGCAGCGCATGTCGATCGGCCGCCGCGCCGCCGTGCCGAGATTATAGAGCATGCCATGCAGGCCGGGCGCGGCCTCGGCGGCGCCGTGTTCCGCCAAATGACGGTACAGCACCGGCCCGCCGCATTCGTTCTGCATCGCCCGGCGCACCCACAGGCGCATCGCCACCAGAACGAGCTTCTCGTCGGGCTGGAGATCGGTCGATTGATAGGCTGAGCCGAGAACGCCGCCGCGAGGTGCAACCGGCTGCATCAGGCCCTCGGCTTCCGCCGGCAGATGTTGGCCGGCGGCGGTGAGGCAGGCGGCGAAGGCGCGGGCGCCGTCGAGCAATTGACGCTGGCCCGCCGGCCGCGCCAGCCAGGCAACCACGGCGGCGGCGGTCAGGGAATCACTGCGCTGCGCCGCCGCGATGAGACGGAGAACGGACAATTCGGTATGAGAGAGATAAAGCCGGTGGACGCCCGCATCATTGGTCGCGCCGATGGACTCTGCCGCGATGGGCTGCGGCCGTGACTCCGTGCGCCGGCTATGGCGTTCCAGGGCGCCGATCACCAGCCCGGCCGCGGCCAGGGCCGCCTCGACTCCGCCGAGGCCGAAGACCTGGCGAAAGGTTCCCGCCAGCCCTTCCAGCCGCTCGCCGCCGGCGCGGTAGCGCCGTAGCGTCCAGACGACAATTTGCTCCGCCAGAATCAGTTCGGTGACCGGGCGCAGGCCCGGTTCTTGCCAGTGAGGCTGCGCGTTCTGAGCCATTCCCTTCTCCGGTTCGCCGGGACGAGCCCTCGCGCCCGCCTATCCTGCAATTAAGAATGACTCGCAATCGCAGAGGCGTCAAGGGGGTGATTGGGGCTGGTGGCGGTGGCGATTGTGAGTGGAACAGATCTGCGGCCAGCGCCGCGGCAGCGATGCGGCGCTAAGCGCTGCCCTCGCGCAGGACTTCCTTCACCTTGCCGGCGAGCTGCTTCAGCGTGAAGGGCTTGGGCAGGAAATGGATGTCGGCGTTTTCGTCCAGGCGCTTGCGGAACGCGTCCTCGGCATAGCCCGAGATGAAGATGACCTTCATGGTCGGCTGCTTCGAGCGCACTTGCCTTGATCAGCGTCGGGCCGTCCATGCGCGGCATGACGACGTCGGTGATCAGGAGGTCGATCGGCTGCTTGTTCGCGGCGGCGCTGTTGATGATCTCCAGCGCCGCTTCGCCGCTGCGGGCCTCCAGCACCTTGTAGCCCTTGTTGCGCAGCGCGCGGGCGCCGAACAGGCGGACGGCGTCCTCGTCCTCGACCAGCAGCACGGTGCCGATGCCGGTGAGATCGGCGGTCTGCACCGCTTCGGCCATGTTCTCGGCGATGACCGGCTCGGGGCTGGCGGCATCCGGCACATGGCGCGGCAGATAGATCGAGAAGGTGGCGCCCTGCTTCGGCTTCGATGTCCACGAAGATGAAGCCGCCGGTCTGCTTGACGATGCCATAGACCGTCGACAGCCCGAGGCCGGTGCCGGAGCCGACTTCCTTGGTGGAGAAGAACGGCTCGAAGATGCGGTCGACGATGCTCCGGCGGAATGCCGATGGCCGGTGTCGATCACCTGCACCATGACATAGTTGCCCGGCGGCATGATTTCCGAGCCGCGGGTCATCGGCTGAGCGGTGGCGACGTTCTCGGTGCGGATGGTCAGCGTGCCGCCGCCGATCATGGCGTCGCGGGCGTTGACCGCGAGATTGATGATCACCTGCTCGAGCTGGCCGTGATCGACCTTGACCGGCGACAGATCGCGGCCGTGGGTCATCTTCAGCTCGATGTTCTCGCCGATCAGGCGGCGCAGCAGATGGGACAGTTCCGCCAGCACGTCGGTGATGTTGAGCACGCGCGGCTGCAGCGTCTGCTGGCGCGAGAAGGCCAGAAGCTGGCGCACCAGGTTGGCGGCGCGGTTGGCGTTCTGCTTGATCTGCATGATGTCGGCGAAGGACTGGTCGCCGGCGCGGTGGCGCACCAGCAGCAGGTCGCAGAAGCCGATCATCGCCGTCAGCAGGTTGTTGAAGTCGTGGGCGATGCCGCCGGCGAGCTGGCCGACCGCCTGCATCTTCTGCGACTGCGCCACCTGGACTTCCAGGTTCTTGCTGCTCGGTGATGTCGATGAAGTGGGCGATCCAGCCGGCGGTCTCACCGGCGGCGGTGTCGCGGGGCGATATATAGAGAGTCGATTTGCGCGGCTGCAGCGATTTCAGGCTGACATCGACAGGCGTGCCCGGCCCGCTGGCATTGGCGGCGGACAGGCGGGAGGAGACCGCCGGCCGGTCCTGCTCGTCGATGAAGCCGAGGAACTCAAAGCCGACGAGATCGCTGGACTGCACGCCGACCATGGTGCGGAAATGGGCGTTGCATTCCTGCACGCGGCCGCCCTGGTCGATCAGCACGATGCCGATCGGCGCCTCGGCGAAGAACCGCTGGAAGCGCTGCTCGGACGAGCGCAGCGCCGCTTCGAGCGCGCGTTCGCGGCCGAGATCGTGGACCACCGACCGGGTGCGGAGGCCGGAGCCGGAATCGCTGGGCACCACTTCCTGCCGGATATAGGCGTGGAGCGTCTTGCCTTCGGGCCCGCGAAGAGTCACTTCGCCGCCGGTCACTTCGCCGGCGAAGGGGCTGTAAGGCGGCGTATCCGGCGCCACCGGCGGCGCCAGGAGATCCTGCAGATAGACTCGGCCGGCCGCCACGTCGGCGCGGGGAACGCCCAGCCAGAACGACAGCGTCGCATTGATGAACTGGAAGCGGCCGGTCTCGTCGACGGAATAAAATCCGATGGGCGCCCGTTCCACGAGGTCGGCGAAGCGCTCCTGCTCCCGGCGGATCAGGGCTTCGACCTGGCGCCGCGGCGTGACGTCTTCGACGCCCCACACCACATAGCCGGGCAATAGCTGCAGCGGCGAGGCGCTGACATCGCGCCATTCGACGCCGCCATTGGGCATGCGCACCGTGACCTCGGCATGGCCGGCGATGCCGACCGCCGCCTGGGCTTCCAGCCGTGCCAAGCGGTCGGCTTCATCGGGCTCGCCGACAAGTTGTGCCGCCAGCGTGGTCTTCACCGGCTTGTCGACGCTCGGGAACATCTGCCGGAACGCGGTGGAGGTGAACACCACCTTGCCGTCGGGCGAGACGATCTGGCGGGCGATCGGCAGGGTATCCAGACTGGAGGCGAAGAGATCGCGCTCGCGCTGGGCGCGGCGGCGGTTGATGAGCAGTGAGACCGCCAGGGAGAGCAGCGACAGGCCGATGCCGACGCTGATGCCGACCCAGTAGAAGGCCGTCACCTTGCTCATGCCGATGTTGGTCGTCAGGATAAAGAACGCGGAGATGCTGAGCGCAGCGCCGAGGAATGCCAGAATGATCGCCGGCCACTTGCCTTCCGACGACGACTGACTCCGTCCTTCCAGGTTAGCGCTGGACATGACGCGCCCTAAACGGCCCTTTCACGGCCTGCCGGAGTCTTTACGGTCCGGCTTTGTAATCGCGATCCCCTATCCCCACGCGCGACCCCGGCTGGGCGCGATCCCCCGACCCCTGGGCAGCAACCGGGCAGACGCGTTCTGCCCGAAATTCTTACGATAATCCTAACCGGATGCGCTTAAAAATAGGTAAAGTTAATGAAACCCTACCTTGGCATCGGCGGCGCTCCCCGGACCTTCGCGCATCCTGAGGCCGTCCCGTTCAATTGCCAGCGGCGAATCGACGCGAACTGACCGCTCAGTCGTCGCGCCTGGTCCGCTCCAGCCGTTCGTGGCGTTCCTGGGCCTCGACGCTCAGGGTGGCGATCGGACGGGCCTCCAGGCGCTTTATGCCAATCGGCTCATTGGTTTCCTCGCAATAGCCGTAGGTGCCATCCTCGATCCGCCGCAACGCGTCGTCGATCTTGGAAATCAGCTTCCGTTCCCGGTCCCGGGTGCGCAGTTCCAAGGCCCGGTCGGTCTCCAGGGAGGCCCGATCAGCCAGATCCGGCTCCGCCAGGCTCTCTTCCTGGAGGTGGGACAGGGTTTCGGTCGATTCCTGCAGCAGCTCGGACCGCCAATCCAATAATTTTCGGCGGAAATATTCGCGCTGCAAGGGATTCATAAATTCTTCCCGTTCGCTGGGACGGTAATCGGGAGGCAAGGTAACCTTCATGTCTTTCGCTTTTGGTGGTCTTTTCCAACGTGAAGCGGCGCGGAGTATATGGGATTCCATTTTCCCCGCAAGATCGCCGGCGCGATTAAGGTTCACAGCGTATTATCCTTATAATTCAGTTTGTTATATCTCCCTTTCGAATTAGTTAGCGACCCCCGGATTGGCGCAGAATTGGTTCCGCCGCCAACCATCAACCGGATTGGCCGGGCCGCTAGATGTTGGGTCTGGAATGAGCCGATTCCCGGCCCATGAGCAGTCGGTATTCCATTAGTCTTTATTAAAGTCCGACGGCAACAGAGCCAATCAGGACAATATCTTAACGGGTCAGTTTAGGTTTTTTTTAAGTGCCGGCCTGTATTGTTTCGGGCGTGGATGGAGCACGCCTTGAGTCTACGTGTGGATAGCAGGAGAAGTTGATGAGCCTAGAGCCGGACAATCACAAGGGAGCGGCGCGCGGGCCGGAGGGTGAACCTCTGACCCTCGACGATTTGCCGCCCCCCGGAACTAAGCGCTGGGTCATCCGCCGAAAGGCCGAAGTTGTGGCCGGCGTACGCGCTGGGCTCATCACGCTGGATGAGGCCTGCCAACGCTATACGCTTTCGGTGGAGGAGTTTCTGTCTTGGCAGCGGCTGATCGACCGCCATGGCCTTCGCGGCCTGCGGGTGACGCGGCTGCAGGACTACCGCAGCGACGAGCAGCCAGCCGGTAACCTGAGCTAAAAATCACGGCGAAAAGCCGGCGACCGACGCAGATAAGCAAAGGGCCGCGACCTCAGGGGTTGCGGCCCTTTTGCTTGGTTTTGCGGGTTTTCTGACGGGATTTAGGATCGCCGGCCGCGGGCGCGGCGGGCATGGCGGAACTGCTCGGGCAGCGGCGATGCGCGGCCGGCCTCCCGGCGCTCGATATGGCCCAGCTCGATGCGGGCCTGCGCCAGATCGGCCTGGGCGCGGGACAGCGCCTCGTCGGCGTTGGCAATGGATTGCTCCAGCCGGGCGCGCCGGCCAGTGACGGCCGGGTCGATCAGACCGCTTTGCTCCGGCGCCTGCAGCTGCTGAAGATCGCTGCGCAAGCGCTTGGCAAGGCGTTCCAATTCCTCGAGGTCCCGCTGTTTCTCGCGGCACAGCCAGCGGTGGACCCGAAGCATATGGTCAAGGGCAGTCACTAAGCTCTAACCCCTTTGCCCGCGTGCCGTCTGACAAGGTTATCTTTCGGCAACCCTCCCGGTGGGCTTTCCGGACCATCAGCGCAATCCGAAACCACGGATTATCCGCCGACGAATCAATAAGTTAAAGGGAGTATGCCGCTCCATTAGTTAAGCAAACGTGAACGCTCTTTTTAAACGATTGGACAACTTTTTTTCGGCGGCGGTAAAGGTTTGTTAACTACCTAGGCGTCAAAGTGGTTAAAGGGTTAAGCTTTATCCACAGACTAACTGCCGGAGCGGGGCTCATGCGGGTACTACTCGTCGAAGACGATTCGAACACGGCTCAGAGCATCGAATTGATGCTTAAGTCGGAAAATTTCATTGTCAATTCAACGGACCTCGGGGAAGACGGTCTGGAGATCGGCAAGCTGTATGATTACGACATCATACTGCTCGACCTGATGCTTCCCGACATCGACGGCTACGAAGTGCTGCGGCGGCTGCGCCAGGCACGGGTCAACACGCCGATCCTGATCCTGTCGGGTCTCAGCGAACTGGACAACAAGATCAAGGGTCTCGGCTTCGGCGCCGATGACTATCTGACCAAGCCGTTCGACAAGCGCGAACTGATTGCCCGAATCCAGGCAATCGTGCGCCGGTCCAAGGGCCATTCTGACTCGGTGATCAAGACCGGCAAGCTGTCGGTCAATCTCGACACCCGGGTCGTCGAAGTGGAAAGCCAGCCGTTGCATCTCACCGGCAAGGAGTACGGCATCCTCGAGTTGCTGTCGCTCCGCAAGGGCACCACGCTGACCAAGGAGATGTTCCTCAACCATCTCTACGGCGGCATGGACGAGCCCGAGCTGAAGATCATCGACGTGTTCGTCTGCAAGCTGCGCAAGAAGCTCGCGTCGGCCACGGGCGGTGACAACTACATCGAGACCGTCTGGGGCCGCGGTTACGTTCTGCGCGATCCCACGGAGGAAAAAGATACGGCCAAGCCGGCCGCCTAATCGCGGCCAAGATTTTCCGGCACAAAAACACCGGGGTCCGAATTCGGATCCCGGTTTTTTGTTGTCTGGATTTCGGCCCTCGATAGGGGCCGCGACTAAGGAAAATTACTGGCCGGGCTTGCGCACGAAGAGATCGTCGGCTTCCGCCATGATCGTCGCGGCCGCGGCGCTGCTGCGTTTCTGCTTGCTCGCGGTGCGGCGCGCGGCGACGCGGGTGCGCTGGCGCAGAGCTTCGGCCAGATAGTAGGCCGGCTCGATGACCTCGAGTTCCTGGCCGTTCACCGTGGCCAGGCCGGCGCGGCCGGCATGGAGATCGGCATAGGAGGTGTCGACGATGGCGCTGGTGACGGCGCCGATTTCCGCGGTCATCAGGCCAAGCCACTGGCCGTCGAACGACAGCACGATGATCGGCACGGGGCCCTTCTCCGGCAGCGCCAGATCGCGATCGCAGGCCACCAGCGGCACCAGCAATTCATCGATCTCCGCCATCCAGAGCGCGCGGCTGCTGTCGATCGCCGCCACATCGACGGCGGCGACGCGGCCGACCTTGGAGATCTCGACGGTGCGGATGCGGCCGTTGGCGCCGCTGAAGAGCTGCAGCGGCGCCCCATCATCGAGCTGGGCTTCCGCCGCTTCTTCCAGCGCCTGCATCTGGGTTTTCACCGGCGGCAAGACGGGCGCGGCATCGACGATCTCGACACCGTTGTCGCCGCGGCGGTCGCGCAGGCGCACCACATTGCCGTTGGGTACGGCGGTTTCCTCTGTGATCGAGGTGGGCGCGCGAGTCGCCGCGTCGGCGGTCGGCTGGGCGCCGTTATCGACGCGCGGCCGGTTGGCCAGCACTTTCGGCTCGCTCGGCTGCCGCGCCGAGGACTTCGGCGCGCCATTGCCGCGGGGCATGACGACCCCCAGGCCGCGCATGAGCTGGATCATCTCCGCCTGCGCCACCATCAGGTTGTTAACCGTGCTCAGCAGGTTTTCCAGGGTCTGGGCCTGGACAACCACGGCGCCGGCCATCATCGGCGGCGCAACGGGCGCCGGGGCAGCTTCCGCTGCCATGGGCGCAATGGTGGGGGCCGCTGGCGCTGGAGCAGACACGGGAGCCTCGGCCGCCTGCGGGGCGGCCATTTGGGGAGCCTGGGGCGCCGGTTCGGACTTTACCGCTGGAGGTGGTGCTTCCGGGGCTGCCACGGCCATGGGGGCGACCACGGGCGGCGCGGGCGTCTCTGCTGCCGGGGCCTCTGCCACGGGTGCCGGCGGGGTTTCCGCCACGGGCGCCGGGGCCCTTTTGGTCTTGGCCGCTTTGGCCGGCTTGGCCAGTGGCATCTCGTCTTCGTCGGCCTCATCCACCGGCGGTTCGGGCGCCTTGGCGGCCTTCACCGGCTTGGCGGCGGGCAATTCCTCGTCCTCGTCGGCGTCCACCGGCGGCTTCGGCGGCGCTTTCGCGGCTCGCTTCGGCTTGGTCTCGAACGGGCTCTTATCCGGCTTGGCGTCCTTCGGCGGATCTTGTACGGCGGACTCTTTCGCCACCGGTTCCTTCGCCGCCCGGGCTTCCCTGGCCTTCTGCTCCGCCTTGGACGCTTCCGGTCCGCCGGAGCGCTGCGCCAGGTCGCTGAGCAGCGCCCGCAGCACGCGCAGGGATTCCTTCACCGCAGGAATACGCTCCCAGGCGTCGGTGCCCTTCGACGAGCGGAGCTGGCTCAGCTGATCCACGGCCATGACCGCCATGGCATTCAGCGCCGGCAGGCCGAGGAAGCCCGACGTCTCGCGGATCGAGCTCATCAGCCGCAGCAGATTGTCGATGGCCTCATGGTCGCCGGGCGATTTCTGAATCGCCGAAAAGCTGACCTCGCCCTCATCGAGGGATTGCGAGGTCTCGGCGATGAAAACATTTAGCAGATCGTCCATTCCACACTACCGCGCCCGGTGTCCGCTGCCTCTCAGCAGGCAGCATCATGGCCAGCGCCCGCCGCCGTTCGAGGCGGCGGACCCGGCCGAATGGCAGGCAGAATGGCAAATTGCCCTTAATATTGCGTGAAAATCAGCGGCAGATGCGACAAAACTGCCGGAGTTTGAAAGCGTTAGGCCGCCAGTTGGGCCGTCAGCATGACGCTGCCGGGCGCGCCGGGCGCCGCGTCGATTCGACTGCCCATGGATTCGGCGAGCCGCTGGCTGAAATAGCCATGGACGGTCTTGGCGGAGAGCGACGAAACGGCCACGGGCCCCTTCAGCACGCCCGCCAGATCTTCGCTGATGCGGGCATCCTGGCCCGAGGCCGTGACCCGCAGGACCTGCCCGCGCGGCCCCGGCGCCACGCCGATGGCGATCGAGCCGCCGCGCGGCAGAAGATCCCCCGCCAGCACCACCAGATTGAGCAGCAGCTTGTTGGCGCCTGGCGGCAGCGCCGTACCGGCCGGCAGGACGGGCCAGTTGAGAGTCATCTTGGTCCCGGCCAGGAAGCCGCCCGCCAGCGTCTTGGCCGCGTCCCACCCCAGACCTGTGTCCGAGCCGGCGGTGCCGTAGGACATGCGGAACAGCTCGAGCAGGGCCGAGGCCCGCCGCACGCAGTTCTGCGACAGCTGCAGCGCTTCCTTGGCCGTATCGCCGCCGCCATCGTCTTCCAGGAGTTCGAGGCCGTTGCCGATCGCGCCCACCGGACTGATGAGATCGTGGCAGATCTTCGACGCCATAAGCTCCAGCACCCGTAGGTCGACTTGAACGGCCATAGGCTCTCCCTCTATTCCTGCCGCCGGCACGATCAGGACCGGTCGTTTCAGATGCACCGAAACCGCGCTGCCGCCGCTCATTGAGCCGCCGCATCCCCCGCGCTAGCTTCGCCGCCGGAGAACCTATGCGGAGTTCGCAGGGTCTTCAAGGAGCGACGATGAGTCTGGAACCGTTGCAAACACTAACGCCCGGCGCCTATGTCGTTCATCCCGACCGGCCGGATTGGGGTTTGGGACAGGTGCAGTCGGTGACCGGCCGGAGGGTCACGGTTAACTTCGAGAATGCCGGCAAATTGCTGATCGACAGCGGCGTGGTGGCGCTGCGGGCGGTGGATCCGGGCGAACACCAGACAGCAGCGCCCGACAGCAAAGAATAACGTCCGGAGTCTTCGGCGATGCGCGACGATCTGACGCTACGCGCGCGCGGCGCGCACTTCCTCAAGATCGGACTCCGCCGATGCCGGCTTTGACTCTGACGGCGCCGACGCGGCCGTTACCGTGCGCTGCGGCGGGAAGGTGATGCGCACCGTCGTCCCCTGCCCCAGCGCGCTTTCGATCCGCAGGCGGCCGCCATGCAGTTCCACCAGCGCCTTGGTCAGCGGCAGGCCGAGGCCGGTGCCCTGATGCTTGCGCGTCATGATGTCGCCGGCCTGGCCGAAGGGCAGCAGCACCTTGCCCAGATCGTCAGGTGCGATGCCGATACCGGTATCGCTGACCTCGACCTCCAACGCGTTCTCCTCGTTCCACGCAACGGTGAGGCTGACCCGGCCGCCCGTTGGCGTGAATTTCACGGCGTTATTGAGAATATTGAGCAGGATTTGCCGCAGGCGCACTTCGTCGCCGCGCAGGCAGCGGTCGCCGGCGACGACCTTCAGCCACAGCTCGACGCCGGCGGATTTGCAGAGCGGCGCCAGCAGCGCGGCGCAGGCCTGCACCACCTCCTGCATTTCCACCACGTCCTCGCGGATTTCCAGGCGGCCGGCCTCCGCCTTGGCCATGTCCAGCAGATCGTTCACCAGCTTCAGCAGATGATTGCCGCTGCTGTGGATGTCGCCGACATAATCGCGGTAGCGGTCGGAGCCCAGCGGCCCCTGCGGCTCGGCGCGCAGGATCTCCGAGAAGCCGATGATGGCGTTCAGCGGCGTGCGCAGCTCATGGCTGACATGGGCGAGAAAGGACGATTTGGCGCGGTTGGCGCCTTCGGCGGTATCCGCGCGGTCACGCAGATCGCTCATCAATCCCTGCAGTTTCCGCGCCATTTCCGAGAACCGCTTGGCGAGCTGCCCCACCTCGTCGCCGCTGGCGTGCAGATCCGGCAGATCGAACTGGCCCTCGGCTATGCTGACCGCCGCTTTCTTCAGGCGCCGGATCGGCGTGGCGACGGCGTTGGAGATGCGATAGCCGCCGAGCAGCGCCAGCGCGCCGGTCGCCAGCGCGATCAGCGTGGCGATCAGCACTTGGCGGCGGATCTGGGCGCTGAGATGTTCCTGGCGCTCCTCCAGGGCAGCCTTCTCGACCCGCAAAGCGCCGTCGATCAGCGTCTGGAAGTTGCCGGCCATGTCGTCGAAACGTTGCCGCCAGGCGAGAATGTCCTCGGGCGAGGCCTTGCGGTCCACCAGCCGGAGCACCTGATAGGCTTCGCGCGAGAGATCGTCCTTCTGAATGCGCAGATCCAGGATCAACCGCTCCTCGGAGCGCGCGCGGATATCGCCGGTCAGCACGAAGCGCGCCATGGCGCCGTCGAACTCCAGCAGATCGGCGAAGATCTCATTGCGCTTATCCAGCGAGAACGGATTGGGCGGATCATCAGCTTCGCGCGCCACCGCATTCAGCAGGGCAAAGGAGCCGATCGCTTCCGTGACCTTCAGGCTGGCGGACCGGATGTTCTCCAGGCTGCTGAGCACCGGGATGGTCTCGGTGCGCAGGCTCTCGAGCTGCGCCATCAGGTGATGGGCCCCGTAGGAAGTCAGGCCCAGCGTGGCGATGATCGGCAGGCCCAGCAGAAAATAGCCCACGAGAATCTTGTCGCGAATACTGATGTCGCGCCGCCAGCTCCGCAATCGATCGAGAAGCTTCATTCGCCTCGCCGCGCCTCGTGCCGCCGTCAAAATTCCCGGAGATCGCAGGCATGGCCTGCGCCGGCTGGATGGCCGGTCTTCCAGGTTACGCCGATCGTCGTAAAGGCAACGTTAACCAGTCTCGGCAACAAGGGGATTATACGCCAAAAGACCGCCGAAAGCTGTTATCCGGATTGGTAGGACGATCTACCCCTAACGATTGCCAGACGGATCACGGAAAATTGCGCTGCCACACCTTGGCCAGGCGCGGTTCGGCATCCGCCGCCAGGGCAACGCCATGCAGCTTCGGGCAGTTCGCCTTGTACCATTCGCGCCGCGGCCGCCAGCGGGTGATCGTGGCGGCGAAGATGTCGAGGGCGGAGAAGCGCGTACCCAGGAACCAGGGCTTTGGCGCAATGCTCGATTCCACAATTTGCCAGGAGCGGCTCTTGTAGTTCTCGGTGCTGACCCGCAGCTCCTTTTGCGCGATGGAGTCCGCGACGAAGCGGCTGGTGTCGTCGCCGACGGTGAACATGGGATAGATGTTGGCGACGATGAAGACGAGCCAGCGCAGGAACGGATCCCGTGTCTTGTCGCCGGCCGGCGGCACCAGGTCCGCCTTCGGCGCCTGGTCGCCGATATGCAGGGTGATGGCCGCGCTCTCCGTCATCACCTGGCCATCAGGCAGGATGAGCGTGGGCAGCTGCGCCAGCGGATTGAACTTGGCCAACCGGTCGCGGTCGGCGGCGCTCTCAAGGGGATCGACTTCCTCGATTCGGTAGGGCAGTCCGGCGAGTTCGAGCTGCGCCTCGACGATGACGGAGCCCCAGCCAGCCTTGCCGTAGAGCGTATACATGACGTCCTCGCGATGTATGAAACCAAGCGCAGCTTGGCGCGGCGGCGCGTCTCAGACAAGGGCGGCGGCTATGGCCCGCGATAGCCGAACTGCACGATGCGGTAGCGCATCAGCACATACATGATCGCGAAGATGGCGAAGACGACAAAATTCACCATCGACGCCAGCGCGAACAGTTCCGGCCCGAGTCCGAATCTGAGCGAACCCCAGGCGACTGAGGGCAATGTCGGAATGGCACCGAGATTGTAGAAAGAGATTTCCAGGTTGTTGAAAGCGAGAATGAAGCTGATCAAAAAGGCGCCGAACAAGCAGGGCCAGATGATCGGCAGCGTGATCTCGAGGAAGCAGCGCACGGGACCGGCGCCGAACACCATCGCCGCATCGTCCATCGCCCAGTCATAGCGCACGAGCTGCGACAGGATGATCAGGAAGGCAAACGACGTGCCGGGAATCGCGTTCGCGGCGATGGCCGAGTACATATTGCCCTGCAGATCCAGCACCTTCGCATTGAAGGCCAGCGTGGAAATGCCGATCAGCAACTCGGCCACGAACAGCGGCGCAAGGAACAGCAACAGCGCCAGCCCGCGCCAGCGGGCGCGGTAGCGAAGAATCCCGATGGCGCCGCCGGTGGCCAGCACGGTCGAAAGCACGGCGCTGCCGATTCCCAAAGTCAGGCTGTTGACCAGCGCGCCGCCATACAGCGAGCTGGCGAACAAATCCTCGTACGACATCGCCGAGAAGGCCGGCGGAAACGGCCAGACGATATCTGCGGAGAACGACGCGAAGATCACATAGAACACCGGCGCGTAGAGGAAGACGTAGAGCGCGAAAAGCATCACGCCCATGACAATGCTGCCCCATCGCGTGCCCTGGCGGATCATTGGTTGATGACTCCGGTGAAGCCGCTGCGCTTGAGATCGATGGTGCGGCGCATCGCCAGGATCACCACCAGCGAGGCAAAGAACAGGAACACGCCCATCGCCGAGCCCAGCGCCCAGGTGCCGGTCTCGCCGAATTGCTGCGCCAGGCTCATGCCGAAGGAGGTCGCCTGCGGGCCGCCGAGGAATCGCTGGGTCACCGCCGAGGCGAGACAGGGGATGAATACGAGCACGAGACCAATGGCGGTGCCGATCCAGTTCAGCGGCCAGGTGATCTCGATGAAGGCGCGCCAGGGATGGGCGCCGTTGATCTTGGCCACCTCCAGCAACTCGAAATTGAAGTTCACCAGCGACAGATAGATCGCCGTCACCATGAACGGCACGTAGAGATAGACCAGCCCGATGCCGGCGGCGAACTGCGTGTACATGAGCGCGCCGATGGGCGGGATGCCGAATTCGCCCAGCGCCATGTTGATCAGGCCGATGGGGCCGAACAGGGCTTGAAGGCCGGTGACCCGCAGAATGATCCCGGTGAAGAACGGCGCCGCCAGCAGCAGCACCAGCAGCAGGCGGTAGCGGCCGCCGTAACGGGCGATGAAGTAGGCGATCGGCCAGGCGATGACGAGGCAGGCGAGCGACACCAGCACGGAGGTGATCAGGGAGCGCAGGAAAAACGTGCGGTAGGCGGCCTCGCCCAGCATCAGGCGGTAGTTGTCCAGGTTCCAGTCGGCGTAGATCTCATAACTTTCCGTGCGCCAGAAGCTGAACACGACGATCGTCAGCAGCGGCAGCAGCAGCGCGATGACGATGAACAGCGCGCCCGGCCCGGCCAGGAACGCGAAGCGCCATTGCGGCCGGTGCGTCAGTCGGAGCCAGCTATCGGCGGCCATCGGGTCAGACCAGGAACGTGGCGCCGCGGCTGGCGGGCCAATGCACGGTCACCGCCTCGCCGGGTTGCAGGTGGAGTTCGCGCGGCGCGCCGCTGACGACGATCTCCGAACCGTCCTTGAGCAGCACGAGGTAATTCGCGATCTGGCCTTTGAAGATGATGTCGCGCAGCGTGCCGGCGATGGCGTTGAGTCCCGCCTGCCCGCTCCCGCCATCGCCGCGGGCGATCTCCAGATCCTCATACTTGATGGAGAAATGCGCGGCAGCGCCCGGCTGCCCGTTGCGCGGCGCCGGCACCGCCAGCGCCGTGCCCTTCCAGTTGAACTGCGCGGTCCCGCCGGCGATCGCCTGCAGGCTGCCGTCGAAACGGTTGGCATGGCCGACGAAGCCCGCAACGAATGAAGTCGCCGGGTTGGTGTAGATCTCGGTCTTGGCGGCGACCTGCTCGAAAGCGCCGTTGCGCATGACGGCGATCCGGTCGCTCATCGTCAGCGCTTCCTCCTGATTGTGCGTGACATAGACGAAGGGGATTTCCAGCTGCTTCTGGTAGCGGCGGATCTCCACCTCCATCTCCGACCGCAGCTCGCGATCCAGATTCGCCAGCGGTTCGTCGAGCAGCAGCAGCGCCGGCCGCGAAATCAGGCCGCGCGCCAGCGCCACGCGCTGCTGCTGGCCGCCCGACATCTCGTTGGGATAGCGGTCGGCGAGGCCGTCCAGCCGCATCAGCTTCAGCGCCCAGGCCAGGCGCTCGTCGCGCTGGGCACGGCCGATACGCTGCATGCGCAGGGGAAAAACGATGTTCTCCGCCGCCGTCTTATGGGGAAACAGCAGGAAGTTCTGGAACACCATGCCGACATGCCGGGCATAGGGCGGCAGTGCTGTGACATCGGCGCCGCTAATCGACACCCGCCCCTCGTCTGGCTGTTCCAGGCCGGCGATGAGCCGCAGCATGGTGGTCTTGCCGGAGCCGCTAGGACCCAGCAGGGCGAAGAACTCGCCGCGCTCAATGGTGAGATCGATGCGATCTACAGCGGTGACGGACCCGAACCGCTTGGTGACAGATTGCAGAGTTAGTACCGCGGACGGCACGGTGTCTCCGATCATCGATGAAGAAAAAGGTACGGCGGCGCCCCCCGCCAAGGATAGGCGCCGCCGTCGCCGCAGGCAACGTCAGGAGGCTTCTACGTCCGACCAGATTCTCTCCCACTTCTCTGGTGAGGATGGCTGGTCGAACATGTGCAATTGTGCCGCCTCAGCACTGCGATTCATGAAATAGAGCTCGTTCTCGTCCGCCGTCAGCAGGTCGCGCACATCCACCGTGCCGCCATAGCCTGTCGACCGGACCACCCGCACATAGTTCTCCTTCTGCAGGAGTTCGTTCACCCAGTGATGGGCCAGCTCGACGCGCTCGGAGTCCGCGTCGGCGCTGATCATCCAGGTATCCACCCAACCCAGGCCGCCTTCCTTCGGCTTCAGCACATGCTGAAGGTCGAAGTCGAGCTTGCCTTCCTTCCGGAGCACGGTGAGGTGCCGGTAAGTCTCCGAGAATTCCGGCGCCGCCCACACCACGCCGCCGCGCATCAGGCGATCGAGCGCGTCGTAATCCTGATAGCGGGTCATCAGCAGCTTTTTCTGGGCGATCAGCAGTTTCTTGGTTTCCTCCAGTTCGGCGTCCGTCAGGTTGTACGGATTGAACGGCTTGCCGTCGGGCCGCTCGCCGCCAATGGTGCCGAGGTTTGTCGCCGCGAGAATACCCATCAGGGCGATGTTTTCCTCAAATCGCGAATTCGTCGCGAGATGCCCGGCGTACTTCTCGTTCAGCAGCAGGCCGATCGAGCCGATGTCTTCGGCCGCGACTTGCGAGGTGTTGACGGTAATGCCGTAGCCGCCCCAACAATTGGGCGCCGCGACCTTGTTGGCGCCGAACTCATCGGCGAGCAGCGGGAAGTTCGGCGGCAGGAAATCCGGGAACACGCCGGACATGTTGGGGATCCTGCCGTAATCAACCGCTTGCGTGAGACCCTGGCGGAAATAGAGGCGCGGCCAGAAGCCGTCGCCCATCACCATGTCGAAATCCTTGGTGCCGCCCACCTTCATTTTGTTGAAGGCTTCGGAATTGCCGTCGAAGAAAGTCGGCGAGAAGGTCGCTTTGTACTTTTCTTCGAAGCTCGCGATCGTCTCCTTGATCGCGTAGGGTAGCCACATCAGAGGCCGCAGGGTCGGCGTTGCCGCCGCCGCATCGCTGATGAACGGTCCCTTCCATGAAACTGCCAGACCCGCGGCGGCCGCAGCCCCCGTGAGCATCGCGCGGCGCGAGAGGCGCAAGGCCCGCGCCAGTTTCCGTGCCGATACGCCCTTGTTAACTTTCGTCATGACGTTGCCTCCCCAGGCATTAGGCTTGTACGCACAGCAATAATTACAACACAATTGCCAAAAAATGCAACAGGGTGCTAAAAATACCTCACCAGGGGCCTGGGACACGGCGTTTGAGGAGTTCGACCGGTGTTAGCGGAACAGCGGCAAAGCATGATCTTGAGCATGGTCAACCAGCGGGGCTCGCTGTCGATCACGGAGATCCAGCGCAAGCTGAAGGTGTCGCGGGAGACCGTGCGGCGCGACATCATGCTGCTGGCCGACCGCCAGGCGCTGCGGAAGACTCATGGCGGCGCCCTGTCGCTGGAGCGGACCGAGCCGGAAATCGCTGTCCGCGAAGTGATCAACGCCGAGGGCAAGCGCGCCATCGGCCGCTTGGCGGCCAGCCTAGTGCCCGACGGCGCCACTGTCTTTCTCGCCAGCGGCAGCACGGTGCAAAGCGTCGCCGATGCGCTGCAATCGCACCAGGGCCTGACGGTCTTCACCAACAGCATCTTCAACTGCATGAAGCTGATGGGCCGCAACAAGAACCGCGTGTTCATGCTCGGCGGCGAAGTGCAGGCGCTCAATGGCGCGGCGCTCGGCCGTGACGCCACCTCCATGCTGACGCACTACTTCGCCGACTTCCTGTTCCTGGGCGCCGGCGCGATCTCGCCTGCTGGCTGGCTGATGGACTACACGCGCGAAGAGAGCGAGCTGAACAGCCAGATGCTGCTGTCCGCGCGGACCGCCGTGGTCGTCGCCGATCACAGCAAGTTCAACCGTTTTGCGCCGGTGCGGGTGGAAAACTTCGAGAAGGTCACGCATCTTGTGACGGATAGGAGACCCGAGCCGCCGCTGGCCGAAGCCTTGGCCGCCATGCCGCTCGAGCTTCTGGTGAGCACTGACGCCGCCGGCAGCTGACAGACTGCAACGAACGAAAAGAAAATCGGAGAGAACGGAAATGAAGTACGAAACGCAGCGCCGCGAGATCGTCGCCGCGTGCCGGGATATGAACCGCCGGGGAATCAATCAGGGTACCTCCGGCAACATTAGCGCGCGCGTGAAAGAAGGCTTCCTGATCACGCCATCGGGAATGGCCTATGACGAGATGAAGGCGTCCGACATCGTGCTGATGCGGCCGGACGGCAGCCATAGCGGCCGCCGCAAGCCGTCGAGCGAATACCGCTTTCACACCAGCATCATGGCGAAGCGGCCGGAGGTGGGCGGCATCGTCCATACCCATTCCATGTTCGCGACCACCATCGGCATCCTCGGCCTGGAGATCCCGGCCGTGCATTACATGATCGCCGCCGCCGGCGGCAGCAACATCCGCCTGGTGCCCTACATCACCTATGGCACTCAGGAGCTGGCGGATGCGGCGCTGAAGGCGCTGGAAGGACGCAATGCCTGCCTGCTGGCGAACCACGGCATGATCGTTGTCGGGCCCACCCTCAAGAAGGCGATGTGGCTGGCGGTCGAAGTGGAAACGCTGGCGGCGCAGTATTGGCGCGCGTTGTGCGCCGGCAAGCCGAACATCCTTTCCGATGCGCAGATCAAGACCGTCGCCGACAAGTTCAAGACCTACGGGCAGGCCGCCGAGCCGGCCCCCGGTTGCTGTTGAGGACGGCCGCGCGCGGCGCATCATGATCGTCGGCATCGATATCGGCACGCAGAGCCTGAAGGCGGCGGTCACCGACGGCGCGCTCACTGTCCGCGGCGAGGCGGCCATGGCCTACCGGCCGAACTTCCCGCGCAGCGGCTGGGCGGAGCAGGATCCGCGGCTGTGGGAACATGCGCTCGGCCCGACCATTGCCCGCGCGCTGGCGCAGGCCGGCGTCAACGCATCGCAGGTCACCGCGCTCGGCATCTGCGGCCAGCTCGACGGCTGCCTTGCGGTCAACCGCAAGGGCAAGGCGATCACGTCCTGCCTGATTTGGATGGACCGCCGCGCCCAGGCGGAGATCGCCAATGTGCCGGCGGCGATGGTGCGGGCGCGGGCCGGCCTGGTGCTGGATGCCAGCCACATGGCGGCGAAGATCCGCTGGCTGAAACGCCATGATCCCGGCATTGCCTCGGCCGCCTGTTTCCATCAGCCGGTGTCCTATCTGGTGTCGCGGCTGACCGGCCGCGCTGTCATCGACCATGCGCTGGCCTCTACCAGCATGCTCTATGGCATCGAGCGGCGCGGCTATCGATTCGGCTCTGCTGGATTGCTTCGATATCAGCGCCGACGAACTGCCGGAACTGGCGGATGCGGCGGATGCCGCGGGGCCCTTGTCGGCGGAGGGCGCTGCGGCCACCGGCTTGCCTGCCGGCATCCCTGTCGCCGTGGGCACGGGCGACGATTTCTCGACGCCGTTGGGCGCCGGATTTCTCGACCCCGGGCAGCTCGCCGTCGTGCTCGGCACCGGCGAAGTCGTCGGCGCCGTGCATCCGCGGCTGGTCATCGACGATGCCGGACTGGTGGAGACTCACGCCTATCCCGGCGGCATGTACTTTCTCGAGAATCCCGGCTGGCTCTCCGGCGGCGCCGTCTCGTGGCTCTGCGAGTTGCTGTCGGTCGACGGGTTCGAGGCGCTGCACGCCGAAGCGGCAACGGTGCCGCCGGGCGCTGCCGGCCTGACCTTCATCCCCGCCCTCACCGGCGCCATGGCGCCGGTGTGGAACGCATCCGCCCGTGGTTGCTTCTATGGGCTGACGCCGTCGCACACCCGCGCCCATATGGCCCGCGCCTTGCTCGAAGGCTGCGCCTTCGCCATGCGCGACGTGGCGGACCGGCTGAAGGAGCTGGGCGCTGAAATCAGCAGCCTGCTGCTGCTGGGCGGCGGCGCCCGCAGCCGGCTTTGGGCGCAGATCCGCGCCGATGTGCTGGGCCTGCCCACCGAGATATCCAGCCGCGTCGACAGTTCGCCTGTCGGCGCCGCCATGCTGGCGGCCGTCGCCGCCGGCCTGATCGGAAATCTGCATCAAGCCGCCGGGATGGTGCGCGCGCCCGCGGCGCTGCTGGCGCCGGCGGCATCGACCCGCGGCGCCTATGGCGAGGCCTATGGCCGTTATCGCCGCCTGTTCGACAATCTGCGCCCGCTGTTCGAACCGGCAAGACCGGCGCCGCTGCGGCAGAACGGAACCCGCGTTGGCAGGGAGGCCAGCATCCATTGAGCGACAACATGATCTACCAGCTTCTGGCGGGTACCCTGCCCGACCCCGACGGGGGCGCCCCCTTGCAGGTCGCAACCCGTTCGGTCGCCATGCTGCCGACGCTGAAGAATGTCGAGGCCGACTTCGTCAAGCCGCTCGGGCTGGGGAAGCATCTGGCCGTCGTCAGCGATTCGACGACTCACGGCATTCTCGGCGCGCGTGTCGTTCGGGCGCTGGAAAGCCTCGGACAGGTCACCAGCATCCTGCTGCCGGGCCGGCCCCATCCCGACGGCGAAACCGTCGAGAAGATCCGCAAGGCGTCGGCCTCGGCCGATGCGCTGGTGGCCGTCGGCTCGGGGACGATCAACGATCTCTGCAAATACGCGAGCGCCCAGGACCGCAAGCCCTACATCGTCTATGCGACCGCGCCGTCGATGAACGGCTACACCTCGGTGAACGCGGCGATCACCGACCACGGCCACAAGAAATCCCTGGCGGCGCAGGCGCCGGTGGCGGCGTTCTTCGATCTGGAGGTGCTGACGGCATCGCCGCCGCGGATGATCCGCTCCGGCCTCGGCGACAGCCTCTGCCGGCCGACGGCGCAGGCCGATTGGATGCTGGCCCATCTGCTGCTCGACCAGCCCTATCGCACCATGCCGTTCGTGCTGCTGGAGGATGACGAGGCGCAGCTCTTCGCGGAGTCCGACGCCCTGATGCGCGGCGACATGGAGGCGATGCGCTGCCTGGTGCGCACGCTGCTGCTCTCCGGCTTCGGCACGGCGATCTATGGCAGCAGCCACCCGGCGAGCCAGGGCGAGCATCTGATCAGCCACTATGCCGACATGTTCGGCGATCATGGCTGGCCCGAGTCGTTCCATGGCGAGCAGATCGGCGTGACGACGCTGACGATGGCGCGGCTGCAGGAGCGCTTGCTCGAGGGGCCTGCTCCGACCGTGCATGTGAATGGCGCGGATGAAACCGTGTTCACGACGAAATATGGACCCGAGCTCGGCAAATCCTGCTGGAAGGAGTTCGCGCAGAAGCGCCTGGATGCCGACCGCGCCAAGGCGGTCAATCAGCGCCTGGCCGAGTCCTGGGACAAGATCCGCGAGGCGATCGCCCGCATCACCATCCCCGCGAAGACGTTGCGCGATGTCTTGCAGCGGGCGGCGGCGCCGATGCAGCCGGAAGATCTGGGCTGGCCGCGGCAATTCTATCTGACGGCCGTCAAGCAGGCGCGGGAGATCCGCAACCGCTACACCTTCCTCGACCTGGCGTCGGACAGCGGCAAGATCGAGCCGGTCGCGGCGCTGACCTGAAGTTTCGAAAATGGGCCCCGTTTCAAGCCCGCGCCAGAAGCTGCTCGGCTTTGGTGAGATCCTCGGGGCTGTTGGCGTTGAAAAATGGATCGATCTTGTCGATCGCAAACTCGGCAACGGCGAGACGGTAGCGCGCGCTCCAGGCGTCCACCTTGTGCAGGTCTTCCTGTGTGATCGCGCGGCGCAACTCGTCGCGCAGCCGCACGGGCCAGAGCCCAACGACCGGATAGCGCTGGCCCGCGCTCATGGCGCAGACGATATCAGCCTGCTCGATGTCGCGCTCGGCGATCAGGCGCGCAACGAGATCGCGCGGCAGAAACGGGCTGTCTGTCGGGATCGTGACGATCCATGGACAATCCGGCGCATTCGCCGCCGCCCAATCCATGCCCGCGAGCACGCCCGCCAGCGGTCCCGCGAAATCGGGGATTGAGTCGGGAACATCAGGCAGGCCGAACGACGCGAACCTCTGGGGATCGCCATTGGCGTTGAGAATCAGCCCGCGCACTTGCGGACGAACACGCTCGATCACGTGCGCCAGGATCGGCTTGCCGCCAAGCGGACGCAGGCACTTGTCGCCACCGCCCATGCGCTGCGACTGCCCACCCGCCAATAGCACGCCGATGACGCCGGGCACGTCGCCTGAGATTTTCTTGCTCAGGTGAATTAGCACCCGGTCTTCGAATGCCTCCCGCCGCGCAACCGCGTAGCCGTGACGTTCATAGATCGCGATGTTCTCCGCCATCTTCTCGTTGGTGTAGAGGCGGATTTCCGACACGCCGCGGCGCAATGCTTCCCGCTCCGACAACGCCAGCAATCGCCGGCCGATGCCGCTGCGCTGCAACTCGACCGCTACCGCCACACTCCAGATCAACAGATGATCGCCGGCCGGCTTTAGAACGAGTACGCCAACCAAGCTGCCGTTGTCTTCGGCAACCCATGTTTCGTCGGTGCGTATCACTTCGGCATAATCGGCGGTCAGCGGTTGCGGCAAGCGGCCGATGCGTTCGACGAATTTCTGATAGGCCGCCTGCGACAACGCGGCGACGGCAGGCGCGTCCGCAGCGACGGCGCGGCGGAATCGGAGGGAAATCGGACTCATTCGCACAACTTAAGGCCTTTGTTCCGATAGGCCACCCCGCCTTGACGTCCCGGCGGCGGCGGTGTTGTGTCGGGGCAACAGCGCCGGCCCTTGCCGGCGCCAAAACGATAATCCCCGGAGGATCTTATGTCTTTGAAAAAGCTTGCTTTAACCGCCACCGCCCTGGTGGCGCTGGGCGCCCTGCTGCCGCTGGCGCCGGCCTCGGCCGCCGACATCACTGTGGCCGTTACCGCCATCGTCGAACATCCGGCGCTGGATGCCTGCCGCGACGGCATCAAGGATGAACTCAAGGCCCAGGGCTTCGAGGACGGCAAGAACATCGCCTTCGTCTATGAGAGCGCCCAGGGCAATCCTGGCACGGCGGCTCAGATCGCGCAGAAGTTCGTCGGCGAGAATCCGACCGTGATCGTGCCGATCTCCACGCCCTCGGCCCAGGCCGTCGTGGCGGCGACCAGCGACATCCCCGTGGTGTTCACCGCGGTGACCGATCCCCTGGGCGCCAAGCTGATCAGCAATCTCGAGAAGCCCGGCGCCAATGTCACGGGCATGAGCGACCTGTCGCCGATCGCCAAGCATCTGGCGCTGATCAAGGAAGTGACCCCGAACGCCAAGAAGATCGGCGTGCCCTTCAATCCCGGCGAGGCCAATGCGGTGACGCTGGTGGAGCTGCTGAAGAGCGAAGGCGCCAAGATGGGCTATGAGATCGTCGAAGCGCCGGCGCCGAAATCGTCTGATGTCCTGGCGGCAGCGCAGAGCCTGGTCGGCAAGAGCGACGTGATCTATGTGCCGACCGACAACACCATCGTGTCGGCGCTCGAAGCCGTCATCCAGGTGGGCATCGACAACAAGCTGCCAGTGTTCGCCGGCGATACCGACTCCGTGAAGCGCGGCGCCATCGCCGCCGTCGGCTTCAACTACTACGATATCGGCCGCCAGACCGGCCAGATCGTGGCACGGGTGCTGAAGGGCGAGAAGCCCGGCGACATCGCCGTGCAGGGCGTCGAGATCACCGAACTCTATGTCAATCCGGGCACAGCAGCGCAGATGGGCGTCGAGCTCTCGAGCGATCTCGTCGGCCGCGCGAAGGAAGTGGTGAAGTAATCTTGCTTGTGACAGCCGCGTCGAGCGGCACGACCCCTCACCCTGCCCTCTCCCCGCTTCGCGGGGCGAGGGGTCTTTCGTTGTGGCGGCACTACTGAATGGACCCCTCGCCCACGGAGTGGGAGAGGGTGCGCAGCGTTCGCATTCTGCGAACGCTGCGCGGGTGAGGGCACTTGCTCGCTTCTGAGTTTCTTGAATGTCCCTGATCCAGTTCCTCGGCGCCATCGAGATCGGCCTGGTGTTCGGGCTGGTGGGACTGGGCGTGTTTCTGTCCTTCCGCGTGCTGAACTTTCCCGATCTCACCGTCGACGGCAGCTTCCCGCTGGGCGCCGCGGTCTGCGCCACGCTGATCGTCAATGGCGTCAATCCCTGGCTCGCCACGCTGGCGGCGATGCTCGCCGGCTCATGCGCCGGATTGGTCACCGCGCTGCTCAACCTGCGATTCAAGATCCTGCATCTGCTCGCCAGCATCCTGACGATGATCGCGCTCTACTCGATCAATCTGCGGATCATGGGCAAGCCCAACGTCGCGGTCATCGGCGACCCGACGATCATCAAGCAATTCGCCTTCATCGGCCTGACCAACCCGCAGCTGAAGCCCTTGATCGCCGCCGTCATCGTCGGCATCGCGCTCTTCCTGGTGATCCGCTTCCTCGCCTCGGATTACGGCCTGGCGATGCGCGCCACCGGCGCCAATCCGCGCATGGCCCGCGCCATGGGCGTGGATACGCGGCAGGCGACCTATGTCGGCATGGCCCTCAGCAACAGCCTCGTCGCGCTGGCCGGCGCGCTGTTCGCGCAGATGAACGGCTATGCCGACGTGACCATGGGCACCGGCGTCATCGTCGTCGGCCTCGCCGCCGTCATCCTCGGCGAGGCCATCTGCGGCACGCGTTCGATCGTCGTCTGGGCCATCGGCTGCGTCATCGGCTCGCTGATCTACCGGATGGCCGTCGCCTTCGCGCTGAATTCGCAATTCCTCGGCATCACCTCCTCCGATCTCAATCTCGTCACCGCAGTGCTGGTGGCGATCGCGCTGATCCTGCCGGGCGCGCGCAATCCGCTGAAGGCCATGATGAGCCGGCGGGGCGCGCTATGATCCGCGTCGCAGGACCTCGCCGTTACGTTCAATCCGGGCACACCGATGGAGGCCCGCGCGCTGAATGGCATCGCCGTCGACATTCCCGCCGGGCAGTTCGTGACGGTCATCGGCTCCAACGGCGCCGGCAAGTCGTCGCTGCTGAACGCGCTGGCCGGCGATGTCACCGCCAGCACCGGCCGCATCGACATCGACAACATCGACGTCACCCGCTGGCCGGCCACCCGCCGCGCCGGGCTGATGGCGCGGGTGTTCCAGGACCCGAAGGCCGGGAGCTGCGAGGAGCTGACCATCGAGGAGAACCTGGCCATCGCCGACGGCCGCGGGCGGCGGCGCGGCCTGGGCCTCGCCATCGACCGGCGGCGGCGCGGCGACTATCGCGCCCGCCTCTCACGTCTCGGTCTCGGCCTGGAAAGCCGCCTCGGCGACCGCATGGGGCTGCTGTCCGGCGGCCAGCGCCAGGCGGTGAGCCTGCTGATGGCGACGCTGCGGCCGATGCGCATCCTGCTGCTGGACGAGCACACAGCCGCGCTCGACCCGCGCACGGCCGAGTTCGTGCTGGACCTCACGCGCAGCATCGTCGCCGAGCAGAAGCTGACCACGCTGATGGTGACCCATTCCATGCGCCAGGCGCTGGACCATGGCGACCGCACCCTGATGCTCCATGAGGGCCGGGTGGTGTTCGATGTGGCCGGGCCGGAGCGCAAGGGCCTGGACGTGCCCGACCTGCTCGCCCTCTTCGCCAAGCATCGGGGACAGCAGCTCGCCGACGACAGCCTGTTGCTGGGTTAATGCAGCCATCGGCCTGGAATTCCCGGCGAAAACGGCTATATTCAAGCGGACATAACGCCCCTTCAGCGCGGATCCGCTCCGGACGATGATCGATCCCTTTGGCCGTTCAATCACTTACCTGCGGGTCTCGGTGACCGACCGCTGCGATTTCCGCTGCGTCTACTGCATGTCCGAGAACATGACCTTCCTGCCGAAGGCCGAGTTGCTGACCCTGGAGGAGATGGACCGGGTCTGCAGTGCCTTCGTGCGCCTGGGCGTGCGCAAGCTGCGGCTGACCGGCGGCGAGCCGCTGGTGCGCAAGAACGTGATGAGCCTGATCCGCAACCTGTCGCGGCACCTGAAATCCGGCGCGCTGGACGAGCTGACCTTGACCACCAACGGCAGCCAACTCGCCAAGTATGCCGGCGAGCTGGTGGATTGCGGCGTGAAGCGGGTCAATGTCTCCGTCGACACTTTGGAGCCCGCGAAGTTCACGGAGATCACCCGGTGGGGCAAGCTCGACAAGGTGATGGACGGCATCGCCGCGGCAAAGGCCGTCGGCCTGCATGTGAAGATCAATGCCGTCGCGCTCAAGGGCGTGAACGACGGCGAGTTCGACTCCATGATCGAGTGGTGCGGCCGCGAAGGCCATGACCTGACGTTCATCGAGGTCATGCCCATGGGCGAAATGGGCGAAGGCGCGCGGCTCGATCAGTATCTGCCGCTGTCGGTCGTGCGCGCCAATCTCGCGAAGAAATGGACGCTGGACGAGATCGACTACCGTACCGGTGGCCCGGCGCGCTATGTGCAGGTGCGCGAGACCGGCGGCCGCGTCGGCTTCATCACGCCGCTGACCCACAATTTCTGCGAAAGCTGCAACCGCGTGCGCCTCACCTGCACGGGCATGCTCTATATGTGCCTGGGCCAGAACGACGATGCCGATCTGCGGACGCCCGTCCGCGCCAGCGAAGGCGACGAACTGCTGGAGGCCGCGATCCAGGAGGCCATCGGCCGCAAGCCCAAGGGCCACGACTTCATCATCGACCGCCGCCACACCGGCGCCGCGGTGCCGCGCCATATGAGCGTGACCGGCGGCTGACCGGGCGGATGGGGCCATGGCGACACTCAATCTTCGGGTGGAGTTCGGCGAGCGCGGTGCGCTCGGCCCCGGCAAAGCGCGCCTTCTGGAGCTGATCGCCGAGCATGGCTCCATCGCCGCCGCCGGCCGCGCCATGGGCATGTCCTATCGCCGTGCCTGGGACCTGGTGGACGAATTGAACAACTGCTTCGGCAAGCCCGTGATCACCACTCAGATGGGCGGCCAGCATGGTGGGGGCGCCGCCCTGACGCCGCTGGGGCAATACGTGATCGAGCATTTTCGCGCCATCGAGGGCCACGCCGCCAAGGCGGCGGCCGCCCATCTCAAGGCGTTGCAGTCGGCCATGAAGCGCAAGGCCGGCTGAACCGAACAGTTGCCATCAGAAAAAGATCTGCATTGGCGCCGCTGGACAGAAGCTGGGTTTCGTTATATTCGTTTGAACATAACGGATGCCCGGGAGGTATGCGGAGATGAAGTACTGTCTGACAAGAATGATGAGCTCGCTGCTGGGCGGGCTGTTTGCCGTCGCCCTGATCGCAGCGCCAGCCGCCGCCGACGATCTCACGATCTTCGCTGCTGCCAGCCTGAAGAACGCTGCTGAGGATATCGGCAAGGCCTACGAAGCGGCCGGCAAGGGCAAGGTCGTCTACTCCTTCGCCTCAAGTGCTGATCTGGCGAAGCAGATCGAGAACGGTGCCCCTGCCTCGATCTTCATCTCCGCCGACAGGAAGTGGATGGATTATGTTCAGGAGAAGAACCTGATCGATCCCGACAGCCGGCGCGACCTCCTCAGCAACACGCTGACGCTGATTGCGCCTGCTGACAGCAGCCTCACCGCCGACTTCAAGGCCGGCAATGTGGATCTCGCCGCGCTGATCGGCGACAGCAAGCTGGCGATGGGCGACCCCGACAGCGTCCCGGCCGGACGCTATGGCAAGGCGGCGCTGGAAAAGCTCGGGCTGTGGGCATCAGTCGAACCCAAGGTCGCCCGCACCAAGGATGTTCGCGCCGCCCTGGCACTGGTGGAGCGCGGTGAGGCCGCCGCCGGCGTGGTCTACCGCACCGATGCGCTGGTGTCGGATAAGGTCAAGATCGCCGGCGAGTTTCCGCAGGACAGCCACCCGCCGATCGTGTATCCCATCGCCATCGTTGCCGAACATAACGACGATGCCGCCAAGGCCTTCTACAGCTATCTGACCGAGGACGAGGCGCGCGCCGTGTTCGAGAAGTACGGGTTCACGATCCTGGGTCCCGGTGCTGCCACTAACTGATCTCGAAACCGAAGCGATCCGACTCAGCCTGCAGGTGGCGCTCTGGAGCGTCGCCTGCAGCCTGCCGTTCGGTGTCGCCACTGCTTTTCTCCTCGCCCGCACAAACTTCCCCGGCAAGAGCCTGGTCGACGGGCTGGTGCATCTGCCGCTGGTGATCCCGCCGGTCGTTGTCGGCTACATGCTGTTGCTGCTGATGGGCCGCCGCGGGCCGATCGGCGGCTGGCTCTACGACACGCTGGGCATCACCGTCATCTTCACCTGGCAGGGCGCCGCTCTCGCCGCCGCAGTCATGGGCTTCCCGCTGATGGTGCGAGCCATGCGGCTGTCGCTCGAATCCGTCGACCGGCGGCTGGAGCAGGCGGCGCGCACCCTCGGCGCCGGCCGTTTCGATACCTTCCGCAGCGTGACCCTGCCGCTGATGGCGCCGGGGATCCTCACAGGGCTGGTGCTGGCCTTCGCCCGCAGCCTCGGAGAGTTCGGCGCCACCATCACCTTTGTTTCGAACATCCCGGGCCAGACCCGCACGATCCCAGTGGCGATATACACCCTGACGCAGACTCCCGATGGCGATGCCGCGGCGCTACGGCTCTGCATCATCGCTGTGATCCTGTCGCTGATTGCGCTGATTGCTTCGGAATGGTTGGCGCGGCGGCTGCGGACGCGGCTCGGAAACTAGGCCATGCTGACGCTGCGCGCCGATCATCGCCTTGGCGACTTCCATCTGAAGCTGGATGTCAGCGTGCCCAGCCGTGGCATTACCGCGCTGTTCGGCCGTTCCGGCGCGGGCAAGAGTTCCGTGGTCAGCCTTCTGGCGGGCCTGTTGAAGCCCGACAGCGGCTATGTGAAGGTCGGCGATACCGTGCTGTTCGACAGCGCCGCCGGCCTGTCGGTAGCGCCGGAAAATCGGCGCCTCGGCTATGTGTTCCAGGAAGGCCGGCTGTTTCCCCATCTCAGCGTGCGCGGCAATCTGCTGTTCGGTCACCGCCGCATCGCGGCGGAGGAACGGCGCGTCGGCTTCGACGAGGTGGTCGCGCTGCTGGATATCGCGCCGCTGCTGGACCGCCGCCCCCGCGATCTCTCCGGCGGCGAGAAGCAGCGGGTCGCCATCGGCCGCGCACTCTTGGCCAGCCCGAAATTGCTGCTGATGGACGAGCCGTTGGCGTCGCTGGATGCCGCGCGCAAGAACGAGATCATCCCCTTCATCGAGAAGCTGCGGGACGGCTTCGGCATCCCCATCGTCTATGTCACCCACGACCTCGGCGAGATCGTCCGCCTTGCCGACCGGGTGATCCTGATGTCGGAAGGTGCCGCGGCCTTCACCGGCAGCGTCGAGGAACTGGTGGGCCGCCTGGACATGGCCGATATCATGGACCATCCGGAGGCCGAGGCGCTGATCGCCGGCCACATCGCCGGCCATGACGATCACTTCGGGCTCACGCGGCTCAGTCTGCCCGGCGCCGAACTCCAGGTGCGGCGGATGGCGCTGCCGCCGGGCGCCCCGGTGCGCGTCCGCATCCGCGCCCGGGATGTCGCAGTGGCCCTGCAAGCGCCCACGGGCATCAGCATCCTGAACGTGCTGCCGGTGACCATCGCCGAGATCCATGACCGGCGGGAGCAATGCCTGCTGCGGCTCACGACCCCAGGCGATCCGCCGGCCTCGATCTGGGCCGGGATCACGGCGCGCTCGCGCCATGATCTGGATCTCGCCGCCGGCAAGCCGGTCTACGCGTTGATCAAGGCGGTGGCGGTCGAAGGCTCCGGCGGCGGCGTCGACCGGCCGGAAGAGGCGTCGACAGCTACTCGATGAAGACCTGATGGGCGAAGCCGACGCCGTCGCTGATCGTCACCTGCTCGAACCCCAGCAGCTTGAGCAGATCGAAGAACGTCATCCGGTCCGAGTCCGGAGTCTCCTGGAAAATCGGCGACAGGCGCGCCACGGCCGTCAATGTCGCGAACAGCGCCCGCGCCCTGTAGATGGTGTCGAGCTGGCCGTCCATCAGGCCGATGATGATCAGTTTCTCCGCGTCGTCGCCTTTGGCGAAGATCGCATAGGTCGGCGCGTACTTCTGGTTCAGCAGCTCGCTGGTGAGCGCGGTCACGAAGCCGATGCGCCGGTTGCGGTCGCTGTCCACCAGCCGGTTGACCCTGGCGGTGTAGGTCTCGCTCGATTCCGGCACAGGATAATAGTAGCCGGCATGGCGGTCGCCGGAGACTTCATCGGCCCTGGCCCCGCCGCAGACGGCCACCGCAAACATCAGAAGAATCGCTGCCCGCAACATATTTGCCGCCCCCGTCAACTGCCTACCGCTGGGGATCAATTAACATGGGCGATCCCGGCAGAAAACCGCCGGGCTGGCCAGCGGATTGCCGGCCGCTATACTCGCCGCCAGCCCCGGCGACCCGCCTCAACCATTTCCGGAAAGTAACCGCCCTTGCCCGATCGCCGTCCGAAAGCCGAGCCCCGGATCTGCTTCCTGGCCGCCGACTCCCCGGTGGCGCAGCGCGCGCGGTTGCGCCTGGAGAAGCGCTACGGCGCCTGCGACCCGCGGCGCGCGAAGGTGGTTGTGGCCCTCGGCGGCGACGGCTTCATGCTGGAGACGCTGCACCGCTTTCTCAGCCGCGGCATGCCGATCTTCGGCATGAATTGCGGCACCGTCGGATTCATGATGAACCGCTATGCCGAGGCCGGGCTGCCGACGCGCATCGCGGCGGCGCAGAATGTCCGTCTCTATCCCCTGCTGATGGTCGCGCGAACCGTCAAGCGCCGCACCTTCAAGGCCCATGCGATCAACGAGGTCTCCCTGCTGCGCCAGACGCGCCAGGCGGCGAAGCTCGGCATCCGCATCGACGGCAGGACGCGGCTGAAGGAGCTGATCTGCGACGGCGCCATGGTGGCGACTCCCGCGGGCAGCACCGCCTATAACTTGTCCGCCCACGGCCCGATCCTGCCGCTGGGTTCGGACGTTCTGGCGCTGACGCCGATCAGCGCGTTCCGTCCGCGTCGCTGGCGCGGCGCCATCCTGCCCCATGGCGCGGAGGTGGTGTTCGACATCAGGGAGATCGACAAGCGGCCGGTCAGCGCCGTCGCCGATTTCACGGAAGTGCGCGACGTGGTTCAGGTCAGCGTGCGCGAGGACCGCAACATCACGCTGAACCTGCTGTTCGACCCCGAGCATAATCTGGAAGAGCGCATCCTGACCGAGCAGTTCGCGGTGTAACGCACGCTGCTAGTGGCGTGCGCTGGCACTGCGTGCAGCCGGCAGATTCTGCAGCGCGTGGCCGATGACGGCGGCGATCAGATTGTCGATGTCCTTTTTCAACTTCTCGAATCCCGGCGATTTCTCGATCCGCTCCTCGTCCATGTAGAGGGCGCGGTTCACTTCGATCTGCAGGCTGTGGCGGTTCTGCCCCGGGGCGCCGTGGCGGATGATGATCTCGGCGCCCTTGAACGGACTGTTCACGGCGACACGGTAGCCGAGGCCCCGCAGCGTATCGGCGACCAGCGCCGTGAATTCCGCATCGCAGCTCGTGCCGTCGCGGTCGCCGACGACGAAATCGGCGCGCTGCTTGCCCTTATAGGCGCCTTTCATGGAGTGGCAGTTCACATGCCAGGCGGCGCCAAAATGCGCATATGTGGCGTCGAGCATTTCCTTCAGGGCCACATGGTAGGGCCGGTGATAGCTGTCGATGCGCGAGAGTATCTCGTCCACGGTCAGCGGCCGGTCATAGACGGGCACGGTGGCGCGCACCAAGCGCCGCACCACGCCGAGGCCGCGGTCGGCGCGCGGGCTGAGCGGCAGATCATGCGGCCAGGGCTCCGCCAGCAATTTGGGATCGATCTCATGCTCATGGCGGTTGGGATCTACATAGCTGCGGGGAAACAAGGCCCGCAGCAGGCCCGCGCCGTGAAGCGGGGCCGCCGCGAACAGCTCGTCGACGAAGGCATCCTCCGCCCGCCGCAACACGCTGAAGGGGGCGGCATAGGCGAAATCCTGGGGATAGTCGGTGCCGCTATGGGGCGAATCGAAGACGACCGGCGCGGCGTTCTCCGCGCCCGCTTCCGTCAGCGGATGCTCTGCCGCCAATACCCCGGGAATCACCAACGCCACGCCATTACTCCTTGCCGCCGCACCCTGGCATTAACCGGGGCCGTCGGCCATATTAGCCGCCCGCGCCGATTTCAGGCGCCCTTGCAACAACGGCGAAAACTGCCACCGTGCCCGTCAGCCCCGCAAGCCTTGAAATGGTGGAAAAACTGGTCGCCTTCGACACGACCAGCCGCAATTCCAACCTGGAACTGGTCGAATTCGTCCGCGCCTACCTCGTGAAACATGGTGTCGAGTGCCGCCTGGTTCATGACGCCACGGGCAAGAAGGCCAACCTCTATGCCACGCTCGGCCCCGCCGACCAGCCGGGCATTGCGCTGTCGGGCCACACCGATGTGGTGCCGGTGGACGGCCAGGCCTGGGACACCGATCCCTGGAAGGTGACGCGGCAGGACGGCCGGCTCTATGGCCGCGGCGTCAGCGACATGAAGAGCTTCGTCGCCATCGCCCTGACATTCGTGCCCGAATTCATGCGCCGCGGCCTGAAGACGCCGATCAACCTTGCCCTCTCCTATGACGAGGAAGTGGGCTGCCTTGGCGTGCGGCGGCTGCTGGAAGTCCTGCGGGAGATGCCGGTGAAGCCCTGGGCCTGCATCATCGGCGAGCCCACCAGCATGAAGGTCACCGTCAGTCACAAGGGCAAGAAGAGCATCCGCTGCCATGTGCATGGCCTCGAGGCCCATTCGTCCCTGGCGCCGAACGCGGTGAATGCGGTGGAGTACGCCGCCGAAGTCATCGTCAAGCTCCGCGCCATGGGCCGGCGTTTCGCCGCCGAAGGTCCGTTCGACAACGAATTCGATGTCGCGCACACCACCGTGCATACCGGCATCGTCCATGGCGGCACGGCGCTCAACATCGTGCCCAAGGACTGCTATTTCGATTTCGAGTTCCGCTATCTGCCGGAACTCGATGTCGAGGCGATGCTGGCGGAGGTCAAGGATTTCGCCGAGCGGGAACTGCAGCCGGCGATGCGGGCCATCGACAAGAGCTGCGGCTTCGACTGGCAGCAGATCTCCGCCTTTCCCGGCCTCTCCACCTCGCCCGATAGCCCGGTGGCGCAGCTCGCGAAGTCGCTCTCCGGCAGCAATTCCACCATCAAGGTCGCCTATGGCACGGAGGCCGGGCTCTATCAGCAGAGCGGCATTCCCGCCATCATCTGCGGCCCCGGCAGCATCGAGCAGGCGCACAAGCCCAACGAGTGGGTGGCGCTGGATCAACTGGCGCAGTGCGAGAATTTCATGCGGCGCCTGATGGACCGCGTTTGCGAAAGGCCGGCCTGAGCATCCCATGATCCGATCGGTTGTCTTCGATCTAGGCGGCGTGCTGATCGACTGGAATCCACGCTATCTCTACCGCAAGCTGTTCGCCGGCGATGACGCGGCGATGGAGCATTTCCTGACCCATGTCTGCAACAACGCCTGGAACCTGGCGCAGGATGGCGGACGGACCTGGGCCGATGCAATCGAAGTCCTCAGCGTCGAGCATCCCCAGCACCGGCCTTTGATATCGGCCTATCGCGAGCGCTGGGATGAAATGCTGAATGGGCCGATCCAAGGCACTCTCGATGTGCTGGCCGAATTAAGGGATAAGGGCGTGCCGATCTATGCCCTGACCAACTGGTCGGCGGAGACCTTTCCCATCGCCAAGGCGCGCTACGAATTCCTGGGATGGTTCCAGGACATCCTGGTCTCTGGCGAGGAGAAGCTGATCAAACCGGACCGACGCATTTTTGAATTGCTGCTGTCCCGCAACGGACTGGCGGCGGCCGAGTCCGTCTTCATCGACGACGCGCTGCACAACGTCGCCGGCGCCAAGGCCGCGGGCATGTCGGCGCTGCATTTCCAGTCGCCGGAGAAACTGCGCAGCGATCTCTTGTCGCTGGGGCTGTTGGGCAGCTAGAAGCCGGACTCAAACCTAGACGCCTATCCCTCAGCGCGTTTCCCGCTTTGCGCCGCCGGAATCTTTTCCGACGATGCGTTCATCAAGGTTTCTTTCGCCGAGGCCAGATGCGCCCGGCAGGCCAGCTCGACGATGGCAGCATTGCGGCTGAGCAACGCATCGATATAGGTGAGATGCTCCTGGATCGCGACCTCGTTGCGCTTCCGTTCATCCCGTTTGTTCCACTGGTAGTGGTAGTGGAAGATCAATGTGATGATATCGAAGAAATCCTCGATGAATCGATTGGGTGCCGCGGAGCTGATGAGGCGGTGAAAGCGGCTGTCGAGATCGGAAAAATCGTGAAAGCGATTTCCCACTTCCTTCAGGAGCGCGACATGCTCCGCGCGCAAAGCCTGGAGACGGTGCCAGAGGGGTGAACTCTCGGGCAGCGCCGCGAAGGCGATCGCTGACCGCAATTCGAACATCTCGCGAATTTCGAAGAGTTCGATCGCAAAGCTGGCGGTGAAGCCCTTGAGCACCCAGCCGGCATTCTGCCGCTTCTCGATCAGCCCGAAGCGTTGAAAGCGGTTGAGGAATTCGCGAATCCCCGTGGTCGCCACGCCAAATCGCCGCCCCAGCTCGAGCTCGTTGATGGCCGTTCCCGGACGGGTGTCGTCGCGCAGCATCCATTCCATGAACTGCTTTTCGACCTGCGCCGCCATGGGAACCGTTTCCGCCTCCGGAAACCGCTGAATCCCGGCGCTGGCCGAATCGACGATGCTGTAGCGCCCGTTCCTGCGCACGACGCCCTGTGCCTCCAGAGTCGACAGAACCTTGCGCACAGTCGTGCGGCTGACGCCGAGCCTGCCGCTCAGATGGTTTTCGGATGGCACGGCCTCGCTGTCGCCGAGCTTTGAAATCAGATCCAGGGAGTCGTTGAAGGCGCGTTTGAACACGGCGTCTGTTTTCATGCCGGTCGTCTCCTCTTGATTGTCTTTTAATCTATAAAAAACAGTTTGACCAGAGATCCCCTCCTGGTTTTTCTCTATAAAGAACAACTGGGATAGGGTGCACATGGCCGTGGCGGAGGGAACAAGGGAGCAGCCGGATATTGCCTCCCGTTCCGCCATCGGCGAACGGGCCGCCGGGGGGACCGGCGCCGTTTCGCTGTGGCTCAAGCTCCTCAACATCGGGCCGCTGTTGGTTTTGATCCTGCTTGCGGCGGTCATCAGCCTGCTCACGCCGAACTTCCTCAAGCCCGGCAATCTCAGCAATATCCTGGCGCAGACCGCGGTGATCGCCATCGTCGCGGTCGGGCAGCATCTGGTCATCCTGACCCGGGGCATCGACCTCTCGGTCGGCGCCAACCTCGCCCTGGCGACCGTTATCGGCGGGCTCGTCTTCCGGCTGGTCGATTCCGCGCCGCTGGTCGCGCTGGCGATGATCCTCACGGGCGCTGCCGTCGGCGCCATCAACGGCTGTGTCTACGTCTTCGGGCGCCTGCCCCACGCCTTCATCATCACGCTTGCCACCCTCAGCATCTGCCGCGGCCTCGCGCTCGAGCTGTCGATCGGCCACACCACCATGCGCGGCATGCCGGACGCGATTGCAACCATCGGCGGCGCATCGACCCTGGGCATTCCGAACTCATTCTTTGTCGTGTTCGCCGTCGCTGGATTGGTGCTGCTGATGGCCAAGGCGATGGTCTGGGGCCGCTGGATCTATGCCGTCGGCGGCGAGCCCCAGGCGGCCTTGCAGATGGGTATCCCGGTCAAGGGCGTGCTGATTTCCACCTACGTCATCTCCGGGCTGTGCGCCGGGATCGGCGCGGTGGTGCTGGCCGGCCGGACCGCGGCCGCCTCGCCGCTCTACGGCAACCTGCTGGAGCTCGACACCATCGCCGCGGTGATCATCGGCGGCGCCAGCTTCCTCGGCGGACGCGGCCATATCGGCCATGCGCTCATCGGCGCGGTGATGATCGGCGTGATCCGCAATGCACTCAATCTGCTGGGCGTCGACGTCTTCTTCCAGATGATCGCCATCGGCCTGATCATCGTCCTGGCGGTCGAAGCCGATGTGCTGCGCAATCACCTGGAAGCGCGGGCGCGCATCCTGCAGGCCGGGAGGGTCCGATGAGCGCGCCCGTCCTGGCGGTGCGACATGCGCAAAAGCGCTTCGGCGCCGTGCATGCCCTCAGGGACGTCACCCTCGAGGCGTATCGCGGCGAAGTGCTGGCGCTGCTGGGCGACAACGGCGCCGGCAAGTCGACGCTGGTGAAGTGCATCAGCGGCGTCCATGCGCTCGATGACGGCGAGATCGCTCTCGACGGCGAGGCTGTCTCGCTCCATTCGCCCGCCGCCGCACGCCGCGCCGGGATCGAAACCGTCTATCAGGATCTCGCGCTGTTCGACAACCTGACCCCGGCGCAGAACTTCTATTGCGGCCGGGAGATCGCCTTTCCCGCCTGGCTTCCCCAAGGGCTGCGCTTCCTCAGGAGCGCCGCCATGGATCGGGAGGCGGCAGCGGTGCTCGATCGGCTCAAGGTCAATCTGCCGAAGTTCGACGCGCCAGTCGCCCTGATGTCGGGCGGCCAGCGCCAGGCCATTGCGGTGGCGCGCGCGACCGTCTTCGCGCGCAAGGTCGTGATCCTCGACGAGCCGACTGCCGCACTCGGCCTGCGCGAGTCGCGCAAGGTGCTCGACCTGATCGCGCAGCTTCGCGCCGAGGGCAATGCGGTGATCCTGATCACCCACAACATGGAACATGTGGTCGAGCTTGCCGACCGGGCGGTGGTGCTCCGCCAGGGTCGCAAGGTCGGCGAGTTGAAGCCGGGCCGCGCGAACCAGCAGGAGCTGGTCGCCATGATCGTCGGGGCCGCGGTGTAACGGAATTCGCCGCCCTGAAGAGCGGCGAAAACAAGGAGTCGCTTCAAACCGGGGCGATCCAGACAGGGAGGTGCCGTATGAGACTACGACTAGTATTGGCAGGGCTGGCGCTTGCTGCCGCGACCGCCGGGCCCGCGACCGCCGACGACAACATCAAGATCGGCTTCATTACCAAGTTCCCCGTGCCGTTCTTCGCCACCATGGAGGATGCGGCCAAGGCCTATGCCGCGGCCAATCCGGGTTTGGAAATCGTCTTCGGCCAGGGCACATCGGCCACGGATATCGAGGGGCAGATCGCCCTCATCGAGTCCATGGTCACCCAGGGCGTGCAGGGCATCGCCCTGACTCCGGTAGATCCGACCGTGGCCTCGACACTGGACAAGGCCATCGCCGCGGGGGTGAAGGTTGTCCTCATGGACAACAACATCCCGGACTGGAACGGGCGAACGGCGCTGGCGACCACCGACAACTACAATGCCGGAAAGATCGCCGGCGGGTATCTGAAGTCGGTTCTGAAGAGCGGCGACACCCTCGGCATTCTCGAGGGCGTGCCCGGCGTTCCATCGCTCGATGACCGGGTGAAGGGAATGCTCGACGGGCTGCAAGGCGTCGATGTCAAGATCGTCGGCCGCGGCGCCACGAACTGCACGGAGGAGCTGGGGATCAACGTTGCCCAGGATCTTCTGACGGCGAACCCCGAGCTCAAGGCCATCTACGCCGCTTGCGGTCCGCCCGCGGCGGGCGCGGCGCAGGCGATCAAGAATGCCGGCATTGCCAACGATGCCATCATTCTCGTCGGGTTCGATTTCTGCTGCGGCGAGAAGGAAGCGCTGGAAGCCGGCATCGAAGACGCCACCGTGGCGCAGTTCCCCGCCAAGATGGCCGAACTCGGCGTGGACGCGCTGGTCAAGTCGATCAAGGGCGAGAAGGTCGAGTCGCTGATCGACTCGGGCGCCGCCCTGGTCACCAAGGACAACATGGCGAACTTCTAACCGATGGTGCGAGGGCCGGCGCCGCGCTGGCCCTCGGCTATCCTGGATGTCTTGGCCGCCAACCTTCGAAAAATAGGCAGGTGACTCGTGCAGCGCATGGATGCGCTCATTTGCGTCGAACCGGGCAGATTGCAGATGACGCAGCGGCCCGTGCCAGAATCCATGCCCGGGCATGCTCTGGTGCGCCCGCGCCGCGTCGGCCTCTGCGGCACCGACTATCACATCTTCCAGGGCAAGCATCCATTCCTCGAATACCCTCGCGTGATGGGTCACGAGCTCGCCGTGGAGATCGTCGAAGCACCGGCACAATCGAGTCTTTCGGCCGGCGAGATCTGCGTCGTCAATCCATATATCTCCTGCGGGCAATGCGTTGCCTGTCTCGCGGGCAAACCCAATTGCTGTGTCTGCATTTCGGTGCTCGGCGTTCACCGGGACGGCGGCCTGGCCGGGCTGCTGTCCGTGCCGTCGGACAATCTTATTCCCGCGCAGGGCCTGACCCTGGACGAATGCGCCACCGTGGAGTTCCTGGCCATCGGCGCGCATGCGGTGCGGCGAGGCGCGGTAACAAGCCGCGACAAGGTGCTCGTCGTCGGCGCGGGCCCGATCGGCCTGGGCGTTGCGCTGTTCGCGCGACTGTCGGGTGCCAATGTCTCAGTGTTCGATCGGGATGCAGAAAGAGGCGCCGCAGCGCAGTCCATCATGGCGATCACTGCCATTTCGGCCGAACGCAGTTCGCCGCAATCGGCAGGTGCGCTTGACCTTGTTGGCGGATTTGATGTCGTGTTCGACGCGACTGGCAACCAAGCGGCGATGGAAAGGAGCTTCGACTTCGTGGCTCATGGCGGCCGCTACGTGCTCGTCAGCGTGGTCAAAGGGGCGATCAGCTTCATGGACCCGGATTTCCACCGCAAGGAAATGACGCTCTTCGCGAGCCGCAATGCCACCTCGGAGGATTTCGATCGCGTCATCGTGGCCATCCGCAATGGCGCTGTCCCCGTGGACCGCCTGATCACCCATCGCGCCAGCCTCGAGGATGCCCTTCGCAATATTCCAGTTTGGGCGTCGCAGAAAACCGGCCTGATCAAGGCGCTGATCGAAATCGGCGAATAGGCATTTCGGCAGGAGGCTCGCCGCCGCGGCTCACCGATTGCGAATTGCGTCTAGCAGAGATACGCGGAGCCCTCGAAACAGTCCGGAAGCCTTCCGCCGGCAGCTTTTCGCACAATGAGTGGCGTCATTTAGGGCGAACTGCTAACTTCCCTCTCATAACAAACTTCCTTCAGGGAGCAGGAGCAATGAGCACATCTCCACAGGCCGCCGCCTTCAACCGCATGCAGCAGCTGATGTCTACTTCGCCGGTGCCGTCTATCTCCACGGAGCTGCTGGTCACGGCTGACGGCGACCTCAATCGGGAACTCAAGGCGTTCCTGTTCGACCCGCCGTCGGACCCCAACCTGCTCAAGGGCAAGCGCATCGCCATCTGCTGTACCAACGGCGTCGAGGAAGTGGAAATTCTCGGCGCCCAGCGCTGGCTGATGGAGCATGGGGCCACGGTCCATGTGGTTTCGCCGCGCATCGGCGAGTTCCATCCCACGCTCGGCCTGCGTTTCCCGCCGCAATGCGCCACCCACGTCCTCGCCATCCGACTCATGGAGAATGCCGGCTGGCTGAAGATCGACCGCTATACGGACGAGGCCAGGGTGGCGGACTACGATGCCGTCCTGGTGCCGGGCGGCTGCTGGAATCCCGACGCGCTGCGCATGGACGAACATGCGCGAAACTTCGTGCGCGCCATGCACGAAGCCGGCAAGCCCACCACGGCCATCTGTCATGGCCAGTGGGTCATGGTCAGCGCCAAGATCCTGAAGGGCAAGCGCGCCACGGCGGTCTGGAACATCCAGATCGACCTCGAGAACGCCGGCGCCACCGTCCTGGACGAACCCTGCGTCGTCGACGGCAATCTGATCACCGCCCGCTTCCCCTATGACCTGCCGCGCCTGATCAATGCCATGGTGAAGCAGCTCGTGCCGGCAAAGGCGCAGGATCAGGCTGCGTAGGGGCTGAGGAAGGGTTTGCGAGGCAGACATCCTGCGAACTCAGACTGACTTTCTCCGCCTATAATCCTGATCGGACCTAAGGCGCGATAGACTCCACAACGGGGTGCCAATACAATTTGACGCTTAACGTACTTTGAATGGGCAGTTGCACCCATGCCCGCCGACCGCACCCAGCGCCGCCTAGCCGCTATTCTAGCCGCCGATGTGGTCGGCTACAGCCGACTCATGGCGGCCAACGAAGTGGGCACGCTCGCCGGTTTGAAGGCGCACCGCAAGGAACTGGTCGACGGCAAGATCGCCGAGCACCAGGGACGCATCGTTAAGCTTACCGGCGATGGCATGCTGGTCGAGTTTCCGAGCGTGGTGAACGCGGTCGCCTGCGCCGCCGAAATCCAGCGGAAAATGCGCGAGCGGAATGCCGATGTGCCCGACGACCGGCGCATCGAATTCCGCATCGGCGTCAACCTCGGCGACATCATTGTCGAGGACAACGACATTTACGGCGAGGGAGTCAATGTCGCCGCGCGCATTGAGAGCGTCGCCAAGCCGGGCGGCGTCGCCGTTTCAGGCTCGGTGCGTGACAATGTTGGCAGCCGGCTCGACCTCATCTTCGAGGATACCGGCGAACAGATGCTGAAGAACATCGAACGGCCGGTGCGCGTCTACAATGTCGATATCTTCCTCGGCACAGTAGCCGCCCGGCCGGGAGCCGCCAATCAAACAAAGGCGCAACCCGCCGCGCGGGAGAAACCGTCGATCGCCGTATTGCCGTTCAACAACATGAGCGGTGATCCCGAACAGGAGTATTTCTCCGACGGCATCACCGAGGACATTATCACCGACCTTTCGAAGATTTCGGGCCTTTCCGTCATCGCCCGCAATTCGGTTTTCACCTACAAGGGCAAACCCATCAAGGTGCAGCAGGCAGCTCAGGAACTCGGCGTCAAGTTCATACTCGAAGGAAGCGTTCGCAAGGTCTGGCCAGCGGGTGCGCATAACCGCCCAGCTCGTCGACGGCAAGGATGGCCTGCATCTGTGGGCCGATCGTTATGACCGCGATCTGACCGACATCTTCGCCCTTCAGGATGAGATCACTCATACGATCGTTGGTCAGCTCAAGGTCAAACTGTTGCCGGAGGAGAAGAAAGTCATCGAACAGGCGCCGACCGACAACGTTGAGGCCTATACACACTACCTCAGGGCGCGGGAATATCTCCACATGCGTACCAAGACCTCCCTGCAACTCGCCCGGCGGTTGTTCGTCCGGGCCGTGGAATTGGATCCCCTGTACGCACGCGCCTATGCCGGCATGGCGGAATGCGATTCGTATCTCAGTTCCTGGCTTGGCGTCGCCGATCCCGGTCGACGAAATCCTGGCGACCACCGGCAAGGCGCTGGCAATAGAACCAAATTTGCCGGAGGCACACGCGGCTCGCGGCCACGCTTTGGTCAACGCTGGCCGCCGTGCCGAAGCGGTTTCAGCCTTCGAAGCAGGCGCTTGCGCTGGATCCCAATTGCCATGAAGCCAACTACTATTATGGTCGATTTTGCTACACGGAAGGCGACTTCGATCGTGCCGCAAAGCACTACATTCGTGCACTGGAAATTCAGCCCAATGACTACAAATCGCCACTGCTCCTCCACGGCGTATTTGAAGCGCTCGGACGCCACGACGAGTCGCAAAGATACGCACAGCTTGGGATCAAGAGGGCCGAAGAAGTACTCAACCGGCATCCGGAGAATTCCGATCCGGCCGCGTTGGGTGCCAGTGTGTTGGCGGCTCTCGGCGAACGCGAACGGGCAATGGAGTGGCTGTCGCGTGCGTTGGCAGTCGAGAATGACCCCTCCAGTGCCTGGTACAATATTGCCTGCACTTATTCGATGCTGGGTGAGTCCGACCGCGCCATTGATCTGCTGGAGATCTGGTTGCCGCAAGTGGGACCCGACCAAAAACTGTGGTTCAAGAAAGATGCCGATCTCGATCCCCTTCGAAGCCATCCTCGCTTTCAGAAACTGTTCGAACTCGGCAGTTCGTGACCGCGCAACGTGAGTTTCCTGTGCGTGAGTCTCACCCAAGCAAAATAGGATCTCGTGATGCCACCTGAAAAAATCGGGACGCTGATCGTCGGCGGCGGTCAGGCCGGATTGGCGATGAGCGAGCAGCTCAGCAAGCGCGGCCTGTCCCATCTCATCGTGGAACGGCATCGGATTGCCGAACGCTGGCGCACGGAAAGGTGGGATGGTTTGCACGCCAACGGTCCCGCCTGGCATGACAGATTGCCGGGATTGCCGATCGCCGGCGTCGATCCCGACGGCTTTGCGACGCGCAACCAGATGGTGGACTACTTTGTCGCCTACGCCGAGCGGATCGAAGCACCCATCCGCTGCGGCATCGCGGTGACGGCGCTGCACGCGAAGGCCGGCGGGACCGGCTTCCGCGCCGAGACTTCCGAGGGCGAGATCGACGCCGACAACCTGGTCGCCGCCACCGGACCGTTTCAACGCCCGATCATCCCGGCCGTCGTGCCGCCGGAAACCGGGATCGTGCAAATGCATTCCAATGGGTACCGCAATCCCGGCCAGTTGCCGGAAGGCGCGGTGCTCGTGGTCGGGGCCGGTTCGTCGGGTGCTCAGATCGCCGACGAACTGTCGCGGGCGGGCCGGCGCGTCTATCTGTCCGTCGGCCACCATGAGCGGCCTCCCCGGCGATATCGCGGGCGCGATTTCTGCTGGTGGCTGGGTGTCCTGGGCCGGTGGGACGCGACATCTAGCGATCCGTCGGAGAAGCATGTCACGATCGCGGTCAGCGGCGCGTATGGCGGCCGCACCATCGACTTTCGGCGCCTTGCGGCGGATGGCGTCACGCTACTGGGCAGGGCGGAGGGTTTCGGCGACGGCGCGATGCGGTTCTCACCCGACCTGGCGAGCAACCTCGCGCAAGGCGACGCGTCCTACCTGTCCTTTCTCGACGCGGCCGACGCCTATGTTGTTCAGAAAGGCCTCGACCTGCCGGAGGAGCCGGCGGCTCGAACCCTCGAACCGGAGCCGGCCTGCGTCACCGACCCCGTCCTGCAGCTCAACCTCCGCGCAGCCGGCATTGCCTCCATCGTCTGGGCAACAGGATTTGGAACTCGATTTCGGCTGGCTGAAGGCCGGCGCATTCGACGAACGCGGCGTGCCGGTCCATCGCCGCGGCGTAACGGATGTGCCCGGCCTCTACTTCCTCGGACTGAGCTGGCTCTCCCGACGGGCGTCGGCCTTCATCTTCGGCGTCGGGCAGGATGCGACGCATCTGGCGGAACATATTGCCGCGCGCAGGTAGCGGCCCCATCCATTCTCATGACGACGTCATCGGCGGATTGGACTTTGGTCCAATTGTGAATGGCAACCCAAGCCCCTACTGATGCTTCCATTGGGTCGAGCATGGGGCCAATCGGCCGCGTGCCCGCTATCTGCGTATCCGCACAAACGAAGCAAGTTCACGGCGTCGCGTACCGGCCAAACTTTTCCGGCATGTTCAGCGGCACAAATCGGGCTGGTTCACAGCAACGACATGCCCGCAGGCGGGCAAGCAGCCAAGTTGGAGGGTTCCTATGCGTCATCAGCTACTTATCCGCGCCACGGCCGTGGCCGCCACAGCCATTCTATTGGCGGCAGTGCCGGCCTTCGCCCAGGACAAGCCGAACATCGTTCTCATCGTTTCCGATGACACCGGCTATGGCGACCTGGGCCCCTATGGCGGCGGCGAAGGGCGCGGCATGCCCACGCCTAATATCGACCGCCTGGCCGACGAGGGGATGACGTTCTTCGACTTCTATGCTCAGCCAAGCTGCACGCCCGGCCGGGCAGCCATGCAAACCGGCCGCATTCCGAACCGCAGCGGCATGACCACCGTGGCCTTCCAGGGCCAGGGCGGCGGCCTGCCGGCGGCGGAGTGGACCTTGGCATCGGTGCTGAAGACAGCGGGATACCAGACCTTCTTTACCGGCAAATGGCACCTGGGCGAAGCCGACTATGCGATGCCCACCGCCCAGGGCTATGACGAGATGAAGTATACCGGTCTCTATCATCTCAACGCCTATACCTACGCCGACCCCACCTGGTTCCCGGACATGGATCCCGAGCTTCGCGCGATGTTCGAGAAGGTGACCAAGGGATCGCTATCAGGCAAGGCAGGGGAAGCACCGAAAGAGGATTTCAAGATCAACGGACAGTATGTGGACACGCCCGAAAAAGGCGTCGTCGGTATCCCGTTCTTTGATGGTTATGTGGAAAAAGCGGCACTCGATTATCTCGATCAGGTCGCCAAGTCCGACACGCCGTTTTTCCTGAACGTCAACTACATGAAGGTGCATCAGCCGAACCTGCCGCACCCCGATTTCATCCATAAGTCATTGTCCAAGAGCAAGTATGCCGACTCGGTAGTGGAACTCGACGCCCATATCGGCGCCATCATGGACAAGCTGCGGGCGCTCGGCCTCGACAAGAACACGTTCGTCTTCTACACGACCGACAACGGCGCCTGGCAGGATGTCTATCCGGACGCCGGCTACACGCCGTTCCGCGGCACCAAGGGAACGGTGCGTGAAGGCGGCAACCGCGTTCCCGCCATTGCCTGGTGGCCGGGCAAGATCGCGGCCAACAAGAAGAACCATGAGATCGTCGGCGGCCTCGACCTGATGGCGACCTTCGCCTCCGTGGCCGGCATCAAGCTGCCGGAGAACGACCGCGAGGGAAAGCCGATCTATTTCGACAGCATCGACATGTCGCCGGTCCTCTTTGGCACAGGCAAGTCGGGCCGCAAGAACTGGTTCTATTTCACCGAGAACGAGCTGACTCCCGGCGCGGCGCGCGTTGGCAACTACAAGGCCGTGTTCAATCTGCGCGGGGATAACGGTCAAGCAACGGGCGGCCTTGCCGTCGACTCCAATCAGGGATGGAAAGGTGCGGAGAAGTACGTCGCCACGGTGCCGCAGGTTTTCGATCTCTGGCAGGATCCCCAGGAGCGCTATGACATCTTCATGAACAACTACACGGAGCGCACCTGGACGATGGTGACCATCAGCGCCGCGATCAAGGATCTCATGAAGACTTACGTGAAGTATCCGCCGCGCAAGCTGCAAAGCGAGGTCTACACCGGTCCTATCACCATTACGCAATACGAGCGGTTCCAGAGCATGCGGGACCTGCTTGAGAAGGAGGGCGTCAATATTCCGATGCCATCCGGAAACTGAGTCCGGCCGCTGCTCCGGGTCGTCGGCTCGGAGCAGCATTCCACCCTAGTTGCGGCTGTACTCCGTACTAAGGGACCTATGCAGAGAGATCAAAGGGGGCATCCAATGAGTAGCCTGCCGTTCTTCGTGCGCCACATCGTCGCGATCACGCTGATTCTGCTGGTCGGGGCTGCCGCTCAAGCAGCCGATCCTCTACCATCCTGGAACGACAGTGCCGCGAAGAAGGCCATCATCGCGTTTGTCGACGAGGTGACAAAAGATGGCAGCGCCGGATTCGTCGCGCCTGCCGAGCGCATCGCCACCTTCGACAATGACGGCACGCTCTGGAGCGAGCAGCCGATGTATTTTCAGCTCCTGTTCGCCATTGATCGCGTTAAGGCTCTGGCGTCCCAGCATCCGGAATGGAAGACGACGCAGCCGTTCCAGGCGGTCCTGGAAGGCGACATGAAAGCGCTTGCGGCCGCCGGCGAGAAGGGCCTGGTCGAGCTGGTCATGGCAACACACGCGGGCATGACGACGGAGGAGTTCGGAAAGATCGTCACGGATTGGGTGACTTCGGCCAAGCACCCGGTCAAAAAGCGGGCTTATACCGACCTCGTCTACCAGCCGATGCTAGAGCTGCTGAACTATCTGCGCGCCAACGGGTTCAAGACCTACATTGTCTCGGGCGGCGGCATCGAATTCATGCGGCCCTGGGTCGAGCGCGTCTACGGTATTCCCCCCGAGCAAGTCGTCGGCAGCAGCATCAAGCTGAAGTTCCAGATGGAGGGGAACACGCCGGTCCTGGTGCGGCAGGCGGAGGTCGACTTCATCGACGACAAGGAAGGCAAGCCCGTCGGCATCCAGAAATTCATCGGGCGCCGGCCGATCGCCGCTTTCGGAAATTCCGACGGCGACCTTCAGATGCTGCAGTGGACGACCGCCGGAGACGGGCCGCGGTTCGCACTGATCGTCCACCACACCGACGGCGCGCGCGAATGGGCCTATGACCGCAAATCCTCCATCGGCCACCTCGACAAGGCCTTGGATGCGGCATCCCAGGGCGGCTGGACCGTGGTGGACATGAAGAAGGATTGGAAGGTCATCTATCCCTTTGAGAAGTAATGGGCGCAAGCGGATCGCGGAAACTTTCGTTGCAGCCCAGCATTGTTCCTGACAGCCTTATGGAATGACGCGGACGATACATCGCCTCCTAGCTGCAATGCTCCTTGTCGGGGTTAGCCTTGGGGTCTTGCCGGCGGTTTCAGCCCAGGAAGTAACGCAACCGACTCGCCCGTCCTCGTTGGAAACCGCGCCCGTCACGATCGACGGCAGCTTTCTCTTTCATCTGCGCGGCGTTTCCGCCTATTCGGCCGAGGATCGCGCCCAGGTGGTCATGCAGCGCATCGTGAACACGGCGCGCAATCCGGCGGTCACGAGCGAGATGATCGTCGTCAAAGCGCTGCCGGACCGATCCGACATTGTCGCAGGCAATGCGCTGGTCCTGTCGATTTTCGATGTCGATGCCGAATTGGAGGGAGTTGATCGCCCTATCCTTGTCGAAGCCATGCTCCAGCAGGTTCGCGACGCCGTTGAGCAATACCGCCGGGATCGAAGCCCCCAGAGTTTGGCCACCTTTGCCGCCTACGCAATCGCTGTCACGATCGCCTTTGCAATAGCACTCGTCGTCTTCTTCCTGTCCATGCGATTTCTCAATCGCTTCGCCGCCGCGCGGCATCTGAAATACATCGCCCCCCTGGAGGCCAAATCATCAAGGATCGTCCGGGCCGACCAGGTCTGGAAACTGCTGCATGCCGTTCTCAGAATTCTCTGGATCATCATCTTTGTGATCCTGGTTTACGCTTACCTGGCGTACTTGCTGGGGCTGTTCCCCTGGACTAGAGCGCTATCGACGCGGCTCTCCGATCTGGTCGGCGACCGGCTGTTGACTGTCGGCGTGGCAATCCTTGATGCCCTACCGGATTTGCTCCTGGTCGCGGTACTCATCCTGATCACCCGCTACGTCTTGAAGATAGCGCGCCTGTTCTTCGACGCCTTGAGGGAAGGTCATCTGGCCATTGGCCGGTTTCTGCCGGAATGGGCGGATCCCACTTACAAGATCGTCCGCCTGATCATCGTGGCATTCGCATTTGTGGTCGCCTATCCGTATCTCCCCGGCTCCGGGACGGCGGCATTTCACGGCGTCTCGATCTTTCTCGGCGTCCTGCTGTCGCTTGGGTCTTCATCGGTGATCTCGAATGTGATCGCCGGCCACACGTTGGTCTATCGCCGTGCATTCCATGTCGGCGACATGGTGAAGATCCAGGACACCATGGGTGAAGTCGTTGAGACCAGTCTCCTGGTAACGCGTGTCCGCACGCCAAAGAATGAATTCGTGGTCATCCCGAACTCGGTGATTCTCAACAATCAGCTGCTGAACTACAGCGAGCTGGCCCGGAAGAATGGCGTTATCCTCAGCACCACGGTCGGCATCGGCTACGAAGTTCCGTGGCGGCAAACGGAAGCGATGCTCCTGTTGGCCGCGGAGCGCACCGAAGGCAGTTGCCCGCGAGCCGACACCGTTTGTCCATCAGCTCGAGCTCGGCGATTTCGATATCAAATACGAGCTGAACGTCCATTGCCTGGATGCCCATGCGATGCTGCATGTTCGCACGGCTCTCCACCGGAACATCCTCGACCTGTTCAACGAACATGGCGTGCAGATCATGACACCGGCCTATGAAGGCGATCCGGAAAAGCCAAAGGTCGTGCCGCGCGAGCAATGGTTTGCGCCGCCGGCCCGGCCGGTTGATCCGGAGTTCTGATGGTCGATCATGAAAATGCGATGCAGGCGTGGGAGCCTACGTCATGAGGTCGGCGCCGCCGGTGCGGGCCGTCCCAATCACTGCGGCCAGCTAAACCCGCCGTAACCTGGGCACGGATAGCACCTGCCCGGCCTAGCCGACGATGTCCCAGTTGCCGTCCGGGCGGCGGCAGGCCGTGCCGGCGAGCGACTCCGGTGCGCCGTTGATCACCACCGTGGTGGTGTAGTTGCGGCAGTAGCGGCCGCCGGCCTGGTAGGTCGCCTGGGGCACGACGTTGTAGTCATAGCCGTTGGGATCGCGCCAATGCACGGGCGCTCCATCGGCGGCGTATTCGAGGGCGTGGCCCATGCAGGCTTCGTCCGCGTTGTCCATCGCCTTGCCGATCAGACCGCCGACAACGCCGCCGACGATCAGACCGCCGATGATGCCAAGGGCCTTGTCGTCATCGTCGACAACCTGAGAGCCGACCACCGCGCCGGTGGCGGCGCCCAGCGCGGCGCCGATCTCCGTGCGATTGCAGCGGCCCAGATCGATGCCATAGGGGATCTGGAATGGTGCTGGCTGCTCGACAACAACGGTCTCGCTACCCTGCTTCTTTTTCTTGTCCTTCTTGCCGTGCTTGGCCCTGTAGCCCCAGGCAGGCGCCCAGGGCGGCGGATCAGCCTGCACGGGCGCCGGCAGGGCCACGGCCACAGCCGCTAACAGGGCGAGGCCTGCAACGAGCCTGCGGCGAAGGTTAATCGGACGCATGAGCATAAGGCGCGACATCGTGGCCTCCATCCTGCCTAGGACGCTGGTGTACCGTATGCAGTGATAAGCCTCAGATGATTAACAAGCTCTAAACTAACTTCGCCCGATGGCTCGAGGCCGTTGTCGCGCTGGTAACGCGCGATCGCCTGTTGTGTCTGCCGGTCGAGAAATCCATCCATCGGGCCAACGGTGTAGCCGCGTGCCTGCAATTCGCGCTCGATGGTTTCGACATAGACGGCGTGGAGTTTCACGATCTCCTGTGTGTTCGGTGGCGTCGCGCCTGGATAGGCGTCGCTATCGGCCGGGGCGTAGACACCGGCGGTATCGCTGTTGTCGTCCTGCATCGGCGGCAGCTCCTCGTATTCCGGCGTGCCGTTATTGCCGGGCGGATATTGCGACGGCGCGCTCGCCACGCGGGTGTTGCGCACCGGCGGGTCCGTGTACTGCAGATGGTCCAGGAGTGCGGCGGAGGCGCGGCCGTCGACCGGCAATTGCGCGTCGACCTGATACTGCTCGATCGCCGCGCGCGTGCGCGGACCGGCGACGCCGTCGGCCGGGCCGGGATCGTAGCCATGCACCGCCAGGTTCCACTGGAGGTCCATGGTTTCCGTGCGGTTCAGCGCGCGAGAGTCGGTGTGGTAGCCGTTGTCGGCAGTGTCATTGCCGTTCGGATCGCCATAGCCATTGGGATCATAGGTGCCGCCGGTGTTGTAGTTGCGCGGCGGCGTTTGCGCGGCGATGGCCGTGCCCGGCCGCCATTCCCGCGCCAGGCGCTGCGCTTCATCGATCTCCGAAGGCGTCAGGCGCCAGGACATGCCGTCACGCGCGGAGGCCGCCTGTGGTTGGCCGCGGGCCGCCGCCACATGGAGCCAGGCATAGGCGGTGACGTAGTCGGGCTGAACGCCCAAGCCGTCGCGATAGATGATGCCGACGAGATATTGCGCGCGGCCGTCTCCCTGCGCCGCCAGCGGCTCCAGCTCATAGAGCGCGGTGCTGTAATCCTGCCGCTCGAAAGCGGCCTGGCCGTCGGTGTAGTCGGCCCGGGCGTTGCCGCCCAGGCCGATCATCAGCGCGGCAACAGCCGCCAGCAGCATCTGCTGCTGGCGGCTGCGTTGGGGGCGATTGCTGCGCATCGCTGACTTCCCCTTTTGCTTGTGCAGGACCGTTAGCCGGCGATCTGCCAATTGCCGTCGGCGCGGCGGCAAGCGGTGCCGTAACCGGTCTGCGGGCGGCCGTCGATCACGACGGTCGTCTGGTACTCGCGGCAATACTGGCCGTTGCTGCTCTGGTAGGTGTTGTTCGGCTGCGTATAGCCATGGTTGCCGTTGTTCGGATTGTTCCACTGGGCAGAGCCGCCATCGGGGTAGCGCTCCAGCGCTTCATACTGAGAGCGCTGCGCCATCAACTTGTCCTGATCGTCCATGTAGGCGCCGATCTGGTTGCCCAGCAGACCGCCGACGAAGACACCGGCCGCCGTGCCGATGAGCTGGCCCGTGCTGCCCTTCTTGCCGATCGTCGAACCGGCCCAGCCGCCGAGGCCGGCGCCGACCACCGTGCCGACGATTTCCTTGTTGATGCCGGTGCCGCCGCCACCGCCGTAGGGGTTGTTGCTCGCGCAACCCGCCAATGCAGTGCTCGCCGTCAGCGCCAGGACCAGTCCAATCTTCGCGATTTTCATAGCTGCGTTCCTTTCTCCACGAAGTTCGTTCTTGCACGTCATGGCACCCCCAACTGGTCGGCGCCTTCATGACTGGCATGGAGATTCGCATAGCGCGACTGAACCCAATCTGATCGGCCGGTTCATCCGCCGTTCAGCTTCGGGTTCTGATAAAACTAGTAATTTCAGTCTGTTACAGCGGCCGGCAAGCGGAGCACGGCGCGCGCGCCGCCGGCCGGAGAAGCCTCAAGCCGGATCGAGCCGTCATAGAGTTCGGCGATCTCGCGCACGATGGCGAGGCCCAAGCCGGAGCCGGGCACCTGCTCGTCGAGCCGCTTGCCGCGGGCAAAGACGGCCTCGCGCTGGTCCGGCGCGAGGCCCGGTCCATCGTCATCGACGGTGCAGGTAATCTGCGTGCCATCTGACGAAGCCTGAAGCTCCACATGGCCACGGGCCCATTTGCAGGCGTTGTCGAGGAGATTGCCCAGCATCTCCTCCAGATCCTGGCGCTCGCCGCGGAAGGCCAGATTGGGCGACACCCGCACATCCAGCTGCAGCACGCGATCCCGGTAAATCTTCTCGAGCGTGCGGCGCAGATCGTCGGCCACCGGCGCGAAGGGCACGCGGGCGCCGAGCACCCGCGCCGCCGCCGCCGTGCGGGCACGGGCCAGATAATGATCGACATGGCGGCGCATGACATCGACCTGCCGCTTCACCGTGTCGGCAAGCGGTGCGCCGTCGGCGCCCGCTTCGTTGGTGAGAACGGAGAGCGGCGTCTTCAGCGCATGGGCCAGGTTGCTCACTTGCGTGCGGGCGCGATCCACCACGGCCGCATTCTGTTCCAGCAGCGTGTTGATCTCGCTGGAAAGTGGCATGATCTCCGATGGGAACTCGCCTTCCAGCCGCTCCGCCTTGCCGGTGCGCACGGCGATGATCGCCTGGCGGATGCGGCGCAGCGGGCTGAGGCCGTAGCGCACCTGCAGGAAGATCGCGACCAGAAGGCCGAAACCAAGCAGCAGCAGCGACCAGGCGAGCACGAAGTTGAACTTGCGGATCTCGGCGTCGATCTCGCTGCGGTCGCCGGCGACGGCGATCACATAGCGGCCCGTGCCGCCGGGCAGCGACACCGCGCGCTCGGCCAGCCGCAACGGCACTTCCTCCGGACCGATGATGTCGCGCGTGGCGACATCCGTGCCCTCGACATCGCCGACGGCAAGACCCTGATCCCAGAGGGAACGCGATTGCAGCGCTGCGTTGTCCGGGCCGCTGATCTGCCAATACCAGCCCGAATAGGCCTGATCGAAGCGCGGCTCGCCCAGCGGCCGCGACAGGGTCAGGGATTCGTCGGGCGCCACCTCGACAACGGCAATCAGGCTGTCCATCAGGGCGTTCAGCCGTGCATCGAAACTCCGCACGACATAGTCGCGGAAGATCGCCGACAGCATCAGGCCGACGGCCAGCAGCGCAACGGCGATCCAGGCCCCCGCCGCCAGGATCAGGCGGAGAGCGAGCGAGCCGGTTCTACGCCTCATCGCCCGGCGGCGACAGTTTGTAGCCGAGGCCGCGCACGGTCTTGATGTAGTCGCCGCCCAGCTTCTTGCGCAGGCGGCCGACAAAGACCTCGATGGTGTTCGATTCCCGGTCGAAATCCTGGTCGTAGATATGCTCGGTCAGTTCGGTGCGCGAGACGATCTTGCCCTTGTGATGCATGAGATAGTCCAGCAGGCGGAATTCCTGCGCCGTCAGCTTCACGGGATCGCCGTCGACAGTGACACGGCCGGAGCCGGAATTGATCTGCAGGCCACCGCATTCCAGTTCGCCCGAGGAATGGCCGGCGGCGCGGCGGATCAAGGCGCGGATGCGGGCCAGGACTTCCTCGATCTGGAATGGCTTGGTGACATAGTCGTCGGCGCCGGCGTCGAAGCCCGCGACCTTCTCGCTCCAGCGGTCGCGCGCCGTCAGGATGAGCACGGGCATGTTGCGGCCGGCGCGGCGCCATCGCTTCAGCACGGTGACGCCGTCGATGACCGGCAGGCCGAGATCCAGCACCACCGCGTCATAGGGTTCCGTATCGCCGAGGAAATGGCCTTCCTCGCCGTCGGGCGCCGTATCCACGGCATAGCCGGCCTCGGTCAATACAGCCTTCAGTTGCCGCGACAGATCGGCATCATCTTCTACAACGAGAACTCGCACGGCGCCCCTTCCTCAATCGTCAGCCCTGAACGTCGACAATCTGCCCGCTGTTCCCGTCGACGCCGACATCGACAACGCGGCCATCTTTTTGCAATACGCGCACCCGATAGATCCAGCCGCCGCCGGTTTCGTAGAGTTGGGTATCGAGAATTTCGCCGCCGAATTGCCGCCGCACGATCCGGCGCACTTCCTTGAGCGAGACCGCGGGGCCGGAACCGCTCTGATTCTGCGCCTCGTCCCAAACGGGTACGGTGACAAAATCGCCGGTATCGGGCCGCCCCACGGACAGCCAATCGCCGTCATCGGCCGCGGCCGGCAAGGGCAAAAACATGCCCCAGGCCAAGCCGGCCAAAATGGCGGCAATCAGGCGGTTAATGCGGAGTCCAGCAGTTTTCATGGGCCGGGATCATACGGATTGAGCCTGAACGGGGCATGAATATCGCGCTCAAACTCCGTTCAGGTGGGGTGATGCAGGATAGCGTCACCATGCGGTTGGTAAAGCCGCGATTGAGGAAGGAAAGGATACCCCGAAATGAAAACAGTGCTGAGTGCTGCCGCCCTGTTGGGCCTGATGCTTGCCGCCAGCAATCCCGCGGCCGCGACCGAGACCTTTCATCGCGCCGCGCCGAAATCCACAGCTTCGGTTGCCGGGACTCCGGGCGACGGCGACCTCGGCGGGATCATCTATGTCCATGATGACGACAACTATGATGATCACTACGGCAATCGGCCCAAACAGCGCTACAACCAGTGGCCATATCCGCAGCAGAACAATAACTGGCAATATCAGCAGCAGAACAATAACTGGCCTTATACGCCGCAATACAATGGCAACTATCCGGACTATTCCAAGAACAGCCCGGGCAGACACGACTGGAGCAATCCGTGGCGGCAGCCCTACCAGGACTCGCACTATGTCAACCGGCAGCCCCTGCCCCGCCATGTCATCGTCCACAAGCTGAGGATGCAGCACTTCTATAACGTGCAGGAGATCAAGGCGAAGAAGGGCTACTACAAAGTCTACGCCTTCGATCGCTATCGCCGCCCGGTTTCCGTGATCATGGATCCCTATAGCGGCAGAATCCTGCGCGTCGGACACCGATAGTCCGGCACGCGGATGCGGGGAGCAGGCCGGACCGGATGCCAGATCCATCGCGCCCCCAACGATCTGTGCTTCAACTTGGCCGGCCTGCTCTTCCGCGCTTTCTAAAGTCCTGAGATCTTCTTGTCGGCGGCGCTTTCCCTTGGGGGGAAGCGCCGCTCTGCGACGTCCTCGATCAGCCGCACATGACGGGTGAGACAATCGGCGAGTTGATAGCGCTCGAGTACCGTCTGGCGCGCCTTTTGGCGCAGGGACTCATACTTCTCCGGTTTCTTCAGCACTTCCTCGACTCGATCAGCCACCGACTGCGGCGAGAAGAAATCCACCAGCAATCCATTCTTGCCTTCCTGCAGCACTTCGCGCACCGGCGGCGTGTCCGAACCGATGAGCAGGCAACCCGTGGCCATCGACTCCATCATCGACCAGGACAGCACGAACGGATAAGTCAGGTAGATGTGGGCGGCGGAAATCTGCAGGACCCTGATGAACTGGTCATAGGGAACCTGGCCGATGAAATGCACGCGCGCGGGATCGATTGTCACTTCGCTGAGATATTTCTGCCGGTAGGTCTCGCCCTTGGGCAGCCGCTGGCCATAGCTGACATCATCGCCGCCCACGATGATGAACCGCGCATTGGGGCGGCGGCGGCAGAGATCCTCCAGCGCGCGCATATAGGTCGGGAACCCGCGATAGGGTTCCAGATTGCGCGCGACATAGGTCACGACCTCGTCACCGGCACGCAACACTGTGCCGTCGGGCAGAGTGTATGACGCCGTCGGATCGGGTTTCGCGACTTCGGTATCGATTCCATCATGGATCAGCGAGATCTGCTTGCGCCACCATTCCGGATACTGGCGCCGCTGCCATTCCGTCGGGCTGACACCCCAATCCATCGATTCCAGCGACAGCATATGCGCCGCGTTCTTGACGCGCACGCGGCAGAGATCGTCGATCTCCACGGGATAGGCCGGATCGAATCCCACATCGGCGCCGACGGCGCGATAGTAGAACTCGCAGAACAGCAGCAGGCGCGCATCCGGAAACACGTCCTTGATGAACAGGGACTCGCCCCAGCTCGGATGGGCGCAGATCACGTCAGGGACGAACCCCGCCTTCTTGAGCTGGATCGCCGCGCGGGCGACGCCCTGGCCGTTCAGCACGAAGCCTTCGAAGTTCCTGATGTAGCGGTGGGTGTTCGGGCCGGCCTGCCGGGTCGGCTTGTATTCGACCTTGGTGACGCCATTGACGTTCGGCTTGCCCGCCTGGGTGATGAAGGCAACCTTGTTGCCGGGCACCGCCGCCACATGCGGCGCAAGATGCTTATACTGGCCCGGGCAATTCTGATGGATGAAAAGAATGTTCATGGAGAACGACAAACGCACATTGCTGCTCTCGCGGTCCTAAGCGGCGGCCCGCGGATCGATGCGGCGAAAATGGCCGAAAGCGGCCAATCCGGCAATGGCGAAGCTGGGAGCCTGGTATGTCGGCGCGCGCTGTCCCGTCAGCACATCAAGGCGTGGACGACGGCGACTCCAAGCGGAGCCGCGGCGCGCCGGCGGCTTCCATTGTACCCGCGTTAGCCAGATAGTCGGTCAGGTGCTGCACCAGAAGGTCGGCGGTACGGAGATCGACGATGCGGTGCGCCTTGGCGAGCACGTCGTAGCCGTCGCCGCCCACGGCAACGAAATCGTTCACCGCCATCAGGTAGTTGTGATCGAGCCGCAGCGGCTTCCCGCCGATGGTGATGCCGGAGACGCGATGATCCACCGGACGGCTGGGATCGAAGCTAGCTTCCAGTCCGGAGACGACGGGAAACTTGCCGGTATACTCATCAAACTGACTTACGCCGTTTTCCAATGCGATCTTGATCTGCTCGCCGCTGACCCGGAGCAGCAGCACGCGGCTCTCGAATGGAAGCCATTGAACCAGGGAGCGCCGGGTGATCGGCGTTCCGGCGGGAACCACCTGGTCGGCGTGAATGGCCCCGGCATTGATCAAGGCCACATCGGCCTTGAGCTCGGACCGCATGGCGTCGGCGACGGCATCGGCGAACGGCGATTTGCCTTCCCGCACGACGACGTCCCTGATGTCCAGGTCCTTGTCGACGACGCCGATGCGGGAACCCAGATCGCGCGAAAGATTCAGGAGCAGGCGCTGGATCTCGTCAGAAATCTCAGCATCTGGCTGGACATTCAGGCTGTCGATCGATCGGAAATCCACCGACCAGCGAAACCGCAGTTCAACCCGCGGCTGAATCGCATCGATCGCCTGCTCGCCTTCCAACAGGCCTGAGAGGTCGCCGTCGCCAACGGTTTCGACTCTGTAACGGTCGAGCCGAAGGTCCAGGAGGATCACATGCTCTGCATCGCGGCTGGATGCGGCGCCGGCCGCGCGCCCATCGAACGTCGCATGCAATCGTTCGCCAGCACCCAAGACCAGATCCACGAGACCGCTGTTGATCAGCGCCCTTTCCTCGACGTCGTTCACGGCGCCCAGCACTGCCACCAGATCAGCGCCGCTTTGACGCAGGGCGGGAGCGACGCGCCCTACCAGGGCCAGGGCCAATTCCACCGCGACAGCTCCCGGGCGCGATACTTCCTGAAGGTCCGATCGCGCGATACCAATGAACGCGATCCGAATCCCATCGGCTTCATAGAACCATGTGGGCACGGCCGCGCCGATGGGCTCGCCGTCCGCCCTGCGCACATTCGCCAGCAGGATGGGAAATCGCGCTTCCTTCGCGCGCTCGCCGGCGACTGCAGCACCGAAGTCGAACTCGTGATTGCCGAATGCCATGACGTCGATGCCGATGCGGTTCAGCATATCGATCATGTACGCGCCCTGATCGTTGCCGCTGAGCAGCGACGGCGAAATGGCGTTTCCGGCATGGGCGACGATCACGCGCTTCCGGCTCGCCCGCTGCAACTTGATGATTGACGCGAGTTTCGCAAGCCCGCCGCGGTCGGCTACGTCTTCCGCGCGCGGCAAATCATTGACGAGGATGAGGGTGACCTCGACCGGGCCGTCGGCCCGGGAAGGCTCTGCCAGCAGTCCACCGAGGGCTGCTACGCAAGCAATCGCCACCAATGCCAGAGAACGGAACATACTTCCTTTACGCCGCCGGACTCCCCGCAAGGTACCGAGGCTAGTATTCCCGGCGAATTCAAGCGTATTACTAGGTATACCAAAAGACAACAGAACAGTGTTATGATCGGTATCGGCGACTTTCGGGGTCTTTCCCATGGGCAAGGCAGCACACGCATTCGCAGTTGCAATATTGGTTTTCGCTGCATTTTTCAGCAGCCGGCCGGTAATTGCCGATTCATCGCAAGTTGCAGCCAAATACGCAAGCGACCCTGTCCTGGGGGGCGAGAAAAAAGTCACAAAGGGCTTCCGCCTGGCCCCCAAATGGGACCGGGTTCGCAAACTAATCATCGATGGTTATGAAGAGAAATCGGACAGGCTGGCAACGTGGATCGCCTGGGCCAAGTCGTTGCAGCCGGAGTCCCCGACCGACCGGCTGCTGGCGATCAACAAGCGGGTCAACAGCGAGTTTCGCTACGATACCGACCCTGACATCTGGGACCAGGACGACTATTGGGCGGAGCCGATTGAGGCCAAGCGCAAGGGACGCCTTGACTGCGAGGACTACGCCATCTTCAAGTTATTCCTGGCACGGACGGCGGGCGTCGACGACAAGGACCTGTCGATCGCCGTCGGGAAGATTCGCAGCACCGGTGAGTTCCACGCCATCATGCTCGGTTCCGACGGGGAGTCCCTCTACGTCCTGGACAACCGCACGAACTATATGCGGGACACGGACACATACAGCGACTTCTCAGTCATGTATTCGGTCAGTCTCTACGAGGTTTGGTACTATCCCCGCGCCTACAAGAATAATTAGGCTGGGCGGGCGCCGGACCGGAGTCCGGGCATCACAACACTTGAAAGCCCGTTAGCCGGCCTCGGAGAGCCGCTCGGTCAGGGTCTGCTGCCGGTCCCGGGCATCGCTGCGCCGCGCCCTTGGCATCTGGCCCGTATCGAAGATGCTTACGACATCGAGCAGCCCGTCGATTTGCCGGTCGACGGCATTGAGGGCGGCGTTCGATTCCTCGACCATGGCCGCATTCTTCTGCGTCACCGTCTCCATCTCGTTGACCGAGGCATCGACCTGTTGCACGCCATCGGACTGCTCGCGGCTCGCGGCGGCGATCTCCGAGACGATTTCGGCGACGCGCTTCACCGACGTGACGATGTCGCTCAGCGAATGCCCGGCCTTGTTCACGAGGTCGACGCCGCGGGTCACATGGGTGCCGCTGCTGCTGATCAGGCCCTTGATCTCCTTTGAAGCCTGACCGGCACGTCCGGCGAGTGCCCGCACCTCGGCCGCCACGACGGCAAAGCCCCGGCCCGCATCGCCCGCCCGTGCGGCTTCGACCGCGGCGTTCAAGGCCAGCAGATTGGTCTGGAAGGCGATCTCTTCGATCAGCCCGACGATATCGGCGATACGGTTGGCGGAGTCCTGGATCATGGCCACGGCCTCGACGGCCGACTGCGCCACCTGGCCGCCATTCTCCGCAGCCGTGCGCGCCGCAACCATCAACTGATTGGCGGTCTGGGCATTCTCGGCATTCTGCCGCACGGTCGCGGACATCTGGCGGATGGCCGCCGCCATCTCTTCCAACGAGGAAACCTGCTCTTCGGTGCGCGACGAAAGATCCTGCGATCCGGCGGTTAGCTGCACGGTCGCATCCTTGATCACGGTCATGCCCTGGACGGTGCTGCCGACGATCGCCGCCAGCTTCTCCGCCGTGGCGTTGCTGTCGTCCTTCAGCCGCTGCAATTCGCCGCGGTAGTCGCCGTCGATGCGCTTCGTCAGATCGCCCTGAGCCAGGGCCGACATCATCTCCACGACTTCGTTGAGGGCCTTGCTGACCGCATCCGCCCAGCGGTTCATGCCTTCGCCGAGCTTGAGCATCAGGCCGCTGCGGCCGGCGAGTTCGACGCGGCGCGACAGGTCGCCGGCGGCAGCGGCATCGACGAATGCCGCCAAATCCGATTGGAAGCGCCGCTCCGCCTCCCGCTCGCTCATTTCCTCCGTGACATCCATCCATTCGATGACCGCGCCCAGGCGATCGCCGCTCGCGCCCACCACGGGGTTCAGGATGACATTGACGTGACGCTTGCCGATAACGATCCGTTCTTGATGTCCGGCGGATAGGTCCGCCAGATGCACCCGCAAGCCCTCCGAACCGCCCAGCAGCGTGGCCAGGTTTAGGCCCTCGAGGTTGTCGGCGCGGAAATCCGCTGCCGCGCTCCGCATGTCGTTCTCGTGGCGCTGGAAGTAGGTGCGCGCCGCCTGATTTGCGTAGTTCACCTTGCCCTGGATGTCCGTCGTCAGCGTCGCGCTGGAGGCATTGTCCAGCGCCGTTTGACTGCGCGCAGCGCGCACGCCCGTGGAACGGATCACCCGCAATGCCTTCGCCAGGTCACCGATCTCGTCAGGGCGATTCTCGCCGGGCACCACCACGGTCTGATCACCGCCCGCGAGTTTGCCCACGGCGGCGGCCATCTGCTTCAGCGGGCGGGCGACACGGCGCAACACGTAGAACCAGACGATTGAAGCGGAGAACGCCAGGCTGATCAGAATTATAGTGACAATAAGCTGATTGCCGTTCTCGACCGAGCGCTCAACCGCCCGCTGATCGGCCGCGACCCGGCCCCGGCTCGACGCGACGACCCGGCGGATCTCGTTGCTGAGTGAGTCCATGAGCTCGCGCGTGCGATCCAGGGCGCCGGCGACGTCTTGCGCCGCCGACAGCTCCCGGCTCTTCTGTTCGAACAGGCCAATGGCGCCCGGACCATACTCCCGCAACACACTGAACTTCTTTCGCGTCGCCTCTTTGGTCGCGGGATCGCGCTGATTGGTGATCCCTTTCTCCAGCGACAGGGCAATCGCGCTGAAATCAACCTCCTGCAACGTCAGCAACTCCGGGTCCGTCGTCTGACTCACGGCCTCCAGGATGGCGAGCATGCGGTTGGCATCGGCTTCCGACTTCGACAAGGCCGCGGTTTCCGTGACGCCGGTCAGGATCTGTTCTGCGGCAGTCGCACTCGGCAGGTATCGAATGTTGTTGGTCGCCGCCAGCACCTCGTTGAACCGCTTTCCGGCATGGACGGCGAGTATTTGCACCAGGGCATCATGCGCCGCGGTAATCATGACGAGCATTTCCTTCTGCTGCTTGCGCAGAAGAAGCATGGTCTTGATCCGCTCGCTCACCGCAAGAAGGTTGCTGTGCATTTCCGAGACGACTTCCTCGGGGATCTTTTCTTTCCCTTCAGCCTCGAGTTTCTTGTTCAGATCATTTAGCCTTGCACGAAAGCGAACGGCGTCCACCGAGAGCTTCTGCGACAGCGTTGCCCGCGCTTCCTCCGTTCGCACACCGGCCAGCACTTCGATCGACGCCGAGAGGCTGGAGCCCTCGACCTGCAGCGTCAGCGCATCCGTCATCGTCGGCAGGCTCTCCGCCGCCACCGAGCTGAAACGGTCGCGGATGTCCGCGAATGATGTCCAGGCGACAACGCCGGCAACGACGCTCATCATGGTGATGGCGAAGAAGGCGCCGAGCATTTTCACGCCGATGCCCGACAATCGGCGGCGAATTCGTCTCAGCAACGTTGTGCTGGCCGCTTTGGGCGGCATGGTCTGCTGCATCGTCAATCTGGGCCTACCAATTCTCGGGGCCGGCGACGCAGATTCACAGCCGATGGAAACGATCCCGCGATCAAGACAGCGGAATCGGCTATGTCATCCTTGCAGGTCGCGACAGCCCATTGTTCGTCAAACCCCAGCCCACAGGATATAGGGGCAATGGTTGCGCCGTGGTTAATGAGCCCGTAACCGCGTCCGCATCGGCTGTCGGATCAATGCTTTGCGTCTGTGGAACAGACTGGCGGCGGCGCCGATCCCCTTGAAAAGAGGAATGAACCGGGGCCCTGGGCGACTGGCGTCAGGCGGGCGGGCTTGGTTGCACTATTGGCCGAAGGAGCGGCCTATTCCGCCGCAGGCGACGATTTCAGGCTTTTTGCCTGCTCCTCCGCCGGGCCGGCTTCTTGCTCTCCGCCAGCCAGCGGACATTGAAATCCATCACTTCCCGCCGGTCGAGCAGGTGCAGGAACCGCTGGCGGAATTTGAGCGAGTGACTGCTGGCATGTTTTTCGGCCAGGTCGGGATCGCCGGCGGCAATCGCTTCGACAAGCGGACCATGCGCCACAACCGTCACCGCCGGTGCGCGCCGGCGATGTTCGGCCTCCAGCGAGTAGTGCATGTGCAACAGCCGTTTCGCGTCGTTCAGCAGCCTGGAGTACAGCGACGTGAAGTACGGATTACGTCCCGCCTCGGCGATGGCCATGTGCAGTTCGTAGTTGGCAGAAATCATGTCGGCCACATCGCCGGCGGCGGTCGATGCGTTGAAAATCTGATCGCAGCGGCGAATTCGTTCGAGATCCGCGTCGGTGCGCATCATGGCGGCCAAGCGGTGAGTCGTGCGCTGCATCAGCTCGAGCGCATCCATGAAGCGCGGAATGCCTTCGAGGTCCAGAGGGGCGACGATCGTACTCTGGTTCGGCAGAATGACCACATGCCCATCGCCGGCAAGGCGCACCAGGGCTTCCCTGACGCGCGAACGCGGCATGCGAAACACTCGCGCCAGCGCCTCCTCATCCAGAGACGTACCCGGTGCGCGTTCCAGCGACAGAATCTCCGCGCGCAATCGGTCGAACACGCGCGCCGTGTCGTTCAACAGCCGTTCGGTACTTTGATGCGAGCCGCCGACTCCAGTGGGGCTGTCGGTCGCTGATTCCAAACTCATGTCGCCTCCAGAGCCTGGCAGCTCTCGCGTTTGTCGTTGCGCACCCCGCCATACCTGCCCACGGAAGGCGGGCCGCCTAGTGGCAGTATATAGCCTTTGACGGATCTATACGCAGCAATTGCGCCCGCAAGTCGGCAAAGGCACTTTCCGCAAAGTAACTACAGGCTGCCATCACGGCCTGTAAGAAGCTGTCGCCATCAGAAAGCGATATAGGTGCCGAGGCCAAATGCTATCCCGCGGTAATCCGGCCCGGCGGCGTTATTGCTCTGGTAGTCCGAGAGTTCCACCACGCCGTCCACGTTTATGCCCGGCCCCAGCGCATAGGACGCCGTTAGCGCGAAGTCGTCATGGACGGCATTGAAGGGGCCGACGCCATTGGCGCCCACGACTTTTTCGTAATCACCGCGAGTCCAGCCCAGGCCGACCGTCCAACTGTCCCATGCATAGGTGGCGCCGGCGCCAAAGACCCACTGGTCGCTGCCGTCGATTCCGTAATTCTGGCGCAGTTCGGTGGCCCCTCCGATCGTGAAACCGCCAAAGCCCACGCGGAAATAGGCATTATAGCCGCGGGCATCGTCGGTACTGTTCGGATTAACCTCCTTGTCAAAGCTGAAGGTCGCGCCGCCGCCAAGCGACAGACTTACGTCGTTGAAATCATGATTGAAGGCAGCGGCCAAAGACAGGTTCTCGGAGTTCTCGCCCGCGTTGTTTGTGAATCTTGTTCCAGCACCGCTTACCGTATTGCGCGTGTCCTCCGTATTGTCGGGCGTGAACGAAGCGGCAAAGCTGAAGCCACCGAAGGTCGGGCTGAAATAGACCAGCTTTGTCGAGTTGTCGTCGACGCCGTAGCAGGTTCCATTGGTTGCCGCGTATCCGGCAATGCCCGCGTTGGAGAAATTGACGTCCGGGCTGTCGGCGCCGAATAATTCAGAAGCGCTCGGCACAAGACTACAGAGCTGTGCATAGGCCTCGTAGGTGTCGCCGATTTCGGAGTTGGCCGAAACCGCCGCTGAAGTAGGCGTAGACGGCGTCGATCTGATCACCCGACGTCTGGCCCTCGAGTTCGATCTGGGCGCCAACCGTCAGCCCGTTGTCCAGCGTCGTCTCGCCACGGAAGTAGATTTCGACGTCCTGCTTGAACACGTAGTTCCGCACATCGTCGTCGCTGACGCCGGAAGAGGCGCTGAAGTCGTCGGCGATGAATCCTGCAGCACCCTTGTAGCGGCCGCCGAGTGAGAGTTTGACGCCGTCCGCGGCGGCAGCCTGCTCGGCGAACAGGAACACTGCCGCCATCGCCGTTGATGTCAGCACCCGTTGTCTGGTTGTCATGATTGGTCCTCCCCTTGGACAACACGCTGTGTGGGGCCAGGCGCCTCAATCCGCCTTCAGGCACCAGACATGATACACACCATCCTTGACGACGGAGCCCTCGACCTCCTTGCCGAAGCCCGGAAACTCCGTACACCAGTTCTGCAGCGACCTCATGAAGGAGAGCCACGGCCCGTCCTTCGCACCGAAGCTCTCGCCGGGCATGACGATCGGTATGCCAGGCGGATATGGAATGATGCCGACGCCGGAGACGCGATTGGCCAGCTTGTCGATCGGCAGCAGCTCGCATTTGCCTGCGTTGAGCCGCCCGCTCGCCTCGCGCGGCAGCATCTTGGGTTCGGGCAGCGAGCCGAAAGCCTGCGCCTGCCATTTGTCCATGTTGTTTGTCTTCATGTACTCGAACATGTGATCGGAAAGATCCTTCAGGCCCATCTTTCCGTACTTGTCCGGCGCCGCCGCCACGATATCGGGCAGGCAAGCCTGCAGCGGCCGGTTGGCGTCGTAGTCCTTCTTGAAGTCCAGCAGTGTGCCGGCGAGCGTGCCCCACTTGCCCTTGGTCACGCCCATCGAGAACAGGCACAGCACCATGAAGTCGGTGGTGCGCGATGGGATGGTGCCGTGGCGGTAGAGATAGGAGCTAAGCATCGCAGCCGGAATTCCGGTCTTCAGCATCTTGCCGTCGTCGCCCATGCCCGGACAGGTGATGCCGACCTTGATCGGGTCCAGCATGCACCAGCCATCGGGGATGTTGCCGAAGCCGTGCCATGACTCACCGGGATGGAAGATCCAGGCTTCGGGATCGCTCGCGAGCATTTTGGGATCCGCATCGACAAACGCGACTTTCTTGCCCTTGGCGTCTTTCACTTCCGGCGCGTTCCAGGGCCAGAAGAACCATTCGCCGCGCTTCTTGTACTCAATATGGGCGCGGCCCAGCGCCTGGCGGAACGCGATCGCTTCGTCAATAACATCGGTCGTCAATGCCTCGCCGGCCGGCCCGTCCATCATCGCTGCCGCAATCTCATTCGAAGAGATGATGGCGTAGAGCGGCGACGTGGACTGATGCGCCATGTAGCTTTCATTGAAGATGTGGGGCTCCACCTCCCGCCGGCCCTCGCGGAGATGGATCCAAGAGGCCTGCGACAACGCCGCCAACAGCTTGTGCGTGGAGTGCGTGGCAAACACCGTCGGCCCCTTGGCCGGGTGATCCTTAGGATCGCCGCGCATGGCATGACGGCCCTTATAGAGCGGATTGAACCGCGCATAGGCATACCAGGCTTCGTCGAAGTGGATCACATCGACGCTCTTGTCCAGCAAGTCCTGCACTTTCGTGGCGTCATAGCAAACGCCGTCATAGGTGCAATTCGTGACGACGGCATAGACCGGATCGGGTGACACCGCTTTCTTGCGCAAAGGGTGCTCCTGCAGGCGCTTCCGGATCGCCTTGGGATCGAGCTGTTCCGGCAGGATGGGGCCAATGATGCCGTAGCGGTTCCGCGTCGGCACAAAGAACAGCGGAATGCCACCAGTTAGGATAATTCCCTGCTCGATCGATTTGTGGCAATTGCGGTCGCAAAGCGCGAACTGGTTCTCGCCGATCATCGACTGCATGATCGTCCGGTTCGCGCCCGAGGTTCCCGTCAGCACAGAATAGGACCGGTGCGAGCCAAAGACGCGCGCCGCATATTTCTCGCTCTCGCCGATCGGCCCGCTATGCTCGAGCAGGGAACCGAGCGAACCGCGCTCGACGCCGCTGTCGGTGCGGAACAGGTTCTCGCCGAAAAAGTCGAAGAAGACGCGGCCGGCGGGACTCTTCGTGAAGGCGATGCCGCCCTGGTGGCCCGGCGCTGCCCAGGAGTACTCAGCAACCTCCATATAGTCGAGCATCGCCTTGGTGAAAGGCGGCAGCAAATTGGCGCTATAGCGCTTGATGGCGGCGATCACGCGGCTGCAGATGAAATTTGCCGTATCCTCCAGCAGGAAGACGTACTCATCAGCCATGGTCATGATGTCGACGTTCAAGGTGCCCGTCGCCGGCCGGTCGGCGAGCAGGATGACCGGCACGTCGGCGTTGCGCCGGCGGATCGCGGTCAGCAGCGCCTCGCCTTCCTTCTTTGTCTCGGCGGCCGGACCTTCCCGTGTCCAGCCGATGAGGATTGCATCGATCGATGCATCGGCGGCGACTGCGGCGCGCCCATCGGCAAAGCTCACGGATTCGATCGTCTCGATGCCGCGGCCGTTCAGTTCCTGCACCAGCGCGCGGACCGCGCGGCCGCCGAAACTCGTGGCGGCCGCCAGCTTCTCATCGATGATGAGAACGCGTGTCTTCTGATCGGCAACGGTTCTGGCGAGCATCGATGGACTCCTTCACGCTACGGCCGGCCAAGCCGGCTGCAAACAAAGTCACTCCGGCAGCGCGTTCTGCACAATGAGGTTCAGTGTGGTTTCGTCGGGTACTCCAAACCACTTCACATACAGCTCCTGGAATTCCTCGGATCGGAACAGCCGGCTGAGGCTGCGATCCACGATCAGGCGCAGGTCTTCGTCGCCCCGTTCAATAGCAAGGGCCAACGGCTCGTGCGTGAAGAGGCGGTCGAGCAGGATCAGTTCGCTCGCCGACGGGCCGCCCGCCGCGGCTTCCAGCAGGATCGGCCGGTCGCCAAAGAAAACGTCGGCGGTGCCATCCACCACTTGCTGGATGCCGGCTTCATAGCCGTCCGCCGTGGATGTACTGGCATCGATCTTGAATGCCTGCATCCGTTCCGCCAGCCATTTCTCGCCGGTGGTGCCTTTGACGACCGCAAAGGTCTTCTTGTCCAGAATCCGTGCCGGGGATCCACGCCAAACCGGTCCCGACCGCGGCGTGCCGGCAAGGACCTCTCGCAATGGAACGGGTGCATCCCACCGGAGAACCGCACCGATGCCGCTGGGATAGATCGGAATCGAAAATGAAACTTCCTTCCGTCTTTCCAGAGTTGCGGTATCTGCGCCGCACAGGATGTCGATCTTGCCGTTCTGCAAGGCGCTAAATCGGTCCTCGAGCGTGACGGGCACCCATTCGACTGTCATCGCCGATAGACCAAGTTCGGTCTTGATCTCGTCCGCGATCTTCTCGCAAAGCGCGACGGTGTAACCCGCCGGCTTTCCCGCCTCGTCAAAGGAGAACGGCCGCGCATCGGCCCGGTAGCCGAGCAGAAGCTTGCCCGACGCCTTGACCTGGTCCAGGGTGGCTGCCACTGCCGGTGTGAACGGCAGCGACGCAATCGCTGCCGATACGATCAGAAACGCCGCGAACCGAACGCTTTGCCGTTGAGGGCTCTTCGATCCTGCGATTTGCATGTTCAGTCTCCTCTCGACAATACGATTCGTCGCGGTCAAGCGGCGGCCGCCGGCCGCTTCGATGCGAACCGGTGCGCGATGAAGCCCCAGACGATGAAGCCGATCGACATCACCAGCGTGCCACCCATCACTGCATCGTTGCCCGAGGCATAGATGGCATAGGTGCTGTAGAGCATCGCAACCAACGTAATGACCGTGTTCAGCCGGTACTTCCCTTGGGGAACGCCAGCCGACTTCATCATTACGAACAAGGCGGAAAGCGAGATGACGTAGGGAATCACGTTGGTGACGACGGCCAAGTTCACAAGAACACTGAACTGTTCGCTGAGGGTCGGCGAAATCGTCGACAGCGCCAGCAGGGACTGCACGATCCCCAGCACGATCATGCCGGTAATCGGTGCGCCCATGCTGTTCACCTTTGTGAAGAAGGCTGGGAACATGCGGTCCTCCGCCGCCCCCTTGCCGGTCTGGGCGATGGTGAACTGCCAGCCCAGCAGCGAGCCGAGGCAGGCCATCACCGCCAGCGCCATGATGATGTTGCCGACGACGGGATTGAACATCTTGGCGTAGGCCAAGGCGAAGGGACCAGTTGAGTTGGCCAGTTCGGCGTTCGGCACGATGCCCTGGATCACCGTGGTCGAAAGGACGTAGATCACGGCGGCCCCGAGCGTGCCAAACATACAGGCTAGCGGGACATCCCGTTTGGGATTCTCCACAGCATCGGAATTCTGCGCCGCCGACTCCATGCCCAGGAAAGCCCAGAGGGTCAGTGAAATACTCGAAACCATGCCCTCGCCCAAGCTGAGCCCATTGGGATTCCAGGCCGCGTCGAAGGTCTCGGAGCTGAACCAGAACCAACCGGCGAATGAGAGGAACCCGACAGGAATGATGACGCCCCAAACCGTGATCGACCCGATCTTGCCCGTCACGCTAGGACCGCCGAAATTCGCCACCGTGGTCAGCCAGAGCAAGGCGATCACGCCGATGCAGGTCATGATTGGCGTCGACGACAGCAAGGGGAGGAACGCCGACAGGTAGCCGAGCGCCGAAATGGCGATCGCCACATTGCCGATCGCCAGGGACAGGAAGTAGAGGAAGAACACGATGAAGAAGCCCGACTTGCCGTAAGCGTCCTCGGCATAGGCCGACATGCCGCCCGTGCGCTGATTGAACAGGCCGGCCTGGGCAAAACCATAGGCAATCGCCATCGATCCCACCGCAGTGACGATCCAGGACAGCAGTGAAATCGCGCCGACCTGCGCCATGTTGGTCGGCAGCATGATGATGCCCGATCCCATCATGTTCACGGCGACAATGAAGGTCAGCTGCATCAGACTCATCTTCTTTGTCTGCTTCTGCTCTACCATAACCCCTCCTCCTTCATTCCCCCGCCGTGACGCTTACTCGCGGACCACGTAGGTATAGAATTTGATACGGCCGTCCACCCGTTCCTGAAACACGCCTTGCACTTCATAGTTGAAGCCTGGAAAGCGATTGAAAGACTCCTGAAAAGCAAGGAAGTAGTCGAGCATCGGCTTTGCCCTGTCATCCCAGCGTTCGCCGGGCACGATAACGCCGATGCCCGGCGGGTAGATCAGTGCCAGGGTCGCGGAAATACGGCCCTTGATGTCTTCGAGCGGCACATAGTCCACTTCGTTGGCGACCAGCGCCTCGTAGGCGTCTTCCGGGGTCATTGCAAGTTCCGGAAAGCTCGATGCGCGAAAACACTTCCCCTGAAGCCCCTTGACGTTCGCTTCCCGATAGAAGCCATGCATTTCATTGCAGACCTGACGCAGCGTATAGCCCTTGTACCTTACGCTATTCGCCGCATAGAGAGTCGGCAGCACCTCGGCCAGCAGCGCGTCACGATCCCAGAGATTCTTGAACTTGACCAGCCGCGCGATCAGCGTGTTGAGCTTGCTCTCATCCTCCGCCGGCGTCATCAGGAACAGAATACTGTTGAGGTCGCACTTCTCGGGGACAATGCGCTGTTCGCGCAGGTAGTTGGCGACCACGGTCGCGGGCACGCCGAAGTCCAGATACTCGCCTGTCTTGCGGTTGATGCCCGGCGTCAACAGCGCGAACTTGTTGGGGTCCACCATCGCATAGCCTTCACCATAGCCGGCATAGCCGTGCCATTTCCCCTGCGGATGGAAGTTCCAGCATTGCTGTTCGCGCTTAAGGACGTCCGTGGGGAGTGACTCCCAGGCAACGCCGTCGGCATCGGCGGTGAAGTCCGACCCCCTGATCGTGACGACATCGGGCACGAACGGATCGAAGAACCATTTCTCCTGTTCCCCTTGGCCCATTCTTGCATAGTGGCGTCCAAACTCGCGCAGCTTCTTGCGGGTCTCGATACCCAGTTCGATGCAGCGGTCCCAGAGCATCATGCCCGCCTCGCCCTCATGGATCTTCGCATTCACCTCCAGCGAGGCGAATAGCGGATAGAATGGCGAGGTGGAGACGTTCATCAGGAAGGATTCATTGAAGCGCTTGTGATCGACGAAGCGCCGCTGGCCCTCCAGGTGCTTGTCGCGCTTATGGATCTGGGAGGCTTGCGAGAAGCCAGCGCCCTGCTTGTGAACCGACTGCGTCGAGAACAGCCCCGGCATCTCCGGCGTCAATTTTTCGAGCCGCATCGGGCTATGGTCGTGGAACAGCGGGTGGAAGGCATTGTAGCCGATCCAGGCCTCGTCCCAGAGCACGTAGTCGCAGAGATGCCCGATCTTCTCCAGCACCTTGCGGACATTGTAGACGGTGCCGTCATAGGTCGCGAGCTGGATGCAAGCGAGCCTGAAGGGGCGTTCCGCCTTGTGCCGCTCCTTGTCCTTGATCAGCGGATGCGCCTTGATCTGTTCCCGCAGGTATTTCTCGTCCCAAGCTTCCCAATCGACGGCGCCGATCATGCCGAAGGGATTGCGCGCGGTCGGCAAGAAGATCGGTATCGCACCGGCCTGAACCAGGGCGCCTTGATGCAGCGATTTGTGATTGTTGCGGTCGAACAGGACGAGGTCGCCGCGCCGCAGCACGGCATTCGTTACCACCTTGTTGGACGTGCTCGTGCCATTGAGCACGAAGTAGGTCTTGTCGGCGCCGAAGACCGAGGCGGCATAGCGTTGTGCGTCCGCGGCGGCGCCCTCGTGAATGAGCAGGTCGCCGAGATCCACGTCGGCATTGCACAGGTCGTTGCGGAATATGGCCTCGCCGAAATGCTTGAAGAAGAGCTGGCCTGCCGGCGACTTGCGGTAGAACTGGCCGCCCTGGTGCCCCGGGCAGTCGAAGGCGATGTTGGCCTCGGCGTCATAGGCCACAAGCCCGCCGAAGAACGGCGGCAGCAGCTTCATGCCGTAGTCTATGATGCTGACCACAACTTGCTTGGCATAGAAGGTCGGCGTCTGCAGGCCCAGATAGATATAGCCCTCGACCTCGCCGACCATGCTGAGAACCGCAACGTCCGAAATCTGATGGGAATCCGCCAGCGCCCACAGCGGCGTGCGGAAGCCGATGGCGCGCACCGCCCGGGCCAGCTTCCGGGCCTTCTCGCGGCGTTCGCCATCGATCAAGGCGATGTAAGCGCCGACTGAGGAATCCTCGGATACGTCGCGGTCGAAGGAGTCGGTCACCTCCACTTCGAAGTTCTCCGCGACGATCTGGTCCAGGAGCTGCCTGGTCTGGGCATTCTCCTTATCGACGATCGCGACCACCTTTAGCAATTTGTGGAACGGGATCGGGATCGTCGGGGGCTTGACCGAGTGCGGGAACATTTCCTGTCGTTCCCCTACTTGACGCAGTCCACCAGGTAGCGCCTGCCGCCTGCCGCCGGCTCGAAACGCAGGCCATGGATGTCGGTCTCGAAGCCCGGGAACTTGGTGTCGAACTCCCGCGCGTACAGCAGATAATCCTGGATCGACTTGGTGGCGGCCGTGAGCTTCTCGCCGGGCATGATCACCGGTATGCCCGGCGGATAGGGAACCAGCATGACCGCCATCGTGCGGCCCATGATGTTGTCGATCTCCACGCTTTCGGTGCGCCCGCGAACCAGCTGCTCGTACGCATCTGCGGGCCGCAGCGCCATCTCCGGCAGTGTGGTGTACATATCCTTTTGCGCCTTGGGCACCTTGTCGTCGCGATAGACGCGATGGATCCCTTCGCAGAGGTCCTTGAGACCCATCTTGGCGTAGGCCTCCGGATGCGCTTCCACCAGCGCCGGCAGCACGCGGCTGAGCGGCGCATTGGCGTCGAACAGGTCCTTGAAGTTGATGAGCTCGGTAACGAGCGTGCTCCATTTGCCCTTGGTGATGCCCATGGAGAAGAGCACCAGGAAGGAATAGAGCCCCGTCTTCTCGATCTCGATCCGCCGGGACGACAGGAAACGAACCACGACCGTTGCGGGAATTCCCAGTTTCTCCATCGTGCCATCAGCCGTCAGGCCGGGCGTGAGGATCGTGACCTTGATCGGGTCCACGATCACGTGATTCTCCGCCAGGTCCTCGAAGCCATGCCACTTCGCAGTAGGCTTCAGCACCCATTGCGGCTGCTCGCCGATCGGCTGTTTCGCCATTGCGTCCGGCTGCCAGACCTCGAACCACCAGCTGTTCTTCATCTGCTTTTTGACGGCGGTCATGGCGCGGCGGAAACTCAGCGCCTCGTCGATCGTCTCCTGCACCAGCGCGCGGCCGGCCGGCTGCTCCATCATGGCGGCGGCGACATCGCAAGAGGCGATGATGCCGTATTGCGGCGACGTCGAGGTATGCATCATGAACGCATCGTTGAAATGCGCCATGTCGAGCTTTTTCGTCTCGCTGTGCTGGATGTGGATCATGGACGCCTGCGAAAGGGCGGCCAGGAGCTTGTGCGTGGAGTGCGTCGCGAAGGTGATCGCTTGCTTCGCTCTCGTGGGTACGTTGGAGGAGATCGCGTGATGCCCGTCATAGAATTCATGGAAGTTGGCATGGGCGTACCAGGCTTCGTCGAAGTGCAGGATATCGATGGAGTCGCCGACGATCTTCTTGATGGCATCCACGTTGTAGCAAAGGCCGTCATAGGTGGAGTTGGTCATCACCATCAGACGCACCTTGCCGCTGGTCTGCTTCGCGAAGGGGCTGGCGGCGATCTTCTTCTTGATCGAGGCGGCCGTGAACTGGTCACGGGAAATCGGCCCGATGATCCCCAGGCCGTTTCGGGACGGCACGAGGTAGATCGGTGTCGCGCCAGTCATGATCAGCGAATGCAGGATCGACTTGTGGCAATTCCGATCGCAGAGCACGAGATCGCCGCGGGAAACGGTGCCGTGCCAGACGATCTTGTTGGCCGTGGAGGTGCCGCCGACCACGAACAGGGTCTCGTCCGTGCCAAAGATCCGGGCGGCATTGCGCTCGCCGGCGGCGATAGGGCCCGTATGGTCGAGCAGGGATCCTATCTGCCCGACCGAAACGGATATGTCGGACCGCAGCGTGTTCTCGCCAAAAAACTCGTAGAAGAGCGTCCCAACCGGACTCTTGCGGAAGGCGGTACCGCCGCCATGGCCCGGTGTATGCCAGGAATAGCTGGCCTGCAGTGTGTATTCCATCAGCGCCTTGAACATGGGTGGCGGCAGCCGCTGCAGATAAAGTTGTGCGGCGCGGACGATCGCGCGGGCCATGAATTCCGCCGAATCCTCGAACAGGCGCATGAAAGCGTTTGCGTGCTTCAGCACGCTGGCGGGCACGACCTCGGCGGTGCGCTCATCGCCGAACAGGAAGATCGGCAGCCTGTCGTTGCGGCTGCGTTTCGCGGCCAGCACCTCTTCCAGAATCTTCCACTGGCCAGGCTTCGCCTCGGCGCCATCGACGGAGATCAACCAGCAGGATTCGCTGTTGAAGACATTGACCAGGCGCCGCGCATCCTCGTAGCTGAGGCCGGCCACGACGCGGAATCCCTCTTTCTCGATTGCGGCGGCAAGCTGCTGCATGCCGCGTCCGGCGGCATTCTTTCCTTCATAGTCCTCGTCGATGATAGCAATCGGAAACGCCTTGACGAATTCCATGAACTTCCTCCCGATGAAACGATCAATCAGGGCAAGACGTTTCTAAACTCCAGACGGATTCGAACCCTGACCCCAGTTAGCCTCAGCCGTCCTCTAATGACAGTACTTTTCCTCTACTTCCAGTTATTTATTGGCGCATAAGCATCTTCCCACTATTGGACCTTGGTCCAATTGACCCCCGCCCTTGATTGACCGTAGGGTTTGCGGCTTGCGCCACGCAAAGAAGCTTGTTCTGCCTTGCAGGACCAGCATGGGTTGTTGTGCGCGATTGCGATGCTCTCAGCCATCTTCGCGGCCGCTGCGATCGGCGTGCCTGCAGCCATCCGTAGCGCAAATTGCGCCTATCAAATAAGCCGGCGGCTGCAGGAGGTCGCCACAGCGCGCAATCGCTTGGCGCCCGATCAATTCGCGCTATGGCCGCGCAGTTTCAGGGAGAACCAAATCAGCAGAATGCCGTAAAGGATCGCATAGGTGCCGATGACGAACAGCAGCGCCAGCGCGCCCGTTCCCGGCTGGACGACCAGCATCAAGCCGAAGAGCACCGTCAGCGCGCCGCAGGCGACCAGCAGCCATTCGTTGTCGATTTCCTTGCGCAGCCGGATCGCGCCGATGATCTGCAGGATGCCCGTCACGATTGCCCAGCCGGCAATGAACATCAGCAGCACGATTGCCGTAACGCCTGGCATGACGAATGTCAGGATGCCGACCGCTATACCCAGGAGGCCGACAAGGGCCAGCCACCAGCGCGGAGCCGGTGCGCCACCCATGACCGCCGCCGCGACCGAGAACACGCCGTCAGCGAGCGCGAAGACGCCATACATCAGGATCAGCGCGGTCAGGGATATGCCCGGCCAAACGAAAGTGAGCACGCCGAACAGGATTGCGCCAACGCCGCGCAGCAGGAGAAGCCACCAGTTTTTCGCAAGCGCCCGCAACATCAAGCGTTGTCCGGGTGCTACGGCTGATGTGTTTGACATGATGTCCTCCCTGGCCGCCAAAAGGATACTTACGGTAGACGCGCCATCATTCCATATCTCCATTCCTAATGCGACCAACTTGCGCCATTGAGGCGGCGGGCGCCGCCAAGGCAATAATAGCCGCCGGGCAGGAGTGGCGGCTGGATTAGAACTCTAATGACCGGTCTTGAATGCCGATCGGTGCAACCTTCTGAAAATTGCAGGGTTGATTTTTCGCTAGCAATCGAAGGAGGCATACAATGTGGCGATTCTCCACGATGGTACTAACGAGCGTTCTTTGTGTCACTTCTGTGTCTGGCAATGCATCAGCTGGCCAGTGTACACAAGAGATCGAAGCGTATCAGAAGGAACTTTCGAAATCAGATGCGGGAATGGGTCCAACCGACCCCGCTGCTTCGACGGCAACTTCCGAAAGCACTGGTGCGGAGCCTGAGGCCAACGGAACTCCGGCCACGGCAGCTATGAATGAGGCCGTTGAAGGAAAAGCAGCCTCTCCGGACGATGTTCAGAATCAGAACCAGGGCCAACCCACTGCGGCTGACGCCGCACAAGCAGGAGCTGTCAACCCGGCAGCCGGCCCGGACCTCCAGGTGACATTGGATCACGCTAAGGCACTCGATGAAGCGGGCAAAGAGACCGAGTGTATGTCAGTCATTGAGTTGCTGAAATCACGGTAACCTGGAACACCTGGATCGGTCGGGCGTTTTATCCTCGGAGGCGACTTCTTTCAGGAGTCACAGATGGAACGCACATGCCCGTATTGCCAGGGCGCCGTCGTCGCTTACGTCGACGTCAACGGTGAAACTGTAATCCTTTGCTCTCAATGCAAGCAGCCGCCGCCCGACGATGTCGCGCTGCGAGAGCAGTTGGATGAAGGTTCGGACGATTGAAACAAGACACGCGGCCGGCAAGAACTCTCCAGTGATGGAACGGCGAATCTCCGGGCAATGTTGTGAAGCGCCGAGGTTTTCGAACTTGCAATTATTGCGCACTAGTCGCGCCGCGCTGCTCTCCTTGAAGGACGACAGTGGAACCGTGTTTCCAATCTCATGTTCCACAATTTGAACCACTCATGATGCTCTTAATTTTGGAGACAGGTATGGCCCAATCGCACACGAAAGCTGGTCGCACTCAAGCGGCCAAGCCACGAGAAAACGATCGCGAAAAGATGGTGGATGTCCGGAGCAGAGGAAAAGAGGCCGATGACAATCGCAAGTCTGGCCGCGAAACGCGCGACAGAGGCGATCCCACGCCAACGCGTCCGAACGTCCATCCGAAGTAGTTGCTTCTTTGATTGGATCAGGGCGGCGACAAAGCGCCGCTCTGATCTGGCCCGCCGCCTCTATTCGCAGCTACAATCCTCAGTCAGTTTCCGCTGCTACTGCTGTGGCTGCTGGCCTCGGCGTGGGCTTCATTGTCAGAAATATCGCTACTGGCTTCGGCCTGGGCCTCAGTGGTGGTGCCAACATTGTCGTTGCTGCTACTGCTTTGACCGTTTTCTTCGGCGTGAGCCGCGCTGCTGATGCTGGCGCTTTCGTTGCTCGCACTACTACGGCTGCTGGCTTCTGATCGGGTACCATTGGCAACAGCATTGTCGGCAACGTTCCTGTCACCAGAGCTGCCGTCGCCGTCAGCGGCTAGTTCGTTTGTTCCGATGTGATACTGGTAGTCGGGGAAATAATCAGAGGATTGGGTCGCGGACGGAGCGAATCCCCCGATAACAAGCGCCAAAGCGCTGCTGGCATACAAATAGTTCCTCATAGCGCCTATCCCTTTCTTAGTGTTCTAATCTCACAAAACCGGGCGCCCCTATCACAAAAACCATCCCTAATTTCCATGGTTCCCCTGCGCCATAGCCTAGAGATCCGGCGGACAAACTGCTCGCCTGCCTCAATCAGGGCGCCAATGTTGGGTTCGCGTGATCGCGGTGCTCAAGCGGATCCAAACGGTGAGACCTGAAACCGGTGAGAATCAATACAACGGCCGCCGTTGCGCAGTTCGCTTCGGTCGAGTTGCCTGCGCGAGCCTGAATCTCTGACTTCCTGGCCTAGCCAAAATTTCCAGTAACATAATGATTTTATTGGTGCCCGCTGCCGGACTCGAACCGGCATGGCCGTTGCCAGCCAAGGGATTTTAAGTCCCTTGCGTCTACCAGTTTCGCCAAGCGGGCCTGATTCGAATGGTGCGCACGTTACGGTAACTTGCCGGACAACAAGGGGGCAACCGGGCTTGTGCCGCTCACGGCTTACTCGGGCAAATCGCCATCGACCGGCTCGGCGCCGAGCGAGCGGATCAGGTCGTGGAGTTGGCCGGCAGCGGCATCGATTCGCGCCCGGTTCGTGCCCTTGATGACGAAGCTGGCGCCATAGCGTTGCCGCCGGAAGAAGGGATAGCTGCCGATATCCAGGTCCGGATAGGCGGCCTGCAACTCGCCGAGGCCCTGGGCGATCACGCCCTCGCCGATATGACCGCTGACGGTGCGGGACTGGATCGGCGCCCCATGGCTGAGGGTGGCGGCGATGCCCTCGAACATCGACTGCATGATGTTCGGCACGCCGGCCATCACATAGACATTGCCGATGCGGTAACCCGGCGCGGCGCTGACCGGATTTTCGATCAGCACGGCGCCGTCGGGCGTGTTGGCCATGCGCAGGCGCGCCTCGTTGAGCATGCCCGGCTCGTAGTGGCTTTCCAGGATCTTCAGCGCCTCGGGATGGCGTATCAGCGGCACGCCGAAGGCCCGGGCGATGCATTCCGAAGTGATGTCGTCATGGGTCGGCCCGATGCCGCCGGTGGTGAAGACATAATCATAGCGGGCGCGCAGCACATTGACCGCGCCGATGATTTCGTCCGGGATATCGGCGACGACCCGCGCTTCGCAGAGCTTGATCCCCAGCGCGGCCACGCGCCTGGCCAGATAGTTGAGGTTCACGTCCTGGGTGCGGCCCGACAGGATCTCGTTGCCGATGATCAGCACAGCCGCCGTAACGGTCGCGCCAGGGTCTGCCGCTGCGGACATGGGCGGTGCGGTCAGTTCTGCGGCAGCACGTAGCCGCGGCCGCGCATGCAATCGTTCACGATCTCGCGGTAGCGCTGCTCATGGCTGTAGGCATCCATGTTGGCCTGCAGGTCCGGGGCGGCGTTGGCGCCGCTGCCGGTGTCATGGGTCGAACTCGATCGACTGGTCGATCCGAGCGTCGCGCTCCAGGACGGCATTCGCCTGTGTGCGGCAGGCGCGCAAGTCGGCGGAAGTCTGTTCTTCTGTCGTCTTCGACCGCTCCCACTTTGTCGCCGCGGGATCGTCTTGCAGACCGAAATCGAACGCATCGCAGGCGGACAGGGAAAGAAGCAGCGCGCACGCGCCAACCCAACGCATCATGACATACCCGGAAATTCAGTGGCTGTTGGCGGCAAGATGCGCTGCGAAACCGCGATTTGCAACGGCGTCCTCAGCAGCAGCAGCGGCGTCAGGACCCTGCTAAACGGCCAGCTTCAGCAGATCATGTCCGGTGACCAGCACCAGCATGCCCAGGAGAGCGCAAAGTCCGCCGATCGAGCAGACCTTGACGACCCGGGGGCTCAAGGGCTTCCCGCGCATGACTTCGATGCCCATGAACACCAGATGTCCACCATCGAGCACGGGAATCGGCAGCAGATTCACGACGCCGACATTGATCGACAACAGCGCCATCAGCATCACCAGACCCAGAAATCCGAAGGCGTGCATCGTGTCGCCGCTGACACCGGCAATGCTGATGGGGCCGGCAAGGTCGGTGAGCGGCCGCTCACCCGAGGCAATCTCCACCAGACCAATAGCGTTGCCTTCTATGAACCCTAGCGTGCGCTCGATTCCGGTGCCGATCGCGGGCATTGGATTGGCTAACGTCCAGACAAAGCCGGTCGTCTCCACGCCGATATCGGCCAGCACGCTCCCGGTCTCGTCGATCGCGTAGTCCGACAGCGTCAATGTCTCCGCCGATCCGCCGCGGATCACGCCGAGCACGGCGTCCGCTCCGGAGGCCGCCCGCAACTGCTGCGCCAGCATGATCGCGTTGTCGACTTCGATTCCGTTCATGCTGACGACGCGGTCCGCCGGCATCAGCCCGGCATGGGCCGCCGGGCTGCCGGCCTGCACATTGGCGATGACGGCGGCGGGCGGCATCAAGTCGCGGCTGTAGAGAAAGCCCGAGATCAGCAGCAAACCGAAGATGATATTGATCAGCGGTCCGGCCACCACCACCGCCGCCCGGTGCGACACGGGCCGGAAGCTGTAGGCCCACTTGCGCTCCATCGCGCTGAGCGGACGCATGTGGCCCGAGGAGTCCCGCGTCTGGTCGCCTTCGCCGAACATCTTTACATAGCCGCCCAGCGGCAGCAGGCAGAGCTTGAAGCGGGTGCCATAGCGGTCGACCCAGCCGAACAGCTCCGGCCCGAACCCCATGGCGAACGCCTCGACCTTGATTCCAAGGCGCCGGGCGACCCAGAAATGGCCCCACTCATGGACGACGATGATCACGAATATCACCGCCAGGAACGGCAGGGTATAGAGGAGGGCGGTACCGGCGAGGGCCATTGGCGAACTCCGTAAAAAGCTTCCTTCCTGACCTCGACTGTAGAGTTAAAAAACGGTAAATGACAAGAGGGAATCATCCTTAAGTCATTGAAATCATATCGTTAAACAACATGGTTAAGATCCCGATGAATCTTCGTAAAAATTCCCGCAAGCGGTCATATTCCGCTGCCTGGCTCAGCAGTTAGCGGCCGATCATGAAGTTTAATCAGCCGCTGCGCCCGGCGAGGCTCCTCAAAAGGTACAAGCGATTTCTCGCCGATGTGGTCCTGGACGACGGACGCGAGGTCACCGTGCATTGCCCTAACCCCGGCTCGATGTTGGGCCTGAGCGATCCCGATTCAGAGGTCTGGCTGTCCTCCGCGCCGCCGGGACGCAAGCTGCCCTTCGGCTGGGAGCTGGTGCGGGTCGGCGCGCATCTGGTCGGCATCAATACCGCCTGGCCGAACCGGCTGGCCGAAGAAGCGCTCGCAGCCGGGCGGATCGAGGCGCTCGGCGGATATACGGCGCGCCGCCGAGAAGTAGCCTATGGCGAGAACTCACGCATCGATCTGCTGCTGGAATCGCCGGACCGGCCGCGTTGCTATGTCGAGGTCAAGAATGTCCATCTGAAGCGCCGGGCCGGCGCGGAATTTCCCGACTGCGTGACCCAGCGCGGCGCGAAGCATCTGCAGGAGCTGAGCGCCATGGTGAAGGCGGGACACCGCGCGGTCATGCTTTATGTCGTGCAACGCACGGACTGTGACAGTTTCGCGCTCGCTGCAGACATCGATCCCGCCTATGCCGCCGCCTTCGACAGCGCCCGGCGCGCCGGCGTGGAGATGCTGTGCTACCGCTGCGACATCACGCGCGAAGGAATAGAGATAACCAAACCGGTGCCGATCACGCGCTGAGGCCGGGCCGGCTGCGCCGAGTTGCGCCGAAGCCTCTCAGCGCCTATCTGATCCCAGACGTCATCGCGGCCTGCAGGCTCGCAATCGGCCGTCATTATTACTTAATTGAGGTGATTTTCATGAATCCGTTTCGCGTGCTGCGCAAGATCGTGGTGGGCCTGCTCGCCATCGTCGGCGCTTTTGTTGTCGTGCTTGTCGTCGCCGGACTGTGGCTCGGCAGCCTGGGGCCGAAACCGAAGCCGGTGCCCGCCAAGGATGTGGTGCTGACGCTGGAATTGGGCGCGCCGATCCCCGATCGAAGCGGCGGCGGCCCCCTGCCCTTCGGCGCCTTCGGCGGGGGCGCGACGTTGCGCGATCTCGTCACCGGTCTCGAAGCGGCCGCCGGCGACGATCGCGTTAAAGGTCTCGTCGCCCATGTCGGCAGCGGTCCGCTCAACATGGCCTACGCCCAGGAGATTCGCGACGCGGTGAAGGCGTTCCGCGCCAAGGGCAAGTTCGCAGTCGCATTCGCGGAGACCTTCGGCGAGGCGGGCGACGGCAACACCCACTATTATCTCGCGACAGCGTTCGAGGAAATCTGGCTGCAGCCCTCGGGCGACGTGAAACTGGTGGGCTTCTCCCTGGAGCAGCCCTTCATGGTCGACACGCTGAATCTCATCGGCGTCACGGCGCAAATCGATCAGCGGCAGGAGTACAAAGGACTTGCAGACCCCTTCACCAAATCATCCATGCCGGCGCCGATCCGCGAAAACCTGCAGCGGCTGGTCAATTCCTGGCTCGGGCAGGTGGCGCAGGGCATGGCCGAGCGTGGCAAGTTCGACGCCAACGCCGCGCGCAGCCTGGTCCATCGCGGGCCGTACCTGGCCAACCAGGCGCAAGCGGAAAAACTGATCGACAAGATCGGCTATTGGAACGATCTGACCAAGGCGGTGAACGAACGCGCGGGCAAGGATGCGTCCTGGTTCGCGCTGGACGACTATGCCGCCAACATTGCCGCGCCCGGCGACGACGCCCCTCGCATCGCCCTGGTCTACGGCATCGGCGCCGTGCAGCTCAGCACCGGCGAAGGCGAGGGCCTCTTCGGGCCGGTGGCGATGGAGTTGTCGGCGGTGGCCAAGGCGATCCGCGATGCCGTGGACGATACGGGTGTGCGCGCGATCATCTTCCGGGTCGACAGCCCCGGCGGCTCCTATGTCGCCTCCGACACGATCTGGAGCGAAGTGCAGCGCGCCCGCGACCTCGGCAAGCCGGTGATCGTCTCCATGGGCGAAATGGCCGCGTCGGGCGGCTACTTCGTCTCGGCACCCGCGACCAAGATCGTCGCGCAACCCGGGACGATCACAGGTTCGATCGGCGTCGCCGGCGGCAAGGTGGTGTTTACAGGCCTCTGGAACACGCTGCGGCTGAACTGGGATGGCGTCAAAGCCGGCGCCAATGCCGACATGGAGAGCCCGCACCGGCCGTTCAGCAGCGACGGCTGGTCAAGGATGCAAGAGGGCCTCGACCGCGTCTACACCGATTTCACGCAGAAGGTTGCCGCCGGCCGCAACCTGCCGATCGAGAAGGTCCAGGACGTGGCCAAGGGCCAGGTCTGGACCGGCAGCGACGCGCGGGACCGCGGCCTTGTCGACGAACTCGGCGGCTACAGCGTCGCGATCCGCCTGGCGCGGGAGGCGGCGAAAATCCCGCCGGAGCGTCAGGTCAGCGTCGAGGAGTTTCCGCCGCCGGAGAATCCGCTGCAAAAGCTGTTCGAGCAGGCGATGGCCGGCGGCCAGATGCGCCATGTGGAAGCGCAGCGGCTGGAAACCCTGCTGCGCCTCGCCGACTGGCTGGAACCTGTGGCGGCCGTGATCGCGCCATTCGAAGGCCCATCCGTTACAGCGCCGCAGCTCGTCTCGCCGCTGCAATCGATCGGCAACTGAGAGCGGCGGCTAGGCGTTTCTGCGGCCGCAGATCAGCAACTCCTTGTTACCCTCGGCGCCGGTGATCGGGCTCTCCGTGAGTCCGGTCACCGTCCAGCCCGGCTGTGCCGCGAGCCAGGCGGAAATCCGGGCGCAGACCTCTTCATGCAAGGCCGGGTCGCGCACGATGCCGCCCTTGCCCACCCGCGCCGGGCCGACCTCGAATTGCGGCTTGATCAGCGCCAGCAATACCGCCCCCGGCGCGGCGAAGGACATCGGTGTCGGCAGCACGGTTTCCAGACCGATAAAACTCGCGTCGCAGACGATCACATCGATCTCGTCCGGCACCTGCGCCCGCGTCAGATGCCGCGCATTCACCCGCTCCAGCACCGCCACCCGCGGATCCTGGCGTAGCTTCCAGGCGAGCTGACCCTGCCCGACATCGACGGCATAGACCTTCGCAGCAGCCCCGGCGAGCAGCACATCGGTGAAGCCGCCGGTGGAAGAGCCCACATCCAGGCAGATCTTGCCGCTGACATCGACATCGAAAGCCTTCAATGCATGGGCGAGTTTCAGCCCGCCGCGGGACACCCAGGGATGATCCTGGCCGCGCACTTCCACGGCGCGATCCCCGGCAATGTTCATGCCCGGCTTGTCCAACCGCTGGCCGTTGCCGTCGAACACCTTGCCCGCAATGATCAAGGCCTGCGCCCTGGTGCGCGTCTCCGCCAGGCCGCGCTCCACCAGCAGCGCATCCAGTCGCTGCCGCCGCGGCTTCTCCGCGGCTGTCATGCCGACCCGTGCCGCGTGCGGCGATGGAAGCGCCAGGTCAGCAGTGCTGCCGTGACCGCAAGGCCGAGCGGCAACCCGGTGATCAATCCGACCGGGCCGAATCCCAGCGGAAAGCCCAGCAGATAACCGCCGGAAAATCCCAGCACCCAATAGCCGATGACGGTCATGATCGAGGGAATGAGCGTGTCCTCCAGCCCGCGCAGCGCATTGGCGGCGGCAACCTGCATGCCGTCGACAATCTGGAACAGTGCCGTAACGAACAAGAGCTGCCCGGCCAGGGCGACAACTGCGCTGTTCGCGGGATCGGACGTATCCAAATACAGATGCACCACATAGCCGGGGAAACTGAGCATGAACAACATCACCAGCGTCATGTAGCCGACATTCATGCCGATGGCGACGAATCCGGCCTGTCTTGCCGTGGCCATGCTCCCGGCGCCCCGCTCGTGGGCAACGCGGATCGCCACGGCCTGGGCGATCGCCGCCGGGATCATATAGAGGAAGTTGATCAGGCTCATGACGATCTGGTTGGCGGCCAGCGGCACTGGGCCCATGATCCCCATCATCACCTGCACCGCCGTGAAGAGCCCCGCCTCCATCGCCGTCATGACGCCGACGGGGAGCCCAAGGCGGAAAATGCGCGCGCAGAGCGTCCAGTCGATCCGCGCGGTCGCGCGAAGCAAATTGTAGCCCTTCAGCGAGGGTGCCACGCCGACGATCGCGGCCTGCGCGAAGAACATAAGCCAGCACACGATACTGGTGCCGATGCCCGCCCCGCCGATGCCCAACCCCGGCCAGTCGCCGATGCCATGGACCAGGATCAACACCACCACGAAATTCAACGCGAGCGCCGCAATGGTAATCGCCATCAGCGAACTGGTGCGCGCCAGCGCCGTGGCGAAACAGCGCAGATTGCTGAACAGCATGTAGGGAAAGATGCTGAATGCCAGCGCCTGTGAGTAGGGCCGCGAGGCCTCGATCACCTCCCGATCCTGGCCGAGCCAAGGCAGCAAATCCGGCAGATACCAACCCAGTGCGGTTCCGGGAACTGCCAGTATCGCCGAAACCCAGAATCCCTGGCCGACGGCGGCGCTGACCTGCGCGCGGTCGCCGGCGCCGTGTCCGCTCGCCGCCAGCACGCTGACCACCGAGGCGATACTCATGCAGACGAAGAGGATGCTGAACAAGATCGCGGTGATGAGCCCGACGGCCGCTATCGATATCGTGCCGAGCCGGCCGACGATCGCCAGATCGGTGAGGTTCATGCCCATTTCCGCCAGAAAGCCGGCGGCCAATGGCGCAGAGATGTGCATGAGCTTGCCGCTCTCCTGACGGATAGACAGGACCGGCGTTGCAGTTGTGGCGGGAGTGGCGCGATTCATCTGAAGATACCGGCGTGCGGCGCCGGTCAGGCGCCGCCAGCCGCGCTAAGCTCGCGCGGGCTTTTTGCTGACGGCGCGCCCGAGGGCTTGCAGCGCCGTTTCGACGATGTTCCGGGCATTGAGGCCGGCCTGGTCGTACTGCTTCTCCGGCTTCTCGTGATCGATGAAGATGTCCGGCAGGGTCATCGGCCGGACCCGCAGGCCGCGGTCGAGCTGCCCGGTCAGCGCCAAATGCTGCAGCACATGACTGGCGAAGCCGCCGATGGCGCCCTCTTCGATGGTGATCAGCACCTCATGCTCGCGCGCCAGCCGCGTAACCAGTTCGCCATCGAGTGGCTTGCAGAAACGGGCATCGGCCACCGTCGTCGACAGGCCGCGGGCGGTCAGATCTTCCGCCGCCTTCATGCATTCGCCAAGCCGCGTGCCAAAAGACAGCAGCGCCACCTTGGTGCCTTCGCTGATGATGCGGCCCTTGCCGATCTCCAGCGGCACGCCGCGCTGCGGCATCTCCACGCCGACACCGTCGCCGCGCGGATAGCGGAAGGCGCTGGGCCGGTCGTCGATTGCCGCCGCCGTCGCGACCATATGGACCAGCTCAGCCTCATCCGCCGCCGCCATGACCACAAAGCCCGGCAGGCAGGCGAGATAGGTCACATCGAAGGAACCGGCGTGGGTGGCGCCGTCGGCGCCGACCAGCCCGGCGCGGTCGATGGCAAAGCGCACCGGCAGCTTTTGGATCGCCACGTCATGCACCACCTGATCGTAGGCGCGCTGCAGGAACGTGGAATAGATCGCGGCGAACGGCTTGTACCCCTCTGTCGCTAAACCCGCGGCAAAGGTCACGCCATGCTGCTCGGCGATACCGACATCGAAGCAGCGCGCCGGAAAGCGCTTGGCGAAAATATCGAGACCGGTACCCGAGGGCATCGCCGCATTGACGGCAACGATCTTCGGGTCGTGCTCGGCCTCCTGCACCAGCGCCTGGGCGAAGACCTTCGTGTAAGACGGTGCGTTGGAGGGCGGCTTCACTTGGGCGCCGGTAATGACGTCGAACTTGGTGACGCCGTGATACTTGTCCGGCGACTTCTCGGCCGGAGGATAGCCATGGCCTTTCTTGGTCACCACATGGACGAGGATCGGTCCTTCATCCACGGCGTCCCGCACGTTGCGCAGGACGGGGATGAGGTGATCCAGGTTGTGACCGTCGATCGGGCCGACATAGTAGAAGCCGAGCTCCTCGAACAGCGTGCCGCCGGTGACGATGCCGCGGGCATACTCCTCCGCCCGGCGCGCCGCGATTTTCAGTGGCTCCGGCAGATGCTTGGTGAATTCCTTGCCGATATGGCGGATCGATTGATAGGGCTTCGACGACAGCAGCCGCGACAGATAGGCGCTCATCGCGCCCACCGGCGGCGCGATCGACATGTCGTTGTCGTTCAGCACCACGATCAGCCGGCTGTCCATCGCCCCGGCATTGTTCATCGCCTCATAGGCCATGCCGGCGCTCATGGAGCCGTCGCCGATGACCGCAACCACATGATTCCGGCGGCCGGAGAGATCCCGCGCCACCGCCATGCCGAGGCCGGCTGATATCGACGTCGAGCTATGGGCGGCGCCGAATGGATCGTACTCGCTCTCAACTCGACGGGTGAAGCCGGACAGCCCGCCGCCCTGGCGCAGCGTGCGGATGCGGTCGCGGCGGCCGGTCAGCACTTTATGAGGATAGGCCTGATGCCCCACATCCCAGATCAACCGGTCGTCTGGCGTCTCGAATAGATAGTGCAGCGCCACTGTCAGCTCGATCACGCCCAGCCCGGCGCCGAGATGCCCGCCGGTGATGGACACCGCATCGATCACTTCCGTGCGCAGCTCGTCCGCCACCTGCCGCAACTGGCGCACATCCAGCTTCCGCAGATCGGCGGGGATGCGGATCTCGTCCAACAGCGGCGTCTTGCTCGGCGGTGCCATCGCTCGATCCCTGCCTATGAGCGCCGGTCGACGACGAATTGCGCCATCTCGCACAGCAGGTCAGCGCGATTGCTGAATTGCGCCAAGCGATCGGCGGCATGCCCCGCCAGCTCCTGTGCCCGCTTGCGTGCGCCCTCGACGCCCAGCAGCGAGACGAACGTTGCCTTGCCCGCGGCCTGATCCCGGCCCACCGGCTTGCCGGTGACGTCTTCGCTGCTCTCGATGTCCAACAGGTCGTCGGCGATCTGGAACGCCAGGCCCAGATCCCGTGCATAGTCCCGCAGCGCCCGGTGCGCATCCGCGGGCGCTTGGCCGAGGATCGGTCCGGCGATGCAGGAGAATTCGATGATGGCGCCGGTCTTCAGCGCCTGCAGCCGGGTGATCGCCGGCAGATCGAGCTGGGCGTTCTCCGCCTCGAGATCGATCATCTGGCCGCCGACCATGCCGGCGGCACCACCGGCTTTCGCCAGCGCCAGCACAAGCTCCGACCGCACCAGCGGGCTTGCGTGCGTGGCCGGGTCAGCCAGCACCTCGAATGCCATTGTAAGGAGGCCGTCGCCCGCGAGGATCGATGTCGCCTCGTCGAATTGCCGGTGCACCGACGGCCGGCCGCGGCGCAGATCCGCGTCGTCCATCGCCGGCAGATCGTCATGGGCCAGGCTGTAGCAATGCAGCATCTCGATTGCCGCCGCCACGCGCAGCGCGCTTGCATCCGCGACGTCGAACAGCTTGGCGCTGTGGCGCACCAGGAACGGGCGGATGCGCTTGCCGCCGCCCATCACGGCATAGCGCATGGCGTCGACGACGCGCCGCTCGGCCGTCGTCACCGGCGGTAGCAGGCGGTCGAGCATCTGATTGACCGCCGTGGCGGTCTCGGCAAGGGCAGCTTCCAGTCGTTTCACGGTCACTCAGTCCAGCTTGGCGGATTCTTCGCCGATGGTCCCATCCGCGCTCAGTACGATCTTCTCGACCTTGAGCTGCGCTTCCTGCAGCTTCGCTTCACAATGGCGCTTCAGGTCGACCCCCCTCTTATAGGCGCTGATGGCATCGTCGAGCTTGCTGTCGCCCTTCTCCAGGGACTTCACCAGCTTTTGCAACTCAGCCAGTGCGTCCTCGAAGTTCATCTTGGCGATATCAGGCGGTATCTTGTCCTCGGCCATAGCGTCCCCTCGATTGATCCGCGCCCTGCCGCCGCTGGACAACTCGACGGACGCGATAATATTCATGCGGGACCCCGCCAGCAAGGGTAGCCAACCCCTTGCAACGGCTCAGGACATCAGCGTCCGGACATGGGCGGCGGCGCTGTCGGCCAGCGCTTCCAGATCATAGCCGCCTTCCAGGGTGGAGACGATTCGGCCGCCGCAGCTTTGCCGCGCGACAGCCATCAATTCGGCCGTCGCCCAGGCGAAATCCTCGGTCTCCAGTTCCAGGCCGGCCAGGGGGTCGCGGCGATGGGCATCGAAACCGGCGGAGATCAGCAGCAGCTCGGGGGCGAACGTCCGCAGCGCCGGTAGCACGATCCCGTCGAAGGCGGCGCGAAATTGTTCGGAACCGGCTCCTGGGGCGAGGGGCGCATTGCAGATATTGCCGACACCCTGCTCGCTCCGCGCGCCCGTGCCGGGATAGAGCGGCCACTGATGGGTCGAGCCGTAGAACATCTCGCTGTCGGACTCGAACATGTGCTGCGTGCCGTTGCCGTGATGCACGTCGAAGTCGATGACCGCAATCCGCCCCAGGCCGTGTTTCGCCCGCGCGCGATAGGCGCCGACAGCCACGTTGTTGAACAGGCAGAACCCCATCGGCCGGTCCGCCTCGGCATGATGCCCCGGCGGCCGCACGGCGCAGAAGGCGTTGTCGGCCTCGCCGCCGATCACCGCATCGACGGCGGCGACGACGGCGCCGGCCGCGCGGAGCGCCGCCTCGCCCGATCCGGACGACATCACCGTGTCGGCATCGGCTCGGACATAGCCGGACTTGGGCACCGCCTTGAGCACGGCATCCACATAGTCGCGATCATGGGCCAGGGCGATTTGCTCGCGGCTCGCCTCCGGTGCCTCGATCCGTGTCAGCGAATGGAACTCCGGTGCGGCCAGCGCGTTGAGAATCACTTCCAGCCGCGCGATGCGTTCCGGATGCCCGCGGCCGGTATCGTGGTTAAGGCAGGCGTTGTGGCTGTAAAGCAACGTCGTCATGGGGATAAATTCTTCCACGCCGTCGCCCTAGCGACGACTAGTCTTGGTTAAGTCTTGTCAAGAAAACGCCGAATTTGCCAGCAGAAATGCTCCCTTAGCACTTCTCTGCTTCTATCACGCCGCTGTGTGACGTCCGCCACTTCAATTCGCCCCCGGCGTGATTATTCTTTTGGGGAGTGCGGGGCGAATACCTATACAATGTAGATCAAATTACAGCCTATCGGAGCTGACCTCATCATGCGCGATCACTCCCTTGCGACAGCGGCCCGGCCGTCGGGTCTGCAGCTGCGCCTGCGTTGGACCGCGGCCTTGGCCTTGTGCCTGGGCTGCGCCGCCGGTGCCGCCGTTGCGAACAATTCGCTGCCGGCCGATGCGACCGTCGTCGCCGCGGCCGAGCCCGGTCAGTTCATGGCGGCGCCTATCGAGCAGTCGCTGGCGGATCCGATCCGCACCCTCCTGGCGCGCAGCAATTCGCTGCCGGCCGCCGCGAGCTTCGCCGAGCTGACGCTGCTGCGCGAGTTCTACGCCGCCCGCGACTACGAACCCGTCTGGGTCCATGGCGCAAGCCCGCTGCTGCAGGTCGATGCCATGCTGGCGGAGATGCGCGGCTTTGACATGCGGAGCCCGGCGGACCTGACGCCGATCCTGTCGGCAATCGAGGCGCGCCGCGTGTCGGTCATGCCCGCACAGATGGCCGAGCTCGACTGGTCGCTGTCCCTGGCGCTGCTGCGCGGCGCCATCGATCCCGCCGATCCCCTGGCGACCGAGTTGCATCCCCAGGCGCTGACAGCCGTCGCCACGGCGAAGGACGCCCTGGCCGTGGTTGCGCAGTGGCTGCCTAGCGATCCCGGCTTCTGGCAGCTGCGCCAGGCAGTCGACAGCTATCAGCATCTCGCCGCCGCCGGCGGCTGGCCGGTCGGCATCACCGGCAAGGATAAAGAGGACTTCGCCTTCGGCGTGCGCAGCGAGCAGATCGCATTGCTGCGCGAGCGGCTGACGGTCACCGGCGACTATGCCGCGCCGGCCGTGGCAGTCGCCACGACAACGCCGACACCCGTCGATCCCAGGGGCATCGGACTTACGGGGATTGCCCCGGCCGCGGGCGCGCCCGATCCGATGGTGATGGATTTGGCGCTGATCGAGGGCGTCAAACACTTCCAGACCCGCCATGGCCTGTTCGCCGATGGCGTGGTCGGCAAGATGACCCTGGATGCGCTGAACGAGCCGGTCGAAAGCCGCCTGCGCACGATGATGATCAATCTCCGCCGCCTGCAGATCGCCGACCGCAACCTCGGCGCCGACTATGTAATGGTCAACATCGCCGGCCAGCAGATGAAGCTGGTGCGCAACGGCATGACCAAGATGACGTCGGACGTGATCGTCGGCACCGTCGAACACCGCACGCCGGAAGTGGACAGCGCGATCAACCGCATCGAATTCAACCCGGTCTGGTACGTGCCCACCAGCATCCAGAGCAAGGAGCTCCTGCCCAAGATCCAGGAAGACTCTACCTACATCGCCTCGCAGAACTTCCGCGTCTTCGACACCGCGACCGGGCAGCACATCGATCCGGCGATCGTCAACTGGCACAGCGACGACGCCAAGAGCGGCCGCTACAAGCTGCGCCAGGCCCCGGGCAGCGGCAATGCGCTGGGCGCGGTCAAGTTTCTGTTCCCGAACCCGTACGACGTTTATATGCACGACACCAACAAGCCAGCGCTGTTCGCCAAGCAGGTGCGCACCCTCAGCCATGGTTGCGTGCGCCTGCCGGACGCGCGCGGTTTTGCCGAGGCCATCCTGGCCACCGACGCAGCCTGGAGCCGCGAGCGCATCGACGCCATCCTGCAGAAGGGCACCAACCGCTCGGTCACGCTGGACAAGCCGCTGCCTGTGCATCTGGTCTACCAGACCGCCTGGGTCGGCGAGCAGGGCGAGATCGAGTTCCGCAATGACATCTACGGCCGTGACAAGCGCATTGCCGAAGAGATGAAGATCGCGCTGGCGACACCATAGTCCCAAGGTAGTTCGCCATCACTACGGAAGCCCGCCGCGACAACGCCCGGCGGGCTTTTCGTTGCGCCTCCCAGCCCCTATCATCACCGCCGCAACAACCGGACGGAATGCTTATGTCCCTGCAGATCGCAGAACGCTGGTTCGAGACTCGCCGCATCGGCGACGATATCACCCTGCTGTGGGAGCCCCATGTCATCCCGCTCATGCGCTGCAATATCTGGCATCTGCGCGGCCGCGACCGCGACCTGCTGATCGACACCGGCATGGGCATCATGAGCCTGCGGGAAGCCATCGCGCCGCTGATCGACAAGCCAGTCACGGCCGTCGCCACCCATACCCACGCCGATCATGTGGGCAGCCACCATGAATTTGACGATTGCCTGGTCCATCGCCTGGAGGCGGGCTGTCTTGCAGAGCCGACGCCGCGCAGCACCCTCGTGACCTCGGAGTTCGCCGATGGCGAAGTGAAGATGCTGCGCATGGCCGGCTACGATGTGGGCGAGACCTTGATCACCGCCCTGCCCCATGCCGGGTATACGCTCGCCAGCTACGGCGTGCGCCCGGCGCGGCCGACGCGCATCGTCGAGGAAGGCCACATCGTCGACCTCGGCGACCGTAGCTTCGAGGTGCTCCATCTGCCCGGCCATTCCCCCGGCAGCATGGGCCTGTGGGAGAAGCGCACGGGTGCGCTGTTCTCCGGTGACGCCATCTATGACGGTCCGCTGCTGGACGAGCTGGAGGACTCAAACATCAGCGACTACATCCGCACCATGCGCCGCCTGCGGGAACTGCCGGTGCGCGTCGTGCATGCCGGCCATGATCCCAGCTTCGGCCGCGATCGGTTGATCGAGTTGGTGGATCACTATCTGGAGCGGCGGGATCCCGGCTATGCCGCGCCGGCCGCCTGATTGCGTCGCGCGGCCCGCAACGTGCGCAGCTGCGCATAGAGGACGCCGCCGATAATCAGCAGCCCGCCCAGCATCTGACCCGCGCTCGGCGGTGTGCCCATCCAGATCAACGTAATCAGGACCGCGACGATCGGAATCAGGTTGCCGTACATCGAAGCGACGACGACTCCCGTGCGGCTCACGCCGAAGTTCCACAGGAAGTTGCCCAGCCCCACCGACAGGCTGCCCATATAGACGATGATCAGGACATTGGCCCAGCCGAAGTCCAGATGGACGCTGTTGAGCCCGCTCCAGAAAGCGCCCAGCCACACGACGGCGAGGCCCACAAGACCCGAAAAAGATGTCAGCCCGGTGATGTGAAGCTGCGAATAGCCGCGCAACCAATGCTGCGCCATGATCGAGTACCAGGTGAAGGCGACATTGGCGCCGATCATCAGCAATTCGCCGCCCCGTATGCCGAAACCGCCGGCCGTGGTCCCCATGTCCGGGCTGTCGAAGCTGGCGATCAGTCCGCCGGCGGTGGACAGCACCGTGCCGATGATAATCCCGGGCATCAGCGGCAGCCGCTGCACCAGCCGCGCCGTAATCGCCGAGGTGATGGGATTGGTCGCCGCCACGATTGCCGCCGATACGCCGCTGGAGAAATGCACCCCCAGCGTGGTCATGATTGACGATAGCGTCATGCCGATCAGGCCAAGATACCAAAGATGCCGCCAGGGCAGCCGGCCGTGAATCGGCACGACCCTCTCCCGCAAGGTCAGCACCGCAAGCAACGTGACGACGGCGAGAAAATGCCGGCCGATCGTGGCCGACATCGGATCCCAGGTCTTGAGCAGGAACTCCAGCAACGGAAAGAACGAGCCCCACATCATGATCATCACCACCATGCCCAGGTTGGCGATGACGAGCGCTCGTACGGTGGGCCGCTGCTCCATGGACGTGATAACTAGTCCCGATACGCGATAGGCGCGCCAAGCCAAGTCGACGCATGGCGCTCCCAATAGAGATCGTGGAAGCGCCTGGTGACCGGACCGGGCCGGCCATTGGCCAGAATGCGATCGTCGACGATCGACACCGGCATGATGCCGCCGGCCGTGCTGGTAATGAACAGTTCGTCGGCCTCGCGAACTTCTTCGGCGGGAACGACGCGCAGCCGGCAGTCGACGCCCAGTTCCTTCGCCAGTTCGATCACGCAGCGCCGGGTCATGCCTTCGAAAACGCCGCGATCCGGCGTCGCCAGGGCGCCGTCTCGGACGCTGAAGATGTTGAAACCCGGACCCTCGGTGATATTGCCCAGGTGATCCACCAGCACCGGCACGATCGCGTCCCGCTCATAGGCCTCGAAGATGCCCATGGTCAGGTCCAGCCAGTGGAAATTCTTGATCCGCGGATCCACTGAGTCCGCAGGGATTCGCTTCACGTCGCTGATGATCATCTTCAGCCCTTCGCGCCGCTGGTCGTCATTGGCGATCCAGACGAAGGGCTGGGCGAAGGCGTAGAAACGGTTCTCGCACAGGCGCGGATCGCGGCTGCCCTTCGCCGGGATGCCGCGGGTGCAGGTCATCTGCACATAGGAGTCGCGAAGTCCGGTCCTGATGACGCACTCCGTCAGAATCTCCGCGATCTGCCGCGCATCAAACGGCAGCTTCATCCGCAATCCCTTCATCAACTCATGAAAACGGTCGATGTGATCGCCGAGCCGGAAAAACCGCCCCTTCCAGACATGGGCCACGTCATAGGTCGCATCGGAGCGCACGAAGCCGCGGTCGATAATCGGCACGAAGGCCTGGGACAGCGGCACATACTTGCCATTCACATAGGCGATCCCCTCCGAGGGGAGCGATTCGGTTTCAGCCACGCTCGGTCTCCATGTGCGTCGTACGCTTCATTCACATGCCTCGCGGAATATGCCGGCTGAGCCAGGTGCAGCTCAGCAGGACGAGGCTCACCACGCCGAAGACGATCCACAGCTCGTCGAACAGCGCCAGCAGCAGCGAAAACACGGCAAAGGGAATCAGGGCGGCGAGATCGCGGTAGAGCGTGAACACCATCGTCATCTCCGCCCGCTCCCGCGTCTTCACCGCGCGCAGGAAAGTCACCATGCCGACGGAATCCAGGGTGACGGCGCCAAGCCCGCTGGTGACCAGCAGGATGCAGCCGAGCAGCGGCGGCCCGTCGAACATCATCACCAGCGCCGCCGCCAGTGTGCCGGCGGCGCAATAGGTGTAGGCGGTCATCATTGTCATGCGCAGCCCGACGCGCCGCGCGATCCAGCCGGCGATGGGCGTCAGGAAGAGGAACGAGGTTGAGGCCGATTGCAGATAGCCCGGCGCGTCCTGCCCCATCATTGAATCGGCAGTGTAGATCGGGCCATAAATGAACAGCGCGACCCACCAGGTCTCCCGCGCGAAGTTCAGGACCCAGGCCAGCCTCAGCCGCGGCTGCTCCAGGAAACGGCGGATATGGGGCAGCGGATTGGCGTCCCGCGGCTGGTCCGAAGTGTCGGCGGCGCCATATTCCAGCCGCAGCCGCCAGAAGTAAGTCAGCAGCAGCAGCACGCAAAACGCGCTCAGGCCAAAGACCGCGTAGGCCGACACATGGTTGAGCAGCATGATGCCCAGCAGCGGCCCGCCCGACCAGGCGATGCCCGAGAAGAAGGTTCGCACCGGCTCAGACCGCGCCAGATCCTTCTTCTTGATGTAGGTCATGATGTAGAGGTTGATCAGATTCAGCAGGCAAGCCGCCGCGAAGGCGCGCATGAACAGCCCGGCGGCAAAGGCGGGCGCGCCGTTCAGCATGAAAAGACCATTGGCGCTCAACAGCAGCGTCGCCGCAATGGTGTAGAGCCAGCGCGGCTTCACATGATGCAGGAACCAGGGAATGAACAGCGAGGCCGCGGCGCCGCCGGCACCCGCCGACAGGAACATGGCGCTGACCAGGCTCTTGCTGCCCAGCATCTCGTAGCCGACCACCGGCAGCACGCCCGACAGCAGCGAGCGCGCCATGGAGTCGAACAGGAACAGCATGGCGAAAACCACCGCCCCCGGCCTGGTCAACGCGCGCGAGATCGCGCTGATATCGGTCGGCATGGGTACCTAGGTCTCTAAGGGGCGCGGAAAATCCCGGAAGCGGGCGTCGCGCCATCATAGCGGCGCTTCGCTGCTCGCGCCATTGCGCTGCGACCTAGAACAGCGTGCCCGCGGCCTTTTCAGCCTCGGCCGGCGCAAAGCAATCCGGAGTCTCATTACGTGAGGAGTTGACCACCGTCGACACCGGATAAGCGTGCAACAGCTTGGCCGGAAAGGGCCGCAGCAGCGCCGCGGCATCGGTCCCCTCGAGCCAGGCCGCCATGTCATGCTTGTCCAGCATGACCGGCATGCGATTGTGGATGGGCGCAACCACCTCATTCGCTGTCGTGGTGACGATCGTAAAACTCTCCAACGGCGCCTTGGTTTCGGGATCGCGCCAACTCTCCCACAAACCGGCGAAGCAGAAGGGCGCACTGTCGGCCAAATGGAACCGCCAGGGGAGTTTCTTCGTCCCCTCCTTCCGCCATTCATAGAACCCGTCGGCCGGCACCAGGCAGCGCCGCTGGCGGAAGGCGGTGCGGAAGGCCGGCTGGGTCGCCACCGTCTCACCCCGGGCATTGATCAGCCGGGCTGATATCGACTTGTCCTTGGCCCAGGAGGGGATAAGCCCCCAGCGCATCTGCAGCAGATGCATGCCGCCACCCTCGTCGCGGCGGAACACCGCCGCCTCCTGGGTCGGCGCGATGTTGTAGCGAGGCGCCAGGTTGGGCCGTTCGGGAAATTCGAACAGGTGCCGCAGCCCCTCCACCGGCGTCGTCAGGCTATAGCGTCCGCACATGTTCTTGTTATCGCTGCCTCTCCGGCGCGCCCAGCCGGGTTTTCCCTTGTGACTGATAGCGCCGCCCCTATGATCCCGTCGCCTTTCCCGGGAGTCCAGCCGCGGCCATGTCCAACCCCACTCGAGCGATCGACGAAGCCCTGCTCCAGGCCGTGGAGGAGATCGCCGAGCGCGCCGGCGAGGTCATCCTGGGCTTCTACAGCCGCGACATCGCCGTAACGCGGAAAGCCGACGCCTCGCCGGTGACGGAAGCAGACGAGGCGGCCGAACGCGCCATCCTGCCGGCGCTGGCGGCGCTCACGCCGGAGATCCCGGCGATCTCCGAAGAGGCCGTCTCCAAGGGCCAGGCGCCTGACGCTGCCACGATCGCCCGCGCCCGCCGCTTCTGGCTGGTCGATCCCCTCGATGGTACGCGGGAATACATCAACCGCAACGGCGAGTTCACGGTGAACATCGCCTTGATCGAGTCAGGGCGCCCCGTGCTGGGCGTGGTGCATCTGCCGGCGCTGGCGGTCACCTATGGCGGCATTGCCGGGAAATTTGCCGAATCCAAACGCGGCGGCAAGCGGCAGCGGATCGCCGTCCGCAAGATCCCGCAGGACGGCGCCATCGTTCTCTCCAGCCGTTCCCACGGCGACGAGTCGGCGATGAAAAGCTTTCTCGGCGAAACCAAAGTGGAGAGCTGGCGTATCGCCGGCAGCGCGCTGAAATTCTGCCAGGTGGCCGAAGGCATCGCCGATCTCTATCCGCGACTCGGCCGCACGATGGAATGGGATACGGCAGCCGGTCACGCCGTCGTGCTCGGCGCCGGCGGCGTTGTGACGCGACTCGATGGCGGCGAACTCACCTATGGCAAAGCAAACTATGAGAACCCGCACTTCGTCGCGCGCGGTGCATCGCAGTAGTCCGACATAATCTTGCTTTCTGCGTGTTGCGCCGCGCCGCATATTGACTCGCGCAATGGTCAGTACCACGATCATAGTCAATGGAGACGCCGAAAATTCGGTGCTTTTCATTACACGCTCAACGCCAGCGGCGTTGAGCGACAGATTGCCGCAATACCTGTGCGGCAACATCGGCGGTGGACCCATGACCGCGGATGGGCACGCGCCGGACGAAAGTCAGAAGAGCCGCTCTTCAGGAGCGGCTCTTTGTTTGTGACGGTTGCTTGAACCACCCGCGCCTTACTTTGCCAGCGCGCACGCGCCGTGCTATCGCCGCCGGCCATGTCCGCCGATCGACACAACGAAGCTGCCGCCACGCCGCCGGTTCCCGCGACCGCGGACAACATCGCCCGCGCGGCGGAGATCCTGCGCCGCGGCGGGTTGGTAGCGTTTCCCACGGAGACCGTCTACGGCCTGGGCGGCGACGCCACCGACGACCACGCAGTCGCCGCGATCTTCGAGGCCAAGGGCCGGCCGAAATTCAATCCGCTGATCATCCATGTGCCGGATGCCGCCGCGGCCTTTGCTATGGGCGTCGCCACCGACTCAGCGCGCAAGCTTGCCACCACCTTTTGGCCCGGGCCGCTGACGCTGGTCATGCAGCGGGCGCCCAGCTGCCCGGTATCCCTGCTCGCCAGCGCCGGGCTCGATAGCCTGGCCGTGCGCGTCCCCCGGCACCCAACAGCCCAGGCGCTGCTGCGCACCGCCGGCCGTCCGCTCGCAGCCCCCTCCGCCAACCGCTCCGGCAAGGTGAGCCCGACCACCGCGCTGCATGTGGCCGAGAGTCTCGGCAGCCGGGTCGAGCTGATCCTCGACGGTGGCGCCTGTCCGGTGGGCATCGAGTCGAACTGTCGTGGATGTGTCCGGCCCGTCACCTGTGTTGCTACGCCACGGCGGCGTGACGCAGGAGGACATCGAAGCCGTTATCGGTAAGCTCGCGCTGGCCGCGCTCTCGGCGACGCCGAAATCTCCCGGGCAGATGGAAAGCCACTACGCGCCCACCCTGCCGTTGCGTCTGGACGCCCGCGTCGTGAAACCGGATGAGGCCCTTCTCGCCTTCGGACCCGAAATCCCTTCAGGCGCACGCACAACGGCAAACCTCAGCCCCTCCGGCGACCTCGTGGAGGCCGCCGCCAATCTCTTCGCCATGCTGCGCCGGCTCGACGCGTCCGGCTGCCGCACCATCGCCGCGATGCAAATCCCCGACACCGGCCTCGGCCGAGCCATCAACGACCGCCTGCGCCGCGCCGCGACACGTTAGCCGATAAACTGCGCAACGATGTCAGGAGTCGGCACCAGGCAGACCTCACGCCGCCCGAACCAACTGTACCGGTTGCGCGCGACCAGATCGTAGACCACGTCCCGCAATGCTCGCGGCACGATGGCGCCAGCCCGGAACCACGGCCAGGGCCAGCGCAGATGGCGCACCATGCGGAACCAGGCGGTGGATTTCTCATACGCCACGCCGTCCTCGACGAAGTAGAAGCTGTCATAGACATCCAGCGGCAGGCCGTGACGTGCCAGGAACGCCTGGCCCAGCCGTGACTGCACCGCCGCAAAGCGTAGTCGCGCCGCCGGATCCCGTGCGATCGCAAACCGCACCCACCCGTTGCAAAGATTGCACACGCCGTCGAACAGCATGACCGGCGCACCGCCGGCAGCATGCGTTATCTCGGTATCCCTCCGCTCGATCATGTGTTTCTCATCCTGAGAAGGCCCTGGCGGTGACGCGGCCCGCAGCGCAATATCTGAAACTTAGAATTCGGCAAGCGATTCATGCACCTATGACACATCATGGATATCACGTTTCTGGCGCGTCCTGGCTCAGGAATCCGTTGGGCCGGACCGTCGGGCGGACTAGGCTGCGCGGCATGAACGACATGAAGCCTCTGAAGCACCGGCAGCCGGATACAGCGCTCTTGGAGCGCCTGAAGTCTGTGGTCGGACCCAAGGGCTGGCTCGACCAGCCGGCCGACCTGGCGCCTCAACTTGTCGACTGGCGGCGACGCTTCCAGGGCAAGACGCCGCTGCTGCTGAAGCCGGCCACCACGGCCGAGGTGGCGGAGATCGTCCGCCTCTGCGTCGCGGCCCAGGCGGCTATCGTGCCCCAGGGCGGCCATACAGGCCTCGCCGGCGGCGGCACGCCCCACGAGAGCGGCGACGAAATCCTGCTGTCGACGGCGCGGCTCAATTGCGTACGCGCCCTCGACCCAGCCAATTACACCATCACTGTGGAAGCCGGCTGTATCCTCAAGCAGGTGCAGGATGCGGCGGCAGCGGCCGACCGTTTGTTCCCGCTCAGCCTCGCCGCCGAAGGGACCTGCCAGATCGGCGGCAATCTCTCCACCAATGCCGGCGGCATCGCCGTGCTGCGTTATGGCAACGCCCGCGATCTGGTGCTGGGCCTCGAGGTGGTATTGCCCGACGGCCGGGTCTGGGATGGGCTGCGGGCGCTGCGCAAGGACAACAGCGGCTATGACCTGAAGCAGCTCTTCATCGGCGCCGAAGGCACGCTCGGCATCATCACCGCCGCCGTGCTGCGACTGTTCCCGGCGCCGAAGGAACGCGTCACCGCCTTCGCCGCCCTGCGCGACCTGGATGCCGCGGTGGAGCTCCTGGCCCGCTGCCGCGCCGCCAGCGGCGATTCCCTGGTCAGTTTCGAGTTGCTGCCCCGCGCCGGCATCGACCTCGCGCTCCGGCACATTCCCGGTGTTGCCGATCCGCTGGCCGCAAAACGCGATTACTATGTGCTGATCGAACTCACCGCCGCGGCCGAAGGCAGCGATCTCCGCGCGCGGCTGGAAACCGCCCTCGCCGCCGCCCTGGAGGACGGCCTGCTTGCCGATGCCACCATCGCCGAAAGTGCCGAGCAGGCGCGCAAGCTCTGGTTCGTGCGCGAGGGCATCGTCGAGCTGCAGAAATACGCCGGCGTCAGCATCAAGCATGACATCTCCGTTCCCGTTGCCCGGGTGCCTGTGTTCATTCCGCAGGCCATTGCGCTCTGTGCGAAGATGTTCCCGGGCACGCGCCCCATCGCCTTCGGCCATGTCGGCGACGGCAATGTGCATTTCAACGTCTATCAGCCGGATGGCATGGACGGTGGTGCCTTCCTGACCCAAGGCGAGACGCTCAGCGCCGCCATCCACGATCTGGCCATAGAACTGGACGGCAGCTTCAGCGCCGAGCACGGCATCGGCCGCTTGCGCCTTCCGGAAATGCGCCGGTACAAGTCGGATGTAGAGTTGGACCTGATGCGCCGGATCAAGCAGGCGCTGGACCCGCTCGATCTCATGAACCCCGGCAAGGTCGTTTGACCGTGACTTACACCGCTCCCGTTCAGGACATGCTGTTCACCCTCGACGCCGTCGCCGGCATCGGCGATCTGGCGCGGCTGCCGGCCTATCACGAGGTGACTCCGGACCTGACGGCGAGCGTGCTGGAGGAAGCCGGCCGTTTCGCCGGCGAGGTGCTGGCGCCGCTGAATCGCACCGGCGACATCCAGGGCAGCCGGCTCGAGAACGGCGTGGTGCGCACGCCCGACGGCTTCGCCGACGCGTACCGGCAGTTCTGCGACGGCGGCTGGAACGGCCTGCCCTTCGATCCCGCCTTCGGCGGCCAGGGCCTGCCCTGGGTTCTGGGATCGGCGGTGCAGGAGATGTGGGACGGCGCCAACATGGCTTTCGGCCTCTGTCCGCTGCTGACCAAGGCTGCTGTTGATGCGCTGCACAGCTTCGGCACGGCGGCGCAGAAGGCGAAGTATCTGGCGCCGCTGGTCCATGGCCGCTGGTCCGGCACCATGAACCTGACCGAGCCCCAGGCCGGCTCCGACGTCGGCGCGCTGCGCACCCGCGCGGTGAAGAACGGCGAGCATTACCGTTTGACCGGCCAGAAGATCTTCATCACCTATGGCGACCACGATATGGCCGAGAACATCGTCCATATGGTGCTGGCGCGCACCCCCGATGCGCCGCCGGGGGTGAAGGGCCTGTCGTTGTTCATCGTGCCGAAAATCATGGTGGGCGCCGACGGCAAGCTCGGCGTGCGGAACGACATCCGCACCGTCTCGCTCGAGCACAAGATGGGCATCAACGGCAGCCCCACCGCGATCCTCGCCTATGGCGACGACAACGGCGCCTTCGCCGAGCTGGTTGGCGAGGAGAATCGCGGCATCGAATACATGTTCGCGATGATGAACAACGCCCGGCTCTCCATTGGCATCGAGGGCCTGGGCATCGCCGAGCGCGCCTATCAGATGGCCCGCGACTATGCGCGCCAGCGCGTGCAAAGCCGCGCTGCCGACAGCGCCGATCATCAGCCGGTGCCGATCATCCGGCATCCCGATGTGCGGCGCATGCTCATGACCATGCGCGCGAGTGTCGATGCCATGCGCGCCATCATCTATTACACGGCGGCGGCCATCGATCGGGCCAAGCACCTGCCGGACGCCCGAGACCGCGCCGCCTGGCTGGGCGAGGCCGAGCTGCTGACGCCCGTGGCCAAGGCCTGGTGCACCGATACCGCCTGCGCCATCACGTCGCTGGCCGTGCAGGTCCATGGTGGCCTTGGCTTCATCGAGCAGACCGGCGTGGCGCAGCTCTATCGCGATGCGCGCATCGCGCCGATCTATGAGGGCACCAACGGCATCCAGGCCAACGATCTGGTGGGACGCAAGCTGATGCGCGACGGCGGCGCTTCGGCGCGGGCGTTCTTCGCGCAGATTCGTGCCGTGGCCGACGCCGCCAGCGGCGGCGGCACGCTGCCGCAGATCGGTTCAGCACTGGGTCAGGGCCTGAAAGCACTGGAACAGGCCACGCATTGGCTGATCGAAACTTGGCCGAAGGACAAGCGCCTCGCCCTCAGCGGTGCCACTCCCTATCTGCAGCTCTTCGGCCTGGTGACCGGCGCCTTCCTGCTGACCCGCCAAGCCGAGGCCGCCCAAACGCACCGCAATGGCGCCGACCGCGCCTTCCTCGACGGCAAGATCACCGCCGCCCGGTTCTTCTGCGACAACCTCCTGCCCGCCGCCCCCGGTCTCGCCGCGGGCGTCACGGCCGGCGGCCCGAGCATCTTGGAACTGCCGGAGGAGGCTTTCTGATGGTTTTCGGGAAATCAGCCACAGACCGATCCAGCGGACTTGGGATGTTCGCGCTCATTCTCACCCTCTGCTTGGGCATTTCAACTTCAGTAATCGGCTCCGCGTGGGCAGAGAGTTCGACGGATGGCGCTCCCAGGACTACGCCTACGGCGGATGAGCAAGGTCTCACGCCCGAAACGGCCATTCCTCTGGTGGGATACGAAAACACAATGGCTGGAATAGATGCCGAGTATGCCTATCTGGATCGGACCTATCCGGGTTGGAGCCTTATGCAGCAGGCGACACTCAAGCGGGGCGACCGCGTCTATGACGTTATGAACATCAAGCTATCCGGCGGCGAAGAGCGCGATATCTACTTCGATATCACGACCTGGTACGGCGCTCCCCTTTAACCGCTGCATCGACGCCAGATTGCGAACCGGCGCGGCCCCTGGAATTAGCAGTCGATTTGTACTAGCAAGTCCTGCCCGCCAGCCCACAAAGACACAGGTCCAAGACCCCCATGCCCATCGCTTCAGACCGTAAAGTCCTGTTCATCTCGGCCGATCAGTGGCGCGGCGAATGCCTGTCGGCGCTCAAGCATGCCTGCGTGAAGACGCCCCATCTGGACGCGCTGGCCGCCGAAGGCGTGCTGTTCAAGAACCACTACACCCAGACCTCGCCCTGCGGGCCGTCGCGCACCAGCCTGCATACGGGCATGTATCTGATGAATCACCGCAGTCTGCGCAATGGCACGCCGCTGGATGCGCGCCATACCAACATCGCGCTGGAGGCGCGCAAGGGCGGCTACGATCCCATCCTCTTCGGCTATACCGACACTAGCATGGACCCGCGGCGCTTTGCGCCCAACGATCCCGCTGTCCATACCTATGAAGGCGTGCTGCCGGGCATGACCGTGGGGCTGCAGCTCCCGGACCATATGGCCGCCTGGGTCGCCGATCTGCGCGCCAAGGGCTATGACCTGCCGGACGGGCGGCGCGATGTGTACCGTCCCATGCCGAACTATCCCGGCGCCAAGGAGCGCGGCATCACCTACAGCCCGCCGATCTTTCCGGCCGAGCATAGCGAGACCACTTTCATTGCTAACTCTGTGCTCAACTATCTCTCGGTCCGCCAGGACATGCCCTGGTTCATCCATGCGGTGTTCCTGCGGCCGCATCCGCCGATCATCGCACCCGAGCCCTACAACAAGATGTACGACCCTGCGAAGGTGCCGATGCCCAAGCGCGCCGGCGACTGGACCGAGGAAGCCGACCAGCATCCCTATCTCGCCTACCAGCTCAAGGGGACGCTCGAGGTGAACGGCTACAACGAGAACTACCCGATTCCCCTCGCCGAGATGGATGAAAAGGAACTTCGGCAGGTACGCGCCACCTATTACGGCATGATCACCCAGGTAGACGACCAGATCGGCCGCCTGATTGCGCATCTGAAGGAGACGGGTGAATACGACAAGACGCTGATCATCTTCACCTGCGATCATGGCGAGATGCTGGGCGACCATTGGCTGTGGGGCAAGCCGGGCTATTTCGACGAGGCCTATCACATCCCGCTGATCGTCCGCGACCCGCGACGCGAGGCCGATGGCGGCCGCGGCAAGATCGTGGGCGAGTTCACCGAGGCCATCGACATCATGCCGACGATCCTGGACTGGCTCGGTCTGGAGCTGCCTCATCAATGCGACGGCTACAGCCTCTCGCCGTTCCTCAGGGGCGAACGTCCGAAGGGATGGCGCCAGGAAGCCCACTGGGAATACGACTTCAGCGAAATCGCCACGCTGGAGGCGGAGACTGAGCTGGAACTCCACAGCGACCAATGCACGCTGAACGTCATCCGCGACAAAAAGTTCAAGTATGTGCATTTCACCGCATTGCCGCCGCTATTCTTCGACCTGGAGAAGGACCCCGGCCAGTTCCGCAATGTGGCGCAGGACCCGGCCTATGCGGGCCGCATGCTGGAATACGCGCAGAAGATGCTGTCCTGGCGTATGGAGCATGACGAGCGCACGTTGACCCGCTTCTTCCTGACATCAGCGGGCGTGGTGGAGCGCCGCCGCGACGCTTAGAGGCTGCTACGGGCCGCAATCGGCGGCTTGGCCCTGGCCCCTTTGCGGTATATTGCATTTTTGTTACAAGGCCTGTATCGGCGCTGCTCCCACGTTATCTTGGGGGCAGCGTAGTCACATCAACCATTTGCCGCGGCGCGCCGCGGCCGGAGTCCGGTCATTTCTGGCAGTGAGATCTTTCTGAACCTCCTGGGCGCTGCGGCGCTGCTGGTCTGGGGCCTGCGCATGGTCCGCACCGGCGTGTTGCGTGCCTTCGGCGGCGAGCTGCGCGGCCGGCTGGGCCGCAGCATGAATCATCGGCTGACTGCTTTCGGCACCGGCGTCGGCATCACGCTGCTGCTGCAGAGTTCGATGGCCACGGCAATGATGGCGGCATCCTTCGCCTCGCGCGGCGTGGTGGCGGCGGCGCCGGCACTGGCCATCATGCTGGGCGCGGATCTCGGCACCAGCCTGGTGGCCCAGGCCTATGCCTATCATCTGCCGTCGCTGTCGCCGATCATGATTCTCGCCGGCGTGATCGCTTTCCTCGGTACTCACTCTACCCGTTGGCGCGATCTCGGCCGCACCGGAATCGGCCTTGGGCTGGTGTTGCTGGCGCTGCAGCTCATTTCCGCCAACGCCGATCCGATCCGCGAGTTGACCGTCATCCTCAGCCTGATCCCGACATTGGAAGGCACCTCGATTCCCGGCGTGATCATCGGCGCGGTGCTGGCGGTGCTCTCCACCTCCAGCCTGGCGATCGTTCTGCTGACTGTCTCGCTGGCCAAGGCCGGCGTGCTGCCGATCATGACCGCGATCGCGTTCGTGCTTGGCGCCAATCTAGGCTCGGCGATCACGCCGGTCATGGCCACGCTGCGCGGCGCACCCGAAGCCCGCCGCGTGCCCCTGGGCAACATGATTTTCCGCTGCACCGGCGTCGCCGCTGCGCTGGTTGCCCTGCCCTGGATACTGCCGGAGCTGGCGCGGTTGACCGATGCGCCTGCCCACCAGGTGCTGAATTTCCATACCGCGCTGAATTTGGCGATCGCCATCGTCTTCCTGCCGCTGATCGGCCCGGTGGCGAAGCTTTGCCTGCGGATATTGCCGGACCGGCCATTGCAGGAGAATCCGGGCCGCCCGCGCTATCTGGATGCGCGCGCCCTGGAATCGCCCGCCGTCGCCATCGCGAACGCCGCGCGTGAGACGCTGCGCCTGGGCGATATCGTCGAGCGCATGCTGACCCAGACCCTCGATGTCATCCGTGACGACGACCGCAAGCTGCTGAAGGAAGTGGAGGAACTCGACAACAGCGTCGACGCGCTGCATGAGGCGATCAAGCTCTACTTGACCAAAGTGAGCCGTGAGACGCTGGACACGCAGGATAACCAACGGCTGATCGACGTCATCACCTTCACGACCAACCTCGAGCATATCGGCGACATCGTCGACAAGAACCTGCTGGAACTCGCCAACAAGAAGATCCGCAACAAGCTGCAATTTTCCAGCCAGGGATTCTCCGAGATCTGCGGCATGCATACGCGCCTCCTGGAGAATCTGCGCCTGGCGCTGAATGTCTTCATGTCCGGCGACGTGAAGCTGGCGCGGCAGCTATTGGAGCAGAAGGTGGCCTTCCGCGATCTCGAGCGCACGGCGGCGGAGGCCCATCTTGCGCGCCTGCGCGTCGGCACGCCTGAGAGTCTGGAAACCACCAGCCTGCATCTGGACATCCTGCGCGACCTCAAGCGCATCAATTCCCATCTGACGTCGGTCGCCTATCCGATCCTGGATGCGGCCGGAGAACTCGTGCAATCGCGGCTGCGCGCGCCCACTGCTGGCGCCAAGTAATTGGTCTCCTGCGATTAAGGCTGTTGCATGGTGGGACTGCCCTGGTTCGTGGCAATGTTCAAATCTGCTTGATATCAAACAGAAATCCGTTTCCGGTGCCGCTTGATCTCCCGCATCGAGTGCAGCTACAATTCACGCTGATTTCACGCTAATGGTTCGTTCAACGAAATAAATTTGTAAGCAGCCACGCGTGATCGGCACACCCAATCGGCCACCCGATGGTCGGGCGGCCAGAGGAGACTCCCCCAAAATGAACAGCCTAATGCTTCCCCGCGCGACCCGCAGAAACTTCCTGAAGGGCGCCGCGGCTGTCGGCCTGACGTTCTCCGGCCTTTCCCGCCGCGCCTTCGCGGAAGAGGAGAAGGCGCTGAACTTCTATAACTGGGACACTTATATCGGCGCGACGACAGTCGATACCTTTACAGAGAAAACGGGTATCGAAGTTCAATCCGACTTCTTCGCCAACAACGAAGAATTGCTGGCAAAGCTGAAGCAGGGCAATCCCGGTTATGACATCATCGTTCCCAGCGACTACATGGTCGGAACGATGGTCACCCTGGGGATCCTGGAAGAGTTGAATGCCGGCCAAATTCCGAATCTGAAGAACATCGACCCGGCAATGAACAATCCGGCCTACGACCCCGGCCTGAAGCACAGCGTGCCCTATATGTTCGGCACCGTGGGCATCGGCTACCGCAAATCGAAGATCGAAACGCCGACGAGCTGGGCCGACGTGCTCGACAGCGACAAATACTCCGGCCGCATCGCGCTTCTGGCCGATCAGCGTGTCGTGCTCGGCGTGACGCTGAAGTATCTCGGCTTCTCCATGAACACCACCAACCCAGATGAGATCAACAAGGCACGCGACCTGCTGATCAAGCAGAAGCAGCATCTGAAGGCCTTCGCCCCCGATGAAGGCCAGAACATGCTGGCGGCGGGCGACGTTGATATCGTCATGGAGTGGAATGGCGACATCCTGCAAGTCGCTGCGGAGGATGAGGACATCGCCTATGTCGTGCCGAACGAGGGCACCAACGTCTTCGTCGACAATCTCTGCATTCCCAAGGATGCGCCGCATCCGCTGAATGCCCATGCATTCATCGACCATGTCAACGATCCGGCCGTTAACGCCGAGATCTGCAACACGATCAACTACGCCACAGCGAACGTCGAGGCGCGCAAGCTGTTGCCGCCGGAGACTCTCAGCAATCCGGCGATCTATCCGGCTTCCGATATCGTCGCCAAGAGCGAGCAGATCCTCGACCTCGGCGATGCGACGACACTGTACGATGAAGCCTGGACGCAGGTGCAGGCCGCCTAAAGGGCTGGACGCATCTCCATCAGGCGCTAAACTCGACGGGCCTCGGAAGCCGCCACAGCGGTTTCCGGGGCCCGAAGCATAAGAAACACAGGGATGCCAACATAACGCTGTCGCCGATTGGCGCGGGTCGCAACCGACGGCCGCAGAGGCCGCACCCGGATCCGAAGCCGATATTGCCTGTTACCGGCCGGAGCTGACAGCCAGGGAGAGTCGCCGGGATCATGCGGAATTGGCGCAAGGAAGTGCAGGCATTCCTGGTCCTGATGGGACCCGGAACATTCTGGCTGGTGGCTTTCTTCCTGGTGCCGGTGGCGCTGATCTGGATCTACAGCTTCCTCGATCGCGGGCCACAGGGGCAGCTCGAGTGGGTCTTCTCCTTTGACAACTATGTTCGCGCCCTCGAGCCCATCCATCTGGGCATCATGTGGAAATCCCTGTGGATCGCAGCGCTGTCGACGGCGCTGTGCCTGTTGCTGGGCTTTCCCATGGCCTTGGGCGTCGCCTTCGCGCCCTCGCGCTGGAAGAATTTCCTGCTGCTGCTGGTGGCGCTGCCGTTCTTCACCAACCTGCTGATCCGCACCTATGCCTGGATCGCCATTCTCCGCACCAGGGGCTATGTCAACGAGACGCTGGCCTGGTTCTATGACGGCATCACCGGATTGTTCTCCGGAGGCGATCCGAACGCCTTCCCGGCCTTCGTGCCCATCGAATTCCTCTATAATCAGTACGCGATCATCGTCGGCCTGGTCTATGTCGGGCTGCCGTTCCTGATCCTGCCGCTCTACGCATCGCTGGAGAAATTCGACCGCTCGTTCCTGGAGGCGAGCCTCGATCTCGGCGCCAGTCAGTGGCAGACCTTCTTCCAGGTCCTGGTGCCGATCGCCATGCCCGGCATCATCGCGGGATCGCTCCTGGTCTTCATCATTTCGCTCGGCACCTATCTGGTTCCCGATGTCCTCGGCGGTACCAGCAGCGAGATGATCGGCACGCTGATCGCCCGGCAGTTCGGCGCCTCGCGCGACTGGCCGTTCGGGTCGGCGCTGTCATGCCTGCTGCTGTACATCACTTTCATCGTCCTGTGGGTCCGCGCCATCGGTGCGGGCCGCGACGCGGCGGGAGCGCACTAGCATCATGACCCAGTCGGCGACCATGAATGCGGCGGCGGAAAAGCGCGTGCAGCATCCGGACAAACCGCTGCCGCTGGAGTATCTGCGCAAGCGCTGGCTACAGGCCGTTCTGGTTTTCGGATTCTTCTTCCTCTACTTCCCGATCCTGGCGCTGGTCGCCACGTCATTCAATGAGGACAAGCGCAATATCGTCTGGAAGGGCTTCACCTTCGGCTGGTACGCGAAAGCCTACGAAAACGACAAGCTGTTCGACTCCCTGATGAACAGCCTGCAAGTGGGGGCGATCTCGACAGTCGTGTCGACGATCATCGGCACGATGATCGGCCTCGCGCTCTATCGCTACCGGTTCACCATGAAGACGCCGTTCGAAAGTCTTGTCTTCCTGCCGATCGTGATCCCGGAAATCTCCATGGCCGTGGCGATGCTGGCGTTTTTCTCCATAATCGAAATACCGCTAGGCATCTTCACGATTACGGTCAGCCACATCGCCTTCAGCTTCCCCTTCGTCGCCGTGGTGATCCGCACGCGGATGGCTGGCTTTGACGAGTCCCTAGAAGAGGCGTCACGCGATCTCGGCGCCAGCGCCTGGCAGACCTTCTGGAACGTCACCGTCCCCTATATGATGCCGGGCATCATCGCCGGGGGCCTTCTCGCCTTCACGCTGTCGCTGGACGACTACGTCATCACGGCGTTTACGTCCGGTCCCGGCTCCACCACCTTGCCGATACAGATCTATTCGATGGTGCGTTTCAGCGTGACCCCAGAGGTGAATGCCGCGTCCACCGTGCTGATCGTCATCACCCTCACCTTCGCCATTGCCGCCATGGCGATGCAGGCCCGCACCGAAAAGAGAACGGTCAAGAAAAATGGATAATCGCAAACCGATCATCTCCATCCGCAATGTCTATAAGCGTTTCGGCGGCTCCGTCGTCGCCGTCGACAACGCCAACCTGGAGATCGGCGAGGGCGAGTTCTTCGCGCTGCTCGGTCCGTCGGGCTGTGGCAAGACCACGCTGCTGCGCATGCTCGCCGGATTCGAGAACCCGAGCGAGGGCGAGATCATCATCGACGGCCATCGCATGGACGGCGTCGATCCGAATCGCCGGCCGGTGAATATGGTGTTCCAGTCCTATGCGGTGTTCCCGCATATGAGCGTGCTGAAAAATGTCGGCTACGGACTGCGGGTAACCGGCGTGCCGCCGGATGAGACGCAGAAGCGCGCCTTGGAAGCCCTGGCGCTGGTGAAGATGGAGCGTTTCGCCGACCGCATGCCCAACCAGCTTTCCGGCGGCCAGCGCCAGCGCGTCGCCCTGGCCCGCGCGCTGGTGAAGCGGCCGCGGGTGCTGTTGCTGGACGAGCCGCTGTCGGCCCTCGACGCCAAGCTGCGCGAGGCCATGCAGCTCGAGCTCGTGCGCCTGCAACATGCGGTGGGCATCACCTTCGTCATCGTCACCCATGATCAGGACGAAGCGCTGTCCATGGCCAACCGCATCGCCGTGATGGAATCCGGCAAGGTGCGGCAGATCGCAGCGCCGGCCGATCTGTACGAATTCCCCAACAGCCGATTCGTCGCCGACTTCATCGGCAAGATGAATCTGTTCGAGGGCAATGTCACCGGCGCCGCCGGCAACAACATCATCATCGAGGTCAAGGGCCTGGGCCGCATCACCGTACCCTATTCCGGCAGCGCCCAAGGAACCGTCGGCGTGGCGGTCCGGCCGGAGAAGGTCCGCGTCGATCACAGCGAGCCCGGCAGCGACCGCGTCAAGCTGCGCGGCAAAGTGACCGAGGTCGCCTATTTCGGCGACGAGAGCGCGGTGTTCCTGGAGAACGTCACGGGCGTTAACATCAACGTCAACGTGCCCAACGATGCGCGCCGCACTGCCGCACCCTTCGCCATCGGCGACGAGATGTGGATCTCCTGGAACCCCGCGGACACGTTGGTGCTGGCGGAGTAGCCGCTAAGCCGCGGCGATCCGCGGGCGGCCGAGGCCGGTGACTTCGATCCGGCTTTCGATGAACAGCTCGAAACCCATGGGATCGCGGTGGATGGTGTCCTTGCGGCTGTGGGTGATTTCCACTTCGGCAGCGCCCGCCTCCAGCGCCATCCGCGTTGCCAGCGCACGGCCTTCGCGCAGCGCGAAATCGGCGGCCGTCTCCAGCGACGAGAAATCCTGGTTGCCGCTGGGCAGATGGGTGCGGTAGCGGCCCTCCGCCGGCGAAGTGATCAGCGCATTCACGGTCTGCAGCACGCCGCCGGCCACCGCGCCCACCGCGTTACAGACGCCGGCATTGGGCGGCACCACCAGCCGCGTGTTCAGCCGCCGCGCCACCTCCGGATAGTAGGAGGCCACCGGCGCACCGATGGCGACGATGGGCCGCGCGATCGTCAGGTTGGTCTGGAGCAGGTCGCCTGCAGGCATCGGCCCCACCGCCTGGTCCACCAGCCGGCGGCCCAGGCTGTCCAGTTCCCAAAGCTGCTTGCCCTCGTCGGCGCCGAGCACGGAGGCGATCAGCACCCGCGCCGTATGCACCACGACAGCCTCGACAATGCGCGACGCCAAGGTCACCGGATTGGCGTCGGCGGGCCGCGCCGCAGCGAGATCCTCCTTGATCCAGAGCTGCGCGCCGATTTGCGCAGCCTCGGTACTCCATTCCACTTGCCGGCCGAGGATGTGGGCCGCATCGCTGGGCGTGAGGCCGGAAACGATGACCAAGCCCCGCTCCACCAGCCGGTCAACGGCCTTCAGCGACGCATAGCGCTGGGCGATCTGCGACAACGGCAGCGGCCCGCCGGCCAGCATGTTCCACAATTCCGCCTGGGACTGGCTCAGACTCTCCAGCCCGGCATCCATCGTGCGGTTGCGCAGCGCGAAGCGGCCGGCTTGCGGCGGCAGGCGCTCCGCCTCCAGTTGCCCGCGCAAAACGTCCAGAACGCGAGGATTTTCCCGCGCCAGCAGGCTCAATGGCACCAGCCGGCGCGGCCCCACCTCCAGCCGGTTGTCCTTCGCGCCGGATCTCCGAGTCGCCGCCGAGGCCGAAGGTATGGACGGCCACCGCCTCCACCATGGTCTTCCAGCCGCCCACCGTGGCGCCGTTGCGGTCCAGGATCGGCCGTCCGTCGCGCAGCAGCGCCACATCCGTCGTGGTGCCGCCCATGTCGGAGACCAGCACATCGCCTTCGCCCGAGAGATGGCGGGCGCCGACCACGCTGGCGGCCGGCCCGGACAGGATGGTCTCCACCGGCCGGTTCAGGGCGAACTCCGCTGACACCAGCGAGCCGTCGCCCTTCACCACCATCAGCGGTGCAGCAATGCCCTTCTCCCGCATCAAGCCTTCCACCGCGCGGATCAGATGCTGGAGCTGGGGGATCAGCCGCGCATTCAGGGCCGTGGTCAGGGCGCGGCGCGGCGCATCCAGCTTCGAGGTCAGCTCATGGCCGCAGGTGACCGGCAGGCCGGTGATCTCGCGGATCAGTTCCCGCGCCGCCAGCTCATGGGCCGGATTGCGCACGGAAAAGAAGGAGGACACCGCGAAAGACGCCACCTTGGAGCCATGCTCGCGCACCGCCGCCTCCAGCGCCTCGCGGTCGAGCGGCGTCTGCTCGTCGCCAGTCGCGTTGTGGCCGCCGGCGATGAACACCACGGGATCGGTGCCCAGGGCACGGCCCAGATCGGCGCGCTTCAGCGATCCCTGGTCGTAGCCGATCAGAAGCAGGCAGATCGGGCTGCCCTGCCCCTCCACCAGCGCGTTGGTGGCGAGCGTGGTTGAGAGCGACACCAGGCTGATCTCCCGGTTCGCCGCCGGCAGCACGAGCTCCATTGCCTTGCGCAGGCCGATGGCGAGGTCGTGCTTGGTGGTCAGCGACTTCGCCGCCGCCAGCACCTGGCTGGCGCCGGGGTCGAAGATCACCGCGTCGGTGTAGGTCCCGCCGGTATCGAAGCCTAGGAAAAGCACCTTGTCGCACCCGCCTCAAGTAAGGCCGGCGCGCCACGGGGCGTTCCGGCGAAAAAGCGCGGGATCATAGCCCCGGCTTGGCCGCCGGGCCAAGCCTCCTTGGCGCGAAAAAGCGCAACCAGCGCAAGGATTTGCCGAGTGTCGCCGGGCCGTGATATGGGGACCGGTCATGGAAGTCCGGCCGACCCAGATCCCCGATGTGAAGCTGCTGGTGCTGCGAAAGCATGGCGACAGCAGAGGCTTCTTCTCTGAGACTTATAACCGGCGGGATTTCGCGGCACTGGGCATCGGGCTCGAGTTCGTGCAGGACAACCAAGCCCTGTCCGCCCCGGCGGGAACAGTGCGCGGTCTGCATTATCAGTTGGCGCCGGCGGCGCAGGCGAAGCTGGTGCGGGTGACCCGCGGCCGCATCTTCGATGTCGCCGTGGACATCAGGCGCGGCTCGCCCAGCTTCGGCAAGTTTGCCTCGTCGGAGCTCAGCGCCGAGGAATGGAACCAGCTTTATGTCCCCGCCGGCTTCGCCCACGGCTATTGCACGCTGACCGCCGATACTGAGGTCATCTATAAAGTGAGCGACTACTATAACCCTGTTCATGAGCGGGCCATCAGGTGGAACGACCCGGCGATCGGCATTCCCTGGCCGGTCGGCGAGGCCACGGCGATTATCAGCGATCGCGACCGCCGCAGCCCGCTCCTCGCCCAACAACCGGATTTGTTCTGAGGTGTCATGACCCGTTGCGTTCTCATCACCGGCGGCGCCGGATTCATCGGCGGAGCGCTGGTTCGGCAGATCCTGGCGGAGACCGACTGGTTCGTGGTGAACCTGGACAAAATGACCTATGCCGCAAATCCGGACCTGCCGGGCGAGTTTGCCGGCAACCAGCGCCACCGCTTCATCCAGGCCGACATCGCCGACGAGGCGGCAGTGCGCGGGATCTTCGCCAGCGAGCGTCCGGACGCGGTGATGCATCTGGCGGCGGAGACCCATGTGGACCGTTCCATCGACGGGCCGAAGCCGTTCCTCGACACTAACATCACCGGCAGCTTCGTGCTGCTGGAGGCGGCGCTGCGGCACTGGAAGAGTCTGCAGGGCGCGGCAAAGGACGCGTTCCGCTTCCTCCATGTCTCCACCGATGAAGTGTTCGGCTCTTTGCCTGAGAATGGCTCGTTCGACGAAGACACGCCCTATGCGCCGAACTCGCCCTACTCCGCCAGCAAGGCGGCGAGCGATCATCTGGCCCGCGCCTGGCATCGCACTTTCGATCTGCCGGTCATGGTGTCGAACTGCTCCAACAACTACGGTCCCTGTCAGTTTCCGGAGAAGCTGATTCCCCTGATGATCATCAAGGCGGAGCGCGGCGAGAAGCTGCCGGTCTATGGCGACGGGCAGCAGATCCGCGACTGGCTGCATGTGGCCGATCACGCGCGGGCGCTGCGGACGATCCTTACGGGGGGACGGCCGGGGGAGTCCTACAATGTCGGCGCGCGCTGCGAGCGGACCAACCTGTCGATCGTCGAGGCGATCTGCGACCGGCTCGATGCGAAGCAGCCATTGGCGAGCGGCCAGAAGCGCCGGTCACTGATCACGTTCGTCACCGATCGGCCGGGGCATGACCGGCGCTATGCCATGAAGCCCGACAAGATCGAGCAGGAGCTCGGCTGGCGCCCGCAATTGCCGTTTGATCGCGGCCTGGCCGAGACCGTCGACTGGTATCTCAGCCATGCCGCCTGGTGGCAGGGCATCATGACGCGCCGCTATGCGGGCGAGCGCCTGGGGCTGACGCAGCCGGCGCCCGCCAAGGTGTCATGAAGCTGCTGATCTTCGGCGCCGGCGGCCAGGTCGGCACCGCGTTGCAATCGGCGGCATGGCCATCAGGGACAACGATTACCGCTCTGACCCATGCGCAGGCCGATATCGGCGATGCCGCCGCCGTCGCCGCCGCCTTCGACTCCAGCAAGTACGATATCGTCATCAACGCCGCCGGCTACACTGCCGTCGACAAGGCGGAGAGCGAGCCGGCGGTGGCGTTGCGCATCAATGGCGAGGCGCCGGGACTGATCGCTGCGGAATGCACGCGGCGTGGCGCCGCTCTTATTCATGTTTCCACGGACTATGTGTTCGATGGCGCGAAGCCGGCGCCCTATCTGGAGACCGACGCCACGACGCCGCTGGGCGTCTACGGCGCGTCGAAGCTGGCGGGCGAACGGGCCGTGGCCGAGCCGGCTGGAACGGCATATCATCCTGCGCACGAGCTGGGTGTTCAGCGCCACCGGCGCCAATTTCGTCAAGACCATGCTGCGCCTCGCCGCCGCCGGCCGCGACATCCGCGTGGTGCAGGATCAGACCGGCGGCCCGACACCCGCTGACGACATCGCCGGGGTGATCGCGCAGATCGTGGCGCGCATCACGGCCGGGCCGGTGGCGTGGGGCACCTATCATTATTGCGGAATGCCGGCGGTGAGCTGGTATGAATTCGCCCGCGCCATCTTCGAGGTTCATGGGGCGATGACCGGCAAGCAAGTTGCGGTCGCACCGATTCTCGACGAACGACTACCCGACGGCCGCGCGACGGCCGGCAAATTCGCGGCTGGATTGCGCGAAGATCCGGAGCACCTTCGGCATCGAGCAGCGGCCCTGGCGGACCGGGCTCGAATCGGCGATGAAGAAGCTCAGTCAAACTGGCGGATAGAACGCGATGGTTGACGCGATCACACGCAAGGGCATCATTCTCGCCGGCGGCACGGGCACGCGGCTGCATCCGGTGACCCGCGCCGTCAGCAAGCAGCTGCTGCCGGTCTATGACAAGCCGATGATCTATTACCCGCTGAGCGTGCTGATGCTGGCGGGTATCCGGGACATCCTGGTCATCACCACGCCCCATGAGCAGGGCATGTTTCGCGCGCTGCTGGCCGATGGCGCGTCCTGGGGACTCAACATCCAATACGCCGCACAGCCGGCGCCCGAAGGCATCGCCCAGGCCTTCCTGATCGGCGAGAAGTTCATCGGCGGACAGCCCTCGGCGCTGATCCTCGGCGACAACATCTTCCATGGCAGCAACCTTGCCGATGTGCTGCACCGCGCGTCCGGCCATCGCACCGGCGCCACGGTCTTCGCCCATGAGGTGCGCGATCCCGAACGCTATGGCGTCATCACCTTCGACGACAAGGGGCGGCCCGTGAAGCTGGAAGAAAAACCGAAGACGCCGCGTCGCGCTGGGCGGTCACCGGACTCTATCTCTACGACGAGACCGTGGTGGAGGTCGCCCGCGGCCTGAAGCCTTCGGCCCGCGGCGAGCTGGAGATCACGGATATCAATGCCAGCTATCTCAAGCGCGGACAGCTCCATGTGGAGCGCCTCGGCCGCGGCTATTGCTGGCTCGACACCGGCACCCATGACAGCCTGCTCGCCGCCGCCGAATTCGTGCGCACCATCGAAGACCGGCAGGACCAGCAGATCGCCTGCCTGGAAGAGATCGCCTGGCGCATGGGCTATATCGATGCCGAGCAAGTCGCGCGGCTCGCGGCGCCGCTGAAGCAGAACGGCTATGGGCAGTATCTGCTCAGGCTGATTGGGCGGGGCTAAGTCCGCGCCGCATCCTCGCGCAGGAAATCCGCGCCCCGCTCGCCGACCATGATGCTGGGCGCATTGGTGTTGCCGGAGGTGACGGTGGGGAACACCGAGGCATCGACAATGCGCAGGCCCGCGAGGCCATGCACCCGCAACCGATGATCCACGACGGCCTGCTTCGGATCCGGTCCCATGCGGCAGCTGCTGACGGGGTGGAAGATCGAGTAGCAGCGCTGGCGTGCATCTTCGATCAGTTCGGCGTCGGTCGCCGCCTGAGGTCCCGGTTTCATCTCCGTCTCGATCATCGCCTGCATGGTCGGCGTCGCGGCGAAGCGCCGGAGGAAGCGGATACCTTCCAGCAATTCCCTGATGTCTTCCTCTGCCGACAGGTAGTTCGGGCAGATCGCCGGCGCTTCCCGGGGATCTGCTGACTTGATCCGCAGTTCACCGCGGCTCAGCGGGCGGCAAGGCGACGCCGTGGTGGAAAATCCGGAGAATGGATCGGGATGCATCAACGGCCGCACACCCTGGGGCGCCCTCTCATAGGTCAGCGGACAGAAATAGAGCTGCATGTTCGGCCGCGGCAGGTCCGGCCGGGTGCGGATGAAGCCGCCGCCCTGATTCAGGCTCAAGGCCAGCGGCCCCTTGCGCGCCAGCACATACTTCATTCCGGCCAGCATGCGCCCAGCCCAGCCATAGAGGTCGTCATTGAGACTCGGACGCTTCGCGCGATAGACGAAATCGACGGCGAGATGATCCTGCAGATGCTGGCCCACGGCCGGGCTTTCGTGATGTACGGCGATGCCGAAGGATTTCAGCAGACCGCCGGGACCGATGCCCGAAAGCTGCAGCAGCTGCGGCGTGTTGATCGCGCCGGCCGCCAGCACGATCTCCTTTGTCGCGCGCACCTCCTGCAACTGTCCATGCTTCACATAGGCAATGCCGACGGCGCGGCTTCCTTCGAACAGGATGCCCGTCGCCAACGCATTGTCCTCGATCCGCAGATTGGGCCGCCGCCGCGCGGGCCAGAGATAGGCGCGCGCCGCCGACATGCGAAAGCCGCGGTGCGTGTTGATCTGGTAATAGCCGACGCCTTCGATGCTGCTGCCGTTGAGGTCGGGATTGAAGGCGATACCGGCCTCCTGTCCCGCCTTGATGCAGTCATGGGTGAGCCGGTGCGCCGAGCCCGATACATCGCTGACCCGCAGCGGGCCACCGCCGCCATGGAGCCCGCTGGCGCCGAGGAAATGATCCTCCAGGCGCAGATAGCGGGGCAGCACGTCCTTCCAGCCCCAGCCCGGATTGCCCAGCGCCTCCCAATCGTCGAAGTCGCCGGCCTGGCCGCGCGAATAGACCATGGCGTTGATGGAGCTGGAGCCGCCGAGCAGCTTGCCGCGCGGGAAGTAAACCTTGCGGCCGCCCAGCGCCGGTTCCGGCTCGCTGTAATACATCCAGTTAACGTTGGGATCGTAATAGGTCTTGCCGTAGCCGATGGGCACCAGCACCCAGAATTGCCGGTCCGACGGCCCCGCCTCCAGCAGCAGCACTCGGTGCCGGCCGCTTTCGCTGAGCCGATTGGCCACCACGCAGCCGGCCGAGCCGGCGCCAACGATGATGTAGTCGTAGGAATTCACCGGCGCGCGCTCTGGCGGAAGGGCCTTGGTTCTGAGTGTGGAATTGAAGTGCGGCTACGCCGTTTGACTCAACCGCGAATGGTGCCCAGGGCCGGAATTGAACCAGCGACACGCGGATTTTCAATCCGCTGCTCTACCAACTGAGCTACCTGGGCATTTGCGAGGACATTCGCGGTGGATCGGCTGGAAGCCGTGGGCTTATAGAGAAAAACCCCCGCCCTGTCCAGCCGGGCGGGCGGCGGCTTGAACTCCCGTCCCTCCCTCTAATTGCCCGCGTTTCAAGACGTTAACAGGGCTTTCAGGGACCGTGCGGCGAGATCGATCGCCCCGCGCCATAGTCAGAAGGATAGCATCAAGCTGCCATTGGCGAGCAGGCCATCGATGCTGGTGCTGGCGCCCTGGAGAACGGCCATGTCAACAAAATTGACACCACCGTCGGTGCCGTCGCGGTCAACTTGGATGGTCGTGCTGCCATTGGCGGTTGTCGCCTTGAGAAAATCATTCACGTCAGAGACACCGGGCGTGAATCCGACGAGCAGCGATGCGACGTCGATCACGTCGCCACCCGGCATGCCGTTAAAGTCGGCGATCGTCTCGACACCATCCAGGACCAGGGCTTGGCTGAACCGGAACCTGTCGCTGCCGGCGCCGCCCACCAGCGTATCCGCGCCGGCGTGAGCCGTTAGCGTGTCGTTCCCGAGGCCGCCAAGCAGCAGATCATTGCCGAAGTCGCCGACCAGTTGGTCGTCACCGCCGAGGCCGCTCAGCACATTGTCGCCTTTACCTCCATTGAGTTGGTTGGCAAGGTTGTTGCCGGTGCCGTCGATATTGTCTCCGATAACGAGCCAGAGGTCTTCGACATTTGCGCCCAAGGCATAGGTAATAACGCTGTTGACGATATCGAAACCGCCGGCCGCGCTGTTTTCCACGACCTTGTCGCCGGCGTCGTTGACACTGTAAATGTCGCTATCGTTGCCGCCGAACATGACATCAGCGCCGCCGGCGCCGTTCAGCTGATCGTTGCCATCGCCGCCGAAAAGCGTGTCGTTCCCGCTGCCGCCGTTGAGTGAGTTGCTGTCGGCATTGCCATTGATCACGTTGGCGGAGGCGTTGCCGTTGCCGGCGTAGGCTCCAGCCGCCAGTGTCAGATTCTCGATGTTGGCGCCGAGAGTGAAACCGGCTACATCGCTAACCGAGGTGATCACCGTGTCGGTGCCCTCGCCCGGGTTTTCGATGGCGAGATCGTTGATATCGTTCACCAGGTAGATGTCATTCCCCGCGGCGCCGATCAGCGTATCGACGCCGGCCCCGCCGTCGAGCTTGTTGCCTGCGGCATTGCCGGTCAGCATGTTGGAACCGGCGCTGCCCGTCGCGGAAAGGGCGGCGGCGCCGATCAGCGTCGCATGCTCGATGCCGGCATAGGCGGCATTGCTCAAGTCGATGGCGATCGAGGCGAGGATACGGTCATCGGTGCCGCCGCCGGTCTCGTCGATCTTGTCGGCGGCGCTGTCGACGATGTAGGTGTCGCTGTCGCTGCCGCCAACGAGTGAGTCCGCGCCCTTGCCGCCATCCAGGGTATCGAATCCGGCGCCGCCGCTCAGCGTATCGTTCCCGCCAAAGCCGCGGATGAGGTCGGAGACGGCCGTGCCAAGCTTGTTGTCGGCGATGCCAGTACCATCAATCGGGAGTGTCACCGCCGTGCCCACATTGGCGATCGATCCGTTGGCGAGCATGCCGGCGAGGTCGGTGCTCACGCCCTGGAGCGCCGCAATGTCCTTGAACCCTTCGGAACCACCGGCGCCATCAATGTCCAACCGGATGGTGGTGCTGCCGTTCGCGACTGCGGTCTGGATGAATTCGGCCTCGGAGCCGGCCGCGATCACGCCCACGAGATCGGAGAGTTCGAGCTTGTCGCCGCCCGGCATGCCGTTGAAATCGGCAATGACATCGATGCCATCAAGATTCTTGTCGGTGAAGCTGAACTCATCGCTGCCGGCGCCACCCAGCAGCGTATCCTTGCCCGGACCGGCCTCGATGCTGTCGTTGCCGGCCAGGCCATTCAGAAAATTATTTCCGATCCCGCCTTCTATCTCGTTGTCCAGGCTATTTCCGGTGGCATCGATGTCGTCTATGCCGAGCAGAAAGAGGCCATCAAGATTTGCGCCCAAGGTATAAGTGATAAAGCTGGCCACTTGATCGAACTCGCCGGCCGGACCGGTTTCCACGACCTTGTCGCCGACATTGTCAACGAAGTAGATGTCGCCACCCTTGCCGCCGATCATGACGTCGGCACCATCGGAGCCACTGAGGCCGTCATTGCCGGCGCCGCCAATCAGGGTGTCATTGCCACCGGCGCCATTGAGGCTGCTACCGGAGGCCGCGCCCATGATCTTGTTGGCCAAAGCATTGCCGGTTCCCTCGGATGCCGCGGAAAGCAAGGTCAGGTTCTCAATGTTGGCACCGAGCGTGAAATCGTCGGCCGTGCTGACTACCGTATCGACGCCCTCGCCAAGATTCTCGTTGGCAAGATCGTTGACGTCGTCCACCAGGTAGATGTCGTTGCCGCCGGCACCGATCAGCGTATCGACGCCGCCGCTGCCGTCGAGTTTGTTGGCGGCGGCGTTGCCGATCAGCATGTTGGACCCGGCGTTGCCGATTGCTGTGAGCGCAGCCACGCCGGCCAGCGTCACATGCTCGACGCCGGCATAGGCGGCTTTGCTGAGATCGATTGCGATCGAGGTGAAGATGCGATCGTCAGTGCCGCCGCCGGTTTCGTCGATCCTGTCCCCGGCGCTGTTGACGAAGTAGGTATCGCTCTCGGTGCCGCCGATCATGCTGTCGGCGCCCGCACCGCCGTCAAGCGTGTCGAAGCCGGCGTTGCCGGTCAGCGTATCATTGCCGCCCAAACCGCGGATCAGATCGGAAACGCCGGTGCCAAGTTTGCCGTCGGCGCCAGCCGTGCCATTGATCGGCGGCGTCGGCGGCGTGTCGGCATCGGCGATCGACCCGTTGGCGAGCAGGCCGTCAAGATCCGTGCTCACACCCTGCAGCACCGCCATATCCTTGAACACGGAAGCGCCGCCGAATCCGTCCGCGTCCAGGCGGATCACGGTGCTGCCGTTCACGACCGCCGTCTGTACGAGAATCGATTCCTTGCCGGCCGGCGGGAACCCGATCAAGCCGGTCAAATCCAGCTTGTCGCCGGCCAGCCAGTCAAAGTCGACGACCAGGTCAACGCCAGTCAAGCTCTTGTCGGAGAATCGGAAGATTTCAACGCCCACGCCACCCACCAGCGTATCCGCGCCAACGTCTCCATCCAATGTGTCATTCCCGTCGCCGGCCAGGAGAATGTCGTCGCCGAGCGCACCATTGATGGAATCATTTCCAGCGAGGCCGCGCAGCAGATTCTTGCCATCATTTCCGCTGAGGACGTTGTTGAGGGCATTGCCGCTGCCGTCGATATCGTCTCCGCCCTGGAGATCGAGACTGTCGAGCTTGGCGCCCAAGCTGAAGGTGACTGTGCTGATCACCGAGTTCGAACTCGGCGATAGAGCCGCTTTCCACGATCTTGTCGCCGGCAGAGTTGACGTTGTAGGTGTCGGCGCCCTTGCCGCCGAGCATCCTGTCGGCGCCGGTGCCGCCATCGAGAAAATCGCTGCCATTGTTACCGGCCAGCGTGTCGTTGCCGCCGGCGCCGTTGAGAACGTCGCTGGACGTGGTCGGACCGGCGACGATCCTGTTGGCCAGCGCATTGCCGGTGGCATCGCTACTCCCGGGCGCCAGTATCACGTTCTCGATATAGGGGCCAAGAACCAGCGTCAGGCCGTCGATGCCACTGATGATCGTGTCGATGCCCTCGCCGCCATACTCGATCACGGAGTCATTGACATCATCGACCAGATAGATGTCGTTGCCGGCGCCGCCGATCAGGGTATCGACGCCCAAGCCGCCGTCGAGCTTGTTGGCGCCGCTGTTGCCGATCAGCATGTTGGAGCTGGCGTTCCCGATGGCGGTCAGGGCCGCCGTACCGGCCAGCGTCACATGCTCGATACCGGCATAGGCGGAGCTGTTCAGGTCGATGCCGATGGAAGCGAGGATGCGATCATCAGTCCCGCCGCCGGATTCGTCGATTTTGTCGGCGGCGCTGTTGACGATGTAGGTATCGCTGTCGCCGCCGCCGGCAAGGGAGTCGGCGCCAGCGCCGCCAGCGAGAGTGTCGAATTCGCCGCCGCCGCCGATCGTGTTGGCGCCGGTATTGCCGATCAGCAGGTTGGCGCCGGCGTTGCCGGTTGCCGTAAGGCCTGCCGCGCCGAGCAGTGTTACATTTTCGACGCCGGCATAGGCGGCATTGTTGAGGTCGATGGAAACGGACGCCAGGATGCGGTCGCGGAAGTCGCCGCCGGTTTCAACAATGACATCGGTGGCGTTGTCCACCACATAGCTGTCATTGCCGATATTGCCCTCGAGGGTGTCGGCGCCTTTACCGCCGTTCAGCGTGTCATCGCCCTCGCTGCCCGTCAGCGAATCATTACCGCCCAGTCCGGAGATCAAATCGGCGGCAAACCCTCCAGCCAGAGTCTCGTCCAGCTTGCTGCCGGTGATTGTCGCCATCGTCCTGCTCCACGTTGTCGTTAATTATGTTGCCGCGGAGTTGGTCCTGCGCCGCGCACCCTATGCTAGTCCTAGGAGCGAATTCTGGACAGCGGATATCCACAGCGGCGGAGCAGCCTGGGATGTCCGATTACCCTGGCGGATCGATGCAACTCACTGATTTTTATGGAATTGCTGCTCAGAGCTGGATTAACCATCGAGCTGCGAATAACCGCTCGACGGCGCAACCGTCTGGGCCGACGCGACATTCGCGACGGCCCGCCGCAAGCCGGTCGCCTGTCGAGTATTTTGCTGCTCTATCTAAGCGCGCGCGACGAGTCAGCTTTCGTCGTCATCCTGTTCCTCCCCGGGATTGAGAACATTAGCCGGACTTCCAGGGACGCGGTACTCGCCGCCGATCCAGCGGCCGAGATCGACATCGGCGCAGCGCTGGGAACAGAACGGCCGATAGCGCTGTTGCGCCGGCTGGCGGCAGATCGGACAGCGGCGGCGGCTTTGGCCGGCGGCAGTTTCGCCTGAACTACCGGCCTTCCGTTTGGCGCGGGCGAGGCGCGCCTTCTCGAGATCTTCCACCTTGCCCATGGCCGACCGCCGTCACACTCCCTTGCCGATCCAGGGCCGCAACTCCGCGCGCGGCATGCGATGACGATTACCACAGGCGGCGCAATCCTGCATCAGCCGGGCCGCCAGGGCCGGCCCGCGCCGCTGCCGCGTCAGCTCCAGAAGGCCGAGCCGCGACATGGCGCCCACCCAGACCGGATGGGGATCGGCAGCGGCGGCCTTGCGCAGCGAGTCCACCACACTCTGCCGCAGCTGACGTGACCGAAGGTCGATGAAATCGACGACGATGATGCCGCCGATATTGCGCAAGCGAATCTGGCGGGCAATTTCGGCCACGGCATCGAGATTGACCTTTAGCAGGCTGCGCTCGGCCTTGGCGCCGACGCCCTCGAGCCGCGCCTGGCCGCTATCGACATCGATGACAGTCATCGCCTTGGTGTCGTCAATGTGGAGCACGACGCCGGAGGAGAGGGTGACGCTGCCGTTCAACGCCTCGTCGATCTGCTCTTCCAACTCGGCAACCGAGGGCAGCCAATCGCGGCGGGGATGGAAAGTCACTTTCTCAGCCAGCGCAGGATCGAGCGTTTTGCAAAGCATCTCAGCCTGCGCCGCTGCGACGCGTGTGTCGGCGCAGATCTCCGCAACAGAGGGACCGATGCTACGCAGGAGATCCACGACCGGATCGCGACCCGGCTGTAGTGTTCGCGGCGCCGTTGCTGCCGCTGCCTTCTGATCGATCAACGCCCATTGCGAGCGCAACACTTCGGCCTCCGCCCGCATCTGCTTGGGATCGGCACCAGCCGCCGCGCGCCGCGGATTCATCCCGCGTTTGCCGTCGCCCAGCGACTCCAGGGCGCGCTGCAGGCGCTGCTTCTCATTCTCGGCGATCGGATCGGGAAACACCGTGTTCTTGGCATAGGGCGAATAGGACAGCCGATAGCCCGCCATGACGGGCCGCGCGGTCAGGCGCATCTGCTTGCCGCCGTACGGCTCCCGCGTCACCTGGACGATCAGCTTCTGTCCCTCGGTCAGATTCGCCGGCGCATCCGACAGCGGCAGGAAGCCCTGCTGACCGCCGCCGCAATCGACGAACGCCGCTTCCAGCGGCCGGTCGATCTTGGCGAGCCGGCCCAGCGAAATCTGGCCGATCACCGAGGGCGTGTCATTCGGCAGCAGCAGGAAATCGCAGAGGCGGTCGCCCTGCACCACGCAGACGCGGCGGCCGGTGGCGCTGGAGGCAATCAACAGGCGCAACGGCGGCCCATCGCGGCGCGCCGTCATAGGAGAAAGCCGGACCCGTGCAGCATCGCCACGCAATCGCTGAGGGAAAGGCCGACGACATTTGAATAGGACCCGCCAATCCAGGGGATCAGCGCAGCCGCCCGTCCCTGTATGCCATAACCGCCCGCTTTGCCCTGCCATTCGCCGGACGTGATATAGGCTTCGATCTCCTGCGGCGACAGGCGCTTGAATGAAACCTGCGTTGTCACCACGCGCAGATTCTCGCGGCCGTTGGGCGCGATGACGGCGATGCCGCCGATCACCCGGTGGCGCCGACCCGACAGGAGCTCGAGACAGCGCCGTGCCGTCGCCGCGTCGTCAGCTTTCGGCAGCAGTCGCCGGCCGCAAGCGACCACCGTGTCAGCCGCAAGGATGAACGCACCGGGATGGCGGACCGCCACCGGCCGCGCCTTGGCCAGCGCGATGCGCCGCGCGTAGCTCGCCGGCGTTTCCCGCAGCTTCGGCGTTTCATCGATATCGGCAGGATCGATCGCAGACGGCGTCAAGCCGATCTGCAGCAGCAACTCGCGCCGCCGCGGCGAGGCGGAAGCCAGCACCAGGCGGCTCGGTTGCACAGAGACTTGTTCCATCCGAACCGGCCTATTTGAACCGGAACGTAATGCGTCCCTTGGTGAGATCGTATGGCGTCATCTCGACATTGACGCGGTCGCCTGCCAGGACACGAATGCGGTTCTTCCGCATCTTGCCGGAGGTATGTGCGAGCACCTGGTGTTCATTGTCCAGCTTGACCCTGAACATGGCGTTCGGCAGCAGTTCCATTACCGTCCCCGCGAACTCGATAAGGTCTTCCTTTGGCATTCACGTCCCTTGGCCAATGTCGCCGCCCCCTTTGCGCGGCCCTTCGAGGCGCGAATACTAGCGCCAAGGCCAAGGACCTGAAAACCCCCACGAAAGTCGTTAAAAAGCGGGGACCAGCGCGGCCGGAAACCGCTGCCGGATGCGCCGCATCAATTGATCCCGGACCTCGCGATAGGCATCCATCCGCACCTCGCGGTTGCCCTCGATCAGGCTGGGATCGAAAGTGTTCCAGAACTCTACCTCGCACGCCATGGTGCGCGTCATTTCCAGCGCCGAGTGATGCGCTTCCGGTGACATGGAGATGATGAGGTCGAAGGACGTGTCTTCCAGAATGTCGAAGGTCTTGGGCCGGTGGCGGCTGATATCGATGCCGATCTCGTCCATCGCCGCGACGGCGAAGGGATCCAACTCGCCGCCACGCACGCCCACGGAATCGACGAAGACATGCTTGCCGTGGAGCATCTTGAGGATGCCCTCCGCCATCGGCGAACGAAGGGCATTCTGCGTGCAACAGAACAGGACGCTGCCGGGAAGATCCGCCATGCCGGCCGTCAGCCCCTGATGTGCAGAACGCAAATCAAGGTGAAGAGCCGCCGGGCGGTATTGCCGTCGACTTCGATCTTGCCGGCCAGCCGCTCCTTCAGCAGATCGGCGCCTTCGTCATGCAGGCCGCGCCGGCCCATGTCGATAGCCTCGATCTGCGAGGGCGAGGAGGTCTTGATCGCCGCATAGTAGCTTTCACAGACCGTGAAGTAGTCCTTCACCACCCGGCGGAACGGCCCGAGCGCCAGCATGACCTTGCCGACGGGATCGTCGCTCTCACGGCGGATATCGAAGACCAGGCGCCCTTCCTCGATTCCCAGATGCAGATTGTAGGGCCCGCCCGTGCTGCCCACGGGAATAAACAGATTCTCCTCAATCAGGTCATAGATCGCTACCGCGCGCTCGTGCTCGACCTCGGCACTACGACGCACCACCGAATGCTCGTCCAGCGAGACATTGGCAATGCGGTGGTTGGGGGGAGGATCGGACTCGCTCACACCGGGTCTCGTTTACGCCAGGGGACCCGGCGGGCGGTTCGACCGGCGGGAATGGGCAAGGCCCCGGCTACAATACGCTGACGGCCGGGTTTTGTAAGGCTGGCTCGCTAACGGGGGCCCGTGTCTTCGGGGTGGTGTGGGCGGCGCCGGGTGGGCCATGATTGGCCGAAATCCTGCAAAAAGCAGCGTAGCGCGCCGATCTCCAGCTTGATGATCCCGCCGCCGGCGAACAGCAGCATGACCGCGCCGGGCTCGCTATGGATGGTCAGCAGGGCGAGGATATCCTCACGCTTGCGCATGTCGATCTGCTTGCTGCGCACGGCCGTGACATTCTCGAAGGTGAGGCCGCAGAGCACCCGCTCATAGACCGGGCCGCTGTCGTTCTGATCCCAGAAGGGCGCGTCCTTGCCGTCTGCGGGGGTTGGGCTGCGCCTCGCCCTCCGGCGCCTGGTCCCAGCGGAAGCGGTTCAGCGCCAGGACGAAGCGCTGTTCGTCCTGCAGGAACGCCATCTCGCCCACGGGCACCAGGGCGTCCTGGCAGATCGCGGCAATGACCTGCAGATCCTCCGCGTCGGCGGCGCTGAGCTTGAGGAGGGCGTCGCTCATTCTTTCAACCGTTCGATCTGGGCGCCGCAGGCCGAGAGCTTGTCCACCAGCCGCTCATAGCCGCGGTCCAGATGATAGACGCGGTTCAGCACCGTCTGCCCTTCGGCCGCCAGCCCGGCGATCACCAGCGACACTGAGGCGCGGAGATCGGTCGCCATGACAGGCGCGCCGGTCAGACGCTTGACCCCGCGGATCATGGCCGACGCGCCATGCACATTGATGTTGGCGCCCATGCGGCAGAGCTCGGGCACATGCATGAAGCGGTTCTCGAATATCGTCTCCGTCACCATCGCTGCGCCGCTGGCCGAAGTCATCAGCGCCATGAACTGCGCCTGCAGATCGGTGGGAAAGCCGGGGAACGGCTCGGTCATCACATCGACGCCCATCAGCTCGCCATTGGCGCGCTTGGCGCGGAACCCAGCCGCCGTCGGCGTGATTGCCACGCCGGCGCGGGTCAAGGTCTCGGCAACCGCCCCGATGTGGTCCACCTGGGCGCCCACCAGCTCGATATCGCCGTCGGTGACCGCGGCCGCCATGGCGAAGGTGCCGGTTTCGATCCGGTCGGCGATAACCGCATGGGTCGCGCCATGCAGCCGGTCGACGCCTTGCACAGTCAGCGTGTCGGTGCCGACGCCGCCGATCTGCGCGCCCATGGCGATAAGGCAGTGCACGAGATCGCCGATCTCCGGCTCGCGCGCGGCGTTCACCAGCACGGTTTCACCCCGCGCCAGCGCGGCTGCCATCAAAAGATTCTCGGTGGCGCCGACAGATACGTTGGGGAACACGATGCGGGCGCCGGACAGGCCCTTCGGCGCCGTCGCCTCCACATAGCCATCCACCAGCTCGATTACCGCGCCCATCTGGGTCAACCCCTTCAGGTGCAGATCGATGGGACGGGTACCGATGGCGCAGCCGCCAGGCAGTGAAACTTTCGCCTTGCGCTCGCGCGCCAGCAGCGGGCCGAGCACCAGCACGGACGCGCGCATCTTGCGGACGAGATCGTAGGACGCGGTGGTATCGGTAATCTTCGGCACCTGGAGCTGGGTCCGCCGCGCCGGCCCGATGCCCTCCCCGAGCTCGATCTTGGCGCCGAGCTGCTCCAGCAGACCGGCCATGGTGGCGATGTCGCCGAGTTGCGGCAAGTTCTCCAGCCACAGCGGCTGGTCGGTCAGTAGCGCGGCCGCCATCAAGGGCAGTGCTGCGTTCTTGGCGCCGCTGACGGGGATTTGGCCTTCCAGCCGATGGCCGCCGATGATTTTGATTCTGTCCATGATCTCAGGTTACCGAATTTTGCTTGTGCGTCGCGCTGAGGTCACAGCTTCGGCAGCGTGACGCCGCGCTGCTTCATATATTTGCCGGCACGGTCGGCATAGGAGACTTCGCAGGGCCTGTCCCCCTTCAGGAACAGGAACTGGCAGGCGCCTTCGTTGGCATAGATGCGCGCCGGCAGCGGCGTGGTGTTGGAGAATTCCAGGGTCACATGCCCCTCCCATTCCGGCTCCAGCGGCGTGACATTGACGATGATGCCGCAGCGCGCATAGGTGGATTTTCCGAGGCAGATGACCAGCACGTCGCGTGGCACGCGGAAATACTCCACCGTGCGGGCAAGCGCGAAGCTGTTGGGCGGGATGATGCAGACATCGGTTTTCCGGTCGACGAAGCTGGCGGTGGAGAAATGCTTGGGATCGACGACGGCGCTGTCCACATTGGTGAAGATCTTGAACTCGTCGGCCACCCGTGCGTCATAGCCATAGGAGGACAGGCCGAAGGAGATCACGCCTTCGCGCTTCTGGCTTTCGACGAACGGCTCGATCATGGCCGTGCTTTGTGGCCATTTCGCGGATCCAGCGATCGGACATGATGGGCATAGGGTGGCCTTCCTGTGGCGCCGGGACCGGCAGCACCTTCCCGGCGTGGGAGGCGCTGCCTCGGCAGGCGGTTCTACTTGATGGGAGGGGCCGCCTCAAGGCGGCAGGGCGGCGGCCGTGGGCGGCTCGCAAGGCGGAAATTATCCAGACGGAAGAAGGGGTTTGCCGGGGCGGCGGACAGGACCGCGGCGCGGCGGGCGCTGTGGGATCAGCGCGGTGGCTTGTCGGCCGTACTGGCCGAATCGCCGGTGGCCGGAAACTCGCCGGCGGCGGAGTCCGGTCCGTCCGCCCGCGAGCGTTGCTGCGCCTTCCGGCGGGCCAAATTCTGCCGCAGCGCTTGTGCCTCCCGCTGCTCCCGGGAGGGCTTCTTTTGCGGTTGATCCCTGTTGTCAGTCACGCCACTGCTTCTTTCTCCGAGCCTGTTCCCGGCCAAAGTTCTAGGCCGAAAGTACCGCAATGTCAGCCGAACAAGGTGAGGAAATCATCGGCGGGGCAGGCAGTTACCGGCCGGCGGGGGTGCGGGCCGCTTGCTTGCCAGTGCCACCCCCGTATGGCATGTTCCGCCCCCTCGACGGAGCCGCCGTAGCTCAGTGGTAGAGCGCGCCCTTGGTAAGGGCGAGGTCGATAGTTCAATCCTATTCGGCGGCACCATTTCCCAAAGAAAATCACGGTCGCTCAGTTCGGACAGTCGTCGCGGCAAAGACATTCGTACTTGCCGTTCAGCACATCGATCTGTTTGAGCGTTTCCGGCGTATCCTGGTCGGCCGCGTAGATTGGCTCGTAGATCAGGCAGAAATCATGGACGGCGGTACTTCCGCCGCACCCGCTCAGCCCAAGCGGCATCGCTACCGCTGCGAGCAGCCTCCGCCACCCGCTTTGCCTTGTCGACGGCATCGAGAGCTCCTTTCTGATGCTCGATGATGACTTCCCGGCGGCCCGTTCGCGCCGCGCCGCGCTTGAGTGCGCGGATCATCAGGAAGAGGCCCGCCGACACCGCCGCCACGACGGCGGCAATGCCGGCGATCACGTTCAGGCTCATGGCCGGCCTAGGCGGCGGTCGCGGAATTCGCGGCGCGCTTGGCGAAGATCGACCAGAGCACGCCGCCGATGGCGATGACGCCCCCGATGACGGCCTGCAGCTCGCCGTCGCTGATCGTGCCGTTGGTCACCAGAAAGCCGCCGCCGAAGGTCAAAAGGTGACGGGTCAGTCCGCCGATCACATCCCAGTTCATGGTCAGGTTCTCCTTTCCTAGAGGTCTTCGAGAAACAATTGCGCCTCCGCCAGGCGGCGGCGCGTGAGGCCCAAAAGCGGCCGGCCCCCAGCCTTGTTCCATTTCAGGAACTCGATCGCCGCTTCCTGGTCGCAGCCGGCATTGACAAGCGCCAACAGCGTGCTGTCGCCGAGCCCCTCGGCCCGGCGGTCGGCGTCGATGTCCAATCCCACGTTGAAGGCGAAGCTGACGAGCGCGTCGAACTGCGACTGATTGATCGGGCGTGTGACCAGTCGTGCGACGCCTAGCTCGAAGCCATCGAGATCGGCGCGCAATAGCGCCTCGGCGTCGCCGGGGCTGATCACCTGGCCGATGCGCGCCGTGCGTGTATGGCCGTAGCCGATAGTGACTACACCAACCGCATCGCGATAAGCCTGCAGGCGCAGGCCTTCATGGCGTTTGATCAGATCGACGCCCCGTTGCGAGATGCGCACGCTCAGCTCCCGGAGATCCAATCCCTTATAACCGCGACGATACCGCCGGCGGTCCCCCCAGCCGCCAGCCCGGCGCCGGCCAGTAAGCCGACTGCACGGTTGCAGAGTCTGCTCTTGCGCAGCTCGAAGTTCACGCACGCTGGCATTGATTTCTCGGATCGATGTCCGGGTTTCGGCGCGGTCTTGTTCGCTTACCTCATGCGCCTGCTTCAGCTTGCCGATATCCTCTTTGATCTCCATCAACGAGGAGAGAACCATGCTCAAATCGGCCATGGGTCACCGCAATTCCAATGATGGTGGATTGCCGCAGACGACGGCGGCCACGGCGGCATACAGCGCCAGATCAGCGCTGAGCACTCGACAAGCGACCCCCGGAATTAACTTGTGACGCCGCCCTTCCGTCGAACCACGAACGTCATCGGCGTTGCCAGCACCGGCGGTAGGCTGGCGATCAGGCGAAGAAGGCCGAAACGGCGCAGGAGGTTGTACGCCACCGCGACAACTCTTCGGCTGCCCTGCCGCTCCCTGTATTTCTCATCGGTGTCCAGCCGGACGAACGCTTTGTGCATCGTGCCCCGCGCAAAGCTGCAATCGAGGCCGCGTCGTGAAAATGCACGGCGCATCTGGCCGAGCGTCACGAAGTTGAGCGAGTCCCAGAGTTCCGTGCCGCGAGCATTCGGCAGTAGTAGGGCTGTCAATCGGGGCGTGAATGGCACCAGTAGTACGCCAAAATGCGGTTCATAGGGGATCAGATAATTGGGACAAGTGTGACACATCACACCGTCTGGCTTGAGCACCTTGCACATCGCATCGACCGCCGACTCCAGATCCGGGATATGCTCGAGAACATTCACCGAAAAGATCACGTCGAACTGACCGTGCTCAGCCGGTCGCAGTTCTTCGGCACCGAGCGACAGATATGCAAGATCGCGGACATTGAGCCGTTCTCGAAGTAGGAAGCCGATCTGCGCGTTCTGGTCAAACCCGCCGCGTCCGGGCTCGATGGGCACAATCTCAACGCCCTGTCGATGAAGAACGAGCGAGACGATTCCGATCCCGGCACCGACCTCAAGGACGCGCTTCCCGGTAAGATCTATTCCTTCCAGAAGCGATAGCCCGAACGCCGCTTCACTTAGCGAGGTTTGAATTCTAGAAACGATCTCAGCCTTGGGACGTGAGAGACGTTTGACACAGTCTTCGAGAAACTGGGAATCCTCGAGAACGGAACGAAATCTCCGCCATGGTTCGATGCGAGCAATTTTCCTGCACACCCGTCCCCTCATTGTACTCGCGTCGCATTGATAGCATGCAAAATACAATAGCCTGAAATGTCGCGCGATCGAGACAATTTATACACTGCGTGATCCAACGAGCCGGAACTGAGACCAGCGTTTTCCACTGTCCAGAGCCGAACGAATTCTCCCGACACCCAAAGTCTTGTGTATGGCCGTTAATGTTGAGTTTGCGAACGAAACAGGATATTGTTGTATCGGTCAAGCCTCTCCAAGAATTGGATGAAGATGCGAGAGCAATTCTCTACTCATTTGTGGCACGCCATGGTTGCATTGTGTCCGATCATGGCTGCGGCAATTCTGTATTGGATCTTTCACTGAACTATATCTGCGGCAACAGCTCGGTGATTCGAAGGCGTGATTTGTTCATTGACCCAAATATCCGAGTTCCAGCTTGACCGTTAAATGTGACTACGGTGGGTGCTTCGCCGCCCGCTCTGATCTTGAATATAGTCGCTGATGTTCCACTCGCCTGCAAGGTGTGTGAAAGTCTTGTTGGAGCTGCTTGATTGATGTTGGAGCTGGCTACAATTGTGGCGGTCAGTGCGTCGGCACTGCTGTCCTGAAACAATGCTGCCGTAATGAACACTCCAGATGCACTTCCTGAAAATAGCCCCTCAAACTCTACTAACAGCTTGTTGCCAGCACTGTGAGGGGTAATCGATGCGGTGAGGTACTCGTCACCTTCATTGTTCTGAGGAATGGTGTCGTCTTGGGGTATTTGTGCTGAACCGGTTGAAGCCGCTGAAGAAGCTGCTTCCACAACCTGCACAACTCGCCCTCCAAACCCCGCAATTGTTAAAGGGTTTCCATCCCGCCGCAAATACCCCACACAGATCCAGTTCGCCGACCCCAGCGAGAGAAATTCCGCCGTATCGTTCGCCGCCGTCACGATGTTCGCCCCACCAGGCAGGATCAGCGAGGTCGCGTTGTGGGTCAGGATCAGCGTGCCACCGAAGCGCAGCAATCTTCGGATGCCGGCATTGGCGATGCCGAGGCTGGTAATGGCCGTCGTGCCGGTGATCAAGAGGTTGCTGGAGGCGGCGGCGCCGATGTTCACCGTCGCCGCGCTGGCGAGCGTGATCTCGGCTGCCTCATTCAGTGCCGCCCCCAGCGTCACGGCGCCGTTGAAAGTCTGGGGCGCCGTGAAAGTGCTGGCGATGTCCGTGCGCGCGGCGTTCGCCGGCAGTGCCGAGTTGGCGCGGCTGAGGATGCCGAGATAGACCGTCAGCGCCTCGTTCTGCAGCGCCCCCGCATCCCAGGTCACGGTCACCGCCGTGTTCGTCGCAAAGGCGCTCGCGGCGATGGTCCCATAGATCGTGCCGGTCAGTGCGCCCACGGCCTTGACCCGCCGGCCTGGATGATAGACCGCCGCCACATTGGCGCCGACCACCGAGAAACTCGTCACCGAGGCATAGGCAATGCTGTGCGCGCCATCGCCGTCGCCGTAGATGACCCACTCGGCGTCGTTATACCACTCCCGCAAATCCGACTGGAGCTGTCTGGCGCTGTCGTTCACCTGCGACGGCGCCATACCCTCAGGGAACAGCGCGACATTGTTCGCGGGCGTGGTGCTGTAGTCCTTGATGCCGGCCATAGACTCACCTTTCCACCGCCGCGTCGCCGCGCTGGCGGCCTGTTTCTCATCACTGTGAAGACAAACTCGACGCCGCGAGGCGCCCTATAAGTACGGCAGGAACTGGCCAATCAGGCCGCCGACGGTGTTGATGTAGTCGAGGGGGCCAGGTCCCTGGCGCGGCGCCGAGGTTGCGATCGTCGCTCCCGGCGCGCCGCCAATCAGCGCCGAATAGGCGTTGAGCTTCTGCAGCGGCATGTTCTGCTCGAAATCCCAGCGCGCCTTGTCGGCATCGATCAGGCTCTGGGCATAGTTGCGCCGCATCTGCCCGGCCTGCAGCAGGGCGTTGATGTCCTGGTAGTCCGCCGCAGCGAATTGCGGCGCCAGCTGCGCCGCGTTCTCCTGCAGGCCGCGCTCGAATTGGTAGTTCTGAAAAAGTTGCGGCGCCAGCGCATTGGCGATGCCCTGGCTGACCTGCCCCGCATGGGCGCCGGAGCCATAGCGCCCTCCCGACGCGAACATCGAGTTCGATGCCCGGCTGCACCTGTGCCCGCACCGCGTCTCCGATTGCCGCCGCATAGGGATTGCCGGCGCCAGATACTGCCCGCCGATCGCATCCTGCGCATACTGCCCGGCCGCCGCCATCAGCGGATTGCCGGCCAGGCCGCGCTGCGCCAGCGTCTGCATCCCGTTTTCCTCTTCCGGCGCGAAGCCGGCGACGTTCTGGCCCGGATACCATTGCGGCACCGTCGACCGATACCAGGCAGAAGCCTCCGGAAAGATGCCGGGAGTGTTCTGGGTTTTGCTGCCAAGATAATAAGGTATCGCCGGTTTCCACGGCTCGTTGTTCTGCACCGTGGTCTGCTGTCCGTCGCCGCCGCCAGGCATGATCAGATCTCCCTACTCATTTCCACATGTGTTGCGCGCCAGCCCCTCAGCTTGCGCTCCCATCCCCGCCGCCCGCACATTTCCATCGCCGCGCAGCCATTGGCGCGGGCCCAGTTTTCGATGTCCTGCTGCAGATGCTGCCAGCCCTCAAAGTCGTGACCGGCCAGGAGCAGATACCGGCAGCGCCGCTGCTGCGGATAATTTCGCAGCTCCGTAATCGCTAGGCCGATCAGATGATCGCCGGTACGTACGGTCCAGAGCTGCATCTCCCGTCGCAGGAGGGCTTTGAAAAAATCCTCCGGCGCATAGCGGCCACCGCCATGAGCGAGCGCTCGTTCCACGAGGCCCAAAACATCGGGCCATACGTCGCCGATTTGTCGCGATGGAACAGGATGCAGGATCGCTGTCGCATCCGGCGATGCGATCGCAATGGCCGCCGGTTCTCGCACGGTCAAACCCCGTGCGAGCCGACACCGCCCATGCCGCCATAGGCCCCGCCACTCTTCGGGCCTCGCCCGCCGGGACCGGCGCCTCGCGACGCCGCGCGATCCCGTTCGTTTTTCTCGCTCCGCGTCCTTTCTGCATTGCGGCGCGACTGCTCGGCCATGGCCTCAGCCCGCGTCCAGGCTCGACCAGTCTGCGGATTCGTCCGCCCGCTCCGCACGGCATTCTCCAGGTCCATGTCATATCGCTGCGCATTCCCGGACATGCCGCCGAGCGTGCCTGGCGTAGCGCCGGCCACACTCTCTGCTATTGAAGCAACGCCGGTCCCAATCGGATTGGTCACCGCGCGAACCCCCGAGCGGACTGCGTCAATAAGATCATGGAAATTGTCCACATATCCTGTCCGCATCACATCGGCATCGCGCATTGCTCGATCCGGCGCCGAACCCATGCCGCTGGTGTCGCGATTCTTCAGTGTACTAAGACCGGGGCGATCAGCTTGAGTCTGATGGAAGAGAAGTGTCGCCGATTGCGGATCCGACAGCATCTTCCGCACCTGCGCCGGCGGCATGCCGAATTGCTGCATCAGCTGCCAGGGCTGCATTGCCAGCAATTGCCGGCGCCATGCCTCAATAGCCGCAGGCAGCGCTGCGGTCGGCGCCGGCGCCGGCGGTTGCGGCGTGACAGGCGGCCGCGGCACCGGCTGTGGCAGCGGGTAGGGCTGTAGCGGCGTTGACGCAAAGCGCTGCGCGCCTGAAAAGACGTTCGTCAGCGGCAGCGCTTGGCTGCCGGGCAATCGGCCCATCAGCATGATACCTCCTCTTGTCTTGGAATGCGGTGTCGCCGCTAGCCGAATATGGCGTAATCGAATGTCCGGTCAGTCAGACCGCTGTTGGCGTGCGTCAGCGTGAAGGTGCCTTTGGCTTTCGCCGATGTATGGATCGTGCCAGCGCCGAGTTCGGCCGCGCCGTTTGCCGTAGTCGGCCAGAGCAGGATCGTGCTGCTGCCGGAAACCCGAGGGTCGGCGACAACAGTAGAGGCCGCGCCGGTGGTGAGGGTCACCGCACCGCTGATGTTAAGGCCGCCCGTGAGCATGCGGTTGACCACTTCAGCAATCTCGCGCGCCGTGCCGCCATTCACCGGCAGGCCGCGAAAGCCGCTCTGCGAGGCCATGGCTATTGCGATCCCGCCGGCGCGGCGTCGATCTCGTCGATGCCCTGCAGATGGGTCCAGCTCTGCCCGGCCGGAATCTTGAGGCGGGCGCGGAAATAGCGGGCCGAGGCGCGCTGGGGCAGGAACCTCGATCGCTCTGCGCGACATCCGGACCCCACTGCACGGCATCGGTCAACCGATTACGGAAGCCCAACGCCACGCTGGGTGTGCCGCCGTCAGCCAGCGGCCGCACGCCGCGCACCAGCGCCCGCAATCCCTCGAGGAGCTGCGATTCGCCGGTGTCCACGACCGCCGCCATCGGCTGTCCACTGAAAAATCCCGCACGATTCCCCATCGAGAAACCTCCCAGCAGCAAGCGACCGGCGCCGGTCCAGGCGCGGCTGTCCAGCGAGAATGGCAGCGCATCGAGACTGGTGGAAATGCTGTCCAACCCCTCCAGCGTGTAGCTCGCCTGCGAGGCGCCCTGATGCAGCAGCGCCAGCGGCTGTTCCGCCCGGCTCCAGCGGTCGGTCTGCCAGCTATAGATCAGCAGCTTGTCGGGTGCGCCGTTGACGCTCGCTGCGCTCGGATAGCTGACCACATAGAGCTTGTTGACGGGATCGACCGCGCTGCTTATGCGGTGCAAGTGGCTCTGGTTGACGTCATTCCAGAAGAAACGGTCGACCTTGTTCTGGCCGATGCCGCGCAGCTGCTGCGCGCCTGCCAATACGTAGAACCCCTCATCCGAGAGGAAGAACGCCATGTCCTCATAGCGCGCCACCGAACCTTCGGCCGGCGTGCCGATGCCGCGCGCGACTTCATCGAACTGGAACACCAGCGGCACGCCCACATATGTCATGCGCTTGATCGACCGCTCCTGGAACACCACGCCATATTCGCCGCCGACCAGGCCCATGACATAGCCGCCATCGGGCAGATCCTGAAAATCGGCCTGGGTTGCTTGCGATGGTGTCCAAGTCTCCGCGTTGTTTATGCCCGACCATTGCACCCGGTTGACCGTGGCGGCGATGCGGCCCATCACCACGAAATCGCGCACTGTCGCGACCAGCCGGCCGAGTGGCGGCGATCCGGCCAGCGCTTCGAAATTGGTGGAACTGCCGACAGTGTATTTCTGCGGCGCGTCGGTGCCGTTGGCCGCAATCACCAGATCGCCGAATTGCGCGAACGACCAGCCGCCGTCGGTCGGCGTGGCATAGGTGCCGCCGGCGGCGCGGCTGACATCCTGCCAGTTCACGCCCGAGCTGTCCCAGCGGTAGAGTTTCGTGCCGTCGCCGGCGAACTGGGCGATCGTCCCACCGACTCCGCGCGCATAGATCGCGCCCTGCACCCGCGCGGCCATGGCATTGCCCTGCTCGGCGAAGGCCGGCAGCGGCCGGTAGGACGCCGCGTCGGGAATGACATTGAGCGCTTCCAGGGCGCCAGGATTGGCCAGCGCCGGCAGATCGGGAAGCCACGGACCCACAGGTATCACTGCCACCTCCTCGCCAGATAAATCATCCGAATTCTCGATCCAGGGCCCGGCGGCTTGCCCGCCCGCGGTCCAGTTGCCGGGAGAAGCCGGTTGTTCGGACCAATTGCCATTGCCGGCAGGCAGCACGTTCCAAGGCTCCGGTGCGGTATCCACCGGGAGCCAAGGACCGGCGGCAGCTTCAGCCGGCGACCAGACTGCTTGCGAGCGCCAGAACAACAGCAACGCCATGGAGACCTCCCGCCTACGGCGCCGTGTAGCCGCAGACACTGACCGTGCAGGTCACGGCCGCGCTGGTGGTGACGGTCAAAGATGTGTTGGCCGTCAACTTGATCGGCACGGTCAAACCGCGGCTGACATTTTGCCCGGCGCTAGAAGCATAAAAGCGGAACTTGAGTGTCGATGTTCCCTCCTCCAGTGTTACCGTGACTGCGCCGTTTGCCGCGACAAAGATATCGGTGACGTAGAGCGACAGGCCGCGACCGGCGCCGCCTTCACTGCCGTGTCGGTCTGCGCCGTGGTGAATTCGCTCGCCGTATGCCAGATGCGCGGTGGATGTGGGTGGGTATAGAGTGCCCCATCGCGGTCGACCGCGAAGGAGGTCTGGTCGCCCTCTGCGCTGACCTGGTTGTCCGGTACCGTGTCTTCGGGCGTTTCCGCGACGCCTGAGATCATCATTGGATTGCTCGACGCAACGAAGTCATGGGGATTGGTCCCCTGCTGCCGTACACGCAGAAAGCCGCCGCCGTCGAAGATCAGCGGGTGGTAGTCCCCGTCAGCCGATACCGGTGTCGCTGCTGTGTCGCTGCGGACGCCCAGCACCATGACACCGACATCGCCGGAGGCATGGGGCGAATCCTCCGCCTTGCCGAGATTTGCCGCAGCCGTGCCCGGTGTAATGCTCGTGGTGATCGCGGCAATCGAACCGATCGTGTTGGCGCCGGCCGGCAAGACCGGCAGTGTGAGCACGTCGACATCGCCGATATTGTTGCCGCCGGCGGGGATTGCCGCCGCCAAGGATATGCTGCCATCGACAGTCAACGACCCGCCATTGTCAGTGACCGGCTGCGCCGTGGTTCCCGTCGGATCCGTGCGCAGCGGTGCGCCGCCGACTCCGATCTCGCTGCCGGCGGCATTGCGCAGGTTGGCATGAAGCGCGCGCTTGGCGGTGATCCGCGCAGCCGCTGCCTGGTCCTCGGTGGGATCGGCACCGGCTGTATCGTTGTAGACGCCGCCGATGGGGACGATCGTTCCCGCGCCCTCGACAAAAGCTGATTTGTCGGCCTGAAAGGCGCCGCTGCCGAATGTCGTGATCTGATTGCCGGCGCCGTCGACGATGGCAACCGCCAGCGACCGTTCCGCGCCGGTCGACTTTGCGGCCAACGGGCTCACGCCATCGGCAGCGGGGTCGACCAGCTTGATCCGCTGATAGTCGACGCCGCCGATTTCGTCGCTGGCGATCAGTGGATCGCCGCCGCTACCGCCGGGAGTTTGCACATTGTCGGCCATGATCAAGTCACCTGGATCTCTGCGGGATGGGCCGCGGCCGCCGCGGACCAGCGGCTCCGGTCGTCAGCACTCTGCAATCGTTGCACGGCAAGCTGATAGCGCTGCTCCCATTGTGGCCAATGGGCATCGTCGCCCAGATAAGCCGCAGCTTCGGCCAACGAGCCGAAAAGATAGACATCGGGCGCATTGGCCAGCAGCCAGTTGCTCGCCACCGAGCCTGATAGCGCATCGAAGCGCTTCCAATAGATCATCTCGGCTGCGTAGGCCGCATCGGGCGCCGGCGCGAGTTCAATCTCGCTGTCGATGATGGCAAAGACACGCGGCCGACCCGGCGCTGCACCTGCCCGTGCCCGATCGATGAAATCGGGCGCCGCCATCTCCAACGCCCGCGGCGGATTGGTGTTGAGCCGCAGGCTGCGCATTTCCAGGAAGCCGGCTGGCAGGCCGACAATCCGCTCCTGCAGAATTGCCGTCGCCCGTGCTTCCATCGCCCGCAGCCGCAGCTCGCGGTTGACCCGAGCTTCGCACAAGGCGATCCAATCGGGGATCACCGCCGAGATCAGCCCGTCGCCGGGCCGCCCCAGCCAGTTGCCGATCGCCGCCTGCAGTTCGCCGTAACTCGTGAGCGCCATGGCCGCCTACTTCTTCAAATCCAGGGCCAGGGAGAAGGTGAAGGATGGCGTGGTGCCGCTGATCGCGTAGGATATCCGCAGGAAACTGCCGAGATTGCCCAGCCTCAGCGAGTCGCGCCCCGCCGCGGTCTTCGCGGTAAAGGCCGTGTGGCTGTACCAGGCGATGCCATCCGCCGAGGTTTCGACGGTTGCCGTCAGCGACGGCGTCGTGCCGGAGACCGCCGTGATGTCGAGCAGGACATTGCCCTCGATGAATCCGGCGGCGGCGCTGGTGCCGTCGCTTTGGCCGTTGGCGGTGCGCGCCGCCGACGGCAGCAGCGTGATGACTCGCGTTGTCACGATGTCCTCCTGTTCCAGACTACAGATGACCGGGCGCCGAGCGCAGATAGCGCCATTCGCTGCTGTTGAGCAGCCGCTTCACTGCCGGCCAATGATCACGGTTGAACACGTCGATCCCCAGCTCCTTGCGCCACTTCAGGATGATGATGTCGGGGATCGTGGCTGCCCGCCGCATGTCGCGCGAGGGCGACCAGCCTCCGCCCTCGGTTTTCTGCAGCGCCTTGTTGCGTTCGAGGATCGGCGCCACATCCTGCACGGTCTCGATGACCGTGCGGTCAGTCGATGAATCGTAATGATGGTACTCGGCGACGCCGCTCTGGAGATCCCGATCGATCAACCGCCGCTGCATGGGGACACCACAATGAAAAGGGCCGCGGCGTCGCCGGCGGCCCTACTGTCTCTGCGCCCGCGGCCTCAACCGGCGGACTGCATCAAGCATATATTTATCATAGGATTATTTACCGGTAGATGTCAACAGAAATCCGCGCTGTTCAGTCCGGAAATCGAATGAACTGCACGGGAACGTGCTCCGTCAGCCAGACACCGTTCTCGCTGCGATAGAACGGATGCGCCGCCGACCGCATCGCCGCAGCGTCGATGATCAGCACGACCGGTCTACCGCGCCGCGCACCGACACGCTTCGCTGTCTCGCCGTCAGCGGTGAGATGCACGTGATGCCGTTCGCCCCGTACCAGGCCCTTGGCCCGGATCGACTGAAGGAACTTCTCCACGGTCCCATGGTAGAGTAATGCCGGCGGTGTGGCCGGCTGGTAGCCCAGCTCCACCTCGACGCTATGGCCCTGGGACGCGCGGATCAGCGTACCATCGTCATTGAATGCAAAGCGCCTCTTGTCATTCGTCGCGACAACAGCTTCAAGCTCTGCCCGGCTCAGGGGCTTGCCATGCTTGGCGAGCGCCGCTAGCAGATCGTCCACCGCAACCCAGCCGCCCTCGCCGAGCCAAAGCCCAACCACCTCCGGCTCATGACGCAGGATCAGACTGAGGAACTTGCTTGTTTGCGGTCCCAGTTTTGCCATGTCAATCAACTGCGCTCACTTACCCATTGAAAAACGCCAAGTCGAGGAGCTTTCCCATCCATTGCCAGTCCGGTTGCTTCGGCTCTTCAAGACCTTGATTGCGGCAGTAACCATGGAGATTGTGCAGCGCATTCGACAGGCCCAACAGGTAATTGCCGATCCTCGTCTCCTCGAAGACTCCTTTCGCCTCCAAGTCCGCCAGGAGCTCGAGAAAATCGGCCAGGTCCTGTCTCGTGCGAATGCGCGAAACTGCGTCGTCGACTTTCTGGCTTATCTCTGCCATCTCCGCAACAGAGAGATGTTCACGATAGCTCATGGCTCTTTTCCTTTTTCTGGACGAATGACGATGGACATTCCATCATCGATCGTCGTGCTCTTCCCAGCGGCTTCTTTCATCGCCGCCTCCGCCGCGACCTTCTTGTAGCGCACGGGAACTCCAGACAACCGGGCGGCCACCATCCGCCGGTGATCCAACGTCCAAACACCGCCGTTCCGCACATAAATTCTAATCGAGTCATATTGTTCGGGGTACGCTCCGGTGGCCCGCATTTCATTGATGGATTCCCTTACGTGTCTGCGGGCCGTTTCGCCTGGAAGTGGTTTGTACCTTTGGCTGATGGAGTCCTGCAATGTGCGAACGCGGTTCGGATCGATGAGACCCTCGCCGGGTAGCGCGTGATATTCGGACTCCCTCATTGGATCCCTGGTATGGGATACCGAGGGCAGTGGTTCCGGCTCGCTGGCCGGCCTTGTGAACCGTTGCCGGACAGCCTGCTGTGCTCCCGAGGCTGGAAGCGTCGCCGCCTGGCGAACGCCTTCGGCAGCCAGTATGGCCTCTGCCATAAGAGTCGCCGCCGCTCGGTTCTGCCGCAAGCGTTCATCGCCGCGGTCGGCGAACTCAGCTCTAGCTTCCTCCGGTGTCAGATCGCCGGCCAGGTAGTCGGAGAATATCTTGTGGAACCAGTTTCGCGACTGCGGACTGTCCGTCAGCGTTTGGTCGATACCTAGGCGCGCCTGGTTGATTTGTTCGTCAGCATCCGGGTCGATCTCGATCAAATGATCGATCAGCCCGTCCACGAACGGATGCAGGTGGTTCCCGGCGCTGTCGACGATCAGCGGCACATTGGCGCCAATGTCGGCATCCCAAGTCGTGAGCCGGCGGAAACTGCCGGGAGGCCGGCGCGCTGTATGCTGTGTGCCAACTGTCCCGGCGCGCGGCGTAACACCGGCGGCCGAACCCCAGGCGCCGATCAGCCCGCCGCCGGTCGATGCCTTCTCGAGATGGGGGTTCAGGAAAGATCGAGCAGACCGTAGGACGGCCGCACTCTCGGACGAGACGGCATCGGACGAAACATGAGTCGTGATTCCCCCGCGAAAACAGAACGGGCGGCCAACCGGCCGCCCGTCGCATTGATCAAAGTTGTTCCGCCCTACGGCGTCGTCAGGTCGGCAACCACGCCGGAGGCCGCCTGCTGCTTGGCGCAGAGCGTGTATTCCACGAGAAGCTGGCGCTTCTCGCTGTCGCCGGTGCGCGCCAGCTCGATCTGCTGGAACGGCCGGAGGTAGGACACGCCCCAGTACTCCATATCCAGCACCAGCGCCGAACGGTCGCGCGAGAACCGCGAAGCATAGATGCGGTGCTCGCCGAAGTCGCTGACATAGACGTCGGCGCCGGCAATGATCATCGCCTGCTTTGCCCCGCTGTTCTCGCGGTACTGGGTGGCGATGCCGGTGAAGGTGGAGCCGATGGCCTTGTTCTTCGGCCCGACGATGATGGTGGAGGGATCGCCGCCATTGGCCCAGCAGGCCTGGATGACGTTCTTCAGCAGCGTCTCCGTATAGGCCCGCTGGGTGCCGTCGGTCGCCGCTGAGACGATGCCGGCGGAGAAGTCCGCCGGACGCACCGCCGGCGCCGTGGTTCACGTTGCTGGTCAGCCACGCCTCCACGGAACCGGAAGTACGCGCAACGGCGGAACTGCCCTGGGCCGACGCCTGGTTGCCGGTCAGGATGAACTCCATGTCGCGCTTCAACTCTTTTGCCCGCTTGGCGATCTGGTAGGACAGTTCGGACTTGCGACCCGCCTTGTCCACCGTCTCCTGCGTGCCGCTGACCACGACCGTCTTGTCAGAGATCTGCGTGTAGTTGCCGACCCGCTGGGTCGGCGTCACCGCATCGAAGGTGGCGTCGTCGCCTTCGACCACGGCATTCTGGCCCGCCGTTGCCAGCGAATCGGTCTGCCATTCGTGGAAAGTGTTCTTCGCCTTCAGCCGTTGCGCCATGGACAGGAACGGCGTCTGCGTCGGACTGATGTTGTAGATGACATCGCTCAGATCATCCTTGTTGCCGAGCGAGTCGTAGGAATCGAAGGTATTGGTCGGTTGTGCCATGTTGGCTGTCTCCTGAGATAGGGTTCGATGGGCCGAGCGCGGACGCAACGGCCAGTGAAGACGCAGCAAAGTCCGCTGGCCTCATGCATTCTCCCGCCCGAAGGCGGCACGAGAATGAGTCAGACAGCCCGATTCGCCCGGAGAGCGACGGCCGGTTCGCGATTATTGTCGGAATGTGTGGAGTAGATTTCGGGGCCGTGCAGGCCATTCGCCGGCAGGTGACCCGGTGTAACGCCGCCGGCGCCGAAACTCGGTGAGCCGGCGGAAAGATCAGATCATCGTCTCGATCAGCTTCGCCGCATCGTCGGTGCTGCCGCTGCGCGTCAGCCGGGTCATCAGTTTGGCGCGGCGTTCCCGTGTGCCTGTGCGGCGTTCCGGCGCTGCGCCCGGCGGCAGGACGCGGCCGGCAGCAGCGAGCTTCTCCCGGCCCTTGGCCGAGCTCGCCGTCAGCCGGTCGTAGAGCATGGCCTTCCGCGCCAGGACGAAGTCCCGGTGATCCACCAGGCGCGCGATCTCCGGCGGTGCATATCCTGAGTCGGCCAGATAGCGGTGCAAGGCCGCCGCCTCCCGCGGCGCCAGGTCGGGATCGGCCATCTCCGGCACCGTGGCCATCAGCGCGTGCTTCTCGCCGGAGATGTAGCGCCGCTGCTCCTCGGCGCTGCGATGCTGCTGCAATTCGGCGGCAGCTGCGGCCTCCACCTGTGCGGTTTCCGCCTGCTGCAACTGCTGTGACAGCGAGTTGAAGAGCGTTCGCGCTTGGGCATGCACCGCTGGCTGCTCCACTGCCATGCGCTGCCAATCGACGCCGGCGAATGTAGCGAGCTGCGCCTGGAGCGTCGGGATCGCGCCCGCCGCCTGCTCGGCCAGAGTTCTGCCGCTCGGTCGCCGCCGCGACAAGCTCATCCTCGACCTCCGCCCGCAACTCCTCTACCTCCCGCCGTTCATCGGCCAGTCGCATGGTCTTGCGCGTGTAATCGGCGCCGCGCTGATAGCCCTGCACCAGCTCCCGAAGCGGCACCTCCGCCTCCTCGCCGTCGACCTTCACGCGGTAGCGGGGTTCGTCGGCCGGTGCGCCATCGTCCGGAACCCCTTCGTTGGGTTCAGTGTCCTCTGCCGCCTCGGCCAACTCATCATCCGACGAAGCTATGGCCTCGGCGATCGCAGCGTAGTCCCGCCCGTCACCATCGCCGCCGTCAGCGATCGACTTGTCATCGGCCGCTCTCCGCCGGCGATCCTCAAGCCGTTCTATCGCCCGGGCCGCACCGGCCAGCGTCGGATCCTCGGATGCAGTTGCCGTCCCCGGCGTCGCTGCGTCGGTCATTATTGTCATTCCTTTCACTTGTATAGATTGTGATTGCACTCAGACGCTATTGCGTCGGGCATAGCATTGACCACAGCGGATTTCTTGAGTTTGGCAGCGTTTGTCAGCCCTTTAAGAGAGTGACGCTACTCAGCGCCACTTCGAGCCAACCCTCCAATCCTTCCTCGTCGAGTTCGCCATTCTCGATACCGCTGATCTGCTCGCTGTCTAGATACAAATCGAAATCAGCGCCATAGGCCCTTGAGAATCCTTCTATGCCTTTCAGAAAGGCCGTAACGTCCTCAGCTTGGCATCTACTCATCTCCGGACTCAGCTCGAGAGGTTCAAGCTCGGAATAGATCTCAAGCGTGACACTGACTGTGTTCATTGAATCCAACGGGTTCCAGTTCGCTTGGATCTTCGAACTCATTGGAAAACTCTGGCGGGCTGATCAGCCACGACCTGGAGCGCGCAAGTTTCGCAACGAAGACCGCAAGCTCGGCTATTGTCTGACCGCCGACGGCCGATACCATGACTAGAACCATTTCTCGTCGTGGATGATGCGGTGATGTGTCTTCCATTTTTATACACTCTTAGATTGTATTTTCTATAGAACATACATCCCAATACAGATCATACCTTGCCTTGACAAGGGCAAAAGTCGCAACAGCAGGTAGAGTTAGTCCTTCTTTTGCGGTGTTCTTGGCTTTTTTGCACTCTTCGTGGTTTGGGTGGCTTGGTGAAGTAGAAGGGAGCTTGTCCGCCTGGGCCGCCGTGATTGTCCCGGTAACCCCCGGCATATGTGCATCTCGGTGGCGGGTTTTTGGCACAGTGGCACTGTAAATGCTAAGCCAAGGACGTGATGAATATCATTCGTTGTCCTATGAGCCCCGCGTCTTCCGGGTGGTGTGCAATCCAATTCTTATCGACTTGGGGCTCAATCCTATTTTCAATCTGAATCTGTTGCCGGGACTTATCAGGTCTTCATATCCATTCCGATCCCAATGTTCGACGAGGTCGTTCCAGGTGCGCAATCTCGCAGACTTGCTCCGTAGGATGCCAGCCCGTGTGCGGTCAGAGCGACGGGCCTTTGGAACTCCGATTTGCTCGATCCGACCTTGATCAATTATGTCGTCTAACTGCCCAAGAACTCCCTTTGGCGCCGGCAATGAGCCGCCGCCCCGTATCCGGCTTGCGGACAATCGAGCTTGCGCTTCCGCGCGTTGTGCAACGCCGTCGGGCGGAACAAATAGCCGCGTGGGTCCGTCGTGGCGGACGACCCTACCGTATGGCAGGTGTGCGCCGCCCCCAACAGCGGTCCAGATAACATCGCCAATGTTCGGGTCTGGATGTGTCTTCCTCCATTCCAGTTCTTCTTGCCATTCGCGAACGCGGCGTGCTTGGCTTAGCTTGTCTTCCTTGACAATGTCATTTCGGTAGTAGGCGACATTGTCTGGGCCGACAAAGCCCGCCGACTCCACTGATGGTAGAAGGGTGCCAGTCTCACGCAGAACTCGCTGAGCGTCGTCATCCATCGGCGTGGTCTGTGTCCAGGTCGTACGGATCGGTTGCTGATCACGCAAGAATTTCCGGCGTGCCTGCTCGTTGAGACTTAATGGCGGTTCAAATGCCTCGACATCAGCGCGCTTAGTTCGCGTCGATTTGGCGATTTCATTGAGTGCCTGATTGATTGTCGGTGCTGGAAAACCGCCAACAGCTTGCTCGTAGCCGCGCCGTATTCTGGCTCCATACGCTTCACGGCTGATTCTCGTTCCGCACATAGACCCTCGATCGGGTCCGATGAAGTAGCTTGAATTATCGAAGTCGCCGTCATCGGCGAACAGTCGCTGATCGCGAGCTGGTGCGGGTTCTGCCGTCAGGAACGCGAAGGGTCCTACTCGCTGCGCATAGCCAAGTTTCTCAACCGCAGAGCGAGGACCGTACTTCAGGAATGTCGTGATTCGTCGTCCAGTTCTGCGTAGTGCCGGATTACTTCATCCGGCAGTTCAGTCGAAAGAGTCTCGCGGTCTGCGAACTGCGACAATTGGATGTTGATGTTCGCTTAGCGCATACTCCTTGTGTCCAACCGGGACAACGCGACCCGATTGATCATCCTGCCAATGGTCCGGTGACAACAGACCAGTGAGATTGTGACTTAACCGAGAACTCAGAACGTGGAAGCCGAACCGCCGGAGATCTAAAAACCACTGCCCTTCTCCTTCTCAAAACGAAAGAGGCGGCGGCGCTTTCGCGCCCCGCCTCTCCAACTCGATTGTTGATGTGAAGTCCGTTGCCGGCGTGTCCGCGCCCTACCGCTCAGCCACCTCCGCCAGCGAGGCCAGCCGCCCCGTCGTCACCGCTTCCTGCAGAAAGCCCTGCACCTGCCGCAGCAGCCGCAGCGACAGCCACAACCGCTCGCGCTCCACCGCCGCATCCTCCGCCGTCGCCAGCCAGCGTTCCCGCAACCCGTCCTCCACCGCTGCAAAAGCCTCCCGCATCAGCGGATCCTCGAGCAGCCGCCGCGCCTGTTCCGCCCGGCGCTGTTCCGCCTCCCGCGCGCTCATCCCAGACCCGCCCGCTGAGCCCGCAGCGCCAGCTCATCCCGCTTCATTGCCATCTGCGCCGCGAGCTTCGTGCGGTCGAACTCCATGTCGGCAGCCGCCCGCCGCTGATCGAAGGCGAGGCGCGCCGCGTCCACCTGGGTCTTCTGCTGCAGCGCCAGCACATTAGGATCGACCGGCGGCGCCCCGCCCTCGGCCTGCGGCGGTTGCGGCGGCGCCGGCGGCATCGCGCCGGGCGCGGTGAAATAGGCATCCACCGATTTCAGCCCGGCATTCTCCACCAGCTTCGCAAGCGTGTTGTAGATATTGTCCAGCGTGACGATCGGCCCCGCCACGCCGCCCTGCAGCTTGATCGCCTGCACCTGGATGCCCAACAGGTTCTGCAGATGGGTCAGCATCTGGTCGCGGTTGCCGGTGCCGAGCCCGACATTGATCGACAGGTCCATCTGGGTGTTCCAGCTCCGCGGATCCATCGGCACCCAGCGGTTGCGCAAGCGGATGATGCGCGGCGCGCTCTGATTCTTGCCCACCAGCTCCAGGATCTTGCGGAACAGGTCCTTGATCCCCGTCTCCGCGAACACCCGGGCGATCAGCTCCACCCGCTGCTGCGCCGCCGTCATGATCTGGTTGATGCCGGCCGCGGTCTTGTTCAGCGTCTCCGCATGGAGGCCCTGGTTGTACCGCGTCACGCCGGTGCGCCCCTCGCGCACGCCGTCGAGATACTCCAGCATCGGAAAGGCCTGGGCCGCCACCAGCGGCGTATCCAGCGGCAGCAGATGCCCCTGCCCCGGCATGGCGCCGCTCTTGAGGCGCACGATGCCGCCCGGCCGCACGGTCAGCATGTCGTCCAGGTTCACCTGGTCGCTGATCACATGGCGGCCGTTGTTGCTGAGATAGATAGTTGTCCAGGATCTGCCGCAGGATCGTCGATTTGATCAGCTGCAGATCCATCACCAGGTCGGCCACCGACAGGCCGAAGAACCGGTGCGGCATGATAATAGGTGTGAGCGAGGTGAAGGGCAGCGGCCCGTCCCAGGCCTCGTTGTCCAGGATCTCCTCGCCCGAACCGCCGATGGTGATCTTGCGCCGCTCGGCGATGCCATCGCCGTCCCAATCGGCGCGGATGTAGCATTCGGTGATCCAGACCTCGCGCATGGCGCGGTTGAGGCCGTGGCCGCCGCCGGGATCGCCGGTGTCGTCGAAATCGAACCGCGCCCGCTCCTCGCCGGTCGGCTTGTTTTCCACCGCGTCGGGCAGCGCCTCGACGATCTTGCGG
>CAWENQ010000003.1:0-1004789 GCA_963810485.1 uncultured Alphaproteobacteria bacterium
AGGTCAAGCCTCACCTCGCGACTGTCGGGTTAGGGGAGAAAGGTCCCCCTGGCGGATTTGCCGCCACTCACCCCATAAGACGGGTGGGTCCCCCGCTCTCCCTTTCGGGAGATTCGGCGTCTTCAGTTGTGGAATGAGAGTGTCAGACAACTGCTTACTCGTCAAGAGAAATTTCCATCCCAGTAAGCCGTATATATGACTTCGCTATACTTCGCGCCATTTCCCCGATTCAAAAGCAGTCTTTGCTCTCGCGTAGTCGTCCGGCGTATTCAGGTCGACATTCACAGCGTCATTCGCGACTGCAACCGGCACCGCCCGCTCGACGTGCCGATCGATCACCGCCCGTAGCCCCAACGTCGCCTCCTCCACCTGCCGAAGCTCCCCGATCAACGACCCATCCAGCAGGATGGGATGCCCGAATCCCTTCGAGAATCGCGGCGACACCACAAGGGTACCGCCCTCCCGCCAGCGCTCGACCAACCGGCGCGTTAGCCACGCCGGACGGGGTTGGTCGACGCTCAGGATGAGCACTGCTTCCGTATCGTCGGGCAGCATTTGGGCCCCTCGCTTCAGCGACGTAGCCCTTCCTTCTTTGTAAGCCTCGTTCATTACGGCGCGCGCGAAATCCGGTACGGACGGCGCAATCTCCTGCGCCCCGTGCCCGAGCACCACCACAACGTTGTCAGCGCCGCCATCGCGCAACTGCCGTGCCTGCCAGGCCACCAGCGCCTCGCCGTCCCACGGCAGCAACTGTTTCAGACGCCCCATTCGTGTTGACTCACCGGCGGCAAGCAAAAGGGCAGCGATCGTCACGGCCGCAGAACTAGCGAGACGCCCTCGTCGCCCACCCGTACCTGGTCGATAAGCTCTCGCAGCAGCTGCTGCTTGTCCGTCATTCCCAGCGTCTCCCACTCGGAGACCAGCACGTCCAACGCGGCGTTGCGGGTGCGACGGCGCTCGGCCGCTGAGGCGTAATGCTCGGTGCGCCACTCCGCATCTCGCAGCTCCTCTTCGACCTTCAAGCGCTCTTCGGCAAGGGCGTGGCCGTGGCTGCGCAGGCGCTCCCTGCCCGTGCCGTCTGCCGCCGCCGTCTCCAGCTCTCGGTTGAGACGGCGGTCGATCTGGTGCAGCCGGTCGCGCAATCGCTGCGACTCCGTCCTCCACTGCTCGATCACCGCCTCGTCGTTGCCCGCCGTCGCCAGCTGACGAGGGTCAATCTCGCTAAGCTGCTTGCGGATCGTCTCTTCCAGCTCCTCAGAGCGCTGCGTGTTGTACGAGCAAATCCCCTGGTTCGTGCGCGACTCGCACTGGTAGTACCGGTACGACGCGACCTGCTCGCTGCCATCCCGTCGTCTCGTCCATGTCTGCCGCCTGCTCACGCCGATCATCCGGTTCCCGCAGTCGCGCAGTAGACCATGCCCGAAAGCAGGAAACCCGTGACCGTGCGCGGCGAGTAGTTGGTTCGCCGTTCGCTCAGCCGTTCCTGCACCTTCCGGAAGTCGTCCGGCGACACGAGCGCCGTGTGGGTGCCGGGCACCCGTACGCCGAGGCGCTGGTACGTGCCGAGATAGGCGCGGTTTCGCAGGATGTCGCGGATGCTCACCATGCTCCAGCGGCTTGTTTCGACGCGTCCTCAGGCCTTCTTCGTTCAGCCGCCGCGCGATCAGGCGAATGCCAAGGCCCTCGTGCAGATACAGCCGGAAGATGTAGCGCACCACCACCGCCTCGTCGTCCACGACCTCCAGGCGGTTGCGCGAGCCCACCTTGTATCCGTAAGGCGGCCGGCCGAGTACTTCGCCGCGCACGGCTTTGCGCCTCAGAGCGCTGCGAACCTTCTCGCGCACCTCTTCGTTGTGGGTTGATGCCCAGCTCTCGAGGATCGAACCCAGGGCGTCGCCTTCGAGTGCTGGGTCTGTATCCATGAACTGTACGCGAGCGCCGAGGTGCTCCACCTGCAGGCAGCGCGCGGCGGCAGCGACCGCATCATCGGCCAGCGTCACAGGCGCCGGCGCCACCACCACCATGAAGCCCTTCTCGGGGCGCTTCAGGTATTCGATCAGCTGTGAGAACGCCGGTCCCCCGGTGCTGCCCGCTTCCTCGGAGAAGGTCGTCGCCACCTCGAAGCCCTGGGCCTCGCAGTAATCGAGGAAGCGGCGGTTCTGCTGGCCGATGCTTTCACCACGGCTGGCCGAGCGCAGGGCGCTCTTCGGGGCTCGCGGAAGTAGCCGACGGCCCGCATGTCTATCCGGCGACCAGGATGCGTTCGCAGCTCGGGCACTGCACAGCGTGACGCCCGCGCGGACGGGCTGGTCCATGTGCGTAGGCAGTGTAATGCGGCAGCCCTGGCAGTTCCCACGCACGACCTGGGCGACGGCACGCCCCTGCTTTTTCGTGCGCAGGATCTCGTACAGGCCGAGTGCGGACGCGTCCATGCCCTTCGTCCGCACCGCGCGCTCGCCGTCGAGTCGCGTAGTCGCTCTCGCTGCTCACCTTGTCGGCCGCAAGCTGCGCCTGCGATGCCTTCCACTCGGCTTCGATCGCCGAAAGGTCATCCTTCGCCGCCTTCAGCGAGCGATTCGCCGAGTCCACGCTCTCGATCAATTGCAGCCCCTCGTCGTCCAGCTTGCCGCGGTGAGTCTTGAAGATGCTCAGTTCCTTCTGAAGGTCCGACAGTTCCTTCGGGTTGCGTACCGAGCCGCCGTAGAGCTTCGTCTCCAGCGGCCCGATCTTGGCGTCGAGGTCCTGCAGCTGGGCGTCGAGCTCACGTTGGCGCGTTCTCCAGGCGCTCGAGCGCGGCAGCGGCGTCCTCGACGCTCTCGCGCGCCTCGATCAGCTCGTCGGTTTCACCCAGGCGTGCATCGATGTCGGCCATGATCGCCCGGCGCGCGTCACGCCGGAGGTCGATCTTGCAGGGCGAAAAGGTCGGCGGCACTTGTCATAAGGTAAGTGCAAGAGCGGCGGGTCTAAACGACTCACAAGAGAAATGGCACGGGTTCAGCATGCCCCGCCGGCCTGCTTGGACGGGATTATAGGCTTCGATAAAGGCGCGATACAAGGCGATTGGTCTCGTTGACCGCCTTACGTCGCAGAACTCTATGACTTAGGTTCAGCCATGCTTTTCAACGTATCGGGACTGATGCAGGAAGGCATCGGCGCAACCCGGACTTACGGAGTACAGGCACGCTCCACTCCGAGGAGCGCTCGCCCGAGGCCGTCAAGGGTAAAGTCGAGCTGCTGCGCACGTTGGCCGGCATTCTCGTCCGGTCGCGCATCGAGCTTGTCGAACCGGAGATGTGTAGCCGGTGCCTGCAGCCCGTGGAGGAGACGGTGCGGATCGAGTTCGAGGAGGAGTTTCTGGCGACGGTCGATGCGCATGGACAACCCCTGCGCGAGGTGCTGGACGAAGACGCCTTCACGATCGACGAGCACCACATGCTCGACCTGACGGAGGCAGTGCGGCAGTATCGCGAGGCCTCCGCGAAATGCAGCCGTTGTGCCGCCCGGACTGCCAGGGCCTCTGCCCTGAGTGCGGCCAGCGACCTGAACAAGGGTGACTGCGGCTGCGACACGTGCAATCGACAGCCGCTGGGCCGCCCTCGCTGGCCTGCTTGCGCGACGGATCGGAAGGGAAGGAATAGTACCGTGCCCCCACTGCCAAAGAAACGTTATCCCAAGGCGCGCCAGGGCAAGCGCCGTAGCCACCTGGCTCTGAAGCTCACCGGCCTCACGCGCTGCCCGCAGTGCCGGACCATGCGCACGGCCGCACCACGCCTGCCCCGTCTGCGGGTACTACAAGGGGCGGGAGGCCGTCGAGGTCCAGGGCCCCAGCCTTGGCGAATAGCCAGTCCTGCTTCCTACCAGACGTCCAGCCGATAGCGGCGCTGCCTGGCTGTTCCCCGGCCAGGGCGCGCAGGAAGTCGGCATGGGCGCCGACCTCTGGCGAGGCATCGCGCCGCCGCACGGCACGTCTTCGACATCGCCGACGACGTCCTCGGCTACAAGCTGAGCGAGCTCTGCTTCGAGGGCCCGGAAGACAAGCTGCGCGAGACCGAGTACACCCAGCCGGCCATCTTCACCACCAGCCTCGCCTGCCTCGCCGCCGCCATCGAGTCGCGGCGCGTCACGCGAGCGCCCGGCGTTCATGGCCGGCCACAGCCTCGGCGAGTACAGCGCCCTCGTCGCCGCCGGCGCCCTGAGCTTCGAAGACGGCCTCACTGCTGGTCGCGCGAGCGCGCCCGCCTCATGGCAGCACGCCTGCGACAGCAGCCCCGGGCACGCATGGCCGCAATCCTCGGCCTCGACGAAGACGCCGTAGCGACGCATCTGCGACGAGGCCGACGTCGACGTCTGCAACTTGAACCTGCCGACCCAGACCGTGATCGGCGGCGACCGCGCGAAGCGTCGAGAAGGCGATGGCACTCGCGAAGGAGCGCGGCGCCTACCGCGCCATGGAGCTCAACGTCAGCGGCGCCTTCCACAGCCGCTCATGCGCCCGGCCGTCGAGGGCCTGACGCAGGCCGTCGCCGAGGCGCCGATGTGCAGGCACCGGCAGTGCCCGTCGTCGCCAACGCCAGCGCCAGCGCCGCTGACCGAGCCGGCGACCGTCCGCGAGGAGCTCGGCGTCGCAGGTCGCGCAGCCCGGTGCGCTGGCACGAGTCGGTTACACTGATGGCCGCGGACGGGTGTCACGACGTTCATCGAGTTCGGGCCCGGGCAAGGTGCTCACCGGCCTCGTCAAGCGCCTGATCGCCCGGCGCCACGCTGATGCAACGTCAGCACGCTGGCCGACGCTGCAGCAGCTGAAGGCGATCGGGCAGTACAGACGAGGAGTCAGGTTGTTCAGGCTCGACGGCAAGGTAGCGCTCGTCACCGGCGGCACGCGCGGCATCGGCCGCGCGATCTCGCTCTCGCTGGCCGAGGCGGGCGCGAAGCTCGTCGCTCAACTACCTCTCGAACGAAGCCGGCGCCGAAGAGACTGCCAGAAGCTCGCGGCGAGCTCGGCTGCCGAGATCATCCTCGTCAAGGGCGACGTCGGCGACGCCGAGACGGCGCAACGCATGCGTCGACGAGGCGATCGAGCCGCTTCGGCAAGATCGACATCCTCGTCAACAACGCCGGCAAGACCGCCGACAACCTCCTCATCCGCATGTCGGAGGAGGAGTGGGACACGCGTCATCGAGACCAACCTGCGCAGCACCTTCCTCATGACGCGCGCCGCCATCCGGCCGATGATCCGCAGCGCGCTACGGCCGCATCATCACCATCACCAGCATCGACGGCCTCGTCGGCAACGCCGGCCAGGCCAACTACTCCGCCGCCAAGGCCGGCGCAGATCGGCTTCACGCGCTCGCTGGCGCGCGAGGTCGCCAGCCGCGGCATCACGGTCAACGCCGTCGCGCCCGGCATCGTCAAGACACGCATGACCGAGGTGCTCAACGACACGCAGTGGGAGCAGATCCTCGACGCGCATCCCGATGGGCCGCGACGGCACGCCGGAAGAGATCGCGCCGGTCGTCATCTTCCTCGCCTCGGACGAGGCGTCCTACATCACGGGCCAGGTCATCGCCGTCGACGGCGGTCTGACCTGAGGCCATGGCCTCTATGGCGGGCACCCGCCGTCGCGCCCGCGAGCTGGCGCTGCAGGCCCTCTACGAGATGGACGTCGGCGGCCACGAGCCCATCCGACGCGCTCGAGCGCCTGATCGACGGAGCACCGCGTCGACGAGCAGTACGCCGAGCTTCGCGCGCACGCTGCTCAACGGGCGTGCTCGAGCACCTCGGCGAGCATCGACGCGATGATCGAGCAAGACGGCGCCGCAGTGGCCGGCGGACCAGCTGTCGCCGGTCGACCGGAACATCCTTCGTATTGCGATAAGAGAATTCTTAGTGGATAATCTGACACCGGTCGGCGCAGCCATAAACGAGGCCGTAGAACTGGCCAAGAAGTACGGCAGCGATAGCTCCGGCAGATTCGTAAATGGCGTTCTCGGGTCATCTGAGCGCCCGGCGAAGCCGGTCACTGCAGGAGGGTGAGTAAGCTTGGCAACTGTTTATGAGCGCGTTCGCAAGATCGTCGTCGACCAGCTCGGCGTGGACGAGGACCAGGTCGTCCCGGCCGCGTCGTTCGTCGACGACCTGAACGCAGACTCACTCGACCTCGTCGAGCTGATCATGTCGCTCGAAGAAGAGTTCAGCAAGGACGGCAAGGCCGCTCGAGATCTCCGACGAAGACGCCGAGAAGATCGTCACCGTGCAGGACGCCGTCGACTACCTCAAGGACCTCGGCATCGAAGACTGCTAACCACGAACCGACCCCTTGAAGCCCCAACTCCGTTCGGAGAGGGGGCTTGTGAGGCCGCGGACTCGCGGATTCTGCGTAGCGAGGTTGTCCAGCTCGGCGGCCATTGCCTCAGAAGGGCGTCGCTGCGGCAAAGCTCCAGCGGAGGCCCGAACCTCGGCACCTGCCGTCGACTCGGCGGAGCTATCCGGCGTCACGTCTGTTCCCTGATGTCCCGCCGGTCGGTGCACCACGTGTAGCTCCGTGTTACGCGGAGGTCAGAACCATGGCACGCCGGCTCGATTGAAGCAGGGTTGGTAGGGGCGCAGCCCCATGCCCGGGGGTCTGGGGGTGTCCCCCAGACATCCCCTTGCTTAGGCAAGAGGCGAAGAGCTCTAGCCGATGTAAGCGAACGGCGGAAGGCTTGCTGAACACTTCGAGAAGCCGCGGAGCGCTTACGCCTTCGCGCTGACGTCGGCCGTGCGGTCCGGCTCGACGTGCGGCGTATCTCTCTATGGGGTAATCTGGCTAGGCGGCGGCCGAAGATTCAAGCGCCCCTCGTGGGGAGGAGGAGGTGGCTCATGCAGATGTTCGGCGTTGGCATCCTGGAACTCATGGTGATCCTCATTCTTGCCGTCCTCGTGGTCGGTCCTGACCGGCTGCCCCAGGTCGCTGCCGATCTCGCTCAAGTGGATCCGCCGGGCCCGCGCTTACGCGACTCACCTCAGCAAAGACTTCAACGACGTCGTTGGCGAGCTCGAGAAGGAAGTCGGCGCCAGCCGCGAGGACTGGAAGGAAATCGCCGGCGTCGTTACGAGGCACACCGGCGCCGTCGGCCAGGACCTACGCACTCCGAAGGTCAGCTCGAGAAATCCCTCGACCTCGCAGAGGCGAACTGAACCGACGCCTGGCCGCGGCCTCGAAGCGCCGGTCGAGCAACGGCGAATGGCAACGGCCACCACGGCGAGACGGTGACGACTCCGAAGCGGACTCCAGCGGACGCAGCGGAAGCCGAGAAAGCCCTGGTACGAGACCGACGCGGCACGGCGGCGCCGCAGGACCTGATGGCAGTAATAACCCAGTCACCGACGAACACGGCGGTAGCGACAACAACCTGACCCTTCTGGAGCATCTCCAGGAGCTGCGCCACCGGCTGATGATCTGCACGATCGCCGTGGTCTCGCCATGGTCGGCGCCTTCACCGCGACACTCCGTCCTGCGATGGATGCAGAAGCCGGCCAAGGACCGGGTCGACAACTTCAATCTGGTCTTTACGCAGCCCCTCGAGTACTGGACGACCTACTTCCAGGTCATGCTCCTGCTCGGCCTCACAATTTCGATGCCCGTCATCGTCTGGCAGCTCCTTGCCTTCGTTGGGCCGGGCCTACACGAAGAACGAGAAGCGCTGGGCGTATCCCATCGTCGTCGGCACCAGCATCATGTTCGTCGTCGGCTGCCTCTTCGCCTACTACGTCGAGCTGCCGCCGGCCCTGAACTTCCTGCTCGACACCGGCGGCGTCGCGACAGCCGTTCATCTCGGTCCAGAAGTACGTCGGCTTCGTCACCAACATGCTGATCGTGAACGGCCTGGCCTTCCAGACGCCGATGATCGCCATGGGCCTCGCCAAGATCGGCATCGTCACGTCGCGGAAGCTCTGGCGTTGGTGGCGCTTCGCCATCGTCGGCGCCTTTATCATCTCGGCGATCGTCACGCCGTCGATCGACCCCGTCACCCAGACGCTGGTTGCCGGCCCGATGATCGTGCTCTACTTCTTCGGCATCGGCCTGGCGAAGCTGGTCGAAGGCAAGCCGATCATCCCCCGCTACCTAGGCACACGAACACGCCGAAGCCCGGTAGCCGAGCGTTTCCCAACTCGGCGTCTCCTACCGCTTGGCCGCCTGCCCTATTCGTATAAGGCCTACTCAGTTTCGCTTGACCGCGGCCGGCCTGCCGGTGCTAGCATGCCAGGCCAACTCCGAGGGACCCCGCCTTGTTCTCAAGCGACTACCCGATCGAGATTCTGAGAGGCGCTTCAGGCGTCTCTTTCTCTTTGTAGCGATATGACAACCCTCGACGACCGCCGCACCGCCCTCGGTGAGCTCAACACCGGCGTCAACGGCTGCCACGCCTGTCCCCTCGCCGCCACCGCGCACCCACGCCGTGCCCGGCGAAGGCCCCGTCGACGCCGAGATCATGCTCATCGGCGAGGCCCCCGGCTACTACGAGGACCAGCAGGGGCGGCCCTTCGTCGGCGCCGCCGGCCAGTTCCTCGAGACGCTGCTCGGCGAGCATCGGCCTCAAGCGCACCGACGTCTTCATCGCCAACGTCGTCAAGTGCCGCCCGCCCAGCAACCGCGACCCGCTGCCGGACGAGATCGGCGCCTGCTCGCACTGGCTGAGCGAGCAGCAGCGAGATCCTCAAGCCGAAGGTCATCGTCACCCTCGGCCGCTACTCGCTGCGCCGATTCTTCCCCGGCCAGCCGATCGGCAAGATCCACGGCCAGGGCCGAAAAGTCGGCGATATCTGGGTCGTGCCGATGTACCACCCCGCCGCGGCCCTGCACCAGGGCAGCCTGCGCCGCACGATCGAGGACGACTTCAAGAAGAATCCCGCACGTACCTTGGAGAAGCGCGCGACGATGCGAAGCAGGAGGCCGCCGCAGCCGCCGCCCTCGCTGCAGTCGAGCCCGAGCTCGCCGCACCCGCCTGCGACGACACAGATGAAGCTGTTCTAGTGCCTGAAACCACAAAGCTACGCGTCATCCCCCTCGGCGGTCTCGGCGAGATCGGCAAGAACATGATGCTGCTCGAGTACGGCGACGACATGATCGCCGTCGACTGCCGGCCTCATGTTCCCCGAGGAGGAGATGCTCGGCGTCGACCTCGTCATCCCCGACGTCACCTACATCGAGCGAGCACCGCGAGAAGTTCCGCGCCATCTTCATCACCCACGGCCACGAGGACCACACCGGCGCCCTGCCCTACGTCCTGCGCAAGGTCAACGCGCCGATCTACTGCACGCCGCTCACCGACGGCCTGATCAGCGTCAAGCTCAAGGAGCACCGCCTCCTCGACGACCACCGACCTCCGCACGCATCCTGCCCGGCGAGATCGTCAAGGTCGGCGTCTTCGCGCGTCGAGGCCTTCCAGGTCGCCCACAGCATCCCGGACTCCGTCGGCTACGCCATCCACACGCCCGTCGGCACCGTCATCCACACCGGCGACTTCAAGCTCGACCACACGCCCGTCATGGGCCAGCTCACCGACCTCGCCCGCCTCGCCGAGCTCGGCAACGAGGGCGTCCTGCTGCTCCTCGCCGACTCGACCTACGCCGAGGTCGCGGGCTACACGCCGTCCGAGCAGATCGTCGGCGAGGCGCTGATGCAACATCATCGCCAACGCCAGGGCCGCGTCATCGTCGCGACCTTCGCGTCGCTGATCTCGCGCGTCCAGCAGGTCGATCGACGCCGCCGACGCCGGCGGACGCACGCGTCTTCGTCACCGGCCGCAGCATGATGGACAACGTCGCAGATGGCGCGCGAGCGCGGCTACCTCGACGTTCCCGCGGCGATACATCGCTGAACGTCAACGAGCTGCGCAACATGCCGCACGACGAAGCTCGTCATCATCACCACCGGCAGCCAGGGCGAGCCCACGTCCGCCCTCACGCGCATGGCCAACGGCGACCACCAGCACGTCCAGATCGCAGGAGGGCGACACCGTCGTCCTCTCCGCCTCGCCCATCCCCGGCAACGAGGCGCTCGTCTACCGCACCGTCGACAACCTCTTCCGGCTCGGCGCCAACGTGCTCTACAACCGCATCGCCAACGTCCACGTCCGCGGCCACGCCGCCCAGGAAGAGCTGAAGATCATCCAGGCCCTCGTGCAGCCCAAGTACTTCGTGCCCGATCCACGGCGAGTACCGCCACCTCGTGCTGCACGCGCGCCTGGCGCGCGAGATGGGCGTCGAAGAAGAGAACGCCATCGTCCTGATCGACGGCGACGTCCTCGAGATCGACGGCGAGACGCGCCGTACTCGTCGAGCGAGATCCCGGCCGACTACGTCTACGTCGACGGCCTCGGCGTCGGCGACGTCGACCACGTCGTCCTGCGCGACCGCCAGCACCTCGCGACCGACGGCATGGTCGTCGTCATCGTCGCCGTCGACAAGCAGACCGGCAAGCTCGTCGGCCGGCCCGACGTCGTCTCGCGCGGCGTCACCGGCATCGACGAGTCCGAAGAGCTGATCGAACGCACCCGCGAGGCCGTCGTCGAAGCCCTCGGCGGCGAAGACGACCACATCGTCGAATGGGCCGCCGTGACGCAGACAGGTCAACGAGCCGTCGCCAAGTTCCTCTACAGCGAGACCCACCGCCGCCCCATGGTCATGCCCGTCGCCGTCGAGGTCTAACCAGGCCGTCCAGCACCTATTCCACCAGGCAAACTCCCGCACGCCACTAACTGTGATTGCTCTGAAAGTCCGCATCGGCATCGGCGAAGAGGGCAAACTGCCCGACACTCATTCCGTTTGTGTGAGGGACGCGAGTCCTCATGAACGATTGCGAGGAGCGAACCGCCGAAGCAATCGTTGAAGCCCACGATGACAATCCTGATTCCGAGAACGCCCAGTCCCTCGCCCCGGAGAGGGGTTAGGGTGAGGGCCTGCCTCCCCTAACCAGGACACCCTCGCGAGAACGCTCGGCTCCCCTTCTCCCCGCAGGGAGAAGGGGCTGGGGGATGAGGTGACCCCTACGCCTCCAACAACCGCCGGCTCTCCGAGCCCTCCGCCCCATTCCCGCCCGCCTTCGCCGCCGCGTCAATCTCGTCCAGCAGCTTCGACATCTCCACCAGCAGGTTCGTCTTCGACCGCAGCGTCATGCTCAGCCCGTTCAGCAGCCCCATCACGCGGCCGACGAACAGCAGGTCCGCCGGAATCTTGATCAGCGGGTTCGCTCGCAGGATACGCAGCATCTCCCGGTACGACACCTGGAACATGTCCGGGTCCGCCCAGCCCGCGCTCCTCCGCCCGCATCTGCTTCGCGATGTCGCCTACGTACGCCCGCCCCAGGTTCTCGTACCCCGTATCGTCGTCGTCCTTCATCCGGAAGCCCAGCGCCCGGAACGTCCGACCCAGCTCCGTGTCGTCCTCCGACAGCAGCGCCCGCGTCATCTGACCGAAGATGAACCGGAAGGGCGCACCCACCTCCTTCACCTGCCCGAAGTCCACCATGACCAGCTTCGGCCCCGGCGCCACCATCAGGTTCCCCGGATGCGGGTCGGCGTGGAAACAGCCCGTGCTTGACCAGCATCTCGCTGAACGCCACGAGAAGAATCTTCGCCACCTCGGCCGTATCGATGCCCGCGCGCTCCAGAGCAGCTCGGTCCGTAATCTTGATCCCCTCGACGAACTGCATCACCAGCACGCGCCGCGTCGAGTGTTCCCAGTAGATCTCCGGGATGACGATGTCCTCGACGCCCGCGAAGTTGGCCGCGATCTTCTCCGCGTTGTGTCCCTCGCCGATGAAGTCCAGCTCGCGCGGGATCATCCGGCTCATTTCTTCAGAAATGAAGCTCAGGTCCAGCGTCTTGTCCAGCCGGTTCAGGATGCCGATGAACGTCGCGTTGTTCTTCAGATCGTCCTGCACCAGGCGCTCGATGCCTGGATACTGCACCTTCACGGCCACCACGCGCCCGTCGTGCAGCACCGCCCGGTGCACCTGCGCCAGCGACGCCGACGCCACCGGCGCGCGCTCGAACTCCCGAAACACGGCCTCGAGCGGCTTCCCCAGCTCCCGCTCGACTAGCCTCCCGGATCACCTCGAACGGCTCCGGCGGCACCTCGTCCTGCAGGTGCGAGAACACCTCGATGTACTCGTCCGGCACGATGTCCGGCCGGCTGCTCAGAAACTGCAGCGTCTTGATCAACAGCCCCTGTAGCCGCACCGCCACGCCGTACAGGCGCTCGGCGCTGCGTCGGTGGTGCTGCCGTCGCGCCCCCTCCGCCCAACCTCCCCCGCGCCACCGCTCCTGAAACCCAATCCACTTATACCCGGCAAACAGCCGTGCCAGCGCCGACCCCGCAAGCACGAACCGCACCACCCGGCTACGCGGCGGCCGGCCTCGGGCACGTAAAGGCGGAACAAACGTCACCCCTCTATCGAACCAGCAACCACAGGAATGAGCAACGACGCCTGCCTGGCCAGCGAACAGCAGGCCCCAACCCGTCATTCCGAGGAACGAGGAATCTCGCTCATCAAGAATCACTCTCCCGAGACCGCTTCGATCCCCTCTCCCTGGAGGGAGAGGGTTAGGGTGAGGGGGCGCTCCATCGCCAGAACACCAATCCGAGAACGCTCGGCTCCCCTTCTCCCCACAGGGAGAAGGGGCTGGGGGATGAGGTCAGCTCCTACTCGTATCCCCGGCTCGCCGCCCACGCGACCCCGCGCCGGATCAGCTCCTTGTACACCGGCAGCTCCCACGGACCACGATGGTCCGGCTGCACTGCGCCCGGCCTCGGCGTGTCGAACGGGCGGTTCGCGTGTCCCAGCGCCAGGTACAGCACTCCACCATCGCCGACCCGGTGCCGGTACATCAGCGGCCGTCGTCCGTACTCGATCGTGCGATTGCCGAACGCCTCGCCGCCCCAGTGCGTCTCCAGCAGCACCTCGATATCCCCGTGCTCCTCGATGCAGTACAGCTCGTCGTCCAGCGCGAAAGGCTTGATGCCCTCGACAATCGGGTCACCCGGCTTCGATATCTCGACCTCGAAGTGGCTGTACGCCGGATGCGTGATGAACTTGCTCCCGAGGAGGCTCGGCAAGTGAACGTTATCCTTAACAGAGTTGCTCGCATGGATCGCGAACCAGCGCCCGCCACGCTCCAGGAACCGCCGCAACGCGTCGCAGTTCTCGTCGCTCACCGGCACCTGCGACGTATAGCTGACGAGCATGTTGCCCGCCTCGATCGCCTCACCGGCGTCGTAGTCGTTCCAGCTGTCGGCCCGGATCTCGCCCGCGTCGTAGATCGCCTGCAGCAGGCGGATGCGCGCGTAGTCAAAGTCATGATTATGGGCCGGACTACCGGCGACAACGTTAGCGACCAAAGGTTCGGACACGGAATTCCTCCTCGAAACTGAGCCAATTACCGCAAAGTCCAGACCGAGGACAATCCTACAAGGGTCAGCACCACCGTTACGAGGGTCACCCCGCACGCCCCATCCGTCATTCCGAGGAACGAGGAATCTCGCCGACCAGCACCCACCTATCGAGAACGCTCGGCTCCCCTTCTCCCCAAGAGGGAGAAGGGGCTGGGGGATGAGGTTCCCGCTACTTCTGCAGCAGCCGCGCAGCTTCCTTCGCGTGGTACGTGATGATGATGTCCGCGCCGGCGCGCTTGATCGAGGTCAGCACCTCCATCATGATCCGGTCGCCGTCCAGCCACCCGTTCGCCGCCGCCGCCTTGACCATCGCGTACTCGCCCGACACGTTGTACGCCGCCAGCGGCATATCGAACCGCTGCCGGGCCTGCGACAGCACGTCCAGGTACGACAGCGCCGGCTTCACCATGACGATGTCCGCGCCCTGCTCAATCTCGTCCTCGATCTCGCGCAGCGCCTCGCGGCGTTCGGCGGGTCCATCTGGTACGCGCGCCGGTCGCCGAACGACGGCGTGCTGTCCGCGGCCTCCCGGAACGGCCCGTAGAAGGCCGACGCGTACTTCGCCGCGTACGCCATGATCGGCGTCGAATTCATCCCCGCGTCGTCCAGCGCGGCCCGCAGCGCCGCCGTGTGCCCGTCCATCATGTCCGAGGGCGCCACCATGTCCGCGCCGGCCTCCGCCTGGCTGACAGCGACGCGCGCCAGCAGCTCCAGCGTCGTGTCGTTCTCGACCTCGCCCGAAGGCGTCAGGATGCCGCAGTGACCGTGGTCCGTGTACTCGCACAGGCAGACGTCGCAGATCACGCACAGCCCGGGGTCGGCGTCCTTCAACGCCCGCACCGCGTCCTGCACGATGCCGTCCGCCGCGTACGCCTCGCTCCCCAGCCCGTCCTTCGCCGACGGCAGCCCGAACAGCAGCACCGCCGGCACCCCCAACGACCGCAGCTCCCGCGCCTCGCCCGCCAGCTGGTCCAGCGACAACTGATACTGCCCCGGCATCGAAGCAATCTCGTCCCGCACATTCGATCCGCGTGTCACGAACAACGGATACACGAAATCTCGCGGGTCCAACCGCGTCTCGGCCAGCAGACTCCGAAGCGCCTCGCTCCGCCGCAGACGCCGGAACCGCTTGAAGGTGGCAGGAATCCGCACGGACGTAGTCATATTCCCAGTCTATCTCACCCGCCGTCGGTCTGCATGGCCACCCGGTCGCACCATAGTAGGTGCCGAGCATGCTGGGCACGCCTTCCTCCCCATCCGGTGTCATTCGCTCGACCGACGCTTCTCCTCTGCCGACTCCCGTAGCCGAGATGTTCCCCATCTCGGCGTCATTCGTTCGACTAGGTCCGTCCAACGCAGACCTGGATTTCAGACCACACCTCTCGCACCGCCCCGCTTTCGCTGACAGAGAATCCGGCTCCCCTCTCCGTAAACGGGGAGGGGGCTGGGGGGAGGGGTCTCGCCCTGCGCTATAGTTCGCCCCATGAGCGAAATCGATGTAAACGAGATGAACCGCGGCGTCATCGCCCAGATGCGCGCCAACGCCGGCAATGTCCTCGAAGGCCGTTTCGCCGGCTCCGACCTCCTCCTCCTCACGACCACGGGCGCGAAGAGCGGTCAGACCCGCACCAACCCCCTCATGTACCTCCGCGATGGCGACCGCTACGTAATCTTCGCCTCGCGCAACGGCGGTCCCAAGCACCCCGACTGGTACTTCAACCTCGTCGCCCATCCGGACGTGGAGCTTGAAGTCAAGGGCGAGCGTTTCGGCGCCACGGCCAGCGTCCCCACCGGCGACGAAGCCGAGCGCGTCTGGGCGCAGTGCATAGAGCAGCGCCCCTTCCTCGCCGACATGCGCACGAAGGCGCTGCCCCGTCAGCTGCCCCTGGTCCTCATCGAGCGCCAGTAGCGGCCTGCTACCCCGCGTTCAGCACCCGCATCGGCTCGCCTCGCAGGAACGCCGCCACGTTCTCCACCGTGTCTCCGTAGAAGCGCGCGTAGGCATCCTTTGTCACGAATCCGAGGTGTGGCGTCAGCAGCACATTGTCCAGCGCCAGCAAGCGGATGGTCCGCCGCCATCGGCTCGATGTCGTACGTGTCCAGGCCCGCGCCGGCGATCCGTCGATTGCGCAGCGTGTCCAGCAGCGCCGCCTCGTCGATCAGCGGCCCCCGCGACGTATTCACCAGGTACGCAGTCGGCTTCATCCGCGCCAGGTCATCAGCGCCCGACGATGCCTTGCGTGCGCTCGCTCAGCACGAGGTGGACGCTGAGGTAGTCCGCCTCGGCGAACAGCTGCTCCTTCGTCACGTACCGCGCACCTGCCTCCAGCGCCCGCTCCGGCGTCAGGTTCTGGCTCCACGCGATCACGTCCATGCCGAACGCCTGCGCCACCTTCGCCACGCGCGCGCCGATGTTGCCGAGGCCAAGCAACCCCAACGTGTGGCCGATCAGGTCATCGCCCAGCGTCGTCTGCCACCGCCCGCCTGCATCGCATCGCGCTCGACGTACATCTTGCGCGCCAGCCCGATGATCAGTCCCCACGTCAGCTCCGCCGTGCCGTTGCCCGCCCCCCGAGTGCCACAGACGGTGATTCCCAGCTCCCGCGCCGCCGCCATGTCGATCGTCCGATTGCCCATCGCCGTCGTGTTCAGCAGCTTCAGCCTCGGCAGGCGCTCCAGCAGGCTGCGAGGAAACGCCGTTCTTTCTCGCATCAGGCAGATCACCTCGAAGTCTGCGATCGCCGCGGCCCGTGCGGCCTCGTCCGTCGGCAACGCCTCGTTGAACACGGTAATCTCGGCGTCCGGCGGCAGCACCGTCCAGTCGGCACTGGATAGCGCAACGTTCTGCCAGTCGTTAAGGATGGCTACCTTGGTCAAGGGATGCTCCCGTCTGATTTCGAATCGCAGGATAGGTAAGACATAGCAGATTCACCGCGCCTATGTCTCCATCCACCCGGCTGGCTAACATTCGTAACCGTGCAGTAACAGGCACCCGACGATTCAGTGCTAGGCTTTCCTCCTAAGCGACCATTTCAGAGTGCTCGGTCGTGCGTACTGCCTGGCGCCCGTCACTCTAGTCAAGGAGCCCTCGGTGACAAGCGATACACCATCACGCACTGCCGATACGGTCGTCTTCATTCACGGCCTCTACCTCAACGCCACCAGCTGGGACAAATGGAAGGAGCGCTACGAAGCACGCGGCTATCGCGTCATCGCCCCTTCCTGGCCCGGCATGGACCGTAGCGTTGAAGAGTTGAGGGCGAATCCTGAGGTCGTTGCCAATCAGGACGCGAAGGCCGTCCTCGACCAGTACGACAAGCTCATTCGCGACCTCGACAAACCGCCCATCGTTATGGGCCACTCCTTCGGTGGCATCTTCACCCAGGTAATGGCCGACCGTGGCATCTGCGCGGCGGCCGTCCCCGTCGATTCCGGTGGCCCGCGTGGCGTCTTCCGCTTGCCGCCATCGACCCTCAAGGCGAACTTTCTCCTCCTGCGCAATCCGATCAACCGCAAAGTCGGCCGTGATGCCCACGGAGAAGCAATTCCACTACGGCTTTCTCAACACCCTGACCGAGGCCGACGCAAAGCCCTACTACGAGAAGTACGCCGTACCCGGGGCAAGGAACATCATCTTCACCGGCGCCTACGTCAACTTCAACTCAAAGACCGTGCTCAAGGTCGACTACAAGAACCCGAACCGCTGCCCGATGCTCTTCATCTCCGGCGGAAAGGACCACGTCATCCCGCCGTCCATCAACAAAGAGAACGCCGGCAAGTACAAGACACCGTCGCCAACCGAGCTGAAGCTCTTCCCTGATCGAGCGCACTTCACGGCCGGCCTCCCCGGCTGGGAGGAAGTCGCCGACTACGCCATCGAGTGGTGCGAGAGGATGACGAGCAAGTAGCGGCCCAGCCCGTGAGGCCTCTGGACGCGATCCCTACTCGAAGAACTTCTTCGCCAGGCTGAGTACGTCGTCCATGTCCGGGTCGTCGCCACCTGCGGCAGCGCCGAGGATAGACGACAGCGTGTCCTTCGCTTCAGCAGGCGGCGCCGACCGACGTGTCCACCTGCTTCTCCAGCGCGCCCATCGCCGTGCCCGCCAGCATCGGCAGCATCTTCTTCAGCACCGAAGCGTCGATGCCCGTCTGCTGCGATGCCGCGCCGGCGACGTTCCGGCTCACGTCCTTGCTGCCGAGAATGTGCCCAAGAATCGCATTGCCATCTTCGATCGCCGCCGGTTGCGTAACGCTCGCCGGGTTATCGACGTAGGCGGCGTGTTTGCCGCCCGTGAGGGCGCCGAGCAGGTCCTCAAGGCCGCCGGGCTTCGACGCGTTCTTCGCGAGGCCCTTGGTCAACGCCGGTAGTAGCGCGCTCGCGGCAGTCTGAGCCAGTGACTCCGGAATGCCGAGCTGCCTGGCGATCTGGCCGACAACCTTGTTGGACCCCCCGTTGCTACCGCCACCCAGAAGCGAACCAAAGATCTCGTTCACCGCATCCTCCATCGCTGCACACGCCGGTGGTGCCCATCTTAGCCCAGCCGAAAATGACAGAAGGCCCGTCACCGGACACGATGACGGGCCTTCTGTCTTACTACGTGGCATCTTGTGCAAGATCGAGAGATCTGCGGCGCCCGCGAACGGCAAGAGGCGCCCGTCCGAGCATCACGGTCCTCTCCTGCGCTGGCCCGCCTTGCCTACGTCGCGGCAGGCACCTCGCGCGCTAGCGCATCCAGGAGCAATGAGACCCGATACTCCTCGGCCCGTTCCGTAGGCGCCGCCGCAATCCACCGCAGCCATTGGGCTTGCTCGGCCGGCAACCGGCTCCTGAATGCAGAGTGCAACTCGAAGTCGACGAGCGCCCGCTCAACAAATTGCTCCGTCGAAGTGGCGTCGTCTGCAGTCCTGTTTCGCGTTGTCATGGGAATCCTCCCTTGTTACATGCCCCGATCGTAGACTGACCAAAGGACCACACAAAGGGCCAATTCAGGCGAAGTTGGACAGACCAATTACTCGCCGCTAGCATGGTCTGCATGGAAGTCCACGTCAGTCTTGCCGAACGCAAAGACTTGAGCGGCGAGATATACCGTCAGCTCCGTCGCTCCATTCTCGAAGGCCGCCTCCGCGCCGGCGATCTCCTGCCGCCAACTCGCGAGCTGGCCAGGAACCTGGACGTGTCACGCACTACGGTCGGCGTGGCCTACGACCGTCTCTGGGGTGAAGGACTGGTCAACTCGCGCGTCGGTTCCGGTACGTTCGTCAGCGACCTCGACCTGAACCGCCCGGACGACCGTGACACCGGCGCCGGCGGCGTCCTCACCGCTCTGCCCCAATGGGACGGCTTTCGCGTCCCCACCGCCTTCATGGAGGCCGCGGAGTTCGATTTCCGCACCGGTATCCCGGACGCCTCGTTGTTTCCCTACGCGCCGTGGCGCCGCCTCGTCGCCGCACAATTCGAGCCGCACGCCGTTGGCCTTGGCGCCTACGGACATCCGGCCGGCCATCGAGGCTTGCGCGAAGCCATCGCCCGCCACATCGGCGTCTCGCGCGGCGTCCAAGCCACGGCAGAGGACATTCTGATCACCGCCGGCACCCAACAGGCCGTCGACGTCATTGCCCGCGCCATGCTGCGGCCCGGTGATTGCGTCGCCGTCGAAGACCCGGGCTACCCGTTGCCCCGCATGCTCCTCTCGTCCCTCGGCGCGCGCGTACAGGGCGTGCCCGTCGATGACCAGGGCATCGTCGTCGACGCCATCCCCAACGAGGCCCGCCTCGTCTACGCCACGCCCTCGCATGAATGGCCGCTTGGCGTGTCCATGTCCATGTCGCGACGCCTCGCCCTCCTCGATTGGGCATCGAGCCGCGGACGCCGCCATCATCGAGGACGATTACGACAGCGAGTTCCGCTACGGCGGCCGGCCGCTCGAGCCACTTCGCTCCCTCGATACCAGCGGCAGAGTGATCTACGTCGGCTCCTTCTCCAAGACGTTGCTGCCCACGTTGCGCATCGGCTTCATCGTGGCGCCGCCCTCCGTCCGCAACGCCATGCTCGGCGCCAAGTTCGTCATGGACTGGCACTCCTCCTTGCCCATGCAAGCTGCCCTTGCCGGCTTCATCGAGGAGGGAGGGTTCGCCCGCCACCTCCGTAAAATGCGCGGCGTCTACGAAAAACGCCACGACCTTATCGAAAACACCCTCCGGCGAGACTTCGCCGGCATCCTCCAGGTACTGCCGTCCAGTGCAGGCCTGCACGTAGGCGTCCTCGCCCGAAGTCCCGACGCCCAGGATCTGCGTGATGTCCTTGCCCGTGCCGCCGTGCTCGGTCTCTCCGTGCAATCGATGGCCTCGTTCACCACCGACGTGCCCGTGCGCCCGGGCTTCATGCTCGGCTTCGGTTGCATCGCCACCGGCCGGATCGAAGAGGGCCTGCGCCGTCTGCGGCAGGCCTTCGACGCCGCGTAACTGCCTGCACGGTAAAGCAGTAGGGTAGCCGAACTAACCATTCCCTCCTTACTCGCGTGGTGCTCCAATCAAGGCTGACTCGCGCGTTAGTCAATCGCACACACGAACGAGGTACGTCTTGGCCGATACAGGCGCGGACACCCAGGGTCCGTCATCGACTCCAGCAGGACAGGCCGCGTCCGGCTCCGGCGCCGTGCGCACAGTCGCCGTCGTTATCCTGCTCATCCTTGGCACAATCGCCGCCTTCACCGCCAACGCCACCGTCTGGGCGAACAGTACCGTTTTCGACACCGATGACTTTATCGCGACGGCAAACCGGGTTATGCGGGAGCCCGCCGTCCAGGACAGGCTGGCCACCCGCCTCACTGACCGCCTCCTCACCAACCCCGAGGTCCAGTCGCGCCTGCGTGCGGAGCTCCCCGATCGCGCCCAGTTCCTCACCCCCGTCATCCTCGAGGCCGCCTCCAACGCGGTCCACGACATCATCCTCCGCCTTCTCCAGAATGAAACCGTGCAGTCCGCTACCGATACCGCATTGACCGCGGTCCACACCCAGCTGATGCGCTTCCTCCAGGACGAGGGCGCCATCACCATCGAAGGCGACGATCTTGTCATCGACCTCCGCGTCATCCTCCAACGTGCCGGCGAAGAGTTGGGTTTCAGTGGTGACCGCGTCTCGAACCTCAACATCCCTGAGGACGCCGGGAAGGTCGTTCTCGTTGAAGACGCCGAAACCCTCAGCGCCCTACGGCCCGTCCTCGCCAAGCACGACACCATCGCCTGGATTTCCGTGGCCCTCGCGGTCATCCTCTTCGGCGCCGCCATCTTCGTGGCGCGCAACCGCAGGCTCACCGTCCGCTCGGTCGGTCTCCTCGTCGTTTTGTGCGGCCTCCTCCATCTGCTCCTTCTCTACGGCCTTCGACCCATCGTCGCCAGCTTCGCCGAGAGCCCGGACGTGGCGAACCAGGCCTTCGACGCCTTCGTCCAGACCCTGCGTGTCCAGTCTCTGGCCCTCGTCATCCTCGGCATCATCGTCGTAATCGGTACCGTGCTGGCGGGCAATAGCAGCGTGGCCCGTGCCATCCGCCAGGCGGCTCGAGGCGGCGGTCAATCCGCGGGCCTCGCCGGCGCCATCCGAGACAGCGCCCCGGCACTTCGCATCGGTGGCTACATCGCCGGCGTCCTCGTCCTCGCCGTGTGGCCGGAGCCAACCACCCGCGTCTACCTCACCACCTTCGTCCTGCTCGCTCTCTATACCTTCGCGCTCTGGGTGATCACCGGCGATAGCGCCCCCGCAACCTCCATCCGAAACTGGGCTGGAAGTCTTTCAGGCGGACCTCAGCGCTCCAACGACAGCTTCGCCGGCCGCCATGCCGGCGCGCTCCGTGCCACCGGCATCGCCGTCGCCCTCGTCGCCCTCATCCTCATTCCCAACCTCACCTTCGGCACCGCGGCCGCCCTCGTCGCCCTCACCCTCATCTATCTCAGCATCGTCGAATGGCTGGCGTCCGACCGTACCGCCGAAAAAGGCGTACCCGGCTAACCGGCTTCCGCAGTCCGCGCCGCCATACATATGCCGGCCAGCGGCTCGATTCAGAGGACTTGCGATCACAAGAGACTGTCGTCGTACAGGAAGTCCTGACTTCGCGCGGCAGACGGTCCGGCTGTGGCCTTCTGCGCTCCAGCCATCCTCAATGCTTCAAGGATTGCCTTGCGCGTCTCTCGGTCGGGCGCCTTCGCGACGGGCACAACGCGGACGGCAGGCTGTCCGCGACGAGTGATCACCACCTCGTCTCCCGCCACTGCTTTGCGTACGAGTTCAGATAGCCGGGCCTTTGCACGAACGCCGATTGGCACCACAAAGGCATGGTCGAAAGCGTAAGCTCGTTCTTGGGCAGCTTGGGCAACGCCAACACAGTCCAATGACACCGCGGCAACGCGAGCGCCGCCGACCGGCGTCAACCGTCACCGACCACTGATTGAGGACCATCATGACAATTCGTAATACCCTGATCGTGATCGCGTTGGTCCTGCTGTTGGCAACGGCTGTGTTTGGCGGTGTGAAAATGCAATGCGGGCCGGTCAATGACGGAACGACTGTCTGCATCTGGACTCTGGTCGTAAAAAAGCTACCAGCACCATAGGCCGAAAATCCGCGCGCCAATGCGCCGATGGCGGTGGCCTATCGTGCATAGGGAACGCGCCCGTTACCCAAAGCGTTACCCTCGCGCCCGCTGTCGCCTCTCTGTTGCACAAAGACCGAGTATTTTTACAATCGGTCTAAACTCGCGGCGCGCGAGCAAGCAATCGAGCGGCCCGGCGAGGGGGCAAAAAGGGCCGGCGCTTGACCGGGAAGGGGTAGCGCTGTCATAACCCTGGCGACCCAAAATATGGACAAAAATATGGACAACTCTGTTTTGTTCCTATTGTGTTCACGGTCCAAAATCAATCTAAGCCATTGATTTTGAAGGGTTTGGAGGGGTGGCCGAGTGGCTGAAGGCGGCGGTTTGCTAAACCGTTATACGGACTTAAATCCGTATCAGGGGTTCGAATCCCCTCCCCTCCGCCATTTCTCCTTCGCCGGTCTGCCCTCAAAACCCCAGGCCCAGAACGCCGCCGATCCGCTGCTGCTCGGCGCGGGTGTTCAGCAGCAGGCGCTGGTTGTAGCCATTGAGCTGGCCACGGCTGTTGCCGGATTGCAGGCGGTTGAGCTGGCTCTGCACCTGCGAGCGGTAGATCAGCGCCTTCTGCTGCTCCAACGGCGAGAGCTGTGCCGGCGGCGGCTGATAGAGATAGGGCTTCAAGAGGTTCGGCTCTTCCGCAAGCGCAGCCTGCGCGCCGGCCAGAAGGACGAGGGCCATGACAGTCATTGAAAGACGCATCTTTGCCTCCCACATGCTCACAACCGATTGCGGCGGCGGTCCCGGCAGTGAGGAAAATTGCCGCCGCGGCCGCACCATGCTATCCACGACCATCATAATATAAGCGCACAGCCATGAAATTTCGTATCGAATATTGCACCGTTTGAAACTATGAGCCCAAAGCTCTCCGTGCGAGAGCCATGCTCATGGAAAAGTCGGCCGCGGAGGTCGACCTGATCGAATCGTCCGGCGGCGCCTTCGAGGTGTTCCGAGACGGCAAGCTGCTGTTCTCGAAGAAGCAGCTGAAGCGTTTCCCCACCGACGAGGAAATCGACGGCTTCGTGAAGATCTGACGGGGACGCCGCCCCAGGCAGAAGCGCGTCAGGCCTTGGCGACCAGCTTCACGACGCGGCCGACGATCACAAGGAACTCGCTGATCGCTTTGATGGCTGCGGCGATCTTCTGGATCTTCTTCAGCGAGCCCTTGAGGCTGGCGATGCCTTCGCCCAGCGCCTTCTCGTTGGCGACCAGCTTGTCGCGGATTTCGGCCAGCCTTGCGTTCTCCATCTCGAGAATCGCGAGGTGGACTTGAAAGAGCAGCCTATGAGCGTCTTGCTGCTGCGGCACGGGCAGGGTCTTGAAGTTCTCCGCCCACTCGGTTGACATCATCGCCGTGCGTGCGGCCCGCAACTGCACGAGCGTGGCTTTGCGAATATCACCAGGTGCCAATGGCATTGTCGTCCTCCATTGCGATCCGGACCGGTTACGGCGTGGGTTTCTGCAATGCTTCGACCAGAGTGACGACGGTCGAAACATCCTGCAGTAGCTGCGACAGCGAACCTCCCGCGCCGCCGCCCTCAGTCAGCGCAATGAAGGATGCCCGCAGGTTCTCCGAGGCGCGCGCAGCGGCGTCGACCGCCTGGAGCGTTATCGGCGTCTTCAGGCTCGCCAGGCGCCGCTCGTTCCAATCACCAGGCAGCGGGCCTGGATCGAGATACGGCATATCGATCTGCTCGCTGTTCTGTTTCTCAAGGCGTGTCTCGATGTTTCCCCGCATTTGCTCGGCGATTGCCGTCAGAACCGCCTGCTGCAGGTTCAGTTCCTCGGTGATTGCCTCGGCCCGCGCATCAAGTTCGCGCTTCAGCGCGATGGAGCGGAAGGCGCCAACTGCTACCGGCACTGCCGCCTTGAGGAACTCGCCCACATTCGCGTCGCCAAATTGCGCATCCGCCAGATTGGGATGGATGCCCTGGAGCTGATCGACGATACTCTTGGCGCCAGTGCCAAGCGCGCTGTCTCCGCTGGTGTCTGCGAGCAGGCCAAGCGTGACGAAGTAGCTGCGCAGCAACTGGCTGTGCCTGATCAAGTCGCCATAGATTACAAGCCGATTCTTCAGTGCGTTGTTGCTGGCCTGCAGCATTGTAAGTCGCTCGGCGCGGTCAGGCAGAGTCTCGCGGACTTCCGAGAGCACGAGGGTGTCCGTTTTCACGGCCTCGTCGAAAGCAGCATCAAGCAGCGGCGGCGTGTTGTCGGTCAGTACCGTACCCAGCTTGGCGAAGTCAGCGAATTCGCTGGTCGGCGGCGTACCGCAAGCCGCGAGCAAAATCAGCGGCAGCAGCAGGAAATTGCGGCGAATGGCATTCTTGGCGAGAGACTGTTGCATCGATGCCCTCATCTAATCTGTGCCGCCTGAACCGGCCGGCTTCAGTGTTTCAAGGCGATCATCCGTCGGTACCGGCTCTAGAGTTTTCCGGCGTCCCGCCATTTTTGCAGGAGCGCTGTACTCGCCTCGAAATGCATGGAATTCCTCCGTGGGAAAGGATACGCCCCAGTACCAGCCGGCAGCGTTCATGTATCGCGCCAACATCAGCAATCCTCTCTGGGTCTTGTCGTCGCCATGCTTGTCCAGCTTGCCGTTGATCTTGATGTCGATCGCCATGCCCCAGGAATGATTTGAGGGGTTCTTGCCCAGCGTCCCATCCTTGCGTTTCACCTTCCGCGCGCAGAGCATTCCCGCCGTCCCGAGCAGCGCATGGAGGTCGGGAACCTCAAGCTTTACCTGTGCAAAGGTCTCCCTCAGAGAACTCGACGGCCGCTATATGACCGGTCACTCTGAACGGGCCGACGCTCTGGGTGACCATCTTGGATTTCAGCTTCACATTGGTGACGGGCTGGCAGTCGCCCGTATAATCGTTGCGCGGATTGCCGAGCAGCGATGTGATAAAATTCACAGTAGGGGATTTGAGGCCGATATTGACCGAATTGGGGTCCGGCTTCGGCAGGGTTTCCGTGAAATCCATGTCTGTCTCGCTGAACGCTAAGGCGGGCGCAATATCCTAGGTCAGCCGTCCTGACGGATGCTTGGCTCGCAATCGAAGATCATGTTACGCATCCTGCGGCAAGCCGTCCAGGTTCGCGATGGTATGGAACATGGCTGCGGTGCACACCTCCCATTTGGGCGGAGGCAGGCACTCGATCCTTGGGCACGGGCTGTGTCGTTCCGGCCCAGCCGGCCTCAGTCAAATGAAGTTCGGAGACGTCGCGGCTTAACCAGTTCGGTCGGCGCTTTCTGTGCGAAATATACCCCTAAGGTGCGCCGGCGGGGCGAGTATCGATCATGCGCTACGCCGCGTCGGATTTCCGGTCGCGCTGCGCCGTGTCGTCCCGGTCCAGGCTGCGGATATAGAGATCGCTCGGCTGCAGGTCGCCGCAGGACGGGCACTTGAACTGCTCGATGTTCCATTTGGCGTCGCGGCCGATGCTGGTCATCACCTCGGCCGGCCGGTGCCGCTTGCAAAGCTTGTAGCCGATGGAATTGGCCAACTGCACTTCGGCCTGCAGGCTCTGCTCTCGCGCACGCTCCAGCGCCGCTCGCGCCTCGTCCCTGCTAGGCCCTTCGGGCAGCTTGTCGACCGCGGCCTGACCCAGGCGCAGGAATGTCTGCACCGCCTCGCCCCATTCCTTCACGCTGTTCATGCTCAGTCCCATGGCTGCACCGCCTCGCTGTCCCTGAGGGGGATTATGGCTTTCTTCAATCTGCATTGCCAGGGTTCGCCGCCGCCCGTCAAGCATCCCCGGCGACCCCACGAAATTGTCACCGGCCGGATTGAAGAATTGCCGATAAAGGCTTGTAACCGCCCGCCGAATCTAGGCTGCGCCGCCGCCGCGCTGGAATAGCTTGCCGGTCGCAGTCGCGAGGAACGGCGCCAGCGGGATCGTCTCCTGCTTCAGGAATCCCTTCGGCGGCAGCGCGCCGCTCCGCACCATCTCGATGACGGAAACCGCCGAGGCCGATGTCGTCCAGGCGATGGCGGTGCGCCGCGCGCCGGCCGCCATGATCGGCTCAAAGGCGCGCACGAACTCCCGGCGCTTCAGCACGCCATCCACATGTCCCTCGGCGGACACATGGATGTAGACGATGTCGTCATCCACGGGCGGCTTGGCATAGGTCAGGATCTCGCCCGCTAGTTGCCGCCGCTCGCGCATGAGCAGCTCGTGGAAGAAGAAGTTCATCAGCTTCACATGGCCGGGATAGCGGATGGTCTTGTAGTCGATATTGTCGATCTTGCCGTGATAGGTCTCGCACATGGTGCCGAGGCCGCCCGAGGTGGTGAAGGCCTCGAGCTTGACGCCGCCGATGTAGATCGTCTCCACCCATTCCATCGGCGAGACCAGCTTGCGCTGGCCCTCCTCGATGACCTCGCAATCGTTAAGATACTCGTTCACCACGCCTTCGGGCGACCAATTGAACGCATAGCCCATGAGCCCGGCGGGATTGCGGGGCAGGGCGCCGACGCAAAGCCGCAGCTTGCGGCATTTGTCGAACTGCGCGGCGAGATCGGCGGCGACGATCCCGACGAAACCCGGCGCCAGGCCGCATTGCGGCGCCATGATGCCCTTGGCCGTTCCGCTCAGGGCGATGATCGACTTGGTGGTCGGCACGTCCTCGGTCAGGTCGAAATAGTGCATGCCGATTTCATGCGCCGCCTTCGCCACCTCCTTGTTCAGGTGATAGGGCAGGCAGGACAGTACCGCTTCGAAGCGCGCGAGCGCTTGGCGCAGTTGGGCCGGTGCGGCGAGATCGGGGGTTTCCACGGGGAAAGGCAGCTTCTCCTTCGACGCGCGGGAATCGAAACCCGTGACCTCGAATCCGGCTTCGCCCAGGAACGTCGCCGCCAGCGCGCCAACCTTGCCCAGGCCCAGGACCGCAATTTTCTTGAATGACATCAGAGGCTCTTAACGCGAGTCCCGGTACGCGGCAAGGTGCGGCGGTGCCCAGCGCCGCGGTGCGGCCCTAAGCTTCGCCGCGCTCGTGATGTGCGCGCCGCACCGCGATGATCTCCGCCAGCACGGACAGCGCGATCTCCTCCGGCGTGATGGCGCCGAGGTCCAAGCCGGCGGGGGCCTTGAGCTTGGCGAGCTTGCCGGCATCGGCGCCGCTCGCGGCGAGTGTCTCTTTCAGCTTTGCCGCCTTCTTGCGGCTGCCGACGAAGGCCACGAAGTCGGCGTCGACCGCGAGCGCGGCGCGCAGGGCGGCTTCGTCGCCGCGGCCTTGCGTGGACACGACGATGAAGCGCGCTCCCGGTTCGTGAGCCCGCAGCGCGTAGTCTTCGATGCGCTGGTCCACTTCCGCGAAGGCGCCCTGCTCGGCCTTCGGCGCGCAGGCGGTGACGGCGAATCCGACCCGCCGCGCCAGGTCGGCGATGGCGACGGCAACAGGACTCGAACCGCAGATGACGAGTTGCGGCTGGGGCAGCACCGGCTCGACAAACACGTCCATGGTGCCTTGGCTCGGGCACATGTTCTTGGCGAAGCGCACGCCGCTGCGCATCTCGCCGGGCTGTACGCCCTGATCCTGCAGCGCATCGGGCGGTTGTATGGAAACCAGACGCGGCTGCCCGTCGGCAATCGCTTCGCGCGCTGCCTTCAGCACGGCCGCGCGGGCGCAGCCGCCGCCGATCCAGCCTTCGGACACCGTGCCGTCGGGCAGGATCACCGCCTTCGCGCCGGCCTTGGCGGCAGTCACCGCGACAGTGCGTACCACGGTGGCCAGCGCAAAAGGCTCGCGCTTGGCCTTCATCTCCGACACCAGCTCGAGAACGTCCGTTGCCCGGTTCATGGCCGTCAGATCCTCGCGAGATAAGGCTCGAGGGCGGCGAGGCTCTCGAGATTGTGGGCCGGCGCGAACAAATCGACATAGGGCAGGGCCGCCTGCATGCCCCGCGCTTCCGGCGCGTAGTCCTTCCAGCCGATCAGCGGATTGAGCCAGACGATGCGGCGGCAGCGGCGGCGCAGTCGCTGCATCTCGGCCGCCAGCTTCTCCGGCTCGCCGGTGTCGTAACCATCGGAGACGATGATCACCGCCGTGCGGGAATTGATCACCCGCTGCGCGTGCCAGCGGTTGAAATCGGCCAGGCTCTCGCCGATGCGGGTGCCGCCTCCGATGCCCTGGGCCATCAGCGACAGCCGGTCGACAGCGCGCGCCACGTCGCGGTCGCGCAAGGAGGCCGACACATGCACCAGCCGCGTATGGAACAGAAATGCCTCGCACTCCCGGAACGCATCGATCACACCATGGAGGAAGCGCACGAAGAAGGCGGTGTAGAGACTCATGGATCCCGAGGCATCCAGCAGCACAACCAGCCGCAGCGGCTTCTTCTTGCGCTGTCGCCACGCCAGATCGATGGGCGTGCCGCCATGGGACACGCTGCGATGAATGGTGCGCCGGAGATCCAGGCGCCGTCCGCGCCGCCGCGCCCGCTCGCGCCGCACCAGCCGCGCACGCATGGCGTGGGCAAGGCGCTCGGCGAGTTCGTGGGTGCCCGCGATTTCCTGGGGATCGGCGATGTCGCGCAGGTCTCTCTTCGAGAGTGCTTCGGCGCTCGAGGCGCGGGCCGGCCGTTCGTGCGTGTCGGCAGCGCTGTCGCCGGCTTCGTCCGGCCGCCGTTCCGCGGCCTGCGGCGACCCGGACATGCTCTCGGCCAGGGCCGAGATCGTCGGCATACGGGCTGCAGCCTGTGAACTCGTCGTCACGGGGGCGGCAGGGCGCATCCGCTTCATGCCCCGTCCGAGCCAAAAGGCGTCGAAAATCTCGTCGAACTTCTCCCAGTCGCCATGGGTCGCGCAGAAGAGCGCCTTCAACGCCTGTCGCAGCAATTCCGCCCGTGCCGCCATTGGCGAAGCCAACAGCTTCAGCGCATCCCGCGTCTCCGCCAGTCCGACCGCAAAGCCATTGTCCCGCAGGGTGCGCACGAAGCCCGCCAGGCGTTGTCGGATGGTATCGCCAATCTCCATGAGCGGCGCCCCTATTCCAAAGCCCGTTGAATTTTAGATGCACAATCTTCCTCCCTTGAGGGGGAAGATGGCTCATCGCGCGTCAGCGGGATGAGCCAGAAGGGGGGTATCTCAATGCTGGGCGGCATCAGTGAAAACTGAATAGCCATCGATTGTGGTTGCCGAAACCGAGCCGACCCCCCACCCGGAACATCCCGCTTCGCGCGATGTTCCGACCGCCCCCTCAAGGGGGGCGATTTGGTAGTGTGGTGAGTCAATTCGAATGACTCGCGCATCAAGCCACCTTGCCCAGCAGGCGCTCGGTCACCTCCCGGGTCACGCGCGAACGATCCTCATGGGTCTTCAGCAGGCAGATCAGCGTCTCATGCACCATCTCCGGGTCCTGCCGCAGGTCATGCATGGCGAGTCCGGCCAGTGTCGCCGCCCAGTCCAGCGTCTCCGCCACGCCCGGCACCTTGCGCAGGTCTTCCTTGCGCACGGCCGCGACCACGCGGGCGACTTGCTGGGCGAGGTCGCTGTCGATGTCAGGCAAATGCGACTTGATGATCCGCGCCTCGCGCTCGACGTCGGGAAAGTCCACATAGTGATAGAGGCAGCGGCGGCGCAGCGCGTCCGAGAGTTCCCGCGTGCCGTTCGATGTCAACACCACGCGCGGGATCGATTTCGCGGCGATTGTGCCGAGTTCGGGAATGCTAACTTGGAAATCCGACAGCAACTCCAGCAGGAACGCCTCAAACTCCTCATCGGCGCGGTCCACCTCGTCGACGAGCAGCACCGGCGGCTTCTCGCGACGGATCGCCGCCAGCAGCGGCCGCTCCAGCAGGTACTTCTCCGAGAAGATGTGATCCTCGATCCGGTCGGCGCTTTCGCCCGCGGTCTCATGGGCCTTGATGGCCAGCAATTGCCGCTGATAATTCCACTCGTAGAGCGCGGCGTTCTGGTCCAATCCTTCATAGCATTGCAGTCGGATCAACTCTGTCTGATGCACGGCCGCCAACGCCTTCGCCACCTCCGTCTTGCCGACGCCCGCTTCGCCCTCGAGGAGCAGCGGCCGCTTGAGGTGATCCATCATCCACAGCGCCGTCGCCAGATCGCGGTCGGCGACATAGCCGACGGCAGCGAGGCGATCGGCGATGCGGTCACGGTCGGGGATCATGGGTGGGTCAGGCGGCCCTGCACTGCCGCTGTGATCGCATGGATGATGGGGCGCAATAAATGAACCCTCTCCCCTTGGGGGAGAGGGGGCAGGGAATGAGGATCATCTCGCCGCAACAGCACATGATCCACCCGCGCTAGACGCAACCCTCACGCATGCAGCCCGAGCTTTTCCGCCACCGTCCAGGTGCGCCAGTGATCGTGCGGCATGGCGATGTGGGTCGAGCCCAGAAAACGGAAGGCGTCGTTCACGGCATTGGCGAAGCAGGGCACGCCGCCGACATTCGGACTCTCGCCCACGCCCTTGGCGCCGATGGGATGGTGCGGCGAGGGGGTCGTGGTCCAGTCGGTTTCCCATTTCGGCGTCTCCACCGCTGTGGGCATGAAGTAGTCCATGAAGGTCGGGCCGGTCACATTGCCCATCTCATCATAGCGGATCTCCTGGCCCATCGCGATGGCGAAGGCCTCGGTCAGGCCGCCATGGACCTGGCCTTCGATGATCATCGGGTTGATGCGCGTGCCGCAATCGTCGAGCGCGTAGAACCGCCGCACCTTGGTCACGCCGGTATCCACATCCACATCGACGACACATATATAGGCGCCGAAGGGATAGGTCATGTTCGGCGGGTCATAATAGTTCACCGCCTCCAGACCCGGCTCCAGCCCCTTGGGCACGCGGTTGTAGGCTGCCCAGGCCAGTTCCTTCATGGTCTTGAAACGTTCGGGATTGCCCTTGACCTGGAAACGATCGATGTCCCATTCGAGATCGTACTCCGACACCTCCAGCAGATCGGCGGCGATCATCTGCGCCTTCGCCTTGATCTTGCGCGCGGCCATCGCCGTCGCCGCACCCGCCGTCGGTGTCGAGCGCGAACCATAAGTACCCAAGCCATAGGGCGCCGTGTCGGTGTTGCCTTCCTCGATCATGATGTCGTCGGCGGGCAGTCCCAGCTCGGTGGCGATGATCTGGGCATAGGTCGTCTCATGGCCCTGGCCCTGGGACTTGCTGCCCATGCGAGCGATCACGCCGCCGGTGGGATGGATGCGGATCTCCGCGGAGTTGAACATGGCGATGCCCAGGATGTCGCAGTTGCGCGACGGGCCGGCGCCGACGATCTCCGTGAAGAACGCCACGCCGATGCCCATCAACTCCCGGGTCTCGCCCTTCTTGAACGCCTCCTGCCGCTGCTTCTGCTCGGCCCGCAGCTTCTTGTAGTCGACCGTATCCATCGCCTTTTGCATGGCGGTGTGATAGTCGCCGGAGTCGTATTCCCAGCCGAGCGCCGACTGATAGGGGAACTGCTCCTTGCGGACCAGGTTCTTCATCCGCAGTTCAGCCGGATCCATGTTCAGCTTCTGCGCCAGGATATCCATGCCGCGCTCGATGCAGTAAGCGGCTTCAGTCACGCGGAACGAACAGCGATAAGCCACGCCGCCCGGTGCCTTGTTGGTGTAGACGCCGTCGACCGAACAATGGGCCACCGGAAAATCGTAGGACCCGGTGACGATATTGAAGAAGCCCGCCGGCCATTTGCTGGGATCGGCGCAGGAGTTGAACGCGCCGTGGTCGGCCAGCACATGCACCCGCAGGCCCGTCACCTTGCCGTCCTTGGTGGCGGCGATTTCCGTGGTCATGTGATAGTCGCGGGCGAAGGACGTGGTCGACAGATTCTCAATCCGGTCTTCGACCCATTTGCACGGTCGGCCCGTCACGATGGACGCGACGATGGCGCAGATATAGCCGGGATAGGCGCCGACCTTGTTGCCGAAGCCGCCGCCGATGTCGGGCGCGATGACGTGGATCTTCTGCTCGGGGATCTTCGAGATCAGCGACGCCACCGTGCGGATCACGTGCGGCGCCTGGAAAGTGCCCCAGACCGTCAACTCGCCTTTGATCTTGTCGAACGACGCGACGCATTGGCAGGTCTCGAGCGGCGCGGGATGCACCCGCTGATAGGAAATCAACTCCTTGATCGATACCTCCGCCTTCTTGAAGGCCGTGTCGGTGGCCTCCTTGTCGCCCATCTCCCAGGCGAAGATGTGGTTGTAGTGTTTCCGCTTGCCGTGGGCGCCGTCGGTCTTGTCCTTGATGTCCTCGCGCAGCACAGGCGCGCCCGGCGCCATCGCCTTGAACGGGTCCACCAGCACTGGCAGCTCTTCATACTCGACTTCCACCAGGTCGGCCGCGTCGGCGGCGGCATAGCGGTCCTCGGCGATGATGAAGGCGACTTCCTGGTTCTGGAACAGCACCTTTTCTTCCGCCAGCACGGCCTGAACGTCACCGGCCAGCGTCGGCATGTAGTGAAGACTGAGTGGCTTGAGATCGGCCGCGGTCAGTACCGCCAGCACGCCCGGGAGCGCCTTCGCCTTGGTCGCGTCGATCTTCTTGATCCGCGCATGGCCATAGGGCGAGCGGGTGAAGTCGCCGTAGATCATGCCTGGCAGCTTCAGATCGTCGACATAATTGCCCTTGCCCTGAACGAAGCGGACATCTTCAACGCGCTTCCGCTTGCAGCCCATGCCCTGCAGCCGCTCGGTGCGCACTTCCTTCGACGGGGTCTGGTCGTTCATTCTGCGGCCTCCTTCAGGGAGCCGCCCGACAGTTTCGCGGCGGCGTATTGAATGGCTTTGACGATGTTCTGATAGCCGGTGCAGCGGCAGAGATTGCCGGAGATGCCCTGGCGGATTTCGTCTTCGCTCGGCTGCGGGTTCTCCTTCAGCAGACGATGGGCGCGCACGATCATCCCGGGCGTGCAGAAGCCGCATTGCAGCCCGTGCATCTCGCGGAAACCTTCCTGCAGCGCGTGCAGCGTGCCATCGGCCGCCGCCATGCCTTCGATGGTCAGCACATCGCCGCCATCGGCTTGCACCGCGAACATGGTGCAGGACTTCACCGACTTGCCGTTGAGATCGACGGTGCAGGCGCCGCAATGGCTGGTGTCGCAGCCGATATGCGGCCCCGTGAGATTGAGCTGTTCGCGAAGGAAATGGATCAAGAGGGTGCGCGGTTCGACCAGCGCTTCCACTTCCTTGCCGTTCACCTTCAGGGTGAGGTGGGATTTTGCCATTGGTTGTCTCCCGTTCTTACTTTGCGCGCGCCTGGGCGCGCTGCAGGGCCCGCGCGGTCATCACGCCCGCCATCTTCTTGCGATAGGCCGCCGGCCCGCGATTGTCGGAAGCGGGGTTGGCGATGGCCTCGGCCGCCGCCGCTGCTTTCTTCAAAGTGGCCGCATCCAGCGCCGTGCCGATCACAGCCTTTGCGGCTTCCTCGGCCCAGAGCGGCGTCTCCGACAGATTGGTCAGGCCGATGGAACAGGTCGCGACCTTGCCTTGCGCCATCGTCAGGATCACCGCCGCCGCCGCCGTCGCATAGTCGCCCACCTTCCGTTTGAGCTTCTCATAGGCGTAGCCGTGGCCGGCCGCCGGCACGGGGATGCGCACGGCGGTCACCATCTCGCCCTGGGATAGCGCGGTCATGTAGGCGCCCTCATAGAAGTCGCGGGCGGCGATGCGGCGCTGGCCGGTCTTGCTGGCGATCTGGTAGCTGGCGCCCAGGCAGAGCATCAGCGCCGGCATGTCGTTGCCGGGATCGCCGTTGGCCACATTGCCGCCGATGGTGCCGACATAACGCACCTGCGGGTCGGCGATCACCAGCGAGGTTTCCCTGATGATCGGCAGCTTGGCCGCCAGGGTGGCGTCGGCGATCAGTTCCTGCTGGGTGGTCATGGCACCAATGACGATGTCGTTGCCGTCGGTCTTGATGCCCTTGAGCTCGCCGAGGCCACCGAGATCCACCAGATGCTCGGGCGTGGACAGGCGCAGCTTCATCATGGGGATCAGGCTGTGGCCGCCGGCCAGCGGCCGCGCCTCGGCGCCGAGATCGGCCAGCATGGCCACGGCCTCGGCGACGGATTTCGGGCGATGATAAGCAAAGGGGCCTGGGATCACGGCATCCTCCTCCGGTTCAGAGTTTTTGCCCGGGGAGTTTGGTTCTGCGTGCGGCGCAGCAACAATTGCGGCTGCACGATCCGGTGGCGGCATGCACGAATTGCGGCCCAGCCGCACGAAATGCGGCCGGAGGCCACGCGATCAATGCTATCGGTTCAGAATTCCGGCCGCAAAACGCGGGCGATGCTGCGCTGCAAAACCCTAGGCGGCGCTGGCGGCGTCCGTGGGCTCGCCGGCTTTCTCGCCCAACCGAGTTCGCAGCCAGGCCAGCCGGCCGCGGCTGACCGGCACGGTGTAGGGCTCCAGCGTCCCCAGATCGACCAGGCCGGTATCGCCCATCCGCTTGAGGCCGGTGATGCGGTCGATATTGACGATATGGCTGCGGTGGATGCGGACAAAGCGCTCGGTGTCCAGCCGGGATTCCACGACGCCAATCGCCAGCGGGCAGAACAGCTTGGCCTGGCCGTCATATAGATATGTGTAGTGAGCGTTGGCGTGGACGGCGACGATCTCGTCCACCGGCACATAGTGGGTGGCGCCCTCGCGCTCCACCGGGAGTTGCTTGGCAGCGCGGCGCGGCGGCGAGCCAAGGCCGCCGAGCGGCTGGTAGGTGCCCTGTCCGAGGTTCTGGGTTTCCGCCGGCACGATCTCGTCGACGGGCTCGTCGTCCAAGTCGCTGCTTGCAACGGCACGGGAGCGATCGGGCACCAGCGTCAGCAGGAAGATGCCGGACACCATGAAGGCGACGATGGCCACCACGATCGCCAGAAGGTCCGTCGACAGCGTCGGCGCTTCCGGCGCGACCGCGGCGGGAAACGGCATCAGCGTCAGCCCGGCCATCGCCGTGTAATGCATGCCGGCAATGGCACAACCCAGCGCCGTTGCCGAGAGGAATAGGGGCGGCCGCCCGCCGCGCCCGCCCGCCAGCCACAGCGCCAGCCCCGATGTTGCGATGGCCACGGCGACGCTGGCGATCACGATCGTGACGTCATGTTCCATATGGGCGCTGGCGTGGAGCGCCGACATGCCGATGTAATGCATGATGGCAATGCCACCGCCCATGAACACTGCGGCGGCGGCAAGCCGCGCCGGACGCAACCTGGCGACGCTGGCGGCATAGACGCCGGCGCCCACCACCAGCACGCAAACCAGGAAGGACAGCAGCGTCGGAAAGACCAGATAGTCGACCGGGAAGGGCAGCCGCGCCGCCAGCATGCCGACGAAATGCATCGCCCAGATCGCCACCGCCAGCGAGATCGCCGCGCCCGCAAGCAGCAACCTGCGCCGCAGACCCACGGCACCGCCGACCTGCACCGCCAGGCTCAGGCCCACATAGGCGCCCTGGATCGCCACGATCAGCGACAGGATGACGAGCCACGGCTCGTGCGACACACCCACCGGTTGATCCTCCCTGCCGGTACGGCTTTGGCCAGCCTTGTTGGCGCCATTGTAGGTCAAGTCAGCGGCCGCAGCTAGATATCAGAAATGTCACTACGGCCGCCGAAACCTGAGACTATACAACCCGCTACCGGAAGTGGCCGCTACGCACTCACCAGCAGGCCGCCCACCTGCTTGTCGAACAGGCGCCGATACACCCCGGCCTCCCGCTGGATCAAGGACCGGTGGTCGCCTTCCTCGATGATCCGGCCCTTGTCGAAGATCAGGATTCGCCGCAGCGATCGCACGGTGGACAGCCGGTGCGCGATGACGATGGTGGTGCGCCCGTGCATCAGCCGCTCGGTCGCGTCCTGGATCAGCGCCTCCGACTCCGAGTCCAGGCTCGAGGTGGCCTCGTCCAGGATCAGGATCGGCGCGTCTGCCAGGAAGGCGCGGGCCAGCGCCACCCGCTGCCGCTCGCCGCCCGACAGCTTGATGCCCCGTTCGCCCACCAGCGTGCTGTAGCCCTTGGGCAGCACGCGGATGAAGTCATGGGCATTGGCCAGCTGCGCCGCCCGCTCGATTTCGGCCATCGTCGCTTGGGGCCGTCCATAAGCGATGTTCTCCGCCAGCGAGCGGTGGAACAGGATCGGCTCCTGCGGCACGATCGCGATCTGTGACCGCAGGCTGGCCTGACTGCAGCTTGCCACATCCTGTCCGTCGATCAGGACGCGTCCGCCATTCACGTCATGGAGCCGCTGGATCAGCTTCACGAAAGTGGTCTTGCCAGAACCGGAGATGCCCACGAGGCCGACCTTTTCGCCGGCCTCGATGGTGACCGACAGCCCGTCAAAGAGCGGCGCGTTGTGGCCACGATAGTGGAAGCGCACGTCGTTGAATTCGATCAGGCCGCGGGTGATCGCGATCGATTGCGCAGCGGGCTTGTCCTCCACGCCCAGCGGCTGGACATGGATGTCCACCAGCTCTTCCATATCGTTCACCGACTTCTGCAGGTCGCGGATATGCCAACCGATGTCCCGCAGATAGCCCTGGATGATGAAGTAGGCCGTCAGCACATAGGCCACGTCGCCGGGCGTCGCTTGGCCGTGCCACCAGAGCCAGAGCGCCAGGCCGATCACCGCCGTGCGCAACGCCAGCAGCGCCAGAAGCTGCGCCGTGCCGTTGTTGGTGGCACGCATCCAGGTGCGGCTGCTGCGCTTCCGCCATTTCGCCACCACCCATCGCAGCCGCTGATCCTCGCGCGTCTCAGCGCCGAAGGCCTTGACTACGGGGTTGCAGCTCACCGCGTCGGCCAGCGCGCCGCCGGTGCGGGTGTCCCATTGGTTGGACAGCCGCGCCGCCGGTCCGACATAGGCGATGGAGAGCACCGCGGCCAGAGTTACATAGGCGACGGTGCCAACCAGGATCACCAGCCCCATCATCGGCCAGCGATAGCCGAGCAGGACCGTCGAGCCGAGCAGCACGATGACAGACGGCAGAAGCGCGACCAGCAGCGTGTCGTTCAGCAGGTCCACGGCCCACATGCCGCGGGTCACCTTGCGCACGATGGAGCCGGCAAAGGTGTTGGCGTGCCATTCCGCGGCGAAGCGCTGCACTTTCCAGAACGCGTCCTGCGCCACGTCAACCATCTGGCAGAGCGTCATGCGCACGATCGCGACGAACGACAGGTGCCGGGCGACCACCATCAGCAGCCCAAGCGCTACCATGGCGGCCAGCGCCCAAATCGCCTCGTTCAACGCGGCCTCGCGCGCGTTGCTGCCGATGGCATCCGCCATCACAGCCGGCGCCACGGCATCAATCAGCCGGCCGGCATAGATCGGCAGCAGCACGTCGGCCATGGTCATGGCCAGGATGCCGGCGCAGACCGCCGCCACCAGCAGGCGCTGACGGCGCCAGTATCGGAAGTTGAAGGCGAGCACATCCCGGAAGGGGGCGGCGCGCTCGCGCCAAGCGAGAAGAAAATTCATGGTCCCAATCCGGCGCTGAATCCGCGCCGCTCCATTCGCAAACGGTTGAAAGATGAACAGCACGCAATGACGCGAAAGCGCCAAGAAAAGCGGCTATCGAAACCTCTAGAGGTTTAGGGAAGCAGGCGGCCGGGGGACCCCGTGGCCGACCTGCGCAGCACCGGACCTAACGTTCGGCGCCGCCGGGACTGATCGGCAAATACATACGGATCATGCACGCCTCCCGGCGATTTGTTGCGAAGGAAACGGGAACATAGCCAATGAGTTGCCGGAAATCAAGATGGAAGCTGAGCTGAAATCCGGCCAGGCGAGTCACAACAGATAGTGATGACCAGCAATGCAGCTTCCTACATGCCGAACTTCTCGATGAGCTCCGCATTTTGCGGATTGCGGCGGAGGAGAATGACGCTGGTGCGATCCCGATACACCAGCGCAAAGCTGCCCTGCAACTGCACCATGCGGCGGATCTGGGCATCGGGAGTCGTGATCACCAGATCGATGCCGTACTTTTCCATCAGGCGCTCCCACCCGTCGCGACCGAAGTTCAGGTCGAGATACTCGGTAAAGAACCTGTCGCCATACATATCGGTGCGGCCGTCGATGAACACGGGCAGCCGGCCATGAAGCCGGTGGATCAGGTAGCCGCCGAAATGCAGGCTGTTGAACATGCGGCCGGTGATGTCGTTGGCGCGGATGAACTCGACGGCCTTGACGGGCTGCCAATTCGCCAGCGCCGCGGCCCCGGCGGCCGCCGATGTCGGATAATGGATGGCGCCGCCCACGATCAGCGCGAGTGCGGCCAGGGCATTGAGCAGAAACTCCGCGCCGCCGATCTGCGGCGATTGCGGCGTTTTCGATCGCAGGCGGTCGCGCCATCGCCGGATGGATTGCAATAGACGATCCAGCCAGGGAGCCGGGGTCAGCCGCACGCGGCTCGCCAGGAGCGCCATTGTCAGCGCCGCGAACGGCACATGCCGCACCGATATCAGGCCGGCGACGACCATGATGCCCGGCAGGGCGATTTCCGTCAGGTCCGGCCTTTCGCGCCGGTAAACCATCAGCAGGGCAAAAGCGCCAACCGCCAGGAGATAGAGCTTGCCGGTAAGCTGTCCGAAATCCGGCGGTTGCCATTCCACGATCACGGCCGTCGCGGCCAAGCCGACGGTCTCGAAGGGATAGAGGAGATGCCGCGGACCCTCCGGATTGGCAAAGCTGGCCAGGAGCGACAGCAGGGCTATGACCGACAGATGACGCAAATAGGCGCGCCGTGCGGCGGTCGAGCCATCGATCCGGGCCTGCAACCACTCGAAGGCGGTAAAGGCAAGGGTCACCGCCAGCCCGATGGCGAAGCCGCCATGCAGGTTGACCCAAAGCGCCATTGCCGGCGGCAGCCAGTTGAGCAGGCGCCGGCTGTCCGCGTACTTCGCCAGCAAAAGCGCCCGAAGCAGGAAGGCAAACAGCAGAAACGACATGATCTGCGGCCGCGGCAGGATGAACTGCGACAGCAGGATGATCAGCGCAACGGTGACGGAGGTGGCGACCGCATGCCGTCCGCTGAGCCGCTGCGCGGTGGCGTAGGCAATGCAGAGGATCGCGGTGGATATGGCCGCACACAGCAGCTTGACGCCAAACTCGCCCGATTTGTCATAGACAACAAACAGGATCAGCTGAAACAGCCACTCATGCATGACCCAATGCTGTCCGGCATAGGTATAGGCGAATATATCGGCGCTCGGCAGCGCGCGCTGTTCGAAGATCAGCCGGCCGGTCTCCAGGTGCCAGTAGTAATCGGGGTCCAGCAGCAACGGCCGCAGCAGGATCAACAGGGCACAAGCAGCAAATAGAATGAAAAGCCGGCTGTGGATGCAATAATCATCCAAACCAACTCTGATTCGCGCTTGATCCATTCTCGGGCCGAAAGTATGATTATTACGAATATAGGCCGGCGCGCAGGCGAGCCGCAGCGGAACTCCTACTTCATAAGTGATGTTTGAGTCTAAAACATTCAACTCAGTGCCTGGAGAGAACTATTACTTTGGTTCCCCGCACAGATCAGTCGGAATAACTGTCATTTTTGTACGAACTAACAAGTGTACGGTAATACAAGAATACGATTTGTGCGGCTGCCATCGCGGATCGGTGATCCGGAATAGTGCTGACCGTGGATTTTCGCCGATCAGAGGGATTGGCAATGTGTGCAAATGCGCTGAGATGCCGCGCCCCGGAGCAGGACTCACGGTGATTGCGGCAGGGGTCCTGGCAGCTATGCTCCGGGCCCAGGCGGGCCAGCCGATCTCGGCGTTTCTACTTGTCGGGCCGCCGTAGCTGGAGAATTGGCTTGTCGGGTAGGTTGGCGTCCGGCGTTGCGAACCCGATTTCATCGTCAAAGCCGGTGCTGCCGCCGGCCGCCGGTTCGCCTGGAGTTTGGTTGAGGTCTTCGGACATCGATGCGACGCCGACGCCGCAGCTAACGAGACCGGTGGTGTCATAGTCGCAGAACAGCACCACCTTTACGCCAGGCACGATCCAGCGCATCTCGGCGGTCGGCTTCAGTGGGTACGTATTGTTGTCGTCGAGCGTGACCTTGCGCGCGTCCTTATCGACCGCACTGACATAGCCGGTGATCTGCTCCTGCTTTGCATCGGCGCTCAATGCCGACAGCAGGACGACCGCTCCACTCAAAACGGCAATGATTCTTAGCATCAATGGCTCTCTCGCCTGCCGCGGCCCCCAGATTGCCGCCTCGCCCCATAGATAGTGCCAGACGGCCGGTTCGCCAATGGAAATGACGAAGCTGCGGCCTTTGTTCCGTTCGGGACGGAGTCGCGGACGCCCCGCGCGGAACTATCGGGCGCATCCTCGGTTCTCTTAGGATACTTATCCAGAACCCGGGGATGCCCATGCCCGCTCGCCCCTATTGGACCGGGTCGATCCGGTTGTCGCTGGTCGTGTTACCGGTGCAGATTTTCTCCGCCGTGGACCCTGCCGGCGCGGTGCGCTTTCACCAGATCCACAAGCGCAGCGGCAAGCGCGTGCGCTATCAGAAGATCGTCGAGGGCGGCGGCCGGGTGGACAACGAGGACATCGTCAAGGGCTTCGAGATCTCGAAGGACCGTTATGTCGCCATCGATCCCGACGACTTGAAAAAGCTGCGGCTCGAGACAGCGGAAAGCTTCAATATTGTCCAGTTCGTCGATCGCAACGAGATCGATGCCATCTATTTCGACGAACCCTATTTCGTTGTGCCCGATGGCGAAGCCGGGCAGGAGGCTTTCGCGGTCATCCGCGACGCGTTGCGGGCGAGCCGCAAGATCGGCCTCGGGCAGATTGCCGTGTCCGGCCGCGAGCGGATCGCGGCCATCCAGCCCTGCGGCAAGGGAATGCTGCTGGAAACCTTGCGCTATGACGATGATCTGAGGAATGCGCGAGACTTCTTCGCCGGCATCAAGGACAAGAAAGCCGACAGCGACCAGCTCGCTTTGGCGAAGCAATTGATCACCCAGAAGACCGCGGCCTTCGCGCCCGAAAAATTCAAGGATCACTATGAGAGCGCCGTGCGGGACCTGATCAAACGCAAGTCGAAAGGCCGCAAGCTCGCTGCCGATGAACCAGCACCCCGCCGCAGCGCGGAAGTGATCGATTTCGTCGAGGCATTGAAGCAGAGCCTCGGCAAGGGTGGAAAGGGCAAGCCTTCTGCCGCGACCGGTAAGGCTCGCAAGGCACCATCCCGCAGTGTGAAGCGGCGGAAGCAGGGATGAAGTCATCGGGACACAGCCTAAGATCAGGCGACGCGCTCGCTGTCTACCGCACCAAGCGCGACTTCACGAAGACAGCCGAACCCAAGGGAAAAACCGGCCGCGCCGGCGGCCATCGCTATCTGATTCAGAAGCATGATGCCCGCCGCCTGCACTACGATTTGCGGCTGGAGATGGACGGTGTCCTCAAGAGTTGGGCGGTGACCCGTGGTCCCAGCATCGATCCCGCCGATAAGCGCCTGGCGGTGCAGGTGGAGGACCATCCGCTCGACTATGGCGATTTCGAAGGCACGATCCCCGCCGGCGAATATGGCGGCGGCACCGTGATGCTGTGGGACAATGGAACCTGGGAACCGCTTGGCGATCCGCACCGGATGTTGCGCGATGGCAGGCTGACCTTCCGGCTGCGCGGCAAGAAGCTGAAGGGCGAATGGCACCTGGTGCGCATGCGCGGTTCGCCGCGGGAGAAACGCGCCAACTGGCTGCTGATCAAGAGCCGGGACGAGGCCGCGCGGCCGGGCTCAGGCGATATGGTCCTGACGCAGCAGGACCGCAGCGTGAAGACTGGCAAGACTTTGAAGCAGATCGAGTCGGACAAGAAAGGCAAGCAATGGTCGAGCAAAAAGCGGACCGCGGAGAAGCGCCGGGATGCGGCCGCAAAGCCGAAGCGCGAACCGGCGCCACGGCGGAAAGCAGGCAGGACCAAGCGGGCGCGCGCCGCACCCATGCCGGATTTCATCCCCCTGCAGTTGGCGACGCGTGTGGCCGAACCGCCGGCGGGATCGGAATGGATCCATGAAATCAAGCTCGACGGCTACCGGGCGGAGGCCCGGCTCGATGGCGGCAAGGTCAAGATTCTGACCCGCAGCGGCTTGGACTGGACCGCCCGCTTTCCCGGCATTGCCAAAGCCGTTGCCGAATTGCCTGCCACCCGTGCGCTGATCGATGGCGAGATCATTGCTCTCGATCGCGGCAATACGCCGAGTTTCGCCCTGCTGCAGCAGGCGCTCTCGGAAGGCCGCGACGAAGGCTTGATCTACATCGTCTTCGATCTGCTGCATCTCGATGGACGCGATGTCAGCAAGTTGCCGTTGCGCGAGCGCAAGGAACTTCTGGATGAGTTGGTCCGGACCATTGATCTGCCTATCCGCTACAGCGATCATTTCGGCGGCGACGCGCAGAAGATCTACCGCCATGCCTGCCGCATGGCGCTCGAAGGCGTGGTGTCGAAGATGGCTGATGAACCTTACCGCTCCGGCCGCGGCCGGAGCTGGGTGAAGTCCAAATGCCGCGAGCGGCAGGAGTTCGTCATCGGCGGTTACACTGATCCACAGGGCAGCCGCCAGGGGCTCGGCGCGCTGCTGCTGGGCTATTGGCAGTCGGGCCGCCTCGTTTATGCCGGCCGCGTCGGCACGGGGTTTGGCGACGAAGCGGGCCGCAAACTGCGCAAGAAACTGGACGCAATTCCGGCCGCCCGGAGCCCCTTCGGGGAGACGCCAGGACTGGCACAACGCGGCGTGCATTTTGTGACGCCGAAGCTGGTGGCTGAAGTGGAGTTTGCCACCTGGACGGCGGACGGGCTGGTGCGGCAGGCTTCATTCATTGCCCTGCGCGACGACAAGCCGGCCAAGTCGATCGGCCGCGAGCGGGTTCCGGAGGCGGCGGAGGTCACAGTGAAGCAATCCAGCGGCGAACAGCAGGTGAGCGGCGTCAAGCTGACCCACCCGGATCGGATTCTCTATCCCAAGCTCAAGCTGACGAAGGCCGACCTCGCGGAATACTACCTCGGCGTCGCCGATATGCTGCTGCCCTATGTCGCCGACCGGCCGCTGTCGATTGTGCGCTGTCCCGATGGTCAGAATGGCGCCTGTTTCTATCAGAAGCATCTCACGGCAGGCATGCCCAAAGTGATCAAGCCGATCCGGCTGCGGGACAAGGGCGGCATGAAGCAATATGTATCAGTCAGTGATGCAGCGGGTCTGGTGGCCCTGGTGCAATTCGGCGTGCTCGAGCTTCATCCCTGGGGCTGCGCGCCCGGCAAGATTGAATCCGCGGACCGCATCATCTTCGATCTCGATCCCGATCCGGCCGTGCCCTGGCCGAAGGTCGTCGCCGCCGCGAAGCTGGTGCGCGAGCGGCTGTCGTCGGTGGGTATGCAAAGTTTCCTCAAGACAACCGGCGGCAAGGGCTTGCACGTCGTTGCACCGCTGTCGCCGCCGATGCCGTGGCGTGCCGTGAAATCCTTCACCCAGGCTTTCGCGGCGCAGATGGCCGCCGATGCGCCGGATGATTTCATCGCCAAGAGCTCGAAAGCCGCGCGGCGCGGCAAGATATTCATCGACTATCTGCGTAATCAGCGCGGCGCGACCGCCGTGGCGCCCTACTCAACTCGCGCAACGCCGGGGGCAACCGTATCGATGCCGCTGGACTGGAAGGAACTCACGGGGAGCCTGCGATCCGATGCGTTCAGCGTGGCTGACGTTGCTGCCAGGTTGAAGCGCCGGAAGCGCGATCCCTGGAAAGAGTTTTTCACCATACGGCAAACGATCGATCGCAACCTGTACAGATAAAGCGCTCAAGTCGTTCTCACTGACGAACTGCCCATATGATTGGCTCGGCTTTGGCGCTGTCGCTAAGCGGTTTCCTATGCGATACCGCTGCAAAGTTGCGGCATGCTCGCCCCGCCTTGGTTCCTTGTATTGTCGCGCCTGGGCCCCTAGCATCCCCGTCCCGCGCTAAGCGGAGACAATCTGATATGGGAGGATTTCATGCGGTTCTGGATGTTGACGGGCGCTTCTCTAGTTGGCCTGGTCTTCGGCGGCAATGCCTGGGCTATCGACGCGGAACAGAAAATCGAGGCGGCGGGTTCGGTGGACAAAGCCTGGGCTCTGCTCGGCGATTTCTGCGGCATCGCGAACTGGCATCCCGTGGTCGCAAAGTGCGAGTTGACCGAGTTGGACGGCGCCAAAATCCGCACGCTCACCACCCAGGATGGCGCCGTGCTGGTGGAAAAGCTGACCAACTGGGACGACGCGGCCCATTCCTACAGCTACGAGATCCTCGAGAGCCCGCTGCCGGTCGCCAACTATGCCTCGACCATCAAGGTGGAAGCGGGCAGCACAGCCGATACGGTTGCAATCGACTGGTCGTCGACATTTGACGCCAAGGGCGCATCGGATGAGGACGCCAAGAAGACGATCCTCGGCATCTACGATGCCGGCCTTGGCTCGTTGAAGGAAAAGCTTGCGCAGTAAGTGCCGGCCCCGGGCGGGCGCCCTTCATGGCGCCCGCCACTACTTCACTTGCCGTAGCGCAGCCGCTCCGACCGCCGTCGGAGCAACTCCACCGTCACCAGCAAGAAGATCGATACGAGGATCAGCAGCGTCGCCACCGCGGCGATGCCGGGGCTGACATATTCGCGCACGCCGCTGAAGATCTGCCGCGGCAGCGTGCGCTGCTCGGGCGCGGCGATGAACAGCGTCACCACGATCTCGTCGAAGGAGGTGGCGAAGGCGAACAGGCCGCCCGATGCGATGCCCGGGAAGATGATCGGCAGCGTCACCTTGCGGAAAGCCGTGAGCGGCGGCGCGCCCAGGTTGCGGCGGCGCGGGCGAGGTTGGTGTCGAAGCCGTCCAGCGTCGCCAGCACGGTGATGACGACGAATGGCACCGCCAGCGCGGTGTGGGCCAGGATCAGGCCGGCATAGGTTCCGCCATAGCCCGATCCGCGCCAGCAGGAAATACATGGCGACGGCGGTGATGACGATGGGAATGAGCAGCGGCGAGATGATGAGGCCGATGAGCAGCGGCTTCCAGCGGAACGCGCATGCGCCAGAGGCCCATGGCGGCCGACGTCCCCAGCGCCATCGCCAGGATGGTGGTGGAGATGCCGATGAACAGGCTGTTCTTCGCCGCATCGATCCAGGCCGCGCCCTCGAGGATGCGCTGATACCAGCGCAGCGAAAATCCCGGCAGCGGGAAAGCCAGCATGTCGCCTGACGTGAAGGAGATCGGCACGATGATGACGATCGGCAGCACCAGGAACAGCAGCACGGCGTAGCAGACCAGCCGCGCGCCGTAATGCCAGATGCGATCTTCCAGGGAGGCATAGGCGGGCAGGGCCATGACTCAGTTCCTGCGCATCAGCGGGCCGTGCGGCGATCAGGCGGCCCAGCAAGCGCCAGCAGGATCAGCGTCGCCAGCAGCAGCAGCGCGCCCAGCGCCGAGGCCATGCCCCAATTCACCACCTCGTTCAGGTGGTAGGTGATCATGTAGCGAGATCATCTGGTCGTTCGGCCCGCCCACCAGCGCCGGCGTGATGTAGTAGCCGAGCGCCATGATGAAGACGAGCAGCGTGCCGGCGGCGAATGCCGGGCATCGTCTGCGGCAGATAGATGCGCAGGAACGCGTAGCGCGTGGTGGCGCCCAGGGATTGCGCGGCGCGCATGTGGGACGGCGGGATGCCCTTCATCACGCTGTAGAGCGGCAGGATCATGTAGGGCAGGAGCACATGCACCATGGCGACCAGCACGCCGAAGCGGTTGAAGATCAGCTCCAGCGGTTGATTGATCACATTCATCCATTGCAACGCGCTGTTCACCGGACCGTTGCCCTGCAACAGAATGATCCAGGCGGTGGTGCGCACCAGCAGCGAGGTCCAGAACGGCAGCATGACGCCGATCATCAGCAGATTGGCCTGCCGCGCCGGCAACGCATTCAGCACGAAGGCCACGGGGAAACCGAGCAGCGCGCAGAGCAGCGCCACTTCGATGCTGATCTCGAACGTGCGGAACAGGAGCCGCTTATAGAGCAAGCGCTCGGTGCGGCTGGCTGACGATGTCGCCCTGTTCATCGAGCTTGAGATCGACGGCCCCCAGCAGATAAGACGCCGTCAGCCGGCCGGACTCGTTCTTCAGCGTGGCCCAATAGCCGGTATCGCCCCACTTCTTGTCGATGCTGACAAGCGTTTCGCGCCACGTACCCGTTGGCTCCGCCGGCAGGTTGTTGGCGGTCTTGATGATCAGGCTGCGGAAGCCCTCGCGGGTGGCGTTGAGGTAGCGGCCAAGGACGGCCGCGGTGCCGCCGGCGGGAATGCTCCGCAGATCGGCGGCAAGCGCTTCGTACACCGCTTCCGGCGGCGGCTCCGGCGGCGACCACTCGGCGATCGCGATAACCGTGCGGGGCAGGTTGTCCGGCACGATGCTGTTGTCGACCGCGCGGAAGACGAACATGCAGATCGGGCCGACAAAGACCAGGAACAGGAAAGCGATCAGCGGCAGCACCAGCAGCAAGTCGCGCAAGACGCGGCGGCGCTCGATCCCGCGCAATTCGCCCTTCAGGCCGTGGAGGGCGAAGCGGGCTGGCGCCTCGGGGGCCAGGGCAGGGGCGGCAATCGCCGGCATATCAGCCACCCTTGTTGGCGGAAAGAGAGTGATTGATGTTATTGTGATCACTCATTACACATCAACCCGGAAAGGCCGCCGCGCGGGGCCGCGCAGGCAGGATCAGAGGATGAAGAGCAGAAAAGCGCCGCAGAGGAAAGCCGCGGGCCGCAGTCGCGCGACCCCGTTGGCCGGAGCGGCCGATGCGCCCTTTGCGGTTCCCAAGCTGCAGCGCAATACGCTCAACGAAGAAGTCTACGAGCAGCTCAAGCAGGCGCTGATGACCGGCCGCATCGCGCCCGGCTCCACCATGACCATCCGCAGTCTCGCCGCGTCGTTCGGCATCAGCCCGATGCCGGTGCGCGAGGCGCTGCGACGGCTGGTGGCGGAGCATGTGCTGTTCCTGCTGCCGAACCGCAGCGTCTCCCTGCCCGTCATCACGCGGGAGCGTTTCCGCGAGATCACGCGCATCCGCACCTCGCTGGAAGGGCTGGCGGCGGAGGAGGCGACGCCGCTGATCGACAGCGGCATGATCGACCGGATGTCCCAGCTCAATGACGAGATGGAGCGCGAGGACGCGCCGAAGACCGCCGACTATCTGGTGATGAATCGGGAGTTCCATTTCAGCCTCTACCGCGCCTGCCAGATGCCGACGCTGGTGAAGATCATCGAGTCGCTGTGGCTGCAGATCGGCCCGCTGCTGACCATCCAGCAGGGCATCTATGTCGAAGGCCGGCATCACCGTGCAGACCCATCACCGCCGGCTGTTGAAGGCGCTGCAGCAAGCGCAACGCGCAGGAGGCGCGCGACGCGATCGTCGACGACATCGAGGACGCGGCGAAGCTGATCGCGGATGCGCTGTAGCGGCGGCGCGGCCTTGGCGCGCGTCAGCTCAGCGCCGTTCGCACGAGATCGCCGCGATTGATCAGGAACTCCTCGATCGCCTGACATAGCTGCTCGGTTTCCGCCTCGGTGGTTTCGATCGACAGATTGCCCATGATGCGCCGCGAGATGATATTGCCCGGCCGCCAGCATATCGAGGTGGAACAGCTTCTTCAGGTCGGCGATGGCCGGCCTCGCGGCCATGCTCGCCCTTGTCGAGATCGTCGGCGTTGCGGATCGGCCCGTCATGGAAATGGATGCCGAAGATCGAGCCGACGCCGGTCGCCTGCATCGGCACGCCATGCTTTCGGGCCAGCTCATTCAGCCGGTCGCGCAGCCTGTCGCCGAGGCTGTTCATGCGCTCCAGCCTGTCGGCCGACAGGACCTGCGTCAGCGCCGCGTGGCCCGCCGCCATCGCCAGCACATTGTTGTTGAAGGTGCCGCCATGCGGGAATAGGCATCGGCGCGGCGTGGATCGAACCGCGCCATCAGATCGGCGCGGCCGCCGAAGGCGCCGAAGCTCAGGCCGCCGCCGACATACTTGCCGAGCGTCATCAGATCGGGCTTCACGCCGATAGCGCGCCTGCACGCCGCCGATAGTCGAGCGCGCGAGGTCATGACCTCGTCGATGACCAACAGCACGCCATGCGTCGTCGGCAGGCGTCGCGCCAGGCCGGTGAGGAAGGCGGGATCGCCGGCAATCGCGCCGGCGCCGCCCTGCATCGGCTCGACGATGACGGCCGCCAGCCGGCTGGCATTGGCGGCGATGTCGCGGCGCGCCTTCGCGAGGTCGTTGTAGCTCGGAGGTGCATCCAGTCGAACTTCATGTTCAGCGGCGAGCCGCCATGGGTGAAATAGAGGATGCTGCCGTGATAGGCGCCGTCGAAGATCAGCACTGCATCCTTGCCGGTGATCGCGCGCGCGGTCGCCAGCGCCAGCAGGTTGGCCTCGGTGCCGGAATTGCAGAAGCGCAGCAGCTCCATCGCCGGGAAGCGCTTGCGGATTTCCTCCGCCAGCAGCGACCTCATGCTGGGTCGGCGCGCCGAGATTGATGCCGCCCGTCAGCGCGCCGGTCATCGCCTCGGCGATCACCGGATTGGAATGGCCGAACACGCCGGCGGTGTATTCATTGACGAAGTCGACATAGCTGTGGCCGTCGACATCGGTCAGGCGGCTGCCCTTGCCGCTGGCGATGTAGAGCGGGAAGGGCGAGAAATGCACGGTCGTGCGGGTGTTGCCGCCGGGCAGGGCGCCCTGGGCCAGCTTGCTCAGCCGCTGGCTCTCCGGATTGGCGGCGACTGTAGCGGTCTTCCGCTTCGCCGACGGCCGAGGGCAGATCCTGATTGCGGCGCCTGACCGCCGCGTTCGATGGCAGACATCCGGTGTTCCTCTCAAAAAAGTGGCGGGATCGGGCGACCTGTCCGGCTGCCCGATCCCGCGTCGAGAGACATTCATTAGCGGGCGATAGCCTTACTGCGCCGCCCAGGCGTTGAACCGCTCGGTCGCGGCCGCCTGATGTTCGACCCAGAAGGCGTCGCTATAGACCGCCGCCCACGCCGCCTTGTCGGGCGACGTCGGCAGACTCGCCTTGATCTCCGCCGGCATCAGGTCGTAGGCGGCCAGCGTCGGCACGCCGTAGCTGAGGGTCTTCACCAGATCCGCCTGGGTTTCCGGGCGGGAATAGAACTCCAGCAGCTTCGCGGCCGCCGACGGATTCGGGCCGTTGGCGATCTGCACCCAGTAGTCGGTGCCGACCCAGAAGCCGGTATCCCAGGCGATCACCAGGTTGCGCTTGTTCTCCTTGGCCGCGCCGCTGACGCGGGCGTTGAAGTTGACGATCATGGCCACGTCGCCGGCCAGCAGGCGCTGCATGCCGTCGGCGGCGCTTTCCGCCCACAGGATGTTCGGCTTCAGCTCGTCGAGCTTCTTGAAGGCGCGGTCGAAGCCGGCCGGCTCTGCGAGGACGCTTGTAGATGTCCTCCTTCTTCACGCCGTCGGCCATCAAGCGCGATCTCGATCATGATGCGCGCGTCCTTGTAGCCGCCGCGCTTGCCCGGCCACTTCTCGACGTCCCAGAAATCGGCCCAGCTCTTCGGCCCGTCCTTGATCTTGTCGCCGTCATAGGCCATCACCGTCGACCAGATGTCGGAGGCGATGCCGCAATCGTGCGCGGCGTAGTCGATCTGCTTGTCGCGGCCGCCGAGCTTGTCCCAGTCGAGCTTGACGAAGGCGCCTTCGTCGCAGCCCTGGATCACCTGCGGGCTTTCGAAGGCGGCGAGGTCCCAGGTGATCTTGCCGGCCTCGATCTGGCTGGTGAGCTTGGCATATTCGCCGCCGAACTCTTCCTCGACGACCTTGATGCCGGTCTCCTTGGTGAAGGGTTCGAACAGGGCCTTGCGATAGGCGTCCTGCCAAACGCCGCCCCAGCCGACGACCACGACCTGTTCTTCGGCCTTTGCCGGCGGCGGCGTGGAAACGCCGATCGCCAACGCCAGCCCGAGCACGCCGCGTCAACAGATACCGCTTCATTGTCAACCTCCCTTGGCCGCGGTTCAGGCGCATGCGTAGCCGCTTTCCGCAGATGTTCGGCGATTCAGCCCGCCGGTGCAGTATTGTGATCACAAGCACTGTGATGCTATGATCGTGAACAATGGCATGCGTGTCAACATGCACGGAGATGGGGAGGAGTACCATGTCCGAGCAAGCCGGAAACGGCGGCGAAGGCCGGCCGCAAGGTGATCATCACCTGCGCGGTCACCGGTTCGGTCCATACGCCGACCATGACGCCCTATCTGCCGATCACGCCCGACGAGATCGCACGCGAATTCGATCGCCGCGGCGGAAGCCGGCGCCTCGATCATCCATCTCCATGCCCGCGACCCGAAGGACGGGCAGGCCGACACCCGATCCCGACGTGTTCATGCAGTTCCTGCCGCGCATCAAGCAGAACTGCGACGCGGTCATCAACATCACGACCGGCGGCTCGCTGGGCATGAGCATGGAGGATCGGCTGGCGGCGCCGTTGCGCGCCAAGCCGGAACTCTGCTCGCTCAACATGGGCTCGATGAATTTCGGCATCTTCCACGTGACCGACAAGATCACCGACTGGAAGTATGACTGGGAGAAGCCCTATGTCGAGAAGACGCGCGACAATGATCGTCACCAACACCTTCGCGCAGATCGAGCGGTTCATCAAGGAGCTCGGCAAGGGCTGCGGCACGCGCTTCGAATGCGAATGCTACGATATCGGCCATCTCTACACGCTGGCGCATTTCCTCGACCGCAAGATGCTGCGAGCCGCCGCTGTTCGTGCAGACGCATCTTCGGCATCCTGGGCGGCATCGGCGCCGCATCCGGAGGATCTGATGCATATGCGCCGCACGGCCGACCGGCTGTTCGGCAAGGATTATCAATGGTCGATCCTGGCGGCCGGCCGGCATCAGATCAATCTGGCCACCATCGGCGCGACCATGGGCGGCAATGTGCGCGTCGGGCTGGAGGACAGCATCTATCTCGGTCCCGGCCGCTGGCGAAGAGCAATGCCGAGCAGGTGCACCAAGATCCGCAAGCATCCTGGAGGAACTGTCGCTGGAGATCGCCACGCCTGCCGAAGCCCGGCAGATGCTGAAGCTCAAGGGCGGCGACCAGGTGGCCTTCTGATATCGGAATGACCACACCCACCCGCATTGAGGGCCGCTGCGTCTGGCTGCGCGAGGCGATTGCGCCCGGCGAGACCGACTGCGCCGCGCTTGCAAAACGACGCAGGGGCGGATGTCTGCATCGTCGGCGGCGGCCTTGCCGGGCTTGTGGACGGCGCTCGAACATCAAGGCGCGGAAGCCGTCAGCCGATGTGGCGATCGTCGAAGCGGACATCTGCGGCGGCGGCGCCAGCGGCCGCAATTCCGGCATGGTGCTTTCGCAATGGGCGAAGTTCGCGGCGCTGGAGGCTTTCTGCGGCACCGAGGGCGCGATCCGCCTGGGCCAGCGCTTTCGGCAACTCCGCCGACCGAACATCGAGGCGTTCTGCAGCGAGAACGGCATCGATGCGGAGTTCCGCCGCGACGGCTGGATCTGGGGCGCCACCTGCGCGAAGCATGTCGGCTCCTGGAACGGCATCCTGGCCGGCGCTGGCAAAGCACGATCTCCATCCCTTCCGGCCCGATCGAGCCCAGGAGATCGCCGAGCGATGACCGGCATCGCGGTCGTTCCTGTGCCGGCATCTACGATCCGACCGCGGCCACGATCCATCCCGGAAAGCTGGTGCGCGGCATGCGCCGCGTGGCGCTGTAGCGGGGCGTGCGGATCTTCGAGAATTCGCCGATGATCCGGCTGGAGCGCCGCGACACAACCGGTCGTGCGCACGGCAAAGGGATCGGTGACCGCCGGCCGCGTCGTGCTGACCATGAATGCCTGGTCGCTCGGCATTCCCGAACTGCGGCCGTCCATCCTGGTCATCGCCAGCGACGACGCCGTGACCGAGCCGGTGCCGGAACTCCTGGAGCAAGCATCGGCTACAAGGCCAAGCCGCTGATGGGCGATTCCCAGACCTTCGTCACCGGCTTCCGCACCACCGGCAATCACCGGTTCAATCCCGGCATCACCGGCGGCATCATCGGTTTCGGCAGCATGAGCGGCCAGCGCTTCGAAGGCCGCTCGATCCGCGAGGACGTGATCCGCGATTGCGTGCGCCGCGGCCATCCGGCGCTGGCCGATCTGCCGTTCGCCGACAGCTGGTGCGGGCCGATCGACCGCACCCGGAGCGGCCTGCCGCTGTTCGGCGCGCTGCCGAACTGTCCGAACATGTTCTACGGCTATGGCTTCTCCGGCAACGGCGTTGCGACGACGCCGATCACCGGCCGCATCCTCGCCTCGCTGGCGCTGGACCATAGCGACGAATGGTCCCAGTGCGGGCTGGTGCGGCCGGTCGAGCGCTGGCTGCCGCCCGAACCGCATCCGCTATGTGGGCGCCCTCATGGTTCGCGCGGCGATCAAGCGGAAGGATCGGCTGGACCATTTGGGCCGCAAGCCAGGCGTGGTGGTTCGCGCCCTGGCGGGAATGGCGCCCGGCGGGATCACGACCTCGCGCATTGCCAAACGGTAGAGTTCAATACCAGGACACAGGAGGCCAGAATGCCCAAAGCATTGCATTTCAAGCGCAGCGAGCTGCCGTTCATCCCCTGCAAGATGGAGGAGGGCGAGACCAAGATCGCCCGCGTCATCAACAAGGAGATCAGCCACAATATGGGCGGCGGCCTGGAGATGGGCGAGAATGTCTGCATCCACTGGACCACGCTCTATGACGAAATCCTGTTCATCCATGAAGGCAGCATGATCGTGCGCACCGATCAGGGCGAGTACGACTGCAAGGCCGGCGATATCGTCTGGCTGCCCGAAGGTGTCACGCTCGATTACGACATGACCGGCCGGAAATGCAGCTACTTCTATGCGCTCTATCCCTTCGACTGGGCGGCGCGCAACGGTATGAAAGAGCCATAAGAAACAAAGGTATCATCAGATGATCGATCTCACGGGCAAGATCGCCTTCGTCACCGGCGGCGGCCGGGGCATCGGTGCCGCCATCGTGCGCAAGATCGTGCAGGCCGGCGGTTCCGCTGTGCTGCATGACGTCAAGACCACGGGCGGCGCCAGCGAAGTGCAAAAGGAATTGGGCGCCGATCGCTGCCATCTTGTCGCCGGGGATCTGGCGCAGGACGCTAGCGTGTTGGAGATTTGGCGGCAGGCGCTGGCTTGGCGCGGCAAGATTGACGTGCTGGTCAACAATGCAGGCATCTATGAATCGGCGGATGTGGACCACGAGTTCGAGGCCTGGTCTCGTTCCTGGCATCGCACGCTGCAGATCAATCTGGTCGCGCCCGGGCATTTCTGCCGCGAGGCCATCAAGCATTTCCGCGGCCGCGGCGGCGGCATCATCGTCAATCTGGCCAGCCGTGCCGCCTTTCGCGGGGATGACGCGGATTACATGCACTATGCCGCGTCGAAAGCCGGCGTTGTGGCGATGACCCGCACTATTGCCCGCCATTTCGGGCGGCAGGGCATCACCGCCTTCGCCATCGCGCCCGGCTTCGTGCGAACCAGCTTGAATCAGGATTTCTTCGACAAATTCGGAGTCGATGCCGCGGCCAAGGATATTCCTTTGGGCGAGATCGCCGAGCCCGAGGATATCGCCAACACGGTGGCTTTCCTGGCGTCGGGGTTGGCGCGCCATGCGACCGGCACGACCATCGATATCAACGGCGCCAGTTACGTCCGCTGACGGACGGCGCGACATGCGGGACGCGGTCAAGCTGTTCATTGCCGGCGAGTGGCGAGCCGGGGGTGCCGGCGAGCGGGAGGTGATCGATCCCGGCACGGGGCAGGCCTCCGGCCGCGTCGGCCTTGCCAACGAAGCGGATATCGACCGCGCCGTTGCGGCAGCGGAGCGTGCGCGCAAGTCGTGGCGGGATACGCCGGCAATCGATCGGGGCGCGATCCTGATCAAAGCGGCGGGCCTGTTGCGTGAGCGCGCCGGCGATATCGCCCGCGGCCTGACGCTGGAGCAGGGCAAGACGCTCGCGGAATCATCCGGCGAGATCAATCGCGCCATCGAGACATTGACTTGGAATGGCGAGGAGGCGCCGCGCATCGGCGGGCGATCCCTGCCGGGACGCGCGCGGAATTCCAGCCGGATGCTGGTGCCCGCGCCCATCGGCGTGGTGGCGGCCTTCACGGCGTGGAACTTCCCGGCGGTGCTGACGACTCGCAAGCTGGGTGCGGCGCTGGCCGCCGGTTGCCCCGTCGTGCTCAAGGCGGCGGAGGAGGCGCCCTATACCGCGGCGGCGATCGTACAGGCGCTGGCAGATGCGGGCGCGCCTGATGGCGTGATCAATCTGCTGTTCGGCGATCCGCCTGTGGTGGCGGGCCGGCTGTTGAAGGCACCGGAAGTTCGCAAGGTTACTTTCACCGGATCGACACGCGTCGGCAAGGAACTGGCACGGCTTGCGGCCGAAGATCTCAAGCGCTGCACCTTCGAACTGGGCGGCCATGCGCCTGTCATCGTCTGTGCCGACGGCAATGTCGAGGCGGCGGTAACCGCAACAATGGCGTTCAAGTTCACATCGGCCGGTCAATCCTGTATCGCGCCGAGCCGGTTCTACATCCACAAATCGCGCATGCAGGAGTTTGCCGGCAAATTCACGGCTGCGGCCCGCGCGCTGAAGGTGGGCAATGGTACGGAGGCCGGCATGCAGATGGGCTCGCTGGCCAATGAGCGCCGGCTGGCGGCAATGGAGCGCTATACCGGCGATGCCGTGGCGCTCGGCGGAGAGGTGACGACCGGCGGCGCACGGCTGGACCGGCCGGGATATTTCTGGCCGCCGACGGTGCTGGTGTCGGTGCCTGATCGCGCGGCTGTCATGCAGGAGGAGCCGTTCGGTCCGATCGCGCCGATGGCATCGTTCGAGGATCTGGACGAAGTGATCGCCCGAGCCAATGCCGTGCCCTATGGCTTCGCCGCCTATCTTTTCACGCAGTCGCTGACAACGGCGGCGAAGTTCGTGAACGAGATCGAGGCGGGCAATATCGGAATCAACCAGATGAGCCCGTCCTTGCCGGATGCACCGGTGGGCGGCCTCAAGGACAGCGGCTACGGCTATGAAGGCGGCCGCGAAGGCATCGAGGCCTTCCTGCATTTCAAACTGGTAAGCGAGACGCGGCTTTAGGATTAACATACCGGGTCTTTGCGCCCGCTGAAGCGCCGCTGATACCGTTCATTCGCGCGGCTTGAATCTCCAAGAGGCGAAATGGCGGATTTCACTATCAGAGCAATACGCCGTATAGACGGCACGACCATTGACGTGGCGATCAAACACGGTCGCATTGCCGCATTCACGCCGACGGCCAGAGGGGCAGCATCTGGCGGTGATATCGACGGCCGCGGTCATGTTCTCCTGCCGCCGCTGGTCGAGAGCCATGTGCATCTGGACAAGACCCTCTGGGGCGAGCCTTGGCGGCCTAACAGCGCCGGACCGACACTCAAGGATTACATCGCCAATGAGCGCCGCATCCTGGCCACCGTCACCACGCCGATCCGCAGGCGCGCGGGTGCGCTTCTGGAGCATTGCATCGCCCAGGGTTCATTGCACTTCCGTTCCCATATCGATATCGCGCCCGATATCGGCGTGAAGCATGTGCAGGCGATGCTGGAGCTGCGCGCCGCCTATGGCGATGTCGTCGACATGCAGTTCGTCGCTTTTCCGCAGACCGGATTGCTGACGGCGCCCGGTACGGCGGAGCTGATTGAAGAATTGCTGAAGCTGGGAGTGGAGACCGTGGGCGGCATTGATCCCCAGGGGATCGACGGCGATGTCCTCGGCCAGCTTCGCGTCGTGTTCGGTCTCGCGGAACGCTACGATCGGGGCGTCGATATCCATCTGCATGACCGCGGCGAAGTCGGCATCGCGCAGGTAGAGCAGATCGCCGAGTTCACGGCGGCATCCGGCCTAAAGGGGCGCGTGATGATCAGCCACGCCTATTGCCTGGGTATGGCCACGCCGGCACGGATGGAGTTGGTGGGCCGGCGGCTGGCGGACCTCGGCATTTCCCTGATGACGTCGGCGCCGGCGGATACCACGGTGCCGCCGGTGGCGGCGTTGCGCGCGATGAGCGTCAATATCTGCTGCGGCTCCGACGGCATCCGCGATGCCTGGTCGCCGATGGGCAATGGCGACATGCTGGAGAGGGCGATGCTGCTGGCCTATCGCTTCGATTGGGGCAAGGACGAGGAACTGCGTCAGGCGCTGGATGCCGCGACGTCAGCCGGCGCGAAAGCACTGGGGCTGGAGGATTACGGCCTCGAAGTCGGCGGGCCAGCAGATTTTGTATTAGTGAAGGCGGAGAATGTTGCCGATGCAGTCGTGCGGCGACCACATGAACGGGTGGTCGTCAAAGGCGGCAACGTTATTGCCCGCGATGGCGTGTTTCTAGAGAGCCGGCTGAGTCCGTAGAGCCGTCGCTCACCATTGATTCCGGACGAGTTTGCCGAATTGTCATGCAATCGAGCCCTGACGATGCCATCTATCACGAACCCATGAGGGGGCTCGCGCGCTTGCTCCTGTTCTTGGCAGGCTTGGTGCCCTTTCTCGCGCCCTACGAGCTTCTCATCAGGCCGGGTGTCCCCGTCTTTAGACTCGGCATGATTCCACTCTGGGTGATCGCGATCGGCGCGACATGCATTGGCACCGTGCTGCTAGCCGGGGCGGTGCTTGGTTTCACCAAAACTGTTCATTTTGAACTTCAGCGTCGCCTCGTGATTGTGCGAGCTGACGGCATCCTTGGATTGTCCCATGTCAGGACCTATGCCTTCGAACGGCTGGGCATGCCGGGCGTGCGTAGAGACGACTCCTCCGAAGGCCCACCGGACTACCGACTGGAAATTCCAGTCGCGGGGCGCCGACGGCCAATGGAGATCGCCGTGTTCAAGACGGAAGCGGAAGCGACCACGCAAGCGGATCGCCTGCGAATAATTCTGGAGTTGTGACGGCGCTTGCGCCGCGACGGCGGGGCTTGCAATCTGTCGGCCAGAACCCGGTGCGATTCCCGAATGAGGAAACCATATGCCGTTGCCATCGATAAAATTGACTGCCAAATCGAGCCTGCCCGCCGATGCTAGCGCGTCCCTGGCCGGCCGCGTGTGGCTGCCGTCGGCGGAAGGGCCGGCAGTGGTGAAGGTAGCTGGCGGCGAACTGCAGGATATCTCCGCTGCTTTCCCGACCATGCGCGATCTCTGCGAGACGGCCGATTCCGCGAAGGCGCTGCGCGAAGCGAAGGGGACGATGATCGGTGCGGTCGATGCCGTGCTTGCCAACACGCCACCAGATGGCCGGGACAAATCGAAGCCTTGGCTGCTGACGCCGGTGGACCTCCAGGCACTGAAGGCCGCGGGGGTCACCTTCGCCATCTCCATGCTGGAGCGCGTCATCGAGGAGCGGGCGCGGGGCAATCCCGATGCCGCGGCGTCGATTCGCGGCAGCATCCAGAACCTGATCGGCGACGATCTCTCTAAGCTCAAGCCCGGCTCGCCGGAGGCGATGAAGCTGAAGGCGCTGCTGATCGAGAAGGGCATGTGGTCCCAATATCTGGAAGTCGGCATCGGGCCGGATGCGGAGATCTTCACCAAGTCGCAGATCATGTCCGCCGTGGGCACCGGCTTCGATGCGGGCCTGCATCCGATCTCCAAATGGAACAACCCGGAGCCGGAGGTGGTGGTCGTGGTGTCGTCTGCGGGACGCATCGTCGGCGCGACCTTGGGCAATGACGTGAATCTGCGGGACGTGGAAGGCCGCTCGGCGCTGCTGCTGGGCAAGGCGAAGGACAATAATGCCAGTTGCGCCATCGGCCCGTTCATCCGTTTCTTTGATAGCGGGTTCACGCTCGACCATGTGCGCAAGATCCAGGTGACGCTGACAGTCGACGGACCGGAGGGATACCAACTCAAGGGCTCCTCCAACATCGCCAAGATCAGCCGGGATCCCGCCGATCTGGTGAAGCAGATGGTCGGGCCGCATCATCAGTATCCCGACGGCGCGGTGCTGTATCTGGGTACGCTGTTTGCGCCGATCGAGGACCGCGATCAGCCGGGGCAGGGCTTTACCCACAAGATGGGCGATATCGTCACGGTGGCCGCGCCGGAGCTGGGCGCGCTGGTGAACCGCATGATGCTGTCGACCGAGGCGCCGCCCTGGGTGTTTGGCGCCAGCCATCTCATGCGCAACCTGGCGCGGCGCGGCTTGCTCTAGGGGACCATGTCCGAAAACCGCGAGCGTCGGGCCCGCGGCGGTGGCATGATGAGGCCATGGAAGCACTCGATCCGCAGATCTGCTACCGCGCGCTCCGCACCCGCGACGTCCGTTTTGACGGGCGGATCTTCGTCGGCGTGACATCGACGGGCATCTATTGCCGGCCGGTTTGTGCCGCGGGCACGGCCAAATTCGAGAATTGCCGGTTTTTCCCGTCGGCCGCGTCGGCACAGGAGGCCGGATTCCGGCCCTGCCTGCGCTGCAGGCCGGAAACGGCGCCGGATTTCGGCGCCTGGCGCGGCACGTCGAACACGGTGTCACGCGGGCTGGCGCTGATCGCCGAAGGCGCGATGGATGGCGACGACGCCAGCGTCGACAATCTCGCCGCGCGGCTTGGTATCGGCGAGCGGCAATTGCGGCGCCTGTTCGACCAGCATATCGGCGCCTCGCCGGTCACCGTAGCGCAGACGCGGCGCGTGCTGCTGGCGAAGCAGCTCATCCACGATACGCGCCTGCCCATGGGCGAGATCGCGCTGGCCGCCGGATTCGGCAGCGTGCGGCGATTTAACGAGACTTTTCAACGGCTGTTCAAGCGGCCGCCGAGCGCTTTGCGGCGCAAAACCATTACGTCACTGCGGGAAGGATCGGTGGCGGCTGATGGCGTCACGGTGCGGCTGCGCTACCGGCCGCCCTATGATTGGTCCTCGATGCTGGCGTTCCTGCGCGCGCGCGCGATCGCGCGCGTCGAGTGGATCGACGGCGAACGCTATTGCCGGACCTTCACCCAGGACGGCGAACTCGGCACAGTCGAGATCGGCCATTTGCCGGAACGGGAGAGCCTGAGCGTCAATATTCGAGTTGCCGACCTGCGGGCATTACCGGCTGTCATCGCGCGGGTGCGGCGGGTTTTCGACCTCGGCGCGGATGTGGCTGAGATCGGCGCCCATCTGGCGCAGGATCCGCTGCTGGCGCCGCTGATCGCCGCGCGGCCTGGCCTGCGCGCGCCCGGCGGCTGGGACGGCTTCGAGCTGGCCATGCGTGCCATCCTCGGACAGCAGGTGACGGTCGAGGCGGCGCGGCAATTGGCCGGGCAATTGGTGCGTCTATGCGGCACACCTTTGTTGGCAGCGCAGCGCACTCACGCCGGGATGACTCACGCTTTTCCGACGGCGGCGCAGGTAAGAGCCGCCGATCTAGCACCATTGGGCATGCCGAATGCGCGCAAGACGGCGCTGACGTCGCTGGCTGAGGCGGCGCTCGCAGATCCCGACCTGTTCCAGCCGCTGGCCAGCGTGGAGGAAACCGTGGCGCGTCTGCGGGCGATCCGCGGCGTCGGCGAATGGACGGCGCACTACATCGCGCTACGCGCCGTGCGCGAGACCGATGCCTTTCCCGCCAGCGACATCGGCCTGCTGCGCGGGGCCTCGCGCAACGGCACGCGGCCGAGCCCGGCCGAATTGCAGGATCGCGCCGAACCCTGGCGGCCCTGGCGCGCTTATGCGGCGCAGCATCTCTGGGCGGCTGATGCGGCGCGCAGCGATTCACATCCTTAGTCTCACATCGGAGTATCCATGGCATCGCAACAGAAGAGAGCGGCGGAGTTTCGCCGACTGCACAAAGGACCGAAAATTCTCGTGCTGGCTAATTGCTGGGACGCGGGCAGTGCGCGGCTGATCGAGAGCCTGGGTGCCCGTGCCATGGCAACCACCAGCGCCGGTGTCGCCTGGGCGCTAGGCTATCCTGATGGCGATGCGCTGCCGCTGGATCTGTTGGTGGCCGCGGTCGCCGGCATGACCCGCGTCATCAAGGTGCCACTGACGATCGACATGGAAGGCGGCTATGGCAAGACGCCGAAGGCAGTAGGAGTCGCGGTCGGCAAGGTGATCGATGCAGGCGCCATCGGCATGAATATCGAGGATGGCGGTTCGTCGCCTGATCTGCTCTGCCGGAAGATCGAGCAAGTAAAATCGGCGGCCAAGCGCAAAGGCGTCGACTTCTTCGTCAACGCCCGCACCGATGTCTATCTGCACGAACTGGTGCCGCCGGCCAAGCGCGTGGCGGAGACGCTTGCCCGCGCGAAACGCTACCGCGACGCCGGCGCAGATGGGCTTTTCGTGCCAGGAGCGGCGCAGCCCGCGGAGATCCGAAGCATCACCGCCGCGGCGGGGCTGCCCGTGAATCTGCTGGCATGGCCCGGTCTGGCGCCCGCCGCGGAATTGCAGAAGCTGGGCGTGCGCCGCCTCAGCGCGGGATCGGCGATATCGCAGGTGGCTGCGGCCACAGCTCTCGAAAAGGCCAAGGCCTTTCTGCGCGACGGCGATTCCGGATTGGTGCGGGCAGGTGCGATGACCTACGGCGAGCTCAATGCGCTGGTGACCGCGCGCTAGAGCTCAGGCTGCCTTGATCAGATCCGCCGCCTTTTCGGCGATCATGATGACGGCGGCATTGATGTTGCCGGTGAGCATGTCCGGCATCACCGACGCATCGACGACCCGCAGGCCTTCGGCGCCACGCAGGCGGAGCTGAGTATCGACAACGGCCAGGGCATCGCTATCCGGCCCCATTCGGCAGGTACCCAGCGGATGGTGGACGGTGATTGAGGTCTTGCGGATATGTTCGTCGATGTCCGCATCCGATGCCTTTTGCAGGCCGGGCGCTATCTCCTTGGCGATAAAGGGTTGCATCGCCGACTGCGCGGCCACCTCGCGCGCCATCTTCACGCCGGCGCGCAGCGCCCGCCAGTCATAGTCGGTGGAGAGGAAGCGCTGGAGGATGCGCGGGTGGGCGGTCGGATCGGCCGATTGCAGCGCCACCTCGCCGCGGCTTTCCGGATGCAACATGACGATGCGGCAGGCGAAGCCATCGGTGAAAGGCTGCTTGAAGGGTTTCATATAAGGCCAGGCGCCCAGGGGTGCTGCGGTCAATAGGAACTGGATATCCGGCAGCGGCACGCTGGAGCTGCTCTTCAGAAAGGCGGTGATGCCGCCGGGTACATCGGCGGCGAAACCTTTGCCGAACAGGTAGGCCTTGGCCAGTTCCGGGCCGATGCGGTCATAGCGCATCATCCGGTGGAACGGGCCGGTGCCCTTGCGGTGATACATCAGAATCGCCGAGACGTGATCCTGCAGGTTCTTGCCGACTCCCGGGAGCGCCAGCTTTACGGCAATGTCGTGTTGCTTGAGTTCGGCGGGGTCGCCGATGCCTGAGAGCATCAGCGTCTGCGGCGTATTGATGACCCCGCCGGCGAGGATCACTTCCTTGTCCGCCCGCACGGTCTTGGTTTCGCCGCCCTGGCGATATTCGATGCCGACGGCGCGATTGCCTTCGAACAGGACCCGGGTGACGAACGCTTCGGTTTCAATGGTGAGGTTGGAGCGGCGCAGGGCCGGGTGCAGATAGGCGGTCGCGGTGCTGGCGCGGCGGCCGTTGCGGATGGTCATCTGCAGCCGGCCCAAGCCCTCCTGCTTTTCCGCGTTGTAGTCGTCGGTCCAGCCATGGCCGACGGATTTGGCGGCGTCCGCGAAAGCGTCGAGCAGCGGGTCCTGGTATTTGCAGGTCTGGGTGCCCAAGGGGCCGCCGCCGCCGCGATAGGCGTTGCCGCCGCCCTCCCAGCTCTCCTGCTTGCGGAAATAGGGCAGGGCGTCGTCATAACCCCAGCCGCTCAAACCGCCGGCTTTCCAACGCTCGAAATCGCCGCGGTTGCCACGGACATAGGCCATGGCGTTGGTGGAAGAGCAGCCGCCCACGACCTTGCCGCGGGCGCATTCGACGCGGCGGCCGCCGACATTCTCCTCAGGCTCGCAGAAATACCCCCAGTCGTGGAGGCGCTTCTGCAGGATCTTGCCCCAGCCCAGCGGGATGTGGATCCAGGGGTCGCGGTCCCAGCCCCCAGCCTCGAGGATCAGAACGCGGTTATTGGAGTCTTCGGAAAGGCGGTGGGCGAGAACGCAGCCGGCGGAGCCGGCGCCGACGATGACATGGTCGTAGGTCTTGCGTGCCGCCATCAAGCTATCCCCGAGCTATTGGTTCAGATCTGGGCTCGGGCGAACCAAATTGCACCCCCCAGCGGAACCAATTGCTAGCACGGTCGGCCGCGCTGTCACAAGCCGCGGCCGCGGGCGGAGCGTCGCACGGGGCTACTGCTTGCTGGCCGTGGCGACGGTGGCGGGAAAGGCGTGCTGATGAATGTATCGCTGCACGTCGCAGAGATGTTCATGCATCAGCTCCTGCGCGCGGTCGCCTTGGCGGGCTGCGATCGCGGCGCAGATTTCCTGGTGGAAGCCGGCATAGACCGACTGGCGCTTGTAGCAATGGGCGTTCTCACCCAGGCGGCGCCAGCCGCTGTCGCGCTGGCTCGCATGAAGCGTGTCGAAAATGGCGAGGAACAGCGCATTGCGCGCCGACTCGGCGATGGTGCGGTGGAAGCGGCCGTCGGCGCGCTCATAGCTATCGGGATCGGCGGCAGTGCGGGTTTCCTCCGCGAGGCCTTGCAGCCGCTTGATCTCCGCCTGGGAAGCGCGGAAAGCGGCGATGCGCGCCATAACAGGCTCGATGGCCAGCCGCACTTCGATCACTTCCAGCGGATTGATATGATCGAGAATGTATTCGAAAGCCATGTTCGGCGCATCCGCCGATGCGGCCGGCAACATGGATGCGAGCCGTGCGATCGTTCGCGCATGCCCATTGCCGCTGCCATTGCCGTTGGTCTGCACGAAGGTGCCGCGGCCTTGATGCCGGGAGATGCGTCCCTCTTGTTCCAGGATGTCGAGCGCGCGGCGCAGTGACCGTCGGCCGACGCCGAGTTCCACGGCAAGCGCGCGCTCGGGCGGCATGCGGCCCTCATCGTCGAAGCTGCCGCTGGCAATCATCTGCCTCAGTTTGGTGAGAGTCTCGTCCGTTCGCTCCATGGCGATATCCCTGTCGCTATCCGCCGGCCAAGCTCAATGGCCATGCCGGTCAAGATCCCTTCGGCGGCGCGACTGTCCAGTGCCATCGGCGCCACTGGGACCATACGGCCGCGCTGCCCACATTTCCCGAACCGCTGGGGAACCGCTGCGGCAGACGACCGAGACCAATTGTTGAGGCACGATACCACATGCTGCCGCCTGCAACAATCGGCGCTGCGATATGGTGCAGGGTTGACGCTGGGTTTGGGAAATGGTTACGATTCCAGGGTCAAAACGTCGAAAAACGAACCAATCTGAAGTAATGGTTTGTGGCGGATCCGCCTGGCAATGCGGTCACGCGGTTTAGAACTGACCCCGGGCAGAGTGTGCAGCATGAAGGCGACCAGCGAAATCAAAACCAGCAATGTTCGGGCGGCGCTGGATCAGCTCCATGCCGACGTCCTCAGGCTCAACATGGCGCCCTACTGGGCGGTGGACCACAGTGTCGAGCATGACGAAGACCGCCAGATCCTGGATACCCGCAAGGCGGTGCCCTACATCTGGAAATACCAGTCCGAGATCGACCCGCTGCTCCTCCGCTCGGCGGAACTGATCCGGACGGACACCTCGGACCGGCGCTCGCTGGTGCTGGTCAATCCCGGCTTGGCGCCGAAGCGCGCCACCGTCAGCACGATGTACGTGGCCTTCCGCCTCAACGATCCGAAGGAGATCATGCCGCCCCATCGTCATGCGCCGAATGCCATTCGCCTGGGCCTCACCGGCAAGATGAATTTCACGGGCGTGGAGGGCGAGAACATTACCTTCGGCCCGGGCGACATGGTGCTGACACCCCACGACACCTGGCACAATCACGGCAACCATCGGCGACGACAACGCCATCAATCTCAGCGTGCTGGACCTGCCCCTCGTGGAAACACTGAATTCCATGTACTTCGAGCATGATTACACGGAGGAAGAGGAAGGCAAGCGGGTGCGCCGCGCCATGCAGTCCGAGCGTTTCCCGCCCGACTACTCCCAGCGCGTCTATGGCCATGGCGGCCTGAAGCCGCGCTTCGTCTCGCATTTCCGCGGTACCGGCGCCGCATCGCCCATGTATGTCTACCGCTATGACATGATGCGCGAGCAGCTCCACAAGTTCCGCGATTGGCCGGGCGATCCCTATGAAGGGCTTATGATCGAATATGTCGATCCCACCACGGGACAGCCAGTCTATAAGACCATCACCTTCTTCATGCAGATGCTGCGGCCCGGCGAGCGCACGCTGCCGCTGAAGCAGAGCGCCAGCCTTGTCGTGGCGCCCTTCGAGGGCAAAGGCCACAGCATCGTCGATGGCAAGCGGCTGGATTGGGAGCCGTTCGATACCATGGCGGTGCCCGGCGGCAGCTGGTGCGAGCATGTGAACGGGTCGGACAAGGAACCCGCCATCCTGTTCGTCGCCAGCGACGAGCCGACCTTGAAGGCGCTCGCCTTTTACCAGAGGCACGGCAAGACCAAGACCGGCGAAATCGTCAAGCTGGCCTGAGCGCAGGCGGCAGGATTCTTCGATCGGCTCCGGACATGGCGAACGGCAGGAACACCAGCCATCTCGCGCGCTTCGACTGTCCGGGCGGTGGCCAGGTCTGGGTCGAGGGCACAACGCTCTATGTCGGCCATATGCGCCAGCCTACGGGCACGAGCATTGTCGATGTGGCGGATCCCCGGAACCCAAAGCTTCTGGCGCGGATCGAGGTGCCCCAGGGTTGGCACTCCCACAAGGTGCGAGTCAGCAACGGCATCATGATCGTCAATCATGAGCGCAATGGGCCGGAAGGCGACACGGCGTTCGGCGGCGGTCTAGGCATCTATGACGTTTCAAATCCGAGCAAGCCGCGGCAGATCGGGAAATGGCACACCCACGGCAAGGGTGTGCATCGCTACGATTTCGACGGGCGCTACGCCTATATCTCGCCGACCGCCGAGGGTTATGTCGGCAACATCGCCATGATCCTCGACCTGAAAAATCCGGAGAAGCCGGAAGAGGTCGGGCGCTGGTGGATACCAGGCCAATGGAAGGCCGGCGGCGAGCCCTATCCCTGGGACGATTGGACGCCGCCGCGCTGCCACCATCCCATGCGCATGGGCGACAGGCTCTATGTCAGCTACTGGCATCACGGCTACTACATCCTCGACATCTCCGATATGTCGAAGCCGCGGGCGATTGCCGGCGGCAATACCTCGCCGGCGTTTCCCCATCCTACGCATACTTGCCTGCCGATTCCGCAGCCGCTGAAGGGCCGCAATGTCATGGTGGTGGCGGATGAGGATGTCGCCAAGCTCTGGCCGGCCGCGCCGGCCTTCGCCTGGATCTACGACATCACCAACGAGACCTGCCCGATCCCGATCTCGACGTTCCAGGTGGAAGGGCTCGACAAGGACGGCGCGCCGCAGCCGCCGATGATGGGTTGCCATCAGCCCTCGGAGCGGTTCAAGGGGACGATCATTCCCTTCGCCTGGTTCGCCAAGGGGCTCCGCATCGTTGACATCGCCGACCCCTTCGCCCCGCGCGAAGTGGCCTTCTACGAGCCGGACCCGCCGGAGGGCTTCGAAATCATGTCGTCCAACGACGTGACCATCGACGATCGCGGCATCTGCTATCTCATCGACCGCCAGCGTGGCGTCGACATCATCGAGACGTCGGTCCTGTAACCGGCGCAATCAGGAGATTTCACGTGAGCAAGGGCATAGTTCCTATCGGCAAGAAGAACCCGAACCTGCCTTTCCATCCGGGCGTGCGCGCCGGCGATTTCATCTTCGTCTCCGGCCAGGTTGCCAAGGACGAGAACGGCAACATGTGCGTCGGCAATATCGAGGAGGAGACGCGCTGGACCATCGAGTCCATCCGCCGCATCCTGGCCCTGGATGGCGCCGATCTGTCCGATGTTGTGAAAGTGACGGTGTTCCTCGAGGATGCCAGGAATTTCGGCCGTTATAACAGGGTGTTCGCCGAATATTTTCCGGGGGGTATCGTGTCCCGCACCACGGTCGAGGCCCGCGCCGTAATCGAATGCAAGATAGAAATGGATGCCGTGGCCTATAAGCCGAAAGAATGAGATCGTCGGAAGTCAACAAGACGGGGCGCAGGTCCTGCAGCGCGATAAAGAGGGGATAGGATGCTGAGAGTTTTGGGCCGGGGCACTTCCGGCAACGTGCAAAAGGTGATCTGGCTGCTGGAGGAGTTGGGCGCGCCCTATAAGCGGGAGGACTATGGCCGCCAGTTCAACAACACCGGGGACGCCGGCTTATCTCAAGCTGAATCCGAACGGCAAGGTGCCAACGCTGCGTAGATGGCGACACCGTGATCTGGGAGTCGAACAGCATCCTGCGCTATCTCTGCAACAAGCAAGGAGGCCATGCCCTGTATCCGAGTGATCCCGACGGCTCGCAGCCAGGTGGAGCGCTGGATGGATTGGCAACTCGCGTCCCTCAACAATCCGTATCTCGGCGATCTTCAAGGAAGCGAAGAAACCGGCCGCCGAGCGCGCCGCCAGTTGGGCCACCGATGCCAAGGAGCTGAAGACGCAGCTCGACATCCTGGAGGCGGGCTTGGGCGGGCAGGCCTGGCTTGCCGGGCAAGCGATGTCGCTGGCCGATATTTGCCTCGGGCCGATCGTTCATCGCTGCTTGGATTTTCCGGTGGACCTGCCGGGCCTCGTGGGCCTGCGGGCGTGGCGCGACAAGGTCGCTGCGCGGCCGGCGTTCAAGAAGGCAACCGGGTAAACGGCACCACCGACTGACCGCACAAGCGGGATTTGTATTTGGTATTACGGGAGGCGGGATGACAAAGGCGGCGATTATCGGACTAGGCACGATGGGGCCGGGCATCGCCGCCACCTTGGCTCGCGCGGGCATTGCCATGCGCTGCTTTGACGCTAATGCCGAACAGCGGGCCAGCGCTGCGCCACGGTTCCAGGTGGCGGCCAGTGTGCTCGCCGGCCTGGGCATGCCTGACCAGAGTAAGGGCGAAGCGATCGTCGTTTGCGACAGCCTCGCCGACTGCGTCTCCGGCGCCGATCTGGTACTGGAGAATGTGTCCGAGAAGCTGGAAATCAAGGCCGAGGTGTTCCGGCAAGCGGAAGCCGCGGTCGGTAAGGAGTGCATCCTGGCGTCGGATACCTCGGGCATCCCCATCAGCAAGATCCAGGATTTCGTTGCGGTGCCGGAGCGTGTCGTCGGCATGCATTGGTCGAACCCGCCCCATATCATCCCGATGATCGAGGTTATCGCCGGCGCCAAGACCGCCCCCAAGGTTGTGGATTGGACCGTGAACCTGATCAAAGGCATCGGCCTGCTGCCGGTGGTCGTGAAGAAGGACGTGCCCGGGTTCGTGGAAAATCGCGTGCTCTATGCCCTGCTGCGGGAATGCGTCGACCTTGTCGAACAGGGCGTGATCGATGCCGAGGGCCTGGATACCTGTGTCTCCTGGGGCATCGGCTACAAACTGTCGGTGGTCGGACCCATGGCGTTGCTGGATATGGCAGGTCTGGATATCTACCAGGCGGTCGGCAGCTATTTGAATAAGGAACTATGCAGCCGCGGCGACGTCGCAAAGTTCGTGACGGACCGCACCGGGCAGGGGAAACTCGGCATCAAGACCCGCGGCGGCGTCTTCGACTATACGCCCGAGCGGATCGCGGAATTGCAGGCCCGGCGCGCGCGCAAGCTCGTCGCCGCGCGCAAGGCACTGCAGGACTCCTAAGATGGAGCAGGGGCCAGGGAGCGGTGACGGAGGCGGGGTGCGAGAACCAGATAAACCAAGTTTTGCGCCACGGAAATTCGAATAACTGCGCTAGGCGCGTCAGAAAATGGCATCACGGGAGCGCAGCCGGTGATTGCAGCGTAGAAAGCAAAGTGTCTCAACGTCTGGAGGTAAGAAATGACCGGAACGACAAGAAGAAATGCGACACGGCTGGCGCTTATGGCCGCTGTGGCTTGCGGTGCGATCGGTGTGGGTCTCGCCACATCGGCGACGGCGGCTGACGTCAAATCGATCGCCATTTTGACGCCCGAGGAACCGACTGATTTCGGCTGGAACCAGCAGGGTCATGATGCAGCGAAGGCAGTGGCCGAAAAGTATGGCCTCGAGTTCATGCCGGCGACCGGCTTGGGTTATGGCGACGTGCATCCGCAGCTGCGCGAGCTGGCCGACGACGGCGCCAGCCTGATGATCGCCCACGCCAGCGGCTACAACACGGCAGCCCCGGAAATCGGCGCCGAAAAAGGCGTGCCGGTGGCCATCGTCGACAAACCCGACGCTAACAAGAAGGGCTTGGTCGCCGACTACACGCTGAGCGGCCATGAGGGCGCCTATCTCGCTGGCATCCTTGCGGCGAGAACGACCAAGACCAAGTCAGTCGGCATCGTCGTGTCGGGCGAGCCGCCGTCCTGGAACTCGCAGTCCGCGGCCTTTGCCCAGGGTGTCAAGGCGGCGGATAGCAGCGTGAAGGTTCTCTACGCAGTCATCGGTCCCGCCGCCTATTCCGACGCGGCCGGCGGCACGCCGCGTCACCGAGTCGGTGATCGGCGCCGGCGCCGACGTGATCTTCGGACAGGGCGATGGTGCCACCTTCGGCATGCTGCAGGCGGTGGAAACCACCAAGGCCACCGACGGCGGCAAGGTGTGGTTCATCGACGTGATCGGCGACAAGACCTCGATCGACAAGGGCAATCTGCTGTCCTCGGTGATCTGGAATCTGGTGCCAGTTTATTCGGCGATGGTTGATGATCTGAAGGCCGATACCTTCGGTACCAAGGGTTACTCGATCCAGCTCAACGACGACTTCGGTGCAGCTGTTGCACAGCAAGCACATTCCGGACGCTACCTGGAACGATGTGATGAAGGTGCGTGATGAAATTGTCGCGGAAACGCTGAAGATCGAGCCGGTGTGGGAAGCGGACAAGGTCCGTGCCCTAATGACCTCGGTTACCGACGCGCCGCAATAGGCACGGCGGCTCGACATTGAAGCGATGCGTTCGGCCGCGCCGCCCCTCTTCGGGCGGCGCGTGCCGATCCAGGGTATGGTTATGAGCGACGCGGGTATCTCGGCAGCGGTTCAGGGCAGCGGCAATGCCGCAGCGGTGGCGGCCGTGCGCAATATCACCAAGCGATTTCCCGGCGTGCTCGCCAACGACAAAGTATCCCTCGATTTCCGCGCCGGCGAGATCCATGTGCTGCTAGGCGAAAACGGAGCCGGAAAATCCACACTGATTGCCATCCTCGCGGGCATGCTGCAGCCGGATGAGGGCGAGATTCTGCTCGGTGGCGAGCCGGTGAAGATCAACTCGCCGCGCGAAAGCCTCGACCGCGGCATTGGCACGGTGTTCCAGCATGTGCTGCTGGTGCCCAGTCTTTCGGTCATCGAGAATTTGATGCTCGGCGGCCCCTGGTGGCAGCGCCTCGGCCGGGCTGCGGCATTGAAGCGGTTTAATGAACTGTCGATTCTGCTCGGCGTTACGATCGCCGCCGATGCGCTGGTCGGGCGCCTGTCGCTCGGCGAGCAGCAACAGGTTGAGATCATGCGCGCGCTCTGGCGCGGCGAGAAGGTGCTGATCCTCGATGAGCCGACCTCCATGCTCACGCCTCAGGGCGTGCGCGATCTGGCGCAGGTGATGCGCCGCCTGAAGGAGAAGGGAATTGCTCTGATCCTGATCACGCACAAGCTGCTGGAGGCCTACGAACTCGGCGACCGCATCTCCGTGCTGCGTCTCGGCCGAGTGGTCGGACAGATCCCGCCCGAACGGCTGCACAAGCTGACCGAGGCGGAGACAATCGACGAAGTCATCCGCATGATGTTCGGCAGCCGTGCGGAGCATGAACGCGACGCTGAGATCTTGATCGGCCGCGGCCGTCAGGCGCACCGCCATCGCGCCGTCGACCGCACAGGTGCCGCACGTCTCAGCGCCCGCAGCCTGCGGACCGACGCCGGACGCGGCGAGTGTCCGCTGCGGGAGGTGAGCTTCGAACTCTGGCCGGGTGAGATCCTCGGCATTGCCGGTGTGGATGGCAACGGACAGAAGCATCTGGCCGAGCTGCTGGCGGGACAGCGCCCGGCGGCTACCGGGCAGCTCATGCTTGGCACCGCTGACATCACCGCCGACCATGTGCCCGCGCGGCGCAAGAAGGGCATCCGCTATGTGACAGATGAGCGGGTGGGCGAGGGCACGGTGGGCGCGTTCTCCGTCGCCACCAACCTGGTGATGAAGGAGATCGGCGAGCCGCCCTACTGGCGCCGCGGCCTCAGCGACTGGGACTTCATCCACGACCATGCGCGGGTGCAGATCCGCCAGCATGACATCCGCACGCCGTCGGAGAAAACCGCCGTCGGCAAGCTGTCCGGCGGCAACATCCAGAAGGTTTTGCTGGCGCGGGAGCTCGATAACGATGCCGGTGTCGTCATTTTCAACAAGCCGACCTACGGCCTGGACCTGCAGAACACCCGCATCGCCCATGAGCGCATCTTCGCCAGCGCCGAGCGCGGGCTGGCCGTGATCGTGATCTCCACCGACCTTGACGAATTGCTGGAGATCAGCGACCGCATCGGCGTGATGTTCCAGGGGCGGCTTGCAGGGATCGTCGATAATACGTCTGACGTGGAGCGCCGCGTCGGCTTGCTGATGACCGGAGCCGAGGCGGCGTGAGCGTCGAAACGCAAACCGCCGGGGGCAGCCCGGGCTCCGCCGAATCCGGCCGGGAGCTGCGCGGCGCGATCCTGCGCGTGGTGATTCCGGTTCTGCTGGCGCTGGCGATCGGCGGATTGGTTCTGCTGATCCTCGGCAAGGATCCGCTGGCCTACTACGGTTATGTGCTGCGGCGTGGGCTGCTCACCTGGGGCGGGTTGCAGGAGACCTTCACCCGCATGGCGCCGCTGCTGCTGATTGCCGCCGGACTGATCGTCGCTTTCAGGGCCGGCATCTGGAACCTGGGTGGCGACGGGCAGTTCCTTCTGGCCGCGGTGATCACCGCGGCGCTGGCACCGGCTCTGATCCAATTCCTGCCGCGCGGTCTGACGCTCATTGCCTGCATGATCGTCTCGATTGCCGTCGCCGCCCTGTGGTCGCTGATACCGGCGATCCTCAAGGCGCGCTATGGCGTCAACGAGATCGTCACTTCCTTGATGATGAGCTTCCTCGGCATCAGCTTCGCCAATGTGCTTGTGAAACTGCTGTTCTGGGATCCGGACACCACGGTGCCTCAGACCCGCACGCTGCCTGTTGAGGACCGCCTGCCGCGCCTGTTCGACTCGACGGTGCATCTGGGCGTGCTGATCGCGTTGGCCGTCGTGGTGCTCGTGCATCTCATGATGACGCGGACGGCCTTCGGGCTGAAACTGCAGGTGGTCGGCGCCAATCCGCGGGCGGCCGTCCATGCCGGGCTGAATGTCAGTCGCCTCACCATTGCGACGTTCGCCATCAGCGCCGGCCTGATCGGCCTCGGCGGCTCGATGGAGATCCTCGGCGTGTGGGGCGTGGTGCGCGCAGACTGGAATCCGGCCTTCGGCCTGCTCGTGGTGCCGCTGGTGTTCCTCGCCCGCTTCAATGGCTACGCGGTCATCGGCTTCACACTGTTCTTCTCGGCGCTGATGATCGGCGGCGAGAGTGCCGCGCGCCGCGTCGGTGTTCCCCAGGACTTCGTGCTGCTGCTGGTGGCATTGCTGCTGATCTTCCTGGCGCTGGTCGAGTATCTCGACCATGTCAGGCGCCAACGGGTGTCGGCCTGAGCCATGGAAGCGCTTCTCACCCAGGCTTTCCTGTCCTCGCTGCTGTTCGGCGCGATTACGGCCGGCGTGCCGCTGCTGCTGGCGGGCCTCGGCGAACAGATCTCCGAGAAGGCCGGTGTCTTGAATATCGGCATCGAGGGCATGATGCTGCTGGGCGCCTATTGCGGCTTCATCGCCGCCTACTATGCCGATTCATTCTGGCTCGGCTTTCTCGCCGGCGGCATCGGCGGCATGATCGTGGCGCTATTCGTGGCCGTGCTGTGCATCCGCTACGGCCTCAACCAGATCGTTATCGGCATTGCCCTGACCATCGGCGCCGAAGGCCTCACCTCGCTGCTGCATCATTTCCAGCTCAGCAAGACCTATCCGCGGCTGTCCCAGGCGCCGGTGTGGGAGCTGCCGCTGCTGAGTGAGATTCCGGTGATCGGCAAAGGGCTGTTCAGCCATAACCCCGTGGTCTATCTGGGCGTATTGCTGGTCGTGTTGCTGGGCTGGCTGTTCCGCTCCACCTACATCGGAATCAATCTGGAGGCGGCGGGCAACAAGCCGGCGGCGCTGGATGCGGCCGGCGTCAGCGTCATCAGGACGCGGACAATGGCTGTGCTTGCCACCGGCTGCCTGGCCGGCGTCGGCGGCGCCTACATGGCGAACGTGGGCGCGGGATCCTTTCAGCCGTTCATGACGGGCGGCGCCGGTTTCATCGGCATCGTGCTGGCGATGCTGGCGCGGGGCCGGCCCGTCTGGGTGCTGCTGGGCGCCGTACTGTTCGGCGTCAGCTTGGCCATGACTACGGCGTTGCAGCTCGCAGGGTTCAACATCCCCACGGATGTGGTGCAGATGCTGCCATTTGCCATGGTGATGCTGGTGCTGGTGATCTTCGCCCGCCACAGCATGCTGCCGCCCGCCCTGGGCTTGCCCTATGTGCGCGGCGACCGGTAAATCTTGTATGTAGAAGTGGTGCCGGATCGCGGCCGCTGGCCCGGTCTCAAGACAGGAACGGGAGACTTCGACAATGTCCGATACAAAGGTCTATCTGCTCGATGGCGGGTCGCTGGTGATCGATGGCTATCATGCCTTCTGGAATCGCGGTCCGGGCGGCGAGCTGCGCTTTCCCTGCTACGCCGTGCTGGTGGAGCATAAGGACGGCCGCTACATGTTCGACACCGGCTACGACTACGATCACGTCATGCGGGTGCTGCCGTTCGAGAAGCCGATCCAGGACAAGGTACAAACGATTCCAGGGCAGCTTGCGGCGCTCGGCCTGCGCACCGACGACATCAACTATGTCATCAACTCCCACTATCATTTCGACCATTGCGGCGGGAACAAGCACCTGCACAAGGCCTGCACCATCTGCCACGCCGCCGAACTCGAGGCGAGCGGCAATTGCCAGCCCTTCGAGCATCTGGGCTATTCCGATCTCACTTTCTCGCCCGAGTTAATCAAGAAGAAGGGCAAGGAGCTGCCGCCCGACCCGGCGCTGGACATGTACACGCCCACTTTCCAGACGCTGCGCGGCGATCAGGAAATAGCCAAGGGACTCTGGTTGTTCGAAACGCCCGGCCATACAGCGGGCCACTACAGCATGCTGGTGGAACTGAAAAATCGCCGCCCCATGCTGTTCACCGCCGACGCCTGCTACAGCCAGAAGAACATGGACATGATGTGCATCTCCAGCTTCCATCTGGATCCTGTGGCCAGCGTGAAGTCGCTGCATCGCCTCAAGGAACTGGCGGCGAAGCATGACGCCGAGCTGTTCTATTCCCACGATCCCGAGAGCTTCAAGAACTACAAGAAGGGCGCCGACTTCTACAATTGAAGGCCTGTCGAAACGAAAAGAGCCCGCGTCGGCACGGCGCGGGCTCTTTCCTGGCGCTGTTCTCCCATTAATCGGCAGCGCGCATCCCGGCGGCGGCTACGTTGGCCGCGCCGGGTATCGAGTTTCCTCTACCAGCGAACCATGCCGGCATCGACGGCCAAGGCTTGGCCGGTAATCCAATGTGCTTCTTCAGACGCGAGGAACGCGACCGCAGGCACGATGTCGGCGGGCGTGCCCTTGCCCTTGATCGCCTGCAACATGTCGACAAAGCCGAAGGCCTCCTTGTGCGGCGTCTGCTGCACGCCTTCGGTGTCGGTCAGGCCGGGGCAGACGGAATTCACGGTGATCTTGTAGGCGCCGAGCTCTGTCGCCAGCGCGCGCGTGAAGGTCAGCACGCCGCCCTTGGACGCCACGTAGTGCGCCATGTTCGGCGTGCCAGCGAAGATCGAGTTCGAGCTGAAATTGACGATGCGGCCATAGCCGTTCTTGCGCATCAAGTCGGAACCGGCGCGGCACATGAGAAAGAGCCCATCCAGGTTCACCCGGAGCACGCGCCGCCATTCCTCGAAGGTCAGCTTGTCCCAGGCCACGAACGGCACGATGGCCGCGTTGTTCACGAGCACGTCGAGTTTTTTGCATTTCGCTTCGACGGTCGCGAACAGCTTGGCCACCGCGTCGGGGTCGCCGATGTCGCAGGTATGGCCGATGGCACCGCCGCCGATCGCCTTGGCCGTCGCGGACGCGCCGTCGCCGTTGATATCGACGGCGACGACGGTCGCGCCCTCCTGGCCCAGCCGTTGTGCGACGGCCTTACCCATGCCCTGCGCGGCCCCGGTGACCACGGCCACGCGTCCTTCAAATCTGCGCATCAACTGCTCCTTGTTTCAGTTCATGATTTCCCACGCCGGCGCTTCAGCCTTGCCCGGAGTCGATCACGGACATCGCCGCGTCAACCCCCGCCGCTACATCCACCTTGCGGCCCAGCTTGCGCAGCGCGCCACCCAGAGCGGTGATGGCCACCACCGCATAGATCGGCTCCGCCACCGGACCCATATGGCCGATGCGGATCAGCTTGCCCAGTGTTTCGCCGCGGCCGGTGGAAAATACGACGCCGTACTTTTCCCGCGCGGTGCGGATGATCTCGGAATCCTTCACGCCATCGGGCACGCGCACCGCCGAGGTAGTCGGCGAAGCGATCGCCTCGGTCTTCGCCCATAGCGACAATCCCATCGCCTTGATGCCGGCACGGCAGGCGCGGGAGGTGAGGGCATGGCGGCGCCAGACCTGCTCCGGCCCTTCCTCCAGATAGAGATCGATCACCGCGTCCAGTCCGTTCATCTCGGTTACGGAAGGTGTGAAAGGGAAGGGCTTGTCCTTGCTCCAGGCGTCTTTCCAATCCAGCAGGCTGAGGATGGACGCCCTCGGCGCCTTCGGGTTGGCTTCCATATGTTTCCAGGCGCGGTCGGTGACCGACATCAGCGTCAGGCCCGGCGCCCCGCCCAGGCACTTGCCGGGTCCGGTGATGAAGATATCGGCGAAGCAGTCATCGGGATGAATATCCATGCCGCCGAACGACGACACCGCGTCGACGATCAGCAGCGCGTCATTGTCGCGCACGATCTTGCCGATCTCCCGCGCCGGATTGATAGTGCCGGAGGGCGTGTCGTGATGCACCAATGACACTACCTTGATGTCAGGCCGCTTGCGGAACGCGTCCGCCACCTGCTGCGGATCGATGGCCTCGTTGTAGGGAACTTCGATCTCCACCATCTCCTTGTGGTAGCGGGCGGACCAATAGCCGAAGCCTTTGCCATAGACGCCGGAAGCTAGGTTCAGCACCACATTATCGGGCGAGATCAGCGACGCCGCCGATGCCTCGATGCCCGGCGCGGGCTCGCATTGCAGGATCAGAGCCGGCTGCTTCACGCGCATCGCCTTCGCCGATTTGAGCGTGATGTTTTCGTAGAACTGCTGGAAATAGGGGTCGAAGTCGTAATGTACCGGCCGCGACATCGCGCGCAGCACGCGCGGAAAGGCGGCGACGGGACCTGCAGACAGCGTGATGACGGGTTCCCGGATAGGCGTCGAGGCCATGGCGGCGCAATCCCCCTGCGTTCTGGTTTCTTGTGAAGCCTTGGTTCGCGGCATGATAGACTCTGCGGCGGGAAAAGTGAAAACAATATCGTCCCGTTTCGCCTGATTGGTCCCAGCGTTTCATGTCTTCCCCGGATAATTGGTTCGACTTCCTGATCATTGGTTCAGGCACCGCCGGCTGCGTGCTGGCGGCGCGGTTGAGCGAGGATCCGTCGCTCCGCATCGGTCTGGTGGAGGCGGGCGGTCCGGCCGTCGACCCGCGCATCGCTATTCCCGGCCAATGGCCGATGCTCCAGAACAGCGAGATCGATTGGGCCTACCGCACGGTGCCGCAGCGCCATACCGCCGGCCGCGTCCATGAATGGGCGCGTGGGCGGGTCGTCGGCGGTTCGACGGCGCTGAATGCCATGGCTCATGTGCGCGGCCACCCAGATGATTTTGCCGGTTGGGTCGCCGAGGGCTGCGAGGGTTGGGATTACCCGGATCTGCTGCCTTACTTCATGCGCTCGGAAACCTATGCACCGGGTGCTTCCGCTTATCATGGTGGAGACGGACCGGTTTATCTGATGCGGCCCGCGGAACCCCATCCGATCACCGCGGCGTACATGGCGGCGGGGGAGGAGGCCGGTATCCCGCCGACCGACGACCACAACGGCCCACGCATGGCCGGCCCTTGCCTCAACACCCTGACCATCAAGGACGGCTGGCGGCAGACCATCGCCGATGCCTATCTGATGCCGGGTGCTGGCCGCGACAATCTGGTGCTGATGAGCGGGACGGAGGTGCTGTCCTTGATCTTCGAAGGCAGGAATTGCCGCGGCATCCGGGTGCGCGGGCGAGACGGCGCCGCCGAATTGTTTGCCGAGCGCGGCGTAATCCTCGCCGCGGGGACCATCGGCACGCCGCTGCTGCTCTTGCGGTCGGGCATTGGCCCGGCGGACGATCTGCGCGCCCTTGGCATCGACGTGCAGCAGGATCTGCCCGGCGTCGGCCGCAATCTCCACGACCATCTGCTTTCCGGCGGCAATGTGTATCGCGCGCGGCGGCCGGTGCTGGCGTCGCGTTATCAGCATTCGGAATCCCTGATGTACATCGAGCGGCCTGGCGCGAAGGGCGCGCCGGAACTGGTGCTGGCCTGCGTGGTTCTGCCGGTGACGACCGAGGAGTTCACTGGCCCGCCGGTAGGTGAGGGTTACACCCTGATGTTCGGCTTCACCCATCCTCGCAGTCGTGGCAGCGTGCGTCTGGCGTCGGCCGATCCGGCGGCGGCGCCGCTGATCGATCCGAACTACCTGGCGGAAGAATACGACCGCGAGACCTATCTCGAGGCTCTGGATGCGGCGCAGACCGTCGGCAATGCGCAGGCGCTGGGGGAGTGGCGCGGCGAAGAAGTGCTGCCCGGTCCAGGCGTTCGATCCAAATCTGAGCGGCTGGAGTTCCTGCAGAAAGCCGCTTTCACCCATCATCATCCCGTCGGTACTTGCCGCATGGGGACGTCGGAAGACGCCGTGGTTTCACCCGACCTCCGGCTACGCGGCGTGGACGGACTCTATGTCTGTGACGCCTCCGTGATCCCGTCAATCACCACCGGCCCGGTGAATGCCGCCATCATCGCCATCGCCGAACGCGCCAGCGACTTGCTGCGCGGCAAGGCGCTGTTACCGCCGATGAGATTGTGATGCGATCCACAAACCTTGTAGGGGCGACCCGCGGTCGCCCGTGTCTGCGCCATGCGCAATTGGTGACAACATGGCCGCTTCACGCGGGCGACCGCGGGTCGCCCCTACAAAGGAAACATCGATCGCTGGTACGGAGGATGTTGCCGCTAATGTTTATGCTCGCATCCTGCACGACGGATACCAGTACCGACCGTCCCGTCATCCTCCATCTCACCAACACGGGCGCCGAGGCATTAGCCTGCCGCCTGATGTTCGGCCATTGGGTCGACCGCAATCTCGGCCGCCTCGCACCGGGCGAGGGTGTCGACATTGCCGTAACTCAACAGGACTCCGACGGCGCGCTCTTTGTCCTGCGCGATGACGGCGCCCGGCGCATGATGATCGAGACCATCAATTGCGGCCGCGACGGCGATTGGACGGGAACCTTCGGCCAGGTTGACCTGGCGCCGGCGCGGGCCGCCCGCGCTGCAGGGATCAACGCAGCATGTACCGCGCCGAACGGCGCTGGCAGAGTTGTGTGCCCTGCCATCGAACTGACACCCTAGCCGCACAGCAATGCTGCTTTTCTCAAAAATCCTGTTGGTGATCGCGGCGCCCTTCATGGGCAGCTTTCTTGGCGCGGTCATCACGAGATGGTCGAGTGGCAGGCCGCTCTATTCCAGCCGCGCCACCTGCGACTGCGGCCAGGTCGTGCTGTCACCACGGGACATGATCCCAATCGCGAGCTGGGCGGTGAGCCGTGGCCGCTGCCGGATCTGCGCCCGTGGCCTCGGCCGGCTCTATCCGGCAATCGAGATCGCCACGCTGATCATCGCCCTATGGTCGATCATTGCGCTGCCGGGCGCCTACATCTGGACCGGCGCGGCGTTCGGCTGGGCATTGCTGGTCATCGGCGTGATCGCCTGGCGGGACGGGAAGCTGCCCATGGCCGTCGTCGTTGGCGTCGGTATCGCCGGCTTGCTGCTCGCCGGCAGCAACGGCCTGATCATGCTGCGGGATCACTTTCTCGCCGCAGTAATCGCCTTCGCAGCCTGCTTCGTCCTCGCACGACTTCTGAACCTCTGGCTGCAGCGGCAGCTCGTGCGGCCTGGCGACGCCATACTGCCTGCTGCGCTCGGAGTATGGGTGGGCTGGCAAGCTCTGCCGGAACTTCTCGTGCTTTCGGCTACTGTCGCGTTGGCTCTCACCTTTCTCAATCGTACCTCGCGAACTCATAGCGACCGCATGATAGCGGCGAGTCTCTGCGCCGGCGCCTGGCTCGCGTGGCTCTATCCGCTGGGTCTCGTGACCTGATCGCGCTGGCCGCGGCAAGCCACGATCCCTATCCTGGCAATTACAGAAACCCCAAAAAAGGGAGGGGAAGCATGCGTCTCAAAGGCAAAGTGGCACTGATCACCGGCGGCAATTCTGGGATCGGCCGCGGTATCGTGCATCGAATTCATCGCCGAGGGCGCCCGCGTCGCCTTTGCTGGCCGCGACGAGCAGAAAGGCGCGGCTGTGACGGCGGAGCTGAAACAGCGAGGCGGCGAGGGGCAGTTCTATGCCGTGGACTTGGCTCAGGAGAAGGCCGTCGCGTCGATGGTTGACAACGTGGCGCAGCGCTTCGGCGGCATCGACATCGTCGTCAACAATGCGGGTGTCGGCAGCCGTCGCTCCGGCATCGAACCAGATGACGCGCCTGGCAAGCGCTGGGACAAGATGCGCGGCCCCAATCTGGATGCCGCCTATTTCACCTCGGCCTATGCGATGCCCATGCTAGCGCGCTCGGGCAAGGGCGCCATCGTCAACATCTCCTCCACCGCAACGCTGCACGGCAATTGGGGGCTCTATTGCGTGGCCAAGGCGGCGATCGAAGGGCTGACCCGCTCCCTGGCCGCCGAAGGCGCGCCCCATGGCATTCGCGCCAATGGCGTCAGTCCCGGCTGGATCGCCACGGAAAACGACGCGGAGGAACCGCCGAGCGGCAATGCCAGCGGCGAGTGGGAAACTCCCTGTGCGCTGCTCAACCGCATGGGCGTTCCGGCGGAGATCGCCGGCGCCGTGCTGTTCCTGGCGTCCGACGATGCCTCCTTCGTCACCGGCCAGACGCTGATCGTCGATGGCGGGCTGTCGATTACCGACTACACCTCTCTGGCGATGCTGAAGAAGATCGGCAACAAGCTGTTCTCCGGCCGCGTCTGACAGTCCCGCCGTGACAATCGCCTCAATCTGGTCTATACCAGATAGCCCAGACATGGAGAATGCATGACCACGCCGCCGCCCCAGGAACTGATCGATCTCAGCCTCAGTCTTGTGGAGGCCAGCGGCGCCGTGTTGAGGCGGCATTTCCGCGCCGGCCTGACCGGCGACATCAAGGGCGATGGCTCGCCGGTGACCATTGCAGACAAGCAGACCGAGCGGGCGATCAGAGACATCCTCGACCGCCAGCGTCCCCGGGACGGCATCGTCGGCGAGGAAGAGGGGACCAAGAACAAGGACGCCGAGTATGTCTGGGTGATCGACCCCATCGACGGCACCAAGCCCTTCATGACCGGCCGGCCCACCTTCGTGACGCTCCTGGCGCTGCTGCGCAACGGGCGGCCCATCCTCGGCATCATCGACCAGCCGATCAGCGGCGAACGCTGGATTGGTATTGCCGGCCGCCCGACGACCTTCAACGGCAGGCCGGTGAAGACACGTTCCTGTGCCGATCTGAAATCAGCCGTGGTCTATGCCGGCTCCGTGGAATTCGGCGAGCCAGGCCGATCGAAATTCTTCAAGATGGCGGAAAAAGCCAGTGTGACCACCCTCGGCGGCGACGCCTACGCCTACGGCCTGCTATCCATGGGTTTCGTCGATGTCTGCGTCGACTGGGTCATGCAGCTCTACGACTGCATGGCCCTGTTGCCAGTGATCGAAGGCGCCGGCGGCACGATCACCATGTGGAACGGCAAGCCCATCGGCTTCGACCTCGACGGCACCGTGGTCGCCGCCGGTGACAAGCGCGCGCATGCGGAAGCCATGGCGGCGTTGGGCGGATCTGCAAAATGAAAGCGGCGGCGGAACGGCAGAAATCCAGGCCGGCGAAGAAGCCGGCTGCCGGCCGCCCGATCTATCAGCGCGTGCGCGACGAGATTGCCGGGCGCATTGACCGCGGCCGGTATGTGCCGAACCAGCAATTGCCATCGGAGCGCGATCTCAGCGAAAGCCTGGGCATCAGCCGCATGACCGCGCGGCAGGTCTATGTAACCCTGCAGCAGGATGGGCTGATCTACCGCTCCAACCGCCGGGGATGGTTCGTCTCGCCGCCGCGGCTCAACTACGCGCTGACGCGTTCCGTCAGCTTCCTCACAAATGTCCAGGCGGAAGGCGGCTCGCCCAAGGCCAAGGTCCTGGAGGCGCGCACTCTGCGCCCTGCAGCCTGGATCGCGGCGAAGCTCGGTCTCAGCCGCACTGAGCGCATTCATTCGGTGCGCCGGCTGCTCTCCATTGGCGACCAGCCAGCGATGATCGACATCATCTACACGTCGGCAGCACGCTTTCCGGACTTTCTCGACAATCCGATGGAGCAATCCCTGACCAAGCTATGGCAGGACCGCTATGGCATCGACGTCACGCGTGCCGAGGTCACGATCCGCGCCGGCACGCTTTTGGCCGAAGATGCGGTGGCGCTGCAGGTGGAGCCCGAAGCTGCCGGAATACTCGTGCTGCAAACGATGATCGGCCATGACGGCAAGCCGGTCGCGGTCAATCTGCAGAACTGGCGCATCGACGTGGCCGAATTCACGATCGAAGCCCAGTTTCCCCGACCTTAGCATGGCCTTCGGCGCCTTGATTCTCCGGCCGGCCGGCTCCTATACTGGTATATACCAGACAAGGGAGAAGTTTGCATGACCGCGCTGCCGTCCAAGGCCAACATCGTCGTCATCGGCGGCGGGCTGATCGGCTGCTCCACGGCCTACCATCTGGCCAAGCGCGGCGTCACCGATGTTGTCGTGCTGGAGAAGGGGAAGCTGACCTCCGGCTCCACCTGGCACGCGGCGGGCATGGTCGGCCAGCTCCGCTCCAGCGCCAACATCACCCAGCTCCTGCGCAACTCGGTCGAACTCTATGGCCGGCTTGAGGCGGAGACCGGCCAGGCCACCGGCTGGCGCGCCACCGGCTCGCTGCGGCTCTGCTGCACGGAAGACCGGCGCATCGAATATCTGCGCGCGATCACCACAGCGCATTCCTTCAATCTCGAGATCGAGATGCTGACGCCGGCGGAAATCGAGAAGCTCTGCCCGGGCATCAATGTCAGCGACGTGCTCTGCGGCGTCTATGTGCCGTCGGACGGCATGGTGAACCCGTCGGATCTCACCATGTCCTTGGCCAAGGGCGCGCGCAGCGGCGGCGTGAAGTTCTTCGAGGGCATCGCCGTTACCGGGTTGGAAACCCGCGACGGCCGCATCGCCGGCGTGATGACCGAGCAGGGCGCTATTCAATGTGACGCCGTTGTGCTCTGCGCCGGCCTGTGGTCGCGGGAGCTGGCGCGCAAGATCGGCGTGAACATCCCGATCCTGGCGTCGCACCACCACTACATCGTCACCGAAAAGATCGATGGCCTGAGCCGCGACATGCCCGGCCTGCGCGATCCCGACAATCTCACCTACTTCAAGGAAGAGGTCGGCGGCTTGATCGCCGGCGGCTACGAACCCAATCCGATCCCCTATGCCGGCCGGCCGGAACGCAATGATCCCGACTTCCGGCTGTTCCCGGAAGAAGTCGAGCATTTCGAGCAGCTGATGACCGGGATGGTGAAACGCTTCCCTGTACTGGAGCGGGTCGGCATCAAGCAATGGTTCAACGGCCTGGAATCCTTCACCGAGGACACCAACTTCATCCTCGGCGAAACGCCGGAGGTTCGGAAACTGTTCGTCGGCTGCGGCTTCAATTCAATGGGCATCGCGTCCGGCGGCGGCGCGGGGCTGGCGCTGGCCCATTGGGTGGCCGAGGGCGAGCCGCCCTACGATCTCTGGCCGGTGGATATCAGGCGCTTTTCGCAGTTTCACCGCTCTGACCGCGCCGTTCTCGTCCGCGCGCTGGAGGGGCAGGGTCATCACTACGCGATGGGTTGGCCGAACTACGAGTTCAAGGCCGGCCGGCCTTTGCGGCGGAGCGCCATCTACGACCGGCTCTTGCAGCAGGGCGCCTGCTTCGGCGCCAAGTCGGGCTGGGAACGGCCGAACTGGTTTGCGCCGGAGGGCGTCGAGGCAAAGGACATCTATAGCTTCGGCCGCGCCAACTGGTTCGCCCATGTGGGCGAGGAGCACAAGGCCTGCCGCGAGCATGCCGCGCTGTTCGACCAATCCTCCTTCGCCAAGTTTCTGGTCACGGGCCGCGATGCGGAGAAGGCGCTGCAGCGCATCTGCGCCGCCAATGTGGGCCGCGAGCCGGGAAAGCTGGCCTACACGCAGATGCTCAACCGCCATGGCGGCATTGAATGCGACCTCACGGTCGCGCGCCTGTCGGTGGACAGCTACTACGTGGTCACCGGCACGGCGATGGCGGCGCATGACGGCACTCATATCCGCCGCAACATCGATCCCTCGGAGAATGTCAGTGTCGTCGATGTGACGTCGGCCTATGGCGTGCTCGGCCTGATGGGGCCAAAGGCGCGGGTGATCCTCGCCGACATCTGCGAGGATGACATCGGCAATGAGGCTTTCCCCTTCGGCACGGTGCGGGACATCATGATCGCCGGCGCGCCAGTGCGGGCGCTCCGCGTCACCTTTGTCGGCGAGCTCGGCTGGGAATTGCATATCCCCACGGAGTTCATGGCCACCGTATTCGAAGCCATTCAGAAGGCTGGCACCCATCGCGGCATGCGCAACGCCGGCTACCGCGCCATCGACTCCCTGCGCTTCGAGAAGGGCTATGTCATCTGGGGCGCGGAAGTTGGGCCGGACTACACGCCGTTGGAGGCCGGCCTCGGCTTCGCCGTGTCGTTCAAGAAGAACACCGACTTCATCGGCAAGGATGCGCTGCTGCGCCAGCGCGAGGCACCGCTGAAGAAACGCCTGATGACCTTTACAGTGCCTGATCGCGACACCGTATTACTCGGCCGCGAGACCATCTATCGCGACGGCAAAGTGGTGGGCTGGCTCACCGGTGGCGGCTACGGCTTCACCGTCGCCAAGGGCATCGGCCTCGGCTATGTCCGCGACAAAGACGGCGTCACCGACGACTATCTGCGCAGCGGCAGCTATGAGCTGGAAGTGGCAGGCGTGCGCGTGCCCGCATCGATCCAGTTCGGCGCGCTTTACGATCCGCAGAACACGCGGTCGAGATCATGAAGGACGGCGCAGAAATCGTCATCATCGGCGGCGGCATCATCGGCTGCAGCATCGCCTATCACCTGGCCAAGGCCGGCAAGAAGGATGTGCTGGTGATCGAGCAGTTCCAGATCACCCACGGCGCCACCTGGCATGCCGCCGGCGTTATCGGCCAGCTCCGCCCCTCGCGCAACGTCACGCGCATGCTGCAGCGGAGCGTGGCGCTGTTCGACGAGATCGAGGCCGACACCGGCCAGGCCGTCGATTGGAAGAAGGTCGGCAGCCTGCGCGTCGCCTCGTCCAACGACCGCATGATGGAGTTCAAGCGCGCGGCGACGACGGCGAGATCCTTCGGCATGCAGATGGACATGCTGACGCCCAAGGAGGCGCAGGACCTGTTCCCGATCATGTCGCTGGATGGTGTCGAGGGTGCTGCCTTCATCGCCTCAGACGGCTATGTGGACCCGGCGAGCCTCTGCCAGGCGCTGGCCACGGGCGCCCGCAAGCGCGGCGTGCGCTTCCTGCAGGATTGCCGCGTCACCGGATTCAAGCGCGACGGCCGCCGCATCACCGGTCTGGAAACCAGCCAGGGCGAGATCAAGGCCGAGACAATCGTGGTCGCCGCCGGCATGTGGGGCCATGAGCTGGGCAAGGTGCTGGGCGCTCGCATCCCGGCTTTCGCGGTAGAGCATCAATATCTGGTCACCGACCCGATCCCCGATCTGCCCAAGAACATGCCGACCATGCGCGACCCCGACCTGCTGATCTATTGGAAGCCGGAGGTGCGCGGAATTGCCTTCGGCGGCTATGAGTCCAACACGCTGGCTTTCGCCCGCAACGGCATCCCGCCGGGCTGGGATCGGCGGCTGATGCAGGAGAACTACGACCGTTTCGAGCAGCTCGCCGTGAATGCCGCCAAGCGCACGCCGATCGTCGGCGAGGTCGGCGTCCGCGTGATGATCAATGGCGCCATCCCGATCTCCGCCGACGGCGATTTCGTCATGGGCAAATTAGCCGAATACGATAATGCCTTCGTCTCCTGCGGGTTCATCTACGGCATCGCGGCATCCGGCGGCGCGGGCTCGATGATGGCGGAGTGGATTTTGGAAGGCCGGCCCAGCCTGGACCTCTGGCCTCTGGATGTCCGGCGTTTTCAGTTCCATCACAATACCCGCCACTTCATGTATGACCGTGCCGTCGAGATCTACGGCAAGCACTACGCCATGAAGTGGCCAGTTGAAGAGCACTCCACTGTCCGCAACATCCGCTGCTCGCCGCTCTACTTCCTCTTGAAGGAGCAGGGCGCGGTGTTCGGCACCCGTGCCGGTTGGGAGCGGCCGAACTGGTTTGCCCCCAAGGGCGTTGAGCCGAAGGACAAGCCGTCCTTCACCTGGCCCAACTGGTTCGAGCATGTGGCCAACGAGCATCGCGCGGTGCGCGAGCGAGTGGCAATTGTCGACCAGAGTTCCTTTGCCAAGATAGAACTCACAGGCCCCGGCGCGCTGCCGGCGCTGCAGCGCCTCGCCGTTGCGAATGTCGATCGTCCGCCGGGCAGCGTGATCTACACCCAGATGTGCAATGAGCGCGGCGGCATCGAGGCCGACCTCACCATTTGCCGCCTGGAACCGGATCGATTCTACATCGTCACCGGCACCGCCTATGGCGAGCATGATTTCGGCTGGATCAAGCGGCATCTGCCTGATGACAGTTCGGTTTTCGTCTTCGATGCGACATCATCCCATGCTGTGCTCAATCTCTGCGGCCCGCGGTCCCGCGAGGTGCTGGCGAAGGTTGCGGAGGAGCCCGTCGACGCCGCCGGATTCAAGTTCAGCCAGGCAAAGCGGCTGACCGTCGGGGCGGCGCCGGTACTGGCGCTCCGCGTATCCTATACCGGCGAGCTAGGCTATGAACTCCATGTGCCAACCGAGTACGCCGTTCATGTCTACCGCCTGCTGATGGAAGCGGGTGCGGAATTCGGCATCGCTAATGTGGGCTACCGGGCGCTGAATAGCCTGCGGGTGGAGAAGGGCTATGTGGTCTGGGCGAGCGATGTGACCCCGGACTATTCACCCCATCACGCCCGCCTGGAGAAATTGATCTCCCGCAAGAAAGGCGACTTCATCGGCCGCGATGCCCTCGAGAAGATCGGCCGCGACGGCCCGGACCGGCTGCTCTGCATCTTCGCCCTCGACAAGAAGGTGCCTGTCTTTGGCGGCGAGGCGATCCTGCGCAACGGCAAGGTGCTGGGTGTCACCAGCAGCGGCGATTTCGGCCATACGATCGGCAAGCCGGTCGTCTATGGTTATGTGGCGCGGGAAGAGGCCGGACATGATGACTATATCATCGAAGTTTATGGCGAGGCGGTGACGGCCAAGCGCGCCGCGGCGCCGCTCTACGATCCGGAAGGCACGCGCTTCCGGAGCTGAAAAGAAACGGGAGGACTGGGCATGGATGCAGAAGAACAGAAACGGCAGGCGCGGGCGCGGGAAATTGCCGCGCGTGTCGTCGGCGGCGGCAAAATCGATCCTGCCACCTTGCAGCCGGAACCGCTGGAGGGCATGACCAATCGCAACTACCGGATCAAGATCGGCGATGCCCGCTACGTCGTGCGCATCCCCGGCGAGGGCACGGAGGAGTACATCAACCGCCAGGCCGACGGGCAGGCGGCCCGCATCACTTCGGAGATCGGCGTCAATGCGCCTGTCGTCTATTACGACGAGAAATCTGGCACGCAGATCACCCGCTTCATCGAGAACTCCCGGACTTTCCGCATGCCCGGTGTTTGCGACGACCCGCAAGCCCTGGCGCGGGCGGCCCGCGTCTTCCATCGCCTGCATACCAGTGGCAAGACCTTCCTGACTCGCTTTGACGAAAAGGTCATAGCGGCCGAGTACATGGACATCCTGCGCAAAAAGGGCGCGCGGCTGCCGGATGGTTATGAGCGTGTGCAACAAGAGGCCGAGGCGATCCGCGCCGCGCTTACGGCGAAAGGCGTGAACCTTGCGCCCTGTCACAATGATCCCGCGCCGGAGAACCTGATCGACGCCGGCGACCGCGCCTACATCCTGGACTGGGAATTCGGCGGCAATAATGATCCCTATTGGGATCTCGGCGACTTCTCCGTGGAAACCGCCTTCGACGAGCAGCAGGATCGGACCTTCCTCGAGGCCTATCTCGGCCACAAGCCGCGCGACCATGAATACGGCCGCATGATCCTGCAGAAATCCATGGCCTTCCTGCTCTGGACCCTGTGGGGCCTGTTGCAGGAAGCGAACCAGAATCCGCGCCCGGCCTATCATTTCGCCAGCTATTGGGACTATGCCATGGACCGCTTCACCAAATGCCAGGCGATCATGAACAGCAAGGATTTCCCGGGTTTGCTGGAGGCAGTGCGCAAAGGCGGGTGATCGGCCGGCCTTCCTATGTTGTCGCAGATCGGTTATGATCCGACATGTCGTTAACAGCTAGGCGAAAGACCAATCCATGACCGGCAAAGTTGCGCGTTTCCCCGAGCGGCAGGAAGGCCTCGGTTCCCATTGGCAGGAGCGGGTGGACATGGCGGCGGCGTTCCGCTGGACCGCGCGGCTCAACATGCATGAATCCATCGCCAACCATTTCAGCCTGGCGGTTTCCGACGATGGCTCGAAGTTCCTGGTCAATCCTTTCGGCCGCCATTTCTCGCGCATGCGCGCCAGCGACCTGATGCTCATCGACGCCAACGATCCCGCCATGGCCGACCATCCGGACATGGATCCCACCGCCTGGGCCATCCATGGCGCCATGCACCGCAAGCTGCCACAGGCGCGCTGCATTATGCATGTGCATTCCAAGCATGCGCTGGTGCTGGCGACGCTGAAGGATTCCCGCATTCCGCCGATCGACCAGAACACCATGCGGTTCTTCGAGCGCATCGTCATCGACGAGCATTTCGGCGGATTGGGACTGGGCGAAGAGGCCGAGCGCCTGCCCGAATGCATCGGCGACAAGTCGGTGCTGATCATGGGCAATCATGGCGTCTTGGTCACCGGCCCCTCGGTGGCCGAGACTTTCGACGAACTCTACTACCTGGAGCGCGCCTGCGAGACGCTGATCACCGCCTACATGACCGGCAAGGAACTGCGCGTGGTTTCGGACGAAGTGGCGCGCAAGACCATGCAGCAATGGATGGAGTATCCGGCGAAGTTCGCCACCAGGCACTTCGACGCGCTCAAGGACATCCTCGACGACGAGGAGCCGTCCTACCGGCAATAGCGCCTACAGCGCCCCCATCACCTGCGACAGGGTCGTCGCCAGCTTGTCGACGATCTCGCCCAACTCCTCGCGCGTCGCATTGTACGGCGGCGCCAGGATGATCTGGTCGCCCTTCACGCCATCCACATTGCCGCCTGAGGGATAGCAGATCAGGCCGTTGAGGAAGGCGCGGTCGCGGATTCGGGCGAAGAGCTGCAGGCCGCAGTCATAGGGCTCCTTGGCTTCCTGGTCCGCCACCAGTTCGATGCCGATGAAAAAGCCGCGGCCGCGGATATTGCCGATATAGGACCGGTCGGCCAGCGCGTCCCGCAGGCTTTGCATCAGGACGGGGCCATCGGCCGCCACCTTTTCCACCAGCTTGTCGCGTTCGATGATCGTTTGCACGGCGACGCCGGCGGCGCAGGCCGTGGTATGGCCGGTGAAGGTATGGCCGGTCAGGGGCGCGCCATAGCGCTCGATGATCGGCCCGGCGATGCGCTCGCTGTAGATCGCGGCTCCGAGCGGCAGGTAGCCGCCGGCCAGCCCCTTGGCCACTGACATGATGTCGGGTTCGACACCGTCATGCTCGAGGGCACGCCAGGTGCCGCAGCGTCCGACGCCGCACATCACCTCGTCGGCGATCATGACCACGCCGTATTTGTCGCAGATCGCCCGCACCAGCTTGGCATAACCTGATGGCGCCGGCACCGCGCCCCCCGCCGCGCCCACCACCGGTTCGAAGATAAAGCCAGCGATTTTCTCAGGCCCGACGCGCAGGATCTCTTGCTCCAGCTCCGACGCGCAATGGGCGGCCAGGTCCTCCTTCCGCACATTCTGCGGCGGCCGGTATTCGTTCACCGGCGACAGGAAGCTGGCCTCAACCAGCGCCCCCTCGAAGGGCTCGCGCCGCGCCTTGAAGCCGGAAACCGACAGGGCACCCAGCGTATTGCCATGCCAGGAACGCTGCCGCGAAATGAACCGCCGCCGAGTCATCTCGCCGCGGGCGGCGTGATATTGCAGCGCGATCTTGAGACAGGACTCCACCGCCTCCGAGCCGCCGGTCAGGAACACCGCCCGCTTCAGCGTGCCGCCGCAGCGCCGTTGCACGATCTCCGTCAGCTGTTCCAGCGGGTCGCTGGTGAAGGTGTAGCGATAGCCGAAGGCGACGCGGTCGAGTTGCGCCTTGATCGCTTCATTGACCTCCGTGTTGCCATGGCCGATGCAGAACACGGCCGGCCCGCCGGACCCGTCGATGTAGCGGTTACCGTTGATGTCATGAACATAGCTGCCCTTGCCCCAGGCAATCTTCGGCAGGGCGATGGGTTCCCAGGGCGATCCGGCGGCAATGGCGGGCTTGGCGGCGGTGGACATGATGGCAGGTCTTTTCCCTTTGCGTTTTTTGCGATTCTTTAGCGGTTTTACGCCGGCAAACCGATTAGCTCAAATGCCGGATTCCTTGACCCGCCTGCACTCTCTGGTGGATTGTCATAACCCATCTGTCCCGTGCTGACGAGGGCCGCGGCCGGGGCATTCGCAAAGGAATCCACGTGGGTAAAACAACGCTGCCGGTACGGCGCTTCACCTCGCGTTCAGGGGCCGCCATCGACTTTACGGAGCTCGGCTTCGGCACCGCGCCCTTGGGCAATCTCTACCGCGCCATCAGCGAAGAGGACGCGCAGGCGACGTTGCAGGCGGCTTGGGATACGGGCTGCCGCTACATCGATACGGCGCCGCTTTACGGCCTCGGCCTGTCGGAGACCCGGGTCAATCATTTCCTGCGCGGCAAACCGCGGGACAGCTATGTGCTGTCGACGAAAGTCGGGCGGCTGATCCGCGTCTGCCCCCCGGCGGAGCGGACCGGGCAGGGCAAGTTCTTCGACACGCCCTCGCGGCGCGAGGTCTACGACTATTCCCATGACGGGATCATGCGTTGCCTCGAAGATTCGCTGGAGCGTCTCGGCGTCGACCGCATCGACGTGCTCTATTGCCATGACATCGACATCTTCAATCACGGCTCCCAGGAGGCGCTGGACCGCCGCCTGAAGGAATTCATGGGCAGCGGCTATCAGGCCATGGTCAAGCTGCGGGAGCAGGGCGTGGTCAAGGCGATCGGCGCCGGCATCAACGAATGGCAGGTCTGCGAGACCCTGGCCCGCGCCGGGGACTTCGACGTGTTCCTGCTGGCCGGCCGTTATTCCCTGCTGGAGCAGGAACTCGCTGGCGACGTTGCTGCCCTATTGCAGCGAGCGCAAGATCGGCATCGTCATCGGCGGGCCTTACAACTCCGGCATTCTCGCGACCGGGCCCAAGCCTGGCGCCTACTATAACTACGATCCGGCGCCAAAAGAGATTCTCGCCCGCGTCGCCCGCATCGAGAAGATTTGCAACGCCCATGGCGTGAAGCTTCCGGAAGCGGCGCTGCGCTTCCCCCTCGGCCATCCGGCGATCGTCTCCGTCATTCCCGGCGCCCAATCGCCGGCGGAGGTCCGCCGCAATGCCGAGATCATGAGCGCAAAGATCCCGGCAACCCTGTGGCCGGCCCTGAAGCAGGAGGGTCTGCTGAGAGCCGAGGCGCCAGTGCCTGCCTAAAGCGTGGCGGCCGGAGATCTCCCGCCGTTCCAAACCGGCCGCTGTCGCCGGGAGGCGCAGCGGAAAGCAGGGAAATCAGCCTGTTCCCGGCCATTGGCGCTGCCGATCCCACGTTATTCTTAACTAATGATTTATCACAATCCGGGACAATGGTGAGTGCCGGAACGCGGGATCGGAGCGGGCCGGCGCGTCTAGACCCATGCCGCGGGCCGGGCAGGCATGGCGCAGAGATGCTGAACCCTGACAGGACTCCCAGAGGCGATGAAGAAACTCACAGGACAGATCGAAGCGATGCCCGGCCAGCAGGACAACCGCGCCGGCGGCGCGAACGCGTCCGACCTGGCGGCCGCCCTCAGCGCCGCGCGGGAAAGCGAGGCGCGGTTCAAGAGCCTGGTCTCGAATTTGCCCGGTGTTGTCTACCGCGCGAGCTGCGGCGAAGACCCCGAAGATCTTTTCGTCAGCGAAGGCATCGAGTTGATGATCGGCCACGGGGCCGCCGAGTTCGGCGCCGGCAAGAGCCGAAGCATTCGTGATTTCGTCCTCAAGGAGGACCAGGATCTGGTGATGGCGGTGAAGCGCCGCGCCGCCATGACGCGCCAGCCCTTCATCATCGAATACCGGGTCCGCCATGCGGACGGCACCATGCGCTGGGTGCAGGATCGGGGCCGCGTCTGCTTCGACAGCAATCATGCGCCGCTCTATGTCGACGGCGTCATGTTCGACGTCACCAAGCCGAAGGAAAAGGACGAGTTTTTGCGCACGGCACAGGCGCGCCTGGTTGACGCGATCGAAAGCGTCGAGACCGGCTTCGGCCTGTACGACGTCGACGACCGCCTGATCCTCTGCAACAGCGCCTACCATCAGACCTTCGGCACGGCGGGCCGCGATTTCGCCCGCCTTGTCGGCATGACGTATGAAGAAATCCTGCGCTGGGGCTTGGCCCGCGGCCTTTATCCGGAAGCCGGCAGCGCCATCGAAAGCTGGGTCACGGCCCGCGCCGCAGAGCATCGCGCCGGCGATGCCGCCGAGCAGGCGCTGCATGTCGGCGGCAAATGGGTGCGCTGCTATCACCGCACGACCGCCGATGGCGGCATCGTGGTCGGCAGCGCCGATGTCACGGATCTGAAACTGGCGGCGGAGGCTTTGGTGCCCGAACAAGCCTTTGGCGCGGTTGCCTCTGCGGCCGGCCGCAAGCTGCTGGGCAATCCATTGCTCTCCATCAAGCCATCATTGGCAGATATGCGCCGCCTCGCCGCCGAGAAAGGCCTCGCGGCCGACGCCCTGCTGGACGAAGTCGAACAGGGCATCGAGCGCTGCAACAATGTGATGATGGCGCTGGTGGATTATGCACGCGGCTATGAACTCGTGCGCGAGTCCACTGATATCGACATATTCCTCAGCAGCATCGTCGACGAGCTCAATGTGCCGGCCGGCGTGTCGCTGAACTCGCGCCTGGGCGCCGGATGCGATGTGGCGCTCGACCGCCGCGGTTTCCGCAAGGTCGTCGACCACCTGATCGAGAATTCCGTTTCTGCCCTGACCAATTCGGGCTGGATGCCGGGCGAGGGCCGCAAGCCGACGATCACCATCCGCACCGAACATGCCGGCCCCCATGTGCGCATCACCGTCAGCGACAACGGGCCGGGCATTCCGCCGGAGACCATGCGGCGCATCTTCGAGCCGCTGTTCACGACCAAGCGTGCCGGCGACGGGCTGGGCCTGTCGACATCGCGCAAGATCATCGAGCTCCATGGCGGCACGATCGATGTCGACAGCGCGGTCGATCAGGGTACGGACTTCACCATCTGGCTGCCGCGCTTCTATTCCGACCGGAAATCCGTCACCGGCGACAAGGCCGCCAGCATTCCGGCCTAAGGGCCGTTTGCTTCCTTCATCGATTTGAACGCAGCGAGGGCGCGGCCGCGGGCCGCGCCATGATCGACGATCGGCGCCGGGTAATCGTGGCCGAGCTCGACTCCGGCAGCTTGCAGCGCTTCTGACGGCGCGAGCCAGGGCTTGTGGATGAACTCATTCGGCAGGCGGGCGATCTCCGGCACCCAGCGCCTGACATAAACTCCTTCGGGATCGAATTTCTCGCCCTGCAGCACAGGGTTGAAGATGCGGAAGTAGGGCGTGGCATCGGCGCCGCTGCCGGCGACCCACTGCCAGCTCGCCGCGTTCTGCGCCAGGTCGGCATCGACCAGCGTATCCCAGAACCACGCCTCGCCGCGCTGCCAGGGGATCAGCAGATCCTTGATCAGGAACGACGCGGCGATCATGCGCACGCGGTTGTGCATCCAGCCGGTCTGCCAGAGTTCGCGCATGCCGGCATCGACGATGGGATAACCCGTCAGGCCGCGCTGCCAGGCCTTGAGGCCGGCTTCATCCTCCCGCCAGGGAAAGTGCGCCGAATTCCTCGCGCCAAGGTTGTTCCGGCAATGAGGGCCAGTGATAGAGCAGATGATGGGTGAACTCGCGCCAGCCGAGCTCGCGGAGATAGGTGCCCACGGGACCGTCATGGATCGACAGCCCTTGGCTCTGCGCACCGGCGGCAATGCCGTGCCAGACCTGCCGCGGGCTGAGTTCGCCCCAGTGCAGGTAGGGAGACATGCGGGAGGTGTGGGGCAGGGCGGGGCAGTCGCGATCTCTGTCGTAGGTCTTAAGCGCGGTCTTGAGCGAAGCGCGCGAGCTGTGCGACGGCGCCGTGCTCGCCCGGGCGCCAGGTCTCACGCAGGCCGCTCGCCCAATCGGGCCGCGTTGGCAGCAGCGTTCCAATCCCTGAGGTCGTCCGATTTCGCCGATGCGCCGCGCAGGTTCTGCTGGCGCCGGTGTCGGCCGCTCGGGCGTGCGTTCGCGGATCGCATTCCAGAAGGGCGTGAATACCTTGTACGGCCCGTCCTGCTTTGTGCGTACCGTCCAGGGTTCGGCCAGCAGCGCGCCGTTATGGCTCTCGGCAGCGAAACCTCTCTCGGTCAGCAACTTCTTGATCCGGTGTCGCGGGCGATGGCGTAGGGCTCGTAGCAGCGGTTCCAATGCACGGCGGTCGCGCCAGTCTCAAGCACAAGTTCGGCAATAACAGTATCGGCGTGGCCGCGGCGGAGGAAAAGGTCAGCGCCGAGCTTCTGCGAGATCAGCCGGCAAGCGACATCAGGCTGTGATGCAGCCACCAGCGGCTGGCGCCGCCCGATGCACCAGGGGCCTGGCGCCTCATCGTCAAGGATATAGACAGGCAGGACGGGCCGGCCGGTCGCGATCGCGGCATTGAGCGCCGGATTGTCGCGCAGCCGCAGATCCTGGCGGAACCAGTGGATGGCCGGCGCCTCTGCCATCGGAGTCAGAGGGCGGCGAGGCCGACGCTGTGGATGCGGTCGCGGCCGAGCACGAGGGCGCGGGCGCCGCGGGGGAACAGGCCGGCGATCGCGGGATCGCCGACATCGAGGCCGCCGGTGTAGGCGCCGAAGGCCGGCAGGATCAGGCGCCGCATGTCCGCGACGAAACAACGGCCGCCGACGCGCCGGCCGCGCACGCTGGCGCCGAACTTCGGATGGAAATGACCGGAGATCTCGCCGCGCGTCGCGCCCGTTTTCGCCTCATGCCGGAACAACAGCGGGTCCGGCGGTGAGTTCATGCATCACTCGGCCACCATAGCGCGCCGGCGGTTCGGGATCGTGGTTGCCGCAGATCCAGATCCAGTCCCGCAGCGCGGTCAGCGCCGTCAGCTTTCGCGCGTCGTCGCCATGCAGCCGTTCCGCCGCCTCGCCGTCATGGAAGCTGTCGCCGAGACAGACGACGCGTCGAGGTTTGTAGGCCTCCAGCAGCTCCGCCAGCACCGCCAGCGTCGCCCGCGTGTCATAGGGCGGCAGCAGATTGCCGCGCTGCTGCGCCATCCGCGAGCCCTTCTCGAAATGCAGGTCGGCGACGGCGAGCAGGGATTGTGCCGGCACAGAACAGAGCGCCGGCGATGTCCAGCCAGAGCTCCACGCCATTCAGGCGCCAGCCGATGCCGGCGCGCCGCGGCGCGGGTTCGGGCTCGTCTCGTTTCGCAGAAGGGATCATCCCACCTCCATCGCAGACTCGCCCGCGCCCCGCAACCTCAAACCTGGAGTTCGCCCTGGGGTTCTTCATACATCGCCTCGGCGATCAGTTCCTCTGCCGCTTCCTGCAGCAGATCGTCCATCGCCGCGCCATAGACCGACACCTTGCCGATCTCCAGCATGACCGGTACGGCCAAGGGCGACACCCGGCTCGAGCCGCCGGTGCGTGATCCGGCCCTTCACCCGCGCCAGCATGTCGGCGAGGCGGCGCACATCGGTCAGGCCGCCGGCGGCATCGGCGCGGGTCGCGCGCAGCAGCACGTGGCCGCGGCTCGTGCTTGCGCAGCACGTCGTAGATCAGGTCGGAGTTGAACGGTGAGTTGCTTGCCGCTCTTCTCCTCGCCGGGATGGCGGCGGTCGATCAGGCCGGCGATTACGGCGACATTGCGGAAGGTGCGTTTCAGCAGGCTCGAATTCCGCCATCCATTCCTCGAGATCGTCGCCCAGCATGTCCTGGTCGAACAGTGCGGTCGATGTCGCGCACCGGCTTCAGGCTCCAGACGGCGATGACATAGTCGCTGGCGACGAAACCGATGCGGCCGCAGACCGGCCCGTTCCATGCGGCGCGTCAGCAGCATGCCCAGCGTCTGGTGCGCGTTGCGGCCCTCGAAGCAGTAGGCGACGAGGAATTCCTGTTGCCGCGCGGGAAGGTCTCGACCAGCAGGCCGTCATGCTCCGGCAGCACCGAGCGGCGGCGCTGCAGCTCCAGCCATTCGCGCACATCGTCGGGCAAGCTGCGCCATCTCCCGCGGCTCGGCCAGCAGCGCGCGCACGCGGTCGGCGAGTTGCGTGGTCAGCGGCAGGCGGCCGCCGGCATAGACAGGGATCTTCGGGTCGCTCGCCGGCGGCTCGGGAGCAGACGGCCGTGGTTTCGCGGACGCCTTCGAAACGTAGCATTTCGCCGGCGAAGACGAAGGTGTCGCCGGGCACGAGCCCCTGGATGAAATACTCCTCGACCTGGCCCAGGCGGCGGCCGTTGCGCAGCGCCACTTTCAGCATCGGCTCTTCCACGATGGTGCCGACATTCAGCCGGTATTGCCGCGCCACGCGCGGGTTCGCGAGGTGATACAAGCCCATCCTCGCCGAGGCTCAGCCGCTGGCAGCGGTCGTAGCTCTTCAGCGCGTAGCCGCCGGTGCAGACGAAGGCCAGCGCGTCGTCGAAATCCTGCCGCGGCAAGCCGGCATAGGGCGCCGCGCAGCGAACCTCGTCATACAGCGCATCGGCGGCGAAAGGCGCGGCGCAGGCCATGCCGAGGATATGCTGGGCCAGGACGTCGAGCCCGCCGATGCGCGGCGGCTCCTGGTCCAGGGTGTTGTCGCGCACCGCCTCGATGGCGGCGCGGCATTCCAGCACCTCGAAGCGGTTGGCAGGCACCAGGATCGCCGCGCTCGGCTCGTCCAGGCGGTGATTGGCGCGGCCGATGCGCTGGATCAGCCGGCTGGCGCCCTTGGGCGCGCCGACCTGCAGCACCAGATCGACAGCGGCCCAGTCGATGCCCAGGTCGAGCGACGAGGTCGCCACCACGGCGCGCAGGCCGCCGCGCGCCATCGCCGCCTCCACCTTGCGGCGCTGCTCCGGCGCCAGGCTGCCATGGTGGAGGGCGATGGGCAGGTTGTCGTCGTTCAGCCGCCACAAGCGCCTGGAACACCAGCTCCGCCTGGGCGCGCGTGTTGACGAAGACCAGCGTGGTGCGGTGGGCCTTGATGGTCAGGTAGACGTCCTCCATGGCGAACAGCGCCATATGGCCCGACCAGGGCATGCGCTGCTCGCGGCTCCAGGATGCGGATCACGGGTGCCGGCGCCGGCACGGCCGCGCACCAGGGCGACGGCGGGATCGTCGGCGCGGGCGGTGGGCGACAGCCACTGTTGGAGGGCGTCTTCGTCAGCCACGGTCGCGGAAAGGCCCGCGCGGCGGCAATCCGGCGCCAGCTTCGCCAGCCGTGCCAGCCCAAGCGCCAGCAGGTCGCCGCGCTTGGTGCCGGTCAAGCGCGTGCAGCTCGTCCACGATCACCCGTTGGAGACCGCCGAACATCCGCTCCGCATCCGCAAACGACAACAGCAGCGCCAGGGATTCCGGCGTGGTCATCAGGATTTGTGGTGGCTTCCGGCGCTGCCGCTGGCGCTTGGCGGCGGGAGTGTCGCCGGTGCGCGTCTCCGTGGTGACCGGCAGCGCCATCTCGCCGATCGGCGCTTCCAGATTGCGGTGGATGTCGATGGCCAGCGCTTTCAACGGCGAGATGTAGAGCGTGTGCAGGCCCGGTCGCGGCTTCTCCTCCAGGTCGATCAGCGATGGTAGGAAACCCGCCAGGGTCTTGCCGCCGCCGGTGGGCGCGATCAGCAGCGCCGATCGCCCCGCGCGATCCGCAGCCAGCAGCTCGAGCTGATGCGGATGGGGCTGCCAGCCGCGGCCGGCAAACCAGTCCGCGAACAGCGGGGGGAGAGAGCTTGTGAGAGGCGCGGAATCCATTGTCAGATGATTCGCGATTCGCGCACGGCGCGCCACCAATCTTGAGGATGTGGATTTGAAACGCGGCCCTACATCATGCGATAGATGATGAAACACACACAACCGACAGGGGCAACATGGATCGCTCTCAATTGAACCTCTCGGCCACCGCGACGGCCGCGCCATGACCATCGGGGTCATTTCCGCTCTGCCGGAGGAGATCCGCCGCCTCGGCGATCACCTGGAGGTCGCGGACAAGATCGCCCGCGGCGGCTACACCTTCCGCCTTGGCAAGATCGACGGCATCCCCGTGACGCTGGTGGAGGCGGGCATCGGCAAGGTCAATACCGCGCTGGTGGCGACGCTGCTGTTCGATCACTTCCGCTGCCGCTCGGTGCTGTTCACCGGCGTCGCCGGCGGCATCGATCCTGATCTGCGCATCGGCGACGTGGTGGTGGGCGACCGGCTGATCCAGCATGATTACGGCGCCATCGTGCGCGGCAAGATCCGGACCTACCGCCCCGGCGCGCTGCCCTATGGCGACAATCGGGAGGATCCGGTGTTCCCGCTCGACCCCAACCTGGCCGAGCAGCTCCGCCAGCGGCTCAATGGCTTCGAGCTGCCGCTGCTGCCGGCGGCGGCCACGGGCGAGGAGGCGCGCCGGCCAGCGCTCACCTTCGGCACGATCGTGTCGGGCGATCAGTTCATCAATTGCGAGGACACCCGCCGGCGGCTGCATGCGGAGTTCGGCGCCCAGGCGGTGGAGATGGAGGGCGCCGCCCTGGCCCAGGTGGCCCAGCAATTCGGCGCCAACGCCGTCAGCGTCCGTTGCCTCAGCGATCTCGCGGGTGCCGAGAGCCACATGGACTTCATGGCGTTCCTGTCCTCAGCATCGGAGATCGCCGCCGCGGTGCTCCGGCGGATCTTGCCGGTGATGTAGCGCCGCGACCCACGCACTCACCGTTGTCATCCCGGGCTTGACGCTTCAGCGGCAAGACCCGGGACCCAAGAACACGGCATGGGCCAGGTTATCAATCCACCGCCCGGTGTTCATGGGTCCCGCACAATCTCGCCGCGCGAGATTTGCGGGATGACAAGTTAGGGAAAGGCGAGGGTTGTTTTCAACGTGAGCCATCCGCAAGCGGTTGGAATATCTGCAACAACGCGAGCAACTTTGATTTTTCGTCAAAACAACCCTCGCAGACCCGCCACCCCACTGCATACCGTCACACATGAATATAACCCTATTCCCGACTTTTCGCTGAAAGCCGGGAGGGCAGGCTGATTCACAATGTTCAACATCAAGGCCGCGGAAACACAGCACGCGGCGAGACTCCATCATAGTAGGCGGCTCGGAAAGTTCAAGGAATTTGGTCCTGATCGCCCCGGCGAGACGGCCGGCAGAGGCGGCGGTTAGGGCCCAATCTTGATCATCAGGCCGTCCTTGTCGCGGAACTGGAAGCTGCCGCCCGCCGAGGTGGCGAGGAGATGCACGCCGGGTTCGGTCGCGTCGTCGTTCAACAGCAGTCCGGAACCGCCGCGCCAGGCGCCGAGCTTGACGCGAATGGCGCCATCCTGGTCCAGCAGCCGGAACACCGCCTCACCATTATCCTCCACGTTCAACCGCGACCGCACCTGCCCGGACTCATCTACCAGCTCGATGGCCCGAGCGCGGAGAATGAGGTTGGCGTCCTGGGCGGTGGTGTGGCGGATCTGGGCAGCCATGAACAGCAGCAGAGCCAGGTTGACGATGGTAAGCACAAGGGCGGTGCGGGGGAGTGTCATGATAGGCTCGGCCTTTCGCGGTTGCGATTTTGGATTGTCTCGGGAGGATGTTGCATGTGAAGTATGCGATGACATTACAACCAATGATAGTCCTGGAAACCGAGCGGCTGATCCTGCGGCGCCTGCGGCCTGACGATTTAGACAGTCTCTTCGCGCTCTACCGCGATCCAGAGATCCGCCGGCACTTTCCCGAGGGCACGCTGACCTACGAGCAGACAAAGGAAGAGCTGGACTGGTTCTGCAACTGCGACCCCCAACATCCGCGGCTGGGACTCTGGGCAACGATCCACAAGGCGACGGGAAATTTCATCGGCCGCTGCGGCCTGATCCCCTGGACGATCGATGGGAGAGAAGAGGTGGAAGTCGCCTACCTGCTGGCCAAGGCCTATTGGCGGCAGGGCCTGGGCTCGGAAGCGGCACGGGCGCTCGTGCGCTATGGGTTCGAGGAGCTGCAGCTACCACGCGTGATCGCGCTGATCGAACCGGGGCATTCGGCGTCGATCGGCACGGCGATGAGGGCGGGGCTGGCGTTTGAGCGGGAGGTGGAGATGGCTGGGGTGGGGAGTGTGATGTATGCGGTGACGAGACTGATGCCTGACTCCGTGTGAGTGCGATAGCCATAGCGTGGGTCGATACTGTTAGACCCGCCTTATGATGTTTATCGCAAACGTAATGCCCCGACCGAGGAGAAGTTGCTGACTTTGTTGGATCAGCTCAGCAATTTCAGTAGGCGGCGACTCGCTGCAATCCAGTTGTAGACGGACCTTTTTACCGGCGGCGTTGGGGAACTTTCGCACTAGGTCTCCCGATTCCACGAACTGTAGATAGCTATTGATCTTCCGTAATAGTTCGTCCATTCGCGCTGGAGAAGCAAACCACGGCCGATCTTCATGCATTATCACGGCGATCTCTCCGTTCTTGGGATCGCAAGTCACAAGGTCTATGACGTCCGGATACTCGATGCCTGTTGGCATGGCGAAGTCACCGCTGTTGCTTCGATGAGCAGACATATATTTAACGGAGACTCGTAGTACTCCTCAAACGCTTTCCCCGCGAATACGGGATTCCACGATTGCAGTGCGGTCTACTGTTCCTGGCCCCTGTTTTCGTGGATGAAGATGCAAGTGTCGAAACTAGCGCAGCTCCCCAAGGAAACAGGGCGGCTCTCGCCGCCCTATCCCTTCACGCACAGCACCTGCTTCAGCGTGTGCACGACATCGACCAGGTCGCTCTGCGCGGCCATGACGGCGTCGATGTCCTTGTAGGCGCCGGGAGTCTCGTCGAGAACCCCGGTGTCCTTGCGGCATTCGACGCCTTCGGTGGCCAGCGCATGGTCTTCCACCGTGAAACGCTTCTTTGCCTCGGTGCGCGACATCGCCCGGCCCGCGCCATGGGAGCAGGAGTGGAACGAGTCGGCGTTGCCCTTGCCGCGCACGATGAACGAGCGGGCGCCCATCGAGCCCGGGATGATGCCCAGTTCGCCGTCGCGCGCCCGCACCGCACCCTTGCGGGTTACCCACACATTCTCGCCGAAGTGATGCTCCTTCTCGACGTAGTTGTGGTGGCAGTTCACGGCAATCGTGCCATGGCCGATCTCGCGGGCCATGGCCTGGCCGATCGCTGCGATCACCGCCGCCAGCATCACCGCGCGGTTGGCGCGGGCGTAGTCCTGCGCCCAGCCGACCGCCTCGACATAATCCTCGAAGAGCGCCGAGCCCTCCGGGAAGTAGGCGAGATCCTTGTCGGGCAGATGCAGGTACCACTTGCCGGCCTCTTCCTTCGCGCTCGCGATGAAGTACCGGCCGATGAGGTTGCCGACGCCGCGCGATCCCGAATGCAGCATCACCCAGACGCGATCCGCCTCGTCGAGGCAGACCTCGATGAAGTGGTTGCCGCCGCCGAGCGTGCCGATCTGGTACGCCGCGGAGTTCTTGGTGGCCACCGCCGGATGCTTGGTCTGGATCGTGAAGTAGCGATCCTTCAGGCCGCGATACCACGCCTTCTCCGACGGCTTCGGCAACTCCTTATGGGACGCGAGGCCAACCGGCACGGCGAGCTCGATGGCGCTGCGCATCGCGCGCAGGCTGTCGGGCAGGTCGTTGGCCGTGAGGTTGGTCATGGTCGCGCACATGCCGCAGCCGATATCCACGCCCACGGCGGCCGGGATGATGGCACCCTTGGTCGGGATCACGCTGCCCACGGTGGCGCCCTTGCCCAGATGCACGTCGGGCATGACCGCCACATGCTTGTGGATGAACGGCAGGCCGGCGATGTTGCGCAACTGCTGCGCAGCCGCGTCCTCGACCGGGACCCCCTTGGTCCAGGCCTTGATCGGCACGCGGCCGGAACCGATGACAGTGTAGTTGCTCATGGTCATGATCCTTCGATCGAACATAGCAGAAAATGAAAAACCCCTCCGCGGGATTGCCGGGGAGGGGCCAGACAGTTCCAATGGCGTGAGCGTTCACGCCAAGATTGCCGGACCTCCGCCGGGGTTTTCGACCCGGGAGTTGATGAGTGCATAGGCGATCCTTGGCTCGCTTTTGCGCGCCCGGGCCGTTAGTGCGGATATGCGTCTTGTCTCAAACATGGGGCGGGTTTGTAGGGCGGTTGGATTTTGAAATCAAGATTAATCTGAAGTTACGGGTGGTCACCCCTGCCGCTCAGCAATCGTGATATCGCTCCCACCCGGGAACCACGGGATGATGCCCGTCGCGCGGATCATGTCCGAGGCAATGAGATCGGTGACGTTGCCGTCGACGATTGCGGTGGCTTCCAACAGGCGGAGCTGCTCGGCGCCACAGCGGCCGCGGAAGGAGGCCTGGGTCCATTTCTTTTCCTCGGCGTCGTAGACCAGGCTGGAGAGCGAGACGCTGCCGCGGCCGATCTCCTTGCCGTCCTTCAACATGACGAACTTCGCGTTCAGTCGCGACACGCGGCGCTCGATCGGCAGGAAGGCAAAGCTGACATTGCATTCCTTCGGTGGCTCGCCGATGCCGCCGCCGCTCAGGTTGTTGCAGCCCTTCTTCTGTTTCATCTGGCCGTTTTGCCAGGTCGGCGTGCAGTCGTTGTCGAAACCGATCTCGACGGGCACGGGGAAGCTGCCGCTGTAGGTCACGGCAATGGAACTGCCGTCCGGCCGCAGCAGGAAATACGGCACGAGCCAGATCATTCCGAACAGGGCGCAGATGGCGAGTATGCGGGGCCCCATGGGCGATCCTCCCGCTAGTGTGGGCGCAGCCTGTTTGTTTTATCCAGTTGAGGTAAAGGGCGGGTTAACGGTGGCGGCGGTCGTCGGCGCGTTGATCGGGGCGGCTTTGAAACCCGCCCCTACGATGCCAATCATAGCATCGAGCGCACCAAATCAACGCGCGCCGCCAGTTCATCGGCGCCATACGGCTCCGGCGGCACACTGCCCCAGACGGGCTTCGGCCAGGCGGGATCTGATGTCGTGCGGGCGATCACATGCACATGAAGCTGTGGCACGATATTGCCAAGGGCGCCGATGTTGATCTTGTGGGGCTTGAACAGATCAGTCAGCAGGCGGCTGCAATGGGCGACCTCGTCCATGAGGATGGTGCGGTCGAGGGCGGGCAGCTCGTGGATCTCCCGCACATCCGGCCGCTGCGGCACCAGTATCAGCCAAGGCCATTGCCGCGCATTCATCAGCAGCAGCAGCGTGAGATCGAGGCGCGCCAGCTCGATTGCGTCGGCCTTCAGTTTTTCGTGCAGGATGAAATCCGCCATCGCGCCCTCGCCATCGCCGCATCGACCCAATCTGTCTATACTTCTTTCATGCAGCGATTCGCGAGACAAGCCGGGCCGATCGCGGCGAGCCACCGCCTGGTTCATGTGGCGCGCCGACCGTTTCCGGCTGGCGGCTGTGATCTTCGTCACAGCGCGTCCTATGGCTTGGGCCGATTATCTCTTCACTTTGCCAGCGATACGCATCCAGCCGCTCTCGGGCCTCTGGCTCATCGAACTTGCCGGGTTTCCGCCTGGCGGGAAGTATTGGGCTGGCCGGCATTTTCGGCCGTCATCGCCATCTTTTATCTGATGGTCGCCAAGCCCAGTTGAATTGAATGAGTATTCATCCAGATCAATGGCTGAAACCCGCAGGCAGCGGGCTCTACTGCGAGCCTGGCGGATTTCACATCGATCCCGGCCACGGGGTGGACCGCGCCATCGTCACCCATGGCCACAGCGACCATGCGCGGCCGGGTCATCGCCGGGTCCTGGCGACGCCGGGCACCCTGGCGATCATGCGCAACCGCTATGGCGAGGGCTGTGCCGATGTCATGCAGGCGCTCGACTATGGCGAGCGCGTGCGCGTGGGCGACGTGACGGTCTGGCTCGCGCCCGCCGGCCATGTGCTCGGCAGCGCCCAAGTGGTGCTGGAATATGGCGGCATGCGGGCGGTGGTATCCGGCGACTATAAGCGTCGGTTCGATCCCACCTGCACGCCGTTCCAGGTGGTGCCCTGCGACGTGTTCGTCACCGAGGCGACCTTCGGCCTGCCGGTGTTCGTGCATCCGCCCGATGCGGAGGAGATCGGCAAGCTGCTGCACTCTCTGGCGCTGTTTCCGGAGTCGAGCCATGTGGTGGGCGTCTATGCCCTGGGAAAATGCCAGCGGGTGATCGCCATGCTGCGCCGCGCCGGCTATGACGCGCCGATCTACCTCCATGGCGCGCTGACCGAACTTTGCGATCTCTATGAGTCCCAGGGCGTCGAGCTCGGCGACTTGAGGCCGGCTACGGCCAAGGGCGAAAGCTTGAAAGGCCAGATCGTGCTGGCGCCGCCCTCGGCGATTGCGGACCGCTGGTCGCGGCGGTTGGCGGAGCCGGTGACGGCGATGGCCAGCGGATGGATGCGCGTGCGCGCCCGGGCGCGGCAGCGCGGCGCCGAGCTGCCGCTGATCATTTCCGACCATGCCGACTGGCCAGAACTGACGCGCACGCTGACCGAGGTTGGCGCAAGCGAGATTTGGGTCACCCATGGCCGGGAAGAGGCGCTGATGCACTACGCCACGCAGCAGGGCCTGCGGGCGCGGGCGTTGGCGCTGATCGGCCGCGAGGAGGAGGGGCAGTGACTCCGCCTCTTCTCCGCGGCCTGCGGCTGCGTCCGGGGCGGGAATCCGACCTGGACGATGTGATCCGCATCTGGCGCGACACCTGGCGTGAAAGTTATGCCGGCTATTTCAACACCCATCCCGATGATACTCCCTGGCTCAGCAGCATCTGGCAGGAGTTCCTGCCGGTCATGCGCTGTTTCATCATCGCCGAGCTGGATTGCCGCGTGGTCGGTTTCGCTCATCGCGACGGTTCCCTAGTGGAGGATCTCTGGGTCGACCCGCTCTATTGCAGCCGCGGCATCGGCCCGCACCTGCTGACACACGCCCTGCACGCCATGGCCGCCGACGGCCACCGCACCGCCAGCCTGTTCTGTCTTGAAGTCAACAGCCGCGCCCGCCAATTCTATGAACGCGAGGGCTGGCGGCCGGCCCTGCGGCAGATGCGCGAGCAGCCCGACGGCCGCGAGCCTTTCTGGCTGATGCGCTATGAGTACGATCTCGACCGGCTGAACACGACCTAAAACGGGCCTTCATGAGAGAGTTTGCGGCATTGCTGGACCGGCTGTCCTACACACCGGCCCGCAACGGCAAGCTGCGGCTGCTGTCAGACTATTTCCGCCACGCCCCCGATCCCGCGCGGGGCTACGCCCTGGCGGCGATCACCGGCACCCTCACCATCGATGCGGTCAAAGCGGCGTCGGTGCGGGCGCTGGCTGAGGCGCGGGTCGATCCCCTGCTGTTTGGTTGGTCCTACGACTATGTGGGCGACCTCGCGGAGACGGTTGCGCTGATCTGGCCGGCGCAGCCCGGCGCCAATCGGCCGCCCGACCTGGCCGAGGTGGTGGAGACCCTACGCGCCGCCAGCCGCCGTGAGGCGCCGCAACTGGTGGCACGCTGGCTGGATGCGCTCGACCCCACCGGACGCTGGGCGCTGCTGAAGCTGATCACCGGCGCGCTGCGCATCGGCGTCTCGGCGCGGCTGGCGAAGACGGCGCTGGCGGAGTTCGGCGGCGTCGCGTTGGACGAGGTGGAGGAGGTCTGGCATGGGCTGACGCCGCCCTACGAGCCGCTGTTCGCCTGGCTGGAGAAGCGGGCGCCGCGGCCGGAGGTGGGCGACCTCGCCCTTTTCCGGCCACTGATGCTGGCCAATCCGCTGGAGGAGGGGGAGCTGGAGTCCCTCGATGCGGCCGACTATCTGGCGGAATGGAAGTGGGACGGCATCCGGGTCCAGGCGGTGTCGCGAGCGTCGGGCGAGAGGCGCCTGTTCTCCCGCACCGGCGACGATATCGGCCGCGCTTTTCCCGATCTGCTGGAACAATTCGCGTTCGATGCCGTGATCGATGGCGAACTGCTGGTCGGCACTCCGGAAACGGTGGCGCCGTTCAACGACCTGCAGCAGCGGCTGAACCGCAAGACGGTGACCGCCAAGATGACCCAGGATTACCCCGCTTTCCTCCGCGCCTACGACATCCTGTTCGAGGGCGGCGAGGATTTGCGGGGCCTGCCTTTTGCCGAGCGGCGGCAGCGGCTGGAGGCCTGGCACGGCCGGGCGGCGCCCGTGCGGGTCGACCTCTCACCGCTGGTTCCCTTCGCCCGCTGGGAGGATCTGGCGGCGCTGCGCGACAACGCCCGTGCCGCTGGCATCGAAGGGCTGATGCTGAAGCGCAAGGACAGCACCTATGTCGCCGGCCGGCCGCGCGGCCCCTGGTTTAAATGGAAGCGCGGCGCGCTCACAGCCGATCTGGTGCTGATGTATGCCCAACGTGGCCATGGCAAGCGTTCGTCCTACTATTCGGACTACACCTTCGGCGCATGGACGGTGGGGCCGGAAGGCGGGTTGCAACTGACGCCCGTCGGCAAGGCCTATTTCGGATTCACCGATCAGGAATTGCGTCTCCTCGACAAATGGGTGCGCGACAACACGGTGGACCGCTATGGGCCGGTGCGCGCGGTTCGCCCGGGCCTCGTGCTGGAAGTGGCGTTCGACAGTATCCATGTCTCGACGCGGCACAAATCTGGCTTGGCGATGCGCTTCCCGCAAATCCACCGCATCCGCTGGGACAAGCCCGCTGCCGAGGCCGACCAACTCGAAGCACTTGCCGCGATGACGGAATAATTAAGATTCCACAGTGTTTTATGTATCGGTGGCATTGTTGTGGCGGACGTGCCTCTGTATTTTGGCATAGAATCTGATAGTAATTGCGTGTGGGTAAAGCAGCGCTCGAAATGACAACCGGTTCCCTCGACGGAATCGAGATCTTCCGCGATCTCGCGCCGGCAGCACGGCAGATTCTTGCCGCTCGTTGCGCGTGGCGCGAGTACGGCGCGCGGCAGCTGATCGTCGGCCACGAAGAGCCGTCGCGGACGGTATTTTTTCTTGTCGGCGGGCGGGTGCGCGTCAGCGTTTATTCCTCGGCGGGCAAGCGGGTCACTTATCGCGACATCGAATCCGGCGAGATGTTCGGCGAGTTCGCCGCCATCGACGGCGAGCCGCGTTCGGCGAGCGTCGAGGCGACACAACCAAGCCTGGTAGCCAGCATGTCTGCCGATCTGTTCTGGGAAACGCTGCGGATGCATCCGGAGGTGAGTGCGGCCGTGCTCCGCCGTCTCACGCGGCAGGTGCGGTCGCTGTCGCGGCGCCTCTATGAGTTCAGCACGCTCAACGCCAAGCACCGCTTGTATCTGGAGCTGTTGCGGCTGTGCAGCGGCGCCATCGCTGCCAACGGCACGGCCGTGGTGAAGGACGCACCGACCCATGAGGATCTGGCCACCCGCATCGGCTCGCAGCGGGAAACCGTGAGTCGCGAGATGGCCGAACTGGCCGCCCACGGCGTGCTGGAGCAGGAACGGCGCCTGCTGACGATCAAGAATGTCGACGCGCTCCGCCGCCTGATCGACGACGCGCTGAACTCCTAGCCGCCCACTAAGCTATTGATTGTAGGATAGTTTTTCGCTCGCGTGGTATGCGGGCATACGATCGTATTGTGCGGATCATCACAGACCGGGGATGCTGCCTAGCTAGAGAATTGTCACAGTGGTTAATAGATTTCGTTGATGGGCGCCCAGTCTATGTTTCTGTCCCTGCAATACTCCCAACGAATTTCACTGTGCGGTTCACCCCAAGCTCAGCCCGACTTTCACTACGGGCCGAGCCTGGATCGCTCCGGACGCATAAATCCCCATGACCTGTCATCCCGGGTTCGGGACGGCCTTGCGGCATGACCCTGCCGCCGGCCGCAACCAGCGCTGGAGTCCGTTGCCCCGGCGCTCGGCCTTGCGGCAGACCGGTCTGACTGGGTGGCGACGTCAGATGATCAAGCGCAGCACCGACGTGAGAGCCTACGAACTCTATCTCCAGGGTTCGCATATCTATTCTCATGAGACCCGGGAGCGGTTGGAGGCCTGCCGCCTGAAATTCCACGAAGCGTCGACAGTGGACCCGGAGTTCGCCCGCGCCTGGGGCTATCTCGCCTATGTCACGATGCGCGGCGTCATGCTGGGATGGCGCCCGAAGGTAGAGGCCGCCCTCGCCGAGGAATATGCCAAACGTGCGGTGACCCTGGACCCGGACGACTACACCAACTACTGGGACCTGGCCTTCGTTTATCAATGCATGGGCCGCATCGACCTGGCCCGCCAACAATATGAAAAAGCCCTGCAGCTCAACAGCAACGACGCCGACCTCCTGGCGGAAGTGGCGGAGATGCATGTCTACGCCGGCGATCCCCAGCGGAGCATTGCCGAGCTCCGGCGCGCCATGAGCCTGAACCCCGACGTGCCGGATTGGTACCGCTGGAATCTGGGCTGGGCCTACTTCAATGCCCGCCAGTACGAGGCGGCGGTCGCTGAGATCGATCTGATCAGGGAAATGCCTGCTCACGCCTACTTGATCAAGGCGGCCGCCTTGGAGAAGCTGAACCGGCACACAGAAGCGGAAAGCGAAATCCGCCGTTACCTTGAGACCAACACCGGCTATGATCTGAAGATGCTGAAACAGCGCACGGCATTCAAGGCGCCGGAACTCGAGGAGCATTGGCTATCAGCGGTAAGGGCCGCCGGCCTGCCGGAGGCTTATGACTAGAAGACCGTAACGCAACCTTCAGGCATTTCTGCAAAAGGCCAATCAGGGGGCCAACATGCGAGGAACAAAGAACCGCACCGCCTTCAAGGCGTACATTGAAGGCGAACGTCTGTTTTCCGTGATCTCGAAAGCCGACATGGCGAAATCGCGGAAGAACTTCGAGAAAGCCACAAAGCTCGACAGGAAATTCGCCCGCGCCTGGGGATGGCGGTCCTACGCCACGATGCGCAGCATCATGGTGGGCTGGCTGCCCGAGTCGGAGTTGAAAAGCGCTGGAGAGTGGGCCAAGAAGGCTGTCGCGCTTGATCCCAACGACTATGCCACCTATTGGGACCTTGCGTTCTATCAGCTGAACGTCGGTCAGTTCGACAAGGCAATCAAGACATACGAGAAAGCACTGAAGCTCTATGAGACGCTGACGGACTGGCTGGACCGGAAGCACGGCCTGCTGGCCGAGATGGCGGAGGCTTACATTCATGTCGGAGAGCCGAAAAAGGCGATAGACCTTCTGAAGCGCGCCTGCCGTGTGCCGGACTGGTACAAGTGGAATCTCGGTTGGGCCTATTTCCACGCCGAGGACTATGGCAACGCCGCGAAATGCTTCGAGGGCTTGGACTTGAAGCCCGGCGATCCGCGCTATGTCATGGAGACGCAACTCTTCGTCGCCGCGGCGCATCTCTGCAACGCTGAAAGCGAAGCGAGCTTGGGCAAGCAGGCCACAGCGGACAGTTGCCGCGCTTCCGCCCGGAGCGCCGTAGCAACGCTGAAGAAGCATCAGCCCGATTACTCTCTCCAGCACGCGATCGCCCACCGCTCCAAGTTCAAGAACGGTGCGGAACTCGAACGCTGGGAAAAGACGGTGCGGAAGCTGCTGGCGTAGAGCCGGAAGTCTTACTTAGCGGTCAGCTCCACGACGAACTGCAGGCCGTGCATCCGGCCATCCCGCTGGAAGACGCAGGCCTGGCCGGCTTCGCTGAAGCGGCGAAAGACGTCGGCGGCATCGTTGATGGCGTCATGGAGCGGATGCTCGTGCACGCCGAGAAGCCTGACATCGAATTCGGCGATCATCCGGGTGAATGAGTCGCGATAGTTGGTTTCGGTGTCGACGGAAACATAGATGCGCGTGCCGCCATGCATATGGCGCCGGCAGGCTTGCAGGAAACGGCGAAGAACGGCATTGCCGCCCGGTCCCCCATCGATGGCCGTTTTCAGATGCGGATCGAGCGAGGCAAGAATCTGCGCTTCGATGAACGCCTGCGGCAGATTGGCGATGATCACGTCGAACGGTTCGGAGAGATCAGCGAACAGATCGCCGTGAAGGACATCGACCGCCACCCGGCTCAACTCGCTGTTCCTGCGCGCGGCGGCGACGGCCTGATGATCGATATCGGTGGCGGTTACTTTGCCGCCGCGCTTCGCGGCCAGAATTGCCAGGATGCCGGACCCGGTTCCGATATCGGCGACACTCTCCCCCTGTTCGACCCGGACATGTCCGGCCAGGCTTAGCGTATAGGCCGACGGTACGAAGACGCCCGGCGGAATCGTCAGGTCGATCGGCGTGCCGTTGATGGAGTAGCTATGTGATTGCCGGGTCGAAACGAGATCGTCCAAGATCCGCATTGCCTCCGTGAGTGTTCCGCCGCGGTTCATTAGCAGAATTCGAGCGGATGGTATCGGCTTGCATGAGGCTTTCCCAAACGGCCGCTTCAGCTAGACTGACCGCCCCTGCAACAACCGGCCCCGCCGCGCCCGTGTTTTCCGCCATTCGCTCCGTCGCGTCGCTCCTGCTGGGTGCCGGCATCCTGATCCTGGGCAATGCCCTGATCGGCATCACCCTGCCGATCCGCATGGAGCAGGCGGACTATGGCCGGTTCACCTCCGGCCTGGTCATGTCGGCCTATTATCTCGGTCTGCTGATCGGCTGCTTTTTCGCGCCAGCGCTGACCGCGCGGATCGGGCATCTGCGGGCCTTTGCCACCTACACCGCCTGCCTCTGCGCGGCGACGCTCTTGCATGCCCTCTGGTTCGAGCCTTTGCCCTGGGCGGTGCTGCGGATCGCCAGCGGATTCTGCATGGCGGCGCTGTTCAACGTCATCGAAAGCTGGCTCAGCTCCCGGGCCACCAACGAAACCCGCGGCGGCGTGCTGGCGGGCTATGGCATCTTTGCCTGGCTGGCGGCCGGTCTCGGCTATTTCATGGTGAACAGCTATCCCGCCGCAGGAATCGAGCATCTGATTCTGTCGGCGGTGCTGCTCTCGGTCTCCGTGGTGCCCGTGGTGCTGACGCGGGTCGCCGCACCCGATACGGCGCAAGCGCAGCCCTTGTCCCTGGGCGAACTCTATGTCCTGTCGCCGCTCGGCGTCGTCGGCGCCTGTGGCGCCGGGCTGATGGGCGGCGCCTTCTTCGGCATGGGAGCGATCTTCGGTAGCGATGCCGGCTTGTCGCAGCTGCAGATCTCCATGCTGCTGGGGCTGGCGGTCTTCGGCGGCATGTTGTTGCAGTGGCCGCTGGGCCGCCTGTCCGACCGCTATGACCGGCGGACGATTCTACTCGGCGTAATGGCCGCGCAAGCTGTCGTCTGCCTGCTGGCGTTCGGCACCTGGGCGACGCTGCAGAACTTTGAGGCGCTGATCGCCCTCATCTTCCTGTTCGGCGGCACGCAGGCGACGCTCTATCCCGTGTCGGTGGCCCATGCCTTCGACTATGTGGACAAGGACCGCATGGTGTCGGCTTCGGCCGGCCTGCTGCTGGCCTGGGCGGCGGGCGCCTGCCTCGGTCCGCTGCTGGCCTCGATCGCCATGGAGATGTTCGGTTCCTCGGCGCTGTTCCTGTACCTGGCCGTGCTGGCGGCCATCATGGCGGCTTTCACGCGTTACCGCATGACGCGGCGGCCGGCCCTGCCACCAGAGGAGCAGGCGATGTTCGTGCCGCTGCCGGCCACCACGGGCGCTGGCGGCCAGCTCGATCCGCGGGTCGAGCCGCCGGGCAGCGTCAATGTCGATCCGCCGCGTCCGCAGGAGTGAAAATCCCGGCCATTCCCCGCCGCTTCCACGCAAGCTCTTGCCGCCTCCGGCTGCCACCCTGAAAATGCGAAGCGTTGCGGCTTTGCGCAGAACAACACTCAACTTTCGGGATCGAGAATGGCCGGCGAAGAATACGACTACATCATCATCGGCGCCGGTTCGGCGGGCTGCGTGCTGGCCAATCGGCTGGGGACCAAGGCTGAGAACCGAATCCTGGTGCTGGAGGCGGGCGGCCAGGATCACTGGTGGAACTGGAAGATCCATATGCCGGCGGCGTTCGCCTATCCACTCGCCGACGACAAGGTGAACTGGTACTACCACACCGAGCCGGAACCGTTCATGGATAACCGGCGCATGTACTGCCCGCGCGGCCGGGTGATCGGCGGCTCTTCCTCCATCAACGGCATGTGCTACATCCGCGGCCACGCCCGCGACTATGACCGCTGGGCACAGTCGGGCCTGCGCGGCTGGTCCTATGCAGACATCCTGCCCTATTTCCGCCGCGCCGAGCATCACGAACCCGGCGAGGACGACTATCACGGCACCGGCGGTCCGCTGCATGTGTCCCATGGGATCACCCGCAATCCCCTGTTCGACGCCTGGGTCGAAGCTGGACAGCAAGCCGGCTATCCCATGACATCGGATCTCAACGGCCGGCAGCAGGAAGGGCTGGGGCCGATGGAAATGACCACGCGCGCCGGCCGCCGCTGCAGTGCCGCCAAGGCCTATCTGCGGCCCGCCCAGGCGCGCGGCAATGTCACGGTCGCCTCACGGGCGTTGCTGTCTCGCATCCTGTTCGAAGGACGGCGCGCGATCGGCGTCGAATATTCACAACGGGGGCAGGTGAAACAGGTGCGGGCGGCGCGCGAGGTGATCGTCAGCGGCGGCGCGATCAACTCGCCGCAGATCCTCATGCTGTCGGGTGTCGGGCCGGCTGACCATCTGCGCGAGCATGGTATCAAGGTGGTGCATGACCTCCCGGGTGTGGGCCGGAACCTGCAGGATCACATCGAGACCTATGTGCAGCATCGCTGCCTGCAGCCGATCACGCTGTATCCCGTGCTCAAGAATCCGCTGCGCCAGCTTCTGGTAGGCATCCAATGGACCTTCACCGGCACGGGCCTGGGCGCCACCAACCATTTCGAGGCCGGCGGTTTCATCCGCAGCCGCGCCGGGGTGGAGCATCCGGACCTGCAGTTCCACTTCCTGCCGATCGCCGCCAGCTATGACGGCAGTTCGACCCAGCCGGGCCATGGCTTCCAGGCTCATGTGGGGCCCATGCGGGCCACCAGCCGCGGCTGGATCAAGCTGCGCTCTGCGGATCCGAAGACGCCGCCGGCGATCCAGTTCAACTATCTGCAGACCGAGCAGGACCGCCGGGAATTCACCACCGGGATCAAGCTGACGCGGGAGATCTTCGCGCAGAAGGCCTTCGATCCCTATCGCGGGCCGGAGCTGGCGCCGGGGCCGGATATCAAATCGGATTCAGAGATCGACGCCTATGCGCGGAAGAAGGCGGAGAGCGCCTACCATCCCTCCTGCAGTTGCAAGATGGGCCTCGCCACGGATCAGATGGCGGTCGTGGATGACGAGGCGCGGGTGCATGGGCTTGAGGGCCTGCGGGTGGTCGACGCCTCGATCATGCCGTCGATCGTCAGCGGTAATCTGAACGCGCCCACCATCATGATGGCGGAGCGGCTGGCGGATACGATCATGGGCCAGAAGCTGCTGCCGCGGTCGGAGGCGGCGGTCTATATCGCGCCGGATTGGGAGACGAGCCAGCGCTGACGCCGGTGGTGGAGCGACTAGTCCCCGGGAATGGCCATGCCGCGCTGGACCGCGGGCCGCGCATCCATGGTGGCCAGCCAGCGCATCAGATAGGGCAGCTCGCCCGACTGCGCGATGATCTCCCGCCGGAACGAGACCGTGGGATAGAGCGCAACATCGGCGATGGAGATCTCACCGGCGACGAACTCCTCTTCCGACAAGCGGCGGTCGGCATTCTTGAGGTGGCCGATCAGCCGCTGCTCGAACAGCTTGCGCGAGTTGTTGGTGGCCTCCGGCATCAGCGAACCGACGACGAACAGGATGGCACTGGCGGGCGCCACGTCGGTCATCGACTGCATGAACCATTGATAGGCGAGCTGTCGCCGGGTGGGGTCGCGGGGCAGGAGCCGGCCGGTCCGCTCGGCCAGATGCAGGATGATGGCTCCGGACTGGCAGATGACGATCGGCTTGCCGCCGGCGCGGCTGAGATCCACCAGCACCGGGATCTGCCCGGCCGGGTTGATCCGCAGGAAGCTCGGCGTCTTCTGCTCGCCGCGCTCCAGATCCACCTTGATGGCCTTATATTGCTGGCCGCACTCCTCCAGCATCACAGAGGCACGCTGGCCGTTGCTGGTGCCATAGGTGTAAAGCTCTAACATACTTGGATTTCTCCAGAATTCCTGAATTCGGTACCGGCGGATTGGCCGGCTGTTTTAGCCCGGCGGGGGCGGCGCGCCAACCCCTGCGGCGGAGCCGGGCGGGCCGCGGCCTTAACCCTTTTGCGCCTAACCCAGGAACACCAGATGCAGGCCGATCTCGTCATGGCCCGCCTCTTCGGCGGCGGACAGCCAGGTTTCCACCAGGGCGCCCGCCAGTTCCGGCGCGTTTCGCCACAAGCTGAGGCCGTCACGGACGAACAGGACATAACCGTCGCCGGCAGCCCGGTCCGGCAGGTCGCGGAGGCACTCGGCGACCGCGTCCCAGTTATGGCCGAAATAGTCGGGAAACGTCAGCGCCGCGGCCAGCGCGCCCATGAGTTCGTCCTTGCCGCCGATGCCACCGGCATCGAGTTCGAACAGGGTGACGTTCTGCGCCGCGAGGTCGCGGCGGAGGTCGTCGGTCAGGTCGTCGCCCGGCGCGAAATGCAGGCAGCGCCAGCCGACGCGGGCGAGGTCTTCGGCAAACAGCATGACCGGCGCGATCTCCCGTTTTACTTCAACTGCACGAAACTGTCGTAGTGATCTGCGGTGTAATAGATTTCTCCGGCCGCGCCGGTGACGATCCGGCGCGCGCCGCGGTCCGGGGAGTTGGGAGTCTCCACCGTGTATTCGTGATAATAGCCGGCTGTATAGCGCGGCAGGCGGCCCTCGCGGTTCTGAAAGACCGAACCATCCTTCTTGTGGAGGAAGGGGCCGTTGTCGGCGATCAGCGCCAGGGCCGCGGAGATGGCACCGCGTTCCTCCGACGTGAAACGGGCCAGGGCCGTCGCGGGGACACCGGCGGCCGCGGCATCCTGCGGCGCTGACGTGGCCGCGGTGCCCGCCGGCGGCTGGGAGGGCGACCCGCCGCCGAGCCATTGCTGCCCGCCCACATAGCTTATCAGGACGAACAGCAGGAGAGCGGCGATCGTAATCCGTTGTTTCATGGCAGGAAGCGATGCGGTGGTGTGGCGGGGAAGATCAGGGTGATGGCAGCGGCCCGATGGCTCGGACACAGGCAGGATAGCATGGCGCGGGGCGAAACCGCGACCTGTCGCGAACTTGCCGAACCCGATGATCTAGGGGCCGCTCAATCCGTCGGCCAGACCGCGCAAGCGCACCTGCTCCCGTGACGGAACCGCCTATTGGAAAACGAAGTTCAAAACCTGACCGAGCGCGTTGCTGCCGAATAGCGGCTTCTTTGGCGTCGCCGGCTTAGGTGGCACAGCCTCGGCGTCTGCCACCGCCACAGCGTAAACCTCTTGGTGCGGCGGTTCCGGTTTTAGCGGCGGCAGGGGCAAATCTGCAGTCGCAAGCTCGATTGCAGGGGCGGAAGCAGACACCGGCGCTTCGACCGCAGTTGCTTCGATCACTGTTTCGGCTGTCTCCGGCGCCGCCGCGGCCGGACGCAGGACGGCGATGGCGTCATCCGCGGTCTGCCGCGAAACTGTCATCACCCGGGTGGTGTTTTGATCCGATGACTGGGAGGAGGCGACCTCGGTGTCCGAGTTCCAATTCAGGGGGTAGGTATAGGCGCCGCGCACACCAACCGAGTAAATCGGCGTGAAATCGCTGCGGCTGCCGAGGGTCACGACCGACCCGCTCTTGTTGTCGAGCGCGACTATATGAGGCCCGACCTTGGCGCCGAGGATGGCGTGGGGCTCCCGGGCGTAGCCGAGAGTGCCCACGAGTATTGCCGTCTGCTCCAGCGGAATGCCGGCTTCCTTGGCCAGATACATCTTGAAGATCGCAAAGCCTTCGCAATCCGCGGCGCCGCGGCTGAGCGCTTCGCCTGGCGATTCCCAATAGTCGGTTTCGTGCCAGAGCTTCGTGTCGGTGTCATAGGACAGCAGGCCGTTCACCTTGTCGTTGATCTGCCGGAGCCGCTGCATCTCCGGCTCGCCACGCAGGGAACGGGCCCAGGCCGCAAGTTCACGCATCTCGCCGTCGGGCGTACCTTTTTCGTTGGCAAGGTAGATGCGGACAGAAGGCCAGCGCGGGAACATGGCGTCGACAACGGGATCGATGCTGCGCGCGTTCGGCAGCTCCATCGTTGCATTTACGCTTGGTTCAGCGGGCGGATTCGCCGCCGCCGGCAAGGTGAGGTATGGCAGGCAGAAAGCAGTGCATAAGACGAATGGCCCAAACACTCGCTTAAGGCGTCTCATCCCACCCTCATATCATTGTTGTCAGTGACGGATTGCGCGCCGCGATCGTTCTTTTACTCGCACTCCAGACTGTTGAACGCGAAGAGGTATTTTTGAGCTGCAATCTTCATCTTTGGAACAGGTGTAGGCCATTAAACGAACATAATTGTCATTTGTTCCCGAAAATCTTCATTCGCCGTCTTGGTGCGGCGCTTTTTCAGCCCTCCGATCCCCTGCGGCGGCTACGGCGACGTGCCGCATCGCTGTTTGCCGCATGAGGCACGATGCCGGCCGCGCCCGGCGAGATCTTGCCGAGAAGCTCGATGACCTGCTCGATCGTCGGCCGTTCGCCCGGCTCATAGCCGTCGAGCGCGGCCCGGATCGAGGCCAGATGTTCAGGCGTGGTGCCGCAGCAGCCGCCGATGATGCGCGCTCCGGCATCGCGGGCGAGACGGGCGTAGCGGGCCATCATCTCCGGCGTGCCGTCATATCTGATCTTGCCATTGTCGAAATAGGGCACGCCGCAATTGCTCTTGGCGACGATGATGTCGCCGGGGCCGGCAGCGGCAGTGAGATTAAGCAGCGTGGCCACCAGCTCCGACGGCCCGATGCCGCAATTGGCGCCGTAGGCCAGGGGATGGGGATGGAGATCATGTTGGCAGAAGCTGGCGACCTCCGCCGGCTTCACGCCCATCATTGTGGAGCCGTTGGTATCGAAGGTGAGGGTGGTCACGACCGGCAGCCCGGTGCGACCGGCGCCGGCCGCGGCCGCCTTCAGCTCATCCTTCGACGACATGGTTTCGATCCACAGGCAGTCGGCGCCGCCGGCCGCTAGGGCCTTGGCCTGCTCGGCAAAGCCCTCGGTGCCCTCAGCGATGGTGAGCGGGCCTAACGGCTCGAACAATTCGCCCGAGGGGCCGATATCGCCGGCGACGATGATCTCGCGGCCGCTGCGCTTATGCTCTTCGTCGGCGACCCGGCGGGCGATGCGCGCGGCCAGCTCGTTCAGCTCGGCGACGCGGTTCTCCGCCTTGTGCAGCTTCAGGCGATAGCTGCTGCCGCCGAAACTGTTGGTGAGGATAATGTCGGCGCCGGCCACGATCATGTCGCGATGCAATTTCTCGATGCGGTCGGGATGCTCGACGTTCCAGAGCTCCGGCGCATCGCCGGCGGCAAGTCCGACATCGAACAGATTCGTGCCCGTGGCGCCATCCGCAAGCAGATAGGGCCGCTGGGCGAGGAGTCGCTGAAAACGGTCTGACATAAGGCAAGCCTAGGACGATCGAGAGGGCAGGACAAGCCAAGGAATGGGGTGTTTCCAATATGTTACACCTAGAATTATCGGTAGCCACCGCGCTTTTCCTGCCTGCACGCCCGGCTGATCCGGGCGGCCGGGAAGACCGCCCGGAACTTTATTAACTTGCTACAGTTTCGAGAGATCGAGCAGTTCACGCGGCCCGATCCACGCCTTGGTCAGTTCGCTCTCGCTGACTTTCGCGCCGGCTGCATCGCCGAGTTTCTTCTGCGCTTCCATCAGGCCGTAGATTGCCCAGCCGTCGTTGGGCGCTTCCATGAGGGCGGCCTTGAAGGCATCGGCAGCTTCGGCGGCTCGGCCGGCTTGGAGCAGCGCCGCACCGAGTGATTGGCGCACCGGATAGTACCAGTAGGGCGGCTCCATGTAGGGCATGCCGTCCTGAAGTTCTGCAGCTTGCTGGAATTCGGCAATGGCCTTTGCGCTGTCGCCTTGTTGTTGCGCCATCCTGCCAAGCACCACGTGCCGGGCGATCTGCAACAACTGATCGCCCGGGATGTAGTTGTCGATCAGGAAGGCGAGATCGCCTTTGGTCGCGATCTCATCGATGGCGGCAGCCTCCGCTGCAGCGGTAGTGAGATCGCCCTTTGCCGCGGACCCCACGCCGCGGGCGTAGTGCCACATGCCCTTGATGAAGGCGAACTGATCGCCGGGATCAGCCAGCGCGAGGATTGTATCGGGCGTGCTGTACTGGGCATGGGCGAAGTAGGGCGCCGCCTTGATCGGCTGCACCCAGGCAATCGTGCTCGCCGCCTCGTCGGTCACCACGGCCGCCAATTTCTCGGCGGCCTCGATCGCCGTTTTCGCGTCTCCGGCCATCTGGGCGGAAACCAGCACGAAGTGGACATTGTGCGGATAGTAGCCGCCGCGATAGATGCTCTTGTCGTCGACCTTGGCGAAGAATGCTTCGTCGGCGACGACCGCGTCCTCGTTTGCCTTCAGGGAATCGAGATAGCGGCCGATCCGGTAATAGATGTGGCTGGGCATATGCACGACATGCCCGGCGCCCGGCATGAGATGCGCCAGGCGATCGGCATAAGGTTCGGCGCGCTCGGGCGCGTCGGAGGCCTCCACCATGTGGATGTAGTAGTGGATGGCGCCGGGATGGTCGGGGTTGGCCTGCAGGGCCGTCTCGAGCATGGCGATCATGTCGCTCGTGCGTCCCTTCGGCACCTTGGCGCCGGTGGCATCGAGCTCCCAATAATCCCAGGGCTGGGTGTTCATCAGCGCTTCGGCGGTCAGGACGACGATTTCCTGATCGTCGGGATACTGTGCGGCGACCGCCGCCATCGCATCGGCGTAGGTCTTATCCAGTGTCGGCCGGTCGGCCTGCGGATCGGGCGAGTAGCGCGTCGCAAGTGCGGCAATCAGCACCTTCTCCTTGTCGCTGGCGCCGGCAATGGCCTTCGCCTTCTCCAGCGCCGCCAACGCAGGTTCGTTGGCCTCCGGACTCATCCCGGCGTTGATGTTGGGGCCGAGGACGAGCGCCTCGCCCCAGAAGCAAAGGGCGCAGGCGGGATCGAGCTGTTGTGCATAGTGGAAGGCGCGCCGCGCCTCCGTATGGTTGAAACCATAGGCAAGGCGCAAACCCTGATCGAAGTACTTCTGCGCCTGCGGGTCGGCGGTCGTGACCGCGTAATGCAGCGTGCCAAGATTGTCCCATAGCGGCGGCACGACGCTGCTGATCTCGGTCGATTGCGTCAGCGGCGAATTCAGAAACGGACCCATGCCGCCCTTGTGATTGCTGTGGTCCTGTCCGACCGCAACGCCAGCCGTCGCCATCAGCGCAGTCGCCATGGCGACCGGGCGGGCGAGCTTGTTCAGCCATTTGCGCGTATCCATCGCGGAGCCTCCTCTTTCACGTATTGAGAGCGGTGCGATGCACCATGCAGCCCGCCCTTGCAGTTTGTACGATCAAGTCTTGTTGTGCTTTCCGAAACGCCGGCGCACCGCTCGGCGATGCCGCTATTATCAAGCCATCGGGGATGCTCGAATTGTAGGACTCACGCAATTCAATAGCGAGTCCAGAATCGTTCTGAAGACCTTGCCGAAGAAAAATACTGGATGATCGTCCTATTTTGTCCACGACGATGAGACAGGCTTGCCGCGCTGCTGGAAGAGGTATGCACGGGTGATGCAGGTGCGGTGCAGAAGTGATGCACGAACGATGCAGGAGCGACGGCCAGCAATATTGCCGCCGACAGCACATCGATCGAATATGCGCTTTTGGCTTTTCGTGGCGCCGGTCTATCGGGTTTCACGCCGATGATCTGAAAGCCATTCCGGCCGGAATTCTGTTTCGACGCCGGCGGCCGCGGATTCCAGGCCGCGCCGCCGACTATGACACTCGGCAGCCCTTGAGTTTCGAGAGCAGAAAGTATACCGTCCGGACGGTACAGTATGGAGCGGCAGCCGATGGCGCGGGCGGGGACGGCGGACCGGATTATCGATGCGGCGGAGGCGATCGTCGAAGAGCATGGCGTCGCCGCGCTGACGCTGGAGCAGGCGGCGAAGCGCGCCGGCGTCAGCAAGGGCGGCGTGCTCTATCATTTTCCCAGCAAGGATGCGCTGGTGGCGGCGATGATCGGCCGTTTCACCGAGCGCTTCGACAGTGCGGTGGCGCAATTGACCGCGGAAGATGCGTCCGCCAAGGGCCGGACCACGCGCAGCTACGTCAAGGCGAGCTTCGGCCATGCGCCGGGCACCGGGCCGAAATTCGATCGCGCCTGCGGCAGCCTCACCGCGGCGCTGGCCAACAATCCCGGCAATCTCGCGGTCGTGCGCGAGCAGAGCGCCCGCTGGCAGCGCGCGGTCGAGGGCGACGGGCTCGATCCCGTGTTCGCGTCGATCATCAGACTGGCGGTGGACGGGTTGTGGCTGGGCGAGAATTTCAATCTCATGCGCATGAACTCCCGGATGCGGGCGCGGATCGAGGCGCGACTGCTGGCCTGGACGCAGTTGAAGGAACTACCGGTCAGGAACGCGGCCCGCGCCGCGGCCGCCCGGGCGCCGCAACCACCAAGACTCAAGAGCAAGAGCGGGAGGAATTCGTGAGCAAAGCGAGCAGCAAGGCTTCGAGCAGAAAGGCCAAGGGAGAATTGAAGCCCCAGGGGCCGCGGGGTGTCGCCTTTGACAAGCCGACGAAGATCGCGGCGCGGCACGCCAAGCGGTTCCTGTGGGGCGACGACCAGGCGGGCTGGGTGTCCGACTGGATCTATGGCTCCTCGCCGAAGATCCACATGATGTCGTTCGCGATGAATGTCGGCGCGCGCTTCGGCAATTCGCCCGACTTCAAGACCTACTACAATTGCGCCGAGACCTATTACTGCCTGAAGGGCGAGTTCACCTTCCAATGCCCGGAGACCGGCGAGGTGCATGTGCTGCGCAAGGGCGACATGCTCTATTTCCCGCCCAACACCTGGCATTGGGGCTACAATTTCGGCACGGAGGAGTGCCGCATTCTGGAAAGCCTGACGCCGCGACGGAGGAGGCGATCGAGGCCTATGCGGTCAAGCAGCCGATGGCTGAAGGAAATCGCGGGGCATCGAGCGCAGCCTGATCGGCAGGTTCGTGCCCGGCAGCTACAAGAGCAAGGCGCGCGCCACCCTGATCCGCCGCGGCGACTACGCCTTCGAGATCGATCGGCGACAAGCAGCCGATGCGGGTCGGCATCGGCGTGCTCGACCGAGCTGCTGACCACCTGCATCGTCGACCTGTATCCCGGCCAGAAGGGCGAACCGGTGAGCCATCCCGGCGACAAGGTGCTGTATGTGCTGGAAGGGCAGCTCAACATCCATATTCCCGGCGGCGAGGGCGAATGGTGGGAGCTGACGGAAGGCGACACCGCTTACATCCCCGGCGGTTGCCTCCATACCTTTTTCAATACCTCGGACGCGCGCTGCGAAGTTTCTGTTCAGCGTGGCGCCGGATTATCGCTGAATTCAATCCAGGGGGAGGGAGACAACCCGCCCCGCTTCAAACGACAGGAGGAGAAACATGCGTGAGACAAAGACTGGAATGGGGCAGGGACTGCCGGCCATCGACCGGCGCCGTTTCCTGCAGGGCGCCTCGGTCACGACGCTCGCCGGCGCGGGGCTGTTGCCGGCGGGGCACGCGCTCGCGGCGACCCAGGCAAGCTGGGTCGGCTGGCAGGGCTATGACGATCCCCTGAAGGTCGGCACGTTCCTGGCCGACAACGATATCGAGCTGGTGACCACCTACATCAACTCGAACGAGGAGATCATCACCAAGCTGCAGGCCGGCGGGAAGGGCCAGACCGACCTCGTCACCATCTATTACGGCCACGTGCCGATCCTGGTGGCGGCCGACCTGGTGGAGCCGATCGACGAGAGCACGCGTGCCGGGCATCGGCGACATCTTCCCCGAGTTCCTGAACGTCGATGTGCTGCGCCATGACGGCAAGCTCTACGCCGTGCCGTTCACCTGGGGCACTCTGTCGATGATCTATGATCCCGCGGCGATCGCCGGCGCCGACATCGTGGAAGGACTGCCTGAAGGACGAGGTCAAGGGCAAGGTGGCGATGGTCGACGATATGACCGGCCTGCTGGCCACCTGGGCGCCGATCGCCGTCGGCACGCAGACGCCGACGCGCCTCACCATGGACCAGCTCAAGACGACCATCGACTTCCTGATCGACATCAAGAAGAACCATGCCCGCACCTTCTCGCCGAGCTATGGCGAGGCGGTCGATCTGTTCGCCCGCGGCGAGGTGGTGACGTCGGCGATCGGCTGGGACGCGATGGTCGGCTTCGCCGGGGTCAAGGGCAAGACGCTCGCCTATGTGATCCCGGACGAGGGCGCCATGGTCTTCATGGACACGCTGGTGATCCCCAAGGACGCGCCGAATCTCGACGTCGCCTACAAGCTGATCGGCCAGTGCGATCTCGGCTGAGGGGCAGAAGGTGATTGCCGATAACCTGACCCAGGCCGTCATCACGAAGGCGGCGCTGCCTGTCATCGACGCCAAGAACAAGGAGATCTACCAGTACGACAATCTGCCGAAGCTGTTCGAGAAAGCGCGCTTCTATCCCTTCTGGCCGCTCGAGCCGGAAGGCGACTTCGTCGTCTTCGATCAGGTGCTGGAGGAGTATCAGCGTTTCCTGAAGGCGTAATGCTGGGCGCCGCGGAAGAGGGGTGGCCGGCGTGGAGTTCCGATAGAGATTCCGCGCCGCCGCCTCTCGCCCGCGAACGGAGGCGCTGATGGAGACGGGCTGGCGCCAGCGGCTGCTGTTTGCCCCCGCGGGGGCCATTCTCGCGGGGTTGTTCGCGGTGCCGCTGGCGGCGCTGTTCGTCGTCAGCTTCTGGTCGGTGCGTAGTTTCGCATTGCGGCCGGATTTCACCCTGGCGGCCTACATCAAAGTTTGGACTGACTATGCCGGCGTGTTCGGGTTCACCCTGGGCCTCGCGCTGGTGACGGCGGCGATTTGTGCGGTGCTCGGGTTTGTGTTTGCGTACGGCGCGCGCTTCCATGCCGGGCGCTGGGCCGATGCGCTGGTGCTGGCCGTGATCGTCACGCTGTTCGGCGGCTATCTGGTGAAGGTCTATGCGTGGAAGTCGATCCTGGGCGCGGACGGAATCCTGAACTCGGCGATGATGAGCCTGGGCCTCATCGACCAGCCGCTGCCATGGCTGATCTACACGCCCGGCGCCGTGGTGCTGACGCTCGTGCATTTCCAGCTGCCGTTCTCGTTCCTGCCGATCTATGCCTCGCTGCGCAATTTGCAGACCGAGACCGTCGAGGCGGCGCGGGATCTGGGGGCCTCGCCGCCGCAGATCGTCCGGCGGGTGGTGATCCCGCAATGCCGGACCGGCCTGGTGACGGCCTTTGCCTTTGCGTTCCTGATCTCGGCGGGCGACTACGTCACGCCGCAGTTCCTTGGCGGGCCCTCCACCACCATGCTCGGGCAGTTCATCGCCATCGAATTCTCAACGCGATTCAATTGGCCGGGCGGCGCTGCGATGTCCTTCGCGTTGCTGGCGGCCTGCCTCGGAATCGTCGGCGCGGTATGGCTGCTGTCATCCGGACGGCGGCGGGCATGACCGCGGCCGCGACATGGCTGTGGCGCGGGCTGCTGGCGGCGTTCCTCGTCTTCATGCTGGGGCCGCTGCTGCTGGTGATCCTGTTCTCCTTCAGCAGCAATGCGCTGATCAGCTTTCCGCTCGGCGAGCTGACCTTCGACTGGTATCGCGTGCTGTTCGCGAATGCGGAGTTCTGGTCGGCCCTCAAGAACAGCCTGATTATTGCCGGGGCCACCGGCCTGATCTCGACTGTCGCCGGAACGATGGCGGCGCTCAGCCTTGTCCGGTTCCGCCCGGCGACATCGAGCGCCCTGATCGCCTGCCTGACTCTGCCGGTGACATTGCCGCCCTTGCTGCTGGCGGTTGCCTTGGTGGTCTTCTTCGTGCGGTTCCTGGAGCTGCCGCTGTCGCCGGCGACGGTGATCGCCGGCCATGTGCTGATCGCCCAGCCTTTCGTCATCCTGATCGTGCTGGCGCGCCTGGCGAATTTCGACTACGCGTCGATGGATGCGGCGCGGGATCTCGGCGCCACGCGGTGGCAGGCCTTCCGCAAAGTGCTGCTGCCGCAGATCAGGGCAGCGCTGATCGGTGCCGCGCTGATCGCCATGGCGATCTCCCTCGACGATTTCATCATTGCCGTGTTCACGCTCGGCGGCGGCAATACGCTCTCGACCTTCATCTGGGGCAAAGTGCGGACGACGCTCGATCCCTCGATCAACGCCATCGCCTGCATCCTGCTGGTATTCACCGTCAGTACGACGCTGGCGGCGCTGAAACTGACGAAGTACCGGGGGTAGCCTGACTTAGAGCACGTGGATCGTCTGTCCCGTGAGGTGGCCCTCGATCGCTTTTACATAGGCGCGGCCGACATCGGCGCCCGTCACGGTCTTGTGGCCTGGGAAGTAGGGGCCGTAGTGGTCGAGCGATTCCTGGAGCAAGCCGGGGCTAATGCTGTTGATCCGGATGCCGCGGGGCATCTCGATCGACGCACCTTTCGCGAAGCAGTCGACCGCGCCGTTGACGGCGCTGGCGCAGACGCCCAGGCGGATCGGGTCGTGACTGAGCACGCCGCTCATCAGCGTGAATGAGCCAAAGTCGTTGACGTAATCGCGGCCGATCAGCACCAGGTTCACCTGGCCGAGGAACTTGTCCTTCAGGCTGGTCAGCATCTCCGTTTCCGTGAGCTTGGCGAAATCGCCGAAATGCACCTTGCCGGCGGTGCAGGCGACGGCGTCCACCTTGCCGGTCTTCTCGAACAGCGCGCGGATCGACTTGCTGTCCTTGATGTCAGCCTGCAGATCGCCGCTTTTGCTGCCGACCTTGATGATCTCATGGCGGCCTTGCAACGCAGCGACAACGGCCTTGCCCACGGTTCCGGTGGCGCCGACAACGACGATTTTCATGAAGCGCTCCTCAAGGCATTGCGGTGAGGGCGCCATAGTCGGCAGGATGCCGAGTATGTCAAGGCGACGGCGTGCCACGCCTGGAGTCAGTAGGGGCGGGCTTAAAACCCGCCCCTACATTGTTCAATGCAGTGCTCTGCCTCGGCTACCGCATGTTCTTCGTTGCCATGCCGAGGATGTCGTCGAAGGCGGAGCCGTCGCCGTCGGAGTCGAGCATGGAGGTGAGCATGCCGCCGATGCCGCCGCCGGTTGGAGCCTGCGCTTGACCCTGGCCGCCGCCGAGGACGGAGCCGAGCAGATCGCCCAAGCCGCCACCGGATCCACCGCCCATGCCGCCGGGCGCTGCTTGCTGGCCGCCGAGGATGGAGCCAAGGACGTCACCGACACCACCCGAACCGCTGCCCGCTTGCGCCTGAGAGGCCCCCGTGGCGTTTTTCGCCAGCGAGGCCATGACGAGCGAGGCGACGATCGGCAGGAGTTTCTTCAGGAGATCCGGGCCGAGGCCGGACTGCTCGCTGACGCGGCCGGCGACTTGGCGGCTGACCTCCTTGCTGCCGAAGATCTGGCCGAGGACATCGTTGCCGGCATTGATGGCGCTGGGTTGGCCATATGCGGCGGGGTTGCCGAGATTCTGCTGATGGCCGCCGCTCTGCAGCATCTCCAGCAACGCGCCGAGCCCATCCTGGCTGCCGGCCTGGCGCTGGATGCCGCGGGTCACTGCGGGCGTCAGTTGTCGTACCGCCGCGCGCACCTGGTCGGGGCTTCCGCCCACTTGCCGTGCAAGCTGATCGATCGTGCCACCGCCGGCGCCGCCGGCAGGAGCCGTGAAGAATTCGTCGAGAAGACCCATGGTGCTTCCTCCATCTGTCGTCGCGTCCGGCGGTTGAAGCCGCTCTTATCGGGATGGCGGAAAGAGTAGCAGGTTTTGGTCTCGCGCAGTCCTGATATTCTGTAGGTATTCTGTGAGACGGAAAAACCGTAGGGGCGGGTTTGAAAACCGCCCCTACAAACGCCCGCACAACCTTGCAGGATAATCTACGCCCGCAACCGCGCATTCTCCGGATCCCAAGGCGAGTCCGCGACAATACGCGCTGTACGTTTCTTGCCGAGCATCAGGATCTTGAGTTCGGTGCCCGGCTGCGCCGCATCGGATTTCACGTAGCCCACGGCGAGGCTCTTGCTGACAGCGTAGCCATAGGCGCCCGAGGTGGTGCGGCCGACCATCTTCTTGCCGATGAACAGCGGCTCGTTGCCCCAGGGATCGGATTCCTTGGCGTCCACTTCGATGGTGACAAACTTGCGCGGCACGCCCTGCTGCTGCTGGAGCACCAATGCCTCGCGGCCGATGAACTCACCCTTGTTGAGATGGATGAAGCGGTCGAGGCCGGACTCCCACGCCGAATATTCGGTGAAGAGATCGCCGCGCCAGTATTTGTAGCTCTTCTCGATGCGCAAGCTGTCCATCGCGCGGATGCCGTAGGGCTTGATATCGAATTCTTTGCCCGCCTCCATGATCGCGTCGAAGATCACGTTCTGGTAGGTGAGGGGATGGTGCAGTTCCCAACCCAGTTCGCCGACGAAATTGACGCGCAGCGCCCGTACCGGCGCATGGCCGATGGTGATGTCCTGGCCGGAGAGCCACGGGAATTTCTCGTTGGAGAGATCGGTGTCCGTGATTTTCTTCATGAGATCGCGTGCCTTCGGCCCGGAAATCACGAGCACGCCGTTGGCCTGGGTCACGTTGTCGATGCGCACGCTGCCGTCGGCGGGCAAGTTGCGCCAAAGCAGGTCGCCGTCATGGCGCTCGGCGGCCGCCGCGCTCACCACATAGAAGCGGTCCTCGGCGAGGCGCGAGATCGTAAACTCCGAGCGCACGCCGCCTTGCGGCGTCAGCGCGTGCGCCAGCGCGATGCGGCCGATTTTCTTCGGCAGGCGGTTGGCGACGATGCGGTCGAGGAACGCCTCCGCACCCTTGCCGGAGATCTCGAACTTGGAGAAGCCCGTGAGGTCCAGCAGGCCGACGCGCTCGCGCACGGCGCGGCATTCCTCGCGCACGGGCTCGAAGAAGTTGGTGCGGCGGAAGCTGTACTTGTCCTTCTGCTTGCTCTTCGAGGGCGCGAACCAGTTCGGCCGCTCCCAGCCATATTTCTGGCCGAACACGGCGCCCAGCGCCTTCATGCGGTCATAGCAGGGCGCGGTCTTGGCCGGCCGCGCGCCGGGCCGCTCCTCCAGCGGATAATGGTGAATGAATACGTGCTCGTAGCACTCCTCGTTCTTGATCTTGGTGTAGCGTTTGTTGGCGTAGGGGCCGAAGCGGCGGGGATCCACGTCCCAGGGATCGATGGCAGGTTCGCCATCGACCATCCAATCGGACAGGAGATCGCCGGCGCCGCCGGCGGCAGTGATGCCGAAGCTGAAGCCCTCGGCGAGCCAGAAATTCTTCAGGCCCCAGGCTGGGCCGATCAGCGGGCTGCCGTCGGGCGTATAGGGGATCGGGCCGTTGATGCAATCCTTGATGCCGACCTTGCCGAAGGAGGGCACGCGGTTGATGGCGGCATTGATGTGCGGCTCGAGGCGATCGATGTCGGGTGGCAGCAGCTCCTGGCCGAACGTATCGGGCACGCCGTCGACGGCCCAGGCTGGCGCGCCTTTCTCGTAGGGGCCGAGGATGTAGCCCTGGCGTTCCTCGCGCATGTAGTAGGAGGCATCGCTCTCGCGCAGCACGGCAAGCTCCGGCAGGTTCTGCCGCTTGCGCTCTTCCAGTTCGGGCGCGGGTTCGGTGACGAGATACTGGTGCTCCACGGCGATCACCGGAATGTCGAGCCCGACCATGGCAGCGGTCTGGCGCGCCCAGGAGCCGGTGGCCGTGACTACATGCTCGCAGGTGATGTTGCCCTTGTCGGTCTGCACTTCCCATTCGCCCGAGGGAAGCTGCCTGATGTTCGTGACCTTGGTCTGGCGGTAGATTTCGCCGCCGCGGGTGCGCGCGCCCTTGGCCAGCGCCATGGTCACGTCCGCGGGCGCCACATGGCCGTCATCAGGGTGATAGAGCGCGCCGACGAGGCCGTCGGTGTTGCAAAGCGGCCAGAGCTCCTTCACCCGGGCGGGCGTGATCACTTCGAACGGCACACCGATGGTGTTCGCTGTGCCGCAATACTTCAGATACTCGTCCATGCGGTCGCGGTTGGTGGCGAGGCGCAGATTGCCCGTGGGATGGAAGCCGACGGCCTGGCCGGTCTCGGCCTCCAGCGACTTGTAGAGATCGACGCTGTACTTATGCAGCTGCCCGATGGAGTAGCTCATGTTGAACAGCGGCAACAGGCCCGCGGCATGCCAGGTGGAGCCGTGGGTGAGGTCCATCTTCTCCAGCAGCACCGCGTCGGACCAGCCCTTCTTGGTAAGATGATAAAGAATGCTGACGCCGACAATACCGCCGCCGACAATGACCACACGGGCGTGGGATTTCATGGATAGGGACCTCGGCTTTCAGGTGGATTTTTGGGGACTTTTAGCGCTGCAGCACAAATATTCTCCCCGCCATCAAGGGCTTGCAATCCCGCGACGGCATCTGTCGGAAACCCGCCTTTCGGGCCGGTGGGGGCTAGTTTGGACGGCGGCGGCCGCGGCGGCGGGCGGTTCCCTGGCTCGGCAGGTTGCCGTCGGGGAAGCGCGCGGTTTGCAGGATGAGTTCGCGCAGGCGCAGCGTCGCAAGGTGGCCGGCGGGAATTTCCAGGCCATAGGCGTCGATAAGCTGCTGCGCCGCCGCGGCGGGATCAAGCGCGCGGTCCAGGCTCAAGATCCAGGACAAAAGTATGTCCTCCGCCGGACCGGGAAATTCGGCGCCCATGTCGAGGACCTGGCGGATTAGGAGCTGGGGATCGAAGGGCGGACCGCGCTTGGCGGTGGTGTCGGCGGGCATGTTTGCTGTCGGGCTGTTGGCTGCCGCACTTATGCTACAGCCTGGCTTTGCGCTCAATGCGGATCGATATCGGCTGAGGATCGAAGCGCCTATTCCTCGTATGGATTGGCTGCAATAAGGGATTGCAGGGCAGTCTGCCCCGTGTCCTTGAGCGTGACAAATGTCTGCGCGTCGACATAGCGGTCATAGGCAATCGCGCTGAAGACGAATTGCTTCACCTTGGTCAGGGCGGTGACACCGGCCAGCACGGGCGCCGTCTTGTTCTGCGCGTTTTGCTGGACGGTGGCGTAGTAGAGGCCTTCGGGATCGCGGCCCATGAAACCCAGGAACTTCGAGGCACCGGCCTGTCCACTTCCCTGCGCCGTCGCAGCAAACGCCTCGATTTCACTGTTCAGTTGCTCGCGGGTCTGGTTGTTCAAATCTGTAGGGAATTCCGCCTGGCCATAGGCCTTGCCAATTTCCACACGGAGCTCGCCGACAACTTCCTGCCGTGAGTGTCCGCTTCGAAAGGGCCGGCCATCCTTCTTCGTCGCCAGCACCAGGATATAAGGGGTGGCACTGTGGGCGACACCATTGCGGATCGCTTCAAGGGCGGTGCATTCCATCCAATAGGCCAGAAGTTGGCTATCGGCGGCGACATGTTCCGCGACGAAACTGAACGCCTGCCCTTCATCCGTCCTGCTCTTGTCGAGCGGGCAGTAGCCGGGGATCGGATCTATCGTCACCGACTTTCCGACCAGAACTCAAGACCTCGGCTGCAGTTGGCGGGGCGCATAGCTGCAGCAACAGGGTTGCCGCAGCGGCAATCGCGAAAGTCCTGATCATTTCTTGCCTTTCCAGCCGGTCGATAAATCATGTCCTCACCGTTCGTAACGGTAGTATGGCGCCCGGCGATCTGCAACAGGACCACCGGCCGCCGCCACAATTCGGTAAGTCATCGGGCGAAACTGTGACGGCCGTGCCGCTTCTTCGCCTCATCCACTCCCTAAATTCGACGCGCCCCGGCCGTGTCATCGATGGGACCCGCAACCAGAGCGGGCAATGCGTGTGGCAACAAAAAGGGGTGTGCGATGAGTTCGTTCCATGAGCTTTCCTGGCCGACCAAGGCGCTGAGCGCCGGTGCGATGCTGGCATTGGTGCTGTCGCTGACGGGCTGCCCGAGCACGGATGCGACGACGAACAAGGCGGGCAGCGAGACGCCGCAAGTGACAGACGATGGAATCCTGTTGACGGCCGTGTCTTCGGATCGGGTCTTCTTTGACACCGACTCGGCGGAACTGCGGCCCGATGCGCAGGCGACGCTCAGCGAGATCGGCGCGTGGCTGGTCAAGCATCCGGGCAAGTCCGTCACGATCGAAGGACATTGCGACGAGCGGGGTACGCGCGAATACAACCTGGCGCTCGGCGAGCGGCGCGCGACGGCAGTGGCCAACTATCTGGCGGCGGTCGGTGTGGACCTGTCTCGGATGCAGACGGTCAGCCATGGCAAAGAGCGGCCGGCCGCCGACGGCAGCGACGAGTCGGCCTGGGCGCAGAACCGCCGCGCGGTGTTCGTGCAGGTGAACTAGAGGCAGTTCTCAGCCGCTCAGCGACTTGAGGCGCGCCAACGCTTCGCGGGCGAGATGCCGGGTGAGATCCGCTGCTGGCATCTCGCGGCCGAGGGATGCGGCCTGGCCTGACCAGAGCGACCCGAAATCGGCGGAGCCCTTGGCCTCGGCGGCGGCCTTCAGCTGCGCCAGCGCGCCGCCCGCGGTGGGAAAGGCCGGCGCATCGGCCGAAATCGGCCCAACTTCGCGCATCACGCGGTTGATGATGCCGCGCGCCGGCCGGCCGGTGAAGAGGTTGGTCAGCGCGGTGGAGTCGTCGCGGGCCGATTTTAGAGCGGCGCGATGCATCGGCGCCACGTTGGCCTCCGGACAGAAGAGATAAGCCGTGCCCACCTGTGCCGCCGCAGCGCCGAGGGCGAAGGCGGCAGCGATGCCGCGTCCGTCGGTGACACCGCCGGCGGCGATCACCGGCAGCTTCACCGCATCCACCACCTGGGGCAGCAGCGCGAAGGTGCCCGCCTGCGAAGCGATGTTGTCAGTCAGGAACATGCCGCGATGGCCGCCGGCCTCGTTGCCCTGGGCGATGATCGCATCGCAGCCGTGATCCGCGAGCCATTGCGCCTCGCGCGCGGTCGTGGCGGAGGCCATCACTTTGGCGCCGGTGGTCTTGACGCGATCCAGCAGGCGGCGCTCCGGCAGGCCGAAATGGAAGCTGACGATCTCCGGCTTGAACTCCTCGATGATCTCGCAGGTGACATCGTTGAACGGTTCGCGATCGACTGACGGTACCGGCTTGGCGGGATCGATGGCGAACTCTTTGTAGTAACCGGCCAGCCGAGCCTTCCATTTGGCGTCGCGTGCGGCATCGGGCTGCGGTGGTTTATGGGTGAAGAAGTTCAGGTTCAGCGGCTTCGCGGTCCGCTGGCGGATGATGCCCAAGTCCTTGCGGATCTGCTCCGGACTCGATATCGCGCAGGCGAGGGAGCCGAGGCCGCCCGCTTCGGCCACCGCGATCGCCAACTCCGCCGTGCTCGGCCCCGCCATGGGCGCGAGGATGATCGGATGCTCGATACCGAAAAGGTCGATGATCCTGCGGTCGGGCCACATCGAGTGTCTCCTGAAACTGCCGTTACGCCTCGATGAGCGGCAGCAGACAACGCGATTGCGGCGGATGCAATAGCCCGGAGCCGCAACAGCGCCGGGTTTTCAGTAGCCGCTTGTTTCGTCCCAGAATTCGCGATTTTCCGGGATCATCATTTGCTGATGATGGGAGAGCAGGCATTGCCTCAGCGAGCCCTCATAGAATTGAGCGCAAGCGCGGAATGAGTCTTCCGCGCGCTTCAAGACCTGGGGATCGGTTCGATCACGGACGGTTTCGCTAACCACTCGGCTCCAGGCGCCGAGATAGTCGTCATGGATCGTCCGGCTCTCCGGCAATCCGTTCACCAGTGCTGCGACCAGGCGTGCCGTATCGGCATTGACCGACGGGGCATCCAGATAGCGGGATGCGGCAATGCGCATCGGGCCGGTGGCCAGGGCAATCTCTGCCGGCGTCTGCGGATCGGGATCGCCCGCGACCGCCAAGGGAATGAGCGAAACGCCCGGCTCTACCTGCATTGCCACGCCAGTCGCCTTCAGCCGGTCGAGTTCCGTCCTTGGCAGACTGACGCGCACCATGGTGTAGGTGGCGTGGCTATGGATGCGCAGCGCGACGTCATCGGCGGAAATCCTGCTGATCTTGCCGGCACCGTCGGTGAGCGAGAGAGTCAGGCGGTCCGTGAAGTTCGGCTCATAGGGCTGGCCGAATCCCGGCACGTCGCGGTCGCGCTGCAGGCAAAACGAGCCGACGAGCGCATAGCATTCCCGGTCGTTGCAGGCGAAGGGGATCGGATCGCTGCTGGCCATCAAGCCCAGCACTTGCGGTGCTGCCTCGGCCGGCGCGGCCATTGCCGAAATGACTAAGGCTCCGGCGGCCGCGAGCCAGACCGTTCGCTTGTCCTGCATGGAAATCTTCCCCTAGTAGCTGCCGAGCGAATTCCAGAAATCGATGTTGGTATTCACCACCAGCCGGTCATGGGTGCCTTCGAGGCAGGCGCGCATGCTCGCGACATGATGGGTCACGTCAACCTTTTCCCGGCAGGTGCTGTACATCTGCCGCACCAGCGTGACGCCGCCGGGCGCGGCGGCTTGTCCGGCCGGCGTTGCAATGGCGGCCTCCAGGACCTGGCCGTCGGAATCTCCGGCTTGGCGCCCATGGGGCAGGGCGTTGATCATGCGGTTCGCCAGGCGGATGGCATCGCCGGACTCACCGGTCTGGTCGAAGAACTCGGCGCCTTTGTCGCGATAGGCGCCGGTGGCGATGGCGATTTCGCCGGCGGTCTGCGGATCGGCATCGTTTGCTGCCGTAGCGGGGACCAGCGACGCCTTATCGCCGATCTCGATCCCTGGATCGGTCAGGCCGAGAGCGGCCAACTTTTCCACCGGCAGCGAGACTTCGATCGCGGTGAATCCGCGATCCGTGGTGAAGCCGAGATAGGACGCCGCCGGCAGGCGCACCGTTTCACCTGCCGCATTCCGGCCGGTCAGCACGATGTCGGCGCCTTCCAGCGGCATATAGGACTGGCCGGGCTGCGGATTGTCCCGCGGCTGCTGCAGACAGAAGGTGCTGAGATCGGCGCGGCAACCGCCGGCATCGCAGGTCAGCGGGATCGGGCCTTTGCTGGCGACGATGCCCAGCACCTGCGGCGCGGCCTGTGCGCCGCCGGCCGCAAGCCATGCCGCACCCGCGATGCCGAACAGGATTCGCGCATACATCGTCATCGCTCTCTTCTCCGGGCGGGTGTTAGTAGGCAGCCGTGTCCTTCCAGAATCCGTGATTGCTGACCGCCTGGAGATCGGCGTGGCGCAGCTCGAGGCAGTTGCGCATGGAATAGCTCGAACGGGCCTCGACCGAGATCTGGCAGGCCTTGTACATGTCCTTGGCCATCGCCAAGCCTTCTGGTGTGGCATTCGCCAATGCCGGCTCGTTCGCCTTGGCCATCCACAGTTCGCCGCGCGTCCGCGCATTCTCCTGGCCGCTCTGCGGCAGGGCATTGATGAAGACGCTGGCAATGCGGGCGGCGTCGCTGGTGGCATTATTGGCGTCGAAGCGATCGGCGGCGAGCTCGCGCATGATGGTGGTGGCGTACTCGATCTCTTCCATCGTCTGCGGCTGCACGTCGCCGGCTACCACCGCCGGCAAAACCGACACGTTCTCTCCGACCTCGATCTGCAGCGACGCGGCGCCGAGATCTGTCATCAGGGATTGAGGCACGGAGACATGCACCGACGTGAAGCCGATCTGACTGGTGATCTTCACATAGTCCTCGGCCGGCAGCCGGATCGACTCACCGGCCGCGGTCGTCGCGATCAAGGTCATGCTGGCGCCGGGGGCAAGCGTGTAGTCCTGGCCGGCGAACGGCGCTGGACGTGCTTCCTGCAGGCAGAAGGCGCTGAAATGCGCACCGCACTCCGCACCTGTGCAGCTCAAGGGTGTGGGGGCGCCATTGCTGGCGACGACGCCGAGGATCTGCGGCGCAGCTTCGGCGGAACCGATGGGGAGCGACAGCCCGAGCGTGAGGGCGGCGGCGGTCAGTGAACAGGTGAACAGCGGTCGCAGGGTCATCGTCGGACACTCCCTAGGCTGAAGCGCCGGGGCCGTGCCGACCCGTCCTGCAAGCCCTTGCCGACAAGGACTTCGCCAAGAAGGCGGCATCGTCCGGCACAAGGAACCATCTCCGCCACTAGTGGCTGGCGGAACGAATGCAGAATCGCACTGATCCGCGTCGCTGGTCAACAGGCACGATTGAGCGGGCGAGCTCAGCGAGAACTCCCTGGGCATCACAATTCCATGAGCGGGCTCGGTTTCCGCCTTGTCGCGGACTCACCGGACACAACGCGCGGTACCGGTGAAATCGGCAAGTCGATTGCGGCGCAAAGGGGCCAAGGCGGGTCGCCTCGCCGCAAGTTACCAGATGCCGCTGAAAACATAATCTGGCCAATCATTTAATCGATAAGGCGGAAGCGGATATGAGCAACGCATCTCCAGAGGTTTCGGCGCCGGTAGCACCCACCGGTGGCCGCCGCGCCCGCGGCGGTTCCGATGCGCGCCGCGCCGCCCGCAGCCGGCCGAAGATCGAGCAACTTCCCAATATCGTTCGCAAGGTGCCGCTGGTGGAGGTGCTGGACGAGGAGGGGCTGCAGATCATCGAGAACAATGCCGACACGATTCTGCAGGAAATCGGCATCGAGTTCCGCGACGAGCCGGAGGCGCTGCGAGCTGTGGAAGGATGCCGGCGCCGATGTGCAAGGGCACGCGCATCCGTTTCCCGAAGGGCCTGCCGCGCTCGATCATCCAGAAGACCGCGCCGCGCGAGTATGTGCAGCATGCGCGCAACCCGGCGCGCAACGTCACCATCGGCGGCAACAACACGGTGTTCGCGCCGGTCTATGGCCCGCCCTTCATCCGCAACCTCGATGAGGGCCGCCGCTATGCCACCATCGAGGATTTCCGCAATTTCGTGAAGCTCGCCTACATGTCGCCGTCGATCCATCATTCGGGCGGCACGGTGTGCGAGCCGGTCGACCTGCCGGTGAACAAGCGGCATCTCGACATGGTCTACAGCCACATCCGCTATTCCGACAAGCCGTTCATGGGCTCGGTCACCCAGCCGGAGCGCGCCGCAGGACACGGTGGAGCATGGCGAAGATCGTGTTCGGCGCCGAGTTCCTGCGAGCAGAACACCGTGATCACCAGCCTGATCAACGCCAACTCGCCGATGGTCTGGGACGGCACCATGCTGGGCGCGCTCAAGGTCTATGCGCGCGACCAACCAGGCCTGCATCATCACGCCGTTCATCCTGTCGGGCGCGATGAGCCCGGTGACGGCGGCGGGCACGCTCGCGCAGGTGCTGGCGGAAGTGCTGTCGGGCGCCGGCGACCACGCAGCTCGTATCGCCCGGGCGCGCCGGTGATGTTCGGCGTGTTCGCGAGCTCCATCTCCATGCAGTCGGGCGCGCCGACCTTCGGCACGCCGGAGCCGACGCTGGTGTCCTTCGCCGCGCGGGCAGCTGGCGCGGCGGCTCGGCATTCCGTTCCGCACCGGCGGCTCGCTCTGCGGCTCGAAGATGGCCGACGCGCAGGCGGCCTATGAGAGCGCGCAGACGCTGACTGCCGACGCTGCTCGCCGGCACCAACTTCGTGCTGCATGCGGCGGGCTGGCTCGAAGGCGGGCTGGCGTCGGGCTATGAGAAGTTCGTCATGGATGCCGACCAGCTCGCCATGATGCAGGTGCTCGCCGGCGGCGTCGATCTCAGCGAGAACGGCCAGGCGATGGACGCCATCCGCGAAGTGGGCGCCCGCGCGGTCGGCGCGACAGCCATTTCCTGGCTGCGCCCACACCCAGGCGCAATTTCGAGACGGCGTTCTACCGCTCGACCATCGCCGACAACAACAGCTTCGAGCAGTGGGAAGCCGAGGGCGCGCCAGGATGCCGCCCAGCGCGCCAACACAGCTGTGGAAGAAGATGCTGAGCGAATATGAAGCACCGCCGATCGATCCCGGCGTCGACGAGGCGCTGTTGGAGTACATCGCCAAGAAGAAGGCGGCGGTTCCGGATTCGAATGTGTGACCGCCGGTGACGGGAATTATGGCATAGCCATTCCTCTGCCTTGATCTGACAACGCGTTGAAAGCAATGGATTCGCGTCACAGGCCGGCCCTGACGCGGCCCAATGGATTGCATTGGATTTTAACGAAATCTTAAGGTTCCTTGCCGCAAGGTAAAGGAGACGGAGTCCGCCGCTGAGAGCGGGCCTGGGTGGAGATTCAACGAAAATGCAGAACCGGCTCGATCGGAAAAAGGAGAGCCTGATAGCCCTGCCGTTTGCGGCAGTCCTGGCATTGGGCGCCGCGAGCTATAGTTTGGCATCGACAATGGTGTCATGGCCGGCGCCAGCGGGTGCGGCTGACGCATCCCAATCCACCGACATGTGGCGCGTGCTGTTCATCGCCGGCGGCGCCGAAGGCCGTGCGCCATCAGGAGGAGGCACTTGGGTTCCGCTGGCCGTGGGCTCGATCCTGGAACCGGGCAGCGAGATTCGAACGGCGGCTGCCGCCGAGGTCTACCTCGGCAGCGGCGAACAGACCGTCAATGTGGAACCCAACAGCCGCATCGAATTGCCGCTGCCGAAGCGCGCTCCGGCGACCCGGGTCATGCAATGGTTCGGCGAAGTGATTTACGAGATCGGCAAAGGGCCGCCGGGGCATTTCGAGGTGGATACGCCGCATCTCGTCGCCGTGGTGAAGGGTACGAAGTTCTCCGTCACCGTTGACGAACGCGGCAGCGCCGTCGATGTCAGCGAGGGCGTTGTTCATGTCACCGCCGGCCGGGACAAGGAAAACGGAACGGATGTTACTGCCGGCGGCAATGCCGCGGTGTCAAAGTCGAAACCGGATAACGTCTCCGTTTCGGCCGGAAAGAGCGCCAATGCGGGAGCCACAGCCTCCGGCAGCAGCGCGAGCAGTGCCAAGAGCAGCAAAGAAAGTGCTGATGGCAGCGCCAACGGTACTGCCGAAGGCAAAGCCAAGGGAACCGCCGATGGCAAGGCCAACGGAGCCGCCAATGGCAATGGGAACGGTGACGGCAAGGGCAACGGCAAAGGGAAAGGCAACGACAAAGGGAAAGGCAACGGCAGCTAGTGCCGACCCTGTGCGATAGCCTCCATCCCGAATTACCGTAGCGCCGTCACAATCGGCATTCTCCGGCCGCTTCGAAATCCCTCAGGAAAAAATCTCTGCAACTCCCGACAGGCCGCGCTCGACGCGGATCTGATAGGCGCGTGCGGCGGCGGCGGCCATCGCGACCTGTGACAGCGCGAATGCGATTAGGACAATAATGACGGCGATGATGAACGACGGAGAGGTGAAAAGGCCGGGATTCGCAGATCCGAACGGATCGATTGCCGTGTCCGCCAAGCCCGGGTTCTGGATCACGAAAGTGACGATCACAATCACGAAGGCGATGACGTAAGCGACAAATGCTGGCGCGTAGATAAGCACGAAGACAAAGAACAATCGCCACATCGCGCCGCGACTCTCCGCAAATGACTGCCGCAAGGCTGAGCCCGGACGATCGGCAGCGGCGATTGGAAAGGCGAGGCTGCTTCGTGCGGCAAGCAGGGAGGCGCAGAGCAACGCCGATACATATATTGCGATGAATACTGTCAAAGCGGACGGCGTGGTCGCAAAGAGGGTCGATATCGCAACCTGGTCGAAGGGATCGGTTCCGTAGAACAGCAAGAAAAAGGGTACATGGATCAAGCTGGCGACTAGGAAATAGCCATAGACGGCGGCAGATGCCCAGAAGAAGCGGCGCCCGTAGCTGCTGGCCCAATATGCGAAGTAAGAATGTCGAGGCGGCTCACGAAGCAGAATGTACCTCTGAAACACTACACCCAACGGCGTTTGCGCCGCCGCCAGTGCAGCATAGCCCAAATATGCCGAGACGATGGTGACACCAAGCGCAAGCGTTCGCTCCATTCCTCCGGCAGCACTACTCAACCAGCCTTGCGTGGTGAAGCTGACATAGAACAATGCCCCCATCGCGGTGACGACTGCCACGGAGCCATACACAAAATAGCGGAACATGGCGCCGCTGGCGAAAATGACGCCGATGCCGAGCCGGTAGCCGTCATACGCCGTGCGCCAGACGGGAATCTTCGGGCGGGGCAGGGTCGCGGAAATGTCGATCATCTGAATTCTCGAAGCTGAAAATCTGTAGTGGACTATGGGTCACTTTCTGGCACGGCAAATGTAAATACAATCTAAAGGTGATAAATCTTCTGTGCCTGCTATCGTCTGCGCCGGGTTGCCAATCCCGCGACCCCGATGCCAGACTGCGCACCATGAAACCGCGGCGATTGGGCGATATCTCGCTGGCGCGCATCCTCGAGCGCGAGGAGCCGGCGTTTGTCACGACGAAGCTGATACCCAATGCGACGCCGGAGGCGCTGGCGCCGTACCGGCAGTGGCTCGAACCGCTGGCGCTGGATCCCAAGACCGGCCTTTTGATCCTGCCGATCCAGACCTATGTGGTGCGCACGCGGCATCACAACATCCTCATCGATGCCTGCCTGGGCGAGGACAAGACCACGCGCTGGCATTTGCCGTGGCACAAAATGAAAGGTCTGACATTCCTGCGCGACCTGGCCGCGCTGGGGCTGGCGCCCGAGGACATCGACTACGTGATGTGCACCCATCTCCATGGCGACCATATCGGCTGGAACACGCGGCTGCTGGACGGGCGCTGGGTCCCGACATTCCCCAAGGCGCGCTATGTCATGTCACATGCAGAGGTGGATTATTACCGGAACTTTAACAAAACGGCTTCGGCGGAAGCCTATGAGGAATGCGTCGACGAAAGCGTGCTGCCGGTGGTGGAAGCGGGGCAGGCGGTGCTGATCGGCGGCGACTTCGCGCTCGACGATGAAGTCTGGATCGATCCAATGCCCGGCCACACGCTGGGGCACTATGGCGTTCATATGCGCTCCCAGGGCCAGGAGGCGGTGATGATCGGCGACGTCATGCATAGCCCCGTGCAGTGCGCCGAGCCCGATTGGCATGCCGGCAGCGATCTGGATCCGGCGCTGGCGCGGCAGTCCCGCCGGCGATTCCTGGAATGGGCAGCGGAGACGCAGCACCTGGTGCTGACGGCGCATTTCCCGTCGCCGTCCATCGGCCACATCAAGCGGCAGGGCGCGGCCTTCCGCTTCGACTATAGTGAGTAACCACAAGGTCTCAGCCCGGCTTTTGCTGACATTTCATGAACATCCGGCCGGGTTTTTACGAACATTTCACCATTAAGACTGATAGTCGAGCTTGGAAATCTTGACGATGGACAGGGTCGCGCGTGGCCGTCCCGCCGTCGCCATGGGTGATGTTCGGAGTTCCTAACCCTATGCGTGTGCTCGCATTTGCTTCGCAGAAAAGCGGCGCGGGAAAGACAACGCTCGCCGGCCATATGGCCGTGCAGGCGCAGCAGGGCGGCATTGGCAATGTCGCGCTGATCGACATCGATCCCGAAGCGAGCCTGGCCGATTGGTGCGCCCAGCGCGGCGAGCAGCCGGTGAAATATGCGCGCGCGACGCAAGCTGACCTGCTTCAGAAAATCGAAAGTCTGCGCGCCGACGGCACCGACCTCGTGGTCATCGACACGCCGGCGGCCCTCGGCCAATCCATTGAGGCGGCTCTGGTTGTTGCGGATTTGATCGCCATTCCCGCGCGCCCCTGCGCCCATGATCTGGACGCGGCCAGCGCCATCGTCGAGCTTGTGCAACTGTCGGGCAAGCCCTTCGTGTTCGTCATCAATGGCGTCGAGGCCAACGCCGAATTGCCGCCGGAAGTGGTGATGACATTGGCCCAGCATGGTCCGGTGGCGACCGCGGCGATCCCGCGCAATATCGCCTTTGTCGAAAGCATGATGGACGGTCGCACGGTGATGGAAATCAGCAGCGAGCTGTCGCCGTCGGGCAATGTGCAGAAACTCTGGGAATACTTCGCCAAACGCCTGCCGAAAGCGGGCGATGGCGCCGCCGCCGCGCCGAGGCCGGCCGATGTTCCGCCGCCGCCGGCCGACGGCGAAACGGGCAAGCCGGCCGGCGACCTCTTTTCGAACAAGACGGCCGGCAAGGGCGAGTCTTCAGCGGCTTCGGCGTTCCAATCGGGCATGGCCGCCGCGGCGGCGGAATCTGCTCCCGCAACTTCCGCAGCCCCTGCCGCTTCGTTGGCGGCAGCGCCATCTCCGGCATCCGATGGCGGCGAGCAGTCGAGCCCCGAGGCGATGCGCAAATATCCGCGCTTCGTCTATGACCGGCCGGCCAAGATCAAGCTCGGCGACAAGGAGTATGACTGCGTCGTGCACGACATCTCCGCCGGCGGCGCGCTCATCATGGCAAGCTTGCCGTTCAAGGTCGGCGATATTGTCTTCCTCAAGCTTGAATCGATCGATGATCTGACCTCCGAAGTGCGCCATCGCGAGGAGGACCGCGTCGGCCTGCGCTTCAAGATCGAACCGCGCCAGCAGCTCAGCCTGGTGAAGAGCCTCTCGGCCATGGTGCAGGCCGGGACAGGACGGCGCGCCTAGACCCGCCATCAAGGTAAATATTCCAAGTAATTCGCCGGGAATTTACGTCTGATAAAGACATCCGGTGTTACCGGATATGGCGGCGATAATATTTCCCTCACCTTATTTTGCGCGAAGAATACGGGCTATTTACGATATTGCCCGCACCAGTAAGGGTTCATTAAGGATTGCTCTCTATAAGATTTTTAATGACGTGATAGGGAATCGCGTCTGTCTTCCAGCCGTTCGGTCGTCCGATCCCGGCTGTCTTTCCCGCGGCTTGGAGAGCCGCACCAGGAGTCGTTAAATGCAAGTGATGGCGTTTGCTTCGCAGAAGGGCGGTTCCGGCAAGACAACGCTGGCCGGACATATCGCCGTGCAGGCCGAGCGCGCGGGCTTCGGCCCGGTGGCGCTGGTCGATACCGATCCTCAGGGCAGCTTGGCGGATTGGTGGAACGAGCGCGAAGCGGACACGCCGCTATTCGCGCACACCTCCATCGCGCGCCTGTCGGAAGACCTCGCGCGCATGCGCGGCATGGGAATCAATCTCGTCGTCATCGACACGCCGCCGGCGATCACCGCGACCATCGCGGAAGTGATCCGCCTGTGCGACCTCGTCGTCGTGCCGACCCGGCCGAGCCCGCATGATCTGCGCGCCGTCGGCGTCACGGTCGAGCTGGTGGAGCGCCTGGGCAAGCCGCTGGTCTTCGTCGTCAACGCCGCTTCGCCGCGCGCCCGCATCACCTCCGAAGCTGTCATCGCGCTGTCGCAGCATGGCACGCTGGCGCCGTCAGTCATTCATAACCGCACCGATTTCGCCGCCAGCATGATCGATGGCCGCACGGTGATGGAACTCGAAGAGGGCTCCCGCTCCGGCCAGGAATGCGAGCAGCTCTGGCAGTATCTGCAGAACCGTCTCAAGAACCTTGCGCGCGCGCAAGGCGCGCCGACTGGCCAGGCGCCGGCCGGCACGAAATCCGCCGCCGCCATGCAGGCCGCCGGCGAAGGGCATGGAGCGAAGTAGTCCATGCGGGCTGCATCGCTGACAGGCAGATTGCTGGCGGTCAAAGGTCGCTCCGCGGCGACGGCATTGCTGAACCGCGCCGTCTCGGCGCCGCCGATGCCGGCACCCCAGGACCAAGGCCAGCGCGAGCCGGTCATGGACGCCCGGCCGACGCTGGATATGACGGTCACCGACGCTGCTACCCCCCAACAGACAATTGCCGCCGCCGAACTGCCGGAGCGCCCGCCGCTCATGCAGCCGAAGCTGGAGCGTTCGCCGCTCATGCAGCCGAAGAAGGTGATCCGCATGCCGATGCCGGCTGTGGTGCCCCATTGGGCCGCCGAGCGGGTTGCGGAGACGAGCAAGAAGAAGATTTCCGTGCGCCTGGATGCGCCGCGCCATTTCCGCATGAAGCTGGTGGCGTTCAAGATGAACTGGAGCGCGCAGGAGCTGATGACCCGCGCCTTCGATCGTCTGGTGAAGAAGGTTGCGCCGGAATTTGTGGACGCTCTGCCGCCGGCTGAAGAGGGGCAACCCTTTCAGGCGGAAGCAGAGGACGCGCCCGCGATGCTTGAGGCATCGGTCGGGCGTGCCGATTGATAGGGGAAATCGGAAGCGGTCAACCGGTTATGAATCTAGAAGATAAGACGCCAAACGAAATTGAGCCCAGCGATCCCGCCAATCAGGCGGCGTCCCTGGCGAACATGACGTTGAAATCGCCCAAGCCGGGCACCAACGGCGCCAAGCAGAAGCGGCCCCGCAAGGCCGCGGACGCCATGGGCGGCGCCGCTGCGAAGGACAAGCCTGCCAAGGGCAAGTCGCGCAAGAAGGCCTTGAGCTTCGACGATCTGGCGCAGGCTACTGAGCGCCAGCGCCAGCGCCAACGTCGTGTCGATCGCCGAAGCGCGCAGCGGCACGGAAGCCGGGGACATTCTCCCTGCAGACGCGCCGGCGGAGTTTGCAGATGCAAATGACGCCAATGTGCCGGAGGCCGTGACGTTAGCACCGGTGACGGCGCCCGAGCCCGAACCCGAGCCCATGTGGGAGGCTCCGCCCGTAGCGGCTGCGGAGATTCCGGCCGCTGAGATTCCCGTCGCAGAAGTTCCAGTTGCAGAAGTTCCAGTTGCGGAAATTGCCGCGGATATTGAACCGGCGCCAGTGGCGGAAGCCGCGCCGGCTCCCGAAGCCGATTCGATGGATGCGGCCCTGGAGCAGTCTCAGGCCCTGCTGGCGCAGGCGCTGGACGATGCCCTGGCCACCCAGGTTGAGACCGCCGCCGCCGAACCGGAACCAGTTGCGGCCGCACCGCTTTGGAGCGAGCCTGCCCCGGTCGCGGCACCCGCGCCGATGTCGGAGGCCCCGAAACCGGAGCCTGTAGCGGCTCCGGCCTACACCAATGGAAACGGCGTCCATGCGCCGGCGGAGGCCGCCCCGGCGGCCCCGGCAGAGGAAAGCAACGGCAGCAGCGCCGGCCGCTCGCGTTTCGAAGCGATCGCCGCTCGCGCGGCCCGCGCCCAAGGGACCCGGACGCAACCGGGCAGTGCCGTGCAGGCCGCCTTGGCGGCGCAGCAGCAGGCCGCCGAGAAGGCCCGCCAAGGCAACGATTTCTACAGCTTCTGGGCGCAGCGCAAGAACGGGCGCCGCTTCCCGTCCTATGGCGATTTCGACGCCAAGCAGATCGCCGAGCTCTGGCCGAACACGATGCTGCTGTCTTGCGGCGCAGTCGGCGGCGGCAATGTCAATTTCACCCAGGTCATGCGCCTGACCGGCGCCGCCGCGACGGCGGAGCCGGCGGAGGAAGTCACCTTCACGCCCATGCTGACCGAATGGATGCTCGCCATCGGCCGCGAGGCCGTGTCCGCCGGCAAGCCGGTGCAGGACATCGAGACGTTCCAGAACACGGTGGGCAGCTCGTCCTACCGGATCGTGGCGCTGCCGCTCGGCAATGAAGAGACGCAGGTCGACCACGTCCTCTGCAACCTCGCCCGCGCCTAGCGCCGCCGTTGCAGCCGATTGAGATCAAGGCGGCGGGCAGAAATGCCCGCCGCCTTTTTGATTCCGCGCGTTGTAATAGTTGGTTCCGCTCGCGGGTTTGAGCGCGCAGATTCTGTCCGAAAGCTAGCACTGAATTGCAACTCCCATTGTCGCCTCGCTCCACGAAGTGGGGAGAGGCACGCGGCATCCGCGTTCAGCTGATGTGACATCCCTCTCCCGCTAGCGCGGGGACAGCAGTTGCAGCATTCCTGCGGAGGCATTCTCTCTTGTGCAATCCATACATCACGGGCTTCAAGTGATTGACGCCTCGCCCCACGAAGTGGGGGAGAGGCAGGTGCTATCCGCGTTCAGCGGATCGCACCGGTGAGGGGTGGCGCCGGCATCACCGCGTGCACGCTTGCGGCCGTCCATGTGAGGCCAAGAGTAGTTGCGACACGGTGGTTGGTGCAAAGTCCGCCGCACTTGTGCACTCGGCCCTCACCCCGTCACATCCGCTGAACGCGGACGTGACATCCCTCTCCCGCTAGCGCGGGCGAGGGGACAGCAGTTGAGTATGCTAGTGGATGTATTCGTGTCGTAGCGCGTTCGCGGTGAACGCGACAGACCGAGAAATTCAGCGAGAACGAGAGCCGCTCTACCCGCCGCTGCCGGTGCGTAGTTCGGCGCCTTGCGCCAGCAGGCGCTCATATTCGAGACGCATGCGGTTTTCCGCATCGGTGACGCGGTCATCGGATTCCGCCTTCCACTTGGCGCGCGCGGCGGCCAGGCGCTTGGCCTCGCCATCCTTCCACAGGCGTTCCGCTTCGGCGATCTGGCCGCCGAACTGCGCCTTCAGCCGGATCTCCAACTCCTTCACGCGGCGGTCGGCATTCACCTGGAATTCCGACTGGGCGTCGATCAGACGATCGATCTCGCTGGATTCCCACTGGCGGCGCGCCTCGGCGATCGCGGCCTCACGCTGCGCCAGGAAGCGCGACTCGATATCGGCGACCTTGAGCTCGAATTTGGCATTGAGCGCGGCTTCGATGCTGCTGGCCAGGGCGCTGTCGCCGCCGCCACCGAGACCCTTGGTGCGCGCATCGACCATCCAGGCCTCGCGCGCCGCGGCAAAGCGCTGGTTCTCGTCGGCACGCCACTTGGCCTCGGCGGCGGAGAGCTGCTCTTCGTAGATCTCCTTGAACATCTCCTCGGCGATGGCGAAGCGCTGGTCCGTTTCGCTCTTCCATTTCGTTTCGGCGGCCTGCATGGCGGCCATGGCTTCCGCCGTGAGGGCGGCGCGCGTCTGGGCGACACGCATCTCCATGTCGGCCTTCCATTTGGCCTCGAGCGCGGGATCGACCGTGGGCATGGCGCGCAGGCGCGCCTCCGCCAGCTTGAGCAACTCGACGGCTTGTTCCTTCTCGCGGCGCTCGGCGGCGACGCGCTGCTCTGCTTCGCCCTGCCACTTCATGCGCTCGGCGGCGACCGCGGCGGCAAGTTGGGAATCGCTCTGGCTGGTGAGTCTGCTCTGCGCCTCTTCGCGCAGGGCGAGATTGCGCTGTGAATCCTCGGCGCGGCGGACGGCGGCATCGCGCTCGGTTTCGAGCTGGGCGATGCGGATTTCCAGGGTCACCCAGTCGGTCGACATCGCGGATTCCGCGGCGGCCGGCTGCTGGGCCAGGCGGGCGACAGCCTCGTCGCGCTCGCGCGTCAGCTCGGCGATGCGCTGTTCGGACTCGGTCGACGCGGCGGCGCGCGCCTCGTTGGCGGTGTGTGCCGTGGAATTGCGCCACTGGCTCTCCATCACGGCGATGCGCTGGCTGTGCTCCTTTTCCAAACGCTGGCCATTGGCCGCCATCATCGCATCGATGGAGGCGCGCATGCCGTCCATCTCCAGGGCATGCTCGGCCTTGAGGCGGGCCTCGAGCTCCGCGACCAGTTTCGCCTGGGCGTTGGGATCGAATTTTGCCTTCGAACTCGGCCTCGGCAATGCGCCTGTCCGCTTCCGCCTGCCAATGCGCGCGCTCGGCGGCAAGTTTGAGATCGGCGGCTTCCTGCCAGAAGCGCTGCGCCTCGACGAGCTCGTCGGCGACGCGGATGCGCGTCTTCTCTTCCATGGCGAGCATCTGCTCGCGCAGCTTCTGCTCAGCTTCGGCGACCGCTACCCGCTGCTGCTCGGCGATCTGTTCCGGTGACGCGCCGGTGCCCGGCGTCATGGCTGCCCACTGGGATTGGGCGGCGCGCAAGCGCTCGGCTTCCGCGGTCTTCCAGGCGGCCTCTGCAGCGGCCAGCTTCTCGGCGACTTGGCGCTCGATGATGGCAGCCTGCTGCGTCTGGTAGTCCTTCACCTGCTTTTCGATCAACGCAAAGCGGCGCTCGGTCTGCGACTGCCAGGTGACGTGGGCGTCGTCGAGCCGCTTCTGCTCCGCGGATCTCCAGGCCGCCTCGGCATCGTGGCGGTGGCGCTCCTCGGCGGCTTTCCAGGCGGCCTGCGCCTCCTTGAAGCGCAGATCCTCCGCCGCCTTCCAAGCGGCTTCGGCGACTTTGAGCTGTTCTGCCGATGCGGGTCCGCCCGACGATGCGCTCTCCAGGCGCCGCCTGTCCTCGGCGGCCGTCAATTCTGCGCGCAGATCGTCGAGCCGCTTCTGCTCGCCGGTTTTCCAGGCGGCCTCGGCGGCTTGCAGGCGCTGCTCTTCGCCGGCCTTCCAATCTTCCTCGGCGGATTTAAGGCGCTTCTCTGCGCTCGCGGCCCATTCCTTCTCCGCGGCGGCCAGACGCTCCTGCTCGACGGCCCGTTGCGCCTTGGCGTCCTTCGGCGTCGCTGCCTGCAATTCGACGAGCTTGGCCTCGGCGGCATGCAGCTTCTGCAGATCCTCGATATGCTGCAATTCCAGCTCCGAGAATTTCTTCTCGTACTGTTTGCCGAACTCTTTCTCCGAGGCCTTCAGGCGCTGCGCTTCTTCCGAGCGCCAGACAGCCTCCATGACCGCGAGTTCTGTCTCCACCCGTTCCTTGACCAGCTTATCGACATCGGTGCTCGATGCGCCGCCTGAAGCCGACCCGGAACCAGCCTTGCCGCTTTCCTTCTCCCATTGCGCCTTAGCTTCTTTCAGGCGCTCGGCCTCGCCGGTCTTCCACTTCTTCTCGCTGTCGGCGAGGACCTTGAGGAATTCCTCCTGCCACTTCTGCTGCGAGGCGGCCATCTTCTTCTGGACGATCATGTCGACGTCCAGACTGCCGGGGTCCTTGATCCGGGAGTCGAATTCCTTCTGCATCTCCGCCCGCATCGTCTTGATGCGTTCGGCTTCGGTGGCCTTCCAGCGGTTCTCGGCGTCCACCAGGGCGCCAACAGCTTCTTCCTGCCACTTCGCCTGCGCCGAGCGCATGCGCTCGATGACGATGCCTTCGAGATCGACGGCGGGTACGGCGCTCGCCATATCCTTCAGCAGGCGATCCTTTTCTTCGCTCCATTCCTTGCGGGCGGCGTCGAGCTTCTCCTTCTCCGCCTTCTTCCAGCGCCCCTCGGCGTCGGAGATGGCGTTGAGCGCTTCGGTCTGCCAGCGCGTCTGCATCGAGGCGATGCGCTCGCGAACCACCTGCTCCACATCGACCTGCGGTACGCCGGCCACGGCCTCTTGCATCCGAAGCTCGGAGTTGGACTGCCATTCGCGGCGCGCGGACTCGAGGCGGGCTGCTTCCGCCTCTTTCCATTTGGCTTCGGCCTGCGCCAGGCCCTCGAGCGCGTCGCGCTGCCACTTTGCTTGCGAGGAGGCCAACCGTTCCTTGATGACTGCTTCGATTTCATCGGTCGCGGGCTTGGATTCGACGGACTTGGCTTCAATCTCGCCCAGCCATTTCAGCTTTGCCTGGCCCAAGCGGTTGGCTTCTTCGGCCTGGAAGGCGGCCTGCGCCGCGGTCAGGCGGGCGGCTTCGTCGGCCTGCCACTCCTTGCGTGCCGCCGCCAGCTTGTCCACCAGCTGGGCGCGGTACTTGACCTCGGCGTCGGAAATCTTCTGCGCGGCTTCCTGCTGCAGCCGCGTCTCTTCCGCCGTCATGCGGATCCGCACCGTGGCCTCGATGTCGGCCGGTGCCGCGCGGCCCGTGCCCGCGCCGGTACCGCGCGAGGCACTCTTCGCCTTCCAGCGCGCCTTTGCGTCTTCCAGCTTTTCCGTGAGCTGCTCGCGGAATCGCGCTTCGGCGGCGATCAGCCGCTGCTCCTCCTGCATGCGCGTTTCGGCGACCGCCTGGGCGACCTTGCCCTCTGTCTCGAGCATCCATTCGGCGCGCGCTTCGGCGAGGCGGCGCTCTTCGTGGGCGCGCCATTCCTCCTCGGCGTCTTTGATCCGGCGGCGCTCTTCCTCTTCCTTCTGCTCGGCGCTGAACAGCGCCTGCAGGCTGGCGGAAGAGCGTTGGCCTTCGAAAGCCGCCGCCGACTCCTCATCGAAGTTCAGGGCATTTTTCTTGTTCAGCTTGATGTCGCCGAGGCCGCGGGCCTTTGCCAGGGCGTCTTTCAGGGCGCCGAGCTGGGCCGGCTCGCCCTTGCCGTCATCGGCCTGAATCGCCGTGAAGGCCGACTGAGAGCCTTTGTCCGAGAGCAGAATATCGAACTTGTGGATGGTGCTGGCGTAGTCGAACCCGTCCGGGTCCGGCATCAGGATGCGGACGGAGATCGGGAAGCTGTCGGAATTGTCGTCTATCGGAGCGATGAAGACGACGTCTTCGGTCTCCGAGAGTTTCAACGACCAGGTGTTGTTGGAATTGCCCTGGCCGCCGGTCAGCAGGGAGCCCGGCGGCAGGTCCTCGATTTTGATGATGGCCTTGGGGTCGAGGTTAAGATTGACCAGTGAGGCCGCGAGATCGATCGGAATGCAACGCCGGTTCCGGAGGCTGGATGGATCAGCCGCCGCAACGGCGTCGCCGTCCGAATCCGCTACCTCGCGAAACTTCTTCATTCGTCAATCTCGGAAGGGCAAGTGGCCTCCGGCCGCCCACGGGCCGCCAATCCCTTACCATACTGTTAGGATGGTAAAGCCCCCGTAAAAATCGGGGAATTTCAATCATCTTTTGGCTGATGTTAACCGTGCGTTAAGCACGAAAAAGTCGACGTCCGGAGCAATTTTCGTGCGTCAGATTAACCAATCAACCATAAATGCTGATGCTTGGTTACCTCGCATCGCTTTGTTCCGGTGTTGCGCCAATGTTTTTTAATAAACGATTGTATTAATTTATATATCTGGAAGGCGGGCAGCTGCCGGCCGGACGCTCAGCGAATCATGCGCTCGATCGCCTCCGATTCGAATTCGGCCTCCTGGAAATGCAGGCGGCACAAGGCGAGGCGGATGAACGCATCGTCGTAGCCGATCTGCTTGCCGGCCTCGTCGTCCAAAGCGCGGAAAGAGGCGGAAAAGCCCGAAATATCGAGGTTTTTCGAGATTCTGCGGGACGCTCCGCTAGGCTAGGACGACAGTCTTGTACTCGCGCCCCGCGCTGTCCATCCAGAGCCAGAGATGCTCGGCGAAGCTGTTGAGGACGACGACCTCGTAGCTCGGCGCGTCGTCGAGCTGGCGCAGAATGATGTTGGCGCCGGCGATGTGGGACTGGGCGCAATGGCCGCTCTGGAATTCCCGGGGATGCAGGTCGAGAGGCACGCCTTTCTGCAGCAGGTCCCGGGCGCGCGGGCCCTGGATCAGGATGGAAATGCGGGCTTCGCTGACGTCAGTCACGGCGGCGTGCTGGCCAGCCAGCGCAGCGCGCAATTCTGTGACGAGATCCGCGCCTTGGCCATCAGGCCCGACGATCAGCCACTCGTCCGGACCGAGCCAGAGGCAGGCGCGGTCACCCGAGGCGGTGAAGCGGTTGGCCTGGACAGGGATGTCCAGACCGCTGGCGGTTTTCACGCCGTTGATGAAGGCCGGATTGCCGCTGTCGCCGCGCAGATTGAGCTGCATCCGGTGGGCGCGCTCGCCCAGGCCCAGTTCGGCATCGCCGATCCCGTCGACCGCCTTGGCGAGCAGGGCGCGGTGGGTGAGGGGGCTGCGGCGCAGATAAGCTTCAACCATCGATGCGCTTCCCCTCGAGATCGAAGAACCGGGGCTCTATCACCTTGGCGCGGATCACCCGGTCTGCCAGCGGGATATGCACCGTCTCCCCCATGCGGTTGCGGCCATTCTTCAGCAGCGCCATGGCGATCGAGCGGCCGACATTGGGACTGTAGTAGCTGGAGGTGACATGGCCGAGCATGGCCATCGGCGGCTTGTCCTTGAGCTCCGCCACCACCTGGCCGCCCTCGGGAATGACCTCGCTGGGGTTCTCGGTCTCCAGGCCCACCAGATGCTTGCGGTCGGCGCGGACGGTGTCGGCGCGAGCCAGGGCCCGCTTGCCCAGGAAATCCTTCTTCTTCTTGCTGACAATCCAGTCCATGCCCAGATCCTGCGGCGTCACCGTGCCGTCGGTTTCCTGGCCGACAATGACGAAGCCCTTCTCGCAGCGCAGGACATGCATGGCTTCTGTGCCATAGGGCGTGACGCCGTACTTTTCGCCGGCGGTCATCAGCGCCTGCCACAGCGCCAGGGCATAGCTGGGCGCGACATTGATCTCGTAGGACAGCTCGCCGGTGAAGCTGATGCGATAGACCCGCGCCGGGATGCCGGCGACCTGGCCGTCGCGGAACGACATGAAGGGAAACTGCTTCGCATCCAGGTCGATGTCCTTGGTCAGTTCGCCCAGCAGCTTGCGCGCGAACGGCCCATTGACCGCAACGGTGGACCATTGCTCGGTCACGCTGGTGCAGTACACCCGCAAATCGGGCCATTCCGTCTGCAGCCAGTTCTCCAGCCAGCCCAGCACCCGCGCCGCGCCACCCGATGTGGTGGTCATGTGGAAGTGATGCTCGCCAAGGCGCGAGGTGACGCCATCGTCGAAGATCATGCCGTCCTCGCCCAGCATGAAGCCGTAACGGCAGCGGCCGATTTCGAGATTGCTCCAGGCGTTGCAATAGACCCAGTTCAGCAGCTCGACGGAGTCAGGCCCCTGGATATCGATCTTGCCCAGCGTCGAGGCATCCATGATGCCGACACCTGAACGCGTCGCCTTGACCTCGCGATTGACCGCGTCATGCATGCTCTCGCCCGAGCGCGGGTAATACCAGGGGCGGCGCCACTGGCCGACATTCTCCCATTTGGCGCCGGCGTTCTCATGCCAGTGATGCAGCGCCGTGCGGCGCAGCGGATCCATCAAATCGCCGCGCTCATGGCCGCCGAAGACGCCGATGGTGACGGGCGAATAGGCTGGCCGAAAAGTTGTCGTGCCGACCTGCGGGATATCGCGGCCCAGCTTCTGCGCCATGATCGCCAGCGCGTTGACGTTGCTGGTCTTCCCCTGGTCGGTGCCCATGCCCATGGTGGTGTAGCGCTTCAGATGCTCGACCGAGCGGTAGCCTTCGCGCTCCGCCAGCAGCACGTCGGCTGCCGTGGCGTCATTCTGATGGTCGACAAAGAACTTGGCGCCATGGCCGACCGGATTGACTGACGGGACCACCCAAATCGGGCGCAGCGGGGCTTCCGCTGCTGCCGGCTCAGCGCGGGGTGTGGTGCCGGGATCGCCGGCAAATCCGGCGTCCCGCGCAGCACCGCGACCGGCGTCGAAGCCTTCAGACAGGCAATCGGCAAGGGCGAAGCTGCCCTTCGCCGCACCGGCCGAACGCCCCTTTTGGACCGACCTGTCTGGCACGAAGCCGGCGATGTTCTCGTCGAAGCGCAGCTTGCCGCCAGATTGCGAGAACAGATGCACCGTCGGATTCCAGCCGCCGGAATGCAGGACGAGATCGCATTCGATCTCCCGCACGGCACCGATGACACTGTCACCGGCTTCGCTCATCCGCACGACCGAGACCGCGCCGACGCGCTTGCGGCCCTTGGTGCCGGTGATGGCGTGTCCGGCCAGCACTTCGATGTTGCGCCCGCGCACGGCACTGACTGCAGCGCCGTCGGCATTGGCGCGGAGATCGACGATGGCGGCGACGGTTGCGCCCGCCTGCGCCAGGTCGACCGCTGCCTGATAGGCGCTGTCATTGTTGGTCATCACCATCACGCGGCGGCCCGGCAGCGCGCCGTAGCGGTTGGCGTAGGTTCGCGCCGCGCCAGCGAGCATGATGCCGGGCCGGTCGTTGTCGGCGAACACCAGCGGCCGTTCGATGGCGCCGGTGGCCAGCACCACCTGCTTGGCACGGACTTTCCAGAGACGCTGGCGATAGGTGGCGTTGCCCGGCGGCAGGTGATCGCCCGTACGCTCGACCAGCCAGACGGAATTGTGGTCGTAGTAGCCGTAGGCCGTGGTGCGCGGCAGCACGCGCACGTCCGGCATGTCCGCCAGTTCGGCCGTGGCGTCCGCGATCCAATCCGACGCCGGCTTACCGTCGACCTCGTCATTGCCGCTGAGCAGTGTGCCGCCGAATTCCTGCTGCTCGTCGCAGAGTATGACCCGGGCGCCGCTGCGGCCGGCGGCCAGCGCCGCCGCCAATCCCGCGGGTCCGCCACCCACCACCAGCACATCGCAATGGGCGAAAGTCTTGTCGTAATGGTCGGGATCCGGCTCCTCGGGCGCGACGCCCAGACCCGCCGCGCGGCGGATGAAGTATTCGTACTTCATCCAGAAACTGGGCGGCCACATGAACGTCTTGTAGTAGAAACCGGCCGGAAACAGCTTCGACAGCACGCTGTTGGCTTCGCCGATATCGAACTCCACCGAGGGCCAGCAATTCTGGCTGCTCGCGATCAGGCCCTCATAAAGTTCGACCTGTGTCGCCCGAAGGTTCGGTTCGGTGCGCGCACCGCTGCCGACCTGAACCAGGGCATTCGGCTCCTCAGAGCCCGCCGTCATGATGCCGCGCGGCCGGTGATATTTGAAGCTGCGGCCCACCAGCGCCACGCCATTGGCCAGCAGCGCCGAAGCCAGGGTGTCGCCCTGATAGCCCGTCAGCCGCTTGCCGTTGAAGGTGAAGGCAATCGGTTTGGTCCGGTCGATGCGCCCGCCTTCGGGCAGTCGATTGGCTTGGCCGTTCATTTGCTCACCGCGGGCGGCGGTTCGCCCATCTTGTAGGTGGCGATGATCTCATGGGTTACGGTGTGGCGGGCCGCGTTGAACCAGCGGCGGCAGCCGCCGGGCGTGGTTCCAGCGCTCGAAATGGACGCCCTTGGGGTTCTTCCGCATGAACAGATAGTCGCCCCATTGCTGATCCGTGAGCGCGTCCGTCTGCAGCGGCCGCGCGATGTGTGCCTCGCCGCCGCAGGCAAACTCGCTCTCGTCCCGTTGGCCGCAGTAGGGGCAGGTGATCAGCAGCATCCGATGTCGCCTTCCAGAGTCAGCATCAATGCGCCACCGCGGCGGCGCCATGTTCGTCGATCAGATAGCCGTGGGAGAAGCGCTCCAGCGTGAAGGCTTCGTTCAGCTTGTGCGGCCGGTCCTGGGCGATGGTGTAGGCGAAGACCCAGCCGGACCCGGGCGTCGCCTTGAAGCCGCCGGTACCCCAACCGCAATTGAAATACAGGCCCTGTACCGGCATCTTCGCCACGATCGGGCTGGCGTCCGGACAGACATCGACAATGCCGCCCCATTGCCGCATGAAGCGCAGCCGGCTGAAGATCGGGAACAGCTCGGTCAGGGCGCCCAATTGATGCTCGAGCACATTTGGACTGCCACGCTGGGCATAGGAGTTGTAGCCGTCGATGCCGGCGCCCAAAACCAATTCGCCCTTGTCGGACTGGCTGACATAGACATGCACAGCGCCGGACATCACGACGGTATGAAGCACCGGCTTGACCGGCTCGGACACCAGCGCCTGCAGCGGATGGCTCTCCACCGGGAAGCGCAGGCCCGCCATGCCGGCGATGACGCTGGAATGGCCGGCGGGAACGCAGCCGACCTTGGGGGCGGCGATATAGCCGCGGGTCGTCTCGACGCCCTGGATGCGATTGTTGGCGATGCGCAGGCCGGTGACCTCGCAATTCTGGATGATGTCGACGCCGAACGCGTCAGCCGCGCGGGCATAGCCCCAGGCCACCGCGTCATGGCGCGCCACGCCGCCGCGCCGCTGCAGCGAAGCGCCCATGATCGGATGCCGCGCCTTGGGATCGAAGTTCAGGATCGGGCAAAGCTGCTCGCACCTGATCCACGGTGAGAAATTCCGAGTCGATGTCATTGAGGCGGATGGCGTTCACCCGCCGGTTGATCTCGCGCAGATCATGCAGATTGTGCGCCAGGTTCATCAGGCCGCGCTGGCTGAACATGACGTTGAAGTTGAGCTCCTGACTCAACGACTCCCAGAGCTTCAGCGCATGCTCGTAGAGGAACGCGCTCTCGTCCCAGAGATAGTTGGAACGCACGATGGTCGTGTTGCGACCGGTGTTGCCGCCGCCGATCCAGCCTTTTTCCAGCACCGCGATGTTGGTGAGGCCGTGCAGCTTCGCCAGATAGTAGGCCGTCGCCAGCCCGTGGCCGCCGCCGCCGACGATAACAGCGTCATAGGCCGGTTTGGGCTCGGGGCTGCGCCAGGCTTCCGACCAATTCTCGTGATAATCCAGCGCGTTGCGGGCCAGACTGAAGATAGAATATCTGCTCTTCATGGGCGCTTTCGAGGGCGGGTCGGTCGGCTTGTTGGCGGGGCGTCTTTATTGCAATGGCGGCCCGGCGCGGCAAGGGCCGATGGCGAAATATGCCGTGAATCCAAGCGAATGACACGACCGGCCCGTCCGGCATTGTCCGTCCAGCGACATGCGGCAACGTTGCGCGCAAATTTCCGGTCAGCGGCATTTTGCCGCCATCATGCAAAGCTTTTCTCCATTTGCGACATAGGCTAAGATGGCCCTAACGAAACAACAAACGCGGGACGCGCCCCCGAATGGCGCGCCAAGGGCTAGATGTTCGGGTCTCCGTCAAAAGAACTGCCGCAGCGCATCGCATTCCTGCTGGTGCCGAATTTTTCCATGATCGCCTTCACCTCGGCGGTGGAGCCACTGCGCCTGGCGAACCGCGCCAGCGGCAAGCAGCTTTATTCCTGGCACCTGTTTTCGCCCGACAGCAAACCGATCGCCGCCAGCAACGGCATCGCCCTGACGCCCGAAGGTTCGATCGAGGGCCTGGGCATTTTCAAGACGGTCATCGTCTGCAGCGGCATCGACGCGCATCTGTACGAGGACCGCAACGTCTTCGCCCAGCTTCGCCGGCTGGACCGCCAGGGCGCCGATATCGGCGCTGTCTGCACCGCCAGCCATATCCTGGCCCGCGCCGGCCTGCTGGACGGCTACCGCTGCACCATCCACTGGGAGAACCTGGCGGGATTCAGCGAGAGCTTCCCGGAGATCGACGTCACGTCCGAACTGTTCGAGATCGACCGCAACCGCTTCACCTGCTCCGGCGGCACGGCCTCGCTGGATCTGATGCTGAAGCTGATCAGCAGCCAGCATGGGCACGAGCTGGCTGCTCACGTCTCCGACCAGTTCATGCATGAGCGCATCCGCGACGAGCATGACCAGCAGCGCATGGCCCTGCCGGCCCGGCTGGGCGTGCGCCATCCCAAGCTGATGTCCGTCATCCGCCTGATGGAGGAACATCTGGAGGAGCCGCTGGACCGCGGCGATCTGGCCAAGGCCGCCGGGCTCTCCAGCCGGCAGCTCGAGCGGCTGTTCCGCAAATACCTGAACCGCTCGCCGGCGCGGTATTATGTGGAGCTGCGGCTCAACCGGGCGCGGCTGCTGCTGCTGCAGACCAACATGCCGGTCATCGACGTGGCGCTGGCCTGCGGCTTCGTCTCCGCCAGCCATTTCTCCAAATGCTACCGCGACTATTTCGGCAAGACGCCGCGGAAAGAGCGGGCCGTGCCGCCGCGCGCGGCGATGCCCGAGCGCATGGTCGTCAACGGCTAGCCCTCCGATCACGGCGGCGTGCGCCGGTCTCATTTCCCCGCGAGGTCGCCGTGAGGCGCGGGGCAGGGGCGCCAATATCTGCTAGGCATGGAAACCATAGCCGCGCTCTCGGACTGGGAGGGCGGTGTTTCCTTGTTGGCCTGCGCCATTCCTGAAACACTCGCGCCATGTTCGGACAGACAAAACCGGGGCTGAAACTCGTCCTCACGGGGCTGATCCTGTTGACCGTGCTGCTGACGGCGCTGCTGGTGCATGCGCTCTGGTCCTACACGGCGCGGCAGAATGTCGAGGACGTGGTCGGTCAGCTCAATCAGGAGATCGTCACCACGGTCAAGAACGAGCTCGCCGGCGTGCGCGACCAGGCTGTGGCCGCGCAAACCGCTGTCGGGTCCGCGTTCGTCAACGGCATCTTCGATTTCGAGAAGCAGGCGGGTCAGCGGGATTTCATCTTTCTCTCCCTGCTGCGCGCGATGCCCAGCGTGTCCTGGATCTCCATCGGCACGCCGCAGGGAAGTTTCTACGGCGCGCAGCGCGCCGCCGATGGCGGCTTCCGGCTGATCTCCATCGCTTGGGATCCGGCGAGCGCGCAGGGCGCGCAGACGACCTACAAGTTCCGGGTCAAGGGCGCCGAGGCCGAGTACGAAAGCTCTGAGTCAGCGACAACCGATTTCAATTCGGTCGAGCAGGGCTGGTACAAGCGCGCGGTTGCCGAAGGCTGCGATGAAGTGCGTTGCAGCGCCGAGCGCGGCGCAGGCTGGAACCTCGTGTCGCACTTTCCCGATGGCGATCGCGCGGGCATCAGCACCTCCATGCCGCTGGTGGCCAACACGAAGTTCGGCGGCGTGATCAATGTGGCGATCGAGCTGGAGTTGGTTTCCAAGTTCCTGTCCCATCAGATGATCGGCGAGGGGGGAACGGTCATTGTCATCGATCGCGCCGGCCGCATCGTTGCCTCGGCGGATCCTCGCGCCATCGAGCAACAGCGCCGCGGATTGCTGCCGATGCTCGGTGAGTTGGGTCGCGACGATCCCCGCCTCGGCCTGATCGAAAGCGCAACCAAGGGTGGCAGCGTCGACCTCGCGCGGCTGTCCGATGTGCGCTCCCTGGAAATGACATCGGACGCCGATGGCAACGAGTATTTTGTGACCTTTTCGCCGGTGCAGTTCCGCGATTGGGTGGTCGCGACGGTGATCCCGGCCCATGATTTCCTGGCGTCGATCGAGGAGAGCGCGGAAACGCTGCTGATCGCGCTGGCGGTCCTGGTAATCGCCATGGCGGTGCTGGCGGTCCTGTTGACCAACAACTTGGTGGCCCGGCCCTTGGGCCGTATCGCCGCCCAGCTCGGCCATATCGAGAGCTTCCGCCTCGACCAGGTCGTGCGCGTGCCGTCGCGCCTGCGGGAATTCGATGGCCTGTCCAACGCCCTGGTGCAGATGAGCCAGGGCCTGGCGTCATTTGCCAAATACATGCCGACGGAACTGGTGCGCACATTGGTGTCCCAGGGCATCGAGGCCAAGCCCGGCGGCGAGCATGAGAACCTGACGGTCATGTTCGCCGATCTCGCGGGATTCACGTCGCTGTCGGAGTTCCTCGGCGAATCCGTGGTCCCTGTCCTGACCGAGTATCTGGAGACGGCCTCTTCGGCGGTGCTGTCCCATCGCGGCACCATCGACAAATTCATCGGCGATGCAGTGATGGCTTTTTGGGGCGCGCCGATCGAGAACGAAAACCATGCGCGGGATGCCTGCGCCGCGGCTCTGGCATTGCATCAGATGATGACCGCGCGTCAGGCCGCCTTGCCATCGGATGATCCCCGCGCGGCACTTCGGGCGCGAATCGGCATCAACACCGGCCGCATGCTCGTGGGCAATATCGGCTCGGCGGACCGGTTGAACTACACGGTGATCGGCGATCCCGTGAATGTGGCGAGCCGCCTGGAAGCTCTCAACAAGCGCTACGGCACCGCGATCATGATCGGTGAGGAAACCCGCCGCGCCGCCGGCGATGCCCTGATCTGCCGTCAGTTGGACTGGGTCGCCGTCTTCGGCCGTACTGAAGGCATGGCCGTGCATGAATTGCTGGCAATGGCGGAAGGCGCCGATATCGCCGCCTTCGCGTGGGTGAAGGATTATGAGGCGGGAATGGACGCCTATAGTCGCCGGGATTTCAGTGGCGCTCTGCTGCTTTTTGAAGCTGCTGACTCCGCAAGACTCGGCAGAGACCAGCCCTCGCGCATCTTCATCGAGCGCTGTCGCGAACTGATCGCGAGCCCGCCAGGGCCGGACTGGAGCCCCATCGCCGTGCAGATGGAAAAGTAAGCTGCGCCTTCAGTTCCCGTAGGTGAACGGCTTCTTGCCGAATAGTCTGTGCACCATCGGCTCGAAGGCCGACAGGGGCATGGTGTCGTAGTCGGGGTCGAACGACATCTGGTCCCACTTCTCGCAGAAATGCGCTGTCTTCTCGAAATGGGGATGGCCGCGGAACCGCTCGCGCTCGTCCCGGTCGCGGCCGACATGGTGATAGTAGTAGTAGCCCTGGAACACCGGGTGGAGCTTGACCAGCCAGTAGTTCGCCTCCGAGATATAGGGGCGCAGCACCGCAGAAGCGAACTCGCCATGGTTCTCCGGCGCCAGATTGTCGCCGATGTCGTGGAGTAGGGCGACGACGACGGTCTCCTCGTCGGCATTTTCGCGGAAGGCGCGGGTGGCGGTCTGCAGGGAATGCTGCAGCCGGTCGATCTTGTAGCCCATCTTGTCGCCGCCCAGCAGCTTCAGGCAGCCGAGCACGTTGCCGGGCAGCCGTCCGTAGAGCGGCTGGTACAGGCCTTCCAGCATTTCATATTCTTCGCGCGTGCCCTGGTCCATGCGGGTGAAAGCAACCGTGCCGTCCATAGTCATCGTCTCCTAAGCGAAGTTAGCCGGTGCCAGAATAGCGGCTGCTGCACGGTTATTCCATGCCATTGCCGCCCTCGGCCAGATAGCGGGCGAAGGTGGCGCCGTCGATATTGCTGCCGCAGACGAGCACGCCGACGCGCTTCCCCTTGAGACGGTCCCGCAACGGGCCGGTCAATGCGGCGGTCGCCGCTCCGCCGGCCGGCTCCACCGCCAGCTTTGCCTCGGCGAACAGCAGCGACATGGCCCGCTTCATGGCGGCGTCGTCGATCATGACGAGTTCGTCGATGTAGCGGCGGCAGACACCGTAGCTGTAGGGCAGGGCATAGGGTGGGGCGAGGCTGTCGGCGATGGTCGTCACCTTGTCGGCCTTTTCCGGCCGTCCGGCGGCGAAGGAGCGGTGCATGGTGTCGGCGCCCTCGGGCTCGACGCCGAAGACTTTGCATTTCGGCTGCAGCAGTTTGATGGCGAGCGAGGCGCCCGCCGCCAGCCCGCCACCGCCGATGGGAATGATCACCGCGTCCATGTCAGGCACCTGATGCGCCCACTCGAAACCCAGCGTCGCATCGCCCAGCACCGTCGTGCGGCCCTCGAACGGATGGATGAAAGCGCGGCCCTCCTTGGCCTCGATCTCCTTCACCAGCGCGAAGGCGGCATGAACGTCGTCGGCGAGAATGACCTCGGCGCCATGGCGCTTGCAGACAGCGACGCGAAAGGGATTGGCGGTCTTCATCATCACCACCTTCGCCGACGTGCCCAACCGCTGCGCCGCATAGGAAACGGCGATGGCATGATTGCCCGCGCTGACGGCAGTCACGCCGCGTTTCAACGCCTCCGGCGCCAGCCGCAGCATATTGAGTTGCGCCGGCCGCGCCTTGAAGCTGCCGGTGTGCTGCAGCAGTTCCAGTTTCAGCACCACATCGGTCTTGTCGCCGACGATTTCAATCAGCCGCGGACCGCGCCAGCGATGCACCGGCGTCTCCACGATGTAGGGATCGAGCTGCCGCCGCGCGGCAGCGATCTCCTCCAACGTCGGAATATCCAGATCGATATCGGCAATGGCCGTCTGTGTGTTCATGGTCTTCGCGCTGCTGTTGCGGGAGGCGGAGTTTAGCCACAGGATGCCTGCCGCACCATGCAGCTTTCCGAACTCACAATCCTGCTTGCCGCAAACGGGCTCGCTTTTCGCGGCGGCTTTTGTCCCGATACAATCGATGGCGTGCCACCTGGGCGCGATGGCAAGGCGCCGGTGACGCTGATCCTCGTCGGCGATGTCGGCGGCGCGATCTGGCCGTTCTTTTCCCGTTCGCCGGAGGCAAGCGATGACGCGCCCGATCCGCTCGATCGCTGGACGCGGCGGGTGGTCGACGATCTCGCGGCTGCGGCCGGCGCGACGCCGATCTATCCCTTCGGCGGGCCACCGTACTGGCCGTTTCAACGCTGGGCGCAGCGCGCGGAGTTTGTTTTCCCGTCGCCGCTGGGGATCCTCATTCACCCCGTGCATGGGCTCTGGCACGCTTACCGTGCGGCGCTGGCCTTTGCCGAGTTCATCGACCTGCCGCCCCGGGCTATGGCGCGATCGCCCTGCGAAAGCTGCGCCGCCAAGCCCTGCCTTTCGGCCTGTCCGGTGGGCGCCTTCAGCGGCCAGGGCTTCGATGTCGATGCCTGCGCCGGCCATATCAGCCAAGCCGCTAGCGAACCCTGCATGACGGGCGGCTGCCTGGCCCGCAATGCCTGCCCGGTGGCCACTAACCGGCGCTATTCCGGCCCGCAGATCCGCTTCCACATGGCCGCCTTCCGGCAGGCCCGGACAAAATAGAGTGCCGCGCCGGCTATTCACCTTGCCGCAACCGTTGACGACTAGAATCCCGGCCTGATACATGCCGCAGCGCAGCATTTCGAGTACGGGCAGCTTGAGTAACACCATCCTCTTCGTGGTCCACAGTTCCTGGCGGGAAAGGCGCGTGGCGCCGCTTCTGCGCTCCAGGGGCTACGAGATCGAGTACCGTTGCCCCGCCATGGGCGACCGCCTGCCTGATGACCGCGCCGCCTATGCCGGCGCCATCGTCTTCGGCGGCACCCAGAGCGCCAACGATGCGCCATCGGCCCCCTACCTCCAGCACGAAATCGACTGGATCCGCGGTCATGTGGATGCCGGCGGCCGCTATCTCGGCATTTGCCTGGGCGGACAGCTTCTGGCCCGGGCTCTGGAAGCGCCGGTGTCGCGCCACCAGGATGGCGTCGTCGAGATCGGCTATTACGCGGTGACGCCGACGGAGGAGGGCCGCGACCTGTTCCCCGACAGCCTGCATGTCTATCACTGGCATGAGGAAGGCTTCGACCTGCCCGAGGGCGCCAGCCTGCTGGCCCGCGGCGGCAATGCCTTTCCCAATCAGGCGTTTCGCTGGCGCAGCTCGGCCTACGGCTTTCAGTTCCATCCGGAAGTGACGGCGGACTCCGCCCGCGGATGGCTCAGCGATTGTGGCAACTCACTGAGCCGTACCGGCGCCCAGGCGCGCGATCATCAGGAGGCGCAAATGGGCCGCCACGACCCCACTCTCCATAACTGGATGGATGGATTTCTCGATCACTGGCTGGCGCTGCCACATTTGGCTTGAATGCCACCGGTTGGATTCCACGGCACCTTCGCCCACGAAATCTTGATCGAATATTGCGCGACTGTGTGAAATCGCACCGTCTTAACAAGCTATTAATGTTGTAGTGGCTCACTGTTCCGGGTTACGATTCCTTTAACGCACTGACATTTGGAACAAGGGGGTGGCTTTGTTCAAAACTCGTTGGCCAGCGGGCCTTATCGCATTTCTGCTCGTTTTCACCGTTGGTGCCGCCTCATGGGCCGCAGATGCGGTGACCGTGAAATTCCATGCCGTGTCCGCGCAGGGCGCCTCGCCGCTGAAGGATAACCTGAAGTGGGTGATCGAGCCCACGAAGGGGACCGATGGCGACACAATCAAGGCGACGAAGCCGCGCGTCGAGGCCAGCCTGGTGCCAGGTCACTACAAGGTGACGGTCACCATGGGTTTCGCCACGATCACGAAGCAGATCGACATCGCCAAGGCCGGCAAGCAGGAAATCGTCATGGATACCGGCTATGCCAGCTTCCGCATGATCCCCAGCAACAAGGGGAAGTCGATCGACGAACAGATCACCTGGACGATCTACCGCTACACCAAGGGCGGTCCCGACTTGAACCAGAGGGTCGGCGAGGTGGTCGGTCCGAATCCTCAAGTCACCCTGCCGGCCGGTTTTTATACCGTGCGCGGCACGTATGACGGCGTGCAGGCCGACGTGGTCGCCGAGGTGAAGTCGGGCATCGGCTACAAATATACCGTGAACCTCTATGCCGGGAAGACGACGCTGAGCGCGTCGGCGAAGGGCAAGGCGGTGAAGGACGTCACCTGGAAGATCATGAAGACCGCCAAGAACAAGAAGGGCGTGCAGGAGGTGCTCTATACCAGCACCGAAGCTTCGCCGACCGTGACGTTGCGCGAGGGCAACTACATTGTGACTGCCCAGTCGGGCGATATGGCCGCCGAAGGCAAGCTGGCCATCGTCGAGGGCAAGACCAACAAGATGAAGCTCGATCTGAAAGAGGGCGTGAAAGTCGCTGCCGGCACCTAAGCGCACCGCACAACTTTCGTTCCAAAGGCAACGGCCCGGGTGATCAACCCGGGCCGTTTTCATTTTGTCCGTCCCTGGCGGCGTGACAGCCATCACAGTCCGGTCCGGCCCGTGCGGGCCGTCACACTGTTCCGCGCCCAGAGAGCCTAAGTGAATCCCTAACGATTGCGGCCGCAAGGACGGCCGCTACAGGCTCGATGAGAAGGGAAGGTTTCAGATGACGATCATGCAGACGCGTTCCGTCGTTCTGGCAGCGGCCGCAGCAGCGGTGACGGCCGCTGTCGCGATGGCTGGCAACGCCGCTTCCGCCGCGGAAGCGAACAAGCTTACGGGTTGCCGCTATGAAACCTACGATCCGGAGATGACTCCGCGCTGCGGCCATGAACAGGCGGCTCTGCATCTGCCCGATCCGCCGCCTCCGCCGCCTCCGCCGACGACCACGCCGCCGACGGTGATCCTCAGCATTCAGATCGGCGAGGGCGGCAAGAATGACCAGGATCGGGACCCGGACCATATTGGCGGCGGCATGCGTGGCAATGGCGCCCGCACCGATCGCGATGCGGCAGGAAAGCCGAAATAGCGCTATAGCGACTCCATATAGCCGATCATCCGTGCGCGCATTGCCGCATCCGGCAATGCGCCGCTGACGGCGCCCATGTTCTCCCCCATGTGATCGGCGCGGGAGGTCGCGGGAATCGCGCAGGTCACCGCCGGATGGGACACGGCGAACTTCAGTAGGAACTGCGGCCAGTTCGCACAGCCGATCTCCGCCGACCAATCCGGCAGCGGCTTGCCGGCAAGGCGCTCGATCAGGTCGCCGCGCCGGAATGGCCGGTTGACGATGACGGCGAGCCCACGCTCTTCCGCCAGCGGCAGCAGCCGCTCCTCCGCCTCCCGGTCGAGAATGTTATAGGTGAACTGCACGAAATCGAAGGGCTGGGATTTCATGACCGCTTCCATGTCGTCATGGCGGCGGCCATGGGACGTGGTGATGCCGACATAGCGCACGCGCCCCTGCTGCTTCCAGTCGAGCAGCGTCTCCAGGTGCGTCTCCCAATCCAGCATATTGTGGATCTGCAACAGGTCGAACCGCTCGACGCCCCAGAGGTTCTGCGAGCCCTGCATCTGGCCGATGCCTATCGACTTGCCCGGCGTCCAGACCTTCGTCGCCGCAAACAGCGCATCCTTGTTGGCGATCTGCGCCAGGCAGTGGCCGATGACCTCTTGTGAGGACATATACATCGGCGAGGAATCCACGACCGCGCCGCCGGCGTCGAAAAACGCCTGCAGCACCTTCACCCGCTCGGCGCGCGCCGCCTTGTCGTCACCGACATCGAAGGTGATCCAGGAGCCCATGCCGATGACGGGGAGTTGCTCGCCGGAGGAGGGGATGGGCTTGGTATTGGTCGATGACGCAGCGTTGGCATTACCGCCGCCAAGCGCCGTCACAGCGCCAAGGGCGGCAACACCCTTCAAAAATCTTCGTCGGCTTCGATCCCTGACAAACCCGGCCATAGGGAAAACATAGGCGCGTCCGCCCAGCGTTTCCAGATACTACCCCAACATCGGCAGCTTCATCTTCTGCTCCCGTGCGCATTGCACGGCGATATCATACCCCGCGTCCGCGTGGCGCATGACGCCGGTGCCTGGATCATTGGTCAGCACGCGCTCCAACCGTTTTGCCGCCGCTGGCGTGCCGTCGGCGACGATCACCATGCCAGCATGCTGGGAGAAACCGATGCCCACGCCGCCGCCGTGATGCAGCGACACCCAGGTGGCGCCCGACGCGGTGTTGAGCAGCGCGTTCAGCAGCGGCCAATCCGAGACTGCATCGCTGCCGTCCTGCATCGCCTCGGTCTCGCGGTTCGGGCTGGCGACGGAGCCTGAATCCAGATGATCGCGGCCGATGACGATCGGCGCTTTCACTTCGCCCTTGGCCACCATCTCGTTGAAGGCGAGGCCGAGCCGCGCGCGGTCGCCGAGCCCGACCCAGCAGATGCGCGCCGGCAGGCCCTGGAAGGCGATGCGAGTCCTCGCCATGTCCAGCCAGTTATGCAGATGCTTGTCATGGGGCATCAGCTCCTTCACCCGCTGGTCGGTGCGGTAGATGTCCTCGGGATCGCCCGACAGCGCCACCCAACGGAACGGCCCGATGCCCTTGCAGAACAGCGGCCGGATATAGGCAGGCACGAAGCCGGGGAAATCGAACGCGTCGGCGACGCCTTCCTCCTGCGCCATCTGCCGGATGTTGTTGCCGTAGTCGAGCGTGGGAATGCCCATGCGGTGGAAATCCAGCATGGCGCGCACCTGCACGGCCATGGAGTGCTTCGCCGCCTTGATCACGCCCTGGGGATCGCTCTGCCGCATTTTCTCGGCTCTCTCCAGGCTCCATCCCGCCGGCAAATAGCCGTTCAGCGGATCATGGGCGGAGGTCTGGTCGGTCACCGCATCGGGCCGCCATGACGCGTCCTGCTTTGCGCGCTTGACGATCTCCGGAAAAATCTCCGCCGCATTGCCGAGCAGTCCCACCGACACAGGTTCGCCTTTGGCATGGCTCTCCCGTACAATCTTCATCGCTTCGTCCAGCGTCGCCGCCTTGCGGTCGAGATAACGGGTTTCCAGCCGCCGCTCGATGCGGCTCGGCTGCACTTCCACGGCGATCATGGAGGCGCCGGCCATGACCGCGGCCAGCGGCTGCGCGCCGCCCATGCCACCGAGGCCGCCGGTCAGGATCCATTTGCCGTTGAGGTTGCCGCCGTAATGCTGCCGGCCCACTTCGACGAAAGTCTCGTAGGTGCCCTGCACGATTCCCTGGGTGCCGATATAGATCCAGGAGCCGGCGGTCATCTGCCCGTACATCATCAGGCCCTGGCGGTCGAGCTCGTGGAACTTGTCCCAGGTTGCCCAGTGCGGCACCAGATTGGAGTTGGCGATCAGCACCCGCGGCGCATCGGCATGGGTGCGGAACACGCCCACTGGTTTGCCGGATTGAACGAGAAGTGTTTCGTCATCGCCCAGGGTCTTCAGGGTCTCGACGATGCGGTCGAAACAGTTCCAGTCGCGGGCGGCGCGGCCGATGCCGCCATAGACCACCAGCTCCTGCGGCTTCTCCGCCACTTCCACATCCAGATTGTTCATGAGCATGCGCAGCGCGGCTTCGGTCTGCCAGCCCTTGGCGGTGATCTTAGGCCCGCGGGCGGCGCGGATTTTGCGTTCGTTGTCGATGCGGTTCGATGCGGTCATGACGCTCCCCTCGTTGACCGCGCTTTATAGAGAGAGGGGTGCCCGCCGTCGAGGGGCGGGCGCGCCTGGACCGGATCAGATCGGCAGTTCGATGGTCATCGGGCAATGATCGGAAGCGGCCAATTTCTCGCTGACGCCGGCGAAGCGTTTGAATTGGAAATCGACCGCCGGGCCGCTGGGCGCGGCCTCGTCTCGCAACACTTTGGTCGTCTGCGGCAACGTCTTGCCGGCGCTGTTGACGCTGCGGAAACCGAGGCCGCGCCGCTCAATCTCCGGCAGGATGCCCTTGGCGGCCACGGCGTTCGCCAGCTTCGGCGACAGTAGCATGTAGTCGATCTGGCTGGCGCGGTTCTTCGATTTCCACCAATAAGTCCATTGCTGATCCGGCGGCAGATCGTCGACGACGTTATGCAGCTCGGCATTCTTCACCAGCGGCGCGACCGCCGCTTCGTCCGGCGCGGCATTCATGTCGCCGACGACGGCGAAATTCCCTTTGCCGAAGGCAGTGCCGGGAAACCGCTTGCGGATGATCTTGCGCACTTCCCTGGCTTGCCGTTCTCGCTTGGCCGTCGATCTCGTGACTTCCGCGGCGATCTGCGCGGCGGTCTTGTCGCGGGTGTCGACGAACTTCGACTTCAGATGGTTGATGAACAGCGAGAATGTCTTCGAGCCGCTCTTGTTGAGGTTCAAGACGACCTCCAGGCAGTCCCGGCTGAACAGATGACCTTTGCCGTTATCCTCGGGAACGTCCACATGGCTGCGCACCTGCGCGATTTCGCGCCGCGACAGGATGGCCACATCGATCTGCCGGAAATCGTAGGAGTCGATCAGCAAGGCCTGATTGTAGTGGCTGCCCAGGTTCTCTTCGTTGAAGACACGCAGCGCCAGCAGGCTCTCGACCTCGCAGAGACAGAGAATATCCGGCAAGCCGTTTGCGCCTTTCAGGGCGTCGGCACAGAGTTTCACCTGTTCCTTGTTGTAGGGTTCGAACATGCCCTTTTGATAGGCCGGCAGGAAGCCGAACCGCTCATTGGCGACGAAGCTCTTGCGTGAGATGTCGCCGGGAAATGTACGGCCGAATTTGTAGCGCATGAACAGATTGTTGGCGTTGAAGAAACCCAAGGTCGTCATGGCAACCTCCCAGCGGAAACAGCAGCCGATTTTCGCGACCGGCTGATGACAGTTTCCCCGACAGAGAATTGCAGGGCGAGAAGCGCGCCGATGTGACTTCGATCACATTGCCATAGAGTAGAGCGGCGCTCAGAGGCCGCGCAGCGGCATCTCCGGCCCGCGCAGCAGCCAGTTGTCGGCGGGATAGCGGCAGGCGCCGTCGATCAGGTGCAGCGTGTAGGCATGGCGCGATTTCGCCGAGCGGTTGGCGCCGCTGAGATGGGGTAGCTGCCCGTGCAAGACGATCAGCGTGCCGCGCCGCGCCTCCAGCGGCACGGCGCCGTCGGCGGACCAGGGGACGGCGTCGTAGACTTCGTTGCCCAGGCTGCCGTCGGCTTTGCGCAGGAAGCGCGACTTGAGCGGCTCGCGATGGCGGCCGGGCAGGGCGAACATGCAGCCATTCTCGATCGTGGCGTCTTCCAGCGCGAACCACAGGCCGATGCAGCTCAGGGGTTCGGTGTAGAGGAAAGTCGAGTCGGTATGGCAGACCACCTCGCCGCCGATGCCTGGCTGCTTGAAGATATACATGGATTGCAGCAGCAGCGGCCGCCGCACGCCAAGATCGCTTGCCAGCGCCTGCAGTTTCGGCTGGCGGGAAAAACCGTCGAACACCGGATCGAGGTCATGCATGCCATGGCCCACCTTGTTCAGTGCCCGGTCCTTCGGCCGGTTGAGCCTGCCTTGCTCGTCGAACGCGCCATCCTCGAAGAAAAACCGGATCTTGTCGCCGGAACCGGCGAAATAGGCATCGCCGGCATGGCGCTCGTCCGTCGTGGTGAAGATGGTGGTCACGTCGGACAAATCCGCTGCGTCGACCAATTCCTTCATCCGCCCGATCAGTGCCTGGCATTGGCCGGCCGTGGCGAAGTCCTCGAGCAGGAGCGCGCCGTCCCGGTCGAAGGCCGCCTTCATGTCATCCGTCAGACGGCCATTGGCCGCGGCGGCGAAGCGGGGAAATGCAGGGTCATGGGTCATGGCGCCAGAATCGCTTGAGCGCGGCGCGGCGGCAAGAGCGGAATGCCGCACCCCTCTTGCCGGAAAATCCTGAAAGCTTTAGGAGAATCACCGGCAGCTTCGGGGTTGTCGACATGGAGCAGGAGACGTGCAGAAGAAATGGCAAAAGCCGCTGATCGCGGTCGCGGTCATCGTCTTGTTGACGGCAGCAGGCGCCGTCTATTGGGTCAAGCGGGATCGCGGCATGCCTCGGCTGATCATGACCGATTCCCAGCAGTTGCAAATCGGCGACCGCGTCTACAAGGAACATTGCGCCCGCTGCCATGGCGGGAACTTCGAAGGCCAGCTCAATTGGCAGACGCCACTGCCCAACGGCCGCTTGCCGGCGCCGCCCCACAATGCCAACGGCCACACCTGGCACCATCCGGACAGCTATCTCTTCGGCGTCACCAAGTTCGGCATGACACCCTATGCCCCGGCCGGCTATGAAAGCGACATGCCCGCCTTCAAGGACGTCCTCAGCGACGAGGAGATCGCCGATGCGCTGATCTTCATTAAGGCGCATTGGACCGAGGACATCCTGGAACACCAGAAGCAGGTGACGAGGGAAAGCGACGGCCCTGCGCCCTAAATGAGAGACATAACTTGTTAAAACCGCTCTGAAATTGCCACAGCCGGAATGTGACGCAGCGCACAGCGCCGGCCGGCCGATCGGGGGCTAGCTGGGTCGATTTTGGGCGTGTGGAGCGCGGGGGCATGGGTAGCAGCGATAAATTGCTGAGGGCGTCGCAAGTCCTGGTCGAGGAATGCCGCGACCATTTCGGCGACGATATTCCTGACGCCATCCTTCGCGGTACGGAAGACACGCCCGAATACATGGAGCGTGTTTACGACTTCCTGAATCGCAGGAATCGGACGGCCCTCTGCTTGTCCGGCGGCGGCATCCGCAGCGCCACCTTCGGCCTGGGGCTGTTGCAGGGGCTGGCCCGGGAGAAGCGGCTGACGCAGTTCGACTACCTTTCGACCGTCTCGGGCGGCGGCTACATCGGGTCCTGGCTGTCCGCCTGGATCCATCGCCGCGAGCCCAACGGCGAGCGCGTCGGCATCGGCGCCGTGCAGGACGTCCTTGGCCGAGTCTGCGAAGGTTCCAAGGAACCACGGGAGCTCCGCCATCTTCGCGACTACAGCAATTTCCTGACGCCGAAGGTCGGGCTGCTGTCCACCGATACCTGGACCACGTTGGCCGTCTATCTGCGCAATCTTCTGCTGCATTGGCTCATGCTGCTCCCGCTGTTCCTGCTGCCGATGTTCCCGGCCTATGTCGGCTGGCAATTGTTGCAGATGGACGTGTCCATGGCATGCGCCTGGCTGGCATTTGCCGGTGGCGCGGTGGCGCTGTTCTGGGCATCGGGCTTCCTCTCCTACAATCTGCCGAGCGCCCGTGCCTGGCCCTTGATCGGCCTTCTCGACCCGAAAACCGAACAGGACAAGATTGACGCCATCCAGGGACGTCGACAGTGGCATTTCCTCGTCTTCGGTCTGCTGCCGGCGATGACGGCCGCCGCCGGACTCAGCCTGGCGCTCGCCTGGTTCTGGAAACAGCCGCCGCCGGACCCGTCGACCGAGGTGATCGGCCCGATCGTCGCCTGTCTTCGAGGCTGGGCCGGAGATCAATGGCAACTTGTCCTGCTGACGATTGCCGGCGCCGGCGGACGCTGCGTCGCCTGGTTGGCGGCGCTCGGCCATATCTGGAAGACCAACCGGGAAATCCGGGCGATGAAGCTCAAGCTCGGCGATACCGTAGCCGCTGTCGCGCTTGAGCCGTCACATGAGTTGTCCGGCTCCATTATCTTCTGGGAATTGGCCGTATCGCTGTTGACCGGGGCTATCGGCGGCCTCCTGGTCGGCGTCACCGTCACCGTGATCCTCGGCAATCCATATGAGTCGACGACGCTGCTCGGCCACAAGGTGACGGAGCTGACCCATATCGCAATCTATCTCTGCGTCGCCCCGCTGCTGTTCATGCTGACCTTTCTGCTTTCGGAAAGCCTGTTCATCGGCCTGACGTCCTATGTAACGCGCGATGAGGATCGGGAATGGTGGGGCCGGGCCGGCGCCTGGATGCTGATCGCCGCTCTCGGCTGGCTGCTGTTCCACGTTCTCGTGATCTTTGGACCGGTGACGATCGAATGGCTGAATTACAAAGCGCCCTACGTCATGCAAGACTATGGCGGCCTGCCGGGCCTGATATCCCTGGCGTCGGGCGCATTGGCGGCGCTGTTGGGCGGCAGCTCAAAATCGCCGGCGCCCGGCCAGAAAGCCGAGACCGGGATCATGGCGCGGCTACGCGGCCTGATCCTGACCCTTGCCGCCGGATTGTTCGTGGTGTCGCTGTTCGCCGGCTTGGCATGGTTGCTGTCCAACGTTCTGTCCGCCGTCAGCGGTGCGGCCGGCTGCGACGTCGCGAAAGACACCAACTGCACCATCGCGCACGATGTGCTTTTGCGTCAGTCCCAGGTGAATTGGCACAAGATCGCGGGCCTGTTTTTCATCCTCGCAGGTGTCGGTTTTGCGACCTGGTGGTCGATCAACGTGAACCGGTTTTCCATGCACGCGACCTACCGCGATCGGCTGATCCGCTGTTTCCTCGGCGCCGCCCGAGGCAATGGCGGGAGCGACACCGGTAGCACTTTGCGCAAGCCCGACTGGTTCACCGGCTTCGATCCCAACGACAACATGCAGTTCCGCGATCTGGCGGTGGATAAACCGGTCGCCGATCCGGAAAAGCGCGCACCCCTGCATATCGTCAACATCGCCGTCAATCTGGTGAGCGACAAGGTGTTGGGCTGGCAGCAGCGCAAGGCCGCGTCCTTCACCGCCTCCGCCCTCCATGCCGGTAGCGACATCCTGGGATATCGGTCGATGAACGTCTATGGCGGCCACAACGGCATGTCGCTGGGTACGGCGATAGCCATCTCAGGCGCCGCAGCCAGCCCCAACATGGGCTATCATTCCTCGCCGATCGTGACCCTGATCCTGGCGCTGTTCAATGTGCGCCTGGGCTGGTGGCTGGGGAATCCGCGCCGTTCGCGGCGGACCGTCTTCGGCCGGCCGATCTATCAATGCGACGGCCCGGCACTGGCGGTGGTGCCGCTTATCGCCGAATGTTTTGGCCTCACCAACAAACGGGCCGATTTCATTTATCTCACCGACGGCGGACATTTTGAGAATCTCGGCCTTTACGAGATGGTGCGCCGACGCTGCCGCTTGATCGTGGTCAGCGACGCGGGCTGCGACGCCGACTATGCCTTTGCCGACCTCGGCAACGCGATTCGCAAGATCCGCATTGATCTCGGCGTGGATATCGAGATGCAGGCGATGTATCAAGTCCCGCGCGACGACAAGTATATTCCGGGTATTGACCGCAACGGATTCTATTGCGGCATCGGCACTATCAAATATCCGAAGGGCGAGGCCGGAACGCTCATCTACATCAAGCCCGGCCTCTATGGCGGCGAGCCGCAGGACGTTCTCAACTACGCGTCCGAGAACAGATTATTCCCCCATGAGCCAACCTCGGATCAATGGTTCAGCGAGAGCCAGTTCGAAAGCTACCGCCGGCTCGGCGAGTATGTCGCTCTCAAGGTGTTCGACGTCCTGCAGAAGGAAACGGACAGCACCAAGTGGGCCGAGGCGATCAAAAAGACCTCCAAGCGCCTGTAGAGGCGATACGGGCACCGCCCGCGGCTGTTCGGACCTGTCGCATTCGGCTATACTAGCGTTGCGCCGCTATCCCGCGGCCGCGCTGCGTTCGCCGAACAGAAATCATGGACCTCTATCGATTCATCCCGGGCATCGCGCCGCTCCTGGTGAGCATGCCCCATCTCGGCACCCATGTGCCGCCGCCGATCGCCGCGCGGATGACGAATGCGGCGCTCACCGTGCCGGATACCGACTGGAACCTGGATCGCCTCTATGACTTCCTAGGCGAGATCGGCGCCGCGTCGATCCAGGCGACGCACTCCCGTTATGTCATCGATCTCAACCGCGCGCCCGACGGGCAAGCGCTCTATCCCGGCGCCAGCAACACCGAGCTTTGTCCCACCACGCAATTCGACAACAGCCCGATCTATCAGCCAGGGCAGTCGCCCAGCAGCGATGAGGTACAGGCGCGCCGGCAAACCTATTGGAGTCCCTACCACCAGCGGCTGGCGGTAGAGCTTGCGGCGATCAAGGCCAAGCACGGCTATGCGCTGTTGTTCGATGCCCATTCCATCAAGTCGGTTGTGCCGCGCTTCTTCGAAGGTCGGCTGCCGGACCTGAATCTCGGCACGGGCGGCGGCAGTTCCGCGGCTCCGGGCCTCGCCGCGCGGCTGATCGAGGCGGCCGGCGAGGCGGAGGGATATTCCAGCGTGCTCAATGGCCGCTTCAAAGGCGGCTACATCACGCGGCAATACGGCCGCCCCGCGGAGCATATTCATGCCGTGCAGCTCGAACTGGCGGAATGCTCCTATATGGAGGAGGAGCTGCCTTTCGAATTCCTGGAAGATCGCGCCGGCAAGTTGCGGCCGTATCTTCGAGCCCTGCTCGAAGCGATGCTGGAGTGGGGTCGGGAGTTTGCAGGCAAGAGTTAGACCAGCCCCAACAGCTTCTTCGTCAGATCCTCACTGAGGACATTCCGCGGTGTCTTGCTGCGGGGCGAGAACGAATGCCCGCCCAATCGGCCGATTGGCTGACCCGACCAACGTCAGGGTTGCCTTTCGCTATTACTCATACAATTATTCAAGCCATCAGAACGCCATCAATGGTGCGGTGCACGCAAGTTCGCATACGGACGCGTGCATAAGGTTTAGGCATAGGGATCGCCTCAAAGCCGCAGCAAAGCGGTTGGGGCCTGGGAGGATCAATGGCGTCGGTCGAAGTCCGATCAGTCGTCAAGCGTTTCGGCGTCGCCGAAATCCTGCATAGTATCGACGTGACGATCGAGGACCGCTCCTTCGTGGTCCTGGTCGGTCCCTCCGGCTGCGGCAAATCCACCTTGCTGCGCATGATCGCCGGGCTGGAGCAGATCAGCGGCGGCGAGATCTCCATCGGCGGCCGGGTCGTGAACGACGTGCCGCCGAAGCAGCGCGACGTCGCCATGGTGTTCCAGAACTACGCGCTCTATCCCCACATGAAGGTCTACGACAACATGGCCTTCAGCCTGAAGCTGGCCAAGCACGACCGCGCGACCATCGACGACCAAGGTGCGGCGCGCCGCCGATATCCTGGACCTGACGCAGATTATCTCGACCGCTATCCGCGCCAGCTTTCCGGCGGCCAGCGCCAGCGCGTCGCCATGGGCCGCGCCATCGTCCGCGATCCCGCAGGTCTTCCTGTTCGACGAGCCGCTGTCCAATCTCGACGCCCAGCTGCGCGTGCAGATGCGCACGGAGATCAAGGCGCTGCACCAACGCCTGGGCTCGACCTCGATCTACGTCACCCACGACCAGATCGAGGCCATGACCATGGCCGACAAGATCGTGGTCATGCGCGACGGCTATATCGAGCAGGCCGGCTCGCCGCTGGAGGTCTACGACCATCCGCGCAATCTGTTCGTCGCCGGCTTCATCGGCTCGCCGTCGATGAACCTGATCGCGGGAACTGTGCGCGCCGATGCCGGCGGACTGCGCGTCGAGACCGACGATGGCGTGGCGCTGCCGCTGCCGGCGGGATCTCCAGGCGATGCGGGCAGGCCGGTCTACTACGGGGTTCGTCCCGATCATCTTACCGTCGCCGGGGCTGACGGGTTCGACGCGACTGTCGATGTCGTCGAGCCGACGGGCGCCGACACGCTCGTCTTCGCGCGCGCGGGCAACCAGAGGATCTGCGGCGCTTTCTCCGAGCGCTACAGCTTCAAGCCAGGGGAGCATATCACGCTCAAGCCGCGCCTGGACTGCGTCCATCTGTTCGATGCCAAGTCCGGCATCAATCTAAGGGCCTCGAATTGAGGTCGCGATCGGCGGACAAATAGTCTTTTCAAGAGGAGGAGGATCAAAGCGATGAAGGATTTCACAAGACGCAACTCGCTGAAAGTCGGCGCCGGCCTGATCGCCGGCGCGACCGTCGGCACGAAACTGCGGCCGGCATTCGCGCAGGAACCGACGTTCGACCTGAAGCCCGAGGCGGGCGCCACTCTGCGCGTGCTGCGCCCGGCGAAGTTCGTCGCCGGCGATGAAAAACTGTGGCTGGAGAACACCGAGAAATATCACCAAGGAGACCGGCGTGCAGGTCAAGGTGGAGAGCCAGGGCTGGGAGGATCTGCGTCCCGAAGTCGGCGGTCGCCGCCAATGTCGGCAAGGGTCCGGATGTCGTCTATGGCTGGTACGACGACGCCCATCAGTATCCGGACAAGCTGGTCGATCTCACCGATCTCGGCGAGTATCTCGATAAGAAGTACGGCGGCTGGTACGACGTGTGCAAGAAGTTCGGCATGCGGGACGGCAAGTGGATCTCCATTCCGCTGGGCGCCGCCGGCGCGCGCATCGTCTATCGCATCTCCGCGCTCAAGGAAGCCGGCTTCGACGCCTGGCCGACCGATTTCGCCGGCATGCTGAAGGTCTACGCAGGCGCTGGCCGCCAAGGGCAAGCCCGGCGGCCTGGCGCTCGGCAATGCGGTCGGCGACGGCAATACCTGGTGCCACTGGCTGGTCTGGTCGCTTCGGCGGCAAGATGGTCGACGAGAACGATCAGGTCGTCATCAACAGCCCGGAGACGATCGCCGCGCTCGAATACGCCAAGGAGCTCTACGAGAGCTTCGTGCCGGGCACCCTGTCGTGGCTCGATCCCTCCAACAACAAGGCGTTCCTCGACGGGCAGATCTCCTGGACCATCAACGGCATCTCGGTCTACTACGCGGCCAAGAACTCCGAAGGACGAGAAGATCAAGGCGCTGGTCGAGGATATCAGCCATGCGATCCTGCCGGTCGGACCAGTCGGCCATCCGACCGAGCTGCACCTGACGGTGCCGGCGATGGTGTTCGCCTACACCCAGTATCCGAATGCGGCGAAGGACTACATCCGCTTCATGCTGGAGCGCGAGCAGTACGTGCCGTGGCAGGAGGCGTCGCTCGGCTATTTCAGCCAGCCGCTGCGCGCCTACGAGAAGAGCCCGATCTGGACCGTCGATCCGAAGCACACGCCCTATCGCGACCTGATGGCCAATATGCAGTGGCCCGGCTATGCCGGATCTCTGGGCTATGCCTCGGCGGGCGTGATGGCCGACTTCGTCATGGTCAACATGGTGGCGCAGGCGGCCTCGGGCGACAAGTCGCCGCAGGACGCCGCGGCCGAAGCGCAGAAGCGCGCCGAGCGCTACTACAAGGTCTGAGCGTTCGCTCGAGACAGGGCCCGCGGCCTGGGCCGACGGCTGGTCAAGACCGCGCGCCGATGCGCGGCATATGCTTGGAGCTCAATGCTGAATGGCAGACGCTGGTCAATGCGATCGCAGGTCGGACAATCACGGCCATTCGCTGCGCTGGCAGCACTGCTCGACAACCGCACCGTGCTGTCGGTGCTGTTCATGCTGCCGGCGGCCGTCGATCCTGCTGCTCTTCCTGACCTATCCGCTCGGTCTCGGCATCTGGATGGGATTCACCGATGTGCGCATCGGCCGGCCCGGCGTCTTCATCGGCCTGGAGAACTACATCTCGCTGTTCGATGACGACGTGTTCTGGCTGTCGGTGTTCAACACGCTCGTCTACACCATCGTCGCGACGGTCGCTGAAGTTCGGGCTCGGCCTGTGGCTGGCGCTGCTGCTCAACAACGCGATTCCGTTCAAGGCCTTCATCCGCGCCATCGTGCTGCTGCCCTACATCGTGCCGACGGTGCTTTCGGCGATCGCCTTCTGGTGGATCTACGATCCGCAGTTCTCGATCGTCTCGTGGTCGCTGCAGAAGATGGGCCTGATCGACCAGTTCATCGACTTTCTCGGCGTTCCCTGGAATGCGCGCTGGTCGGTCATCGCCGCCAATGTCTGGCGCGGCATTCCGTTTGTCGCCATTTGCCTGCTGGCGGGGCTGCAGACCATCTCGCCGTCGCTCTATGAGGCGGCCGCCCTCGACGGCGCCAATGCCTGGCAGCGCTTCCGGCATGTCACCCTGCCGATGCTGATGCCGATCCTCTCGGTCGTGCTGACCTTCTCGGTTCTGTTCACCTTCACCGACTTTCAGCTCATCTACGCGATCACCCGCGGCGGTCCGCTGAACGCGACGCATCTGATGGCGACGCTCGCCTTCCAGCGCGCCATACCCGGCGGCGATCTCGGGCGAGGGGGCTGCGATCGCGACGGCGATGATTCCGTTCCTGATCGCGGCGACGGTGTTCAGCTACTACGGCCTGCAGCGACGCAAATGGCAGCAGGGCAGCGCCGATGAGTGACAGCGCCAAACCCGCCGCAACTGCTGCCGCTGTCGATGACTCGACGGGCATGAGCTATCTGGAAACGCCTGCCGCGGCGGCTGGTGACGGTCTATCTGCCGCTCTCGCTCTTCATATTCGTGCTGCTCTTTCCGTTCTATTGGATGGGTGTCACGACCTTCAAGCCGAACGACGAGCTCTACAACTTCTCCGACCACAATCCCTTCTGGATCAACAGCCCGACCCTGGCCAACATCAACAAGCTGCTGTTCGAGACCGACTATCCGCAGTGGCTGCTCAACACGATGACGGTCGCCGTTCGCGCGACCTTCCTGTCGATCTTCGCCAGCGTGCTCGCCGCCTATGCCATCACGCGGCTGCGTTTCCGCGGCGCGCAGACCAGTGGGCCTGTTGATCTTCCTCGCCTATCTGGTGCCGCCGAGCATCCTGTTCATTCCGCTGGCCATCATGGTCTACGGCCTCGGCATCTACGACACGAACTGGGCGCTGATCCTCACCTATCCGACCTTCCTGATCCCGTTCTGCACCTGGCTGCTGATGGGCTACTTCAAGAGCATTCCCTATGAGCTCGAGGAATGCGCGCTGATCGACGGCGCCACGCGCATCCAGATCCTCTGGAAGATCACGCTGCCGCTGGCCGTGCCCGGCCTGATCTCCGCCGGCATCTTCGCCTTCACGCTCTCCTGGAACGAGTTCATCTACGCGCTCGCCTTCATCTCCTCGACCGAACAGAAGACGGTGCCGGTCGGCGTGCTGACCCAGCTCGTCGAAGGCGACGTCTATCACTGGGGTTCGCTGATGGCCGGCGCGCTGCTTGGGCTCGCTGCCGGTGGCGATTTTCTACTCGTTCTTCGTCGAGCACTACGTGTCATCCCTCACGGGTGCTGTGAAGGAGTAGGCCTCAACGAAGCAGATCAGATTAACTGATCCTGGGGCGCGACGGGGCTCCTTCCAACATAGGCTAGAAGTGCCCATGCCCAGGCCCGCCACGGCGCGTTGGACACCACTCCATTTGGCCCCCGCGTCCGTTGCACGGCGGTGCGGAAATGCGACGATCAAGAACAAACTTAGTTTGGTCTGGAACAAAAATAGGAGTTGGATTATCGTCTTTGGCGGTCGGGGGCGTTCAATTAGGAATTCCCGGCTCAGCTTTCGCAGGCAGCGTAGATCTCAAACTGGCCCCGGACGGATGTTAGTCCGGGAGGAGATCAACATTTCGGAAGCATGGAGCAACGCACATGAAACTCATTCGCAGGAGTTGGTCATGCGTGATTGCCGGTTCGGCGCTTTCAGTCTTGCTGGTATTGGATCAAGCAAGCGCACAAACCAACGCTCTCTACGTCTATCCGAAGCAGGGGCAGAGCGCGAAGCAGCAGGAGCAGGATCAAGGCGAATGTCACGTCTGGGCCGTTCAGAACTCAGGCTATAACCCCTATGCCCAATCGGGAGGCAGCTACGCCTCCGGCGGCGCAGTCAAAGGCGCGGCCGGCGGAGCTGCGGTTGGTGCTGTCGGTGGCGCCATCGCCGGCGGCAAGGCCGGTAAGGGTGCGGCGATAGGGGCGGGAACTGGTGCCCTTCTGGGTGGCGTCCGGCAGCACCAGCATAATCAGAAAGTGAATACCATGAACCGGCAGACCAGCGCCGAATACACGCGCGCTCTACGCGCGTGTCTCGAAGGCCGGGGCTACTCCGTGAACTAGGGAGGATCGGATCATGCGGTGGCAACCCCGTCTAGGCTGCTCCTTCTGTGTATGCGCGATGGTTGTCGGTTTGGTTACTTCGGGCTCCGCCGCCCAGGACGCTGAAGCCCTCATCTGTGAAACCGATCAAAGCTTCGACTGCGCTCCCGGCTCAAACTGCATTGAAGATGATGCGGAGGCAATCGGACTGCCATCGATTCTCCACGTTAATCTCAAGAGCGATCAGGTTGTGGGCACATTGCCCGACGGCACGGATTTGACGGCGGAATTCGTTGGCGAGGTGCAGAAGGATGGCCGCCTCGTCGTGACCGGCATCCAGGCGGGACTGGGTTGGACTATGACAGTCGCGAAAGACACCGGTTCGATGGCGCTGGCGATAACGGGCGACAGCGTCGGCTTCGTCATCTTTGGTAACTGCGTACCTGACTGACGGTAACGGCACCGGCGCCCAATACCGGAGCGGGCGATTTCTCGATTCAAGCAACTGATACACTCAAATCTCTGGAGGAAGCTCGTGATTAGGAAGCTCAACCTCAGTATTGCAGTATTCATGCTGTCGATCGCCGGAGCTATCGCTTTGTCATCAAACGCCGCGGCGCAGGATGTGACCCTAGACCCTGGGAAGGTGTCGATTGGGAAGCGCGAGTACTCCCCGTACCTCACCAAGGGCTTCCCCGACCGTGTTTATTTCGGCGATACGCATCTGCATACCTCCTACTCAACCGACGCCGGCATGTTTGGCACACGGCTCGGTCCGGACGAGGCCTATCGCTTTGCCCGGGGCGAAGAGGTCACTTCCAATACGGGGCTGCGCGCGCGGCTGCAGCGTCCACTCGACTTCCTGGTCATCACCGATCATGCCGAGAACCTTGGCTTGGCCAACATGATCGCGGAGTCGAATGCTGACCTGCTCAGGACGAGCTGGGGCAGGACCGTTCACGACCTGGTCAAAAGCGGCAAGGGCGGCGAGGCCTACAACGCTTGGGGCCAAGCCATGATTGAGCGGATTGATCCGCTCAAAGGAAACGAGGCGCTGACGCGTACCATGTGGGAGCGCCTCACCGCGGCGGCCGAGACATACAATGATCCCGGGAAGTTCACCGCCTTGATTGGATACGAGTGGAGTGCGTCGCCCGACGGCAACAACCTGCACCGCAACGTCATTTTCCGCGATGGCAAGGCAAAGGCCGATCAGATCATTCCGTTCTCGCAATACGACAGCGTCGATCCGGAGGATCTGTGGAAGTGGATGGCGAGCTATGAGCAGCGGACCGGCGGAAAGGTCCTCGCCATCCCACACAATGGCAATCTGTCACTCGGGCTGATGTTCGACGACGTGACGCTCACGACGAAGAAGCCTATCGACCGCGACTATGCCGCACAGCGCATGCGCTGGGAGCCGATCTACGAAGTCACACAGTCGAAGGGTGACGGCGAGGCCCATCCGGCTCTGTCGCCGAACGACGAGTTTTCCGACTTCGAGACCTGGGACAAAGGCAGCTTCGGAGCCGGCCAGCACACGCCCGACATGCTGCCCCGTGAATACGCGCGCGAAGCGCTGAAGCGCGGCCTGAAATACGAAGAGCAGCTTGGCGTCAACCCTTTCAAGTTCGGGATGGTCGGGTCAACCGATTCCCACACCGCGCCTTTCAACATCAACAGAAGACAACTTCTTCGGAAAGATCGCGCCGCTGGAGCCGTCTGCCAGGCCCGAGCGGTTCTTCGAGGTGGCCACGGGGCGCTTCAGTCCGGACCCCAAGGCGAGGCAGTATGCTTGGCAAGGCAGCGCATCGGGGCTCGCGGCGGTCTGGGCGACAGACAACACGCGCGAGGCGCTGTGGGACGCCATGGCGCGCAAGGAGGTCTACGCCACGACCGGCACGCGGCTCTTGGTCCGCGTCTTCGCCGGATTCGACTTCGTGGCGGACGACGTGCAACGGCACGATTTCGCCCAGTACGGCTACAGCACAGGCGTGCCAATGGGCGGCGACCTTTCGGCCGCTCCGGAGGGAAAAGCGCCGGCATTCGTGATACGCGCGCTGCGGGATGCCGACGGCGCCAATCTCGACCGCATCCAGGTCGTAAAGGGATGGATGGATGCGAAGGGCGAGCTGAAGGAAAAGGTCTACGATGTCGTTTGGTCGGGAGATCGCAAGCCAGGGCCTGACGGCAAGCTGCCCCCCGTCGGCAACACCGTGAATGTCGCACAGGCGACCTACACGAATACGATCGGCGCACCGCTCCTGGCTGGCTATTGGCGCGACCCGGAATTCAACCCGAGTGAGCGCGCCTTCTATTACGTACGCGTGCTCGAAATCCCGACGCCGCGCTGGACGACGTACGACGCCAAGTTCTTCGGGACGAAACCGCCTCCCGAAGCGCCGAGTTCGATCCAGGACAGGGCCTACACCTCGCCGATCTGGTACACGCCATAGTTCGCGGCAGTCACCGGCAAAGATTTCGCACTAAATGGGGGAGGTTGCGAAATGCAACAACTTATCATTGCGGTTGCGGCGGTATCATTCGCAATGTTGGGCGCGCAGACCGTGCGGGCCGCAGACGCGAAGCCAGAGGGCGACGAATTGTCATTCGCCCTCGCGCCTTATGTCTGGTTCGCGAGCCTCGAAGGCAATATCGCGCTCTTTCCCCGCCTGCCGCCGGCCGAGGTCGATGCAAGCTTCGGCGATATCTTCGAGCATCTCGATCCATCTCTGATGATTGGGGGGGAAATCCGCAACGAGCGCTTCGGCTTTCTTGCTGACATCATTTACATCCGCCTCTCGGCCGACGGTGCGACGCCGGGGCCGCTGTTCTCTACTGCGGAGGCTGAGGTCAGGAATTTCATCGGCACCTTCGAGGGCGCTTATCGCGTCGTTGCCTCAGATGGCCTCAATGTCGATCTCCTCGGCGGCATTCGTGTCTGGTCGGTGGAGACGAAGTTCTCCCTCGGCGCCGGCTTGCTGCCAGGGCGTGTTGCCAAGAACGCCGAAAGCTGGGCCGATCCGCTGTTTGGCGTGCGGGTGCGGACCGATTTCGGGTCTGCGATTCTTCCTCACGGCGTGGGGTAACGCCGGCGGCTTCGGCGCTGGATCCGACCTCACCTGGGACGTCTTCGGCGGCTTCGGCTATGAGTGGAACGACTGGCTATCAACTGTCATTGGCTACCGTCACCTCGAAGTCGACTATGACGATGAAGGCTTCGTGTACGACGTGACGCAGACCGGCCCCCTCATCGGCGGTGCGCTGAAGTTCTAGTCTTACCGGTACGATCGAGGAAGACCGCCGGCATGCTCACCCATGCTGGAATGCATACCTGTATGCCCACTGATTGTCGTGCAGAATTCTGCCCGTTGGGAACGGCTGCCGCAGTTCAAACCCTAGATTGCCCTCAGGGTTGATTTCGCAGAATCTGAAACTCTGAAAATATTCACAGACACGGCAAGGCTTTGCGGGGGCGCCTCTAAAACAACCCTCCGGGGTTGCCGCGAGAATCGCGGTAAATGGCATGCCAAACCGGCAAATACCCCCATATGCCCCGCCCCAAACCGGCTTCCCCGGTCCTGGGAATGCCGTTAGACTGCACGCCAATAATCAATACCGCTTTGGATCCTAGGGAGGTCCCATGACCAGCACACTGTTTACCAATGTCAGCATTTTCGACGGTTCCGGCGCCAAGCCCTATACCGGCGAGGTGCTGGTGGAAGGCAACCGGATCAAGAAGCTGGCAAAGACCGGCACCAAGCTGCCCCGGGACGGGGCCACGGTGGTGGACGGCGGCGGCGCCACCCTGATGCCAGGCCTGGTGGAGGCCCATGGCCATCTCAGCTTCTGCGATACCTCAACCCTGGAAGGGCTGGGGGACATCCCGCCGGAAGAACACACCCTCAAGACCATGAAGTATGCCCGGGTGATCCTGGACCAGGGCTTCACCTCGGTATTCAGCGCGGCGTCCGCCAAGGCGCGCATCGATGTGGTGATCCGCAACGCCATCAATGACGGCGAGATCCCAGGCCCCCGCATGCGCGCCGCCAGCCCGGAGCTGACGGTGACCGGCGGCCTTGGCGATGTCAGGCGCACCCACATCTACCGCGAGACCTTCGCCATCTGCTGCGATGGGCCGGATGAGTTCCGCAAGACAGCGCGGGAGATGTGCCGCGAGGGCGTCGACAACCTGAAAATCAATCCGTCTGGTGACGAGTTCGTTCCCTTCGCCCGCGCCCATCAGACGGTCATGAACGAAGCGGAGGTCGCGGCGGTGGCCGAGGTCGCCCGGTCGCGCGGCAAGATGATGGCGGCCCATGCTCGTTCTGCCGAAAGCGTGAAGATGTGCCTGCGCAACGGCGTCGACGTGCTCTATCACTGCACGCTGTCGGATACGAAGGCGCTGGAGATGCTGGACGAGCAGAAAGACCGCATCTTCGTCGCCCCCGCCATGGGCATCATGTTTGTCACGGCCGAGGGCGAGGGTTCCGGCTACGGCATCACCAAGGACCATCCGGTCGCCATCTACTTCCGCCGCGAGCTCGACAAGTGCATCGAGAACATGAAGAAGCTGAAGAAGATGGGCGTTCGCATCCTGCCCGGCGGCGATTACGGCTTTGCCTGGAATCCCATCGGTACCAATGCCCGCGACCTCGAGCATTTCGTGAAGCTGCTGGGCTTCTCGCCCATCGACGCGCTGGTTTCAGCCACCAAGCTCGGCGGCGAGATCATGGGCATGGGCAACGAGCTCGGCCAGATCAAGCCGGGCTATCTCGCGGATATCCTGCTGGTGGACGGCAACCCGGTCGCCGATGTCGGCATCCTGAAGGACAAGCGCCGGCTGCTGGCGATCATGAAGGATGGCACGTTCCACAAGGAGCCGCGCAAGCAGGCGAAGGCGGCGCAGGTGGCGGCGGAATAACGCCGCTTTCCGCCTACTGCAGCCGCGGGCCTTTGAGGAACTTCTGCCGGTCGGCGGAGGCGACCTTGACCTCCATGGCCCGGCCGTCGCGGTAGACCAGCAGCGGCACCTCGACCCCGGCGTCGCCCAGCGACCATATGCGCCGCCATAGCTCGGCCAGGTCGTGAACCTCTTCGCCGGCCACGGAGAGCACGATATCGCCGGTCTTCAGCCTTGCCGCCTTGGCCGGCGCATTGCTGGCGAGTCCGGCCACCACCACCCGGTCTTCCACCTCGGTGGCGTAGAGCCCGAGCCATGGCCGCGGTGGGCGGATGGCACGCCCGCGGGTCATCATGTCCTCCTGGATCGGCCGCAGCAGGTCGATCGGCACATACATGTTGATATCCTCGGCCCGGCCGCCCCGGCCGGCGCGCTGGAGTTGGAGCGAGCCGATGCCCAGGAGGTCGCCACCGGCGCCGATCAGTGCGCTGCCGCCCCAGAGGGGATGCGCCGGCCCGGTGAACAGCGCCTCGTCCAGGACATATTCCCAGTAGCCGGCGAACTCCTGCTTGGCGAGGAGGCGCGCCGCCACCGAATGAGCCCGCCCGCCGGCGCCCGCGGCTATCACGGGATCGCCCACGCCGGCCGATGCGGTGCTGCCCATCGGCAGGGCCGGCAGATCGAGGCGCGCCAGCGCCTGCACCATGCCGAAGCCGGTCTCCGCGTCATAGGCCAGCACATGGCCGGGCACCAGCCGGCCGTCGGCGAGATGGATCCACACCAACTCGGCCTCGACGATCAGATAGCCTATCGTCAGGATGACGCCGTCGCTGCGGATCACCACACCGTTACCGGCACGCTCTGTGCCCAGCACCTCGGCGGTAAAGGCGTCGTCGGGAATGTTGGCGCGGACGCTGACGACCGCGTTCAGCGCGTGGTCGAGATCGAAGCCGTAGTCTTCCGGCTTCGGCTGCGCATCCTGCGGGATCGTCCAATCGGCGGTTGAGGACATCGCAAATCTCCGTGACCAGGTATTTTACCGCGGCGCGCGGCCGGGCGCGATGCGGAACTTATGCCGCTAGCGCCATGCGTCTTCTGCATATCCCGGCAGACATTTTGCCGGGGCGCCGCGGTCTTGAAATGGGTCACGCTATCTGACGTAATGCGCGCCCGCTCCGCCGATATATGCGTTGCCCGGCGCCGGAGTTAAAGACACGGCAGGCATTTTCTGATGTACGATTTCATCGGCCCGCTTTTCGTCTTCGCCTTCGCCACCAGCTTCACGCCGGGGCCGAACGTGGTGATGCTCGCGGCGTCGGGCGCGAACTACGGCTTCCGCAGCACCATCCCGCACATAACCGGCATTTCCGTGGGATTTCCGGTGATGGTCATCGCCATAGGCCTGGGCCTGAAAGCGGTGTTCGTGGCGATACCTGAATTGCAGACGATCCTGAAGTTCGCCGGCGGCGCCTATCTGCTCTATCTCGCCTGGCGCATCGCCAATGCCGGGCGGCCCGATGCGAAGGGTGGGGCGCGACGGCCGATGAACTTCCTGGAAGCGGCGGCCTTCCAGTGGGTCAATCCGAAGGGCTGGATGATGGCCGTGGCCGCCATCAGCACCTATACCCCCGGCAGGGACAATGTGGCGGAAACGCTAATCGTGGCTGCGGTGTTTGCCCTGCTGGCCTGGCCGAGCTGTGCCTTCTGGGTCAGCGTCGGCGTAGCGGTGCGGCTGTTCGCCTCGGACCGGGCGATGCGCATCTTCAACCTGACCATGGCGGCGCTGCTGGTGGCGTCGCTGGCCCTGGCGTTCTGGGAATAGCGGTCTAGCCGGCCAGCTTGCCCACCGCCTCGCCGCCGCGGACCACGCCGGCGCAGGGGTTGAAGCCGATCCGGTAGCAGAGCTCCGCCGGCCGTTCGATGTTCCAGATGGCAAAGTCGGCGGCCTTGCCCACCGCCAGCGTGCCATGGGTTTCCGCCATGCCCAGCGCTGTTGCGGCGTGGCGTGTCACCCCCGCCAGCGCTTCCTCCGGCGTCATGCGGAACAGCGTGCAGGCCATGTTGAGCATCAACAGGATCGAGGTCACCGGGGCGCTGCCGGGATTGCTGTCGGTGGCGATGGCGATCGGCACGCCGGCCGCGCGGAACTGCGCCAGCGGCGGCAGCTTGGTCTCCCGCAGGAAGTAGAACGCGCCCGGCAGCAGCACGGCGACCGTGCCGGCCTTGGCCATCGCCGCGACGCCGGCGTCCGACGTGTACTCCAGGTGATCGGCCGACAGCGCCTTGTAGCGCGCCGCTAGCGCCGCGCCGCCGAGATCGGAGAGCTGATCGGCATGGAGTTTCACGGGCAGCCCATGCCCGGCCGCCGCATCGAACACCCGCGCCGTCTGCTCCGGCGAAAACGCGATCTTCTCGCAGAAGGCATCGACCGCATCGGCGAGCCCTTCCTTTGCCACGACCGGCAGCATCTCCGACACGACGAGATCGATGTAGGCGTCGGCGCGGCCATCGAACTCCGCCGGCACGGTATGGGCGCCGAGGAACGTGGTCCGCACATTGACCCGGCGCCGGCCGGCGAGCGCGCGAGCCGCGCGAAGCGTCTTTGCCTCGGTTTCGGTGTTCAGGCCATAGCCGGACTTGATTTCGACCGTCGTGACGCCCTCGGCCTGCAGCGCATCGAGCCGGGGCAAGGCGGACTCGATCAGCGCCTGTTCCGTGGCGGCGCGAGTCGCAGCGACAGTGGACCGGATGCCGCCGCCGGCTCGCGCGATCTCTTCATAGGTGGCGCCGCCGAGACGCAACTCGAACTCGTGGGCGCGATTGCCGCCATAGACCAGGTGGGTGTGGCAATCGATCAGGCCGGGCGTGAGCCAGCGGCCGCGCAGGTCATGGGTGGCACGGGCCTGCTGCGCTTTAACCGCCGGCAATTCGCGCATCGTGCCGACCCAGGCGATGCGGCCGTCCTGCACGGCGATGGCGGCCTCTTCGATCGCACCATAGGCAGCGCCGCCCGGCGCCATGGTCGCCAGACGGCAATTGATAAACAGGCTGTCCCAGGTTCCGTGCTCGGCCGCCATTTTGCTTTCTCGTCCGTTCTTGTTGAGCCGATGTTTGCTGGAGTGACTCCCATCTCCTATTGTTGCGCTGCCAGGGCGTCAACCGGTCGTGGCGGCGAAACAGTCGGAAAACGCGAATGAACAGATCCTCGCGGAAGCGGGCGCTACTGTGGGCGATCATCGGCTCCTTCGCCATCTATTTCATCCCGATCGTCGGTCCCCATAGCATCATATTCTCAGGCTTGATGCTCTTGGAGGAACTTACCGGCAGTCATGACCGCGAGGTTCTCTGGCGCGTCCTTGACGTCGGCCTCGCCGTGTTCTTGCAGGCTCTGTTTGCAGCTCTGCTGTACCTTCTGATCCGTGGGCGGCGATGGTGGGGCTGGCTGCTGCTGGTGCCGGCGCTGCCCGTGCTCTTCTTTGCGCAGTTGTTTGGCTATCAACTCCTGATACCCACGCTGTTCCTCGTCGAATCCGATCCGGCGCCCGAAACCGGCGATTGGCCGCGCATCTGCGAGCTGGAGGGCCAATGGCTCGATGGCACCGGCGCATCGGCGGACCTGGCGATGGAACGGGCCGGAGAGGTCTGGCTGATGGCGGCGGAGGCGCGGCGCTTCTCGATCCTGCGAATGCCCGATTGCCGATTGCAGCCGATTGCAATTCCCGCAATTGAAGCGGGGGGCGGCATCGGCCAGGTTCGGCCGGGCGGCGGTGCCCTTTACCAGATCTACGACAAGGCAACGCAGAAAACAGAACTCTATGTCCTGCCTGCGGGCGCACCCAACCCAATTCATCCGTCACCGCCTGCCGACTTGCCCTACTGGAATCCGATTTTGACCGGCGAAGGCGCGGAATTGGCATGGCTTGAGAATGTGCAGAGCGGGAACAGTGTCGATGCCGTTGTCCGCCTTCGACCGGCCGGCGGCGGCGCAGAGCGAACGGTTTCACTGCCGAAGGGGCAGCAATATCAGCTTCTCGCGCTCGACGATCTCAGCGGCGACCTTCTGCTATCGTACTATCCCAACGGCATGATCGGTGTCGGCCCGAACGGTGCGGTGCGGTGGGGGCCGTTCACCGCCGACGGCCTCGTCAGCATCGGCGCCAATCTGCGCCGCGTCGGCGATGGCTGGATCGCCTGGGACTCCTATCGCGACGAGGGCCGGTACCGTATCGTCTGGTCGCTGCCGGCGGGAAGCGGCTCACGCGAAATCCCCAAGGGCCGCAGCATCACCGCCTTGTCGGTCAGCCCCGACGGCGCACTGGTTGCGGTCAGCACGTCACCGAGCGTTTCCCTGGGCAACATCGCCGACGCGGTTTTTGTCTATAAGGCAGCCGATGGCAGCGAAATCTATCGGCGGACCCTGCCGACCTATTCGCGTTCCAATGTGCAGTTCATTGGCAACGACTATCTGGCCATGTATGAGTTCGAAGATGAGAAAAGCCGGGTTGTCGTGCTGCAGGTCGTGCGCTGACAAGACCGGCCGTGATGCATGATTGGATGAGACTTTCCGGATTCAAGACAATATGACCTTGCAGACTCTCTTTGCCGAAACGGCGCTTCTTCCCGATGGCTGGGCCAGCAATGTGCTGTTCGAGATCGACGGCGCGGGCACGCTTATCAATGTGATGCCGAACGCGGCGGCCCATGCCGAGAGCTGCTATCCCTATCGCGCCAAAGGCCCGGTCATTCCGGGCATGCCGAATTTGCATTCCCACGCCTTCCAGCGGGCGATGGCGGGACTGACAGAGCAGGCGGGCCAGACAGGTGCGGCTGGTGACGACAGCTTCTGGACCTGGCGCCAGGTGATGTATGGGTTCGTTGGCCGCATCACGCCGCCGCAGCTCCAGGCGATCGCCGCGCAACTCTATGTCGAGATGCTGAAGAGCGGCTATACCGCGGTTGGTGAATTCCATTATGTGCATCACGATGTCGACGGCCGGCCCTTTGCCGACTATGCCGAGCTGTCGGAGCAGATCATCGCGGCGTCACGCACAACCGGCATCGGCCTGACCCATCTGCCAGTGCTCTATGGCTGCGGCGGATTCGGCGGCAAGCCGGCCGGCAGCGGGCAGCGGCGCTTCCTCAACGATCCCCAGGCGTTTCTCCGGCTGCTGAACCGCCTGATTCAGCGCCATGGTAACGATCCGCAGATCCGCTTCGGAATCGCGCCCCATTCCCTGCGCGCGGTGACGCCGCAGATGCTGGCCGAGACCTTGAACGGCCTGGATCAGATGGATGCAGCGGCGCCCATCCACATCCATATCGCCGAGCAGGTGAAGGAAGTGGAGGATTGCCTCGCCTGGAGCAACCAGCGCCCAGTGGAATGGCTGCTGAACAATCACGCGCTTAATCCCCGCTGGTGCCTGGTGCATGCCACACATATGACTGAGGGCGAGACGGGCCGGCTGGCGCGCAGCGGCGCCGTGGCGGGACTCTGCCCCACGACCGAGGGCAATCTGGGCGACGGTTTTTTCAACGCCGTGCAATATCTCGGCGCCGGCGGCGCCATCGGCATCGGTTCCGACAGCCATATCTCCGTTAGTCCGGTGGAGGAGCTGCGCTGGCTGGAATATGGGCAGCGCATGCTGCACCGGAAGCGCAATGTCTTGGCGAACGGCTCGCCCCATGTGGGTGCCATGCTCTACAAGACGGCCCTCGCCGGCGGTGCGGTGGCGCTCGGCCGTCCGATCGGCAAACTGGCGGCAGGCTGCCGCGCGGATTTGGTCGTGCTCGACTCCGAGAAGCCCGGCTTGGTCGACCGCAACGGTGATATCCTGTTGGACTCCGCCATCTTCGCCGGTAACGAGAACCCGGTGCGCGATGTCATGGTCGGCGGGCGCTGGATGGTGGAGGAGGGGCATCACCGCGCCGAACATGCGGTGCTCGCGCGCTACCGCACCACGCTGCGCGAGCTGATCGGTTAGGGCGGCATCGCGACCGGCATGACCGCTTCCAGTTCCCCGCAGCAAATTCACCTGACCTGGCTCAACGGCCCGGATATCGCCGCGCTGGCGATGACCGATCAGGAAATCCTGGATGCGGTGGAGCAGGGGCTGCGCGCCCAGGGCCAGGGGCAGACGGTGATCGAGCCTCGCATGCATCTGATTCCCGATCCGGCCTTCCGCGGCCACTTCAATGTGCTGCGCGGCTATGTGGCGCCGATGAACCTCGCCGGTGTGAAGATCGTCGGCGACTATGTCGACAACTATCAGCGCGGCCTGCCGTCGGAGATGGCGCTGCTTAATCTGTTCGACCCCCGCACCGGCATGCCGGTGGCGATCCTCGACGCGACGGAGATCACGGAGATGCGCACCGGCGCCGTGACTGCGCTCGGCGCCAAATATCTGGCGCCGCCGAAGCCGCGGGTGCTCGGCCATGTCGGTGCGCGCGGCACGGCCTATTGGAATGTACGGCTGCTGGACAAGCTGTTCGACTTCCAGGAAATCCGCATCCATTCGCGCCGGCCCGAAAGCCGCGAGGGTTTTGCGGCGCGGCTGTCGGCCGATCTGGGCAAGACTGTTCGCGCTGTCGCCGACTGGCGGGATTGTCTGGAAGGCGCTGACATCATGGTGGAGGCGTCGCGGCTGGAGAAGCCGGAGCCGCTCTTCAAGACATCCTGGATCCGCAAGGGCGCGCTGGTGATCCCCTATGGCACCATGAGCGCGGTCGAACTCTCGCTCACGGATATCATGGACAAGATGGTTGTCGACGATTGGGGACAGGCTCGCGCCGGGAAGTTCGGCGCCCTGCGCGCCCATGTGGACGCGGGCAAGCTCAGCGAGGTCACGCTCTATGGCGAGCTCGGCGAAATTGTCGCCGGCCGGAAATCAGGACGCGAACGGCCGGAGGAGACGATCTTGTTCTGGCATCGCGGATTGAGCCTCAGCGATATCGCCCTCGGCCACGCCATGCTGGAGAAGGCGCGCCGGCTCGGGATCGGGCAGCAGTTGCGCTACGCGTGACGGCGGTTAGCCAGGCGCGGGACTGATGACGAGCTTTGGCGGCGCTGCCTCCGCCGACTCCTGCAGATTGCAATTGAAGCGGTAGCTGATGTTGCCGGAGACGTCATGACGGCCCTGGATCACGCCGGCGATGATCGCCGCCTGCATCTTGCAGGTTTCCTCGGTGGCATAGAGGTCCGACACTTGCACATATTCGCAGATGTGCGTGTCGACGCAGGCGACGAGGAATAGTTCGAACATGGCGCGCCTCCAGTTGCGATCCAGCGCCTCCAAATCTGCGCCGCGCCGCGAGTTCCGGCCGTGAATGATGTCACACAGCCGCAACATTCTGAGGCAAAGATGGTTAACGAATCGTTGAAGTGGTCATCCAGCCACCGGAACTTCGGCGCCAGCTGCAATTAAAATTAGAAAAACCAGTTTTCTGCTTCGACGCTGCGCTGCAGGCCGGAGACGCTGCGCGTATGGCGAGGAATCGTGTCGTCGGCGTTCTATATCTGCGCCATCTATCGACGGCTCATTGTTGCCGGATTTTCGGACTGAGTGGGAAGTGAGAAAAACTCCGAATTTATTGCGCTTTCGGCACCGCAACACCGATCATGCAATCGCGGGTCACGATTGCGGCAAGCCGCTCTTCGCTCCAGCCGTCGGTGCCGGCCGGACGGGCAGGCAGCACCATGTAGCGCATATCGGCCGTCGAGTCATGCACGCGAAGATTGAAATTGTCAGGAATATCGAACCCGAACTCTTTCAGCACCTGGCGCGGCTCGCGAACGGCTCGGGCGCGGTAGGCGCGACCCTTGTACCAGTCCGGCGGCAGGCCCAGGAGCGAGCGCGGATAGCAGGAGCAGAGGGTGCAGACGACCATGTTGTGGGTGTCGGCGGTGTTCTCGACCACGACAAGCTTTGTGGGACCCATCTCGATGCCCAGTTCTTCGCAAGCGGCGCTGCCGCCGGCGAGGAGGCGCGCCTTGAAGGCAGGGTCGCTCCAGGCCCGCGCGACGACCCGGGCGCCCAGAGCAGGGCTGCGCGCGTCCATCGCTTCGACCGTGCGGCGGATCTCTTCGGCGGTGACCACGCCTTTCTCGATCAGCAACTCGCGCACGGCAATCTCCATGCGTTGATAGTCGGTCAGCGGCGCGTCGTGGTCGCGCTTTCCCGCAGGCTCGTGATCGTGATGGCCATCATGCATGACGCTACCCCTGTTTTGCCGGTTCCAGCCAATGCTCGTAGATCTCGACATCTACGGAATCCGATGCGCGGCCGCGGTACTCCGGCCAGATTTCCGTCTGCAGGAACCGCACGCGGTACATCGGCAGCCGCGGCAACCCGCTGCGGCCGAAGGCGAGCTCCTCGGGATTGGGGAATTCGCCGCAAAGCCGCTCGATCGAGCCGGTCTTGCCGCGGATGTAGTAGGGCGTGCGGACATGGCCGATGGGTTCGGCCCGCCGCACGAACACGCGGTCTCCCGTCTTGAAGCGTCCGCTCATTTCTCGTCCCCAGCGGCGGCCATATGCCGGCCAAGCTCGTCGGTCGTGATAATGCCGCGCGCCAGCAATGCCTTGGCTATGCCCGCCATCCAGCGCTCATAGTAGGTAATTGTTCTGTATTCGTCGGCGTCCAGCGTCTCCATGGCGTGGCGGTGCTCGTCGAAGAGTCAGGAGCCCCTTCTTTTGCCAGAGCAGCACCATCATGGCGTCCACCCGCTTTTCCCAAAGGGCGTAGTCGTGCTCGGATCTTTGAACCGGACCCAGATCCATGCCGCCGAGATCGTGATAGCCGCGCATCGCCATTCACCCCTATCGCAGCAGATCACGTCGTATGCCGAACGCCAACAGTATCGCAGCAATTCTTGGCGTGATTCTCATTTCCGTGCATCGGCGCCGGCCATCTTCCGTCCGAGATCGTCGGTCGTGATGACACCGCGCGCCTGCAGCGCCCGTGTTACCGAGGCTATCCAGCGCTCGTAGTAGCTCAGCTTCTCGTAGGCGTCAGCGCCCAGGTTCTCGATCCCGTAGCGCAGTTCGTCGACGGTGATGATGCCCTTTTTCGTCAGCAGCACCAGCATGGCGTCGACGCGCTTCTCCCACATCGCGTAGTCATGCTCGCCGCGGTCGATCTCTCCGAGCGGCAAGCCGCCGATATCGTGATAGGCGCGCAAGATCCGTCTCCGCGTTCAGGTCCGCACCCAGCCAGACTAGCCAGACGGCCTTGCGCGGGAAAGGAAACATTTCGCGGGAAACGGGACGGATCTCCCGCACTGAGCCTGGGCGCGCCAATCGAACCCGGCGGCATCGGGCTCGGTCAGGTCGCCAGGTCGGCGGCAGTGGCGAAAACCAGGGCCAAGGGGGCGGATTTCGCCACAGGTTGCTCATGACCGTCTCCGTCGGGTTTGGGTACCCGCCAACCGGCCTGTTCACGGCCGGGCGGAAATAAACCTGTGCGGCCGCCCACGAGGCGGGCCGGAGCGTCGCCATCGGCCCGCGGCCCTAGGTCTTAAGTCTTTGAATCTGCTGGGGCGGAAAAATAGGTTAACAGATCGTTAACGCAGTGCAAAAATGCCTGATAAAGCCGTGACTTCAGCGAAAATTAACCAATTCCGTAAGAGAATTGAAGGCAAAGGTTAACTGCAGGTCTTCTCGGTTGAAATGTCTGGTCTTGCCCCGAAGCGCGATGCCGGCCGCACAGGGGCGGAATCTTTTGAACGAACGGGAGTGCGACGCCAGCCGATGGCGCAGCGAGCAACTCTAGCAGCGGCGCAATTGCGGCTGGCTCTCGGCCGCCTTTGGCGCAGGCAAATGCCGGGCGGCGCGGCCGCCCGCGGATTCGAACTCGGCGCGATGAAGGGCGACGGCGTGGCAAGTAGCGAGCCAAAGACGGGGAGGCGCCGGAACGGATCGTTCGTCCGGTTCCTGCACGCTTTGCTCATTGCCGCGCTGCTGCTGCCGGCGCCGCTGTCCAGCACCACGACGCAGGCCGCGGCCCAGGTCGCCGACGAACCGTCGCTCAAGGCGGCGTTCATCTACCACTTCGCCAAATTCACCACCTGGCCGGCGGAAAGCTTCGGCAGTGACGGGAAGACGATCAGCTTTTGCGTGATCGGCAAGCATGAGCTCGGCGAAGCGTTCGACAAGACGCTGCAGGGCAAGAAGGTCGCCGGCCGGCCGGTCGAATTGAAATATCTGGAGAGGCTGAAGAAGGAAGACGTCTGCAACGTCATCTACATCGCGCCGTCCGAGAAGTCGCGAGTCAAGAAAATCGTCGAGACCAGCGCCGTCGGTCATGCGCTGACGATCAGCGATCTCGACGGATTTGCCGACGATGGCGGCATGATCCGCCTCGTCAAAGTGGATAACACCATCAAGTTTGAAATCAACCCGAGAGCCGCTCAGGACGCCGGACTGAAACTCAGCTCCGCGCTCCTCGATCTGGCGATCCGTCTAGTGAACTGAGGCAGGAAGAGACAATGGGGATCCTGCGGAACTTCTCAATCCGAACCAAGGCGACGGTCACGATCGTGCTCGTCAGCACGGCGGTGCTTACCCTCGCCTTGTCCGTCGTTCTCGCGCGTGACTACTTCACGTTCCGCGACGACGAACTCGACAAGCTGACCACATTGGCCCGCGTTATCAGCGCCAACAGCACGGCAGCAGTCGCGTTCGAGGACCGCGAAGCCGCCCGGGGCGGACTCGGCAAGCTGGCGACCGATCCGAACCTCAAGGCGGCGTTCATCTGGGCCAACGACGATCTATTCGCATCCTATCTGCGGCCGGGCGAGAGCGGCGCGCAGGCGATGATGGACGAGCTGCGCGCCGCCGGCACCATCGACAAGATAATCCGCGACGACCGCAAGGACATGTTCGTCCAGGTGCCGATCTCGCTCGACGGCGAGACGATCGCCACCCTGTACATGGTTTCCGATCTCAGCCGCATTCAGGCGCGGCTGCAGGAATACTTCTGGCTGGCGATGGGCGTATTGGGTTCGGCGATCGTCGTCGCCCTTCTGGTGTCGCTGCTGCTGGGCTTCGTGATCTCCAAGCCGCTGTCCTATCTCAGCAAGACCATGCGCACGATCGAGAAGGAGAAAGACTACCGCCAGCGCATGAAGAAGCACGGCAACGACGAGATGGGTCAGTTGATCGACAGCTTCAATGCGATGCTGGAGCAGATCCAGCTCCGTGACGAGAAACTGAGCGAGAACCGCAATGACCTGGAACAGCAGGTGAAGGCGCGCACCCAGGAATTGGTGCAGACCAACGCCAGCCTCTGGCAGGCGGTCAATGACCTGGAAGAGGCGAAGAGCAAGGCCGAGGCCGCCAACAAGGCGAAATCCGAGTTCCTGGCGACGGTCAGCCACGAGATCCGCACGCCGCTGAACGGCGTGCTCGGCACCACCGAGATTCTGCTGTCGTCGGGCCTGACCGAGAAGCAGCTCCGCTTCGCCCAGATCGTGCATGGATCGGCGAAGACGCTGCTGGCGATCATCAATACCATCCTGGACTTCTCCAAGATCGAAGCCGGAAAGGTCGAACTGGAGACCGTCGACTTCAATCCGCGGGAGATCGTTGAAGAGGTGCAGGATCTGTTCCTGGAAGTCGCGGACAAGAAGGGCCTGAAATACGAGTCGGTTATTTCACCGAACGTGCCGCAGCAGGTGCGCGGCGACTCCGGTCGTCTGCGCCAGGTACTGACGAATCTGGTCGGCAATGCGATGAAGTTCACCGAAAAAGGCAAGGTGTCGGTGCGCCTGCAGGTGCAGGAGACCAGCGGCGCCACGGTACTGCTGCGTTTTGAAGTCAAAGATACCGGTATTGGCATCGATCCCTCGGCGCGGGAGCGCATCTTCGAATCCTTTGCCCAGGCCGATCAATCGACAACGCGCCGCTATGGCGGCACGGGCCTGGGCCTCACCATCGCCAAGCAGCTCTCGCAGATCATGGGCGGCGGCATCGGCCTGGACAGCCAGATCGGCCAGGGGTCGACATTCTGGTTCACCGTGCGGCTCGGCTTGGCCGGCGTCTCCGCCGCGCAGGATGAGAAGCGGCGCATGCTCAGCGGCGTGCGGATCATCGTCGTCGATGGCGACGCCGCGGCCCGCGATGCCCTGATGTCGCAGCTGGCGGCCCTGGGAATCATCGCCACGGCAACGGGCAATCTGGACGAAGGCCTCACGCTGATGCAATCGGCGGCGCAAAGCGCCAAGCCTTTCGACGTCGCCTTCATCGATGCCACCAGCGGGCGGCCGGCGGCGCGGCTGGTGCGCGCCATCAGGTCGAACGCAAACACGCAGCCGGTGCGCGTCGTGCTGATGGGCAATGTCCTGGGCGAACAGGAAGTCAAGGAGCAGGGATTCCCGTCGAACTGCCGGATCCTGTTGCGCCCGTTGCGCCAGTCGGCGCTGTTCGATTGCCTGTCCGATATCATTCGCGACAAGGTCGAGACCTCGCGCGATCCGCGCGGCGGCATCGCCATGCCGGAACATGCGAAGTTGGCGGCGAACGCCGGCGCCGAGGTCCGGAAGCCAGGCTGCAAGATCCTGCTGGCCGAAGACAATCCGGTAAATCGCGAAGTGGCCTGCGAGGCGTTGCTGCAGCTCGGCCTTGAGGTCGAAACCGCCAACGATGGCCGGGAAGCCATCGAAAAATGGAAGACGACCAAGTTCGACCTGATCCTGATGGATTGCCACATGCCGAATTTGGACGGCATCGACGCGGCGCGGGAAATCCGCGGCATCGAGCGCTCCAACGGCGTGATCAAGGGCATCCCCATCGTGGCGCTGACCGCCAATGTCCGCGGCGAGGACTATGATCGCTGCATGGCGGTCGGCATGAACGACTATCTGACGAAGCCGCTCACCCTCAAGGAACTGGGCGTGTCGCTGTCGCGCTGGCTCGGGGCCAATGCCATCCAGCCGATCCCGGAGCGCAGCCCGGTGCGGGAACCCGAGGTGACGCCGCCGACCGAAGATGCATCCGCCGTCAAAGCGGCGGCGCCGGTGCCGGCCGCGCCCAAGGCGCCTGAGGTTGCGCCCGCTGCTGCTGCGGCCGAACTGCCGCCGGCGCCAGCAATTCCTCGGCCGAAATCCATACTGGACATCGCGCCCTTCAAGATGCCGTCGTTCGAACTGCCGCCCTTGCCGTCGGCAGCAGCGCCGGCGCCGAATGCGCCGGTTCCGGAACCTGCGGCGCCCGCGTTGGCGCTTGAGACGCCCGCGCCGCCGCCGGCCGCAGCGCCCGCGCAACCGCCAACCGTCAATTTCATTATGGTGGACGAACCGGAGACGACAGGCCGCGCCCTGGTGGTAGTGCCGCAGCAATCGCGCGCCGTGGCGACGATCTCCAACGGTCCGGCAGCCGAAGCACCGGCGCCGGCCGAAAATGGGGCCGTGGCGGCGACATCGGAACCCCAGATGATCGATGTCACGCCGGCCGTGCCGGCCGACGTCCCGGCGCCAGCAGCCGGCAACGGCCACGCGGAGCCCGAAAGCGCCGCGAGCACACCGGCCGTCGACGTCGCGGTGACGAACGGGAGCATGGATGTGAGCACGCAAGAACTCGGCTGCGGCCGAGGCGATGAAGTCGCTTGATATGGAGACCATCGCCTATCTGCGCTCCCTGAAGCGCGGCGAGGGACCGTCGGTGCTGGAGCGCGCCATCGGCGTGTATCTGGACACGGCGCCGACCGCGCTCGAGGAACTGCGCCGCTGCGTTGCGGCGGGCGATGCCTCGGCGGTCTGGCGGATCGCCCATAGCCTAAAGTCGAGCAGTGCGAGTCTGGGTGCGAAGAACCTGGCGCAGCAAATGGGCGATATGGAAAGCCGCGCGCGGGAGAACGACCTGAACGAGGCGCCGGCGCATCTCGAGAAGGTGGAATCGGAGTTTAAGAAAGTGAGCACGGCGTTGACGACAACGCTGCGCGAGGAGAAAGAGTCATGTCGGAAGAGCGCATAGGTCCCCCAACGGAGGACGACGGGCTGGGATCGCCCCAGTCGGCGGTGGTTGTCATCGCCGATGACGATCTCGTCCATCGCCTGCTGATGCGGGAGTCGCTGGAATCGGCCGGCTTCGCCGTCCATGAAGGCGGCGACGGGCTGGAGGCTCTCGACCTCGTGGACAAGCTCAAGCCGGAGCTGATTTTCCTCGACGCGATGATGCCGCGGGTCGACGGCTTCGCCGCCTGCGTCGAGACGCGCAAGCGCCCCTATGGCGCCCATGTGCCCGTGCTGATGGTGACCGGCCTGGACGACACAGAGTCCATCGACCGCGCCTACAAGGCCGGCGCCACGGACTTCATCACCAAGCCGATCAACTGGCCGCTGTTCAATCATCGCGCCCGATTCCTGCTGCGCTATGGCCGCATCCAGCGCAAGCTGCATGAGGCGATGGAGCGGGCGGAGCTGGCCAGCCGCGCCAAGACGGAGTTCCTGGCGTCGATGAGCCATGAGCTGCGGACGCCGTTGAACGCCATCATCGGCTTCTCCGAAGTATTGAAGCGCGAGCTGCTAGGCCCCCTGGGACAGGAACGCTACCGCGAATATTCAAAGGACATCAACGAAAGCGGCGTCCATCTGCTGAACCTGATCTCCGACATCCTGGAATATTCGAAGTCGGAAAGCGGCAAGCTGCGGCTGATCGAGAGCGAGCTCGACCTGACGCAACTGTTGACCTCTTGCATTCGCCAGCTCGGCGCGCGGGCTGAGGTGGCCGGAGTCACCTTGGGCCGCGACGGCGTCGACCAGACCATCCGGTTCTTCGGTGACGAGCGCAAGCTGCGGCAGGTGTTCCTCAATGTGCTGTCGAACGCCATCAAGTTCACGCCGGCCAGCGGCGAAGTTCGCGTGGCGCTGACCCGCGACGACCGCGGCGATGTCCAGATCCGCGTGGCGGACACAGGCATCGGCATTGCGCCGGAGGACATGCCCAAGGTGTTTGCCGCCTTCGGCCAGGTGGACAATGCCTGGACCCGCCGCCATGAGGGTGCCGGGCTGGGAATTCCGCTGGCCAAGGCGATGGTCGAGCTCCATGGCGGCCAGCTCAATGTTGAGAGCAATGTGGGCACCGGCACGGTCGTGACCCTGCGCCTGCCCCGAGACCGCGTCCTGCGCGGCAATGTGCGTCTGGCGGTGGTCGGCGGCCAGTCCTAACAGGGCTATTTACCGTGTTGTTGCAGCGGCCGGCTGGCCTTGCCAGCCGGGCGATTTCCTGTGCTATGATTTTGCTGCGTTGGGCAGATAAGCAACGTCGCTGGTACAAGAATTCTGCGTCAGGGTACGCGTCAACATCATGCTTACAGTCGCTGCGTTCCGATCGATCATCAGGTCAGGCAGCCTGAAGCTCATTGATAGCCGGGGGCGGACGCATATCCTCGGCGATGGCAGCGCGCCGTCATGCGCGATCCGCCTGGGCGACCGCTGGCTCGACCACAGCATCGCCTTCAACCCCGCCCTCTATGTCGGCGAGGCTTTCATGGATGGCCGCCTCACGATGGCCGAGGGCCGCCTGTACGATTTCCTCGATTTGGCGGCGCGCAACATGGCGCATCTCGAAAGCAATCCCTGGTACAGCCTGATCAGCCGCACCGCCAAGCGCATCGGCCAGTATAATCCGGTGCACCGGGCCAGGAATAATGTCGCCCATCACTACGATCTCTCGGATCAACTCTACGACCTGTTCCTGGACAAGGACCGGCAATATTCCTGCGCCTATTTTCTCAATCCGCGCGACAGCATCGAGACAGCGCAGGAAAACAAGAAGCGCCATATCGCGTCGAAGTTGCTGCTGAACCGGCCGCGGTTGAAAGTTTTGGATATCGGCTCGGGCTGGGGCGGCATGGGGTTGTACCTCGCCAATGAAACCAGCGCCGACATTACTGGCGTCACGCTCAGCGTCGAACAGCATAGGATCAGCGAGGAGCGCGCGGCTGCGGCCGGCCTGCGTGACCGCGTGCGGTTCCATCTCCGCGACTACCGCGAGGAGGCGGGCCGCTATGACCGCATCGTTTCCGTGGGCATGTTCGAGCATGTCGGCCCGTCGAATTACCGCGAGTTCTTCCGCAAGCTGAAGGACCTGCTGGCGGATGACGGCGTCGCGCTATTGCATTCCATCGGGCGGATGGAGCCGCCGGGCGGCATGAATCCCTGGATCCGGAAGTACATCTTCCCGGGCGGCTATACACCCGCTCTCTCCGAAGTCTTTGAGGCAGTGCAGGACACCGGCCTGTGGGTGACGGACCTGGAAATCCTGCGCCTGCACTATGCGGAGACGTTGCGCGCCTGGCGGGAACGCTTCGAAGCGAACCGCGACAAGATCCGCGCTCTTTACGACGAGCGCTTTTGCCGCATGTGGGAGTTCTATCTCGTGGGTTGCGAGGTTTCGTTCCGCTACATGAACCAGATGGTCTTCCAGATGCAGATCGCCAAGCAGCCGCAGGCGGTGCCGATGACGCGCGACTACATGTACGAGTTGGAGCAGGCGGCCAGGCAATCCCAGGCTCGGCGCGCTGCCGAATAGGGCGGCGAGTTATTGCAGGATGGCCCTGACCGGTTTCTCGCCTGCTTTCATTTATATACAGAAAAATCAAGTACTTAAATTAAAGCCAACGGTCCTGTGCCGCGAACCAGCCGATCAATTTTAGCCGGTTTGTGACAGCCGCCACAGTCGTGGTTAATCGGCCGCCCTACCTCTTATGGCATCGAAACCGTGAAATCCGCCGCCGGTTCAGCTTCCCGGGATGAGACAGGAGAACATTGCTGTTGGGGGACGGCATTATCGCAGTCGCGGCGTCGGATCGAACTTGTGAGAATGCTCACAGAGCCGGAGTCACCGGCATAGGATCATGACAGCGAGTGTTCCGGCTGCATCCGGATTGGTTTGGGATCAAGATGCATCCGGGGAAAGGACTGAGATGCGCGGCAATTTGCTGACCATCCTGACGGCGTCGATGCTGGCCTTCGCGGTATCGGCGGCTTCGGCCGAGTCCAAGGGCGACAACGCCTACAACCACGGTGATTTTGCCGGTGCGATGGTCGAATGGCAGCAGGTGGCCCAGGCCGGCGACGCAACGGCGTCCTACCGGATCGGCCAGCTCTATCGCCGTGGTGAAGGGCTGCGCTACCGCGACTTCGAGAAGGCCGTCTACTGGTATCAGCGTGCCGCGAGCCGGGGGCATGTGCCGGCACAATACGAGATCGCGCGGCTTCAGTTCGAGAGCCTCGTTGTCCCCCGTGGCATCGATGAGATGATGTTCTGGCTCTGGCGCGCCGCGCTCAGCGGCCACGCCGAGTCCCAGGTCATGCTGGGCGTGGTCTATGAGTATGGCGAGCCGAGCGTGGCCGAAAATTATACGGAAGCCTTGAAGTGGTATCTCATCGCGGCGAAGTCAGGCACACCCAAGCTACAGGCGCGGGCACAGAAGCTTGCCGACCGCGTCAGCGCCAGGATGACTCCCGAGCAGATCGACACCGCGCGCTGGCTGGCCAGCGAGTGGGCGATGAACGATATGCTCCTTGTCGCCGAAGCCTATGGCGTTGCAGGCGTAAGCCGCAGCAACCGGCCGTCCTCGCTATCGGTCAGCAAGTAGATCAAGCCATCCGGGCCTTGCCGCACATCGCGGATGCGCTCGCCGAGATCCTCGAGCAGCCTCTCTTCATGCGTGACGCTCGCGCCGTCAAGTTCGAGACGCACAAGCAGTTCGTAGCCAAGCGCGCCGACGAACAGATTTCCTTTCCACTGCGGAAAATCATCGCCCGTATAGAAAGCCATGCCTGAGGGCGCGATCGACGGATCCCAGTAGTAGATCGGCTGCTCCATGCCGGGCTTTGCCGTCCCTTCGCCGATTGAGGCACCGGAATAATCCTTGCCGAAGGTAATCACGGGCCAGCCATAGTTCTTTCCCGCCTGCGGGATGTTCAGTTCGTCGCCGCCGCGGGCGCCATGCTCGATGGTCCAGAGAATGCCGGTTTCCGGATGCAAGGCCGCGCCCTGCAAGTTGCGGTGGCCGTAGGACCAAATCTCGCGGCGCGCATCGTCGGTGCCGACGAACGGGTTATCCTCGGGGATGCTGCCGTCGCTGTTGATGCGGATCAGCTTGCCCAGATGCACGCCCAGGTTCTGCGCCTCATCGCGCTTGCCCCGGTCGCCGGTGGTGATGAAAAGCTTGCCGTCGGGAGCGAACACCAGGCGCGAGCCGAAATGCTGCCCGGCGTTCCGCTTGGGCGTCTGTTGGAAGATGACTTTGAGATCCGCCAGGCTGTTGCCGTCCAGCCGCGCCCGCGCCACCGCTGTGCCGCCGCCTCCCGGACCCGGCTCGGCATAGGAGAGATAGATAAGGTTGTTGCTTGAGAATGCGGGATCGAGTGCGACATCCAGCAACCCGCCCTGGCCGCGCGCGAAGACCCTGGGCACGCCCTTGATCGGCGGCGATTTCGTTCCGTCAGCCGAAACGATCCGCAGCTTCCCCGGCCGTTCGGTGACGAGCATGCGGCCATCCGGCAGGAACGCCAGACTCCAAGGATGCTCCAAGCCTTCCGCCACCGTCTCCACCTGGAATGTGGCTTTCTCGGATTTGTAGGTTTCGGCGGCCGCCGGCCCGGCGGGCAGCGCAAGAGCGCACAGAAGTGTCAAAGCCACGGGGCGGACGAACTGCATTTGGACCTCTCCACGAAAACTCTCGGACTTTCCGGGATATTGGACTTCCCATGCAGAATAGGAAGTGGGCGCGCGTTCACGAGCCTGTGCTTACTGCAGGATTGACGCTGCCACCGCCGCCATCGGACCATGACCCATGGCGAATCCGCGGCTCTCCATAATACTGCTGGTCCTATTGAGCGCCGCCGGATGCGCACAGCGCCCGGTGCCGAGCCATGTCGACGGCCCCGCGATCTGGCAGCGTTCGGTCGCCATAGCGGAGGGCGAGTGGCAGCGCTTCGGCGGCCAGGTGGTGCATATCCGCGAGAGCGACGGCTCGGAAATTCGGGCCATCGATCCCGTGCGGCTGTGGGAGGACGACTACAAGGCCTATGAGCCGCTGCGTGACTATTGGGCGATCGTCGGCATCGACGATTTCGATAGTTGGTCTGACTGCTATTCCGATTTCGGCAAGCGGTGCCCCTGGCAGCTGCCCTGGTCCGCGGTGTTCATCTCCTATGTTTTGGTCGATGCCGGCGCGCCGCCCTCTGTCTTCGAGCCCGATGCCGAGCATTGGGACTATGTGCGCTTCCTGATCCGGCGCTCGAAGCAGCCGGACGCGATCTACGAGCCGCGCTTGATCGATGGCTACCGGCCAGTCCCCGGCGACATCATCTGCAAGACTCGGGCCGGCGCGGACGCGCCTGACGCAGAGGCGCTGATCGCCGACCCCGATCAATTCGGCGGGTCGCTGCCGATGCATTGCGATTTCGTGCTGGTCAACCACGGTTCGGACGCTGCGCCCGACGGGCTGATCGAGGGCATCGGCGGGAATGTGCTGAACTCGGTGTCCAAGACGATGATCCCTGCCGACCGCGGCTTGCTGGTTAACGGCCGTGCCGGCAAATGGTTCATCATCCTGCACAACCGTTTTGGGCCCGCTGTTGCATCATGAAATTGCGACGGCATCATTGAGCGCGACTGTGCGAGACGGTAAGGTCCGCCGGCCCGGCCTCCGGCCGGGTTTTTGTTTGCTCGGAGATCGAGATGTCCCGTGAGACAAGCCGCCGGCGCGAACGGCGCGGTGGCCCCGGCCTGCGGCAGTTGCCCTGGCGCAATCTGCGCAATCCCTACAAGCCGATCGAAGTGCTGAGCGCCGACCAGCTGGAGGCGATCCACCAGACCTCGCTGCGGATCCTGGAAGAGCACGGGATCGAGTTTCTGGACAGCGAGTCCCTGGGCCTGCTGAAAGCGGCAGGCGCCGATGTGCAGCCGGGCTCGAACCTGGTGCGCTTCGACCGTGGCCTGATCGCCCAGAGCATCGCCAAGGCGCCGTCCGAGTTCGCGCTGCACGCCCGCAATCCCGAGCGCAACCTGACCATGGGCGGCAACCACATCAATTTCGCCTCCGTCGCCAGCGCGCCTAATGTCAGCGATCTCGACCGTGGCCGGCGGCCTGGCAATTTCGAGGACTACTGCAACCTGTTGCGCCTCTGCCAGACCTTCAATGTGGTGCAGCTTATCGGCGGCTATCCGGTGGAGCCCGCCGATATTCCGCCCGCCACGCGTCACCTGGACGCGCACTACGCCGCGATCACCCTGACGGACCGCGTCTGGCATCCCTATTCCCTGGGCAAGCAGCGCATCTCCGATGCCATCGGGATGATCAAGATCGCCCGTGGTTTTATCTCCGATGAGCAGTTGCGCCGCGAGCCCTGCATCTTCTCCATCGTGAACTCGAATTCGCCGCGGCGCCTGGACGGGCCGATGCTGCAGGGCCTGCTGGAGATGGCGCGCCATGGCCAGCCGGTGGTCCTGACGCCGTTCACGTTGTCGGGCGCCATGGCGCCGGCGACGGTGGCAGGCGCCCTGGCGCAGCAAAACGCCGAGGCGCTGGCCGGGATCGCGCTGATACAGATCGTCGCTCCTGGCGTGCCCTGCATGTATGGCGGCTTCACTTCCAATGTAGACATGAAAACGGGCGCTCCGGCTTTTGGCACACCGGAATACACCCGCGCGGCAATGGCCGGCGGCCAACTCGCCCGGAAGTACGGAATCCCCTACCGCTCCTCCAACGCCTGCGCCGCCAACGCGGTCGATGCCCAGGCTGCCTATGAGTCGGAGATGTCCATCTGGGGCGCTGTCATGGGTTACGCCAATCTGGTGCTCCACGGCGCCGGCTGGATGGAGGGTGGCCTGGTCGCGTCGTTCGAGAAGCTGGTTCTGGATGCCGAGCTGCTGCAATCCATGAGCGAGTTCCTGCAGCCGATCGTCGTCAATGACGATACCCTGGCGTTGGATGCCATCGCCGAGGTGCAGCCGGGGGGCCATTTCTTCGGCGCCACGCACACCCTGGCGCGGTACGAGTCGGCGTTCTATGCGCCGATCCTCTCGGACTGGCGCAACTTCGAGACTTGGCGCGAGGCAGGTGCGCTGGACACCGCGCGGCGGGCGAACGCGATCTGGAAGCAGGCGCTGACGGATTTCCAGCCGCCGCCGCTGGACCCCGCGATCGATGAAGCGCTAAAGGAGTTCGTTGCTAAGCGGAAGGAACAGGGTGGTATCCTGGCCGCTTAGCGGCATGATGTGACATCGGCAAGCAACCTCAGGACATTCACTTGAATATTCGCAAGTACCTAGTAGCTGCTGCTGTCCTGCTACTCACCGGCTGCGGTAGCAATTCCTCGGACAAGGCTGTTGGCAGCGATGAGCCTGTGGGGCCGCCCACGACGGTGGTGACCACCGGTCTCGAGGGTTTTGTCATCCGCGGCCCGGTGCAGCCGGTCTGCATCAACGGCCAGCCCTGCGAGGAGACGTTCGCGGCGACGTTTCATGTGAAGCAGGACGGCAACGCCGTCCAACAATTCACCACCGCGGCGGATGGCTATTTCTTGGTCTATCTCGAGCCCGGCGCTTACGAGATCGTCCCGGATGAAGCGGCGCCGCTGCACCAGCCTGCGCGGCAGGCGCGCGCCGTCAGCGTCGGCGAAACCGGCCTGACGCTGGTCGAAGTCTCCTTCGATACGGGAATCCGCTGAGCGGCGGCTAAACGTTGCCGAGGGGATGGATCAGCGGCTCCTTCGGCTTGAACAGGTGCCGCAGGATGATCTGCCGGTATCCTTTGTAGACATAGCCGTTGTTGCGCTTGATCCAGCCTTCGCGGTCGGCAAGGTAGCGCGTGCGCCGCCTGTGCCAGGGTTCCGCCGGGAACTCGTGGTGCAGCAGGTGCAGATTGTTGTTGAGATAGAGCAGGCTGAAGACCAGGCCGGACTCCACCAGCGCGGAACGCTGATCATCATCCGCAGCCGCACGATGCTCCAGATATGACCGCATGACCGTCAGCGACACGGCGGGGTAGGCGATCAGCAGGCAGTACTGCCAGAGCGGCATATCGCACACCACGACCACCCAGACGATGACGATCGCCGCCGCCGGGATCTGGATCAGCCAGTGGCGCACATGGTGCCAGTCACCCTCCTTGGCGCGCTGGATCATCTCGCCCCAGGCCTGCACCATATAGTAGGCCGGTCCCAAGATCATGCGGCCCGCCAGCGTGCGCATCGCCTGGCGCAAGAGGCGGTGCGGCCAAGCCATCGCCGCCAGTTGCGAAGTCGACAGGTAGTTGGACTCCGGATCGTCCAGCGGCGAGGTCAGGTGCTCATTGCGGTGATGGATCAGGTGGGTTTCCCGGTAGAGGCTGTAGGGCAGCCACAGCCACAGCGAAGGAAACACGAAGGCCGCATTCATCCACCGGCGGCGGAACGGCATGCCATGCACCGCTTCATGCTGCAGCGAGCCATGCAGGGCCACGATGTAGCCGCCGAGGATCGGCAGGCTCCACCAGGGCAGGCGGTCGTGGTTCCAGGTCAGCAGCAGGAACGCTGTATAGGCGGCAATACCCACAAAGACCGTGGGCCAGTCCACGGCCGGACGGCGCCTTGCCGCCGGCGGATCGTTTTCCGTCAGCGGAGCGGAGAAAATTGCATACTGGCCCATATTCCTATCATCTCACGTCCGCCGCCGGTGGCATATGAGGGAATGCGCAAGAAACGTAACGGATTATCATCATTTGCCACATTTGTTGATAATTCGCTAGGGTTGGGGTACTTATACTACATACCTACCTAGGCACCCGGCGAGGCGGCGATGAAGCGGCAGGACACGGCGCAGGCGTTCCGCAAACGGCTGGACGAAGTGATCGAAAGATCGGGCCTGAGCCGCGCCGCCTTCGCCAAGCGGCTGGGCATCGACCGTTCTACCCTGGCGCAGATCCTGTCACCGGCGAACAACCGGCTGCCGCGGGCCGAAACCCTGGCGGCGGTGGCGGCCGATCAGCAGGTCAGCATCGATTGGCTGCTCGGCCTGAGCCAGGAAGGGGCGCTGTCGGCGGCCATCATCGACCAGCCCTTCGAGATCGCCCCGGGTGGACAATCGCCAGCCGATGAGCGGCTCACCCGCTGGCATGCCGAGGCCGCCGGTTACAAGGTGCGCTACGTCCCCTCGACTCTGCCGGACCTGCTGAAGACCGAAGAGCTGATCCGCTATGAGTACCGCGACTACCGCGGCCCGGTACCGGAGTCGCGCATCGAGGCCTACACCGCCCGGTTGGAAAACCAGCGCCGGCCGGAAACCGATCTCGAGGTCTGCTGCCCGCTGCAGAGCGTCGAAAGCTTCGCGCGCGGCGAAGGCATCTGGCGGGATTTCCCCCTGGAGATGCGGCAGCGCCAGCTCGAGGCCATGCTCAGGCTTGTGGAAGAACTCTATCCTACGCTGCGCTGGTTCCTGTTCGACGGCGCCCAGCTCTACTCCGTGCCGTTAACCGTGTTCGGACCGATCCGCGCAGCCATCTATTGCGGACACATGTATCTCGTGTTCAATAGTACCGAACATATCCGCGTGTTGGCCGCTCATTTCGACAACCTCATCCGCCATGCTGTGGTACAACCCCCGGATATGCCGAAGCTGTTGCGAAAACTGCTCGATGAGCTGAGCGGTAAGAGCAAGAAATCAGGGGGAAAGTCCAAGCATCATGGCCAAGCGTGAGACAAGGGCGGCGAAGCCTGCCCGGATCCGGGCAACCGGTGGGTGTTTGTGCGGCGCGGTGAAGTACGAAGTGAAGGGGGAGTTGCGGCCGGTCTGGAATTGCCATTGCGGCCAATGCCGGAAATTCCACGGGCATTTCGGCGCTTATACCAATGCGAAGAACAAGGACATCACCATCGTCGGACGCACCAATCTGAAATGGTACGTCTCGTCCAAGGTCGCGCGCCGCGGCTTTTGCGGAAAATGCGGTTCCAGCCTGTTCTGGCAGCGTTTCAAGGGCGATGGCATCAGCATCGCGGCTGGCACGCTCGACGCGCCGACGCGGCTGAAAACGGTCGGACACATCTTCACCGAACATAGCGGCGATTATTACAAGATCACTGACCGGCTCGATCGTTTCCCCGGCACGATGTCCGGCGCCGCCGGCAACTGAACCGGCCGGTCTCCGCATGAAGATCGCCAGCCTGCCGATGTACGATCTGCCGGAAATCACGGCGGCGACGGACGCGTGGTGGCAGGCGATCGCGAGGGCGATGCTGCGTGAAGGCATTGCGGACATCCCGAACGCGCTGACCCGGGGCGATGACTATATAGGCCCTTGGGACCAACCCGATCTCTTGTTCAGCCAAGCCTGCGGCTATCCCTTCACCCACGATTTCCGGAATTCCCTCAGATACCTGGCGACGCCCGTCTATCTCGCCGATGGCTGCGACGGCGCCAGCTACCGGAGTTTCGTGATCGTGCGCAGCGGCGATCCCGCGCAATCCCTGGAAGATCTCCGCGGACGCCGCTGCGCCGTCAACGGTACCCATTCCCATTCCGGCTATAATATCCTGCGGGCGATGCTGGCGCCCCTGGCAGCGGGCGGCTCGTTCTTCAGCGAGGTCAAGGTCAGCGGCGGGCATGTCGCCAGCCTGCAACTGGTAATTGATAATGCCGCTGACGTGGCGGCGATCGATGGCGTCACGCTGGCGCTGGTTGCCCGCTATCGCCCGGAGATGCGCAAGGCCGTGCGCGTCCTGGCGCAATCGCCGCTGGCGCCTGGCTTGCCCTATGTGACGTCCCACAAGGCCGACAAGGAAATCGTCCGCAAGCTGCGCAACAGCATCGGCGCGGCCTTGCAGGACCCGATGGCGCGGGAAGCCCGCATGGAGCTGTTGATTGTCGGGATCCAGGTCTTGCCTGCCAATGCCTACGCCGCGATCGATACCTTTGAAAACGCGGCCGTCTCTGCCGGCTATCCCGAAATCAAATAGGACCGCCGCCTTAGCTGGCCAACGGATAGTGGCAGAGCAGTTCGCGCCGTCCGGCGAGCAATGTCGGTCCCGGGCGGTCGATGCGGCAATTGTCCCGCTGGTGCGGGCAGCGGGTATGGAACTCGCAGCCCGAGGGCCGGTGCGTCAGGCTCGGAACTTCGCCCTGCAGCTCCACATTTTCGCGCCGGCGGTCCGGATCGGGCACGGGCTGGGCCGCCAGCAGGCCGTGGGTATAGGGATGGCCGGGACGGCGGAAAATCTCGCCCGTCGGGCCGCGCTCGATAAAGCGGCCCATATACATGATCGCCATCTCGTCGCTGACATGGCGGACGACGGCGAGATTGTGGGTGATGATGATGTAGGTAAGGCCCAGTTCGCGCTGCAGCCGCGACAGCAGGTTGAGGATATCGCCCTGCACGGAGACGTCGAGGCCGGCCGTGGGCTCGTCGGCGATGATCAGCTTCGGCGACAGCGCCAAGGCCCGCGCCACGCCCACGCGCCGCGCCTGGCCGCCGGAGAGTTGATGCGGATAGCGGCTGGCGAAATCCGGCGGCAGCCCCACCAGCCCCAGCAGTCGCCGCGCTTCCGCCGGCAAGTCGCGTTGCTGCATGCCGTGGATCAGGAAGGGCTCGGTGATCAATGTCTGCACCGACAGGCGCGGGCTGAGGCTGGCGACCGGGTCCTGGAACATCATCGCCACATTGCGCCGGTAGGCCTGGATCGTCGCGGCGCCACCCATCAGGGGTTCCGCGCCGTCGAAGGTGACACGTCCGCTCCGGATCGGCGTCAGGCCGATGATGGCGCGGCCAAGCGAGCTTTTCCCCGATCCGCTCTCGCCGACGAGACCGAAAGTGGTCCCGGGCTTCACGTCAAAGGAAACGTCGATGACGGCGTCGACAAAGCGGTTCTTGATTCCCGTCATCAGCGCCTTGACCGGCCCCATGACCTGGTAGCGCACATTCAGCTCGCCGACGCGCAGCAGGGCGCCATTTCCCGCAAGTTCAGCCATGGGCCATGCCGTTTAGCAGATGGCAGCGGGCGGATTGCGTTTCGCTCAGCGCCGTGTCCACAGGCGGCGTGTCCCGGCAGGGCTCGAAAACCCGCGGACAGCGGGGCGCGAACACGCAGCCCTTGGGATAGTTGAGGAGGTTTGGCACGTCGCCGCTGATCGTCGGCAGCTCGCGCCGGATCTCCTCGATCCGCGCGGGATCGCAGACCAGCAGCGCCTCGGTATAGGGATGGCGCGGCCGGTGGAAGATATCCTGCACCGTGCCTTGCTCGACCACCTCGCCGGCATAGAGGATCACCACATAGTCGCAGAGCTCGGCGATCAGCCCGAGATTGTGGGAGATGAAGAGGATCGAGCCCTTGAAATCCCGCTGCAGCTCCCGCAGCAGGTGGACAATCTGCGCCTCCATGGTGACGTCCAGCGCCGTCGTCGGCTCGTCGGCGATCAGCAGTTCCGGATTGCCCAGCAGGCCCATGGCGATGGCGATCCGCTGCCGCATGCCGCCGGAGAATTCGTTGGGGAATTGATCGAGGCGCTGCCCGGCGTCGGGAATGCCCACGCGATGCAGCAGCGCCGATGCCTTGCGCCGCTTGTCCGCCGCGCTGCCGGCATCGCGATACTGGATATCGATCATCTGCCGCCCGATCGACAGCACGGGATTCAGCGCCGTCATCGGATCCTGAAACACCATGGAAATGCGCCGGCCGCGCAACGCACGGAGCTCGCTATCGTTCAGCTTCAGAAGGTCGCGGCCATCGAAGTCGATCCGCCCGCCCGAAATCGTCGCGTTGTTCTGCAACAGGCCCATGGTCGCCAGCGCCAGGGTCGATTTCCCGGAACCGCTTTCGCCGACCACGCCGACGATGCTGCCGCGCGGAACGGCCAGGCTGACATTGCGCAGCGCATGGACCGGCCCGCGCGCCGACCGGAAATCGATGGAAAGATTGTCGATCTGGAGCAGCGGCGCCGCGGCGGCCATCAGACGATGCGCCTCAGCTTGGGATCGAGCATGTCGCGCAGGCATTCGCCCAGGAACGTGAAGCCGAGCGTGGTCAGGATCAGCGGGATGCCGGCCGCAACCACGATCCAGGGCGCCTCGCGGATCAGGTTGTATCCTTCGTTGAGCGTCCGGCCCCAGCTTGCCGCCGGCGGCGGCACGCCGAGCCCGAGGAAGCTCAGGCCAGCCTCCAGCGTGATGACGGACGGGATATCCATGCTGGCGATGATCAGCAGGGGGCCGACGACATTCGGCAGCAGGTGGCGCAGCATGACACGAACGGGACCGGCGCCCAGGGAGCGCTCGGCCAGGATGAACTCGGAACTCTTCAGCGAAAGAGTCTGTGTGCGGACCAGGCGCGCATAGACCGGGGTCGTAGCCACGACCACGACCAGCATGATGGTCTTCAAGCTCGCGCCCAGCAATGTGACCACCGTCAGCGCCAACATGACGATGGGAAAGGAATAGATAGTGTCGAACAGCAACAGCAGCGCGTTATCAAGCCAGCGTGGGCCGTAGCCCGCCAGCATGCCGAGCGTCAGCCCGAGAACCAGCGAGATGGCAATTGAGCTGACGCCGACGATGAGCGCGATCTGGCTGCCCTTGATGATGCGGCTGAAGATATCGCGGCCCATCTGGTCGGTGCCGGCGAGATGGGTCAGGGAGAATCCCTGCAGGCGGTCCGGAATGTTCATCTTGTTCGGCTCGAACGGAACGATGAAATCCGCGAAAATGCCGGTGATCAGCAGCAGGGCGACGAGTGCCAGTCCCAGCAGTCCCAGCGGCTCATGCAGGAACCGCTGGACCACGGTCCGCAGCGTCGAGGGTGGGCCGGCGACCGCGGCAGCGGGCGCCGTTGCGATATCAGAGGCTTGCACGGACACGGGGATCCAACCTTGCGATCAGCAGATCGGCCAGCATGGTGCCGAAGGAGAACAGGGTCACCGTGATGAAGACCGCCCCCATTACTATCGGGTAGTTGCGGAAATTCACGGCGTCGACCACGAGCTTGCCGATGCCCGGACGGGCGAAAATGACCTCGGTGAAGACCGCGCTGGACAACAGGGTTCCGAACGCCAGGCTGATCAGCGTGATCGTCGGCAGGATGGCGATCCGCAGGGCATAGCTGAAGATGATGGATCGCTCCCGCAGGCCGAAGGCGCGGGCGGTGCGTACGTGATGCTCGCCCATGACCTCCAGCATCGACGCACGGACCAGGCGCGCGAGATAGCCCACCCAACCGAGGCCTAGCGCGAACGCCGGCATCACCAGATGATGAAGCTGATCGGCAAGATCGCCGCGGTCGCCGGCGCCGATGGCCGGGAACCAGTTCAGCTTCACGGCGAAGACCAGCATTGCATAGACGGCGACCACGAAGGACGGGATGGAAATCGTGCCGACCGATATGACGCCGGTCAGCTTGTCGATGGCGCTGTTGCGCCGGACGGCGGAGAAGCAGCCGAGCGGAATGCCCAGAATGACCGCCCAACCGAGCCCGGCTCCGATCAGCGTCAGCGTGTAGGGCAGCGTCTCCGCAACCACGGTAGCGACCGGTCGCTTGCTCCACATGTCCTTGCCGAGGTCGCCGACGACGGCTTTTCCCAGGAAAACGGCGATCTGAATCGGCACCGGACGGTCCAGGCCCATTTCCCGGTACTTGGCCTCGCGCATTTCCGGCGTGGCGCGGGGACCCAGCATGATGACCACCGGGTCGCCGGGGATCACATGGATGAGGCTGATTAGCCCCGTGATGGCAACGGCGCAGATCAACAGGGCCAGGGCAATTCGCTGCAGGGCGTATGCCAACATCTTCGTGAGAAACCTAGGTTCCGGCCAAGTTCATACAGCGATCCGGCCGGCAAGCCGGAGGAAGCGGCGGCGCCAGACCCGGAGACACCCATAACCGTCGTTTCGATCCATGGGCGTCTCCGGTCTGTTGCAGTCGCGGCACCTAGGCCTTGGTGAAGCGTTCCACCAGCAGCTCGGCGCCGGCATCGAAGGCCGGCTTGATGCTGTTCTTGTGAATGTAGTTCACGGGCTCATGGGTGATCCAGAGATAGGCGCCGGTGGCCTCCATGATCTCCTGCATGCGGACATAACCTTCCGCACGCTTGGCCGTATCCTGCTCCGTGAGACCCTTGGTCCAGAGATCCTCGAATTCGGGGTCGGACCAGCGCTCCCAATTCCAGATGCCCACTTGGCTCTTGACGAACCATTGGATCATGTCGGCGGGGTCGGGCGACGTCCGATAGCGCATGATCCAAAGCTGCAGCGTCTTCCACTCCTCGCCCTGGGCCTCAAGGCCGAGGTTCCAGAACGGGCCGGAATCCAGGGGGATGATTTCGACCTTGATGCCGACATCGGCCAGATTCGTCTGGATGATTTGGGATGCGACGAGCCGGTCCTGTTGGTTCAGCGTCTTCAGTTCAAGCGACAGGTCGGTGACGCCGGCTTCCGCCAGCAGCGCCCGAGCCTCGTCGGGATCGTACTTGTAGCCCGCTGCCGGGCGGGCGCCGAGGATGCCGATCGGCACGACGCCGTTTGCCTTCGGCGAAACGCCTGCATAGGCCGCCTGCAGGATCGAGTCGACGTCGATGGCGCGCTGGATCGCCTTGCGCACGCGAATGTCCTTCAGTTTCTCATGCTCGCAATTCATACCCATCCAGGTACAGAACGGGCCGGCGACTTCGAAGATCGTGGAATCCGGCAGCGGATTCTGCTTGTAGCGGGCGGCGGTATCCGGCGTCACGTTCGTGCCGTCAATCTCGCCGGCCTCATAGGCCAGTTCGGCCGCCTTGTTTTCTTCGACGTCGATGATGTGCACTTCGCTGAACGCGGGCTTCGTGCCCTGCCAGTTCGGGTTGGACTTGAGAATGGCCTTCTGCTTCGGCTGCCACTCAGCAAACGTGTACGGCCCGCACTCCGCAGGAATCTCAGTCGTGAACTTCTTCTCCGGCAGCTTTTCGACCGCGGCCTTGCACAAAATCGTGCCGGATTCCGAGGAGATCGCGACCAGCCACAAGGGAGCGAACGATTCCTTCAACACGATCGTGCCGCTGTACTTGTCGGCGACATCGACTCTGTCCAACGTCGGCCAACGGCCGCTCCAGTCGGATTTGATCATTCGCTCGAAAGAGTACTTCACGTCCTCGGCGGTGACCTCGCCATAGTCGCCGCTCCACATGAAGCCCGGCTTCAACTTGAAGCTGATACGCAGTGGATCGTCAGTTTGTTGCACCGACTCCACATAATCGGACGGGGCCCAGCCCCAGGTACGGTTCGCGTCCTGCACCGGCACCGCCAGCCGCGGCATGGTGCCGAACTGAATGGTCGTTTCGGCGCCGCCGATCATGTAGCCGGGATCCAGAACCTGGATGTCGGCCTCCATGCGGACTTTCAGGATATCGCCTTCCTGCGCCAGGATGTTCCTGGGCTTGATGCCCAAGGCAATCGCCGCACTCACCGTCGCGGCGCTGGCCACGAATTTGCGACGGCCGATGTTGTACTTTGTCATGCCCTCTCTCCCTGATTTATCGCCTGGTGCCCAGGCCCAAGCTTCTTTCATCAACAATTCTAACGACCAAGGGCCGCGGGCCACAAGGGACTTGGCTAACCGCCCAGGGCGCCGCGGCCGCGAACCATTGGACGGATTGATCGCGTTTGGGCGTCCGACGGCGTCCCAGATGCACCCTGGGACGCCGTCGGCGGTCTTCCGGATTAGGAAAAATCCCGGGGTATGCGCCTCTGCCAACTCCGTGTGAGTATGCGTTTTTCTCCCTCGAAGGCGTCCAGGGTCGCATCGAGAATGTACTCCTGCGACGTGCAACTCATCCTGGTATGGGTATCGACCCGCGTCTGCCAACTGCCGCGGCCGACCTTTCGGCTATTCCTGATGTCGCAGCGGGCACTCGCCGGATCGTGATCGCCGATGCGGAAGTCCTCTTCCTTTATCGCTTCGTACTCCAGGGCGGAAGTTTCGGCGATGGTATGCCCGCCATCCTCCCGGCTGCGCAACGAGGTCTCGCCGGCGACGAGATCCCGGGTGATCCATTCCTCCGTCTTCGCCGGGCGCAGGACGGTCGGCTTTTGCGGCCGTGCGGTTTCCGCTGGCGCGAACGGCGCCAGCTTGCTGTCCTCGTCGCGCGGCGCTCGAACAGGCAACTCCAGGGAGCCGGCGCCAGCCTGCAGAGTCAGCGTCACCGGTTCCGGCGCCGGCCAGGCGATCGGCCAGTAGGAACTCGACACCGCGACGCGGATGCGGTGGCCGGGTGCAAACGCGTGAGCGATGTCGCAGAGCTGCACTCGCACGCGATAGCGCTTCCCAGGTTCCAGCGCCGTGGGAAATTCGTGGCTGTCGCGGTGATTGAGATTCAGCAGGCCGTAGCTGACTCGCACGGACTCGCCATCGGGCGCCACGTCGCAGAGCCGGACGCAGACCTGCGCCTGCGGCTTGTCGGCGGCGACATCGAGGGTCACGACCGGCGCGCCCAAGATCTCGACACGGTCGGTCAGCGCAGCGCTGTCGAAGCAGAGCGACTTGCCGTCTTCCTCCCGCTGATCGTCGGGCTGGTCAGGCGCGTGCCCGTAGGAGCACCAATGGCCCGCCAGGAATCCGATGCTGAGCGGCGAACGCAGGACGAGGGGAGTCTCCGTCCCGGGCTTCTCGCCAAGACCATCCGCGTTGAGAGACAGCCGCTTCGCCTTGATGTTCGGGCTCGGCCAGGACGGCTCCGCCACCCAGCGGCCCGGCCGCTCCTTGTAATAGGTCTGCGCTGGCGCCGTGTCCTGCATCCAGACCCGGTACATCGGCTCCGCCATGATGCCGGTGTCCTGGCCCTTCAGCCATTGATCCCACCAGCGCAGGCATTCCTGCAGGAAGCCGATGCGCGGTCCCGGCTCGGCAAAATGCGCATAGCGGTGGGCCCAGGGGCCGACCAGCCCCTTGCGCGGCACTTTCAATCCCGCCAGCAGCCGCGGGATCGCATTGGAGTATCCATCGGCCCAGCCGCCGACCGCGTAGATTGGGCATTTGATATCGTCATAGTTCTCGCAAACCGAGCCGTGCTTCCACATGGCGTCCCGCCGCTGATGGTCCAGCCAGTTGGCGATCAGCAGCGGTTGGTTCTCCAGGCGGTGAATCCACATCTCGCGCCAGCGCTCGCCCACCAGCGCCGGATCGGGCGGATGGCCCTGGATGGCGAACATCGCCGAGGCCCAGGCTAGATTGTCCACCAGCATGCAGCCGCCCATGGCGTGGATGTCGTCGGCATAACGGTCATCGGTGGAGCAGAGCGTGATCACCGCCTTCAGCTCCGGCGGCCGCCGCGCCGCAACTTGCAGGCCGTTGAAGCCGCCCCAGGAGATGCCGATCATGCCGCAGGCGCCGGTGCACCAAGGCTGCGCCGCCAGCCATTTCAGCACCTCCAGGCAGTCGTCATGTTCCTGCTTGGTGTATTCGTCCAGGGAGATGCCGTCGGATTCGCCGAAGCCGCGCAGGTCGACCCGCACGCCGGCATAGCCATGGCCGGCGAAATAGGGGTGCGTCAGCGCATCCCGGCTTGCCGTGCCGTCGCCGTCCCGCTTGCGATAGGGCAAATACTCCAGGATCGCAGGGACAGGATTCTTCTCCGCATCTTCCGGCAGCCAGATGCGCGCGGCAAGTTTCACGCCGTCGGACATCGGAATGAAGGTATTGACGATCTCCCGCACCTTGCGGGGAAAACTCTCGACGACGCGCATAGGCCCTCTCTGAACGCTGGGTTGGTTTACTCTTCTCGCTTCATTCCACGGTCAGGCGGGCATTGAAGGCGACGGAGATCCGTTCGCCGCCGCCGCGATAGGGAAACACCGCGTGGCGGAGATAGCTGGGAAACACGACGACATCGCCCGATTGCGGGACGACGTTATGCTGCATGCGGCGGCGGCGGATCTGATACATCTCCGCACCCGGCCGCGGGTCGTAGAAGGTGATGCTGCCGCCCGGACCAGGGTCCTTGGTCTGACCGATGACCGGCGGCACCTCGACATAATAGACGCCGCTGATATGAGCCTCCGGGTGCACATGGGGCGTGTTGTAGTCGCCCTCGCGCATCAACACCGCCCAGCCCCAGATGCGCGCATCGACATTCTTCGGCGCGGAGGTCAGCTCAATGCGGAAATAACGGGGCAGGTAGGCCTGCACGGTCGCGTGGATCTGCTGCTGCAGCGTCTTGACCGCCGGGTGGTCCACATAGAGAAAGTTGGTGTCGGTCTGGAAGCCGCCATGGGTCGAGCTTCCCGGTGCGGTGTTCGGCGTGGTGTCCCGCAACTTCCGCACCAGCGCGGCAAGTTCGGCATTCAGCGGGCCGTTTTCCGGGCTGCGCCGGTGCAGCACCAGCGTCGGGAACTGCTCGATGAACTGGTCCTGTGTGGTTCCCATATTCATGAACGCGCCGCCATCGGTCATTCGCGCCGGAGTTCGTTCTTATAGACTTGCCCGCCCTTCATGACGAGGGCGATGCGGGTCAATTCCTCGATGTCATCGAGCGGATTGCCGCGGCAGGCGATGATGTCGGCGAACTTGCCGGCCTCCAGGCTGCCGAGGTTCTTCTCCTGGCGCAGGAGCCGCGCCGGATTGATCGTGGCGGCGTGGATACTCTCAGCCGGCGTCATCCCTGCATCCCGCACCATGAACACGCATTCCGAGGCGTTCATGCCGTGGTGATTGCCCGGCGTGCCGGCATCAGTGCCCATGGCAATGCGCGCGCCCATCTTGTGGGCACGCTTGATCGTCTCGATATGGATGTCGTTGAACTCCAGCATGCGCTTTCGCAGGTGCTCGGGCATGGACTGCACCATGCTATTGTCGCGGATCAGCAGTTCGCCGGCGCAGATCGTCGGCACGATGTAGATGCCTTTCTCGGCGATGCGCTTCAGCGCCGCTTCGTCGGCGAAGGTGCAATGCTCGATGCTGTCGACGCCGGCGTCGATGCAGTTCTCGATGCCGCGGCAGGCATGGGCATGGGCGGCGACATGCTTGAAATTATCGTGCGCGATCTCGACCGCCGCCTTCAGCTCCTCCAGCGTGAACTGGATCGCCCGGGCGTCCTCGTTCTCCGACGAGAGCATTGCGCCGGTGGCCATGACCTTGATCAGGTCGGCGCCCTTGGCCAGTTGCTTGCGCGCGGCCTGCTTAACCGCGTCAGGCCCGTCGGCCACCTCGTACATGCCGGGATAGTAGTCGACGGTTTGCGTGGTGATCGACAGCAGCCGTCCGGCGAGGAACAGCCGCGGCCCGGTCGCGAGTCCCTGATTGATGGCGTCGCGCACCGCCATCTCCACATAGTTCCAGCCGCCCACATCCCGCGCCGTGGTCACGCCGGCCTGCAGCGTCCGCTCCGCCGCCTTCGCCGTATAGAGCGCGACCGCGGCGTCCGTACGGTTGGCGCCGGCGGCCGGATCGGCAAGCTCCGTCGGTATGGTCAGATGCACGTGGCAATCAATCAGGCCCGGCAGCAGCCAGGCGCCGGGCATTTCATGGACGTCGTCCTTGCGGTCGGGCTTGGCTTGCGGCGTGATCGCCGTGATCCGTTCGTCGTCAATGCCGATATCGGCGCGCTGGAAACTGCCCTTCGCCACATCGAACACATTGCCGCCCACCAGCCATCGCATCGCCGTTATCCAATCACTTTCTGTTGCAAGCTATAACGCGCCGTCATAGGCGGCCTGGAAGATCCTGACCATCTCCGCATGGCCCACGGGCACCGGGTTGGTCGGCGCGCAGCCATCGGCTGCGGCCTTGGCCGCCACGATTTCCACTTCCTCCGCCGGCACGTTCAGATCCTCCAGAGTTCTCCGGGATATCGAGCTGCGCGCGTAGCTGCAGGATCCAGTCGAGCACGGCGCCGAAAGACGAGGTCGGCAGCTCCAGGTAATGCGCCAGCCGGCGCATCTTCGGCTGCAGCGCGGCCTCGTTGAACTTCAGGACATAGGGCATCACGACGGCATTGGTCAGCCCGTGATGGGTGTCATACATGGCGCCGATCGGATGGCTCAGGGCATGCATCGCCCCCAACCCCTTGCGGAAAGCGGCCGCGCCCATCATCGCTGCCGACAGCATCTCCGCCCGCGCCTCGATGTTGGTTCCATCGGCAACCGCCACCGGCAGCCACTCCGCCACCAGCCGCATGCTCTCCAGCGCCATGCCGTCAGCCATCGGGTCGTAGTCGGGGACGCAATAGGCCTCCAGCGCATGGGACAGCGCATCCATGCCGGTCCAGGCCGTAAGATTGCGCGGCAAGCCGATAGTCAGTTCGGGATCGCCGATGACCGCCCGCGCCCGCATTTTCCCGTGGGCGAGGATCTCCTTCACCTTGGTCGCTTCGTTGGTGATGATCGCACCGCCATCCATCTCCGAGCCCGTGCCGGCGGTGGTGGGAATGGCAATGATCGGCGCCGCCTTCACTTCGCCCTTGAGCGGCGGGCGGCCCCAGATGAAATCCCAGAGCGACCGCTGCGGCTGCTGCGCCATGACCGCCACGCATTTGCCGGCATCCAGCGCGCTGCCGCCGCCGAAGGTGACGACGCCGTCATGGCCGCCGGCAAGATAGGCGGCAACGCCGTCTTCCACATTGCGGCTGATGGGATTGCTGCGCACGCCCGCGAAGAGGCCGGTGGCGATCCCAGCCTCCCGGTTGATCTCGATCGCCCGCTGGACGATGGCGCTGTTGCCCAGGCCGCTGTCGGTGATCAGCAGCGGCCGCGCGATGCCCAGCGCCCGGCAGCTTGCGGGCAATTCGGCGAGCCGTCCGGGACCGAACCGCACGGGAACGACCGGATGCCAGTCGCCCCGAAAAAGACTGCTGATACTCACAACGCCTCCCACCAGACCGTGGGGTGGGAGGCTAACGGTCCCGGGATGCCTCTGGCAACCCAGGCCGGGTTATGGCTATCGCCGCGCCGCGAACTGCAGCACCATGCCGCTGATGTCCTCCATATCCTCGATATCCATGGAGACGATCTGCAGCCGTGCGGCGATGCAGCGGAGATCGTTGGCCTTGCCGGGAATGCTGGGCGCCGCCGCCAGCAACGAAGCGGCCGTGTGGTTGAGCAATTGCACGATGTCGTCCCGTGTCATGGCGAACCGTCCTTCCATATTTTCATAGGAGTGGCGGGGCTCTGCGGGAAGGGCGATCCCATCGCCAGTTCCGTTAGGTGCGCCGCTCGTTGTCAGCACCATGCACAGGAGTCGTGACGATGACGTGACGGCGCGGTGGTAATTGCGCGACCGTGCGCCGCCGTCTTATGCGGCGCTTACAACTTCTCTTCGCTGCAGGTTTCCAGCAACTGCCATAGTTGGGCCGCGCGCGCCTTGCCAGCCTTGGGCGTATAGCCCATTCGCAGCTCGACATAGGATGAGGCGGCCGTGAGTTCGCGCCCGGTCATGACCCAGAGCGGGACGAGGTCGGCCTTGTTCGCCATCTCCATGGCGACAAAGACCTTGCCGCCATCGGCAGGTGGAAGCTCGACTTTCGGATAGCTTTCCGTCACCAGGCCGAGATCGCCGAGCACCATGTTGCTGCCCTTGTTGGCTCGTACCGCGGCGCAGGCGAGCAACGCCGGCGCGGGCCGGCCGAACTGCGCTTCCCGCACCACGGTCCCCGGCGTGATTTCAGCCGCCGCATCTGCGGGCTGGCTTTGCTGGCCACCGCAGGACGCGAGCAGGAGAACCGCTGGAAATGCCGCAGCTACGGAGAATTGCCGCATCTATACCTTACCTTGCTGTGTATCGGGCGCGTCAGGCCCGGCTGGCGCCATAGTAGAGCGTAACCGTGTGCTTGGCTTCGGCGAAAAATAGCCAGCGTTCCGTCAATATCCCCGCCGTTGTCGCCGCTGCGGCGGCGATCGTCAAGACTATCGCCGGTACAACCAGGCCATTAACAATCGCCGCGCCCGCCAGCACCGTCAGCATGAGTGGTAGCAGGAACGCCAAGAGCGTCGCAAAGATCCGTAATTGCAAGGCGTGCTTGCGGGCGACGCGGAAGCCCATCTCGCGCATCAGGTAATTTTCCTCAGTATGGGGCGCGTCGAGAAGCCGCACCTTGCCCAGATGACCGAGACCGGTCGCCGTCTCCGCCGAACTCTCGCTGCGCACGAGGTCGATATGCCGCCAATAGGCCAGTTTCACCGGCCAGGCGATCGATTGGATCAGCGCCAGGATCGCCGATATCCCGATGCTGCCGAAACCGAATGCGAACAGCAATGCCGCGAGCCAGGACGCGCCCGTCGCCAGCCCCAGCAAAAGGTAGCACGGCACGACATAGCCGTTGTTCCAGGCCGCGATCGGCTTCAGCGACGCATAGATCATCGCCGTGCAGTAGACAGTGAGTCCCGCCCATATTGCGGTCAGGATACCGAAGAAGCTGATGCCGCGGCTCATGTCAGCGCCGAAGATCCAGCCCAGCGCGAAAATACCGGCGGGAATGAACGTGATTAGGCTAGCCATGCCTTCGCGCGACAGCCAGGAGGAACGCCATTGCGACAGCGCGCGCCAGGCTCTTTCAGGATGACCAAGATGCTTGGTTGACGACAGCAGCCCGAAGATGATTGCGGCGAACGCGATTCCGAATGCGGCAACGCCGAGCCAGCGGTCCGGCGTCAGCCATCCGGTGGCGGCGCCGACGCCCAGCAGACACAGCATGCCGTAGCCGGCGCCGGAGATGACCGTGAACAGGATGACCGAAAGCGCGGGATGCATGGCCTGGGCGGCGCGGCTCTAGCGCGACAGGATGCGGTCGACCCACCGCAGGAACGGATTGGCGATATCGCCATTGGCGGGCGGATCCAGCTCCGCCTTCGCGCCGGTGCAGCCGGCACTTTCCTGGCGTGGCCGCGGCGGCAGGTATTTGTTGACTGGCTCATAACCCAGCTCCGGCATCAGGTCATAGCCGCTGCGCTCTGCCACCAGGCGCGACACTGCCGAGTTCGGATCGCCGAGATCGCCATAGTGCCGCGCATTCACCGGGCAGGTAGCGACGCAGGCCGGCACGCGGTCGATCTCCTCAAGATTCTCATTGTAGATCTTGTCGATGCAGAGCGTGCATTTCTTCATCACGCCGACATCTTCGTCATATTCCCGCGCGCCATAGGGACAGGCCCAGGAACAGAGCTTGCAGCCGATGCAGATATCCTCGTTCACCAGCACGATGCCGTCTTCCGCGCGCTTGTAAGAGGCGCCGGTGGGGCAGACCTCGACGCAGGCAGGCTGCTCGCAGTGCAGGCAGGAGCGCGGGAAATGCACTGTGCGGCTCGACGGTCCGTCGCCGGCCTCGAAGCTGTGCACGCGGTTGAACCAGACGCCCGATGGCTTCGCGCCGTAGGGATCGCGGTCGGTCAGCGGCGCCATCTGGCCGCCGCTGTTCCATTCCTTGCAGTTCACCGCGCAGGCATGGCAGCCGACACAGATATCCAGGTCGATAACAAGGCCGAGCTTTTTCGGACTGGGATTGCGGGGGAGGGAGGTCATTGCAATTTTCCGACGCGGAGCCGCTCAAGCCACGACGCACAATCTTCCCCCCCTTGAGGGGGAAGATGTCTCATCGCGCGTCAGCGCGATGAGACAGAAGGGGGGTATCTCAAAGCCGGGCGCAGTTGGTGTCCCCGGAAGCAAAGCCTGCTGGTGTTGCCGGCACCGAGCCGACCCCCCACCCGCTCGCTTCGCGAGCGACCGCCCCCTCAAGGGGGGCGATTTGATGGTTGGGTGAGCTAGGGTGATCAAGCAGTGCATCAGAGAATCTCTCACTCGTCGCGGCCGCGGAAGCGCGCGCCATAACGGAGCAGCGCCGGCTTTTCGTGGCTCACCGGCGCTTTCAGGTCCGCGAACTGCGGCTCGCTCTGCCGCCGCTCATCCTCCGAACATCTCTCGATCCGCACCCGCAGATCGTACCAGGCCGCCTGGCCGGTGATGGGATCGCTGTTGGAATAGCGATGCCCGTCCGCCTTCGGCGGCAGCAATTCCGAGATCAGGTGATTGAGCAGGAATCCCTGGCGCCCCTCCGCCGCCTGCGGGGCCAGGTTCCAGGCTCCCCGCCGCTTGCCGATGGCGTTCCAGGTCCAGACCGTGTCCGGGTTCACGCCTTCCATCGCCTTGACCGGCACCTTGATGCGCCCGTGGTGGCTGATCAGCCAGACCCAGTCATCGTCGGCGAGCTCGAGCCGCTTCGCCGTCTGCCGGTTGATGTACAGGTGATTGCGGCCATGGATCTGCCGCAGCCAGGCATTCTGCGAGCCCCAGGAGTGATACATGGCCATCGGCCGCTGGGTCAGGGCGTGCAGCGGGAAGTCGCGCGTCTCGATCGCCGCTTCCTCGAACGGTGGATACCAGATCGGCAGAGGATCGAAATGTTTTCGCAGGCGCTCGCGATACTGCTCGGGCGGATGCACGTGACCGTGCCCATCCGCCGCCAGCCGGAACCGTTGCAATGGCTCGCAGTAGATTTGCAGCACGATCTGCTCGGCGCGGTCCACCAGCCCGAACTCCACCGCCCATTGCAGATAGTCTCTGTTGGCATGGCGGTAGAAGCGCTGGTTCTCGTTCAATTCATGGCGCCAGAAGCAGCCATGAGCGATGTAGCTCTCGATCTGCTTCGGGTTTGGCGCGCCCTTGCCGTGCTCATGCCCGTTGCCGCGCCAGCCCGCCAGCATGCCGATGCCCGGCCGCCGTTCGTGATTGACCATGTAGTCGGGGAAGAAGCCGGGATACTTCGCGGAGCCATCTTCCTTGATCAACCCAGGCAACCCAAGCCGCGCACCGAGATCGATCAGCACATCCTGGAACGGCCGCACGTCGCGGTCCGGCTTCACGACAGGCTGGCGGATCGCATCGGCGGCGCCATCCGCATCGCAGATCGGCCGGTCCATCAGAGAGATGCAGTCGTGGCGCTCGAGATAGGTCGTATCCGGCAGGATCAGGTCAGCATAGGCGACCATCTCCGAGAAATAGGCATCGGCATAGATGATGTGCGGAATTCTGTAATCGCCGGTCGCCGGATCCTTGTCGGTCAGCATGCGCATGGTGCCGGCGGTGTTCATCGCCGAGTTCCAGCTCATGTTCGCCATATAGAGGAAAAGCGTGTCGATGGGATAGGGATCGCCGGCATGGGCGTTGGCGATCACCATATGCATCATTCCATGGGCCGACAGCGGCGCCTCCCAGGAGAAGGCCTTGTCGATGCGGCGCGGCGAGCCGTCGGGCTCGATCAGCAGATCCTCCGGCCCTTGCGGAAAGCCCAGCGGCGGCCCCTGCAGCGGCGTGTTCGCCGCGACCTGCCCAGGCTTGCCGCCCGGCCGGATCGGCGGCGGGCAGGGGCGGGGGAAGGGCGGCTTATAGCGCCAGCCGCCCGGCGTATCGATGCTGCCCAGCAACATCTGCAGCAGATGGATGGCGCGGCAGGTATGAAATCCGTTGGAATGGGCGGAGATGCCGCGCATGGCATGCATGCTGACCGGGCCGGCCGATGAAGCGGTCATGGACGCGTCCCGCCCAATCGGTCCAGCTCTGCTTGATCTCGATCTGCTGCTCGAAGGCGGCGTGCGCCAGTTCGGCGGCGATACGCTTGATGGTCGCGGCAGGCACGCCGGTCTGTTCGGCCACGGCCTCCGGCGCGTATTTCGCATCGAGGTAACGCTCGGCCATCAGGTGAAACGCCGGCCGCGCCTTGGTGCCGTCGGCCAGCACGAACTCGCCGATCAGCGACGGCGCCACATCCGCCGCCAGCGCGTTGGTCGCGGCACCCCGCGTCTGGTTCCAGCATAGCGGATGACCTTGCCCGTCGCGGGCAATCAGCCCGTCGCGCGGCCCGCCGGGCTCATGGATCACCAGCCAGGGCGCGTTGGTGTAGCGCACCAGGAAATCCAGATCGATGCGGTCGGCCTTCAGCAGCTCATGCACCAGCGCCAGCACGAACAGCCCATCGGTGCCCGGCCGGATGCCGATCCATTCGTCGGCGATGGCGGAATAGCCGGTGCGGATTGGATTGACGGAGATGAACTTCGCGCGCTCGCCGGCCGGGCGGCCCTTGATCTTGCCGAGGCCGATCTTGATCGGGTTGCTGTCATGGTCCTCGGCGACGCCGAACATCATGAAATAGCGGGTGCGGTCCCAGTCCGGCTCGCCGAATTCCCAGAACGAGCCGCCGATACTGTAGAGGCCGGCTGCCGCCATGTTGACGGAACAGAAGCCGCCATGGGCGGCGTAGTTAGGCGTGCCGTATTGCTGCGCCCACCAGCCGGTCAGCGCCTGGCTCTGGTCGCGGCCGGTGAAGAAGGCGAGCTTGCGCGGATCGCTCTTCCTGATATCGCCGAGCCATTGCCCCGCCAGCGCCAGCGCCTCGTCCCAGGTGATGGCCTTGAATTCGCCGGCGCCGCGCTCGCCCACCCGCAGCAGCGGCGCCTCCAGCCGCGCCGGCGAATAGTGGTTCATGATCCCGGCGGAGCCCTTGGCGCAGAGCACGCCCTTGTTCACGGGGTGGTCGCGGTTGCCCTCGATATACCTGATCGCGCCATCGCGCAGATGCACCTTGATGCCGCAGCGGCAGGCGCACATGTAGCAGGTGGTCGTCTTCACCTCGTCGGCCACCTTGGGCGACAGATCGACCTGCTCCGCGACCGTGGCGAACGGGTTAATGTTCATGGCCTGGTGATGTTTGCTGATAGCGCGCGGGAGAACCGCCGGCGGCGCGGTTCGTACCATGGGCCGCCGCCCCGGCAACTGTTGATTTGTGCAGATCCCATGGATTCACTGTCGCTTACCGCGCTGGTAGCATAGGGCGCCGCTGCGCCGCTAGGGCCAGTCCGTCCGTGGCGTTGGGCGCAGGACCGCTAGGACGCCCGCGACTTGCCGCCGAAGAGCCGGCGTCGGCCCGCCGCAAAAGCCCGCGCGACCACCTCGTCGGGCGGCGTTCCTTCGGCGAACAGTTCTCCGGCATCCAGATGGGTCTTCGCCAGCAGGCGGCGCAGGGTATCGTCATGCTCCTCGATCGAGCCATCCCCCAGGATATGATTGATTTCGGGCTCCCCGCAGGGCCAGATGTCGGCTCACAAGCAGGAAACGGTGACAATCCAGGGGCTCCCGTTCGGCGCACATGAGCGCGATCCTGTGCCGGCTCGCCCCATCGATCACCCGATCCAGCCCATGCCGGAACGACTGCGTCGCGGCGATCTTGTCGTAGTCCGGCGCCCCGTCGCGCAGCAACGCCGGGTCCTTCCGCATGGCCGCCAAGCTCTTCGCCCAGGTAAACGTAGGCAATTCCCTCCTGCGGCAGCGTCTCAGCGAGTGCAGGCTTGCTGAACTGCGGATGCCGCCGCGAAAACGGCGTCGACCGCACATCGGCCAGGGCCGTGATCTCCTCGCCGCGCAGCAGCGCGATGAACCGCTCGCGCGGATGATTGGAATGGCCGATTGTAAAGACTGTGGTCATGGCAATGCGGATGGCTGTCAATCGAGGATTCGAACCTACATAATGTAAGACGTTAGCGCCGAGAGCCAAAGGATCAGTGAGCCGACATGACCAGCCCCTCGCCAGCAACGACCATCCTCGACGCCAAGGGCCTGAAATGCCCGCTGCCGGTCCTGCGCGCGCGCAAGGCGATGAAGGACGTGCCGCCGGGCGGCCTGCTCCAGGTTCTAGCCACCGATCCCGGCGCGCCCAAGGATTTCATCCATTTCTGCGAGACCACCGGCAACGAGCTGGTGGAGAACCGCCAGGACGGCGAGGTCTACATCATGACCATCAAGCGCGCGGCGTGACCTAATTCCCGCCTGACGCCTTCCTCGCCTCGACATAGTACTTCGTAGCGCCGTCATGGAGCGGGATGGGCAGGCCGATCAGCGCATTCTCCACCCGGATCTTGCGGCCGAGCGCGCTGCCGTCATCGAGGATCTGCCGGGTCGAGGGATGCCATAGCGACTTGGTGAGTTCATAGGCCAAATCCTCGGCCATGCTGTCGAGCACCAGCCAGTAGGTGCCGATGCCCACCGTCACGACCGACGCCTCGTTGCGGTAATTGCCCGAGGGAATGACGTCGAGGGTGAGGAACGGGTTGGCCTCCCGCAGGGCCTGCGCCTCCTTGCCGTCCACAGGAAGCAGCCGCACCGGGATCGTCTCTGTCAGCTGCAGGATCGAGGGGATGGTGTCGCCGCCGACAACGAAGAAGGCATCGAGCGTGCCCTCCTGCAGCTCCCGCACCGCGTCGCCGATCGACAATTGCTCGCCCTTCAGCATGCGCGGCTTCAGGCCATAGGCTTCGATCACCAGCGACGCCGTCGCCCGAGTGCCCGACCCGCGTTCGCCCAGGGACACCCGGCTGCCTTTGAGATCGGGAATGCTCTTGATCGGCGATTCCGCGCGCACGACGATCTGCAGGCTCTCCTGATACAGATTGGCGATCGCCCGCAGATTGCCTTGCGGCAGTTTCGTCTGATACATGCCGGTGGCGGAATAGGCCCAATAGGCGATGTCGCACTGGGACAGGGCTGACTCGACCATTCCTTCGCCCAGCAGCTTGATATTCTCCACCGAGCCGGTGCTGGTTTCCGCCACGGCCACCAGCCCGGGCACGCCGCAGGCGCCGCCCTTGTCGCAGGGCCGCGACCCCGGCGGGTTGCTGACCGCCGTGGCCAGCAGGCCGCCGATGTCGAAATAGTTGCCGTCGGTCGGGCCGGTGGCGATGCGGAAGAAGGAAACGTCTTCCTCCGGCTGATCCTGCGATGTCGCCCGCTGCGCCAGCAGGCCAAGCGAGGCCGCTGCCGGCAGCGCCGCCAGGCCTGACAACAGGCGGCGCCGCGACCAAGCCTGCCGGAAGATTCGCTGCCCTGCGCGCGCGATATCCATTCGGGGCTCGCCGTCGATCTCGATCCGTTTCACTGGACCCAATTGAGTCATGAAGTTTGTTGAAAATGAGGCACCAAGCCAAGGACCAACGTCACATTTCCGGCTGGTCCAGGCTGATTTTTCCGCAATCGCGGGTGCCCGTTGCCGCTCACGGGAATGTGTTTCACCGCTGAACAGCTCCCCAGTTTCGTCAGCCTCGTGTCCGCGCCGGTGCGACAACCAGACAGGCGAATGACACGTACCAAGCTCAATTTTAGAGCATTGACCCCTCTCCCCTACGAAGTGGGGGAGAGGGCAGGGTGAGGGGGTGTCGAAGACGCGCGTTGCTGGCTCCGGAGGAGCGGTCCCCTCACCCTAACCCTCTCCCCGCAAGCGGGGCGAGGGGACTGATTTGAGATGCCTTTGAAACATTCATGTTCTAGCTCGAAGTCACGAGTAGAAGAGCAGTCTGCGCAAATCGCACTCAGCTTCCCTCCCGCCTGCCGAACAGCATGGTGATGTTGATGCGGCGGTTCTCGTAGCCGTCGCGGAAGTTCAGCTTTCCCGTCTCGTGGAACAGGTCGGAGTTGAACATAACAGCCCGGTTCTGCCGGTAGGGCACGTCCAGGGATTTCGCCTGACTGTTGCTGAGAAATTCCCGGATCGCGGGAATGTCGTCCTTGTAGCGCCAGAGCTCCCAGTCCGGCGGCATGCGCTTGTTCCAGACGATCAAGCCGCCGCTGTCCTCGTCCAGGTTCGCCTCGTCGGGCGTCACCCAGAAATTCACGTTCACCGCCGCGAAGTCGGCATGGATGGGAATGCCGCTCATGCGGCTGTCATACTTGAACGCCCAGAGCCGCCGCAGCGTGTGCCGTGCGAAGATGCCGGGCAGGGCCTGGCGCAGCTCGTCGGCGATCTGCAGCAGCAGCGGGCAGCAGAACCCGTCATCCATGAAAGCGCCGAGATAACCGTCGCCATAGCGCGCCTGATACCAGATCGTCGATTGCAGGCAGTAGTCGCGCAGCGCCCGCAGCGCTTCCGGCGTCAGCAGCCCGTCGAACCAGGCATAGCCCGGCGCATTGTCGCCATAGCTTTGCTCGATGAGGCCGCGGTCGAGGCCTGAATTGACCGCGCCTGTGGCGATCCGCTCGCCCCCATGGCGATGGAGCAGGCGGTTATAGATCGGCGCCAGCTTGGCTTGATGCGACTCCGGCAACGCCACGGTGGTCGAACCCGCCGGCAGGGGCGGCAGATCCGCCAGCGCCGCTTCGAAATCGGCGATCATCGCCCCGAACTGGACATCCAGCAGGCCGAGCCCAACGAGATAGCGGAGCTGCTCGATGTCATGCCGCAGCTTGTTGGCATTGGTTTTGATCGGCGCCTTCGAGATCAAGCCGGGCGCGCGGCGCAAGGGCAGGGCGGCCTCATAGGCCTCGGCCGCCTCCTCGACTTGTCCCAGCTCCAGCAGCACATGGCCGAGATTGACCAGGGCATCGGCGGAGTCGGGTTTCAGATCCAGCGTGAGGCGGAATTGCGTTGCGGACTCCGCAAACTCCCCGGCACTCTTCAGGCCGATCGCGAGATTGTAGTGCGACAGATAGGAGCGCGGCATCTGCTCCACCACCTGCCGCAGGTAGCTGATGCCTTCTTCGGCGGTGTAGCTCGTCCCCGCCAGCAAGCCGCCCAAATTGGTCAGCAGTCCCAGATGGCGCGGCGAGCGGTCCAGCGCCGTCCGCAGGAGCTGCGCCGCCATGCCGGGTTCCCGCCGCCGCGACATCAGCGCCGCCATCTCCAGATAGGCGTCGATCGCATCGGGCTCGCGCTTGATCTTCTGCTCAAGCGCCGTCAGGCGTCGTGCATCGGCGTCCTGGCCGCGCGCCGCTGACGCCGGTTTCTTCTTCACCGGCCCTTCCACTGGGGCGCACGCTTCTCGGCAAAGGCGAGCGGCCCTTCCTTCGCATCCTCCGACCGGGTCATCTGCTGATAGACCGGAATGCTGCGCATGCGCGAGAACGCCTCGGGCATCGGCAGGCCCTCGATGGCGTTGACGACAGACTTCAGCGCCCGCAGCGCCAGCGGCGCCCAGCCCTGCAGCTCGTCGGCGATCGCCCGTGCCGTCGGCATCAGCTCCGCCGGCTTCACCACGCGGTTGACCAGGCCCCACTGCAGCGCCTCGGCGGCGCCCAGCTTCCGGCCGGTCAGCAGCATATCCATGGCAATGTTGCGGGGCAGGCGCCGCGGCAGCCGCTGCACGCCGCCGGCATCGGGAATGATCCCGATCTTGATCTCCGGCAGGAAGAACTCCGCATGTTCCACGGCGATGATCAGGTCGCAGGCGAGCGCGATCTCGAACCCGCCGCCGACGGTGATGCCGTTGACGGCGGCGATCAGCGGCTTGTCCAGGTCGAACATCTCGGTGTTGCCGGCAAAACCGCCGACGCCATACTCGGTGGAGTCGCCCTCGGCCGCCGCCTTCAGATCCCAGCCCGCGGAAAAGAACTTGTCGCCGCCGCCGGTGACGATGCCCACCAGCAGTTCAGGATCGTCGCGCAGCGTGGCGAAAGCCTCGCCCAGCGCCCGGCTGGCCGCGGCGCTGATCGCATTCGCTTTCGGCCGGTCCAGCGTGATCTCCAAGACCTTGCCCCGCCGCTCGACCCGTACGCCGCTCATCTGCCGATCTCCTTGATTCGTCTGGGCGCCATTTCTTACCGACTGGACCACATTTGTCGATAGCCGCTAGATTGCTGCCATGTCGCAGCAAACAACCGTTACTCTCTATCGTCCCGTCGGCCCCAAGGAACTTGCCCTCATCGAGCAGGCGGCGTTTCGGGCCTTTCCACCGCGCTTGCCGGAACAGCCGATCTTCTACCCTGTCCTCAACGAAGCCTATGCCACGCAGATCGCGCGCGATTGGAACGTGAAGTCCTCGGGTTCGGGCTATGTCACCCGCTTCCAGGTGAAGGCCGACTATCTCGCGCGCTACAAGGTGGAGACCGTTGGCGCCCGGGCGCACCAGGAGTATTGGATTCCGGCGGCAGATCTCGACGAATTCAACCGCAATATCGTTGGGCCCATCGAGGTGATCGCTTCCTTCGGCACGGCGGCCTAAGTCCGTCCTTGTCGTAATTTCGAGACTTATCCGTCCAAGCGCGATAGACGTTCCAATCCCTGCTTGGCAAGGGTTTCTACGTCAATCCGCAATCAATTCCCCTGGGAACATCGATGGCCGATATCGCAAAGCGCAAGCAGCCCAACATCCTGCTGGTCATGTTCGACCAGATCGCGCCGCAGTTCCTGCCTTGCCACGGGCACAAGCTGGTGCAGGCGCCGAACATCGCGGCGCTGGCGGATCGCGGCGTGGTGTTCGACAGCGCCTATACCAACTCGCCGATCTGCGCGTCGGCGCGCTTCTCCATGATGGCCGGGCAGCTGGTCAGCCGCATCGGCGCCTGGGACAATGCAACCGAATTCCCCTCGACCATTCCCACCTTCGCCCACTATCTGCGCGCGTCCGGCTATCGCACCTGCCTCTCCGGCAAGATGCATTTCGTCGGCGCCGATCAGCTCCACGGCTTCGAGGAGCGCGTTACCAGCGACATGTATCCCGCCGATTTCGGCTGGACGCCCACCTGGGATCAGCCGGAGAAGATCCACTGGTGGTTCCACAACATGCTGAGCGTGACCGAGGCGGGTCCCTATGAGCGCTCGCTGGAGATGGACTATGACGAGGAGGTGGCCTTCGCCGCGACCCGCTGGCTGAATGACGCCGGCCGCGGCGACGACGAGCGGCCCTGGATGCTGACGATGTCGCTGATGCATCCCCACGATCCCTATCTCGGCCATACCGCCGAATGGAACCGCTACCGCCATGACGATATCGACATGCCGGCGGTGCCCTTCATCCCGCCGGAGAAGCGCGATGCCGTGGGCCGGCGCATGTACGACCTCTACGACCGCGGCGAATATCGCGTCACGGACGAGCATGTGCGCAACGCGCGCCATGGCTACTACTCGATGATCACCTATGCGGATCGCCTGCTGGGCAATGTCCTGGAGTCGTTGCGCGCGACGGGTCAGGCGGATGACACCGTCATCATCTTCACCGCCGACCATGGCGACATGCTGGGCGAGCGCGGCCTCTGGTACAAGATGACCTTCTACGAGCACTCCACGCGCGTGCCGCTGATCATGCACTGGCCCAGCCAGTTCGCGCCGCGCCGGGTGCCGCAGAATGTCTCGCTGGTCGATTTGTTGCCGACGCTGGCCGAACTGGCCGGAGACGGGAAGTTCGATCCTGCCGCGCCCATCGACGGCGCGAGCCTGCTCGGGCTTGCGTCCGGGAGCGGGGCCGGCTGGGCCGACACGGCCTACGGCGAATATACCGCCGAAGGCACCTTCCATCCCGCCTTCATGATCCGCCGCGGGAAATACAAGTACGTCGCCTGCGAGGGCGATCCGCCGCAGCTCTTCGATGTGGCGGCCGATCCCCATGAGCTGAAGAATCTCGCGGCCGATCCCGCGCATGCCGCCATCGCCGCCGGCTTCGCCAAAGAGACCGCGGCAAAGTGGAACAGCGCCGCGCTGCGCGAGCAGATCATCGCCAGCCAGCGTCAGCGGCTCCTGGTTCATGAAGCGCTGATGAAAGGCCGCGTCCAGCCCTGGGACTGGCAGCCGAAGATCGATGCCTCCAGGCAGTACAACCGCAACTATGGCGGCGAACTCTACGACACCGACCGCCGCGCCCGCGTGCCCTATCGCGCCGAGCCGCCGAAGGACGGGCCGGGTCGGCGGTAAAGCTACTTCCGGATCGCCGCGGCTTCCTTCTCGATCCACTTCCTGAGGTGGTCGACATTGGCGCCGGTACTCCGGCGCTCATGGAGCATCTGGTAATAGGCGCCTGTCGTTGGCACCACGGCGCTGATGGCCTGCACCAGCAGGCCCTGCTTCAGATAGTTGGTCAGCAGCCGTTTCCAGCCGAGCACGATGCCGATGCCATCCACCGCCGCCTGGACGGCGATGATGTAGTTGTTGATGAGCTGCCCGCGGGTCGATGGCGCCTCGGTGATGCCCAGATGGTTGAACCAGGAATTCCAGTCCTCCCAGGTCGGGTCGACATTCTCCAGATGGATCAACCGCTCGTTCAGGAGATCGACGGGCGCGCTGAATGACGGGCGCCGCTTAAGGTAGGCCGGGCTGCAGGCGGCGATCAGCTCGTCATCGAACAGCTTGTGACCGACATAGCCGGGCAGGCGGCCGCTGCCATAGCGGATCAGGATGTCCACATCCTCGCCGCTGGCGACATCGAGGAAGCTGTCGGAGATGACATGGCGCACATCGATCTCCGGCCGCGCCAGGTTGAAGGCGGCGATGCGCGGCAGCAGCCAGAGGAACGCAAAGGCGCTGGAGGAACCGATGGTCACCTGCTGGCCGCGATTGGGCGAGCGCAGTTCGGAGACCATGGCGGCGATGCCGCTGAGACCGGAGCCCACCGCCTGCTGCAGCCGCTTGCCCTCAGGCGTCAGCCGGATGGCGCGATGCAAGCGGTCGAACAGACGGCATCCCAAATCTTCCTCCAGGATGCGGATCTGCCGGCTCAAGGCCGCGGGCGTGACCTTCAATTCCCGCGCCGCTTCCTTGAAGGATAGGTGGCGCGCGGTGGCCTCGAAAGCCACCAGGCTGTTGGCCGGCGGCAGGCGGAGATGGCCCGGTCGCATTTGGAAATCTTAATCGAAGCCCCACAATCTTTCCAGTTTACGGACGCAGGCAAAGTGAGGAAACTCCTGACAACTCCGAAGGCTGGACGGCGTTGCGCCGAACCGGCCCGGGTTCGAGAACAGGGTAAGGCTTGAATGACTGTTATGCCTGTGCCGCCGGTGGGCGACCTACGGGTCGTCCCGGCGCAAGGACCGGAGATGCGAGGCCTATCCAATCGGTTCTACACCGATGTGGCCTGCTTTGAGTTCGAACGGGACCACCTCTTCGCCAGGACATGGGCCTGCATCGGCTTCGGCCGTGACGTGCCGGCGCCGGGCGATGTCGCGCCCGTCACCCTGCTCGGGATTCCGCTGATTCTTCTGCGCGATAAACGGGGAAAGCTCAGAGTCTACCACAACGTCTGCAGCCACCGCGGCATGACCCTGGTGGATAAACCAAAGCATTGCGAAGGCGTTATCCGCTGTCCTTACCATTCCTGGGCCTACGATCTCGACGGCGCCTTGCGGGCGACGCCGAAGTTCGGTGGACCGGAAACGAACAATGTCAGTGGTTTCGACAGATCTGCCCATGGCCTGCGGGAGGTCCGCGCGGCGGTCTGGTTCGATGCCGTGTTTGTCGATCTTTCCGGCGAGGCGCCGACGTTCGAGCAGCACATCGCGCCGCTCGGCAAGCGCTGGGCGATGTTCGACGAAAGCCTGATCCGTCACGGCGGTAGCGAGTTGTCGCTCAAGCTGCAGGTGAACTGCAACTGGAAGCTCGCGGTGGAGAATTACTGTGAGGCCTATCATCTGCCCTGGGTGCATCCCGGCCTGAACAGCTACTCGCGGCTGGAGGACCACTACAACATCATGGAGGAGGGCAGCTTCGCCGGGCAGGGCAGCCTTGCCTACAAGCCGGCGCTGACCAGCGACGGCACCCGGCTGCCGGTTTTCCCGGATTTGCCGGAGGTCTGGCGCGGCTCGGCGGAGTATGTGGCGCTGTTCCCCAACCTGCTGATCGGCATCCATCAGGACCATGTGAAATCGGTGCGGATCGAGCCGCTGTCGGCGGACCGTTCGATTGAGCATTTGGAAATCTACTATGTCGGCGACGAGGCGCTGGACGAGCGCTACCGGCAGGTACGCGCCGCCAACCTCGCCGCCTGGTGCCAGGTCTTCCAGGAAGACGTCTTCGCGGTGGAGGGAATGCAGCAGGGGCGCCGCTCGCCGGCCTTCGACGGCGGGCTGTTCTCGCCGGTCATGGACGCGGCGACTCATTGTTTTCACCGGTGGGCAGCGGATCGCTATGCTGCCGCCGAGGGGAGGAGGCTCGCGCCGAATTGAGACCGGAAAGGTCGCGGCCGGGCAATGGCTATGCGTTTGAGGTCACGGGTCAACAAAACGTCGTCACGACGCTGAGGGAGAAAGCAAAATGAGCGAACTCGAATATTGGAAACAGCAGATCAAGAAGGGCCGGATCGGCCGGCGCGAATTCCTGGGCCGCTCGGCGGCGCTGGGCGTCACCACTGCAATGGCCACCAGCATGCTCACCACCATGGGCATCGCGGCGGAACCGAAGAAGGGCGGCTCGCTGAAGATCGGCGTCAGCGCCGGCGCCACCACGGACTCGCTGGACCCGGCCACTTACCCGGACAACTGCACGGGCATGCTCGGCGGTTCCACCGGTAATCAGCTGGCTGTTATCGATGCCACTGGCACCATCACGCCCGATCTGGCCGAATCTTTTGAGCCGGCTGATGACGCCAAGACCTGGGTGTTCAAGCTGCGCAAGGGCGTCACATTCCATAATGGCAAGACCGTCACCTCGAATGATGTGCTGGAGACCTACCGGCATCACATGGGCGAGGAGTCGAAGTCTGCTGCCAAATCGGTGCTCGATCCGATTGCCGAGATCAAGGCTGACGGCCCGGAAACCGTGGTCTTCACCCTGAAGAGCGGCAGCGCCGACTTCCCCTACATCACCAGCGACTATCACCTGCCGATCATGCCGGCAAAGGATGGCGGTGGCGTGGATTGGGAATCCGGCATCCGTACGGGCGCGTTCGTGCTCGAGAATTTCGAGCCTGGCGTCAGCTTCAGCATGAAGCGCAACGAGAACTACTTCGGCGAAGTCTGGGTGGATGACTGCGAGGTCATCACCATCGCCGATGCGACGGCGCGCACCAGTGCCTTGGTTACGGGCGAGATCCATTTCAATGATCGCGCCGATCCCAAGACCTTGGATGTGGTCACCTCGGCCGGGGATCTTACGGTCCTCGAAGTGACGGGTTATGGCCACTATGTCCTGCCGATGTTCTGCGACACGCCGCCCTTCGACAATGTCGACGTCCGCACGGCCCTTAAATACGCCGTCAATCGCGAAGACATTCTGCAGAAGGTGGTGCTGGGTCATGGCACGACGGGCAACGACAACCCGATCGCGCCCTCGGTCAAATATTCATACGATCCGCAGCCGAGGTTCACTTACGACCCGGACAAGGCGAAGTTCCATCTGAAGAAGGCAGGCCTTGAGACGCTGAAGGTCGATCTGTCCACGGCGGACACCGCATTTGCCGGCGCAATCGACGCCTGCGTCCTGTACCAGGAGCATGCCAAGGCGGCGGGCATCGATATCAATGTGATCCGCGAGCCCGATGACAGCTACTGGAACGACGTTTGGCTGAAGAAGCCGTGGGTCGCGTCCTACTGGAACGGCCGGCCGACCTGCGACTGGATGTTCTCCACCGCCTATGCCGCGGATGCCGCATGGAACGATACGCATTGGAAGAATCCACGGTTCAACGAGCTGTTGCTGGCCGCCCGCGCGGAAACCGAAGACAAGAAGCGGGCCGCAATGTATCAGGAAATGCAGCAGTTGCTGCATGACGATGGCGGACTGGTCGTGCTGATGTTCAACAACTATGTCAGCGCGCACTCGAACGCGCTCGCGCACGGCACCGTCGCCGCCAATCTGGAGGTTGACGGCATGAAGCTGCCGCAGCGTTGGTGGTTTGCCTAAGCATCGTCATGGGGGCGGGCGATCGTGCCCGCCCCCATGAGATTCTTGTCAGCCCTTCATCTCTAGACCGCAAGGGGCATAGTCGCGTGAACGCAATCCTTCGAACAGTTCTGCAGAGGCTCGGTCTCGGCGTCATCACGCTGTTCATCGTCTCGTTCCTCATATCGGCTGCGATGGCGCTGCTGCCGAGCGATTTTGCCCAGTCGATCCTGGGGCAGGCCGCAACCCCTGACACTGTAAAAGTCTTCCGCGAGGAGATCGGTCTCGATCGTCCGTTTGTCGTGCGCTATGCCGATTGGGTCGGCGGCATCGTCAAAGGCGACTTCGGCAAGTCCTACGCTGGCGCCGGCAGCCTCAGCGGCAATCGCCGGGCGGTCGCAGACCTCATCGTGCCGCGGCTGAAGAATACGCTGTTCCTCGCGGCGATGACCGCTTTGTTCGCCGTGCCCCTTGCCCTTGTTCTCGGCATGCTGGCGGCGCTCTACCGGAACAGCCTGTTCGACCGCACCGTCAATGTCGTGACATTGACGGCGATATCCTCGCCCGAGTTCTTTCTCGCCTACGTACTGATGTTCTTCTTCGTCTCCCTATGGCCCATCTTCCCGTCGCTCGCCAGGGTGAGTCCAAATACGTCATTCCTCGACCGGGTCTATTATTGCGCGCTGCCCTCGTTGGCGCTGATGCTGGTCATCGTCGCTCACATGATGCGCATGACTCGCGCGGCCATTATCAATCTCCTCTCGAGCCCCTACATCGAAATGGCGCGCCTGAAAGGCATTTCGCCGCGCCAGATCATCTTCCACCACGCTCTGCCGAATGCGTGGGCGCCGATCGCCAATGTCGTCGCCATCAACCTTGCCTATCTGGTTGTCGGCGTCGTGGTTGTGGAGTTCGTCTTCGTTTACCCCGGCATCGGCAAGCTCATGGTCGATTCTGTCATCCGCAAGGATGTCCCGGTGGTGCAGGGTTGCGCGCTGATCTTCGCTGCGACCTACATCCTGCTGAATCTGGCGGCCGACATCGTGTCGATTGTCACCAACCCGCGCTTGCTGCATCCGCGATGATCGGCGAGCGGGGAGGGCCACAACATGAATAACGCAACTGCACCGACGACGTCGGCCGAGCATCAACCGGTCATCGTTCGCCGCACCCTGATGAACACGGCACTGCGGGAGCTGCGCCGGGCTCCGCCTTCGGCTTGGTTCGGCTTGACCGTGATTGCGATTTACATCTTTGCTGCGGTCTTCGCGCCGATGATCGCACCCTACTCGGAGACCGAGCTGGTTGGCGGCGCCAATGCATCCTGGAGTGCGCAAGCCCTGCTGGGCACGGATCAGATCGGCCGCGACTTCCTCTCGCGCCTCCTCTATGCCGCGCGCAATACCCTGGGCATCGCCGTTTTGACGACGGCACTTTCATTCACGCTCGGCGGCGTCCTCGGCCTGCTGTCGGCTGTGCTGGGCGGCTGGGTCGATCAGCTTCTCGGCCGTTCGATCGACGTACTGATGGCGATCCCGCAGCTCATCTTCGCCATGGTGCTGCTGTCGATCGTCGGCCCGTCGCTGCTCAATCTGGTCCTGATCATCGCCGTGCTGGATTCGACGCGAGTCTATCGCGTGACTCGCGCCGTCGCCATGAACGTCGTCGTGCTCGATTTCGTCGAGGCGGCCAAGCTCCAGGGCGAGAAGCTCGGCTGGATCATGCTTCGCGAAGTTCTGCCCAACATCCTGCCGCCCTTAGTGGCTGAGTTCGGCCTGCGCTTCTGTTTCGTGTTTCTCACGATCAGCTCGCTGTCGTTCCTCGGCCTGGGCATTCAGCCGCCGACAGCCGATTGGGGCTCGATGGTGAAGGAGAACGCAACTCTCATCATGGCTGGCAGAGTTACGCCGCTGATTCCTGCCGCCGCTATCGCGCTACTGACCGTCGCAGTCAACTTCGTGGTTGACTGGTTCCTGCACAAGGCCAGCGGTCTCAAAGGATAAGGCCATGACGCAAGCCACAACCATGACCGGCCAAAAGGGCGATGTCCTGCTGCAAATTCGCGGTCTTCGCATCGAGGGTGAGAGCGACGAAGTCTGGCATCAGATAGTGAAGGGCATCGACCTCACGCTGCATCGCGGCGAGGTGCTGGGCCTGATCGGCAGAGTCCGGTGCCGGCAAATCGACGCTCGGCCTTGCAGCCATGGGTTACGCGCGCCCGGGCTGCCGCATCACCGCCGGCTCGATCATGTTCGACGGCAAGGATCTGGCGAAGATGGGCGAGCCGGAGAAGCGCCTGCTTTGGGGCAAGCGCCTGGCGTATGTGGCGCAATCTGCCGCAGCCTCCTTCAATCCCGCGCACCGGCTGATCGATCAATATTCGGAAACGCCGATCTGGCACGGGGTGATGAACAGCGAAAAGGCGAAGAGCAACGCTGTCGATCTCTATCGCCGGCTGCGGTTGCCCAATCCGGAAACCATCGGCAATCGCTACCCGCATCAAGTGTCGGGCGGCCAGCTCCAGCGGGCCATGACCGCGATGTCCATGTCCTGCCGGCCGGACCTAATTATTTTCGATGAGCCGACCACGGCGTTGGATGTTACGACGCAGATCGAAGTGCTCGCCGCGATCAAGGATGTGGTGCGCCAGTTCAACACGGCGGCCATCTACATCACCCACGATCTAGCTGTCGTCGCCCAGATGGCGGACCGCATCATGGTGCTGCGCTACGGCGAACTGGTCGAGGAAGCGCCGACGCGCAAGATGCTCTCCCAGCCCGAGCAGGCCTACACGAAGTCGCTATGGGCCGTGCGATCTCTGCAGAAGGCAGAGGAGGCGGGACCGGATCTGCTTCTCCGGGTCAATGCGGTCGATGCCAGCTATGGCGGCAAGGTCAAGGTGCTGGAGAACGTCACCGTCTTCGTGCCGCGCGGCCGGACCGTGGCTGTCGTCGGCGAGTCCGGTTCGGGAAAATCCACCTTGGCCCGTGTCATCACCGGCCTGCTGCCGCCGCAAACGGGCGACATCGTGTTCGACGGCCAGACCTTGCCGCCGTCGTTCAAATCCCGGCCCCGGGAACTGCTGCGCCGGATGCAGATGATCTACCAGATGCCGGATACCGCACTCAATCCGCGGCGGCGGGTCCATGACATCATCGGCCGCGCCCTGGAGCATCATCTCGGCCTGAAGGGAGCCGCGAAGGACAAGCGTACGATCGAACTCCTGGAACTGGTCGAGCTCGACCAGCGCTTCCTCGACCGCCTGCCGTCGGAGGTCTCCGGCGGCCAGAAGCAGCGCATCTGCATCGCCCGCGCGCTGGCGGCGAATCCGGAGCTGATCATCTGCGACGAAGTCACCTCCGCCCTCGATCAGATCGTCGCCGAGGGGATTCTCAAACTGCTGCTGCGGCTGCAGAAGGAACTCAGGGTCTCCTATCTCTACATCACCCACGATCTGGCGACCGTCAAAGCCATCGCCGACGAGATCGTCATCATGCATCGCGGCCGCGTCGTGCGCAGCGGCCCCAAGACCCAGGTGCTGACGCCGCCCTTCGACGACTACACCGATCTGCTGCTGTCCTCCGTGCCGGAAATGGACCCCGACTGGCTCGACGGCGTGCTGACGCGGCGCACCAAAGGCGCACCCGCGATGCCGGCGGCCGCCAACGCCTAGAGTGTAATCCATTTACCAGGGCCGACGATCCCCCCTTGAGGGGGAGGATGGCTCGTCGAGCACCAGCGAGACGAGTTAGGAGGGGGGTATCTCTAAGCCAGGCACCACTGGTGCAAGCTGAAACGAAGCCGGCTGTCGCTGTCGATACCGAGCCGCCCCCCCACCCGGCTCATCTCGCGTTGCTCGATGATCCGACCGCCCCCTCAAGGGGGGCGATTTGAAGATTTACTCAACTCCGTCCTGATCTCGATCATATCCGTTCAACCATCGTACTTGCATGATGGACCCTGCATGCGAAGAAAGTCCGTCCTATGACCGAACAGCGCGAGACCTGGTCCGGCCGCGGCGGCTTCATGCTCGCGACCATCGCCTCGGCCGTGGGCCTTGGCAGCATCTGGAAGTTTCCCTATGAAGTCGGCGTCAATGGCGGCACCGCCTTCGTATTCTTCTACATCGCCGGCCTGATCTTCATCGTCGTGCCGCTGATGTTCGCGGAGTTCGCCATCGGCCGCCGTGGCCGCGGCGACGCGTCGGCGAGCATCGAGGTGGTTGCCGCCGAACATAACCGGGGACGGCTGTGGGCGCTGGCGGGCATCCTCGGCGTTATCACCGGATTCCTGATCCTCAGCTTCTATTCCGTGATCGGCGGCTGGACCATCGCCTATGCCGTCGACACCGCGCTCAACGGCTTGGGCGCGCCCGATGCCGCGGCGGCGCAGGCGCAGTTCGACGCGCTCTTGGCATCGCCGGCGCGGCTGATCGTCTTCCATGCGCTTTTCATGCTGGCCTGCGGCGCTGTGGTGATGCGCGGTGTCGGCTCGGGCATCGAGGCGGCCTCGAAACTGCTGATGCCCATCCTGATCCTCCTGATGATCCTGCTCGCCGCCTATTCGGCCATCGAGGGCGATCTGGCGGCGACATTACGGTTCCTGTTCCGGTTCGATCTCGGAAATTTCACCGCCCGCGCCGCGATCGAAGCGCTCGGCCTCGGTTTCTTTTCCATCGGCGTCGGCCTGTCGTTGATGATCACCTATGCCGCCTATGCGCCGGAGGGAGTCAGCCTCAAGGAGGTGGCCATCGTCTCCGCCGTTGCGGATACGGCGATCTCCTTTCTCGCGGGCTTCGCGGTGTTTCCCATCGTCTTCTCCCATGGCCTCGACCCCGCCAGCGGCGCGGGCCTCGTGTTCGTGACCCTGCCCATCGCCTTCGCCGACATGCCCTTCGGCAGGATTGCGGCGGTCGCGTTCTTCGTCCTGTTGCTGGTCGCCGCATTGGCATCGGCCATCGCGATGCTGGAACTCACGGTCGCGACGATGCGCCGCCGCATCGGATGGTCGCGGTCGCGCGCGAGCCTCATTGCCGCCAGCACCTGTTTTGCCGCCGGACTTGCCAGCGTGTTCTCGTTCAACATCTGGTCCGGCTGGCATCCGCTCGCGGCGATTCCCGGTTTCGCGCAGGCGACGATCTTCGATCTGTTGGACGAGCTGACCTCGAATATCATGCTGCCGCTGGGCGGCTTCGCCCTGGCGATCTTCGCCGGCTGGGCGCTACCGCCACGTATCCTCGACCAGGAACTCTCCTTGTCCAGCACCGGCGCTCTCTGGCTGCATCGCCTGCTGCGCTATGTCGTGCCCACAGGGATTGCCGCGGCGGCGCTGACACCCTTGCTCCTCTAGAGACGGGCGGAAACGGCGGCGGGCGCCACCCTTCAGCCCGGCTGTCTCGTGAACCCAGGGACAAGGTTCGGGCTTGTATAATGCATTGCTATGTGCGCTCTGGTGATATCTCCGGTAGGGCATGTTTCGACGCTTGCACCCTCCTTACTGCGAAGCAGCAGGAAACCTCGATCGCGGCAATTGACGCCTCTCGCCTGGCGGATTTTGCTGCCGCTGCGAAATTGGCCGGAATGTTGCCGAGTGCGCTGGGATGTCCATTGCATCGGCAGACACAACAGTTGTCTGCAGACAGGAAATTCGTGACGCCTAAAGGGACATTGTCCAACGACACCGAGGACAAACTGCAGGCTTGCCTGCATCAGACGTGGACTGACGGCGAATACATTGCCAACAAAAGGTATTATGACGCATGCATGGCGTGGTGGGACTCCATGGATCCCGACCAGCAGGCAATCGGGGAAGCCGCGCTCAACGTCTACAGCTTCGAGAATCCCGCGGCTGCGATAAAGTTCGCCTCTAAACTCCCTCCCGCACCCAAGTCCCCCTGGCCGTCCCCCTGATAGCCGATCGCCTGCGCCGACTTTGAGTCGTCGGCTCCATCTCGCTTTCGGCAAAGGGAATGATTTCGCTGCAGCGCATGCATTCGGCGTGCTGGGCGCCGACATGCTCGGTGCGGATGTGGAAGGCGTTGTTACCGCAGTGCGGACAGATGAAGTTCATGGCGTGCCCCTGTCGGCCGGTGTGCAAAATAACGGCCAACACGGGGAATAGTTCCGATGCCATGGAACAATATTGAATCGCGCTGCTGTGCCGCGATGGTGGTCCGGACTTACACCCGGCTCTGCGCTTGACGGCGAATCCTGTTCAGATCGGCAACCTGGGGATCGAGCTTGATGTTGTCGTCGCCCCAACGCCACTTGCCGTCTCGGCCTAGAATCCAGACGCAGCCGTCATAGGTAAACCTGACGTTTCCCTCATGTTCGGTGTACCACAGGCCGCCAGCATTCATTTGCTGCAGCGCGCGCCTTTCGGCGGCATATACGCACGGGTTCTTTGGCAACCTGCAGTAGGTCATACAAAGAAAACTTCGAGTTTCTGGTAAGGTTCCCCGCCTGGGAGAGAACCCCCTGCCACCCTGTCACCATCAAGCAGTTGATCGCATTGGTGATACCGGTTTGCACCGCGGGCGGGCGGCAGGGGCGTCCGGCGCTTACGGCTCCGGCTTCGTGCAGATGTAGGACGCGCGATTGCCGGCGAGCGACGGAAACACGAGCTGGAATCCGGCGCCGCATTTGAAGACTTCGCTCTTGCAGCTATAGGACTTCTGGTCGCCCTTCGCGACGAAGCCCTTGGTGCAGACCAGGGGCGCGCCGGCGAGCGGCAGGTTGTCGGCGCGCGCCGTCAAGTCGCCGGCCATCCAGCCGGCAGAGGCGATCGCGGCCAACCCGAACGCGGTGATCAACTTCTTCGAGGTACTCAGCATGTGACTTCTCCATCTGACTGGGTGCTGGTGTCGATGGCGAAGTCGTTCCGCCATCGCCTATATGTCGGCGATGGAGGTCACTGGGTTCATTCAGAATTCACTATTAATAACAATGAATTATAACGCATGCGCAGTCGGCGCGCCAGGGGCGCTCGATGCGAATCCCTCCCGCCTAGTCCGTGCGCCGGCCCGGGTAGAGTTCGCCATGCTGGGCGATGAAGCTGTCCGATTGGGTGTCCGATCTGCTGAGATTGCTGAGCAGGATCATTGTCGGGCGGCCGGTCGGCGCTTGGCCCGCATCAGTCTGATACTCCTTGATCGCTGATTCGGTCTGCGTATCGAGAACACCATCGACCGCGCCGGGTGCATAGCCCTGAATGATGAGGAGGCGTTCCATTTCACGCAGATCCAGGTCCGTCACCGGGCGGGAATCCGCGATCTCCAGGCTGTCCAGGAGGATCGGATTGAGTTGGCCGTTTCGCGGCAGGTCGTTGTCCTCCTCATAGTCCAGGATGGCGCGGAAGGTGTACTGGTCGGTTGTTCCGTCGATCGGGCCAACATCGTAGCCCCGTTCCGCAAGGTCCGTTTCGACCTGCCACAGCAGCTTCGACGCCGATTCCGCGACGTTGCGCAGCATATGCCGGTCGACATGAACGACCGTCGCCATCGTCAGGTTTTCATTGACGGGAAGGTCGGCGGACCGCGTGTATTTCGTCAGCGCGATGTGCATTTGATCGTCGATCGTGCCGTCGATAGCGCCGACCGCCCAGCCCAGGCTGTCGAGCTTGTTCTCGACTCTGCAACACGGTTGCTTCGTCTTCGACGATGCGGCCATGGGCGGCGTTGGATTGCAGTTGCGCAAGAAGCTCGCTGTCGATCCGGCCCGTGACAGGCAGACCGGCATCGGTCTGGAACTCGCGAATGGCGCCGCGCGTCTTCGGACCCATCAGGCCGTCATTCGGCCCGGCATCATAGCCGAGATTGTTCAGCATCTCCTGCACGGCGGCGACGGGCGAGGCTGTTTCGGGCATGCCGTAGTCCTGTGCCATTGATGCTGTCGACAACAACAGCGCCAATCCAAGTGCACCGGCACCTACCCAAATGCTGCGTTTCGCCATCGTCGAAGCTCCCTTGCATGCCGAATCCGACGATACCGCAGCTCAGGGCGATCCGAAACAGATAACAGTTGGAGCCCGCAACGGCCGCCGGAAGCTAGTTGGATGCCGCGGCCCCGCCGCAGGATTTCGGGGCGGCGAGCAGGCCATCGCCATAGATCGGATCATGGCCCTTGGCGCCGAGATCCTGCGCGCCGGCCCGCAACTTGGCCAGCAACTGATGGGCCGTCGCGCCAGGTGCCGCGTTCTGCTCGATCGCGATGGCGGCGACGACAAACGGCACGGCGAAGGAGGTGCCCGAACGGTAGCTGCCGCCGCCGCCCGCCTTCGCCGCCCAGACATCCACGCCGGGCGCGGCCAGGTCGATATACTCGCCACGGTTCGCTCTCTTGTAGATGCGCGCTTCGGCATCGATGGCGGTGACCGCGATCACGTCCGGATGCGCGGCGGGGTAGGCGGGGGGCGCGTCCTTGCCGCCATTCCCCGCGGCGGCCACCAGGATCATGCCCTTTGCCGCGGCGCTGCCCATGGCGAACTCGAGCACCGGATTCGATCCCGTCTCCAGGCTCATGTTCACCAGCCGTATGCCGCCGCTGCCGAGCCAATCGACGGCGGCGACGACGCGTTCGACCGTCGCCACCGCCGGCCGGTCGTCGGTGGCGTGGAACACGTTGGCATGCTGCAGCGCTGCGCCGGGCAGCAGGCCGCCGAATGACTTGTCGCTCTCCTTGCCGATCAGCAGGGCGGCGACGGCGGTGCCATGTTCCGCCGATCCGGGCTTCAGTCCCGCCGGCAGGAATGAGCGGGTGGCAAGCTTCTGTCCGCTCAGGGCCGGATGCTTCATGTCGACGGGCGTATCGATCAGGCCGATGGGCTGCGCTGCCTGGCATTTTGCCGGCGCAGCCCGCCAGCCGATCAAGGTCTTCGCGTAGAGCTGCGCCGCAGGCTCTGTCGCCGCGGGCGTGAGCAACCCGTTCGGCGCGACGACATGCTCCGGGAAATCCTGGCGCAGCTCGGTGACCGCGCCGCCGAGATTCTGACCCGGCGGCAGGCGAAAGGCGGTCAGCGCGCCGCCGAGGAAATTCAGCGGCTGGCGCCGCAGCACCCGATAGCCCCGGGGCGCCAACGCCTGCGCCAGGGCCGTGGCTTCTGCGATGGAGCGGCTGACCACCAGCAACTCATCGGCGACGGCAGTCGTCGCACCCGGAGCGGGAATCGGAACCGGAACAGTCGGCGTCTCCGGCGTCACGAACGCAGGCGTTACCAATGTCGGCGGCGTGGTGGGCGGCGGCACGATGCCAGTAGCGGGGTCCGGAAATGTCGGCCCGCCGGGGACGGAACCGCCGGGCACGCTGCTGTCGTCATCCGGCGGTGGCGGGGGAGGCGGCGTCGCCGTGAAGTCCGTACTGCCCGTCGGCGTCTTCGGCACGGTCGTCGAGCTCTGCGCGTCGGCGCTGTTGTCAGGCAGTGCCAGCAGCAGCAATCCGGCGAGAATGAGGACGCGCGGCGTCATGGCTGTTCTTGTTCGGCTTGCAGTACGATATCGGCGCGTGCCCGCAACGCCGCCAGCGCCTGGGCCGCGAGTTCCGGATGATCCTCCGCACCCTCGATCGTCAGGTGATAGACGCCGAGCGCGCCCGGTCCGTCCACGATGGTGCCGTGGACGTCCTGAAGCAGTTCGCGGATCGCCGTCTCGCTGGCGTCAGGCGCAAAGCGCACCTGCAAGGTCGCGCCGTCGCCGCCTGCCGGCGTCACCGGCCCTTGCGACCATTGATAGCCGATGATGCCGGCTTGGAGCAGGATGACCACGGCCGCGGCAATGGCGGCGATGTTGCGCCAGCCTGTGTCGCTGCCGGCGCCTCTGCGTTCCCGCGCGATCTGCTGCTGCAACCGCCGCCAGCCCAATGCTCCCGGGCTGTTGCCGGCTTCCATCGTTTTCATCTGCGCCCGCAATCCGCGCATGAATTCCAGATCCTGCGCCGCCATCGGTGACTCCTTTGCCAAGGTTTCCGCCGCGCGGGCCTCCTCGCCCTGCAGCGTCTCGTTGGCGAGCCATGGCAGCGATTGCTCGATGTCCTTGTCGCGTTCCCCGGCCATCTTACGCTACTCCCTTCGACCCATCAGCTTCGCCAGGCAATGCTGCATCGCGCGTTTGGCATGGAACATGCGCGTCTTCACCGTTCCTTCGGGGCAGCCGGCGATTTCGGCGATCTGCCCATAGGTCAGGTCTTCGAAGAATGTCAGGTGCAGGACTTCGCGGTGGGCCGCCGACATCTTGTCCAGGCAATGCTGGACAAATTCGGCATTCTGTGTGGCGGCGATCGCCTCGGTCGGATCCACCGCGTCTTCGTCGGCGATATCCTCGCTCGGTTCCTCGCCGGCCCTGGCCGCATTCCGCTGGCGCGATCTCAGCCGGTCGAGGGTCTTGTGCCGTGCGATCCCGAAGATCCAGGACTTGACCGCCGAGCGACCCTGAAAGCGCCCAGCCCCTCGCCAGACCTCCAGCATCACTTCATTCAGTATGTCGGCGGCCTCGAACGGATCGTTCATTCGCGAGAGGATGAACCGGTAAACCGGGTTCTCGTAGCTTTTGTAGAATTCAGCCATGGCGGCCTCCTCGCCCGCCGCGATGCGCCGCAGCAAGGCTTCGCCGTCGATGTCCTCGACGGGCCGTGGCTTCAAGTTGACGCCCTCGGGCGGGGTCAAGGCCAGTAGACCTCCTGGCGTCGGCTTTCGGCGATAGGTGCGCCGGCGCCATCAAGCGCCTGTATTTGTAGCAGATATCGCTGCCCGGGGGTGAGCCGGCTCGCGACCAGGGCAGGCAGGACGGCCTCCGTCGCGGTGCCCGGCATGTAGAACCCGGCGACCACCTCTCCTTCAGTGGCCGGCCTCACGGCGGCGCCGTATTGCAGGTCCTCCTGCGGCGGCGCCAGCGGTTCACCGGCGGGATCGAGCAGCAGTATGCGGTAGACGGCAACTGCCGGCGACGGCGACCATTTGATCTTGGCGCCGGGCGCCAGCGCGCCCTCGGCCGCGGGGGCGGATACCAGGATCGATTGCGGCGCCGCCTCGGCCAGCGGTGCGCCGGGCGGCAGGATGGCGTAGGTCAGCCGCGGCGTATCGAAGCCGAGGCCGGGCTCCTCCACGACCAGGGCCACCAGGTACTGGCCCTGGATCGTTGTGGGCAAAGGCGGGCTGATCAGCTCCACTTCGCCATTGCCGGTGAGTTGACGCCGCTCCAGCCGCAGCGGCCGGAAGATCTCGTTGCCCGGCGTGCTGGTGGGCGTGGCGATCCGCCAGGAGGCCTGCAGCAGCCCGGTGCCGGTAAAGCGTACCCGCGCCACGGCGCGAAGCCGGGAATCGACCTCGCGGACCGTGGCGCGGGAATCGTCATCGAGGAACTTCAGATCCAGCCGCGAGATGCCGAAGGTCGCGCCGCCGCCGCTGGTGATATTGAGTCCGGCGAACCCGGTATTGGCGAAGTCCGTATCGTCGAATATGCGGGTGTAGGTTCCAGTGATAACGCCACCCGACCGGATGGCGCGCACGATCAACGAACGCGGCACGACCACGGTCTCGACAAATACGAAGTTCTGTTGCGTCGTAAAAGAGCGGGACAGGCGGCGATTGATCGTAATCGTGGTGCCGCCGAGTTGCAGCGAGCCGGAATTTGAGAACAGCACGTTGCCGGTGCCACCGGAGCGGAAAACGCGCCAAGTGATCGTGATGCTCGTCGCCTCGTTCGCCGCGAGATCAAAGCTGCCCGGGCTTGCGGTCACCGTGATGACCCCGGCCACCGCCGTCGGCACGGGCAAGAGCCAGCACGCGAACAGGGCGAGGATTACGGCTCGTAGAAGGCTTCGCATAGCCTGGTCTCCGTCTAATAGGCCAGCGGCAGGCTCAGCTTCACCTTGCCGAATACCTGCAGGATATCGTCGGCGACGAAGAAATCCGCGTCATCCGTGTGCTGATAGCTGCCGGTCACCGCCAGCGCCACGCCGGGCCGGTTGACCTCGGCCGGGATGGCGTTCCACAGCACCTCGCCGCCGACGAAATAGCTATCCGGTGAGTGTCCCATACTGTCCGTAAGGTTCAAAGAACCGTTGATGCTGCTGGTGAGCACCTCGGGGATGAGGTCGGCCGCGATATCCAGGCCGATATTCACGCTGTCCAGATCGTCGGCCGTGGCGTTGTCGCGGAATATGCTTAACTGCGCGTAGGGGCCGATCGTCAGGCTTTCGTCAGGCTGGAATTGCAATCCCAGATCGGTGAGGTAGTTCATCGTATCGCCGGTCGCGCCCGAGCGATCCTCGAACGAATTCACGGATTGCGACAAGCTCCAGCTCCAGAAATCGTAGAACGAGGAGGCGCTGACGGTGGCCGAACGCACCTGATAGTCGCCGCCAAGCCCCACGAAGGCGGCCGGTATGTCGATCTGCTTGCCGTCGTTGAAGTTCAGCGCCAGGCCGAAGGTGGGCTGGCCGAGCCAGCCATAGCTGCCGTCCTCATCCGGCTCCATGACCGGCGAATAACTGGCGTCGAAGGTGGCGAAGTAGGTCCGGTCGGTGGGCAGGACGTTGAGTTCCTCCACGTTGCTGGTCTCATAGCCGGCCTGCGCTTGCATGGAGACTTCGCCCCAGACGGCGTTGGTGAAAGCCAAGGTGGTCTCGCGGTCCGTGACGACAAAGGGATTGGCGACGGAGGCGAAGAAGGTGCCGATGCGCTTATGCTCCACCCCCACATCCCAGCTGACATACTCGCCGTCGGAGTCGCCTCCGGGAATCAGCGCGTAGGAGGCTAGGAGAGAATAGGCGAGGTCATCGTCCGCCGGCAGGTCGCCGCTGTCGTCGAAGTCGAAGCGGGTCAGCGCCAACTCGCCCCGCAGCCGCAACCGCTGGTCAAGCCACAGCGTATCCACGGCCAGCGATGCGCCGCTGCCTGAACTGTCTTCGCCGAAGAAGCCTGTTGCATTGCCAACCGCGCGCGTCTCGCCTTCATAGAAGGTCCCCGACACCTCAACATTCTCGGACAGGGACGCGATCGGCCGGGCGGTGACCATCACGCCCTGCACCCGGTTCTCGCTGTCGGCGACGCCGGTGAAATTGTCGACGCCCAGGATCGGCTCGCTGCGGAGCGCGAAAGCGGTGACCGATAGATTTTCCTCCGGTTGCGCCAGCGTGACCGACAGGCCGCGGCGATAGAAGTCGGACATGATCAGGTTATCGGCGCCGATATCCTGATGGCCGAGCCGCACATTCAGATCCGTGGGCGCCTCATAGGCGCCGCTGAACAGATACTCGCCGATATCCAGCCGCTTGCCGTCGATGGTTTGGTCCTGCTGGCTGTTGAGGAAATAATTGGCATCGGCATCGATGCTCCAATCCCCGTCGGCGATGCGGGCCCGGGCATCACCGGCGCCTTGGGCGGTGAAATTGTCGGGCGGATCGATCAGGTCGTTGCCGGCGAAGCGGTAGAGCAGATCGACGCTGGTATTGGCGGAGGCGCTCAGCTCCTGCAGGGCCTCGCCGTCCCGCACTTCGAAGCTCCAGGCGCCGCGCTCGATGATGCTGCCGTCGCTGCCATACTCCACCAGGCGGAGCTGGTGCATGCCCGCCGCCAACGGTTCCGGCGGATCCAATAGCAGCCGTCCGCCCTCGACCTGCAGCAGCGCCGTGACATCGAATTCGTCGAGCTCGACGGCCAGCTCCACGGCTGCGCCCGCGGCGATTTCATCGGGTATGACCAGGACGATCGCTTCATCGGCGGCATAGAAGCTGCCGCCGGCCGGCGGCTGCAATTCCGGAACCCAATCCTGGGCGGCGGCCGGGCTGCAAAAAAGCCAGAGCAGGCCGATAAGCGGCAGCCATTTGTGGTTGCCGAGTTCAGTTTCAAGCCAAGCCGGTCCCGCCATCGCCCGCCCCCGTTACCCGCGGCGCCCCTTCGGCGCATCCTGCCTCCCGGCCGGATGCTCAGCGTGGCGCCGGATCGTGTCGTTCCTGCAAGGCAGGACAGCCGACCTAAAGTCGCGGCGCCGGCTGCCACCTTACACGCTTATGGTCGGCGGTCGAGGGACAGAGGCCCGTGATGGCGATCACAGGTTGGCTAAATCGTCCCAAAGTTGTCCCGGGCCGGTGCGGCGGGTGGCTGCCGGCCCCGGTTTGCACTGACGCGGAACGGCCGATACAAATCAGCGCCATATGAGGACCGGCCGCCGGCGCTTCCACCCCCTCCACAGTGCCCCGGACCGATCGGAAAAAAGGCAGTAGTTTCAATGAAAACGGTTGAGAAATTCCCACGCCAGGTGAAGGAGATCGAGAACGCCTGGATTACCCTGAAAGACGGTTGCCATCTGGCCGCGCGCATCTGGCTGCCGGCCGATGCGGACAAGGACCCGGTTCCTGCCGTCCTGGAATATTTGCCCTACCGGAAGCGCGACGGCACCTCGGTCCGCGATCAGCTCACCCATCCCTACATGGCCGGCCATGGCTATGCCTGCGTGCGCGTGGATATGCGCGGCAACGGCGAATCCGACGGTCTTATGTGGGACGAATATCTCAAGCAGGAGCAGGACGACGCGCTGGAGGTAATCGACTGGCTGGTGAAGCAGCCCTGGTGCAGCGGCACCGTCGGCATGATCGGCATCTCCTGGGGCGGTTTCAACGGGCTGCAGGTCGCCATGCGCCGCCCGCCGGCCCTGAAGGCGGTGATTTCCATCGAACTCCACGGTCGACCGCTACGCCGATGACATCCACTACAAGGGCGGCTGCCTGCTGAACGAGAATCTCGGCTGGTCCACCACCATGCTGTCCTACAGCTCGCGCCCGCCCGATCCCGCGCTGGTGGGGCAGCGCTGGCGCGACATGTGGCTGGTGCGCCTCAAGAACGAGCCGCTGCTGCTGGAGAACTGGCTGCGCCATCAGCATCGCGACGCCTTCTGGAAGCATGGCTCGGTCTGCGAGGACTGGTCGGCGATCCAGGCGGCGGTGCTGGCGGTCGGCGGCTGGGCCGATGCCTACACCAACGCCGTGCCCCAGCTTGTCGCCAAGCTGAACGCGCCGGTGAAGGGGCTGGTCGGTCCCTGGCTGCACAAGTACCCGCATTTCGCCGTGCCAGGCCCGGCCATCGGCTTCCTGCAGGAGGCCGTGCGCTGGTGGGACCGCTGGCTCAAGGACAAGAAGAACGGCGTCGAGAAGGACCCGCTCTACACCGCCTACATGCAGGACAGCGCGCCGCCCAAGGCCTATTACAAGGAGCGCGCCGGCCGCTGGATCGCCGAGGACAAATGGCCGTCGAAGAGCATCAAGCCGCTCAAGCTCAAGCTCAACCGCGGCGCGTTGGACAAGCGCGCGCAGCCGGCGCAGAAGCTCACGATCTGCTCGCCGCAGAACACCGGCATTGCCGCCGGCGAATACTGCCCGATCTGGCTCGGCGCCGAGCAGCCTGTCGATCAGCGCATCGATGACGGCGGCTCGCTGCTGTTCGACACCGCGCCGCTGACCTCCGATATCGAGATTTTCGGCGCGGCTGTCGTCGATCTGGAACTCGAGGTGGACAAGCCCCAGGCCAACATCGCCGTGCGGCTCTGCGACGTCTTCCCCGGCGGCGAGTCCGCCCGCGTCACCTATGGCGTGCTCAATCTCTGCCACCGCGAGAGCCACGAGAAGCCGTCGCCGCTGAAGCCCGGCAAGCGTTACCGCGTGCGGGTCCAACTCGACGACGTGGCCTACAGCTTCCCCAAGGGCCACCGCATCCGCCTGGCGATCTCCAACAGCTACTGGCCGCTGATCTGGCCATCGCCGGAACCGGTGCTGATGACGCTGTTGTCAGGCGCCAAGTCAGAGCTCACGCTGCCGGTGCGCGGCAAGCGCAAGGAGAAGCTGCGCCCGTTCCCGCCGCCCGAATCCGCGCCGCCGCTGAAGCAGCGTTCCATCCGCGAGGCCAGCAACTACCGCACCTCCGAGATGGACATCGCCAGCGGCGAGTCGATCCTGCGCATCGTCGACGATTTCGGCGAGGCGGAGAATCCCGCGCACGGCCTGATCACCGGCTCGATCGGCCGCGAAACCTACCGCATCAAGCCCGACGATCCCCTCAGCGCAACGGCGGAGACCCATTGGACCCAGACCCTGCGCCGCGGCGACTGGTCCGTGCGCACGGAAGCCATGACCATGCTGAAAGCGGACAAGGACTACTTCCACGTCACCGGCTCGGTCGAAGCCTACGAGGACGGCAAGCTGGTGCAGGAAAAGAAGTGGAACACGAAGATCAAGCGGGAGCTGGTGTGAACGGCCGGCGGGAGATCTTGCATGTACAAGCGTCCCCTGGTTCCGGCTGATTTCGTTGTGCCGGCGGGTTTCCGGCACAAGGAATTCATCGCCCGCATGCTGAGCGTGCGCGACCTGATTCCCGACTATGACGCCGTGATGAACACCGAGAAGGACCTGGTCGGCGTGATGGAACCGGACAGCGAGTGGCCCCGGGGCCTGACGCTGGAGGAAGACCTGATCGACCTTGGCTGGCACCAGCGCGAGTTCACGCTGCGCCATTCCTTCGCCTACACCGTGATGGCCCCCGATGAGTCGCTTTGTCTCGGCTGCTGCTACATCAATCCCAGCGATCTGCCGGGCTTCGATGCGATGGCCTTCTATTGGGTGCGGTCCAGCCACAAGCATCTGGAAGATGCCCTGGGTGCCAGCTTCCGCCGCTTCTTGGCTGACTGGCCCTTTTCCCGCGTGGCGTTCCCGGGCCGCGACCATCCCTGGCCGGAGCGCGGTGCTTAGAAGGAGCTAGAGATCCAACCTCACCGGCTCAAATCGCCCCTGCGAGCTGCAGATTGCCGCCGGCGACCAGTTCATCGACGGTCACGTTGGGATAGCTGGCCAGCACTGCGACATCGATGAACTTGCCGCCGCCGGCAAGTCCGTTGGCGTCCACCTGCAGCACCATGTTGCCGCCGGCGAAGACGATCCGGACGAAATCGTTTGGATTGGACAGGCCCTCGGCATAGCCCACCAGCAGGTCGACCAGATCTAGCGTGTCGCCCGTCGGGCCAAGCTCGAAATTCAGGATCGTGTCCTTCCCGCTCGAGGACTTGTCGAAGCGGTAGGTGTCGCTGCTGCCCAAGCCGCCGTCGAGCACATCGAATCCCGCGCCGCCGTGCAGGTTGTCGCTGCCGTCGCCGCCGATCAGCGTGTCGTTGCCGCCACCGCCGCTGAGATTGTCGAAGGAACCCTGGCCATCGAGCTTGTTGGCGCCGCTGTTACCCTCGATCACGTTACCGAGCGCGTTGCCTGTGCCATTGATGTTCGCCTTGCCGGTCAGCGTCAGGTAGTCGACGCCGCCGCCGATGGTGTGGTTGACGGAAGCGAAGACGCGATCGAAAGCGCCGTCCGAGCCGCCGTCCGACGTTACATCGCTGGCGTTGTCGACGATGATCGTATCGCTGCCCTTCCCGCCATCCATCGTGTCGGCGCCGCCCATGCCGTTGAGGGTATCATCACCCAAACCGCCGGTAAGGCTATTGGCGAGCCCATTGCCGGTGCCTTTGAAGCCTGAGAGGTCAAAGGAAAGAAAGGTCAGATCCTCGACTTCCGCACCCAATGTATAGGAGTTCAAGGCAAGGACGGTATCATGTCCGCCACCGGCGGATTCATTGACGACGTCGCTGTTGTCTTTGACGACGTATTTGTCGTCACCCTTGCCGCCCGACATCGTATCGTTGCCGTTATTGCCGCCCAGGAAATTGTCCAAGTCGTTGCCAATCAGCAGATTGTTGAGAAAATTGCCGACGCCTTCCGTCGCCGATCCGATGAGGATGAGATTCTCGATGTTGGCTTCAAGGCTAAACGACACGTTGCTATAAACCGTGTCGATCCCGCCATTGGGGCCGGCCGTGTCCTCAGTTACGAAATCATTGTCGCCGACATAGTAGGTGTCGTTGCCCCAGCCACCACGCAGGTCATCGGAGGCGCCATCGTCCACGCCGCCGTCGAGGGTGTCTTTGCCGACCTCGCCGGAAAGCAGATCCGCGCCGCCCAGGCCGAGCAGCTTGTTGGCGCTGAAGTTGCCGACGATGACGTTGACGTCGTCATTGCCGGTGCCGTTGATTGCGGCTTTGCCGGTGAGGTACATGTCGTCCATCGTGAAATGCAGAGTATGGCTGACGGAGCTGTACACGAGGTCGAAAGCGTCCGTGTCGTTGGCCTCTTCGGCCTTGTCCCCGGCATTGTCGACGATGTAGGTGTCATCGCCGGCTCCGCCGTTCATGGAGTCTGCGCCGGTTCCGCCATCCAGGAGGTCTCTGTCGTTTCCTCCGCTTAGAGTGTCGTTGCCGGCTGCTCCGTATAGGTCATCTTTACCGTTCCCGCCGGAAAGGCCGTCGTTACCGCCCGCGCCCATAAGCGTGTCGTTGCCGGCGTTGCCGGTGAGGCCGTTCGCACTTGCGTTGCCGACAATCTTGTTGTTGAGGTCGTTGCCGCTTCCGCCCTCCGCTTTGCCGGTCAGGGTCAGGTTTTCGATGCCGATTCCGATCGAGTGGCCCACGGAGGCGAAGATCTGATCGATGCCCGTGGTGCCGCTGTCGGAAGTGAGGTCCGCCATATGCTCGACGTAGTACGTATCGCTGCCGTCACCGCCATCCATGATGTCGGGGCCGGCCTTGCCGTCGAGCTTGTTGTTGCCGCTGTTGCCGTACAGCTCGTCGGAGGAGGCGCTGCCGGTGGCATTGATGTTGGCGGTACCGTCCAGCCTTAGGATCTCCACATGGGTCGGGAGCGTCAGGCTGATCATGCTGACGATGGTATCGAAACCTTCCTCGTTCAGCTCGATGACCTTGTCGCCGGCGTTGTCGACGTAATATTTGTCGTCTCCTTTGCCGCCGGTCATCTTGTCGGCGCCGCCCTCGCCGGCGATGACATTGTTCACGTCGTTGCCGCGGATGATGTTGGCCAGCGCGTTGCCGAAACCTTCGATGGCCCCGCCCGTCAGCGTGAGATTCTCGATGGCCTGGCCGCTGAGGGAATAGCTGACGCCGCTGATCACGAGATCGGTGCCGCCGCCCGCCGCTTCAAATACAAAGTCGCCGCCGTCGACGATGTAGGTGTCATTGCCGCCGCCGCCGGCCATGATGTCCTCGCCGCCGCCGCCGTCGATGGTGTTGGCGCCGGAGTTACCGCCTAGTCCGTTGTTGCCGGCCGTGCCGGTCAGGCCGACCGACGCTTTGCCCAAGAGGACGCCGTTCTCGATGCTCGAGAGCGCGTTGAGGTCCAGGCTGACATTGCGCATCCAGCGCACGGTGTCCGTGCCGTCGCCGCCGAACTCGAAGATCGAATCGCCGGCATTGTCGATGACATAGGTGTCGTTGCCCGCGCCGCCGCCCATGAAATCCGCGCCGGCGCCGCCGTCGATCGTGTCGTTGCCGCCGCCGCCACCGAGCGCATTGCCCAGGGCGTTGCCGAGGATAGAGTTGTTCAGCACGTTTCCGTTGGCGGTGGTGGCTTTGCCTGTCAGGGTCAGGTTTTCGATACCGTTGCCAAGGTCGTGGTCGACGAAACTGATAACCAGATCGGTGCCGCCAAAGGCGTCCGCGTTGCTCTCGGCGGCCACATCGCCCGCATTATCCACGAAATAAACATCGTCCTGGTCGCCGCCGTCCATGGAGTCGGCGCCGGCCCCACCGTCTAGCCGGTCGTTACCGCCGCCGGCGAAGAGGGTGTCATTGCCGAGGCCACCGATCAGCGTGTCATTGTCCGTAGGCCCGCCGCTGTCGGGCGAGTAGGGCGGCGGCGTGCCGCCGATGCCCGATCCATCGCCATAGCCGTAGAGCATGTCGTTACCGGCGGCGCCGTTGAGGCTGTCCCTGCCTTTGAAGTCGCCAGCATCGAAGTTGCCGACGATGGTGTCGTCGAGCAGCGTTCCCGTGATCTTGGCCATGACTCTCCTCCCACAGTGTTACCTGCGCAGCTTCTGCTGGGCCGCGTTGCATCCGGGTGTCCCGAGTTGACGGAGCCAACGGCACGGCGGAGGGCGCTCCCGCCGCGTCAGTCCACACGCCACCGCCCGTCCGCGTTGCAGGGGCGGGTATTATTTCCTGCGCCGATGGTAACGGGGGTTGGCGCGAAAATCCATGCAATCCTTCGCGCCGGTATGGTAAAGCGCACCGGGCGGCTACAATGTGATGGTCGTCACTGATCGGGTCACGGCCGGTAAGCTGAACAAAGTCCTCGCTGTAACCTTAACGCGCCGGAGGCGTAAACGCTTATCCGCTCGATTTTCACGGCAACTTGTGATAGCAATCACACCCGCCGCGCTGCGCCCGGGTGGATGATAAGAGAAGCCGAAACAGCGACGGCGCGGTGGGCAATCGCCAGGGAAAGAGTAGAGCGTTTCGAACCTGAACCGGCTCCCAAGGGAACCGGCGACACCGGGCTCGTCGCCCGCCCGCAACCCATCTCCGGACATTCTAGAGCGCAAGAGGATTGATCTCTCATGGCCCTAATCAATGGAACTGCCGGCGCCGAAACCCTTGCCGGCACCGCCGCGAACGACACGGTCATCGGCAAGGCCGGCAACGACACGGCGTCGATGGGCGCCGGCAATGACCTGTTCGTCTGGAATCCCGGCGACGGCAACGACGTGATCGAGGGACAGAAGGGTGTCGATACCCTGCGGTTCAATGCCGCGGATGACTCTGAAACCATCAGCATTGCCGCCGTGGCCGGCGGTCGCATCTCGCTCACGCGCGGCAGCGACGTGTTGGATCTGAACGATGTAGAGCGCATCCAGATCACCGCATCCGGCGGTGGCGACCTGGTGATCGTCAACGATCTCACGGGGACTGATGTCAAGTTCGTGGCGATCGACCTGGCCGCCGATCCGGGCGGCAAGGCCGGCGACGGTGTATTCGATATCCCCCTCGTTTACGGCAGTGACAGCAGTAACAACATTAATATCGGCTCCGTCGGGAAGGCCGTGTCCATCACCGGACTCGCGGCGCAAACGGTCATCGCTCATGCGGACGCAACGGATCTCCTGATCGTCGCCAGCAAGGCCGGCGACGACAAAATCAACGCCTCGAAGCTCGCAGCCGGCATCTTGCTGCTGCAGGTGAACGCCGACGATGGCAACGACACGGTCACAGGCAGCGCGGGCGCCGACAACATAACAGGCGGCGTCGGCAATGATTCCGTCGCCGGCGGTCCCGGCAGTGACACGCTGAGCGGCTTCGACGGCAACGACACCCTTACCGGCGGCAAGGGCGACGACCAGGTCTTTGGCGAGATCGGCGACGATGTCATCATCTACAATTCCGGCGATGGCACCGATCTTGTCGAGGGCGGTGACGGCACCGACCGGCTCAATATCAACGGCAGCGCCGCTGCCGAGATCTTTACCGCCACGGCCAATGGCACGCGCGTACGCTTCGATCGGCTCTCGCCCGCGCCATTCGCCATCGACATCGGCACGACCGAGAGCCTGGTGCTCAAGGCCGGCGCCGGCAACGATAAATTCTTCGCAACTGGCAATCTCGCGGCGCTCATTGCCATCAGCGTCGACGGCGGCGCCGGCAACGACACGCTACTGGGCGGCAACGGAGTCGACACGCTCTTCGGCGGCGAGAACAATGATTTCATCGACGGCAACCAGGGCAACGATGTTGCGTTTCTCGGCAATGGCAATGATGCGTTCCAATGGGATCCGGGTGACGGCAGCGACATCGTCGAAGGGCAGGGTGGAATCGACAAGCTGATCTTCAATGGCAGCGCCGGCGCCGAAATATTCGCTCTTTCCCCCAACGGCGGTCGCGCGCTGCTGACGCGCAATCTCGGCAACATCGTGATGGACCTGGACGATGTCGAGCGCATCGAGATCAATGCCCTCGGCGGCGCCGACAGCGTCACCGTCAACGATATGGCGGGCACCGACGTCAAGCAAGTCGCGGTCAACCTGGCGGCACTAGGCGCCGGCGACGGCGCAACCGATGTTGTGATCGTCAACGGCACAAACAACAATAACAGCATCAATGTCGGCCTCATCGGCAAGAATATCGCCGTCACCGGCCTGGCGGCGGTGACGACGATCGCCGGTGCGGAAGCCTCCGATGGCCTCACCGTCAACGGCCTGGGCGGCGACGACAAGATCGGCGCCTCGAAGCTGTCGGCCGGCCTCATCACGCTCACCCTCGATGCCGGCTCCGGCGATGACACCGTCGCCGGCAGTCTCGGCGCCGACTTCCTGCTCGGCGGCGACGGCAACGATCTGATTGTCGGCGACGACGGCAATGATGTTGCCTTCCTCGGCGCCGGCAACGACCTGTTCGTCTGGAACAATGGCGACGGCAGCGATGTCGTGGAAGGGCAGGGTGACATCGACACCCTGCGATTCACCGGCTCCGGCGTGGCCGAAATCATTTCGATCAGCGCCAATGGTGGACGCGCCCTGCTGATTCGCGACGTTAGTGCCGTCGTCATGGACATGGACGACGTGGAGCATTTGCAGATCCGCGCCGGCGGCGGCGCCGACAATATCGTGATCAACGACCTCACGGGCACGGATGTCACGGAGATCGTGGTCGATCTCGCGGCGGTGCCGGGCGGCGTCGCACCCGACACCAAGGTCGACTTCGTCACCATCGGCGGCACTGCCGCCATTGACCAGATCAAGATCGCCTCGGTGGGCAACCAGATCATCACGACGGGGCTTCCGGACCTGGTGACCCTCATCCATGGCGCCAAGTCGGACATCCTGACCATCAATGGGCTCGGCGGCAACGACGTGATCGACGCCCAGTCGCTGCTGGCCGGCAAGATTTCCCTGCAGATGGCGGGCGGACTCGGCGCGGATGTGTTTATCGGCAGCGCCGGCAACGACACGGTCACGGGCGGCGACGGCGACGACACGGCCCTATTGGGGTTGGGCAACGACGTCTTTGTCTGGAACCCCGGCGACGACAACGACACGGTCGAAGGCCAGGCCGGTCTCGATACGCTGAGATTCAACGGCTCGAATGCCTCCGAGAATATCGACATCTCCGCCAATGGCGGCCGCGCCCTGTTCTTCCGCGACGTCGCCAACGTCGTCATGGACCTCAATGACGTCGAGCGCATCGAGTTTCAAGCCCTTGGCGGTTTCGACAATATCTCTGTCCACGACCTCTCGGGCACAGACGTCAAGCAGGTCGTAATCGACCTGTCCTCGCCCATCGGCGGCGGCGACGGTGCGGCCGACAAGGTCACGGTTGACGGCACCGCTTCCGCCGACAAGATCAGCGTAACGCTGATCTCCGGCGACGTATCGGTCAACGGGCTGTCGTCCCAGGTGATCATCGACGATGCCGAAGCAGCCAATGACCGGCTGGTCATCCTCGGCTTTGGCGGCAACGATCTGATTAACGCATCCAAACTGCCGGCATCGACGCTGCGGGTCGAGCTGGACGGTGGTACGGGCAACGATACGCTCCTGGGCGGTGGCAATAACGACTTGCTGTTGGGTGACACCGGCAACGACGTGCTTGGCGGTGGTACAGGCAATGACACGGTCTTCGGCGAGGCGGGCAACGACACCATCGCCGTCGGCCTGGGCAACGATTCGATCGCCTATTCCAGCGTGCTCGATGGCCATGACTTCGTCGGCAAGTTCGACGGCAACGCCGTTGGTGGCCAGGACTCGGTGAATCTGGACTTGCTGTTCGACGGCATCGGCCTGGCAACCGCCGACCGTGCCGCCCGTGTTTCGATCGTCGACAAGGGCGCCACCGTGGATGTCTCCGTCGACACCGACGGCAATATCGGCAACGGCTTCGAAGTCATCGTCACGCTGCAGACCGCGAATACCATCACCATCGGCGAAGACGTGCTCGTCGGTAGCCTGTAACGCCCGATCCGTCGCGCCGGCATCGTGGCCGGCGCGGCAGGTGACTTGTCGAGCCATCCACCCAGCTAAGGCCCCTGCGCACAAGCCAGGATGGTGCTGTCCATCAGGCGCGGCTTCGTCCGCTTCAGCGCGGCAGAGGCGGGCAGGACCATGTCTTTCGCTTCCGCCGCTGCGGCCGATGCGTCCTGCCAAGGTTTGATCTCACACGGCCGGTGGGTCTCGGCTCGCGGGCGCGCGACAGCAGCGGCAACCGCCGCCTTTGGCTCGACCCGCGGCGCCGCGGCTTCTGCTTGCCGCTTGCGCTCGCGCTCCCGGCGGCATTGCCGAAGCAGGTCGAAATGCTGGCGGTAGAAGCTCATCAGCCGCGCCGCCTGCCGCAGATAGTGGGCGCGATCGCCGTCCGGGCGCGCGCGATCGACGGCCAGGAAGCTCGAGCCCAGGAAGATGCTGTGCGCCACCGCCATCTGCGCTGCCAGCATGCCTTCGAACTCGTCGGCGGCATCGAACTGGCGGAAGGTTTCCATCACGACCGCGCGGCGGTTCGCAATGACCTCGGCCCAGGGCCGCTTCTCGAGCATCAGCGCATAGAGCACGTCCCGCGCCAGCCGCTCGCCGCGGTTGATCGGCGTGTCTGAAGGCAGTGGCGCCTCCATTGTCATTTCGGGCTCCTTGACGACTTACGCATAAAAGGCTAGGATATACGTATTATGCGTGTATTGTCAAGGACGGTCTGGTTTTGCGCGGGGCGCGCTCACCGAAGTTTTCGCGCGCCAATGCGGGAATTCCCTTGCATGGCATCGTTCCACCAAAAATCCTCTGAACTCATTCAGCGTATGCCGGGCTCTGCCGCCGGTCGGCTGCTTGCATCGCCGCTGCCCGATCCCCATCTGCAATCCCGCAATCTTGCCGCGCCCGTTGCTTGGAAGATCGAGGGTGCTGCGGTACATACGCCTGAGAAGCCTCCGGCCGAGCCTCGTGTGTCCATAGACAAACCCGTCGACGACAACCTGCTGGATCAGGTGGGCCGCTGGATCGCGCGATCTGCGGACGAGGCGGCGCGCGGCATCGGCCAAGCCGTCCTGCGCCGCCGCCTGCGCGTCGCCGTCACCGGCCTGAGCCATGCTGGCAAGACCGTGTTCATGACCGCGCTGCTGCATAACCTCAGGCTGGCGGCGCGGCTGGGCGAGGGGCAGGCGGGCCATCTGCCGTTCTTCGAGCCGGTGGCGAAGGGTGCGCTTGACGATGTCACGCTGGCGCCGCTGGGCGATTTGCCGCCCTTTCCGTTCGAGGAGAATTGGCGGCGCGTCGTGGCGCCGTCGGCCGGCGCAGCGCCGGATTTTCCACCGAGCACCACCGGCGTTTCCGGCTTCGGTGCCGCGCTGCGCTACCGGCCGCAGGGATTCTGGGGCCGCTACCTCGCGCACAACACCACGGTGACCATTGAGATGGTGGACTATCCCGGCGAGTGGCTGCTCGATCTGCCCTTGCTGGAGATGAGCTATGCCGAGTGGTCGGCGGCGGCGCTGCGGCTCGCCGAAAGCGGCTCGCGCGCCACCATCGGCGGCGACTGGCGCAGCCTCGATGCCGACACTCCGGCGAGCGAAGCGTTGCTGGAATCCGCGCGGCTGTCCTTCACCGGATATCTCGCCGCCTGCCGCGCGGCGCCCTATCACCTGAGCCATGTGCAGCCCGGCCGCTTCCTCAATCCCGGCGACGGCGCCACCGACCTTTCGGCCTTCCGCTTCTGTCCGCTGCGGCTTGTGCCCGGCGCGGCCGCGAAGGCCGGCAGTTTGGCCGAGGCGATGGCCCAGCGCTTCGAGCGCTACAAGGCGGAGATCGTCCATCCGTTCTTCCGCGATGTGTTCAGCCGCTTCGATCGCCAGCTTGTGCTGGTCGATGTCATCGGCGCGCTCAATGCCGGGCCGGAATCATTCCACGACATGCGCCGCGCCTTGCGCGAAGTGCTGCCCAGCTTCAACCGCGGCGGCGGCAGTCTGCTTTCGCGTCTGTTCCAATCGCGCACCGAAAAAGTGCTGTTCGCCGCCACCAAGGCCGATCACGTCACCGCCAACCAGTTCCACAATCTGCGCCTGCTGTTGCGGGCGATGATGGCCGACGATCTCGGCAATCTGCCGATCTCAGCGGAGGAGACGGACTTCGCCGCGCTCTCGGCGATCAAATGCACTGCCAACCGCCGCGTCATGTATCAGGGCCAGCAGATCACCGTGCTCGAAGGAGTCATCCGCGGCGGCGATCAGCCGGAGCAGCTCTATCCCGGCGAGATCCCCGAGCATCTGCCGTCCGAAGACGACTGGCGGTCCGAACGTTTCCGCTTCTACGATTTCCGCCCGCCCGATCTCCAGGGCGAGTCGCCCCTCGCCTCGGGCCGCGGCATCCCGCATGTTCATCTGGACCGCGCCCTGCAATTCCTGACGGGGGATCTGTTCTGGTGAGATCAGACGATGCCGCTGGATGGCTTGGACGCTGCCGGCCGCGCCGCCGCGACTTTCGCGCGATAGCCGCTGGCGCGATAGGCGGCGATCGGATCGATGGCGCCGCCGGAATCGAGGCGGGCCCTCTTCAGGATGGGATCGACGTCCAATCGGAATCCCGCCTTCAAGGTTTCAGACGCCAGCATGGCGTCGTTCTGATCCTGACAGGCCTCCAGGGCTTTCCGATCCACCAGGAGCGCCTGGGCATAGGCGCGGCGGATTTCGTTGGCGCTGCGGATCAGGCTCTCGATCGGATCGGTCACATTGTGCGACTGGTCCAGCATGTGGGCGGGATCGAAACCCGGCGCGCGCCGGAGTTCGGCGTCGACCAGCTCGTTGAACACCAGGAACAGGCGGAACGGATCGATGGAACCGGTGTCGAGATCGTCATCGCCATACTTCGAGTCGTTGAAATGGAAGCCGCCCAGCCGGCCGAACTGGATCAGCCGGGCGACAATCATCTCGATGTTCACGTTCGGCGCGTGATGCCCGAGATCGACGAGGCAAAAGGCTCGCTCGCCGATGCTGGTGACCGCGAGATAGTTCGTGCCCCAATCCTGGATCACGGTCGAGTAGAAGGCCGGTTCGTACATCTTGTGCTCGACGAACAGCTTCCAGCCGTCGGGCAGCTTGGCGTAGATCGCGCGCACGGACTCGAGGTATCGCTCGAAAGCGCGGGTGAAGTTGCTTTGGCCGGGAAAGTTGGAGCCGTCGGCGATCCACACGGTAAGCGCCTTCGAGCCGATCGCCTTGCCGATTTCGATGCATTCGAGATTGTGCTCGATGGCCTGCTGCCGCGTGGCCGCATCGGTATGGGAAAGCGAGCCGAATTTGTATGATTTTTTCTGCCCGGCCTGGTCCTGGAACGTATTCGAGTTCATGGCATCGAAGGAGAGACCGCGGGCAGTGGCATATGCCTTTAGTTCGGCCGCATCCCGCGGCTTGTCCCAGGGAATATGGAGCGAGACGCGCGGTGTCGCCCGGCACAGCTGCTGGATCACGCTGCAGTCGTCGAGCTTCTCCTGGATGTTGCGCGGCTCGCCGATGCCGGGAAAGCGGGCGAAACGCGTGCCGCCGGTGCCGACTCCCCAGGACGGAACGGCGACGGTGAATTGGGCGACCTTCCTGGTGACGTCGTCGATATTGACTCCACGGCGGCCGAGTTGTTCGCCCATCGCGGCATGGTCGGTGGCGAGCGCCTTGGACAGGGGCCGATTATGCTCGGCAATCGCGTCGGTCGAGATCTGCCACTCGGTCATCGGAAGCTTTCCACTTACTCAGCGGGTAAAGGATTGCGCATTGCCGGCATCGACATTGATGATGTTGCCGGTCGATTTCGCAGCAAGGTCGGAGATGAAGAAATAGGCGGCTTCGGCCACATCTTCCGGATAGACGGAGAGCTTCAACAGGCTGCGCTTGCGGTAATGCTCTTCCAGTTCGTCCGGCCGCATGTTGTAGGCGGCGGCGCGTTGCGCCCGCCATTCGCCGGTCCATATCTTCGAGCCGCGCAGGACGGCATCGGGGTTGACCACATTGACGCGAATGCCGTGATCGGCGCCTTCCAGCGCCAGGCAGCGCGCCAGATAAATCTCCGCCGCCTTGGCCGTGCAATAGGCGGCGGCATTAGGCGAGGCAGCCAGGCCATTCTTCGAGGCGATGTAAACGATCGATCCGCCGAGCTTCTGCCGCTTCATCAGGCGAAATGCTTCGCGCGATACCAGGAAGTATCCCTTGGCGAGGATGTCCATGTTGCGGTCCCAATCCGCGAGATCGGTGTCTTCGATCGGCGAAGAGGAGGAGATGCCGGCGTTGGAGACAAGAAAATCGAGGCCGCCGAATTCGGCGGCGGCATGTGCGAAGGCAGCCGCCACGGCGTTCTCGTCCGTGACATCCGTGGCGATGGAGCGCAGCTGGTCCGCGCCGAAATTCTTGGCGAAGCCGGCTTCCACCTCGTTCAGCGCAGTGCGATCGATATCCGCCAGCAGCACGCAGGCGCCTTCGGAGAGCAGCTTGGCGGCGATGGCGCGGCCGATGCCGCCGGCGCCGCCTGTGACCAGCGCCACGCGCCCGGCGAGCGATTTCGGCCGGGGCATGCGCTGCAGCTTGGCCTCTTCCAACAGCCAGTATTCGATGTCGAAGGCTTCCTGTTCCGGCAGGCCGACATAGCTGTCGACCAGCGCCGCGCCGCGCATCACGTTGATGGCGTTGACGTAGAACTCGCCGGCAATGCGCGCCGTCGCCTTGTCCCGGGCAAAGGTGATCATGCCGATGCCCGGCACGAGATAGACCACGGCATTGGGATCGCGCATCGCCGGGCTGTCGGGCCGCTTGCACCGCTCATAGTAAGCCGCATAGCCGGTACGATAGGTGGCTGCGGCCGCATCGAGGCCGGAGATCGCGAGGTCAAAATTCTTCGCGGCGGGATCGAAGGGAACCACCAGCGGCGCGATCTTCGTGCGCAGGAAATGGTCGGGACAACTGGTGCCCATCGCCGCCAGCTTGGCGAGATCGCGCGAGTTCACGAACTCCAGCACCGCCGGCTGATCGTCAAAATGGCCGATCTTGCGTTCCGCGTCGCCAATGCGTCCGCGAATCTCGATCATCAGTTGGCCGGCGATGCGGCGCCGCTCCGCCGCCGGCAACGCCGAATGCTGCGCGCCGCCGAAAGCCGATTTGCCGCCGGTCTGGTCGGCGAACCAGCGGATCGCCTTGTTCACGATATGAAGCGTGGTTTCATAGCAAGTCTTCGAGCTGTCGCCCCAGGTGATGAGGCCATGGCCGGCCAGGACGGCGCCCTTGGCTCTGGGGTGCTGCTGGACAAATCGTTCGAGATCGAGCCCGAGCTGAAAACCCGGCCGGCGCCAGGGAAGCCAGCCGATCTCGCGCACCGAATATCTTCTCGGTCAGCGCGCGGCTGTTTCCAGTGGCGGCGATGGCGATCACGGCGTCCGGATGCATGTGATCCACATGGGCGAAGGGAATGAAGGCGTGCAGCGGCGTGTCGATCGAAGCCGCGCGCGGGTTGAGATTGAACGTGCAGTGGGGCAGATAGCCCACCATCTCATCTTCGTGTTCCTCACCGCGATAGAGGTCTTCAGATGGCGGAGCTTCTCCATGTACAGCGTGGCAAAGCCGTCGAGTTTCATGGTGCCGACGTCGCCGCCCGATCCCTTGACCCACAGCACCTCTGCGGGCTCGCCGCGCAACGGGTCCGGCTGCATCACCTTTGCCGAGGTGTTGCCGCCGCCGAAGTTGGTGAGGCGCTTGTCGGCGCCGAGAAGATGCGAGCGGTAGAGCAAGCGGCCGGGTTCATCCAGCGTCGCGGCGTGGGCGTCATTCCAACGATTTTCCAAGAGCGCAATCTCGGCCAGATCGCCCATGCCGTCCTCCTCTGGCGCAACAACGTCCGGAGAATCGCGCCCAGTTCCCTGGGGAGTCAATCTTTTTCGATCATGAATGATCATACTGCACTGCAACATGATCAATTACGACTGATTTTGATTGACCAGGCTTCCGAATGCCGGAATGATGGCGCGTCGCAGGAGGCCTGATGCACGAGCGCGAACGCCATCGCATCATCCTAAGCGCGGTCCAGGAACGGGCCGTCGTTACCGTGCAGGATGTGGTCGAATACACCGGCGCTTCGGAAGCGACGATCCGGCGCGACATCGTGCAGCTCGCGGGCGAGGGCCGCTTGCGCAAGGTGCGCGGCGGCGCCGAGGCAATCCACCCGGCGGGCACGCTGACGGCGCGTTCCTTCTGGCAGAGTCAGTCGGTCAATCTGGCGCAGAAACGGGCGATCGCGCGGGCGGCCGTGGAACTCTGCCACGATGGCGAAGCGATCATCATCAATGGCGGCACGACGACGTTCCAGATGGTTCATTATCTGACGGGCCATCGCCTGCAGGTGCTGACGAATTCGTTCCCGATTGCCGACCATCTGCTGAAGCATTCGCACTGCACTGTCATGGTGCCGGCGGGAACCATCTATCGCGAGCAGAGCATCATTCTGAGTCCGTTCGAGAACGACGGCACGGCGCATTTCTATGCCAAGCGCATGTTCATGGGCGCACAGGGCGTCGGCTCGCTCGGCATCATGGAGTCGGACGCCCAGATCATCCAATCCGAGCAGCGCCTGATCCGCCAGGCGGAGGAGCTCGTGCTGCTGGTCAACTCCAGCAAGTTTCAGAATCGCTCCAGCTTGATTCTCGGTCCGCTTGAAAGGGCGGCGGTAATCATTACGGACGACGGGATCACTGACACGGCAAGGCGCGTTGTTGAGGACGCCGGCATCAAACTGCTGATCGCGAGGCCCGAAAGCGCCGGCGATCGGGAGGAAGCCCCGCTGGTCGCTTAGCGGGCGATTTAATCAAGGACGAGGCAACGGGAGGAGGAGATTATGTTTTCGATCAAGAGGACTGCAGTCGCCCTGGGCCTGGCAATCGGTTTGGTTGCCGGACCAGCGAGCGCGGAGAACGTGAAGATAGCCCTGGTTGTGAAGGCCCTGGGCATCGGCTTCTTCGAAGCCGCCAATAAGGGCGCGCAGGAAGCCGCCAAGGAACTGGGCGATGTCGAGGTCATCTATACCGGCCCGACCGATACCACGGCCGAGGCGCAGATCGAGGTTATCAACGCCCTGATCGCGCAGAAGGTCGATGCCATCGCCGTTTCCGCCAATGACAAGGATGCGCTGGTTCCGGCACTGAAGAAGGCGATGGAACGGGGTATAACCGTTATCTCCTGGGATTCGGGCGTCGCACCCGAAGGCCGGCAGATGCATCTGAACCCGTCATCCAACGCGCTGATCGGCAATATGTGCGTGAAGATGGCGGCTGATGTCTTGCCAGGCGGCAAGGGCGATGTCGCCATCCTGTCGGCGACGGCCACGGCCACCAACCAGAACACCTGGATCGACGAGATGAAGAAGGTGTTGCCCAACTATGCGGGCGTCAATCTGCTGACCACGGTGTATGGTGACGACCTCTCGGACAAGAGCTACCGCGAGACCCAGGGCCTGCTGCAATCCTATCCGGACCTGAAGGTCATCATTGCGCCGACTTCGGTCGGCATCGTTGCCGCCGCCCAGGCGGTCGCTGACGGCGGCAAGATTGGTCAGGTCTATGTCACCGGCCTGGGGTTGCCGTCCGAAATGGCCGGACATGTGAAGTCCGGTGCGACCAAGAGCTTCGCCATCTGGAACCCGATCGATCTCGGCTATTCCGCCACCATGATTGCCTACAACCTGGTGAAGAAAACGGCCGAAGCGAAGCCGGGCGGCGAGATCCCGATGGGCCGCATGGGCGCCGTCAAGCTCGACGACAATAATGAAGGCGCGATGGCCGATCCGTTCGTCTACGATGCGTCAAACGTCGACGAATTCGCCAAAATCTTCTGATCGCCCGATGCGCAAACCGCCGGCGGCATTCATGCCGCTGGCGGACCGCAACTTCGCCGGTTCATAATATCGCTGCGGCAAGACGCCGGAGGCCTAAGCATGCCCGCCGTTGCGGAGCCTGTTGCCAGGACAGATCAGCCGGCGCCCGCTGCCGAAGCGGCGGGCGGACAGCCGATCCTCGAACTGCGCGGCATCAGCAAATCCTTCCCCGGCGTCAAGGCGCTGGAGAATGTCGGGCTGATACTGACGGCCGGCCGTGTTACGGCGCTGATCGGTGAAAACGGCGCCGGAAAATCGACGCTGGTGAAGATCCTGACCGGCATCTACCAGCCGGATGCCGGCGAGATCCGCATCGATGGCGCCGCCGTGCATTTGCCGACGGCGCAAGCGGCGCAGCGGGCCGGCGTGACCGCCATCCACCAGGAAACCGTGCTGTTCGACGAGCTGAGCGTGGCCGAGAACATCTTCCTCGGCCATGCGCCGCGCACCCGCTGGGGCTTGATGAATTGGGCTGCCATGCGCCGGCGCGCCGCCGATATCCTGGCCCGCATCGAGGTCAGCATCGATCCCGCGATGCGGCTCAAGGATCTGTCGATCGCCCAGCGCCATCTGGTGGCGATTGCGCGCGCATTGTCGGTGGAGGCGCGCATTGTCATCATGGACGAACCGACCGCGGCGCTCAGCTACAAGGAAGCGGAAGATCTGTTCCGTATCATTGAGTCCCTCAAGCAGGCGGGAAAAGCCATCCTTTTCATCAGTCACAAGTTCGACGAGGTCTTCCGCATCGCCGATGATTTCACCGTGTTCCGGGACGGCAACGCGGTCGGCGCCGGCCGGCTGGCGGAGATCGGCCGTGGCGAGCTGGTGCGGATGATGGTCGGCCGGACCATTGCCCAGGTGTTTCCGCAACGGCAGCATCGCATCGGCGAGATTATCCTTGAGGTCGATAGCTACTGCCATCCCACCGAATTCGACGGCATCTCCTTTCAGCTACGGCGCGGCGAGATCCTCGGTCTCTATGGCTTGATCGGCGCCGGGCGGTCCGAAGTGACGCAAGCGTTGTTCGGGGCGACGCGCATTTCCGGCGGGCGGCTTCTGCTGGAAGGACGGCCGATCACCATCCGCGCGCCAGCCGACGCCATCGCGGCCGGCATCGTCTATGTGCCGGAAGAGCGCGGCCGCCACGGCGCCGTGCTGCCGCTGTCGATCGCGGAGAACATTACCTTGCCGTCGCTGCGGCGAACGGCGCGCCGTGGGTTTCTCCGCGCCGCGGAAGAGTTTGCGTTGGCGCGGAGATATGCGGAGAGGCTGGATGTGCGCGCGTCTTCACTATCGCAGCCGGTCGGCACGCTGTCGGGCGGAAATCAGCAGAAGGTGGTGGTGGGCAAGTGGCTCGCCACTCACCCGAAGGTGCTCATCCTCGACGAACCGACCAAGGGCGTCGACATCGGGTCAAAGGCGGCGATTCATGCCTTCATGGGGGAATTGGCGGCGGAGGGTCTGGCGGTGATCATGGTTTCGTCGGAGATTCCGGAGATCCTCGGCATGTCGGACCGGGTGCTGGTGATGCGGGAAGGGCGGATGGTGGGCCTGTTCGACCATGCCGAACTCTCGCCGGAGATCCTGGTGCGCGCTGCCACCGGCAATGTGAAGGAAGCCTAGGAGATGTCGGCGAAGTCGATCCTGGCGCAGCGCGAGACGTTGCTGGGCGTGGCGATCTTGTTGCTCCTTGCGGCTATCACTATCCGGTTCCCGGGGTTTGCCGCGCCCGCCAACCTCGCCAATGTTTTCAACGATACGGCTATCCTGATCATCCTCGCACTGGGACAGATGGCGGTGATCCTGACGCGATCCATCGATCTTTCGGTCGCTGCAAATCTGGCGCTGACGGGCATGGCAGTCGCCATGGTCAATGATGCCTCGCCGGAAACGCCGCTGGCGTTGGCTATTCTGTTGTCGGCCGGCCTCGGCCTGGTTCTCGGCGCGATCAACGGCCTTTTGATCTGGAAGCTCGATATCCCGCCGATCGTCGTGACGCTGGGAACGCTGACCATTTATCGTGGCATGGCGTTCGTGCTCTCGGACGGACAATGGGTCAATGCCCATGAGATGACCCCGGATTTCCTCAACCTGCCGCGGCATGTGTTCCTCGGCTTGCCGATCCTCTCGTGGATCGCTTTGGTGATCATCGGCATTGCGGTCTTTGTTCTCGGCCAAACCAAGCTCGGGCGCAGTCTCTATGCTGTCGGCGGCAATCCGGTGGCGGCGGTCTATGCCGGCATCGATGTCGGCCGGACTAGGTTCTATGCTTTCTGCCTGTCCGGATTGCTGGCGGGGATCTCCGGGTATCTCTGGGTGGCGCGTTATGCAGTCGCCTACGTGGACATCGCCGGCGGGTTCGAGCTCGACGTGATCGCGGCCTGTGTCATCGGCGGCATCTCGATTGCCGGCGGGATCGGATCGGTGGGCGGCGCCGTACTCGGCGCGCTGTTCCTGGGCATCATCAAGAACGCGTTGCCGGTGGTGAACGTATCACCCTTCTGGCAGATGGCAATTTCCGGTGCCATCATCGTGGCGGCGGTGACCATCAATGTCCGCAGCGAGCGCGTGAAAGGCCGGCCGATCCTGCGGCCTGCTGGTGCATCGCCATGAGCGCAGAAACGGAGATGGCGCGCCGGACGATTCCGGATCGCCTGGATACGCACCTCGGCCGATGGGTCAGGAGCTGGGAGGCGTTGCTGCTGCTCGTTTTCGGCCTGATCTTTGTCGCGAACTCGCTGGCATCCCCCTATTTCCTCGATGCCTGGAATTTGTCGGATGCCACCTTCAACTTCACGGAGAAGGGTATCATCGCGCTGGCCATGGGTTTTCTGATCATTGCCGGTGAGATCGACCTGTCGGTAGCCGCGATTATTGCACTGGCGTCCACAGCCATGGGTGCTGCGGCGCAAGCCGGAGTCGGCCCGGCGGGACTTTGCGCCATCGGCCTTCTGGTCGGTTTGTTGTGCGGCGCCTTCAATGGATTTCTGATCACTCGCGTGGGATTGCCATCGATCGTTGCCACAATCGGCACCATGAGCCTGTTTCGCGGCATTGCTTATGTCGTGCTCGGCGACGGCGTTTACAAAGGCTATCCGTCCGGCTTCGAGTATTTCGGCCAGGGCTATGTCTGGTGGGTGTTCTCTTTCGAGTTCGTGGCGTTCCTGCTGTTGGCGGTGGGGGCTCATGTGCTGCTGCACAGGACCGTGTTTGGCCGGGCGATCTTCGCCATCGGCAATAACAGCTTCGCCGCCCGCTTCTCGGGTGTCCGCGTCGAGCGGGTCAAGTTCCTCCTGTTCCTCATGACCGGACTCGCCAGCGGCGTCGCGGCGATCATGCTGACCTCGCGGCTCGGCTCCACGCGCCCATCGATCGCCTTCGGGTGGGAGCTTGAAGTCGTGACCATGGTCGTGCTCGGCGGCGTCAGTATTCTCGGCGGATCGGGAACGATTCCGGGGATTGTCATCGCCGCCTTCGTCATGGGCGTGGTGACGTTCGAACTCGGACTGTTGAACGTGCCCGGCATCGTGATGTCGATCTTCATCGGCTTGATGCTGATCGCGGTGATCGCGCTGCCGATCGTGGTGCGGCGCCTGTTGAACCGGGGAACGGCCTGATGCCAGATGCGGCAACCCATGAGAAATACGCTTTCAAGATGCAGCTTCTGCCCGGCAAGGCCGATGAGTATCGGCGGCGCCATGATGCGATCTGGCCGGAACTTGCGGCCCTTCTGAAGGAGGCGGGAATCTCCGACTATTCCATCCATCTGGACGAGGAGACGGGCGTGCTCTTCGGCGTCCTGTGGCGCAGGAAGGATCACAAGATGGCGGACCTCCCCGCTAACGCGCTGATGCGGCGGTGGTGGGACTACATGGCGGACCTGATGGCGACGCATCCTGATAAGGCGCCCATCGCGACGCCCTTGCGTACTGTGTTTTACCTCGACTGACGCCGAGCGGATTTGTGGCCTTGCCCGTCTCGAAACATCGGCACGTCGCCGTCCTCGATGTCGGCAAGAGCAATGCCAAGCTGGTCCTGTTCGATTTGCAGGAAGGGCGGGAGACGGCAGCCAGGGCGATGCCGAACGAGGTGCGTTCCGACGGTCCCTATCCGCATTTCGATGTCGACCACATCTTCGACTTTGCGCTGGGTGCGATGGCGGACCACTCACGCCATCAGCCCATTGATGCCATTTCGATCACGACACATGGCGCCTCGGCTGCGCTGCTGGCCGGTTCAGCACTGGCATTGCCGGTGCTCGACTATGAATTCGCCGGGCCGGACTCGCTGGCATCTCTCTACGATCAGATGCGCCCCGGCTTCTCAGAGACATTTTCGCCACGCCTGCCGCAGGGTCTCAATCTCGGGGCGCAATTATTCTGGCAGGCCCGCACATTCCCGGCAGATTTTTCGAAGGCCGACTATCTCGTCACCTATCCGCAATACTGGGCTTGGCGCCTGACGGGTGTCAGCGCCACCGAAACGACGTCGCTCGGCTGCCATACCGATCTCTGGAATCCGAGGCAACAGGGATATTCGACGCTGGTATCGCGTCTGGAGTTAGGTGCGCTCATGGCGCCGACACGCTCGGCGTTCGATCCCTTGGGCACTGTGCTTCCTGATGTTGCACGGCGTATCGGCTTGCCCGCCGGCGTGCCGGTCTACTGCGGGATTCATGATTCAAATGCATCGCTGCTGCCCCATCTGCTGGCGCGGCAACCGCCCTTCGCGGTCGTATCAACAGGGACCTGGGTCATCGTGCTGGCGGTCGGCAGTTCTCTTGAAGGTTTGGACGAGATGCGCGACACGCTCGCCAATATCGATGCCTTGGGTCGGCCGGTACCTTCGGCGCGCTTCATGGGCGGCCGGGAGTATGAGTTGATTGCTGCGGGAGCAGCAGATGATTTCGACGACGAGTCGCTGCGACGGGTTCTGGAGCGTCAGATCATGGTGATGCCGTCCCTGGTGGCGGGCTCAGGGCCTTATCCCCAACGCAAGGGTGGGTGGGCTGATGGTCAAGGCCCGACAAACCCGGGAGAAACCGCAGTCGCTGCGACCCTCTATCTTGCTCTGATGACGGAAACCTGCCTTAGCCTTGCCACCGCTCAAGGGCCGATTGTGCTTGAGGGTCCAATGGCAAAAAACAGCCTCTATTGTCAGGCGCTATCGGCGCTGACTGGTCGTGCCGTTGTACCCAGCGGTGGTACGACCGGCACGAGCGCCGGCGCCGCGCTCTTGGCCGCAGGACCGCAGGCGGCCAAACCGCCGGAAAATGACCATGGAAGCAAGGGGCCTGCATTCCCATATGAGTCTCCATTGCGGCGCTATGCCGACACTTGGAAACAACGGATCGGCAGCATGGCAACCGACTTCGGGGTTAACCGATCCCCAGGATGAAGTGTTTGGTATGAAGCCCACTCCATCTGACAAGGGTGCTTGCGGATCTTCGCGTTGCATAGGACTGTCTCAAGGGCTGACGGGAGATCTGTTCTGGTGAGCGAGCCGATCCAAATGAGATCGCGGGAGATCAAGCCCGGCATATTGCCCAGCGGCGCCACGACGCCGCTGCCGGGCAGCGCGCTGGACTATCCGCCGCTGGTGCCGGTGGGACAGTCGCTGCCGGAGATCCTGCCGGCGAAGCGCCGCCGCGGCATCCGCTGGGGCGTGGCGCTCGGCGTCTCGCTGGTGGCGTTCCTGGCGACGCTGATCACCGTCGATGCATCTTTATGGGTGGCCGATCTGTTCGATCGCAGCCCGCTGCTCGGCTTCGGTGCGGCGGGCCTGCTGGTCGTGGTGATCGCCAGCGCCATCGGCCTCACCACCAGCGAAGTGCGGTCGCTGATGCGCCTGCGCACGGCCGGCGAGATCCGCGACCAGGGGCATCGTTTCCTCCAGGGCGCCGGCAAGTTCGAGGGCCATGGCTACCTCAACGACCTGATGCGGCTGATCTCCAGCCACCCGGCGGGCCGGCAGCTCTGCGACCGTTTCCGCGACGCCCATTCCGATACCCATGACGATCGCGAAGCGCTGCAGCTCTTCGAGCGCATTGTGCTGCGGCCGCTGGATGAGCAGGCCCAGGCCGCCATCCGCCGCGCCGCCCGGGACACCGCCGTCGGCGCCTCGGTATCGCCGATCGCCGGCATCGACGCCGCCATCGTCATCTGGCGCAGCCTGCGGATGATCCGGGAGATCGGTGAGATTTACGGCTTGCGTCCGTCGCGGCTCGGCGTGCTGTCGCTGATCCGCCGCATGCTGGTCACCGCGACCTTCACCGTCACCGCCGACATGGTCGGGGACGTGATCGGTGCCCATATGGGCGGCCGCCTCGCGGGGGTTCTCTCCGGAAAGCTGGCTGAAGGCGTCTATGCCGGCGTGCGCACGGCGCGGTTGGGACTGTTCACCCTCGAACAGGTACGGCCCTTGCCCTTCGCCGACGATGACCGGCCCAACCTGCGGCAGCTCGTGAGCCAGAGTTTCTCATCGCTGCTTCAGGATAACGAGCGCAAGGACGAGCCGAAGCGGCAGATCGAATGATGCCTATGCCGGCTGGAAGATCTCGATCGGATTTCCCGACGGATCTTCGCACAGGGTTTGCTGCCCGCCGGGCCCCTTGATGATGTCGTTGCGGAACGTCACGCCTTCGAGCTTCAGAATGGCGACCAAGGCAGTGATATCTTCGACCTCGATGACGATGCGGTTCCAGCCGCCGGGTTCGGGCTTCCGTCCGTCCGGCATCGGTCGCGCACCCGAAGCGGTCGGTCCGGCCAACCATAGGGTGAGGTTGTCGCGCTTTACGATGGCCATGGCAGGCCCGAATTTCTGCTGCAAGACGAAGTCGAGATTCGCAGTGTAGAAAGCGATCAATTCATCCACATCACGCACGATGTACCTGACCGTTGCCATGACATGACTCCCCTATCTCGGCCGGGGCCTCGGACCGCCTGGACCGGGACGGCGGTCGCCGCGCGCTTGCATCGGCCGTGGTCCGCCTGGGCGCGCCGTTTCCGGCGGACGCAATCGCAGAGCGGCGAGGGTCGAGAGCTTTCCCTCCTCCAGACGTGCGATGTTCACGGTGTTGACGAAGCCGCTGATGGTGAATGGCTGGGCGTTGAAGGCGTCGACGGCCGACTTCGCCGCTTCCGGCCGTTCGAAAGCGCCGAGCGTGATATGCGGCACGAACGGCAAGTCAGGCCGCAGCGCCCGCTCCAGCGGCCCGGTCAGGAGCTGGTGATGCAGCCGCACGAAATGCGATGCGCCTTCGTCCGGCAGCAGGAACGCATAGGTCAGCGGCTTCTCCAGATCCCGGTAGGTGATCGCGCAACGGAACGCGGCGCGGAACGCCCGCACATTGCCGACGATCTGCGTGACGTGATCCAGCAGCCGCCGCTCGGTCGCCGCCAGCGTCGGGAACACGACGGTGACATGAGGACCCAGCAGCTTGCCCTGGGGATCATGGGGTGCGCGCACCGCTTGAATGCGCTCGATGTCGGGCCGGCTTAATTCCGGTGTGCAATAGACGGTAAACATGGCGCCGGATACTGGCCGCCCGCTACCGGCCGGTCAAATGCGAAATCCGATTGTGAGATCCTGCGGCGCTTAGTTGCGCAGCCGCTCGACGAAACTATCGAAGATCGCATGGGTATGATCCTCGAGTTCCTCGATCCACCAGTCCTTCCAGACATTGGTCACGACGATCACTATCTTCTCCGCCGGGTTCACATAGATGAACTGGCCATTGATGCCCTCGGCCGTGAAGGCGTGATCCTCGCCGGGGAAGGTCCACCACTGATACTGATAGCCCATGTCGTAGCCGTCATAGAGCTTGCCCGGCTGCACCTGCGGCATGTCGGACCGCGTCGCCTCCGCGACCCAGCCTTCGGGCAGCAGGCGCCGGCCCTGCCACACGCCATCCTGGGCCATCAGCAGGCCGAAGCGCGCATAGTCGCGCAGCGTCGCGTTGACGCAGCAGAAGGCTGTTTCATTTGCATCCGGCCCGCGACCATCGGTCGCCCAATTGGCGTTCGCCTCCATGCCCAGCGGCTTCCACATCTTCTCCGACAGATAGTCGGACAGCGACTTGCCGGTGACCCGCGACACCAGCCAGCCCAGCGCCTGCGTTTCGATGCCCGCATAGTTGAAACGCGCGAAGGGCTCGCGGGAGCGTTTGATGGTCCGAACGAAATCGGTTAGCGGCGTCTTGTTGTAGATCAGGGCCTGGTTCCACATCTTCTCGGAGTCGGACATGCTGCCGGAATCGTAGCTCTCCGAGTAGTCGACGCCCGAGGACATCTGCAGCACGGCCTTGATCGGCACGCCCTCATAGCCCGAACCCTTGAGCTCCGGCAGGTAGTCGCTGATGGGATCGTCGACACTGCGGATCAGCCCGTCGCCGATGGCGAAGCCGACCAGCGTCGAGGTGATCGATTTCGCCACCGATTGCGAGGTCAGCAGGGAATGCTCATCGGCGCCGAAGCCGTAATGCTCATAGACGATCTTGCCGTCCTTGAGCACGATCAAGCCGGTTGTCCGCGCGCGCTTGAAATAGTCGTCCATGCTGCGCGATGTGCCGCGCAGGATGTATTCGAAGTCCGTGATCAGTGCACCCCTCGGCAATTCGCTCGCTTCATCGGCGGCGGGCACTGGCCGCGACGGGTAGATCTCTCCGAAATGCCGGTAGGAGCCGACGATGTAGGGATCGTCCCACATGGTCATCCGATCGCCGATCGGGTAGTCCCCCTCGGCGCGCGCCCAACTGGGAATGAGCGCGGCAATGCCGACGACAAGCTTCTTGATCCACATACGCATGAGCCTGCTCCCCACGGTCGCAGCGTTCCGCAGGGTGCGGCGTCCTTGACCAAACGGCGGTCGCACAAGCTATCCGACGGACGGCGATTGGAAAAGGGGCCGGGCGGATCGCGGCGCCCACAATCAAGCGCCGGTTTTCCTTGGTTTCCGGATGCCCTATACAGGGGCTTTCCATGTCGGGTTTTGTCCGGTCGCTGTCGGAAACAAATCAGCTTTTTTGCCGCCGCTGAACACCATGGCGCCAACGGTCGAACAGCCAATCGGGGCCCGGACGGGCCCATCAATGCAACGGGCCGGGGGAGACGGTTTCCATGAACAATGAAGTGATCATCACCTGCGCCGTCACCGGCGCCGGCGACACCGCGGGCCGGAGCGACAAGGTGCCGGTCACGCCGAAGCAGATCGCCGAGGCGGCGATCGAAGCAGCGAAGGCCGGTGCAGCCGTCGCCCACTGCCATGTGCGCAATCCCAAGACCGGCAAGGGCAGCCGCGATGTGGAACTCTACAAGGAAGTGGTCGACCGCATCCGCAGCAGCGACACCGATGTGGTGATCAATCTCACCTCGGGCATGGGCGGGGATTTCGAGGTGCAGGAGGACCAGCCGACCAAGGCTGGCCCAGCCACCGACATGGTAGGCCCGATCGAACGCCTCGCCCATGTGGAAGAGTTGCTGCCGGAGATCTGTTCCCTGGATTGCGGCACGCTGAATTTCGGCGACGGCAACATGATCTTCATCTCGACGCCGAGCTATCTGCGCAAGGGCGCGGCGCGGATCAAGGAACTGGGCGTGAAGCCGGAGCTGGAAGTGTTCGACACCGGCCATCTCTGGTTCGCCAAGCAGATGATCAAGGAAGGCCTGCTGACCGATCCGCCGATGTTCCAGATCTGTCTGGGCATACCCTGGGGCGCGCCGGCCGATACGGCGTCGATGAAGAACATGGTGGACATGCTGCCGCCGGGCGCGAACTGGGCCGGCTTCGGCATCAGCCGCATGCAGATGCCCATGGTCACGCAGGCGGTGATGCTGGGCGGCCATGTGCGCGTCGGCCTCGAGGACAATCTCTATCTCGACAAGGGCGTGCTGGCGACGAACGGATCTCTGGTGGAACGTGCGCGGAAACTCATCGAGTTGATGGGCGCCCGCGTCGTGACGCCGGCTGAAGCTCGCGTGAAGCTGGGCTTGAGACCGAGGAATTGATGTAAGGGCGAGCGCCGCTCGCCCCAACAGGTTACGTGAATTGTAGGGGCGACCTCGGCAAGATCGCTTCGCGATCTGCCTAGTGGTCGCCCTTCCTAACAAGGAATCAAATATGCCCGCACCCGGATCATCCCCCATCAAGACCGTCGGCATCGTCGGCGGCGGCGTCATCGGCAGCGGCTGGGCGGCGCGCTGCCTGGCGGCCGGCCTCGACGTCATCGTCAGCGATCCCGCGCCGAATGCAGAGTCGGCCACGCGTGCCAGCGTCGCCAATGCCTGGCCGGCCTTGACCCGCATCGGCCTCAAGCCCGGCGCCGATCAGAAACGCATGACGTTCGCAAAGAGCGTGGCGGAAGCGGCGTCGAAATCCGACTTCGTGCAGGAGAGCGCGCCTGAGCGCATCGACCTCAAGCGCAAGCTGCATGCGGAGATCGATGCCCATGCGCGGCCGGACGTGATTATCGCTTCCAGCTCCTCCGGTCTTCTGCCGTCGGAGTTCCAGGCGGATTGCAAGCATCCGGGCCGCGTGCTCGTCGGCCATCCGTTCAATCCGGTCTATCTGCTGCCGCTCTGCGAAGTGCTCGGCGGCAAGCAGACCGATGCCGCGGCCATCGACAATGCGATGAAGTTCTACACCTCCATCGGCATGCGGGCGCTGAAGGTGCGCAAGGAGATCGACGGCTATATCGCCGACCGGCTGCAGGAGGCGCTGTGGCGCGAGATCCTGCATCTGGTCAATGACGGTATTGCCACCACGGGCGAGATCGATGACGCCATCCGCTACGGCCCGGGCCTGCGCTGGGCCTTCATGGGCACCAACCTGATCTATCATCTGGCCGGCGGCGAGGGCGGCATGAAGCATATGCTGGAGCAGTTCGGCCCGGCGCTGGATCTGCCCTGGACCAACCACAAGGCGCCGAAGCTGACCCAGGCCCTGATCGACCGCATGGTCGAGGGCACGGGCGAGCAGGCCAAGGGCTGGTCGATCAAGGAGCTCGAGCGCTTCCGCGATGATTGCCTGATCCGGGTGATGGAGGCGGTGGAGGATGCCCGCAAGGCGGCCGGCGGCAAGGCGCCGGTCTAAACTGTAGGCGTGTCGATGGCGGATAGCGGGGCGGTTCCGAATACCAAGCGGCTGGCGAACCTCCGGCGCCTGCTGAGCCCGCGCCATGTGGCGTTCGTTGGCGGCTCCAATCTGGCCGTGCCGATCAAGCTCTGCCTGGCTAACGGCTATGCCGGGCAGATATGGCCGGTGAGTCCCAAGTATCCGGAGATTGCCGAGCTCAAGACCTATCCCACAATCGAGGCGCTGCCGGAATCGCCTGACGCGACCTTCATCGCGGTGCCGCGAGATCTCACCATCGATATCGTCAAGTCGCTGGTGGCGCGGGATGCGGGCGGGGCGGTTTGCTATGCCGCCGGCTATGCGGAAGTGGGCGGCGAGGGCGTGGAGCTGCAGAAGCAGCTCGTGGCCGCGGCCGGCGATCTCGCGCTGGTGGGGCCGAACTGCTATGGCCTGATCAACTATCTCGACAGCGTCATCATGTTCGCCTCCGGCCCCGGCTTGTGGAAGGCGGAGCGGGGTGCGGCGATCATCAGCCAGAGCGGCAACATCGCGCTGACGCTCACCTTCAACGACCGCTCGGTGCCGTTCTCCTATGTCATCAGCGCCGGCAACCAGGCGGTCATGCGCATCTCCGATTATATCGAGGGACTGGCCGATGATCCGCGCGTGACCGCGATCGGCCTTTATATCGAGGGCCTCGCCGACATTCCCGCCTTCAGCCGTGCCGCTCGCAAGGCGCTTGCGGCGAACAAGCCCATCGTGGCGTTCAAGGCCGGCCGCTCGGAATTGGGCGCCAAGCTGGCGATGAGCCATACCAGCTCGCTGGCCGGCAGCGACAAACTTTATGACACACTGTTCGACCGGCTCGGTGTCATTCGCGTCAACTCGCTCGCCGACCTCATGGAGACGATCAAGTATCTTTCGGTGGCGCAGCAGGTCGGCGGCGACCGGCTGGCGGTTTTCACCTGTTCCGGCGGCGACAGCCTGATGACGGCTGATTATATGGCCGAGCATGGCCTGACGCTGCCGCAGTTCCCGCCGGCGCAGCATGAGGCGATCCGGGCGCAGCTCCCGGTGTTCGCATCGATCTCCAATCCGCTGGACTACAACACCTCGCTTTGGGGCAATGAAGAACTGCTGACCAAGTGTTTCGATACCGTGCTGGCCGGCGAGTTCGATGCGGGCATGCTGATCCTGGACTATCCGAACGCCGATCCCCTCGGCACGGCCGATTGCGACCGGGCGGTCCGCTCGGTGATCGAGGCGGCGCGCCGCAACGGCAAGCAGGCGATCGTGACGACCACACTGCCGGAGACGATGCCGAAGCCGTCGCGGGAGAAGACGGTCGCCGCCGGTTGTCCGCCGATGCAGGGGTTGCAGAGCGCCATCGATGCGTTTGCTGCCGGCGTGCGTTTTGCGCGGCTGAAGAAGAAGATTCTCGCCGAGGGCGCCGCCGCCGAGTTGCCCGATGTGGGGCCGGCGCCGACGACCACACGCCTGTGGTCCGAGTGGGACGCAAAGCAAGCCCTGGCGAAGCACGGCCTGACCGTGCCGAAGGCGGCTCTGGCGACATCCGTGAATGCGGTCAATGCCGCCACTTCTGTCGGCTTCCCGGTGGTCGCCAAACTGGCAAAGCCGGTGCTGGCCCACAAGACGGAGGCAGGAGCCGTCGCGCTGAACATCGGCGATGGTGCGGCGCTGATGGCGGCCATCGTGCGCATGACGAAATCCGTCGCCGCCTACAAGCCTGGCCTCGTGGCCGAGCAATTCCTGATCGAACGGCAGATGACCGGCGCCGTCGCCGAGCTCATCATCGGCGTCAAACGCGACGATCTGTTCGGCTTGGTCCTGGTGATCGGCGCCGGCGGCATCCTCGTGGAGATGGTGGAGGACGCGGCGACGCTGCTGCTACCGGTGACTCGCGCGGATGTGGCCGCGGCGGTGCAGGGCTTGCGCGTGGCAAAGCTGCTGCGCGGCTATCGCGGCAAGCCGGCCGGCGATATCGACGCGGTCACCGATGCGGTCATGGCCGTCGCCGCCTTCGCTGAAGCGCACCGGGCCAAGCTGGTGGAGCTCGACGTCAATCCGCTGCTGGTCATGCCCAGGGGCGAAGGCGCGGTCGCCGTCGACGCGCTGGTGGTGATGGGCTGACGATGTGCTAATCTGCGCCGGTCATTTCATCGACCGGAGTTCTTGCATCCATGCCCTCGAGCGAACATCTCCTGGCGTTCCTCACCGCCACACTGGTCTTTGCCGCGTTTCCCGGCCCCGCGATCCTCTACGCAGTCGCGCAAACGATGAGCCGGGGCCGCCGGGGCGGCTTCCAGGCGGCGTTGGGCCTGGCGCTGGGCGGCCTCGTCCATGTGGTGGCTGCTGCCGCGGGACTGTCAGTAATATTCGCCCATTCGCCAGACCTGTTCATGATCGTGAAGCTCGCGGGCGCGGGCTATCTGATCTGGCTCGGCATCCAGATGATCCGCAACCGGAGCCTTGGTCAGATGCCATCGGTCGCGGCGAAGAGCACGCGGCGGGTTTTCGCCGAAAGCGTGGTCGTGGAGCTGCTTAATCCGAAGACAGCGCTATTCTTCATCGCCTTCTTGCCGCAATTCGTCGAGGGTGCGGCGTTCCTGCCGGTCTGGCTGCAGTTCCTGCTTCTGGGACTGTTCGTGAACTTCTGCTTCTTCGCCGCCGATGTCGTCGCTATCCTTCTCGCCGACAGGATCCTGGAGCGGCTCAAGCGAAGCGCCCGCGCCGTGCGTCTTGTCCGGCTGGCCGGCGGGTCGATGCTGGTCGGTCTGGGCGCACATCTGGCGGTCAGCCGTCAATAGCCGTCCTGCCGCGTCGGGAAGCATGTTATGCTGCCGGCGCGGATTTATCCGCTGGAGGTGACAACCATGGCGATGGATCGCAAGGATCTGGAGGCGGCGCTCTCCCTGTGGCTCACCGAGATGGACGGCGAGATCGAGGACCGGCACGAAGCCTTCCAGCGGCTGGAATCGATCCTTGGACAGATGCGCGCCATGGGCATGCCAATCCCGCAGGATCTGGCCGATCTGGAAGCGGAGCTGGCCGCAGAGTTCGCCGTCGAGGGAGAAGGGTCGGAGACGGACGACGTCACGCCTGCGTGACGATCACGCGGCGGATCGATTTCTCGATCACTGCGGCTGATATCTCCGGAAATTTCGTGGCGCCGGAGCGCTGGCGGTAGATCGCGGTCGTCTGGCAGAGCACGACGATGTCTTCCACATCAGCCGGACTGCGCGCCGCCTGGCCGATGCGCTGCACCGCCGCCGGTTCGTCCAGGCCCTGCAGCACGTAGCCGCTGCCCGTCGCCTGCTCCAGATAGTATCGCGCGACATCGATGAGTATGCGCCGCGCCTCCTCGGGGATATCATCGCCTTGAGCACTCGCTGCCGCCAGCGGCGTGCCCGGCAGGGCCAGGACGATGCCGAACATGTTGTCGAGCAGACCGTTCGGCTCGAACCGCACCGCCGTGCCGACGACCAGCGTGTTGCTGAGATTGGACGTGGTGTCGATCAGCGCGTCCAATTCGGCGAAGACCTCGTCGTCCTCATGCTCGGCCACATGGTCGAGCCGCGGCAAGAGCAGCATCACCTTCTGCCGCCGGTAATGCACGATCAGGCTCTTCGCCTTGGCGAGCGCATCGGCGTTGCGGGGGTTATAGACGACGATCAGCCGGTCCATGCCGGCTTCCTTGGCGATGCGGCGGGCCAGCGCTTTCTTGCCGTTGAGATTCGGACCGATGATCAGGATTTCGTTGCCGACGCGAAGCGTGTTGTAGCCATCAGGATGCTTCGCCCGGTCGATCAGATCCGCGATATCGCCCAGCAACCCATCCAATCCCGCCAGCGGCACGTCGATATCGCCGACATCAAGATCGTCGAGGCTGAGGGCGATCCGTTCTTTCCGCTTGCGGCGGTCGATGAGGAACTCGATCAGGGCCGGCAGCGTGGCCACCGCACCGACCACGGTGGCGATCAGGATGATCTGCTCGGTGAGCAGCGTCAGCGCGGTCGAGTTCTTCGCCCATGTTCAGGCGGCGTCGGCGCTGACCAGGCCGCGGCTGAGCAGATGGCGGAAGGTTTCCACTGACTGCGTGATTCCATCGCGCAAGGGTATCGTCGTCCAGTCGCCGACGACGCGGCGCAAGGGCCGGTCATCGAACTCCACGGGGAACGGCAGGCTCGCGCCTTCGCAGACGATCTTGGCTGCGGGCTCGACGCGGCGCAGCTCGGCGACGATATCGGCCACTTCCGCCTTGGCCCCCATGAGATCGAACACCGGGCTTTGATCGGCGGCGATTTCCGCATCGGCAGCCCGGATGAAGATATCGGCCACTTCGCCGACGAACTGAAAATTCATCGCGCCGGTGAAGGGGATGGTGAACGGCCGTCCGGCGGCCGCGGCCAGCATCGCCTTCGTCGGCGCCGAGGTCAGTCCCTGATCGCGGCCCGGCCCATAGACAGTGTGCGGCCGCAAGCCGATGCTGCGCACGCCCCAGTCCAGGGCATAGACGCGGGCGATGCCTTCGTCGGCGGCCTTATAGACGCCATAGAGCGTGTGGGGCGAGTCCGCGTTCTCCGCCGACAGCGCGGCGACGGAGCTGGCATAGACGAGATGCTTCACGCCATGCTTGCGTGCCGCCTCCATCACATTCACATGGCCGACAACGTTGACGCGCGCGCCCAGGGCGGGGTCGGCCTTGCAGAACGGCACCTGCAGCGCGGCCAGATGGATGATGGCGTCAGCGCCGCTTTCGCCCACCGCGCGCTCGACAACGGCCGTGTCGGTCAGATCGCCCTTGATCCAGTCGACGCCGTCGGCCTGATCCTTCTCCAGGATCAGCCGCAACCGCCGACGGTCCTCCGAAAGATCGAAGGCCGTCACCGCGGCGCCCCTGAGTACCAGATTGGCGACGACCCAAGCGCCGATGCAGCCCGCCGCGCCCGTGACCAGATACCGCTGTCCCGCACCCATCTAAAGTCTCTCTTTGTTTACGACACTATGTTCATAAATGTGCCACTCGGAGAATCAGCAGATTGTCTACAATGAATCTCCGATTGCATCTCAGTCTATTCATCTTCGTGAACAGGCTTCAGTCACAATTTTGCCGCTCCCCTTGGACGATGATTTGTCGATAAGTCGCAATCTCTGGGAGGAGGGGGGATCATGCAACGCATGAACCTTTCCCGGAAGCAGGAAAGTGGGCCAAACAACTTAATGCAAGCCTCGCGTCAGAGGTTGCCCGGTGATCGCCGGGCTGCGACAGTTCCCCTGCCTGCCGATCCGGTCCGCTGTCTGCGGAACTCGGGATGCCTCCTGCCATGGCCGACGAGGGGATTCATAATGGCCGAACTCACCGCGCAGGAACAATATCTGCTGGAGCTGGTCAACCGCGCCCGGCTCGACCCGGCCGGTGAAGCGTCGCGCAACGGCATCGGGCTGAATGACGGGTTGAATCCAGGCACCATTACCGCCAACTCTAAGCAACCGCTGGCAGCCAATCCCAACGTGGCGACGGCGGCCCAAACGCACAGCCAGTGGATGCTGGACACCGATAATTTCTCCCATACCGGCTCGGGAGGTTCTGACGCTGGCGACCGGATGGAAGCGGCCGGCTACGTGTTCTCCGGCAATTGGACATGGGGCGAGAACATATCCTGGCGCGGCACAACGGGTACGCTGAACCTGACCTCATTTGTCGCCGCCCAGCATAACAGCCTATTCCAGAGTTCAGGCCACCGCGAAAATATCCTCGACCCCAATTTCAAGGAAATCGGCATCGGTGTCCGAACTGGTATCTATTCGGGCTACAACGCCTCAATGGTCACCGAGGACTTCGCCAAGAGCGGCACTGGGAACTTCCTGACCGGCGTCGCCTATTTCGATGCCGATGGCGACAAGTTCTACACCGTGGGCGAGGGCCGCGGCGGCATTCGCATGGATGCGCGCAACAGCAGCGGCGCGCTCGTCTCCACCACGACAGCGGCGGCCGGCGGCTATCAGACCAAGCTGGCGGCCGGCACCTATGATGTGACCTTCTCCGGCGGCGGGCTGTCTGCGGCCCTCGGGATTACTCTCGCCATCGCCAGCGAGAACATAAAGCTCGATGTCATGGGCACGGCTACGCTCGGGACCAATGTCAGCGCGACGCTGGGCGCGAACACCCGGGGCCTGGTGCTGCTGGGGATCGACAACGTCAACGCCACGGGCAACAGCCTCGCCAACAACATCAGCGGCAACAAGGGCGCAAACCAGATCAACGGCGGCGGCGGTGCCGATACGCTGGGCGGCGGCGCGGGCAACGACGTGTTCATCGTCAAGGCCGGCGAGGCCAACGGTGACGCGATTTCTGATTTTACCGGCAATGGTAGTTCAGCTGGCGACACGATCCGCTTTGAGGGCTACGGCACCGGCGCCACGCTGACCAATATCTCCGGCAATCAATGGCAGGTCAGCGGCGGCGGCTTCACGGAGACGATCACAGTTACGGGCGCGGTTGCCACCGGCGATTTCACGTTCGACGGCAGCACCAGCACTCTGCCGGGCGGCGGTGGGGGCGAGACAGGCAGCGCGACGGCGGGGGCCGACACGCTGGCCGGCACCACGGGCGCCGATACGATCGATGGCTTGGCCGGCGCCGACAGAATCTCCGGCGATGCGGGCGACGACCGCCTGACCGGCAGCGATGGCAATGACACGCTGCTCGGCGGCGCCGGCAACGATGTCATGACCGGCGGCCTCGGCGCCGACAGCATGGCCGGCAGCTCCGGCAACGATACCTATGGCGTCGACGCCACGACCGACCGCGTATCCGAGAGTTCCGGCGGGGGCGCTGATACGGTGCAGAGCTCGATCACCTACACGCTCGGCAGCTATGTCGAGCACCTGACGCTGTTGGCGGGCGCGGGCAACATCAACGGCACGGGCAACAGCTCGGCCAATATCATGACCGGCAACGAAGGGAACAACTCGCTGTCCAGCGGCTCGGGCAACGACTCCCTGACCGGCGGCGCGGGCGCAGACTCGCTCAATGGCGGATCGGGCAATGACACGATGATCGGCGGCGCCGGCAACGACTACTACTATGTCGGATCCGCGGGCGATATCGTCACGGAAACCAGCGGCGAGGGTACCGACAGCGTGCAAGTCGGCATCTCCTATACGCTGGGCGCCAACCTGGAGAATCTCATCCTCGGCGGTTCGTCGGGGATCGGCGGCACGGGCAATAGCGGCAACAACCTCCTCACCGGAAACGCCGCCGCGAATTCTCTCTTGGGAAGCAGCGGCAACGACAGGCTGCGCGGGGCGGGCGGCAATGACGTGCTCAATGGCGGCACCGGGTCCGACACCTTCTGGCGTGCGACCGCGAGCGATGGACGCGATACGGTCCAGGACTTCACCAAGGGCTCCGGCGGCGATCGCCTGGATATCGGCGATGTGCTCAGCGGTTATGACTCGGGCGACAATGCGAATGAGTTCGTGCAGCTCGTCGTCAGCGGCAGCAACACAATCGTGCGCATCGATGCCAATGGCGCGGTCGGCGGAACAAGCTTCACCGATGCGTTCGTGCTAACGAATGTTACCGGCCTGAGCGTCGGCCAGATGATCGCCGACGGCAATCTTGTCCTGACATAGCGGCATTCCGTCAGCGTGCATGCCGCCTGCGCTACTCGGCATAATACGCATAAAATTTCGAGATAACTTTTGCACCCGCATTCTTAACCAAGAGTGCGCGGGAAGTGCAGCGCTAGCCTTAAGGAGGCTTTCATAAGTCGCGGTTAATCTCCGCTTAACGATCCAAATCTCAGCGTTGAGCGTCTTCGATTGTCATGGCGGAATTGACTGCGCACGAACAGCTGCTGCTTGAGCTTGTCAATCGGGCGCGTCTCGATCCGGCGGGCGAAGCGGCGCGTTACGGCATCGACCTCAATCAAGGGCTGGCTGCCGGCACAATATCGGCCGCGCCCAAGCAAGTTCTCGCATCCAATCCGAACCTGGCGACGGCGGCGCAGAACCACAGCCAGTGGATGCTGGACAATGACGTGTTCAACCACAACGGCGCCGGCGGGTCCGATCCGGAGGACCGCATGCGCGGCGCCGGCTATTCGTTCACCGGCTCCTGGCGCTGGGGCGAGAATATTTCCTGGCGCGGAACCACAGGCACGCTGAACCTGACGGCGAATATCGCCTCGCATCACGAGGGCCTGTTCGAGAGCACCGGTCATCGCCAGAACATCCTTGGCGACTTCCGCGAAATCGGCATCGGTGTCCGCACGGGAACCTATCAAGGCTACAACGCCTCGATGACGACGGAGGATTTCGCGAGAAGCGGCACCGGTCAATTCGTCACCGGCGTGGCTTATTTCGACGCGAACGGCGACAGGTTCTATGGCATCGGCGAAGGCCGGGGCGGCGTGCGCATGGATGCGCGCCTGCTGTCGAGCGGCGCCTTGACGACCGTGAATACGGCGAGCGCCGGCGGCTACGGGGTAAAGCTCGCCAGCGGCGCCTATGAGCTGACCTTCTCCGGCGGCGGCATTACCGCCGCCATGGGCGTCGCCGTCAGCCTCGGCACGTTGAACATCAAGGTCGATGTGGTCGCAGCCGATGGATTAGCCACGAATGTCAGCGCGACGCTGACCGGCGCCGGCAGGAGCCTGGCGCTGCTTGGCATCGAGAATGTCAGCGGCACGGGCAACGGTCAGGCCAACCAGATCTTCGGCAACAAAGGCGCCAACGAGCTGAATGGCGCCGGCGGCAGCGACACTATGACCGGCGGGGCCGGTAACGATGTATTCGTGGTCAAAGCCGGCGAGGCCAACGGCGATTTGATCGCCGATTTTGCCGGCAATGGCGGCAGCGCCGGCGATACGATCCGCTTTGAGGACTATGGCGCCGGGGCGTCGTTGCAGCATGTCTCCGGCAACCAGTGGCGCATCGTCGGCAACGGCATTGTCGAGAACATCACCATCGTCGGCGCGGTTGCCGCCGGCGACTACAGTTTCGTCGGCGATGGCAACCCGCCGCCGGGATCGGAGCCGGTGACGGGCACGGATGGCGACGATGACCTGGTCGGCACGGCCGTTGCCGATGTCCTCGGCGGCGGCATGGGCAACGACAAGGCAACAGGTTCGGGCGGCGGCGACTGGCTCTATGGCGGCGAGGGCAGCGACACGCTTGATGGCGGCACGGGTATCGATTCCCTGCGGGGTGGCGAGGGCAGCGATGTCTACATTGTCGATAGCGTCTATGACTTTGTCCAGGAACAAGGCAGTGCCGCCGATGCGGATGCCGTGTGGTCGGCCCTGTCGATCGACCTGGGCAACGATGTGCGTTTCGGCGGCGTTGAAAATGCGCGATTGCTTGGTTCGGCCACCGCGAGTGTGATCGGCGACAACCGGGCCAATCGCCTGGAAGGCAATATCGCGGCCAATGCGATCAGTGGTAACACCGACGACGATACGCTGATCGGCGGCGACGGCAACGATACGCTTGACGGCGGCACCGGTTTCGACAGCCTGGTCGGCGGCAAGGGCAACGACGTCTATGTCATCGATGAACTGACGGAAGACAACGATGTCGTCGAGATGGCGGGCGAGGGAACGGACACCGTCCGCAGCTTCGTCGGCGCCACGCTGGCGGCGAATGTCGAGAATCTTGTGCTGCTCGGTTCCGCCGGGTCGGGCGAAGGCAACAGCCTCGCTAACTACATTACCGGCAACAGCGATGGCAATGAACTGACCGGGGCCGCCGGCAACGACACGCTTGTCGGCAATGGCGGGGATGATGACATTGATGGCGGCGTCGGCGCGGATTCAATGGCGGGCGGTCTGGGCGGCGACGAATACATCGTCGACGCTGCCGGCGACAGGATCGCTGAAGCCGCCGGCCAGGGAATCGACATCGTTCTCAGCAAGGTATCCTGGACCCTGGGCGCCAATCTGGAAAACCTGACTCTCACCGATGCCGCCGCTCTCAACGGCATCGGCAACGCGCTCGTCAATGTTATCGTCGGCAATGCCAGCGGCAATCTCCTGAGCGGCGGCGCCGGCAACGATACTCTGCAAGCCGATGGCGGCAGCGATACGCTCGATGGCGGTACCGGCGCCGATCGCATGGATGGCGGTTCCGGCGACGATACCTATGTCATCGACGATCTGGATACCGATGGCGCCGGCGCGGACAAGGGCGATGTCATCATCGATTCCGGCGGTGTGGACAGCGTGCGCAGCTATTTCGCCGTCAATCTCGGGGTCGACTATCCAGGTATCGAGAATGCGGCGCTGCTCGGCAAATCGGCCATTGCCGCAACGGGCACGGCCGGCGCGAACTGGCTTGCGGGGAATGCATCCGCCAATCAGCTTTCCGGCCTGGCGGGGAATGACACGCTCAATGGCGGCGGCGGCGGCGACAAGATGGCCGGCGGTACCGGCGACGATCGCTACTTCGTCGATAGCGCCTATGATGTGGCCTCCGAGAATGCGGGCGAGGGCAACGATACGGTCCAGAGCTCGGTGTCCTATGTGCTGGGCGCCAATCTCGAGCATCTCACGCTTGCTGGCATTGCCGCCATCAACGGCAGCGGCAATGGCGGCGCAAATGCCATCACCGGCAACAATGCAGCAAACAAGCTCGCGGGCCTGCTGGGCGACGACACGCTGATAGGCAATGGCGGCAACGACCTGCTGGATGGGGGCGCCGGCGCGGACTCCCTGGATGGCGGGCTGGGGAACGATCTCTTTGTCGTCGACAGTGCGTCTGACATCGTCGCCGAGCGCGACGGCGAGGGCATCGATGCCGTGCACAGCGCGCTGCAGGCGACGGTGCTTGCGGCGTTCGTCGAGAATCTCACGCTGCTGTCCGGCGCCAAGGACGGCACGGGCAACGGATTGAACAACGGCATCATCGGCAACAACGACGCCAATGTGCTGGACGGTGCCGGCGGCAACGACACGCTGAGCGGTGCCGGCGGCAACGATACCCTTATCGGCGGCACCGGCAACGACCGCATGGGTGGCGGTCTGGGCAACGATTTCTACAATGTGGATAGCGGTGCAGATGTTGCAGTCGAAGCTTCGGGACAAGGTCTCGATACGGTCATGGCGTCGGCAAGCTTCGTGCTCGGGAGTTACATCGAAAACCTGACGCTGGCGGCTGGCGCGGGCAGCATCAATGGCACGGGCAACAGCTCCAACAACGTCATGGCCGGCAATGAGGGCGCCAACAGGCTGACCGGTTCCACGGGCAACGACACGATCTCAGGCGGCGACGGGGCGGATACGCTCAATGGCGGCGCCGGCAATGACAGCATGACCGGCGGCCATGGCGACGATGTCTATCTGGTCAATGCCATCGGCGATGTCGTGGTTGAGTCAGGCGGCGGCGGGACTGACACCGTGCAGAGCGCGATCAGCTACAAGCTGGGTGCGGAAGTTGAAAACCTTACCTTAGTCGGTACTGCTGCAATCAACGGCACCGGCAATGGCGGCGACAATTCGATGGCCGGCAATGGGGCGGCGAACCGGCTCGATGGCGGCGCGGGGGACGATGTCCTGCGCGGCGGTGCCGGCAACGACACACTCACCGGCGGCCTCGGCAGCGACAGCTTCGTTCGTGTCCTGGGCAGCGATGGTCGCGATACGATCACCGACTTCACCCTCGGCCTGGGCGGCGACAAGCTGGATATCGGCGATCTGCTCACGGGCTATGACGCGGGCGACGATGCGGCCGAATTCGTCCAGCTGGTCGTCAGCAACGGCACCACCATCGTCCGCATCGATGCCAATGGCAGCACCGGCGGCGCTCAGTTCGCCGATGCGTTCGTGCTGGCCGGCATTGCCGTCACCGACCCCAATCAACTGGCCGCCGACGGCAATCTGATCCTGCAGTAGGCTTAGCGCTTACCTTTCCAGGTCACGCATTTCTGGCGCTGTTCGCCCAGACCCTTAATGCCCAGGCTCATGACGTCGCCGGGCTTCAGGAACACCTGCGGGTTCTTGCCCATGCCAACGCCGGGCGGCGTGCCCGTGGTGATCACGTCGCCGGGCATCAGCGTCATGAAATGGCTGACATAGCTGACCAGATGCGCCACGCCGAAGATCATCGTGCGGGTGTTGCCGGTCTGCATGCGCTGGCCGTTGACGTTCAGCCACATATCCAGGTTCTGCGGATCGGGCACCTCGTCGCGGGTGACCAGCCAGGGGCCGAGCGGGCCGAAGGTATCGCAGCCCTTGCCCTTGTCCCAGGTGCCGCCGCGTTCGGTCTGGTATGCCCGTTCGCTGACATCGTTGCAGATCAGGTAGCCGGCAACGTGCTTGAGCGCGTCCTTTTCCGCCACATATTGAGCCTTGGTTCCAATCACGACGGCCAGCTCCACTTCCCAATCGGACTTCTTGGAGTCCTTGGGGATGGTCACGTCGTCATGGGAGCCGACGATACAGGTCGTCGCCTTCATGAAGATGATCGGCTCGCTCGGCGGTTTGGCGCCGGTCTCGGCTGCATGGTCGGAGTAGTTGAGGCCGATGGCGACCAGCTTGCCAATCCCGCCCACGGGCGGGCCGAAACGGGGCGCGCCGCGGACCAGCGGCAGGCTGCCGGGCTTCAGCTTGGCCAGCTTCTTCAACGATGCCGGCGAAAGCGCCGCCGGGCCGATATCGCCGACTTTCTTGCTCAGATCCCGGATCTTGCCGTTGGCGTCGATCAGGCCGGGTTTCTCCTTGCCCGGCCGGCCATAGCGGACCAGCTTCATGATTTCCCCCCGTTGCGCATTAGGAATCGGGCGGCACTATAGCAGCCCGAAATGGCAATTCGTCAACTAACGGGAGCCGGCGTCGTGACGGAGCTGATAATCGAGCAGTGGACGAATCTCAACCAAAGCATCGACTACCGCTGGTCGGTCTGGATCGATGGGCGCCGGGTGCAGATGGGCGGCCCGCATAAGACCGCCGATGAATCGGAACGCGAGGGCCGGGCCTATTGTCAGAAAGGTCTGGCGCAAGCACCGGACCGGGTGACCCGGCTGTAGCCGCCGGCGGGAAGAATTGAAAGGCAGAGGGACATGGCAGGACGGGATCTATTGGCGGGACGGCGGGCCTTTGTCACCGGCGCCGGGTCAGGCATCGGGAAGGCGATCGTCCTGGCCCTGGGCAAGGCCGGAGCCCGTGTCGCCGTCAGTGACATCGACGAGGCGGCGGCGCGGGTTGTGGCCGCGCAGGCGGGCGCCGGGGCGACGGCTCACAGGCTCGACGTCACCAACGCGGCTGAGACCGCAACTGTCCTGGACGCCGCGGCGAGGGCGCTGGGGGGCCTGGATATCGTCTGCGCCAATGCCGGCGTCTCCACCATGAACCGCGTCGTCGATCTCACGGAGAAGGAGTGGGATTTCAACATGGACGTGAATGCCAAGGGCATCTTCCTGACCAACCAGGCCGCCGTGCGGCATTTCCTGGCAGCGAAGGCGCCGGGCGTCATCGTCAATACCGCGTCCATGGCGGGAAAGGTCGGTGCGCCGCTGCTGGCGCACTATGCCGCGAGCAAGTTCGCCGTGGTGGGCTTCACGCAATCCCTGGCGAAGGAAGTCGGTGCTCAGGGCATCCGCGTCAATTGCGTCTGTCCCGGCTTCGTGCGCACCTCGATGCAGGACCGCGAGCTGGAATGGGAAGCCGGCCTGCGCGGCATGAAGCCGGACGCCGTCCGCGCCGAGTATGTCACGATGACACCGCTCGGCCGCATCGAGGAACCGGAGGACGTGGCCGATGTCGTTGTCTTCCTGGCCAGCGATCTCTCGCGCTTCATGACCGGTGAGGCTGTTTGCGTCACCGGCGGTGCGTTCATGGACTAGGCAGGCCTACAGCGCCGGTGCGCCGCTGAGCCAGCACTGCTCCGAACCCCACTTGTTGATGCGATACTCCCAGCCGACCACGGCCGACTTCTCCGGCGAAATGTAGGTCAGCTGCGTGATCGTGTTCCGGGGGCCCTTCCAGGATTCCTCGAGCACGATGACCGGGATATAGCCGTAGGGAATGGTCCGGTACTTTTCCTGGTCGGATACCACAAGCGTCACCTGGTAGGTGGTCTCTTTGCCGTTGATGCCCATCCACTGGATGGGGCCCTCATGCTTCGAGCCGACCTTGAGGTCGCGCAGGTTGGGAAACTTGTCCAGGCCGGAGAGCGTCTTTCCGGTTCCCTGCTTGGTCGCGATCTGCTCGACGAGGGTGGTGCCGTATAGCGAGCGCGGCTGGCGGATCTCCAGGCGCGGTGTGCCGTTGATCATCTGGGCATAAACGACAGTGCTGTCGTCGACCGCCTTGATGTTGATCTCGGCCGTCCGCGCCGGGTTGATCGGGTTGGGGATGTTGCTGTTGCACTCATACTCGAACCGCGTGCCTGCGGCGGCCGGCGCGAAGTCGACGGCGGCGGCCGGGTTGGCGGAAAACAGTGGCAATGCCAACAAGGCGGTCAATAGATGACCGCGCGTGACCGCAATGCGCGTCATGACGCTCCTCCCATGAATGATCCCGTGAAGGTAGCGGCATTTCGGTTAATATTCCGCTAAGGGATCGGCGGGCCGGCAAGCGCTCTTGACGAAGATTACTTTGAAATCAGGCAATTGCGCCGGCAAGGCTTGCGCCCTGCCGGCGCCTTGGTCTGCTACTGATCGTCGTCCTCTTCGTGTTCCTCGCCGGCGGGGCAGCAGCGATATTCCTGCGCCTTGTCCAGCAGGTCGATCTGCCGCTTGAGCAACTGGTTCTCCAGCGCCTTGCGTTCGAGATCGAGATCGATCTCCTTCTGGCGGGCGGGCTCGCAGATGTCGCAATCGTCGACGCAACCGCGCACCAGCAGACCGGGCGTGGGCAGCGAGGTCGTCTTCTCGAAGGAGAACGTCTTCTTCGTCGTCTCGGAAATGCGCCCGGTTGTCTTGTCAAGCAGGCCTGCGGCGACCAGGGAGGCATCCACCTGCTTCAGCGCCGCCGTGCGGACAGCCGCGGGCATTGGCTCGGCCAGCTGCGGCGCCGCCAATTGCAGGCGGGCGCTCACGGCTGTCTTCAGCAGGCCGCCGGCGCCGCCGAGGATGGCGTCTTCCTGCGCCGCCGCGACGCTCCGCCGGCCGCGCGCCTCGACCTCCAGCCGGTTCTCGGCAGTCGCAAGGATCGCCGTCGGCACGACAGCGACGTCGCCGCGGGAGGTGAAAGGATTGACGGCGACCTTCGTGTCCGCAGCCGGATCGATCACGCGCCGTTCGATGAACTCGAGGATGAACTTGACCGTCTGCATTTTATTGATGCGATAGAAGAAGAAGGTGATCGCATGACACTTGTTGTGATTGGTGAATTCGCGCGATGCGGACTCGAAATGATCCTGCGACTGGCCTTCGGCGTGGGAACGAGTTTGCACTTCGCCCACCGACACGCTGCTGGCCGTACGCGTTCCCTGCTCGGAACGGTGGTACGACGACTCCGCGTGCTGACTGAGTTCGCGGAGGAAGTCGGAGGTGGACTCCGCGGTGTATGAACCGTTCACATCGACCGAGGGACCGGCGAAGAAACTCTCGATCGCGCCGCTGGTTTCCGCATGGCCTTGGGCGGACCCCTTGGATTGATTGCTCGAGTGAGCTTCGTCGCGGACCGAGAGGTCGGACATCATGTCGCCGAAGCTCGACATGAGATAGCTCTCTTCCGAAGTCTGCGAGTTGCGGTAGCTGAGGCTGGTGGAGCTGTCGAAGCTGAACTGGCTGCGGCGGTCGCTGGTGAAAAGGCGCACTTTCTCGCCCGGCAGCAGCGTCGTCGAATAGGCGAGATCGCCGAGGGCCATCGGCCCCGGACAGCGTTCGAAACGGGCATGGATGAGAACCTCGACCGGAACAATCCGGTTCTCGACCACGGCGCGGTGTGTCGTGCGATAGTGGAAGTCCAGCACGTCGCAGGCTTTATCCGTCGTCAATTCCGGACAGCAGGGCACGGGAAATGGTTTTGATTCAGTTGCGGATTTCATGGGGCCTCCTGTTCGCGTCATCGGCCAGTGCGGCGCGTAAGGGGGCGGCCGCTCGGCGCGCTGGCTCACGGATAGGAACCTATGCTTTGGCGTCGTACGGCGCTGTGAGCGGGCGCACAAACTGCGAACCCGCTGGGCAATGTCCGGAAGATGTCACACCCGCAGAAACCTTCTCGCGAAAGGCGGCCCGGCGCGCCGAACCATTGCTTGAACCAACACGATGCATGCCAAGTTGCCCTTGGCGGCTGCCGCCGGCGGCAGCTATGATCGCAGCAACAAACAACAAACCGGGGCGGCACGCATGCCATCGGGGCGGGGAGTCGGTGGCCGGATGGCGCGAGTCGTCCTCCCACACGTGATCATGGTGGCGTTCTCGGCGGTAATCCTCTTGCCGCTGGTATGGCTGGCGCGTGTGGCCCTGACCGACAAGCTCACCGCCTATAAGCTGCCGCCGGAGTGGGTGGCGCTTCGGCCGGACAACTTCATTACGATCTTCACCGACTATAATTTTGCCGGCTATTTCTTGAACAGCATCGTGGCGGCTGTCGGCTCGACCGCGGTCTCCTTGCCCCTGGCGACGGCGATGGCTTACACCTTTGCCCGGTTCAACACCGGCGGCATGCCCTTGCGCCTATTCGTGCTGGCCAGCCAGATGCTGCCGCCGGTGATCCTGTTGCTGCCGATGTACACGGTGTTTCAGTTCGCCGGCCTCATCAATACCTGGGCCGGGCTGATCATCGCCCATCTCACGATCAACATCCCGTTCCTGGCCTGGATGCTGGTGGCGTTCTTCCAGGGTGAGATTGTGCAACTCGAGCAGGCGGCGCGGGTCGATGGCGCGACGCGGTTCCAGGCCTTCTGGAAGATCGCGGTGCCGGTCGCAGCACCGGGCCTGCTCGCGGCGGGCTTGCTGGCGTTTATCCTCTCGTGGAACGAATTTCTCTTCGCGCTCATGCTCACGGGCAAGCAGACCAACACGCTGCCGGTCGGGCTGTCGAGCTTCCAGACCCAGCGCGGCGTCGAGATCGCGCTGGTCGGCGCGGCGTCGTTCGTCGCCATCGCGCCGGTTCTGGTGCTGCTGCCGTTCATGCGCAGATATCTGATAAAGGGATTGTCGCTGGGAGCGTTGAAGTAACCCGGCGAAGTGGCGTGCAAGAAGCAAGAGGGAGAAGGCAATGAAAAAACTGCTGTTAGCTGCCGGCCTGATGTTGGCTGTATCCGGTCCAACGCGGGCGGAAACGATAAACATCCTGATGGAAACGGTTCCCGATACACAGTTCATCAAGGACCTGCTGCCCGAGTTCAAGGCGGCCACCGGCATCGATGTGGAGATCGAGGCGATCAGCTACATCGACATGCATTCCAAGCTGGTGCCGCAACTGACCTCGCCGAGCGGCGGCTATGACGCGATCGTCGTGGATTTCTACTGGGTCGCCGAGTTCACCAAGGCTGGCTGGCTGATGCCATTGGATGAACTGATTACCAAGGATGGCGTCGACACCAGCGTCTATGTGCCGAGCCTTTTTAGTCTTGTTGGCAAAGTGAACGACGTCACCTACATGCTGCCCTTCTACAACTACTCCATGGGTATCATCTACCGGAAGGACATGCTCGCCGATCCGAAGGAACAGGCGGACTTCAAGGCAAAGTACGGCGCCGACCTGAAGATCCCCACGACTTGGGCCGAGTATCGCCAGCAAGTGGAGTTCTTCACCCGCGACACCGATGGCGACGGCAATCGCGATTTCTACGGCACCATCAACCAGGGACAGCGCGGCGATTGCATCTGCATGCAGTGGTCAAACTATCTCTATGCCAATGGCGGCCAGTATCACGACGCCAACTGGAAGGCGACATTCAACAGCGAAGCCGGCCTCAAGGCGGTGGAAGACTTCAAGAACGATATCGCCCAGCATGGGCCGACTGGCTCCGAGAGCTACTGCTTCGACGAGGCCAACAGCGTCTTTGCCCAGGGCAAGGCCTACAGCTTCGTGACTTTCAACATCCTGCTCTCGGGCTTCGACGATCCGGCCTCTTCGCAGGTGGTGGGCAAGGCCGATATCGCGCCAAATCCCATCGGCGGTCTGAACGGCGGCTGGGGCTGGGCGATCCCGAACTCCAGCGCGAACAAGGATGCGGCCTGGACCTTCATCAAGTGGGTCGAGTCCAAGGATATCGTGAAGAAGCGCACGCTGGCCGGTGGTGCTCCGACCCAGGCCTGGGTGTTCGACGATCCGGATGTGGTGGCCAAGCGCCCCTACATGGACAAGCTGAAGACCCTGGTGGCGACGGCCCAGGAATTCCCGACTTTTACTTACACCGTGGATTTCGTGGAAGTGCTGGGCCGTGAGCTCAATCTGGCGGTCTCCGGCCAAAAGGACCCCAAGGAGGCGTTGGATCTGGCCGCGGCGGAACTGGATGCGCTGGCCAAGAAGGACGGCTTGTTGAAGGAGTAACCCGGGAAAAAGGGGCGGGGGCGCGGGCCGCTCCCGCCCAATCCCGGTTCCAATCATGACCGCAATCGCGATTTCCGACATCGACCGGCGGGACCGCCGGTTCGGCTGGCTGCTGACGGCGCCGGGCCTGATGTCGCTCATGCTGGTGATCACCTTTCCGCTGTTTTTCACGGTATTCGTCAGCGGCTTCGACTACACGCTGATACACCGGTCCTTCGATACTTTCGTCGGCATCGAGAACTACCGGTCCGCCTTCGGCGAGAACTATTTTGGCGAAGCACTTTGGGTAACGCTGAAGTTCGTCGTTTGCGTCGTGCTGCTCGAGTTCGTCATCGGCTTCACGATCGCGCTGATGCTGAATTCGGTGACGCGGTTCAAGGACATCTATTATCTCATTCTGCTGATGCCATTGCTGATCAATCCGGTAGTCGTGGCGCTGATCTGGCGCATGTTCCTGCATCCCGAATTGGGCATCGTGAATTATCTGCTGGGACTGATCGGCATCGCCAAGGTGAATTGGCTGGGCGATCCCGTCATCGCATTCTGGACTGTGGTGCTCACCGATATCTGGCATCAGGTATCCTTCATGATCGTGCTGCTGCTGGCCGGCCTGTCAGCGCTGCCGAAGGAGCCCTATGAGGCGGCGCGCATGGATGGCGCTTCCACGCTGCAATCCTTCATTCACGTGACCCTGCCGCTGATGCGCCCGGTCATCATCGTGACCCTGCTGATACGCCTGATCTTCGCGGTGAAGACCTTCGATCTTGGTCTACGTGATGACCCGCGGCGGCCCAGGCACCGCGACCGATCTCATCAGCTACTTCATCTACCGTTCGGCGTTCTTCGGATTGAATATCGGCCAGGCCTCCGCGATCTCGGTGCTGCTGCTGGTCATCGTCCTGGCGCTGACGGCCTATCTGTATCGATACATGCGGTCATTGGCATAGGCGGACATGGCGGACATCAGGCTCAGCGGCGTTAACAAGATCTATCCTGGCAATGTCATGGCGGTGGAAGATCTGAACCTGCATATCCGAGACGGCGAGTTCATGATCCTGCTGGGCCCGTCCGGCTGCGGCAAATCGACGACGTTGCGCATGATCGCCGGGCTGGAGACCATCACCTCGGGCGATCTCTATCTTGCCGACAAGCGCATCAACGATGTGGATCCCCGCGACCGCGATCTCGCCATCGTGTTCCAGAACTATGCGCTCTATCCCCACATGACCGTGCGCGACAATCTGAGCTTTGGCCTCCGCCTGCGCCATGTTCCCCGCGAGGACATTTCCAAGCGCGTCGGCGACGTGGCATCGATGCTGGGGATTCAGCCCCTGCTGGATCGCAAACCGGCGGCCCTTTCCGGCGGCCAGCGGCAGCGGGTCGCCTTGGGACGCGCGCTGGTGCGCGATCCCGTCGCCTTCCTGTTCGACGAACCGCTGTCCAATCTCGACGCCAAGTTGCGGGCGAGCATGCGCACGGAGCTGATCAAGCTGCACCACCAGCTCGGCCGCACCATCATCCATGTGACCCACGACCAGGTCGAGGCCATGACCATGGGCCAGCGGGTCTGCATCATGAAGAATGGCCGGATGGTGCAGATCGGCGAACCCATCGAGGTCTATCGTAATCCCGTGAACACGTTCGTTGCCGGCTTCCTCGCCAGCCCGCCGATGAATCTTCTGCCGGCGCGGCTGGAGGGAGAGCAGGGCCTCACCGCGGTTCACGGTTCCCTGCGCCTGCCGGTGCCGCCTGAATTCAACGCCGGCTTTGCCGCCTATAAAGGCAAATCGGTCATCCTCGGCCTGCGGCCGGAAGACATGTATGCGCCGGCCACAGCCGGCTTCGTCCCCGTCGAAGTCAAGGTCTCCGCCGTGGAGGCCCTGGGCCCGGAAACGGTGCTGGTCAGCGAAATTCCCGGCGGTGCCGAGATTTCAGCGCGCCTCGGCCGCGAATTCTCGGCCCGCATCGGTAGCACACAAAGGCTGTATATCGATCCCCGGCAGATGTATTTGTTCGATCCCGAGACGACGTCGGCCATCCCGCGCAACCACGCTGCGTAGGCCCGCCCACTCGCTTCATCGCCAGCATCAATTCAGGAGTTCCATCGCGTCCATGCTCAAGGAAACATTCGGCAGCAAGAAGCCAGTCATCGCCATGGCGCATTTCCCGGCCTTGCCGGGCTCGCCGGGCTATAGTGCTAAAAAGGGGATGAACCACGTCCTCGATTGGGTGGCCGCCGACGTCGAAAAGCTGCAGGCCGGCGGCGTCGACGCCATCATGTTCGGCAATGAGGGTGACCGGCCCTATGTCCTGCAGGCCAGTCCCGAGAGCCTGGCCGCAATGGCGTCGGCGATCGGGCAGCTCAAGCGCTTGTTGAAAGTGCCGTTTGGCGTGAACTATCTCTGGGACCCGGTCGCCACGGTGGCGCTCGGGGCGGCCACCGGCGCCGCATTCGGCCGGGAGATCTTCACGGGTGTCTATGCGTCCGACATGGGCGTCTGGGCGCCGAAATGCGCCGAGGCGCTGCGGCTGCGGCACAACCTGGGCCGAGACGACATGAAGTTGCTCTTCAACATCAACGCGGAGTTTGCCGCGCCGCTTGACACGCGCCCGATCGCCAAGCGGGCCACCAGTGCCGTATTCTCGTCTCTGGCCGATATCATATGCGTCTCCGGCCCGATGACCGGGGAGCCGGTGGACAGCGCCGACCTGCGGCGAGTGAAGGATGCCGTGAAGGATGTGCCGGTCTTCGCCAACACCGGTGTCAATATCGGCAATGTGCGGGATATCCTGCGCGTCGCCGACGGCTGCGTCATCGGCACCCATTTCAAGAAGGCCGGCAACACCTGGAACGCCGTCGACGGCACCCGGGTGAAAAAATTCATGGATGTGGTGCGCAAGCTGCGCTGACGTCGGTTCTACCGCCCCGGACTGACCAGGTCGTCATAGGTCTCCGGCCGGCGGTCGCGGAAGAACTGCCAGAGGTCGCGCACCTCCTGCACCATGGCCATGTCGAGATCGGCCACCACCAGCTCGTCCCTGTTATCGCTGGCCTGCTTCAGAATCTGCCCGCGCGGGTTCACGAAATAGCTGGAGCCATAGAACTTGCCGATGCTCCAGGGCTTCTCCGTGCCGACGCGATTGACCGCGCCGATATAGACGCCGTTGGCCACGGCCGCCGCCGGCTGCTCGAGGTTCCACAGATATTGGCTCAGGCCCGCGACTGTCGCTGACGGATTGACGATGTATTCGGCGCCGTTTAGCGCCAGCGCGCGCCAACCCTCGGGGAAATGGCGGTCATAGCAGATATAGACACCCAGCTTGCAGAATGCCGTGTCGAATACGGGATAGCCGATATTGCCGGGTTTGAAGAAGAACTTCTCGTAGAATCCGGCGACCTGCGGGATATGGATCTTGCGGAACTTGCCGAGGAACTTGCCGTCCGCATCGATGACAGCGGCGGTGTTGTAGTAGACGCCGGTCATCTCCTCCTCATAGATCGGCACGACGATGACCATGCCATACTTCTTGGCCAGCTTCTGCATCAGCCGCGTGGTGGGACCATCGGGGATCTTCTCGGTGGCGCGATACCATTTCTTGTCCTGGCTCGGGCAGAAATAGGGCTGGGTGAATACCTCCTGGAAGCAGAGGACCTGAACCTTCTGTTTCGCCGCCTTCTCGATCAGCGGCAGATGTGCTTCCAGCATCTTGTCGCGGATCTTTTCCGGCGACATCGAGGTATCGCCCTTCAGCGACATCTGAATCAGACCCCCGCGGACTATCGCCATCTTGCCCTCCCCGAAAATTGCTGACCAGCCGGTCAGGATTTCGGCAAGCTAGCACGCACCCTGGGCCTTGCGAAAGACGGGGGCAGGCTTAAATCTTAGATGGCGTCGCAGATACCGGGAGAAACCCATGCGTGGATGGATAGTCATCGCGGCGCTGAGTCTTGCCGCCTGCACAGCAACGGATATCGATCTGCCGCCGCCGTATCAGCCGCGGGCGGCCATCGAAACGCCGCCAGCCCAAGCGACGCCGCAGACGGAGTTGCGCCCCGTCCCGGCACTGCCCGACTTGCAGCCGGCCGGTGGGATTGCGCGCACGAAAGAGTCGCCGCTATCAGGCCGCCGTAGCGGCATTGCCGACGACATGATCGAGCGCCGGCTCGATTGCAACAGCGAGCCGACGCCGTCCAACCGCGATACGCGGAACGCGTTCCTGCACCGCTGCCCGCCTTACGGCAGATAGTCAGGCCTTCTCCACCGCCTCGGCCCGCATTGCCGGCGTCCGCACGATCACGGCCAGTCCGGCAATGATAACGGCGGCGCCTAGGATGACAGATAGCGAGATGCGCTCATCCAGGAAAAGGCCTCCCGCAACGACGCCCAGCGGGGGCATGAGCAACAGGAAAGGCGTCACCTGATCGATCCTGAAGCGGCCGAGCAGGTGGTACCAAATCATGTAAGCGAAGATGTAGCCAAACAGCACCATCATGCCGAAGGCGCCCCAGTTCTCCAGCGACGCGCTCTGCAACGATGCCCATTGGCCGTCCTCCAGCAGGAGAGAGATGATCAGCGATTGCGGCGCTGCAAACAGGCAGAGGGCGACTGTCAGCGTGCGGCCGTCATCCCGGCTGAAGACCCGGATCATTGCCTGGCTCACGGCCCAGAGCAGCCCGGCGAGCACCACGAACGCCAGGGATAGATAGGCCGACGAGGCTTCGGGTGCGCCGATCACCAGCGCCACGCCGGCAAAGGCAATGACGATGCCGATCCAACGCCCGAGGCTGAGCTGCTCCTTCCCGATCACCCAGGCGGCCAGCACGGCAAAAGGCACCTGCGTCTGCACCACCAGCATAGCCGTCGAGGCGGGGAGTTGCGTCAGGCCGGTAAAGAGGAAGGCATTTTGGATCGCCGAGCCGATCGCGGCGATGACGAAGATCGCCCAGAGCGGCGTTCGCCTCGGCTTGCGCGTCCAGAACAGCGCGGCTGCCGCCAGCGCATAGACCATCGTCATCATGAAGATCGGCGGGAAATGCGCCACGGCCGGTTTTGCTGCGGTGAGGCCGATGACCCAGAACACAGGCGGGCATGCAGCAAGGCAGACGTCGCGCGGCTTCATGGGGAATTGTCGCGGCGCCGCAAGCGGCGGTCAATGTCGGCCGGGAGATACCGGCCATGTCCTGGCCGCATTGCTGCAATCAAAGACGGAGGTGGAACGGCAGCTAGAACCAGCTGGCCGCGAACATCGCGGCAAAGATGGCCGTGTTGGCCACCAGCAGCGCATAAACCGAGCTGGCGACGGCACCGAACAGCCCGCCGACAATGAACAGCCCGTCCCGGCCGATGATGCCCAGGGACATGGCGATGATCGGCAGGGCCAGGGGGATGCCGGTAAAGGGGATCGGCAACGCGATCAGGATGGAAAGAAACAGGCAGGCCAGGCCGACCACCCGTTCCCAGAGCGGCGAGATCAGGCCGGGCAGGCGGGGATGGAGTACCCGTTCCCAACGTTGCAGGTGGGGCAATGCACGGCCGATCATGCCCGCGAAGTCGCCGCGGGCAACCGACAGGGATCGCAGCCGGCGCGGCAGCCAGGGCCGCTCGCAGCCCAGCAATAGCTGCATCGAGAAGATGGCGGTGGCGATGCCGAACACGGCGGATGGCCCGGGAATTGGCAGTGGCACGAAGTTCGGGATAGCCAGCGCGATCAGCAGAATGCCAAAGCCGCGTTCCCGCAATGCCATCATCAGATCGCCCAGGCCGATGCGTTCGTTCGGCCAGTTCGATGCGAGATCGCCGAAGATGCCGGCGACGCTCGGGCGAACGGCGATGGCGGTGGCTGCTGCGGTCATGAAACTCCGGTGCGACGGCAAGATATCGACCGGGAAATTGAATCCCCGTATCCGCCAATCTACGGAGAGTTGGTGAACACAAGGTTTGCAGCGGTGTATTAATCAGGGTTAACCCGCGGCCGGCCAAAGGAGTTCGTAGGCGCCCTTGATGCCTGTAAGCGCTGACATCACGAACATGATGATCAGCACCCAGCGGCGGAATCTCGCGGGATCCGTGCCGCGAAATCCCCGCGCCCCCAGCCAGACGCCGATCAGCAGCGCCGGCAGATAGGCTGCAAATCGAATCAAAGTCGATCTATCGATCAGTTCGTGCGGTGCCATGTAGGCGAGGCCCATCATGTCGGTGCCGAGAAAGTAGGCAATGACGGAAGCGCGGCCCACATTCACGGCGGCGGGGGAGCCGAAATAGAACAGGATTACCGGCGGACCGCCGATGCCGATGGCGCCATTGAAGAATCCGGATGCAGCGCCGGTGGCCAGCGTTGCCGCGGTTCCAGGAATTGTCCGCAAGGCGAAGCCGCGCCAGAGCAGGGCGGTTGCGGTGCCGGCAAAGATGGCCAAGCCGATTTTCATAGGCGCCGCCGGCATCGACGCCAATATCCACACGCCGATCGGCGTGGCGATGGCGCAGCCGATCAGTAGCAAGATGATCGACCGCCAATGCACCTCGCGCCAGATGCCGGGAAGCAAATGCAGGCTGGCGGCGATCTCCATCATGAAGATCGCGGGCACCACGTCCCGGGGCTCGAGAAACAGCGACAGCGAAGTGATCGACAGCAGCGAGAAACCGAAGCCGCTATAGCCGCGGACGATGGCAGCGCCGAAGACGCAGGCCATGCCGTAGGCCAGGAGAATCAGATCGGTTTCCATGAAAGGGGACACTCGTGTGCTGGCGTTCCCGGCAACCTAGAGCAACCCCCGCCGATGGCTAAGGGCCAGCGGTCCAGCTTGGTTGGCTCCAGATTCCACCTGCACAACACCGGCCGTTTGCGCCAAGTCGGATCAATGTTGTATGAAACGAGCCGCCGCTACAAAGGATTCGGGTCAGCAAGAAGGTATTCAGGAGGCAGTCATGCAGCTTTCAGGCGCACTACATCAGACACTGATCGGCCGGCTCTGGCCGGAGAAGACCGTCACCGCGTTCCGCTGGGGCGTTCTTATCCTGGTCGGCAGCTTGTTCCTCGCAGCCTGCGCCCAGATCACCGTCTGGACCGTGCCGGTGCCCATCACCATGCAAACCTTCGGCGTGCTGGTTGTCGGTGCAATTTATGGCTGGCGCCTCGGAGCGGTGACCGTTGCCGCCTATCTCGTGGAGGGCGCGATCGGCTTGCCGGTTTTCGCCGGGTTTACCAGCGGTCTGACAACCCTCTTTGGCCCCACCGGCGGCTATCTCTTCGGTTTCGTCGCCGCGGCCGCAGTGGTCGGCTGGCTGGCGGAAAGGGGCTGGGACCGCAACATCCTCACCATGGCGCTCGCCATGCTTATCGGCAATGTCGTGCTCTATGTCCCCGGCCTGGTGTGGCTGTCCAACTTCACGGGTTGGGAGAAGGTATTCGAGTTCGGCCTGTACCCGTTCGTCATCGTCGATGCCGTGAAGCTCGCCGCGGCGGCGCTGCTGTTGCCGGCAGCCTGGCAATTCATGCGCCGCGGCTAGTCGGCGACTGGAGCCCCTCGCTTGCGCCGCAACAAGACCGCCGCTGCAGGCGAGGTCCGCAGCCTCAAGCTCGACAGCCGCATCCTCCAAGGAAATCTGCTGGGTGATCCGGCCACGCGTGAGGTTCGGGTTTATCTACCGGCCGGGTTTACCGCCGCCCAGAAGCTGCCCTTGCTGGTGGACCTCGTGGGCTACACCGGCTCGGGGCCGGCCCATACAAATTGGAAGGCGTTTACGGAGAACGTTCCGGAGCGGCTCGACCGGCTGATCGGCGACGGCAAGATGGGGCCGGTGGTGGTCGCCTTTCCCGATTGCTTCACCCGGCTTGGCGGCAACCAGTATATCAACAGCACCGCCATGGGGCGTTACGAGGACTTTGTCGTCGACGAAGTCGTGCCCTTCGTCGAGTCGCAGTTCAAGTGCGGCGGAGCAGGGCGCCGCGCGGTATTCGGCAAGTCATCGGGCGGCTACGGCGCGATCATTCATGGCATGCGGCGGCCGGATGTTTGGGCAGGCCTCGCCTGCCACTCCGGCGATATGGCCTTCGAATTCTCCTACCTCACCGAAATGCCGGTGGTCTTGAATGCGTTCGCGAAGCATGACCGGTCGGTCGAGAAGTTCATGACCTATCTGGAACAGGTCAAGAAGCCGAAACCCGACGACATCACTCTGCTGATGATGCTGGCGATGGCGGCGACCTACGATCCCGATCCCAGCCAGTTTCTCGGCGTCCGGCTGCCGGTCGATCTGGAGACGGGCGAATTGATTCCCGAGCGCTGGCAGAACTGGCTGGCCCACGATCCGGCCATCGTCGTCGACAAATACGCCGACAATCTCCGCAAACTGAAGGGGATCTACATCGATTGCGGCGACGAGGACCAGTATCACCTGCATTTCGGCTCACGCCGACTGCACCGCGCGCTGGACCGGCTGAAGATCACCCACACCTATGAAGAGTTTCCCGACAACCATTCCGATGTCGACTACCGGATGGATGTCAGCCTGCCATTCCTGGAGCGGATGCTGCGGTAGCGGCGCCTGCAGGCTCAGGAGGCCTTTTGGATCGCCTCGGGTGAGTTGGCTTCCGGCGGCTCCTTGGCTGTGACGAAGCATTCCTGCGGGAGTATCACCGAAACGGTCGTTCCGACGCCGAGCTCGCTTTCGAGCAGCAGCCGGCCGCCATGCATTTCCGCCAGCGACTTGGCCAGCGGCAGGCCCAGGCCGGTGCCCTTGAACTTCCGGTTCATCGCGCCCTCGACCTGTCCGAAGGGCTGAAGCACCAGATCGATATCGGCTGCCGCGATGCCGATGCCCGTGTCCTTGACGGAGAGGCAGAGACCTTCTCCCTCGCAGTGAGTGGCAGCGACCACAATCGAACCGCCACGGGGCGTAAACTTCACCGCGTTCGACAGCAGGTTGAGCACGATCTGCTGCATAACCCGTGAATCAACTCGGATGATCATTTTCTCCCGCAGCGTCTGCAGGATGAGCGACAGTCCGGCTTCCTGCAGGCGCTCGTCGATCATGCGGACGCAGACGCCGAGGATGTCATTCAGGTCCAGCTCCTCGAAGAGCAATTGGAAGCGCCCGGCTTCGATCTTCGAGAGGTCGAGAATATCGTTGATGATGTTCAGCAGGTGATGTCCGCTTTGCTGGATGTCGCCGGCGTAGCCGCGGTAGCTCTCGTCGCCCAGCGGTCCTTTGATCTCGCGCCGCATCAGGTCGGAGAAGCCGATGATGGCGTTCAGCGGCGTGCGCAGCTCATGGCTCATGTTCGCCAGGAACTCCGACTTGGACCGGTTGGCCAGCTCAGCTTGTTCCTTGGCCTTCAGCAGCCGGCGCTCGGCGTCCTTGCGCTCGGTGATATCCATGCAGACGACGACCAGGCCGCCGTCTGGCGACGGGTTATGGCGGATCTCCAGCACGCAGCCGTCGCCGCGCCATAGCTCGAAACGATCCTGGCCGATGGGCTTCGCCATATCCAGGATTCCACGGGCCTCGGCGCTGAGATCGCCGACATCGGCATTGGTGGTCGTGCTGACATCCGGGCTGAACTGTACATCGCCTGTGAGGCCGAGAAGCCCGATGAACCGTTCGTTCCAGGCGACGAGCCGGCCGCCGCGGTTGAACGACGCAATGCCGGCGCCGGTATTGTCCAGTGTGGCCTGCAGCAGTGTCGTCTTCTCCACGAGCGCGCGGCGCGCTTCGGCGGCATTGAGCGCGTAGCGGATCGACCGCTCCAGCAGCTCTGCCGTCATCTTGCCTTTTTCCAGGAAGTCGGCGGCGCCGGCTTCCATCGCGGCCAGATCGACGGCGCGGCTGCCGACGCCGGTCAGCAGGATGATCGGTGCAGCGCATCCGGTGGCGCGCGCCTCGCGCACGATCTCGATGCCGGTATGGGTGCCGACCAGGTAGTCCACGAGGACGATATCGATGCGGGTCGTCTGCAGCCGCGCGAAAGCGCTCTCGAAGGTCGGCTCCCAGATCAACTGGTATTCCGACTCCGCGAGTTCGGCGAGCAGCGTCCGGGTAATGAGATAATCCTCCTCATCGTCCTCGATGAGAAGGATCCGGCGCGCTTCAGCTGATTTTGAGCCGAGGCTCAAGCGTTATGTCCCCCCGATGGCGGCAACTGCACGATCTCGATCCAGTACTCGTTCAACACCTGCACAACCCGCAGCAGATCCTTGAATGTCACCGGCTTGGTGATGAAGGAACTGACGCCCAGATTGTAGGTGCGAACGATGTCTTCTTCCGCCTTCGATGTCGTCAGCACGATGACCGGCAGGCATTTCAATTGAGGATCGTTCTTGATGACTTTCAGCGCCTCGCGCCCATCCATCCGCGGCATGTTGAGATCCAGCAGGACAAGCCCGGGATAGGGCGACTCGGCGGTGTCGGCGAACTTGCCTTCCCGACGCAGATAGGCCAGCAACTCTTCGCCGTTCTCGACAAAACGCAGTTCATTGCCGAGCTTGTTTTCTTCGAACGCGTCCTTCAGCAGCATGCGGTCGTCGATATCATCCTCGGCGATGAGGATTGTGATGGGCGAGGTGCTTCTGCTCATGACTTGCTCTCCGGCGATCCATGTTGCATCGGAAGAGCGATAATGAACGTAGCACCTTGATCGGGAGCGCTTACGGCGGTGATCCGGCCGCCATGGCGTTCGACGATTTTCCGGCAGGTGGCAAGACCGATGCCGGTGCCTTCATATTCGTTCCGCGAATGCAGTCTCTGAAAGATGTTAAAAATGCGGTCCAGGTATTTTATGTCGAAGCCGATGCCATTGTCGGTGACATGAATCTCGCAGACATCGCTGGCCACGCTCTTGTCGAGCGCGCGGGCCGCGGCGCGGCCTTTGAGTACTTTTGCTTTGATCGCGACGCGAGGCTGCTGATCCGGACGCCGGAACTTCAGGGCGTTGCCGATCAGATTCTGGAACAGTTGCCGCATCTGCATGGCGTCGGCCTCGATGCCCGGCAGAGGTTGGATATCGACAGTGCCTTCTGTTTCACGGATGCGCACCCGGAGATCCGAGAGCACGCCCTCGATGACATTGCCGAGATCGCAGGCCGCAAATGGTTGCGCCTTGGTCGAGATGCGGGAGAACGTAAGCAGGCCCTCGATCAGGGCCCGCATGCGTTTTGCCGCCTTCTCCATCCGCTCGACGTAGAAGCGCCCGGTTTCATCGAGCTGCGGCCCGTATTTGCGGCGCAGTTGATCGCCGAACGCCTCGATCTTGCGCAGCGGCTCCTGCAGGTCGTGGGAAGCCACCGACGCGAAGTCCTGCAGCTCGCGATTGCTGCGCGCCAGCTCGGCTTCGCGCTCCTTCATCTCCGTGACATCGGTGTGGAGAATGACGGTCTCGTTGTTCGCCGTCCGGTGCTCGTTGATCAGAACCCACTTGCCAGACGGCAGGCGGCGCTCGACCGACTGGTTGTCTGATCGGTGCGCTTCGAGCCGCTTGCGCAAGCCTTGCGCATGTTCGTCCTCGTCCGCGATACCCGTGAACTCGCCGGCGACGAGGGCGTCGTAGTTCAGTCCGGGTGTCAGGAGCGGGACCGCTTCCGGATAGAGTCCCGCATAGGAGCTATTGGAGATCAGCAAGCGGTCGCTGCCGTCCAGCAGCACGAAACCCTGGGACAGGCTTTCGACAATGGCCTGCCGTGTCTGCTCCGCGGTTGCCGCTGCCTGGCGTTCGGCTTCCTTGATGCGCGTCGAATCGAGAATGACGCCATCCCAGACGACCGTGCCGTCGGTGCGCCGGTGCGGCCGGGCGATCGCATGGGTGAATTTGCGTTCGCCGGATCGCGAGATGATGGTCGCCTCGACATCCCACATCTTGAGTTCGCGTGACGCCTGCAGCAGGCGCTCGCGGAAAGTCTGGCGGTATTCAGGGCTATGGCAGTCGAACAGCGCATTTGGATCGGCAAGGATTTCCTCGGCGCTTACGCCGAACAGGTCCTTGGCACCTTCGCTGATATAGGTGTAACGAATCTCGCCGTCGGGCGTGACGATACGCTGGTAAACGACGCCGGGAATGCTCGCTGCCAGTGAGGCAAACCGCTGATCGGCCGAATACAGGTCGGCGAGGCGGCGTGCGTTCTGGATCGCGTAGCGGGCCAGGGAAACGAGCGACTCCAGCAACTGCGCATCGCCTGAATCGGGGGCTGTCGGCGCGGCGAAGAACATGAGGAAGACGCCGAACACATCGCCGCTCTGGTCCTGCAAGGGGCAACCCCAGAACGCTCGCAGCTTGTATGGAGCGGCGGCGGTCCAGATGGCGGGAGCGATGCCGTTCGAGGATTCATCATCGGCGACGATGCTGCTGCCGGTCCCGAGGACCAAACCGCCCGGGGTAGCGGTGTTCGGCAGTCCGACACTCGTGATTGCGCTCGCATAGACCGGTGCAAGACTTGGCGCGACGATCTGGTTGAAGGAGCCGCCGTTCGCACTGGCAACCTGGATGGCGCAACTGCTTCCGGTGATAAGCCGTTCGGCGACTTCGGCGATTCGCGTCAGACTTTGCGTCAGGTCTCCCGTCGACGAGATGAGTTCGAGAATGCCGGCATGTTCGCGGAGAAGGTCTCGCAGCCGCGCGTCCGCCCTTGCATCGCTAGCGCTTGCGCCGGGCGCCGCAGCATTCGGGACAGTCTCCGACGGGCCGGTCGGCGCGAGCTGACTCCCGCGCGCCGTTAGCCGAAGAGGCGAGACCGAATCGGAAGTACGGGTTAACATTAAGCGTCCAAGCTCTGCAATAGCCCTGAGATACTGAAGTAAATCCGGCGGCTTCTGACGCTGCGGCGCCGGAAAGGCACTGTTTGCCTAGTAAGCAGATGCTAATTTCATCAGATTGAGGACCGGTTAATTGTAATCTAGGACTCCGTATGTTCACCTGAATTACATTCAATATGATTAATACCATCGTAACTTAGATAAGTTTTAACGAGCTATCATTTAGCTTACCCCCGTCCGCCTTATTGCAGCGCCGGACCATCAGAAGCCAAAGGCGTGGGTAAACTGGATGAACGTGCAGACCAAAGCAGCGGAATACGACGTTGACTCGATGCTGCGCTGGCAGACGCGCTCGGGGTTTGCGCCCCGCCGTGTCGGCCGCACCGACGAGTTGAATGGTCAGGTCGCGACGCTGCTGGCGCAGATGAACATTGCCGTCATCTATGGCGGTGACAAATCTGCGACCGGTGCGGTGATCCACCAGACCTCCAATCCGCGCTCATGGAAAAGCTACCGCAATGTCGCCGAGGATATTGCCGGGGCATTAAAACGTCTTGGTTGCCGGAATGTTCAGCTTCTCGCGGACGACATGTCGCTCGGCGATGAGTTGCGGCGGCACCAGATCCACTTTGCCTGGCTCAACACCGGCGGCGTCCAGGGCTACAGCCCAATGTCGCACACGGCAGCAATGCTGGAGATGTTCGGAATCCCGTATGTCGGGCACGATCCGCTGGCTGCCGGAATGCTGGACAACAAGATTACCTTCAAGCGCGAGCTCATGGCCTTGGGCATCCGGACGGCGCCCTTTGTGGCCTGGCATCCGAGCCGCGGCCGGTTCGACCCCCACACGAACGCTGCCTTCAACAGAGTATTTCCCAGCTATGACGGCCCCTTCGTGGTCAAGCCGGTCTCCGGCCGCGCCTCGCTGCATGTCCACTATGTCCAAGATTGCCGGGCGCTCGCGGATACGGTCGCCAAGGTCTTCTGGGCGACGAAGGGCCAGGTTCTGATCGAGAAATTCCTGCCGGGTGCGGAGTACTGCGTTGCGGTGTCCGGTCCGATCGTAGCGCAAAATCGGAAGTTGGCCCATCGGGGCGAACCGTTCGCGTTCTCGTTCGTGGAACGGGTGCTGGATGAGGGCGAAGTAATCTTTGCCTCTATGGATATCCGGCCGATCACCATGCAGCGGCTGCGCGTTCTCGAGCCGCAGAGCGATGCCGGCCTGATCGCCGGCCTGCGCGAAGTTGCCCGCAGCGTCTATGTGGAACTCGACCTGGAATCGATCATCCGCCTGGATGTGCGCAAGGGCACTGACGACGAACTCTACGTCATCGAGGCAAATCCGAAGCCGGATCTCAAGATGCCGACCGCCGGCGGAACGAGCATTGCCTGTGCCGGCCTGCCGGCCTGCGGGATGGATTTCGATGATCTTATCTTGTCTTTGTTCGCCGACAGAGTGGACATTCTGTTCAGCCAAAGGCGCGGCTGCACGACCCACCTGTCCAGTTTGATCGATTGAAGCCCCCAGAAGACGGGCGCAAGGGCCGACTGATGGGTCAGGAATCGAGCATTCGTCGAGGACTAATCGATGCGGCGATGATGGCCCTGGTTACCGGGCTGTCGCTGCTGCTGCTGATCTATGTCGGATTCGGCGAGGCGACCCGTACGTTTCAGCAGTTTCAGATCGAGAAACTGGCGGCACAGGGCCGCGTTGTGCAGAACACGATGGATACGTTCTTGCGGCCGGGCGTCCTGCCGATCAAGCAGTTCATCGGCTTCAAGTCTCTGAGCGAGAGAATCCTGGCCGCAGATCACTCGATCGTGGCCATGACAGTGTTCGATACCGCGGGGCAGCCGATTTTCACCAGCGGCGACGCAACGATTCCGCTGCTGGTGGCCGCCCAGGATATGGGGTCGGCTCCCACCGTCCTCGATCTCCGGGAAAGCGGTCAATACCTCCAGGTCGTGCTGCCGTTGCGCAACCGTTTCGAAACGGTCGGCAGCCTCGCGGTGAGCATGCCGCGGGAGATCGTCGTCGATCGCGTCCAAAAGAGCTTCTACGCGCTGCTTGTCGGCGCTTGCTTGGCCTCCGTGGCCTTTGGCGTCTTTGTGGCTATCGGCGGTTCGATGCTGACCGGACCGCGGCGGCGCTGGCTGCATGCCGTCTATGCCCTGACGTTCCTGGGCATGTCCATCGCCGTCGTCGTCACGCTCGTTTCCCTCTATTCCGAGGGCGCGCAGGCGAAAACGAAAGCCTTGGCCGACTCGCTGGGGCAGCGCCTCAACAGCATCGTCCAATCCGGCCTCAACATCACGGAGATCCGCGGTCTCGATGATGTCTTCAGCGACTATCGGCGATTGAATCCCGACGTCAGTGCCGCCGGCCTGATCGTCGATTCCATGATCGTTATTCACACGGATGCCGCGGCGGTCGGACAGCGCTGGATGGCCGATCCAAGCACCTATGAGTACCAGGTAAATCTGACGCGTCCGGGCGGCCGCGACATCCGCGTTTCCGTATCGCTTCCGGTCAACGTCATCTACCGCCAGATCGCGCGCAGCGTAAAGAACTTCACCGCCCTGTTCGTGGCTTCCGCCTTCATGGCGCATCTGTTTCTGCAGCTCGCCGGCTCCCTGCGCCAGCCCGGAAGGAGCGCGGAGGGTGCGGCACCGGCCGAACATGACACAAGCGAGTATCACCTGCGCCTGGTGAAGCCGGTGTTCTTCCTCGCAACGTTCGTCGAGCACCTGACCTACGCGTTCCTGCCGCAATATGTGTCCCGGATCATGCAATCCTCGGGGTTCCCGGACGGGGCATCGGCGGTGTTCATGACCTACTACCTGTGTTTCGCCCTCAGCCTGATACCGGCCGGACACTTCGCGCAGCGCCTCAGTCCGCGGCCGCTGATGTATGGCGGCCTTGTGCTGGCCGCCGCCGGGTTCATTGCCCTGGCGTCGGAACCCAGCCTTACCGTCCTGTTCCTGGCGCGGGCCATGTCGGGCATCGGACAGGGCATGCTGTTCATCGGCGTCCAGTCGTTCATCCTGCGAACCTCGGCCGATGACCGCAAGACCCGTGGCGCCGCAATCATCGTATTCGGGTTCCAGGGCGGCATGATTTCCGGCATGGCGATCGGTTCGCTGCTGGTGACGCAGATGGGAGCGGCCGGCGTCTTTTGGCTCGGCGCGATGATCGCCGCAGCCATGGCGCTCTATGCCTGGGCCCTGGTGCCGGCAAGCGGCCAGCGGACGGCGGATAGCGCCTTGGAAGAGGGCAGCTTCCGGCTGCTGCTGCGCGATCTCATGCGCGTGCTCCGCAATTGGGATTTCGTCCGCACGATGTTGCTGGTGGGCGTCCCTGCAAAGGCTGTTCTCACGGGCGTCATCGTCTTTGCCATGCCGCTGATCATGGCCCAAGCCGATTACGCGCAGGAGGATATCGGTCAGATTCTGATGGTCTATGCCGCTGGCGTCTTGATCGCGAATTCCTATGCGTCGCGCCTTGTTGACCGCACGGGCGATAGCGAGCCCGTACTGCTGCTCGGTGCCCTTCTCAGCGGCGCCGGGCTGCTATGCATTTCCGCAACCGGCTGGCACCAGGTTGCTGAGATATTCGGCGATTCGATCATGCCCGCGCTCATCCTGCTGTTTGGCGTCGCGGTCGTCGGCATTGCCCATGGATTCATCAACGCGCCTGTCGTGACCCATGTAGCGCGGTCCCGCCTTGCCATCCTGCTGGGTGAGAGCTCAGTGACCGCGACATACAGGTTCCTCGAGCGCATCGGCCATATCGCCGGCCCGATGCTCATGGGGCAGTTCTTCCTCTTGGCCGGAATCGGACCAAATGTCCTCGGCTATGTCGGCTTCGGAGTTGCTGTATGCGGTGTGCTTTTCGTACTTCGTTTCCCATCTTCAAAGGAGGCTACGTCATGAGACCCTCGTTCACGCGCTGCTTGGCACGGCTGCTGGCTGTGGCAGTGCTAGGCTTTGCTTCGGCAGATATGGGACGGGCCGCGGCGGCGACCGCGGACGAGCCGTCCTACTCGGATTGGTTCAAGGTCACGCCAGAGACAACCCAGATGTGGAGCGTCTCCGGTGTGGGCGATGATCCCTATCAGGTACGGGTCGTTCGCAGCGACGCCACCGCCACGGCGGGACCGGTGCGCAAGGTCGCCGTCTTCTATCCACGGCCCTCCTCGGCTTACGATACGGCGATCTCGAAGATCCTCGGCGTTTTCGCTGAAAAGGGCATCAATGCGGAGTTCACCGTCTACAATTTCCGCACCGATGATGCCGAGGGCATGAAAGCCCTGAAGGTTGCCCAGAAGAACGGTGCGGAGCTGATCTTCGCCATGGGCTCGGAATCCACCGCCTGGCTCTACGCGAATTTTCTCGACGGCAAGATTCCCGTCATTTCGGTGTGCTCGAAGGACCCGGTGTTGCTGGGTCAGACCAAGGACTATGATGTCGGCTCGGGGACCAATTTTGCCTTCACGTCGCTGAACATGCCGGTCGAAGTGCAGATGGCCTATGTTCTGGACTTCAGGCCTAACTTGAAGAACTTCGCCATCCTCGTCGACAGCCAGAATGTCAGCGCCGTCGAGACCCAGGCCAAGCCCATCGCCGCGGTCGCCAAGCAGCGGGGCATCCAGGTTCTCTACCTGGACGTCAAGAATCCGGAGAACGCGAAGACGGAACTGGCCGAACTCGTCAGCTCGGCGGTGACGACGATGCGGAAGAGCGATCCCTCGCTGGACGACAGCCTGTTCTGGATCACCGGCAGCACGTCGGTGTTCAAGGAGATCGCGACCATCAATTCCTCGTCGGATCGCGTGCCGGTCCTCAGCGTGGTGCCGGAGAACGTGAAGGCGGGCAACGATAGCGCCGTCATGTCGATTGGCATCAGCTTTGAAAGCAACGCCCATCTCGCCGCCATCTACGGCGCCGATGTGCTGGCCGGCACCCGCAAGGCCGGCGAATTGCCTGTCGGCATCGTCTCGCCGCCGGATATCGCCATCAACTTCCGCAAAGTGCGCGAGATCGGCCTGAACATCCCCTTCAACTTCGTCGAGAGCGCCAGCAAGCTCTATGACTATGACGGGAATGAAGTTGGCACCGCGAAGGGAACCGGCAGCGGCAGCTAATTCGTCAATCTCTCTTTAGCCAAAGCGGCGGGGCGGCACTCAATAGAGTGCCGCCCCATTGCTTTTGTGCTGCGGATTTCTTCGGCCAGGCATTTCCGGAAGGATGCAAATCCTGGTGCCGGGTGTCGGAATCGAACCGACGACCTACCGCTTACAAGGCGGTTGCTCTACCTCTGAGCTAACCCGGCGCCTGATCGCCGACCTGGTTCAATGGCGGCTTGCCCTAAAGGCCGGTGGCGGTCAAGAATGCCCCCGTCGCCCGGCCGGAAGTAATATGTCGAACCGGTCCGTGGCACAAGCTGGGTCTGACAGGCGGCGGAGGCATCGATGGCGGGCAAATTCCGGGTTGCGTGCGTGCAGAACTGCGCCGAGCGCGAGATGGCGCCGAGCATCGAGGCGGTATCGAAATTCATCCGCGCGGCCGCCAAGGATGGCGCCGAGCTGATCCAGTTGCCCGAGCTGGTCACGCTGTTCGAGCCCGATAACGACCTGGTGCTCCAGAAGGCAATGCCGGAGGCCACCGACCCCGGCGTCGCGGCGTTTCGCGCCCTGGCACGGGAGACCGGCGCCTGGATCGTCGTCGGCTCCGTCCTGCTCAAGGAAACCGGCGCCGACAAGATCGTCAACCGCTGCCTGGTGATCGATCCCGCCGGCGGCATCGTCGCGCGCTACGACAAGATCCATCTCTTCGACGTGGATCTCGCCAATGGCGAGACCTACCGTGAATCCGCCACCGTCCAGGGCGGCGACCGGGCGGTGCTGGCGCCCACTCCTTGGGGCCTGCTGGGCCTGACGATCTGCTACGATCTCCGCTTCGGCTATCTCCATCGCGCCCTGGCCCATGCCGGCGCCAGCTTCCTCAGCATCCCCGCGGCCTTCACCCACACCACGGGCAAGGCCCATTGGCATGTGCTGCAGCGCGCCCGCGCCATCGAGACCGGCTGCTGGGTGTTTGCCGCCAACCAGGGCGGCACGCATGCCGAAGGAAAGCGTACCTACGGCCATTCGCTAATCGTGAATCCCTGGGGCGAAGTGGTCGCTGACGGCGGCGAGCAGCCCGGCTTCGTCATCGCCGAGGTGGACCCGGCCAGGGTCGTGGAAGCGCGGTCGATGGTGCCGGCGCTGCGCCACGACCGGCGGTTCCAGGGACCGGAGCGGGCGGTCGTGGGCCTCGCCGCTGCCGGTGAATAGTAGAAAACTGGGCAAATCAACGCGCTGATATTGGTTGCGGTGTCGCCCATTGGACCAAAGTCCAATGGCCAAGGTCGGATGTCCTCGACCAACATGAGGCAATACGGAGGCCTGTCGCATCTCTGACAGGCCGCGTCTAGCGGAATGGCACATTCCGATCGAATTTAATCACGCAATGCGCGAGGTGTGGTCCTACTGTCATAGTAGGAAAATGTACTTATGGCATTTCGTAATCTATGATAAGACCTGCCGCGTTAATCTTGGCATACTGCATGCGCAAGTCTGAAAATCTCCAGGGAGGATGCCAAATGAGCAGGCGTACGCTTTTGTGCGCGATGGCGATGCTCGCCACCGCGGTCGTTGGAGTTACGACGCCGGCACAGGCCGCGGACCAACCCAACATCGTTGTCATCATGGGCGATGACATCGGCATCTGGAATATCGGCGCCTATCATCGCGGCCTGATGGCGGGCCGCACGCCAAATCTCGACGCGATCGCCAACCAGGGCATGATGTTCACCGACTATTACGCCGAGGCAAGCTGCACGGCGGGCCGCGCGGCGTTTGTCACCGGCGAATTGCCCATCCGCACGGGCATGACCACGGTCGGACAGGCCGGATCGCCCATTGGCTTGCCGGGCGAAGCGATGACAATCGCAACCGCGCTGAAACCACTGGGCTATGCCACTGGCCAGTTCGGCAAGAACCACCTGGGCGATCTCAATGCGTTCCTGCCCACAGTCCACGGCTTCGACGAGTTCTTCGGTTACCTGTATCACCTCGATGCGATGGAAGATCCCGCGCATCCCGCCTATCCGCAGGAGCTGCTGGACACGGTCGGTCCGCGCAACATGGTGCATAGCTGGGCAACGGATACGGATGACCCGACGGAGATGCCGCGCTGGGGCAAGATCGGCAAACAGAAGATCGAAGACGCCGGCCCGCTCCATCCCGAGCGGATGGAGACAGTCGACGACGAGATCTTGGACCTCTCGCTAAAGTTCATGGACAAGGCCAAGAATGACGGCAAGCCTTTCTTCGTCTGGCTCAACCCGACCCGCATGCACATCGTCACCCATCTCTCGCCCAAGTACGAGGCGTTGCGGAACTCAAAGAATGGTTGGTCCATGCAGGAAGCGGGCATGGCGCAGATCGACGATATCGTCGGCTCCGTGATGCAGAAGCTCAAAGACATGGGCGTGGCCGACAACACCATCGTCGTGTTTACCACCGACAATGGAACGGAGACATTCACCTGGCCTGATGGCGGCAACACGCCGTTCAAAGGGCAGAAGGGGACAATCTATGAAGGTGGTTTCCGTGCGCCGGCGATGATCAGCTGGCCCGGTCACGTTCCCGCCGGTGTGGTGGAGAATGGCATCATCTCCGGCCTTGACTGGCTGCCGACCTTGGTCGCGGCGGCTGGCAATCCCAACATTTCGGACGAATTGCTGAAGGGAAAGCAGGTCGGCGACAAGACCTACAAGAACCATCTGGATGGCTACAATCAGCTGGCCATGATTACCGGCAAGGGCCCGTCGGCCCGCCACGAGATCTTCTATTTCGGCGAAAGCACGCTCGGCGCAGTGCGCATCGATGACTTCAAGTACCGGTTTATCGAACAGCCCGACGGGTGGCTCGGCGCCAAGGAACATATCGATGTGCCGACGTTGACGAATCTGCGCCTGGACCCGTTCGAGCGCCTGGATTGGCCGAAGAACGGAACACTCGATGGTGCGCAGAACTACTTCACCTGGTTCCAGTATGAATTCTGGCGCTTCGTATTCGTGCAGCAGCAAGTGGCCAAACTAGCCATGACTGCAATCGAATATCCGCCAATGCAGAAAGGCGCCAGTTTCAACCTCGAAGCCGTGAAGGCGAAGATCGAGGAAGCCATCAAGCAACACGCCGGCCAGTAGTCGAAATCTCAACGAAACGGGCGGCCCTTGGAGGCCGCCCGATTTTCTTGCGCTGATTCCGATCTCAGTACCTTACCTAGCGCCGCAGATGCCCCGCGCCGTCAGTCAGTGCGCTAGTTTCACCCCTGGCTGAGCTTCCACTGCCCATCTTCCTTCTCGAAGATGAACTCCCGCAGACCACCGGTCGGGTGCTGAAACACAAGGGCGGCGCGGTCGCCGAAGTACACGATCTTGCTGATGCTGGATCTGAGTTTGCCCTCAGTCGGCGGCAGGTAGTTGAGCAGCGCCACGGCGTAGCGTTCGCCCCTAGGGCTCTGGATCAGGTCGCGGATCTCGCTGTTCGTTGCCGTCATCTCCCGGAACTTGGCGGTGTCGTTGCGCTTGAGGGCATCGATCGCCGAAAGGAGAATTTCCGCCTGCGGCGTGTTCTGCGCCTCTCTGCTTTCCAGCGTATTGGTGGGCAGCGGCGGCTGATCGACCAGCAGGTCAAATTCGACCGAGAAGGTGAACTTCTCGCTGGTGCGAAAGCCATTCTGGTCGAACAGCGGCAGGCCGCGGCGGACCAGGATCTGGCCCTTGATCTCGTTGCCGCGGTACCTGAAATCCTCGAGCTGGAAATTTCTCTGCCCGCTGCGCGGGCGAAAAACCTGGTTGGCCGCATCCAGACCCAGCAGCAAGCGGCCCGTCCAGGTCGGCTTCCGGCGTGCTGAATTGAACGAGAGCTCAAGCCCCACGAACTCGCGGGCATTCGCCAATTCATGGATCTTGGCGATGTCGCCGCGTGCCTCTTCGGGGATCGGATAGTCGGTCAGGAAAACGATGACGCGCGTTTGATCGACTGTGAAAGGGACCGACTTTTCACCAGTGCGCACGGCGCCGTCGATTCGCGGCTCGGCGATGGCATAGGCATAATTGAGCACGACCCGCTCATCGTCGGCATCTCCAAAACGGAGAAAGCCGTCGACCTCGTCGCCGCCGGTGAATTTGCCATCCACATCGCTGCCATCGTCGCGGACCCCAAGGGGCACGGCGAGAGCGAATGTGGAGAACAACATTGCGGGTGCCAGCAGCGCCGGCAGCAGATACCGTTGCAGCATCATGTCTCTGACTCCTCCAGGGGACGCTGCCTCCGTTGTCCGGAAGTCGATACGCCGCCTGACACTAGAATTGCACAGTCCACGTTCCCCGCGCAACACACAGTGCATTGATAAATATGGTTAATGAGGCGCTGTCGGCCCTCACCGCCGGCTGCTATTGTCCCCGCCAAGTCCTTGCTCAGAGAATGGGATCGATCCGCATGTCGCCTCTGGTTTCCCTGCTTGCCGAAGTGCCCTTGTTTCAATTGCTTGATGCGGACGAGCGCGCCGCCCTGGCGCAGATGATGGAGCAGGCCAGTTTCCCGGCCGGGCACCGGATCTTCCAGGAGGGCGAGCCTGGTGACCGCATGTTTGTGGTCTGCTCCGGCGAGGTGGAGCTGACCACAACTGACAAGCTGGGCCAGAGGCTCCTGCTGACGACGGCCTCTCGCGGCGACCTGTTCGGCGAACTGTCGCTGCTGGATCAGGGCGCGCGAAACGCCCGCGCCACGGTGCTGGAGGATGCCGAGCTGCTCATCCTCGACCGCGCGACGCTCGCCGATTTCATCCGCCGGCGTCCGGACGCGGCGCTGGACATGATGGCGGTCATGGGCGGCCGCATGCGCACCACCACCAACCGTCTGCGGCAGATGGCGACCCGCAACGCAAACGAGGAGATGGAGACCAAGGTGACGGTGCTTGATCGCCTCACCGATACCATCGCCGCCTTCAGTGGCAGCCTGCTGTTTCTCGCTTTGCATGCCGGCTGGTTCCTGATCTGGATCGGACTCAATACCTTGCCGGGTTTGCTGTCCTTCGATCCCTTTCCCTTCGGCCTGCTGACCATGTGCGTTTCGCTGGAGGCAATCTTCCTCTCGGTGATCGTCCTGCTAAGCCAGAATCGCCAGGCGGCGAAAGACCGCATCCGCACCGACATCGAGTATGACGTCAATCTGAAGGCCGAGCTCGAAGTGTCGCATCTCCACGAAAAGGTCGATCAGTTGCAGGCGGCGTTGCTCATCCGGCTGCAGCAGATCGACGTGCGGCTGCAGGGCTGACCGTCGCAACAGATTTACACTCGCGATCATGCGTACCCATGACGTCATTGTGATCGGCGCCGGCGCCGCCGGCTTGGCCGCGGGCCGCACGCTGATCGATCTCGGCCGGAACGCGATCATCCTGGAAGCGCGCGATCGCATCGGCGGCCGCGCCTGGACGGAAAGCGCCAGCTTCGGCGTGCCCATCGACCACGGCTGCGGCTGGCTCCATTCCGCCGACGAGAACCCCTGGCGCGGAATCGCCCGAAACCTGGAGATCGCGGTGCTCGAAAAGAACCCGGTCTGGCAGAGCCGCATCGGCGACCGCTGGATGGGCGAGGGTGACAGCGCCCGATGGGACGACGCCATCGGCGGCTGGTTCGAGGCCATCGCCGCCGCCGGAGAGGCCGGCCAGGACGTGCCGGCCTCCAGCGTGGTTGGCGACGGTCCCTTCCGCACGCTGTTCGACGCCATCGTGACCTGGGCCTGCGGCGTGGAGAAGTCATGAGCTGTCGACCCTCGACTATTCCCGCTACCGCGACACCGGCAATGACTGGCCGGTGCCTGAAGGCTATGGCGCCCTGGTCGCGCGCTACGGCGGCAGCCTCCCCGTGCGCCTGAACACGCAGGCGACGCTCCTGCGATGGAGCGGCAAGGACGTCGCCGTGGAAACGCCGGCGGGTACGCTGACTGCCGGCGCCGTCATCGTCACCCTGCCGCCGAGCGTGCTGCAGGCCGGCGGCCTGCGCTTCGATCCGCCGTTGCCGCCGGCGAAGCAGGAGGCGATCGCCGGAATCAAAGTCGGCACCGCCAACAAGGTGTTCATCGCCGTCGATGGCGATCCTTTCGGCATGCCCGATACCAGCTACGGCACTTCCAGCGCTGGCCGCAGCCGTGTCGCCAGCCTGTCCTTCAAGCCGTTCGGGCGCAGCATGGTCGGCGGCTATCTCGGCGGCGACCTGGCCCAGGAGTTGGAACTCGCCGGCGACACAGCCATGATCGATTTCGTCATCGGCGAATTGGTCGGCATGTTCGGGGCCGGCATCCGCGCCCATCTCGGCAAGGCCGTCGCGACGGGATGGTTCACCGATCCTTGGTCCCGCGGCGCTTATTCCGCCGCCCGACCGGGTCATGCCGGCGCCCGCGGTGTTCTCGCCAAACCCATCGATGGCCGGCTCTTCTTCGCCGGTGAGGCCTGTTCGATCGACTCCTTCGGCACCTGCCACGGTGCCTACCGCACCGGCGTAGCGGCCGGGCAGGCCGCCGCCAAGCTGTTCAACTAGCAGTCCGATCGCGCCGCGCCGGCTATCGCCCGATGTCCGGAGTTTCAGCTACGCGGCTTGCGCGGCAGATCATCCTTCGTGTCAAACCAGGCGATGCGGCTGCTGTCATAGATATGCCGCCGCGGCGGCACCGCGGCCGCCTTGTCCAGGGTCGGCGCGTTGACACTGACTGTCCGCGCCCGTTTTTGCGGCCGGAACAGGATCTGGCAGCCGCAAGCTCCGCAGAATTCCCGCTGGCCCCAAGCCGAGGATTTGTAGATTACCGGCGCGCCCTTCACATAGCTGAAGCTGCCGGCTCCGGCAGCAAACCAAGCCGCCGTCGGCCCGCCGGTCGTCTTCTGGCAATCTGTGCAATGGCAATAGCCGCTATCCTTGGGCGCGGCGGTTACCCGGTAGCGAAGCGCACCGCAATGGCAGCCGCCTTTCAGCGGCAGATTCAGTGGGCGCGCGGATTTCGCCTTGGTGCGTTTGCGGCCGGCGGCCGGTTTCTTCTTTCCGATCATGGATCAATTCCCTCCGACACTAACGCAAGTAATGCATAAGCACGAAAATCAGCAGCACATAGAACAGCGCCTTGGCGATGAACAAGAGCTTCGCCCCCACCGGCCGGTCCTGCCAGGGCTGGACCATAGTGCCAGTCTCCGGTTCCTCGACCGGCCGCTCGCCGGGCCAGGTCAGCGTCGGTACGATTCGCCCGAGCCAGCGCATCGTCCGCGTAGGCAGAGGTGGCGGCGGCTGAAACAACGGCACGTCCCGAGACTTGAGAAGCGGCAACAGCAGCAAGCCGGCGGCGAAGCCGCCGATATGGGCCCACCAGGCGATGCTGATCAGGTCGGCCACGGATGCGCCGGGCGACAGCAGCGTCACATCATAAGCCATGGCGATGTTGACCAGGATCGTGAAGCCCACCACCAGCGATGCCGGCGCCAGGACCGGCGCGATATTGAAGGCGAGGATCAGCAAGCGGGCGCGGGGATGCAGCATCAGATAGGCGCCCATGACCGCCGAAATCGCGCCGCTGGCGCCGATCATCGGGACTGTGGGATCGCCGAGCAGACCCTGCACAGCTGCGGCGCAGACACCGCACAGAAGATAGAACAGCAGGTAACGGCCATGGCCCAGCGCATCCTCCAGATTGTTGCCGAACACCAGCAGGGCGACCAGGTTGCTGATCAGATGCAGGGGATCGCCATGAAGGAACAGATGAGTCACCAGGCCCGCCAAGCCATGCAGCGGCCCCGGGTCCGGCGTCCAGTCCCAGAGTTGGCCGGGGTAGAACGCATAGAGCGGCCAGTCGAACTTGTTCAGCAGCTGCAGAATGAAGATGACGATGCAGGTCACCACGATGCCCTGGTTCACCCAGGCGCGGCGGATGCGGGTCAGCGGATTGCCGTCGTGAAGGACGATCATGATACCGGCGAAACCCTAAACTTGGCGGCCACGTTGCGCAAACCGCCATCGGTGCAGCAAGCGCCGGGAAAAATCGCCGGCCGCGTGCTATAGGCATTCGGAACGATTCGGGGACCCGGAATGAAGTCTGTCTTGTTGGCTGCCGTGCTGATCCTTGGCGCCATTCTTGCGGCTGCGTTAAACGTCGCCGCACAGGCCGCAACCACTGTCGAAACCATCACCGTCGGCGATGTGACCCGCAGCTTCCGCCTGCACATCCCCGAGGAGGGGAGGGGGCCATTCCCGCTGGTGCTCAGCATCCACGGCTACCGCTCCAATGCCGCACAGCAGGAAAAGCTGTCCGGCTTCTCGGCGCTCGCCGACCGCGAGGGTTTCATCGCCCTGTATCCCGATGGCCTCGACGATAAATGGCGCTTCGCCGGCCGCACCGATGCCGATGTGGAGTTCCTCCTGGCGGCGATCGAAGCTGTTGCCGCGAAGGCGCCGGTCGACCGTAACCGTGTTTATTCGACCGGCATCTCCAATGGCGCGCAGATGTCCTGGCGCCTGGCCTGCGATGCGCCGGATGTATTCGCTGCCTTCGGTTTCGTCTCCGGCGCCTATCTCGAGGTCTGCAACCCGCCGCCGCGCCATCCGCTGATCATCTTTCACGGCACCGCCGACAGGCTGCTGTCTTATGAAAGCAAAGGCCCGTTCATGGGCGTGCGGGATTTCGCGATCCGCTGGGCCGCCGGCTCCGGCTGCAATCCCGCGAATTCGGGCGAGATCGTCTATCAAAAAGGCGACGCCACCGGCGAACGCTTCCGCTGCCAGACCGGCCATGAAGTCGACCTCTACACGCTCCAGGGCAAAGGCCATTCCTGGCCCGGCTCCACGATGCCCCCGCGCATCACCAGCAGCGACGTGGATGCGACGGAAGCCATGTGGGAGTTCTTCAGGACGCATCCCAGGCAGTAGGTGCCGGCGTTCACCTGTCCGCTTCGCAGGCAATGCGTCGAAGGGAACAGTCCCCTCGCCACCACGCAGTGGGGGAGAGGGTTAGGGTGAGGGACGCTGCCGAAGACTCTGCACGCCCATGTGCTGCCGCCAATGTGCATGTCGGCTGAATTCGCTTGCCTCGTCATCGGTGCGAGCATGCGGTGCTCGTGCTCCCAGACCCTCACCCGCATGGCAGTCGCAGAGCGACCGCCATGCACCCTCTCCCTGCAAGCAGGGCGAGGGGACTGTCGTATTGTGCGGAAAGGGCTCGGCCGTTGCTCATCTGCAGCTATCATGTAAAATAGTTGCAACTAAGTCTAATTCGCAAACGGAGTCGCCTCGCCAATGTCCGACTTCCGCGCCGATCACGCCAGATGCATTCCGGTTCTCGCGTCGCTCAATATCGACGAGAGCCACGATTTTTACGTCAACACGCTCGGCTTCACCGCTGTCATCTACCGCGAACACAATTATCTCATCGTGCGGCGCGACGAGATGGAGTTCCATTTCTGGCTGGCCGAAGATCGGATCCATCCCGAGCATACCTCCTGTTACATCCGCGGCGGCCAGGTTGTTGCCCTTTACGAAGAGTACAGCAAGCGCGGCGTGCACCAGCTTTCGAGCTTTGAAGTCCGGCCCTGGAACATGAAGGAGTTCTATATCTTCGATCCCCACGGCAACCTGTTGCGCTTCGGTTGCGCGCCGGAGGAGGTCGGGGATGCTCCATTCCAGGGTAGGCGAAAGGCACAATGAGGCCGTCGTAGCGGCCCCGGCGATGGGCTAGGATTGCGCCGGACCGGATCGGCCGTGCAATTGGGGAACCGGAATGATCAATGATTTGCCAATGGTGTTCGGCGTCGCGTTGTCTATGGGCGTCGCGGTCATTGTCGCTGTCGGACCTTTCATGTTCATCCGCACCAAATACGCGGCGCTGCTGCCCGACCGCAGCCATGACATGGCGGTGGCTGTCGGCGTCCGGCTCGGCGTGCTCCACGGCTTGCTGTTGGCACTCGTTTTCTCGGTGGTTCAGACCGAGTATCTTGAGCAGCGCAGCCTGATTTCAAAGGAGGCGGCCTCGACCGCCAGGCTTTATTTCAATCTTCAGCGTTTCGGCGACCCGGCGGCGGACGCCCTGCGGGATGTCGTGAAAGCCTATGTTCAGGAGGTCATTGTCGGCGAATGGCCCGCCCTGGCGCATGAGAAACTAAGCCCGAAGGCGTGGGATCTCTATGACCGGATTCTCGATGGTGCGCTGAATCTGCAGACGGCAACACCGAGGCAAGAATCGCTGCGGGAGAACATCCTGACCAGTCTCACTCGCATCAACGAGTTTCGTCAGGACCGAGTATTCGCCGCGGGCGCCCGATTGCCGACGCTTTTCTGGTTCATCGCCATACTCGGCTTTCTGATCGTCTCGTCGTTGTTTTTCGTCTTTGAATACACACGATTGCATGCACTCATGCTGGCCGGATACGCATCCTACACGGGCGCTATCCTCTATTTCATCTTTGTGATGAATAATCCGTTCTCCGGGCCACCGGCGTTGAGTCCGGCTCCCCTGGAACTCATATACAAGGACGCGATGTCCGAGAGCGCCGGCTAGATCAGTGCGCGGCAAGATAGGCATCGCGCAGGACCGTTGTCTCCATTTCGACTTCTTCCAGGCGGTGCTTCACCACGTCGCCGATGCTGATGATGCCGGCCAACTGGTTGTCCTCCATGACAGGCACATGGCGAATGCGGCTGTGGGTCATCTTCACCATGACCTGCTTGAGATTGTCCGAAGGCGCGCAGGTGATCACCTCATGCGTCATGATGTCGGCCGCCTTGCAGTTCAGCAGGTCGGCGCCGCGTTCCACCAGGCCATTCACAACATCGCGCTCCGACAGGATGCCTGCGATGAACTCGCCATCGTCGCTGAGGATCACCGCGCCGATATGCTCCAGCCGCATGCGGCGGATCACGGTCGTGAGCGGGGTATCCGGGCGCATGGTGATCACGCGCCGGCCCTTTTTCTTCAGAATGGCGTCCACATTCATCGCGGGTCTCCTTGTCGGACCACGCGGACCGCCGCGAGAACGGCGCCCGCGGATACACACATTATATAGTCCAGACAACGGCCGGATGAAGGGGAGAATTGTTACACGCCATTACGGGTGTCGTTCAGACACCGGCGATGGCTTCAATCTTGCTGCCATCGGAGAAGCGGGAGAAGCGGTAGGCGGGGGATCGACCACAGGCGCTGTACCGTCACAGGCTCCGCCATCAACCGGCCGACGCCCGGCCCGTTGCCGAAGCCATGGCCGGGATAGCCGGTGGAGAATCGAGCTAGTTCGCTTTCAAGAGATCGATCCTTCCTTCATTCACCCGCCAATATCCCGCTTGCGTGCTGACAAATAGAGTCTGGCCGGTCACGAGGCTCAGGAACACATGGATGTCGGTCGGCGCGGGGATGTCCGGATCTGTTGTCAGCACGCCGCTCGCGCCCTGGCCGACAACATCCGGCGCGACGAATGTGCAGTCCGTGGTCGACGGCGACACAGATTGGGCGGTCTTTCCATCGCCGCTGACGATGACGCGGTAGTGCCGGCCGATCATGACTTCTGCGCCGTTCTGGGGCGCGCCGATGTAGTAGACGGCAAGCCTGTCGGTCGAAATGCCCGGCGGAATCACCAGCAGCGCGCGATAGCGGACGTCGCACTTGTCGGTGACGGCGCTCACGGCCGTGGCGAGAGCGCGGTCCATCGTGATATCCGAGACCTTGCCGACTCGTTTGTATTCCTCGAAGAGTGCCCGGCCCCATGTCTCGGCGAAGGCGGCCTGCTTCATCTGCAGCTTGGTCATGGTGCCGCCCGGCTGCAGCGTCATCGAGGCGCTGTCGGCGTGCACCTCGTTGGCCACGACGATGGGCAGCATGAGAATCGCCGCCGCCAACAGCCGGATTGCCAGGCGGGAATTCACTGCCATGTCAGGGCCGCCGTCTCATCGATCTCAATCAGGGTCGGCCCATTGGCCCGATGCGCCAGGCGCAATTGCTCCTGCAGATGCGCCAGGCCCTCGGCCTTCACAGCCTGGCAGCCGAAGCCGCGGGCAATGGCCAGAAAGTCCGGCGTATAGATGTCGACGCCAATCTGCGGAATGCCGCGCTCAATCATGTATTTCTTGATCTCGCCATAGCCGCGGTTGTTCCAGACGAGGATCGGCACCGGCAGGTTCAGCTCTACCGCCGTCGCCAACTCGCCGATGGTAAATTGCAGGCCGCCATCGCCCATCAGCGACACCACTGGCCGCTCGCGCATCGCCAGCTTGGCGCCGAGCGCGGCGGGGAGCCCGTAGCCGAGGGTGCCGTAGCCGGTGCTCGAGTTGAAGTAAGAGCGCGGCTGTTCTGCCTGATAGGTGAGATTGCAGCTATAGACCGGCTGGTTCGAGTCGCCGACGACGATGACTCCGGGCAGCGCCTGCTGCACCGCCGCCAGGAACCGTTGATGCGCCCGCTGCGGCGCCGTCAGCAACCCATCGAGTTGCGCGCGCAGCGCTGTCGCCCGCGCCTGGGCTGCTGCGGTATCTGCATTATGGTCCCGCAGCTCACGCTCCAACGCCTGGAGCGCCAGATCGGAGTCGCTGAGGATCGCCACCTCAGCCAGCACATTGCGCGTGAGCTGCTCGGGATCGATGTCGACGCGGATCACCTTGCCGCCCAGTGTCAGCCGGCTGTCGAACAGGAGAGTATCGGTCTCACCGAGCTCCGTGCCGATGGCGAGCACCACATCGGCGTGGGTCAGCTCGTCCAGCACCGGCGGCTGCGGCAGCGTGCTGCCGAGTGAAAGCGGATGATCCGGCGGCAAGATGCCCTTGCCATTGATGGTGGTCACCGCCAGCGCGCCCAGCTGCTCCACCACGGCACGCGCCGATTGCGCAGCATGCTGGGCGCCGCCGCCGAACACTGCCAACGGCCGCCGGGCGCCGCGCAGCAGCCGCGCTGCCTCAGCGATCTTCTGCGGATCGGGCGCCGGCCGGCTGCTGCCGGGCAGCACCGTGCGGCGCACATGGTCGGCATCGGCGGTGATGACATCCAGCGGCAGCTCGATATGCACCGGCCGAGGCCGCCCGCTGTTGAACACTGCGAAGGCGCGCGCCAGCACATGAGGCAGTTCGTCCGGCCAGAGCAGGGTGTGGCTGAACGCCGTCAGTCCCTCCATCAGGCCGCGCTGCGAGGGTAGCTCGTGGAGTCGCCCTTCGCCCAGCGCCAGGTCGCGAGTGTTGTTGACGCTGGAGAGGATGAGAATCGGCACCGAGTCCGCATAGGCCTGGCCGAGCGCCGTGGCGATGTTGGTCAGGCCCGGTCCGGTGATGATGAAGCAGGCTGCCGGCCGGCCGCTGGCCCGAGCGTAGCCGTCCGCCATGAATCCGGCGCCTTGCTCATGGCGGGGTGTGATGTGACGCAGCTTCGAGTTTGGCAGGCCGCGATAGAGCTCTACCGTATGCACACCGGGAATGCCGAACACCGTGTCGATGCCGTACAAGCCCAGCAGTTCGACCAGCACCTCGCCGCATGTGGCCATAGTGGGCGGTCTCCGAACGATGGCTCAGTTGCGGTAGACGACGCCGGGCATCACGCAAAGCATCTCGAACAACAGGTTGGCCGCGGTCAGTGACGTGTTTCCGGAGACGTCGTAGGCCGGCGCCACTTCCACAAGATCGCCGCCGACGAGGTCGAGGCCGCGGCTGCCGCGGATGATCTCCAGCGCCTGGGGCACAGTCAGGCCGCCGATCTCCGGCGTGCCAGTGCCTGGCGCGTAGCTGGGGTCGAGCCCATCGATATCGAAGCTGAAATAGACCGGTCCGCCCTTCACCTGCTCGCGTACCTCCGCCATCAGCGGCGCCAGCGATTTATACCAGCACTCTTCCGCCTGCACGACGCGGAAGCCCTGTTGCCGTGGCCAGTCGAAATCGTCGGCGGCATAGCCCGTCGCGCGCAACCCGATCTGCACGCACCGCTTGCAGTCCAGCAAACCCTCTTCGACGGCGCGGCGAAACGGTGTGCCATGGGCGATCTTCTCGCCGAACATGGTGTCGTTGATGTCGGCATGGGCGTCGATATGTATCAAGCCGACCGGCCCGTGCTTCCGCTTGATCGCCCGCAGGATGGGGATGGCGATCGTATGGTCGCCGCCCATGGTCAGCGGCTTGCAATCATGACCGAGGATCTCGTCATAGGCCGCCTCAATGATCGGGATCGACTTCTTGAGGTCGAAGGTGTTGATCGCCACGTCGCCGATATCGGCGATCGACAGGCTGTCGAACGGCGCCGCCCGCGTGGCCATGTTGTAAGGCCGGATCAGGCAGCTCTCGGCGCGGATCTGCCGCGGGCCGAAGCGCGCGCCCGGGCGATTGGAGGTGCCGGTGTCCAGGGGCACGCCGACGAAGCAGACATCCAGGTCTTTGGCGCTCGGCAGCAGCGGCAGGCGCATCATCGTCGCCGGCCCGCCGAAGCGCGGCATCTGGTTGCCGCCAAGGGGTTGATAAAGGGTCTTGGGCATCGTCCGCGCTCCCTGAGGATTCTTGAGCGCGAGTTTACCGCTTCCCCGGCCCCCATAGGCAAGGGCAGGGAGAACGACGAAGTCAGACCGGTGAGCGGCGGCTGATGATCAGCCGCCGGCCGGGAATGCTACCAGGTCCAGGACTCGGGATTGGGATAGGCCTCGCGCCGGCCCACATACTGCATGCCCTTGATGCAGCGGATGACGAACCAGACCGCGACTGCGAGAAGCACAAGGAAGCCTACCAGTATGAATGTGAGCGCGAAGCCGATCACGCTGCCGAGCAGGCCAATCCAGAAGGTCCTGATCTGGAAAGTGTAGTGCGACTGCAGCCAAGCCGGGGCGCTACTCCGGTTCATATAGGCCATAATGAGGCCCACGATCCCGGTGATGCCGACCACGAGTCCGATCAGGTAAAGAATGTAGACCAGATTGGCGGTGCTGCCGTTGTCCTGCGCTGCGCCGACGTTTTGTGCTTCGCTCATGCCGTTTCCCCTCTGAGATTGGCCGAAGGCGCAACGCGCCACCAGCCAGTTTCGCCCGAAACCGGAATCTGAGGAAAATGGGCCTATGTGGTTAAAATTGTGTGAAGATTTTGTTTTCGCTCAGCGGAGAAGCCCGTCGAACACCAGCTTCACCTGGCGGAACATGCGCTCTTTCATGCGCGCGCGCGGCATGGCGTCGTCGGCAACGAACTCCATAAAGAGCGTGTTGCAGATGAAGAACAGCACCTGGCCGGCCTCGGCGCAGTCGATCCGGCGGGCGAGGCGGCCCTTGGCCTGGAGGGCGGCGAGGAGATCGCCTACCTGTTCTGCCAGTTTGCGGTCCAGCTCGCGATAGCCAGCGCCGAGCGGCGTGTCGGCGAAAGCCAGCGCGTTCGCCATCATCTGCCGCCACAGGCGCTTATCCAGATGCACCAGCGCATGGTCGACATAGACTTCAAGCAGACGGCAGGCGGCCTTCACCGGGTCGGCCGGCGGTGCCTCGACGATGGCGGCACCGGCGGCGCGCACCTCCTGGCCGTCCAGGGCGACCAGCGCCAGCAGCAGGTCGCCCTTGGAGGGGAAGTAGTTGTAGACCGTGCCGGCGGACAGTCCGGCATTCCCGGCGATCTCCTCGATGCTGGCGCTGGCGAATCCATCCCGCTTGAACAGTCCGGCGGCGGCGTCGAGAATATCGCGCCGGCGTTTCACCTTTTGTCGTTCGCGGAGCCCGGTCATCGTTGTCCAGAAATTTGAGGCTTGACCTAAATTTATAGTTGGTTCATTTTTTTCGCAACAAGAACCGTCGGCAAGCTCGGCGCCAGGCCGAATTCGCCGGCATAAGACAGGGAGAAACAGATGAATCGTCCAATGCTATCCCGCCGCCGCTTGCTCGGCGGCGCTGCCGCATTGACCGCTGCGAGCTTCGTGCCGCGCGCCTCGCGCGCCGCCGATGAGATCAACGCGCTGGTCTGGTGCGATCACACCGATCCCAATCTGCTCGGGCCGTTCGAGCAGGCCACCGGGATCAAGGTCAACACCAAGGAGTTCGGCACGACAGGCGAAGCGCTCGCGCTGCTGGAGCAGTCGCAGCCCGGCGACTGGGACGTGCTGGTCATTGACACCGTCGACGTGAAGCGCATGGTGGAGGCCGGCCGCCTTGCCGAGCTCAATCCCGGCGACTATCCCATGGCCGATATCTTCGCCGAAGTGCAATCGGCGGACTTCAACAATGTCGACGGCAAGACCTACGGCGTCACGGAGAAATTCGGCTACAACTGCTTCTCCTACGACAACACCAAGGTCGATCCCGCCGATATGCGCAAATCCGAAGTGATGTGGAACGGCAAGTATGCCGGCCGCGTCGCGATCTATGACTACTACAATCCGGTCATTGCCATGGTGGCCATCGGCCTGGGCATCAAGCCGAATGAGCTGAACAAGGATCACATCCCGCCGATCCGGGAGAAGCTGCTGGAGATGAAGAAGCAGGCGGCCCTGGTGGGCGATGTGGTGACCGTGCAGAACGCGCTGATCAGCGGCTCCGCCGATATCATCACCGGCGGCGGCGAATATGCCGTGGCGGGCCTGATGGGCGAGAACCCGGCGCTCGACTGGGTGCTGCCCGACGAAGGCGGCGTGCGCTGGATGCAGTCGCTGGCGATATTCAAAGACACGGCGCGTGCCGAAAACGCGACCAAGTTCGTCCAGTACATCCTGAGTCCGAACGGGCAGGCGCGGCTGGCGACTTCGGCCTGCTACTGGGCCATGCCGGCCAACAAGAATGCGAGCCTGGATGACACCCAGAAGAAGCGCCTGCGCTGGGACGAGCAGCCGACCTTCCTCGCGAAGTCGTACCACTATCTCCAGGTTGACGCGGACCTGGATACGGCGTTGAACGATGTCTGGACGGAAATGCTGAACGCCTGATTCGTTGGCGTCGAAGGGGAAATCGTGCGGGAATTGCTGACCGCGGCTGCCGATCGGGCGGTCCGCTATCTGGAGACTCTTGACGCACGCCCTGTTTCGCCGACGCCCCAAGCGGTTGCCGCGCTCTCCCAACTCGATGAGCCGCTGCCGGAGAAGCCGGAAGATCCGGCGGCTGTGCTGGCACGCCTCGACGAAATTGGCTCGCCCGCCAGCATGGCGATGGCGGGCCGCCGTTTTTTTGGCTGGGTGATCGGCGGATCTTTGCCGGCGGCGCTGGCTGCCAATTGGCTGGCAACCGCCTGGGATCAGAACGCCGCTGGCGTTGAGCCATCGCCAGGCGTCGCGGCATTCGAGAAGGTCGCGCTGCGCTGGATCCTGGAAGCCGTGAATTTGCCGGCGGACTGTGCGGCAGGTTTCGTCACCGGCGCGACGATGGCCAATTTCACCTGTCTGGCGGCGGCACGGCAGGTGGTGCTGAAAAAGGTCGGCTGGGACGTGGAAGCCGACGGGCTGTTCGGCGCACCGCCGATTACCGTGGTGGTCGGCGAGGAGGTCCATGTCAGCGTGCTCAAGGCCTTTGGGCTGTTGGGCCTCGGCCGCAATCGAGTCATTCGCGTTCCCGTGGACAACCAAGGCCGTATGCGGGCCGACCGCTTGCCGGAGCTCAGCGGTCCGGCGATCGTCTGCCTGCAGGCCGGCAATGTGAATAGCGGCGCATTCGATCCGATCGCCGAAGTGGTGGCGGCTGCGCGGCGCGCCGGCGCCTGGGTGCATGTGGACAGCGCGTTTGGTCTGTGGGCCGCGGCTGCGCCCGCGCGGCGGCATCTGGTGGCCGGCATAGAGCAGGCCGATTCCTGGGCCACAGATTTGCACAAGTGGCTCAATGTTCCCTACGACAGCGGCTTGGCCATCGTGCGCGATGGTGCGGCGCTGAAGCGGGCTATGGCGGTCACGGCGGCTTATCTATCGGACGCGGGCGGTCGCAAGCCTAGCGATTACACGCCGGAACTGTCACGGCGCGCGCGGGGTGTCGACGCCTGGGCCGCGCTGAAATCCCTCGGCCGCTCCGGCCTCGGCGAAATGGTGGAGCGCTGCTGCCGCCATGCCGAGAGATTTGCCGTGGGCCTGCGGAAGGCTGGATTCGAAGTGCTGAACGAGGTCGTGCTGAACCAGGTGCTGGTCTCTTTCGGCGATCCGGAAAAAACCCGGCGCGCCATCACAGCGCTGCAGGCTGATGGCACCTGCTTCTGCGGCGGCACCGAATGGCAAGGACGTACGGCGATGCGGATCAGCGTCTCGTCCTGGGCCACGACGGAGGCCGATGTGGACCGGAGCGTACAGGCCATGATCCGGGCCGCCGGCCGCAATGCGGCCTAGGCCGCGGACATAGACCATGGCCACCAGCAGGGATTGGCTGTCGGTCAAGAGATGGGGCGCAGCACCGGCGCTGCTATTCACCGCCGCCTGCTTCGTGGCGCCGCTCATCGCCATGGCCCTGGTCAGCGTATCTGAGCGCAGCGGCGGCCACACCGTCCTCACCTGGACGCTGGACAACTACCGCGGCTTCGTCAGCCGCAGCGATGGCGCGTTCGTCAGCGCGCTCGTCAACTCCATCGAGGTTACGGTCTCGGTCACGATCCTGAGCGTGCTCGCCGCCTATCCGTTGGCCTACATCCTGGCCTATCGCGTGCCCAAGCGCTGGCAGCGCGTGGCTCTGGTGGCCATCGTGCTGCCGTTCTGGACGTCTTACGTGATCCGCTCCTATAGCTGGCTGCTGGTGCTGTCGGAAAATGGCCTCATCAGCCAGACTCTGTTGGGCCTGGGCATCACCGATAGCCCCATCGGCCTGGGCAATACGCGCGGCGCCACCGTCCTGGGCTTCGTGCATTTCTTCGTCATGCTGCTGACGCTGACCATCTATGCCAATCTGTCGCAGATCAAGGACTCCTACAGGAAGGCCGCGGCGGATCTCGGCGCCAACGGTTTCCAGACGTTTCTGCATGTGACGTTGCCGCTGAGCTTGCCCGGCGTCGCGGTCGGCGCGTTTCTGACGTTCGTGCTCGCGGTCGGCGACTACATCACGCCGCAGATCCTCGGCGGCGGCAAAGAGCTGCTGCTGCCCCAGGCTATCATGCTGCAGATCGGCCGCGCCGCCGATTTCCCGATGGCGTCGGCGCTCAGCATGATCCTGATGCTGGTCGTCACCGCCGCCTATCTGCTGTTCGCCCGTTATCTCCGGATGGAGCGGGTGTGATGAAAGCGCGCGACATCCCGGCACTGCTCTATGTCGTCGCCGCCGTGATCTTCATCTTTCTGCCGGTCGTTGTGCTGGTGCAGTTCTCGTTCCAGGACGGATTGGCCCCGGTGCCGCCGTTCAAGGGCTTCTCCTTGCGCTGGTACGACAAGATGTTCGCTGATCGCAAGCTCATGGAGGCGCTCGGCAATTCTGTGCTGGTCGGCGGCCTCAGTTCGATGGCGGCCACCACACTCGGCTTCCTTGCCGCCTTCAAGCTGGCCCGGCAGCCGGGTCGTGCCGCGCCGCAGATGCAATTCCTGCTGATGGCGCCGATCACCGTTTCCTACATCATCATCGCGCTGGGGCTGCTGATCGTCTTCAACGGGCTTGGCATCGGCAAGTCGCTGTTCGCTGTCGGCCTCGGACATGTCGTCATCAACCTGCCGCTCTGCTTCGCCGTGATCTATTCCCAGATGGGCGAGCATCAAGCCAATGTGGAGCGTGCGGCCCTCGATCTCGGCGCCAGCGAGTTCAAGGCGCTGATTTACGTCACGGTGCCCATGCTTTGGCCGGCGCTGCTGGCGGCATTCTTCATCGCCTTCACCCTGTCCTGGGACGAGTTCGTCATCGCCCAGCTCCTGAGCAAGTTCGACGTCACCTTGCCCGTGGTCATCTTCAGCCTGCTACGAACCGGCCTCAATCCGGTGACCAACGCGGTCGGCACATTCGTCTTCGCGGTGTCCATCGGGCTGGTCGTTCTGGTCGAGCTGCTGCTGGCGCGGAGGCGGCGCGATGGCTGAAGCGTTGGTCAGCCTGCGGGGCATCTCCAAGAACTACGAGACTTCCATTGCCGTCTCGCAGATCGACCTGGACATCGCGGCCGGCGAATTCGTCGTGCTCCTGGGGCCATCCGGCAGTGGCAAGACAACCGTACTGTCCATGATTGGCGGATTCACCGTGCCGACAACCGGCAACCTTTTCATCGATGGCATCGATGTGACGGACACGCCGCCGGCCCGGCGGCCGACGGCAACGGTGTTCCAGGACTATGCCCTGTTCCCCCATATGAGCGTGCGCGCCAATGTCGGCTTCGGCCTGACGATGCGCAGAGTGCCGAAAGAGGAGCGCAACCGCCGCGCTGACGAAGTGCTCCGCCTGGTGGGGCTGGAAGGTTATGGCGCCCGCGGCATCCATCAGCTTTCCGGCGGCCAGCGGCAGCGGGTGGCGCTGGCTCGCGCCATCGCCGTCGAGCCGAAAGTGCTGCTGCTCGATGAGCCGCTGGGCGCGCTCGATCTGGCGCTGCGCCGCCAGATGCAGGAAGAGCTGGTGCGGATTCAGAAAAGCGTCGGCACCACCTTCGTCCACGTCACTCACGATCAGGAGGAGGCGATGAACATCGCCGACCGGATCGTCGTCATGAACAAGGGCCGCATCGAAGATATCGGGCCGCCCTCGCGTATCTATCTGCGCCCGGCGACGCGGTTTGCTGCCACCTTCATGGGCGAGAGCAATATCCTTGCGGGCGAGGCCATGGATGCGGCGGGCGAGTGCACCTGGATCAAGACCGCTGTTGGTATACTGCCCGTGCCGGGCCCGGCCGCGATGGGCGAGCGTGTGAATGTTCTTATCCGGCCGGAACATATCCAGAGCGGACGCGGCGTGGATGCGGGCGCTGTTTCCCTGGGACAAGCCGTTGTGAGTGAATCCGTGTTCCAGGGTACGCATTTGCGCCTGCGCTTGAACGCCGGTCCGGCCGGCGATGTCGCCATCTTGGCGCGCAGCGAGGCGGATACAGTGGTGGCTGTGGGCGACCGGCTGGACATTGCCGTCCGCTCGCAGCACCTGGTTCTGCTGCGGGAATAAGCGGCACCGCGTGAGCATCGCTCATGCGAGCATGAGATAATCTGGTTTGACGCTTCGTCCCCAGCATCTAGTCTGGCGCGAAAACCGGGGGGCACATGCTGACGCTGTACGATTTTCTGCCGTCGGGGAACGGTTACAAGGTGCGGCTGCTGCTGTCGCAGCTCGGCATTCCCTTCAAACTGGTCGAGAAGGATATCCTCAAGGGCGAAACCCGCACGCCGGAGTTCCTCGCCATCAATCCCGATGGCCGCATTCCCACGGTGCAGTTCGATGACGGCCGCATCCTCGCGCAGTCGAACGCAATCACGTACTATTTTGCCGAGGGCACGCGATTTTTCCCCGCCGACCGGTTCGAGCGCGCTGAGGCGTTGCAGTGGATGTTCTTCGAGCAGTACAGCCACGAGCCTTACATCGCTGTTGCGCGCTTCTGGATTCACGAACTGCATAAGCGCCTGGAGTGGGCGGAGCGCCTGAAGGAGAAGTGGGAAAAGGGCTATCAGGCCCTCGATATCATGGAACGCCGCCTGAAGGATCATCCATTCCTGGTCGGTAAATCCTACTCCATCGCCGACATCGCGCTCTACGCCTATACCCATGTGGCGGAGGAGGGCGATTTCGATCTCGGCCGCTATCCCGCCATCCGCGCCTGGCTCGACCGTGTCGCCGATCAGCCCGGGCATGTGCTGATCACCCAAGGCGATTTTGGAACCTAGTCGCCCATACGAGATCGGCTGCTGAGCGATCACTAAAGGGCAGTCCTTAATCTTAATTCCTTTGCATCCTTTGCGCGAAATCGCTGGTGATTTCACGCGCCTATAGCTAGCTATGAGCCAATCCCTAGCTCTTATATAGGGACCCGCGGCCTCCGGGGGCTAGTCTGGCTGTGGGCATTCCTAGCCGCCGGAATTTCCGGCAGCTTGGAAACAAGAAATCTACAGGGCCAGGGGGACCAGGATGGCGGAGCAGCAGGCGGTACTGCGCGTTGAAGGCGCTATTTCGCGCAACAAGACATCGGCAATCTCATTCCGCAGCAGCGGAATCGTTTTGAGCAATCATCCAATTGACGCGTCAATTCACCCAGAGTTGACGCGTGGCGCCGGCGCTTGGCGGCATTTCGAACCTAGCGCGGGCGAGGCGGCGCTGCTGCTGGATGTCGGCGATGACAGCCTGCCCTATGTGATTGCGGACAATGTTTTGCAGCATTGTCCGCAACTCTCAGTGGCGCTGACCAATTGGATCCGCGCCGTGATACCAGGCGGGCTCGTCACCATCTCTGTACCTGATGGCGCAACGCGGCCGCGCCGCGACGGTGAGCGCTGGTCGTTCGCATTGCAGGAACCTTCGGTTCCCGCGAACCAGGCGAACATCCTGGAGTTGATCCAGACCGTCTGCCACATGGCGACGATCGAGCGCATTACGCGCCGCGAACTGCGCAAGTCGGTCGGCGTCGGGACCGCGCACCGGGCAACCGAAACAATCCTCGATATCGTTCTGCGCAAGCGCGAACGCACCCTCACGCCCGTGCAATCAAATCATTCATCCGAGGCGAAGATTCTGACAAAGGTCGCCGCCGGCGCCATCGCCGCGCGCACGCCCTGGCACGATCTTTCGGAGTTCCGCTCGATCCTCAGCAGCGGCGTGCAGCAGGCGACCGTCGTCGATCTCGGCCGGCTGTACCTGATGTATCAGTGGGCGCGGCGCACGCTGTCCTTGCCCGGCGATTGCATTGAAGTGGGCAGCTATCGCGGCGGCACGGCAAAGCTGGTGTCCGAACTGATGCTTCGCCACGGCGCGAAAGCCGACATCCATGTCTTCGATACCTTTGCGGGCATGCCCGACGATCTGGCCTATGACGAGATCGGCCTGAAGAACACCTTCACCGAGACGTCTGCGCCGCAGGTGCTGGCACTGCTCGGCAACAATCCGCGGGTCAGATTACATCCCGGCCTTTTTCCGCAATCGATTCCGGCGGATCTGCAGGACGCTCGCTTCCGCTTCGCCCATATCGACGTGGATACCGAGCGGTCAGTGCGGGATTGCCTCGAGTTCATCTATCCCCGAATGAATCCGGAAGGACTCATCATCATCGACGATTACGGCCATGCGGAGTGCCCGGGCGCGACCCGGGCCGCGGAGGCGTTCTTCGCCGGCAAGCGCGAGCAGATCATACAGATGCCGTTGATCAGTTCGGCTGTTGTGATAATGGGCTGCTGAACAAGAAGCTCGCACAACAGCTTGGCAAGGTGGCCGCTGCCTGCCGCGCGTCTACAAGAGATCGCCTAGCCCGCCGACAATCCGGCCACTCCGGCGAACACCAGCGCGATGCCGAGCCATTGCACGGCATTGACGCGCTCCCGCAGGATGATCCAGGCAAGCAGCGTGCTCAGCGCGCCATAGCTCGAGGCGGCCACGGCGGCGATGCCCGATCCCTCGCCATAAGCCGCCTGGTAAAGGGCGGCATAACCCGCCGTATCCAGCAGCCCCTGGCTCGCCAGCGCCGGCCACCACTTCAGCGGCAGCTCAGGGCGCTCCTTGGCGAGCAGCATCAGGACGATCAGCGAGGCCAGGCTCACCAGCCGCGACGACCAGAGCGTCGGCAGGTCGCCGAGCAAGGGCAGCGCCCGCTGCGACAGGTAGACGCCGACGCCAAAGGCAATCGCCGACAGGATCGAGATCAGGATCGTGCCGCGCATCACCTTCGCGTCGTGGCCGCCGTCGATATGACTGCCTGTCGAGCGCGCGACGACGATGACTCCCGCCATGGTGATCGCCATGAAGGCGAACTGGATGAAAGTCGGCACATGGCCGTCGATTACGGTCAGCAGCACCGTCAGGATGGGATAGCTGCAGACAATCGGTTCGACGATGGAGATCGGGCCGCGGGCCACGCCCTGGTAGAGCCAGAGCGTGGCCGCCATCAGCGAGATCCCGGCAAGGATCACCAGCAGGATTGCAGTGAATGTCCAGGTTACGGCCGGCTGCTCGATCAGCATCCAGCCGGTCAGCAGCAGCGAGCCCACTCCCAGCATGCCGAGCAGCGAACTGTGATGGCCGACGGCACGGCCGGAGAAGCGGGCGACGAAATCGGCGGTGCCCCAGCAGACCGCGGTGCCCGTGCCCCAGAAGTCCAGGCGTCATCATCAGGCAGCAGTGCCGTGGGGCGGTATCAAGATGGCGTCGCGAGGCGGGGGCTATTCGTTGCCGACACCCAGCAGCTGGCGCCGGGCGTAATGCAGATGGTTGGTGATGGTAGTGACCGCTGTATCCACGTCGCGCGTGCGGATCGATTCGAAGATCGCGCGGTGTTCGGAATTGTAGTCGGCTATGCGTTTGGGTGTCAGCACTTTGTCCTTCATCGCATTCCACTGGGTGTGAGTGCGGACGTCGTTGATCTGGCGGTAGAGCGAGACCAGCAATGGGTTATGGGTGCATTCGGCGATCGACAGATGGAACGCCTCGTCGAGCTGAGTGAAACGCTCCGCATCCAGCGGGCCTTTCTCGAGTTGCAGCACAATTTCACTGAGCCGGTCGACATCCCGGGCAGTCGCGTTGAGCACGGCGAGCCGCACCATATGGGGCTCCAGCCCCAGCCGCACTTCGATCAACTCCACCGGGCTGGTCATCTCCGCGACTTCTTCCGCCTCGTTGGGCGGGCGATAGTTCACGAAGGTGCCGCTGCCGACGCGCCGTGTGACCAGGCGCTCGTTCTCCAGATGATCCAGCGCCATGCGCACGGTGGTGCGCGACGTGCCGAACGCTTCGGCGAGTTGGCGTTCCGCCGGCAGCTTCTCGCCGTGGGTGTAGTGTCCCTCCTGAATTGCCTGCCGCAGTTGGCCGGTGATCCAGGCCGATCCGCGCACGGGATCGCTGACGATCCGCAACCGCCCGGGCGCAGGCTCGACCGCCGCTGGCGCAGGGGCCGGCGCGACGCTGCGGGGCATACCGCTCTTGCCACCAATTTTAGCCATTTCTGTGCCTTTGCGAAAAAATTGGTTTGAAAACGGATGCCGATATGATCAAAGTGTTTGGCGGCCCCGTCAAGACAAAGCTTGACCGATTTCAACCAATTCTGGGCCAGCGGTATCGCTTGTTCGTCGAGGTTTCCCGGAATGGCACTCCCCAACCATGTCAAATACCTGATCATCGGCGCCGGCATTCACGGCCTCAGCACGGCCTGGCACTTGGCCGAGAACCTGCGCAAGACCGGCAAGGGCAGTGGCAAGGACGTGCTAGTGGTCGACAAATCCGGCATCGCCGCCGGCGCCTCGGGCATAGCCTGCGGCGTGGTTCGCAACAATTATTTCCAGCCGGCGATGCGCCGCCTGATGGCGCACAGCGTGTCGGTGTGGGAGAGCGATCCGGAGGCCTTCAGCTATAACCCTGTCGGCTACATGCAGATCAGCCCGGAGGTGATGCACAAGGACGTCGCCAGCATCTACGCGCAGCAGAAAGAGATCGGCTACGAGTCGGTCTTCATCGAGGGCGAGGCCGACTGCCTGAAATACATGCGCACCATCCTCGACGACTGGCAGGCTAAGGGGATCACCTCGGTCCTGCATGAGAAGAAGGGCGGCTACGCCAACAACACGAAATCCATCTATGGATTGGCGAAGAAAGCCGAGAATGAAGGCGTGCGCATCCTGACCGGCGCAAAGGTCACCGGCTTCGAGAAGGACAACAAGGGCGCTGTCACCGCCGTGGTCACCGACCAGGGCAAGATCGAGTGCGAACAGGTGATCATCGGCGCCGGCCCCTGGATCAAGCAGATCTGGGACATGCTGGAGCTGCCGAAGGGCATCACCATTAAGGGCCGCGACGGCAAGACCCATGACGGCGTGCCCATGTGGACCTTCTGGTGCCTGGAGGAGGGCACGCTGGGCGTCGATCCCAAGCTGCAGCGCACCAACGATGGAAAGATGCCGCCCGTGATCCATGTGGACACCGACGCGCCCCTGCATTCGGATGTCGACGGCTCGCTGATCACTGACAAGCTCTGGGGCATCTACTACAAGCCCGACTTCCATTTCGGCGGCATCCAGGGCGGCGCCATGCCCTACAAGGTCAAGACTCCGCCGGAGAAAGTCGCGATCGATCCCTACGGCCCGGAGTCGCCTGATTTCATCGTCGGCGACGATTTCGCCCATATGTGGGTGTCGGCGCTGGCCTTCTGCCAGAAGCGCTTTAGCGGCACGATGGCGAAATTTAAGAAGGAACCTTCGGGCGGCATCGGCAGCTTCACCGCCGACAGCTTTCCGGTATTCGACCGCTTCTGCGACAATGTCTATGTCGTCGCGGATTCCAACCACGGCTACAAGATGATCGGCGTCGGCAAGCTGGTGGCCGACGATGTCTGCGGCCGCGAAAGCGATCTGCTGAAGCCGTTCCGCTTCTCCCGCTTTGCGGAAGGCAAGTTGCATCCGACATCCAACAGCCCCTTCCCCTGGAGCTGATCGAGAGGAGGGATTGACCGCGGCCGAACGGCGCGGGAACTTTGACGACGCTTGAATGAATAGATCGCCGGCCGCCGGTTCCACGGCGACCGGTGCAATCAAGGAATAAGGCGCCCGCGCAGGGCGTCAGGCAGAGAGAAAGACAACAGGGATCAACGAGAAGGGGAGCCCCATGACTGACTTAGAAGCCCATGTCAATAAACCCGGCCGCAAAGAGCTGGTGAAGCAGGTCCGCGCGAAGATCAAGCAGCTGGGCATCAGCTACATCTACTATCAGTTCGTGTCGGTCACCGGCCGCATCGTCGGCAAGGGCATTCCGGCGGATCATTGGGAGTCGGTCGCGGAGCGGGGCTTCCAGCTGGTGTATGGTTCGACCGCGAACCTCTATGTAGACCGGCACAAGAACTACATCGGTTATGGTCCCGAGGCGTCCGAACTGGTTGGCATTCCCGATCCCGAGACTTTCGTGCAGCTCCCCTGGGACAAGCGCGTCGCCCGCGTGTTCTGCACCTGCTTCCGGAACCGCGAAGAGAAGACCAATCCCGGCGGCCACCTGACCTCGGATTGCCGCGGCAATCTTCGCATCCATCAGGAAGAGTTCGGCAAGAAGCACAAGGGCCTGCATCTCCGCCATGGCTGCGAGCCGGAGATGATGTGGTTGAAGAAGGGCGCCGACGGGCTGCCCGATGGCGGCTTCTCCAAGCCGAACTGCTATCACATCGACCAGTTCGAATCCCTGCGCCCGGTCTTCATGAAGGCCATTGAGTACTCGCAGGCCATGGGCCTGGACATGATCCAGGGCGATCATGAGGACGCTCCCGGCCAGCTCGAATTGAACTTCATGTACGACGATGCGCTGCGCACGGCCGACCGCCTGACCACCTATCGCCAGATCTGCGCCCAGGTGGCGCGCGAGTTCAACCTGATCGCCTGCTTCATGACCAAGCCCTTCATGGGCGTGTCAGCCAGCGGCTGTCACCACAATCTGTCGCTGTGGCGCGGCGGCGAGGACAAACAGGTCAATACGGCGCATCTCGACAAGCCGGAGAAACTGCCGGGCCTGGATGACGTCTTCACCTATCGCAAGGGCGGCGAGAACACGTTCATGCCGCTCAAGGGCCAGGCAAAGCCGGGCCCCATCGGGCTCAATTGCATCGGCGGCGTCATCAAGAATGTGCGCGCGCTGACGGCGATCGGCTCCTCGACCGTGAACTCCTACCGTCGCTTGTGGGACACCGGATTCTGGGCGCCGGTCTTCGCCGACTGGGGCTATCAGAACCGCACCTGCGCGCTGCGCATTTCCGCGCCGGGCCGGTTCGAGTACCGCTCGGTCGACTCGACGGTGAATCCGTATCTGATGGCTTCAGCGATTTTGCAGGCTTTCGACGACGGCATCAAGAACGACCTGGATCCCGGCGAGCCCGAAGAGCGCAACATCTACGAGGCAATCAGGGGCGGCAAGAAAGTCGCCAAGCTGCCGATGTCGCTGGGCGAGGCGCTGGACGCGCTGGAGAAGAACGAAACCGTCCGGCGCGCCATGCCCGACGAGATGTACCGGGTGTTCATGCACTACAAGCGCGACGAGTGGGAGCGCTTCATGTCCACCGTCACCGATTGGGACCTCAAGCAATACTGGGACTATCTGCCGTAATCGGCGCAACAGGAGAACACGCCATGTGCGGAATTGCAGGACTTATCCACCGGAAGAAGACCGGCGACATCGGAACCGAGATGACGAAGATGCTTGTCTCTCTCAAGCATCGCGGTCCCGATTCCACCGGCTTCGCCCTTTACGGCAAACCCAAGGGCAACGAGCTCGTGTTGCGCTTCAAGGTGGCGGAGCAGGAGGATATGGCCAAGGGTTTCGATATCCACCAGCAGGTCAAGGACCGCCGCACGGAAGTGAACAAGCGGCTGGCTGAGTTGGGCGCTAAGATCCTGAAGGAAGAGGAAGCGACGGAGTACGCCTTCCGCTACCGGATCGAGTATGACGGCGATCGCCGGAAACTTGCCGACTTTATCGAGGACATCGATGGCGCCGAAATCCTGTCCATGGGCCTTGGCCTGGAGCTGATCAAGGATCTGGGCGACGCCACCCGCGTTTCCGACCAGTACCACCTGAAGGGCTTCAACGGCAGCCATGCCATCGGCCACACCCGCATGGCGACGGAATTGGACGTCGATATCCGCTCGGCCCATCCCTATTGGGCCTATCCGTTTGCCGACGTGTCCGTGGTGCATAACGGCCAGCTCACCAACTACTGGAAGGGGCGGCGGGCGCTGGAGCATCGTGGCCATCGCTTCGTGTCCAATTGCGACTCCGAACTGATCGCCGTTTATCTGGCGGACAAGATGAACCAGGGCGCCGATCTCAAGGACGCAATGACGGATTCGATCGACGAACTTGACGGCGTTTTCACCTATCTGGTGGCGACGTCGGACAGCCTCGGCATGGCCAAGGACACGATGGCGGCGAAGCCGATGGTGCTCTACGAGAGCAACGAGTTCATCGCTCTCGCGTCCGAGGAAGTGGCGATCCGCAGCGTCTTCCCCAAGGAGATCGATACCTTCGATCCCTATGAGGGCGAAGTGCGGGTCTGGAAGAGCGAATAGCCGCGCGCATTCGGGCTGATGCGGCCGCGCGGATTGCGGCCGTGTCCGGCACCTCCGACTGACAACGATTGGATCAAGAAACATGGCACTCAGAGAAAAATCCGCCGAGATGATGGGAATGCACACCGAGCAGCTTGCCGGCCGCACCCAGCAACGCTTTTTTTCGCCTGAAGACGGCGACAGTTTCCTCTATCCCGGCGCCTATGATGTCGATTTCAACAAGCGCGCCGAATTCGACGCCGGACCGCTGAACGCCACGGAGATCAACCTCAAGCTCCGCGATCTGATGAAGCAGGGCTACGGCACCATCGTGATGAAGAATCCGGGCGCCAAGCATGGCGTCGCCGTCGGCATTCTCAACCGCCTGAACCTGAAGATCGAGGGCAGCCTCGGCTATTTCGGCTGTGGCCTGATCGACGGTCCGAATATCAGCATCAAGGGCCGCGTCGGCTGGTCCTGCGCCGAGAACATGCTGTCGGGCACGGTGGTGATCGAGAAGAACGCCGGCTCCACCTTCGGCGCGGCGATCCGCGGCGGCGATCTCGTCTGCAAGGGCGATGTCGGCGCACGCGTGGGCATCGACCAGAAGGGCGGGTCGATCATTATTGGCGGCCGCGCCGGCGCGTTCTGCGGCTTCATGATGCAGCGCGGACGCATGGTGATCCTGGGCAACGCGGGCAAGAACCTCGGCGATTCCATGTATGACGGCACTATCTATGTCGGCGGCAAGATCGACGGCCTCGGCGTCGACGCCGTCGAAGGCGAGATGACGGCGCTTGAGGCCCAGTGGCTCGATCGCAAGCTCAAGCTCTACGGGCTCGAAACGCCGAATGGCGCGATGAAGATGACCAAGATCGTGGCAGGCAAGCAGTTGTGGAATTACGACAACCTGGAGCCCGCCGAGAAGAAGATCGTTCTCTAAGAATTTCATTCGAAGGATAACGGACATGGCGAAAGAGAAAATCGCGCCGAAGGCGCAGCCGGTGAAAAAGACGGCGCGCAACAAGAGCCTGCTCGGGCATAGCCGCATCTTCACGCCCGAGGTGATCGATGACATCCATATCAAGTCGGAGCTCGGCCGCTACCGCATGCGCGGCTTCTCGCTCTTCAAGAAGATCCCGCACTGGGATGATCTGACCTTCCTGCCGGGCACGCTGACGCGCTTCGTCATCGAGGGCTATCGCGAAAAATGCCTGACCCAGACGATCATCGGACCGAAGGCCAAGCGCCCGCTGGTGCTTGATGTCCCCGTCTACATCACCGGCATGAGCTTCGGCGCCCTGTCGTTCGAGGCGAAGATCGCGCTCGCCCGCGGCGCCACCATGGCCGGCACCGCGACCTGCTCCGGCGAAGGCGGCATGATTCCGGACGAGCGCCGCTATTCGTCCAAGTGGTTCTACCAGTGCATCCAGTCGCGCTACGGCTTCAACCCGCACCATCTGCAGCTTGCCGACGCCGTGGAGTTCTTCATCGGCCAGGGCTGCAAGGTCGGCCTCGGCGGCCATCTGATGGGCCAGAAGGTGACGGACCAGGTGGCGGAAATGCGTTCGCTGCCTGCGGGCATCGACCAGCGTTCGCCGGCCCGCCATCCCGATTGGCTCGGCCCCGACGATCTCGCGCTCAAGATCAACGAGATCCGCGAGGCCACCAATCACGAGATTCCGATCCAGCTCAAGCTGGGCGCGGCGCGCGTCTATGACGATGTGCGCATGGCGATCAAGACCGGGCCGGACTCGATTTACATCGACGGCATGGAAGGCGGCACCGGCGCCGGCCCGCACCTTGCGACGGAAGATACCGGCGTGCCGGGAATGGCCGCGATCCGCCAGGCCCGCAAGGCGCTGGACGATCTCGGCAAGTCTGGTGAGATTTCGCTGGTCTATGCCGGCGGCATCCGCAACGGATCGGACGTAGCCAAGGCGCTGGCGCTCGGCGCCGATGCCATCGCCATCGGCCATTCGGCGCTGATGGCGCTGAACTGCAACAAGGATATTCCGGAAGCGGACTATCCGAAGGAAATGGGCGTGGAGGCGGGCAACTGCTATCACTGCCACACCGGCCGCTGCCCCGTGGGCGTGGCGACCCAGGACCCGGTGCTGCGCAAGCGGCTCGATCCCGACGAGGCGGCGGAGCGGGTCTACAATTTCCTGCACACCCTGACGATCGAGGCGCAGATGATGGCCCGCGCCTGCGGCAAGACCAATGTGCACTCCCTGGAGCCGGAAGACCTGGCCGCGCTTACCATGGAGGCGTCCGCCATGGCGATGGTGCCGCTGGCCGGCACCCAGCACACCGTCGGCCGCCCCGACATGAATCGCTACTAAGGGAGGGACCGATGGCAAAATCGAACGTGAAGAAGCTGCCGATCCCGGCGAAGAAGGCGCCCGCTGCGAAAGCCGCCGCGCCGAAGAAGGCCGATATCGACAAGTACCTCAAGGACGCGAAGGGCCTCGACACCAAGCGCGAGAAGGAAATCGGCCAGCATATCGGCTACCGCTACGACGTGAATCTGGTGCCCGACTACAATCGCGTGACGCCGTTCCTCAAGAAGTACATGGAGCTGATGGGGTGGGACGACCTCAATTGGCTTGAGGATGTGCATATGGGATACGAGGAGGGCCGTCCGGCAATCTTCGACCGCAACGTCAATGGCTGGGTGACGATCCCCAAGGGCGTGAAGCTGCCTGATAACCAGCAGGACCGCGACATGATGGCTCGCGAACTCTTGATCAAGTTCCAGATGTCCGCCAAGCACCCGCTTGTGGATCTGAAAAAGGCCTACAAGAAGTTCTGGTAAGCCGCTGAAATCATACTCTTGTGCGCCCCGCCGCGACCGCGGCGGGGCGTTGCTCTTTTGCGCGCGTCCTGCCGCTGCGCTGTCCCGCCGCGTGTCGCGAACCCAAGTCTGACTTGCGTCATGGCCTGTGTCCCGATATGCAATTGCAAGTAACTCGCAAACGCAGTCGCAAACGCAAGGTGCAAAAAATGAGCTTCAGATCGCTCGGTATGGCAGCAGCCGTGATCCTCGTGGCAGCGGGCGGTGCCCAGGCCCAGGAAGTCAACATCTACAACGCCCGGCACTATGGTACCGACCAGCAGCTCTGGGACGCCTTCACCAAGGAGACGGGGATTGCTGTCAATGTCGTGGAAGCCAACCATGACGAACTGATTCAGCGCCTGGAGGCCGAGGGCGCCAACAGCCCCGCCGACATCTTCATCACCGTCGACGCGGGGCGCCTCGCTTTGGCTGCCGAGAAGAACCTGTTCGAGTCCGTGAAGTCGCCGGTCCTCGAGGCCGATGTGCCGGCGCATCTGCGCCATCCCGACGGCCTCTGGTACGGGCTGGCCATGCGCGCCCGCGTGCTGGTGTACGACAAGGAGCGGGTGAATCCGACTGAACTCTCCACCTATGAGGACCTGGCGGATCCGAAGTACGCCGGCAAGATCGTCGTTCGCAGCAGCACCAACGTCTACAATCTCAGCCTGATGGGCTCGATCATCGCCGCCGACGGCGCGGAGAAGGCCGAGGCCTGGGCGACGGGCCTGGTCGCCAACATGGCCCGCCCGCCCGAAGGCGGCGACACCGACCAGCTCAAGGCCGTGGCTGCCGGCGTCGGCGACATCGCGATCTCCAACACTTACTATCTCGCGCGCCTGCTGGCGTCGGAGAAGCCGGAAGAACGCGCTATCGGCGAGAAGCTCGGCGTGTTCTTTCCCAATCAGGGCGACCGCGGCACTCATGTCAATATCAGCGGCGCCGGCGTGCTGAAATCCGCGCCGAACAAGGACAACGCCGTGAAGCTGCTGGAGTTCCTGGTGTCGCCGGAGGCTCAACGCTACTTCGCCGATATCAGCTTCGAGTATCCGGTGAACCCGGCAGTGAAGCCTCATCCGGTGCTGGCGAACTTCGGCGAGTTCAAGCAGGACACGCTGAACGCCGCGACCTTCGCCGCCAACAGCCTGGAAGCGTCGAAGATCATGGACCGCGCTGGCTGGAAGTAAGGCGCATCGGCATTCTACCGAAGGCGGCGTCCCTGCAGGGGGCGCCGCTTTTCCTTTATTCGCTACGCCAACTTCTCGGCAGGAAACACAAACACCAGCCGCGGATCGATCTCTACCCACACTTCCGTGCCCGGCCGCAGCAAGTTCACGCCCATGGCGCGCGCATGGAGGTGGAGCGCGTAGCCGGTGGACGGATGGGTGTGCAGATGGATCAGGCTCGACCGGCCCAAGAGCCGCGCCGCTTCCACCACCGCATGGGGTGCTCCGGCGCCGTTCGGCGGCGACATCAGCAGCTTCAGCGCTTCCGAACGGATGAGGCAGGTGACATCGGTCCCATCGGGTAGTCCGCCCGCGGTCAGCGGACCAAACGGCGAAGCGATCTTGCCGCCGCTGACTCGCGACGAGAGCCGGTTGATCTCGCCGAAGAACTCGGCGGCGAATGCCTCCGCCGGATGAAAATAGAGATCGGTAGGCTCGCCCACTTGCACGATCCGCCCCGCCTGCATCAGGGCGATGCGGTCGGCCATGAACAGCGCCTCTTCGGGATCATGGGTGACCAGCACGACGGCGGCGCCAACTTCCTTCAGGACATGCAGCGTCTCGTCGCGAACCTTCTGGCGCAATTGCGTATCGAGTCCGGAAAACGGCTCGTCCAGCAGCAGCACCCGCGGCCGCGGCGCCAGGGCCCGGGCCAGCGCCACCCGCTGCTGTTCGCCGCCCGACAGCGTATGGGGATAGGTGTCGCCGCGGCCGGTCAGGTGCGTCAGCTCCAGCATCTCGCCGATGCGCCGCTTCTGGTCCGGCTCGTTCATGTTCCGCAGACCGAAGGCGATGTTGCCGGCGATGGAGAGATGGGGGAACAGCGCATAGTCCTGGAACAGCAGGCCCACGTCTCGCCGCTCCGGCGGCACGAACGCGCCATTGCCGGAGACCAGCCGCCCGCCGACCTGGATCGTCCCGCGCGTCGGCAGCTCCAGCCCCGCCGCCAGCCGCAGGATCGTCGTTTTGCCGCAGCCCGACGGACCGAGCAGGCAGAGGATTTCCTCCTCGCGCACCTCCAGCGACACGTCATGCAGGATCGTCCTGCTGCCATAGGCATGATCGACGCCGGAAAGAGCGAGCGCGGTCATCGCGGTGCCTCAGTCTACGCGGCCCGGCCGCGAGCGGCGGATCGTCCGGCAGAGCAGGATCACCGGGATGAGCCCGACAGCGACGATGATCAATGCCGGCGTGGCGGCCCCGTCCAAGCGCTCCGTGGTGGCCAGTTGGAACGCCTCGATCGCCAGCGTATCGAAATTGAACGGCCGCAGGATCATGGTCGCGGGCAGTTCCTTCAGCACTTCCACGAACACCAGGAGCAGGGCGCTGAGCACGCTGCCGCGCATCAGCGGCAGATGGATGCGCGCGAGCACGCCGCCGGGGCTGGTGCCCAGCGTACGGGCGGCATCTTCCAGGCTGCGCTTGATACGGCCCAGGCCGGCATCAGCGGGGCCGAAGGCGACGGCAAAAAACCGCACCAGGCAGCCATAGGTCACCGCGGCGATCGTGCCTGCCAGCAGCAACCCGGTGCTGATGCCGAACATCGTCTGCGCCATGCCCGCGATCATCGTGTCGATCAGCCCGATGGCGATCACAATGCCGACGGCGATGATCACGCCAGGCGTGGCATACCCCAGCAGCGCCACATTGATCAGGCCGCGGGTCAGCCGCCGTCCGTCATGCTTGATGGCATAGATCGCCAGCAGTGCGGCGGCCACGGTCACCACGCTGGCGGCGATGCCGATCTTGATCGTGTTGCCGATCAGATGCAGCAGCCGCCCCATGCTCACCGGCTCCGACGAATTCATCGCCATGTCGAACAGCACGATCGCCGGGAGGGCAAAGCCGCAAGCCAGCGGCAGCAGGCAAACCGTCGTCGCAACTCCGGCGCGCCAGCCGGTGAGCCTGGTCGGGTGCAGTTCGCGATAGCGCGCCGAGGTGTGCGAGTATCGCCGCCGCCCACGGCTCCAGCGCTCCAGCAGCAGCACCGAGAACACCGCCAGCAGCAACAGTGACGCCAATTGCGCCGCCGCCGCCGGACTGCCCTGAGCGAACCAGGCGCGATAGATCCCGGTCGTGAAGGTCGGCACTTCGAAATATTTCACCGCGCCGAAATCCGCCAGAGTCTCCATCACCACGAAACCTGTGCCAGCGGCAATCGCCGGCCGCGCCAGGGGCAGGGCGACCCTGTAGAAGGCGCTCCCAGGCGAACAGCCAAGCGTGCGGCTGACCTCCAGCGCGCAGACCGACTGTTCGAGAAAGGCCGAGCGCGCCAGCACATAGACATAGGGATAGAGCGCCATGGACAGCACGAAGATGGCGCCGCCGGCGGAATGGATCGGCGGGAACCAGTAATCCTGCCAGCCCCAGCCGGTGATGCTGCGGATCAGCCCCTGCAGCGGTCCAGTGAATTGCAGGAAATCCGTATAGGCATAGGCCAGCACATAGGCAGGCATCGCCAGCGGCAGCACCAGCCCCCAATCGAGCCAGCGCTTGCCGGGGAAGTCGTACATCACCAGGAGCCACGCGCAGCCGGTACCGATCACGATGGTCGTCAACCCGACGCCCACACCCAGCAGGATTGTGTTGCCCACATAGTCGAGCAGCAGGGTGTCCACCAGATGCGCCCACAGCCCGCCGGTGGGTTGCACCACGAAGGCGAAAACGGCCGCCACCGGCGCGGCAATCACGATCATCAACCCGGCGGCGACGAAGAAGCCCCAGGAGAGCCCGGCGCGGCCGAATACGTTCCGCCTGTCGCTGGCGGCCGGTGATACCCCGGGGAGATCGAAAGTCGATGCCATCGGCCTTGATGCTATTTAGAACGATTTGCAACTAAGCCTTTGGTATCAAAGGCAGGGCAGGGGGGCAAGGCAGCATCCTGCCGCGAATGGCGCGATGTATGCACAAATCCTGGACTATTGGCGGCCTGGATGTGTCCCTTTAGAATCCCTGCGTTGGCGCCGGAGTCGTATTCCCGCGCCAGCGCAGCAATCAGGCACAGGTCCGTCAGGTGCACTCGGCTTCATGAAACTCACCCGCGACCTGATCGGACGCATCCCGGGCAACCCGGAAGATCCCGGGCCGCCGCCCGGCTATCTCACCGACGAGCAACGCGCGGAGTCGCTGGCGGCAGCGCTGGCGGATCCGCGCGCCAGCCGCCCCGCCTGGATCTTCGGCTATGGTTCGCTGATCTGGAAGCCGGAGTTCGATTTTGCCGAACGGCGTATCGGCACGGTGCGCGGCTATCACCGTCAGTTCTGTTTCTGGGTGAAGCGGTTCCGCGCCACGCCCGACGCGCCGGGTCTGATGCTCGGACTTGAGCCCGGCGGAGTTTGCCGCGGCGTGGCTTATCGCCTGCATGAGCATGCGGAGCGGGAAACGCTCCAGAAAATCTGGGCGCGGGAAATGCTCGCCGGCATCTACCTGCCGCGCTGGGTCGATGTGCGGACCGACGGCGGCACCGTTCAGGCGATCACCTTCACGATCAACCGCCATCATGAACGCTACGCCGGGAAACTGCCTGATGACACGGTCGTGGAGGCGCTGGCCCAGGCCTGCGGCCATGTCGGCTCCTGTGCGGAGTACCTGATGGAAACCGTCGCCCATCTGGAGGAGCTCGGCATCCGCGACCGGCATCTCTGGCGGCTTCAGCACATGGTCGCCGAGCGGATCGCGCAGCGGTTTCCCAATCCGTAGTCTGGAAACACGCGGAGCGGCGGAAACGCGGGTTCAGTCCTTGGGCAGCTTGTCTGCCCGCATGACCTGGCGCAGCACCATATCGACGGCATTCCGGCGCAGCGACGCAAGGGCTTTGGGCGCGCCGAAATCGCGGCCGAAGATCTTCGAGAATGTGGCCCGGTTGGAGACATTGAAAAAACAGAGCGCGCTGATCTGCCAGTGCAGTTCGATCGGGTCGAGATTTGCGCGGAAGACGCCGTCGGCCAATCCGCGCGCATAGATCGCCCTGATCTTGTCGATGGCCGTAACGTTGAGATTGCGGATGACCTTCGACCGGTCGAGATACTTGCCGTGATGGATATTCTCGATCATCACCATGCGGATGAAATCCTCGTGCTGGTGATGGTGATCGAAGGTGAATTCCACAAGTTTCCGCAGGGCATCGACCGGCGACAGCCCTTCGATATCCAGCTTGGCCTCGCCTTCGCGCACCAGCCGGTAGGCATTCTCCAGCGCGCTGACATACAGTCCTTCCTTGTCGCCGAAGTAATAGTAGATCATGCGCTTGCTCGCGCGCGTGCGGGCGGCGATCTCGTCGATGCGCGCGCCGGAAAGTCCGTTCAGCGCAAACTCCTCTGAGGCGACCTCGATGATGTTCCGGCGGGTTCCCTCCGGATCCTGCGTGCGCGTTTGTGCGCCGCCGGCCTTGGCCTTGTTGCGTTTTCTTGTCACTACCGACCCCATTCCGCCCCGGCCCGCCATCGGGCGATTGACCAAACTAACCAGTTCGTACATTGTACGCTCGGGCGCGCCGGACATTTACCGGGTTGCGCCGTGCAAAGACAAGTGGTGCCACGGCCGTCTCAGGCAGGAGGGCCGGGGCCAGACGCCCGATGGGAGTGAATGGATGCCATCCAGGCCGGAATTGGCGATGGATCTGCTGTCGAAGATCGTAGCCGGGCATCCAGTGCTGGATGGAAACCGGCGCCGCCGGCCGGTCCTGGTCGGCTTGCTCGGCCGCGGCATCCAGTCCTCCCGGTCCCCGATCATGCATCAGCGCGAAGGCGCCCGGCTCGGCATGCGTTTTACCTATGCCCTCGTCGATTTTGACCGGCTGGGTCTCCCCGACACAGCGCTTGGCGAAGTGATCGCGGCCGCGGAGAAACTTGGCTTCGCCGGCGTCAATGTCACCCATCCGTTCAAACAGAGCGTCATTGCCCATCTCGCCGATCTGTCGCCGGAAGCCGCCGACATCGGCGCGGTCAACACCGTGGTCTTCGCCCATGGCCGCCGGATCGGTCACAACACCGATTGCTGGGGCTTTGCAGAGAGCTTCTATGAGCGCATGGGGGGATGCCCCCTCGACAGCGTGTTGCAATTCGGCGCCGGCGGCGGCGGTGCGGCGGTCGCGCACGCGCTCCTGGAACTGGGCGTCGGCGAGCTGGCGCTTTTCGACACCGACGGCAGCCGGTCGGAAAGGCTGGCGCGAAGACTTGCCGCCCGGTTTGGCGGCATGATTACGTCGGTCACGGAGTTGCAGCCGGCGCTGGCCCGCGTTTCCGGTATCGTCAATGCGACGCCCGTCGGCATGGATAAGTATCCCGGCATCCCATTTCCCGCCGCTCTGCTGGAGCCGCGGCATTGGGTGGCCGATATCGTCTATTTTCCGCAGGAAACCGAGCTCTTGCGGTTGGCCCGCGGATTGGGTTGCCGGACCATCGCCGGCGCTGGAATGGCGGTCTACCAGGCCGTGAAGGCGTTCGAGCTCTTTACCGGGGTGGCCCCGGATCGGACGGCGATGACGCTCCATTTCGGGGCGGCCGCATGATCCTGCCGGGCGAGGTGTAAGGTCTGTATTCAGGTGACGGAGGCAGCAGAAATACCTGTCGATTGACATGAACGAACCATTTCGTACAGTTGATCGGCACGGCAAGAGCGGAAGCCGGAAGGCATAAATCCGCCGATAATCGAAACGAGACAACAATGCGTCCGGGCGGACGCGCCGGACGAAAGTCCAAAACAGGGAGGGCTATCCATGAACTACAATCCGACACGCCGTGCGTTGCTCCTGGGCAGCGCCTTGATCGCTGCGGCGGCATCAGTGCCTGCCTTCGCGCAGGACAAACCGGTCTTGCGTTTTTCCGCGGTGTTCTCCGACAAGGACATCCGGGCGGACATGACCAAGATGTTCGCCGAGGGGATCAAGGGCGACTTCACGCTCGAGCCCTATTACGGCGGGACGCTATTTAAGCAGGGAACCGAACTCGTCGCTCTGCAGCGCGGCAATCTCGAGGTCGGCAACATCGCGCCGCAGGATATCTCCAACCAGATCCCCGCCTGGTCGGTCCTCACATCGGCTTATCTGTTCCGAGATGCTGCGCATCTCAAGACCTTCTTCAACAGCGAGCTCGGCGCCGAGTTCAAGAAGATGGCCGAAGATCAACTCGGCGTGCACATCCTGGGCCCGACCTATTTCGGCGCCCGCCAAGTCGGGTTGAAGCCGGACAAGATGATCAACACGCCGGCGGACATGGCCGGCATCAAGCTGCGCATGCCCGGCGGCGATGCCTGGCAGTTTCTGGGGACGGCGCTTGGCGCCAATCCGACGCCGATGGCCTATGCCGAGGTCTATACCGGCCTGCAGACGGGCGCCATCGACGGCCAGGACAATCCGCTGCCCAACGTGCAGAACATGAAGTTCTACGAAGTGATGTCGCAGATCGTCTTGACGTCGCATCTCGTCGGCTTCGATTTGCTGACCGTCGCGGGCTCGGTGTGGAATTCCATGGGCGCGGAAAAGCAGGCCAATATGCAGGCGGCCGCCGACGCGGCAATCGATTGGAGCACCGAGCAGCATCTGGCCCGCGAAGCGTCATTGGTGGAGGAGTTCAAGGCTAAAGGGCTCAAGATCTACACGCCCGACGTCGCCGCCTTCCGTGCCTATGCGCAGCAAAAGTACCTTGAGTCCGATCTGGCCAAGAGCTGGCCGGAAGGCGTGGTCGAAAAGATCAACGCCCTCTGATCGGAGCGCCTCGCAGCGCTTCCGCCCGGCGCCTGGCCCAATGGCGGGATCGCGCTGCAGCTTGCCGTTTCGGGTCCGATGATAGAGTCTTTCATCGGACTCGGACGGCATCGGCAGTGACGGGATGACCCCGTGAAATCCACGTTCGCGACGGTCGGCGGTTGGCTCAGGCGGCGCGCAGAGAATCTTGCGGCGGCGATGCTGGGCGTGATGTTCGCCGCCTTCATCCTGCAGATCGTCTTCCGCTATTTGCTAAATCTCCCCATCGGCTGGACTCACGAAGTCAGCGTGATCATGTGGCTCTGGCTCGTGCTCTTCGGCTCGGCGTTCGTCATCAGGGAGAGTGAGGAGATCCGCTTCGATGTCATCTACGGCGCTGTTGGCGCCGGCCCGCGGCGCGTCATGGCCACGATCACTGCCGTCGCCTTGATCGTCCTCTTCAGTTTGTCTCTGCCGGCGGTGATCGACTACGTTGCCTTCATGAAGGTGCAGAAGACGGCTTATCTGAAGATCCGCTTCGACTATCTCTATGCCATGTACGTCGTCTTCGCCGTGGCCATGATCGTCCGCTACCTCTGGCTCGGCTGGCAAGCGATCTGGGGCAGGGCGCCGGAGGCCTTCGATCCGACCAAGGCGGGCTCGGGCGTATGAACCTCGCCAGCCCGTTCTCGATCTCCCTTGTCGTCATCACCGCCCTGGCCTTGCTCGGCCTGCCGATCGGCCTCTCGATGATCGCCGGCTCTGTCCTCTATCTTCTTCTGGTGGGCGCCGACATGGGGACTGTCGCCGAACAATTCCTCAACGGCATGTATTCCAATTATGTCATGCTGGCTGTGCCCCTGTTCATCCTGGCCGCCGAATTGATGAACAATGGCAGCCTGAGCGAGCGTCTCCTGCGCTGGTGCGACGCCGTCGTCGGCCGATTCCGCGGCGGCCTGGCCCAAGTCAATATCCTGCAGAGCATCATCTTTGCCGGCATGTCCGGTTCGGCCATCGCCGATGCCGCGGGAACCGGCAAGATGATGCAGTACATGATGACCAAGGACGGCAAGTACACGCCGAGCTACGCGGCGGCCCTCACGGCAGTTTCGGCGGTCATTGGGCCGATCATTCCGCCTTCCATCCCCATGATCCTCTACGCCCTCGTGTCGGATGCCTCCATCGGCTATCTATTCCTCGGCGGCGTCATTCCTGGCCTGTTGATGGGCTTCGCACAGATGGTCCTCATCGCCGTCACTGCGCGCCGCAGGAATTTTCCGGTCGAAAAGGCCGTGCCGCTGCGCGATCTGCCGCGCATTACCTGGGAAAGCCTGCCGGCATTGCTGATGCCGGTGGTGTTGATGGGAGGAATCTACGGCGGCGCAACAACGCCGACCGAAGCGGCCGCGGTTGCGGCCGCTTACGCCCTGGTCGTCTCGATCGTTCTCTATCGCAGTGTCAGCCTCAAAGGCTTCTACGCCTCCCTGCTGTCGAGCGCCCGGACCACCGCATCGGTCGGCATGCTGATCGCTGGCGCACTGGTCTTCAACTATGTAGTGACGGTCGAGAATATTCCCCACAGCCTGCAGTTGATCCTCTCCCAATGGGAACTCGGTCCGGTCACATTCCTGATTCTCGTGAACGTGATTCTGCTGCTCCTCGGCTGCGTGCTCGAGGGAACGGCAATCCTCCTGATCATCGTTCCCGTCTTTATCCCCACGGCAGAAGCGCTTGGGATCGACTTGGTGCATTTCGGCGTGCTTTGCGTTGTCAACATCATGATCGGGCTGATCACGCCTCCGTATGGCCTGCTGCTGTTCATCATGACCAACATATCGGGCGCACCGCTGCGGCATATCGTGCGGGACGTTGCGCCGTTTCTGTTTGCGATGATCGGCGCCCTGTTGCTGATCACCTTCATTCCCGAATTGGTCCTCTGGCTCCCGCGGCTCTTGGGGTATCAGGGTTAGGATCCATCATGGCCAAGCCGATCTATGTCTTGAATGGCCCCAACCTCAACCGGCTCGGCAAGCGCGAGCCGGAAATCTACGGGACGACCACGCTGGCGGAGGTGGAGGCGATGTGCCGCCAGGCCGCCGGCGATCGTCCGCTGGAATTTCGCCAGACCAACAGTGAGGAACAACTGATCGCCTGGGTGCAGGAGGCGATTGATAAGGCTGCCGGCATCGTCATCAATCCTGCAGCATTCACGTTCACTTCACTCGCCCTCCTGGATGCGCTGAAGATGTTTCCGGGTCCGATCATCGAGCTGCATATCTCGAACATTCATCGGCGCGAGGTTATCTACCGGAATTCCTATGTGTCGAAGACAGCGACCGCAGTGATCGCCGGGCTGGGCGCTCGGGGCTATGCGGCGGCGGTCGTTGCGATTGAGAGCCTCATCGATTCCCGGGAAAGAACCTCTAGCTCCTAGGATCGGATAACGGCCGGTCGCGGTTCTGGCGGGATCAGACATTCCGCGATGTGGAACCTCACCTTACCGCATCATTAAATTAGCGGACTCCCCCTATATGGGGGGTCTCATTTCATTGACCGTCATCTAAGGTCAGAGGCGAGAAGAGTTCGGTGAGGTCCGCATGAACGCGCGTCCCATGGTCGGCATGTTCGGCCAAAAGGTTCCTATGGGACAGGCCAACGGTCCGGATGTCGACCTGATCGTCAGCGGAACCGAGTTGTACGCCACCTACGAAACACCCGAAGGCTTTCCGGCCGTCTACGACGATGCGCTCGGGCTATTCTGCTACGCCAGGATCGTCGGCGGCAGATTCGAAGTCATCGGGTGTTTCCGTTGCTTTGCCGCCGCCGCCAGGCGTGCAGTTGCATGGCGTCGAGAGCGACGAAGTCAAGCAGCGGAAGATCGGCGAGCGGACCGAACAAATGAACCGGAATTCCCGTCCAGGACGACAAGAGGAGTAGTGAGATGAGCGCTATTTTCGGTGAGATCCTGAATTTCGCCCAGCGGAACGGCCCGGAAGTCGCCCTTACAGTGTTCGGCGATGAGCATTACGCCCGCTACGAGAACCTCGAAGGGTTTTCGGCCATCTATGACGAGCAGCTTGGCCTCTTCTGCTATGCCCGGCTGTCGGCTGGAAGTTTCCGCTCTACGGGCACGCCCCTGTCGGAGCCGCCGCCTGAGGGACTGGTGCGCCATCTCCAGGAGTCGCAAGACATCGTCGTGGCCCGTGCCGCCGCCCGCAAGCTGCGCCGCTCTGCCATGGCCGGAGGTCAGCGCGAGGCCGAAGTCGTGCGAACCTTCGGACCGAACCAGGGGCTTCTTGAAGGCCGAGTCCTGTCGCAAGGCCAGATAAAGGGTCTGACGATCATGGTGAATTTTCAGGATCTCGCGAGCACCGTCACCCGCACCGACGTCGATGCAATGCTCAACGGAACGAATTACACCGCCAACGGCAATGTCTGTTCCGCACGCGAGTATTTCCAACAGGTATCAAGCGGGAAGCTCACATACACGAATGTCGTTGTCGGACCCTACACGCTCAGCCGGGAACGCGAATTCTACGTCAGCAACCTTCTGGTTGAAGAGGCTCTCCAGCTTGCCGTCGCGGCCGGCCTGGATCTCAAGCAATTTGACTCGAAGAATGAGAATATCGTCGATGCCCTGAACATCATGTATGCCGGGCAGACCCAGTATCGGGGCGAGCTCTGGCCGCACAACTGGCACATCAATCTCCAGTTCGGCACGATGAGGACCGACCTCTATCTCCTCACCAGTCTGGGGCGCACGCCCGCGGATCTGAGCATCGGCACGTTCTGTCATGAAAATGGTCATCTGCTCTGCCGCTTCCCGGATATGTATGACTATGGCGAGCGCGACGGCGACAGCATCAAGAGCGCAGGCATCGGCAGCTATTGCCTGATGGGATCGGGCAATCACAATGACAACGGGCGCAGCCCGTCGCCGGTCTGCGCGTATCTGCGCGATCTCGCCGGGTGGTGCGACAATGAAATCAACCTGAACGCTGCGGGTACGCAGCAGGCGCTGCAGGCCGACTACAATACGGTGATGAAGTACCGGACTTCAAAACCGAACGAGTACTTCCTCGTCGAGAACAGATCCAGGATGGGGCTCGATCGCGGCCTGCCGGCCAGCGGTCTGGCGGTGTATCACTGCGACATCCTGGGCTCGAACGAGCTGCAGCAGGGAACCGCGGCCAAGCACTATCAATGTGCTTTGCTCCAGGCCGATGGCCGCCGCGATCTCGAGCTGGACATGAACCGCGGAGACGGCAATGACCTCTACGGGGCGACTCAGGGGATTGCCCTGTCGGCCTCATCTTTGCCGCACACTCGGGAGTGGGATGGCCGCGACTCCGGATTGGTAGTCGCCGATATCGCGGCGCCGGGGGCGACCATATCGTTCAAGGTCGGCGCGGCTGCACCTGCGGTTGTTGTCCGGGGGCAGGCTAATCCGAAAATCAAGATTCCCGACGCAGTGGCGGCGGGTTTCTCCAGTACGATTGTCATCATGGAATCCGGTACGGTGGCCCAGATCAAGGTGAACATCGACATCGAGCATACCTATATCGGCGATCTCCGGGTTACCCTGACCTCGCCCGCGGGCCGAAGCACAATCTTGCACCCGCAATTGGGCGGGTCCGCCGATAATCTCATTGCAACCTATGATTCCGCCGTGCCCGGCGTCCTGACAGCCATGATCGGCCAATCCATGAAGGGCCTCTGGACGCTAAATGTTGCCGATCGCGTGCGGGTGGATGTCGGCAAACTGCGAAGCTGGAGCATCGAGCTCAGATCCGCTGCTGCCCAGGGAATACTTGTCGCGGGACTTCGCGACAGCGAACCCGCGCCGGGCAAGAAGAAATCGGCTGGCGGGCGCCGCTGACAGCGCTCCCGGCTATTGCCTGATCCGTCGGACCTGTAGCGTTCGAGCCGCACATGAAGAGTTATCTCTTGACTTTTAGGATAATAGACCTATAATAGAATTCCGCCACTGATTCTCCGCGGCGTTGATGTTGGACATTGTGTATCGGAATATCGGATGCCTGATCGCGTAGCGGTTCGGCATTGCCGATGCGCGCTGGCGTTCGGCTGGTCCTGCCGGGGCACTCGATGAAGCAGGGATTCCCTTGTATGGCATCGTTCCGCAAAAACAGGGTCCCCTAGGAATCGTTGTTTTTGCCGGATTCGCCTTCCCATTCAGCCAGATGCATAGCGAAAAAATGCGCCAAAATATGCGCAAGCGAAGCGCGCTCAGTCCTCCACCCGATAATCCTCCGAATGCCGCCAGTCTGGGGTGAAGGCGAGGATGCGGATGCCGTCGGGCAGGTTCGGGTTGAACATGCGGTTATGCCAGTAGGTCGCCTGGTGCCAAGGCTGCGACTCCGCGAGCTCGCGCACGGCGCAGGTCAGGCGATAGGTCTGGGTGAACTGCTCGAATTCCAGCACGCAGCGGCCCTGGTTGAGCAGCATGCCGGCGATGGCTGAGTCCGGCCCGAACAGGCCGGTCATCACATCGCTGAAATTTCCCGGCTGCTGGAAGTAACTGCCCGCGAGCGTCTCCAGTATCTTGTCATAGCGCTCGATCGGATCCTGGGTGCGCTGATACTGGAACTTGAACTGGCTGATGCTGTGATCGGGCTCCAGTTCGTTCAGCAGCACCGTGACCCGCGGCGCGATCTCCTCGCCCCGCAGCGACAGCACCCGCGGCTGCATGCCGGATGTCGGCCGCCCCCCACCCTGGCGCATGGCGAGCTGCCGCACGCGGCATTGCCAGCCGATGAACTCCTTGCGCAAAAGCTGGGCCGCCTGCTGCGTCAGCACCACATTGTGCGGGTTGCGATCAGGCAATCCTGTATTCCTTCCTCAGGCGTCAATATACCAGTTGCAACCAATTTTCGGAGAACCGAAGGGCTTCTGGGCACGCCAATAAGGCCAGCCTGAAGCCTGATTTATCTGCACATCGGTAATATTTCTTGCCTGTCAGGAAACCTACCGCTAGCTTGCGCGAAGTCAACCGGGCAAGGCGCCGCGACCAATTTAGACCATTTGGCCGCTGACGGCGCGACTGCCCGGAAAGTTCTGGGGACTGCTTAGCGCAAGCGGAGACCTGCCGCACCATGCCTCTCGGCCTGCTGAAATACGGACTTCGCCGCAAGTATCCGGCGCAGCATCACTTCCCGCGCCCGAAGGAGCTGAAGAAAACCTACGACGTCGTGATCATCGGCGGCGGCGGTCATGCTCTCGCCAGCGCGTACTACCTGGCGCGCGACTACGGCATCACCGATGTCTGCATCCTGGAGAAGGGCTATCTCGCCGGCGGCAACACCGCGCGCAACACCGCGATCATCCGCTCCAACTACCTGACGCCGGAAGGCGTCGCGCTTCTATGAGCAGTCGCTGCAGCTCTATCAGCGACCGTCGCAGCGACTTCGACTTCAACATCCTGTATCGCGAGCGCGGCCACTTCACGCTCGCGCACACGGATGCGGCCATGCGCACCAGCCGCTGGCGCGCCGAGGTCAACAAGCATCTCGGCGTCAATTCGGAGCTGATCTATCCGGGACGAGATCGCATCGGCTCTGCCCATCGCTCAACATGTCGGAAGATGTGCGCTATCCCGATCCTCGGCGCGCTCTATCATCCGCCGGGGTCGATCGCGCGCCATGACGCGGTCGCCTGGGGCTATGCCCGCGGCGCGAGCGATGCGCGGCGTGCGAGATCCACAGCAGACGCGGTCACCGGCCTCTTGATCGAGAACGGCACGATCAAGGGCGTGCGAGACCAACCGCGGCACGATCTACGCAACCGCGCCATGCAGGCGGTCGCCGGCTCCACTTCGCTGATCGCCAAGATGGCCGGCTTCAACTTGCCGATCCGCACCATTCCGCTGCAGGCCTGCGTCTCCGTGCCGTTGAAGCCATTCCTGGATCAGATCGTCGTATCGGGCAGCCTGCATGTCTACGTCTCGCAGTCCTCGCGCGGCGAGCTGGTGATGGGCGGGTCGACCGATCCCTACGGTCTCTACTCCACGCGCTCGACCCTCGATTTCAAGGAAGGGCTGATGGGCCACATGCTGGAGCTGTTGCCGTTGCTCGACGAGGTGACAGCTGCTGCGCCAGTGGGCCGGCATGACCGACATGACACCGGACTTCTAGCCCGATCATGGGGCTGACGCCGGTGCAGAACTATTACATCGACAGCGGCTGGGGCACCTGGGGCTTCAAGGCGACACCGGTCTGCGGCATGCGCATGGCCGAGATGATCGCCACCGACACGCTGCCGAACTGATCACGCCGTTCTATCTCGACCGCTTCGTCGATTACGCGCAGGTCGGCGAAAAAGGCGCGGCGTCGGTCGGCCATTGAGGAGGTAGCAATGAAGATCATGAACTGTCCGCTGAACGGCCCGCGCAACATCACCGAATTCGTCTGGGGCGGCGAGGTGCAAGCCGATGCCCAATCCCGCTCGCTCGGCCGATCGCGCCTGGGGCGACTTGGCTGTTCCTGGAGAACAACGACCGCCGGCGTCGTGCGCGAGTGGTGGTGCCATGTGCCGACGTCTTTCTGGTTCATCGCGGAGCGCAACACGGTGACGGACGAGATCCTGAAGACCTATCCGGCCGGCGAGTTGTTCAAGCAGCGCGTCGAATTTGCCGCCAAGGCCAAGCGGGCGAGGGCTGATCATGACTGGCATCAACCGCCTCGCGCCGCCCCACGGCCGCCTGATCGACCGCAGCCGGGAGATCGAATTCACCTTCGAAGGGCAGGCCTTCACAGGCCTCGCCGGTGACACCATCGCCAGCGCGCTGGCCGCCAACGACGCCTGGATCCTGTCTCGCGCTCGTTCAAGTATCACCGGCCCCGCGGCATCCTCACCATGGCCGGCATGGACGCGAACACGCTGGTGCAGGTGGGCGACGAACCGAGCGTGCTCGCCGACCGCCGCCTGATCTCCGACGGCCTTTCGGTCACCGGGCAGAACTATGTCGGCAGCCTGTTGAGGACGACCGCGATGCCTGGATGGATCGCATCGGCCGCTTCCTGCCGGTAGGCTTCTACTACAAGGCGTTCTACAAGCCGAAAGGCGCCTGGAAACGGTGGGAGCCGATATCCGCCGCAAGGCCGGCCTCGGCGTGGTGACCACCGCCGCCCATCACGGATATTTCGACAAGCAGTATCTGTTCGCCGATGTCGCGGTGATCGGCGGCGGGCCGGCCGGCATTGGCCGCTGCGCTGGAGAGCGGCGAGAGGTGGCGGCGAGGTCATTCTAATCGACGAGAATGTCACACTCGGCGGTTCGCTGAGCTATGCGCGCTTCGATGCCGACGGCCAACGCGGCCCTCGCCAGGCGGCGGAGCTGACGACGGCCCTGCAGGCTGCCGGCAACGTCCGCGTGCTGACCGGCGCCATCTGCAACGGCCTGTTCGCCGACAACTGGCTGCCGGTGATCAAGGGCAACGCGGCTCTACAAGCTGCGCGCGAAATCGGTGGTGGTCGCGACCGGCTCGATCGAGCAGCCCGTCGGTGTTCCGCAACAACGATCTGCCGGGCGTGATGATCGGCTCCGCCGCGCAGCGCCTGATCCGTCTCTATGGCGTGAAGTCCCGGCAGCCGCGCTGTCGTGCTGACGGCGAACTCCGATGGCTACGGCGTGGCGCTGGACCTCGCCGATGCCGGCGTTCGCTCGCGGCGATCGTCGATCTGCGCAGCCGATACCGGCACCTCCGAAACCGTCTCCGCCGTCAACGAACGCGGCGTCCCGATCTTCACCGGCTGCACGCGATCGGAGAGCGATGCATAGCCGGGCAAGCATCACATCACCGCCGCCCTGATTGTCGCGCGATCACCGGCGAGGGCAAGCTGCGAGAAGGCGGCGCGCACCATCGAATGCGACCTGCTCTGATGTCGGTCGGCTACACGCCGACCTCACATCTGCTGCACCATGCCGGCGCCAAGTTCGCCTACAACAAATCGACGGCAATGTTCGAGGTGGCCTCGCTGCCGCCCCATGTCGTTCGCCGCCGGCTCGGTCACCGGCACTTACAATCTCGACGCTGTGATGGCCAGGATGGCCGCCGCGCCGGCTGGCTGGCGGCGCGGGATTCCGGGCTCAAGACCGAGAGCGAACCGTCTGCGCCGGCTTCGAAGGGCAATGTCGGCGTCACCCATCCCTGGCCGATCTTCCCGCACCCGAAGGGCATGGACTTCGTCGATTTCGACGAGGATCTGCAGGTGCAAGGACCTGAAGAACGGCATCGCCGACGGCTATGACAATATCGAGCTGCTAAAGCGCTATTCGACCGTCGGCATGGGTCCGTCGCCAGGGCAAGCATTCCGCCGTCATCGCCGCTCCGCGTCGTCGCACAGGAGACCGGCGAGAGATCTGCCACGCATCAGCGTCACCACCCAGCGCCCGCCCTTACGTGCCGGAGAAGTTGGGCCTGCTCGGCCGGCCGCGTCTTCGATCCGGAGCGGCGCACCGCCATGCATCACCGCCACCTGGAACTCGGCGCGCAGATGATGCCCGCGGGCGTCTGGTGGCGTCCGGCCTATTATGGCGGCAAGGACGACCGCGAGCAGGCGATCACGCGCCGAGGTGAAGACGTTCGCAGCAATGTCGGCCTGATCGACGTCTCGACACTCGGCGGGCTCGATGTCCGCGGCCCGGATGCGGCTGAGTTCCTGAACCGCATGTACACCTTCAGCCTATGCCAAGCAGCAGGTCGGCAAGCTCGCGCTATGTGCTGATGACCGATCAATGCCGGTGTCGTCATCGATGACGGCGTCGCCGTGCCGCTTCCATGACGAGCATTTCTACGTCACCGCCACCACCAGCGGCGTCGATGGCGTCTATCGCCAGATGCTGTTCTGGAACGCGCAGTGGCGCCTGGACGTCGACGTCGCCAACGTCACCGCCGCCTATGCCGGCGTCAACATCGCCGGACCGAGTCGCGCGCCAAGTGCTGCAGCGCCTCTGCGACGATGTCGATCTCTCCGCCGATGCATTCCCCTATCTCGGCGTGCGATGGGGAGGTCGCCGGCATGCCGGCGCGGCTTCTGCGCGTCGGCTTCGTCGGCGAGCTCGGCTACGAGATCCACGTGCCGGCCAGTTATGGCGAAGCATGTCTGGGACGCGCTGATGGAGGCGGGCCAGCCCTTGAAGCATCCGGCCATTCGGCGTCGAGGCCCAGCGCGTGCTCCGCCTGGAGAAAGGCCACATCATCGTCAGCCAGGATACCGATGGGCTGACGCATCTCTGGGAAGCCGACATGGCCTGGGCGATCGGCAAGACCAAGCCGTTCTTCGTCGGCGGCCGAACTCCGTCGAAGATCCAGAAGAAGCTCGCCTGACGCGCAAGCTGGTCGGCTTCACCATCGACGATCCCGCGGCGACCCGTGCCCGGAGGAATGCCACCTGATGCTGCCGGGCGACGAGATCGTCGGCCGCGTGACTTCGGCCGTGCGCTCGCCACAGCCTTGGCCGCATCGTCGGCCTCGCCTATGTGGCGCCGGAGCAGGCAACTGCCGGCAGCAGCTTCGACATCAAGGTGGATGGCGGCCGCATCATCAAGGGCGACGGTGACGCCGATCCCCTTCTACGATCCGAAGAACAAGCGGCAGGAGATGTAGCGATGGTCGCCGCTGCAAATCTACTCTCACCGTCGCCCGGTCCCCGGCGCAGCTTCGTCCATCGCGTGCTGCAGCAGGCGGGCGCGCGGTTCGAGCGCATCAATGACGGCCTGTGGCCATGGAGTATGAGCGCGCCGCCGACGAAACGGCGCAAGCGACACAGATGGGCCTCGCCGATCTCTCCGTCCTGCCCCGCACCGGATTCAAAGGCACGGGTACGGTGGAATGGCTGACAGCTCAGGGCCTGAAGATTGGCGCCGACAGCAACGTCGCCTACCGCCAAAACGGCGGCGAGTTGGCGGCGCGGTTGGCGCCGACGGAGATCTTTCTGGTCGACGATCTCGCCGCCACCGGACGCCTGGTCGCCCAGCTCAACGGCGCTTGGGCCTGGACGGCAGAGCGGCCGCGCAAGCTGATCGGCTATCCCATGCCGCGGTCCGAGAGCCACGGCTGGTTCGCGGTTACCGGCGAGAAATCGCCGGCCATGTTCGCCAAGATCTGCGGCGTCGATCTCAGGCCGGCGCACTTTGCGAACGGCCGCATCGCCCAGACCTCCCTGGCCAAGATGAGCGGCATCATCATCCGCGCCGATCTCGGCCGCACGCCGGCCTATTATGTTCTCGCCGACAGCGCCTCCGCCGAATATCTTTGGGGCTGCCTGATGGATGCGACGGAGGAATTCGCCGGAGCGCCCGTCGGGCTCTTGGCCTTGAGGCAATTGGCGGGCGGCGGGTGAGGAAAGGCACGGCAAAGCGGAAAGACGGAGCTCAGCGGCGGCCGCCTGCGGCACCGGCCGAACGCGCGCGGGCCAAGACGCAGCCGGAATTCCAGGATCCTCACAAGCTGCGCAGCCCCGCCAACGGCCAGCTCGAAACCGCCATCGGCCGCGAGGTCCGCGAGTTCCGCAAAAAGCTGGACATGACCGTGGCCCAGCTCGCCGGGCAGGCGAAGCTTTCCGCCGGCATGCTGTCCAAGATCGAAAACGGCATGACCTCGCCGTCCCTGGACACGCTGCAGGCGCTGTCGAAGGCGCTGCATGTGCCGGTCACCGCCTTCTTCCGCCGCTATGAGGAAGAGCGCGACGCCACCTTCGTGCCGGCGGGGCAGGGCCTCAAGATCGAGCGCCGCGGCACCCGCGCCGGCCACCAGTATCAACTCCTCGGCCACACCCAGCGGCGCAACATCGCCGTAGAGCCCTATATGATCACGCTGACCGAGGAGTCCGACGTCTTCCCCATCTTCCAGCATGCGGGCGTCGAGTTCCTCTACATGCTGGAAGGCGAAGTCGGCTACCGCCACGGCAACAAGACCTACGTGATGAAGCCCGGCGACTCTCTGTTCTTCGACGCTGACGTCCCTCACGGACCGGACGAACTGCGCAAACTGCCGATCCGCTTCCTCTCCATCATCTGTTATGCGCGGGAAGAGGAGTCGTGATTGTCTGGCTGTGATTCGGCCCTGCAACCTTGAACCACAGAGGATCACGGAGAACATGTAGGGGCGACCGGCGGTCGCCCCTAGCCGCTATCCCATCAAAGCGCCATCCGCTACTGGCACATAGCGGACCTTCGCGACGGCAGGCATTTTTGACCGCTGTTGAGGGATAAGCGGACATGGCAGATCATCGGAGGCATGGTCACGCTTCTAATTTCAGCGCGGTTTATCGGGTGGATGTCAGTTGATACCGTTTCTTTCCAATTCAAAAGCTTGGACTTCCGGTCGTCTACCGGAACCGTGGGGTCGCGCCCGAATATCTATCTATGAATTTCTGCGTCATAACATCGACGAGAAGACGGGATATCTAACCGATAGTCACATCAAGCTCCCCGATGAACCTGAACCGGCCGACAATAGGATACGTTGGAGTGCGGGATCGATGGAGGGGGCATTTCGGCATCACTTCGGCAAATCTGGCGATGACAAGGGTGCTGAACGAATTATTTCTGCCTTGAAAGCCGCCATAAAGAATCCGAGTGCTCGTAGGATTGGCCGGTTTTACGATCTGATTTCAGATGATAGTGCCCTCTATTACATCGACGCCTTGATCGAAAGAATTGCGAACGATGCACTTCTGCATGACGAAAAACTGGCCCGCTTGTCGATCTGGCTTGCCAAGAATGCGCCAGACCGTGGTCCGGTAAAGGTTGGCATTGCATTAGCTGGGATTACAACGACTGCTGAAGGGGAAGATGTGATCCTCACTCTCGGAAAGCATGAGGAGTTTACGCTCTACGCTGTTGTTGCATTGAACCACTCATGCACGAAACCTGAAGAAAAGATTTGGGACTTGGCGCAATCCGTAACCGGGTGGGGTCGCATTCAGGCCGTCGAAAGACTTAAATCCACACAAGATGAGAGAATCAAGGCGTGGTTGCTGAGGGACGGTTTTCGCAACCGCGTAATGGATGAATATCTTGCATGTATTTGTGCAAGAACCGGCAACCTGTGGACCGCTCTTCAACATGATCCCGACGAAAGGCTGGTGATCGGCACCCGTGACATTCTCCGTGCGTTGATTGTGGGTGGTCCGGCGGAGGACATGTCCGATTACGCGGATGGACCAGAGGTCACTAAGCGCTTCCTTGAGTTGATCTCAGGCCGAGAACTTGATTTGGCGGACTTTCTCGCGGTCAGCGACATTCAGAGGTTCGTGACTTCCAGCAAGTACAAATGGTCTGAAACCAGAGGCGCATGGACCCCCGAAATCAAGGCATCAATCTCCAAGCTGGCATCGTCAATTCTGGAACGAGATGATTGGAGAGAGAAGGCGGAAGCTGGATTGCGCTCAAGTGATTCCTCGAGCTTCTATGAGGCGAACCAAGCTGCCAAGAGGCTTGGAATCGATACCTGGGATTTGCATTTGAAAAGACTTCAAGTCGATCCGAAAGGCGGCAACTGGTGGGAGGTGATGCAAACAGATGACTGCGAGCGTATACGCAAGGTCGTCGAGCTTGCATGTGACGTGCTTCCTCTCGATCAGATCGCATCCGGGCCATCTGGTTCATTGGGGCTCGGCGAAAAGTACTGGGCCCACTCCGCTCTTGATTTCGTCCTGCAGGACTTGAAGAGGTGCCCTAGCGAAGGCTGGACACTTATCAAGGCCGGCCTTCAAAGCCCGGTCACCAGAAATCGCCATATGGCGTTGAATGCCTTCAACTCATGGCCCAGATCATCTTGGCCGAGTGAAGCCGAGGCATTTATGGCTCGCGCCGAAAAGATTGAAACAGTGGACGAAGTACGGGAACGCATCACAAAGCTCATGGCCGGAGAAGATATATCGCCATAACCCGTCAGTTTATCGTCGGACACATGCGCGACGCACAAACTCATATGCAGAATCGTCGCTGCAGCAATTGACCTGGATCATGTCCACTGTGGCGATGTTTTCGACCGGATCCAGGTCGCCTGCTTCTGGGCTAGCTGGCTTTGGCGCGCAGTTTTGAGGCCTGAAAGGAGTTGAGCGTGCTGCGCGCACCGTTCTTCGCAGGATCCATGGCCTCGTCGTGACCGGGCCGCTTGGCGGTCAACTCGATGACATAGCCGTTGGGATCGCGGAAATAGATCGAATTGATGAATTGGTGATCGGAGATTCCACGGGTCTCGATGCCGGCCGCCCTTGCCTTCGCCATCATCTTTTCGAGCACGTCGCGCGGAACCTCCAGCGCGATATGAAGGTCGAAGTCGTGCTGGCGCTTGAACTCGAATGGCATGTCCGGCGCCTCGAAGAACGCAAGGCAGGAACCGTCATCCATCCTGTAGAATGAATGAAGCGTGCTGGTCTTTCGGCCGCTCTTCGTCTCCTTGATCTCGAAGGCATTGGTCAGCGGCAGCCCGAGGAAATCCTCGTAGAAGCGCCGTGTCTCTTCCGAATCCCGGCAGCGATAGGCGTTATGATGCAGACCTTTGATCATGGGATTCTCCATCACAGTTCGTTGCGTAGCGGCCCTAGAGGGCGTTGAACTTCTGTTCCTTGACCGATTCCACCAGCCCGTAGAACACTTCGTTCACCTTCGGCCAGCTCTTCAGCTTCTTCACATTGTTGAGCCAGCGCTGGATGTTCGGATAGCCGGAGAAATCGCAGCGGATGACCTCGCCCAGCGTCACAAGCCCGGACCCGAAGTAGTCCGCGATGGTGATCTGGTCGCCGGTGAGGTACGGCTTGTTGGGTCCGATCCAATGCTTATCGAGCAGGCCCAGCCAGTCCTTGGCGCGCTCCTTGCCCCACTCGATCGTCGCCGCGTGGATCTCATCGGTCTTCCGCTTGTGGTGCGGGAAGACCTGCGGATAGATGAAGCCATAGGCATAGTCGCGATAGAAGTTGGTGTTGATCCAATCCATCACCTCATTGACCTTGGCGCGCTTCTTGAGATCCTTCGGATAGGTCGGGGAATCGATCTTGTCGGCGAGGTATTTGAGAATTGTCGAGCTTTCGGTCAGCCGGAAATCGCCGTCTTCCAGCACCGGCACCATGTGGTTCGGATTGATGGCGAGGTACGGCGGCTGATAGTGCTCGCCGGTGAAGAGGTCGACCACCTGTTCTTCCACGGGAACGTTGTTCTCGGCAATAAAAAGGCGCACCGGACGGCTCGTCATCGAGACCGGATGCATGTACAGCTTCATAGTCACCCTCCCAGATTGGTGCTGTTTTGTTGCGGCAAGCCTACACCCCTTCATCACGCTCGGAAATAGTATACAAGAAGGGGCTGTTTAATTGGAAAGTCATCTAGGCCCCGATGAGGTCACAGGGACCCCTTGAACTGGACCCGCTTGTGCGGCGCGGCGCTGCCTGTACGGTCGCCAGCCTGTTCACGACACCGGCCCGGCTTTATCCGGAGCGTTTGGCGCTGGTGGATGGCGAGCGCAAGATTACCTACGCGGCGTTGAGCGAACGCGTGCGCCGCCTGGCGGCGTGGCTGCGCCGGCGCGGGGTGGGGCAGGGAATGCGCGTCGCGATCCTGTCGGAGAATCGCCTGGAGTATCTGGAGCTGTTTCTGGCTGCGGCGTGGCTCGGGGCGATCGTTGCATGTCAGAACTGGCGGCTAGCGCCGCCCGAACTGGCCCATTGCCTGAGGTTGGCGGAACCGGAAGTCATGATTGTTTCGCCGCGTCACGCTGAGCTTGCGGCGCGGACTGGCGTCGATGTTCCAACCAGTCTCGTCCTCGGCGACGCCTACGAGGCGGCGTTGGCGGAGAGCGATCCGGACGATGTGGCTTCTCCGGTAGAGCTGGATCCGGAATCTCCGTTGCTGATTCTTTATACCAGCGGCACGACGGGTCTGCCGAAGGGCGCGGTGATTTCCCATCGCGCGGAAGTCGCGCGCAACATGGTGCTGCGGGCGGAATTCGGAATTGCTGCTGACGACGCTTTCGTCGCCTGGTCCCCGCTCTATCACATGGGCGCCGCGGAGTTCTCTCTGGGCACCCTCATGACCGGCGGCACGGTTTTCGTCGTCGACGGATTCGATGCGGCGCGGCTGGCCGAGATTGTCGCCAAGGAATCGCTCGGCTGGCTTTTGCTGATGCCGGGCATGGTCGGCCGGTTTGCTGCCGAGCTGAAACGCGCTGACATCCGCGCCAAAAGCGTCAAGGTGTGCGGCGTGATGGCGGACCTAGTCCCGCCGGCGGAGATCGCGGAAGTGACCCGGCTTCTGCAAGCGCCCTACGCCAACACGTTCGGTGCGACCGAAACAGGATGCCCGCCTTGCTCATCGAACCTCATCCCGATCGGCGTTGCGCCGGCCAGGCTGTCGAAACAGCAAAGCCCATTTTGCGAGGTGCGCTTGGTCGATGCCGACGACCGCGATGTGGCTGTTGGCGTGCCGGGCGAACTGTGCATGCGTGGTCCCACGCTCTTCAGCGGCTACTGGCGGGCGCCGGAAACCAATGCCGAGGAATTCCGCGGCGGCTGGTTCCATATGGGCGATGTGTTCATCCGCAATCCGGATGCCACGCTCGACTTTGTCGATCGCGTGAAGTACCTCATCAAGTCTGGTGGGGAGAACATTTATCCGGCTGAGATCGAGCGTGTGCTGTTGCAGGATCCGCGTGTGGCAGACGCAGCCGTCGTGCGACAACCGGACGCGACATGGGGCGAAGTGCCGATCGCCTTCGTCGCGCGGCGCGATGAAATGGTGACGGAGGAGGAGTTGCGCACCAGGTGCCGGGAGCAGCTCGCCGGTTTCAAGCAGCCCAAGGCCATCCGCTTCATCCCGTTCGATGCGTTTCCGCGCAGCGCGTCGGGCAAAGTCCAGCGTCACGAATTGGAACGCCGGCTCGCTGATGAGAAACGTGCCTGAAGAAAGGACAATGCCATGAGCTCCGGGCCTGACGCGCCGACCACCAGCATTGCCAGCCACAGCGCTGATGACGTCTTCATTCGCGGCCGCAGCCTGTGCAAGGATCTGATCGGTCAGCGCAGCTTCACCGAGGTCATGTATCTCCAGATCCTCGGCCGCATACCCAGCGCCGACCAGACTGCCTTGATCGACGCATGCCTCGTGGCCTTGATGGAACATGGCCTGACGCCCAGCGTGCTGGCAGCGCGGCTTATCTATTCCAGCGCGCCGGAGGCCCTGCAGGGTGCGATGGCTGCCGGTTTGCTTGGCGTCGGCAGCCGCTTTGTCGGCAGCATGGAAGGGTGTGCGGCCCTGCTGAAGCGCATTGTCGAGGCGCAGGACGGAGAATCGGAGGCGAAACGCATCGCTGTCGAGCATCGCACGGCGCGTACGCCGTTGCCGGGTTTCGGCCACCCGACCCATAAGCCGGATGATCCGCGCGCGCAGCGGCTGCTGGAGCTGGCGCGCTCGCGGACGGTCGCAGGGCAGCATGTTGCCGCCATCGAGACTCTGAGCGGCGCGGTTGACGCAGTCTATGGCCGTCACATCACGATCAACGCCACCGGCGCCATCGCCGCGGTGCTGAGCGACTGCGGCGTGCCGGCGGAGATCGCTCGCGGCTTCGGTCTGATCGCACGCTGCGCCGGCCTGGTGGGACATCTCTACGAGGAACATCAGAAGCCCGCCATGCGCGCGATCTGGGATGCGGCGGAGCATGCCGTGCCCTATGAAGCGGCGAAGGAGTAGTCATGTAGGGGCGGGTTTCAAACCCGCCCTGATGACAGCGGCACGTCTCCTGATGCGATGGCGTGGCATTCGACATGGGCGGGTTTGAAACCCGCCCCTACACAACACGGCGTGCTCTTCCGCCCTGTTCCTACCAGGAAATATTTATTCACGCTGGTATTGTGGAATTTCCGGCGATTGAGTACGTTTGAGACTGTCGCGCCGGCATGTGAGTCGGCCGGAAGGAGTTCCCATAAATGTGTGGAATCGTTGGATTATTCCTGAAGAATCCTGCCTTGCGCCCGCATTTGGGCAGCCACATCAAGACCATGCTGATCGGCATGACCGATCGCGGGCCTGATAGCGCGGGCATCGCCGTCTATCACAAGCCCGTCGCCAAGGGGCAGTGCAAGCTGACGGCCTTCCACGCCGATCCGCATTATCACTGGCGCGAGGTCGGCGGCGCCCTCGGCGAGGCGATGAATGCCGAAGTGGATATCGAGCTCAAGAGCAATCACGCGGTCATCACCATTGCAGCCGATGAATCAAAGACGCGCGCGTGGCTGCATGAGCATCACCCGGAAGTGCGTATCATGGGCTATGGACAGCTCATGGAAGTCTACAAGGATATGGGCCTGCCCGTTGACGTCGCCGAGCGCTACGGCCTCGGCGCCATGGAGGGTACCCACGCCATCGGCCACACCCGCATGGCGACCGAGAGCGCGGTGACGACAGAGCATTCCCATCCCTTCACCGCCGCGTCCGACATGTGCCTCGTCCACAACGGCTCCCTCAGCAACCACAACCGGCTGCGCGAATGGCTGCGCCGCCGCGGCCATGAGTTCGAGACCGACAATGACAGCGAGGTCGCCGCGCGCTATTTCGCCCATCGCCTGGGCGAGGGCGCGACATTGGCCGAGGCGCTGGAAGCGGGCTTGAGCGATCTCGACGGCTTCTACACCTTCACCATGGGCACCCGCGACGGTTTCGCCGTGCTGCGCGACGGCATCGCCTGCAAGCCGGCCGTGCTGGCGGAGACCGACGATTGGGTGGCAATGGCGTCGGAGTTCCGCAGCCTCGCCAATCTCCCGGGCGTGGATAAGGCGAAGATCTGGGAGCCGGCGCCCGCCGTCGTCTACACCTGGAACCTGCCGAAGGCCGCATGATCTCTGTCGATCTCGCCAGCACCTCAATCCGTGACCTCAATGAGCGGCTGCACAAGCTGCCGCCCGACACGAATGAGCGAGCCTGGCGCGTGCTCAATCCGAAGGGCGCTCATGCCATTGCCGCCGGCCTTACGCTGCCGATCGAGGTGATCGTCGACGGCCATGCCGGCTATTACTGCGCCGGCATGAACAAGGAGGCGACCGTCATCGTCAACGGCCATGCTGGTGTCGGCGTCGGCGAGAACATCATGTCCGGCGAAGTCCGCGTGAAGGGCAATGCCTCGCAATCCGCCGCCGCCTCCGGCCAGGGTGGACTGGTGGTGATCGAGGGCGACGCCTCGGCGCGCTGCGGCATCTCCATGAAAGGCGTCGACATCGTCGTCGGCGGCTCGGTCGGCGCATATGAGCGCCTTCATGGCGCAGAGCGGCAGCCTCGTGGTCTGCGGCGATGCCGGCGGCAGCCTCGGCGACTCCATCTACGAAGCCAAACTTTACATCCAGGGCAGCGTCGAGAGCCTGGGCGCGGACTGCGTCGAGAAGAAGATGACCCCTGAACATATCGCCAAGCTGGAGCGCCTGCTGACGCGCGCGGGCATCAAGGCCGACGCCAAGCGTTTCCGCCGCTACGGTTCGGCGCGCAAGCTCTACAACTTCCACACCGATCACGCCGACGCCTATTAGCGCCGGGGATCGAGGAGCAACCAGAGATGACCGTCGATCCCCGCGGCCTGCGTCCGTCGCACAGCTTTCCGCCCCATATCCTGTCGGAAATCCACCGCGCCGCCGATCAAGGCCTGTATGAGATCCGCGGCTACGGCGCCAAGCGCAAGCTGCCCACCTTCGACGATCTCGTGTTTCTCGGCGCCTCCGTGTCGCGTTATCCCCTGGAGGGCTATCGCGAGAAATGCGCCACCGATGTGATGCTGGGCACGCGCTTCGCCAAGAAGCCGATCCAGCTCAAGATTCCCATCACCATCGCCGGCATGAGCTTTGGCGCGCTGGGCGCCAATGCCAAGGAAGCAATCGGCCGCGCCGCGACCTCCATGGGCACCAGCACGACGACAGGCGATGGCGGCATGACCCAGGAAGAACGCCAGTCCTCGAAGACCCTTGTCTATCAGGTGCTGCCTTCGCGATACGGCCTGAACCCCGACGATCTACGCCGCGCCGATGCGATCGAGGTGGTGATCGGGCAGGGCGCCAAGCCCGGCGGCGGCGGCATGCTGCTGGGCCAGAAGATCACCGAGCGCGTGGCCAAGATGCGCAATCTGCCCGTGGGCATCGATCAGCGCAGCGCCTGCCGCCATCCCGACTGGACCGGCCCCGACGATCTCACCATCAAGATCCAGGAGATCCGCGAGATCACCGATTGGGAGAAGCCGATCTATGTGAAGGTCGGCGCTACCCGCACGAGATACGACGTCGCGCTCGCCGTGAAGGCCGGCGCCGATGTGGTGGTCGTCGACGGCATGCAGGGCGGCACCGCGGCCACACAGGACGTCTTCATCGAGCATGTGGGCATTCCCACGCTCGCCGGCAGTGCGCCTCGCCGTCGAGTCGCTGAAGGAGTTGGACATGCACCGCAAGGTGCAGCTCATCGTCTCCGGCGGCATCCGCAGCGGCGCCGACGTGGCCAAGGCTTTGGCGCTGGGCGCCGACGCGGTCGCCATCGGCGTCGCCACGCTCATCGCGCTCGGCTGCAACAAGCCGGTCTATCTCGAAGATTATCACGCCCTCGGCACCGAGCCCGGCATGTGCCATCACTGCCACACTGGCAAATGCCCCGTCGGCGTCACCACGCAGATTCCGGAACTGCAGGCGCGCTTGCGGCCGGAACAGGGCGCCCGCTGGCTGAAAAACTATCTCACCGTCTTGACGTTGGAAATGCAGACCCTCGCCCGCGCCTGCGGCAAGAGCCATGTGCACAATCTGGAGCCGGAAGACATGGTAGCGCTGACGGTCGAAGCCGCCGCCATGGCCGGCGTGCCGCTGGCGGGAACCAATTGGATTCCGGGCGAGGGGCAGGGTATTAATCAGCGAAGAATACTGTAGGGGCGACTAGTCCCGGACCTGATCCGGGATCGCCCTCGTTGCAAAACAAAAACACAACAGGGGAGCTATCATGGCCACCGATCTTCAGAAGGTCGCGAAAGACCGCAAGATCAAATATTTCCTGATCAGCTATGTCGACCTCTTCGGCGGGCTGCGCGCCAAGCTGGTGCCGGCCGCCGCCATCGGCGCGATGCAGCGCGACGGCGCCGGTTTCGCCGGTTTCGCCACCTGGCTGGACATGACACCGGCCGATCCCGATCTCTTCGCCCGGCCCGACCCCGACAGCCTGATCCAGCTTCCGTGGAAGCCGGAAGTGGGCTGGCTCGCCGCCGATCTCTGGATGGACGGCAAGGAAGTCGCGGCGTCGCCCCGCGCCATGCTGAAGAACCAGATCGACAAGGCGGCCAAGCAGGGCTACCGGATGAAGTCCGGCGTCGAGTGCGAGTACTTCCTGATCTCCGCCGACGGCAAGTCGCTCTCCGATCCCAGCGATCAGCAGGAGAAACCCTGCTACGACCAGCAGGCGCTGATGCGCCGCTATGACGTGATCACCGAGATCTGCGACTCCATGCTGCAGCTCGGTTGGAACCCGTACCAGAACGACCACGAGGACGCGAACGGGCAATTTGAGATGAACTGGGAGTATGACGACGCCCTGAAGACCGCCGACAAGCACACTTTCTTCAAATACATGGTCAAGGCGATCGCCGAGAAGCACGGCATGCGCGCCACCTTCATGCCGAAGCCCTTCATCAACCTCACCGGCAATGGCTGCCACGCCCATGTCTCGGTCTGGGACAAGAGCGGCAAGACCAACCAGTTCCACGATCCCAAGGGCGAGCTCGGCCTGTCGCGGCTGGCCTATCACTTCCTCGGCGGCGTCATCCACAACGCCGATGCGCTCTGCTCCTTCTTCAATCCGACGGTGAACAGCTACAAGCGCATCAACGCGCCGCGCACGATATCGGGCGCCACCTGGGCGCCGAACACCATCACCTATGGCGGCAACAACCGCAGCCACATGGTGCGCATTCCGGACCAGGGCCGTTTCGAACTGCGGCTGATGGACGGCGCCGCCAATCCCTACTTGATCCAGGCGGGCGTGCTGGCGGCCGGCCTCGATGGCGTGAGCAACAACCGCGATCCCGGCAAGCGGCTGGACATCAACATGTACACCGAGGGTCACACGGTGAAGAACGCCCGGAAGCTGCCCCTCAACCTCCTGGATGCGCTCCGTCTTACCGACAAGAGCAAGGTCGTCCGCGACGCCTTCGGCAGCGCCACAATCGACAGCTATATCAAGCTGAAAACCGACGAGTGGAACAGCTACGCCAAGCATCTCAGCAGTTGGGAACGGGACCACACGCTGGATTGCTGAGCCCCCTTACGGGACGGCATTTACTCGACAACAAACCGCCCCCATGTGGGGGCGGTTTGCCGTTAGAACCAGTATCATTTCGGCGGCGTTTCCTGTGCACAACTTGATGTCGATTTCAGACTGGTCGCAAAGCCGCCTTCCGGCTAGTTTCCCGCGACTGCGGCGACCTGCCGTGGACCGAAATCAGACGATAATCCAAGGGGGTGGCGCCATCAGGCGAAACCGCCGGGGCGCAAAGGGGAGAAGGCCGAACAATGGCTAAAAAGGTTGGCAGCGACATCGAGATTGCCCGAGCAGCCAAGATGCTGCCGATCGAACAGGTGGCGACAAAAGTCGGCATCGACGAAAAGCATCTCTACCGGTACGGGCCGAGCAAGGCGAAGATCTCGTTCGATTTCATCGACAGCATGAAATCCAAGCCCGATGGCAAGCTGATCCTGGTCACGGCGATCACGCCGACCCCCGCCGGCGAGGGCAAGACCACGACGACCGTGGGCCTCGGCGACGGCCTCAACCGCATTGGCAAGAAGGCGGTGATCTGCCTGCGCGAACCCAGCCTCGGCCCCTGCTTCGGCGTGAAGGGCGGTGCCGCCGGCGGCGGCTATGCCCAGGTGGTGCCGATGGAGGATATCAACCTGCATTTCACCGGCGACTTCCACGCCATCGGCACGGCCAACAACCTGCTCGCAGCCCTGATCGACAATCATTACTACTGGGGCAACGAGCTGGGCATCGACGAGCGCCGCATCACCTGGCGCCGCGTCATGGACATGAACGACCGCGCGCTGCGCAACATCGTCTCCTCCCTCGGCGGTGTTTCCAACGGCTTCCCCCGCGAGGACGGCTTCGACATTACCGTCGCCTCGGAAGTCATGGCGATCTTCTGCCTGTCGAACGATCTCGAGGACCTGACGCGCCGGCTCGGAAACATCATCATCGGCTACACCCGCGACAAGAAGCCGGTCTTTGCCCGCGATCTCAAGGCCGATGGTCCGATGACCGTGCTGCTCAAGGACGCTCTGATGCCGAACCTGGTGCAGACCCTGGAGAATAATCCGGCCTTCATCCATGGCGGCCCGTTCGCCAACATCGCCCATGGCTGCAATTCCGTGATCGCCACCAAACTGGGCCTGAAGCTCGGCGAGTATGTGGTGACGGAAGCGGGCTTCGGCGCCGATCTGGGTGCTGAGAAGTTCTTCGATATCAAATGCCGCAAGGCTGGCCTGCGCCCCGCGGCCACCGTGATCGTCGCCACCATCCGCGCTCTCAAGATGCATGGCGGCGTGACCAAGGAGGATCTGGGCAAGGAGAACATCGAGGCGCTGAAGAAGGGCATCAGCAACCTCTCTCGCCATGTGGAGAACGTGAAGTCATTCGGCGTGCCGCCCGTCGTGGCGATCAACCGCTTCTCCGCCGACACCGATGCGGAGCTGGCGGCCGTGCGCCAGGCCTGCGCCGAGCTGGGCGTTGAGGCCATCGAATGCACCCATTGGGCCGATGGCGGCGCCGGCACCGAAAAGCTGGCCCACGCCGTGGTCAAGCTGGCGGAATCCGGCGCCAGCAAATACGCCCCGCTCTATCCCGATGATATGCCGCTCTGGGACAAGGTGCGCACCATCGCCCAGCGTCTCTACGGCGCCCAGGGCATCATCGCCGACAAGAAGATCCGGGATCAGTTCGCGGAGATGCAGAAGGCCGGCTTCGGCCACTATCCGATCTGCATGGCGAAGACGCAGTACAGCTTCTCCACCGATCCGAACCTCAAGGGCGCGCCTTCCAATCATGTGGTGCCGATCCGCGAGATGAAGGTCTCCGCCGGCGCCGAATTCCTGGTGGTGATCTGCGGCGAGATCATGACCATGCCTGGCCTGCCGAAGGTGCCGGCCGCGAACAGTATTTTCGTTAATAAATCGGGCCAGGTGGAGGGGTTGTTCTAATACACGATTGTTAGCGTACAGCAGGCAGGGGGAAGGGACCGGCGAGCGCGCGTCCACAATTGCGCCATGATGTCCGGCATAATGGCGCCATGATCCCAAGGTCCCTGCCGCGCGCCATCGGCTTGTCGCCACGTCGGCGCGTGCGCCGGAACCGGAAGGGCCGCGCCCGCTGGCGCAAGCGCGTGCAACGGGCGTGGCGGAAGATCACCGCTCTGCCGCTGCCATTGCGAATTGCCATGGCTGCGATGGCGATGTTGCTGTTCATGGCGGCGTCAAACTTCGTCTATCAGGTTGCACGCAAGCCGACGGAAATGTTCTTCCCCGTCAGCGGCGTGCTGCACAAGATGCCGACCGAAACCTGGGCGGCCTATGCGCCGCTCTTCCGCGAACATTCTACCGCCGCCGTCACGCCGGAGCTGCTGGCGGCGTTGGCGCAGGTAGAGGCTGCGGGCAATCCGTTGGCGCGTACCTATTGGCGCTGGAGCCTGACCTGGGACCCGCTGTCGATCTACAAGCCCGCCTCCACCGCCGTCGGCATGTACCAGATGACCGATGCCGCCTTTACCGACGCGCGCAAAGCCTGCGTGCATGATCACGCGGTGGTCGAGGATTGCTGGTTTGCCGGGCTGTATACGCGCGTGCTGCCCAGTCACGCAATCGAGCTGACCGTGGTGTCCCTGGACCGCCAAACCACGGCGATCCTGAGGAAATATCCGCAAGCGGTGCTAACCGCGCGGCAAAGGCAGGATCTGGCCGCACTCTTCCACCTCTGCGGCGGCCGTGTCGCACGCGCCTACGCCCGCAACGACTTCCAGCTTGCGGCAGGCCAGCGCTGCGGCGACCATAGCGCCGCCCGGTATCTCGCCTCGGTCGATGCCATGACGCAGAAGTTCCGCCGCTTGGCGGCCAACGAGTAGACACAAGTACAGAACTCAGGGGGACCAGACTCATGCGGCTCGACGGCAAGGTCATGCTCGTTACCGGCGCTACCTCTGGCATCGGCGCGGCCATCGCGCTCGAGGCGGCGAAGGAAGGCGCGAAGCTCTTCCTGACCGGCCGCTCGGCAGACCGCGGCGAAGCCATCCGCAAGCAATGCAATGGCGCCATCTTTCACGCCGCCGACATCGTGCAGAAGGGCGTCGCTGAAACCCTTGTTGACGCAGCCGTGAAGCAATTTGGCCGCCTGGACATCCTCGTCAACAATGCCGGCATCGTTCACCGCCACACGGCGGAAACGGCGACAGATCAGGAATGGGATGACGTCATCGCCACCAACGTCTCCAGCGTGTTCCGCATGAGCCGTGCCGCGTTGCGGCAGATGAAGCGCCAGGGCGGCGGCACGATCATCAACATCGGTTCGGACTGGGCGCTGGTGGGCGGACGCAACGCCTTTGCCTATTGCGCCAGCAAGGGCGCGGTGGCGCAGATGACCCGCGCCATGGCGGTCGATTTCGCGCGCGACAATATCCGCGTCAATTGCATCTGCCCCGGCGATATCGAGACGCCGATGCTGGCCTCCGGCATCGCCAAGCGCGGCATGACCCTGGAGGAGGGGTTGAAGCACCTCGCCTCCGCCATTCCCATGGGCCGCGTGGCACAGCCGCGGGAGATCGCTCGCGCGGCGGTATTTCTCGGCTCCGATGACTCTTCTTTCATGACCGGCGCCATGCTTTCGGTCGATGGCGGCAGTACGGCGGCGTAGTTACTCTGCCGGCGTGAGCGCAATATCCGCCGTCACGGCAAAATGATCCGACCCCACATCCGGCCCGACGCGCCGATCCAGCACGGAGATGCCGTCGCTATGCAGGATCTGGTCGATCGGTATGCCAAGCGGCAGCCAGCGGGAGAACCAGGTGGGATGCACGCCATAGCCGAGCGCGCTGTCCTGCAGGCCGTTCTGCTCCATGAAGTGGCGCAGCACCGGCGACCAGGGCGTGGCATTCATGTCGCCCATGATGAGGCGGCGCTTCTCCGAAACACCGCGCAGATACTCGCCGACTTCCGTGAATTGCCCGTCGCGCGAACGCGCCAGGTTCGGCGCGACCGGCGGATCGGGGTGCATGGCCACCACATGCATACAGTTTGCTGCTTCGCCCGCTTGCGCACTCTCAAGGCAAATCTGCGCTGCGATCGCCGGCCGGCCATAGATGCCGAAATGAAGGATGTCATGATTGACGAACGGCCGCTGGCTTAAGAGCGCGATGCCAAACGGGCTGTCGACGATCTCGGTGGCGCGAAAGGCATAGCGCTGCCGAAACTCGGCCGGCATGGCGGCCCACCAGCTTGGCGTGATCTCCAGCAGCAGCAGCAGGTCGGGGTTCTCCGCCTTGATCGCCTGCAGCACCAAGTCGGCATGGGTATTCTTTTCATTGATGTTTAGCGTCATCACCCGCAGCGAGGCGGCCGGCGCGGCACTGGCGCTGCCGCCCTGCCAGTAGTAGGGCGCCAGCAGCCAGAGATTCAGCCCCAGCAACGGCAAGCTGACCAGCCCCAGCCAGCGTGGCCGCAGCGCCAGGAAAAACGCGATGCCCGCGATCTGCGCCAGCGCATACTGCACGGGGAAATGGGAAAACAGCTCCGCCGGCCAGCCTGTCCCCGCAAGCAGCGCCAACAGCGTCGCCGCATTGGCGCCAATGAGAATGAGAGCGAAGAAACCTGAGAGAAATCGCATGATGGCCAGATTCGCGTTAGTGGAAGTCGGTCATGCCAGGATCAATTCTGTGAAATCGCGCTAGCGCTGGCCGTCCAGGCTCAGCAGCCCGCCATAAAGATCCGTCCGCCGGTCGCGGAACAGGCCCCAGGCGGCGCGCGCCTGCTGCAGCTCTTCAAGATCAAAGCTCGCGGTGATCACGCCGGCGTCGGTCTCGTTCGCCTCCGCCACCTTGGCTCCCGTGTTGTCGGCGATGAAGGACGACCCGTAGAAGCTCATCTCGAAACGATCGCCTTTCTCACGGCCGATGCGGTTCGAGGCCAGCAGCGGCATCATGTTCGCCCCTGCATGTCCTTGCATCACCCGCTGCCAATGATCCCGGCTCTTCAGCTGCGGGTTTTCCGGTTCCGAGCCGATGGCCGTGGGATAGAGCAGGATCTCAGCGCCCTGCAACGCCATGGACCGCGCGCATTCGGGGAACCATTGGTCCCAGCAGATGCCGACGCCGATCCTGCCGTGCCGCGTCGGCCAGACGCGAAAGCCGCTGTCGCCGGGATTGAAGTAGTATTTCTCCTCATAGCCCGGTCCCTGGGGAATGTGGGACTTACGGTATAGGCCGAGCTAGCGCCCCATCGGCATCGATGATGGCCACGCTGTTGTAGTAGGCATTGTTGGCGCGTTCGAAGAACGACACCGGCAGCACAACCTTGAGCTCCGCCGCCACCTCGCTGAAGCGCTTCAGCATGGGATGATCCTTGGCGGGATGGGCGAGGGCGAAATGCGCGTTCTTCTGGTCCTTGCAGAAATACGGTGTCTCGAACAGCTCCTGCAGCAGCACGATCTGTGCGCCGCGGCCGGCTGCCTCCCGCACCAGCGATTCCGCTGTCGCCATGTTCCGCGCTCGATCCCAGCCGCAGGCGAACTGCGTCGCCGCAACGGTGATGGTGGTCATGCCCTGGCCTCCCGATATGCCCGCAAACCGGCGTCTTTATGCCGGATTTTCCGGCTGATGCAAGAAGAGCGCGGACCCACGCGGACCCGCGCTCCCGAATGCAACGACGCCTGATTCTAGGCTACCAGCTCTTCGAATCCTTCAGCGTCAAGTCCAATCCCTTCTTCACGATGGTGATGAACTCGTCGATATGGGCCTTGGTCCAGGTCAGGCATGGCGAGATCAGCATGGTGTCCCGCGTCGCCCGCAGCATCAGGCCGTTGCGGATGCAGTGATCGCGGCAGACCGTGCCGGCATTGCCCACAGGCTCGAAGGTCTTGCGCTTGGCTTTGTCCTTGACGATCTCGATTGCGCCGATGAAGCCGAGGCTGCGCACCTCGCCCACCAGCGGATGATCCAACAGCTCCTTCAGCCGCTTGCTCAAGTACGGCCCGGTCTCGTCATGCACCCGCTCCACCATCTTCTCCTCGCGGATGATGCGGATGTTCTCCAGCGCCACGGCGCAAGCCGCCGGATGGCCGGAATAGGTGTAGCCATGGCTGAGATCGCTGTCGAACAGCACCTTGGCCACGCGGTCGCAGACCATGACCGCCGACAGCGGCAGATAGCCCGAGGTGATGCCCTTGGCCATGGTCATGAAGTCCGGCTTGATCTTGAAGTAGTCGGACGCGAACCAGTGGCCGGTGCGGCCGAAGCCGCAGATCACCTCGTCGGCGACCAATAGCACATCGTACTTCTGGCAGATGCGCTGGATCTCCGGCCAATAGGTCTCCGGCGGAATGATCACGCCGCCGGCGCCCTGGATCGGCTCGGCGAAGAACGCCGCCACCTTGTCGGCGCCCAGCGCCAGGATCTTGTCCTCCAGCGCCTTCGCCGCCTTGAGGCCGAATTCCGCCGGCGTCATGTCGCCACCATCGGCGAACCAGTAGGGCTGCATGATATGCTCGAAGCCCGGCAGCGGCAGGTCGGCCAGCTCATGCATATAGCTCATGCCGCCGATGGAGGCGGCCACCATCGTGCTGCCGTGATAGCCGTTGGTGCGGGCAATGATTGTCTTCTTCGACGTCTTGCCCACCATGTTCCAGTACTGCCTGACGAAACGCGCGATCGTGTCGTTCGCATCGGAGCCCGAGCAGCCATAAAATACATAGTTCAGATGCGGCGGCGTCAGGTCGGCCAGCACCTGCGACAGCTCCACGGCCGGCGGCGTCGTGGTCTTGAAGAAGGTGTTGTAGTAGGGCAGCTCCAGCATCTGCTTATGCGCCACATCGGCGAGTTCCTTCCGGCCATAGCCGACATTGACGCACCAGAGCCCGGCAAAGGCGTCGAGAATCTTGTTGCCCTCGGAATCGAACAGATAGGTGCCTTCGGCCTTGGTGATGACGCGCGAGCCCTGCTGCGCCAGCTCCTTCTGCGACGTGAACGGATGGATGTGATGCTCGCGGTCGACAGCCTGCCAATGAGTGGTGGTGTTGCGGAGCGCGGTCTTTGCGGTTACGGCGGCCATGGAATGAACTCCCGGAAATCTTCGTATTGCGAAAGCAAATGAACCAGCCTGCGAAGGCCGGCGGCAAGACGATACGGGGAGGCGCTATGGGCGGAAGCCGATGCGCGCGCAGAGAATCAGCATCTCCGTGCGCAGCAAGCGCGGCGGAAAGGCGAGGGCGTGCGCCGATATCGTCTGGGGTTGAGAACCGAGCATAGCAAACACTACCATACATTCCGCCGCCTGCCAAAGTCGCCATCGCCGGCTAACAGTTTGGCGCTGCATGTCTATTTTCGGGCTACGATCTGCCGGGCGCTGGCCCGCGCTCGGAGGGTTGAGTGAGGTCCGCCAATACGGGATTCCTGTTTACTTGCTTTGGTGCTATGCGGGATTGGGGAAAGCGCCGGCACAATGAACAGTCACCTCATCTGGCACACTGTTTTCGAAATGCTGGCCTGGATTCTCGGCCATCGGCGTTGGGCTGTGGTCGCGGCAACGCTACTTCGCGCATTCTGCGCTGCCGATGCCGGCCGCGGAGTATCCGCGCTACATGGTCATCGTCTGGGTCGGCGCGGTCGCCGGTGCCTTCGCTTTGGGAACGCTGAACCTGATGCTGGACGGACAGCAAGCCGCAGGGCGCAGCATCCTCGGCGCCATCATCGGCGGCGTGCTGGTGGCCGAGCTCTACAAATCGATCGCGCGGCATTCGCGGCTCGACCGGCGCGGTGTTCGTATTGCCGTTGTCTTTGGCGATCGCGGTCGGCCGCATCGGCTGCTTCCTCGGCGGGCTCGACGATCAGACCTACGGCACGCCGACCACGCTGCCCTGGGCGGTCGATTTCGGCGACGGCATCGGCCGCCATCCGGTGCAGCTCTATGAATCCATCACGATGGCGATGTTCGCCGTCTGGTTCTTCTGGCTGCTCAACGCGCACCGCGAAATTGCCGTGCGCCGCGGCTTCTACATCTTCGTCATCGTCTATGGCGTGCAACGATTCCTCTGGGAATTCTTCAAGCCCTATCCGCCGGTGATCGGGCCTTTCAACATCTTCCATCTCGGCGCGGCGGCGCTCGTCGTCTATGCGGTCCTCATGCTGACCCGACAGGAAAAGCAATATGCGCGACCATAAGCCCTATCTGTTCTACGGCCAGACCTCGTCGCTCTGCGAGACCTGCCTGGCCGCTGGTGCCGGCGAAGATCCTGATCGAAGGCAACGACGTCTTCTATCAGAAGCGCTGCGCCGAGCACGGCGTGCAGAAGACGCTGATCTCGACCGATGCCGCCTACTACAAGCGCTGCCGGGACTATCTCAAGCCCGGCGACATCCCGCTCGCCTTCCAGAGCCGAACCGCACCATGGCTGCCCCTACGATTGCGGCCTTTGCCCGGATCACGAGCAGCATAGCTGCCTGGCGCTGATCGAGATCAACGAGGCCTGCAATCTGACCTGTCCGGTCTGCTTCGCCGATTCATCGCCGCGCGCGGCCGGGGCAACTGCAGCTTGGCGCAGATCGAAGCGCATGATGGATGCGCTGGTGGAAAGCGAAGGCGAGCCCGACCTACTGCAGATCAGCGGCGGCGAGCCCACCATCCATCCGCAGATCATCGAGATCCTGCATCTCGCGCAAGCGCAAGCCGATCCGCCACTCATGCTCAACACCAACGGCGTGCGCATCGCCAGCGACAGGACTTTCGTCGACGAACTGGCCAAGCTGAAACCTGGCTTCGAGGTCTATCTGCAATTCGACTTCCGCCGCAAGCGCGGCGCTGGAGAATCTCCGCGGCGCCGATCTGCGCCATGTGCGCGAGCGCGCGCTGGCCAATCTCGAGGCCGCCGGCATCTCCACCACGCTGGTCTGCGTGGTGAAGAAAGGCGTCAACGATGACGAAGATCGGCGAGATCGTCAGCCACGCGCTCGACTACAACTGCGTGCGCGGCGTGACCTTCCAGCCGGTGCAGGACGCCGGCCGCAATGACGGTTTCGACAGCAAGCGCGACCGCGTGCTGCTCACGGATATCCGCCGCGATATCATCGAGAACTCCGGCGTCTTCGGCGACGAGGACGTGATCCCGCTGCCCTGCAATCCGGAGTGCGATCGCCATCGGCTACGGCCTGCGCGAGGGCCGCGACGTCATGCCGATCACCCGCATGATCCCGAAGGACGTGATCGTCAGCGACGCGCCGAACACCATCACCTTCGAGAAGTATCCGGAACTGCGCAAGCGCCTGTTCGATCTGCTGTCGCTCTCCGCCGCCGGCCAGCAGACAGACTCCAGCGCTGCATAGCCTTCTCTGTGCTGCCTGCCCCAGGTGGAGGCGCCGAGCGAACTCGGCTACGACCGCGTCTTCCGCGTGATCATCGTGCAGTTCATGGACCGCTTCAATTTCTGCGTCGGCGGCGTGAAGCGCTCCTGCATCCACTTCGTCACGCCGGAGATGAAGATCATCCCCTTCGACACCTACAACCTCTTCTACCGCCCGGGCGCTGCGGGAAACGCCGCGCTGGAGAAGGCACAGTCTTCACAATTGCGTCCCATCCGCGAACAGCGGCAAGGCGTAATTGCATCGCCAGTAATGACAGATGCCCAATGAGTGACCTCAGTCCGCAGTCAACTCCGCCGAACACTATGGCCCGTGTCTTCGGCGTCATCCTGATGATCGTCGGCTATCTGCTGCTGTCCGCCGCCGGACTCTGCACGCTGATGTTTGGCGGCATGCTTCTGACCAATCCGTCGGCCGAAGACATCGGCATCCTTCTGCTTTACGGCGGCGGCCCCATGTTCGTCGGCGCCCTTGTCGCCTGGGCCGGCCACAGCCTGTGGCGCAGCGGTGCCGGGAAGTGAATTCCGATATTTCACTGACAACCCCGGCGAAACCCCTGACGCCTAGCCGCCCGACGCCTTCGCCGAGCGCAGCACATAGATGCCGGCGGCGATGATCAAGGTGACGCCGCCCAGGGTATAGGGCGAGGGCAGCACCTGCCAGATCACCAGGTCCCAGAACAGCGCCAGGATGATCGAGCTGTATTCGAACGGCGCCACAACGTTCACCTCTGCAACCCGGTAGGCGTGGGTCAGGCTCCAGGACCCCGCCGCCGCGATCAGGCCGGTGGCGGCGATCAAGAGGAGGTCAGTGGTCGTGGGCATGCTCCAGGCGCGCAGCAGGAACTCCAGGCTGGGATGGGCCTGGCCGGCAAAACCGCCATGGCCGAGCAGCAGCCCGATGGCCGCAGCGCCGACGATGTTCACCGTGTTCTGATAAAGCGCCATGACCGTGGTGGTGGCGGTCGGACCCAGCATCCGCGACATGATCTGGGCGATGCCGTAGAATGCGGCGGAGGCGAGAGAGAACAGCGCCGCCGGCTCGAAGGTCTCCGCCCCCGGCCGCGAAACAATCAGCGCGCCGCCAAAACCGACGATCACCGCCAGCCATCGCCCTAGTCCCGCATGTTCCTTCAACAGCGGTCCTGAGAGCGCGACGATGAAGAGCGGCGCCGAGAAGAACAGCGCCGTCGCCGTCGACATCGGCAGTGCCGCCAGCGCCAGATAGTAGGTGGTGTAAGCCAGGAACAGGAAGACGGAGCGCAGGATCATCCAGCCGAAGCGGCCCGTGTGCAGCGCCCTCAGCCCGCCATCGTAGGCCAGGAAGGCGAACAGCGGGAGATAGGCGACGATGCAGCGGATCGCCAGCACCTCCGCCACCGGATAGCCGCCGCTGACCGACTTCACTACCACATCTTGCAGCGAGAAAATCGACGCGCCGAAGCAGAGGAACAGGATGCCCTTGAGCCGGTGGTTGGGCCGGCCGGCATCCGGCGATGAAGCCGCAATGATCATGTCTGCGCCCGTGTCCGCCTGATGATGCAGCCGGCGGAATCAGACGTTCAGCAGCAGATGTTCCCGTTCCCAGGAACTGATGACCCGCTGATAGGCTTCGAGCTCCGACTGCTTGACGCAGATCAGCGCCCGGATGAACCGCTCGCCGACGATCTCGCGGATCGGCTTGCACAACTGGAACCGGTGCAAGGCGTCATAGAGCGTGCGGGGTAGGGTGTGCTTCAGGCGGTAGGCGCTGCCTTCGACCTGCTCGGTCGGCTTCAGCCGTTCGATCATGCCGAGATAGCCGCAGGCCAGCGAGGCCGCGATGGCCAGATACGGGTTGGCGTCGGCGCCGGCCAGGCGGTTCTCGATCCGCCGCGAGGAGGCCGGCGAGATCGGCACCCGCAGGCCGCACGGTGCGGTTGTCGATGCCCCAATGGACATTGATCGGCGCATCCATGTAGGGCTGCAGCCGGCGATAGGAATTCACGTTCGGCGCCGCCATCGGCATGACCAGCGGCAGGTAGCGCTGCAGACCGGCGACGTGGTTGCGGAACATGGCGGTGTCGCGCCCGTTCTTGTCGGAGAACAGGTTGCGTCCGGTCGCCTTGTCCAGCACCGACTGGTGGATATGCATGGAGCTGCCGGGCTGATCGGCCAGCGGCTTGGCCATGAATGTGGCGTAGATCTTGTGGCGCATCGAGGCGTGGCGCACCGTGCGCTTGAACAGGAACACCTGGTCGGCCAGCCGCAGCGGGTCGCCGTGGTTGAAGTTGATCTCCATCTGTGCCGAGCCGCTCTCGTGAGTCAGCGTATCGACATCCAGATCCTGCTTTTCGCAATAGTCGTAGACATCCTCGAAGATGGGATCGAACTCGTTGACGGCATCGATGCCATAGGACTGGCGGCCGGTTTCCGGCCGGCCGGACTGGCCGATGGGCGGGAGCAGCGGTACATCCGGGTCGGTGTTCACCTGCACCAGGTAGAACTCCAGCTCGGGTGCGATGATCGGCACCCAGCCACGGTCGTCATACATCTGCAGCACCCGCTTCAGTACGAAGCGGGAGGCGATATCCACCGGGCTGCCGTCGCGGTTATAGACGTCGGAGATCACCTGGGCGACCGGCTCCTCGTACCAGGGCACGATGGTCAGGGTATCGATGTCGGGCATCAGGGTGACATCGTGATCCTGCGGGCCTAGGACCTCGTCCTCCTCATCCTCGCCGAACTCGCCGGTGACGGTCTGGATGAAGATGGACTCCGGCAGCCGCAGCGACTGCTCCCGGACGCTCTTCAGGAACTTGTGGGACGGCAGGATCTTGCCCCGGGCGATGCCAGACATGTCCGGGACTAGGCACTCGACCTCGCCGATCTTGCGCTCAGACAGCCAATCTTCGAATTGGGACATGATGCCTTCCGGCGGCGCTTTGGAGGCTCGGGCCGCCCCAAATGGCTAGCATGGCCCCAGAAGGCTTGGCAAGGCGAGGCGGGTAGTAAACAGTGAACTATCTACTGTAAATAATTGAAAATAAATATTATTCTAGGATGGTTAATGTGCTGAGTGAGGCCAAATCAGCGGCCGAATCGGCCCTAAAGCTCCCACTGCAAGGGTCGGGTCATGCAGGTCGGTCCGCCGGCGCCGCGGCCGCAGATTTCCTCGCCGGCAAACTCGTGGACCTCGACTCCGGCCTCGATCAGCCGCTGCCGTGTCTTGGGCAGGCCGCTGCGCATGGCGCAGGTGCGCCGCGCCAAGGCCAGTATGTTGCAGCCCATGCCCTCGAACTCCTCTTCAGGCACCTCGACCAGCCGGATGCCGCGGGCCAGCAACAGTTCGCGGAACGGCACCGGCAACAGCGGCGAGTAGACGACCGCCAGGTCCGGGTCGAGCGGCGAGATCATGGACATGAGGTGGAAAACATCGCTCGGCCCCTTCCAGTGGGGCAGAGGCACGGTGATGACGTCGACCTCAGGGCCGAGCAGCAGCTTGAGCTGGCGGATTCCCTCATCGTTGGTGCGATAGCCGCGGCCGACGGCCAGCGTCCGCGGATCGAGCCAGGTAACGTCGCCCCCTTCGATGCTGCCGGTGCCGGAGATCGTGCCGAGGATCTTGGTCTGCCGCAGGCGGAGGAAGGACGCGATGGCCTCGGGCTCGGTGCGCCGCTGCGGCTTGCCCATGTTGCAAAGGATCACGCCGCGGTCGGTGGTGATAGTAGTGTCCCGCGGATAGAGAGAATCCATGCCCACCTTGGCGTCCACGGGCAGGAAATCCACGGCAACGCCGAAGCGGCTCATCAGTTCGACGAAGTTATCATACTCGCCGATGGCGCGCGGCAGATCGGGCCGGCCATAGTAGTTCAGATCCTGCCACTGCCGGTCGATCGCCGCCTCATCGACGAAGGCATCCCGCACATGCTTGACGACGACGCGGCGGAGCCGGCCCACATCGGATTGCGCGGTCAAGGTCATGAGGCGGAAACTCCCGTGAATTCGCGGTGGAAAGCGGCGTGGAGATTGGCGAACTAACGCCCATTCTGCAAGGGCCGGCGCGGCTTGACCTTCCTGCTGCCATCGGCAGGATGAAGACTTCAGCCCAGACTAAGGAAACCATCTTGGCGCGCAGTTCGCTTATAGACTCTTATTATACGGCGACGGCGATCGGTGTTCCCGATTGTTCGGCCCTCGCCGGCGAAGTCGACGCCGATATCTGCATCGTCGGCGCCGGGTACACCGGACTCTCGGCGGCGCTCAATCTGGCGGAACGCGGCTATTCTGTCGCTGTGTTGGAGGCTGAGCGTATCGGCTGGGGCGCTTCAGGCCGCAATGGCGGACAGATCGGCACCGGCTACTCGCCGGGCATGGCGAAGATCGAAGGCTGGGTCGGCCGCGAGGACGCGCGCAAGCTGTGGGACATGGCGGAGGAGGCCAAGAGCATCATCCGGGAGCGCGTGCGGCGCCACCAGATTCCCTGCGATCTCAAGCCCGGGTATTTTCACGGCGCCGCCAAGGGCCGTGACCTGGATCATCTCCGCCAGGAGATCGAGTTGCTGTCGACGCGTTATAACTATCGCGACGCGCGCCTGATCGAACCGGCCGATGTCGGGCAGTATGTGTCCACCAGCGCCTATCATGGCGGCCTCTTCGATGCTGGTGTCGGGCATCTGCATCCGTTGAACTATTGCCTCGGGCTGGCGCGGGCCGCTATCGAAGCCGGCGTCCGCATCTTCGAGGACTCGCCGGTCGAAGCGATCGAGAAAGGCAGCCGCCCGTGGGCGCGAACGGCGCTGGGCTCGGTGCGCGCCCGATATCTGGTGCTGGCGGGGAACGCCTATCTCGGCGAACTCGTCCCGAGCATCCGCCGGAAAGTGATGCCCGTCGGCACCTACATGGCCGCGACCACGCCGATGGGTGAGAACCGCGCGCGCAGCTTGATCCCCTCAGACGCTGCGGTCACCGACACTAAGTTCGTGCTCGATTACTACCGGCTTTCCGCCGATCACCGTCTGCTGTTCGGCGGGCGCGTCAGCTACACCACATTGCCGCCGCCGAATCTGAAAGCGGCCATGCGGCGTTCCATGCGGGCCGTCCTGCCGCAGACCGATGATCTGGAACTAGAGTACATCTGGGGCGGCAATGTCGCGATAACTGTCGAGCGCACGCCCCATCTCGGCCGGCTCGATGGCGCCGACAACATCTACTTCGCCCATGGTTTCTCCGGCATGGGCGTGGCGCTGACCGGCATCGCCGGTAAGGTCATCGCCGAGGCTATCGCCGGAACAGCCGAGCGGTTCGATGTGTTCACCAATCTGCCGCACACCACGTTCTTCGGCGGCAAGCTGCTGCGCACGCCGACGCTGGCGATGGCGATGCTCTGGTATCGGATGCGCGATTGGCTATGATGCGTTCGAGAAATGTTGCGGCAACATTATTGCGGGTTCATCCATGGAACAGAGACTCACCGCTGTCACACTCGGGGTGGCCGATCTGCAGCGGGCGCGGCGCTTCTACGAGAAGGGACTCGGCTGGAGCGCTTCGCTGGCGGGTGACAAGGATGTCGTATTCTTCCAGGCCAACGGCCTTGTCATTGCGCTCTGGGGCCGCGCCAATCTAGCCAAGGACGCCAATCTGATCGATGACGGCGCCGGGTTCAACGGTATTGCGCTCGCCCACAACGCGCGTTCTCGCGAGGAGGTCGACACGGTGCTGGCTAAGGCCGGTCATGCCGGCGCGCGTATCCTGAAGCCGGGACAGGAGACACTCTGGGGTGGCTATGCCGGCTACTTTGCCGATCCCGACGGCCATATGTGGGAAGTGGCCTGGAATCCCTTCTGGCCGCTCGATCACGCCGGCAATGTGAAGTTGCCCAAATAAATCGGACCCATGACAATGACGCGCGCCAACCCCATCGCAATTCAAGGCATCGATCACGTTGTGCTGCGCGTCCGCGATGTCGGTGAAATGCAGCGCTTCTACTGCGAGGTGCTCGGCTGCACGATCGAAAAGATCCAGGCGCATATTGGCCTGACGCAGCTTCGCGCCGGGCAGCAGCTCATCGATCTCGTCGATGTCGATGGCACGCTCGGCCGCGAGGGCGGTGCGCCGCCGGGCCGCGAGGGCCGCAACATGGATCATCTTTGCCTGCGCGTGCAGCCCTTTGATGCGGCCGCCATTGCCGTGCATCTGCGCGCCAACGGCATTACCCCTGGCGATGTCGTCAGCCGGTTTGGCGCCGAAGGCGAAGGCCCGTCGATGTACATAAGCGATCCCGAAGGCAATGTCGTTGAACTGAAAGGTCCGCCGGCCACAATCGGCAGGTAATACCTAACGGCACACTGACGGATCAGAGCCGCTTGCACCGGATAAAAGCGAGTAGCATGCTCTCAATTGGCGGGGAACACGCCAAACCAGGAGGGAGCGTAAAATGGCCAGGATATCGAGTTATCTTGCGATTGCAGCCTCCGTCGCTGCGGTCAGTCTTGCAGTTATCGATGCCGCGCGAGCGGCGCCGGTGACCACGGACGATCTTGTCAAGGCACAGGACAATGCCGGCGAATGGCTGATGTACGGCCGGGATTACCGCAACTGGCGCTACAGCCCGTTGTCGGAACTGACGCCGGACAATGTCAGCAAGCTGTCGCCTGTCTGGACGATGTCAACGGGCGGCCAGTTCGCCGGCCTGGAGTTGACGCCGCTTATTCGTGACGGCGTAATGTTCTTCTCCGCGGACTATGCCCGTGTCTTCGCGGTCGATGCGCGGAGCGGAAACATCGTCTGGCGCTACGAGCCTACCTATGAGGATGGCCTTACCGCCATGCTTTGCTGCGGGCCGATCCATCGCGGCGTCGCGCTGAAGGACGATCTGGTTTATGTCGCGCAGCTCGACGCGAAGCTGGTGGCGCTCAACCGGGCCGATGGCAAGGTCGTTTGGGAACAGAAGATCGATGAATGGAAGAATGGTGTCACAACTAACTCGGCGCCCCTGGTTGTCGGCGACCACGTCATCATCGGCGTGTCGGGCGGCGAGTATGGCGTTCGTGGCTACCTGAAATCCTACAATGCCAAGACCGGCGCTCAGGAATGGCAGACTTTTACAGTGCCGGCGCCCGGTGAGCCGGGTAGCGATACTTGGCCGAAGGACGATAGCTGGAAGACCGGCGGCGGACCAACCTGGCTGACCGGCAGCTACGATCCCGATACGAACACCCTCTATTGGGGCACCGGTAATCCTGGGTCCTGGCAAGCGGAGCAGCGCCCCGGCGATAACCTCTGGACTTGTGCGACGCTCGCGCTCGATCCGGACACCGGCAAGATCAAGTGGGGCTATCAATACACGCCTAACGACGCCTGGGACTATGATGCCATGGCAACGCCGATCCTGGTCGATGGCAAGGTCGATGGAAAGGACCGGAAGCTGGCGGTCCACTCCAATCGCAACGGCTACTTCTATGCACTCGACCGTGAGACCGGCGAGTTCGTCTTTGCCTTCCCGCTGGTGGAAGGCATCAACTGGACCAGCGGCCTAGACGCGAAGACCGGCCGGCCGACGATCAACGAAGCCATGAAGCCGAAGCAAGGCGCGGGGCAGGTGAAGCCGATCGTTCCAGGACTGGAGGGCGGCACCAACTGGTTCCCACCCGCCTATGATCCGGAATCCGGAATGTTCTACGTCGCCGTCAATCAGTGGGGCATGGGCCTGACCGCCTGGGAGAAGGGGAAGCTCGTCTACAAGCCTGGCGATCTGTTTATGGGCGTCGACTACCAGATGTATCGCATGGGCGATACGATCGGCCGCGTGATGGCGATCGACGTCGCCAACAAGAAGATCGCATGGCAATCTGCCAGCCCGCTGCCGCTTTTCTCCGGCATGCTGGTGACGAAGGGTGGCCTCCTCTTCACCGGCGATCAGCGCGGTCGTTTCCTAGCCTTGGACAAGAAGACAGGCAAGGAACTGTGGAGTTTCCAGACCGGCTCCGGCATCAACGCCTCCCCTGTGACTTACGAAATCGACGGCAAGCAATATGTTGCGATCCTCTCGGGCCTCGGCGGCGATCCGAGCTTCTATTATTCGGCGCCAAAGGGCGGCATGCTCTGGGTCTTCGCGGTCGATGGAAAAGTCGAGCAGGGCGAAGGCTACAATCAGCAGGTGATCGAGACCATGCTGCCGAGCTACGAGCCATAACCAACGCATGCTGTTTCGTGTAATCAGTACTGGACGACTGGTCGGTGCCGCTGTCTTGGTGACGGCGGCACCGCTCGTTTCACTTGCTCTATCGTTCGGCAGCGCTGCGGCCGATGAAGAGGTGACCAATCCATTCCTCGGTCAAGCCGAGGCAATCGACGAAGGCCTGCAGATCTACCGGAGCAAGTGTTATATTTGCCACCTCAGCCAGGGAGGGCGCGGGCCTAATCTCTTCGCGACCAGGAGCAGCGACGAGAAGTTCCTGGAGACCGTGATCAATGGACGCAAGGGAACCCAGATGCCGGCCTTTGGGTTGCGTCTATCGCCCGACGACGTCTGGAAAGTGCATGCCTTTGTGAAGTCGACTGATCACTATTGATCGCGTGGCGCGGCGCCTGGCCGCTGCGCGGAAAGGCCCGTCATGAAAAGAGTCACAATCCGCAAGGGCATGCCGGACGTTCATTTGACGCGGAAGGAATTCGACGCGCGCTTTCGCGACCGGTTCTTCGATCCGGCCTTCGGCGCTGTGGACGGCGCCCTCGAAAAGATTATCGATGTGGCCTGGGAAGGTTATGACGAGTACCGGAAGAACCCGCGGAAGCGCGTGGGCGGCAAGCAATTCGCCGATCCGAAGGCGGAGCTGCCGGTCGAATGGCTGGCGGCGCGGCGCGCGATTCAGGCGGCAGAGCGACGCCAGCGCAACCGCAAGTCGCCTTCGCGTATCCTGCTGGTCAACGGCTCGTCCCGCACAAACCAGAGTTGCCCGGGTGAGATGTCCAAGACCTACCGGCTCGTGTCCATCGCCAAGCGCATCATCGAGCGCCAGCGCGGCTTCGAAGTGGAGTTGCTCGATCTCAGCCGTCTCACGTCAGAGTACGGCCGGCAAATCCATCCCTGCAAGGCATGCGTGTCGACGGCGCAGCCGCTCTGCCACTGGCCGTGCTCCTGTTATCCGAATTTTGCCATGGGGCAGGTGAGCGACTGGATGAACGAAATCTATCCCATGTGGGCCGCGGCCCATGGCGTGATGATTGTCTGTCCGGTCAACTGGTATCAGGCGCCAAGCTCGTTGAAGCTGATGATCGACCGGCTGGTTTGCGCCGACGGCGGCAATCCCGATCCCACCACCACTGATGGCAAGGACCCGAAGCTGGCGAAGGAACTGGAGCTGAAGGGTTGGTCGTATCCACGCCATCTCGCCGGACGGGTTTTTTCGGTCGTCGTGCACGGCGATGCTGCGGGCGTCGAGAACTTGAGGCGCATGCTCTCGGACTGGCTCTGCGACATCGGCATGATCCCTGCCGGGCGCAAGGCGCTGCTGGATGCCTATGTCGGCTACTACCAACCCTATGCGACGAGCCATGAGGATCTGGACGCGGATACCGATTTCCAGAAGGAGGTCGGCAACGCGGCTCGCGCCCTGGTCGAGGCTGTCAAGCTGCGCCGCCGCGGCAAGCTCCCGCAACCCGACGAAGGCCTGCGCGCCGTGCGACCGAAGTAGCCATTGAGATACCATGGCGAGCCGCGATGCTTACCCTGGCAACGGTGCAGGTTGGGCGGATATGATGCCTTAGGTGGGGCAACAAATCCGGGCGCTGTTGAGTCATGCACATCGGCAGACGGTACAAAATCACCGACTTTCTGGTTTGGACGAGATGGGAGGCGGGCTACCTGATCGGGTGGTCGCTGTTCACCACCTTGCTCCTTCAGTTCACGCACTGGAGTTTCCTGACGATACCGGCGCCCATACTGACAATCATCGGATCCGCGCTCGCGATCATTCTCGCCTTCAAGAATCAGCAGTGCTACGCGCGCTTTGACGATGCTCTTGCGCTTTCCGGGCGACTCACGACGAACAGCTTGATCCTGGCGAACAAGCTGACATCGACGGTCGGCAATCTGGATGCTGCGCAATCCATCCCGCGATTGAAGGAAGTTTTTTATCGCCATTTTGCCTGGTTGACCGCGCTGCGCTTTTTTCTGCGCGAGAGAAAAGCCTGGGAAAATGCCTTTGAACCGGGAAATGTCAGGTTTCTTGCCAAGCTTCCGCCGTCTTCGGAAAGCCAATCCGTCCTCAAGGACGAGCTCAAGGCATACCTGTCGGACGCCGAGTTGCAGAAGGTCATCACGCATCGAGGCGACAAAGAGGCTTTGATCCTTCATTGGCAGTATGAAGCCATCAGGGACCTGTTCAGCAAAAAGCACATTAGCGAATTCGTATTGATTGTACTGACAGGCGAGCTTGATGAACTTGCTCGGTTGCAGGGCGCCCTGAAGCGGATAAAGAACTATCCGTATGCGCGTAACTACTATTCGATCGCTGTCATTCTCGTGACGGTATTTGTCGGGCTTGTACCGTTTGCTCTCTTTCCATATGCCCAGGAATTAGGAAAAGCCGCCGGGATCGAGCATTGGACGGCCTGGTTGAATGTCCCGTTCAGCGCGCTTGTGGGCTGGGTCTTCATTTCCCTGGAGAAGGTCGGGGAGAATTCTTCAAATCCATTTGAAGGCGGCGCCAATGATGTGCCGATCTCAGCCATTGCGCGGCGAATTGAGATCGAGATGCGAATCATGCTCGGCGAGCAGACGGATCTCAAACCGATCGAAGCGCAATACAGTATCCTGCGCTAGTGTCGAACCGGCCTCAATCGCGAGGCGGTCGCGAAGGCATGAGCGGCGGCTGTCCAGTGCGCTGTGAGCAACTACGCGCTACACGCCCAGCGCCTGCTGCGCCGGCGTGTATTTCAGCTTCAGCGCGTCGGCGACCGCCTTGTAGGTCACCTTGCCGTCGTGGACGTTGAGGCCGTTGCGCAGGTGCGCGTCCTCGGCGCAGCGCCTGCTTGGCGCCCTTGTTGGCGAGGGCGACGCGCGAAGGGCAGGGTGGCGTTGTTGAGCGCGAAGGTCGAGGTGCGCGCCACCGCGCCCGGCATGTTGGCGACGCAGTAGTGCATGACGCCGTCGACCACGATAGGTCGGATCGGCGTGGGTGGTCGCGTGGCTGGTCTCGAAGCAGCCGCCCTGGTCGATGGCGATGTCGACCAGCACCGAGCCCGGCCGCATCTGCTTCAGATCATCTTGCGCGTCACCAGCTTCGGCGCCGCGGCGCCCGGCACCAGCACGGCGCCGATCACCAGGTCGGCCTTGATCGACATTGCTGCTCGATCGCATCGACCGTCGAGTAGATGGTGTTGAGCTGGCGCCGAACAGCTCATCGAGCTCGCGCAGCCGGTCCAGCGATCTTGTCGATGACGGTGACATTGGCTTCCATGCCCAGCGCCATGCGCGCGGCGTGGGTGCCGGAGACGCCGCCGCCGATCACGACGACGTTGGCCGGCGTCACGCCCGGCACGCCGCCGAGCAGGATGCCGGCGCCGCCCTGCGCCTTCTCCAGGCAATGCGCGCCGACCTGGATCGACATGCGGCCGGCGACTTCGCGACATCGGCGCCAGCAGCGGCAGGCCGCCGCGCGCGCTGGTCACGGTCTCGTAGGCGATGGCGGTGCAGCCGGACTTGATGCAGCGCCTTCGGTCTGCTCCGGATCCGGCGCCAGGTGCAGGTAGGTGTAGAGCAGCTGGCCCTCGCGCAGCATCTTGCATTCGACCGGCTGCGGCTCCTTCACCTTCACGATCATGTCGGCCTTGGCGAAGACGTCCTCGGCGCTGGTCGGCGATCGTCGCGCCTGCCGCCGTGATAGGCCTCATCGTCGAAGCCGATGCCGCTGCCGGCGCCTTGGTCTGCGACCAGCACCTTGTGGCCGTGATGGATCAGCTCGCGCACCGCGCGCGGGCACCAGGCCGACGCGGTATTCGTGGTTTTTGATTTCCTTTGGGACGCCGATCAGCATTTTGCAAGCACTCCCTGATCTCAGCGAAGGCTTTGGCCGGCGGAGGTCTTGCCCGCCGCCGACCGGTGGTTTGATGGCCAGGCTACGATGGCCGCGTCGGTCGCGGCCGATGATCAGTCCAGGTTCTTCAGGATGTCAGCGAGCATGCTGAAGATCTGGTCGATATGGCTCTTTTCCGACGATCAGCGGCGGCGACAGCGCGATGATGTCGCCGGTGGTGCGGATCAGCAGGCCCTCGTCGTACGCCTTGAGGAACGCGTTCGAAGGCGCGCGCCGTCGGCTTGCCCGGGCTCGGCTCCAGCTCGATGCCGGCGATCAGGCCCAGTTGCGCAGGTCGATGACGTTGCGCATGCCCTTCAGCGAGTGCACCGCGTCTTCCCAGTATTTGGCAAGGCTGGCGCAGCGTCTCGAACAGGCCTTCCTCCTTGTAGATGTCGAGCGACGGCGAGGCCCGCCGCGCAGGCCACCGGATGGGCGGAGTAGGTGTAGCCGTGGAACAGCTCGATGGCGTTCTCCGCCGCGCTTCTCCATGAAGGCGTCGTAGATGCGCTTGCGCGCGAACACCGCGCCCATCGGCACCGCGCCGTTGGTCAGGCCCTTGGCGCAGGTGATCATGTCCGGCTGCACGCCGAAATGCTCGGCGCGAAGGCGACGCCGAGGCGGCCGAAGCCGGTGATGACCTCATCGAAGATCAGCAGGATGCCGTGCTTGTCGCAGATCTGCCGCAGCTTCTGCAGGTAGCCCTTGGGCGGGAGCAGCACGCCGGTCGAACCGGCGACCGGCTCGACGATCACGGCGGCGATGGTCGAGGCGTCGTGCAGCGTGACGATGCGCTCCAGCTCATCGGCCAGATGTGCGCCCCATTCCGGCTGGCCCTTGGAGAAGGCGTTCTTCTCCAGGTTATGGGTGTGCGGCAGGTGATCGACGCCGGTCAGCAGCGGGCCGAAGAACTTGCGGTTGTTGACGATGCCGCCGACCGAGATGCCGCCGAAGCCGACGCCGTGATAGCCGCGCTCGCGGCCGATCAGGCGCGTGCGCTGGCCCTGGCCGCTTCACGCGGTGATAGGCGAGCGCGATCTTCAGCGCGGTGTCGACCGACTTCCGAGCCGGAGTTGGTGAAGAACACATGGTCGAGGTCGCCCGGCAGCAGGTGGTGAGGCGCGAGGCCAGCTCGAAGGCGATCGGATGGCCCATCTGGAAGGCCGGCGCGTAATCCATGCTGCTGCGACCTGCTCGCGACCGCCTCGGTGATCTTCTTGCGGCCATGGCCGGCGTTGCACGCACCAGAGGCCGGCGGTGCCGTCCAGGACCTTGCGGCCGTCGATGGTGGTGTAGTGCATGCCCTCGGCGCCGACGAACAGGCGCGGCTTGGCCTTGAACTGCCGGTTGGCCGTGAACGGCATCCAGAAGGCTTCGAGATTGTTGGGCGAGGGGTCGAACTGATGCCGTATCGACGACGTTGGCCATGCCGGGGGCTCTGGTCCAAGGAGGGCCGAAGAAGGCGCAGTCCATATCATGTTCAACGAAGCGAACAAAATGAAACCGGTAGAAAGCTGATTTTGCGCGGAAAACTTGCGCCTTGTCCTGGCCAGCTGATTAGTATATTGAACACTCTAAACGGGACCAGGAGATTCAACATGGTGGAGGTTGGCTTCGATCTGGGCGCGCGGCTCAGGGCCTTGCGGGAGATGCATGATCTGTCGCAGCGGGAGCTGGCGAAGCGCGCCGGCGTCAGCAACGCGATCATTTCGCTGATCGAGCAGAACCGGAACCTCGCCCTCGGTGGGTTCGCTGAAGAGCTGCTGGACGGTTTGCCGATCTCGCTGGCGGACTTCTTCGCCGGCGAGGCCGCGGCGCGGCCGCAGGTATTCTTCAGCGCCACGGAGCTGGTCGAGCTGGCCGGCGGCACGATCTCCTACCGGCAGGTCGGCCGCGACCTCACCGGACAATGCGATGCAGATCCTGCACGAGCACTACGCGCCCGGCGCCGACACCGGCGAAGCAGATGCTGACCCACGAATTCGGAGGAAGGCGGCATCGTCGTTGCGCGGCCGGCTGGAAGTCACGGTCGGCGACCAGCGGCGCATGCTCGGCCCCGGCGACGCCTACTACTTCGACAGCCGCATCCCGCACCGCTTCCGCAATCCCGGCGACGAGGAGTGCGAAGTCGTCACCGCCAGCACGCCGCCGAGCTTCTAGGAGCCTCGCTCAATGACCATGACCCTCTACACCACAGTCGGCGTCAGCGATCTCGCACGGTCGGTGAGGTTCTACGATGCCGTGTTCGCGACGCTCGGTTATCGGCAGAGTGCGGGCGCGGACAAGGGTTGGGCCGGCTGGGGACCGAGCTATGATGATGGTGTCAGCTTTTGGATCTGCAGGCCGTTCGACGGCGAGGCTCCATCGCCAGGCAACGGCACCATGGTTGCATTCCGTGCGCGCAACGCCGCCGAGGTGAGGGCGTTTCACGCGGCCGCTCTGGCTCATGGCGGCTCGGACGAGGGGGCGCCGGGGACGCGCGAGATTTACGAGCCAAGCTTCTATGTCGCCTATGTCAGGGATCCCGACGGCAACAAGCTTGCCTGCGTGTTCCATCGCTATGATGCTAGCCAGGATCGCTAGCCGGGAGCGGCGAGCAGAATGGATCTGGTACGGGGAGGCGTGATGTTCGAGGTATCCTGGATTGTCTTTCTGGCGGCATCGCTGCTGGTGATCATTTCGCCGGGCCAGGACATGGTGCTGGTGTTTTCGCGCGGACTGGGGCAGGGCGCGCGCGCCGGCGTTGCCACGGCGGCCGGAGTCAGCACCGGATTGCTGGGGCATACGGTGCTGGCGGCGTTGGGGCTGGGTGCGATCCTCAAGACATCGGCGACGCTGTTCTTGATCCTGAAGTTCGTTGGTGCCGCCTATCTGATTTATCTCGGCGTGCGGATGTTGCTCGCGGGCGCATCGCACCTGGACGGGCCGGCGTCGCGGGGAAAATCGCTGCCGCGGCTGTTCCGCGAGGGCGCGCTATCGAACCTGTCGAATCCGAAGGTCGCGGTGTTCTACTTCGCGTTCCTGCCGCAATTCGTGCCCGCGGCCGTCCCGCATCCGACAGCGACGATTTTCATTCTCGGCATGACGTTCGCCGCGCTGACTTTCCTGGTGAAGGCTCCGGTCGGCTATTTCTCCGGCGCTTTGTCGGGCTGGCTCCGGTCCCGCCCGGGCGCGCTCACCTGGATGTCCAGATGCAGCGGCCTGGTCTTGATCGGCCTCGGCTTGCGCCTCGCGGTCGCCGAACGTAGCTGATCGCCGCGCCGCATGAGCGAAATGATATCCCGCAAGGCGTGGAGCGCGGAGTTGCCCGCGGTTTGCCCTTCATGAAGGCCTGAAGCTGCCGCCGGATTGACCGGCAGCTACGCCTTCTTGCGGGAACCCGGGCGCGACAGCACCGCCAGCATCTGATCGGCGGCCGAAAGTTCGCCCGGCGTGATGATACCGGCAAACTCCTGCCGTAGCTGCGCGAGGAGGGCTCTGGCCTTCTCCGTTTGTCCTGCTGCCGCGAGGGCGCGCGCGAGACTCTGGGCCGCGCGGCATTCCCAGGTGCGGGCGCCTTGCCGCCGGGCCGTCTCATGGGCAAACCGTAGGCTTTCGAGCGCTTCCGTTGCCCGGCCAATGCTGGCATCCAGCAGGTACTCGCCGCGCAGCCGATGCAGTTCCGGCTCGAACCAGACTTCGCCGGTGGCCTTGCTCATCGCCAGCGCCTCGTCGATGGATGTCAGCGCCAGGGCCTTGGATCCGGCGATCGCCAAGCATTCGGCGAGAAGGCTGATGCAATAGGGCACCTCCAGCAATTCGCCGGTGGCGCGGTGCTCGGAGAGGGAGCGTTCGATCAGCGGCAAGCCGTTCGCCGCGTCGCCGTCCTGCACCAGTGCCCAGCCGCGGAAAATCTTGGCCAGCGACAGCCAGGACGGAAAACCTTTCTCCTCGGCCAGCGCGATCACCATGTCGGCGGCGGCGGTGACGGCGTGGGAATCCCGGCGGAATTGGTAGAAGTAGCAGGCGTTGCCATAGGCGACGACCAGATCGTAGGGCTGCGACAGCTTGCGCGCCGCGGCGATGGAATCGGCGCAGCGCTGCAACGCGGCATCGATGTCGCCCTGGATGAAATGCGTCCAGGCCAGATAGCAGAGGTCGAGTACCTGGGATTCCGGCCCTTCGATACTGCCGGAGGAGCGGCGGAGCTGCGCGTCGTCGATTGACAGCGCCTTCTCCAGATGCAGGTGCGCGACGGTGAGATCGCCCTGGCCGAAGGCGGAACGGCCGACGGCGCTGTGGCCGCGCACCAGCGCGCGGGCGTCCTGCAGCCGCTCGCCGAGGGCCAGCAGCTCTTCGCCGAGCTCGCGCGCCTTCGCCAGATTCGAATGACCTTGATGAAAGATGAACTGCCCGTACAGCACCTGCAGAAGCTGCGGCGCGTCCGCATCGTCTCGGCATAGCTCGCGCGCCCGGTTCCAGGCCCGGCCGGTCTCCGGTGCGCCGGGCGCGCGGGCGGCGCGGTAGACCGTGCCCAGCATGACCTGCAATTCCAGCTCGATCGGCCGGCGATCGATCTTGCCGTTCAGACCGCTGAGCAGCTCCATTGCCCGGTCGAGCACAGTGATTGCCTCGGCCATGGCCGAACGCGTGATCGCGAGACGCGCCGCCTTGACGTAATAGCCGATGGCTTGCTCGGGTGCGCCGGCACGGGCGAAGTGCTGCGCGAGAACGGCGGGCTCCGCCGCGACGGTGTCAGGAAAGTCGCGCTCGAGGACCGCGGCGACGCGCGCATGGAAGCTTCGCCGGTTGCTCAGCAGCAGGCTTTCATAGGCCGCATCCTGGACCAGGGCGTGCTTAAAGCGGTAGGTGGCGCGCGGCGGTTCGCCGACACAGAGCAGCAATTCTGAATCGACGAGCTTGTCGAGCGCCTCGCTCAAGGTTGCCGGCGCCCATTGAGAGACGGCACCGAGCATGCCGTAGGAGAATTCCCGGCCGATGACGGAGCCGATTTGCGCCAGCTCGCGCGTGCCGGCATTGCGGTCCAGACGTGCCATCAGCGAACCGTTGAGCGTTGTCGGGATCGCCAGGGTCTTGGCGCCGGGCGTGATTTCAAAGTGGTCGCCACGATCCACGACGATTTCGGATTCGAGCACGGCCTTGGTCAGTTCCTCGACGAACAGCGCTACGCCGTCGGTGCGCACGATGATCTCGCTCAAGAGTGGCGCGGGTATCGCTTTGTTGCTGGCGAGATGCTGTACGATCGCTTGGCATTCACGGTGGGCGAGGCGATTGACCGTCAGGACCTTTGCGTTTCGATGATTGACCAGGGCAGGCGGTTGATCCGGCCGATAGGTGACGAGCAACAGCAGCCGTCGCGTCGCGATATTGCCGGCAACCATCTCCAGCAGCTCGTGCGAAGTCGGATCGAGCCAGTGTGCGTCCTCCACCACCACTAGGAGCGGCTGCAGCGAGCAAAGCGTCGCCATCTGTTCCCAGAGAATGGCGAAAGCCTGCTGTTTCGCGCCGCTGCGCAAGGGAGCGGCGGGACCAGGCGCGCTGGAGGGAATCGAAAGGAGCGAGCCAAAGACGCGCACGGCTTCATCGATGTTAGTGACCGTTCCGGCAAGGTGAGCGGCGATCTTGTCGAGCTTTTCCCGTGGTTGGTCCTCGGAGCTCAGATAGGCCGCACGGCGCAGCTGCTCCAGAAAGGGATAAAGCGCTGAACTCTGGTGGTGCGGCGATCCCTGGAACCGCAGTTCGGCATGCCCGCCATGGCCGAGCTTCTCGGTGAATGCAGCCAGAAGGCGCGATTTGCCGATGCCGGGCTCGCCATTGATGAGCACGAACTGTCCTTGGCCCGCGCCAACCTGGCTCCAGGCATCCTGCAGGAAGCCGATTTCATGATTCCGGTTCACCATGGGAACGAGCTGCTCGCCACGGGTCGCCTCGAACCGGCTGCCACGGTCGCGTTCGCTGAGGACACGCCATGCCTGCACATGGTCGCTGAGTCCCTTCAATTGCTGCGGGCCGAGATTGTCGAACTTGAACAACCCTTGCGTCAGCGTGCGCGTAGTGTCGTCGACAACGATGCTGTCGGGCTGGGCCATCGACTGCAGCCGGGCGGCGATGTTCGGTGCATCGCCGATGGCGGCGACTTCCTGTGATACGCCGCTACCGATCAATTCGCCGACGACGACAAGCCCGGTGGTGATGCCGATCCGCACCTGAAGTTGCATGTCGCCGGAAACCGTCAGGCGGCTCACCGACAGGACGATGTCCAGGCTGGCGCGCACCGCGCGCTCAGCATCGTCCTCATGGGCGCGGGGATAGCCGAAATAGATGAGGATGCCGTCGCCGATGTAGCGGCAGATGAATCCGTCAAGCCGCGCGACGATGCCGGCGCAACAATCCTGATAGGCGCGGATGATTGGCCGCAGGTCCTCGGGATCGAGTTGGCGCGACAGTGCGGTCGAGCCCACGAGATCGCAGAACATCACCGTGAGGTAGCGCCGCTCAGGCACCGAGGCGGCAGTGGGATCTCTGGCGGCATCATCGCCGGCCGCGCGGATCGATGCGATGGCCCGCAGCAGCTTGCGCCGGTGGCCGAGCGGTATGCCGAGCTGCGCCAGATCGGCATCGCTGAGATCGATCAGGACGTCGATGTCGACGGACTGCGCGGCAAAGGCGGCGGCATACTGTTCCAAGCCAAGGCTGGCGAGCCAGGAACGGATATTGCCGGATGACTCTGGACCTGGAGACATGTTGCGCTGGGCTTGTTGAGCGTGCAAACTATCACAGACACTAATGATTTTGCAGCGCGAAATCACAACAATTAAGAAATCAAATGGGGGAAGGCGGTCATGGCGTGGTTGCCATGGTTGAGTTCTGCGATTCAGGCTGCCCTGCGTGCATGGCCAGTTCGTCGGCCCGTGCATGGCGCCGGCTGCATCATTGAGCTCGAGGGCATGCCCGCGGTCCGCCTCGACCGCCCGCCCGTCGCGCCGCGGGAATACATTCCCTGGCTGTGGATTTACACGCCGCTGTTCTTCAAATGGATGTGGCTGTCGCTGCGCTATCGCAGCCTGACGCTGCCCACGGTGGCGAATCCCAACATCGAGACGGGCGGCCTGCGCGGCGAATCAAAGACGTCATACCTGCGGCAAATTGGCGCGGCTGAACAGCGCTGGGTCGCAGCATCGGCGCTGCTCCAATTCCCCGAAGGCGCCCATCCCTGGCCGCCGCTGCGCATCGCCGAAGCGAAGATGGCGGAGGCGGGACTCAGCTACCCGCTCATCGCCAAGCCGGATATCGGCTCCTGCGGCTACGGCGTGCGATTGATTCGCGACCGGACCGATCTTGCGGATTACCTGGCGCGGTTCCCGCGAGACCAGCAGCTCATGCTGCAGCAATATCTGCCCTGGGCCGGCGAGGCCGGCGTTTTCTACGTGCGGCGGCCGGGCGAGACTCGGGGCCGAATCCTGTCGCTTGGCTTGCGCTACTACCCGCATGTTGTCGGCGATGGCCGTTTATCCGTTCGTGGCCTCATCGAAGGCAACGCCCGGGCGTCTCGAAATGCAAAGCTGCATTGCGCGGCGCACAAAGCTCGGCTGGACGAAGTGCCGGCGAAGGGGGAGGTCGTGCGCCTGACGACGATCGCCAGCTTGCGCGTCGGCGCGCTCTACCGCGATGGCAAGGCATATATCACGCCGGCCTTGCGGGACCGCTTCGAGAATATCGCCCGCTCGATGCCCGATTTCTTTTATGGTCGGTTCGATGTGCGTTTCCGCACGATCGACGAACTGGCAAAGGGCGAGGCCTTCTCCATCATCGAAGTGAACGGCGCGGCCGCCGAGGCCATCCACATCTGGGACCCGGAGCTGACGCTGGGCGATGCCTATCGCAGCCTGTTCCAGCAACTCGATCTCATGTTCGAGATCGGCGACCGGAATCGCGCCCGCGGCTTCAAGCCGATGACGCCCCGTGACCTGCTGGGCATGCAGTGGAAAGAGACGAAGCTCTTGAGGACGTATCCGCTATCGAATTGAACCGCCGGCCGTAGCTGCGGCTTACTCACTCGGCGAGACGCTGTCGGCGAATTCTTCTTTGGTCATATTGCCGTCACCGTCGAAATCGGAGAGTTCGATCACTTGCTGACCGAAGCCGACGAACTCTTCTTGCGCGGCCGCGCCGTCGCCGTTCTTGTCCATGATGGAGAAACGTTTCTTGGCGCGCGCCAGTTCATCGTCGTTGCCTTCGGGGATGCCGTAGACATACTCGGTCTCGTCGACCGAACCGTCACCGTTGCTGTCAACGCGGCCGAACTGTTTTTCGGCGACCGCATTGTATTCCTCAGGCGTCATAACGCCGTCCTTGTCCTGATCGTAGCTATCGAACCAGCGCTGCGCCGCCTCGGAGTATTCGGCATGGGCGGCAGAGGACAGGACGCAAAAACAAGCTCCGGCGATGAGGGGTCGAAGACGCACTGCAAGACTCCTTTTGAACCAACTGACTGTTTAGCACCCCGGAAGTTATTTTACCGGCCCGACCCACCGGCGGGCAAACCGGGACGCCGCCGTGCCACTTCATATAAGGCGACTGCGGCGGCATTCGAGACATTGAGCTGGCCGATCGGCCCCTGGGTCGGCAAGCGCGCCAGCTTGTCGCAGTTGTCCCGGGTGAGGCGCCGGAGACCGGCCCCCTCCGCGCCGAGGACCAGCGCGACCCGGCCGCTGAGATCGATATCGGCCAGAGTTTCCCCGCCCTCCGCCCCCAGCCCGATGCACCAGAAGCCAGCTTCCTTCAACTGTGCCATCGCCCGAGCGAGGTTGGTAACAGGGACCAGGGGCACATGTTCCAGGGCGCCGGAGGCGGATTTGGCCAGGACTCCGCTCTCGGCCGCCGCATTCCGTTCGGTGACGATAACAGCCTGGGCGCCGAAAGCGGCCGCCGAGCGGAGGATCGCCCCGACATTGTGCGGGTCGGTAACCTGATCGAGAATCAACAGCAGAGATGACCCGGAAGACTCTGCGGCGTCACAGATTTCAAACAGGTCTGGTGGGGTCAAGGGTTCGACCAGGGCGGCAATGCCCTGATGCACCGCACCGGTCGGCAGCAGCCGCTCAAAGGCGTGCCGATCGAGTGCTTCCGGAACAAGTGGTTGCCCGCGCATACTAATAAGAGAAGCGAACTCGGTCGCCAGCTGCTTTTGTCCCTCAGAAATTGCAATTAACCGTCTGATAATACGCTGTTTATTTCGCAGTACCTCCGAAACGGGGTGAGTGCCGTAGATCCAGACCGTCCCCCCGAATCTGCCTGGGTTTTCGGGATGCCGGCGCGGGGCCTGCTCACTGACAGGCTCGGTCACCTGATCATGGGCCGGTGCCTCATGCAGGCCGGGTCCGGGCGTGGCCCGGCGGCGGTTGTCCGCGTCGCCTCGGCCGTGCTGGTGCTTGAATCGCTTGCGCTTCGACATACCTCTGCCTAGTATCCGTTGCGAAATTTGCGGGTTAACGACTGCTGCGCCGGCGAATCCAAATTGGGGTCCCGGTGACGCGGCTCGTTGGCCTGTTTTCGCGTTGACAAGTAACTGTGAATCCACATAGTTCGCAACTCCGCAAAATTACGAGGCCTGTCCAATCAGGAGGGGTGCCCGAGTGGCTAAAGGGGACGGGCTGTAAACCCGTTGGCGTCAGCCTACGTAGGTTCGAATCCTACCCCCTCCACCATTGAACGGGGGCGGGCGAAGTAGCGGCGAATGTGGACCGGGAACCGGCTAACGGCTCCCGGGGAGCGATGAGGGACGGAGGAGCTGCGGGTGTAGCTCAATGGTAGAGCTCCAGCCTTCCAAGCTGGCTACGTGGGTTCGATTCCCATCACCCGCTCCAACCCACAGTCAGGGCTCAACAACGCGAAGACGCTGCAAAGACGACGACAGGTCGAAGTGAATTTGGCGCAATAGTTGATCGAAGAAAATTAGGTCTTAAGGACAAGGGACGATGTCGAAAGAGAAGTTTCAGCGGACGAAGCCGCACTGCAATGTTGGGACGATCGGTCACGTGGACCATGGCAAGACGACGTTGACGGCGGCGATCACGAAGGTGCTGTCGGAGACGGGCGGCGCCACGTTCACGGCGTATGACCAGATCGACAAGGCGCCGGAGGAGAAGGCGCGCGGCATCACGATCAACACGGCGCATGTGGAGTACGAGACGGCGAACCGGCACTACGCCCATGTGGATTGCCCGGGGCATGCCGACTACGTGAAGAACATGATCACGGGTGCCGCGCAGATGGATGGCGCGATCCTGGTGGTGTCGGCGGCCGACGGCCCGATGCCGCAGACCCGCGAACACATCCTGCTGGCGCGCCAGGTGGGCGTTCCGGCGCTGGTGGTGTTCATGAACAAGGTGGACATGGTGGATGACAGCGAGCTCATCGACCTGGTGGAGCTGGAGGTTCGCGAGCTGCTGACCAAGTACAACTTCCCGGGCGACAAGATCCCGATCATCAAGGGGAGCGCTTTGGCGGCCCTTGAAGGCAAGGACGAGAAGCTGGGCAAGCAGCAGATCCTGGAGCTGATGAAGGCGGTGGACAGCTACATTCCGCAGCCCGAGCGTCCGAAGGACCGTCCGTTCCTGATGCCGATCGAGGACGTGTTCTCGATTTCCGGCCGCGGCACGGTGGTGACCGGGCGGGTGGAGCGGGGCATCGTGAAGGTGGGCGAGGAAATCGAGATCATCGGCCTGAAGCCGACCATCAAGACGGTGGTGACGGGTGTTGAGATGTTCCGCAAGCTGCTCGATCAGGGCGAGGCGGGGGACAACATCGGAGCGCTGCTGCGCGGCACCAAGCGCGAGGAAGTGGAGCGGGGCCAGGTTCTGGCCAAGCCCGGTTCGATCACGCCGCACACGAAGTTCAAGGCGGAAGCCTACATCCTGACCAAGGAGGAGGGTGGCCGTCACACGCCGTTCTTCTCGAACTACCGGCCGCAGTTCTACTTCCGGACCACGGACGTGACCGGGACGATCAAGCTGCCGGAAGGCACGGAGATGGTGATGCCCGGCGACAACATCGCCATGGAGATCGAGCTGATCGCGCCGATCGCCATGGACGAGGGTCTGCGCTTCGCCATCCGCGAAGGCGGCCGCACCGTCGGCGCCGGCGTCGTCGCCAAGATCATCGAGTAGAAACGGAGCGGGACTTGGTTGGCCAGATCGCGCCCGCATAAAGAGTGCGATCGCGCTTAGGAGTGTAGCTCAACTGGTAGAGCACCGGTCTCCAAAACCGGGGGTTGGGGGTTCGAGCCCCTCCACTCCTGCCACTACAACAAGGAAGTTCAGGGTCGATAGGAATGGCGGCGGGTAAGGAAATGGCGGAAACCAGTGGTGGCAACTTTGTCGCGCGCGCGGCGCGGTTCGTTCGCGAAGTGCGGCAGGAAGTCAGCAAGGTCACCTGGCCAACGCGGAAGGAGACCGGCATCACCACGGCGATGGTGTTCGTGATGGTGCTGATCATGTCGATCTTCTTCCTGCTGGTCGACATGCTGCTGGGCGGCGTGATCAACGCCATCCTGGGCTTGGGGAGCTAGATCGATGGCCCTGCGCTGGTACGTGGTGCATGTCTATTCGGGCTTCGAGCGCAAGGTGGTGCAGTCCATCCGCGAACAGGCCCAGCAGCTCGGCATGATCGACAAGATCGCCGAGGTCCTGGTGCCGACCGAAGAGGTGATGGAAGTCCGCCGCGGGACGAAGGTGAACACGGAGCGGAAGTTCTTCCCGGGCTATGTGCTCGTGAAGATGGAGATGGATGACGAGACCTGGCATCTGGTGAAGAACACCCCGAAGGTGACGGCATTCCTGGGCAGCAAAGGGCGCCCGATGCCGATCTCCGAAGCCGAGGCGGCGCGCATCCTCACGCAAGTGAAGGAAGGCATCGAGCGGCCGAAGCGGGCGGTGATCTTTGAGGTGGGCGAACAGGTTCGCGTGTCCGACGGGCCGTTCACCTCGTTCAACGGCTTGGTCGAGGAAGTTGATGAAGAAAAGGGCCGGCTCAAGGTCGCCGTTTCGATCTTCGGCCGCGCCACGCCTGTGGAGTTGGAATACTCGCAGGTGGAGAAGCTGTAACTGATTTCGCCGCCGGCCTCGGCCGGGGCGGAGCAATGCGCGGGAGGCCAGCCATGGCCGTGTACCGCGCGCCCAGATGGGCCCGACAGGAAGGTTCGCCCTTCGGCCGGGTCCACGAACCGACGGATGGTCCGCCGGTTTCGACCTATCAGTCTGAGGTGACTTAGATGGCGAAGAAGATCGAAGGCTATGTGAAGCTGCAGATCCCCGCCGGCAAGGCCAACCCGTCGCCGCCCGTCGGCACGGCGCTTGGGCCTCGCGGCGTGAACATCATGGAGTTCTGCAAACAGTTCAACGCGCAGACCCAGTCGATCGAACAGGGTATGCCGATCCCGGTGGTGATCACGGTCTTCTCCGACCGTTCCTTCAGCTTTGTGATGAAGACGCCGCCGGCCAGCTACTTCCTGATGAAGGCGGCGGGCATCGACAAAGGCTCGCAGACGACGGGGAAGGGCGGCACGGTCGGAAAGGTGACCGTGGCGCAGCTGCGCAAGATCGCCGAGCAGAAGATGCCGGATCTGAACGCGAACAGCGTCGATGCGGCGGTTTCCATGCTGCGCGGTTCGGCGCGGTCCATCGGCCTCGAAGTAGTGGAGTAGGTATCATGGCGGGCAAGGGAAAGCGCCTGAAGCAGGCTTATTCGGGCATCAACCGCGACTCCTTCTATGCGCTCGACAAGGCAGTCGATCTGATCAAACAGGGGGCGAAGGCGAAGTTCGACGAGACGATCGAGATTTCGATGAATCTCGGCATCGACCCCAAGCATTCGGACCAGAATGTGCGCGGCGTCGTGCTGCTGCCGAGCGGGACTGGCAAGAACCTGCGGGTTGCAGTGTTCGCCAAGGGCCCCAAGGCCGAGCAGGCGAAGGCGGCCGGCGCCGATCTGGTGGGCGCCGACGACCTAGCCGAGCAGGTCAATGCCGGCAAGATCGAGTTCGACCGCTGCATCGCCACGCCGGACATGATGGGCGTCGTCGGCAAGCTGGGTAAGGTTCTAGGCCCGCGCGGCCTGATGCCGAATCCGAAGCTGGGCACGGTGACGAACGATGTCACCGAGGCGGTGAAGGCGGCCAAGGGCGGCCAAGTTGAGTTCCGCGCCGAGAAGGCTGGCTTGATCCACGCCGGCATCGGCAAGGCGAGCTTCAGCAAGGAAGCGATCGTCGCGAACGTGAAGGCCTTTGTCGGCGCCGTCAGCAAGGCGAAGCCGAGCGGGTCCAAGGGCACCTTCATCAAGAAGGTGTGCATCAGTTCGACGATGGGCCCTGGCGTGAAGCTGGAGATTGGGACCGTCGTCGGCGGCTAGCAGCCGCGCGACGAACAAGAGTTTCCGCCGTTCTTCGGAATGGCGGAGGGTGGCGCGAACTTCCTTCGGGAGGAACTCGCCATCGACCTGTCCGAGACTGCAGGCGATCCGAAGGGACCGTTACCCCGGCGGATCTTAATCGCAACAGGCCTGCATAGACGGGAGGACAACCGTATCTTTGCCGCATCCCCGAACAGGGGCCGGCAAGCAGCGGCTTGAACTTCTGGGACAGGCTAAACCGGGCTTTCCGGGAGTCTATCCTGGACGGCCCATGTGGCAACTGGCCGGTCGACCCTTTTGATTTTCGAAAGGGAGGTCCGGCCAAGGCATCGGAGACGATCAGTGGACCGATCTGAAAAGCAAAAGCTGATCGCCACGCTGCACGAGACGCTCAAGACGGCCGAACTTGTTGTGGTGACGCAACAGAGCGGCCTGACGGTGGCGGAGGTGACCAACCTCCGGCGTCAGATGCGGCAGGCGGGAGCTGGCTATCGCGTAGCGAAGAATCGGCTCGCTCGTCGTGCTCTCGAAGGCACAAAGTTTGAAGGACTGTCCCCGATGTTGAAGGGGCCGACGGCATTGGCTTACTCCGCAGATCCCATAGCGGCTGCGAAAGTGGCGGTGACGTATGCCAACTCCAACGACAAGCTGACGATCGTCGGCGGCGTGATGGGCGGTCAGGTTCTCGACTCCAGCGGAGTCAAGGCTCTGGCGACCCTGCCCTCCATCGACGAACTCCGCGGCAAGATCGTGGGCCTGCTCGTGGCTCCGGCGACCAAGATCGCCAGGGTTCTGCAGGCTCCGGCCGGTCAGCTGGCTCGGGTGGTCAAAGCTTTTGCCGACAAGGGCGCTACGGCGTGAGCCGTTGCCGAGACAACAGAAGTTCAAGCCTAGGAGAGATGACAAATGGCTGATTTACAGAAATTGGTTGATGAGCTGTCGAAGCTGACCGTCCTCGAGGCGGCCGAGCTGAGCAAGAAGTTGGAAGAGGCCTGGGGCGTTTCCGCCGCAGCGCCGGTCGCTGCTGCCGCAGCGGCGGCGCCGGTGGCCGCGGCCGCTGAGCAAACCGAGTTCACCGTCGTCCTGAAGGAAGCGGGCGCGAACAAGATCAACGTGATCAAGGAAGTTCGCGCGATCACCGGACTCGGCCTGAAGGAGGCCAAGGATCTGGTCGAGGGCGCGCCGAAGCCCGTCAAGGAAGGCGCGAACAAGGCCGATGCCGAGGCGCTCAAGAAGAAGCTCGAAGACGCCGGTGCGAAGGTCGAGTTGAAGTAATCGATGGACGAAACCGCGGATCGGCGGCGCTGCCGGCTCTTCTCGAAAGAGAGGCCGCGACGCGCCGCCGAACTGCCGGTGATTGGAATGCGATGCGGCGTCTGCCGCTAACGAGACAAATCGGATCAGTCAGGACGAGATAGACGATGACAGCAGCGACGAAGTCTTTCACCGGCCGCAAGCGTATTCGCAAGACCTTTGGGCGCATCCCGGAGATCACGCGGATGCCGAACCTGATCGAGGTGCAGAAGCGCTCCTACGATCACTTCCTGCAGTTCGGCGTGGTTGCCGAGAAGCGGCAGGATGTGGGCTTGCAGGAGGTGTTCAAGTCGGTATTTCCGATCAAGGACTTTTCCGAACGCTCGGAGCTGCAGTTCGTCCGCTATGAGTTGGAAGACCCGAAATACGACGTCGAGGAATGCCAGCAGCGCGGCATGACCTTCGCCGCGCCGCTCAAGGTGACGCTGCGCCTGGTTGTGTGGGACGTGGACGAGGAGACAGGCGCCCGCTCCATCCGCGACATCAAGGAGCAGGACGTCTACATGGGCGACATGCCGCTCATGACGACGAACGGCACCTTCATCGTGAACGGCACCGAGCGCGTGATCGTCAGCCAGATGCACCGGTCGCCCGGCGCGTTCTTCGATCACGACAAGGGCAAGACCCATTCGTCGGGCAAGTACCTGTTCGCCGCCCGCGTCATTCCCTATCGCGGCTCCTGGCTCGATTTCGAGTTCGACGCCAAGGACCTGGTCTATGTGCGCATCGACCGCCGCCGGAAGCTGCCGGCGACAACGCTGCTGCTGGCGCTTTGGGGCTCCAACGCGATCAAGAAGAGCACCGCCGGCAAGGAAATCACTGATGACGATCGCCGTTTCGGCGGCATGTCATCAGAGGAGATCCTGAACTATTTCTACCAGCAGGTCGTCTTCACCAAGACCAAGAAGGGCTGGCAGACACCTTTCGATCCCGAGCGCCTGCGCGGCGTGAAGCTGCTGCGCGACCTGGTGGATGCGAAGTCCGGCAAGTCGGTCGCGGAGGCGGGCGCCAAGATGACGCCGCGCCTGGCGAAGAAGCTGCAGGATGCGGGCCTCAAGGAACAGCTGGTCACGATCGAGGATCTGGTGGGCCGCTATTCCGCCGTCGATCTGATCAACGAGAAGACCGGCGAGATCTATGTCGAGGCCGGCGCCGAGCTGACCGAAAAGCACATCGAGACCGTGGAGGCGGCGGGCATCACCACGCTGCCGACTCTGGCTATCGACAACATCAATGTCGGGCCGTACATGCGCAACACGCTGGCGGTCGACAAGAACAGCTGCCGCGAGGAAGCACTGATCGATATCTATCGCGTCATGCGTCCGGGCGAGCCGCCGACGCTGGAAACGGCGGAGACCCTGTTCCAGGGCCTGTTCTTCGACAGCGAGCGCTATGATCTCTCGGCCGTCGGCCGGGTGAAGATGAACTCGCGCCTGAACCTCAAGGCGCCGGACACCATGCGCGTGCTGCGCAAGGAAGACATCCTGGCGATCCTCAAGGTGCTGGTCGATCTGAAGGATGGCCGCGGCGAAATCGACGATATCGACCATCTCGGCAATCGCCGCGTGCGGTCGGTCGGCGAATTGCTGGAGAACCAGTATCGCATCGGCCTGCTGCGCATGGAGCGGGCAATCCGCGAGCGCATGAGCTCTGTCGAGATCGACTCCGTGATGCCGCACGATCTGATCAACGCCAAGCCGGCGGCGGCGGCGGTGCGCGAATTCTTCGGCTCCTCGCAGCTGTCGCAGTTCATGGACCAGACCAACCCGCTGTCGGAAGTGACGCATAAGCGGCGCCTCTCGGCCCTCGGGCCGGGCGGTCTGACCCGCGAGCGCGCCGGCTTCGAAGTGCGTGACGTGCATCCGACCCATTACGGCCGCATCTGCCCGATCGAGACGCCGGAAGGGCCGAATATCGGCCTGATCAACAGCCTCGCCACCTATGCACGGGTGAACCAGTACGGCTTCATCGAGACGCCCTACCGCAAGGTGGCGAAGGGCCAGGTCACGGCTGAGGTGGCCTATCTTTCGGCGATGGAGGAGGGGCGCTACACCATCGCCCAGGCCAACGCCGAGATCGACGCCAAGGGCAAGTTCGTCTCCGATCTCATCAGCTGCCGCCGCGGCGGCGACTTCGTCATGTCGCGTCCGGAAGACATCGAACTCATGGACGTGTCGCCGAAGCAGCTTGTTTCGGTGGCCGCGGCGCTGATCCCGTTCCTCGAGAACGACGACGCCAACCGCGCGCTCATGGGCTCGAACATGCAGCGCCAGGCGGTGCCGCTCATTCGCGCCGAGGCGCCGCTGGTCGGCACCGGCATGGAAGAGACGGTGGCTCGCGATTCCGGCGTGGTGATCACGGCAAAGCGCGGCGGCATCGTCGACCAGATCGACGGCACGCGTATCGTCGTCCGCATCACCGATGAGGAGACGGCGAGCGATTCCTCGGGCGTCGACATCTACAACCTGCTGAAGTACCAGCGCTCGAACCAGAACACCTGCATCAACCAGCGTCCGCTGGTGAAGGTGGGTGACGTGGTGCGGGCGGGCGACACTATCGCCGACGGTCCGTCGACCCAACTCGGCGAGCTGGCTCTCGGCCGCAACGTGCTCTGTGCCTTCATGCCGTGGAACGGCTACAACTTCGAAGACTCGATCCTGATCTCCGAACGCATCGTCAGCGACGACGTGTTCACCTCGATCCATATCGAGGAATTCGAAGTGATGGCCCGTGACACTAAGCTGGGTCAGGAGGAAATCACCCGCGATATCCCGAACGTCGGCGAGGAAGCGCTGAAGAATCTGGACGAGGCGGGCATCGTCTATATCGGCGCCGAAGTCCAGCCTGGCGATATCCTGGTCGGCAAGGTGACGCCGAAGGGCGAATCGCCGATGACGCCGGAAGAGAAGCTCCTCCGCGCCATCTTCGGCGAGAAGGCCTCGGACGTGCGCGACACCAGCCTGCGCCTGCCTCCGGGCGTCAACGGCACGATCGTCGAAGTGCGGGTCTTCTCCCGCCGCGGCGTCGACAAGGACGAGCGCGCGCTCGCCATCGAACGGGCCGAAATCGAGCGTCTGGCCAAAGATCGCGATGACGAACGGGCGATCCTGGAGCGCAGTTTCTACTCGCGGCTCAAGGAACTGCTGGTCAACCAGACGGCGGCCGGCGGCCCGAAGACGGTGAAGGCGGATACGCGCATCACCGAGAAGCTGCTCTCCGAGATGCAGCCGGCGCACTGGAAGCAGCTGACGGTGAAGAACGACAAGCGGATGACGGAGGTCGAAGGGCTGAAGAAGCACTTCAACGAGGCCGTCAACACGCTGACACGCCGGTTCGAAGACAAGGTCGAGAAGCTGCAGCGCGGCGACGAGTTGCCGCCGGGCGTGATGAAGATGGTCAAAGTGTTCGTCGCGGTGAAGCGCAAGCTGCAGCCGGGCGACAAGATGGCCGGCCGTCACGGCAACAAGGGCGTGGTCTCGACCATCGTGCCGTCGCAGGACATGCCGTATCTGGAAGACGGCCGTCCGGTCGATATCGTGCTGAACCCGCTGGGCGTGCCGTCGCGCATGAACGTCGGGCAGATCCTCGAGACCCACCTGGGCTGGGCCTGCGCCAATCTTGGGCGCCAGGTCGGCGAGATGCTGGACAAGATGCGCCAGCACAAGTCCGTCGATCTGCGGAAGAAGCTCAAGGAAATCTACGGCGAGAAGATCTACAAGGCCGAAATCGGCGACCTCAGCGACGATCAGGTGATCGAGCTTTGCGACAACCTGAAGCCGGGCATTCCGATCGCGTCGCCGGTGTTCGACGGCGCCCGCGAGGACGATATCGTCGGCATGCTGGAGCAGGCCGGTCTGCATCGCTCGGGCCAGGTTCGCCTGACCGACGGCCGCACCGGCGAGGCATTCCACCGCTCGGTGACCGTCGGTTACATCTACATGCTGAAGCTGCATCACCTGGTGGACGACAAGATCCACGCGCGCTCGATCGGTCCGTACAGCTTGGTCACCCAGCAGCCGCTGGGCGGCAAGGCGCAGTTCGGCGGTCAGCGTTTCGGCGAAATGGAGGTGTGGGCTCTGGAAGCCTACGGCTCCGCCTATACGCTGCAGGAAATGCTGACGGTGAAGTCTGACGACGTCTCCGGCCGTACGAAGACCTACGAGGCCATCGTGCGCGGCGACGACAACTTCCAGGCCGGCATCCCAGAATCCTTCAACGTGCTGGTTAAGGAATTGCGATCGCTCGGCCTCAATGTCGAGCTGAATCAGCGGAACTACTAGAGTTGACGTCCCAGGGCGTCGAACCTCAGGAGCGAATGTACAGATGAACGAACTGATGAATCTGTTCGGCCAGCAGGCCGAAACGCAGAAATTCGATCAGATCCGGATCTCCATCGCCAGCCCGGAGCGCATCCGCTCCTGGTCGTTCGGCGAGATCAAGAAGCCGGAAACCATCAACTACCGCACCTTCAAGCCGGAGCGGGACGGCCTGTTCTGCGCCCGCATTTTCGGTCCGATCAAGGACTACGAGTGCTTGTGCGGCAAGTACAAGCGCATGAAGTATCGCGGCATCATCTGCGAGAAGTGCGGCGTCGAAGTCACGCTCTCGAAGGTGCGGCGCGAGCGCATGGGCCATATCGAGCTGGCCTCGCCGGTGGCGCATATCTGGTTCCTGAAGTCGCTGCCCAGCCGCATCGGCCTGCTGCTGGACATGACGCTGAAGGATCTGGAGCGCGTGCTCTATTTCGAAAGCTACATGGTCCTCGAGCCGGGTCTGACCCCGCTGAAGCCGAACCAGTTGCTGACGGAAGAACAGTATCTCAACGCCCAGGACGAGTTCGGCGAGGATGCCTTCCAGGCCTCCATCGGCGCCGAGGCGCTGAAGAAGATGCTGGTGCAGATCGATCTCGAGGCTGAGAAGGCGCGCATGCGCGTCGACCTGCGGGAGACGAACTCCGAGGCGAAGCGCAAGAAGCTGGTCAAGCGTCTGAAGACCGTGGAGTCGTTCATCGAGTTCGGGCAGCCGGCCCGAATGGATGATCCTCGATGTCGTGCCGGTGATTCCGCCCGAGCTGCGTCCGCTGGTGCCGTTGGATGGCGGCCGCTTTGCAACGTCGGATCTGAACGACCTCTACCGCCGCGTCATCAACCGCAACAACCGCCTGAAGCGGCTGATCGAGCTGCGCGCGCCCGACATCATCGTGCGCAATGAAAAGCGCATGCTGCAGGAAGCCGTGGATGCGCTGTTCGACAATGGCCGCCGCGGCCGCGTCATCACCGGCGCCAACAAGCGTCCGCTGAAGTCGCTGTCCGACATGCTGAAGGGCAAGCAGGGCCGCTTCCGCCAGAACCTGCTGGGCAAGCGCGTCGACTACTCCGGCCGTTCGGTGATCGTGGTCGGTCCCGAGCTGAAGCTGCATCAGTGCGGCCTGCCGAAGAAAATGGCGCTCGAGCTGTTCAAGCCGTTCATCTACTCGAAGCTTGAACTCTATGGCATGGCCAGCACTATCAAGGCGGCGCGCCGCATGGTGGAAAAGGAACGCCCGGAGGTCTGGGACATTCTGGAAGAGGTCATCCGCGAGCATCCGGTGCTGTTGAACCGCGCGCCGACACTGCACCGCCTGGGCATCCAGGCATTCGAGCCGGTGCTGATCGAAGGCAAGGCGATCCAGCTGCATCCGCTGGTCTGCACGGCCTTCAATGCCGACTTCGACGGCGACCAAATGGCGGTCCATGTGCCGCTGTCGCTGGAAGCCCAGCTCGAAGCCCGCGTGCTGATGATGTCGACCAACAACATCCTCTCGCCTGCCAACGGCAAGCCGATCATCGTGCCGAGCCAGGACATCGTGCTCGGGCTCTACTACCTGACGATGGAAGGCAAGGACGAACCGGGCGCCGGCATGGCGTTCGGGGACATCGGCGAGATCCAGCACGCGCTGGAAGCCAAGGCGATCACGCTGCACACGCCGATCAAGGCGCGCTACAGCTCGCCCAAGGCCGACGGCAAGATGTTCACCCGGGTCGTGAATACGACCGCCGGGCGCATGCTGCTGGCGCAGATCCTGCCGAAGAGCCCGATCATCTCCCTCGACCTGGTCAACCGCCTGCTGACCAAGAAGGAGATCACCAACGTCATCGATATCGTCTACCGCCATTGCGGCCAGAAGGAGACGGTGATCTTCGCCGACCGCATGATGGGCCTGGGCTTCAGCCATGCCTGCCATGCCGGTATTTCCTTCGGCAAGGATGACCTGATCATCCCCAAGGCAAAGGAGAAGCTGGTCGGCGAAGCGCAGAAGAAGGTGAAGGAGTACGAGCAGCAGTATCTCGACGGTCTGATCACCCAGGGCGAAAAGTACAACAAGGTGGTCGACGTCTGGTCGAACTGCACCGAGCGCGTCGCCGACGAGATGATGAAGGTCATGTCGGAGAAGGCCTCCGGCGTGAACATCAACTCGGTGTTCATGATGGCCCATTCCGGCGCCCGCGGTTCCGCGGCGCAGATCAAGCAGCTCGCGGGCATGCGCGGCCTGATGGCCAAGCCGTCGGGCGAGATCATCGAGACGCCGATCATCTCGAACTTCAAGGAAGGCCTGACTGTGCTCGAGTACTTCAACTCGACGCACGGCGCCCGCAAGGGGTTGGCCGATACGGCCTTGAAGACGGCGAACTCGGGTTACCTGACGCGGCGTCTGGTCGACGTCGCGCAGGACGCGATTGTCACCCAGGACGAATGCGGCACCTCCAATGGCCTGTCGGTCAAGGCGGTGGTGGAAGGCGGCGAGGTCATTTCGCCGCTGTCCGAACGCATCCTCGGCCGCAGCGCAGCCGTGAACATCGTCGATCCCCTGAACAGCTCAGTGATCGTCGCGGCCGGCGAACTGATCGATGAAGAGAAGGTCGAGCGCATCGACAAGGCCGGCATCGACACAGTGATCATCCGTTCGGTGCTTACCTGCGAGTCGCGTAACGGCATCTGCGCCCGCTGCTATGGGCGCGATCTCGCACGCGGCACGCCGGTCAATATCGGCGAGGCGATCGGCGTGATCGCCGCGCAGTCGATCGGCGAACCCGGCACGCAGCTGACCATGCGCACCTTCCACATCGGCGGTGCGGTGCAGCGCGGCGCCGAGCAGTCGAGCGTTGAGGCGGCGATCGATGGCTTGCTGTCGATCAAGAACCGCAACGTGGTCATCAACAGCCAGGGCTTCCCGATCATCATGGGCCGCAATTGCGAACTGGTCGTGCTCGATGACCAGAAGCGCGAACGGGCCCGCCACCGCATCCCCTATGGCACCAAGATCATCGTCGACGATGGCGCGAAAGTGACCAAGGGCCAGAAGCTGGCGGAATGGGATCCCTATACGCTGCCGATCATCACCGAGAAGGAAGGCACCGTTGCACTACATGGATCTGGTCGACGGCGTCTCCATGCGCGAAGTGGTCGACGAGACGACCGGCATCTCCAGCCGCGTCGTCATCGACTGGAAGCAGCAGGCCCGCGGCGCGGACCTCAAGCCGCGTATCGTGCTGACCGACACCAAGGGCAATCCGCTGATCCTGCCGAACGGGCTGGAAGCTCGCTATTTCATGTCTGTCGACGCGATCTTGAGCGTCGAGAACGGCGGCCATATCAAGGCCGGCGACGTGCTGGCGCGTATTCCCCGTGAATCGTCGAAGACCAGGGACATCACCGGCGGTCTGCCGCGGGTGGCCGAACTGTTCGAGGCGCGCAAGCCCAAGGATCACGCGATCATCAGCGAAATCGAAGGCCGCGTGGAATTCGGCAAGGATTACAAGAACAAGCGGCGCATCGTCGTGGTGCCCGAGGACGCCTCTGCCGAGTCCAGGGAATATCTGATCCCCAAGGGCAAGCATATCAGCGTGCAGGAGGGCGACTATGTCGTCCGCGGCGACCTGCTGATGGATGGCAACCCGGTGCCCCATGACATCCTGCGCGTTCTGGGTGTTGCGGAACTGGCGAGCTATCTGATCAACGAGATCCAGGAGGTCTATCGGCTCCAGGGCGTGAAGATTAACGACAAGCACATCGAAGTGATCGTCCGCCAGATGCTGCAGAAGGTCGAAATCACCGATCCAGGCGACACCACCTTCCTGGTGGGCGAGCAGGTCGACCGGGACGAATTCGACGACATTAACGTCAAGGCGCTCAATGAGGGTGTCCGGGCGGCGGGTGGCGAGCCCGTCCTCCAGGGCATCACCAAGGCCAGCCTCCAGACCCGCTCTTTCATCTCGGCGGCATCGTTCCAGGAGACGACGAGAGTGCTCACGGAGGCGGCGGTTTCCGGCCGGGTCGACGATCTCATCGGCCTCAAGGAGAACGTTATCGTCGGCCGCCTGATTCCGGCCGGCACCGGCGCCATCATGAACCGCCTGAAGGCTCTCGCGGCGGCACGCGACAAGCAGCTCGGCGGCGAACAGCCGGCGGCTATCGCCAAAGACGGGGAGAAGGAGCCGGCCCAGACCGCGGCCGAGTAACCCTTCCGACCGGATATCACTAAAGCCCCCGTCAGCCCGACCGGCCGGCGGGGGCTTGCTGTCTGAAATAGCGCGACATTTTTACAGTTTCCCTTGACGGGGTGGGGGGTGCTGAATAGTATCCGCGCGCCTTTGGGGGGGCTGGTGGTGGCTCTTACGGCCAGACGCAGTCCCCAATAGCAGCACATAAAGACCTACATACGCCCTTGTGGCGGTTAGATATTTTGGCACCGCGCGGAGCAGCCGGTTCTTTGCTTCGTGGCGGTGTTTTGCATCGGCTTGGACGCCGAGGTTGAGGAAACGAATGCCGACGATAAATCAGCTGATTCGCAAGCCGCGGCGGCCCCTGGTAGCCCGGAACAAGGTTCCGGCACTCAAGGCCTGCCCGCAGAAGCGCGGCGTCTGCACCCGCGTCTACACGACCACGCCGAAGAAGCCGAATTCGGCGCTCCGCAAGGTGGCCAAGGTCCGCCTCACCAATGGGTTTGAGGTAGTGACCTATATCCCCGGCGAAGGCCACAACCTGCAGGAACACTCCGTCGTCATGATCCGCGGCGGCCGCGTGAAGGACCTGCCGGGCGTTCGCTATCACATCATTCGCGGCACCCTCGATACGCAAGGCGTCAAAGACCGGCGCCAGCGCCGTTCGAAATACGGCGCCAAGCGGCCGAAGTAAGGAACCTCGCCATGTCACGTCGCCATTCCGCCGAAAAACGCGAAATCCTGCCCGATCCGAAATTCGGCGATCTCGTCGTCAGCAAGTTCATGAATTGCCTGATGTACGACGGCAAGAAGTCCGTCACGGAAGGTATCGTCTACGGCGCCTTTGAAACCATTCAGAAGAAGTCCGGCCAGGACCCGATCCGAATCTTCCACGATGCGCTCACCAATGTGAAGCCGCAGCTCGAAGTGCGGTCGCGGCGCGTCGGCGGCGCCACCTATCAGGTGCCCGTGGAAGTCCGCTCCGAGCGCGCACAAGCGCTCGCGATCCGCTGGATCATCACTACGGCCCGCGAACGGTCGGAAGCCACCATGGAAGACCGTTTGTCTGGCGAGCTGCTGGATGCAGCCAATAACAGAGGCGCTTCGGTCAAGAAGCGGGAGGATACGCATCGCATGGCAGAGGCCAACAAGGCCTTCTCCCATTATCGCTGGTAGCGATTCCAACCGATTTGAGGACCTGAAGATCATGGCGCGAACTACCCCGCTCGACCGTTACCGCAACATCGGCATCATGGCTCACATCGATGCCGGCAAGACGACGACGACCGAGCGCATCCTCTATTACACCGGCAAGTCCTATAAGATCGGCGAAGTGCATGAAGGCACTGCGACGATGGATTGGATGGAGCAGGAGCAAGAGCGCGGCATCACCATCACTTCGGCCGCGACGACCTGTTTCTGGCGCGATCACCGCATCAACATCATCGATACGCCCGGCCACGTCGACTTCACCATCGAGGTGGAGCGCAGCCTGCGCGTGCTCGACGGCGCGGTCACGGTGTTCGATGGCGTCGCCGGTGTGGAGCCGCAGTCCGAAACCGTGTGGCGCCAGGCCGACAAGTACGGCGTGCCGCGCATCTGCTTCGTCAACAAGATGGACCGGATTGGCGCGAACTTCTTCCGCTGCGTCGAAATGATCGTCGACCGGCTGGGCGCAAAGCCGCTGGTCATTCATCTGCCGATCGGCGCCGAGAGCAGCTACATCGGCCTGGTCGATCTCCTGACCATGAAGAGCTTGGTCTGGAAGGACGAGGCGCTGGGCGCCGAGTATGTCGCCGGCGAGATTCCGGACGACCTCATGGAACAAGCCGAAGAATACCGGCACAAGCTCGTCGAGATGGCTGTCGAGATGGACGACTCCGCGATGGAGGCCTATCTCGAAGGCAAGATCCCGGACGAGGAGACGCTGAGGAAGTGCATCCGCAAGGGCACGATCACCAGCAAATTCGTGCCGGTTCTCTGCGGCGCCGCCTTCAAGAACAAAGGCGTGCAGCCGATGCTGGACGCGGTGGTGGATTTCCTGCCGTCGCCGATTGATGTCGCCGCCGTGACCGGGACGAAGCCCGGCACGGACGAGGAGTTGGTCCGCAAATGCTCCGACGATGAGCCATTCTCCGGGCTGGCGTTCAAGATCATGAACGATCCGTTCGTGGGATCGCTGACTTTCGTGCGCGTCTACTCCGGTGTCTTGCAAGCCGGCACATCGGCGCTGAACACCGTGAAGGACGAGCGGGAGCGGGTGGGCCGCATGCTGCTCATGCATGCCAATCACCGCGAAGACATTACGGAAGCCCGTGCTGGCGACATCGTCGCGATCGCCGGACTCAAGAACACCACGACAGGCGAAACGCTGTGCGATCCGGCAAACCCGATCGTGCTGGAACGCATGGAGTTCCCCGATCCGGTCATCGAGATTGCCGTGGAGCCGAAATCCAAGGGCGATCAGGAAAAGATGGGCACGGCCCTCCATCGCCTGGCGAAGGAGGATCCGTCCTTCCGCGTCAGCGTCGACCAGGAAAGCGGCCAGACAGTCATCAAGGGCATGGGCGAGTTGCACCTTGAGATCATCGTCGACCGCATGAAACGCGAGTTCAAGGTCGAAGCCAATATCGGCGCACCCCAGGTGGCCTACCGCGAGACGATTTCGCGGGTCCACGACCAGGACTACACCCACAAGAAGCAGTCGGGCGGCTCCGGCCAGTTCGCGCGCATCAAAGTGCGGTTCGAGCCCCTGCCGCCGGGCGGCGGCTATGTGTTCGAGAACGATGTCGTCGGCGGCTCGGTGCCGAAGGAATACGTCCCGGGTGTCGTGAAGGGGCTGGATTCCGCGCGCGAGACCGGCGTGATCGCCGGCTTCCCCGTGATCGATTTCAAGGCGACCCTGATCGACGGCGCCTACCACGAGGTGGACTCGAGTGCCTTGGCGTTCGAAATCGCCGCCCGTGCCTGCTTCAAGGAAGGCATGGCCGCGGCCCGTCCGCGCCTGTTGGAGCCGATCATGCGCGTCGAAGTGGTGACGCCGCAGGACTTCTTCGGTTCCGTGACGGGCGATCTGGCCAGCCGCCGCGGCAGCATCACCGGCGGCGAAATGCGCGGCAATGCGCAGGTCATCCAGGCCATGGTGCCGCTGGCGAACATGTTCGGTTACGTGAACCAGCTGCGCGGCATGACCCAGGGCCGCGCCCAGTACACGATGCATTTTGATCACTATGAGCCGGTGCCGCCGTCGATCGCCGACGAAGTCAAGGCGAAGCTGGCCTGATTATTTTCAGCCTGAACGACTGAAACGCATGGAGTGTTGAACGATGTCGAAAGAGAAGTTTCAGCGGACGAAGCCGCACTGCAATGTTGGGACGATCGGTCACGTGGACCATGGCAAGACGACGTTGACGGCGGCGATCACGAAGGTGCTGTCGGAGACGGGCGGCGCCACGTTCACGGCGTATGACCAGATCGACAAGGCGCCGGAGGAGAAGGCGCGCGGCATCACGATCAACACGGCGCATGTGGAGTACGAGACGGCGAACCGGCACTACGCCCATGTGGATTGCCCGGGGCATGCCGACTACGTGAAGAACATGATCACGGGTGCCGCGCAGATGGATGGCGCGATCCTGGTGGTGTCGGCGGCCGACGGCCCGATGCCGCAGACCCGCGAACACATCCTGCTGGCGCGCCAGGTGGGCGTTCCGGCGCTGGTGGTGTTCATGAACAAGGTGGACATGGTGGATGACAGCGAGCTCATCGACCTGGTGGAGCTGGAGGTTCGCGAGCTGCTGACCAAGTACAACTTCCCGGGCGACAAGATCCCGATCATCAAGGGGAGCGCTTTGGCGGCCCTTGAAGGCAAGGACGAGAAGCTGGGCAAGCAGCAGATCCTGGAGCTGATGAAGGCGGTGGACAGCTACATTCCGCAGCCCGAGCGTCCGAAGGACCGTCCGTTCCTGATGCCGATCGAGGACGTGTTCTCGATTTCCGGCCGCGGCACGGTGGTGACCGGGCGGGTGGAGCGGGGCATCGTGAAGGTGGGCGAGGAAATCGAGATCATCGGCCTGAAGCCGACCATCAAGACGGTGGTGACGGGTGTTGAGATGTTCCGCAAGCTGCTCGATCAGGGCGAGGCGGGGGACAACATCGGAGCGCTGCTGCGCGGCACCAAGCGCGAGGAAGTGGAGCGGGGCCAGGTTCTGGCCAAGCCCGGTTCGATCACGCCGCACACCAAGTTCAAGGCGGAAGCCTACATCCTGACCAAGGAGGAGGGTGGCCGTCACACGCCGTTCTTCTCGAACTACCGGCCGCAGTTCTACTTCCGGACCACGGACGTGACCGGGACGATCAAGCTGCCGGAAGGCACGGAGATGGTGATGCCCGGCGACAACATCGCCATGGAGATCGAGCTGATCGCGCCGATCGCCATGGACGAGGGTCTGCGCTTCGCCATCCGCGAAGGCGGCCGCACCGTCGGCGCCGGCGTCGTCGCCAAGATCATCGAGTAGTCGTTGCATAAAGTGAATCGATTTTTGTCGGCAGAGCAGCAGAACGGACGTTGACCATGGAGAGCCAGAATATCCGGATACGCCTGAAGGCGTTCGACCATCGCGTGCTCGACCAGTCGACGAGCGAGATCGTGAACACGGCCAAGCGCACGGGCGCGCAGGTCCGCGGGCCGATCCCGCTGCCGACGCGAATCGAGAAGTTCACCGTCAACCGGTCGCCGCATGTCGACAAGAAGAGCCGGGAGCAGTTCGAGATCCGCACCCATAAGCGGCTGCTGGATATCGTCGATCCCACGCCGCAGACGGTCGATGCTCTGATGAAGCTCGATCTGGCGGCCGGTGTCGATGTCGAGATCAAGTTGAAGAATTAGTCGCGCGGAATTTGAGTTGGAGCAGCGCCAATGCGCACGGGATTGATCGCACAAAAGCTGGGCATGAGCCGCGTCTTCGATGACGCCGGCGCGCATGTCCCGGTCACGGTGCTCAAGGTTGATAACTGCCAGGTCGTCGGTGTCCGCACCGCCGAGAAGAACGGCTATACCGCCGTGCAGCTCGGCGTCGGCTCGGTGAAGGTGAAGAACCTGAGCAAGGCTGAACGCGGCCACTTCGCCAAGGTGAAGGTGGAGCCGAAGCGCAAGCTGGCGGAGTTCCGGGTCAGCGCCGATGCGCTGCTGGAAGTCGGCGCCGAGCTGGGCGCCAATCACTTCGTGCCCGGCCAGTTCGTCGATGTGACGGGAACCACCATCGGCAAAGGTTTCGCCGGCGCCATGAAGCGCTGGAACTTCGGCGGACTGCGCGCCACCCACGGCGTGTCGGTCTCGCACCGCAGCCATGGTTCGACCGGCAACCGCCAGGATCCCGGCCGCACCTTTCCGAACAAGAAGATGGCCGGCCATCTGGGCGTCGAACGGGTGACCACGCCGAATCTGAAGATCGTCTCCGCCGACGCGGATCGCGGCATCATCCTGGTCCGCGGTGCGGTGCCGGGTGCGCAAGGCGGCTTTGTCCTGATCCGCGACGCCGTGAAGCGGAAGCTGCCGAAGGACGTGCCGTTCCCGGCCGCCATTCGCGCCGCCGGCGATAGCGCCGCAGCGGAAAAGAAGGAATAGCCGGTCATGAAGCTTCAGGTGACCAGTCTCGACAATAAGAAGGTCGGCGAAATCGATCTCGCCGACGAGGTCTTCGGCCTGCCCGTGCGCAAGGATATCCTGGCGCGGGCGGTGAACTGGCAGCTCAACAAGCGCCGTTCCGGCAACCATAAGACCAAGGGCATCAGCGACATCCAGGGCACGACCAAGAAGCCGTGGAATCAGAAGGGCACCGGCCACGCCCGCCAGGGCAGCCTGCGTTCGCCGCAGTTCCGCGGCGGCGCCCGCATCTTCGGTCCGGTGGTGCGCAGCCATGAAACCGGCCTGCCGAAGAAGGTCCGCAAGCTGGCGCTGAAGACAGCGCTGTCGAGCAAGCAGGCTGACGGTCGGCTGATCGTCATCGACGAGGTGAGCGCGGGCAAGGCGAAGACGGCGGAACTGGTCAAGAAGCTCGGCAAGCTCGGCTGGCAGTCGGTGCTGATCATCGGCGGCGCGGTCATCGACGAGAATTTCAAGCGCGCGGCCTCGAACATCCCGAATGTGGATGTGCTGCCGCAGCAGGGCGCCAATGTGTACGACATCCTGCGGCGCGAAACGCTGGTGCTGACCAAGGACGCGGTCCAGCATCTGGAATCGCGGCTGAAGTAGGCGGAGACAGGCAATGGCCAAAGCAGAAATGAAGGTGAGCCAGGCGCGGATGTATCACATCGTCCGCTCGCCGGTGATCACCGAAAAGGCGACGATGGGCTCGCAGCACAGCCAGGTCACGTTCCGCGTGCCGCTGAACGCGTCGAAGCCGGAGATCAAGGCGGCGGTCGAGAAGCTGTTCAACGTCAAGGTGAAGGCGGTGAACACGCTGCGCACGATGGGTAAGACCAAGCGCTTCCGCGGCTTCATCGGCAAGCGGCCGGACACGAAGAAGGCGTACATCACGCTGGTTGAAGGCCACACGATCGATGTGACGACGGGAGTTTCCTGAGATGGCATTGAAGACATTCAAGCCGACCTCCCCCGCGCGGCGCCAGCTGGTCATCGTAGACCGGTCTGAGCTGCACAAGGGCAAACCGATCAAGGCGCTGACCGAAGGCAAGCGCAAATCGGGCGGGCGAAACAATCACGGCCATCTGACCTCGTTCCGCAAGGGCGGTGGCCACAAGCAGCGTTACCGCATCGTCGATTTCAAGCGGCGCAAGTTCGACGTGCCGGCGACGGTGGAGCGGCTGGAGTACGATCCGAACCGCACAGCGTTCATCGCCCTGATCCGCTATGACGACGGCGAGCTCAGCTACATCCTGGCGCCGCAGCGCCTGCGCGTCGGCGACAAGGTCGTCTCCGGCGAACGCTCGGACATCAAGCCGGGCAATGCCCTGCCGCTGAAGAACATTCCCGTCGGCACCATCATCCACAATGTGGAGATGAAGCCGGAGGCGGGCGGCAAGCTGGCGCGCGCTGCGGGCACCTTCGTTCAGCTCGTCGGCCGCGACACTGACTATGCGCTGCTGCGTCTCGGCTCCGGCGAAGTCCGCCGCGTGCATCTGGAATGTCTGGCGACGATCGGCGCCGTGTCCAACCCGGACCAGCAGAACATCGTCATCGGCAAGGCGGGCCGCAGCCGTTGGCTCGGCATCCGTCCGGTGACCCGCGGCATCGCCATGAACCCGGTCGACCATCCCCATGGTGGCCGCACCAACGGCGGCATGCATTGGGTTACGCCCTGGGGCGTGTCCACCAAGGGCAAGAAGACCCGTCATAACAAGCGGACGGACGGCATGATTCTTCGCCGCCGCCACGCGGCCAAGAAAGCGTAGAGGAGGGCAGCCAATCCATGGCCCGTTCTGTTTGGAAAGGTCCGTTCGTCGACGGTTTTCTGCTGAAGAAGGCGGAAGTGACTCGTTCGTCCGGCCGCAACGAGGTGATCCGCACCTGGTCGCGCCGCTCGACGATCCTGCCGCAGTTCGTCGGACTGACGTTCGGCGTCTATAACGGCAAGAAGTTCCTGCCGGTCTTCGTGACTGAGAACATGATCGGACACAAGTTTGGCGAGTTCTCGCCGACCCGTCAGTTCCAGAGCCATACCGCGGCCGATAAGAAGGCCGTGGTGCGCAAGGAGTAGCGCAATGACCAAGAAAGCCCTGCCGCGCCAGCTGGCGGACACCGAGGCGAAGGCCATCGCCAGTGTCCTGCGCACCAGCCCGCGCAAGCTCAACCTGGTGGCGCAGTCGATTCGCGGCAAGCCGGCGAATGTCGCGTTGTCGGAGCTGACGTTCTCCAAGCGCCGCATTGCCAATTCGGTGAAGCGCGTGCTGCAGGCGGCGATCGCCAATGCCGAGAATAACCATCAGCTCGACGTGGACCGGCTCTATGTCGCGGAAGCGACTGTCGGCCGCAGTTTCGTGATGAAGCGCTTCCATGCCCGCGCCCGCGGGCGGGCCGGGCGGATCGAAAAGCCGTTCAGCAATATCACCTTGATCGTGCGCGAGCGCGAGGAGACGAAGTAATGGGTCAGAAGGTCAATCCGATCGGCCTGCGCGTCGGCATCAACCGGACCTGGGATTCCCGCTGGTTCGCCGACAAGGAGTATGGCGCGTTGCTGCATTCGGATCTGCGGCTGCGCAAGTTCCTTCATGACCGTCTGTCCCAGGCCGGCGTGTCCAAGATCGTCATCGAGCGCCCGGCGAAGAAGGCGCGCGTGACCATCCATTCGGCGCGGCCCGGAGTCGTTATCGGCAAGAAGGGCGCCGACATCGAGAAGTTGCGCTCGGAGCTGTCGAAGATGACAGGCGCCGAAGTGCTGCTGAACATCCTGGAAATCCGCAAGCCGGAGATCGATGCCCGTTTGGTGGCCGAGAACATCGCCCAGCAGCTGGAGCGCCGCGTGTCGTTCCGCCGCGCTATGAAGCGCGCGGTGCAGTCGGCGATGCGCCTGGGCGCCCAGGGCATCCGCATCAATTGCGCCGGCCGTCTCGGCGGCGCCGAGATCGCCCGGGTGGAATGGTATCGTGAGGGCCGAGTGCCGCTGCATACGCTGCGCGCCGACATCGACTACGGCGTGGCGACGGCGATGACCACCTACGGCACCTGCGGCGTAAAGGTGTGGGTATTCAAGGGCGAGATCTTGGCCCATGACCCGATGGCGCAGGACAAGCGCGCCCAGGAGCAGCAGGTCGCGCGCTGATTGAGCGCGTCACCGGCAGGGAAACAGAGCAATGCTTCAACCGAGCAGAACCAAGTACCGCAAGGCCCACAAGGGCCGCATCCATGGCACCGCCAAGGGTGGCTTCTCGCTGAACTTCGGCGCCTTCGGCCTGAAGGCCGTGGAGCCGGGCCGCGTCACCGCGCGCCAGCTGGAAGCCGCGCGCCGCGCCGTGACCCGCCACCTGAAGCGCGTCGGCCGCGTGTGGATTCGCGTGTTCCCGGACGTGCCGATCTCGCGCAAGCCCGCCGAAGTCCGCATGGGCAGCGGCAAGGGCAATCCGGAATATTGGGTGTGCCGCGTGCATCCCGGCCGCGTGATGTTCGAAATCGACGGCGTGCCGAGGGCGCTGGCGCAGGAGGCGTTCGACCTCGCCTCCGCGAAGCTGCCGATCAAGACCCGTTTCGTCGCCCGTCTGGGTGAGGGGAGCTAAGCCATGAAAGCCGCGGACCTCCGCACCAAGACCAGCGACCAGCTGAAGACCGAGCTCACGACGCTGCGGAAAGAGGCGTTCAATCTGCGCTTCCGCAAGGCGAGCGGGCAGCTCGAGAACACGGCGCGGGTGCGCCAGGTGCGTCGCGATATCGCGCGCATCAAGACCATGCTCAATGATTCGGCGCGCGCCGGCTCGTAGGAGATTCGAGAATGCCCAAGAGAGTTCTGGAAGGCGTCGTCGTCAGCGACAAAATGCAGAAGACAATTGTCGTCCGCGTCGAGCGCCGCGTCATGGATCCGGTTTACGGCAAGTATGTGCGCCGTTCCAAGAAGTACTCCGCCCATGACGAAGCGAATGTCTACAAGATCGGCGATCTCGTGCAGATCCGCGAATGCCGGCCGATCTCCAAGAGCAAGCGCTGGGAAGTGATTTCCGGCGGTCGCACGGTCAAGGCCGGCTGAGCGGCATAGGGACGGGAGTATAGAACCATGATCCAGATGCAGACGAACCTGGAAGTCGCCGATAACTCGGGAGCGCGCAGGGTGCAGTGCATCAAGGTGCTGGGCGGATCCAAGCGCAAATATGCGCAGGTGGGCGACATCATCGTCGTCTCCGTGAAGGAGGCGATTCCGCGCGGCCGCGTGAAGAAGGGCGACGTGCATCAGGCGGTTATCGTCCGCACGGCCTTTCCGATCCGCCGCACCGACGGCAGCCTGATCCGCTTCGACCGCAACGCGGCGGTGCTGATCAGCAAGCAGGGCGAGCCGATCGGTACGCGCATCTTCGGCCCGGTGACCCGCGAGCTCAGGGCCAAGAACTTCATGAAAATCATCTCTCTGGCGCCGGAAGTGCTGTGAGCGACGGACAGATGACGGAGACAGTCTGAACATGGCAACGAAATTCAAGATCAAGAAGGGCGACCGCGTCGTCGTCATCACCGGCCGCGACAAGGGCAAGACCGGCGAGGTCCTGCGCGTGATCCGCGAGGAAAGCCGCGTCATCGTCCAGGGCGTCAATATCGTGAAGCGGCACACCAAGCCGTCGGCGGCCTCGACGGGCGGTGTCGTGGAAAAGGAAGCGGCGCTGCACATTTCCAATGTGGCGCATGTGGATCCCAAGACGAGCAAGCCAACGCGCGTCGGTTACAAGGTGCTCGACGGCGGCCGCAAAGTGCGGGTAGCGCGCAAGTCGGGCGAGACGATCGATCTCTGAGGATAGCGACAATGACACGGTTGCATGAACATTATGAGAAAGTAGTGAAGCCCGCGATGATGCGCGAGTTCAGCTACAAGAACGCCATGGAAGTGCCGCAGCTCGACAAGATCGTCGTCAATATGGGCGTTGGCGAAGCTGTGGCCGATGGCAAGAAGATCAACACGGCGGTCAACGAGATGGCGGCGATTACCGGGCAGAAGCCGGTGATCACCAAGTCGCGCATGTCGATCGCGAACTTCAAGCTGCGCGAGAACCAGAACATCGGCTGCAAGGTCACGCTGCGCCGCGAGCGCATGTACGAGTTCCTGGACCGGCTGATCAATGTGGCGTTGCCGCGCGTCCGCGACTTCCGCGGCGTGTCGCCGAAAAGTTTCGACGGGCGAGGCAACTACGCCCTGGGTCTCAAGGAGCAGATCGTGTTTCCGGAGATCGACTACGACAAGATTGAATCGGTACGCGGCATGGACATCATCATCGTCACGACGGCGAAGTCCGATGCCGAGGCCAGGGCCCTGCTGAAGGCCTTTGACATGCCGTTCACGAGCTGAACGGATCGCTGGAGGAATTTATGGCGAAGACCAGCATGATCGAACGTAACAAGAAGCGCATCCGCCTGGCGAAGAAGTTCGCTGGACGGCGGGAGCGGCTGAAGACGATTGCCAATGACGATACGCTGCCGATGGAGCAGCGTTTCGCGGCACGCCTGAAGCTGGCGGAGATTCCGCGCAACGCCGCGCCGGTGCGGCAGCATAACCGTTGCGAGCTGACCGGGCGTCCGCGCAGCTACTACCGGAAGTTCAGGGTTTCGCGCATTGCCTTGCGGCAGCTGGCCTCTACCGGCCAGATCCCGGGCATGGTCAAGTCGAGCTGGTAAGGGAGGTCGAGCAATATGTCGTTTTCCGATCCAGTGGGCGACTTGCTGACGCGCATCAGGAATGCGCAGAAGGCACGCTTGTCCAGCGTTCAAACCCCGGCGTCCAAGCTGCGCGGCAATGTGCTCGACGTGCTGAAGCGCGAGGGCTACATCCGCGACTACTCGCGCAGCGAGGAGCAGGCCGGCATGGCCGAGTTCAAAGTCGAGCTGAAGTATCACGATGGCGAACCGGTCATCCGCGAGATCAGCCGCATCTCCAAGCCCGGCCGCCGCGTGTACTCCAAGATCGCCGATCTGCCGCGCATCTATAACGGGCTGGGAATTTCCATCCTGTCGACGCCGCGCGGCGTGATGTCGGACACCGAGGCCCGCGCCGCCAATGTCGGCGGCGAAGTGCTGTGCCGGGTATACTAAGGAGCCGATGAGATGTCTCGCGTAGGCAAGAACCCCGTGGCCGTGCCGAGCGGCGTCACAGTTGCGGTCGATGGCCGCATGGTGACCGCGAAGGGCAAGCTGGGCGAACTGAAGCTGAACCTGGGCGACCAGGTGACCGCGAAGCTTCAGGACGGCAAGCTCGTCGTTGCGCCGGTCAACGACACCAAGAAGGCGCGCATGCAGTGGGGCACCACCCGCAACCTCATGCGCAACATGGTGCAAGGCGTTTCCCAGGGCTTCAAAAAGAACCTGGAGATCAACGGTGTTGGCTATCGCGCGGCGGTGCAGGGCAAGATGCTGCAGCTGCAGCTCGGCTACAGCCACGATGTCAACTATCCGATCCCCGAGGGGATCCAGATCAAGTGCGAGAAGCCGACCGCCATTTCCATTACCGGCCATGACAAACAGAAGGTCGGGCAGGTGGCGGCTGAAATTCGCTCCTACCGCGGTCCCGAGCCCTACAAGGGCAAGGGCATCAAGTACGAGGGCGAGACGATCCTGCGTAAGGAAGGCAAGAAGAAGTAACCATGTCGAAGCCGAAGCAACTCTTCGAGCGGCGCTCAAAGCGCACGCGCACGCAAATCCGGCGCAAGGCGATCGGCCGCGCACGGCTCTCCGTATTCCGGTCGAGCAAGCATATCTATGCCCAGATCATCGACGATGTGAAGGGCACAACGCTCGCGGCCGCCTCCAGCGTCGACAAGGACCTGAAGGCGAAGCTGAAATCCGGTGCGAACATCGATGCCGCAAAGGAAGTCGGCAAGCTGGTCGCCGAGCGCGCGGTGAAAGCCGGGGTCAAGGACGTCGTCTTCGACCGCGGCGGCTATATGTATCATGGCCGGGTGAAAGCCCTGGCCGAAGGCGCCCGCGAAGGCGGGCTCTCGTTCTAGAGGTTAGGGAAGCATGGCCAAAGGACCCAGAGGTGAACGCCGCGACCGCGACCGCGATCGCGAGCGTCCGCGGGATCGTGACGAACCGGAGCTGATCGAGAAGCTGGTCAGCATCAACCGCGTCGCCAAAGTCGTGAAGGGCGGCCGGCGCTTCGGATTCGCGGCGCTGGTGGTCGTTGGCGACGGCCGCGGCCGAGTTGGCCATGGCGCCGGCAAGGCCCGCGAGGTGCCGGAGGCGATCCGCAAGGCGACCGAGCAGGCCAAGCGCTCGATGATCCGCGTGCCGCTGCGCGAGGGCCGCACGCTGCATCACGATGTGCGCGGCCATTTCGGCGCCGGCAAGGTCGTGTTCCGCGTCGCCGAACAGGGCACCGGCATCATCGCCGGCGGTCCGATCCGCGCCGTGTTCGAGGCGCTGGGCGTCCATGACGTGGTCGCCAAGTCGATCGGCACGTCCAACCCCCACAACATGGTCAAGGCGGCGTTCTCGGCCCTGACCAGCAGCAGTTCGCCCCGCTCGGTTGCGGCCCGCCGCGGCCGCAAGGTCAGCGATATTCTCGGTCGCCGCAGCGACGGCGCCGAGGCGACGGAGTAAGGATCATGGCGGCAGCAAAGAAAGGCCGGGTCAAAGTCACCCAAATCGGCAGCCCGATCGGCCGCGAAAGCAGCCAGCGGGATACCTTGCGCGGCCTGGGCCTGAACAAGATCAACCGGTCCCGGGAACTCGAGGATACGCCGTCCGTGCAGGGCATGATCGCCAAGGTCAGGCACCTGCTGCGGGTGGAATCTGTCGGCTGACTACCTATTTAGATTAAGGACGACCGGCGCCAGGCCGGGAAGGAAGCAGGGTATGAAACTCAATCAGCTCTCCGACAATGCCGGATCCCGCAAGTCGCGGATGCGCGTCGGCCGCGGCATCGGCTCTACCAAGGGCAAGACGGCGGGACGCGGCGGCAAGGGCCAGACGGCCCGTACCGGCGTCCGCATCAAGGGTTTCGAAGGCGGCCAGATGCCCCTGCACATGCGCATGCCCAAGCGCGGCTTCAACAACATCTTCCGCCTGAAGCTGGTGGAGGTGAACATCGGCCGCCTGCAGACGGCGATCGACGCCGGGAAACTCGCCACGGGCGAGAAGATCGACGGCGCGGCCCTGGTGAAGGCCGGCGTTCTGCGCCGCGCGCGCGACGGCGTTCGCCTGTTGGGCAACGGCGAGTTGAAAGCCAAGATCCAAATCGAGGTCGCCGGCGCCTCCAAGTCCGCCATCGCGGCGGTGGAGAAGGCGGGCGGCCAGGTCATTGTCAATAAGCCGGCGGTCGAAGAACCCGCCAAGGCGTAACCCAGGAAAGCGCCCATGGCGTCAGCAGCCGAGCAACTTGCCGCCACTATCAATTTCGGCGCCATCGGCAAGGCGACCGAGCTGCGCAAGCGCATCCTGTTCACGCTGGGATGCCTGATCGTCTTCCGCCTGGGTACCTATCTGCCGCTGCCGGGCATCGACGCCCAGAATTATCTAGCCGCCTTCAATACGGTTTCCGGCGGCGTTCTCGGCATGCTGAATCTGTTTGCCGGCGGCGCCGTAGAGCGCATGTCGATCTTTGCGCTCAGCATTATGCCCTACATCTCGGCGTCGATCATCGTCCAATTGATGTCCGGTATTTCGCCGTCGCTGGAGGCCCTGAAGAAGGAAGGGCAGGCGGGCCGGCAGAAGCTCAATCAGTATACGCGCTACCTCACCGTGCTGCTCGCGACGTTCCAGTCCTTCGGCGTAGCGCGAGGCTTGCTAGGTTCTCAAGGGGTAGTGATCGGCGATCCATTCTGGTTCCAGATCAGCACGGTCGTCATCCTGACCGCCGGCACGATGTTCCTGATGTGGCTCGGCGAGCAGATCACGGCCCGCGGCATCGGCAACGGCATCTCGCTGATCATCTTCTCGGGCATCGTGGCGAACCTGCCGATCTCGGCTGTCCAGACGCTCAATATGGGCGCCACCGGCTCTCTCGAGATGATCTGGATCATCGGCATCATCATCATGGTCGTTGCCGTCATCACCACGATCGTCTTCTTCGAGCGCGCCCAACGGCGCCTGCTGGTGCAATATCCGAAACGACAGGTCGGCCTGAAGATGTTCGGCGGCGAGAGCTCGCACCTGCCGCTGAAGCTCAACAGCTCGGGCGTCATTCCGCCGATCTTCGCCAGCTCCCTGCTGCTGCTGCCGCTGACCATCGTCGGCTTCAGCGGGCAATCCGGTCCGGGATTCCTTCAGCAGGTTTCGCTGTACCTATCCCATGGCAAGCCGCTCTACATGCTGCTGTATGCCGGCTTGATCATCTTCTTTGCCTTCTTCTATACGGCGGTGGTGTTCAACCCCGCGGAGACGGCTGACAATCTCAAGAAGTATGGTGGCTTCATCCCGGGATACCGACCCGGCAAGCACACCGCTGATTATCTCGACTATGTGCTGACGCGGTTGACCATGGTGGGCTCACTGTATCTCGCGGGCGTGTGTCTGATCCCCGAGGCGCTGATTTCCTGGAAGTCGCTGCCGTTCTATTTCGGCGGCACCAGCCTGCTGATCGTCGTGTCCGTGACCATGGACACGGTGGCCCAGATACACTCCCATCTGATCGCCCACCAGTACGAAGGCCTGATCAAGAAAGCCAAGCTCAAAGGCCGCCGCGGATGAAGCTGATACTGCTGGGACCGCCGGGGGCCGGGAAGGGCACCCAGGCGAAGCGGTTGGAGGATTTGCGCGGTCTCCGGCAGCTATCGACGGGCGACATGCTGCGGGCCGCCGTGCAGTCCGGCAGCGATGTCGGCAAAGAGGCCGATAAACTGATGAAAGCCGGGCAGCTGGTTCCGGACAGCATTGTGATCAGGATGATTGCCGATCGGGTTGACGGTCCGGATTGTGCGAAAGGCGTCATCCTCGACGGTTTTCCGCGCACGGTCGCCCAGGCCCAGGCGCTGGACGCGATGCTGGCCGAACGAGGCACGGGGCTGGATGCCGTCATCGAGATGGCCATCGATGACAAGGCCCTGGTCGACCGAATCTCCGGCCGCTTCACCTGCGGCAAATGTGGCGCCGTCTACCACAACTCCTTCAAGCAGCCCAAGAAATCCGGGATTTGCGACGTCTGCGGCGGCACCGAGTTCAAGCGGCGCGCCGATGACAATGCGGCGACGGTCGGCGCACGTCTTAAGGAATATCATGAGAAAACGGCGCCTATCCTGCCGTATTATAAGGAAAAAAGCATACTTCGACAGGTAGATGGCATGGCCTCGGTCGAAGATGTAGCGCGGCAGATCGATGCCGTGCTGGCGGGGGTCTAAATGGTTGACTCGACAGGGAGCCTACCTATAATCCGCCGCCTTGGTCCGGTCGCGAGTCCGGGCCTTTTCAGCATGCCTTCATCGAGAAATTAGAGGAGCTTACGGCGTGGCTCGTATAGCTGGCGTCAATATTCCCACGCAGAAGCGCGTTTTAGTCGCGCTCACCTACATCCATGGCATTGGCCGGGCGAAGGCGGGAGAGATCTGTACCAAGGTCGGTATTCCGTCCGAGCGGCGGGTGTCTCAGCTGACGGACGACGAGGTCGTGCGCATCCGCGAGTGCATCGACCGCGACTATCGGGTCGAGGGCGATCTGCGCCGCATCGTCGCCATGAACATCAAGCGCCTGATGGATCTCGGCTGCTATCGCGGCCTGCGGCACCGCAAGGGAATGCCGGTGCGCGGCCAGCGGACGCGGACCAATGCGCGCACGCGCAAAGGTCCGGTGAAGACCATTGCCGGCAAGAAAAAGACAGTCTGACGCGAATTAACAGGACAGGATCATGGGAAAACCAGCAACTGCGCGCCCCCGCCGCAAAGAGCGCAAGAACATCACTTCCGGCGTCGCGCATGTGAACGCCAGCTTCAACAACACCGTCGTGACCATTACGGATGCCCAGGGCAACACGATCGCCTGGTCGTCGTCGGGCAGCCAGGGCTTCAAGGGCTCGCGCAAATCGACGCCCTACGCAGCCCAGGTCGCGGCCGACAACGCCGCCCGCAAGGCGATGGAACATGGCGTGAAGACGCTGGAAGTCGAAGTGAAGGGCCCGGGCTCCGGCCGCGAGTCGGCACTCCGGGCGCTTCAAGCCGCCGGGTTCACGATCACGTCGATCCGCGACGTGACGCCAATTCCGCACAATGGCTGCCGTCCGCCGAAGCGGCGGCGCGTCTAGAGATTTCGCCCGCCGCCCCGTGACCGGCGGCAGAGGCGTTGAAGGCCGGTGCGATGCCCCAATGGTCGGCGGTGCGCCGGATAAGAAATGACCAGCATGGAACAGGGGTCCGCCCGTTCCCGTAGGTGATGAGGTCGAAGTCGTGATTCAGAAAAATTGGACCGAGTTGATCAAGCCGAACAAGCTCAACGTCGAAAGCGGCGCGGACCCCAAGCGGTTCGCGACGATCGTCGCCGAGCCGCTGGAGCGCGGTTTCGGCCTGACGCTCGGCAATGCGATCCGGCGCGTGCTGATGTCGTCGCTGCAGGGTGCGGCGATCACGTCGGTGCATATCGACGGCGTGTTGCATGAATTCTCCTCGATTTCCGGGGTGCGCGAGGATGTGACCGACATCATCCTCAACATCAAGGCGATCGCGCTGCGCATGGGCGGCGAAGGCCCGAAGCGAATGCGGCTCCGCGCCGAAGGCCCGGGCGAAGTGACCGCTGGCCGCATCGAGACCGGCCATGACATCGAGATCCTCAATCCGGATCTCGTGCTCTGCACCCTCGACAAAGGCGCGAAGCTGAACATGGAATTCACGGTCACCAACGGCAAAGGCTACGTGCCGGCGTCGCAGAATCGTCCTGATGACGCGCCGATCGGGCTGATCCCCGTCGACTCCCTGTATAGCCCGGTGCGCCGCGTTTCCTACAAGGTCGACAACAGCCGCGTTGGTCAGGTCACCGACTATGACAAGCTGTCGATGCAGGTCGAGACCAACGGCGCCGTGACGCCGGAAGACGCCGTGGCCCTGGCCGCGCGCATCCTGCAGGACCAGTTGCAGCTCTTCATCAACTTCGAAGAGCCGAAGGCCGTTTCCGCCGAAGACAAGGGCGCGGACCTGCCGTTCAACAAGAACCTGCTGCGCAAGGTCGACGAGCTCGAGCTCTCGGTCCGCTCGGCGAACTGCCTCAAGAACGACAACATCGTCTATATCGGCGATCTCGTGCAGAAGACCGAGGCGGAGATGCTGCGCACGCCGAACTTCGGCCGCAAGTCGCTCAACGAGATCAAGGAAGTCCTGGCCCAGATGGGGCTCCATCTCGGCATGGAAATCCCCGGCTGGCCGCCGGAGAACATCGAAGACCTAGCGAAGCGGCTCGACGAGCCCTATTGATCGCCTGGAGTTGAGCTACAAACGGGCATGAGGCCCGGCCCCGGCGTCTCCTGACCCAAAGCGGTCGCGGCGGCGGGATGTGCAATCGGCTTCGCGCGCGAAGCCCGGAGAAGAGGAGACGGTCACCATGCGACATGGTCTACGCGGACGTAAATTCAGCCGGACGAGGGCCCATCGCCGCGCCCTGTTCGCCAATCTGGCGGCATCGCTGATCACCTACGAGCAGATCAAGACCACGCTGCCGAAGGCGAAGGACCTGCGGCCGATCGTCGAGAAACTCATCACTCTGGGCAAGCGCGGCGACCTCCACGCCCGCCGGCAGGCTCACGCGGTGCTGCGCAATGACGAGGTGGTGAAGAAGCTGTTTGATGCGATCGCAAAGCGCTACGCCTCGCGCCAGGGCGGCTATACCCGCGTCCTCAAGGCGGGCTACCGCTATGGCGACATGGCGCCGATGGGGGTGATCGAACTGATCGACCGCGACCCCGCCGCCAAGCCGAAGCTGGCGAAGTCGGACGAAGCCGAGGGCGAAGGCGCCGCGGCCTGACACTTTGATGGCGGTACAAGCTTCAGAAGGGGCGGTCCAGCGGGCCGCCCTTTCTTGTTTCAGGCCCCAGGGCCTTGGCGCTAGGATCATGCGGGAATCGCTGAATAGGAGCCGACGGAGCAGGCCATGATCGCCGCAGGGAGCAGCCGGGGGTTGAAGCTGGCTTTGGCTGTGCTCGTCGTATCGGCGGCCGCAGTCATCGCACCACCGTCCCGCGGTGATGAGACGGCGGTTCCGGACTCTGCCGCGCAGATCCGCCTGACCTTCGCGCCCATCGTCAAGAAAGTCGCGCCGGCGGTGGTGAACATCTACACACGCCGGGTGGTGAAAACGCAATCGGCCTCGCCGATGTTCGACGACCCCTTTTTCAAGCAGTTCTTCGGCGATGATTCCGGTCTTGGCGGATCGCGGGAGCGGGTGCAGAACTCGCTCGGTTCCGGCGTCATCGTCAGCGCCGATGGCCTGGTCATCACCAACGAGCATGTGGTGCATGGCGCCGAGGACATCACCGTCGTGCTTGGCGACCGGCGCGAGTTCAGTGCGACGGTCGTCACCAATGACGAGCGGACCGACCTTTCTGTGCTCCGCATCGATCCCAAGGGCGAGCGGCTTCCGACGCTGGCCTTCGCGGATTCGGAAGGTATCGAAGTCGGCGACCTCGTGCTCGCCATCGGCAATCCGTTCGGCGTCGGCCAGACGGTGACCAGCGGGATCGTCTCCGCGGTCGCCCGCACCCAGATAGGCATTTCCGATCTTGGCTTCTTCATTCAGACGGACGCCGCCATCAATCCCGGCAACTCAGGCGGCGCGCTCGTAGACATGAACGGCGACCTCCTGGGCATAAACACGGCGATCTTTTCCCGCAGCGGCGGCTCGATCGGGATCGGCTTCGCCATCCCCGCCAACATGGTGGTGACGGTGGTGGCCGCGGCCGGGCAAGGCGGCCGCCCCGTGCGCCCGTGGATGGGCGTGACCGGACAGCCGCTGACCCGCGAACTGGCGGAAGGTTTCGGTGTCGACCGGCCCGGCGGTGTCGTGCTCAACCAGGTGCATCCGAAGAGCCCTGCCGCAGTAGCCGGTCTGGAGCTTGGAGACGTTATTCTCTCCTTCAACGACCACGAAGTGCTGGACCCGGCGGGCCTGCGGTTCCGGGTTGCCACCGCCAAGATTGGTACCCAGGCGAATCTGCGGGTTCTGCGCGATGGCAAACCCGAGGACATTGTCATCACGCTGGTCGCAGCGCCGGAAGTCCCACCGCGGGAAGAGACTTTGCTGGACGGAGACAATCCCCTGGCCGGCGCCTCGATCGTCAATCTCTCGCCCGCCGTTGCCGAGGAACTGGGCATCGACGACGCCTGGGAAGGCGTCATGGTCGTGTCAGTGGCGCGCGGCAGCGCGGCGCGGCGCCTTGGCCTCAAGCCTGGCGATCTGCTGCTGGAGGTCGCGGGCGAAGAGGTCAAGTCGGTCGCGGATGTCATGGACGCGGTCCGGCATCCCGCCGAGAACTGGCGCCTCAGCATCCGCCGCGGCGGCCAGATCCATACCATCGTGCTCTCCTAGCTGTCGATTATGCCCGGCATGCGTCGCGACAGCAGTGCATCCAGCGGCCTGTTCGAAGTTTTGGCGCCGCGGCCATTGGCCGATCGGTTGCGGCCGAAGTCGGTTGACGAGGTTGTCGGCCAGGATCATCTGCTGTCGAAGCAGGGTCCCATCGGCCGCATGATCGCGTCGGGCCGCCTGACCTCGATGATCCTCTGGGGCCCGCCGGGCTGCGGCAAGACCACGCTCGCGCGCCTGCTGGCGGAACATACGAAGCTGCATTTCGAGCCGCTATCAGCGGTGTTCTCCGGTGTCGCCGATCTGCGCAAGGTGTTCGAAGCCTCGCGCGCCCGCCGCGCCGCCGGACAGGGAACGCTGCTGTTCATCGACGAGATCCACCGCTTCAACCGCGCCCAGCAGGATGGCTTCCTGCCCTATGTCGAGGACGGCACGGTGATCCTGGTCGGCGCCACGACGGAGAATCCGTCCTTCGAGTTGAACGCCGCGCTGCTGTCGCGGACGCAGGTGTTCGTCCTCAACCGCCTCGACGATGCGGCTCTCGAAAGTCTGCTGATTCGGGCCGAAAATACTGAAAGCCGCAAGCTGCCGCTCGACGCGGAAGCCCGGCAGGCGCTGCGCGCAATGGCCGATGGCGATGGCCGTTACCTCTTGAATATGGCGGAGGAGCTGTTCGCACTGCCCGCCGCGGCACCGCCGTTGGACACCAAAGCCCTGATGGCCGCCGTGCAGCGCCGCATGCCGCTCTACGACAAGGCTCAGGAGGCGCACTACAATCTCATCAGCGCGCTGCACAAGTCGCTGCGCGGCTCCGACACTGATGCCGCGCTCTACTGGTTTGCCCGCATGCTGGCTGGCGGCGAGGATCCGCGCTACATCGCCCGGCGGCTGGTGCGCTTTGCCGTCGAGGATGTGGGCCTGGCCGATCCCCAGGCGCTGCCCCAGGCGATCGCGGCCTGGGAGGCCTACGAACGTCTCGGCTCGCCGGAAGGCGAATTGGCGCTCGTGCAATGCATCGTCTTTCTGGGCACCGCGCCGAAATCCAATGCGCTCTATCGTGCCTACGGCGCCGCGCGGGAGGCCGCGAAGGACACGGGATCGCTGACGCCGCCGATGCATATCCTGAATGCACCGACGCGGCTGATGAAGGATCTCGGCTACGGCAAGGGCTATGAATACGACCACGATGCCGCCGAAGGTTTCTCCGGCCAGAACTACTTCCCGCCGGGCATGAACAGGCGGAATCTCTATGAGCCGGTCGATCGCGGGTTCGAGCGGGAGATCCGCAAGCGGCTGGAATATTGGGATCGGCTTCGCCGCGAGCGGGGTTCGGAGGGCGAAGGCAAATCATGAGGATCATCCTGGCCGTGGCGTTCGGCGGCGCCGTCGGCGCGACGGCGCGCTATCTGATGGCCGGTCAGATCGGCCGCTGGTTCGGCACCGGTTTCCCCTGGGGCACGTTGGTTGTGAATGTGCTGGGCTGCCTGATCATGGGCCTGCTGGTGGAGGCGATGGCGCTAAAGTGGTCGGTGACACCAGCCATGCGCGCCTTTCTCACTGTCGGCATCCTCGGCGGCTTCACGACCTTCTCCAGCTTTGCCCTCGATACCGCGACCCTCGCGGCGCGCCATGACACGATGGCGACCGGGTTCTATGTCGCGGGGTCGGTCGCGCTTTCGATCCTCGGCTTCTACGCCGGCATGATCCTGGTCCGCCACCTCATTCCATGAGCGGCGTACAGACCCTGACCGTCGCCGCCGACGAGGCGGACCTGCGGCTCGATCGCTGGTTCAAGCGGCATTTCCCCACGCTGACCCATGGCCGCCTGGAGAAACTGCTGCGCACCGGACAGATCCGCGTCGACGGCAAGCGCGCCGCGTCCAATCTCCGGCTCATCGCCGGCGCTGCCGTTCGCGTCCCGCCCTTGCCGCAGCAGCCGGCGCCGGCAGCAACGGAACCCCGGCCCGTCAGCACCAAGGACATGCGCGCCCTGCAGGCATCCGTGCTCTACAAGGACGACGACATGCTGGCGATCGACAAGCCGGCGGGTCTGGCGGTGCAGGGCGGGTCGAAGCTCGACCGGCATCTCGACGCCATGCTCGACGTCCTGAGTTTCGGCGCCGCAGAGCGGCCCCGGCTGGTGCACCGGCTGGACCGGGACACCAGCGGCGTGCTGCTGCTGGCCCGCAATGCCCGGGCGGCGGCGGCGCTGGCCGAGGCGTTCCGCGACAAGACCAGCCAAAAGACTTACTGGGCGATCGTGGCGGGCGTGCCGAAGATCCGCCAGGGTCGTATCGATCTGCCTCTGGCGAAACTGCCGGGACGGGCCGGGGAGCGCGTAGTGCCGGACGAGGAGGGCAAGTCGGCGGTCACCGAGTATCGCGTCCTGGATCATGCCGGGCAGATGGCCGCCTGGCTCGAGATGTGGCCGCTGACCGGCCGCACGCACCAGCTCCGCGCCCATTGCGCGGCCCTGGGGACACCGATCCTCGGCGACGGCAAGTATGGCGGCGCGAAGGCCCACCTCAGTATAGGGACCACAGGCAAGCACCTGATGCTGCTGGCGCGGTCGATCACCATCCACGCACCGGGCGGGCGCGAGGTGACAATCACTGCGCCAGTCCCTGCCCATATGGCCGCGGCCTTCGAGGCCCTGGGATTTCAACCTGGAACTCAGGAGCGCGGCGGGCATTAACCAAGTTCAGGCCGCCGAAGTCGCGACTTTTCGCGCAAATTTTCCCATGTAATCCATTACTTGACCGTCGGTGTCCGCGGCCCGCCTGCCGCTGCCTTTACGGTCGGTTCACCAATTTTGTTGATAGTCGGACGCGAGCCTAGGCCCGGTGCGGGCAGCGTTTGGAGTTTAGAAATCGATGCGCGTCCTCGCCTTTGCATCCCAGAAGGCCGGCGCCGGCAAGACCACGCTGGCGGGCCACATCGCCGTGCAGGCGCAGAAGAGCGGCAGCGTCGCCGTCATCGACGTCGATCCCGAGGCGCATCTGGCCGACTGGTGCGCCAAACGGGCCGATCAGCCGCTGCGCCATGTCCATGCCACCCAGGCGGAGTTGCTGCAGAAGATCGATGCGCTGCGCGCCGAAGGCATCGAGCTCGCGGTCATCGATACGCCGCCGGCGCTCAGCCACTCCATAGAAACGGTGCTTCAGGCCGCTGATCTCGTGGCCATACCGACGCGGCCCTACGGGCACGATCTCAATGCCGCCAATGCCACGGCGGAACTGGCGCGCCAGGCGGGGAAGCCGTTCGTCTTCATCGTCAACGGCGCCCAGGCGGATGCCGAACTGCCAGCCGACCTGGTCATGACCCTGGCACAGTTTGGCCCGGTGGCGACGACGTCGATCCCGCGCAGCCTGGCCTTTGTCGAAGCGATGATCGAGGGGCGTACGGTCTCGGATTCCGGTGCCGAAGAAGCGGCGGCCGGCACTGTCGCCCAACTCTGGAAGTATCTGGCAAAGAAGCTTCCCAAGGCCGGTAAGGCCGGCCGGTCCAAGGCTCTCACCACCGATGCCGCCGCTGCCGTGGCGCCGTCGCTGTTCACGCCCAAGGCGCCGACCCGCAAGGCCGAGATTTTGCCGCCAGTGGATGAGGCGCCGGCGATTAAGGCTGCTGACGACATGGCCGACGAAGCGAACAAACCGGAAGCCGCGGTGCCGGTTCTCAAGGTGCCGGCAAAGCGCCCGGCGCCGCCGAAGCAGGAACAGATCAGCGAACCCGTTGCTATCGACCGCGCCAAGTCCACCGCCGCCGCAGATCGGCCGCCGCAAATCCCGCTGGCGCCTGGTGAAGATTGGACTGGCGGCTGCCGCCAGCCTGGTGCTCCTGGCCGGTGTCGCCGCAACCATCGCCATCAGCAACATCGATCCCCGCGATTACGCCGGGTTGGTGACGACGGCCGTTGAAGAAGCGACCGGCCGGAAGCTGGAAATCAATGGTGATATCGACATCGCTCTCAGTCTGACGCCCGGCGTCGTGATCGAGGATATCACGCTTTCAAATGCGAAGTGGTCCCGGCAGCCGCTGATGGTGTCGGCGAAGCGCCTCGAGGTGGAGATCCGCCTGCTGCCGTTGCTGTTCGGCGATGTGAAGATCCGGCGCATCATCCTGACCGGCGCCCAGGTCAATTTGGAACGCGCCGCCGACGGCAAGGACAACTGGACGTTCGCCACGAACGCGGAACCGGCTGCGGTAGTGTCGGCGAATGACGCAGGCGAAAGCGGCTTTCCGGAGATCCATCAGATCCGCATCGAGGACTCCAAGATCGTCTTCGACGATCAGGCCGCAAAGGAGCATCGCGAGGCCGAGATCAAGCTGCTCAAACTGTCGACCGATGGGCTGGATCAGACGTTGGAGTTCGATCTCGCCGGCGCGATCGATGGCCAGCCGCTGAAGGCCGAAGGCGAGATCGACAGCCTCAAGGCGCTGATGGACGGCGGCGACCTCTCGATCGATGTCGAGCTGCTGTCCGGCGAGAGCCGGATCGCGGCTGAAGGCAGCATCGAAGCGCCTTACTTTGCCGCCGACATGGATTTGAATGTCGAAGGCAGCGGCCCCACCCTGGCGGAAATCGGCCGGCCCTTCGGCATCGTGCTGGCCGAGCGAGGCCCTTTCAAGATCAGTGGCGCGCTCAGCGGCGGCGCCAAACAATACAAGGTCGATGAACTCGAAGCGTCCGTGGCGGAGAGCGACCTCAAGGGCAATGCGGCCCTGGATTTCCGCGGCGCGCGGCCAAACTTCGTTGGCGTTCTGCAAAGCAATCATCTCGATCTCTCCGATATTCTCGCCGACGAGCTGGCGGGCGAGGCCGCGCCGGCGGAATCGGACGATGGCCGCCTGTTCTCCGACGACCGGATCCCCTTCGATGCGATCAATACCGTTGATGGCGACCTGACTTTCGATGCCAAATCCTTCGTCAGCAACTCCGTCGAACTGAAGGACGTTACCGGCCGTCTCGTCCTCGCCAACGGTGTGGCGACCTTGTCGCCGTTCCGCGCGGGCATCAGCGGTGGGCAGCTGGTGCTGAGCTCGGTGGTCAATGCCACGGGCAAGATTCCGGCCGTCACGCTGCGCACCAATGCGGACGGCATCAGCGGCAACGATCTGCTGGGCCTGCTCGGTCTCGATGGCGTGCTCGGCGGCGGCAGCGCCAATCTGGCTCTGGATCTCAACGGCTATGGCAACTCCCTGCATGATCTCATGGCGACACTCGGCGGCGCGGCGCAGCTCCATATGGCGGGCGGCTATATCAACAACGAATTCGCGCGTTTTCTGCTCGCCGATATGACGCAGATGATTGCGACCGGCGGCCAGGGCGGTGCGGGCGTGAGCTGCCTGGTGACTTCGTTCGACGTGAAGAAAGGTATTGCCACCAGCAAGAAGACGGTGATCGACGCGTCCGGTGCGGCGATCGTCGGCAGCGGCAAGATCAATCTTGGGAAGGAAACCATCGGCATGCGCTTCGAGCCGGTGGCCAAGCAGATCGGCCTGTCGCAGTTTGCCGTGCCTGTCGATGTCGTGGGTGCCCTGGGTTCGCCCAGCGTGCAGCCCGATGCTGTTGCCGGCGCGACGAGCGTCGTGGGCACCACGGCGGCGCTGGCCACGGACAATGTGCTGGGCGCGATCGGCAGCGTCACGGGCCTGACCAGCGGGCAGTCGTCGACTCGCAGCATTCCGTCCTGCGGCGCGCCGGCGCCTATGCCAGCGACTGCCGCCGTTCCGCCCGAGACGCAGCTCGGGCCGGCCGAGGAAGCTGCCCTGCCGGAAGCTGCAGTGGTCGATCCCACGCCAGCGACCGCCAAGGAACCAGCCGTCGCGCAACCAACCGCCGTCCAGCCAACTGCCACGCAACCAGCCGCGACGACGACAGCGACAACAACAACGTCGAAGCCCAAGAAGAAAGCCGCGGCAACGAGCAGCGAAGAGGGCACGCTGGACAAGGCCGGGAAGATGCTGGGCACTGTCGGCAACAGCATCGATGGCTTCTTTGAGGGCAGCACGAGCAGCGACACGTCGAACGCCACCAAGGGCAAGTAACGCACGCCTCGTACCGCCAAGCTGGACAAGCTTCCTTTGCCATGACATGACCTCCGCCGGCCGCCGGTTTGACGCGCGGCTGTGATTGGTCAGGGGCGAAAGCTTGAAACGCGTCTACAAGAAAGTCGCCGTCGAAGCCGTTGATGGCGGCTATCGCGTCATCCTCGATGGCAAGCCGCTCCATACGCCGGCACGGGCGCCGCTGGTCCTGCCGCGGCGGGCGCTGATCGAAGCGATCGCCGCCGAATGGGACGCCCAGATCGACGAAATTCGGCCGGCAACCATGCCGGTCATGCAACTGGTCTCGACGGCGATCGATCGGGTCATACCGCAGCGTGAGCGAATTGCCGCCGACACCGCCGCATATGCCGCGACGGATCTGGTCTGCCATCGCGCGGAGTCGCCGGCGGAGCTGGTGGCGCGGCAACACAGGACCTGGCAGCCGCTGGTGGATTGGGTGCGGCGCGAGTTCGATGCGCCGCTGACGGTCACCGCGGGCGTGATGCCGCAGCCTCAACCTGCTGAAGCGCTTCAGGCGTTGCGCCGCGCCATCGACGGTCTCGATGACCTGGAGGTCACGGCGTTGCAGGCGACTCACCGGCGCTTGCGGATCCCTGGTCATTGCCCTGGCGCTACGCGGCGGATTCATCGACGCCGATCAGGCCTGGGCGGCTTCGCAACTCGATGAGACCTTCCAGATCGAGAAATGGGGTGAGGATGCGGAGGCGGCCAAGCGGCGCCAGGCGCTCCTGACCGACATCCGGGACACGGCACGCTTTCTGGCGTTGCTGCGTCCATAGCCCGCTCAGACGGCAATAGGGTTGATTTTCTCCAGCACTGCGTCGGCGATGCGGTCGCTGATCGGCGACGGCTCGGGGATCGCGATATCCACGCCGGCCGCGCGCAACTCCGCCGCGTGGGCATCGTCATAGGCGCGGGCGACGACCAGCAATTCCGGCAGGATGTAGTGCACCAGCGCCGCGAGCTGCAGCGCCGCTTTTGGGCTGTCGACGGCGATGACCAGGGCCTGCGCCTCCGCGAGACCGACGGATTCCAGGATCTCGATCCGGTCGGCGCCGCCGAAGAATACCGGCCGCCCTTCGCGGCGTTCGCGGGCGACGCGATAGGGGTCGTTGTCGATGGCGATCCAAGGGATGTCCTGGGCATCGAGCCGCGCGGCCACGGTCCGGCCGACGCGGCCATAGCCCGCCAGGATCACATGCTGGGACATCGTTGGCGCCGCAGTTGCCAGGTCTGACTTTTCCAGCTCCGAGCGCTTGCCGATCTTCGGGACAACCTTGTCCGCCAGCCATGCCAGCGCCGGCGTGAGCATCATCGAAATAGTCACGGAAATGACCAGGATATGCTGCAGGTCGCCCGGCAGCAGATTGAATTTCAGCGCTTCGCCGAACAGAACCAGCGCAAATTCGCCGCCCTGGGCCAGCACCAGCGCCAGCCTGAGTGCCGGCCCCGGCGACAGCAGCAGCCAGCGCGTCAGCGGAAACAGGATCGCCGCCTTGACGAGGACCAGGCACGGCACGAGCAGGCCGATCGCCATCCAGTGCGCCCTGATCTGCTCGGTCTGCAGCAGCATGCCGATGGTCATGAAAAAGAGGCCCAGCAGCAGGCCGCGGAACGGCTCGATCTCGGCCGCCACCTGATGCCGGAACGCGAAGTCGGCGAGCAGGATGCCCGCCAGCAGGGCTCCCAGCGCCATCGACAGGCCGGCCCAATGGGTGGCGAGCGCCGCCATGATGACGATCAGCAGCGTCAGGGCGGCGAAGATTTCACGCACCCGGGTCGCGGCGATGATGTTCATCAGCGGCCGCAGCGCCAGCCGGCCAACTCCGAGGATCAGCACGGCGGCGATCACGGCCTTGAGCAGGCTCTCGCCCAAGGCTGTGCCGATATCCTCGGCATCGCCCCGCAGGCTCGGCAGCACGACCAGCAGCGGGCCGACGGCGAGATCCTGGAGCATCAGGATGCCGAAAATGCCGCGGCCGAAGCGGCTGCTGAGCTCCCGGCGTTCCACCAGCAGCGGCAGCACGATGGCCGTGGATGACAGCGACAGCGCAAGCCCGACGACGATCGCGATCCGCACCTCGAGGCCCAGCAGGATCGCCACCAGGCCGATCACGGTCCCGGTCAAGGCGATCTGCGCGATGCCCAGCACATAGATGGCCTGCGGCATGACGCGCAACCGCGCCAGCGGCAGCTCGAGGCCGACGGTGAACAGCAGGAACGCCACGCCCAGTTCCGCCAGCCCGCGCGCCGTCTCGACATTCGACAGCAGGTTCAATCCAGCCGGGCCGACGATCAGGCCGGTGGCGAGATATCCGAAGATCGGACCGAGGCGGAGGCGATGGGCAAGGGCGACGCCGATGATCGCGGCGAGCAATATGACGATGACGTCGACGAGGTAATGAGTGGACGGCTCCAGGCTGAAATCCCTTTGGCTGTTAGCGGCAATTCGCGGTCTTGGCGGGCAATCGAATCCTGTTGGAGGCTGGCATACCAGCACCACCGACGCCATGCACTCGATCGGTCGGTCGCTGTGATGAAATTTCAACATTCGGCAACGGCACGCAAGAAATACTTCGGCAAGATGCCGATCTGTAATTCATTGATTTAACTGTCTAATGTGCAACTGGTCCGCTTGAGTACTGCGGGAGCGCCCATAGTCATCAGGCCAAATAGCGACTTGGACGCTCCCGGTACGACTGATCCGCGACTCTGGTCAGCTTTGCTCAGCGGCATTCTGCGGCGATATCGCACTTCTGCTGAGCATTCCACCCAAGCGTTCAGCGGCAGACCTCAGCGCGGCTCGCCTGCGTCTCACCGTGAGACGCACCGTCTCACGTTGATCCTATCGGCCCGCTTTCCATCTCACCATTTGTGGAACATTGGTCGCGAACGGGCACGGGTTGAAGGCATTAACGAAGCGTTAACACTCGACCGCCGATTTGTCCCGTCGACCCAGGATCGTTGAGATTTTGACTGAATGCGGTATCGCGCCGGGCACCGTGCTTCAACTCCGGCGCTTATTTGAAAGGACGACTCAATCTTGCGCTACACACTTGCCTTGTTTGCCATGCTTGCCACTGCCCCGGCGGTTGCTGGGGAGTGTGATTTCCTCTGCGGTTCGGATCGGGACAGCCCTGCGGCTTCCCATGTCCGGGCTGACAAGCCGAAGCCCGACCAAGCCGAAACTCCGGACGCTCCGGACCTGGGCGAAAGCGAAGTGACCGAAACCGACCCCAACCCCGATGTCGATGACGGCAAGGGCGACGTCCCGGGCAAAGACGATGGCGACGACGCCGGCGAAAGCGGCAGCGGCGACACGGGTGACACCGGAAATACTGGCGACACCGGCGACAATGGTGGCGATACCGGCGACACCGGGGTGACACCGGGATGGCGGTGACATCGGCGATAATGGCGGCGACACCGGCGACAACGGTGGTGACACGGGCGACAATGGCGGCGACACCGGCGACAACGGTGGTGACACGGGCGAAAATGGCGGCGACGCCGGCGACAACAGTGGTGACACGGGCGACACCGGTGGTGACACCGGCAACACCGGCGGCGACACTGGCAACGGCCAGGGCGACGACGGTAACAACGGTCACGGCAATGACCCCGACCATGACGACGACAGCAATCCCGGCAACGGCGGCGGCAATCACGGCACGGGCGGCAACGGCAAGCCGGACAAGGGCAAGCCAAACAAAGACAAGCCGTAATGATCGAAGCACAGTGGCGCAACAAGTGCGCCACTGTGCTGCTCTCACGCTAGGATGAGATCACCAGCCGAAGTTCTCAATGCGCGGCTGGCAACGGAGCGCGCTGACGTCAGCGGCAATTTGGAACCCAATTCCAGACACGCTCGCTAGACGTCGACCCCGTGCAGAAATTTTCACTGTGCTGCTCTTGAACGGTATCGCGCCGGGACCGTGCATTTATTCCGGCGCTTCTCTAAAAGGACACTGAAGATCATGCGTTACGTCTACTCGATTGCGACCCTCGCCATGTTGGCGATTGTGACTCCGGCGGCTGCCGGAGAGTGCGACTATCTCTGCGGCAACGACAGCGACCGTTCGACCGTCTCTCACGCCAAGGCCGACAAGCCGGAAGCTCCCGACCAGGACACCGGACTTGGCGAGTCCGACGTGTCGGAGACAGACCCGAACGATGGCAGCGGCGAGCCGACCAAAGACGGCGATCAGGAAGCGGAAGGTGAAGGTGTTGGCGGTATCGATACCGGTAGCGGCAAGCCGCGCGGCTAGTCGTCTGAAGGTGACAGCGCAACTTCCTTAACCTCGTTGCGCTGTTGCTTAGGATGACGCCGCCTTTTCGTGCAGTGGAGCTACCGACTAGGACCGTTAGCCGAATCCGGCTAAGGCAGCTCTGCTCTAGCCCAACTGCAAATACCTCGCATGGCGCCTGCTGTGCACGTCATCGATGAATTCAGCCTCAAATCCCTTCGACTTGCCGGCTCTCTGATCGCGCCCGATTTGTGCGGCGGAGGCTGGCATAACGGGTCCGCCGATGCTATTCAGACCATTGGTCGGCGACTGTCATAAAACTGTAACATTTGGGGACGGCATGCTGGAAATACTTCGCCAATTGGAGGAGAAGCGCGGCCGCGCCCGCCTCGGCGGCGGCGAAAGCCGTGTCGAAGCCCAGCATGCCAAGGGCAAGCTGACCGCCCGCGAGCGCATCGAATTGCTGCTCGATGCCGACAGCTTCGAAGAATGGGACATGTTCGTCGAGCATCGCAGCAGCGATTTCGGCATCGACAAGCAGAAGGTCCCCGGCGACGGCGTGGTGACAGGCCACGGCACAGTGAACGGCCGTTTGGTCTTCGTGTTCAGCCAGGATTTCACTGTGTTTGGCGGCTCGCTTAGCGAGGCGCACGCGGAGAAAATCTGCAAGGTGATGGACCAGGCGATCCGCGTTGGCGCACCTGTTATCGGTATCAACGATTCGGGTGGCGCGCGCATCCAGGAGGGTGTGGCATCGTTGGCCGGCTATGCCGATGTGTTTCTGCGCAATGTGCTGGCGTCGGGCGTGGTGCCGCAGATCTCGCTGATCATGGGCCCTTGCGCCGGCGGCGCCGTTTATTCGCCGGCCATGACCGACTTCATCTTCATGGTCCGCAATTCCTCCTACATGTTCGTCACCGGCCCGGACGTGGTGAAGACGGTGACCCACGAGAACGTCACGCACGAACAGCTCGGCGGCGCCGGCACGCATACATCGAAATCTGGCGTCGCGGATCTGGCCTTCGAGAACGATGTCGAGGCGCTGCTGGAACTGCGGCGGTTCATCGACTTCCTGCCGGGCTCCAGCCGCGAGAAGCCGCCGGTGCGGCCCTGTTCGGACTCCGCCGAGCGCGACGACCTGTCGCTGGATACGCTGATCCCCGCCCATCCGAACAAGCCCTACGACATGCGTGAGTTGATCCAGAAGGTGGTCGACGAGGGCGATTTCTTCGAACTCCAGGCCGACTATGCCAAGAACATCCTCGTCGGCTTCGGCCGCATGGAAGGCTCGACCGTCGGCTTCGTCGCCAACCAGCCGATGGTGCTGGCCGGCTGTCTCGATATCAGTTCCTCGATCAAGGCGGCGCGCTTCGTGCGCTTCTGCGATTGCTTCAACATTCCCATCGTCACCTTCGTCGACGTGCCGGGCTTCCTGCCGGGTACGGCGCAGGAATATGGCGGCATCATCAAGCACGGCGCCAAGCTGCTCTTCGCCTTCGCCGAAGCGACCGTGCCCAAGGTCACGGTCATCACCCGCAAGGCCTATGGCGGGGCCTACGACGTGATGAGCTCAAAGCATCTGCGTGGCGATGTGAACTATGCCTGGCCGACCGCGGAGATCGCGGTGATGGGGCCGAAGGGCGCGGTGGAGATCATCTTCCGCAATGACGTCGGCGACCCCCAGAAGATTGCCGTGCGCACGGAAGAGTACCGCCAGAAGTTCGCCAACCCCTTCGTCGCCGGCTCCCGCGGCTTCATCGACGACGTCATCATGCCCCACAGCACCCGGAAGCGCATCTGCCGGGCTTTGGCCATGCTGCGGACGAAGCAGGTCGAGAACCCGCCGAAGAAACACGACAACATCCCGCTGTAACAACCTATGTTCTCCAAGATTCTCATCGCCAATCGCGGCGAGATTGCCTGCCGGGTGATCCGCACCTGCCGCACCATGGGCATCAAGACCGTGGCCGTGTATTCCGACGCCGATGCCGATGCGCTGCATGTGCGCGAGGCGGACGAAGCCGTGCATATCGGCGCGTCCCCGGCGGCGCAGAGCTATCTGCTGGTCGACCGCATCGTCGAGGCCTGCCGGAAGACCGGCGCCCAGGCGGTGCATCCCGGTTATGGTTTTCTATCCGAGAAGGAAGAATTTGCCGCCGCGCTGAAGAAAGCCGGCGTCATCTTCATCGGCCCGCCGGCGAAGGCCGTCGCCGCAATGGGCGACAAGATCGAGTCGAAGAAGCTGGCCAAGAAGGCCAAGGTCAACACCGTCCCCGGTTATCTCGGCGTCATCAAGGATGACAAGGAGGCGGTGAAGATCGCCCACGAGGTTGGTTATCCCGTGATGATCAAGGCGTCGGCGGGCGGCGGTGGCAAGGGCATGCGCATCGCCCGCAGCGACCAGGAGGTGCGCGAAGGCTTCCGCGCCGCCACGAGCGAGGCCAAGTCCAGCTTCGCCGACGACCGGGTCTTCATCGAGAAATACATCGAAGATCCGCGCCATATCGAGATCCAGATCCTCGCCGACACCCACGGCAACACGATCTATCTGGGCGAGCGCGAATGCTCCATCCAGCGCCGCCACCAGAAGGTGATTGAGGAGGCGCCGTCGCCGTTCCTCGATGCCAAGACGCGCGCCGCCATGGGCGCCCAGGCCGTGGCGCTGGCCGAGGCCGTCGGCTACGCCTCCGCCGGAACGGTGGAATTCATCGTCGACAGCAAGAAGCATTTCTATTTCCTGGAGATGAACACGCGGCTGCAGGTGGAGCATCCGGTGACGGAGATGGTCACCGGCCTGGATCTCGTGGAGCAGATGATCCGCGTCGCCGCCGGTGAGAAGTTGAAGATCAAGCAGAAGGACGTGGCGCTGAACGGCTGGGCCATCGAGGCCCGCGTTTATGCCGAGGAGCCGGAGCGCGGCTTTCTGCCCTCCATCGGCCGGCTGGTGAAGTATCGCGAGCCCGCGACGGGCGGTGCGGTACGCGTCGACAGCGGCGTCTATGAAGGCGCCGAGATCAGCATGTTCTACGACCCCATGATCGCCAAGGTGGTGGGCTACGGCGCCGACCGGCAGGAGGCGACAGTGGCGCTGCGCGATGCGCTGGATTCCTTCCATATCCGCGGTGTCGGCCACAACATCAACTTCCTCACCGCGCTGCTGAAAAAGCCGCGCTTTGCTTCGGGCAAGCTGTCCACCAATTTCATCGCCGAGGAATTCCCCGACGGCTTTGGCGGCACAAAGCCGGAAATCGCCGATATCAGGCTGATCAACGCCGTCGCCGCCGTCGTGCATCATCAGTACGACCAGCGCGACGCCGCCATCAGCGGGCGCCTGCGCCTGGCGCCGGAGCGGGCCGGCGGTCAGTGGGTGATCGCCAACAATGGCGAGCGCAACATGGTGACGGTGGCGGAGACCGCCGGCGGCTACGCTGTGATCGACGACGAGGCCAGCATCGAGTTGGCCTCGAGCTGGCGGCTGGGCGAGCCGCTGTTCCAGGCCGCGGCGAACGGCCGCCAAGTCACGGTGCAGGTTGAACGTATCGGCACGGGCTACCGCGTTTCCCATGGTGGCGTGCAGGCGAAGCTGCGGGTGCTGCCGACGCGCGCCGCCGAACTGCTGGCCAAAATGCCGGTGAAGCGGCCGCCGGACATGTCCCGGTTCCTATTGTCACCGATGCCCGGTCTGCTGGTGTCCCTGGCGGTTGAGACGGGCCAGGAGGTGAAGGCGGGCCAGGAGCTGGCCATCGTCGAGGCCATGAAGATGGAAAACCTGCTGCGCGCCGAGCGCGACGGCCGTGTCGCCAAGCTGCACGCCAAACCCGGCGATAGCCTGGCCGTCGACCAGCCGATCGTCGAATTCGCCTGAGTTGCCATCTTGCTTCAGCTCGTCGCACTTACCCTCACCCTAACCCTCTCCCTGCGAGCAGGGAGAGGGGACAAAATTGAGAAAGTCCCCTCGCCCCACGAAGTGGGGAGAGGGTTAGGGTGAGGGGCAATACCGAGCGTCGCGATCTCTCATGACAACGAGCAGTGACAAGTCCGTCATCGCCCGCATTCACGGCCGCGTGCAAGGCGTCTGGTTCCGCGCCTGGACGACGGAGAACGCCGTCAAGCGCGGCCTGCGCGGCTGGGTCCGCAACCGCGAGGACGGAAGCGTGGAGGCCTTGTTCTGCGGACCGCCGGCCGCCGTCGATGAGATGATCGAAGCCTGCCGCCGCGGGCCTCGCTCCGCCCGGGTGGAGCGCATCGACCAGATGCCGGCCGAGCCGCTGCAAGATCCCGGCTTTCATCAGCTTCCGACGGCCTAAGGAACGCCATGGCCGCCACCTGCAGCCTCTCTATCGCCGAACTGCGGCAGCGGTTTCCCGACTTCCGCGTGGCGCTGGTGGTGGTGGACGGCGTGGAGATCCCAGCTGCGCCACCGCCAGCACAGGATGCTTGGATTGCGGAAGTCGCCGCTCAAGCCGCCTCAACACTCGGCCAACAAGAGCTCGGCAGCCTGCCGGAACTGAAATGCTGGCGCGAGGCCTACAAAGCTTTCGGTGAAAAGAAGACCAGCTACCGCAGTTCGGTGGAGCGCCTGCTTAAAGCCCTTCAGCGCGGCAACGGCCTCCCGCGGGTCAACGCCTTTGTCGACACTTACAACGCCATCTCCGTCCGTTACCGCATGCCCGTGGGCGCCGACGATCTGGATCTGATCACGCCGCCGCTGGCCTTCCGCGTTGCCCGGCCCGGCGACAGCTTCATCGCGCTGGGCGACGCCGCCGGCGCCGACGATCCGCCGAAGCCGGGCGAGGTGGTCTATGCCGACGCCGTGAAATGCCTTTGCCGCCGCTGGAACTGGTACCAGGACGCCCGGTCCGCGATTCGACCCGTAACCCGGCGCGCGGCGCTGACTATTCAATCGAACAGCCCGGTAACTGCGGGGCAAGTGGAAGCAGCAGCAGAGGATTTGTGCCGCTGGCACACTGAAACCTGCGGCGGCCGTGCGGCTTGGCGCGTTGTTGATGCTTCCAAGCCGGAAATAACCGTGACGGCGTAGGGGTTCTACGGGGTCCACGGTCAATTCGACGGGTTTTCAGCTCTGCGGGGCGTAACCGCGGCTGGGTTCGCCAACTCCTGCCCGGGGGTGTGGTGTGTGGCGTCTCCGTGGCATTGGATTTGCCTCCCCGGCAATTCGCATTGCCGAAATCCCCTTTAAGTTACTAACGTAACCCTTGGAACGGGGGCCCGTCTGGCGCATTCCGGTCCTTGGTAGAATGCAGTTCAACGAGTTCCAGGAGGTCAGCAATGAAAATTCGCGTTCTGACGATCGCGGTCGTTGGCGGTACGATGCTTCTTTCCGCTCCCCTAGCGACCGTGTCCTATGCGGACAATATGGTCGATCCCAACAAGTGTCAGGCATTAACGGTTGATCTTAAGTATGACCTGATGCTGGTCGGCGCCAGCCACAAGAACTACGACGCCTCGAATCAGGCGATGGCGGCCGCCGAGGATCAGCACAAGAAGGGCGAGCATGCCGCCTGTATCCAAACGGCAACGCAGGGCATCGAGGGCCTGGGCCTGCCTGTGAACAGCTATCCCGAATAGTCGATAGCACTGACTAGCTAAGTTAAGTGAGGGGACATTCCCGGGCGATCCGGGATGTCCCCTTCGCATTTCTAACTGGGCGGCGGCACGCGCCTGAACTTCGGGCATACCTTCGAAAACCTCGGCAAAAGCGCCTTTCAGCGCCATGTCCAGTTCGGCCATCGAGATCAGTATGCCGAGATCATGGAGCGAGGTGACACCGAATCGGGACTCCGCGCCTGAGGCGATTCCGCAGGGCACGATGCCCTGGAAATGGGTGAGATCGGGGTCGAGGTTGATGGCAATGCCGTGATAGGCGATCCAGCGCCGCACCCTTACGCCAATGGCGGCAATCTTGTCTTCCCGTCCGCCACCTCGATCCACCCAGATGCCGACCCGCCCTGCGCGGCGCTCGCCCCTGATATTGAAGCGGGCAAGGGTGCGGATGATCCATTCCTCGAGGTCATGGACATAGCGGCGCAGGTCCGACCCGCGAGGGCGCAGATCGATCATGGCATAGGCGACCCGCTGGCCCGTCCCGTGATAAGTGAACTGGCCGCCGCGGCCGGTGCGGTAGACCGGAAAGCGGCCTGGCTGCAGCAGGTCGCCCTCGCGCGCGCTGGTACCCGCGGTATAGAGCGGGGGATGCTCCAGCAGCCAGACCCGGCCGCGGGCCGTGCCCGCCTGCATGGCCGCCACATGGGCCTCCATGGCCGCCACCGCTTCCAGGTAGGGCTCGGGGGTGTCGCTGACCAGCCATTCCACCATATGGATCAATCTCTTGGGCCGCCTTCTGGAAGTCGGGGGCGCGGCTTGCCTCGGTCCCCGCGTTTTGGTATTCCCGGCGGCGCCCGAAGGCAAGCGCGACGCCTTCGTATAGGGGATGCGGTCGTGGCGGAACTGGTAGACGCGCTGCCTTGAGGTGGCAGTGGCAGAAATGCCGTGGAAGTTCGAGTCTTCTCGACCGCACCACTCTCACAAACAGCCGATTTTACGAAGGTTTACCAGCCTGCGTTAATCCGGCACCGGTACTGCTCGGCCCATGGTGCGGCAGGGGCCTGCGGCTATAATCCCGGCCGCTCCCGCCGGAATGCCCGCCCGAATACGACGAGTCCATCATGACCGACCGCCTGCGCGACAGTGCCCTGGAATACCACCGGCTGCCGCGCCCGGGGAAGCTCGCGATCACCCCGACAAAGCCGCTGGCCAACCAGCGCGACCTCGCCCTGGCCTATTCGCCGGGTGTAGCCGCCGCCTGCGAGGAGATCGTCGCCGATCCGGCCACCGCCGCCCTCTATACCAGCCGGGCCAACTTGGTCGCCGTGGTGACCAATGGGACCGCGGTCTTGGGGCTGGGGGCGATCGGGCCGCTGGCCGCCAAACCGGTCATGGAGGGCAAGGCGGTTCTGTTCAAGACCTTCGCGGGCATCGATGTCTTCGACATCGAGCTGGCGGAGACCAACGTCGACAAGCTGGTGGATATCATTGCTGCGCTGGAGCCCACCTTCGGCGGCATCAACCTGGAGGATTTCAAGGCGCCGGAATGCTTCGAGGTGGAGCGCCGCCTTCGGGAGCGGATGAAGATCCCGGTTTTCCATGACGACCAGCATGGCACTGCCATCATCGTTGCCGCGGCGATCCGCAATGGGCTGCGGGTGGTCGGCAAGAGCCTGGAGCAGGTGAAGCTGGTGACGTCAGGTGCCGGCGCGGCGGCCCTTGCCTGCCTGGACTTGCTGGTGGCGCTTGGGCTGCCGCTCGCGAACATCATCGCCACCGACATCAAGGGCGTAGTCTACAAGGGCCGCAAGGAGCTGATGGATCCCCATATGGAGATCTACGCGCAGGAAACGAAGCACCGCACATTGGCCGAGGCGATCACCGGCGCCGATATTTTCCTCGGCCTTTCCGCGCCCAGGGTTCTGAAGCCAGACATGGTGGCGAAGATGGCCGACCGGCCGCTGGTGCTGGCGCTCGCCAACCCGGTGCCGGAGATCATGCCGGAGGAGGTGAAGGCCGTTCGGCCCGATGCGGTGATCGCCACCGGCCGGTCGGATTATCCGAATCAGGTCAACAATGTCCTTTGCTTCCCCTTCATTTTCCGCGGCGCGCTCGATGTGGGGGCGACCACGATCAACGAGGCGATGAAGATCGCCTGCGTCCAGGCGATTTCGGACCTGGCGCTGGCGGAAACGTCTGAAATCGTCGCCAAGGCCTATGGCGGGCAGGAGTTGCAGTTTGGCGCCGAATATCTGATCCCCCGGCCGTTCGATCCCCGGCTGATCGTGGAGATTGCCCCGGCAGTGGCCAAGGCGGCCATGGACAGCGGCGTGGCCACCCGGCCGATCGCCGATCTCGAGGCTTATAAGGACCGCCTCAGCCAGTTCGTCTTCCGCTCCGGTCTGCTGATGAAGCCAATGTTCGACAAGGCGCGGCGCGATCCCCGGCGGCTGGTTTATGCCGAAGGCGAGGATGAGCGGGTGCTGCGCGCCGTGCAGGCCGTCATCGACGAAGGCCTGGCGCGGCCGGTCATCGTCGGCCGTCCTGGCGTGATCGAACAGCGGTTGAACCGGCTCGGCCTGCGGCTGAAACCGAAGAAGGATTTCGACATCGTCGACCCCGACGACGATCCGCGCTTTGCCGACTACTGGAAGCTCTACCACGGCCTGATGGAGCGCAAGGGCGTGACGCCCGACCTGGCGCGCAACATCGTGCGTACGCGCAACACGGTAATCGCCGCCCTGATGGTCCGGCGCGGCGATGCCGAGGCGATGATCTGCGGCACCAGCGGCGCCTTCGACGAGCATCTCAAGCACGTCCTGGATGTGATCGGGCTGCGGCGCGGGGTGCGCCAGATCTCCGCGCTCACCGCGGTCATCCTGCCCAAGGGCACGTTCTTCGTCTGCGACACCCATGTGATGCATGACCCGAGCGCCGAGCAGATCGTCGACATGACGCTGCTGGCGACGGAGGCGATCCAGCGCTTCGGCCTGGAGCCGCGCGCGGCGCTGCTGTCCCATTCCAATTTCGGTTCCGCCGACACGCCCAGCGCCCGCAAGATGCAGGCGGCGCTGGCGCTGATCCGTGCCAATGCGCCGGAGCTGGAGGTGGAGGGCGAGATGAACGCGCAGCTCGCCCTGTCGGAGGAGTTGCGGATGCGGCTGTTTCCGAACTCGCGGCTGAAAGGCCAGCCAAACCTGCTGGTGATGCCGACGCTGGACGCCGCCAACATCGCTGTGGAGCTGCTGCGCTCGGCGGGCGAAGGGCCGCAAGTGGGGCCGATGCTGATCGGCGGGGCCAAGCCGGCCCATGTGCTGACGCCAACTGTCACCGTCCGCGGCATCGTCAATATGAGCGCCGTTGCCGTTGTCGAGGCCCAAGCCGCGAACCCCCAGCCGGTGTAGGCCATGGCCAACCTGGAGCACCAGCCGGACGTTGAGGCCGAGGATGACGAGGACGAAACCGGCTACGGCGTAACGGCCGAACTGGTGCAGACGGTGCGCGGCCTGCTGGAAAGCGGCCAGACCGAGAGCCTGCGCACGGTCATCGCCGAGCTCCACGCCGCCGACGTCGCCGATCTGCTGGAGCAGCTCGACGACGACGACCGGGAAAAGTTCATCGAGGCGACGCGCCAGGATATCGAAGCCGAGACCCTGACCTATCTGGACGAGGATGTCCGCGATGACGTCATGGAGATGCTCGGTCCGAAGGAGGTCGCCCAGGCCTTCACCGAGCTGGAGACCGACGACGCGGTCGACATCCTCGAAGACCTGGACGAAGAGGCAAAGCAGGAAATCCTCGCCGCCGTGCCGGCGGAGGACCGCGCGATCCTCGAAGAGGGCCTGACATATCCCGAGGACAGCGCCGGCCGCCTGATGCAGCGCGATCTGGTGGCCGTGCCCTCCTATTGGACCGTGGGCGAGACCATCGACTTCCTGCGCGCCAGCGGCGACCTGCCCGACGATTTCTACGATCTTTTCATCGTCGATCCCAGGCACACGCCGATCGGTCGGGTGCCGCTGTCCCGGGCCATGCGCAACAAGCGCGCGGTCAAGCTGACGGACATCATGGAGACGGAGCTGCGCTCGATCCGCGTGGATATGGACCAGGAAGAGGTCGCCTACATGTTCCGGCAATATGCCCTGGTGTCGGCGCCCGTGGTGGATGAGGCCGACCGGCTGGTGGGCGTGATCACCGTCGACGACGTGGTGCATGTGATCGAAGAAGAGACCGAAGAGGATCTGATGAGCCTGAGCGGCGTCGGCGAGAGCGATTTTCACGCCTCGGCCCTGGAGACCGCCTGGCGGCGCATGCGCTGGCTGTTCGTTACGCTGATCAACACCATCATTGCGGCGACGGTGATCTCGCAGTTCGACGCGACCATCGAGCAGATCGTGGCGTTGGCCGTGCTGATGCCGATCGTCGCCGCCATGGGCGGCAATGCCGGCATGCAGGTGGTGACGGTGACCGTGCGCGCTCTTGCCACCCGCGACCTCTCGCCCGGCAGCAACATCGCCCGCGCCGTCGGCAAGGAAGTGATGGTGAACGCGATGAACGCCGTGATCTTCGCCGTCATCATGGGCGTCGTCGCCGGACTCTGGTTTCACAGCCAGAAGCTCGGCCTCGTGTTGGCGGCGGCGATGGTCTTCAACATGGCCTGGGCCGGACTGGCCGGGACCATCATCCCCATCGTATTGCACCGTTTCGACATGGACCCCGCCGTCAGCGCCGGCCCGTTCCTGACCACCACCACGGATGTGCTGGGGTTCTTTTCGTTCCTCGGCCTCGCCACGATGTTTTTGTTGTAAGGGCGTGATCAGGCGCAAACTGCCCGATCTTCCCCCCTTGAGGAGGAAGATGTCTCGTCGGCGTGAGCGATGAGACAGAAGGGGGAATCTCAAAGCCAAGTACGATCGATGCAGCGGAAGCAAAGCGGTGACCGTTTCCGCGACCGAGCCATACCCCCCACCCGGATCATCTTGCTTGCGAGATGATCCGACCGCCCCCTCAAGGGAGGCGATTTGGCACTTTGGTGCTTCAATCGGTGGGTTGCCGCCCTAGGCACTTTCGCCGGGGCCACGAAGGGCGGTAACCTGCGGCAAAGGAAGACAATCATGCCCGCCAACCGCTATCCCGGACTGAACTTCGATCTCGGCGAGACGGCCGATGCGCTGCGCGACACGGTGGCGGACTTCGCTGCCGCGGAAATCGCGCCGCGCGCCGCCGAGGTCGATCGCAGCAACAACTTCCCCGCGGATCTTTGGCGCAAGTTCGGTGCTCTCGGCGTGCTCGGCGTCACCGTCGAGGAGGAGTATGGCGGCGCCGCCATGGGCTATCTGGAGCATGTGGTGGCGATGGAAGAGATCAGCCGGGCCTCGGCCTCGGTCGGCCTCTCCTACGGCGCGCACTCGAATCTCTGCGTCAACCAGATCAGCCGGAATGGCACCGCCGAGCAGAAGAAGAAATATCTGCCGAAGCTAATCTCCGGTGAGCATGTGGGAGCCCTGGCGATGAGCGAGCCGGGCGCCGGCTCCGATGTCGTGGGCATGAAGACCCGCGCCGAGAAGAAGGGCGACCGCTATATTCTCAATGGCAACAAGATGTGGATCACCAACGGCCCGGACGCCAACACCCTGGTGGTCTATGCCAAGACCGATCCGGAGGCAGGGTCCAAGGGCATCACCGCCTTCCTGATCGAGAAGGGCATGAAGGGTTTCTCCACCGCACAGAAATTGGACAAGCTGGGCATGCGCGGCTCCAACACCTGCGAGCTGGTGTTCCAGGATTGCGAGGTGCCGGCGGAGAACGTGCTAGGCCAGGTGGGGAAGGGCGTGCGCGTGCTGATGAGCGGCCTGGACTACGAGCGCGCCGTGCTCGCCGCCGGACCCCTGGGCATCATGCAGTCCTGCATGGACACGGTCATTCCCTACGTCCATGAGCGCAAGCAGTTCGGCAAGGCAATCGGCGAGTTCCAGATCATGCAGGGCAAGATCGCCGACATGTACACGGTGATGAATTCCGCCAAGGCCTATGTCTACACCGTCGCCAAAGCCTGCGACCGCGGCGAGACCACCCGCAAGGACGCGGCCGGCGCGATCCTCTACGCGGCGGAGAAAGCCACCTGGATGGCCCTCGAGGCAATCCAATGCCTGGGCGGCAATGGCTACATCAACGATTACCCCACCGGGCGTCTATTGCGCGACGCCAAGCTCTACGAAATCGGCGCCGGTACCAGCGAGATCCGACGCATGCTGATCGGTCGGGAGCTGTTCGAGGAGACGGCGTAGGCATCTTGGATTCGTGGCTTGCCATTCCCATCTATTCCGCGACTACGGATAGGAGTGCCTGACACCCCATGCTTTACCTTCTCGCGCTTTTCTGCTCGCCGCTGGCGCTGCTGTTTACCGGCCGCATCTTCCAGGCGATTTTCAACCTGCTGATTTACGTTGGGGCGATCGTGCTTTCGATCACCATCGTCTTCTGGTTCCCGGCGGGCGTGATCGTCTGGGCCATCGGCGTCGCGCATGCCATTCTGGTCATCAACAACGACCGCGAGAACCGCCGCAACCGCGCGCTGGTCGAAGCGCAGCGGCGGGAGCCGAACTGAGTTTTGCTAAGAGAGCGGCCTGCGGCATGTCCTCATCATAGTCCCCTCGCCACCACGAAGTGGGGGAGAGGGTCAGGGTGAGGGTGAGGGGGTGCTGACCAAGAGTGCGGCGCAGACAGATTTTTTCCCGCGTTGGCGCGATCACTTCGTCCCCTCACCCTAACCCTCTCCCCGCAAGCGGGGCGAGGGGACATTTAGATGGGTCGCTGTGTGCGATTACCCTGCCGCCGACACCGGCTCGTAATGCTCCACCGTCGGGAACGGGTCGTAGAAATGGTGCAGAAGCGCCTTCCAGCGGCCGTACTCCGCTGACTTCCGGAAGCCCTCAGTGTGATCCTCCAGCCGCCGCCACTTCACCAGCAGGATGTACCGGTCGGCCTGCTCCATGCAGCGGCGGATCTCATGGCCCTTGTAGCCAGGCATGCTGGCGATGATGGGCGCTGCTTCGTGGAAGGCGGCTTCGAAGGCGGGCGACTGGCCCGGCTTGATATCGAGGATGGCAACTTCGAGGATCATGATGCACCAGGGAATGAGGCGCGACGGACGGGAAGTTTCCTTGCGCCGCGCCCGGAGTGCAAGCGCTTCTCCCGCCATTGCTGGCGCCCGGCCGGAATGACAATATCTCCGCTCCTAAATGGAGGCTGATGTGGCGCGCAAACTGATTTCCTCGGGCTCGAGTTTCGAGAAAGCGGCGGGATATTCGCGGGCGGTGGTGGATGGCGAGTGGGTCTTCGTCTCCGGCACCACCGGTTTCGACTATGCCAAGATGGCGATCTCGGACGATCTGGCCGAGCAAGTGCGGCAGACTTTCCGCAATATCTCTGCGGCACTGGCCCAGGCCGGCAGCTCGCTCCGCGATGTCGTGCGCGCCAACTACATCGTGCCGAACCCTGCCGACTGGCCGAACATCGTGCCGATCCTCGGCGAGCATTTCGGCGAGATCCGGCCGGCCTCTACGGCCATCGTCGCCGGCCTGGTCGATCCTCGCATGCGCATCGAGATCGAGGTGACGGCCCGCCGCGCCGTGCGGCCGCCATCATCGGCCGCCGCCCAGCGCCGCCGCACTGCCAAGCCGAAAGCCAAGAAAAAAGCGGCCAAGCGGGCCGCCAAGAAGGGGGGACGTTAGGGATGGTCGAGCAGCTCACGGAGATTCCCGCCCGGCGCGGCAAGGCCGTGCATGTCCCGCAAGGTCATGTGCTGAAGCTGATCAACACCCACGGCACGCAGGTCATCGATACCTGGGCCTTCAACGCCGCCGATCTGCATGAGTTCATGTCGCTGGAACATACGCGGCCCCATATTGGCCACATCATCCCGAAGATCGGCGACGTGATGTTCACCAACAAGCGACGGCCGATCATCACGCTCCTCGAAGACACCTCGCCGGGCATCCACGACACCATCGTCGCCGCTTGCGATCGCTACCGCTACAAGTTCCTGGGTGTCGAGGGCTATCACGACAATTGCACCGACAATCTGTTCTCGGGCATGGCCGAGCTGGGCCTGACGCCGCCGGAGGTGCCAAGCCCGCTAAACATGTGGATGAACATTCCTGTAGCGGCGGACGGCAGCATCTCGTTCCAGCCGACGGTGTCCAAGGCCGGCGATTTCGTTCTGCTGCGGGCTGACATGGACGTGGTGATGGCCTTCTCTTCCTGCCCTCAGGACATCTTGCCGATCAATTCCCAGAAACCCGTCGAGTGCCATTTTCAGGTGATCTGAACCATGCCCACTGTCCTGATCACTGGCGCGAATAGAGGCGTCGGGCTGGAGTTCGCCAAGCAATATGCGGCGGAAGGCTGGCGCGTCCATGCCGCTTGCCGGGATCCCGGCAAGGCGACGGCGCTGAAGGCCATCAAGGGCGATGTGCAAGTGCATCCCCTGGAGGTCACCGACGAAGCGCAGATCGACAACCTCGCGAAATCCCTCAGCAACGAGGCCATTGATATCGTCATCAACAACGCCGGGATCATTGGGCCGGACGACAGCTTCGGTGGCACGGATGTCGAGGGCTGGATGCAGACTCTCCGCGTCAACGCGCTGGCACCCGTGCGGATCGCAGAACGGCTGGTGCCTAATCTGGAACGCGGCGAGCGGAAGCTGATCGTCAACATCACCAGCCGCATGGGCAGCATCGCCGACAACAGCAGCGGCGGCTCCTATGCCTACCGCACCAGCAAGGCGGCGCTGAACATGGCCGCGAAGAGCATGGCCATCGATCTCAAACGCAAAGGAATAAAGGTGATCGTGTTTCACCCCGGTTGGGCCAGGACCGACATGGGTGGCCGCAGCGCCACGGTGCCAGTTGCCGACAGCGTCGGCGGCATGCGCGCCAAGATCGCGGCGCTGACTGCGGCCGACAGCGGCCAGTTCTTCAGCTACACCGGCCAATCGATCCCCTGGTAGGCATAGGCATGGACGATCTGCACAAATCATCAACAGGCTTCCACCTCGCCCAATTGAACATCGCCCGCAGCCTGGCGCCCATGGACGATCCGCTGCTGCAGGACTTCGTCGCCGCTCTGGACGACGTCAACGCCCTGGCCGAGCGCAGCCTCGGCTTCGTCTGGCGCCTGAAGAGCGACAGCGGCAATGCCACCGATATCCGCGCGTATGACGATCCCCTGATGATCGTCAATCTCACGGTGTGGGAGGGGATCGAGGCTCTGTTCGATTTCACCTATCGCAGCGGCCACGCCAAGATCATGGCCCGCCGCCGCGACTGGTTCGAGAAGATGTCGCGGCCCCACATGGTGCTCTGGTGGATTCCGGCCGGGCATCTGCCTGACATGGCCGAGGCCAAGGAGCGGCTGGATCTTCTGCAGCAGCGCGGCCCGAGTCCGGAGGCTTTCACCTTCAAAGTGCGTTTTCCGGCGCCTTCAACCGCGGCGTCGGAGCTCGTTACAGCGAAATAGGCGAGGGACCGATGGCCGCGCCGATCGACTTCTATTTCGATTTCTCCTCGCCCTATGGCTACCTCGCCTCGACCCAGATCGAGGCTCTGGCGGCGCGCCACGGGCGCGAGGTGACCTGGCACCCCTTCATGCTGGGCGCGGCGTTCAAGACCACCGGCCAGTCGCCGCTGACCCAGCAGCCGATGCGCGGGCCCTATCATCTCCGGGATTTCGCCCGCTCGGCGCGGCTGCTGAATGTTCCCTTCAATCTGCCGGAGCCGTTTCCATTTCCGGCGTTGGCGGCGTCGCGGGCTTTCTATTGGCTCGTCGATCGCGAGCCCGCACAGGCAACGGCGCTCGCCCGCGCCGTCTACCACGCGGCCTATGGCGAGGGGCGGGACGTGCGCAGCGTCGACTCCGTCGCCGCCATCGGCCAGCGGCTGGGCATCGATCCTGCGCCGCTGCGCGAAGCCATCGAGCAGCCGGCGATCAAGGAACGGCTGAAAGCGGAAACCGATGCCGCCCTGGCCCGCGGCGTCTTCGGTTCGCCCTTCGTCTTCGTCGACGGCGAGCCCTTCTGGGGCCATGATCGCTTCCCCCAGGTGGAGCGCTGGCTAGCGACCGGCGGGTTTTAGCTGCCGCTCAGCACCTGCGCATACTTCTCCCGATCTATATTCCCGCCCGACAGAACCAGCGCCACGCGCTTGCCCGCCTTCTTGTCCCGTTCCTTCACCAGTGCTGCCAGCGGTGCTGCGCCGGCGCCTTCCGTGACATTGTGCGTGTCCGTGAAGTAGTGCCGCATCGCCGCCTTGATCTCGTCCTCGCTGACGGTGATCACGCGTTCTGCATGGGCGAAGATGATCGCAAGCGCGGATTCATCCGGCACCCGGCAGGCCATGCCATCGGCGATGGTGTCGGCGTAGTTGGTGGAAATCGGCGCGCGTTTCGCGAAGGACAGCGCATAGGCGGCGGCGTTCTCGGCGACCACGCCGACGACCCTGGTCTTGAGCCCGAGCGCATTGCGCGCGGCGATCGTGCCGCAGATCCCGGAACCGAGACCAATGGGCACGTAGACCGTATCGAGATCCGGCACCGCATTGAACAGCTCGAGCCCGTAGCTGGCCACGCCCAGCACCAGCCAAGGATGGAATGACGGCAGCCGGTGCAGCTTCCGCTCCCGCGCCAGAACGGCTGCATGCTCGTAGGCAGCCTGGAAGTCATGGCCATGCTCGATCAGCTCGGCGCCCAGGGCGCGCATGGCGGCGTTCTTCTCCACGCTGTTGCCATGGGGCGCGACGATGACCGGATGCAGGCCGGCGCGCCGGGCCGCCAATGCGATGCTCTGGCCGTGATTTCCGCGCGTCGCCGCCACCACGCCCGTGACATCAGGCTCTGCTCGCTTCAGCGCATCCATGTAGGTGATCCCGCCGCGCACCTTGAAGGCGCCGATGGGCGTGTGGTTTTCATGCTTCACCCAGACATCGGCGCCGGTGCGCTCGCAGAGCAGCGGCCAGCGATATTGCGGCGTCGGCGGCATCACCAAATGCACGAGGGCGGCCGCCTGTTCTAACGCCGCCAACGAAGGCAACGCCGGGTCCTTCGAAATCTCATCTCCGTCCCTCATGCGTCCTCCTGAAAGACCTCTTCGCGCTTCCGCCTGATGGCCGGGCTGAGGACGATGATCAGGGCGATCAGCGCCAGCACCAGCATGGTGGCGCTGATCGGCCGCTCGATGAACACCATGGGATCGCCGCGGGACAGGATCATGGCGCGGCGCAGATACTCCTCGAACAGATCGCCGAGGATGAAGCCCATCAGCAGCGGCGCCGGCTCGCAATCCAGCTTGACCAGGACATAGCCGAGCAGGCCGAACAGCGCCATCAGGTAGACGTCGAACTCCACATTGCGCACGCTGTAGACGCCAATGCAGCAGAACACCAGGATCGCCGGATAGAGCAGGTGATAGGGCACCCGCAGCAGCCGCACCCACAGCCCGATCATCGGCAAGTTCAGAATTACGAGCATCAGATTGCCGACCCACATCGACACGATGATGCCCCAGAACAGATCCGGCCGCTCGGTCATGACCGAGGGCCCTGGCACGATGCCCTGGATGATCATTGCGCCGAACATCAGCGCCATGACGGGATTGGGCGGGATGCCGAGGGTCAGCATGGGGATGAAGGAGGTTTGCGCGCCCGCATTGTTCGCCGCCTCCGGCGCGGCAACGCCTTCGATGGCGCCCTTGCCGAACCGGTTCTGGTCGCGCGACAGCTTCTTCTCCAGCGAGTAGGCGGTGAAGGAGGAGAGGATGGCGCCGCCGCCGGGCAGGATGCCGAGCGCCGAACCCAGCAACGTGCCGCGGCAGATGGGAGCGGCGATGCGCCGCAGGTCCTCCCGCGTCGGCATCAGGCCGGAGACGTTCTTCACCATGGGTTCGCGGGTCTTCTCATGCTCCAGGTTGTGCAGGATCTCGGAGATGCCGAACATGCCCATGGCCACGGCGACCAGGCCGATCTCCTCGCTGAGTTCGGGAATGCCGAAGGTGAAACGCAGCTCGCCGGAATTCACGTCGGCGCCCACCATGCTGAGCAGCAGGCCGAGCACGATCATGCCGAACGCCTTCAGCAGCGAGCCATGGGCCAGCGCCACCGACGCCACCAAGCCCAGCAGGATCAGCGAACAATAATCCGCCGGTCCGAACTTCAGGGCGACCCGTGCCAGGATCGGCCCGAGGATGGCCACGACGCAGGTGGCAAAGGTGCCGGCGACGAACGAGCCGATGGCCGCGGTCGCCAGAGCGGCGCCGGCCCGGCCCTGGCGCGCCATCTGGTAGCCGTCGATGGCCGTGACCACGGAGGATGTTTCGCCCGGCAGGTTGATCAGGATCGCGGTCGTCGAGCCGCCATACTGCGCGCCGTAGTAGATGCCGGCGAGCATGATCAGCGCCGAGAGCGGCGGCAGGGTGAAGGTCATCGGCAGCAGCATGGCAATGGTCGCCGCCGGCCCCAATCCCGGCAGCACGCCCACCAGAGTCCCCAGCAGCACGCCGGCAAAGCAGTACATCACGTTATTCAGCGTAATGGCAGCCTCGAACCCCAGGGCGAGATTGGCGAGAAGGTCCATAATGGCGGGCTCAGCCGAACCAGCGGCCGATGACGGGAATCGGCAGGCCGAGGCCCATCACGAACACCAGGAGGGCGAAAGCCGTAAGCCCAACCGACAAGGCAACGGCAATCGGCCAGCTGAACCGGCTGCTGGCATAGGCGCTGACCATCACCAGGATGAGCAGGGCGGCCGTCAGCCCCGCGCCGCGCAGAATGATGCCGAACAGCACGATGGGCCCCAGCACCAGCAGGATCGCCTTCAGCGCCAGCCCCTGGACCGGCGGGCCATCGATGACGAAGGCGCGAACAGTCGTCGCCATGCCGAGGATCACCAGCAGAATGGCGAGGATCGTGGGGAAATAGCCCGGCCCCATGCGGATCGTGGTGCCGAACTCATGGTTCCGCGCCAGGATGCCGAAGCCCAGACCGGCAGCCGTGAAAATCAGCCCGGCCCAAAAATCCTTCGGATGCCGGACGGCGATCCGCATCGGACAGTCCCCCTGTCAGAAGATATTCACAGGATCACACTCCCGCGGCGCAAAGCAAGCGCCGCGGGAGAGGATCGCATTCAGGAAGATCGGCCCTAGTCGGCGTACTCGCCGGCCGCCGTGATGATCGGTGCCCATTTGTCGATCTCGGCCTTCAGGTGGGTGCGCAGGCCCTCTGGCGTGGCGCGTTCAATGGCGACCGGGTCGGTGCCAAGTTCGGCGAACCGCGAGACAACAGTCGGGTCCTTGAGCGCCGTTTGCAGCGCCTCAGCCAGCTTGTCGATGACAGGCTGCGGCGTGCCCTTCGGCGCGTAGAGGCCGTGCCAGACCGAGATCTCGAAGCCGGGCAGGCCGGCCTCGTCCATCGTCGGCACATCGGCCAGCGACGCCACCCGGGCCTTCGTGGTCACGCCATAGGCCTTGATTTCGCCGGCCTTGATCTGGCTGCTGGTGTTGGTGGTCTGGTCGCACAGGAAATCCACCTGGCCGCCCAGCAGATCGTTCATCGCCGGCCCCGTGCCCTTGTAGGGGACGGTCGTCACCTGGGTCTGGATCGCCGACATGAACAGCATGCCGCAGAGGTGCGACGCCGCGCCGATGCCCGCGTTGGCATAGGTCACCGTATCCTTGTTCGCCTTCACATAGTCGATCAGCTCGGCCAGGCTGGCGGCCGGGAAGTCCTTCTTGCCCACCAGGGTCATCGGCACTTCCGTCACCAGGCCGATAGGCTCAAAATCCTCGATCGAGTTATAGGGCAGGTTCCGGTACAGCGTCATGGTGGTGGCCATGCCGATATGGTGCAGCAGCAAGGTATAGCCATCGGCCTCCGCCTTGGCGACGCGGTCGGCGCCGAGCGTGCCGCCGGCCCCGGCGACATTTTCGACGATGACCTGTTGCCCCAGGACCGGGCTCATTGCCTGCGCCACCAGGCGTGTGACCGTGTCGGTGGGCCCGCCGGCTGCGAAGGGAACCACGACGGTGATGACTTTGGAGGGATAGTCCTGGGCCTGGGCGCCAGGCCCGGCCAGCAGCATGGAAAGCGCGACTGCCGCGCAGAATCGTTTCATCATAGCAAACCTCCCTGACCACTTGTTGTTATGTACTGACACTACCGCCACTGCGCCGAGAATCTCAAGAATGAGTGCGCTGCAACAAACCCACCCATTAGTCGGTATGGAAATGCCTTTCGCCGATACAGGATAGCGGCATTCCGGGTGCCGGATTAGGCCGGGTGACGATGGCCGGTTCTGGTGCTAGGTATCGGGCATGCCGATTCTCCAATCCAATATCGATGTCAGGGGCGAGGACTTTCAGCGCAATTCCGCGGCGCTGAGCGCGCAAGTCGCCGACCTCCGGGCGAGAATTTCCGACATCGCCCAGGGCGGCGACGCAGGCGCCCGGGAAAAGCACACGGCCCGCGGCAAGCTGCTGCCCAGGGCACGGGTCGAGGCCCTGCTGGATCCGGGCTCGCCATTCCTGGAGTTCTCCCAGCTCGCCGCCCACAAGGTTTATAAGGACAACATTCCGGCCGCCGGCCTGATCACCGGCATCGGCCGGGTCAGCGGGCGGGAATGCGTGATCCTGGCCAACGACGCCACGGTGAAGGGCGGCACCTACTATCCGCTGACGGTGAAGAAGCATCTGCGCGCCCAGGACATCGCGCGCGAGAACCGGCTGCCCTGCATCTATCTCGTGGATTCCGGCGGCGCCAATCTGCCGAACCAGGACGAGGTCTTCCCCGACCGGGATCATTTCGGCCGCATCTTCTACAACCAGGCGACCATGTCGTCGGAGGCCATCCCGCAGATCGCCGTGGTCATGGGCTCCTGCACCGCCGGCGGCGCCTATGTGCCGGCGATGTCCGACGAGAGCATCATCGTCCGCAACCAAGGCACGATCTTCCTGGCCGGCCCGCCGCTGGTGCGCGCCGCGACGGGCGAGGTGGTGACGGCGGAGGAGCTGGGCGGTGCGGAGGTGCACAGCAAGGTTTCCGGTGTCACCGATCACCTGGCCGACAACGATCTGCACGCCCTCGCCATCGCGCGCCGCATCGTCGGTCACCTGACGACCGTCAAGCAGCCGGCCCTGCGCACGGCGGCGCCGGCGGAGCCGCTGTACGATCCCCGGGAGCTCTACGGCATCATCCCCGCCGACACGCGCAAGCCCTATGACGTGCGGGAAGTCATCGCTCGGGTCGTCGACGGCAGCGAGTTCGACGAGTTCAAGCAGCTCTACGGCGCAACGCTGGTCTGCGGCTTCGCGCATCTGCACGGCTATCCCGTGGGCATCATCGCCAACAACGGCATCCTGTTCTCGGAGTCGGCGCTGAAAGGCGCGCATTTCATCCAGATCTGCGCCCAGCGCGGCCTGCCGCTGATCTTCCTGCAGAACATCACCGGCTTCATGGTCGGGAAGAAGTACGAGGCCGGCGGCATCGCCAAGGACGGCGCCAAGATGGTGACGGCGGTCTCCTGCGCGCGGGTGCCCAAGATCACCATGCTGATCGGCGGCAGCTTCGGCGCCGGCAATTACGGCATGTGCGGCCGCGCCTTCGGCCCGCGCTTCCTCTGGATGTGGCCGAACTCGCGCATCTCCGTCATGGGCGGCGAGCAGGCCGCCAATGTGCTGGCGCAGGTGAAGCGCGATGGCATGTCGGCGAAGAAACAAGCCTGGAGCGCGGAAGAGGAGGAAGCCTTCAAGGCGCCGATCCGCAACCAGTATGAGACCCAGGGCCATCCCTACTATGCCAGCGCGCGGCTGTGGGACGACGGGGTGATCGACCCCGCGGAATCCCGCCGCGTGCTGGGCTTGTCACTGTCGGCGGCGCTGAACGCGCCGGTCGAGACCTACCGATTTCGGAATCTTCAGGATGTAATCCATGTCTGCAATCACGCGTAAAGATCGACGAGCGGCAGATCGCCACGCTCACCCTCAACCGGCCGGTCATTCACAATGCCTTCGACGACGCGCTGATCCGCGAGATCACCGCCACGTTGCGGGATCTCGAGACGAAGGATCTGCGCGTTCTCGTGCTGGCCTCCACGGGCTCCAGCTTCTCGGCCGGCGCCGACCTGCAATGGATGAAGCGGATGTCCAGCGCCTCGACCGATGCCAATCAGCGCGACGCCGAGGAACTTAGCGGCATGCTGCGGCGGCTGCAGCTCTTTCCGCGGCCGACCATCGCGGTGGTGCAGGGCGCGGCCTATGGCGGCGGCGTCGGGCTGATCGCCGCCTGCGATATCGCCATCGCCTCGGAGCTGGCGACGTTCAGCCTCAGCGAGGTCAAGCTGGGCCTGATCCCCTCTGTCATCGGCCCCTATGTCATGGCCGCCATCGGCGAGCGGCAGGCGCGGCGTTACTTCCTGTCGGCGGAGAAATTCAGCCCGGCCGAAGCGTTGCGCATCGGTCTGGTCCACGAGGTCGTGCCGCCTGACAGCATGGCGCGCACCCTCGAGAAAATTACCGACTCCATTCTCCTGGGCGGACCCAAGGCACAAATTGCCGCCAAGCGCCTGATCAACGACATCGCCGGCAAGCCGATCGTTCCCGACATGCTGGATGAAACCGCGCGCCGCATCGCCGCGATCCGCTCCAGCGCGGAAGGCAGGGAGGGCGTGGCCGCCTTCCTCGAAAAGCGCAAGCCGAACTGGCTCTGAGGGCCGGACAAAACCCGTGGCCGCATTCTGGAAAATCCTGATCGCCAATCGCGGCGAGATCGCCTGCCGGATCATCCGCACGGCGCGGGAGATGGGCATCCGCACCGTGGCTGTCTACTCCGATGCGGATCGCGATGCGCTCCATGTGCAGTCGGCGGATGAGGCGGTGCGGCTCGGCCCGGCGCCGGCCGCCGAGAGCTATCTCAACATCGACGCGCTCATGAACGCGGCCCACCGCACGGGCATCGATGCGATCCATCCCGGCTATGGCTTCCTGTCTCAGAACGCCGCCTTCGCCGTGGCCTGCAGCGAGAACGGCGTCACCTTCATCGGCCCGCCGCCCAGCGCCATCCGCACCATGGGCTCCAAGAGCGCGGCCAAGGCCACGATGGACAAGGCCAAGGTGCCGATTTTGCCGGGCTACCACGGCGACGCTCAGGACGAGAAGACCCTGCGCCAGGCGGCAGACAAGATCGGCTATCCCGTGCTGATCAAGGCCTCGGCCGGCGGCGGCGGCAAGGGCATGCGCCGGGTCGACAGCGCGGCCGAATTCACGGATGCGTTGGCGGGCGCAAAGCGGGAATCCAAGGGCGCCTTCGGCGACGAGCATATGCTGGTGGAAAAGTTTCTTCAGCGGCCGCGCCATGTGGAGGTGCAGGTCATCGCCGATACAAAGGGCAACGCGATCCATCTCTTCGAGCGCGACTGCTCGGTGCAGCGCCGCCATCAGAAGATCATCGAGGAGGCGCCGGCGCCCGGCCTGACGGCGGAGCAGCGGCACAAACTGGGCGCGGCCGGTGTGGCGGCGGCGCAGGCCGTCGGCTATGTCAGCGCCGGCACGGTGGAGTTCCTGCTGGATTCCGACGGGCAGTTCTACTTCATGGAGATGAACACCCGCCTGCAGGTCGAGCATCCGGTGACGGAGATGATCACTGGCCTCGATATCGTGGCGTGGCAACTGCTGATCGCCGCCGGCGAAACTCTGCCACTGACCCAGGACCAAGTGCAGATGATCGGCCATGCCTTCGAGGCCCGCCTCTATGCCGAGGATCCGTCGCGCGGATTCCTGCCGGCGACAGGCCGCGTCAGCCACCTGCGCTGGCCGACGACGTCGGATCATATCCGCGTCGATACCGGCATCCGCGAAGGCGACGAGATCGGCCTCAACTACGATCCGCTGCTGGCCAAGATCATCACCTGGGGCGAGGACCGGCCGTCTGCGCTGGCCCGGCTTCAGGGCGCGCTGGCCGGCACGCTGCTCCTCGGTTTGCGCAACAATCTGGAGTTCCTGAAATCCGTGCTCGGCCACGGCGCGTTCCAGGCCGGTGAGGTTTCGACCGATTTCATCGAACTCCACAAAGACGACGTCTTCGCCCCGCTGCCGGCGCCCCACATGGACGCCTGGGCCTTCGCGGTCCTGGCCATCCTGCTGGACCGCCGCGATGCAGCGGCCGCGCGGGCGCGAGACTCCGGCGATCCCTGGTCGCCCTGGAATAGCACCGATGGCTGGCGATTGAACATGAAGGGTTGCGAGGAGATCCAGCTTCGCTATGGCGGCGAGGTTCTTCGTCTCGGCGTGACCTACAGCAGCGGCGACTACCGTTTCGACCTGCCCCAAGGGCCAAAAACGGTCAGCGGCGAACGGTTGGCCGACAGCGGCGTCCGTCTGAACATCGACGGCCGCCAAGCCACCGCGCGCGTGATCCGCGATGGCGGCACGCTGCTGGTAGCCACGGCCGATGGCAACTTCGAGTTCGAGCTGGTGGATCCGGTTGCGGCGGCGGACCGTGTCGACGGCCATGTGGGCGGCCTGTCGGCGCCGATGCCCGGCAAGATCATCAAGATCGGCGCCAAGGCTGGCGAGAAGGTGCGGCGTGGCGCCGTCCTGGTCATCTTGGAAGCCATGAAGATGGAGCACAGCATTACGGCTCCTGCCGATGGCGTGGTGGAGGCCGTGCATTTCCGCGTCGGCGACTTGGTGAAGGAGGGGGCGGCGCTGCTGTCCTTCGCCGAGGAGGGCGCGTGAGCCGCTATCCGGCCCGCGTGCGCATGGTCGAGGTCGGACCGCGCGACGGGCTGCAGAACGAAGCCAAGACGGTGCCTGCGGCCGTCAAGATCGCGCTGATCGATCGGCTCGGCCGCGCCGGACTGAAGGCCATCGAGGCCGGCAGCTTCGTCTCACCGAAATGGGTGCCGCAGATGGCGGATACCGCCGAGGTGCTGGCCGGCCTCAAGCGCTTGCCCGGAGTCAGCTATCCCGTGCTGGTGCCGAACATGAAGGGCTTCGATGCCGCCAAGGCATCGCGATGTGGAGGAAATCGCCGTCTTTGGCGCAGCTTCCGAATCGTTCTCGCAGAAGAACATCAACTGCTCCATCGATGAGAGCCTCGATCGATTCGCGCCCGTCTGCGAAGCCGCGAAGGGAGCGGGAATTCGCGTCCGCGGCTATGTCTCCTGCGTGCTGGGCTGCCCCTATGAGGGCGAGATCGCGCCGGGTAAGGTCGCCCATGTTTCACAACGGCTTGCAGCGCTTGGCTGCTATGAGATCTCGCTCGGCGACACCATCGGCGTTGGTACCCCGGCGAAAGCGGAGCGGATGATCGAGGCGGTCGCCGCCGTCGTGCCCGCGCGAACGCCTTGCAGTGCATTTCCACGATACCTATGGCCAGGCATTGGCCAATATTCTCGCGGCCTTGGAGATCGGAATTGCCACGGTGGATTTATCCGTCGCCGGGCTCGGGGGCTGTCCATACGCCGCGGGCGCCTCGGGAAATGTGGCGAGCGAGGATGTGTTGTATATGCTCAACGGACTCGGCATCGAGTTCGGGCGTCGATCTACAGGCGCTGGCCGATGCCGGAGCCTATATCTGCAAAGAGCTCGGCCGCGCGCCCGCTTCGAAGGTGGCGCAGGCGCTGGCCGGGAAGAAAAAATCAGCCTGAGGAGACGCCGGTACCGTGACCCTGCATATGATCAAGCTCTCCGTCGGCAGCGAGAGCGTCGAAAGCCTGCGCGAGTGGCAGGAAGAGATCCTGGCGAAGAAGCGCAAGAAGCGGCAGAAGCCGGAGCTTTTCCACTGGACCCGCATGATGCCGAAGAAGAAAGACGAGGTCCTGGACGGCGGCTCGATCTACTGGGTCATCAAAGGCTTCATCCGTGCCCGCCAGCGCATCCTCGATCTGGACCAGCGCATCGACGATGAAGGCCAGCCTTACTGCGCCATCGTGCTCGATCCGCCGCTGATCCCCACCGCGCTCCGTTCCTTCCGCGCCTTCCAAGGCTGGCGCTACTTCGACCCCGCCGACGTGCCGCCCGATGTGGGAAAGCGCGGGGCAGGTAAAAGCCGCGGGCAGCCGTCGGAGGAGATGCTGGCGGATCTGAAGAACCTGGGGTTGCTGTAGTTCGCGGGAGAGAATCCAGCGCAGCAGATTCTTTCAGTTCGATTGCAACCTTTGCGCCGCGCCTGAATTGATTAGATGGGAAGGCACGGACCAGACGGTAGTTATCCCCTCAAAAGGATGAATGCAGCTTGGAAAGTCCTTCCCACCCCCGAATTTTACGCGCTGACCAGTCTTAGTGACCTCCGAAGCCCCGGTGCCCCCCGCCCCGGGGCTTCTCTTCTGTTGACCGTAGAATGGAACACCGCGCCACGTGACCGGGTTGGTGTGGGACATCGGCTCTCGATATGAGGGGATACCATGAACCTCGCATGCCAAAACTGCAGTACGGTGGAGTTCGTAAATCTGGCAGCCGTAGCCGGTAAGTTCCGCCCGTACTGCATGCGGTGCCAATGCCTGTTCCCGCTGGAGGACGTCATTCTGCCGGCACAGCCCGAGCTGAATCCTGCGGAGGAATACGCCCAATTGTTTGCCGAAACCCTGGCCACGCTCATTGCCAATCGGTCCGGTCGCGTCAGCCGGTGCTGAGGCGCAAGCCTCATTCTGATTTGCGGTCCGAGCGCCGGTCACATCCAGCCCCGAATGATAGTCACGCCATTCTGGGGTCGACTTGGCCCCCTTGATGGACGATTTGACTTTCCGGCAAAATTAACGCATAATGCGTAGTTTCCGCATGATGTAGTCCAGCGGCGAGACAGCTTCTCGCTTGGCATGGGGTACATCGCACGGAGTCGTGGTCTCGCTGGATGGCGGGCCGTTCGCGTGCCAGCTTTGGAAAGCATGAACCGCAGAGTCGCAAAGCCGCGAAGGGACCAGAGGCCCGGCTGTCACCAGCCGCAAGCCTTCTTTGCGTCGTCGCGCCTGAACCCTTTGTCCGCTCCCCGCTGGACGACGCCGAGGGTTGTTTTGCGGCAATTCCCCGCTGGACATGGGGTTCATCGCTCGGATTCGCTTCGCCGCTGGATAAACTCCAGCGGGAGGTCCGTTTCGGGGAGAGCAATCCTTTCAACGACGCTTACCCTACCCCGCGAAACAACCTCAGGCGCAGGGCATAGTCCCGTATGACCGCACGCAAGCACATCATCTCCATCGGCGAATGCATGATGGAGCTGCGCCATCGGGATGACGAGAATCTGACCCTGGGATTCGGCGGCGACACGCTGAACACCGCCCTGTACATCAGCCGCCTCGGCGCGGCCTCCGGCCTCCAGGTATCGTACCTGACGGCCCTGGGCGACGACGCCTATAGCGATCGCATGATCGCGGCCTGGAAGGCGGAGGAAATCGATACTGGCCTGGTGGCGCGCCTGCCCGGGCGGCTGCCGGGACTCTACATCATCCGTACCAATGCAGCGGGCGAGCGCAGCTTTTCCTATTTCCGCGCGGCGGCCGCCGCGCGGGACATGCTGAAGGACGGCCGCGCCGAAGCCCTGCAGGACCAGGTCGCTGCCGCCAATTGCATCTATTTCTCGGCGATCACGCTCTCGATCCTCGACGATGCCCAGCGGCGCAGCCTGATGGCCATGCTCGACGACGCCCGCGGCCACGGCGCCCAGGTGGCTTTCGACAGCAACTACCGGCCCGCGGGCTGGCATTCGGTCAATGATGCCCGGCAATGGATGGTCCAGGCCTGGCGCCGCGCCACCATCGGCTTGCCGACGCTGGATGACGAGCAGAAGCTCTATGGCGACGCCACGCCGGACCAATGCGCCGCAAGGCTGCGGGCGCTGGGCGTAGCGGAAGTCGCGGTGAAAATGGGCGAGCAGGGCTGCTACGTCAGCGCGGGATCGACAGCCAAGAACGTCGCCGCCGTGGCCGTGCCCCAACCCGTTGACACCACGGCCGCCGGCGATTCCTTCAATGCCGCCTATCTCGCCGCCCGCCTGAGCGGCTCTAATCCTCTGGCGGCCGCGCGCAAGGGCAACGAACTTGCGGCCATCGTCGTGCAGCATCCCGGCGCGATCATCCCGCGCGCCGCCATGGCCGAATTTCACCTGGGAACCGGCGCGCCGCCCTAGGCCGCGCGCAGGATGCGGAAGCCGTCGATTTCCTTGACGATCGGCATCTTCGACCAGCGGTCGACGTCGTGCAGGATGATGATGCGGCGAGATGTCGCCGCCGATCTCGTTGTTGATCCGGTCGATGGTCTTGAGCTGCTCCCAGATGCTGCCGACGCCGTTGGCCAGCGGCACATAGACGCCGTCGTTGTTGTTGCCCGTGATGTTGCGCGCGCGCATAGACGCAGTCGCCGGAGACCACCATGCGGCCCTCGCGCGGTCTCGACGATGACGAACTGCTGGCCCAGCGTGTGGCCCTCGCCGAAGCGGACATGGATGCCGGGCAGCACATTGTCCTTGTCGCCCTCGAGCAGGGTCAGCCGATGCTCGACCGAGGCGTCGAGCGCCGATGCGCAGATCGTCGGGATTGATGATCGCGGTGAGGAAGCCGAAGTGCGGCGGCAGCGCCATCGCCTCCATGCCAGGACAGGTACTCGCGCTTCTGGATGTAGATCTGCGCATTCGGGAACTCGCCGATGCCGCCCATGTGGTCGAAATGCGCATGGGAGATGACGATGTCGGTGACGTCGTCCGGCCGCGACGCCGAGCTCGGCCAGCATGCCGCACCGGCGAGATCCAGCAGGGGATGTCGAACTTGGTCGCCATCTCCGCGCCGCCGCCCTCGTTCATGAAGCCGCTGTCGATCAGCACGTTGCGCTCGCCGTTGCGCGCCAGCACGAAGGAGAAGGGCAGGTCCATCACGCCGTCGTCGATAGGCGCCGCTGATCAGGCTCGCCACCGGCTGGTTGCGGCTGCGCGCATATTCGAGGACGTAGAGTTCCCAGTCGTTGGCCGTCGCATGTCTCCTTCGCTCCGAAAGCACGCGGCCGAGGCTCGACAGCCCGACGGCGACGATCAGGATCGCGCCCTGGAACACGAATTGCGTAGAAGGTCGGCGCGCCGAAGATGTTCAGGCCGTTGAAGCCGACCGCGATGATCAGCACGCCGATGAAGGTGCCGAAGACGTGGAACTCGCCGTCGCGCAAGCGTGGCCGAGCCCGAGGAACACGGCGGCGAAGGCGGTGAGCAGGTAGCTGTCGGCGGCGCTGGTGGTGCCGCTGCCGAGGCGCGAGGCGAGCAGGATGCCGGTCAGCGCGGCGCAGATGCCGGAGAGTGACGAAGCCGAGGATCTTGATGCGGTCGACATTGATGCCGGCGAGCCGCGCCGCCGCCGGATTGCCGCCGACCGCCTGGATCTCCTGGCCGATCGACGTGCGCTCGACCAGCACCCAGAGGACCAGCCGAGCACGAGCGCCATGACGACGATGTTGTTCGGGATGCCGAACAGCCAGCGGCCGAGCGAGAGCTGCAGGAAGGCCTCGGGCACGCCGGCGACGATCGGCACGCCGCTGGAATAGGCGAAGGTGAGGCCGACGATGATCGTGCCGACGCCGAGCGTGGCGATCACCGAGTTGACCCGCGCCTTGGTGACGATGAGCCCGTTGACGAGGCCGATCAGGGCGCCGACCGCCAGCACGAGCAGGATGGCGACGGGGATCGGCAGGCCGGTCATGGACGATCAGGCCGGTGACCAGCACGCCCTGCAGGCTGGCGGCGAAGCCGATGGAGAGGTCGAGCTCGCCGACGATGACGGCGATGGTCAGCCCGCCGGCGATGATCATCGCGCAGCGAGGCCTGGTTGAGGACGTTGATGAAGTTGCCGAGACGTCGGGAAGGCGTCGCGGCGACAGGATCGGAGAAGATGACGATCATCAGCAGCAGGCCGACGATGGTGCCATAGCGGGCGAAGAAGCCGAGCGCCGCTTTGGCGTTCGGCGACATGCCGGCGGCGATCGCGTCGATGACCGACGTCCGGTCATGCGCTGAGCGCCTGTGCTTGGGCCGGCGCTTGCGCGTAGCTCGCCTGCGACGATCGCGTTCGCGCGGTGATCTGCGTCGCCCGCCAGCTCGCGCACGATCCGGCCCTCGGCCATGACCAGCACGCGGTCGCAGAGATCCGGCAGCTCGTCCGGCTTCCGACGAGATGACGATGCACGGCCATGCCCTTCGGCGGCAAGGTCGCGGATCAGGCGATGGATCTCGCCGCGCGCGCCGATGTCGACGCCGCGGGTCGGCTCGTCGAGGATCAGCACCCGCGGCGCCGCGCCAGCCAGCGGCCGATCACCACCTTCTGCTGGTTGCCGCCGCGAGAGCCGGCCGACCGGCGTCTCGGCGCTCGGCGCCTTGATCGCGAGGCTGCGCGATCATCGCCTCGGCGCAAGCTTGCCGCGCTTGCGCATGCTGATCAACGGCATGCCGGCGCGACGCGATCAGCCGTTGCAGATTGGCGAGGCCGAAGTTGAAGGCGATGCTCTTGGTCAGCACCAGGCCCTCGGCGCGCCGCTCCTCCGGCACGAGGCCGACGCCGGCGCTGCATCGGCCGCGGCCGGCGTGCGCGGCGCGAAGGGGCGGCCGTCGATGCGTCATCGTGCCGCTGTCCGGCCGATCGGCGCCGAAGATCAGGCGCACCAGTTCGCTGCGCCCGGCGCCGACCAGACCGCCGAGGCCGAGCACCTCGCCGCGATGGAGGTCGAGAGCACACGCCGCGCACGCTGCGGCAGGCGGCGCAACGTCGCGGACCGTCGAGCACGACGCGCGCCGTCGCGGCGGCCTGCGCGGCGGCCGCGCTCCGGCGCTCGACCGCGCCGCCGACGATCGCCTCGACCAGGCCGCGGCGGGTCAGGCCGTCGCGGTCCAGCCTGCATCACCGAGCGGCCGTCGCGGAAGACGGTGACGCGGTCGCAGAGGTCGAGGATCTCGTCGAGCCGGTGCGAGACGTAGAGCACCGCGACGCCGGACGCCGACAGCTCGCGGATGATGGCGAACAGCCGTTCGCACCTCGTGCGACCGAGAGCGACGCGGTCGGCTCGTCCATGACGATCAGCCGGCCTTGCGCACCAGCGCGCGGCAGATGATGACCAGCCAGCTCTCGGCCGTCGAGAGTCTTGGACGATCGGCGATCGAGCGGAGCGGCGATGCCGACGCGCTCGGCGATCGGGCTCGACGTCGCGCGGCGATCGCCGCGCCAGTCGACGCATCCCGAAGCGCGTCTTCTTCGGCGCGCCCAGCATGATGTTCTCGCAGCACGTTCATGCCGGGCACCAGCGCCAGCTCCTGGTGGATGAAGCTCATGCCGAGCTCGGTGGCCCGATGCGGGGTGTCGATCGCGACGGGCTGGCCGTCGATCTCGATCTCGTCCGCCGTCGGGCTGGTCGAGCCCGGCGAGGATGCGGATCAGGGTCGACTTGCCGGCGCCGTTGGCGCCGACCAGGCCGTGCACTTCGCCGGCGCGCAGATCGAGCGAGACGCCCTTCAGCGCCTGCGCGCCGCCGAAGGATTTGCGGATCGTCGCTCGACGGCAAGGAAGGGGGCGCCTTGCGGCGCCCCCGTCGATTCGAGCGCGTCGGTCATGGCCGACCGTAGCCGTACGCCGCATGCGGCTATCTACTGGCGATGGCGTCGGGATGGTCTTCGATGAACTGCTCGACCGTGTCCTTGGTGACGACGCACCGCCGGCACTTCGACCGCCTTGGGCTGCCAGCCGTCGCCGGCCTTGATCGTCTCGTCGATGCATGCTTCGACCATGTTGTAGCCTTCGGTGAAGCTGTCCTGCCAGGCGGTCGCGGTCATGAAGCCGTTCTGGATGTTCTCCAGCGCCTGGGCATTGCCGTTGATGCCGTAGACCTTGCACGTCGTCGCGGCCCTGCGCGCGCAGCGAGCCGATGGCGCCGATCGACGGGATCGTCCCAGCAGCCCCAGATCGCCAGCGGGCTCGCTGCCGGCGGGATGTGAGGCGAGCCAGGCATTGGCGTATTGCGCGCCGTCCTCGAAGTAGCCGGGGATGCGCACTTCGTTCTTGGTCACCTTGATGTCGGGGTGCTTGGCGAGGATCTCGTCCATGACCGACTTCGCGGTTCCGGCAGACTTCGCCGGTGTGATAGGTGAGGGCGAGCACGTCGCCCTTGCCGCCAAGACCTGTCGACCATCATGCTCGACGACCGGCACGGCCATCGGGCCGCCGCGAGCCGTTGGTGGCGGTGACGCGTGCCGCCAAGGCCGCCGCCCCAGGTGACGACCGGGATGCTTCGCCGCATCGGCCGCGTGCGAGCCCAGCGCCGATCGAGCGAGACCGGGAACACCATGTCGACGATTGCCGTGGCGCCGCGCTGAGCGAAATTCTGGATGCCGGCATTCGCCTGGTCGGCGCTGCCCTGCGCATCGATGACCGAGACTTCCCAGCCGAGCTCTGCCGCCGCTTTCTCCGCGCCCTTGATGTAGCGCGCATTGTTGGCCTCGGTCGCCGTGATCGACACGATGCCGAGCAGCGGCTTGTCCTGGGCCGATGCCGGGGCGGAACCCACGGCGACGGCCGCCGCAGTCATAAGCAGGAACGCCAGCGAACTCTTGTTCATCGCATGTCCTCCCAGTGTTTTGCGGCCAGGCGCTCTTGGTGGCGCTGGCCCGTTTGCGATCCAAATAATCAGCGAATGCTACAAAATCGTTTTGCCAAGATAAAGCTTTCTGGCGTTATGTTCGGCATAGAACATAAGAAAACTCGACAAATCTTCGCGCATCTGCTAGCGAAACGTTTCGCTGGAGGAGCCAATGGCCACGATCAAGGATGTCGCCCGGGAGGCACAGGTATCGACCGCGACTGTTTCGGCGACGCTGAACAACAGCGCCTATGTCAGTCCCGATCTACGCGCCCGCGTTTTGGCGGCGGTGGACCGGCTGGACTATGCGCCATCGGCCGTCGCGCAAAGCCTGAAGAAGGGGCGCACGGGATTGCTGGCGCTGGTCGTTGCCGATGTCACCAATCCGTTCTTCACCAGCCTGATCAACGCGGTGGAGACTGCCGCGGACGCGCGGGGTTATTCGCTGATGCTCTGCAACAGCGACGAGCGTTTCGACCTGGAGCGGCAATATCTGCGCCGCATCCGGGCACGCCGCTGTGATGGTTTGATCCTCGCACCCTGCGGCGAGCCACAGGCCTATCAGACCTACGATGCAACCACGCTGCCCGCGCCGACCGTGCTGATCGACCGGGTGATCAACTCCTGGCCGACCAATTCGGTGTCGCTCGACAATGTGTCGGCGGCCGTCCAGGCGACGAACTACATCCTCGATCTCGGCCATCGGCGAGTCGGCGCGATCACCGGGCCGCGCCATGTCTCCACTGGCGCCGACCGCCACGCCGGATTCATGCAGGCGATGGCGGCGCGGGGCCTGACGCCCGATCCCCAGCATATCCGCTCCGGCGACTATCGCGAGGACCGCGCCTTCTCCGTGGCGCGCGAGATCTTGCGGCAACCGGGACGGCCTTCGGCATTTTTCGTGGCCAATAACCTGATGCTGATCGGCCTGATGCGCGCCATTGCGGAAGCGGGCCTCAACTGCCCGGCGGATATCTCGGTGGTCTCCATGGACGATTTCATCTGGGTGAATGCGTTCCGGCCCCGCCTGACGACCGTCAGCCAGCCGATGGCGGAGATGGGCGCAGAAGCGGTGCGCCTGCTGAGCGACAGGCTGTCGGGTACCACCGAGGACCCGCCGCATCGAGTCGTCATGCAGCCGACGCTGAACGTGCGCGAATCCTGCGGGCCCTATCGTGGCTGAACGGCGAAGGACTGCACTCCTGCGCCGGCAACTCCTGTCTGACGCTGATATCGACTAACCGTCTTGCGGCAGCAGGGAAGTGCCGATTTGGCTATTGCTGCATTGCAGCACGGCGGTCTTGTCACGATGGCAGCGATGCGTGCACATTGCAATCATCAGACAATTAAAACGATTGACGGGCCTAGTGCGAGAAGGCAACGCTAACGCCCGGAATTTGCCAGCCTAACGCGAGGGAGGAACGCTGGAGATGAGCAGCCAAATGAAAACACTGATCGGCGTGGTGATTGTCGCAATCATCGCGATCGGTGGTTACCTGTTTCTGAAGAAGCCGGCAGAAGAGGCCGCGCCGACGGCCGAGGCGCCGGCGGCAACGACCACTGAACCGGCAGCGACGACCACAGCCGCAGTGCCTGCAACCAAAGGCCCGCAGACTGTCGCGGGACCGAGCATGTTGCCGGAATGCTTCAAGCCCTACGCGGCCGACACCAAGTTCTTCCAGTGGGCGAAGAAGGACGGCCCATACCGCATCGCCCTGGCCAACGGCTTCGTCGGCAACACCTGGCGCATTCAGATGATCAAGACCGCCAAGGCGTTCGTCGAAGCGGCCGATGTGAAGCCGGACGTGAAGGAGCTGAAGGTCGTCAGCACCGGCACGGACGTGGCGGCCCAGATCGCCGCCATCGATAACTTCATCAACTCCGGCTACGACGCCATCGTCACCATCGCGGTGAACCCGACGGCGTTCGAACCGGTGATCAAGCGCGCCAATGAAGCCGGCGTCGTGCTGGTGCCGTTCGACAACGTCACCGACAGCAAGGACGTGATGCAGGTGAACGAGGATCAGCTGGAGATGGGCCGCCAGATGGGCCGCTGGCTGACCAAGAACATTCCTGCCAAGACGGGCAAGATCCTGGAAGTGCGCGGCCTGCCGGGCAACTCCGTCGATCGCGACCGCCATCTGGGCTTCCGCGAGATCATGGAGGCTTCGGGCAATACCTTCGAGATCATCGAAGTGGTCGGCAACTGGGACGACGGCACGGCACAGAAAGTCGTGGCCGACGCAGTCGCCGTTCATAAGAAGTTCGACGGCATGTTCGTCCAGGGCGGGTCCACCGGCGCGGTGCGCGCGCTGATGGATGCCAGCCATCCTTTCATTCCGGTGTCGGGCGAGGCGGAGAACGGTTTCCGCAAGCTCTGCGCCGAGCATGAGAAGGAAGGCCTGCTCTGCGCTTCGGCCGGCCAGTCGCCGGGCCTGGTCGCGATCTCCATCAAGGCCGCGATCCATGCCCTGAAGGGCGAGCCGATGCCGCAGTACATCTCGGTGCCGATCCCCTATGTCGAGGCGCCGAACTTCAAGGCCGACGAAAACTACTATCCGGCCCTGACCGACAACTTCTTCACGCCGAACGAGTTCCCGCCTTGCAACGTCAACATCAAGGCGACGGAAATCATGGCGAAGTCGGAAGCGGATCAATAAGCCCGGCTCACCGACCTGATTGTTGTGCATAAGCAAGCGGCCCTCATGGTTTGACGACGAACCGTGAGGGCCGCGAGTCTATGCGGCGATCTGGGATTGTGACTCTGACTTTGATCCATTGCGGGTTCGACCATGGCTGAGGGAACCGCGCCGTTCTGGCGCATGAAGGGTGTCAGCAAGCGCTATGGCGGCGTGCGGGCGCTCGACAACGTGGATTTCGAATGCGCCCCCGGGCGCATCCACGCGATCCTGGGCGAGAACGGTGCCGGCAAATCGACGCTGATCAAGATCATCGCCGGCGTCGTGCAGCCTGACGACGGTCAGCTTGAATTCCTGGGCCAGCCCGCAAGCTTCAAGTCGCCGGCCGAGGCGACGAAGGCCGGCATCGTCTGCGTGTTCCAGGAACTGTCGCTGATGCCCGACCTGACGGTGGCGGACAACATCTGCATCACCGATCCGCCGCGGAAATTCGGATTGATCGATTACGGCGCGCAGAGCCGCCGCGCCGAGGAATTGCTGAAGCGCGCCGGCTGCACGGATGTGCATCCCGACGAGCTGGTGAAGAACCTGCCGCTCTCGCGGCGCCAGATGGTGGAAATCGCCAAGGCGCTCGGCCGCAAGCCAAGGATGCTGATCCTCGACGAAGCGACTTCGGCGCTGACGGCCGCCGACGTCTCCAAGGTTTACCAGACACTGAAGATGCTGCGGGAGGAGGGGCTGTCGATCCTCTACATCTCCCACCGCATGCATGAGATTGCCGAACTGGCCGACGACTGCTCGGTGTTCCGCAACGGCCGCCACATCGAGACCTTTCCCAAGGGCAGCAAGACCGACGACCAGGTGGTCGAGCTGATGATCGGCCGCGAATACAAACATGTCTTCCCGCCGAAGCCTGCGGCGACTGCGCGGCCTTGCGTGCTGCAGATCGACAAGCTGAGCTGGAACGACCGGCTGCACGATATCTCGCTCACGGTGAATCGCGGCGAGATCGTCGGCCTTGGCGGCCTCGACGGCCAGGGTCAGCGCGAACTGCTGCTGGCGCTGTTCGGCGTTCTGCGCGGCTGCAGCGGCACGATCGAGATCGACGGCAAGCCGCAGCGCATCGCCAGCCCGCGGCACGCCAAGTCGGCTGATGTCGGCATGGCGCTGATCCCCGAGGACCGCAAAGACCGAGGGGCTCATGTTGCCGATGTCGGTGCGCGAGAACATCTCCATGGCGGCGATAAGCCAATTGAGCAAGTTCCTGTTCGTCGACCGCGCCGCGGAGAACGCACGCATAGCGGATATGGTGCAGAAGCTGGGGATCAAGGTCGGCAATATCGACGATCCCGTGGCGACGCTGTCGGGCGGCAATCAGCAGAAAGTCGTCATCGGCAAATGGCTCATGACCGACGCCCGTATCGTCCTGCTCAACGATCCGACGCGCGGCATCGATGTCGGCACCAAGCAGGAGCTGTATCAGTTGCTGCGTGCGCTGGCCGATGCAGGGACGACGATCCTGTTCTATACGACGGATTATGACGAGCTGGTCGGCTGCTGCGACCGGGTCGCCATCATGTATGACGGCCGCATCCTGCGCGAATTGGCGGGGACGGAAATCAACGAGCACAACATCGTCGCCAGCTCGCTCAATCTGCCGGTCGAACGAAATCTGCATCCAGGGGGCGCCGCAGCGTGAAATCTCTCAAACTTTGGGCGGCGGCTAATAACGCATACTTCCTGGGTGTCGGGCTCTGCCTGCTGATGTTCGCCGTCTATTTCGGCGTGCCGCCGGTAGGCACGCTGATCACGGCATTGATGGACGGGCTCAATGCGGCATTCCCGTCTGATATCGAGACCTATGTCTACAGCCCCGCCTATTTCACGCCGAACGTGCTGAATACGGCGGCGGTGAAGGCCGTGCTGCTGGCGCTTGTCGCCATGGCGCAGACCGTGCCGGTGCTGACCCGTGGGCTAGATCTATCGGTCGGCACGATGTTCATCATGACCAATTGCATTGCCTCGACTCTGGTCATCGGCGGGCCGTTTGACGTCACAATGGGTGTTTTCATCGTCCTCTTCGCAGGTGCCGCCGCAGGCTTCCTGAACGGCGCCATCGTCGTGTACGGCCGCTTGCAGCCGATCATCGTCACGTTGGCCACAGGCGCCATCTACTACGGCATTGCGCTCGCGATACGTCCGATACCCGGCGGCGGCGTCGATCCTGTCCTCGCGGACTTCCTTACCGGACTATTGTGGGGCAAGGTGCCGACAGTCCTCATCCTGCTGCTCTGCGTCGTCTTGTTTATCTGGCTTCCGTTCCGGCGGTCGGTGCTGGGCCGCGGCTGCTATGCAACGGGCTCGGCGGAAGGCGCGGCCTTTCTCTCGGGTGTCGCGATCGCCAACTCGAAGCTTGCGGCCTACACCCTATCAGGCGTGTTCTGCGCGATCGCCGGCCTGGTGCAGACCTTCTACACCTATGCCGGCGAGGCCAGCGCGCCGAGCGCCGGCACCTATACGCTCAATTCCATTGCGGCGGTCGTGATCGGCGGCACGTCGCTGTTCGGCGGGTTCGGCTCGGCGATCGGTTCGATTTTCGGGGCGTTCAGCTTGCGCACCATCGCCGACTTGCTTTTCGTCTTCGACATGCCGCCGCTGTGGCAACCCCTCTTCAACGGCGTGATCTTGTTGTTGGCGGTCAGCCTTGGGGCGGCACGCGTCTTCCGGATTCGCAACCGCCTCGAACTCTTCACCTAGGCCATGCAGAAGCTCTTCAGATATGTGGATCTGCCGATCCTGATTGTGTTCGGGTTCATCATCGTTCTTTGGCTGATCGCGACTGCCATCGATGAACGCTTCTTTTCCGCCGATTACCTGTTGCAGCAGCTTCAAGTGGCGTCGTTCCTGGGCATCATTGCCAGCGGTGCGATGCTGGTGATCCTGCTTGGTCACATCGATCTTTCGGTTCCCTGGGTTGTGACGGTCGGCGGCATGATGGCGACAGCAGCGGCGGGATGGTGGGGTGACGCCGGTACAGCCATCGCACTGCCTTTCGCAATGCTGTGCGGGCTGACATTTGGCATCGTCAACGGCCTCGGCGTGGCATATCTGCGCATTCCCTCGATGATCTTCACCCTGGGCGTCAATGCCGTCGCGCAGGGCCTGATGGTGCTCCACACCGGCGGCTTCGCGCCGCAGGATCACGCGACGCCCCTGATGCATTGGCTTGCCGTGAAGCGAAGCCTGTCGTTCGACATCTTCGGGAAGACCATTGGCATACCCAATGTGCTCTTTGTCTGGATTCTCATCGGCATCATTATTGTATTTGTCCTCCGGCGCACGCCGTTCGGCCGCTACATCTACGCTTTCGGCAACCGTGAGAGCGCGACCTACCTGTCGGGCGTCAGTACGCGCGCGGTGCTGATCGCCTGTTTCGCCCTCTGCAGCACGCTGTCGGCGCTGGCAGGCGTTCTGCTGGCCGGCTATTCGACCAAGGCGTATCAGGCGATGGGCGATGCCTATCTGCTGCCGGCGATCGCCGCGGTCGTGCTCGGCGGCACCAACATCCTCGGCGGACGCGGCAAGTACATCGGCACAGTCGGCGGTGTCATCCTGATCACCCTGCTGCAGAGCATTCTGTCCGTCATGCAGATGGAAGAGGCCTACCGCCAGGTGATCTACGGCGCCGTCATCATCGGCATGCTGCTGGTCTATGGCCGGAGCGCCAAGGTGCAGAGCTAAGTCCTAGAGAATCTGAAACACCTCAAGCTCCGCGCCCGTCGCGGTGATCGCGCCGATGCCGACGCTGATGATGCGGTTGAGCCAGGCGTATTTCTCGGAGCCGGTCTCGAACACCGGCGTGGTGCGGAAATAAAGGTCGCCCGCCGGCACGGCCTCGCCGCGGCCCATGCGGGCCAGGTTCTCGGTGCTGCCCGTCAGGATGCCGCGATAGGCTGCGTAGATGTGATGCCCATCATCGGTGCGCAGCGTGCGGCGGACATCGAGCTCGAAGACCCCGTCGGCGCGATGCAGCAGCCAGTCGCCGCCGGCGACCAGTACCTCGCCGCGCAGTTTCGGTCCCTCGAAGCGGCCGCCCTTGAAGGGGATCACCAGCCTCTGGCCGCGCGGGCCGGCGCCGATGTCGAACGGCGCCCCCACCTCGAAAGTCATGCGATAGAGCAGTTCGCTGCGAAGTTCGCCCATGATGCGCCGTCAGGGCCGCTGGGCGCCGACCTGGCAGACATAGGCCGCATAGAGCGATGTCGTCGCCGTGATGAACAGCCGGTTCCGCTTCGGCCCGCCGAAACAGACGTTCGACACCACCTCCGGCACCAGGACCTTGCCCAGCAGCTCGCCCCGCTGCGAGAAGCAATGCACGCCGTCGCCGGCGCTGGTCCAGACATTGCCGTCGGTATCCAGCCGGAAGCCGTCGGCGAGGCCGGGGCTGATCTCCGCGAACACGCGGCCCCGGGCCAGCTTGCGGCCGTCGATGACATCGAAGACACGGATATGGTGCGCGCCGTCGGGATCGTGGGAGCCGCCGGTGTCGGCGACATAGAGCTTCTTCTCGTCGGGCGAGAAGGCGATGCCGTTGGGCTTGTCGAAATCGTCGGCGACGACGGTCAGGCTCTTGGTCTTGGGGTCGAACCGGTAGACATAGTTGGCGCCGATCGCGCTCTTGGTCTTCTTGCCCTCATAGTCGCTGAGGATGCCGTAGGGCGGATCGGTGAACCAGATCGTTCCGTCGGATTTGACCACCACGTCGTTGGGCGAGTTCAGCCGCTTGCCCTTGTAGCGGTCCACGAGAACGGTGTAGCTGCCGTCATGCTCCGTGCGCGAGACGCGGCGGCCGCCATGCTCGCAGGAGACCAGCCGGCCCTCGCGGTCCCGCGTATGGCCGTTCGTGTTGTAGGAGGGATGGCGCCAGACGCGGACGCCCATGCCTTCGGCATACTGCAGGATCACATTGTTGGGGATGTCGCTCCACAGCAGATACTGCCCGTCGGCGAACCAGACCGGCCCTTCGGCCCAGAGCATGCCGCCATGGAGCTTCTCCACCCAGGCGTTGCCCTGCATCATGTAGCGGAAGCGCTCGTCGACGACTTCGAAATCCCCGGACATCTGTACTCCCCAGAATTGCCGTCCTAACCCTTCACGGCTCCCAGGGTCAGGCCTCGTACGATATAGCGCTGTGCGAACAGGGCGAGCAAGACCGGCGGCACCATTGCGATCAGCGCACGGGTCGCCATGAACCAAAACTGCACGCCGCGGGTATCGACCGCGCCGGCCATATGGGCGGGCATGGTCTTGGTTTCGGTAATGCCGAGGCTGGAAGCGAATAGAAACTCGTTCCAGACGAAGCCGAAGATGATCAGGCCGGTGGCGGCGGCGGCCGGCGCGACCAGGGGCAGGGCCACTCTGGTAAAGGCACCGAAATAGGTCGCACCGTCGACCAGCGCCGCTTCCTCCAGTTCGACTGGCAGATCGAGGAAGCTTTGCCGCAGGATCACCACGACGAAAGGCAGGATGAACGTTGCATTCACCAGAATGAGCGCGAGCGGCGTATCCAGCAGGTCGAAGGAACGGAAGATGATGTAGAAAGGCAGCAGCGTGGCGACCGGCGGCAGGACTCGCTGCGAGAGGAACCAGATGGTGATGTCGCTGTTCTTCCAGCGCAGGAATCGGAAGCGGGCGAGGGCGTAGGCGGCCGGCAGCCCCAACAGGAGCGCGAGGACGACAGCGCTGACCGAAACGACGATACTGGTTCTCAGGGCTTTCAAGCCCTCGGGCGTGCTCAATTCCGTCCGGAAGTTATCCAGGGTGGGGCTGAAATCGATCCAAGGAATGCCAAGGCCGGCGACCGTGAAGGTATCCGCCGGATTGCGCAGCGAGGTCGACACCGCCCAATAGAGCGGGAACAGAAACACCAGCGTGATGGCAATCGCCAGCAGCGACCAGAGCGCCTGCGGGAGCGGCTTGCTGCGTCTGCCGGGATCTGCGTCAGGCATAGACGGTCCGCATGCGTTTGAAGAAGAAGGTGACGATCACCATCATCACCGCCAGCAAAAGATATGCGAGCGCCGACGCATAACCGACATCGAAGAAGCGCAAGCCGGTGCGGAAGGCGAGATACGACACGGATTGGGTGGCGTTGCCTGGCCCGCCGACCGTCAGCGAGGCGACCACGTCGAAGACCTTGAGCGCTTCCGCCAGTCGCAACAGGAGGACGATGATGATCACCGGTTGCAGGAACGGCATCACCACATGGAACCAGACCGCGACGGACGAATCCGTATCCAGGCGCGCGGCCTCGATCGCGTCATCGGGGATGCTTTGCAGGGCAGCCAGGAATACAAGGAAGCAGAATGGCGTCCATTGCCAGACATCGACGATGATGATGGAGACGAGCGCCCATCCGGGATCGGACAGGAACGGGATGCCGGTCCAGCCCAACGGCCCGCCCTCCTCATAGAAAATCGTGAAGAACAGATATCCGGCTGCGACCGGAGTTGCGAAGATCGGCAGGATCATGATCGTGCGCAACAGCGATCGCATCGGCAGATTCCGGTTGAACAGGAAGGCGAGCAGCAGCCCCAACAGCATCTCCAGGCTGACCGCGACTACGACGAAGATGGCGGTGACGCGCACGGCCTCGCCGACTTGCGGATCCCGGAAGACGCGGCCGAAATTGGTGAGCCCAACCCATTCCCACTTTGTGACGGTTTCGCGCTTGACTTCCGTTTTTGTGCGCGGCGTGCCGTCAGTCTTCAGCACCGGCTTGCCGGCGGCGTCGAGCATGGGCACCACGGCGCGCTCGACGACGGTTTCGTTGGTGACGTTATGCAGGCTGGCATAGAGCGAGTAGACAAGCGGAAACAACGTGAACACCAGCACCCAGGCGATCGCCGGGGCGAGAAAGAACCATCGAACGCGGCTGGTCCAACGCATGGTTAAGCCAAAAATGCGGCCGGCCCCGCGAATTACGGGGCCGGCCAGCCGTTGTTATGGTTTCCAGCCGATAGCTTGTTGGTAGGCTGCAAGTTGCTTGTCGCGACCGAGACGATCCGTGATCTGCTCCCAGGCCGCCGCCGTGTCGTCGAGGGCTTGCTGGGAGGTCTTGGACCCGCTCATCGCGGCCGACAGGTTGCTGTCCAGGACATCGAAGTACTCCTGCGTGCCGGTGATCCGCAGATAGGGCAGCAGGGTTGGTGCGTTGAAGTTGTCGTAATAGGCCTGCAGATACTCCTTTACGTCCGTCGCATCCCATCCGGCGTTCGTGTAGTCCTCCAGCTTGGCTTCGCCCAGCGGCTCGAGGAACTGGTATTCGTAGCCGGGATCGACGCCGTCCCAGCCATAGGTGGCCAGCCACTTGGAGGCCGGCTTGATGGCCATCAAGGAGAGGAAGGAATAGGAAGCTTCCGGCGCGTCGCCAAGAGCGGAGATAACGCCGTGCCAGGAGCCGCCGGTGACGTTGCCGACCTTGCGCACTTCCTGGGACGTAACGAATTCCTTCGTGTTCATGTCCCAGTAAGTGTCGGATGCCGGCAGGATGGCGGCGCCTACCTTGCCTTTGATTTTCGAGCGGGTTTCATCCTGCGCCAGCGGCGACACGTCGCCATAGGAGAAGTTGAACACCGCCTTGCCCCGCAGGAAGTAGTCCCAGGCTTCGCCGAGGCTCCAACTCACCTGTGCCGGCGGTCCGTACTGCGCAAGCTCTTTCAGGAAGTCGAGCGCCTTGACGTGCCCGGGGCTGTTGATCAGCGGCTTCATGTCCACGGGATCGAACCAGTAAACGTTCGTCGTCCTGGTCAATTCCGGTCCGGGCGTCATCGCAAAGGAGGTTGCCAACGTCGTAAAGTGGTAGAGGCCTTGCTCCCGCACTTTCAGATGCAGTACCGCCCCGGTGTCCGGTTCGGGATCGTTGGAATCGAAGTTCTTGCCGTTGAAGTATTTGGCGATATCGCGGAGCTGTTGCAGCGTGGTCGGCGGCACCGGAATATCATAGCCATACTCGCCTTTGAACGCCGCCTGATGTTCCGGGTTGGTCAATAGGTCTCGGCGGTAATAGAGAACTTGACCATCGGCATCGCTGAGCACGCCATAGCCGACGCCGCCCCAGGTATAGATGTTGCGCAAGGACGCGGGCATCGCGTCATAGCTCCATTTGGGGTAGTCGCCGCTCGTGTACCAGTCATCGATCGGCAGTATGTAATTGCCGCCGATCAGGTCACCATAGAAGAATGCGCCGACGATCATGGCATCGTACTCGCCGGTGCCGTTGCGCAGATCCAGGAACGTCTTGGTGTAGAGTTCGGAAATCGGCGTCAGCGCGATGTTCAGCTTTGCGCCTGAGAGTTCCTCCCAGATCGGCCGGAATGCGTAGAGCGGTCCGGAAATGCCGCCCTTAGGACCGGAGTCAAGGCTCAACACCGTGACTTCCTGCCCTTCGAACGGTTTCTGGCCGGGTCCAAACAGTGCACCCAGTTCTTCGCGGGTGGTCTTGATAACGCCGCCATACTCGGGATCCATAGTCAATTCGACCGTGCCGTCATCGAGCCATTTCACATGCTTGGTGTCTTGCGCCAAGCTCGGCGATGCAGCGGCAAGACCAATCAGCCCGACTGCGGCGATTGTCCTGATGTATGCCATGGGCGATCCTCCTACTGTTGTTTCGCCGACAATCGGCGATTGTGGTTCCTTTCACGATGTTGAGCGCGACCAGACGTCGCGCGGATCGTGCGGGCTTGCCTGAGCACTGTCAAGCAAGGTGCGCTGCAACAAAGTTAGGAACGCACGGACAGATCGATTTCGCAGTGCGAAATCTGTTGCACCATTCCCGCCGGCTGGGTTTCATAGGCAGCGCGGCAGGGATTGGACAGACAAACATTAATCTGTGCCGCGCGAGGGAGGGTGCATGGCCGCTGTCACGCTGCGCGGCGTGGAAAAATCCTACGGCACCAGCAAGGTGATCCATGGCGTCGACATCGATATCGGCGACGAGGAGTTCTTTGTGCTGGTTGGCCCCTCCGGCTGCGGAAAATCCACGCTGCTACGGATGATCGCGGGGCTGGAGGACATCAGCGGCGGCGAGATCTCCATCGGCGGCAGGGTAGTGAATGACGTGACGCCGCGCGACCGCGATGTCGCGATGGTGTTTCAGAATTATGCCCTCTATCCCCATAAGACGGTTGCCGAAAACATGGGCTTCGGCCTGAAGTTGCGGAAAGCGGAGAAAGCGGTCATCGCCGAACGTGTCGCACGCGCCGCCGGAATTCTCGGGCTAACCGATTTGCTCGGCCGCTATCCGCGCCAACTCTCCGGTGGCCAGCGCCAGCGGGTGGCTATGGGCCGTGCCATCGTCCGCGATCCAAAGGTGTTCCTGTTCGACGAGCCGCTGTCGAATTTGGACGCGAAGCTCCGCGTGCAGATGCGGACGGAGATCCGATCCCTCCATCAATCGTTGCGAACGACCTCTGTCTACGTCACGCACGACCAGGTGGAGGCCATGACCATGGCCGACCGGATCGTGGTCTTGAATGCAGGCCGGGTGGAGCAGATCGGCACGCCCCTGGAACTCTATGACCGGCCGGCCAATCTTCTGGTCGCCGGCTTCATCGGATCGCCGGCCATGAACATGCTGAAGGGCCGGCTACGCTATGAGTTCGGATCCGCTTGCGTCGAGACGGCGGGCGGGCTGCGTCTGCCGCTCCGGCCCGATACGCCGGGCGGCGAGGGGCGGGAGGTGGTCTATGGCGTACGGCCAGAGCATCTGTCACTGGCGGGCACGGCCGATGGGCTGCCGGCACCGGTTCAAGTGGTGGAGCAGACCGGCCTCGATATGCTCGCCTTCGCCACATTGGCCGACACCTCCGTCTGTTGCCTGCTGCGGGGGCGGTACGATGTCGCGCCGGGCCAGCAGGTCTATCTGCGGCCCGAACTCGGCGACGTGCATCTGTTCGACGCCGCCAGCGGCGAGCGCTTGTCCCGGGACTAAACGCCGCCAATCCGCCGGTCAGTGAATTTCGTCGGCTTCGGCAAGGGTCCGCGCCAGCGTCTCGTACGAGAACCCCGGCTGCTGGCTGGCCGCAATGATGTGACTTTCGCGGCGGGCGATCTGGGCAGCGACATCAGGAATGCGCCGGGCGGCATCATGCGGGATCACCACGGCGCCATGCTGGTCGCCATGGATCAGGTCCCCCGGCCGCACGGTCATGCCGTGGATCGTCACGGTCACCGCGATCTCCACCACATGCACGTACGCGTGGGACGGTCCGACGCGGCCCGCCAGCAATTGAAATCCCTCGGCGCAGGCGGGGATATCGCGGATGCTGCCGTTGGTGATGACGCCCAGGCAGCCGAGCCCCTTGTGGATATTGCTGTTCACCTCGCCCCAGAAGGCGCCATAGCCGGGCTCGGCATCCAGATCCTCCAGCAGGACGATGCGCGGCGCCGGCCCGTCGCTGACATGGCGGTAGTAGTCCAGCCGCCGCTGGCGCATCGCCTTGGCGTCGCTTTCGGCCGGATGGGTGGCGCGGATCGTGGCGGTGCGGGCATAGCCGACGATGGGCGGCAGATGTGGCCGGGCGCAGACCAGCGGCTTGGTGGTGAAGCCGATGCCGCGCCGCGCCGGCAGGATGATCTCCAGCGCATTGCAGATCGTCGGCGTATCGAGGGCGCGCAGCTTGGCGAGGTCGGAGTCGCTGAGAATGCTGTCAGTCATGGGTCATGTCAGTTCGGGTTGGAATTCGGCAGCGGCCGACAGGGTCGCGCCGGGTTGCAGCAGTACCGTGCCGGTATCCTTGCGCCCGGCCGCATAGCCGTTGAAAGCATCGGTCGTGTTGCTCACGGGTTCAACGCAGAAATAATCCTGTCCCGTGGGCGTGTAGACCACCAGCGTATCCAGAGGCGATTCCGCCGTCATGGTCAGGCGGGCGTTCCATTCCGGCCATTCGATCACTGCCTTGTGATCCCAGCCGGCAAAGAGGTGGTCGATGGCCTGGCGCGACGGCACCAGCCCGGCCCGCAGATCGTAGAGCGGTTCCGGCGGCACCAATTCGGTCGGCAGATTTTCACTGTCGGCGAGCCAGACGTGGGATATCCGTGCGGTCACGCGGGCGCGGGGCGTGCGGACGAAGTAGGGATGCGGCCCGATCCCGGCGGGCATCGGCGTATGGGCCTCATTGGTTACGCTCATTTCAATTCGCAGCCGGTTGCCGTCGAGCCGGTAGGTCTGCTGCGCCCGGTAGGGCCAGGGCCATGCGTCCGCCGCATGGCGGTATTCCACGCGCGCTTGGCGGCCGTCGGTCTCCACGAGATGCCAGCGTGCCTGCCAGCCGTGACCGTGGATGGTGTGCTGTTCCGGCAGCCAGTTGAGCGGCAGCACGATCCGCCGGCCGTCGATGGTAAATCGGCCATGCCGGATCAGGCCGGAATAGGGCACCAGCGGAAACAGCGACATTCCCTCGGGATTGATGGACTCCAGGTCGGCCGGTTTCGCCGGGCGGAACCATTCGAAGATGCCGCCGCGGATGGCCTGCCAGTAGCGGGCAATCGTGCCCCCCAGATGCGGCGCAATGGTCAGGTGCGTGTCGCCGCTGCTAATGGTAATCAGGCTCATTCCCCTGGCTGTCCCCCTTTGGCCGGCAAAACGTTCCCGCGCCACGGTTGACTTGTCAATCGGGCCGCAGGACCATGGCGGTCAATTTGTCATACTTAATGAATTGGAGCATCGGAGCGCCTTATGAACGATAAAACCCCCAAGCTTCGCTCGTCCGCCTGGTTCGGCAAGCCGGACCGCGACGGGTTCATGCACAGAAGCTGGATGAAGAACCAGGGCATCCCCCATGATCTGTTCGACGGCAGGCCGGTCATCGGCATCTGCAATACCTTTTCCGAGCTCACGCCCTGCAACGCGCATTTCCGCAAATTGGCCGACCATGTGAAGCGCGGCGTCTATGAAGCCGGCGGCATGCCGCTGGAATTTCCGGTGATGTCCCTGGGCGAGACCAATCTGCGGCCGACGGCGATGCTGTTCCGCAATCTGGCGTCGATGGATGTCGAGGAATCCATTCGGGCGAATCCGCTCGACGGTGTGGTGCTGCTGACGGGCTGCGACAAGACAACGCCGGCGCTGGTGATGGGTGCGGCAAGCTGCGACGTGCCGGCCATCGTCGTTTCAGGTGGGCCGATGCTGAACGGCCACTACCGCGACCAGACCATGGGTTCGGGCACCAGCGTCTGGCAACTGTCCGAGGATGTGCGTGGCGGCAAGATGTCTCTGGCCGCCTTCATGGAGGCGGAGGCGGGGATGTCCCGCTCGGCAGGCCACTGCATGACCATGGGCACGGCGTCCACCATGGCCTCGATGGTGGAAGCGCTGGGCATCGCGTTCCCGACCAACGCGGCGATCCCCGCGGTCGATTCCCGGCGCTATGTGCTGGCCCATCTCGCCGGCCGCCGCGTCGTGGAGATGGTGCGTGAAGACATCAGGATGTCGAAGATCCTGACCCGCAAGGCGTTCGAGAATGCGATCCGCGTCAACGGCGCCATCGGCGGCTCCACCAATGCCGTGATCCATCTGCTGGCGATTGCCGGTCGTATCGGTGTCGATCTGTCGCTGGACGATTGGGACAAGCTCGGCCAGCAGGTGCCTTGCCTGGTGAATTTGATGCCGTCGGGCAAGTACCTGATGGAGGATTTCTACTATGCCGGCGGCCTGCCCGCGGTCATGCGCGAACTTGGCGACCTGATCCATGGCGATGCGATGACCGTCTCCGGCAAGACCGTCGCCGAGAACATCAAGGAGGCCGAGTGCTTCAACCGGGACGTGATCATGAGCCGCGGCGAGCCCTTCAAGCCCATGGGCGGCATCGTGGTGCTGCGCGGCAACCTGGCGCCGAACGGCGCTGTGCTGAAGCCATCGGCGGCGACACCGGAGCTGCTGCATCACAAGGGCCGCGCGGTGGTGTTCGAGAATATCGATCACTACAAGCAGCGGGTGGACGACCCGGCGCTGGATGTCGATGAAAACTGCGTGCTGGTGCTCAAGAACTGCGGGCCGAAGGGCTATCCGGGCATGGCCGAGGTCGGCAACATGCCACTGCCGCAGAAGGTGCTGAAGAAGGGCGTGCGCGACATGGTGCGCATTTCCGACGCCCGCATGAGCGGCACGGCCTATGGCACGGTGGTGCTTGCATACCGCGCCGGAGGCGGCGACCGGCGGACCGCTGGCGCTGGTGCGCGACGGAGACATGATCGAGCTGGATGTGGACAAGCGCCGCCTGCATCTGGGCGTCACCGACGACGAGTTGGCTGTCAGGCGCAAAGCCTGGAAGGCGCCCGAACCCTCGATGGCGACGGGCTATCAGCGACTCTATATCGACCATGTGCTGCAGGCGGATCGCGGCTGCGATATGGATTTCCTGGTGGGCAACCGCGGTGCCTTGATCCCCAGGGAGTCACACTAGAAGGTTGTCATAGAGCTTACATGCCGGCTGCGATTGACAAGCATTGGCAATTGTATGAGGAATAGACCCTAGGGACACGACCCCGCCTCTGACCGCGCCGGGAGAATGCGCGGCGGGACGGCGGCCATGGGAGGATCGGGTTGACCGAGGATCGCGGCGGGATACACACCTATTCCCAGCGCAGTCTGCATGGGCAGGTCGCCCATGACATCGGCGAGCGCATCCTCCGCGGCGATCTCTCGCCCGGGGAAGTCCTGCCGAACGAAGCCGATTTCAGCATCCGCCTGAAGGTGAGCCGCACCGCGCTGCGGGAGGCCATCAAGGTTCTGGCCGCCAAGGGCCTGGTGGAATCCCGGCCGAAGACTGGCACGCGCGTGCGGGCGCGGCACGATTGGAACCTGCTGGATCCCGATGTGCTTGCCTGGCAGCTTGCCGCCGGTCCCGTGGACCGCTTCGTGCGCGACCTGATGGAGCTGCGGCAGATCATCGAGCCGCAGGCCGCGGCCATTGCCGCCCGTCAGGCAAGAGCGCCGGAGATCCGCGCCATCGAGGACGCCTACCGGGACATGGAGAAATCGGCGGACCGGCCGGAACAATGGGCCGAGCACGACATCCGCTTTCATCGCGCCATCCTGTTGGCCACCGGCAATGAATTGATCCGGCCGCTCGCCGCGACGATCGAAGCCGCCCTGGCGGCCGGCTTCCGCTTGGCGGGGTTGATGCCCGCGGATGCGCGCAAGCTGTCGCTGCCGCTGCACAAGGCGATGCTCGACGCGATCAAGAAGCGGAATCCGGAGGCGGCGCGGGCGGCGACGGTGAAGCTGCTCGGCGAGTCCGAGGCCGATTTGAAGAATCTGCTGGCAAGCAACGCGAAGCTGGCGGTGGCCATCATTCCGCCACGGCGGCGCAAATGGTCGATCAAGAAGGTGCGGCGCTGAGGTCATGCGCACGGACCCCGCATGAGTGTATTTGGACAACGTCAACGAGGAGGAACCAAATGCTGTTGAAACTCGCTCTACCGATTTTTGTCGGCGTCGTCGGCTTTGCCGCGACGTCAGCGATGGCGCAGTCGACCGGCTCGGTCGACAAGGCCGTCGGCGGATACAATTTTGAAGAGGCCGCGAAGGAAAAAGACACAACGAAGAAGTTCAACTCCGATGACGGCAAGCTGACTTTCGCCATCATCACCCACACGGCCGGCAACGGCTTCTTCGATCCGACCTATGTCGGCGCGAAGGTTGCAGCCGATTTGTTCGGCGTCAATCTGATCATGCTGGGTTCCGAAGCGCCGGTTGACGACATTCCGCGCGAGCTGGAGATCCTGAACCAGATCATCCAGGATCCGACGATCGACGGCATCATCCTGACCACGCCGCAATCGGGCGCCTATGACGACATCGTCGGCAAGGCCTTCGAGCGCGGCATTCCCGTGGCGACCACCAACAGCTTCGATCCCATCATCCGGAACCGGAATCAGATCTCCCACACCGGCCAGGATGCGTCGGCGGCGGCGATCGGCGGCGAGGCAATGGCGGATTGCGTGCTGGCGGCCGGCAAGGGCGGCAGCATCATCTTCCCGAACACCACCACGCTCGGCAATGTCGAGGTCAACAACCGCATCACCGCGGCCTTCCAGGCGGCGGTGAAGAAGCTGGAGGCGGCGGGCAAGCTGGCCGACTACAAGATCGACGCGGGTCCGGAGAACATCGGCATCGACGTGGACGCCAATAACATCGTGGGTTCGATCGTCAGCCTGATCGAGTCCCGCGGCGATGTCGTCGGCATCATGGGCGCCAACGGTTTCGTCACGCCGGCGATCGCCGACGCGGTGTCGCAGCTCGGCAATGGCGACAGCGTCTGCTCCTACGGCTTCGATCTCGGGCCGAAGCAGCTTGACGCCATCCGCTCCGGCGCTCTCGATGGCGCATTGGGGCAGCAGCCGTTCCTGCAAGGCTTCTGGCCGGTGGCGCAGCTCTACCTGCAGATCGACCGCGGTGTTTCCGCGGCCGACCTGGACACCAAGGCGCAGCTCGTGACCAAGGCCAATGTGGATCTCGTCGGCAAGCGGTTCGAGAATTAGAGCCGGTTGCAGCAGCTAAGCGGTAAATCCGCGCCGTCCCTCCCGGATGATCGGGAGGGGCGGCGCGGCCGTTCAGCGGCAGGGGGCGCATGCCACAGGGCTTGAAGAAATTGATGGGCGCGATCGGCGGCTGGGAAGCCGGGCTGATCCTGTTCATGATCCTGCTCTACATCGTCGGCACCTGGATCAATCCGGTGTTCTTCGGCAATGCCGATGCGCTGGCCTCGGTAATGCGCGACGCGGCGCGCTTCGGCGTGATGGCCGTGGGCATGTCGTTCGTCATCATCAATCGCGACCTCGATTTGTCGGTCGGCTCGACCTATGGCCTGGTCGCAGTCGTCTTCTCCATGGCCGTGGCGCCGAGCTTCTATGACCTTTCGCCCTGGATCGGCATTCTCGCCGGGCTGGTGGTCGGGGTCGGCATCGGCCTGATCAACGGCGTTCTCGTCAGCTATTTGCGGGTGCCAGCGTTCATCGCCACGCTCACCATGCTGTTCATCGGCCGCGGCATGGTGCTCGGGCTGACCGGCGGGCAGAACATCGGCTTCGCGGCCAAGGGCAGCGATCCGTTCTTCCTGCTGGGCGTGAACAATGCGCTCGGCTTCAACAATCAAATCGTCCTCTTCATCATCGTCGCCATCATCGGCGCGCTGGTGCTGGCCTATACGCGCTGGGGCTACGAGACCTATGCCACCGGCGGCAATGCCCTCGCGTCCAGCTATGCCGGCATCAATACCAACAAGGTGCGCATCCGCGCCTTCGTTCTCTCATCGCTCTGCGCGACCATCGCCGGGCTGATGAACATGGCGCAGGACAAAGGCGCCCACAGCCAGTACGGATATGGCGCCGAACTTATCGTCATCGCCGCCGTCATTATCGGCGGCGCCAGCATTCTCGGCGGCCGCGGCCGCATCTTCGGCGCCTGTCTCGGCGCGGTGCTGATCGTGCTGATCGACAAGGTGCTGCGTGAAGGCGTGCCGATCACCCGCACCATCGACGTGGGCGGCACCATGATGGAAGTGCGGGCGATGGCGCAGCTGCCGCCGGGTGCAGTGCCGGCGTTCCTCGGCCTGATCCTGCTGGCTGCCGTGCTGATCGAACCCTGGATCATCCGGCGGCGCCTGCTGGCCCGACTGATCGCGCGATTGCGCGGCCTGCCGCCGCCGCCGGCCGCGGTGGATAGCATCGCCATCGAGTCCGCCCGCACGATCGGCACGCGCGCGACGGCGCGAGAGGTTACCGGCAGTTGGCTGTCGCGCATGATGGCGCGGCGCGAGGCCGCGGCGATCATCTTTGCCATCATTTTGTGGCTCATTGGCTATCTCCTGCGTCCGGATTTCTGGGGCAGCCTGGATAACAGCTTCAACCTGCTGCTGGCCTTCAGCGAGATCGGCCTGATGGCGGTCGGCATGGCCTATGTGATGCGCGCCGGCGATGTCGATCTCTCCGTGGGATCGGTTCTCGCACTTTCGGCGGCGACCACGGCCTTTCTGATGAAGATGATGGGCGCGCCGCCCCTGGTTGCGGCGCTGGTCGGATTTACCGCCGGGATGGTTGCCGGCATGCTCAGCGGCTTTCTTGCCACCAAGGCAAGGCTGCCGGCCTTTGTCGCCACGCTCTGCATGTTCTATATCGCCCGCGGCATCGCCGCGTGGCTGGTTGCCGGCCGTCAGCTCAACCAGTTTCCCGAGAGCTACAATCTGATGGGCCGCAAGGTGATCGAGATTCTCCGTTACTACGGGGTCGCCTTGGCGCCGGACAGTTTCATGGGCCGGCTGGCCGCTGCGGTCAGCACGCAGACGGTCGTTCTCGCCGTGATTGCCGTGATCTTCGCGATCATCCTCTGGCGCTCGCCCTTCGGGTACAAGGTGACAGCGGTGGGCGGCAACCGACGGGCTGCGGGATACGCCGGCATCAATACGGATCGCGTGCGGTTTCTCAGCCTCCTGTTCTGCTCCATGTGCGCATCGCTCGCCGGCCTGATCTATGTGGCTTACTTCCGATCCTTCAACCCATCGGCCGGTACGCTGCGCGAGCTGGATGTGATCGCAGCCGCTGTCATCGGCGGCGCCAGCATCTTCGGCGGCTACGGGTCCGTGCTCGGCGCACTGGCAGGGGCCATGGTGATCACGCTAATCCGTGCGCTGCTGTCGCTGCAGATCATCAGCTCCGACGGCAAATCCTTCGTGATGCCGCAGCATTGGGTCAATGTCGCCATCGGCGTCATCTTGATCATTGCCGTGCTCGGCGATATCTGGTTGCGGCAGGAGCGCATCCTGGCGCGTTTCATTCCACAGTTCATCCGCAGAGGCAGGGAGCAGACGGCATGACGGAGACGAATCCCCCGGTCGTGGAGATGCGGGCGATCTGCAAGGCCTTCGGCGCGGTTCAAGCGCTGCAGGATGTGTCGCTGCGACTGATGCCCGGCGAAATTCTCGGGTTGGTGGGCGACAATTCCGCGGGAAAATCGACATTGATGAAGATTCTGTCCGGCGCCTATCAGAAGGACACCGGCGAAATTCTGGTCGATGACAACGCGGTGCATTTCCGCAGTCCGCAGGAGTTCGCGAGACCGCGGCATCGAGATGATCTATCAGGACTTCGCGCTCTGCGGAAACATGGATATCGCATCGAACATGTTTCTCGGGCGCTGGCCAAAGAAGGGTTTCTTTGTCGACCGCGCCAAGATGGAGGCCGACGCCGGCGTGATTTTGAAGAAGTTGAAAGTCGATGTCGCTGTCGGTGCGGCTGAAGGTGGAGAGCTTGTCGGGCGGCCGGCAGCAATCGGTGGCCATTGCCCGCGCGATCAGTTCCGATCCCCGGGTCGTGATCCTGGACGAGCCGACGGCAAATCTCTCGGTGACCGCGACGAAGCAGCTTCTGGACACGATGCTGGAGTTGAAGAGTCATGGCGTGGCGCAGATCATCATCAGCCACAGGCTGAATGATATTTTCGCCGTCGGCGACCGGGTGATGGTATTGAAGCGCGGCCGGCTGGTCGGCGATCGGATCATCGGCCAGACTTCGGAGAACGAAGTGCTGGGAATGATCGTTCAGGGCGAAATTGCGGCTTAGATCATTGTAAATTGCAGGAGCTGGTTGATGGCAAGTTTTGCGACATATCCAAGCTTGAAAGACAAAGCGGTATTTGTAAGCGGCGGCGGCTCGGGCATCGGCGCGTCGATCGTCGAGAATTTCTGCGCTCAGGGATCGAAGGTAGCCTTCGTTGACGTCGCCAAGGAAGAGTTGGAAAAGCTGGTGAAGGACCTGGCCGGCCGCAAGCTGGCGGCGCCGATGTTCATTCACTGCGACATCACGGACACGGAAGCCCTGCAGCGCGCGATATCGGACGCAAAGGCGAAGCTCGGCCCGTTCCGTGTGCTGGTGAACAACGCTGCCCACGATCAGCGGCACGCGATCGATGAGGTGACGCCGAAATATTGGGACGAGCGGATTGCCGTCAATCTCAAGCACCAGTTCTTTGCCGCCCAAGCCATTTACAAGGACATGGCGGCTGCCGGCGGCGGTTCGATCGTCAATTTCGGCTCCATTTCCTGGATGAAGAAGCAAGGCAACATGCCGGCCTACACGACATCCAAATCGGCGGTGCATGGCCTCACCTGCGCGCTCGCCCGGGACCTCGGACCGATGAATATCCGGGTCAATACGGTGGTGCCCGGCTGGATCATGACCGAGCGGCAGCTCAAGCTGTGGCTGACGCCGGAGGCGGAGGCAGATCTGATGAAGGGCCAGTGCATCAAGCGCAAGCTGGTGCCGGACGACATCGCCCGCATGGTGCTGTTTCTGGCCTCCGAAGACAGCGGCGGCTGCAGCGGCCAGCACTACATCGTAGACGGCGGCTGGGTCTAGGAGGCCGCAGGGTATCGCGCGATGACGGCGCCGGCCTTGATCGCCCTGGATTGGGGCACGACCAACCTGCGGGCCTATCTGGTGGGCGCGGGCGGCGAGGTCATCGCGCGGGAAGAGCGACCCCTGGGTATCATGCAGGTGGCCAAAGCGGACTTCGCCGGCGCTCTGGATGAAACGCTGAAAGCCTGGATGCCGCTGCTACCGGCCTTCCGATTATCGCCTGCGGCATGATCGGCAGCCGCCAGGGCTGGCGCGAGGCGCCTTATGTCGCCTGTCCTGCAGGCGCGGCCGATGTGGCGCAGGGCATGATTGCCGTGGAGTGGCGCGGCGGACATCAGGTGTTGCTCATCCCCGGCATCTCCTGCCGTGACGCCCAGGGCGTGCCGGATGTCATTCGCGGCGAGGAGACGCAGATCTTCGGCGCTGTTACCGGCGATGGCGGTCTCTTTCTGCTGCCGGGAACCCATAGCAAATGGGTAGCCGTGGAGATGGGCCGGATCATCAGCTTCGCCACCTTCATGACCGGCGAGGTGTTCGGCGTGCTGCGGCAGCACAGCATCCTCGGCCGCACGATGCAGGGCGAGGGGATCGATGAGGGAGGTTTCCGGCGTGGCGTGGCCGCGGCGGCCAAGGGCGGCGGCGCGCTGCTCCATGGGCTGTTCGGCGCGCGGACGCTGAACCTGTTCGGCGAGCTGGCCGAGCGGGAAGGGGCCGGCTACCTCTCTGGCCTGCTCATCGGCACGGAGCTGCTCGAAGCGCCGCGCGTTGTCGGCATCCCCGGCAAACCCTCGTCCATCGGACTTATCGGGCAACCTCAACTTTGCCGGTCCTATGCCATGGCTGCCGCTGAGTTGGGTTACGCAACCTCTGAGACCGCGCCCGACGCGGCGCTGCATGGTATCTGGCGGCTCGCCTGCGCTCGCGGGCTGGTCAAGGAGGCGGCATGAGTTAGGAATTGCAGTCATGGCTGGCTCGCTGTCCGCTGGTGGCCATTCTCCGCGGCATCCGGCCTGACGAGGCCGAGGAAGTGGGCGAGGCGCTGACCGGTGCCGGCTTTGCCATCATCGAAGTGCCGCTGAATTCGCCCGCGGCCTTCGACAGCATCGGGCGTTTTTCGGCCGGCTTCGGCTCCAAGGCGCTGATCGGCGCCGGCACGGTGCTCGATCCCGCCGACGTCCAGCGGGTGAAGGATGCCGGGGGCCGCGTGATTGTCATGCCTCATGGCGATTCCACTGTTATCAAGGCGGCGAAGGCGGCCGGCATGCTCTGCATCCCCGGCGTCGCCACGCCAACAGAGGCATTCGCGGCGCTGGCGGCGGGCGCCGACGCGCTGAAGCTGTTTCCCGCCGAAACCCTGCCGCCGGCGGCGGTCAAGGCCTGGCGGGCGGTGCTGCCGAAATCCGTCCCGCTGCTGATGGTCGGCGGCATCACGCCGGAGAAGATCCCGGGCTATCTCGCGGCGGGTGCGACGGGCTTCGGCACCGGCGGCCAGCTCTTCCAGCCGGGCTGCGAAATTGCCGCGCTGCGGAAACAGGCGGCGCGCTACGTGGCGGCGTTGCGGCAAAGTTCCTAGTTCGCCCCGAACCATTTAACCCGTTACCACAGCGCCGCGCATTCATTGACACAACGGCGCCGTTGACGCCGCTGGCGCGCGACAACAACATACCTCCCAACAAAGACGGCGTTTCAGCAGGTTGCACCATGTCTGCTGAGGCGCGGCGCGGCATGGCATAGGGAGGATAGTATGCAGTTAAGCCGGGACGACCTGCTCAAGGCCTATAAGCGGATGCGCATGATCCGCGAGTTCGAGGATGCCGTGCATGACGAGTTCTCCGCCGGCAACATCCCCGGTTTCGTGCATCTCTATGCCGGCGAGGAGGCGTCGGGAGTCGGCATCTGCATGCATCTCGAGGATCGCGACTGCATCGCCAGCACCCATCGCGGCCACGGCCATTGCATCGCCAAGGGCTGCGACGAGCAGGGGATGATGCAGGAGATCTTCGGCAAGAAGGACGGCCTGTGCGGCGGCAAGGGCGGCTCGATGCATATCGCCGATCTCTCAAAGGGCATGATGGGCGCCAACGGCATCGTTGGCGGCGGGCCGCCGCTGATCTGCGGCGCGGCGTTGACCGCCAAGACGCTGAAGACCGGCGGCGTGGCGATCGCCTTCGTGGGCGATGGCGGCTCCAACCAGGGCACGACATTCGAGTCCTACAATCTGGCGAAGGTCTGGAATCTGCCGGCGATCTTTGTCGTCGAAGACAATGGCTACGCCGAGAGCACGGCGTCGAAATGGTCTGTCGGCGGCAGCCAGGTGGGCCGCGGCAAGGGCTTCGGCATGCCATCGGTCGAGGTCGACGGTTCGGATTTCTTCGCCGTCTACGATGCCGCGCGCGAGGTGATCGACCGGGCGCGCAACGGCGGCGGGCCCAGCCTGATGCATGTGAAAGTCATGCGCTACTACGGGCATTTCGAGGGCGATGCCTCCACCTATAAATCCGCCGACGAGGTGGCCAAGTACAAGACGACGAACGATCCGCTCTCCGTGTTTCGCAACCGCGTCACCCAGGCGCATCTCCTGGATACCAAGTCGCTCGACGAGATCGACAAGCAGTGCAAGCAGCATATCCAGCAATGCGTGGCCACGGCCAAATCCTCGGCGGTGCCGACCGAAGCTGATCTGCTCACCGACGTCTATACGTCGGCGTATTAGGGAGGGCGCTGTCATGGCCAAGAAGACCTACCGTCAAGCCATCAACGAGGCGCTCCGCCAGGAAATGGAGCGCGATCACCGGGTCATCCTCATGGGCGAGGATGTCGCCGGCGGTCTGGGCGCGCCGGGCGAGCAGGATGCCTGGGGCGGCCCGCTGGGCGTCACCAAGGGACTGATGCCGAAGTTCGGCCGCGACCGCGTGCTGGACACGCCGATCTCCGAAAGCGCGTTCATCGGCGCGGCGGCGGGTGCTGCGGCCACGGGCCTGCGGCCGGTGGCGGAGCTGATGTTCGTCGATTTCCTCGGCGTCTGCTTCGACCAGATCTTCAACCAGGCCGCCAAGTTCAAGTACATGTTCGGCGGCAAGGCGATCACGCCGATGGTGATCCGCACGATGTACGGCGCCGGCTTCCGCGCGGCGTCGCAGCACAGCCAGTGCCTCTATCCGATCTTCACCCATATTCCCGGCCTGAAAGTGGTTCTGCCCAGCAATGCCTATGAAGCGAAGGGCCTGCTGGCCCAGGCGATCCGCGACGACGATCCCGTCATCTTCTTCGAGCATAAGGCGATGTATGACGAGACCGCCGAGGTGCCCGATGACGCGTACACGATCCCATTCGGCGAGGCGAATGTCTGCCGCGAGGGCGACGACGTCACGATCATCACCATGGGCCGCATGGTAAATTTCTCCAACCAGGTGGCCGACAAGCTGGCGAAGGAGAAGATCGGCGTCACCGTGGTGGATCTGCGCACGACTTCGCCGCTGGACACCGAGACCGTGCTGGAGACGGCGTCGGAGACCGGTCGCGTGGTGGTGGTGGATGAGGCCCATCCCCGCTGCAACATGGCGGCGGATATCTCGGCGCTGATCTGCCAGGAGGCGTTCGACGATCTGAAGGCGCCGATCAAGATGGTCACCGCGCCCCATTGCCCGGTCCCGTTCTCGCCGGCGCTGGAGGATCTGTATGTGCCTAGCCCGGCAAAGATCGAGGCGGCGGTCCGCGCCGTCATGGGGAAAGCCTGATGGCCGGCGAGATCCATTCCATCGTCATGCCGAAATGGGGCCTGGCGATGGAGGAGGGGACGGTCACCGCCTGGCAGATCGCCGAGGGCGCGACGATCGCCAAGGGGCAGGAGATCGCCGATATCGAGACTTCGAAGATCGCGAACGTTTTCGAGAGCCCGGTCTCGGGCAAGGTGCGCCGGCTGGTGGCGCCGATCGGCGACGCGCTGCCAGTGGGCGCGCTGCTGGCGGTGGTGGCCGACGACAAGGTCGGTGACGGGGAAATCGACGCCTATGTCACGAAGTTCAACGAGGCGCTGAAGGAGCAGCTCGCGGCCAGGGCCAGCGAGAAGAAGCCGGAACCGGAGATGGTGGAGATCGCCGGCGGCGGCCGCATCCGGTATCTGAAGCTGGGCGGCGGCGAGGGCGCGCCCGTGCTGTTCATCCATGGCTTCGGCGGCGATCTCAACAACTGGCTGTTCAACCAGGAAGTCCTGGCGGAGAGCCACACGACCTACGCGATCGACCTGCCGGGCCATGGCGGGTCCGGCAAGGATGTCGGCGCCGGCGATCTGGGCGCCATGACGGCGGCCGTGGCGGGCTGGATGGCGGCGATGAAGATCGACCGGGCGCATCTGGTGGGTCATTCGCTGGGCGGCGCGATCGCGCTGCAACTTGCGGCGACGCAGCCGGACAAGGTGGCGTCGGCGACGCTGATCTGCCCGGCCGGCCTCGGGCCTGATGTCTCGATGGAATACATCAACGGCTTCATCGAGACGAGCCGCGGCAAGAAGCTGGAGCCGATCCTGCAGATGCTGGTGGCCAACCCGGCGCTGGTCACCCGCGACATGATCGAGGACGTGCTGAAGTTCAAGCGCATCGACGGCGTGGATGCCGCACTGAAGAAGATGCGCGACGCCATCTTCCCGGGCGGGAAGCAGGGGGTCATCCTGCGCGACGCCGTCGGCAAGGTGAAGGCACCGATCCAGGTCATCTCCGGCAGCCAGGACCGCATCGTCCCGGCGAAGCATGCGGAGGGGTTGCCCGGGAACGTGAAGGTGCATTCCCTGGCCAATGCCGGCCATATGCCGCACTTGGAGGCGGCGAGCGACGTGAACCGGCTGATCGCGGAGCTCGCGAAGTAGCGGTGACGGCGGTGCAGGCCCGGTCGCGTCGCGTCGTTCCGGGGCGAAATCTGTGCATTTCTCGCAATCTTCGTGCAGGAATCTCCCAGCGCTGGCAGGGGATTGAGCCCTAAATTGCCGATTCCCGGGGGACCCTGATTTTTGGGAACGATGCCATGCAAGGGAATCCCTGACTTGGGCATGTTTGTTCGGTCGCTCCAGGTGCGTTGTGAGCGGCATGCCGTATTCCGATAGATTGTGTACAGAGGAATCCCACGGCTGAGCGCCGACAGGAACATTATCTTATCAGCAAGGCCGTGGCACACTTTCAAGGAATCTGATCCTTGGATAAGCCAAGGTTGTCATCCCGGAAACCACGCGTCAGCGTGGTTGTCCGGGACCCAAGAACACCGAGCGGTGGTGAGACATCTTGGCGAGTTCCGTGTGCTTGGGTCCCGGGTTCCGCCGCACGAGACAAACGCTTCGCGTTTGCTCGGGAAGCGGCGGCCCCGGGATGACAATTTGTGCGGGTGTTGGTAAACGGTGCTCATGGCCATAGACATACCTACGGAACTCGTAACCGCCATCGCGTGCATACCTGTGCTAGCACAAGTTCCAGCGGCCAAGCTTGCAGCCGAACCGCTGCCGGGTTTGACCAACCGCAACTACAAGATCACGACGCCGGGCGGGAACTACGTGCTCCGCCTGCCGGGCGCGGGAACGGAGAAATACATCGATCGCGCGGCCGAGGCCCATGATGCGGGATTGGCGGCGGGAGCGGGGTTGACGCCGGAGATCCTCTACGCCGATCCGGCGACCGGCCTGATGCTGACCCGCTTTGTCGATGGCGCGGAGACCCTGACCGTGGCGGCGATGCATGATCCCGCCACGCTGCGCGACGCCGCGCAGATCCTGCGGCGGCTGCATGACAGCGGCCTCAGGTTTCGCCGGGAAATGCGGGTTTTCGACAAGATCGACTCGTATCTGCAGAAGAGCCCGCGAGCGGCAGCGCAGTTTGGCGCGGTTCGCAGGGCGGCGGAGAAGCTGCGGAACCTGGTGGACGATCCCGAGCGGCGGCTGGCGCCCTGCCATATCGATCCGACACCCCACAACTTCATCCGAGGGCGCGGCTCCGATGGAGCCTCACGACTCTATCTCATCGACTGGGAATATGCGGAAATGAGCGAGCCGGCCTATGATCTGGCGGGGCTGTCCATCGAGGCGGATTTCAGCGATGCCGAGGATCGCACGTTGCTCGCGGCGTATGGCGAGGGCGTGAAAGGCGCAACCCCCGATCGCGTCACTGCCTACAAAGTGTCGCTCTATCTGATGGCGGGTTCCTGGGCGGCAATGGCGGTAGAATTCGGGAACAAGACGTCTGAATTGGAAGCAATGGCACATAGACGGCTGGCGCAGGCACGAGCAGCGCTCGCAACCAGTTAGCACTAACCGATAATAAACCGCGTCGCCGACACCACCGCCACCGACGCGATGACGCTGACGAAATCGTTGCCGATGAACTTCATCACCAGCACAGCCGTCGCCAGGCCCAGCCATTCGGGCGGGCCGCCGTTGGCGGCGATGGGGCCGAGAATGGCGCCGATCAGGGCGACGGGGATGGCCTTGAGCCAGGCTTCGACCCGGGGCGTCACGGTCACGTAGCGCATGAGGAAGAATCCGCCGGCGCGGCAGGCATAGGAGGCCAGCCCCATCAGCAGGATGGCGGCGAGGGCTTCAGGCCGGATCAGCATTGCGGAAGGCGCCCACGAGGCTGCCCGCGAGCGCGCCAATCAGGATGTACCAGGGACCGTCCAGCAGCTTCTCGACGACGATGGCCACGATGACTCCCGCCGCCAGCGGCCAGAGCTGGCTGGATTTCCGGAAGAACACGACCGCCATGCCGGCGAAGAACGCCGCCAGCATGAAGTCGGCGCCGTAGCGGTAAGGATCGCCGAGAAGCTGGCCAAAGACATGTCCGGCCGCAGTCGACCCGACCCAGAGAAACCAGATGAAGAAGGCACTGCCGATCAGGAATGCGGCATCGAGCCGGCCTGCCTCATACTCCCGCATCTGCAGGGCCCAATTGCCGTCGCCCAGGGCGAACATCGAGAGATAGGCCTGATAGGCCGGCAGGCCGCGATACCAGGGGCGCAGCGTTGCGCCCAGCAGCATGTAGCGGGCGTTCATCGCCAGAGTGGTGAGCGTCACCGCGATGAAGGTCACCGGTTCGGTCCAGGCCTCCAGGGAGGCCATCTGCGCTCCGCCGGCGAACACGACGCCGCTGAACAGCATCAACTCGGCAGTGCTCAATCCGGCGGCGCCTGCCATGATACCGAAGGCGACGCCGTACAGGCCGATGCTCGGCACCAGCACCAAGCCGCGGAGGGTGCCGGCGCGAAAGCCAGCCCAGGTGAAGGGCGGTGCCGTGGATGAACTCATGGGCGGGATGCGAAGTTGCCGGTTGCCGGGGGAATCTGTATAACCAGTAAACACTATATTTGATGGTTAGGTCAAATCCTATGCGCATCTATGGTTCCTATGCCCAGGCGACGCCCAAGTTCATCGCCGGCGCCCGCTGCCTGGATTTCCTCAATACGACGGAGGACGGCGGGGTGGAGCGGCTGACGAGCTACGCCGAGTTCGTCATCTGGTCGAAGGCTGCCGGGCTGATCGACGCGGCGGGGCAGCGCCGCTTGCTGGCGTTGGCCGCGAAGCAGCCGCAGGCCACAGCAAGGGTTCTCGCCCTGGTGCTGGAGGCGAGGGCGGCGCTGGCCGATTTGGTCAGAGGTTCGGTGCCGCAGCGGGCTCGGGCGATGGCGGCGATCAACGAAGTGCTGGCGCAGGACCGCTTCGTCATGCAGCTCGAGTGCAGAGAATCGGGATTACACCAGCACTGGAAGCCGGATGGTCCGGAACTTCGGCAATCGCTTTTGATGCTGCTGCGGGAAGCGGCCGCGCTGCTCTCCACGCCGGCGCGGGCGCAAATCCATCACTGCGCCGGCGATGACTGCGGCTGGTTTTTCCTGGACACGTCGCGCAATCAATCGCGGCGCTGGTGCGAGATGGAGACTTGCGGCAACAAGGCAAAGGCTCGGGCGCATTATCACCGGCATCGGGCGGAGAGCTAGATCGGTTGCACAGACATATGCAGTCCCCTCGCCCGCGGAGCGGGAGAGGGGGCACAACATTCGCGTCCAGCGAATGCTGTGCGGGTGAGGGCTTGGGAGCACATGCGTTGAAAGCACCGATCCGATAGAAAAGGCATCGATCACCTTTGGGCCGAACCTTGTGGCGGACACTCTAGCGGACGCGGGGATATCGGCGCCGGCCCCTCACCGGCAACATCCGCTGGACGCGGATGTTGCCTGCCTCTCCCCACTTTGTGGGGCGAGGCGACAGGTCCCGCGTGGTAATGCATGGCTAGCATCGCGACCCGTTGCACCGCCGCCAAAGATCACTATAGTAGAGTCCTCAACGGGGTGCCCTAGTGGCTGAGAGGTGCGGTCTGCGCGCCAACCCGACGAACCTGATCCGGGTAATGCCGGCGGAGGGAGATGAGTTAAGCGGGACTTCTCCAGATTATCGCCTCGATTTCTTCCGCCGTTCTTTCATTGCGGAGGACGAGACATGCGCATTCTGATTGCGGCGGTGGCGCTGCTGATGGCGGCCGGTGCGGCCCAGGCGGCCGATCCGCCGATGCTGACAATCTATACCTACAACTCCTTCACCTCGGAGTGGGGTCCAGGGCCGGCGGTGCAGAAGGCATTCGAAGCCGATTGCGCCTGCAAGGTGGAATATGTCGCGGTGGAAGACGGCGCGGCGCTGCTGAGCCGCCTGTTGCTGGAGGGCAAGAATACCAAGGCGGATATCGTTCTCGGCCTCGATACCAATCTGACGGCAGAGACCGCGGCGACGGGACTGTTCGCGCCGCATGGCATGGATCTGTCGGGCCTCAAGCTGCCGATGGCCTGGTACGATCCGGTGTTCGTGCCGTACGACTATGGCTACTTCGCCTTCGTCTATGACAGCGCAGAAGATGCGCGAAGCCGCCGAAAAGTCTCGAGGAGCTGTCGGACGGGCCGGCGGACTGGCCGATCCTGATCCAGGATCCGCGCAGCAGCACGCCGGGCCTCGGCCTGCTGATGTGGGTGCGCAAGCTCTTGGCGATCGGGCGCCGGAGATCTGGCAGAAGCTGAGGCCGCGCAACGCTCACCGTGAGCAAGGGCTGGAGCGAAGCCTATGGCTTGTTCTTGAAGTGGCGAGGCGCCGATGGTGCTGAGCTACACCACCTCGCCGGCCTATCACATGATCGCCGGAGAACACCGACCGCTACCGTGCCGCGGCGTTCAGCGAGGGCAATTATCTGCAGGTCGAAGTGGCGGCGCGGACGACGACGTCGGCCCATCCCGATCTGGCGGAGAAGTTCCTCGCCTTCATGACCGGGCCGGGGTCCAGGAGTGATCCCGACGACCAACTGGATGTATCCGGTGATCGAGCCGACGGGCGGCATTGCCCGAAGCCTTCGCCGAGCAACCGGTGCCGCAGCCAGACGCTGCTGTTACACGGCGGACGAGGCGGCGGCCGGACCGCAGCGCCTGGATCGACGAATGGCTCGGCGCGATGGGCAACTGATGCGGCCGCTATGGCCGGGTCTGGCGGTGCTGGGTGCTGTTGGAGCGCTCATCGTCGCCGCGCTGTCGGGCATGATCGCGGCATCTGGCGATCTCGATCCGGCATCGGTACTGGCCAATCCCTATTATCGCGGCGTGATCCAGTTCACGCTGTGGCAGGCGGCGTTGTCGACGCTGCTGAGCATCGGCTTCGCGCTGCCGATCGCGCGGGCACTGGCGCGGCGCGGCGAATTTCCCGGGCGCGCCTTGTTGCTGCGGCTGTTCATGCTGCCGATCGTCATGCCGACGCTGGTGGCGATCCTCGGCGTTCTCGCGGTGTATGGCCGCGCCGGATGGATCAGCGAGGGCATCGCCGCAGCCGGCGGCACCTTGCGGCTGAATATCTACGGCCTCGCCGGGATTCTGATCGGCCATGTGTTCTTCAATCTGCCGCTGGCGGTGCGGCTGCTGGTGCCGGTCTGGGAGGGAATCCCCGAGGAGTACTGGCGGCTGGCGGGGCAGCTGGGCATGCGCTCGCGCGAGGTGTTGAGGATGATCGAGTGGCCGCTGGTGAGCCGCGCCATCCCCGGCACGGCGGGCGTGATCTTCATGCTCTGCTTCACCAGCTTTCCCGTGGTGCTGCTGCTGGGCGGCGGACCGGCGGCGACGACCATGGAAGTGGCGATATTCCAATCCGTGCGGTTCGACTTCGATCTCGAGCGCGCGGCGGTGCTGGCGCTGTTGCAGATCGGCATTTGCGGCCTGCTGGTGGCCACGGGTTTCATGCTGATGCCGCCGCTGCCGCGGGGGCAGGGGTTGCGGCGCGCGGTGCCCCGGCCGGATGCGGTGGCGCAGGGTGCGAAGCTCAATGATGGTGTGTGGCTGGCGCTGGGCTTGCTGTTTGTCGGCCTGCCGATCCTGGCGGTGCTCATCCACGGTCTTCAGGGACCGGTCATGCATGTGCTGGGCGAGGTGAGCCTGTGGCGGGCGGCCGGACTCAGTCTCTTATTCGCCCTGGGAGCGAGTGCGCTCAGCCTCATACTCGGAGTCGGCCTGTCTGACACCCTGCGTCATCTGCGATTCCGCCGCTATGCCAACCGCCGTGCGGCGATGTTGGAGGCGGGCGGGTCGCTGATGCTGGTGGTGCCGCCGTTGGCGCTGGGCACCGGGCTTTATGTTCTGCTGTCACCGCACTTGGATGTGCTGGCCTGGGCGCCGCTGTTCGTCGTGACCATTAATGCCTGCCTCTGCCTGCCCTATGTCCTGCGCAGCCTGGAAGAGCCGATGCAGTTGATCATGGAGCGCCATGACCGGCTGGCGCGCAGCCTGGGCATCCGCGGCCTCGACCGGTTGCGGCTGGTGGAATGGCCGGTGCTGCGCCGGCCGCTGGGTCGTGCCGCCGCGCTGAGCGCGGCGCTTGCCGTGGGCGATCTTGGCGTCATCGCCCTGTTCGGCACGCCGGAGACGGCGACGCTGCCGCTGCTGCTCTATCAGCGCCTGGCCGCCTATCAGTTCGACGCGGCGGCGGTGGTGGCGCTGGTGCTGCTGGGGCTTTGCCTGCTGTTGTTCATCGCGCTGGAGCGGGGGTTGGGCGGACATGGCCGCGCTTGAGATCGAACATCTTCGATTCCGCTATGAAGACATGCAGATGGAATTCGATCTGCAGGTCGAGAGCGGCGAATTCCTGGGCGTGATCGGACCCAGCGGCGCCGGCAAGAGCACGCTGCTGTCGCTGATCGCCGGCTTCGAGCGGGCGGAGTCCGGCAGCATCCGGGTCAATGGCCAGGAGATCGTCGCGCTGCCGCCGAACGAGCGGCCGGTGACCATGCTGTTCCAGGACAACAACCTGTTCGCCCATCTGACCGTGGAACAGAATGTCGGCCTCGGCATCCATCCGGGACTGCGGCTGACGGCCGAACAGCGGGACGCGGTCGGCGCGGCGCTGGAACGGGTAGGCCTCGGCGGCTTCGCGCAGCGGCGGCCCGACCAGATGTCCGGCGGCGAGCGGCAGCGGACCGCGCTCGCCCGCAGCCTCGTACGCAACCGGCCGCTGCTGCTGCTGGACGAACCCTTCGCCGCACTAGGCCCGGCCTTGCGGCGGGAGATGCTGGACCTGGTGGATGCTCTGCGGCTGGCCCAGGGCTTCACTGTGCTGTTCGTCACCCATCAGCCTGAAGATGCGCTGCATGCGGCCGGCCGCGTCGCCTTCATCGCCGAGGGACGCGTGGCGGCCACTGGCCCGGCCCGTGAATTGTTGTTACACCCGTCTTCCGCCGCGCTGCGGGCCTATCTGGGTCCGGACTGGTTGGACGATCGCGGCTAGGAGGCGTACCGAATGCCCGTTGAACCGCTGCTGCCGGAACAGCTCTATCGTTGCTGCACCGAAGAACTGCCGCAATTCGCGACGACGGCGGAACTTGAAGATCTGATTGAAGTGCCGGGGCAGGAGCGGGCGATGCGCGCCATCCGCTTCGGCATCGGCATCAAGCGGCCGGGCTATAACATCTTCGCGCTCGGCGGGCCGGGCACGGCCAAGCATGCCATGGTGCGGGAATTCCTGGACCGGGTTGCCCTGAGCGAGCCGGTGCCGCGCGATCTCTGCTATGTGTTCAACTTCGAGGATCCGCATAAGCCGGTGGCGATCGAACTGCCGCCGGGCAGCGCGGCCGGTTTCCGCGCCGAGATGGCGCAGCTGGTGAAGGACCTGCGGGCCACGATGCCGGCGATGTTCGAGAGCGCCAACTACCGCTCGCGGCGGCAGATCATCGATGACGAGTTCAAGCAGCGGCAGGAAGCGGCATTCGAGCATCTGCAGGAACTGGGCAAGGCGCGCAGCGTCATGCTGATCCGGACGCCCGCCGGCTTCGGCTTCGCGCCGGCCAAGAACGGCATCGTGGTGAGCCCGGAGGAATTCCAGAAGCTGCCTGACGACGCGCAGAAGAAGATCCGCGACACCATCGAGGGGCTGCAGGAGGAACTGGAGAGCACGCTTAGCCAATTGCCGCTCTGGGAGCGAGAGCGGCGCGAGCAGCTCGTGGCCCTGAACCGGAAGATGACGACATTCGCCGTCGGCAACCGCATCGACGACATCCAGGCGCGCTACAAGGACAACCCCGCGGTGCTTGCCTATCTGGAAGCGGTGGAGCGGGATATCGTGGATCATGTCGAGATCTTCCTGGGGATCGTACAGGAGGAGGGTGCGCAGCCGCAGCCGGGCGCGTCGGCCGGCGCGCGGCTCGGCGATGGCGACCGTTTCCGGCGCTACCAGGTCAATGTCATCGTCGACCAGACCGGCAAGACCGGGGCGCCGGTGGTGTACGAGGACAACCCGACCTTCGCCAATCTGGTGGGGGTGATCGAGCAACTGGCGGAGATGGGCGCGCTGATCTCCGACTTCACGCTGATCAAGGGCGGCGCGCTGCATCGGGCCAATGGCGGCTACCTGATCGTGGATGCGCGCAAGCTGCTGACCCAGCCCCACGCCTATGAGGCCTTGAAGCGCGCCATCCGCGCCCGGGAGATCCATATCGAGTTGCCGGGCCAGATGTATACGCTGGTGACGACGGTGACGCTCGACCCGCAGCCGGTGCCGCTGAATATCCGCGTCGTGCTGGTTGGCGACCGCCAGCTTTACTATCAGCTCTCCGAGCACGATCCGGATTTTGCGGAGCTGTTCAAGGTGGCGGCCGATTTCGAGGACGACATGCCGCGGCAGCCGGAGACCATGGTCGCCTTCGCGCGGCTGGTGGCCACCATCGCGCGCCGGGAAAATATGCGGCCGTTCGAGCGCGATGCGGTCGAGCGGATCATCGAGCATGCCTCGCGGCTGGCCGACGACGCGCGCAAGCTGTCGATGCGCATCTCCGCCGTCGCCGATGTCATGCGCGAGGCCGACTACATCGCCGAGCAGGGCAAGCGGGATACGGTGGGGCTGCAGCAGGTCGAGGAGGCTTTGACGGCGCAGCGGGACCGCAGCGAGCGGGTGCGTGATCGCTCCCACGAGATGATCCAGCGAGGCCTGGTGCTGATCGCCACCGATGGCGCCAAGGTCGGGCAGGTCAACGGCCTGTCGGTGATGACTTTGGGGACCATGAGCTTCGGCAAGCCGACGCGGATCAGCGCGCGGGTGCGGCTGGGCCGGGGCGAGGTGATCGACATCGAGCGGCAGGTGGAGTTGGGCGGCCCGATCCATTCCAAGGGCGTGCTTATCCTCGCAGGCTATCTGGGCGCTCGCTATGCCGAGGATCAGCCGCTGTCGCTGTCGGCGACGCTGGTGTTCGAGCAGTCCTATGGCGGGGTCGAAGGTGATAGCGCCTCGTCGACGGAGCTCTATGCTCTGCTGTCGGCGTTGTCCGATCTGCCGGTCAAGCAAGGCTTCGCTGTTACCGGATCGGTGAATCAGTACGGCGAAATCCAGGTGATCGGCGGCGTCAACGAGAAGATCGAGGGCTTCTTCGATATCTGCGCCAAGCGCGGATTGAACGGGCAGCAAGGCGTGCTGATCCCCTCCGGCAATGTGCAGCATCTGATGCTGCGGCGCGACGTTGTCGATGCCGTCCGTACCGGCAAGTTCCATATTTATCCGGTGTCGCGGATCGACGAGGGGATCGAGCTGCTTACGGGCGTGACGGCGGGCGAACGGCAGCCCGACGGCAAGTTTCCCAAGGGAACGGTCAACAGGCGGGTCGAGGATCGTCTGCTCGGCCTGGCGGAGCAGCGGCGGCGCTTCGGGCTCAGCGCCGAGCGCGCCGTGTAGCCATCAGGCGCGCCAGTAGTCGATCAGCGTCCAGGCCCCGAGCGCGAGAAAACCGATGCCGGCAATCAGCTTGAGCGGTACGCGCGTCAGATAGGCGGCGCCGCTGCTGCCGATCGCGACCGCCAAGGCGGTCGACAGGCAAAGAGCACTCGCCGCCGCGATGAAGACCAGGATGGGGCTGTGCTTGCTGTCGGCCGCGAACAGCAGGGTTGCGAGCTGGGTCTTGTCGCCGAGTTCGGCCACGAAGACGGCGCCGAAGATCGCGAAGAGTTTGTAGATGTCCGGTTGCATGCTTTTCCCGCCAAATGAAAAGCCGCTCCCTGACAGAGGAGCGGCCGCGCATTCCGCGCCTGGTTGGTATGTCTATTCGCCTTCGGTCAACCGCTCCAGGGCTTCGCGATCGAGAATGACGATCTGGCCGCGGGTCGCCACGGAGACGATCTTGTCGTCGCGCAGGCGCGAAATGGCGCGGCTGACGGTCTCGGTTGTGAGGCCGAGATAGTCGCCGATATCGGTGCGGGTCATCGGCACTTCGAGATTTTCCGTGGATCTGCGCATGCGCGCGGCCCGCTTGGCGAGCATGGAGAGGAAGGACGTCACCCGCTCCATCGCCGTCTTGCGCCCGAGCAACAGCATCTGGTCCTGCGCCGCCACCAGTTCATGGGCGGCCTCGCCCAGCAGGCGCCGTTCCAATGTCGGATGGTCGGGCAGTAACGCCTCGAGCCGGCGCCGCGGGAAGCGGCAGAGCTTTACGTCGGTGATCGCTTCGGCGGTGTAGGCATAGGTATCATTGTAGGCGATGCCCAGAAAATCGCCCGACGTGAGGAAGCCGGTGATTTGCCGCCGCCCGTCCGGCAGAAGCTTGTAAAGCTTCACGGACCCGTTGATGACATTGAACAGATCCTGCGCCGGTTCGCCCTCGACAATGGCCGACTGACCGGGATGGAGCGTCAGCGTGGAGACGATGCGGCGGACCTCTTCAAGCTCCTCCGGCTCCATGGAACTGCAGACGCCGATCTCGCGAATCTCGCAATCGGCACAGGGCTCGCCGAGATGGAAATGGCTGTCCTGCGACACTTTGGTCTGTCTGAAGATCTGCACAATTTTCCCCGCCCGATTAAGTCTCAATCCCCGTGCCCACCTTATAAATGCGCCTTTGCTCGCTCGGTATCAAGCAAACTGCGACAATTTGATCTAGGTCATCGCCGCGAAGCCCGCGATGCGTTGAATTGTTTGGCGTAATTCCAAATAGTGCCTATGACAGCAAATACTCAAAGCGCCTTCCAAGTCCGGATTCTGCCCGAAGGAGAACTGCGGCTGGCGGTTCCCCTGATCCAGCTCCTGTATCCGTCCCTATTGGAGGCGGATTGGATTGCCTACGCTTCCGGCCAGTCGACGCCGAAGCTCTGGTCGCCCCGGCGTGTGCTCGTGGCGTCGAATTCGGGCGGCTACCTGCATGGCCTCTGCACCTTGGCCGATGGCTTTGATCTCAGATGTGGCCGGACGCTGGATGTCGACGATCTGGTCGTGGCGAACTTCCTGGATACGAGATCCGTTGCGCAGACGCTGCTGGCCGGTATCGAGGATATCGCCCGACGCGGTGGCTATCATGAAGTCAGAGTCAATCTCGCCGACAGCAACATGCCGCACCGGCAGGCTGTGGCCGATGCGCTCAACAGCGTGGGCCATGTGCGGACGATGGCGCGATTTGCCAAGCCGCTGGCGCAACCGTTGAAACCGATCGTCAGTCTCTAGGCCCGTTTCTGCAGCCGGCCTCGCAGCTCCGCGAGCAGCCGTTCTCGGTCGGCATTGCTCTTCAGCGATGCAAGATGCTGCCGGAGATCCAAGACAAAGGCTGCGTGCTTGTTATTCCAGTCCTCCGTCGCGACCTGCTCGGCCGGAAGACGGGGCGCGGCAGCGCCGACCATGCGGCCGGCGACCAGGTCGAACCGGTCGTCCAAATCCGGCATTAAGATCTTGTTGCCGTCGCAGCCGGCCGCTACCAGGGCAGCCTTAAAGGCCTGGCGGCTCTCCGGCTCGCCATGGGTCAGGAAGATGCCGCTTTTCACCGGCAGGCGTTCCTTGATCCAGGTCACCAGTTCCGGGCCGTCAGCATGACCGGAGTATCCTTCCAGGCGCCGGATTGACGCCCGCACGATGACTTCTTCGTTGTGAATGCGCACTGTCTTCGCGCCGGACACCAGGAGCTGACCGAGTGTTCCCGGCGCCTGGTAACCGACGAACAGGACCGTGGACTCGGGCCGCCAGAGATTGTGCTTGAGGTGGTGACGGATGCGGCCGGCCTCGCACATGCCGCTGGCCGAGAGGATGATCGCGCCTGCCTTGATCATGTTCACGGCCTTGCTCTGATCGACGCTTTCGACGAAATGAAAATTCGGCATCTCGAAAGGAGAGCCGTCATCCATGTCCTCCAGATCCTTGGCATGCTCGATGAAAACCTTGGTTGCCCGCACGGCCAGCGGCGAGTCGATATAGAGATGGCTCGACGGCAATTCGCGGTGCTTGAACAGATGGGCCAGGTCGAGCATCAATTCCTGGCTTCGCTCGATCGCAAAAGAAGGAATCAGCAGATTGCCGCCCCGGTCCAGCGCGGCCTTCACTTCATCGCGGAGGCGCGCGCGGCGTTGTTCCGGCGTGGCGTCCGGCCGGTCTCGGCCGCCATAGGTCGAACTCGGTCACGACATAGTCGAAGCCTTCAGGGGCTTCCGGGTCGGGGTGGAACGCTTTGTGGCTCGGCCCGAGATCGCCTGAGAAAAGCAGGCGGAGCGTTGGGTGCTGCTGCTCTCCGGTCTCGACTTCGATCTCCAGCGACGCCGACCCCAGGATATGGCCGGCATTCCAGAAGCGCACCCGAACACCCGGTGATACTTTCAGCCACTGTTCGTAAACCACGTCGCGCATTTGCTCGAGGCATGCCTTGGCGTCTTCCAGCGTATAGATCGGTTGCAGCTTTTCCTGCCCGCTCTGCTGGTTGCGCCGGTTCAATCGCTCGACTTCGGATTCCTGGATGCTGCCTGAGTCCGGCAGCATGAAGGTGAGCAGATCGCTGGTGCTGGGAGTCGCGTAGATGGGGCCGCGGAAGCCGGCCTTGGTCAGCCGGGGCAGCATGCCGCTATGGTCGATATGGGCATGGGTCAGCAGCACGAAAGTCAGTTCGCGGGGATCGAAGGGCAGGGGCCGGTGATTGAGCGCGTTGAGCGTCTTCGAGCCCTGGAACATGCCGCAATCCACCAGGAAGCTGCCCTTGGGATAGGTGACGCGATAGCAGGAACCGGTGACACTGCCGGCCGCGCCGTGGAAATCCATGTTGACTGTCATTCAACCCTCTCGTTCGGTTTTGCCAGTTATCACCCGGCGCCGAGATCGAACTCGGCCACCACAGGCGCATGATGCGATCCCGGCCGCATGCCGCCGATGCCTTCAGGCTCCGCCGCATCCAGCAGCGCGTCGTTGTCGATGGTCACGCTGCGGCAGGCGAGCGCCAGCCTGGCGGAGGCGAGAATATGATCGAGCATGATCTTCCGGCCGGCGAGAACCATGGTGAACTGGCGCTCGTTGGTCTCGTGCCCGCCCAAGGGGACCAGGGCCCGCCAAGCCAGATTGGCGTTGCCCGTGTCCTCCGGTCCCGCCAGAAGGATTTGCAAAGGCGTATCATTGATCTCGGCATTGAAATCGCCGCAGACGATGATGGCCGCCTGCCGATCGCGATCGAGGATCGCGTCCGCGAGCAACCGTGCTTCGAGCGCCTGTCCCGACCGCTTCATTTCCGCGACATAGTATCCTTCCGCCCAGGAGGACGTATCGCGCCAGGTGAGCGCCGACAGCTTCGCGCCGGGAACCGGCGACGCCAGCGGCGCACGGAGATGCAGATTGACGACGTGAACAATGCCGCGGCCCGGTAGTTCGAAAGCCGTCAGCAAAAGCGGCCGTTCCCATCGGATCTCGATTTCCGATTCCGGCTCGGGTACCGAGACGAACCGATAGGCAATCGGCGGAATATAGGCATGGAGGACCTGTCTCACCTCGCTGTAGGGAAAGCGGCTGAGGGTGACCAGATTGTGGGCGTCGAAGGCGCCGCCGGTCTTCTCGCGCACACTGTGCGCCCGGTGAAACGCCTCGTACTTCGTGCCGCGCAGCACCAGATCCAGCGCATCCAGCCGCCGGATCTTGGCGCCCGGCGGCTTCTGGCCATTCACTTCCTGCAGGCAAATGACATCGGCATCCAGCCGCCGCAACTGCGCCTGAAGCGTGGGAATGCGCGCCTCGATCGGCGGGTACTTGGGGCCGATATCGAGATTTTCGATATTGAACGTGGCGACGCGCAGGCGCATGAACGGAAGTTAACCAGTCGGACCCTTGTGTCCAATGTTCTAGGTTGGCGCCTTGTTGCTCCAACGACAACGCCCCGGTCCTTCGACCGGGGCGTTGAATCCTGCACGCGAGCGAATTGTCGTCAGACGTGGAACGACTCGCCGCAGCCGCAGCGGCCCTTTTCGTTCGGGTTCTTGAAGACGAAGCCGGACTGCAGCTTGTCTTCGACATAGTCCACTTCTGTGCCGATGATGAACATGGTGGCGCGGGGATCGATGAAGATCGTCACGCCCTTGTCCTGCACGACTTCGTCGTTCGGGCCCTTCTCGTCGGCATAGTCGATGACGTAGGAGAGGCCGGAGCAGCCCTTGGCCTTCACGCTGATGCGCAGGCCGGCCGGCGCCTGATCGCGCTTCACCAGCAGCGATTTGAAGCGCTCGGCGGCAGCGTCGGTGATCTTGATCGCGTTCGGGGTCGGGCGCATTACAAGGACTCCAATAGCACCTAAAAGTTAAGACTAGAACATGCCCAATTCAAGCTGGGCGGCTTCGGACATGCGGGACTTATCCCAAGGCGGATCCCATACCAAATCTACGTCGATATCGTTAAGGCCTTCGACCTTGGCGACGGCATCCCGGACCATCTGCGGCATGGTGCCCGCCACAGGGCAGCCGGGCGCCGTCAGGGTCATCTTGATGGCCACATTGCCCTTGGGATCGATATCAAGGTCATAGATCAGGCCCGAGTTCGTAGATGTTCACCGGGATTTCCGGGTCATAGACGGTCTTGATTGCGTCCACGATCCGCGGGCGCAAGGCCTCGATCTGCTCGGCCGAGAGCTCGCCACCGGCCGTTGCGGGTGGGGCGACGTCGGGCGTGGAAGTGGTTGTCGTCTGCTGTTCGGCGGACATGATCTAGGCGTTCTCCGTCGAAATCGCCGATTGCTTGTGGTCCAGCGCCGCCATCAGCGTGTGCCAGGACAGCGTGGCGCATTTCACGCGCATGGGGTATTCGCGCACGCCTGAGAGCACCGTGAGCTTGTCCAGGGCACCGGCGTCGGCGCCATGACATGCACTCTTGCCGGTCATGGAATCGTGGAAGCGGTCGAAGAGCTGGCGCACCTCGGCTTCAGTCTTGCCCTTGAGAACTTCGGTCATCATCGAAGCCGAGGCCATGGAGATGGCGCAGCCACGGCCTTCGAAGGTGACGTCCTCGACGATGCCATCGCTTGACCTTGAGATAGACGGTGACGCGGTCGCCGCAGAGCGGATTGTCGCCCTTGGCCTCGCAGGTCGCCGCCGGCAGCTTGCGGAAGTTCCGCGGCTGGCGGCTGTGGTCGAGAATGACCTCTTGATAGAGTTCACGAAGATCGGACATCAGCCGAAAATCTCCCGTACCCGCAGCAGGCCGTCGGCCAGCGCATCCACATCGTCGAAGCCATTATACAAGCCGAAGGAGGCGCGCGCGGTTCCCGCCACGTTCATGCGGTCCATCAGCGGCTGGGCGCAGTGATGGCCGGCGCGGACGGCGATGCCCTGCCGGTCCAGGATGGTGCCGATATCGTGGGGATGGGCGCCTTCCATGGTGAAGGAGACGATGCTGGCCTTCTGTTTCGCCCGGCCGACGATGGTGAGGCCCGGCACGTCGGTCAGCCGCTCCGTCGCATAGCGCAGGAGCGCCTGTTCGTGCGCTTCAATCCGGTCGAAGCCGAGCGCGGTGACGTAGTCGGCGGCAGCCGCGAGACCGATGGCGCCTGAGATATGGGGCGTGCCGGCCTCGAAACGGTTGGGGATATCGGCGAACTCGGTCTTCTCGAAAGTCACGGATCGGATCATGTCGCCGCCACCCTGGTAGGGGGGCATTGCGTTGAGCAGGTCCGCCTTGCCGTAGAGCACGCCGATTCCGCTCGGTCCATAGACCTTGTGGCCGGTGAAGATGAAGAAGTCGCAGCCCAAGGCCTGAACGTCGACGGCGCGGTGCGGCGCGGTCTGGGATCCGTCCACCATCACATGGGCACCATGTTCCTTGGCGACGCGGATGATATCGGCGAGCGGCGTGACCGTGCCCAGGGCATTGGAGGTGTGCGTCACCGCCACGAGCTTGGTGCGCGGCGTGAACAGCTTCGCGTATTCATCCAGCAGGAATTCGCCGGCGTCATTGATCGGCGCCACTTTCAGCACGATGCCCTTGCGGTCGCGGAGCAGCTGCCAGGGCACAATGTTGGAATGATGCTCCAGGGCGGAGATGATGACTTCGTCGCCGGCCTTGAGGAACCCCTCGCCAAAGCTGAAGGCGACCAGGTTGATCGCCTCGGTGGCGCTGCGGGTGAAGATGATCTCCCGCGCTTCCTTTGCATTGAGGAACTGGGCAATCCGCTCGCGGGCGCCTTCGAAGTTCAGAGTCGCCCGCTCGCTCAGCCAGTAAACGCCGCGATGGACGTTGGCATATTCGGTTTCGTAGCAATTCTTGATCGCGTCGATCACGGCGCGGGGTTTCTGGGCGCTGGCGGCACTGTCCAGGAACACCAGGCGATGGCCATGGACCGGCTTCGCCAATATCGGGAAATCCCGGCGGACGCGCTCCAGATCCAGGATCGGTGCGTTTCGGCGGTCGGACCGGGCGACAGCGGCGGCGGTCATGCGGCGATCCCCGGGCTCGGATGCGCCAGCCAGCCGCGCGCGTGCGCGAGGAAGGCTTCGCGCACCGCCTGAACATCCACGGCGCCGATGAGATCTTCGATGAAACCCTCCACCAGCATCTGCCGCGCTTCGGCCAAGCCGATGCCGCGAGCGCGCAGGTAGAACACGGCGTTTTCGTCCAACTCGCCGATCGTGGCGCCATGACTGCACTTCACGTCGTCGGCGTAGATCTCCAATTCCGGCTTAGTATCCATTTCAGCGCGGTCGGAGAGCAGGATGGTCTTGTTGAGCTGATGGCCATCGACCTTCTGAGCGTGGGGCTGGACGGTGATGCGGCCCTGGAAGACGCCGTGCGCCTGCTCGTCCAGCACGCCCTTGTAGGTTTCCGAGCTGGTGGTCTCGGGTGCCGCATGGCGGATGTCGGTCGTGTTGTCGATATGCTGACGGTTGCGGCCGAGATAGCAGCCGTCGAGACGGCAGGCGGCGCCGGGGGCATCCAGCGAGACGGTGATTTCATGGCGAGACAGGCCGCCGCCGGTGGTCAGCACGAAGCTGTCGAAGCTGCCCGCCTTGCCGATAGCGGCATTCATGGCGGCCAGGTGGATGGCCTGCGCACCTTCGTCCTGAATTTTGAAATAGCGGCAATGCGGCTTCCGCGCCGACGGTGACGTCGCTGTGGTGGTGCGTCCAATAGGGATCGGCGGCTGCGCCGGAAAAGCGCTCGACGATCGTGCAGGCCGAGGCCTGGCCGAGGGCGATGACATGGCGGTTATGAAAGGCCCGCGCTTCGCCGCGCGTATCAGCCAGATGCAGGATCTCGATCGGCGCTGACAGATGCACGCCGTCGTCAATTCGCAGCACGACGCCATTGGACATGAAGGCGAGATTGAGCGCTGCAAGCGGATCATCGATCTTCGCCGCGGTGAGACGAGCGGTGCAGCCATTCGGCGTCGACGGTGACGGCTTCCGGCATGCTCAGCAGGCGCACGCCCTTGGGCAGGCGGCCAGTATCGGAGGCCTGCAGCACGCCATTGACGAAGACGAGGCGGGCGAGAGCGTCGGCGATCGCGGGCGCAACGGCCGGCGCCTTGTCAATTGCCGGGGCCGGGACTGCCGTCGCGAAACTCGCGCGCGGCGACCGGATGAAGGTTCGTGTATTTCCAGCGTTCGACCCGTGTCGACGGCAGCTCCTGGCGGCGGAAATGCGCCGAGCGCTTCCGTGCGCATGATCGCGTAGCCAGGGCAAGTCGCTGCCCGGCAACGACGCAGCGACCGCACCGAAGCGGTCGGCGTAGGGCAGGGCGATGGAACGGTTCGAGGACGGCATCGGTTTAGTCCCTACGCCGCCGGCCTGTTCGCCTGATGGCGACCATAGCCTTCCTTCTCGAGCTGGTGGGCCAACTCGCGGCCGCCGGAGCGGACGATGCGACCGTCGGACAGCACATGCACGAAGTCCGGCTGCACATAGTCGAGCAGTCGCTGGTAGTGGGTGATCACCAGCATCGAACGGTCCGGCGAACGCAGCGCGTTGATGCCCTTGGCGACGACCTTGAGCGCGTCGATGTCCAGGCCGGAGTCGGTTTCGTCCAGGATGGCCAGCACCGGCTCCAGCAGGGTCATCTGCAGGATCTCCGCGCGCTTCTTTTCGCCGCCGGAGAAGCCGACATTCAACGGGCGCTTCAACATGTCCTCGGCGACGCCGAGCTCGTCGCGCTTGGTGCGGATGAGCTTGAGGAATTCCATGGCGTCCAGTTCCGGCTGCCCGCGATTCTTGCGCACGGCATTGAGCGCCGACTTCATGAAGTTGTTGCTGCCGACGCCGGGGATTTCGACCGGATACTGGAAGGCGAGGAAGATGCCTTCGCGCGCCCGCTCCTCGGTGTTCAATTCCAGCAGGTTCTTGCCCTGATACTGGATGGAGCCGTCGGTGACTTCATAGCCGTCGCGGCCGGCCAGCACGTAGGACAGCGTGCTTTTGCCCGAGCCGTTCGGTCCCATGATGGCATGGACTTCGCCGGTGCCGATCTTCAGGTCCAGACCCTTCAGGATCTGCTTGCCGGCGACGGTGACGTGGAGATTTTGGATTTCCAGCATTCTGACTACTCTATTTCAGCGCGGCCTCAGCCGACGCTGCCTTCCAAGCTGATGCCGACGAGCTTCTGTGCTTCGACGGCGAATTCCATGGGCAGCTCCTGCAGTACTTCCTTGCAGAAGCCGTTGACGATCAGGGAGACCGAGTCCTCGGCAGACAAGCCGCGCTGCCGGCAATAGAACAACTGATCCTCGCTGATCTTCGAGGTGGTCGCTTCGTGCTCGATGCGCGCGGTGCGGTTCCGGCTCTCGATGTAGGGCACGGTATGAGCGCCGCACTTGTCGCCGATCAGCAGGGAGTCGCACTGGGTGTAGTTGCGCGCATTGGCGGCGCCGGGCAGGACCCGCACCAGGCCGCGATAGGTGCTCTGCGCCTTGCCGGCGGAAATACCCTTGGCGATGATCGTGCTGCGGCTGTTCTTGCCGATATGGATCATCTTGGTGCCGGTATCGGCCTGCTGGTAGTTGTTGGTGATGGCGATGGAGTAGAACTTTCCGACGGAATTCTCGCCCTGGAGAATGCAGCTCGGATACTTCCAGGTGATCGCCGAACCGGTTTCCACCTGGGTCCAGGAGATCGTGGAATTCTTGCCGCGGCAGGCGCCGCGCTTGGTGACGAAGTTGTAGATGCCGCCCTTACCGTTCTCGTCGCCGGGGTACCAGTTCTGCACGGTGGAGTATTTGATCTCCGCGTCATCGAGCGCGACCAGCTCGACCACGGCAGCGTGCAGCTGGTTCTCGTCGCGCATCGGCGCGGTGCAGCCTTCGAGATAACTCACATAGCTGCCGCGGTCGGCGATGATCAGGGTGCGCTCGAACTGGCCGGTCTGTGCCGCATTGATGCGGAAATAAGTCGACAGCTCCATCGGGCAACGCACGCCCTCCGGCACATAGACGAAAGACCCGTCGGTGAAGACGGCGGAATTCAGCGTGGCGTAGAAATTGTCGGAGTAGGGGACGACGCTGCCCAGATACTTGCGCACCAGCTCCGGATGGTTCTTCACCGCATCCGAAATCGAGCAGAAGATGACGCCGACTTCCTCCAGTTTCTTCTTGAAGGTGGTGGCGACGGACACGCTGTCGAAGACGGCGTCGACGGCAACACCCGCCAGCCGCTCCTGCTCGCGGAGCGGGATGCCCAACTTCTCGTAGGTCTTCAGCAGTTCCGGATCGATCTCGTCCAGGCTCTTCGGCGTGATCTTCTGTTTCGGCGCGGCGTAGTAGTAGGCGTCCTGGTAGTCGATCGGCGGGAAGCCGATCTTGGCCCATTTGGGATCTTCCATCTGGGTCCAGGCGCGGAAAGACTTCAAGCGCCAATCCAGAAGCCACTGCGGCTCGTTCTTCTTGTTGGAGATGAAACAGACCGTATCTTCGCTCAGGCCTTTGGGCGCCATGTCCGACTCGATGTCGGTGACGAAGCCGTACTTGTACTTCTCGCCGGCGAGCGAGTGGACTTTCTCGGCGGTTTCAGCCGTGCTGGCCATGAATGTCCTTCCGGGAGGTTATGATTTTGCCAGGCCTGGCGCCGTTGCCGGGGCCGCCACGGCCTCGGTTGCGGGCCAGGGTAGGGGTGCGCGCACGGGCATGGCCGGCGCCAGTTCGGATATCGGTACGCTCGCAAGGGCGGCGCGGATCGCCTCATTCAGCCGGTGCCAGCCATGACGGGTCGGGCAGAGCGATTCGACGTCGCAGGCCCCGACATTGCCTTCCTCCAGGCAGATGGTCAGGGCAATCGGGCCGTCCACGGCGGTGACGATGTCGGCGGCGGTGATCTGGCCGGGGTCGCGGGCCAGGCGATAGCCGCCCTTGGCGCCCCGGATCGAGGTCAAAATGCCGGTTTTTGCCAATGCCGCCAGTAGTTTGCTGACCGTTGGCGCGGGCAGGCCGGTAACCTCCGCAAGGTCATAGGCATTGTGGCATTGACCGGGGTGTCCGGCGATATGACACGCCAGCACCACCCCATAGTCCGCCAGCCTGCTGACTCTGATCATCGTCGCCGCCTGTTCTTAAATACGACTAAATTAGTCGTATTTCAAAGATAGGCAGAATAGCGGGAGTGTCAAGCGGGATAGGGCAGCGGAAACAGGGGCTTCCCGGTGCGCCGCGGGTCCTAGGCGAGCTGGCGGGTTTCGCCTACGGGGCCACCGCTGCGGATCCGGCTGGGCGGGAAGTACAGGGTAACGGTGGTGCCGTCGCCCGGGCGGCTGACGATGCCGATGCTGCCGCCATGGAGTTCGATGTAGGACTTCACGATCGGCAGGCCAAGGCCGGTGCCCTGATACTTGCGGCTGAGAGAGCTGTCGATCTGGCCGAAGGGCTCCAGGGCGACGGCAATGTCCTGGGGCGCGATGCCGATGCCGGTATCGCGGACCGCGATGCTGATGCCGCCGTCGAAGGTGCGGTCGACCACGACGCTGACGCCGCCGCCGGTGGGCGTGAATTTGAGGGCGTTGGACAGCAGATTGCTCAGGCACTGGCGAACCAGGCGGTCGTCGGCGAACAGCCGCGCCGGCGTGCCCTCGGCGAGACTATGGGCGAGGGTGACGCCGGCATTGGCGGCGCGCTCGCGGAACAGCCGCTCGAGGCGCTGGATCATGTCGAGGATGGAGATTTCCAACTCGTTGAGACGTACAGCACCTGCTTCCACCTTCGACAGGTCGAGGATCGTGTTGATGATATCCAGCAGGTGCGTGCCGCTGTCATGGATATCCTGGGCGTATTCCTGGTACTGACGGTTGGGCAGGGGCCCGAAAAGCTGGCGGGCCATCATCTCGGAGAAACCGATGATGGCGTTGAGCGGCGTGCGCAGTTCGTGGCTCATGTTGGCGAGGAACGAAGTCTTGGCGCGGTTCGCCAGCTCGGCCTGCTGCCGGGCGACCGACAGGCTTTTCTCCCGCTGCTCGATTTCCGCCAGCATCTCGTGGAAGCGGTCGACGAGTTCGCCCAGTTCGTCATTGCCATGCTTGGCGAGGCGGACGGAGTAGTTGCGGGTTTCGGAGACCAGTTTCATCGACTGCGCCAGCTTGTCGATGGGCACGGAAACCACGCGCTGCATCCAGGCCGAGAAAATCATGGCGATGACCATGGAGATTCCGAAGATGGCTGCGGCAACCCCGATCATCACGGCAAGCTGGTTGTAGAAATTCGTCAGGCTGGCGTTGACGACGATGTAGCCGATGGTGCTGTCCTCGGCCTCGATCTGGCGAATCAGGCGGACGTGATCGCCCAGCTCGATCGGCGTATCGACGGGGAAAATCTCCGGCAGCGTCGTCATCGCGCCGGCCGGATAGGCGGCAAACAGCTCGCGCGTGTTCTTGAAGATGAAGGCCGACTCGATTTCGCTCTTCGCGCTCAGCGAATCGAGCATTGCTTGCGCGCGGCCCGGATCCTCGAAAAGGATTGCCGCGTCGCTGTTGCGGCCGATGATCTCGGCTAGGGTGGAGATTTCCTGGATCAGATTGGCGCGCCGTTCGCGGTATTCGTGGGTGACGTTGATCAGCGTGGATACCAGCAGCACCACGGCGCTGACGGAAATGATGATCAGCGTCAGCTTGCGCCGGATGGAAAGATTGCGGAACCAGTTCACTGCGAATTCCCATCCGCGGCGTTGCCGTCAACGGAATCAGCCAGCGCGCGGATCTGCGCTCCGATCAACAGGCCGCTGCGTTGGGCTTGCGGCAGGTCGAGATCGAAGTGAAGGCGATTATCGACCGACTTCAATCGCAGGATCGCATCGACGCTTGCTGGCGTCGCATCGTCGGCGATCGTCAGGATGGGTAATTCATCGATCGCCTGCGCCAGCGTGTCGGCTTCGTCATCGGAGAGATCGCCGATCGCCAAAATCATGCAATCGCCGATTCTCTCCTTCGGCACGTTATGCTCGATCTGCAGCGGCCGGCCCTGAATGCGCTGATCCTCTATGGCGCCCCAGGCCTCGCCGAAGGGGTCGGCGCCGACGGTACAGAGACGGGCGACGGGACCGACCTGGTTGGGCCACCTCACCTGCCGGGCGACATCGAGAATAAAAGCCGCCTTGATCTTGTACGCGCGCACCGGCGTTTCGGCCCGCGCAGTCGTTTCGACTGGGCCGAAGACGGCAAGGCCGGCAACGAGCAGTGACAGAAGCAGGGCGCGCATGGTTCTGGACGTCCGGAGTCCCGATAAACAAAACGGAGGCAAATGCAGCGGCGGCGCCTCCTATCCGCCTGAAGTCACGCGGAAAAACCGCAGCCAATCATTTCACAATAATGGTTAATATTGAGTTTCAGGAAAATTTGCGCCATCGGGCAACTGCCTAGCGCCCGGAAATCAGCCAACCCAGTCAAACAATTGATTTATTTAGACATTGACGAAGTTGATGTCCTGGTCGACGACCAGCGTCGCCGTGCCGAATCCGGTTATCTGTGTGTAGATGTCATTGCCCTTGCCGTCGGGACCGGTAAGGGCCCACCCGCCGCCGCTGAAGATCGTATCGTCGCTATCGCCGGCGATCGTAATGGTGCTCGTCTCGGAGACCGCGATTACATCCGTTGCCGACAGGGTGACACTGTTCGGCCCGCCGTTTTTCATGTCGATGATTTCGATACCGGAGATCGCGGCCGAGAGATCGATATCGGATCCGTTCAGGAAGATGGTGTCGATTCCCTTCCCGGCGTTGATGGCGCTGTCCGAAGGGTCCCAAATAATCAGATCGTTGCCGTCGCCGCCTGAGATGGCGTCGCTATCAGCGCCGCCATCGAGCGTGTCATTACCAGCGCCGCCTTCGAGATTGTCGTTGCCGTCGCCGCCATCAAGGCTGTCGTGGGCATCCTTGCCATCGAGGGTGTCGTTGTCCACGCCGCCGCTGAGCGTATCGCCCTCATTCGTGCCGGAAAGGCTGTCGGCACCGCCACTGTCGCCGAGGCTAATACCGGGGATATCGTTCACGGTGATGACAAACGTCTCGGCATGCGTAAGGCCGCCGGCATCCTTTGCCGTAACCTGAATCGTGACAGACGGCTCGGTTTCGAAATCCAGCGTCTCGGTGGCTTTCAGCTGTAGAACCCCACCGACAATCTCAAACCGGGCATCGTCGACGGTGAAGCTGTGCGGGCCGAGGGGGTCATCCTGATCAGTGACAGTGAGGTTGCCAATGATATCGCCGGGCGTCTCTTCGTCGACGTTGCTGGTGTCGAGAGTGATCAAGGTCGGCGCATCATTGACCGGCGATACGGTGATGGTGGCCGTGGCGGTATCCGTCCCGCCCTTGCCGTCGTCGACCTCATAGTCGAACGTGACCACGCCGTTGAAGTTCAGCGGCGGCGCATAGCTAAAGGTGCCATCCGTGTTGAGGGTCAAACCAGCCAAGGCGCCGACGAGCGAATAGGTCAGCGTATCGCCGTCTACATCGGAGTCGTTTGTGGAAACCTTGCTGTTGAGGATCGTGTCTTCCTGGGTGGAGAAGCTGTCGTCGCCGGCGACCGGCGCATCGTTGACCGGGATCACGTCGATCGTAGCCGTCGCGGTGTCGGTGCCACCTTTGCCGTCTGCCACCTGATAGGTGAAGGTAACCGGCCCATTGCTGTTCAACGGCGGCGCGTAGGCGAAGCTGCCATCGGTATTGAAGGTAAGACCGGCGATCGGACCGCCGACCAGGCTGTAAGTCAGGGTATTGCCTTCGACGTCGCTGTCGTTTGCCGCCACCGTGTCCGCGAAAGGGGTGTCTTCGTCGGTTGTGAAGGAATCATCGACGGCGACCGGCGCATCGTTGACGGCTGTGACATTGAGAGCGACGGACTCGGTATCGGTCTTGGGGCCGCCGGAACCGCTATTGCCGCCGTCATCGATCACCACGGTAAGCGTTTCGCTGGCGTTGCTGTTAAGCGGCGTCGTGAAATCGACACTGCCGCTCGCGATAAAGCTGTTGATCGCGGAGATAGTGCCCGTCAGCGTGATGCTGTCGGTCCCCGAACCCGAGACCGCGACGAACGGCCCGGACAGCGCCGTGAGCGTGCCCGCGGAGACCGAAAGGGTGACGGTGACGTTATTCGTGCCGGCATCCACATCGCTGAAGCTGATGCCCGTGATATCGGAGGCCACATCCTCGGTGACGATGATGCTTGCCGGCACGGCCGCGACCGGCGCGTCATTGACGGCCTGCACGTCGAGGGTGATGACCTCGCTGTCAGACTTGGCGCCGCCGGTGCCGGTGTTGCCTTTGTCATTGACCGTGACGGTCAGATTGACGTCGCCATCGTTGTTGAGCGCCGTCGTGTAGGTGACAGCGCTGGCGCCGAGGAAGGCGTTGATGTCGGCCAGTGTGCCGGTGAGGGTCAGGGCGGTGGCCGTGCCGCCGACGATTACGCTGGGCGTGCCGGTTGCCGCCAGTGTGCCGCCGGGCACCGAGAGCGTGACAGTGACATTGCCCGTGCCGGCGTCGACATCGGCGACGGAGATGCCGGTGATGGCCGTGGTCACGTCCTCATCGATGCTGATCGAGCCGGGGACGGTGAGCACCGGTGCGTCATTGACGGCCGTGACATTGAGCGTGACGGTTTCGGTATCGGTCTTGGGGCCGCCGGAGCCGGTATTGCCGCCATCGTCGATGCTGACGGTCAGCGTCTGCGCGGTGGTATCGTCCGCTGCGGTGGTGTAGTCGACATTGCCGCCGCTGATGAAACTGTTGATCGCGGCGACTGTGCCCGTCAGCATGACGGTGCCGGTGCCCGATCCGGTGACGGTGACTCCACCGGCTGTTGCGGCGGTCAAGGTGCCCGCTGTGACGGAGAGAGTCACGGTTACGCTACCGGCGCCGGCATCCACATCGCTGAAGCTGATGCCCGTGATATCGGAGGCCACATCCTCGGTGACGATGATGCTTGCCGGCACGGCCGCGACCGGCGCGTCATTGACGGCCTGCACGTCGAGGGTGATGACCTCGCTGTCAGACTTGGCGCCGCCGGTGCCGGTGTTGCCTTTGTCATTGACCGTGACGGTCAGATTGACGTCGCCATCGTTATTGATTGCCGTCGTGTAGGTGACGTTGGAGCCGGCAATGAAGGCGTTGATGTCGGCCAGCGTGCCGGTGAGGGTCAGGGCGGTGGCCGTGCCGCCGACGGTAACGGTACACGGGCTGCTGGTCGCCGCCAGCGTGCCGCCGGGCACCGAGAGCGTGACGGTGACATTGCCCGTGCCGGCGTCGACATCGGCGACGGAGATGCCGGTGATGGCCGTGGTCACATCCTCATCGATGCTGATCGAGCCGGGGACGGTGAGCACCGGTGCGTCATTGACGGCCGTGACATTGAGCGTGACGGTCTCGGTATCGGTCTTGGGGCCGCCGGAGCCGGTATTGCCGCCATCGTCGATGCTGACGGTCAGCGTCTGCGCGGTGGTATCGTCCGCTGCGGTGGTGTAGTCGACATTGCCGCCGCTGATGAAACTGTTGATCGCGGCGACTGTGCCCGTCAACATGACGGTGCCGGTTCCCGATCCAGTGACGGTGACTCCGCCCGCGGTTGCGGCGGTCAAGGTGCCCGCCGTGACGGAGAGAGTCACGGTTACGCTACCGGCGCCGGCATCCACATCGCTGAAGCTGATGCCCGTGATATCGGAGGCCACATCCTCGGTGACGATGATGCTTGCCGGCACGGCCGCGACCGGCGCGTCATTGACGGCCTGCACGTCGAGGGTGATGACCTCGCTGTCAGACTTGGCGCCGCCGGTGCCGGTGTTGCCTTTGTCGTTGACCGTGACGGTCAGATTGACGTCGCCATCGTTATTGATTGCCGTCGTGTAGGTGACGTTGGAGCCGGCAATGAAGGCGTTGATGTCGGCCAGCGTGCCGGTGAGGGTCAGGGCGGTGGCCGTGCCGCCGACGGTAACGGTGCCGCTGCTGGTCGCCGCCAGCGTGCCGCCGGGCACGGAGAGCGTGACGGTGATGTTGCCCGTGCCGGCGTCGACGTCGGCGACCGTGATACCAGTGATGGCCGTAGTCACGTCCTCATCGATGGTGATCGAGCCGGGGACGGTGAGCACCGGTGCATCATTGACAGCGGTGACATTGAGGGTGACGGTCTCGGTATCGGTCTTGGCGCCGCCGGAGCCGGTATTGCCGCCGTCGTCGATGCTGACGGTCAGCGTCTGGGCGGTGGTATCGTCCGCCGCGGTGGTGTAGTCGACATTGCCGCCGCTGATGAAACTGTTGATCGCGGCGACTGTGCCCGTCAGCGTGACGGATGCCTGTGCCCGATCCGGCGACAGTCACGCCGCCACCTGTCGCCGCGGCCAGCGTGCCCGTTGTGACGGAGAGAGTCACGGTTACGCTACCTGTGCCGGCATCCACATCGCTGAAGCTGATGCCCGTGATATTGGAGGCCACATCCTCGGTGACGATGATGCTTGCCGGTACGGCCACTACAGGTGCGTCGTTGACGGCCTGCAGATCCAGGGTGACGACCGCACTGTCTGTCTTGGCACCTCCGGAGCCCGTGTTGCCTTTGTCGTTGACGGTGACCGTGAGGTTGACGTCAGCGCTGTTGTTGAGAGCCGGCGCATAGGTGACGTTGCTGCCGCCGAGGAACGTGTTGATGTCGGCAAGCGCGCCCGTGAGCGTGAGCGCGGCGGCCGTGCCGCCGACCGTAACGCCGCTGCCGGAGAGCGCACTGAGGCTTCCGGAGGGTACCGCGAGTGTGACCGTGACCAGTCCCGTGCCGACATCGATATCGGCAACAGAAATGCCTGAAATCGTCGCCGCCGTATCCTCGGTTACGGCAATCGGTCCCGGCGCGGTGAGCACCGGCGCGTCATTCACAGCCGTGACCGTCAGCGTGACCGTTGCCGTGTCAAGGCCACCGTTGCCGTCGGAGACCTGGTAGGTGAAGGAGTCAGTTCCGTTGAAGTTCGCGTTCGGCACATAGGTGAAGCGCCCATTGGCAAGGAGCGTCAATGTACCGCTGGTTGGTCCGCCGATGAGCGATGCAGAAAGGGCGTCACCATTGCCGTCGGAATCATTATTCAGGACGCCGCTCGCGGGGACCGTCAACTTTCCATCTTCGCCAATGGCGAACTTGTCGTTGCCTGCAATCGGCGAGACGTTGAACGGCGGCAGCGTTTGCACCGGATCTTCGATCACCGGAAAGAACGTGTCTTCGCTACTGTCCTCGTTCAGGTTCTCGCGGTTGTTGTTTTCGGTCTCGTCAGAACGATCGAACAGGGTATCGAGATCGACTGGTAGTAATTGCGGCAGGATTGGCGTGGGTTCGGCCGCCACGCGCACGCTCATCAGTTCGAGCAGACTCAATTCGGTCAAGTCGTCGATGCACGCTCCGGCCGCGGCGGGATTTTCCTGGCCCTCAAGACCTTCGGCCTGCGCGGCGTTCGGATCGGCAGCCGCAACGAGAGCGCCCGTTTCTTCGGCGGCGGGCTCGAGTGATGCGAAGACCGACGAGTCCTGCTGGCCTTCCGGACAGACAGAATCTCCATCGCCTGGTTCGGACTCCGTCGGACTTCCGGACTGGGGCGTCGCCGGCGTTTCCCCGCCCGGGACGAAATAGAGGTCGAGCTGCATCAACTGTTCGGCCGTCATGCCGACGAATTCATTCTGCTGTTCGGGGGCGACGGCGGCGACGAGCACGGTGTCGTTCGCGCTCAGGTCAGCAATCTGCGCCACGGTCGCCGAGGGAAGCGACGTGCTCTGGCCGCCAGCGAGATTCGCCGCGGGCGCGTTTTGCTGCGTTGGACTCACTCCCAAAACCTTAGAACTCCGTCCTCTGTCGCTGACGGTTAACGCGGGCCTAACCCTGCGCTTATAACAAGCCACGGAACCTCTAAACGCTTCGTTAAGAAACGGCGCCGATTGGCAAAAAACGCGTCAACCTTTCTGGAAATTCACCGCACCGACGTCACGGGTGATTTGGATTGTAATGTATATATATCAATTAGTTATTTTGTTATTCTACAGTAACTAATTATGTTTAACAAAGATTACCGCGGTGCCGATTTCGCCCGCTTTGTGTCACAAATGTAAATAATACAGCAGACAATCTATGGAAACGGACACTGTGTGGAAGTCAATTTAGGCCTCCTATTGGCGCCGGATTTGACCCCATATCGGCCATGCCACTTGGCGAAACGCCAGAGCCAGGGCAGGCTTCAAATCTTAGCCGGCTCCCGCTCCCATCGGCCTCTCAGCCGCCTCCCATGGAAAGCACCTCTTGTGATCGTCATCTTCGGCTCACTCAGTATCGATCTCGTCGTGTCGGTGACCGCGTTGCCGCGTCCCGGCGAGACGGTTCTTGGTCCTGGCTATCGTGCGGTGCCGGGGGGCAAGGGCGCCAACCAGGCGGTGGCCGCACGGCGCGCGGGCGCCGAAGTCCGCATGGTCGGCGCGGTCGGCAGCGATGGCTTTGCCGACGGCGCCCTGGCGATGTTGCGAGACGCCGCTGTCGACTTGAAACAGATGCGCAAGAGCGATCAGCCCACCGGCGCCGCCTTCATTGCCGTGGATGCGAAGGGCGCCAATCTGATCTTCGTTGCCTCAGGCGCCAACCAGGACGCCCGCCAGTCGGATGTTCCCGATAGCTGGCTGGGGCCAGACGCATTGATTGTCCTGCAGATGGAAGTGCCCTTCCCGGAGAATTGGGCGTTGGTGAAGCGAGCCCGCAAGGCCGGTGCGCGGATCCTGCTCAATTGCGCGCCGGCGGCGCCCGTTCCCGCCGATGTCCTGGCAGAACTGGATTGGCTCGTGGTGAATGAAACTGAAGCCGTGCAAGTGGCGCGGGCACAGGGCAACGCCACAAGTGATGCGATCGCAGCCGCCCAGGCAATCGCCAAGGGCGGAAAGGCGACCGTCATCGTAACGCTCGGCGAACAGGGTGCGCGGGCTTTCTCGCCGGCAGGTCCGGATTTGTCCATCGGCTCGCTGGCCGTCAAAGCCATCGACACAACCGCCGCCGGAGATGCCTTCGTCGGCGCCTTCGCGGCGGCAATGGATCGGGGGCAGGATTTGGCGGCAGCGCTGCGCTATGGCAGCGTGGCGGGCGCCTTGACCTGTGAGGCGGTGGGCGCACAACCGAGCTTGCCGCTGCAAGCCGCCATCGACAGCAGGCTGCGGGACCTGCCGGCGGCCGTTCGCTTGTAGCAAAGAAAAAGTCAGGGGAGGGGACCGATGGCCGCTCGCGAAGAGCTGATGCTGCTGGCGTGGAACGACCTCGTGGGAATTACCCGGGGGCGCGGCATTCCCGTGGCCGCCTATGCCGAGCGCAAGAAGCTCGGCATCAACTGGGCGATGGCCGGACACGCTCTGACACCTTTCGAGGATATCGCTGAGAATCCCTGGGGCGCGCTGATGGAAGCGCAGATGCTTCCCGATCCGTCGACGCGTGTGCGCGTGGAGATCGCCAAAGGCTATCCGCCGCTCAGCTTCGTGCTGTGCGATGGGTACAATCTCGATGGCACGGTCTGGGATTCCTGCACGCGCGGATTCTACCGGGCGGCCCTGCAGGATCTGGAGAAAGTGGCGGGCCTGCGGTTCTACAGCTCACCGGAGCTGGAATTCAGCCTGTTGGGCGCCAGCCTGCCGAACACGACGCCGTTTTCGCTGGAGGCGTTCCGGCTCGTCCCGGACTTCGCTTTGCGCTGCATCGAGGCGTTGCGGCAGGCCGGCACCGAGCCGGAGACATTCGAGCCGGAGTATGGCATCAATCAGTTCGAAGTCAGCTGCCGCCCCGCCATCGGCATCGCCGCCGCGGACCGAACCCTCATCGTCAAGGAAGTGATCCGCGAAGTGGCGCGCCGCGCCGGCTATCGCGCCAGCTTCACGCCGAAGGTCGCCCTCGACCGGCCGGGCAATGGCGCCCACGTACATTTCAGCCTGCAGAGCAGGGACGGCAAGCCCGCGACCTACGATCCGTCCCGCCCGGGCGGCCTGAGCGAGAAGGCGGGGCAGTTCGCCGCCGGCGTTGTCCGGCACACGCCCGCGATCTGCGCCTTCTCAGCACCGACGCCGCCATCCTATTTTCGCCTCGGCCCGCAACATTGGAGCTCGGGATATGCGGGCTTGGGACTCAACAATCGCGAGGCGTCGCTGCGCATCTGCCCCCCGCCGAAGGGCGATGCTGCGCGGATGCGGCGGCTGTACAATCTCGAGTACCGCCCTGTGGACAGCACATCGAGCCCGTATCTCGTGCTCGGCCTTCTCGTGCGCGCAGGTTTGCAGGGTATCCGTGAAAAACTGCCGATGCCGGAGCTTCTGACCGAGGATCCCCATGATCTGGGTGCAGAGAAACGGCGCAAGATGGGCATCGCTGCTCTGCCGGGAACGTTGAGCGAAGCGTTGGACACGCTGGAGCGGGACAAGCTGGTCAAAAGCTGGTTCTCCGACAACCTTTGGAACGCCTACATATCGGTGAAGCGCAAAGAGGTGGACATGTTCAAGGACGCGAACGCCGAAGAAATCATGAGCCGATATGCCAATGCCTACTGATATCGCCGCCGATCTGAAGCTGATCGATCACCATTGCCACGGCCTGGTGCCGCGCGATGTCACGCGCAAGCAGTTCGAACTGATGATCTCCGAGAGCTTTGTCGATGCGCCCGCGGGGACTAGTCATTTCGACACGCCGCTCGGACTGGCGATCCGGGCGAAATGCGCACCGATCCTCGACCTCGACACCTTTCCCGATCCCGATGCCTATATCGAGCGCCGGGCAGCATTGGGGGCTGCCGAGGTAAACCGGCGGTTCGTAAAGGCGGCCAACTGCGGCCTGCTGCTGATCGATAGCGGGTTTCGATCCACCGATATTCTCACGCCACCGCAAATGGCCGAGGCCGTTGGCGTGCCCGCGCGCGAAATCGTGCGCATCGAGGCTATTGCCGAGCGGGTCGGCAAGTCCGGTGTCGGCGCTGCGGAGTTCTCACGCGCCTTTGCCGACGAGCTGGCGGCTGCCAGCAAGACGGCCGTCGGTCTCAAATCGGTCATCGCCTATCGCGGCGGCTTCGATTTCGATCCGGCGCCGCCGAGCAGGGACGACGTCGTGACGGCGGCCGGCAAGTGGCTGCCGGAGATCCAGGCCGGCCGCACTCGCATGGAAGAGCCGACGCTGCTGCGCCATGGCTTGTGGGTTGGCGCTGAACTGGCCAGGCAACGCAAGATGCCGATCCAGTTCCATGTCGGATTCGGCGACCGGGATGCGATCATCCACAAGAACAATCCGTCGCTGCTGATGCCGTTCTTGCAGTCGATGAACGAGATGGGCGTCAATATCACGATGCTCCATTGCTTCCCGTTCCATCGCGTCGCCGGTTACATGGCGGAGGTGTTTCCGAACGTCTATTTCGACGTCGGCGTGATCCTCCACTACACGGGGCCCTCCGCCTGGCGGATTCTCGGCGAGGCGCTGGAGATCGCGCCCTTCACCAAGCAGCTCTACAGCTCGGACGCCTTCGGCGTTGCCGAGTTCTACTATCTCGGGGCGTTGCTGTTCCGTGCCGGCCTTCGCCGCCAGATGGATCAGTGGATCGCGGATGGCTTCTGCAATGTCCGAGAAGCGGAACGCATCGCCAGCCTGATCGCCGGCGAGAATGCGCGCCGCATCTATCCGCTGGGCTGACCGACAATGGCGTTGCTTGCACAGGGTGATCCGCCGCCGTTCGAGCTGTTCAATGGCCGGGGCGGCGCGCCGATCATGCTGTTCTGCGACCACGCCAGCCGGTTCATCCCAACCGGCCTGCGGCAGCTGGACCTGTCCGGCGACGATCTGACGCGTCATATCGCCTGGGATATCGGCGCCGCCGATACTACGCGGCATATGGCCTTGCAGTTGGATGCGCCGGCGGTGCTCTGTAACTATTCGCGGCTTATCGTCGACTGCAACCGGCTGCTGCGGGATCCGACGCTGATCCCGGCGATAAGCGACGGCAGCGCCATTCCCGGCAATATGACCCTGTCCGAGGCCGATCGGCGTGTCCGTCTGGATGCGATCTATGTTCCCTATCACCGTGCAATCGAGGATCTGGCCGAGGCAATGCGAGTCCGCCATGGCGTGGCGGCCGTACTCTCGATCCATAGCTGCACCGATCGCATGAATGGCGAATTCCGGCCCTGGGAAATCGATATCTGTTGGGAACGCGACGACCGGATCGCGGCGCCCGTCATGGCGGCGTTGCGGAAACTCGGTACGATTACGGTCGGCGACAATCAGCCTTATGGCCTTGTCACCGGTGAAGATTGCAGCCTGCCGATTCATGCCATGCGCAGAGGGTGGCCGCATTTGCTGGTCGAGTTCAGGCAGGATCTGATTGGGACAGAGGTTGCGGCTCAGAAATGGGCGGACATCTTGTTGGCAGCGATCCGGCCAACGCTCGCACGGGCGGACCTATATCAAGCGCGCTTTTACGATCAGGCGGGGTAGGGAACAGATGCAGGAAACTCCCACGATCATCTTCCGGGGTGGGCAGGTCATCGACGGTTCCGGCGCCACCGCCATATCCGCCGATGTTGCGATCACCGGAGATCGCATTCTTGCGGTTGGCGATATCGGCGTGAGTTCGGGCGCAGAGATTGTCGACATCGGTGGCCATGTGATCGCACCCGGCTTCATCGATGTGCACACCCATGATGACCGCCTGCTGTTGAGCTCGCCGGACATGTCGCCGAAGGCGAGCCAGGGCGTGACCACTGTCGTGACCGGCAATTGCGGCATCAGCCTGGCGCCGCTGAAGCTCAGGGGATCGCCGCCGCCGCCCCTGGACCTGCTCGGCGATCAATCCTGGTACCGGTTCGAAGTCCTTCGCCTCCTATATGTCGGCTCTAGATCGCGAGCCACCGGCGATCAACGCCGCCTGCCTCGTCGGCCATTCGACATTGCGGGTCGGCGCGATGGACCGGCTGGACCGTCCCGCGACCCCGGCCGAGATCAAGGCGATGCAGGCCCTATTGCAGGAGGCGCTGGATGCGGGCGTCGTCGGGTTTTCCACCGGCTTGGGATACGAACCGGCGGAATCGGCGCCGACGGACGAAATCGTGGAACTGGCAAAGCTGCTCAAGCCAGCCGGCGCCATTCACACCACCCACATGCGCGACGAGTCCGACCATGTGCTGGAGAGCCTGGACGAGACATTCGACATCGGCCGCCGCGCCGATGTGCCTGTGGTCATCTCCCATCACAAGACGGCCGGGCAGGCGAATTTCGGGCGTTCGGTGGAGAGCCTCGCCAAGATCGAAAAGGCGCTGGGGCAACAGCCTGTCGGCCTGGACGCCTATCCCTATTCAGCCTCGTCGACGATCCTGAGGGCCGACTGGGTCGGCGAAGCGACAAAGGTCATCGTCGCTTGGTCGAAGACCGCGCCGGATCAGGCTGGCCGGCTGGTGACTGACGTGGCGCGCGATTGGGGCGTGTCGCAGGAAGAGGCCTGCCAGCGGCTGCAGCCCGCGGGTGCCATCTATTTCTCCATGGATGAAGGCGATGTGCGGCGCATCCTCGCCTTTCCCCATACGATGATCGGGTCGGACGGGCTGCCCCATGACAGCCATCCCCATCCGCGCCTGTGGGGCAGCTTCGCCCGGGTGCTCGGCCACTACAGCCGCGATGTCGGGCTTTTCCCTCTGGAAGAGGCGGTGCGCCGAATGACCGGCCTGCCGGCGCGGCAGTTCGGGCTGCGCGACCGGGGCCTGATCCGGCCGGGCTACTTTGCCGACCTGACGATCTTCGATCCGGCGGCGATCATCGACCGCGCCACCTTTGAGGACCCGATCCAGCCGGCGGCCGGAATTCGGGGCGTTTTCGTCAACGGCGTGGCCGTATGGTCCCAGGGCCGTTCAACGGGCCGCCGGCCAGGACGGGCCCTGCGGCGGGCCTAGAGGGCGCAGCGGCCCTGGCAGGACCGACCGAAACCATGATATAATTCATTGATCTCAATATATTTTCGTCCGATTAGATATTTTGCCAAGACATTCCGCTAGCATGCGCGCCGGCCGGCCGGGACAAGTCCAAGTCCGGGATCAAGAGTTACGCGATGTGTGATGGCCGTGACATCGGTTGCCTCGCTTGATGGGCGAAATTAACCATTCCATAACTGAATTCGTTAATAATCCGGTAGGTTTCATTTCGGCGCCCCCATGAAAGCAGTCATCGAACAATTCCCCATCCATAACGCCGCTCCCGAAGAGCGGCCGGCCGACGGTCTTGCGGAAGATCCGTTGTTGCAGTGCCTGGTCGCGCTCTCGCGCTACTACGGCGTGCCGCGCTCGGCCGCGGCGCTGCGCGCAGGGCTGCCGCTCGCGGTCGGGCATATCAAGCCGCACCTTTTCATACAGTCGGCCGAACGCATCGGGCTGTCCGCGGCGATCAAGAACCGCAAGTTCATCGACATCGATCGTCTGTCGCTGCCCTGCGTTCTGCTGCTGAAGGACGGCAGCGCTTGTGTCCTGTTGCGCTTGATCGGCCAGGATCGGGCGGAAGTCATCACGCCCGACAATGTCGACGGCAGCCACGAGGTACGCCGGGAGGATCTGCAGCAGCGCTATGGCGGGAGCGCCATCGTCGTTCGCTCGAAAATCAGGTTGGACGCCAGGTCGGAGGATCTTGCGCCGCCCCGCGCGAAGTCGTGGTTCTGGAGCAGTGTCTTCGCCTTCACGCCGATCTATCTCGAGGTCATTCTGGCGGCGTTGCTGATCAATCTCTTCGGCGTCGCCAGCCCGATCTTCACGATGATCGTCTATGACCGTGTGGTGCCGAACCAGGCGCTCGATACCCTGACGGTGCTGGTGGTCGGTATCGGTTTGACTTTCGTCTTCGATTTCCTGCTGCGCACCCTGCGCGGCTATTTCCTCGATCGCGTCGGCAAGAATCTCGACCGAAAGCTGTCGGCCCGCATCTTCGAGCACCTTCTGTCCATCAAGCTGGCGGCCAGCCCGATGTCGTCGGGCGCGTTCGCCAATAATATTCGCGAGTTCGAAACGCTGCGGGACTTCTTCACCTCGGCATCGCTGACCGCATTGGTGGATTTGCCGTTCCTGTTCCTGTTCATGTTCGTGATCTTCTTCCTCGGCGGACCGGTGGCCTGGGTGCCGGCGATCATGGTCCCTGTCGTGGTCATCGTCAGCATCCTGGCGCAGATACCGATGCGCGCAGCGGTCGAGCGGGGTTATCGAGAAGCTTCGCAAAAGCACGCCATGCTGGTGGAGACCATCAACGGCCTGGATGCCGTGAAGGTCGCATCGGCGGAGGGCCGGCGCCAGCGCGACTGGAACCACTATGTCGCGGCAGCGGCGGCGTCTTCGATGTCGTCGAAATTCTGGGCATCGATTTCCCTGAACTTCACGGTGATGGCGGCGAACCTGGCCTCCATCGGCGTCGTGGTCTGGGGCGTCTACCGGACCGGCGAAGGCTTGATGACCACAGGCGCGATGGTTGCCGTCTCCATGCTGACCAGCCGCGCCATGGCGCCGCTGGGTCAGATTGCCGGCTTGATCGTACGCTTCCATCAATCCTGGACATCGCTGAAGGGCTTGAACCGCCTGATGGCGCTGCCGTCGGAACGGCCGATCGGCAAGGAATTCCTGCGCCGCCCGGATGTGCAGGGCGCGATCGAGTTCCGCAATGTGTCCTTCGCCTATCCAAATTCGAAAGTGGCCGCCTTGCATGGCGTCAGCTTCAAAATCAATCCAGGCGAGAAGGTGGGCATCATCGGCCGAATCGGATCGGGCAAGACCACGATCGCGCGGATGATCCTCAGTCTCTATGACCCCACAGAGGGCGCCGTTCTCGTTGACGGCACCGACATGCGGCAGATCGACCCGGCGGACCTGCGGCACAACCTGGGCTGCGTGCTGCAGGACGGCGGCCTGTTCTTCGGCTCGGTCAAGGACAACATCACCCTCGGCGCTCCCTATGTGAATGAGGCTGCCATCTTGAAGGCGGCCAGCATCTCCGGCGTCGATCAGTTCGTGAATACGCACCCCTCGGGTTTCGACCTGCAGGTCGGCGAGGCGGGACGCTTCCTGTCTGGTGGTCAGCGCCAGGCGATCGTCATTGCCCGCGCCTTGCTGATGGATCCGCCGATCGTGGTCATGGATGAGCCGACCAGTTCGATGGACAACAGCACGGAAACCTCGTTCAGGTCCCGCATGGCTGAATGCCTGTCGCACAAGACCTTCGTGCTGGTGACGCACCGGCATTCGATGCTGGCGCTGGTCGATCGCCTGCTCGTCGTCGACAACGGCAAAATTGTTGCTGATGGCCCGAAGACCGCCGTGCTCGAGGCGCTCGTCAAAGGCCGCGTCACCGCGGCGAAGCCGTAGGGAGCGGGGTCATGAGCGATACGAACAGGGGCGATTGGATCGATCCCATCGACGTGGACCGTCGCGGGTTTTGGTTCTTCGGCCATGTCCTTCTTTACGCCGTGGCGGCATTCGTCATCGTCTTCCTGATTTGGGCGGACCAGGCGGTGCTGGACGAGGTCACCCGCGGACAGGCCCGCGTGATTCCGTCGAGCCAGGTTCAGCTCATCCAGAATCTCGAAGGCGGCATCCTCGCCGACGTGATGGTGCGCGAAGGCGATGTCGTGGAGAAGGGCCAGGTCCTTCTGCGCATCGACAACCGGCGGGCGGAATCGGACCTTTCCGATTTGCGTCAACAGTATCTGCATCTTTCCGCAGTCGTTGCGCGATTGGAGGGTGAAATCGCCCGGAAATCGCCCGCTGAAATCGAATTTCCGTCGGATCTCACCAAAGAGGCTCCCTTACTTGCCGAGGCGGAACGAGCCAACGCGGAGATCCGGGCCGAACAGTTGGAGTCCCAGCTCAGCATCCTGCGAGAGCAGAAGATACAGAAGGAGAAGGAGCTGGAGTCGCTGATCATCAAGGAGAAGAACGTCAAGCAATCTCTCGGGCTGGCGCAAAAACAGCTCAAGATCAAAAAACCGCTGGCGGACCAGGGCGTGATTTCCCAGGTCGAGCTGCTGCAGACCCAGCGTGACGTGAACGAGCTGAAGACTGAGCTCGAAGCAACACAGTCGGCCATTCCGCAGACGGAAGCGCAGATAAAGGAGCAGCAAAATCGGGTCAATGAGCGGACCAGCACCTTCCGCAGCGAGGCGGCCGAAGAGCTCAGCCGCCATCGCGCGGAGCTGGCCAGCGTGCAGGAACAATTGATCTCCAACAAGGATCGCGTCCTGCGCACGGAAGTGCGTTCGCCCGTCCGCGGTTCGGTGAAGGAGATCAAGATCCGCACCATCGGCGGCGTCATCCGTCCCGGCGAGGATCTGATGGAGATCGTGCCGATGGAAGACTCGCTTTTGATCGAGGCCCGCATCAAGACGACCGACAACGGCTTCGTCCATCTTGACCAGAAGGCTGTCGTCAAATTTGACACCTATGACTACAGTATTTATGGCGGCCTCGACGCGGTCGTGGAGTTCAAGAGCTCCGATGCGATCGAGGAAGAGGTTGGCGGTAAGCGCGAACGGTTCTTCCGCGTCCGCTTGCGGACCGACCGGACCTATCTTGAGGGCAAGGCGGGTCAACCACTGGAAATCGGCCCCGGCGACACGGCGATCGTGGACATCCTGACCGGGCAGAAGACGGTCCTTCAATACCTGCTTCTGCCGATCATGCGCACCCGGAACTCGGCATTCAGCGAACGCTAGGATTTTCGAAGAAACAACAGATTAATCAGATTTTTACATAGTTTTGATGAAGTGCTTATGTCGGCCCTCGCCCGGACTCTCCGGCCGAGTCAGGAATTTGTTCTAACTCATTGAAGTGATGGAATATTACCATGCTGGACTATAAGACGCAGTTGCTGCGATCTGTCGCGGCGGCCTGCTTGTTAGCCTTGCCGATGTGGGCCGGCCCGGCGCAATCGATGACCCTCAAGGAAGCGGTCGAGATCGCAATCAATACGAACCCGGAGGTGAGTTCCGTCTCCAACAACCGGCGCGCCATCGATGAGGAACTGCGTCAAGGCCGGGCACTCTATCTGCCGCAGGTCGATCTCCGCGCCGCCACGGGTCCCGAATATTCCGACAACGTGACCGTCGAGGCGCGCGGCAAGGACGACATCACGCTCGTGCGCAAGGAAGGCTCCGCGACGTTGAGCCAGCTCCTGTTCGACGGTTTCTTCGCCGATAGCGAAGTCGAAAAGCAGATCGCGCGCGTCGAATCCGCGGCCCATCGGGTCAATGAAACCTCGGAATTTATCGGCCTGGATGCGGTAGAGTCCTATCTGGAAGTGCTCCGCCACCGGGCCCGCGTGGAAATCGCGGAAAACAATGTGCAGGTCCACCGCCAGCGCCTGGACCAGGTGCGTGCCCGCGCCGATGCCGGCGGCGGCAACATCGCCGACGTCCGCCAGGCGGAAGCCCGCCTGAGCAACGCGGAATCGAGTTTGAACCAGGTGCGCGGCGATCTGAAGGATGCCGAGGCTCTGTTCATTCGTGTCGTCGGCCAGGCGCCCGATACGCTCGAGGATCCCACCGTGCCTGCGGACTCAATACCTGCGGATGTGGAATCGGCCGTTGCCTTGGCAATCGAGAACAGCCCGACCATTCGTTTCGCCCGCGCCGACGTCAAGGCGGCCGAGGCCGACGTCAAGCAGCAGAACGCCAGCCTCTATCCGGACTTAAGGCTCGAGCTCGGCGGCTCGATCAATGATGACATCGATGGCCGCCGCGACACCGAGTACGACGCGACCGCGCTTGTCGTCATGCGATACAATCTGTATCGCGGCGGCGCCGACGTGGCCCGCATTCGCGAGTTCAAGTACCGCCAGGCGGAAGCCCTTGATCGCCTGCGCGTGAACGAGCGCAAGGTCGCGGAGGATACCCGCGTCTCCTGGAACGCCATGGAAGTCTCGCACAACAACGTCGAGATCCTGCGCCGCGAGGTCGAAGCGAACGAGCAAACTCGCGATGTCTACAAGCAGCAGTTCGAAATCGGCCAGCGTGGGCTGCTCGATCTGCTCGATGCGGACAATGAATTGTTCCTGGCGCGCGACTCCCTGGTCACAGCGGAATACACCGAGCTGTTCGCCAACTACCGCTTGCTGGCTTCGCAAGGTTCCTTGCAGGCGTCTCTCGGATTGACTCCCGTTGCGGCGGCAAATCCGCAGGCTGCGGAGAGCTGGAATCCGTTCGACTGAGCCCCCTCAGCGATTTAGCGGCGTGTCGGCTTTGATTGCGGCACGGTTGGCGAAAGGCGCCGGCCGTGCCGCTTTTCGTTGCGGCGCTGTAGCAGTCAGGGGCTTTACCGCGGTGTGGAGGCCCGGGCCGGAATCGAACCGACGTACGAGGATTTGCAGTCCTCTGCATGGCCACTCTGCCACCGGGCCCTCGTCCCGCGTTTTGAGGGAAGGGCGGGACATTAAGGGCGGCGCGTGAGGGGGTCAAGCTGAGGAGCCAAGCTTTCTACCGGGCCGTAACGCATTGTTTTTCGGGCATCTGCGAGCTATAAGCAGCGGATGCCGTTGCGGTCGCGGAGTCGGCCGAGCGCGGCGCCCTTTTCACCGCCCAGCCGATGCAGTTTCGCCATGAAGTTTGAAGCCGCGCGCCGCAGCATGGTTGACAGCCAATTGCGGCCCAACAAGGTCACCGATCAATCGCTGTTGGACGCCATGGCGGTGATTCCGCGCGAGCAATTCGTGCCGGACGCCTTTCGCGCCGCCGCCTATGTGGACGAGGACGTGCCGCTGGGCAATGGCCGTTTCCTGCTTGAACCGATGGTGCTCGGCCGCCTGATCCAGGCCGCGGCCCCGTCGCGCAGCGATACATTCCTAGATGTCGGCAGCGCCACCGGTTACGGTACTGCGGTCTTGTCGCGGCTTGCCGCGACCATTGTTGGGCTGGAGATTGACGGCGCGATGGCCGATCGCGCGAACTCGGTGCTGTCGTCCCTCGGGCTCGCCAACGCAATGATCCTGCAGGGTCCGTTGGAGCAGGGGGTTCCCAGGCAAGCGCCTTACAATGGCATCGTCATCGAAGGCCTCGCGGATGAAGTGCCGCCGACGCTGCTCGGCCAGTTGGCCGATGGCGGGCGGCTGGTCGCCGTTGTCAGGGAGCGCGGGGTGGGCCGTGCCATGTTGTTTACACGGAACGCTGAAATCATTTCGACACGCGTGCTATTCGATGCGTCGGTTTCAAGGCTGCCCGGACTGCAATGCCAGCCCGGGTTCGTGTTCTAAGAACCGGTCTATGCCGCTGCCCTTCTCATTGGGCTACCGGGTGGATAAGATGCCAAACAGGGGCCTGTGACGGAGGGATAAGTGGCATCACGTCAGCGTCTGCAATCGATCGCGCTGTGCGCGGCGCTCGCGCCCGCGGCATTTCTGCCGGCACAGGCCTGGGCGATCACATTGGAAGAAGCCCTGGCACGGGCCTATGAGACCAATCCGACCTTGCAGGCGTCCCGTGCCGAATTGCGGGCGACCGACGAGCAGATCGCCCAGGCGAAGTCCCTGCGGCGCCCGACGATCGACGTGACGGGCGAGGCCGGAGTTCGGGCTGTCGACAACGATTTCAACAGCGGAACCGACGGCACCGGCACAGTCTCGCTCAATCTGAATCAGCCCATCTATCGCGGCGGCAGTATCGATGCCAGCATCAGCCAGGCCGACAATGTGATCTGGGCGCAGCGGGCGACGTTGCTTTCCGTCGAGCAACAGGTGCTGTTGCGGGGCGTAACGGCATATTCCGACGTATTGCGGGATCAGGCTGTGCTGAACCTCACGATCAACAACGTCGAGGTGTTGACGAGGCAGCTTGAGGCGACGCGCACCCGATTTGATGTCGGTGAACTGACGCGAACAGATGTTGCGCAATCCGAATCCCGTTTGGCGGGCGCCTATGCCGAGCAAACCGCCGCTGAGGGCCTGCTTACGACTTCCCGCGCCATCTATCGGGAGGTGATAGGCGAAGACCCGGTGGATCTCGAAACGGCCACGCCGCCCGAGGGCCTTCCTTCAAGCGAGTCGGAGACCGTGGCCGAGTCGGAGAGCAATCCCGACCTGATTGCCGCCAAGTATCTCGAGCAAGCGGCCCGGGATGGAATTGATGTCGTCTTCGGGGAGCTTCTTCCCAGCGTTGATTTGGTCGGCCGCTTGCAGAGCGGCGACGACGAGCTGACCAATGACGGCAGCGACGAAAACTCGGCTGCTGTCTTGCTGCAGGTGAGAATTCCCCTTTATCAGGCGGGCGGCGTAGGCTCGCGTGTCCGGCAATCGAAGCAGGTTGTCAGCCAGCGCCTGCAGCAGGTGCAGGAACAGCGGCGCTCGGCCGAGCAACAGGCGACCAGTTCGTGGCGATCGCTGGTGACCGCGCGCGCGCAGATCGAGTCCTTCAAGGCCCAAGTGGAAGCAACCAGGGTGGCACTTGAGGGCGTGCAGGAAGAAGCGAACGTCGGTGCCCGTACTATCCTGGACGTCCTTGATGCACAGCAGGAGTACCTGCTGGCACAGGTCAATCTGGTCCGCGCCTACAGGGACGAGGTCGTGGCGGCGTATCAGGTCCTGTCCTCGATCGGCCGGCTGACGGCCAGCGGGATCGGATTGCCGGCGCCCCGGTACGACGTGGACAAGCATTATGACGAGGTAAAGGACAAGTTCTGGGGGACCGATATCAACTCGGAGTGACCCGGTGACCAATTTAAGGAATGGCTTCCGGGAGCGCGGCCGGTCTGATAAATATGACCCAGACAGGCAAAGACGATGAACCAATCGGGCACCGACAGCGGCCAATCCATGGAAGACATCCTGGCTTCCATCCGGCGGATTATTGCCGAGGGGGAGCAGGACGCAAAGGACGGTACGCCTGCCGCCGAGGCAGCGAAGCCGGCACAGCCGAAGGCCGAGATCTTCGAACTGACGCAGATCGTCCAGGACGACGGCAGCGTTGTCACAGTCGGTCAAGAGGCGGCCAAAGCCGTGCCGGCGTCAGGCGACAAAGCCGAGCCGTCGGCAGAGGCGGTCAAGGCGGAAGCGGCGGCCGTCGTCGAGAAGCTGGTGGCGCCTGAGGCCCTGGCCGAGAAGGCTCCGGTATCTGCGCCTTCTGCTGCGGCGTCGGACACCAAGGTCGAGAGCGCCATGGCTGCCCTGTCGCGCCTTATGGACATCGCCAAGACACCCGGCCCGGAATCGTCAGCGTCGGCCGGGGAACTCGAGACGCGCCATTCCTCGCTGACCGTCGAAGAGCTGGTCCGCGACGCCCTAAGGCCAATGCTGCGCCAGTGGCTCGATGCCAATCTGCCGCCGCTTGTCGAACGGGCCGTCAAGGAAGCCGTCGACAAACTTGCCAAGCCCGCCGGCTGACTTAATCCTCCGTATTGATGACGGGACAACCGGCCGGATCAGGGCCTGACCGGATTTAGGGAAATCTGTTTGATGTTGGAAAAGACGTTCGAACCGGCCGAGGTGGAAAAGCGGCAATATGCGCGCTGGGAATCGTCGGGCGCCTTTGCGGCCGATCCGCACTCGGGCGCGCAGCCCTATACGATCATGATGCCGCCGCCGAACGTGACTGGCAGCCTGCATATGGGTCATGCGCTGACCTTCACGCTGCAGGATATCCTGATCCGCTATCACCGCATGCGTGGCTTCGATACGCTGTGGCAGCCGGGCACCGACCATGCGGGCATTGCCACCCAGGCTGTGGTGGAGCGGCAACTCGCTACCAAGGGCATCGTACTCGACCGGCCGGGCGCCGCGCGCGGGGCCGCGACGAATGTCCAGACCATCGGGCGCGACGACTTCATTGCCAAGGTCTGGGAGTGGAAGGCGGAATCCGGCGGCACCATCACGCGCCAGCTTCGCCGCCTTGGCGCATCGCCGGACTGGCCGCGCGAACGCTTCACCATGGATCCCGGCCTGTCCCACGCAGTGCGCAAGGTCTTCGTCGACCTGCACAAGCAAGGCCTGATCTACAGGGATCAGCGGCTGGTGAACTGGGACCCGAAGCTGCACACGGCGATTTCCGATCTCGAGGTGCAAAACCCCGAGGTCCGCGGCAACCTCTGGCATATCCGCTATCCGATCAAGGGCGAGCCGGACCGCTATATCGTCATCGCCACCACACGGCCGGAGACAATGCTGGGCGACACCGCGGTTGCCGTTCACCCAGAAGACCCGCGCTATCGCGATCTCGTCGGTAAGACGATCCCGCTGCCGCTGGTCGGGCGCGAGATACCGATCATTGCCGACGCCTATGCCGATCCGGAAACCGGCAGCGGTGCGGTAAAGATCACGCCGGCCCACGACTTCAACGATTTCGAGGTGGGACGCCGGCACGACCTGCCGCGCATCAACATCTTCGACAAGAGCGCCTGCGTGAACGAAAACGCGCCGGAGCCCTATCGCGGCTTGGACCGCTTCGAAGCGCGCAAGCGCATCGTCGCCGATCTGGAGGCGCTGGGCCTGGTCGAGAAGGTCGAGGCGCATACCCACAAGGTGCCCCATGGCGATCGCGGCAATGTACCGCTGGAGCCGTGGCTGACCGACCAATGGTATGTGGATGCGGCGACGCTGGCCGCGCCTGCCATCCGCGCGGTGGAGCAGGGCGACACGAAGTTCGTGCCGGAACAATGGACCAAGACCTATTTCGAGTGGATGCGGAACATCCAGCCCTGGTGCGTCAGCCGGCAGATCTGGTGGGGGCACCAGATCCCGGCCTGGTACGGACCCGACGACAAGATCTTCGTCGAGATGAGCGAGGCGGAGGCCGCCGCGGCCGCGAAACAGCATTACGGCAAGGATGTGCCGCTGCGCCGCGACGAGGACGTGCTCGATACCTGGTTTTCCTCGGCACTCTGGCCGTTCTCCACCATCGGCTGGCCGGAAGAGACGCCGGAGCTGAAGCGCTATTATCCCGGCGATGTGCTGGTGACCGGTTTCGACATCATCTTCTTCTGGGTCGCGCGGATGATGATGATGGGCCTGCATTTCATGAAGGATGTGCCGTTCCGTACGGTCTATATCCACGCCCTGGTGCGCGACGAGCGCGGCCAGAAGATGGCCAAGTTCAAGGGCAATGTGATCGATCCCTTGGACCTGATCGACAAATATGGCTGCGATGCGCTGCGGTTTACGCTCACCGCCCAGGCGGCGCAGGGCCGCGACATCAAGTTCTCGGAGGCGCGGGTCGAAGGATATCGGAACTTCGCGACCAAGCTCTGGAACGCCGCGCGCTATGCCCAAATGAATCAGTGCGTGCCCGATCCGAAGTTCGATCCCGGCCAGTGCAGGCAGACGGTCAACCGTTGGATCGTCGGCCGCGCCATCGATGCACGCCAGCAGGTGGAACGCACGCTGGCGGCCTACCGTTTCAACGATGCGGCGAACGCGTTGTATCATTTCGCCTGGGGTGAGTTCTGCGACTGGTACCTGGAATTCACCAAACCGATCCTGGCCGGCGGAGACCCCGGCGCGCAGAGCGAGACCCGTGCGGCGACAGCCTGGGTGCTGGATCAGCTGCTGCACCTCCTGCATCCGTTCATGCCCTTTATCACCGAGGAACTGTGGGGCCAGAACAATGCCGGCGCCGATGCGCTGATCAGCGCGCCCTGGCCGAAGCATGACGGTCTCAAGGCCGACGAAGCAGCGACGACGGAGCTGGACTGGCTGATCCGGGCAATTACCGCCATTCGCGCCGTGCGTTCGGAAATGAATGTGCCGCCGGCGGCGCAATTGTCTCTGCAGGTCCGCGATGCCGGCGCCGCGACGCAGGCGCGGCTCAAGACACATCGCGATCTATTGATGCGTCTGGCGCGTCTCAATGCCATCGACATCGCCACAGGCGCGCCATCCAAGGGCGCTGTCCAGGTCGTGGTCGATGAGGCGACTTTCACGCTGCCCCTGGCCGGAGTTATCGATGTGGGGCGAGAGCAAGCCCGGCTGCAGAAGGAGATGGAAAAGGCCGGCTCCGAGATTTCCAAATGGACCGCAAAACTCGGCAACGAAGCCTTCGTGGCCAAAGCGCCACCGGAGGTCATCGAGGAACAGCGCGAACGCCTGGCCGAAGCAACGGCGTCCAGGGCCAAACTAGCCGCGGCGCTGGAGCGCCTTGCCGCGCTGTAGTCGGCAGCTAATCCGGTCCTTTGCCAAGGCGCGCGGCGCTGTCGATAATAGACCGATGATTGCCCTGTTCCGGACGGCACTGATCGCAATCGGCGTGCTTCTTGCCCTGCTCCTCCCGTCCGGGAGTCAAGCCGAGCCGATGCGCGTCAACGGCATCACCTTCAGTGACGAGCTCGGCGGCTTCGAGATCACCGGCGTCTCCGGCTCGGGCACGCAGGCCGATCCCTTCGTTGTCCACGAGAACATCACCACGGTTTCCAGCGACGTCGTCCTGGTCATCAGGGATATCGATCCGAAGATCGGCAACCTCGTTGGTACCCACCACGCTTTCGCCTTTGTGCTCAACAAGGTGGTCACCAACAAGACGACGCACGCCTGGACGCGGTTCTCTTTAGAGTTGCGCGAAGTGCTGGAGACCTACAGCCCCTACGGTGACGGCCTCTCCTTTGGCCAGGCATCCACCGCGGGGCGGCCCTATGTCTCGCCCCAGTTCATCGCCAGCAGCGAGATCGAGGAGCCCTATGATCAGCTGGAATTCACCGGCGGCCGTATCGAAACGGGCGCCACTGTTTCCATGACCTTCGTCATATCCGATGCCTCGCCGGAGGCGATTTTCTACCTGTTGCAGCAACCGGGGCAGGTCATCGCCGCAATTCCGGCCGCACAGATCGCCCAACGCCCGGAAACACCGCGCAAATCCCAGTAATTGCATTGATGCCATGCGCCAATACCCATTGGCGAGCGGCTGGTAGCGCCATATCGTGCCGGTCTCGTTTCCGGCCCCGTCGAAGGAACCGCCATGTCTGCCAATGTGAAATTCGATAAGTCCAAGCTGCCCAGCCGCCATGTCTCGGTCGGCCCCTCCAGCGCCCCGCACCGGTCCTACTACTACGCCATGGGCATGACGGAGGCGGAGATCGCCCAGCCCTTCGTCGGCGTGGCCACCACCTGGAACGAGGCGGCGCCCTGCAACATCTCGCTTGCCCGCCAGGCGCAGGTCGCGAAGCGGGGGGTAAAGGCCGCCGGCGGCACGCCCCGGGAATTCACCACGATCACCGTGACCGACGGCATCGCCATGGGCCATGCCGGCATGAAGTCATCGTTGGTCAGCCGCGAGGTCATCGCCGACTCCGTGGAGCTTACGATGCGCGGTCATTGCTATGATGCGCTGGTCGGCCTTGCCGGCTGCGACAAATCCCTGCCGGGCATGATGATGGCCATGGTGCGGCTGAATGTGCCATCCGTGTTCATGTATGGCGGCTCGATCCTGCCGGGCCGCTTTCACGGCCGTGACGTCACCGTGCAGGACGTCTTCGAAGCCGTCGGCGCCCATTCCGCGGGCAAGATGGACGACAAGGATCTGCACGAACTCGAATGCGTCGCCTGTCCGTCCGCCGGCTCCTGCGGCGGCATGTTCACCGCCAACACCATGGCCTGCGTGTCCGAGGCGATCGGACTGGCGCTGCCCGGTTCCGCCGGCGCACCGGCGCCTTATGAAAGCCGCGACGCCTATGCCGAGGCATCGGGACAGGCGGTCATGAACCTGGTGGCGAAGCAGATCAGACCGCGCGACATCGTCACCCGCAAGGCGCTGGAGAATGCCGCGATGGTGGTGGCCGCGGCCGGCGGCTCCACCAATGCCGGTCTGCATCTGCCGGCGATCGCGTCATGAAATCGGCATCAAGTTCGATCTCCACGATGTCTGTGAAATCTTCCGCCGCACGCCCTACATCGCCGATCTGAAGCCCGGCGGCCGCTACGTCGCCAAGGACATGTACGAGATCGGCGGCGTGCCTGTGCTGATGAAGGCACTGCTCGAAGGCGGCTTCCTGCATGGCGATTGCATGACCGTCACCGGCAAGACCATCGCCGAGAATCTGAAGAGCGTGACATTCCCGACTAATCAGGACGTGATCCGCACCACCGCAAAGCCGCTGTCGACAACGGGCGGCGTCGTCGGGTTGCGCGGCAATCTGGCGCCCCAGGGCGCCATCGTGAAGATCGCGGGCATGAAGAAGCTGGCCTTCACCGGCAAGGCGCTCTGCTTCGATTGCGAGGAAGACGCCTATCGCGCCGTCGCGGATCGCAAGTACAGCGACGGCGACGTCTTCGTCATCCGCTATGAGGGTCCGCGCGGCGGCCCGGGCATGCGCGAGATGCTGGCTACCACGGCGGCCATCTACGGCCAGGGCATGGGCGACAAGGTGGCGCTGATCACCGACGGCCGCTTCTCCGGCGCCACCCGCGGTTTCTGCATCGGCCATGTGGGTCCGGAAGCCGCAGTCGGCGGCCCCATCGGCCTGCTGAAGAACGGCGATACCATCCGCATCGATGCCGAGAAGGGCACGCTGGAAGTCGACCTCAGCGACGCCGAACTGGCCGAACGCCGCAAACAGTGGAAGCCGCGCAAGCACGACTATCAATCCGGCGCGATTTGGCGCTACGCCCAGACCGTCAGCGATGCCGAGCAGGGTGCCGTCTGCCATCCCGGCGGCAAGGCCGAGACGCAGTGCTTTGCGGATATCTGATCCAGGGCTGCGGGTAACCTCCGCGTAGAGCCCTAGATATCCAGCTCGCACCAGACCGGCGTGTGATCCGACGGCTTGTCCTTGCCGCGCGGGTCGCGGTCGACGCCCGATTTCAGAGAGCAGGTCCGCAGCCTGGGGCGACAGCAGCAGGTGATCGATGCGCAGCCCTTCGTCGCGCTGCCAGCGGCCGGCCTGATAGTCCCAGAAGGTGTAGAGATGGGGCTGGCCGTGCAGTGCCCGGATCGCGTCGGTGTAGCCGAGATTGATGATCATGCGCAACGCGCGGCGCGACTCTGGCCTGCACAACGCATCGTCGCGCCAGCCCTCGGGATCGTAGACGTCCTCATCTGTCGGCGCGACATTGTAGTCGCCGCCGAGCACCAGAACTTCCTCGAGCTTCAATCAGTTCGGCTGCATGGGCGCGCAGCCGCTCCATCCAGGCGAGCTTGTAGGTGAATTTCTCCGTGCCCGACGGATTGCCGTTCGGCAGATAAATCGAGGCGACGCGCAGCGCGATGCGTTTGCCGTCCGTGCCCTTGGGCGCTTCGATCAGCCCTTCGATGTAGCGCGCGTGATCGTCGCCGGGATTTCCAGGCAGCGCCTTCTGCTCCACGGTCAGCGGATGCTTCGACAGAATGGCGACGCCGTTATAGGTCTTCTGCCCGGCGGTCGCGACGTTGTAGCCGAGATCCTCGATCTCCAGCCGCGGGAAACCGTCGTCGGTGCATTTGATCTCCTGCATCAGCACCACATCGGGCTTGGCCGCTTTCAGCCAGCCCGTCACATTGATGATGTGAGCCTTGATCGAATTGACGTTGAATGTGGCGATGCGGATCACGCGCGGCCCCCGAAAAACAGAAAGGCCCGCCGGAGCGGGCCTCTTACCTAGCGCCTGAAGCGGCGTCAGATCAACCGACAGAGAAGGACGTGCCGCAGCCGCAGGTCGAGGTGGCGTTGGGATTGCGCACCTGGAAATAGGAACCTACCAGCTCTTCGACAAAATCCACTTCGCCGCCGCGGATCAGTTCCAGCGATGTGGTGTCGACCACGACCTTCACGCCGTCACGCTCGAACGTGATGTCATCGGCCAGCTTGCTGTCGTCGAGGCTGAAGCCGTACTGAAAGCCGGAGCATCCGCCGCCGGAGACGGCGATGCGGAACATCAGTCCATCGCCGGCCTCTTCCGCAATGAGCTTCGAGATGCGGCTGGCGGCGCGGGCGGAAATGCTGAGTTCCTGGCTGCGAGGATCGGTAATTGCGTTCATGAAATCATCCTAGCTCAAATCGGCGCCGGCTCCTACAGCCGTTTGCAGATCGTTATGTAAGTAGTTGAATCGCCTTGTCAATCACACTGCAACCCATTGATTTGCCAGGACTGCCCGCGTAGGGTCGGCGCATGAGCGTCGCCGCACCCCAGCGTCACCCCGTGGCCAGCCGGCCGGAGGAGAGCCGCGGGCGGCTGGTCCCGGAGCCGGCCAGCTCTACCCGCAACCCGTTCCAGCGCGACCGGGACCGGATCATCCACTCCACGGCCTTCCGGCGGCTCAAGCACAAGACCCAGGTTTTCGTCTCCCACGAGGGCGATCACTACCGGACACGGCTGACCCATACGATCGAGGTGGCGCAAATCGCGCGATCCATCAGCCGCGCCCTGGGCTTCGACGAGGATCTGGCGGAGGCGCTGGCGCTGGGGCACGACCTCGGCCATCCGCCCTTCGGCCATGCCGGCGAAGACGCTCTCGACGAATCGATGAAGGACTATGGCGGTTTCGACCACAATGAGCAGACCTTCCGCATCCTGACGATACTGGAGCGGCACTATGCCGAATTCGACGGCCTCAATCTCACCTGGGAGTGCCTGGAGGGTGTGGTCAAGCATAACGGCCCGCTGACCGGCCCCGCGGCGTCGGAAAAAGCGAAGCGGCGCCCCGTTCCCGCCACAATCGCCGCCTATTGCGCGGAACAGCGGGATCTGGAGTTGAACAGCTTTCCCGGCCCTGAAGCGCAGGTGGCCGCCATTGCCGACGACATCGCCTATGACAACCACGATATGGATGACGGCCTACGCGCCGGCCTGTTCGGCATCGCCGATATCGGCGAGCTGCCGCTGGTGGGGCCGGTGCTGAAATCGCTGCAGCAGAAATACCCCGGCCTGGAAACGCCGCGTCTCATCCATGAGACAGTCAGACGCTTGATTGACCTCATGGTGACCGACCTGATAGAGGAAACCCGCCGCCGGCTTGAAAAGGCCCAGCCGCAATCGGCTGCCGAAGTTCGCGGGTTGGGCCATGCGCTCGTCGCCTTTTCGCCGGCCATGGTGGAGCACGAACAGGTCATACGCAGGTTCCTGTTCGAACGGATGTACCGGCACCATAGGGTCAATCAAATGACATCCCGGGCGCGGGATGTGGTTCGGAATCTGTTCGGGTTGTACATGACTCATCCGCAACATCTGCCAGAGGGCTGGCGCCAATATTGCGACGGCAAGGATGCAGCCGCGACGGCCCGCGTCGTCGGCGACTATATCGCCGGCATGACCGACCGCTTTGCACTGGATGAGCAGCAGCGGCTGGCGAAGGACGGCGCGGCCTGATGAATCTGTTCTCCTATTTTCACGATGAGGTCGGCACGGCGCTGCGTGGGCTTCAGGCCGCCGGCAAGATTGCGGGCGATGTCGATATTGCCCGCGTGTCCGTCGAATTGCCGCGGGATCCGACCCATGGCGATCTCTCGACCAATGCGGCAATGGTCCTGTCCAAGGGCCTGGGGATGAAGCCGCGGGACCTGGCGCAACTGATCGCCGATGCTTTGAAGAGCCACAAGGATGTGCGGAAGGCCGACATCGCCGGTCCGGGCTTTATCAACCTGCATCTGGCGGAATCGTTCTGGCAGGCGCGAATCGGCGATATTCTTGGCGCCGGCATACGTTATGGCGACTCCAACATTGGACAAGGCCGCAAGGTGAACGTCGAGTACGTTTCGGCAAACCCAACGGGCCCTCTCCATCTGGCCCATGCCCGGGGCGCGGTCTATGGCGACGCGCTGGCCAGTCTGCTGGCCAAAGCCGGTCATGGGGTCACGAAGGAATACTACATCAATGACGCGGGCACGCAGGTCGATGTGCTCGCGCGCTCGACCCATCTTCGCTATCGCGAAGCGTTGGGCGAAACAATCCCGGCTATTCCTGAGGGCTTCTATCCCGGCGAGTATCTGGTGGATGTCGGTCAGGCGCTGGCCAAGCGCGATGGCAAGAAATGGCTGGATAAGCCTGAGAGCGAATGGCTGGCCCCGGTCCGGCAGTTCGCCATCGATCAGATCATGGCGGGCATCCGCGAGGATCTTGAGGTCCTGGGGATCCGCCAGGACGTGTTTTCCTCCGAGCGTAAGGTCGTGGAATCGGGCGCGGTCGAACGCGCCCTGAAGAAGCTTGAGGATGATGGCCTGCTCTATGTCGGCGTGCTTAGCCCGCCCAAGGGCATGAAGCCGGACGACTGGGAGCCGCGGCCCCAAACTTTGTTCCGCTCCACAGATTTCGGCGATGACGTCGACCGGCCCTTGCGCAAGTCGGACGGAAACTGGACCTATTTCGCGTCCGACATCGCCTATCACTATGACAAGTTCCTTCGCGGCTGCCCGGAGATGATCGATGTCTGGGGCGCCGATCACGGCGGTCATGTAAAGCGGATGAAGTCGGCGGTGAAGGCGGTCACCGGCGGCAAGGGTTCGCTTGATCTGAAGCTGTGCCAGCTTGTTACCCTCCTGCGCGACGGCGAGCCGGTGAAGATGTCAAAGCGGAAGGGCACCTTCGTGACGCTGCGGGAAGTCGTCGATGAGGTCGGCAAGGGGGTGGTGCGCTTCATCATGCTGACCCGCACCAACGACGCACCGCTCGAGTTCGATTTGACCAAGGTCATCGAGAAGTCACGGGACAATCCCGTGTACTACGTTCAATACGCCCATGCCCGCGTCAGATCGGTCTTGCGGAAAGCGCCGGAGGAGGCGCCACAGATCGATATCAGCCCAGCGGCACTTGCGTCAGCGGACTTGTCGAAGTTGACTGATGAAGGCGAACTCGGCCTGATCAAGAAAATGGCCGCGTGGCCGAAGACGGTCGAACTGGCAGCGGAAGCTCACGAGCCGCACCGCATTGCATTTTACTTGTATGAACTCGCGTCGACGTTGCATGCGCACTGGAATCAAGGAAGAGAAAATGCCGTCCTGCGTTTCATTCGTCCGGACGACTTGCCGCTGACAGCGGCACGGCTGGCGATGGTGCAGGCAATGGCGTTCGTCATCGCCTCTGGGTTGGAAGTCATGGGGGTAGAACCGGTTGAGGAGATGCGCTGATGATACCCAAAGACCCGGAATTTTCCCCACGACAGACTCATGGCGGTCCCGCCTTGCAACGGCGCCAGCCCGTGCTCGAACCCGTATTTAGCCAGGATCGAATTCTGACGGCGGCCGCACGGGCGGCAATGGCCGCCAACCAGCCTGGCGAGTCCATCCAGGAGCCGCAGCTTTTTCCCGACCTCTCTGTCGATGACGGCGACGGCGGTCCGGAGATTCCGCCGAGTCCCAGCCACACCGGGCCGGCTGCCGGGCCGGGGTCTGCTGCCTTGCCGGATGGTCCCGGCCGCACACGGCCGCTGCTCTGGATCGGCATCGCTGCGGTCAGCGGCATCGCCATTTTCGTGCCGCTGCTGATGCTGATGAACCAGGGCGAACGGACCGTCGTCGCCGATGCGGATTTGCCTGTTGTGGCCGCAGTGGAGGGGCCGGAGAAGGTGCGTCCGGCCGATGAGGGCGGCATGCAGCCGCTTAACCAGGACGTGGCAATCTACGACACCCTGAGCGGCGAGGCAAAATCGCAAACCGAGGTTCTGCTCGGAGAACCGGAAGCGCCGATGCCCCTGCCGCCGCCGGCCCCTGCGGAAACTGCACCGGCCGGCAGCGATAAGTCATCGGATGCGTCCAGCGACATTCCGCAGGTTCCGGCGCCGGCCTTTGATGTGACTGATGATGCCGCGGCGGCGGCGGCAAAAGTGGAACCGAGCGCCGGAGGCGGCGCTGCGAGCGAACCCGCGCCAGAGGCCCCGGCCGAACCGGCCGCATCGACCATCACCGACGTTGTTGAGCAGACCGCATCCTTGGGTGCCGCCTACCGCGTTCAGCTCGCGGCTGTGAAGACCCAAGACGGTGCGCAGTCGACCTGGCAGAAGCTGCAGAAGAAGCATGCCCAGTTGCTCAACGGCAAGGAGCTCACGGTTGTCGAGATCGACAAAGGCAGCGACGGCAAGTTCTACCGCGTTCAAGCGGGGCCTTTCGCGGACCGTGCCGCAGCGACCGATGTCTGCGTGGCGCTGAAGAAGCTGGAGCAGGGCTGCATGGTCGTGAAGCCGTGAGTGTCCTCGGCTGATGGCAGCACCGCTAGCCTGCATCTTCGGTTGTCTGGGAAAGGCGCTCAGCGACGATGAGCGTCGCTTCTTTCGCGCCGCCAAGCCGCTCGGCTTCATCCTGTTCCAGCGCAACTGCGAGTCGCCAAAGCAGATCCGCGCCCTGATTGCCGATATGCGCCGCTGCGTCGGACGCCGCGACGCCCCGGTCATGATCGACGAGGAGGGCGGCCGCGTGCAGCGGCTAAAGCCGCCGACTTGGCGCAAGCGGCCGGCGGCGGCAGTCATCGGCGAAATGGCACGCCGCGACCTTGCGGCAGCCCTCGAATGCGCGCGGCTAAACGCGCGGCTGATCGCCGAGGATCTTGCCGCACTTGGCTTCAACGTCGACTGCGCGCCGGTGCTCGATCTCAGGCTGCCGATCACCCATCAGGCCATCGGCGATCGCGCCTACAGCGACGATCCGGCCGTCGTCGCTGCGCTCGCCCGCGCCGCCTGCGAAGGCTTCCTCGATGGCGGCATCATTCCGGTCATCAAGCACATGCCCGGTCATGGCCGCGCCGTTGCCGACAGCCATGTGGAACTGCCGCGCGTGACCGCAACTTCAGAGGAATTGCTCCGCACCGATTTCGCGCCGTTCCGGGCCTTGCGCGACATGCCCTGGGCGATGACCGCGCATATTCTCTTCGCCGCCCTCGACGCCGCAGCGCCGGCCACGGCCTCGAAGTCGATCATCGACAAGATCGATCCGCGGCTCCATCGGATTCCAGGGATTGTTGTTTTCCGATGATCTTTCGATGCAGGCTTTGGAGGGCAACTTACGCCAACGAGCGGAGCGCGCCCTGGCGGCGGGCTGCAACGTCGCCCTCCATTGCAACGGCAATATGGACGAGATGCGGCAGGTCGCCGAAGCCGTCCCGCCACTGACGGCAAAGGTACTGGAACTGGTCGAATCTGGCCTCAGGATCGTTAACACGCGAGAACGAATCGACATCGCCGCGATACAAGCGCGAGTCGATGCGTTTCTGGCCGCTTGACGGGGTAGACAGGGCCGCGGCAAGGCGGTAATCGCTGGCCATGGCCGCGCATCGGGGTGGCCAAAGGCCTAGGCCGGAAACATCCTCTTTCCGGGGAGAACAGGTTGAACGACGAATTCGAAGACAGACCGCGGGAGCCGATGAGCGACTTGCAATTTCTGCTCGATCTCGACGGCTATGAAGGTCCGATCGACGTACTGCTGACCCTGGCGCGGGATCAGAAGGTCGACCTGAAGAAGATCTCCATTCTCGCCCTGGCGGATCAGTATCTCTCCTTCGTCGCCCGCGCGCGGCGGCTGCGGCTGGAACTGGCGGCCGACTATCTGGTGATGGCGGCCTGGCTCGCCTTCCTGAAGTCGAAGCTGCTGCTGCCGGAGCCCGAAGTGGAGGGCGGCGAACCCACGGGCGCCCAGATGGCGGCGGCCTTGGCCTTCCAGCTGCAGCGGCTTGAAGCCATGCGGAATGTGGCTGGTAAACTCATGGAGCGGCCGCAGCTCGGTCACGACTTCTTCCACCGCGGCGGCGCCGAGCGGCTGCCGGTGCGGCAGAAGGTGGTCTACAATGTGAAGCTGTTCGAGCTCCTGCGGGCCTATGGCTCGATCGCAACGCGGCGCCAGCAGGGCATGTTGCGCATTATCCCGACCGAACTCTATTCGATGGATGAAGCGCTAAAACGCCTGGGCGACATGCTGGGTCATACGATCGAGTGGAAGACGCTGTCGACCTTCCTGCCGCCGCAACTGAATGACGGCATGGGTGGCCGCTCCGCCGTCGCGGCGATGTTCGCGGCAACCCTGGAGATGGTGCGGTCGGGGAAGGCGGAGTTGCGTCAGGAGCAAATATTCGGCCCGATTTTCCTGCGCGGCCGCACGAGAGTGGAGCAATGAGCGAAGAACGCTTTCAACAGATTCGCATGGTCGAGGCGTTGATCTTCGCCTCGACTGATCCTGTATCCGATTCCGGGATCAAATCCCGGCTGCCCGAGGGCGTGGATTTTCGCGAGCTGATGGACGAGGTGGCGGGCCTCTATGCCAATCGCGGCGTCAATCTGGTGCGGCTCGACGGTAAATGGATCTTCCGCACCGCGCCGGATCTGGGCTCGCGGCTGCAGATCGAAGCCAAGGTCACGCGCCGCCTGTCCCGTGCGGCGCTGGAGACCCTGGCGGTCATCGCCTATCACCAGCCGGTGACGCGGGCGGAGGTCGAGGAGGTGAGGGGCGTCGCCCTGTCCAAAGGCACCCTGGATACCCTGCTGGAAATCGGCTGGGTCCGGCCGAAGGGCCGGCGCCGTACGCCCGGCCGCCCGGTCACCTGGGTGACGTCAGACGCCTTCCTGGGGCAGTTCGGCCTCGACAGTCTGGATGCCTTGCCCGGCGTCGAGGAACTGCGCGCCGCCGGCCTGCTGGATGTCCGTTCGGCCCTGTCGGCCCTGGGCGCCCAGGCCTTGTCCGACACCGCCCGGCCGGCGAATCAGGACAATCCTGAGGGGGAAGAGGGCGATAGCGACGATACGGATGACCAGGACGAGCTGGTGCCCATGGGCGACTTCGACGAAGCCTCCCTGGTGGGGGACCTGGAGCAGCTCCCCGACGAGGATTAAGGGCCGAACCGGACCAAAGAAACCGGCCTAATCCCTTGATTTTCCCTTGAACCCGGCTGGCCCGGACCAAATTATAGGGGCAGAATGTCGTATTGCGGGGGTTATGGCGTTTTGCCATAGTCCCGCGCGCCGCGAAGATACGGGCTAGGAGGTCCGCCATCATGGGTAGTTTGAGCATTTGGCATTGGTTGATCGCTTTGGCCGTCGTCCTGCTGCTGTTCGGCGGCAAGGGCAAGATCGCACAGATCATGGGCGATACCGCGCAGGGCATCAGAGCCTTCAAGAAAGGCATGAAGGACGATAAGGAAAAGGTCGAGGCCGACGCCAGCAAGGTGATCGACAATTCGGTCACCCAGAAAGACAACGTCGCCTAAGGCGTTCGGCGGCCGCGCACGAGAGGCGGCGCGGGGAGCAGCATGTTCGACATCGGTTGGTCCGAGATGGCCGTTATCGCCGTCGTCGCCCTTGTGGTCATCGGCCCCAAGGAACTGCCGAACGCGCTCAAGACCTTCGCTTACTGGATGAAGCAGGCGCGCAAGATGGCGCGCGAGTTCCAGAGCGGTGTCGATGAGATTGTGCGTGAGGCCGAGCTGGAAGACGCGCGCAAGGCGGTCACCGCTGTCAGCGGCCGCAGCGTCAACCAGATGCTGGAAAAGACCATCGATCCCACCGGCGAGATGAAGAAGGCGCTGAACGAGGACGATCTGAAAAAATCCATGAGTGTCACCGCGCAACCCGCGATACCGATTGCTCCTTCCGGCAATTCTTCAACCAGTACTTCAACGCCATCAGCCGGCACGCCATCGATCCCCGTCGCCGCCCCGGCGCCCGCCACGCCCGCGCCGGCTGCTGAACCCGCAGCGACGCCGGAAGCAAAGCCGGCGTAATTCCCATGGCCAAGGCGAAACCCGTCGAAGATCCGAACGAGGCTAAGAAGATGCCGCTGCTCGATCACCTGATCGAGTTGCGCAGGCGTCTGATCATCGCCTTCGTCTTCCTGATCGTCGCCTTCATCGGCTGCTGGTTCATCTCCGAGGATATCCTCGCCTTCCTGGTCAAGCCGCTCAACGAGGCCTGGATCGGCAAGTACGGCACCGATATCCCGAAGATCATCTACACCAACCTGACCGAGGCCTTCTTCACCCGCGTAAAACTAAGCGTGTTCGGAGCATTGGTCGTCGCATTTCCCGTGATCATGGGACAGGTCTGGGCGTTCGTTGCGCCGGGCCTCTACAGGCAAGAGAAAGCGGCGTTCCTGCCCTTCATCGTCGCCACGCCGTTCATGTTCCTCTTCGGCTCTGCTCTGCTCTACTACCTGATGCTGCCAGCGGCCTGGGCATTCTTCATCGGCTTCCAGACCGTGGGTGCGCCCGGCGATCCGCCTCTCGAGCTGATGCCGAAGGTCGGCGAGTATGTATCGCTGGTGATGTGGCTGATCTTCGCCTTCGGCCTGTCGTTCCAGCTCCCGGTGCTGCTGACGCTGTTGGCGCGCGTCGGCATCCTATCGGCGGAAACCCTGCGCGGTAAGCGGCGTTACGCGATTGTCTTCGTGTTTATTTTCGCCGCCATCGTGACGCCGCCGGATCCTATCAGCCAGCTCAGCCTCGCCATTCCTCTCTGCCTGCTCTACGAGGTTTCAATCATCGTCGCCCGCATGGTCGAGAAGAAACGCGCTGCGGAAGAGGCGAAAGAAACGACCGCCGCCGCCGAATAGCACTGTCGCTGCAGACCCCGTAGACGGACTCCCGGCCAAGCCCTATACATTTACGCCGTTGATTCGGCACGCATAACGGCTGGCAATGCACGACCTCAAGACCATACGCGACGATCCCCAGCGCTTTGACGCCGGCCTGCGCAAGCGTGGTCTCGCCGTACAGTCGACGGAAATCCTGGCGCTCGACCTCGCCCGCCGTGCCGCCCAGACGCGCCTGCAGGAGCTGCAGGCCAAGCGCAACGAGGTGTCCAAGCAAGTGGGCGCCGCCAAGTCCAAAGGCCAGGACGCCAGCGTCCTGATGACCGAAGTAGCGAGCCTGAAGTCCGCCATGGAGGAGTCCGAAGCGGAGGAGAAGGCCCAGTCGGAGAAACTCGATCAACTCCTCTCGGCGATCCCGAACCTGCCGGCCGAGGACGTGCCGCCGGGCGGCGATGCCGACGCCAATGTCGAAATTCGCCGGCACGGCAATGTCAGGAATTTCTCATTCGCGCCCAAACAGCATTTCGAGATCGGCGAAGCGCTGGGCCAGATGGATTTCGACGCGGCATCCAAGCTGTCGGGCGCGCGGTTCGTGGTGCTGAAACACAATCTCGCGCGCATGGAACGGGCGCTCGCCGCCTTCATGCTGGACATCCATACCCGCGAGTTCGGCTATACGGAGATCGTGCCACCCTTCCTGGTGCGGGATGCCGCCGTGTACGGTACCGGCCAGTTGCCTAAATTTGCCGCCGACCTGTTCCACACGGAAGACGGCTTCTGGCTCATCCCGACATCGGAAGTGCCACTGACCAACCTGGTCGCCGACAGCATCGTCGATGAGGACAAGTTGCCGCTGCGCTTTACCGCGCATACGCCTTGCTTCCGCTCCGAAGCGGGTGCAGCCGGCAAGGACACGCGCGGCATGATCCGCGTGCATCAATTCTCCAAGGTCGAGCTGGTCAGCATCGCCCATCCCGATCATTCCGCCGCCGAGCATGAGCGCATGACCTCTTGCGCCGAGGAAGTATTGAAGCGCCTCGGACTCTCCTACCGCGTGGTGACGCTCTGTACCGGCGACATGGGTTTCTCGGCGCAGAAGACCTACGACATCGAGGTCTGGCTGCCGGGGCAGCAGGCCTATCGCGAAATCTCCAGCTGCTCCAACTGCGGCGACTTCCAGGCCCGGCGGATGAAGGCGCGCACGCGCAAATCCGGCGAGAAGGGCACGCGCTTCGTGCATACGCTGAATGGCTCGGGATTGGCGGTTGGCCGCACGATGGTCGCGGTGCTGGAGAACTACCAGGAGGCCGACGGGCGGGTGACGCTGCCGGAGGTGCTGGTGCCCTACATGGGCGGCGTGAAGGTGATCGAGCCCTATGCTTAAGGCACCCCTGAACCTATCGCGCGCCCGCATCCTCGTGACGAATGATGACGGAATCAACGCGCCCGGTCTCAAGGTGCTTGAACGGGCGGCAAAGAGCTTGTCGAAAGACGTCTGGGTCGTGTCGTCGGAAATCGAGCAGAGCGGTTCCGCCCATTCCCTGACTCTGCGCCGGCCGTTGCAGGTGCGCAAACTGTCGGCGCGCCGCTTTGCCGTCGACGGCACGCCTACCGATTGCGTGCTGGTCGCCGTCAACAAGTTGATACCCGGCAAAAGGCCGGACATTGTCCTTTCCGGCGTCAATCGCGGCGCCAATCTGGGTGAGGACGTGACCTACTCGGGCACGATCGCGGCCGCCATGGAGGCGACGCTGCTGGGCATTCCCGCCATTGCCCTGTCTCAGCTTCGCGACGGCCTCAACGTTCATTGGCAGACCGCCACGGATCACGCGCCGAAGGTCATCCGCAAGCTTGCCTCTATCGCCTGGCCGGACGGTGTTCTGATGAACGTCAATTTTCCCAAGATACTTTCGGCGGAAGTGAAGGGTATCCGCGTTGCCCGCCAGGGCCGTCGCCCCGGCGGGATCGAGATCGTGCCGACGACCGATCCGGTAGGGCGCTCCTACCTGTGGATCGGCGACTATATCAGCGATGAATCGCTGGAGTCCGACACGGACCTCGCAGCCACTCGTCGCGGCTACATCTCGGTCACCCCGCTGCATTTGGATCTCACCCATACGGCGACCTTCAAACGCCTCAAGAAGGTGTTTGCGTGAGCCTCGCGGCGCGCAAGATCCGGTTGATCATGCAGCTCCGCCAGTCCGGCATAACCGACACGCGCGTGCTCTCGGCGATCGAGCGCGTGCCCCGGGAGTTATTCGTGCCGGCGCCGTTCCAGGATCAGGCCTACGAGAACCGGGCGTTGCCCATTGGCCATGCTCAGACCCTGAGCCAGCCGGAGGTCGTGGCCATCATGACCCAGGCGCTGCAGATCGGTCCCCGGCATAAGGTGCTGGAGATCGGCACCGGCTCCGGCTATCAGGCGGCCGTGCTGGTTATGCTGTGCCGCCGCCTCTACACCATCGAGCGGCACAAGCCCCTGCTGCAGGACGCCGAGGCCCGGCTCCTGTCGTTGCGCCGCCATAATGTTACCACAAGGCATGGGGATGGTAGCGCCGGCTGGAAGGAGCAAGCGCCGTTCGACCGAATCATGGTAACGGCTGCCGCGGCAGAGGTGCCGCAGGCTTTGCTCGCCCAGTTGGCGGTCGGCGGCATCCTCGTGGTGCCTGTTGGGCCGGAACGCGGCAACCAGGAGCTGATCCGGGTGACGCGAACGGAAACGGGGTATGAGCACGAGCGGGTGTGCGATGTGCGGTTCGTTCCCTTGATCTCCGGCGCTTTGCCGGAGGAGGGCGGTGCGGATCAGCCGACATCCCGCAAGCGTGCGCGGAGTTGAAATGATGACAGACTTCATTCTCAAAGCACCGGGGACGGTGCGCATCGGCTTGGGCCTCGGTCTGGCGTTGTTGATCGCGGGCTGCAACTACTCGGGCGCGCCGGAAGGGGCGAAGATCACCACGACAGGCGAAGGGCAGCCGACCTATTCGCAGCCCGCAACGGAGGGGTCGTCCGACTCTGCGGCGGCAACTGCAAACGCTGCGCCGTACACTGTTGTGCCCGGTGATACGATTTATGGCGTCGCCCAGCGCATGCATGTACCCACTCAGGCGCTGATCGATACCAATGGCCTGAAGCCGCCATATCGGCTGACCCCAGGCCAGCAGCTGGCCGCGCCTGGCAGCGGCAACTACGACCCCGATCTTGCGGTGACAACCGCGGCGCCCGCAGCCAATGGCGATACCAGCGCCGGCTCGCCGCCACGGGTAACGACGTCTACCGGCGGCTCGATCGCCATGGAAGATCTCTCGCCCTCGGCAGGCGGAACGAACACTTCGACGCGGGCGCCCGCTGCAACGACAGCGCCTGCAGCCACGCAAACGGCGGGAACGTCGTCATCTGTACCGATCGAAGACGAAACTCAGAGCGATCTTCCGCTAACTCCCAGCGTCAAGCCGGCGGCGCCGGAGTCGGCCGCCCCTGCGTCCGAGACGAAGGATGTCGCGGCGATACCGAGCGCGACATCATCCGATGACCGCTTTCAATGGCCATTGCAGGGCAAGGTCATCTCCCGCTTCGGCGCCAAGAATGGCGGCCAGCAAAATGACGGCATCAATATCGCGGCCAAAGAGGGCGCCAAAGTCTACGCCGCCGACAGCGGCACCGTCGCCTATGCGGGAAATGAGCTGAAAGGCTTCGGCAACCTGCTGCTGATCCGGCATACCGATGGCTGGATCACCGCGTATGCCCACAATGAAAAGCTGCTGGTCAAGAAGGGCGACAAGGTCTCCCGCGGCCAGCCAATCGCCCTGGTGGGCGCGACCGGCAACGTGGATTCACCGCAACTCCATTTCGAGATCCGCCGCGGCTCCGATCCCGTGGACCCGCTGCAGCATCTGGCCGCCCAAGGTTAGCGCCCCGCAGCCTGCCGGTTATTTCTTCTTTCCCGGCGGGGCAGCGCCAGGGCTTACTGGCGCCATGGAGTACGGCGTTGCCGGAGCGGCGGCTTTCTTCGCCTGTTTGGGTTTCTTCTTTTCACGGTTGCTGCGTTGCTGACCTTTGGCCATTGGAAGTCTCCCATACTGATTCACCCGGGAGCATATCCCGGCAGTGGTCTCAGATTCCAGGCTCGATCGAGCGAACAGCCGTCCCGGCGCGAATTGCCCCGGGCGGCCGTCCATCCTGCATTAGAGCGCAGCCGCTCTTCCTGCTCGCGAGTGGCTGAATGCCCAGAATGTGAGGACCACGCCGATGATCGCCGGCAGGGTGACCGCAGGGAAGTCGCGCGGCAGGACCGAGGGCGAGCAGATGCCGACCGCCACTTCCCAGAAGTGGAACAGGGCATGGCCTGATAGCCAGATCGTGGGAGCAGCCCATAGGAGGACGCGGTGCTGTGGCCGTGCCGCGCCGACCAGGAAGCCGGCGCCCATGAGCACGAAGATCAGGCCGATATCGCGGAGGAAGTGCTGGTTGAAGGGCCCTGTGTCCGTCACGCCGGGCACCGCGAAGTACCAGTCTTCAGGGGACACCAGCATGAACACGCCGTTGGCTCCCAAGGCGATGCCGAGCAGCACGGCCAATCCAATACAAAACGATTTCATCGGTCCGATCCCCACTACTTCTGAGCCACGGTGCGGCTGAGCCAGTCCTCGAAACGCGTCGCGCCGATCACCGGGTTCTTGCCGGGAGTCAGCGACTGGTCGTTCAGCTCCGCGCCAAAATAGCGGGCATGGACGTCCGCGACCACCTGGCGGGCGTCCTGCTTCGCCTTCAGGAATCGGCGGACGAGTTCGTCGAGGCCGATCTTTTCTGGGCCGGCCACTTCGAGAATGCCGTTTACCGGCGCCCCAAGCGTCACATCGGCTAGAGCGGCGACAACGTCATCCGACATGACGGGCTGCAGGAGAGCCGGCGACATGCGAACAGTCTGCCCAGCGGTGCCCGATTGGACGATGCTGTTCACGAATTCGAAGAACTGTGTCGAGCGGAGAATCGTATAGGGGATCTTGGAGGCCTTGATCAGGCTTTCCTGAGCCAGTTTCGCGCGCAGGTAGCCGCTGTCCGGAAGGCGCTCGGAGCCGACGACCGACAGCGCGACGTGATGTGTCACGCCGGCGGCTGCTTCGGCAGCCAGAAGGTTGCGGCCCGACGTCTCGAAAAACTCCAGAACCGCCTTGTCCTCGAACGACGGCGAGTTCGCCACGTCGACGACGACCTGAGCGCCCGCCAACGCTTCTGCCAGTCCTTCGCCCGTGATGGTATTGACGCCCGAGTTGGGTGACGCCGGCAGGACTTCATGGCCCTTCTGACGAAGCCTGTTCACGAGTTTCGATCCGATGAGGCCGCTGCCCCCGATGACGACGATTTTCATGACTGGTTCTCCGTTCTATACCGACCGCGAGGTCACAATCGATCCAAAGGACATGGCAGATTGCAGAATTGTTGCAGCCGCCGTATGCGAGGGTGCAGAATTGCCCATGTCCGCATATGGAGGCAATCTCAACTCGACAAGCCGCCCATCGGGTGGATGCCCGCCTGGATGAAAGTGACTGTTGCGCGGCGAACACAAAGGGAATGCGAAATGGCTTTAGTGGTCATCCACACAACTCTGCGGCGCATGATCGGTGTGGCGCTGGCACTGGAGCTGCTCATGTTGCCCGCGCCGGTTGATGCCGAGACGGTGCTCAAGCCGATTCCGACGCAGTACATCGCCGCGTTGGGTGATCCCGGTGCGACCTCCGGGACCGGGGCGGAAGTCTTGGGGCCTGTGGCGCCTGGATCCGGGGCCTCGTGGCGTAGAGCTAAGCGGCTATGAGTCATTGAAGGCTGACGGCGGCGTTGCGCCGGCACAGTGGAAGTTTGACGGGGCGGACTGGTGGCTGGAGGAGCATGGCCTGATCATGGAGCAGCCGGAGTTCCCGATTCCTCCCGGCAGATACGTCGTCACCGGCGGCCGCGAGGTGACGGCCATTCTCACCGTCCATCCCAAAGGCGATGACGGTGTGCAGCATTGGGAGCTCGACAACGGCGCCACGCTCCATGATGTGACGCATTTGCGATGCCGCTCCGCCCGGTACACGCCGGCGGCGGGCGCCAATTCCTGCACTCCTGCCAAGGCGCAGATAGCCGACTTTCCGGTCGCTCCCGGCGGGCCGATGCCGCCGGTCGAGGGCTGCAACAAGCAGGACTACGAAGTTCTCATCGTGATCGGCATGGCCGTGGAAAATTGATTGCGGCGCATTGTTCTCAGCCACGCGGTTCTAGGCTACATGAGCGCCTGTCCTAGTTCTCGATCTTCTTGCCCAAGCGCCCGGCCAGATCCTGGATGAACTGCCAGGCGACGCGGCCGGAGCGGGCGCCGCGGGTCACCGACCATTCCACGGCCTCCGCCCGCAAAGTTTCGTTGGGGATGGAGAGGCCGTAGCGCTTCGCATAGCCTTCGATGATCGCGAAGTAGGTGTCCTGGTCGCAATTATGAAAGCCAAGCCACAGGCCAAAACGATCTGAAAGGGATACCTTCTCCTCGACCGCCTCGGACGGATTGATCGCGGTCGAGCGTTCATTGTCGATCATGTCCCGCGGCATCAGGTGCCGCCGGTTCGAAGTGGCGTAGAACAGCACATTGGCAGGCCGGCCCTCGATGCCGCCCTCGAGTACCGCCTTCAGCGACTTGTAGCTGGTATCCGCACTGTCGAAAGACAGGTCATCGCAAAACAGCAGACAACGCCGATCGCTGTCACGCAGCATCTTGAGAAGCGAGGGCAGGCTCGCCAAGTCTTCTCGATGGATTTCCACCAGAGCGATCTGCCGATCCTTCTTGCCGCCGGCCTCGCGGTTGACGGCCGCGTGGGCCGCCTTGACCAGGGAGCTCTTGCCGGTGCCGCGCGCGCCCCACAGCAGCGCATTGTTCGCCGGCAGTCCGGCGGCAAAGCGGCGGGTATTGTCGATCAGGATATCCCGGGCCTGGTCGATGCCCCGCAACAGCTCGATATCCACCCGGTTGACGTTGGGGATGGGCTCGAGCCATTCGCCCTGGCTGTGCCAGACAAAGGCGTCCGCGGCCCGGAGATCGGGCGCAGCCCCTTGCTTGGGCGCGAGTCGCTCCAGCGAAGCGGCGATGGATTGCAACAGGGGCAGCAGGTCGGATTCGGTCATCGCCCTCGGCCTCGCGGCCTCCAGCCGGCAAAACGGGAGAATCCGAAGGGCCGGGAACCATTCGAATCCATATGCTTACAGACTATTGTGCCTGTAACCTATCAACATTGCAATTCAGTGAATGGCCAGTATAGTCCGCCGGCTTAGCGCGGGACGAGGAGCCCAATAATGTTCATTTCGCCAGCTTACGCCCAAGCCGCCGGAGGCGCTTCTCCCGGATTCGACCCCATGTTCCTGATCATGATGGGGCTGATGCTCGCGGTCATGTACTTCCTGATGATCCGCCCGCAGCAGAAGAAGGTGAAGGAGCACAAGGCGCTGATTGCGGCGATCAAGCGCGGCGACCAGGTGGTGACGTCGGGCGGCATCATCGGCACGGTTGCGAAGGTGCGCAGCGATACGGAAATCGATCTGGAGATCTCCGAGGGTGTGCGCGTCCGCGTCGTGCGCGGCATGATCACCGAAGTCCTCGCCAAGACCGGTCATCTGAGCAAGACGGTCGCGGCCGACGAAGACGAAGAAGAAGCCGCCGAATCCACGGCAAAGAAGTAGCGGAGCCCGACGCGCGATGGCGCAACCACCGAAACCCCGCGGCGGCGGCTTTGTCTATTTCGCGAAGTGGAAGACCTATCTCAACTTCGCGGTGCTCGGTCTCGGCATCCTGTTTGCCTTGCCGAACCTGTTCACCGATGCGCAGCTCGGCGAGTTGCCGGAGTGGATTACACCGCGAAAGATGAGCCTGGGCCTCGATCTGAGGGGCGGGTCGCATCTGCTGATCGAGGTGGATGTCCAGTCGGTGATCCGCGATCGCCTGGATGCGAGCATGGAAGAGTTGCGGAACGCTCTGCGCACGGCTGGCATCACCTATCAGGGCTTGGCTGTCGCAGGAAACGCCGTCGTTGCAACGCTTATGAATCCCGCTGACGCGGAAAAGGCGCGGGAGATTTTGCAACCGCTGGTCGACGTCGACATGGTTCTGGAAATCGACGGTAATGGCAAACTAAGCCTGGGCATCACCGAACCGGGTGTCATCGCCCGGCAGGCGCGAGCCGTGGGGCAATCGATTGAGATCATTCGCCGGCGTGTCGATGCCGAGGGCGTCAAGGAGCCATCGATCCAACGGGAGGGAAGCGACCGCATTCTGGTCCAGGTGCCCGGCTATGATGACCCCAAGAAATTGCGCGAGCTGATCAGCAAGACGGCGAAGATGACGTTCCACTTCGTCGATGAGCGCTATCCCCCGACGGTGTTCGAACCGCCTGATGCGCAAGTGCCGCCCGGCGACATCAAGGTGCAATACACGGAAGACGACCCCGAACAAGGCGGCGAGTGGTATCTAATCGAGCGCCTTGCCATGGTCGGCGGTGAGAATCTGGTCAATGCTAGCCAGAGTTTCGACCAGCAAAATCAGCCTGTTGTTGATTTCAAGTTCGATGCCGTCGGCGCGCGCAAATTCTGCGATGCGACTACCAAGGGCGTGGGCAAGCTGTTTGCCATCAAGCTTGATGACAAGATCATCAGTGCGCCCGTCATCCGATCCTCTATCTGCGGCGGCGACGGCATGATCAGCGGCAATTTCACGCCGGATAGCGCAAGCCAGCTCGCTCTGCTGTTGCGGGCCGGCGCCCTGCCGGCGAACTTGGAAATCATTGAAGAGCGCAGCGTCGGCGCAGAGCTTGGCGCCGACTCGATCGCTGCCGGGACGATGGCGAGTTACATGGGGCTCGCGCTCATCGTTGTCGCCTTGGTGGCGGTCTACGGGCTGTTCGGACTCTTTGCGACCGTAGCCCTGGTGTTCAACTTCATCCTGCTGATCGCCGCCATGTCGCTGATACAAGCGACACTGACGCTTCCCGGCATTGCCGGCATGGTCTTGACCCTCGGCATGGCCGTGGATGCGAACGTGCTGATCCATGAGCGCATCCGCGAAGAGATCAGAGCGGGCCGGGGGCCAGTCATGGCCATCGATGCCGGCTATCGTTCGGCGTCCGGCACGATCACCGATTCCAATCTTACGGTGATCATTTCGTCGATATTCCTGTGGATTTTCGGATCAGGCACGGTGAAAGGCTTCGCCGTAACGCTGATCATCGGCACGATCATCTCCATGTACACCGCGGTTGTCGTGGCGCGCATGTGCACGGTGTATTGGCTGCGCCGCACCCGCCCGTCCGAACTTCCCATCTGAGGCATTCCCCATGGCGTATCGCGGCCTGCATATCATCCCCCATGACACGCGCATCGACTTCATGCGCCATCACAAGGTGACCTTTGCAATATCGGTCATCCTGATCATGGGTTCGATCCTGCTGATCGCGTTCAAGGGGCTGAATTTCGGCGTCGACTTCGCCGGCGGCATCCGCATGGAGGCGGAGGCCAAGTCCGGCGCTGCCGACCTGACGGACATGCGCGCCAAGCTGAGCGAAGCCGGTCTCGGCGAAGTGTCGTTGCAACGCTTTGGCGATCCGCAATTTGCGCTGATACGGCTTCAGCATCAGGATGCGAACTCCGGAGGATATTGCGAAGGCGAAAGCCGCGCTGAAGGCAAAACAAATTCCGCCGCTACCCGCCGATGAAATTGAACGCCGTGCACCGGCCGAAGCAAGCGGCCTGGCGCAGCAACGCGCCATCGCCAAGGTCGAGGAGATCCTGAGCGATGCATACGTCATCAGAAGCACGGAGTTCGTCGGCCCCAAGGTCGGCCAGGAGTATATCAAGAGCGCCGTTCTGGCTTCGGTCTTGGCGCTACTCGGCATCATGGCCTATGTCTGGTTCCGCTATGAGTGGCAGTTTGCCGTGAACTGCATCGTTGCCCTGTTCCACGATTGTATCACGACCGTAGGATTGTTCTCGCTGCTCGGCATACAATTCGATCTCACCACTGTGGCGGCCGTGCTGACGATCGCCGGCTTTTCCGTGAACGACACCGTCGTCATCTACGATCGCATCCGCGAGGAACTGCGGCGTTACAAGAAGATGCCGTTGGGCGAACTGCTGAGCATGTCGATCAACCGCACGCTGTCGCGCACCACCATGACCTCAGGCCTCGCATTCCTGGCCGTCCTCGCGCTGTTCCTGTTCGGCGGCGAGGTGCTGCGCGGGTTCAGCATCGCCATGATGTGGGGCATCATCGTCGGCACCTATTCCACGATCTTCGTGGCGGCGCCGATGCTCGTCTACATGAACCTGCGCCGCGACCGCGTTGCGGGCGGCAAGCCGGCGGACGCGGAGCAGGCGCCCAGCGAAGCCTGAGCGCGGCCCGTGGATCTCACGCCGCTCATCCCCGCCGGCCGGCAGATTGTCGAGTCATACGGCGGCGGGCGGTTCCGGGTCACCGGAGTCACGTATGAAGGCTCCGTCCTCGTATTTCCTGCGCGCACGGTGGCCTGGCCGGTGGCGGCAATGGACCAACTCAATGAACAAACGTTGGAGCCCGTCCTGGCCGAGGCGCAGGCCGGCGGCATCGACCTTCTATTGCTGGGCTGCGGCGCGCGGATGGCGATGGTTCCGGCCGGCGTGCGCCAGCACCTGCGCGCCGCCGGCGTGGTCGTCGAGGGCATGGATACCGGCGCGGCCTGCCGGACCTACAACGTCCTGATGGCCGACGGCCGGCGCGTGGCGGCCGCGTTGATCGCCTTCAATAGCTGATCCCCAAACGAGGAACGGGGCCGTTGCCGGCCCCGTTCGATAACAAGCGTTGCGCTGCTGCGGTTAGGGCATGTGAGCCGAGGCCATCCCATAGAGCATGGGGATCGACAACATGGTGTTGAACCGCGAGGTCAGCATGGCCATGCGCGCAGCTTTCTTCTTGCTGTCCGCATCGACCTCGACCAGGCCGAGGGCCTTCTGCTGGTTCGGCCAGATGATGAACCAGACATTGTAGGCCATGATCAGGCCCAGCAGCATGCCGATGGCCAGCGGCGTCGACTGCCACGACTTGTTGTAGACCATGACAATCAGGCCGAAGAGCACCGTGCCTGCCGCCGCCCAGCGGAAGAAGAACAACGCCGCTGGCGCGATCACCTTGCTGATTGCCGGCTTCTGCTCATCGGGAATCTTCGGCATCGACGGGATCTGCACGAAGTTGAAGTAGTAGAGCAGGCCGATCCACAGCACGCCGAAGAAGATGTGCAGCCAGCGGAAGAAGAAAGTCCAGAAGATGCTGTCGCCGAGCCAGCTCAGGTGACCCGACACCACTAAAAGGATCAGCGCCAGGACCAGTCCAATCCCCAACGCGACATGTAAATTTTCCCAAGGTGATTTCATTGATTGATCTCCGCTCGTCCGTTCCCCAATAGACAGTAGGATGATTCCAACCATAGCACCGGCGCGGCTGATTGCAACATGGCCCGCCCAGTGGTTTGCTGCCGCCGACTCGCATGGTTACCGCAACATCAGCGCCCGCAACCGCCGAGAGCGACACCGCCTACTGCCTGGAGCAGGTGCGGCGCTTCGATCGCGACCGCTATCTGGCAGCCTTGTTCGCGCGCAGCGGGCCGCGCGCCGATCTGATGGCGCTCTACGCGTTCAATCTCGAGCTGGCCAAAATCCGCGAGGTGGTGCGCGAACCGATGATGGGACTGATTCGCCTGCAATGGTGGCGCGACTGCATTGCCGAGGTCCATGGCGGGAAAGTCCGGCGGCATCAGGTGGCGCAACCGCTGGCCGCCGCGGCGGCGCGTCACGGCCTGCCGCGCGAATCGTTCGACCAACTCATTGACGCGCGCGAGGCGGACATGGACGTAGCGCCACCGGCGGATCTTGCCGCCCTCAGGGCCTACGCTAAATCAACCGGCGGCACGCTGCAGGAATTGGCGGTGCGGATTGTGATGGATAGTGGGAGAGCGACAGACCCGGCCTTGTCGGCGGCACGGGACCTGGGCACGGCCTGGGCGCTGATCGGGCTGGTGCGCGCCATCCCGTTCCACGCCCGCGCCAAGCGGGTCTATGTGCCGCAGGCCCTGATGGCCGAGGCCGGCGTTGCGGTCGATGACCTGTTCGAACTTCGGCCGGGGCCGGGTTTTGCCACCGCCGTGGGGCGCATCTGCGGCGAGGCCGGGCGGCTTATGGCGAAGGCCCAGGCTGCACTGCCCGAGCCGCCCCGCGCTGCCTTTCCTGTCTTCCTGATGGCTGTGCTGGCACGCCGGCATCTCGCATCCCTAGCGGCCGCCGGATTCGACACCTTCGACCGGCGGGTTGCAGACCAGCCGCCGGCGACGCCATGGCCGCTGGCGGTGGCGTGGCTGCGCGGCAAGGTGTGGTGAACTAGGCCGCGACCGGCCAGGTGGTCTTGAGCCAGCGATCGAGATCGGCCAGGGCGCGGGCGGAGAGGGCGGGCTTGCGGCCCTCCTTGGCCTTGCGCTTGTCCGCAGGCTCCGGCAGCGGGGGGAACAGGCCGAAGTTCACGTTCATCGGCTGGAAGCTCTTGGCGTCGGCGCCGCCGGTGATGTGGGCCAGCAGCGCGCCGAGCGCCGTGGTGGGTGGGGGCGGCTCGCTGGCCGTACCCGACCTCTCGGCTGCGGCGAAACGGCCGGCCAGCAGTCCGATGGCGGCGCTCTCCACATAGCCTTCGACCCCGGTGATCTGGCCGGCGAAGCGCAGGCGCGGCAGGGCCTTCAGGCGTAGCCGCCCATCCAGCAGGCGCGGGCTATTCAGGAACGTATTCCGGTGCAGGCCGCCGAGCCGTGCGAATTCGGCGCGCTCCAGCCCGGGGATCATGCGGAACACGCGCGCCTGCTCGGCATATTTCAATTTGGTCTGAAAGCCGACCATGTTGTAGAGCGTGCCCAGCGCGTTGTCCTGGCGGAGCTGCACCACGGCATGGGGCCGGATCGTGCTGCGCGGATTGGTGAGTCCGACGGGCTTCATCGGACCATAGCGCAGCGTATCGAAGCCGCGGCTGGCCATAACCTCGATGGGTAGGCACGCCTCGAAGTAGGGCGTCGACGCCTCCCACTCCTTGAACTCGGTCTTCTCACCGCCGAGCAGCGCCGCAATGAAGGCCTGATACTGCTCCCGGTCCATGGAGCAATTGATGTAGTCGGCATCGCCGCCGGCCGGACCGCGCTTGTCATAGCGCGACTGGAACCAGGCCTTCTCCATGTCGATGGACTCGCGATGCACGATCGGCGCGATGGCGTCGAAGAAGGCGAGGGACTCTTCGCCGGTGATTTCGTGGATGGCCGCCGCCAAAGCAGCGGAGGTGAGGGGGCCGGTGGCAACGATCACCTGCTCCCATTCCGGCGGCGGCAGCCCGGCGACCTCGCCGCGCTCGATGCGGATCAGCGGATGGCACTCGAGCCGGCTGGTGATTTCCAGGGCGAAGCCGTCACGGTCGACGGCCAGTGCGCCGCCGGCCGGCAACTTATGCTTGTCGCCGGCCGCCAAGATCAGCGAGCCGCAGCGCCGCATCTCCTCATGCAGCAGGCCGACGGCGTTGTTCACGGCATCGTCGGAACGGAAGGAGTTGGAGCAGACCAGCTCAGCCAGTTGGCCGGTCTTATGGGCGTCGGTACCGCGCACCGGGCGCATCTCATGGAGGACCACCGGGATGCCGGCCGAGGCGAGCTGCCAGGCGGCTTCGCTGCCGGCCAAGCCGCCGCCGACGACATGGATGGGCGGGATCGCATTGCGCGTTGTCATGGGCTTGAAGTAGCGTCTTCGCTCCGGTGATTCAACAGAAGGTAGCGCCATGGCCCGCCGTTCCGCCAAATCCGCCAAAACTCGCAAGATTCCTGCCCGCCGGCCGCTGCCGCCGCTGCGGGCAAAGCCGAAAAAGCCGGCCGTGGCGCGGACGATCAAATTCCTCAATCCGGAGGGCGTGGTGAAGCCGTTCAGCCGTTACAGCCAGGCGGCGGACGCGCCCGGCGGTTTCCGCTGGCTGCATATCTCCGGCCAAGTGGGCGCCACGCCTGATGGCAAGATCCTTGACGGCTTTCCGGCACAGGCCGAGCAGACCTGGAAGAACATCCTGGCAATCCTCGCCGCCGCCGGCATGGGGGTGAAGGACCTGGTGAAGGTCAACGTCTTCCTGACCCGCACGGAAGACATCTCGGACTCGCGGCGGCTACGGGACGAGGCGCTGCAGGGCGCGGCACCGGCCTCCACGATGCTGATCATCTCGGCGCTGGCGCATCCCGCGCTCCTGGTGGAGATCGAAGCCATCGCGGCGAAGGCCGCGTGAAGCGCAATCACCGCCAGGCCGCCGCCGGGTTGTTGAGGATCTTCGGGTTCAGCGCCAGGCAATAGGCGCCGACGTTCCAGAGATGCTTGCAGGCCCTGCCCGCCTGTTTCTGGGACAAGCCGACAATCAGCGCGTTGTAGCGGCGGGCGCCTTCCCACTTGCGGGCGATGATCACAGGCCGTCCGGCGGTGAGCACGCCGCGCAGGCTCTGGCGCGCCTGGCGGATCGCCGTCTGCGCCTGCCCCTTCTTGGGGAAGGAGCCGAAGATGATGCCCCAACCGCCATATTTGCCGCCGAGCGCGGCTTCCATGCCGCTGTTGCCGGTGCCAATGGTGCATTGAAAGGCGGCAAGCTGGAATGGCGGCGGCACCGCAGTGTCGTCACGCGCCGGAACGAACTCGGCCAACAGCGTCTTGCCATTGCCGCCATCCGGGCCGGCTTTGTAGGCCTTGTCCAGGAGCGCGATCATTTCGCCGTGGCGGTCTTCGTTGCTGATGCCGCCCAGCAGCACGCCGATCAGCCGCCTGTTGTCGCGCACCGCAGACGCTAGAAGATTATAGCCGGAGCCGCAGGTGAAGCCGGTCTTGATGCCGTCGGCGCCAGGATAGCGCGACAGGATGCCGTTGATGGTACCGAAGGTGTGGCCGGCATAGCTGAAACTCTTGGCGGAGAAAAAATGGTAGTGCTGCGGAAAATTGTCGAGCAACGCCTTGCCGAGCATCGCCATGTCGCGCGCCGTGGTCACCTGGTCCGGGTCGGGCAGGCCGGTGGCGTTGCGGAACTGGGTGCGGGCCATGTCCAACCCATGGGCCTTGGCGGTCATCATCTTGGCGAAGGCTTCCTCGGTACCGCCGAGCCGTTCGGCCACTACGACCGCTACGTCGTTGGCGGATTGCAAGATGATTGCCAGGATCGCCTCCTCGACCGTGATCTTGTCGCCAGCGCCGACGCCCAATTCCGTCGGCGATTGCGAGGCGGCGTGCTCGGAGACGGTGAGCTCCTCATCGAGCTCTCAGCGTACCGGCCTCGATCGCTTCAAGGGCGAGATAGACCGTCATCACCTTGGTGAGGGAGGCGGGATACCACCGGGCATGGGCATCGATTGACTGCAGCACCGCGCCGCTTTGGGCATCAACAACGATGGCGGCGTAATCCTGCGCGCGCGCGGATGGCGCCAGCGAGGCTAGGATGCCGGCGACTAGGCAGATCAGCAGATTGTTCAGCCGTTTCGGCATCGACCTTGGCGCACCCACAAAGAACTGACGCATTCTCACTATCAGCGGGAGAGATTGCCCGCTATTATGTTGATCTCTGGTGAAAAATCCCTTTCGGGAGATCTCGATTTAAGCCGCAGTATCGCCCGTCCAGGTGATGCCCTCCGCCTTCATCATGCGTTGCCAGGCGGGACGGGCGGAGATGAGATCCACCAGTTGCTTCAGCTCCGGCCAATCGGTGGCCGGCTGCGCCATCTTGCGAGTCCAGCGGCAGAGCATGACCAGGAAAATATCGGCGGCGCTGAAGGTCTGGCCCAGCAGATAGGGGCCGGGATTGGCCAAGGTCTTGCAGATTTGCGCGTACATGCCGGCGAGACGCCGCTCGGCGATCCGCTTCAACTCAGCGCGGCCGGAGTCGCTGTCCATGTAGTTGTCAGCGTGCCACCAGTGCATCATCTCCTCCTGCACCGTGTTGGTGAAGAAGAACAGCCACTGCAGGAAGACGCCGCGGTCCGGTGAGCCTGGCAGGGGCATCAATTTTGCGTCTGGATGGCGCTCGCAGAGATAGAGCAAGATCGCCGCGGATTCATAAATCGCCTTACCGTCATGGATCAGCGTGGGCACGCGGCCGTTGGGATTCAACTGCAGGTACTCGGCACCCTTGTGCTGGTTCCGGTCAAAATCGAGGCCGGCGAGTTCGTATGCCGCGCCGATCTCTTCCAGCGCAGCATGTGGCGCCATGTTGGCGCTGCCGGGATTCCAATAGAGCTTGTACATCGCCTGAACTCCGTCTGCTGAATTCCAACGGGTTAACTGCCGCAAAGTGAACCGACCGGCAAGACCGAGCTATGATCAGTGCTGCGTGCGCGTCACCCGCCACGTCAGCGCGAGCGCTGCTGCCAGCAACAGCGCCGAGAGGAAGAACGGCGCGCCGGGCAGGAGGACCGGCGCGGCAGGACGGATGAAGTAGGCGAAGGTGAGGGTGAAGAGGCCGGGGCCGAGGATGTCGGTCAGGCTGCGCAGCGAGGCGGCGGCGCCTTGGAGCTGGCCTTGCTCGTCAACACCGACGTGGCGGGACATCAGCCCCTGGCTTGCCGGGCCGGTCATGCCCCAAATCGACATGATGGGTATGCCAATAAGGAACAACAGGCCGGTGGGAGCAACGCCGTAGAGTGCGAAGGCAGCGATACCGGCTGAGAGCGAGATCAGGAGCGTTCGCGCCTCGCCCAGCCGCGCCACGATCGGCCGCACCAGGCCGGCTTGCGCAATCATTGAGCAAACCCCGACTGCCGCGAGCACGTACCCCACGTCGGCTGCCGACCATCCGTAGCGATAGGCGGTGGCGATAACGAACACCGAAGGCAGTGCCGCATGGGCCAGATTGCTGAGGAAGTAGACACCGGCGATCCCCAACAACTCGCGATGGCGGCGCAGCAGCTTGAGCGAGCCGAGCGGGTTGGCGCGCCGCCAGTCGAAGGCCATGCGCTTGCCGGGCGGCAGGGATTCCGGCAGCACGAAAGCACCATAGAGAAAGTTCGTCAGGCTCAGGCATGCCGCAACCCAGAAAGGCAGGCGCGGCGCGATTTCAGCCAAGACACCGCCCAGCGCCGGGCCCAGGACGAATCCCAATCCGAACGCGGCGCCCAGCAGGCCGAAGGCCCCGGCGCGCTTCTCCGGCGCGCTGACATCCGCGACATAGGCGTAGCTGCTGGCAATACTGGCCGCTGTGACGCCGGAGATCAGGCGGCCGAGCAGCAACCACCATAGCGACGGCGCCAGGGCCATCACGATGTAGTCGAGTCCGAGCCCGAGGTTGGACAGGAGAATTACCGGCCGCCGTCCGAAGCGGTCCGATAATGCGCCGATGATTGGCGAGGCGAAGAACTGCATGATCGCCCAGCTCGTCCCGAACAGGCCGATATACTCGGCCGCCCGTGCCGCATCGCCGGCGACGAAATCCTGGATCAGGTGGGGCAGCACGGGAATGATGACGCCGAGCGCCAGGATGTCCAGCAGCACGGTGACGAAGATGAACGCCAGCGCGGCGCGGCGGACGGGTCGATGCGTCTCGGCGGTCATGGACGGGAAAACTTTCTCGGAGCCGCTAACAGTGCGGCGCCGATTGGCGAAGGGCTTGGCCGGGTAGGTGTTCTCAGAGGCGGCTGCTTTGGTCAAGCCGCCACGTAAGCGCCCACACTCGTGACCCGGCGCTGACGCGCGTTCTCCGGAATGACAGCATATTGATCTGCGAGCTACGCCCGCTTCTTCGCTTTCGCCGCGGCGTTACGCAGATAGGGCGCGAGATATTGGCCGGTGTAGCTTTCCGCTACGCGCGCCACGTCTTCGGGTGTGCCGGCGGCGACGATGCGGCCGCCTTTGTCGCCGCCCTCGGGACCGAGGTCGATGATCCAGTCGGCGGTCTTGATGACCTCGAGATTGTGCTCGATCACCACCACGGTGTTGCCCTGCTCGACGAGCGTGTGCAGCACCTCCAGCAGCTTGCGCACGTCTTCGAAATGCAGGCCAGTGGTGGGTTCATCCAGGATGTAGAGCGTGCGGCCGGTGGCGCGGCGGGAGAGCTCCTTGGAGAGCTTCACCCGCTGCGCCTCGCCGCCTGACAGCGTGGTGGCGGGTTGGCCGACATGGATATAGCCGAGGCCGACATGCTGCAGCGTCGTCATCTTCTCGCGGATCGACGGCACCGCCTTGAAGAAGTCGGCGGCTTCGTCGACGGTCATGTCCAGCACGTCGGCGATCGACTTGCCCTTGAAGGTGATCTCCAGGGTCTCGCGGTTGTAGCGCTTGCCCTTGCAGACGTCGCATTGGACGTAGACGTCGGGCAGGAAGTGCATCTCGATCTTGATGACGCCGTCGCCCTGGCAGGCCTCGCAGCGGCCGCCCTTGACGTTGAAGGAGAAGCGGCCGGGCTTGTAGCCGCGCTCGTTGGCTTCCGGCAATCCGGCGAACCAGTCGCGGATCGGCGTGAAGGCGCCGGTATAGGTGGCGGGGTTGGAGCGCGGCGTGCGGCCGATCGGCGACTGGTCGATGTCGATGACCTTGTCGAGGAATTCGAGGCCTTCGATCCGGTCGTGGACGCCGGGCGTCTCGCGGGCACCGTTCAGGCGGCGGGCCAGCGCCTTGTAGAGCGTCTCGATGATCAGCGTCGACTTGCCGCCGCCGGACACGCCGGTGACGCAGGTCATGGTGCCCAGGGGAATGTCGACGCTGACATTCTGCAGGTTGTTGGTCTTGGCGCCGACGACGCGGATGCGCTGGCCGCGGGCGCCGGCGCGGCGCTGCTTCGGCACCTCGACCTGGCGAAAGCCGGTGAGGTACTGCGCGGTGATGCTGTCGGGGTTCTGCATCACCTTGTCGGGCGTGCCGATGGCGACCACGCGGCCGCCATGGATGCCGGCGCCCGGTCCCATGTCGATGAGGAAATCGGCGGCGCGGATGGCTTCCTCGTCATGCTCGACCACGATCACCGTGTTGCCGATATCGCGCAGGCGCTTCAGGGTCACCAGCAGGCGTGCATTGTCGCGCTGGTGCAGGCCGATGGACGGCTCGTCCAGCACATAGAGCACGCCGGTAAGGCCGGAGCCGATCTGCGACGCCAGCCGGATGCGCTGGCTTTCGCCGCCGGACAGCGTGGCGGAGGCGCGGCCGAGGGTCAGGTATTCCAGCCCGACGCTGACCAGGAAGCCGAGGCGCTCGTTGATCTCCTTGAGGATGCGCGCGGCGATCTCCCGCTGCTTGGCGGTGAGCTTGTTGTCCAGCGCCAGGAACCAGTCCTTCGCATGATCGATGGAGAACTCGGTGACTTCGGAGATGTGCAGCTGTCGATCTTGACCGCCAGCGCCTCGGGCTTCAGGCGCATGCCCTTGCAGGTTTCGCAGGGGCTGGAGGACTGGAACTGGCCGAGTTCGTCGCGCACCCAGTCGCTGTCGGTCTCGCGGAAGCGCCGATCCATGTTGGGGATCGACGCCTTCGAACGGCTTGGTGGTCTTGTAGCTGCGCAGGCCGTCGTCGATAGCTCATGGTCACCGGCTCGTCGCCGGAACCGAACAGGATGACCTTGCGGATGCTTCTCGGGCAGATCCCTGCAAGGCCGAGTCGGGCTGAACTTGTAGTGCTTGGCCAGGCTGTCCAGCGTCTGCATGTAGTAGTGCGAGGTGGAGTTGGCCCAGGGCGCGATGGCGCCCTCGCGCAGGGTCATCGTCGTCGTCCGGCACCACCATCTCCGGATCGAAATACATGCTTGCTGCCCAGCCCGTCGCAGGCCGGGCAGGCGCCGAACGGATTGTTGAAGGAGAACAGGCGCGGCTCGATCTCGTCGATGGTGAAACCGGAGACCGGGCAGGCAAAGCGGGACGAGAAGGTGATGCGCTCTGGCTGCGTCTTGCGCTTGCCCTTGGCGTCACCCTTGGCCTCGCCCTCGGTGCCGTCGGCCTTCTCGGCGAAGATCAGGCCCTCGGAGAGATGCAGGCCGGTCTCCAGACTGTCGGCGAGGCGGCTCTGGATGCCGTCGCGCACGACGATGCGGTCGACCACCACCTCGATGTCGTGCTTCAGCTTCTTGTTGAGGGCGGGGACGGAATCGATCTCATAGAAGCTTGCCGTCGACCTTCACCCGCTGGAAGCCGCGCTTCTGGTAGTCCTGGAGTTCCTTGCGGTACTCGCCTTTGCGGCCGCGCACCACTGGCGCCAGGATGTAAAGCCGCGTCCCCTCCGGCAGTGCCATGATACGGTCGACCATCTGCGAGACTGTCTGGCTCTCGATCGGCAGGCCCGTGGCCGGCGAGTAGGGCACGCCGACCCGCGCGAACAGCAGGCGCAGATAGTCGTAGATCTCCGTCACCGTGCCGACGGTGGAGCGGGGGTTCTTTGAGGTGGTCTTCTGCTCGATGGAGATGGCCGGCGACAGGCCCTCGATCGAGTCCACATCGGGCTTTTGCATCAGTTCCAGGAACTGGCGCGCATAGGCCGAAAGCGATTCGACATAGCGCCGCTGCCCTTCGGCATAAATGGTGTCGAAGGCGAGCGACGATTTGCCGGAGCCCGACAGCCCGGTGATCACCACCAGGCTGTTGCGCGGCATGTCGACATCGACGCTCTTGAGGTTGTGTTCGCGGGCGCCGCGTACGGATATCTTGTCCAGCATGGGTTACGCTTGATTTGAGGGGGAGGGCGATATTAGCGGTCCGGCCGGCAAAATCGACCCCTAACATCGTCGCAGGAGGACCCTACTGACAATTTCGGCAGACGCCACAATGCCGCCCGACTTGTCTGCTAAGTCAAAGCCTTGTACGGTCCTCATCAACGAATTTCATACAACAAAACGAATCGGGCGGAGACGCGACAATGGCAGGTTCAGTCAACAAGGTAACTCTGATCGGCAATCTCGGGAGGGATCCCGAGATCCGCAGTCTGCAGGACGGCAACAAGGTGGCGAACCTGTCGGTGGCGACCTCGGAGAACTGGCGCGACAAGGCCTCGGGCGAACGGCGCGAGCGCACGGAATGGCATCGCGTGGTGATCTTCAATGAGCGGCTGATCGACGTGGTCGAAAAGTACTTGAAGAAGGGTGCGAAGGTTTACCTGGAAGGCGCGCTGCAGACGCGCAAATGGACCGATCAGTCGGGCGCCGAGAAATACACCACCGAAGTTGTGCTGCAGCGGTTCCGCGGCGAGCTGGTGATGCTGGATGGCCGTGGCGGCGGTGGCGGCAGCGAAGGCGGCGGTGGCGAGAGCGGCGATGAGGGCGGCGGCTATAGCGGCGGCTCGTCGTCGCGTGGCGGCGGCGGCCGTGCGCCGGCTGGTGGCGATCTCGACGACGACATACCGTTCTAAGGCCGGTGGTTCCAGATCGTGCCGGTTTCCGGCCAACCAACAAGCTCTACAAACAAAGCAAAAATGGGAGGTTCCATGAAAGGTCGCATTATCGATGCATTGAGCCGGCCGGGTTTCTCGCGCCGGGATTTCAACCGGATGCTCGGGGCGGCGGGATTGTCGCTGGCGGCCATGCCGATCCTGTCGAAGCCCAGCGCCGCGGCTGGCGATCTGACCTTCTACACCTGGTCCGGCTATGACGTTCCGGAGATCTGCCCGAAATATGTGGCGAAGTACGGCGGCCCGCCCGATTTCCCGATCTTTGCATCCGAGGAAGAGGCGCTGCAGAAGATGGTCGGCGGCTATAACGTCGATCTGGCCCATCCCTGCCACTACAACATCAAGCGCTGGAAGGAAGGCAAGGTCATCCAGGCTTTCGACGTCTCGCGCATTCCCGAGTATGGCAATCTCTGGGAGCGCTTCCGCACCATTCCCAACACCTCGTTCGACGGCAAGCCATACTTCATTCCCTGGGATGCCGGCACGTCATCGGTCGTCTACCGCACCGACCTGGTGGATCCCGCCGATGTCGCCGATCCGTCCTGGGCGCTGCTGTTCAACGAAAAGTATAAGGGCCGGCTGTCGATGTACGACACCGACACCACCTTCATCGAAATCGCCGCGCGCATTTCCGGCATGTATGCCGACTATCAGCATCTGAGCGACGAGCAGCTCGCGCAGCTGAAGCCGCTGCTGGTGAAGCAGAAGTCGTTAATGCCCTACTACTGGTCCGACAATACGCAGATCGAAAACGGCATCGCCTCCGGCGAACTTGTGGCCGCCTATGCCTGGAGCGGCTCCTATGCGACGCTGAAGTCCCAGGGCGTGGCCGTGAACTACATGACGCCGAAGGAAGGCATCCTCGGCTATTCCTGCGGCCTGGTGCGCGGCGCCAATCCGCCGGGCAGCGAAGAAGCGGCCTATGACTTGATCAATGCGATGCTCGATCCGGAAGTGGGCAAGTTCCTGATCGAAGTGCAGGGCTACTATCACTCCAACACCAAGTCGTACGAACTGGTGTCCAAGGAGACGCTCGCCAACATGGGCGTCGAGGATCCGGCAAAGACGTTCAATGCCCTGACACTGGATCCGGAGCCGGAGGAGCCCTACCGCAGCAAGTACATCCAGTTCATCACAGAGATCAAAGCCGGCAGTTCCTAAGCCTGGCGGGTCCTGAACGACAGCGAAAACGGGAGGTCCAGCGCCTCCCGTTTTTGCTGGATCGTGACGGCCAGAAAGCGACACCAGGCCGTTGTTAGCATATGCGAAATTTGGTACTTTTGACGTCGAATCGGGGGGCCTTCCGCGGGCCGTATTCCGGCCTCCGCCGCCACAGCATAACATACTGATTTAACGGTATTATTCTTGACTGAACCGACGGGTACGCCCGGCCACGACATTATGCCCGTGACGCTCGAGGAGGAGATGAAACGCTCCTACCTCGATTACGCCATGAGCGTGATCGTTTCCCGGGCCTTGCCGGACGTGCGGGACGGGCTGAAACCGGTCCACCGGCGCATCCTCTACGGCATGAACGAAGGCGGTTTCGGCCCCGCCAAGGGCTACAACAAGGCCTCACGCATCGTCGGCGACGTCATGGGCAAATACCATCCCCATGGCGATATGGCGATCTACGACGCACTGGTGCGCATGGTGCAGGATTTCTCCATGCGCCTGCCGCTGATCGATGGGCAGGGCAATTTCGGCTCCATGGACGCCGATCCGCCGGCGGCCATGCGGTACACCGAGGTCAGGCTGGCCCGGGCGGCGATGACGCTGCTGGACGATCTGGACAAGGATACCGTCAGCTTCCAGCCGAACTATGACGGCCGCGACCAGGAGCCGACGGTCCTGCCGGCGCGGTTCCCGAATTTGCTGGTCAACGGCTCGGCCGGCATCGCCGTCGGCATGGCGACCAACATCCCGACCCACAATCTGGGTGAGGTGGTGGATGCCTGCATCGCCTATGTAGACAATCCCGACATCACCATCGAGGGGCTGATCCAGCATCTGCCCGGACCGGATTTTCCCACGGGCGCGCTGATCCTCGGCCGCAACGGCATCCGCGAGGCCTATCATTTCGGCCGCGGCTCCATCGTCATGCGCGGCCGCACGCATATCGAGGAATTGCGGAAAGATCGCGAAGCCATCGTCATCACCGAGATCCCCTATCAGGTGAACAAGGCGCGCATGATCGAGCGCATGGCCGAGTGCTCGCATGAGAAGATCATCGAGGGCATCGCCGATCTGCGCGACGAGTCCGACCGCGACGGCGTGCGCGTGGTGGTGGAACTGAAGCGGGACGCCATGTCCGACGTGGTGCTGGCGCAGCTCTACAAGCACACGCCGCTGCAGACCTCGTTCGGCGTCAACATGCTGGCGCTCAACGGCGGCCGGCCGCAGGTGCTGACGATCAAGGACATCATCGTCGCCTTCGTCGCCTTCCGCGAAGACGTCATCGTCCGGCGCACCGTCTACCTGCTGGGCAAGGCGCGAGAGCAGGCGCATATCCGCGTCGGCCTGGCGATCGCCGTGGCCAATATCGAGGAGGTGATCGCGCTGATCCGCAAGTCGCCGGATCCCAACACCGCAAAGCAACAGTTGATCACCCGTGAATGGCCGGCAAAGGACATGGCGCCGTTCATCCAACTCATCGACGAGCCGGGCCGCGGCCTGTCGCCGGAAGGCACCGTCCGCCTGTCGGATGCGCAGGCGCAGGCGATCCTGGAACTGCGGCTGCAGCGGCTGACCGGGCTGGAGCGCGACAAGATCGGCGCTGAGCTGCAGGAGCTGGCGACGACGATCAAGGACTACCTGGACATCCTGGGCTCGCGGCCGCGGCGCCTGGACATCCTGCGCACCGAACTGCGCGAGGTGAAGGAACAATTCGGCACGCCGCGCCGCACCGAGATCTTGGATCTGGAGTTCGAGCAGGATATCGAAGACCTGATCCAGCGCGAAGACATGGTCGTCACCGTCACCCACGGCGGCTATATCAAGCGCGTGCCGCTGTCGAGCTATCGCGCCCAGCGCCGCGGCGGCAAGGGCCGCGCCGCCATGGCCACGCGGGACGAGGATTTCGTCACCCAGCTGTTCGTGGTGAACACCCACACGCCGGTCGTGTTCTTCTCCACGACGGGCATTGCCTACAAGATGAAGGTCTACCGCCTGCCCCTGGGCACGCCGCAGGCGCGCGGCAAGGCGCTGGTCAATCTGCTGCCGCTGAAGGAGGGGGAGACCATCTCCACCCTGATGCCGCTGCCGGAGGACGAAGCGAGCTGGGCGGAAATGTCCATCATGTTCGCCACCGACAAGGGCACGGTCCGGCGCAACAAGCTGTCGGACTTCGTCGACGTGAAGGCCAACGGCAAGATCGCCATGAAGCTGGAAGAGGGCGACCGGCTGATCGCCGTGCAGACCTGCACCGAGAACGACGACGTGCTGCTGGCCGCGGCCGGCGGCAAGTCGATCCGCTTCCCCGTCAATGATGTGCGCGTCTTCACCGGCCGCACCTCTGTCGGCGTGCGCGGCATCAAGCTGGAGGAGAACGACCACGTCATCTCCATGTCGATCCTGCGCCATGTGGATGCGGATACCGGCGAGCGCGTCGCCTATCTGCGCATGCGCCGCAGCGCCACCGGCGACGAGACGCCCGTGGAAAGCGATGTGGTTGAGAGCGACGGCGAGGAGGCGGCGGAGGCCGCGACGATATCAGCCGAGCGCTATGCCGAACTGGAGGGCAAGGAGGAGTTCATCCTCACCGTCACCTCCCGCGGCTATGGCAAGCGCAGTTCGGCCTATGAGTACCGCATCGCCGGCCGCGGCGGACAGGGCATCGCCAACATGGACATCACCGAACGCAACGGCCAGGTGGTTGCATCCTTCCCGGTGGCCGAGCGCGACCAGATCATGCTGGTGACCGACGGCGGCCAGCTGATCCGCTGCCCGGTGAATGACATCCGCATCGCCGGCCGCAAGACCCAGGGCGTGACGCTGTTCAAGGTGGAGGGGGGCGAGCGAGTCGTCTCCGTCACCCGCCTCAGCGACGAGGCGGAAGGCAATGGGAATGGCGACGGAAACGGCGCCGCTAATGGATCCGCCAACGGTAGCGCGAATTCAGGCAACGGAGCGGTCGAAAGCAACGGCGCCAACGGGAATGACAACCATGGCTGACCATTCGATTGCGGTCTATCCCGGCACCTTCGATCCCATCACCAACGGCCATATGGACATCATCCGCCGGGCGGCCGACCTGACCGATCACCTGATCATCGCCGTGGCCAAGAACGCGGGGAAGAACCCGCTGCTGACTGTGGACGACCGGCTGGCGCTGGTGCGGGCGGAGATCGCCGACCTGAACAAGCCCGGCCGCAAGGTGGAGGCGCGCACTTTCGACACCCTGCTGATGCATTTCGCCGAGTCCGTCGGCGCCGGCATGATCGTGCGCGGCCTGCGGGCGGTGTCGGACTTCGAATACGAGTTCCAGATGGCGGGCATGAATTCGCGGCTGAATCCGAAGGTGGAAACCGTGTTCCTCATGGCCTCGGAGACGCATCAGTTCATCTCCTCGCGCTTCGTGAAGGAGATCGGGCGGCTGGGCGGCGATATCTCGTCCTTTGTCTCGCCCCGCGTGGCCGCGCACCTCAAGAAGCGCTTTGCCGCCGAACGCAAGAACGGCGACCACGCCAAGGGCCGCGTGCAGACCCTGGAAGATTCAGTGTGAGGAACGGGCCGTAAGCCTTTTTCGGAGCACGAAATTGTAGGGGTGACTGCTGGTCCTCCTACATATATCCGGATCGCACGACAAACCCTGGAAATCGCGGGAATATCCTTTGCTCCCGGCGCAGAGGGTGATACATCGACGCCGCCTCCCCGACCGACAGGCGGGCGCGTAGCTCACCGGTAGAGCAGTTGACTTTTAATCAACGGGTAGCGGGTTCGACTCCCGCCGCGCTCACCATCCCTCCAGTTGACCATCGGCTGCCTCAACTCGGCCATGCCGGGCGGGACGCGCAGCCTTTGGTGCCTTTTCCTCTAGGGCCGAGCCGCAACTCGAGTGGCGGATAGCCGCCCACAAAAACTCAGAGCTTGCGAGCCACGAGGATGCCGCAGCAGTTCGGGTTTTCTTGCATCATGTTTCGCCTCAGCAAGCCTCGATGCGTCTACGCCCGTGATCTATATCACTGCGAGGAGGCGGCGCTGATGTCAGTAACTGACCACGCGTAACTGTCGGCGTGATCAGCGCGGCGCTCGCTTGGCGACTAACTCCCGGGCAGAGGCCGGCCCGGAGGCCTCTATGCAGCGGATCGGCGTGATTGGCGCAGTCGCAGCGTTTGCCGGCGTTTTCGCTTTTTCAGCCAATGCTGAGGAATCTTGCACAGGCCTGTTTGCCGGAAACGGGCAGGCCGAAAGCCAGCCTGAGCAAGGTAGCCGACTCTTTCCATCCGACAATCAATGCGAAGCTGCAACGAAGCGCGAGCTTCGCTTGTCGCTATTCGAGATACCGCAGGAAGAGGAAGACCCGATGTCAGTCTCGGTCGGCCTGAAACAGGGCGGCGGGATTCTCCGCTTCAGGATACCGTTCAGTTTCTGACAGCTGCGCAAGGACTCAATGTCTCAGGAACAGGGAACAAACGCGGGGTAAAACGGTTTATTTGGATATCCGAAGGCACTGTCGGCGGATAACGTGAGAGGCCGTCATGCGCAGAATAGGCATGGTGGGACTATTAGCGGCACTTGCGGCTGCATCCGCCTTGGCGGAAGACGCAAGGAAACCATGCCTTGGCGCCGTTTATGGCGAAGGCGCAAAAATCGATCCTTACAGCCGGACCGATCAATTGGATCTGACCGACAACCAGTGCGAATCGGTCACGGGCAAGGAATTGCGCCTGAAACTGATCGAAGTCCCGCAGGAGGAGGAAGATCCTATGTCCCTGTCCGTCGGCGCCAAGAATCTTGGCGGCGTCCTTCGATTCAAAATCCCGTTCAGTTTCTGACGCCGCCGAAAAAGAAAGAAAGTGCCCCGGCTATTGCCGGGGCCGAGTCCGAAATACGGATTGTCGTTTTGACCGGTGGTGCAGAATCAATCTTCCGTCCGCTCGATGATCTCGAGCGTCGTCGGATCCAGCTTTAGATCGTAGCCTTCGCCGGTTTCCGCGGACTCGGCGCCTTCCACTTCCCAGGCTTCGTCGTCCAACTCGATCGGGCCCCAATCGGAGAAACCTTCACTCCGCAGAACCTCTTCGATGCGGGCGCGTTCCTGGCCGGTGGGATCGCGATCGGCGCGGGCTGGTGTGATGACGGCGACGGCCAAGATGAGGCCGAATAGCATGGTTGCAGTTTTCATCTTTCAATCTCCTTTCGGCGCATGTCGCCTTCCATCGAGGAAAAGCTTGAGGACGTCAGAGACAAGCTAAGCCGCATCTTCAGATTCCGGTTTTTCCAATCCGGGACCGGTATCCTTTGGGGGATCGAAGGGAACGGGATTATCGCATTCAGTGCAGACCGTAACGGTCCGCCCGTCGGATCCTGTGACCATCAGAAACGAATTGCCGCGACAATGCGGACAAACGAGTGACATGAGATACTCCCCGAAAATGGGCGTTCATCCCAAAAAAACACCTGAAGAGGTGCTCGGGTTCCACTAGTTCCGGGTCGACATTTGAGTGGGCGCAATCGCGCAACAGGAGATTGCGGGTGGTCTTAGGCGGACACCATTAACCTACTGCGAATAAAATCCGGGCGGCATGGGGGCGAACCGCCCGGATTCCGTCGCGATGCCACGGCAAGTGGGGGTATGGGCAGCGCGAAACAGTCCCGTAAATCGTCCTTCCGGTATCAATCCGATGATGCTGTCTAATGGCACTTTCAACGCTGAGAAAATTCGCTTCAAACCTTCCCCATGCCCATTTTCATTGCGTAATTGGGAATATCGCCCCAATGCATCGCCTCCGATAAGGGCAAGGCGAAAGCCAGATTATTACGGTATACTGCAGGAACTGCGATGGCCGGCACAATTGGACCTTGGTCCAACAGCGGCTGCCCTGCGATTGAATGCCCCGGATGTGTCGGTTACCCTGCCGGACCGCACGGAGGCGCCGTATGAGCATCGAATTCCTGGTCACATCCCTCATTATCGTCGCATCGCCGGGCACCGGCGTGCTGTTTACGCTGGCGGCCGGGCTGTCGCGCGGGTCGCGGGCGAGCGTCGTGGCGGCCTTCGGCTGCACGCTCGGCATCCTCCCCCATATGGCGGCGGCGATCATGGGCCTGGCGGCGCTGCTGCATACGAGCGCAATCGCGTTCCAGACCCTGAAATATCTGGGAGTGGCCTATCTGCTGTACATGGCTTGGAACGCGCTTCGCGAGCGGGGCGCGCTCCGCATCGAGCCGCAGACCGACGCCCGTTCGGCCTTGCGCGTGACTGTCGATGCGATCCTGATCAACATCCTCAATCCCAAGCTGTCGATCTTCTTCTTCGCCTTTCTTCCGCAGTTCGTGCGATCGGACGATCCGGCGCCGCTGTCGCACATGCTCCTGCTGAGCGGGGTGTTCATGCTGCTGACCTTCGTGGTCTTTGTCGGCTACGGGCTGTTCGCGGCTTCGGTCCGTCGTCACGTGATCTCGCGGCCGCGGGTGCTGGCCTGGATGCGGCGGGCCTTTGCCGCCGCCTTCGTCGCCCTCGGAGCGAAACTGGCGCTGGCGGAGCGCTAGGAACGCGCTCCGGCTTTCACGAAGGCTTCGAACGCCCGCGCAAAATCCGGGTGCCAGCGGGAGAGAGGCGGGCGGTTCTCGACGATGTCGCCGGCCGCCCAGAGGATGCGCCGTTCATCGAGCGCGCGCGGGACATCGTTGTCGGGACAAAGGATGTAGAAGTCGCCGGCTTCCAACCGTTGCAGCATGAAATCGACCGTCTGTTCCGGCGTCCAGGCAGCCGCGGGTTTCTCGGTCCGGCCGTGCGCGGTGAGCCCGGTGAATACGAAGCCGGGGATCAGCAGGTGGGCGGTCACGCTGCATTCGGCATTGCTGCGCAGTTCGTGTTGCAAGGCTTCGGTAAGCACCTTCACGCCGGCCTTGGCGACGTTGTAGGCGGGGTCGCCAGGCGGCGTGGTGATGCCCTGCTTCGAACCGGTGTTGATGACGAGTCCGGGCCGCCCGCGGTCGATCATGTGGGGCACGAAGACCTGGGTGCCGTGAACGACGCCCCAGAGATTGATGCCGAGGATGCGCGACCAGTTCTCCGGCGGGCCAAAGAGGCCGCTGCCCGGCTGGACGCCCGCATTGTTCATCAGCACATCGGTGCCACCGAAGCGCCGGCGCACCGCCGCTTCCAGCGCCGTCACCGCCGCGACATCTCCGACATCGGTTTCCATCGCTATGACGCTGCCAACGCCACCGGGCGCAACGGCGGCAATTTCCTTCGCCGCCTTGTCCAGCCGATCGCGGCCGAGATCGCCAATGCAGACGTGCATTCCCAAGGCGGCGAAGCGTTTCGCCGCCGCCAGCCCGATGCCGGCCGCGCCGCCGGTGACGACGGCGACGGCGCCTGATGTGAGAGCGGGATGGGACATGAACATTCCTCCGGCGGACTACAATGCGGCTCTGGCGGGCGCGCAGTTGTAGGGCACGGATGGCGATGAAGCCAGCGCGGGGGGTCTTTCGAACCGGCGATTGTCAGAGGGCGGCTGAATAATTCCGCGGAGCTGATTAGCCCTTATTGAGTCCGGTTGGCCTCGTAGATCGTCAGTGCGTTCGGCATCTGCTCTTGCAGGCGGGCAATGCGGTCGCCATGGGACGGATGAGTGGACAAGAAAGCCGGCGGCTCGCCACTGCTTGCGGCCGCGAAGTTCCGCCAGACTTGCACCGCGGCCCGCGGATTATAACCGGCGCGCGCCATGTACTGCAGGCCGATGACGTCGGCTTCGGATTCCTGTTCGCGCGAGAACGGCAGGATCAGGCCTAGCGTGGCCGCCGATGAGGCAAGGCCCGCAAGATCGGGCGCGGCAGCGCCGAGCACGGCGGCGCCTGTGCCGACGAGGGCCTCGCGGGAAATGCGCTCTTCCGGATGGCGGGCGACGACATGGGCGATCTCATGGCCCATCACGGCTGCCAGCTGGTCTTCGTTCTTCACGACCTGGAACAGGCCGGTATTGACGCCGACATAACCGCCGGGCAGGGCGAACGCGTTTGGCGTGTCGTCGTTGATCAGATTGAACTCCCAATGCTGGCCGGCCATTCCGTTGGCGGCGGCGATTCGTTCGCCGGCGCGCTTCATCATCGCAGTCTGCTGTTGATTGGAGGCAATGCCCTTTTCCTGCAGGATTTGCCTATAGGCGTCCCGGCCCATACCGGCAGCCTCGGAGCTGGACATCAGCACAAGCTGTTGCCGGCCGGTAACCGGGGCGGAAGAGCAGCCCGCCAGGATAGCGGCGGCAAGCACAATCGACGAAACGAGCAGAACAGGGGAGCGGCGCATGGTAGGCCTCCAGCAATGCATGGTGAAAACGGCTAGATGCACAAAAGGTTCCATCGCAGCCGATAACCCAAGCATTTGAATGCCGCGCAGTCCGGGCGAATCGGAACATTCAGTCCGAGCCTGCATTCATTAAACATTGCAACGGATACAAACTGTCCCCGGAGGAGAACATGGTGCGCATACTTCCCGCATTGGTAGGGGCTGCCGCGCTGGGTGCGGCGGCGGTGTTGCGTCGCAGGAAACGCAATGCGTTGAAAAACGCGCAGGCACGCAGCAAGGCCGTGTCGTCAAAGCGGACTCGAAAGACCGCCGCGACTCCCAAGTCACGCGCGCGGGGCCATGCCAAGGCTGCGACCAAGCGATAGAACTACGCAGGGCCTTGATCGAATTTCAGGGTTGCGCTTAGACGTTCAAACGGGCGCATTGGCGGCGTGCTAGAGCTTTTCGTCCTCGATCTTCATCGCCAAGGCGCCCTGCACATTCGCCAGCTTGCGCATCAACTTGGCCACGTCGCCGTTGGCCTTGCCGTCCTGCCATTCCTTGACCGCGGCTTCGTTGCCGGGGGCGGCGATGTGGCGGGACCAGGTCGTTCCATCGGCCTTCAGCGTATAGGTCAAAACTAGCTGCGTCGCATTTGGCATGGGATCCCCTGGATTCTTGAACAAACGGCGAGTTGGCGCTGGCCGTTCTAGCGAATTGTGGTGAATCAGCCCTTAACGGCCGAGGCCTCATGGCGTCGCCCTATGTCGCGTCCCTAACCAATTCCTAAGCATGCTGCAATGCCGGGAAGTGAAACCACGGCCGCGGCAGAGTGGATCGACGGGTGTATGGGGCCGTTATTGGCTCAGCTACCCATTGCTATTAAGAGAATAACCAGAATTTCTTGCTATCTCTATGAGCAGTCTGGCGCTGTATGCGCACCGAAGCTGCGGCTCCCTCGATGCAATAGCCCGCACCCGTCGCACCCAGCGCCCTTCGATTGAGAATGCGGGAGGGACAGATGGCTTATTGGGTTCAGTTGAAGCAGCGGGACGGCCTGATCGTGGCGCCCTTCGATGGCGGCGGCGGGCCGACGCCCAAGGTCGGTCAGCTTGTGGCATGTCCAATTGGCGGCCGGAACATCCAGGCGACCGTGGCACGCATCAATCAGGCGTCGGGACCGGTCGCCGGCGGACAGCGCGCCGATATGGTCGAGGCAATGGAGCTGTAAGCTCCGCCGAGGATTACTTGCCGATCAGCGGGAAATAGGGCGCGTCGTCGGCCCCACTGTCGGCCTCCGGCCGCGCCGGTGCGACGGCAATCAGCCGGATCGGAAACAGCGCTGTAAACCGGAAGCGCGTGCGCGCCGGAATGCTCCACAGACTGCCGCCACGGAAATAGTGGGTCGTCTGGGTCTCCAGATTGCGGTAGATCGCTTCGCCGCTGAGGCAGTAGTAGGCCGCCGGCGTGCTGCCGGTTTCACCAATCGTGCTGTAGCCGGCTTCGATGGCGATCTCCGCCATTTCGACGCCGATGGCGTCGCCGCTGGTCAGCAAGGGCGTGATCGCCCAATCGCCACCGAGGACGTGATCCGTCGCCGGCAGAATTTGTTCCTTTTGGCGCGAAATCATTTCGGCCTGACCTCGTTTTGATTTAGTGGCAGTACCCGCATAGCGGTCCGCGGCATTGGCGGGCGGCTGAATGGCGCGGGGACCCTGGGTAAGCCTGCCGGTTTTCACACTGGCGGCGGCCGCATTCGACTGTCCGGCCCCGGTTGCGGGGACGGCTTCATAAGCTAGGCGCATGGGTACACATCCGTCTTTGAAAGGGTGGCTGGCCCACCGGCATTCAAGGGTGCCCCAGACGCCGGCCACCGGCCGGGGGCGCTGCGCCACGAGTTATTCAGTCTCCGGAAGAAATCCCTCAAGGGGCTTTCGGTTCCGGTTCTCGGGGAACGGCGTATAATGCGTCTGGGTGTCTGCAGTTCGACATAGAGAGTACTGCCGCCAGTGACAAGTTAGATACCCCTGCCTAACAGTGAAAGATTAGTCATTTCAGCAAGTTAATTGAACCCCGCGCTGCACCTGATGGAACCTCGGGCAGCGTCCGGCGGCCAGGTCTGGACGACTAGCGGGACGGGATTGGGAACGATGTCCGTGGATTCGGTAACCGGAAGCCTCGCTCCCGAGGAGATTCGCGCCGCCCTAGGCAGGGTGGCCGCCAGCGCCGCTTTCACCGCCTCGCCGCGGATGCAGGATTTCCTGCGCTATGTGGTCGAGGAGACGCTGGCCGGCCGCGGCGACGAGATCAAAGGCTATTCCCTTGCGCTAGAGGTGTTCCGACGGGGCGACAGTTTCGACCCCGCCAACGATTCCGTGGTGCGCGTCGAAGCGGCCCGGCTGCGCCGGACTCTCACGGCTTATTACGACGGCGAAGGCCGGGACGACCCTGTCATTATCGGCATCCCCAAGGGTGGGTACGTGCCGGATTTTCAAGTGCGGTCGAATGGCGCCACAGCGCCAGAGCCGCCGCCGGCGCCAGTGACAACCGTCCCAATGGCGGTCCCCGATGCGACCTTGTCGGATCCGCGGCAGGCCGGCAGCGCGAAATCCGGCAGGGCGGCCTTGGTGGTTCTGGCATTCGTTGCACTTGCGACGGTGCTGGCGGGCGGCGCCTACTGGCTCGGAATAGGCAGAGACGCGACGCTGCCGCCTCTGAACACGAAGGACGAGCTATCCCGGCCGGCACGGCCGACGATCGCGGTCCTTCCGTTCGAGGCTACCTTCGGCACCGAGCGCGACGCCCTGCTGGGCCGCGGCCTTGCCGCTGACATCAGCGGTGCGTTGACCGGGTTTCATGAACTTATTGTGCTCTATGCCGACAATAGCGATCCGGCGAAGCCCGAGTTCGTGGGACCGCTGGATGTCAGCCGCTACCGCTTGCAGGGAACGGTGGCTACCCAGCGGGGCGATGTGCGGGTTCTCGTGCAATTGCTGGATGCACGCAACAACCGCAGCCTGTGGGCGCAGAACTACGAGCGGCAACTCAATACCGATAGCCTTTTCGAACTGCAGGACGAGATTACGCAGCAGGTGGCAGCGACGATCGCCGATCCCTATGGGGTGATCTGGCAGTCGGAGATCACCCAACCAAATCGCCCGCAGAGTGTGTCAGCCTATTATTGCGCGCTGCGCGCCTATGATTACTGGCGCGAACTGACGCCGGAGTTGCATGCCAAGGGACGCACGTGTCTGGAGGACGCTGTTAAGACTGAACCGGACTACGCAGTGGCATGGTCGGCATTGTCGTATTTTTACATGGATGAGTATCGCTACGGCTACAATTCACGCGACGATAGCCCGCCGCTTGAACGCGCCCTGGCGAGCGCGAACAAGGCCGTCGCTCTCGATCCCTTCGACGCCCGCGCTTATCAGGCGCTGTACACGGTGCAATTCCTGCGCGGCGATACCAAGGAATTCCAGCGGATCGGCAAGAAGGCTCTCGAGCTTAATCGCAACAGCCTGGATCTCGTCGGCGACTATGGCGCGAAACTCGCGATGAGCGGCCTGTGGACGGAGGGGCTCCCATTGGTGCGCAACGCGGTGGAGCGCAATCCGGCGCCACCGGGCTGGCTGTTCACGCCGCTGGTCTACTACGAATACATGAACGGCAATTATTCCGAGGCCCTGACCTATGTCGACCGCATGAACACCCCGGACTATTACCGGACGCATGTCCTGCGGGCGATGATCTACGGCCAGCTCGGGGACACGGCAAAGGCCAAGGCTGCCATCGATCAAATCGAGCGCCTGAAACCGCAATTCCTCGGCGATCCGATGGCGGATATGAAGCATTGGGGGCTGGCGACGGAAATCCTGGCGCAGAGCATCGACGGTCTGCGGAAGGCGGGCGTCATTATCCCAGCGACTCAAGGTTGATCGCCGCGGAAAGTGGTCAGATACTGTCGGCTACCTAATGAGGGCGCCGCCGTAGACCGGCAAAATACAGAAGGAGGAATAGCGAATCATGGAGTGGATCGGTGTCATCGTCATCGGCCTGCTTGCGGGCATCGTCGCCAAGTTCATCATGCCCGGCAAGGATCCGGGCGGCATCATCATCACCATCCTGCTGGGCATCGGCGGTTCGGTCGTATTCGGCTTCATCGCCGATTACATCGGCCTAGCTCCCGAATCCGGCATCGGTAAGTTCATCGGCGCAGTGGTCGGCGCCATTGTCATTCTCATTATATACCGCGCAATCCGCGGCCGGCAGCAGGCGTAGCCTTGCTGCTGTCGAACCAAGACGGCGCAGACCGCCAAGAAGGAGGATTGCATGCAGATCGTCATCGAAAGCATTGACTGGCGCCGCCTTTCGTCAGGCGCGCGGGAGGAGTTGCTGCAGCTGCTGGAGGAGCCATCCTCGTCGGCGCCGGCAAGGCAGCGAACTGCGGCACCGGCCGATAACAACAAAGGCTTCCGCTGGCGTGTGCCGTTCGATCTGACGGCGGATCTCGGGCGCAAGTTGCTGCGCGGTCTCACCGACGATCAGTTGAAACGGCTCAAGCTGTTTGCGAAGGGCGACGGGCGGGTCTCGCTCAAGACAATGTTGGCGGCGACAAAGGGCGCCGATCTGCACGTGCTCTCGGCGTTCGAGGGCGCAATAACGCGCAAGTTGCGCCGGCTGGTCGGTGACGATAACCGCATCATTTCCCTGATCATGTGGGACTACGACGCCGAGAAATGGGACAGGGGGCACAATGAGCTGGTCGACGGCGTGTTCTATGTGTCGCCGGCGACCGTGCAGGCTTTGCGGAAGTGCTTCGCGGGACGATAGCGGCGGAATAAGCCAGGGGCACCACGCGTTAACCAGGTTGAATTCGCCACCCGAAGCGGCCGGCGGGTGCTTGCCAACCCACAATTGTGCTATCATTTGTTAAGGGCGCGCGATGCGGTCGCGCGGCTGCAGATCAAAGGTGCGATATGCCGGTCGGCATCAGCGCGAGATTTCTTCGAAACGGAATTGCGCTAGCGACATTGTTGTCCTTGCTGTCTGCTTGCAGCAGCCACGAGCCCACCCGCGCGGCCATGGTGCCGCAAGCGATCAACGGTGAGTACGGCTATAGTGACAAGCCGCTCGATGCGACGCGCTACGAGGTCACTTATGTCAGTCCTCGATTGCGCGCCGATACAGACAGCGACAACGATCACGGTCTCGAAGCCGAAAAGCAGCGCGTCTACGAATTCGCCCTCTGGCGCGCGGCGGAACTGGCGGACAGCAAAGGCTATCCTGCATTCAAGGTGACGCAGGAGAGCCGGGACGTGGACGTGACCGTGAACCGGCAGCAGGCGATTGCGCCATATTATGGGCCGTGGGGCGGATGGGGGTATCGACACTGGCCATATGGGGCCTATGGCTATTGGCCTTACGATTATGGCTACGGCTGGCCCGGCTACTACACCTACACCACCGCCTCTGGCCGGATCACCGTGAAGCTGACGGTGCAATTGCTGGCTGCGCTGGAGGACGGCGCGCTGGAAACCAACAGCACCCTGGAGCATCTGCGCAAGACCCACGGCTCCGAAGGCTACACAGCGACCTACTGACCCCGCGCTCTACGGCCGGCGCGCCAAATAGCTGTTCTCGATGCGAATGCGCCAAAGCATCGTCGCGGATCGCGCCGCACGCCGAACCGCTTCATGACCCGCGCTTTGAGGCTAAGTGTCGCTCGGCAATACTCCTGCATCAGATTGCGAGCATTTGCTTGCTTGCACCGCCGGGCAAATTAATGGGTTCGGGTCAAGCATTTAGCTCCGACTGTTCAAACAATCGGGAGGCGGGTATATCAAGAACGACGTGCCGCAGTGAAAGGGACGATGAACTTGAACTCGCAGAATCAGTTCCTGGGCTTGCCTGCGCCGGCACCCGCGCCAAAGGCGCCTCGCGGGAGCATCCTGTCGCGCTTGCGGGACTATTTCCTTGCCGGCCTGCTGGTGTCGGCGCCAATCAGCATCACGATCTATCTGACCTGGTCGTTCATTGCCTGGGTCGACGGCACTGTCTTGCCGCTACTGCCGGAGGCCTACAATCCGGAAAACTACCTGCGTTTCAATGTGCCGGGCATCGGGCTTATCCATTTGACGCTTCCTGGCATCGGTCTCGTCATTGCGGTGTTCGTCCTCATCATCATTGGCGCGCTGGCCGCCGGGTTGGTGGGTCGCCTGTTCGTCGACTACAGCGAGCGGATCCTCAACCGCATGCCCATCGTGCGCAGCATCTATGGCGCCACGAAGCAGATATTCGAAACCATGCTGACGGAAAAATCCGACGTATTCCGCGAGGTGGTGCTGGTGGAGTTCCCGCGCATTGGCATGTGGTCGCTGGGGTTCATCGCCGGCCGCACCGAAGGCGAGATCCAGGAACTGACGGAAGACGAAGTCTTGAACGTCTACATCCCCACGACTCCCAATCCGACGTCTGGCTATCTCTGCTTCGTCGCGCGCAAGGATATCGTGCCGTTGACGATGTCGGTGGAAGAGGGGATCAAGATGGTGGTCTCCGGCGGCATCGTTACCCCGCCCGACCGGCGGCCGCTTTCCGAACGGAAGAAGCACATTCCCTCGCGCCACAGTGCGGGCACCGGCTCCTGACACGGTCACTAGCCGGCACGCGTTGTGCGCACGGCGGCATCCTGTTCGAAGAGATACAGCAGCGTCCGCAACGCTTCGCCCCGCGCCGTCGCCAGATCGGGATCGCGCTCGACGATCAGCCGGGAATCGTCCCGCGCCACCGCCAGCAATTCGCCATGGACCGTGATGTCCGCGAGCTTGAACTCCGGCAGGCCGCTCTGCCGCGTGCCCAGCAGTTCGCCCGCGCCGCGCAGGCGCAGGTCCTCTTCGGCGATGCGGAATCCATCATCGGTTTCCCGCAGGATGTTGAGCCGCGCTTTCGCCGTTTCCCCCAGCGGACCCTGATAGAGCAGCAGGCAGGACGAACGCTCGAGGCCACGGCCGACCCGTCCGCGAAGCTGGTGCAATTGCGCCAGGCCGAAGCGCTCCGCATGCTCGATGATCATGACAGTCGCGGCCGGCACATCGACGCCCACCTCGATTACGGTCGTCGCCACCAGCACCTGCAGCTTGCCGGCGGCGAACTCAGCCATGACGTCGTCCCGCGCCGGCCCCTTCATGCGGCCGTGGACCAGGCCGACTTTGCCAGGAAACATCTCGGCCATTTCCGCATAGCGCTGTTCCGCGGCGGCGAGATCGACCACTTCGGATTCATCCACCAGGGGACAAACCCAGTAGGCGCGGGCGCCGGAACCAACCGCACGGCGCAGGCCGGCGATCACTTCGTCCAGCCGTTCGATCGGAAGCGCGCGAGTATCGATCGGTTGCCGCCCGGCCGGCTTGTCGACCAGCCGCGAGACATCGAGATCGCCATAGGCGGTCATCATGAGCGTGCGGGGGATCGGCGTTGCCGTCATGACGAGCATATCCGCGGCGCGGCCCTTTGCCGCCAGCGACAACCGCTGATGCACGCCGAAGCGGTGCTGCTCGTCGATGACCGCCAGCGCCAGATCCTCGAAGGCTACATCCTCCTGCACCAGGGCGTGGGTGCCGACGACGATCTTGATCTGGCCGGACGCCAGTCCGCTCACGACAGCTTCCCGCGCAGCGGCTTTGTCGCGCCCGGTGAGGATGGCGCCGCGGACTCCGGCCGCCGCAAGCAACGGCTCAATGGTCGCGAAATGCTGACGGGCGAGGATCTCCGTCGGCGCCAGCAGCGCGGCCTGGGAGCCTTGCTCCACGGCTGTCAGCGCGGCGAGCAGGGCGACGATCGTCTTGCCGCTGCCAACATCGCCCTGGAGCAGCCGCAACATCCGCGACCCCGACTCCATGTCGGCCTTGATCTCGGCGAATGCGCCTTCCTGCGATGCCGTGAGTTTGAAGGGCAGGGCGGCGATGACCTTGGCGGTCAGTTTGCCTGTGCCTTTGATACGGCGCCCGGGCATCCGGCGCTGATGGGCGCGGACCAGCGCAAGTGCGAGTTGATTGGCGAGCAGTTCATCGAATGCGAGGCGTTGCCTGGCTGGCATAGTCGGCAGCAAGTCTGCCTCACTCCTAGGATGATGCGCCGATTGCAACGCTTCATGCCAACTGGGCCAGGCCTGACGGCGCAAGTAGTGCGGGTCGAGCCATTCCGGCAATTCGGGCGCGCGGGACACTGCCTCGCGGATCGCCTTCCCCAGTACCTTCGGCGTCAGGCCGGCCGTCATCGGATAGATCGCTTCGACGGCCGGAATGGAATCGGCCTGGTCCGGCGCCACGATGTAGTCGGGATGGGTGATCTGCAGTTCCGAGCCGAACCGCTCCAGCTTGCCGCTAACGACCCGTGTCTCGCCGACCGGCAGCGTCTTGGTCAGATAGTCGGCGTGGGGATTGAAGAAGACCAGATGGAGGAACCCGGTCACATCGCGACATCGCACCTTGTAGGGCTGCTTCGGGTTGTACGGCTTTACATGTCCGTCGACGATCACCGTCACCGTGACGACACGATCCGCCGGCGCGTCGGCGAGACTTGCACAGGGGCGGCGATCCACCAGCCCGGTCGGCAGGTGCCAGCACAGGGACACCACTTTGTCGCCCGTCAGTTTCTCGACGAGTTTCCCCAGCCGCGGCCCGAGTCCGGGCAGCGTTGTGACGGGCGCAAACAGCGGAAACAGGATTTGCGGGCGCACCGCAAATCTTTGGGTCAGTTCGGCCCGGCTGACAACCGGCTTTGCAGGCCCTATATGCAGGCGGGGTCGGAGTGAATTCGCATGACTGATCGTGACAGCGAAGTGGCAAAGCGCCGGCGGCAGCTGAGATTCCGCAGTTGGCACCGGGGCACCCGCGAGATGGACTTCCTGATGGGCCGATTCGCCGACAGCCATATCGATGCGTTCGGTCCGGAACAGCTTGACCTTTACGCCCGCCTCCTGGAGAACAGCGACCCTGAGATCTATGACTGGATCACCGGCAAGACGCCCGTTCCAGGCGATAGCGATTCGGACATCCTGACCCAATTGCGCAACTTCACCCTGAATCACAGCCGCTCGTGAACAAGGATTTGGCCACGCTGAACCGGCCGGGCAGGTGGACCCTGACCGGCGTGCCCGAGGGTTATGATGCGCTGGTCCTGACGGAATTGGCGCGCCAGGCCGGCGGCCGTCCGGTGCTGCATGTCTGCCGGGATGACGCTCGGCTGTCGAAGCTGGAAGACCTGATTCCGTTCTTCGATCGGCAGGTCGAGGTCTTGCGCGTGCCGGCCTGGGATTGCTTGCCCTACGACCGTGTGCCGCCTCACAGGGACATCGTCGCCGCGCGTATCGATGCGCTGGCAGATCTTGCAACGGGTGAAGCCGGAACTGCGCCCGGCCGCATCGTCCTGACAACAGTGGCGGCCGTACTGCAGCGCCTGCCGCAACCGGATTTCCTCACCGAAGTCGCCCTGACGATCAGGGCCGGTGACCGGCTGAGGCCGGAGGCGCTTTTCGAATATCTCGGTCGCAACGGCTATGTTCGCACCGGCGCCGTCAGCGAGGCCGGCGAATATGCCATGCGCGGCGGCATCGTCGATCTGTTTCCGCCGGGACAGGCGCAGCCGCTGCGTATCGATTTCTTTGGCGACGACGTGGAGTCGCTGCGGAGCTTCGATCCCCTGAGCCAGCGCAGCACGGAGAAGCTCGAATTCATCCGGCTGCGGCCGGTAAAGGAATTCCGCCTTGACGAGCAATCCATCGAGCGGTTTCGCACGAGGTACCGCGAGCGTTTCGGCGCCGGTTCCGCCGACGATCCCCTCTATGAATCGGTGACCAGCGGCCGCTACTACGCGGGTATGGAACATTGGCTGCCGCTGTTCCATGACCGGCTGGTTACGCTGTTCGACTATCTGCCAGCGGCCCTGGTCAGTCTGGATCCGCAGGCCGATGAGGCGCGGGATGCTCGGCTCGAGTTGATTGCCGATCTGCACGAAGCCCGGGTCGCCCATCAGAAGATCGAGGAGCCGGGCGGCACGCCCTACCGGCCCTTGCCGGCGGAGATGCTCTATCTCAACAAGGGCGATTGGGACCAGGCCCTGGCCGGACGCGCGGTGGCGCTGCTGTCGCCGTTCAGCCTGCCCGAGAGCCATCAGCATGTGATCGCGGTCCCCGCCCGCAAAGGACGCGATTTTGCCGAGGCCCGCGCCCAGCCCAACGTAAATCTCTATGATGCGGTCCGCGCCCATGTGCAGGAGCTACAGGCCGCCGGCAAGAGGGTGATCGTCAGCGGTTACACCGCCGGCAGCCTCGACCGTTTGAGCCATGTATTCCGCGATCACGGTCTCGATCGGCAACAAACCATCCAGTCTTGGAGCGATGCCGCAAAGCTGCAGCCGGGCGAGTTAGGCCTGGTGGCGCTGCCCCTGGATTCCGGTTTCGAGACCGCCGACGCCGCCATCATCGCAGAGCCAGGAAATCCTCGGCGACCGTCTCAGCCGGCCGGCTCGCAAGCGCAAGCGGCCGGAGCAGTTCCTGGCCGAACTGGCGACCTTCGCCGAGGGCGACTACGTGGTCCATGTCGATCACGGCATCGGCCGCTATGACGGGCTGGAGACCCTGGATGTGGGCGGCGCGCCCCATGATTGCCTGCGCCTCATCTATGACGGCGGCGACAAGCTCTACATCCCCGTCGAGAATATCGACGTCATTTCCCGCTACAGTTCCGAGGATGCCTTCGTCCAACTCGACAAGCTGGGCGGCCTAGCCTGGCAATCGCGGAAATCGCGCGTCAAGCAGCGGATCCGGGAAATCGCGCAGCAACTCATCAAGACCGCGGCAGAGCGGCAAGTGCGATCCGGGCAGACGATGCAGCCGCCGGAAGGGCTGTATGAGGAGTTCTGCGCCCGCTTCCCCTACATGGAGACCGAGGACCAGGCCCGGGCAATCGAGGATGTCATCGAGGATCTGGCGTCAGGCAAGCCGATGGACCGGCTGATCTGTGGCGATGTCGGCTTCGGCAAGACCGAGGTGGCGCTGCGGGCCGCCTTCATTGCCGTCATGGCCGGATTCCAGGTCGCCATCGTGGCGCCAACAACGCTGCTCTGCCGTCAGCATCTTAAGACTTTCAGCGAGAGATTCACCGGGCTGCCGGTAAGGGTGGCACAGCTATCGCGGCTCGTTGCCGGCAAGACGGCAACTGTGGTCAAGGCCGACCTGGCGGACGGCAAGATCGATATCATCGTCGGCACCCATGCCTTGCTGGGCAAGAGCGTGGCTTTCAAGTCCCTCGGCCTGATGATCGTCGATGAGGAGCAGCATTTCGGCGTATCGCAGAAGGAGCGGCTGAAGGAACTGCGCGCCGACGTGCATGTGTTAACGCTGACGGCGACGCCAATCCCGCGCACACTGCAGATGGCGCTGTCGGGCGTGCGGGAAATGAGCCTCATCGCCACGCCGCCCGTCGACCGGCTGGCGGTGCGCACATTCGTATTGCCCTATGATCCCGTGATCCTGCGCGAGGCGATCCTGCGGGAGCATTACCGCGGTGGTCAGCTTTTCTACATCTGCCCGCGCATTGAGGATCTGGATCGCGTCTCCGAGCGGCTGCGCGAACTGGTGCCGGAGATCAAGTTCGTGGTTGCCCACGGCCAGATGGCGCCGACCCAACTGGAAGCCGCCATGACGGCATTCTATGACCGGCAGTACGACATGCTGCTCTCCACCAGCATCGTCGAGTCCGGCCTGGATATCCCAACGGCCAACACCATTGTCATCCACCGCGCCGAGATGTTCGGCCTGTCGCAGCTCTACCAGTTGCGCGGACGCGTCGGCCGGGCAAAGCAGCGCGGTTATGCCTACCTGACGCTGCCGCCGGGCAAGGTGCTGATGGGCACGGCGGAGAAGCGGCTGGAGGTGATGCAGACCCTGGATCAGCTTGGCGCCGGCTTCACCCTGGCCAGCCACGATCTGGACATCCGCGGCGCCGGCAACCTGCTGGGCGAGGAACAGTCCGGCCATATCCGCGAGGTGGGTGTCGAGCTCTACCAGCACATGTTGGAAGAGGCGGTGTCCGAAGCCCGCGGTGCCGTGCGGACCGAAACTGCCGAAGCCTGGGCGCCGCAGATCAATCTGGGCATGCCCGTGCTGATTCCCGAGGGCTACGTCGCCGATCTTGGTGTCCGCCTCAGTCTCTATCGCCGCCTCGGCGGGCTGGTGGATGCCGCGGAGATCGAGGCCTTTGCCGCCGAGCTGGTGGATCGCTTCGGGCCGCTGCCGGCTGAAGTCGACAACCTGCTGGAGGTCATCGCCATCAAGCGGCTGTGCCGCGCCGCCGGGATCGACAAGGTGGAGGCGGGGCCCAAAGGCTGCCTGCTGTCGTTCCGCCAGAACCGCTTCGCCCGGCCGGACAAGCTGGTCGCCTATATCGGCCAGCGGGCGGCGAACATCAATCTGCGGCCGGACCACAAGCTGGTGGTGCGGCAGAACTGGGATAGCGCCAAGAGCCGGGTTGCGGGCATCCGCAGCCTGATGAAGGAGATCGCGGCGCTGGCGGCGTAGTGCTCTTGGCCGTGGTGGTTAACATTTGGCGGAGCCAACGGCTCAAGCAGACGCCGCCTGCTCGGCCTCCATGGTCTCATGCTCCCGCGCGAGATCGAACATCTGCAGGAAGGCTTCCGGCTCTTGCGCGCCCGACAGGGCGAATTTTCCGTTGAAGATGAAACAGGGGACGCCGTTGATGCCGGCCCGGCGGGCCACTGTATCCTCGGCGATGATGGCGTCGGCGTCGTCATTCCCCTCGAGATACTCCAGGACCGATTGCTCGCCCATACCGACGGCGTCAGCCATCTCGGCCAGGACTTCCTTGTTGCCGATATCCTGCCCTTCCTGGAAGTAGCCGCGGAACATCAGCTCCAGCAACGTATCCTGCTGGCCTTGCGCCATGGCCCGCCGCAGCAGCCGGTGGGACAGCAATGTGCTTGGTGTCCGCTTGATGAGATCGAAGCGGAACTCGATCGATTCACCCGATCCGGCCGTGCGGACCGTGTCATAGAGGGAGCGGGCCCGGTCGCCGCCGCCAAATTTGGCTTCCAGATAGGCCTGCCGCTCCATGCCCTCGGCGGGCATGGCCGGATTGAGCTGGAAGGCGCGCCAGCGGACCCTCAATCCAGATTGCGGCCGGATCGACAGCGCCCGCTCGAAGCGGCGCTTGCCGACAAAGCACCAGGGGCAGATCGTATCGGAGAAGACATCGACTTGCATGGCCGCCTTCCTTCCATGACCGGGCGCTGTGTCTGTGCCCTTGACCCGCCGCACCGGCGCGCCGACCATACCCCAAAGAGCATCGCAAAGGGGAGGGGTGAAATGCCGTCCGGGATCTATGACCGGGATCTGGACAAGAACGCGGCGAACTACACCCCGCTGACGCCCTTGAGTTTCCTCGAGCGCGCCGCCGCGGTCTATCCGGACAAGGCGGCAGTCGTTCATGGCGAGCGCAGCTATTCCTATCGGGAGTTTCGCGACCGCTGTCATCGACTCGGGTCGGCGTTGGCAAAGGCCGGTGTAGGGATCGGCGACACGGTGGCGGTGCTGTCGCCGAACATCCCGGCGACCCTGGAAGCGCATTACGGCGTGCCGATGGCCGGTGCCGTGCTCAATGCCCAGAACACGCGTTTGGATGCCGCCACGGTTGCGTTCTGCCTTAACCACGCCGAGGCGAAGGTCTTCATCGTCGAACGGGAATGGGCGCCCATCGCGCTCGATGCCGTGGCGAAGCTCGACCGGAAACCGTTGCTAATAGAGGTGAATGACGCCGAGGCTCAGTATGCGCCGAACGCGCCGCGACTCGGCGGCATCGACTATGAAGAATTTCTCAGGGGCGGCGATCCCGATTATGCCGGGCCGCCCATCGCGGACGAGTGGCAGGCGATCAGCCTGAACTACACCTCGGGCACGACCGGCGATCCGAAAGGCGTAGTCTATCATCACCGCGGCGCCTACCTGAACGCCATCGGCGATATCCTGACTTGCGGCGTGAACAGGCAGTCGGTGTATCTCTGGACGCTGCCGATGTTCCACTGCAACGGCTGGTGCTTCACCTGGGGGGTGACTGCGGCCTGCGGCACGCATGTCTGCCTGCGGAAGGTTGATCCCGCGTTAATCTATCCCCTGATCAAACGCCATGGCGTCACCCATATGTGCGGGGCCCCGATCGTCATGAACCTGCTGGCGAACGCGCCGGCGTCCGTAAAGATCAAGTTCGACCATCAGGTCGAGATCACCACCGGCGGCGCCGCCCCGCCGAGCGCCATCATCGAGGCGATGGAGAACAGCGGCTTTCGCGTCACCCACATGTACGGGCTGACGGAGACCTACGGCCCGGCGACCGTCTGCGCCTGGCAGCCGGAGTGGGACGCCATGGCGCTGGGCGACCGCTCACGGAAGATGGCGCGGCAGGGCGTGCCGCAACCGACCATGGAAGAGATGATGGTTGCCGATCCGGAAACCATGGCGCCGGTGCCGCCGGATGGCCAGGTCATCGGCGAGCTGATGCTCCGCGGCAACACAGTCGTGAAGGGCTATCTGAAAAATCCGAAGGCGACCACGGCGGCGTTCCGGGGCGGCTGGTTCCACACCGGCGATCTCGCTGTGCGCCATCCCGATGGTTACGTCGAGGTTAAGGACCGCTCGAAGGACATCATCATCTCCGGCGGCGAGAATATCTCCAGCCTGGAGATCGAGGAGACTCTCTACCGCCATCCGAAGGTGTTGGAGGCCGCGGTTGTCTCCAAGCCGGATAGCCATTGGGGGGAGACCCCTTGCGCCTTCGTCACGCTGCGGACCGATGCCGCCGACTGCTCACCGGAGGAGATCATCGACTTTTGCAAGAAAAACATGGCGCATTTTAAGGCGCCACGCACCATCGTGTTCGGACCGTTGCCGAAGACATCGACCGGCAAGATCCAGAAGTTCGTCTTGCGCGAGCAGGCGAAGAGTCTCCCGTGAACTTCGCGCAGAGAGACTCCTATATATGAGGACTCCATTCTCGCTCGAGGGACGCGTCGCGTTCGTCACCGGTGCATCTAGCGGCATTGGCGCGCATTTTGCGCAAACTCTCGCGAATGCCGGCGCCAAGGTCGCGATCGGCGCGCGGCGCGAGGCAAAGCTCGTCGCGTTGGCCGAGCAGATCCAGAAGAGCGGCGGCCGTGCTCTGCCTGTCGTGATGGATGTGACCGATGCCGCCAGCATCGATCACGCCATTTCCGAAGTTGAGACGGAGCTGGGTCCGATCGGCATCGTCGTCAACAATGCAGGCATCGTCATGACGGCGCCCGCTATGGATCTCTCGCCGGTGGATTGGAACGCCGTCATCGACACCGACCTAAAGGGCGCCTGGCTGGTGGCGCAGTCGGCGGCGCGCCACATGGTTAAGCTCGGTCACGGCGGTTCGATCATCAATATCGGATCGATCCTGGGATTGCAGGCCGTGGGGCAGGTCCCGGCCTACAGTGCCGCCAAGGCGGCGTTGCATCAGCTCACCCGAGTCCTGGCGGTCGAATGGGCGAGGCATGGCATTCGCGTGAATGCGCTCGCGCCGGGATATATAAGGAGTGATCTCAACAGCGAGTTCTTGGATAGTCCGGCGGGCGCGGCGATCCTGAAACGCAATCCGCTGCGGCGGGCCGGCGAGGCCGCTGAACTCGATGGCGCCCTGTTGTTGTTGGCGTCAGATGCCGGCAGCTACATCAATGGCGCCGTCCTCGTGATCGATGGCGGGCACAGCATTGCACTGTAGTTAACGCGCATAAAGAAAAGGCCGCACCAACCGGGTGCGGCCTTCTCCTGGGACGTGTGGTGGATAGACCTGTTGTTGCTTGCTCTCGGGACTACTGGATCGACGTCGTGGATGACGCCGCCGGCGAATTGTTCATGCTCATCTGCTTGGCCTCGACGACCATGCATTCGATCGAACGCTTCTTCAGGGTATTGCAGAGCGACTTGGCTTCCTTCATGTCGGCAAAGCTGCCGGCCTGCAGGCGGTAATAGATACCCTTGTCTTTACCAAGATCGGCCTTCTCCACATTGTGGGGCAGGGCCGCGAAGAGGTCTTTCTGTTCGGTGGTCAGCATCTGCCAGGATGCCGCCGCTTCGGTTTCCTTGCGGAAAGAGGCGATCTGCACCGTGTAGATCTTGGCCGAGTTGACCGTTTGCTCGGTGATCGGCGTTCCGTTGGCGGTCGTCAGCTGCTTCGGTTCGCTCTTCGCTTCTGATGAAGCGGTCGCGAGGGTCGTAGCAGTGTTGGTCGCCTTCGGCTTCTCGGTCTCGGCTGGCGGCAAGGCGGCAATCTGCACGGAAGACCCGGTCGTCGTGGCCGATGCGGTCTCTGTCTTAACCACAGGCGTGGCGGCCGGCGTTTCCCGGGCAGTCATGCTGTCGGATTCCCGATCGGAACTGGTCGCCAGCGAGGCTGTCGCTGTCACTGGTGCGGTCGGCTGAACCGTCGAAGCTGCGACCTGCTGCGGAACGCTGGCAGTATCATCATGGGTATCGTTAACGGGGCCGGCGCTTGCCATCGGCAAGGTCTCCGGCGTCTCCGCCTTCGCTGTCGATGTTGCGGCGGGCGTTGCAGTCGTCGCCGGAGCCGCGGGCAGCGGCTCATTGCCCGCATCAACCGTCGTTGTGGCCGGCGTGTCGGGCAGGGCGGCAATGTCGGCTGCGTCAACCAGCTCCTCGTTCCAGTCATCGGCCCAGTCTTCGTCGGCGACTTTGCCCTTGGAAGCGGTCGTGGTGGTGGTCGCAGCCGTGGAGCCCGGCACGTTGGTCTTCACATTGATGATGGTGGGCGCCTGGGTCTGCGGCGCCTGGGACTGTTGCCCAGTCTGAATGTTAACCACGCCATCGGTGTAGGGCGAGGGCTCCTCAATCCCGGTCACCACCGCGATCTGTTGGCTCGCGGCGACAAACTGGGTGCCCTTGAACTCGATGCCGAAGGCCCGGCGGAGAAGGACGGCCTTGTCCTCATTGCTCTCCGCCTGCTCGAGGGCGGCAACCTGCTGCATCGTTCCGGCCGTTGCGCCGGCGCGCGCCGTCATCATCGCATCCTGGGACCGGCCGGCGGCCGCATAGACCAGGGCTAGGTTCTGCTTGGTGATGGGAGTCGATTTTGTCGAGGACGCGATCTCTTCCAACAGCTTGATCGATTCGGCGTGATTGCCGGTGAGCGCCAGTGACAGCGCCAGATTGTTCTTTGCCGAGTAGTTTCCGTGATCGATCTGCAACACCCGGCGGTAGACCGCCTGCGCTTCGGTATGTTTGCCGAGCATATCCTTGGTCACGCCCAGCGTGTTCATCGACTTGGTGTCCGAGCCGTCGATCTGCACCGCCTTCTCAAGATGCGCGATCGCGAACTGCGGCTCGCCCTTCATCATGCGGGCGCTCCCCAGGCCACGGAGGGCGCGGCTGCTGTTAGGGTTAATCTCCAGGGCACGCGCATATCCGAGTGCTGCGTTATCGAGCGCGCCGAGTGCCAGGTAGCAATCGCCGATGCCAAGGAGGGCATCGATGTTCTGGGGTTCTGCGGCCGCTACCTGCTGAAAGATGCCGACGGCATTGGCGTAGTTGCCGTCTTGCTCCAGCTTCTGCGCCAGCGTCATCGCATTGACATCGCTGGGTACGGTCGCTGAGGGGGAACCCACATACTCCTGGCTCCCGGTCTGCGTCTGCGCGCAGCCGCTGATGATGAGCGGCAACCCAATGGCGAGAATGGCGGTCCAATGGGCCTTAGATGGAAATGGCATAAATAGCCTCCGCGTCGAACAAAAAATTGGTGGCGAATCCCTGATCGACGCGGATATTGCGGCAGAAGTGCTTAGCACTTGGTTAACGCCGATTAAGCCTAAGTATCTGTTACCAAAGAAAAGTTGGTCTGTGCGCCGGGCATACAGCAGAAAAAATTCCCGGGAATGCCGAGTTTCGCGGCATTCCCGGGCTCCGATTGTCGAGCGCCCGGTTCTCGGGCGTCATCTTTCAATTTCAGGTAGATCAGGCCCGCTTCATCAGGTCGCGGATCTCCTCGAGGAGGATTTCCGAACGTGGCGGCGCCGGCGGCGCGGCCGGAGCCGGGGGAGCCTTCCGCATCGCCGTGTTCATGGCCTTGATCAGCATGAACATCACGAACGCGACGATGATGAAATTGATGACCAGGTTGATGAAGACGCCGAGGTTGATCGTCGCCGCTCCGGCCTCCTTTGCCGCCGCCAATGTGGCGTACTGCTCCTGAGGGCCACTGAGGTTGATGAACATGTTGCTGAAATCGACGCCGCCTGTGACCGCACCGACAACAGGCATTATCAGGTCGTTAACCATGGAGTTGACCAAGGCACCAAAGGCGACGCCGATGATGATGCCGACTGCCATGTCGACAAGATTGCCGCGCATGGCAAAGTCGCGAAACTCTTTTAGCATTTGGTACTACCTCCCCTGTGACGAATAGGATCGTGAAGGGCCCAGCGACGGCGGCATGCAGTAGATCGTCAGGCCGCCATCGATGAGGGCCTGCGCAACTTAATCCTAACTGCTCGGTCGTTGATGTCACGGAGGGACTGCCGCCGGCACGGCATTGCCACGAGCGAGGAGGGCAGCCGTCGAGCTGGCGGATGGGGTGGGATTCGAACCCACGAGGAGCTTACACCCCTGCCGGTTTTCAAGACCGGTGCCTTCAACCGCTCGGCCACCCATCCCTGCTGGACGGCGTTACATACACAGGCCGCCTGGACTTTACTAGGCTCCGGCGGCTTCCTCTGAACGCTCGACCCAATCCATTGATTGCATTTGGCGCATGGCTACTATAGGCAGCGGATTCGGAATCTGGATCGAGGCTATGACGCGTTACCCCACACTTAGGCTGGTGCTGGCCGTCCTCGCTGTCGTCGCGCTCGCCGGCTGCGCGGGCGGCAAGTCGCCGAGTTCGGCGCCGTCCTCAGGCTACAAGGTCGGCAAGCCCTATCAGATCGCCGGCGTCTGGTACTACCCGCATGTCGATTACGAGTATGACGAGACCGGCATTGCCTCCTGGTACGGCCCCGGCTTTCACGGGAAGAAAACGGCCAGCGGCGAGACCTACGACCAGAACGGATTGACCGCGGCCCATCGGACATTGCCGCTGCCCAGCCTTGTGCGGGTGACGAACCTCGTCAATGGGCGCCAGATCACTCTTAGGGTTAATGACCGGGGACCCTTCGCCCATGGGCGGATCCTGGATGTCTCCAAGCGGGGAGCTCAGCTCCTGGACTTCGAGAGAACCGGCACCGCCAAGGTGCGCGTGGAGATCCTGGCCGAGGAAAGCAGGCAACTCGCTTATCAAGCCGGCGCCTACAAAGTCGCGCCCGAAGTCTCCAGCGGGACAAGCGGCTCGACAGCGTCCGGCCAGGGTAGCCTCCAGGTCGCGGCGGCGCCTGTCGGCGATCTGGCGCAAGAGCCGCTCCCGCCTCCGCCAGGTGGCCAGGCAGCGGCGCCAAAAGTCAATCAACCGGTAACCAAGCCGGTTCAGCCGGCTACGTCCATCGAAGACAAAGTGCTTGCGGCAGCGCCAGCACCGGATGGCAAGGTCAAAAAAGTGCCGGTCAAGGCGGCGAACATGTATGTCCAGGCGGGCGCCTTCACCAGCCAAAGCAATGCCAACCGCCTTGCCAGCCGGTTGGCCAAGTTCGGCCAGGCCCGGATCGTGCCGGTGGTCGTGGACAGGCAGAAATTCTACCGGGTCCGGGTCGGTCCGATCGCCTCGGTGGCAGATGCCGATCGAATCCTGGATCAGGTCGTCGGCGCCGGCAATCCGCAGGCGAAGATCGTCGTCGAGTAGGCGGGGAGCCGCACCGTCGTTAACACAATTTCGACCAAATTTGCTTCTATTGGCCCTGTGGCTGCGTGCAAGATTTCCGGCCGGGGCGAAACAGGCCGGTCCATACTGACTCAGAGGGATAAGATGCTGTCAGGCTTATTGAAACGCGAGGTACTTGGCGCCATTGCGGCGCTCATGATGATGTTCGCCGCCGGCGCGGCGGCAGCTGTCGATACGCTCGCCAAGCAGGCGATCATCGCCGACTATCAGACCGGCACCGTGCTGTTCGAGAAGAACGCCGATGAGCCGATCCATCCGGCTTCCATGAGCAAGCTCATGACACTGGATATTCTGTTCGAACGGTTGAAGAAGGGGCAGATCACCCTGAACGACACGTTTCCAGTCTCCGAACGGGCTTGGGCGCATAACGAAGGCTCAACCATGTTTGTCGGCATCAACTCCCAGGTCCGCGTCGAAGACCTGATCCGCGGCATCGTGGTGCAGTCTGGCAACGATGCCTGCATCGTGGTGGCGGAAGAATTCTCCGGGACCGAGGAGGCCTTCGTCGAGGAGATGAACAAGCGGGCCGTCGAATTAGGCCTGGAGAACAGTCACTTCCGGAACTCTCACGGCCTCGAGGATCCCAATCACAAGATGACGGCACGGGATCTGCTTAAGCTCGCTGAGCATATTTATCGCGAATACCCGGATTATTATCACTATTTCGCCGAGCGCGAGTTCGTCTTCAACGGCATCAAGCAGGAGAACCGCAATCTCCTGGTCTACAAGAACATCGGCGTGGACGGCCTGAAGACCGGGCATCTCAGTGTTTCGGGATTTGGCGTTGTGATCTCCGCGCAGCGCGACGGACGCCGGGTCTTCATTGTCCTGCACGGCATGAACAGCATGAAGGAACGTTCCGACGAGTCCACGAACATGGTCGAGTGGGCCTTCCGCGAGTTCAACAACTATACCCTGGCCAAGCCGGGACAGGTGCTGGATGAAGCGCCGGTCTGGTACGGGAGCGAGGCGACTGTACCGCTCACGGTGGCCAACGATCTCATCGCGACCTTGCCGCGAAACGGAAGGGACCAGGCGCAGGTTAAGGTTACCTTCGACGGCCCGATCCCAGCGCCGATTGCCCAAGGCCAGGAAGTCGGCAAGATCGTCATCGAGGCCCCTGGATACGGCAAGACCGAGGTCCCCCTCGTGGCGGCGGCCGCTGTCGAACGCCAGGGATTTGTCGGCCGCGCTTTCAGCAATCTGGAGTACTTCCTGTTTGGCATGTAGACAGGGAACCGGATTTTGATTGCCAGAGTGACATCGCATGGTCGCAAACACCGGCGGGCGCGGTCGGTTCATCACTGTTGAAGGCGGGGAGGGCGGCGGCAAGTCGACCCAGAGCAAACTCTTGCTGCCTTGGTTAAGCGAACGTGGCTTACATGCTGTGGCGACACGGGAACCGGGAGGTTCACCCGGCGCCGAGCGGATCCGGGAACTGCTGGTCACCGGCGATGCCGGCCGCTGGACTCCCATGACGGAGGTTCTGCTCCACTATGCCGCCCGCCAGGAACATATCCACCGTGTCATCGAACCCGCGTTGACGGCGGGGCGATGGGTGATCTGCGATCGCTTCTTCGATTCCACTACAGCCTATCAGGGCTATGGCCACGGCGTTGCATTGGATTTTATCGAAACGCTTCGCAACCGGATCGTTGGCGTCGAACATCGGCCCGATCTTACTCTGATACTTGATCTTCCGGCCGACGAAGGCATTCGCCGCAGCCAGAGCCGGGCAAACACAGAACGCCGCTACGAGTTGATGCCGATCGAATTTCACCAGCGGCTTCGCCAAGGGTTCCAAGCGATCGCAGGGCAGGAACCGGAGCGCTGCCGGATCATCGACGCCCTGCAGGGGATCGAAAAGGTGCAGAATCAAATTCGCGATGTCATCTCCAAGCGTTTCGACTTGGCGGCCTAACCATGGCAGCAGACGAGCAGGAAATCCTGGAGCCGCGGCGCAACGGCCACTTCCGTGGTCATGATCTTGCGGAGGCGGCGATCCTGCGCACCTGGTCTTCAAATCGCATCCCCCACGCATGGTTAATCACCGGACCGCGTGGCATCGGCAAGGCGACTCTGGCCTATCGCTTTGCGCGGCTGGCGCTGAGCGGGCAGGGCGGCGATGACGGACTGTTTGGCGCCACGGTACCGTCCCTCCAGATCGAACCGGCCTCGCCGGTGTTCCGCCAGGTCGCATCCGGCGCTCATCCGGATCTGATGGTGGTGGAACGTGGTTACGACGAGAAGAAGGATCGTCTGCGGACCGAGATCGTGGTCGACGACATCCGCCGCGCGGTCGATTTCATGCATTTGAAGTCGGCGATGGGCGGCTGGCGGGTCGTCATCGTCGATTGCGCCGACGACATGAACCGGAACAGCGCCAACGCGCTCCTCAAAATCCTCGAAGAGCCGCCACAGCGGACGCTGCTCCTGCTGGTCAGTCATGCTCCGGGCGGGCTATTGCCGACAATCCGCTCCAGATGCCGGCGCCTGGAGCTGGCGCCACTGCCGGAGGCCGTCGTCAGCGAGCTTATTCACCATTACGAGCCGGGTCTCGATCCCGCGGAGGTGCGCCAGTTGACGGAAATCGCCGGCGGGTCCATCGGCCGCGCGCTTACGGTCGCCGGCGCCGGCGGCCTGGAGATCCATTCCGAGTTGAACCGGCAGCTTTCGGCGCTGCCCAACCTGCCGATGGGCGAAATCCATGCATTTGCCGAAAAGGTGGGAAAACCCGGCGGCGAAAGCCCGTTCGAAATGGCATCGGAACTGCTGCTGATCTGGCTCGGCCGGGTCGTCCGGCAGCGGGCGACCGGGGCAGGGCGTCCGCCATCGGCCGCCGTGGCGGGACGGGGGAGTCTTGAACAATGGCTGGCCCTGTGGGAAAAGACCGATAGCCTGTTCAAGCGGACCGACGTCATCAATTTGGACCGCAAGCAGGTTTGGATCGGCGCCATGGTCGACATCGCCCAGTTGACGGCGGCGCGGTAACCTCAAGACATCGTTTACCGGAGTCAGTGCGGGTCGGCGCCCGATGACGCTTCGGTGCGCGGGAGAAGACTGGCGTGCGCGACACCTATTACATAACGACGCCTATCTACTACGTGAATGACGTGCCCCATATCGGGCACGCCTATACGACTCTGGCCTGTGATGTCATCGCCCGGTTCATGCGGCTTGACGGCAAGCAGGTGAAGTTCCTCACGGGCACTGACGAGCATGGCCAGAAGGTGGAGAAGGCCGCGAAGGATGTCGGGCTCGATCCGCAGGCCTTTACCGACAAGGTTTCGCAAAATTTTCGCGATCTGGCGAAAGCGATGAACTTCAGCAATGACGACTTCATCCGCACGACGGAGGAGCGCCACCGCAATTCATGCCAGGAGCTGTGGCGCCGGCTCGTCGCCAAGGATCAGATCTATCTTGGCAAGTACGCCGGATGGTACGCGGTGCGCGACGAAGCCTTCTATGGTGAAGATGAGCTTCGTGATGAAGGCGGCAAGAAGATCGCCCCTTCGGGCGCAGTCTGTGAATGGGTCGAGGAGCCGAGCTACTTCTTCCGTCTTTCGGCCTGGCAGAAGCCGTTGCTCGAATTTTATGAAAAAAATCCCGATTTCGTGGCGCCTCACACGCGGCGGAACGAAGTCATCAGCTTCGTGAAGAGCGGGCTGGACGATCTGTCGGTGTCGCGCACGACGTTCAACTGGGGCATTCCGGTGCCCGACGATCCCAAGCACATCATGTATGTCTGGTTCGACGCCCTGACCAACTACATTACGGCGGCTGGTTTCCCGGATACGGCAAGCGACAGCTATCAGAAATTCTGGCCGGCCGACCTGCATATGGTAGGCAAGGACATTGTGCGCTTTCACGCCATCTACTGGCCGGCATTCCTGTTGGCGGCCGGGCTGCCGCCGCCGCAGCGCGTATTCGCCCACGGCTGGTGGACGAACGAGGGCCAGAAGATCTCGAAGTCGCTCGGCAATGTCATCGATCCGCTGGAATTGGTTAAGCAGTTCGGCCTGGATCAGGTGCGCTACTTCCTATTGCGGGAGGTGCCGTTCGGCAATGACGGCGATTTCTCCCGGCAAGCCATGATCAACCGGATGAACAACGACCTGGCGGACAAGTTCGGCAATCTGGCCCAGCGCATCCTGAAGATGATTCAGAAGAACTGTGAGGCCAAGTTGCCGGCGCCATCGGAGAAGCTCGTCGCCGAGGATGTCGCGCTGCTGAACGCAGCCGGGCAGCTGCTGGACGTTGTTCGAACCGAGATTAACCAACAATCCTTCCACAAGGCGCTGGACGCCATCTGGCTGGTCATCGCCGATGGCAACAAGTATGTCGACTCCCAGGCGCCCTGGACTCTGCGGAAGAACGGCGACCTAGCGCGGATGAACACCGTCCTCTATGTGGTGGCCGAACTGGTGCGCCAGCTCGCGATCCTCTGTCAGCCCTTCATGCCGGAGTCCTGCGGCCGCATGCTGGATCAGCTCTCGGTGCCGCCGGCGGAACGTACCTTCACGGCGTTAACCAAGGAGCATGCGCTAAAGCCCGGCACGGCATTGCCGGATCCGGCGGGCATTTTCCCGAAGTTTGTCGAAGCAGGGAATCCGGCCTAGGGCCGGGCAGGGCGCATGCTGGTCGACAGCCATTGCCATCTCGACTTCAAGGACTTCGACGGCGAGCTCGACGCCATCATGGCTCGGGCCGCGGCGCGCGGCGTTCACACCATGGTAACCATAGGCACCAAACTGCGGGAGTTCGACCGGGTGCGGGCGATCGCCGAGCGGTATGACCATGTCTACTGCACCGTCGGCGTCCATCCTCACGAGGCCGAAGCGGAGGATGCCGCCAGCATCGACCGGTTGGTGGAGCTGGCCCAGCATCCGAAGGTGGTGGGTATCGGAGAGACCGGGCTGGATTTCTACTACGATCACAGTCCCCGGGACCGGCAGGCCAAGGTCTTCGCCATGCATATCGAGGCGTCGCGCCAGACTCGGCTGCCGCTGATCATCCATTGCCGGGATGCCGACGTGGAGATGGCCGCGACTTTGCGGGCGGCGAACGGGAAGGGGCCAGTCCCCGGCCTGATCCACTGTTTCAGCTCGACGCAGACCCTATCGGAGGCGGCGCTGGAGATCGGCTTCTCGATTTCACTGTCGGGCATTGTGACATTCAAGAATGCCGTGGAACTGCGTAAAATTGCAGAGAATATCCCCATTGAACGGATGCTCGTGGAGACCGATTCTCCCTATCTGGCGCCAGTGCCGCACCGGGGCCGCCGGAACGAGCCGTCCTTTGTCGCCGACACGGCGGCCTTCATCGCTCAGCTCCGTGGCATTACGCTTGAGGAACTGGCTGAAAAGACCACCGACAATTTCTTCAAATTGTTTGCAAAGACGGTCCGGCCTGCGGCTGCGGCTGGAACCTGACCATGCGCGTGACGGTTCTCGGCTGCGGCGGTTCCGGCGGCGTGCCGCTGGCCAACGGAAATTGGGGAAGCTGCAACCCGGATAATCCGAAGAACCGCCGGCGCCGGGTGTCGGTTCTGGTCCAGGTCCGGGGCGCCACCATCCTGATCGATACATCGCCGGATCTCCGGCTCCAGCTTCTGGACGCCAAGGTCAGCAAGATCGACGCGGTGCTCTTTACCCACGACCATGCCGACCATTGCCATGGCATCGATGAACTCCGGGCGCTGAGCTACGACAAGAACAGCCAGCCGATCGACGCCTTCGGCTCGGCGGCCACCATGGCGGCATTGCGCCAGCGGTTTGCCTACATTTTCAGTCAAGTTGAAGGCAGCGTCAGCGGCTTGTACCGGCCGGTGCTCCAGGCCCATGAGATCGACGGGGCGTTTGAGGCGGCCGGATGTCCGGTCATTCCGTTCGACCAGGACCACGGATTTGGCGCGATCAGCACGGGATACCGCATCGGCAACTTCGCGTACTCTACCGACCTGGTGGAGCTGCCGGCAGCCGCCAAGGCGGCATTGGGCGGTCTGGACCTCTGGGTGGTGGATTGCCTCAGATTTGAACCTCATCCGACCCATACCCATTTCGAACGGACGCTGGATTGGATCGCCGAACTGAAGCCGAAGCGGGCGATCCTCACGCATCTGAACCACACTGTGGACTATGACGAGCTGGCGCGCCGGTGCCCGCCGGGTGTGGAGCCGGGGTACGATGGATTGACGGCGGAGCTGCCGTGAGACGGACACCACACGGCTATATATAAGGACTCAAATTCTACACATCTTATTGATATGGATAATATATTATTAATTTCCCATAATATACATTATGCGATAATTAGATAGGTGTAGGGTGGCTTTCATTCCCGCTGCGCCTTCGCTAACGTCCCGCCTCCCTCGAGACCCCCAAATCAATCCGCAGGCGGCCGCCATGAACAACGAAGGCTTGGATTCCGCGATCAACAGGCTGGTGGCGGTGATGGCCCAGCTCCGCAATCCCAAGGGCGGCTGCCCGTGGGACCTGGAACAGAACTTTGCAACCATCGCCCCCTATACGATTGAGGAAGCCTATGAGGTGGCCGACTCCATCGAGCGCCAGGACATGCCGGCGCTGCGGGACGAGCTAGGCGACCTGTTGCTCCAGGTGGTGTTTCACGCCCGGATGGCCCAGGAGGCCGGCCAGTTCGATCTGAGCCAGGTGGCCGACGGGATCTCCGAAAAGATGGTCCGACGCCATCCCCATGTCTTCGGCGATACCGTGGTCGAGACCTCCGAGGCCCAGACCCGCGCTTGGGAGGATCACAAGGAGACCGAGCGGCAGGCCCAGGCTAAGGCCGCGGGCAAGCCGCCCAGCGCCCTGGATGGCGTGGCCGTCGGCCTGCCCGCCCTGCTCCGCGCCCTGAAGCTGCAGCGTCGCGCCGCCCGGGTCGGCTTCGACTGGCCGGACGCCCGCGACGTGCTGGAGAAAATGCAGGAGGAGCTGGACGAAATCCGCGCCGAGCTGGACGGCGGCGGCAAGCCCGAGCGGGTGCTCGACGAGGTCGGCGACCTGCTGTTCGTCTGCGCCAACCTGGCCCGCCACCTCGATGTGGATCCGGAAGCCGCTCTCCGCCACGCCAACGGCAAGTTCGAGCGCCGCTTCCGCCATATCGAGCAGCGGCTGGCCGGTCAGGGTCGGTCGCTGGCGGACTCCGACCTGGACGAGATGGAGAGACTTTGGCAGGAGGCCAAGACGACGGAAGGTGGCGCCAAGTAAGAGGTCGCCCTCACTCTCAATCGTTGGCCAACAGATGGATCAGGCTGGAGGTATCCCAGCGTTTGCCGCCACGGGACTGGACCTGGGCGTAGAACTGATCCACCAGGGCCGTCACCGGCAGGCGCGCCCCGTTCCGATTCGCCTCCGCAAGGCAGATCCCCAGGTCCTTCCGCATCCAGTCCACGGCAAAGCCGAAGTTGAACTTGCCCTCGAACATGGTGCTGGCGCGGTTCTCCATCTGCCAGGATTGGGCGGCGCCCTTGGAGATCACGTCGATCAGCGTCTTGCCGTCCAGGCCCGCCTTGGTGGCGAAGTTGATGCCCTCGGCGAGGCCCTGGACCAGGCCGGCGATGCAGATCTGGTTGACCATTTTGGCGAGCTGGCCCGAGCCGGTCGGCCCCATCAGGGCGCAGGCCCGGGCATAGCTGTCGATCACCGGCTTGGCGCGGGCGAAGATATCCGGCTCGCCGCCCACCATGACCGTCAGCTTGCCGTTCTCGGCGCCGGCCTGGCCGCCGGAGACGGGCGCATCCAGGAAGCCGATCCCCTGCCCCTTGGCCTTGGCTGAAATCTCCCGCGCGACTTCGGCTGATGCCGTCGTATGGTCGACCAGGATGGCGCCACGGCCCATGCCGGCGAGCGCGCCCTTGTCGCCAAACACCACCGAGCGCAGATCGTCATCATTGCCGACGCAGACAAAGACGATCGATGCGCCTTTGGCGGCATCGGCCGGTTGTGGGCTGCTCTTGCCGCCATGCTTGGCGGTCCAGGCCTCGGCCCGGCTTGCCGTCCGGTTATAGACGGTAACCTGATGTCCCGCGGCGGCGAGATGGCCCGCCATCGGGAAACCCATCACGCCCAGGCCGATGAAGGCGACGTTCTGTTTTTCACTCATGAATGCGTCCTTTCGATTGATGGCGCGATGCTAGCGGCCGTGGTGGGACCGGACAATCCGGAGCTGCGCTGCTAGCCGTCATCGGCGAGCAGCGTCGCGTGCAACTTGCGCCAGGCGTCTTGATCCGGCGCGACCAGCAAACCCGGGCGCGAAATGTCGGCCGGCACATAGGCATCCCCACGGTCGATGTAGCCGGCATGGCCGCCGGCTTCCCGATGCAGCAGCACGCCTGGCGCATGGTCCCAGGGCATCAGCTTCGTAAACACCGAAAAGTTCAGGTCGCCGGTGAGCAGGCGCCAATATTCGATGGCGGCGCTATGGCTGCTGCGGACTGCCTGCACGCGGCCGCGCCGTTGCTGGAGGCGCTTGTTGTAGAGCTTGTCGCCATAGGTGCCGGCCAGGAGGGTGCCGGTCATCTCCGCCGCACTTTCAGGCGATTCAGAAAGATGAACGCGCTCGCCGTCGATCCAGGCGCCGCCGCCGGCTTCGGCGATTGCGGTGGCGCCTGTCACCGGCCGGTGGATCCAACCGGCCACGAGTTCGCCCTTCCGCGCCAGGCAGACCATGACGGCGAACTCGTTTCTGCCTTCGATGAAGTTGGTGGTGCCGTCGATGGGATCGATGATCCAGACATGCTGTTCGCCCAGCAGGCGATCGAGCAGCGCGGCGTCGGCGGCCACGGCCTCCTCGCCCACGACGGTGGAACCCGGCATCAGTTCGTGCAGCGCCGCGGTCAGCCGTTCCTCCGCCGCCCGGTCGGCAATGGTGACGAGATCGCCCGCCGCCTTTTCGATGACGTGGCCGGGTTCCAGCTTGCGGAATCGCGGCATCACCTCCGTGGCGGCGACGTCGGCGATCAGCCGTGAAACCTGATCCAGACTTGGCCTCATGGCGGCGCGACTGTCAGGCCTGGGGTGCTTGCGACTTCCGCCGCTGCATCTGCTCGAACCGGCTGAGGTCCGCCGGCGACAGCCGCACCGAGAGGTAGGAGAAATCGTCATCGTCACGACGGCTGATCACTTCGCCATGATCATACAGCCAGGCCATCGTGCTGCCGTCACCATGGGCCAGTTGCACGTCGACCATGGTCTGCTGGCGGCCGATCACTTCGTCGATGAGTTGCAACAGGCGTTCGCAGCCCTCCCCGGTCAGCGCCGAGATCGGCACCAGTAACGGGTCGCGCGCCGCCTGTTCGGCAATCTGTTGCCGCGCCTCCGGCGACATCTGATCGAGTTTGTTAAGAACTTGAATCATTCCGCGATCCACCTGTTCGCCGATACCGAGATCGCGCAGCACGCCCTCCACATCCTGCTGCTGCAGGATGGTGTCGGGATGAGAGACATCACGGACATGCAGGATGATGTCCGCCTCCATGACCTCTTCCAGCGTGGCGCGGAAGGCGGCGACCAGGTCGGTCGGCAGATCGGAGATGAACCCAACGGTGTCGGACAGTATGATCTCCCGCCCCGACGGGAGCTTCACCGCCCGCATGGTCGGATCCAGCGTGGCGAACAGCACATCCTTGGCCAGCACGTCGGCCCGGGTCAGCCGGTTGAACAGCGTCGACTTGCCGGCGTTGGTGTAGCCGACGAGGGCGACCACGGGATAGGGCACCCGTTGCCGCGCCTTGCGATGCAGGCTGCGGGTGCGGCGCACATCCTCGAGGTCGCGCTTGATGCGGATGATCCGCTCGCCGATCAACCGCCGGTCGATTTCCAGCTGCGATTCGCCGGGACCGCCGATGAAGCCGAAGCCACCGCGCTGCCGTTCCAAATGGGTCCAGGACCGCACCAGCCGGCTGCGCTGATAGGTTAAGGCGGCCAGCTCCACTTGAAGCTGGCCTTCCCGGGTGCGTGCCCGCTCGCCGAAAATCTCCAGGATCAGGCCGGTGCGGTCGATAACCTTGCACTTCCACTCCTGCTCGAGATTGCGCTGCTGGACCGGGCTGACGGCGGCATCGACCACCACCAGCTCGATGTGATTCTCAGCGATCAAATCGCGATAGGTCTCCACCGCACCGCCGCCGATCAAGGTAGCGGGACGATAGCGGCTCACCTTCACGACGGCGGCATGCACCACATCCAGGCTAATGGCAGCGGCAAGTCCCACTGCTTCCGCCAGCCTAGCTTCGGGCGAGCGCCCCTTCCCCGCGTCCTGGCGCAGGACCGGGCTGAGGATCAGGGCGCGACCTGAGGTCGTGGATTTGCCGTTACGTGCGACGCTGTGTCCGTTGGGCGGTGACGCCGTCAACTCATGCCTCTTCGCCCTCTTTCGCCCCCTCGAAGAGCTGGATCGGTCCGGCCGGCATGACCGTTGAGATGGCATGCTTGTAGACCAGCTGCGAGTGGGCGTCGCGGCGCAGCAGCACCGAGAAGTTGTCGAACCACGTGACAATTCCCTGCAGTTTTACGCCGTTCACCAGGAAGATCGTCACGGGGGTCTTGTTCTTGCGGATGCTGTTCAGGAAAATGTCCTGAACATTCTGAGACTTTTCTCCAGCCATCGGCTCCCCTCTTTGTTCAATGTTATCGGGGCCTGGTTTCTTATAGGGCCTCCCCTGGCGGAAGCCGTCAACCTACCCTTCCCAAGTACCGTTTACACAACAACAATTCAGGCGGAAAGGCAAACCGTCGTCAAGAGGCGGGCGAAGCCCACGCAATCGGGGACGTGATGCGCCGGGCCGGCTGCGGCGATCTCCGCCGAAGGTGCCTCAAGATTGAGCAGTACGCCCGTGCAGCCGCTGTTGCGGGCGCAGAGCATGTCGATATCGGTGTCGCCGATGAACCAGACATCCGGCCCGGGGCTGACGCCGCTGTCGCCCAACGCCAAGTGCACGGGGTCCGGCGCGGGCTTGTCCCTAAGGGCATCGGTGGCGCCGACGATGCGGGAGAAGCGCGGCGTCCAGCCCAGATGCTCCACCTCCTGCCGCAGGTTGGGCCCGGTCTTGTTGCTGACGATGCCGAGATAGAGACCGATCTCCTGCGCCGCATCGAGCATGGCGCCGGCGGACGGCATCTCCGCCAGATGCTGCAAATGAATACGCTCATAGGCTTCCAGGTATGTCTGCAGAGCGAGGTCTGACTGTCCGGCGAACAGGCGGGGAAAGGCATCGCGCAATGACGTTTTGACCCGCGCCTTGCACTGTTCGACCGTCCAGGTTTGCTGCCTGAAGCGGCCCAACGTGACATTCATGGCGGCATGGATCGCCGTCCAGTTATCCACCAGCGTGCTGTCCCAATCGAACAGCAGGGCCCGGGGCCGCGGCAGTTTGCCTTGCGAACGGCTTTTACTTGCTGACATGGGCGAGCATGACCTCCCGCAACTTGCGTGTCATCGGGCCCGGCTTGCCGTCGCCGATTCGCGTGTCGTCGATCTGCGTCACCGGCAATACCAGCGACGTGCTGCTGGTGAGAAAGGCCTCGGCGGCGGCTTTCGCCTCGGCCAGGGTGAAAGGCCGCTCCTCTAGTTTGTAATTGTCCGCGGCGATGAGCTTGAACAGGGAAGCGCGGGTGATGCCGGCCAGAATCGCGGCGCTGAGCTGCCGGGTGATCACGCGCTTGTCCGCCGTGACAATCCAGGAATTGGTCGAGGTGCCTTCGGTGACATTGCCGTCGCGGTCCACCATCCAGGCTTCGAAGGCGCCCTGCTCCGCCGCCTGTTGCTTGCCAAGCACGTTGGGCAGCAGCGACACCGACTTGATATCGCAGCGGCCCCAGCGGATGTCGGGGATGGTGATGACCCGTGCGCCCTCTTCGATCATCCGTGCCGCGGGACCTCCATAGTTTTTTGTGGTCACCACGAGCGCCGATTTCGCTGCGCCGGGGAACTTGTGGTCCCGTGGTGCGACACCGCGGGTGACCTGCATATAGAGGATGCCGCGCCGCAGATCGTTCCGCCGCAGCAATTCGCGGCAAACAAATCGCAAAGCGGCGCGCGAGCATGGCCGGGCGATCTTGAGTTCGCCGAGCGAATAGTCGAGGCGATCCAGATGCGGCTCCTCATCCACGAGACGGCCGTTGAATACCGGCACCACCTCGTAGACGCCATCGGCGAACTGATAGCCGCGATCCTCGATATGGACGCTGGCTTCGCGATGGGCGACGTAGCGTCCATTGACATAAGCGATACGCGGCATGGGAACTACACCCTGGAACTTGGCTGGTCGGAGGCGATCATCGGCAGGCTTGCAGAGAAATTCGGCTATTCTTCGTTCAGCGGCGGCCCGGTCGTTGGGTGTCAGGCCCAAGGACCGGAGCTTCCGATATAGCGCCGACCGCTCCATGCCGATGAAGGCGGCGGTCTTCGCCACATTGCCGTCAAATCGCGTGACCTGCGCCTCGAGATACTGCCGCTCGAAAAGCTCGCGCGCCTCGCGCAAGGGTACCGCCATGATCTCGCCATCGAGTCGGTTCGGCTTGCTGTTGTCGGACATGGCGCCGATCACGCCCATGATCGCATCGGCATGGATCAATTCGCTGGGCTCGCCCGGCGCCATGATCAGCATGCGCTCGATGACATTGCGCAAATCGCGCACATTGCCTGGCCAGTCATGGGACATCAGCACTGCCATGGCATCCTCGCCGACCATGCGGGGATGCAGGCCCTGGGTCTCCGACAGGCGGGACACGAAATAGCCGGCCAGGATCGGGATATCCTCCCTGCGCTGCCGCAGCGATGGCACGGGGATGGGCACGACATTCAGCCGGTAATAGAGGTCCTGGCGGAAATGCCCCTCGTTCATCTCCCGCTGCAGATCCCTGTTGGTCGAGGCGATGACGCGGACATCGACGGAAACCTTGTCCTTGCCGCTGACGCGCTGAAAGGTCTGGTCCTGCAGGATGCGCACGATCTTGCCCTGGGTTTCCAGCGGCATGTCGGCGACCTCGTCCAGCAGCAGCGTGCCGCCATGGGCCTGCTCGAAGGTGCCGATCTTCGCGGGGCCGTCCGAACCGGCCTCGCTGCCGAACAGCTCCATCTCGAACCGTTCGGGACGCAAGGCGGCACAGTTCAGGACGACGAAAGGCCCATCGGCGCGCTTGGAGCGCTGGTGGATCATGCGGGCGACGACTTCCTTGCCGACACCCGCCGGACCGGTAATGAGGACGCGGCTGTTGGTCGGCGACACACGCTCGATGAGCTGCCGGACCGCGTTGATGCCCGTGGATTGGCCCAGGAGATCGCCCTCGGCTCCCAGCTTGCTGCGCAGTTCCACGACCTCGCGCCGCAGCCGGGCGTCTTCAAGCGCCTTGGCGATGCGGACCAGCAGATGCTCGGACTTGAACGGCTTGTCGATGAAATCGACAGCGCCCAGCCGCATGGCTTCGACCGTGGTTTCCGTGCTGCCATGGCCGCTGATCATCAGCACAGGCAATGCCGGATACTCCTTCTTCATGACCTCAAGGATCTGCAGACCGTCGAGGGCACTGCCCTGCAGCCAGATATCCAGGATCACCAGGTTCGGCTGCCGGTGCCGGATGGCGGCGAGAGCCTCGTCGCTGTTGCCCGCTTCGCGCGTCGCATAGCCTTCATCGGTCAGCAAGCCACCGATGAGCATGCGGATGTCGGCCTCGTCATCGACGATGAGGATATCAGCCGCCATGCACCGCCCTGACCGGTTCGGTTTCCGTCTCGACCTGCGCCGCAGTGTCGTTCTGCTTGCGGAAGATCATGCGGATGGTGGCGCCGCCGCCTTCCCGGTCACCAAGCGCCAGCAAGCCGCCGTGATCCTCCATGATCTTCTTGACGATGGCGAGACCCAGGCCGGTGCCGCGCGCCCGCGTGGTGACATAGGGCTCGGTCAAGCGCTCCCGGCCCTGCACCGGCAGACCGCGGCCATTGTCGCTGATAATGATCGACAGATCTTCGGAACTCTCTGAAATCGCGATCTGGATCGACCCCGGCTCGTTGCCGCTATCGGTTCCGGAAAGCCGGGCCTCGATGAACTCGCCGGCGTTCTTGAGCAGGTTGGTCAGCGCCTGGCCGATCTGGCGGCCATCGCAATTGATCGGCACCGGATGATCCGGGAAATCCGTGGCGAACTCGATATGGGGATTGCCGGCGCGCTGCAGGAAAATTGCATGACGGCAAAGCTCGATGGCGTCGTTGGACTCCATGACCGGCGCCGGCATGCGGGCAAAGGCCGAGAACTCGTCGACCATGCGGCCGATATCGGCGACCTGACGCACGATGGTGTCGGTGCAGGCCGCGAAGGTCTCGGGATCGCTGGTGATCTCCGACAGGTACTTGCGCTTGAGCCGTTCGGCCGAGAGCTGAATCGGCGTCAGCGGATTCTTGATCTCGTGGGCGATGCGGCGGGCGACATCGGCCCAGGCCGCCTTGCGCTGCGCCGACATCAGCTCGGTGACGTCGTCAAACGTGACGACGAAGCCGATCAGGCGAGTGGCGATGAACTCAGCGACGATACGCACCAGCAGGGTGCGGGTCTCCGCCCCGCGTTCGAGATTGATTTGCGATTCGGCGATCCAGGACGGCCGCTGCCGGGCGGATTCCACCAGCGGCGCCATTTCCGGAATGATCTCGGCGATAGGCTGGCCGATGCGCGTGGACAGGTCGACCGACAGCAGATCGGAAGCCGAGCGGTTCGGCAGGTTGATCCGCGCCTGCTCGTCCAGGCCGATCACGCCGGCGGACACGCCAGCCAGCACGCCTTCGGTGAAGCGCCGCCGTTCCTCGAGCTGCCGGTTGGCATTCACCAGCTCTTCGCGCTGGGAGCTGATCTGTTCGATCATGCGGTTGAAGGCGCGGCTGAGGGCGCCCATCTCGTCGCCGGGCTCGCCTTCGGGCACGCGCGTATCCAGCTTGCCGGCGCCGATCACGTCCGCCGCGGCAACGACGGTGCTGACGGGCCGGAACAGGCGTGCGGCGAAAGCCAGCGCCGCCCAGATGGCAACGAACAGCAGGAGCAGCGCCATGGCGATGACGACGAAGGCAAAGCGCGCCTGGACGGTGAGCCGCTCCACCTTCAGCCGGTCATAGTCGTGAGTCGCCTTGGCCAGCGTCTCCAGATGCTTCACCACGGCCGGCGAAATCGGCCGGCCAGTCAACAGATATCTGCTGCCGGTGGCGTCCAGGCCGACCAGCGCGCGCAAGCGGTCTTTACCCGCGGTCGGAAAGACAAGCACCTGCCCCGCATTGGCCCTGGCGATCGCATCGGCGGGAAGCGCCAGTTCGAACTGGACGGCCACGCTCATTTCAGCGCTCGCGAGAACGCTCTTGTTGGCGTCGATTATGACCGCTTCATCGATCGGCCCGCCCTGGGTCCAGCGCGTCAGCACCGGCTCCAAGGCACTGCGATTGAACTCGCCGGTGGCGACGCGTTTCCGAAGATCTACCGCCAAACCGGCGGTGCTGTTGGCGATGATGTTCTGCTGTTCCTTGGCGTAGGTCTTGGCCACGATATCGGAGCTCTTCACGAATCCGCCGATCTGATCCGAGAAATACTCGTTGATGGCGAAGATCACGAACAGGACCGAGAACAGCGAGATCACGATGGTCGGCACCATGGCGATGACGCTGAACCAAAGCACCAGGCGCAAATGCAGGCGCGCGCCCAGCAGGCCGCGGCGTCGCTCCAGCCAAAGTGAGACCAGTTGCCAGCTGACCACTGCGCCGAGCAGGAGCAGCAGCACGAGATTGAGGACCAGCAGCAGATTGACGGTGGTCTGGCTGAGGTTCTCACCAAACTCGCCTGTCAACGCGAGGTAGGTGACGAAGCCCGATAGTACGGACGCAACCAGCAGCGCGATCGCGAGGAGGCGCGTGATGGTCGGCCGGTGGGCGAGTTCGCCCAGCCTGCCGAGAACATCCGCTTTCGATTGGCTGAAGAATGTCATGTTCGATAGGGCCCCATGCTCGCCGCCGGACCTGGTTGCTGGCGGCGGACTACCGGGCCTCTCTGCCTTTATCGCACGCTGCGGATGACCTTGATATCCAACTCGCGGATCTTCTTGCGCAAGGTGTTACGATTCACGCCGAGCAACTCTGCCGCCCGTATCTGATTCCCGCGCGTGGCATCCAGGGTCAGGGCGATCAGCGGCCGCTCGATTTCGCGCAAGACCCTATCATAGAGACCGGGCGGCGGCGAACCCTCACTATGGGCGGCAAAATAGGCCCGAAGATGGCGTTCCGCTGCCTCCCCGAGGGACTCCCGGACGTCCGGGGCACTGCCGCCACTGTCAACAACACCGGTCGCCTCGCCTAATTCCCGTTCGATGATGTCGGCGCCGATGACGTCCTCGCTGTAGAGGACGGCCAGCCGGCGGACCAGGTTCTCCAGCTCCCGGACGTTGCCCGGCCAATGGTAATCCCGAAGGCGGTCGAAGGCGGTGATATCCAGCGACTTGCCGCCCAGGCCCTCCTGCTCCGCCTGATCGAAGAAATGCCGCACCAGTTCCGGAATATCGTCCGCCCGCTCGCGCAAGGGCGGGAGACGCAGCGGCACGACGTTCAGACGGTAGAACAGGTCCTCGCGGAACAGGCCCTGGCGGACAAGCTGGCGCAGGTCGCGGTGGGTCGCGGCGATGATGCGGACATTGGCCCGGATCGGCGTGCGGCCGCCGACGGTGGTGTATTCGCCCTCCTGCAGGACGCGCAGCAGGCGGGTCTGCGCCTCCGTCGGCATGTCCCCGATCTCGTCGAGGAACAGCGAGCCGCCCTCGGCCTGTTCGAAGCGGCCGCTCTTGCGCTGGAGCGCGCCGGTGAAGGCGCCCTTCTCATGGCCGAACAATTCGCTCTCGATGAGGTCGCGCGGAATGGCCGCCATGTTGATGGCGACGAAGGGTCCGGCGCGGCGCGGTCCGTACTCGTGCAACACCCGCGCCACGATCTCCTTGCCGGTGCCGGATTCGCCGGTGATCAGCATGGTCAGGTCGGTACGCATGACGCGGCCCAGCGCGCGGTAGAGATCCTGCATTGCCGCCGAACGGCCGACGATCGGCAGCTGCTCCTCGCGGCTATTGTTGTTGGCGATGGTCTGGTTCGGCGTCGACAGCGCGCGCTGCACCACCTCCACCAGGTGATTGAGATCGAACGGCTTGGGCAAGTATTCGAACGCCCCGCGTTCCGAAGCCTTCAGCGCCGTGAGCAGAGTATTCTGGGCGCTCATGACAATGATGCGCAGTCCCGGCCGCCGGCGCTGAATGCGCGGGATCAGGTCGAGGCCGCTCTCATCGGGCATGACCACGTCGGTGATAACGAGATCGCCGATGCCCTTCGTCGATCCAGCGCCAGATCTGGGCGGCCGTGCCCGCTGTGCGCACTTCGTGGCCGAGCCGGGACAGCGCCTGGGTGAGGACCGTACGGATCGAGCGGTCATCGTCGGCGACCAGGATGGTGGCGGGACCGGCCATGGTCAGTTCGCCTCCGCCGGGGCGACGGGCAGCCGAACATCGAACTGCGTCCGCCGGCCGCTGCTGCGGCATTCGATGATGCCGTCATGGTCGCGCACGATCTTGGCCACCAGGGCTAGGCCCAGGCCCTTCCCTTCCGTCTTGGTGGTGAAGAAGGGCTCGAACAGGCGCGGCAGATGCTCTTCCGGGATGCCCTTGCCGTTGTCCTCGATGCTGATGCAGAGCGGCAGGTCGACGCGGTGATGGCCGCCCGGCGCCTGGACTCGCACGCCGTGCTGAAATGCCGTGCCAAGAATGATCGTTCCCGATTCATTATCAGTGGCTTCCGCCGCGTTCTTCACAAGATTCAGGAAGAGCTGAATTAAGAGATCCCGGTGACCGAGCACGGACGGCAGCGACGGATCGTAGCGCTCGACGATGCGGCGGTCGCGGGCGAAGCCAGCCTTGGCCAGCTTGCGTACATGGTCCAGCACCTCGTGGATGTTCACCGGCGTGCGGCCGATAGGCCGGTCGTCGGCGAAGATGTCGATGCGGTCCAGGATGCCCACCACGCGGTCCGTCTCGTCGCGGATCAGGCGGGCCAGCTCTCGGTCTGACGGCGGCAGGCTGCCCTCCAGCAGTTGGGCGGCGCCGCGGATTCCCGACAGAGGATTGCGGATCTCATGGGCCAGCATGCTGGCCATGGATGTCACGGTGCGGGTCGCGTCGCGCTGGTTGAGATGGCGGTCGATTTTGCTGGCGATGGTGCGCTCGTGGAGATTGACGATGTAGCGGCCGGGCCACTCGCTGACGGGAGCAATGCTGATGCCGACCAGGCGCCGGCCCAGGCGCGGCAGCTCCAGGGCGACTTCATGCTCCGACAAGCTGCTGCCATGCTCCCGCGCCTGTTGCAGCAACAGCACCAGCGGGCTGTCGGCGCCGGCGAGTTCATCGAGCTTGCGGCGCAGCAGCGCATTGGCGCTCAGGCTGAAGAACTGTTCCGCCGCCGGATTGGCCAGCAGGAAGGCGAGGTCGTCGCCGACGACAAAGACCGGCGTCGGAATGGCATTCAGCAGCGACATGCCATCGGGCCGTTCGGGCACGGCCGTTTCGTCCGGGATATGCAGGCGGAGGGAAGTCTGAGAGCGGATCATGCTTCCCTCGTCCGTCAGGCGGCCAGCCGCTCCAGGAGCGGCGTGTAGAAGCGGCGGATGGTCTCGATAACAGTGGCGGGCACGTCGATGCGGTTCACAGTGGCGCGAAACTCGCCGGAGGCCGGCAGGCCCTTGCTGTACCAGCCCAGATGCTTGCGGGCGATGCGCATGCCCGTGGAAGCGCCGTAATGGCGCAGCATGCTCTCGTAATGCTCCAGCAGCGTGGCGAGCTGCGCCGACAGCGAAGGATCTGGCAGGCGCTCGCCGGTCTTCAGGAAATGCATGACCTGCCGCAGGAACCAGGGACGGCCATAGGCGCCGCGGCCGATCATCACGCCGTCGGCGCCGGATTTGCCGAGCGCGTCCTTCACGTCCTCGAGCGTGGTGATGTCGCCGTTCACGACCACCGGCAGCTTCACGCTCTCCTTGACTTCGCGCACGAAGTCCCAGTCCGCCCTGCCCTCGTAGAACTGGCAGCGGGTGCGGCCGTGGATGGTGATCATCTTGATGCCGCTCTCTTCGGCGATGCGCGCCAGGTTCGGCGCGTTGCGGTTGGCGTGGTCCCAGCCGGTGCGCATCTTCAGGGTCACCGGCAGTTTCACAGCCTTTGCCGTGGCCTCGAGAATGCGGCCGGCATGGACCTCGTCCCGCATCAGCGACGAACCGGCATGGCCATTGACCACCTTCTTCACCGGGCAGCCGAAATTGATGTCGATGAGCGCCGCGCCGCGGTCCTCGTTGAGCTTCGCCGCTTCCGCCATCACCTCGGGCTCGCAGCCGGCAAGCTGGACGGCCATCGGGAATTCTTCGGGCGAGTTCTGCGCCATCAGCATGGTCTGGCGTGATTCCCGGATCATCGCCTGGCTGGCGATCATCTCCGACACGACGAGACCGGCGCCCGACTGCTTTACCAGGCGGCGGAACGGCATGTCGGTCACGCCCGACATGGGCGCGAGGATGACAGGCGCTTCAAGCTGAACAGGCCCGATCTGAATGCCCATAATTTAGGCAGCCTCAATGTTGCTCAGGAATTGGGCGGGATAATGGTCTGGGTCGGGGCCCTTGGCAAGGGAAAAGCCAAGCCGGGCAAGCCGTTAACCTATAAGGATATCCTGGACAAACTTGACGCCGGGATAGGCCAAAGTCAGCAGCAGATAGATCACCAGGACGATGCGTGCCGCCCGGCGACCACGGAGCCCGGTCAGGTTGTGCACGATCAACAGAGCCACGATCACGGCGAATGCTGCAACTGCGAATATCGTCTTGTGGGTGAAAGTGAAGAGCTGGCCGGTCTCGCTGTAGCAGCGTGCCGACGCCCGTGAGTAATCCGGCGGCAAGGACGATCGCCGATAGCCATAGCAGCCGGTTCTGCAGCCGCTCGGTATCAGCGATGGCGGGCAACGTCGCCGAGAGCGGACTTGGCTCGCGCCGCTTCAGCGCCCGCTCCTGCTGGAATATTGCCAGTGCCGCGATGGCGGCGATCGTCGCCAGCCCATAGGTCAGGATGGAGACGAGAATATGGGCATCCAACCAGACTGGATTTCCAGGCACTGCCAACTCGGCATGGGGCCGGAAACTGAATGCCGCCAGCACAGCCAGGCAAAGGCAATAGGCCAATATCAACACACTCAGGCCCCGCGCCGCCGGCCAGATCAGCGCGCAGAGGATGAACAGCAGGAGCGTCGCCGCGTTGCTCATTGTCAGCGCACCGCCGAGTCCGGCGAACTCATTGCCGACCAGCAGCCGGAATGCCGGCAGCGCCACGCCGGCGCCGGCGACCAGAAGCAGCGGCCAGAACAGCCCACCGCTGGCAGACGCGCGGCGCGACTGGATCAAGGCGGGAATCACCGCGAGAATTGCAACAATGGACGCGAAGGATACCGGCATATTCCGCTGCGGCGATTTCGTGGAAGATCGCAGCCCGCTATCAGCTTTGCCGCTGCTTGGCAACCTGGGCGGTTGTGTATAGCGTCTGCCGCCACGGAGAATTCATGGCTGGAAATGCAGTACTGATCGTCGCCGCCGGCAGCGGCCAAAGGCTCGGCGCCGAGATGCCGAAGCAGTATCTGCCGCTGGCGGGCCGCAGCGTGCTGCGCCGTTCCATCGACGCGTTTGCCGGACATTCCCGCATCGACGCCATCCGTGTTGTCATCAGCGCGGATCACGGCGATCTGTACCGGCAATCGACCGAAGGCTTGGCTATCCTGCCGCCAGTCAATGGTGGCGCGGCGCGGCAGGAATCCGTGCGCAACGGACTCGAGAGCCTTGCCGATTTGAAGCCGGACAAGGTGCTCATCCACGACGCGGCGCGGCCATTTGTGACTGGTGATGTTATCGACGGCGTACTTGCGGCGCTGGATCACCATCCCGGTGCAATTCCGGCGGTGCCGGTGATCGACACGTTGAAGCGCGGCAGCGACAGCATCATCGTTGGCACCGTGGAGCGCGGCGGCCTGTGGCGGGCGCAGACTCCCCAGGGCTTTCACTTCGAGACGATCCTGGACGCGCATCGAAAACTCAAGGACAAGCAGCTCACGGATGATGCAGCGCTACTCGAAGCACAGGGATTGACCGTCGAACTGGTGCCGGGCGCAGAGGGAAATTTCAAGATCACCACCATGGAAGATTTCGAGCGCGCCAAACGGCTTCTGGGTTCCGGCCAGGTTTTCTGCACGGGCAATGGCTTCGACGTGCACAAGTTTGCTGCCGGCGATCACGTGACGATTTGCGGCATCCGCGTGGAACATTCACATGCGCTCGAAGGCCATTCGGATGCGGATGTCGGGCTGCATGCCATCACCGACGCCATCCTCGGCACGATCGGCGCCGGCGATATCGGCCACGCATTTCCCGCCCACCGATGCGCGCTGGAAGGGTGCCGACTCCGCCGCAGTTCCTCGGCCATGCGGCCAGCCTGGTGCGCGACCGCGGCGGCAGCGTCGTTCATGTGGATGTGACGATCATCTGCGAGCGGCCGAAGGTCGGGCCGCATCGCGAGGCGATGGTGCAACGCGTCGCCGAAATTCTCGGGCTAGCGCCGCAACGTGTGAGCGTAAAGGCAACCACAACCGAGGGGCTCGGCTTCACCGGACGGCGCGAAGGCATCGCCGCCCAGGCGACGGCGACGGTCGCCTTGCCCGCCTGAACCATGGTCACGCCAGACGAACTGCAGACACGGGCGGAGGCGCTGTTGAGCCTCTACCGCGCCAAGGGTGCAAGGATCGCCACCGCGGAGTCCTGCACCGGCGGTCTGATCGTGGCGACGCTGACGGAGATTGCCGGTTCTTCCGACGTCGTGGATCGGGGCTTCGTGACCTATTCCAATGGCGCCAAGACCGACCTGATCGGCGTGCCGGAAGCGTTGCTGGCGGCCCATGGCGCCGTGAGCGCGGAAGTGGCGGAAGCGATGGTCCGGGGCGCTCTCGCCCGCTCGACAGCCAATGCCGCCGTCGCAGTCACCGGCATCGCCGGACCAGGCGGTGCAACAGCGACAAAACCGGTGGGGCTGGTCTATCTGGCGGTGCAGCGCCGCGACGGAAATCCAACCGTGGAGCGGCAGATCTTCGCCGGCGACCGAGCCAGCGTGCGGCTCGCCACGGTCGCCAGGGCCTTCGACCTCCTTGAACAAGCGATCAACGCCTAGACGCATCTTCGGCGTCGATTTCAGCGGTGCCGCCGATACCGCGCGCCGACTCTGGATCGCCGAAGGGCGCATGAAGCAGGAGCCGCCTGTCGATCACCGCCTGCGCGCCGATCGGGCATTGGGCTGGTGCAGGCGCTGGCCGAGAGGATTGCCATAAGGCACTCGTGGAACTGATCGCAACCAGTCCCGACGCCATATTCGGCTGCGATTTCCCCTTCAGCCTGCCGGAGTTCCTGATGCAGGGCCGAAGCTGGAGCCAGATGGCCGAAGCTTTCGCGCGGCAATTTTCCGTCCCCGAAGATTTTCGCGAGCATTGCCGAAAGTTGGCCGACGGCACCGAGCGCCGCCGGGTCTGCGACCGCGAAGCGCGCGTGCCGTTCGCTGCCTACAACCTGCGCATCTATCGCCAGACGTTCTATGGCGTTCGTGATGTCCTGGCCGCGGCAGTGACACGGCAGGCAGCGGCCGTCATTCCGATGCAAGATTATGCCGCCAATAAAGCCTGGATCGTCGAAGCCTGCCCGGCATCGACGTTGAAATCGCTGGGCGTGTACCAGCCCTACAAGGGCGCAACGAAAGCTCATCGAACGCAGCGCGGCCGGATACTCGATTGCTTGCATCAGTCAGGCCTGACCACGGGCGTCGATGGCAAGCTGCGCGCCATGCTCCTGGCCGATCAGGGCGGCGACGCGCTGGACAGCGTCATTGCGGCCGCCGCGACCGCGCGGGCCTACAAAGACGGCCGGCTGACCACATCCGCCGAACCGCTCGAACTGATCGAGGGCCGGATCATCTGGTAGCGGCGGCGCCCGCTCCATAGAGCTTGTTGGCGCGGCTCTCGAACGCCGCGACCATGCGGCGCACCGCTTCGTTGAACAGCACGCCGATCAGCTTCTGCAGCACCGCCGAGCGGAACTCGAAATCGACGAAGAAGTCGATCCGGCAGTGCTTGTTGCCGTGGGGTGCGAAATGCCAGTGGTTGTTCAGGTGCCGGAACGGACCGTCGGCATAGGCGACGTCGATGCGCTGCTCGGGCCGGTCGAGCTTCACGCGACTGGTGAACGTCTCGCGGAACATCTTGAAGCCGATCATCAGGTCGGCGACCAGACTTCGTCGGCGTCTCGCGCTTGCGGATGCGGGCGCCGACGCACCAGGGCAGGAACTCCGGATAGCGTTGCGACGTCGGCGACCAGATCGAACATCTGCTCCGGCGTGATAGGGCAGGACCCGTTGTTCGGCGTGGTCGGCATCATTCTGCAGCTAGGGCTCGCATTCCCTGAAGCTGTGCCGCCTCGCGCGCCGCGCGCAATCGCCGGAAATCGTCGCCGGCATGATAGGAGGAGCGCGTCAGCGGCGAGGCCGACGACCAGCAGGAAGCCCTTGCCCAGCGCCTGGCGCGTGAACATCCTCGAACTCGGCCGGCGGCACGAAGCGGTCCACCGGCGTGATGCTTCTTGGTCGGCTGCAGGTACTGGCCGATGGTCAGGAAATCGACATCGGCCGCGCGCAGATCGTCCATCACCTGCAACACCTCGTCTTGGTCTTCGCCGAGGCCGACCATCATGCCGGACTTGGTGAACATCGCGGGATCGATCTCCTTCACGCGCGTGCAGCAGCCGGAGCGAGGTGGAAGTAGCGCGCGCCCGGCCGCACCGAGCGATAGAGCCGCGGCACGGTCTCCAGATTGTGGTTGAAGACGTCGGGCCGCGCCTCGACCACCTTCTCGATCGCGCCCGGCTTGTTGAGGAAGTCCGGCGTCAGCACCTCGATGGTGGTGCCGGGCGCGCGTCGCGGATGCGGCGGATCACCCGCGCGAAATGCTCGGCGCCGCCATCGTCCAGATCGTCGCGATCCACCGAGGTGACCACGACATGGGACAGGCCGAGCTTCGCCCAACGGCCTCCGCCACATGCTCCGGCTCGTGCGGGTCGAGCAGGTCGGGCCGGCCGGTCGCGACGTTGCAGAAGGCGCAGGCGCGGGTGCAGACCGCTGCCCAGGATCATGACGGTGGCGTGCTTCTGCTTCCAGCATTCGCCGATGTTCGGGCAGGCCGCCTCTTCGCAGACGGTGTTCAGCTTCAGCCGCGCATCAGCGCGCGGGTCTCGGCATACTCCGGCGGTCGGCGCCTTGACCCGGATCCAGTCCGGCTTGCGCTGCATCTGGGTGGCCGGATGGTTCGCCTTCTCCGGGTGGCGTGCGGCGGCGATGTCGGAGACGTTGCTCATGGTCTAGATATGGATCACCCGGCCATAGGCCGCCAGCACCGCCTCATGCATCATTTCCGACAGGGTCGGGTGCGGGAAGACGGTGTGCATCAGCTCGGCCTCGGTCGTCTCCAGCGTGCTTGGCGATCGTATAGCCCTGGATCAGCTCCGTCACCTCGGCGCCGATCATATGGGCGCCCAGCAGTTCGCCGGTCTTGGCGTCGAACACGGTCTTGACCAGGCCCTCCGGCTCGCCCAGGGCGATGGCCTTGCCGTTGCCGATGAAGGGGAAGCGGCCGACCTTGACCTCGCCGCCCTCGCTGCCTTGGCGGCCTTCTCGGTCAGGCCGACGCTGGCCACCTGGGGGCGGCAATAGGTGCAGCCCGGGATGTTGCTGACGTATCGAGGGGATGCACGCCTTTCAGCGCCGGCGATCTTCTCGACGCAGATCACGCCCTCGTGGCTCGCCTTGTGCGCCAGCCAGGGCGGGCCGACGAGGTCGCCGATGGCGTAGACGCCGGGCTCGCCGGTGAGCCCCAGGGCCGTCGATCACCACATGGGCCTTCTCGACCTTCACCTTGGTGCCTTCGAGGCCGATCTTCTCCACATTGCCGACGATGCCGATGGCGAGGATCACGCGGTCGACCGTGATCTCCTGATGTCTTGCCGCCGGCCTCGATGGTGGCGGTGACATTGTCGGCGCCCTTCTTCAGCGCCTTCACCGTGGCGCCGGTCATGATCTTCATGCCCTGCTTCTCGAACGCCTTGCGGGCGAAGGCGGAGATCTCCTCGTCCTCCACCGGCAGCACGCGGTCGACCACCTCGACAACCGTCACCTCGGCGCCGAGGGTCGCGGTAGAAGCTGGCGAACTCGATGCCGATGGCGCCGGAGCCGACCACCAGCAGCGACTTCGGCATCGCCTGCGGCACCATCGCTTCCTTGTAGGTCCAGACCAGCTTGCCGTCGGGCTCCAGCCCCGGCAGGCCGCGCGCCCGCGCGCCGGTGGCGAGGATGATGTGCTTGGCGGTGAGGTCGGCGACCGGCTTGCCGTCCTTCTCCACCTTCAGCTTGCCCGTGCCGGCCAGGCTGCCATGGCCGTCGAACACCGTGACCTTGTTCTTCTTCAGCAGGTGCTTCGACGCCGCGCGGACAGCTGGTCCGGCGACATCGCGCGCAGCGCTTGACCACCTTCTTCAGATCGAAGCTGACGTTGCTTGGCGCTGAAGCCGTAGGCGTCGAGCATGGTGCAGCAGATGGCCGATTTCGGACGAGCGCAGCAGCGCCTTGGTCGGGATGCAGCCCCAGTTGAGGCAGATGCCGCCCAGATGCTCGCGCTCCACCAGCGCGGTCTTCATGCCGAGCTGCGCGGCACGGATCGCGGTGACGTAGCCGCCGGGACCGCCGCCGACGACGATGAGATCGAAGCTGGTATCGGCCATCGTCGTCTCCTACAGCAACATGCCCAGCGGTTCTTCGATCAGCTTCTTGAAGGCGGCCATGTATTCGGCGCCGACGGCGCCGTCCACGACGCGGTGATCGACCGACAGCGTGCAGCTCATGACGGTGGCGACCGCGAGCTGGCCGTTCTTCACGACGGCACGCTGCTCGCCGGCGCCGATCGCGAGGATGCAGCCCTGGGGCGGATTGATCACGGCCTCGAATTGCTTGATGCCGAACATGCCGAGATTGGAGATCGAGAAGGTGCCGCCCTGATACTCTTCCGGCTTCAGCTTGCCGTCGCGCGCCTTCGCGGCCAGCTCCTTCATTTCGGCGGAGATCTGCACCAAGCCCTTGTTGGCGGCGTCGAAGATGATCGGCGTGATCAGGCCGCCGGGAATTGCGACGGCGACGGAGATGTCGACGCGGTCGTACATGACCGTGCCGTCGTCGCTCCAGGATGCGTTGGCGGCCGGCACCTTCTTCAGCGTCATCGCCGCCGCCTTGATGACGAAGTCGTTGACCGACAGCTTGTAGGCGCCCTCGCCTTTCTCCGGCGCCGCGGCATTGAGAGCGGCGCGCGCCTTCAGCAGCGCGTCGATCTCGCAATCGACCGTCAGGTAGAAATGCGGGACGGTCTGCTTCGATTCCGTGAGGCGCGCGCGATGACCTTGCGCATCATGGAATGCGGCACGACGTGATGAGGCGTCGGCCCGGCCACGGCTGCGGCGGCGACCGGCGCCGCCTGCGGGCGTCGGCCGTGGGTGCGCCTGCGGGAACGCCGCGCGCCAGGGCGCTGTCGATGTCGGCTTTGACGATACGGCCATGGGGGCCGCTGCCGGTGATTCGGCCGAGATCGAGGCCGGACTGCACGGCCATGCGCTTCGCGAGCGGGCTGGCAACGACCCGCGCGCCCTGGTCATGGCCATTGCCCTTCGCGGCCGCTGGGGCTGGAGCCGCGGGCGCCGATGCGGGCGCGGCAGCCGGCTTGGCTGCAGGTGCGGACGGCGCAGGAGCGGCGGCAGGTTTCGGTGCCGCCTTTGCGCCCGCGCCGGCGAGCGCATCTGCACTCTCGCCCTCTTCCAGGATCAACGCCGATCAGCTCGTTGACCTTGACGCCCTGGGTCCCGCTGGCGACGACGATCTTGCCGAGCGTGCCTTCGTCGACCGCTTCGACTTCCATGGTCGCCTTGTCGGTCTCGATCTCGGCGATGACGTCGCCGGCCTTGATCTTGTCGCCCTCTTTCTTCAGCCACTTCGCCAGATTGCCCTCTGTCATTGTCGGCGACAGCGCGGGCATGAGGATTTCGATCGGCATTGCGTCCTCCTTCCGGCGCTAGCTGCGGTAGCAGACGGCTTTTGCCGCCGCGACGATCTTGCTCGGCCTCCGGCAGGGCCAGCTTTTCGAGATTGGCGGCGTAGGGCAGTCGGCACATCCTCGCCCGCGACCCGCGCCATCGGTGCGTCCAGATAGTCGAATGCCTGTTCCATCATGACGGCGGCTAACTCCGAGCCGATGCCGGCGAACGGCCAGCCCTCCTCGACGGAGACCAGCCGGTTCGTCTTCTTGACGGACTCGACGATGGTCTCGGTGTCCAGCGGGCCGGATGGTGCGCAAATTGATCACCTCGGCATCGATGCCTTCGGCCGCCAGCTTCTCCGCTGCCGCCAGCGCGAAGCTGACCGGGCGGGAGAACGCGGTGATCGTCACATCCTTGCCCGGCCGCTCGATCTTGGCGCGGCCGATCGGCAGGATCGAAGTCGGCGGCCGTCGGCACCTCGAAGCTCTGCCCGTACATCATCTCGTTCTCGAGGAAGATCACGGGATTGGGATCGCGGATCGCCGCCTTGAGCAGGCCTTTCGCGTCGGCCGCCGACCAGGGCGAGATCACTTTCAAGCCCGGGCAATGGGCGTACCAGCTGGCGTAGCACTGGGAATGCTGGGCGCCGACACGCGATGCCGCGCCGTTCGGCCCGCGGAACACGATCGGGCTGCCCATCTGGCCGCCGGACATGTAGAGCGTCTTGGCGGCAGAATTGATGATGTGGTCGATCGCCTGCATCGAGAAATTGAAGGTCATGAACTCGATGATCGGCCGCAAGCCATGGAACGCGGCCCCCACACCCAAACCAGCAAAGCCGATCTCGGTGATGGGCGCATCGACCACGCGCTTGGCGCCGAATTCCTGCAGCAGGCCCTGGCTGACCTTGTAGGCGCCCTGGTATTCCGCCACTTCCTCGCCCAGCAGGAACACGGTGGGATCGCGGCGCATCTCTTCGGCCATGGCATCGCGCAGCGCTTCCCGCACAGTCATGGTGGTGGTAGGACCGGCGAAAGTCGGTTCGGCGGCAGCCTTTGGCGCAGGCGGCGCAGCCGCGGGCTTTGTCGCCGCGGGTGCTGGCGCCGGCGCAGAAACGGGCGCGGCGGCAGCGGGCGCCCTGGCTGTTGATGGCTTCTCACCTTCACCGGCCAACAATGCGATCGGCGTATTGACCTTCACATTCTCCGTGCCTGCGGGGATTAGGATTTCCGACAGCTTCCCCTCATCGGCGGCTTCCACCTCCATCGTGGCCTTGTCGGTCTCGATCTCGGCGATGACATCGCCGGAGCGCACATTGTCGCCCACGGCTTTCAGCCATTTTGCCAGCTTGCCCTCGGTCATCGTGGGCGACAGCGCGGGCATCAGGATTTCAATCGGCATAGAAACCTCTTCGGGCGGTAGACCCGCCTCAGGCAGTCGCTTCCACGAGAATGTCGGTGTATAGCTCGGCGGGATCGGGCTCGGGGCTGGTCTGCGCGAACTCCGTCGCCTGGGCGACGACTTCCTTGATCTTGCGATCGATGTCCTTGAGCGTTGCTTCGTCAGCCGCGCCGTCGGTGAGGAGCAGCTTGGTGAGATGCTCGATCGGGTCGTGCTTCTCGCGCATCTTCGCCACTTCTTCCTTGCTCCGGTACTTGCCGGGATCGGACATGGAGTGGCCGCGATAGCGGTAGGTCAGCGCCTCGAAGATGTAAGGTCCCTTGCCGCCGCGCACATGGGCCACGGCCTTCTCGGCCGCGGCATGGACTGCGGTGACATCCATGCCGTCCACCTGCGCGCCGGGAATGCCGTAGGCCTCGCCGCGGCGGTAGAAGTCGGTCCGCGCCGAGGCCCGCTCGATGCTGGTGCCCATGCCGTACTTGTTGTTCTCGATGACATACATCACCGGCAGCTTCCACAGCGCCGCCATGTTGAAGGACTCGTAGACCTGGCCCTGATTGACCGCGCCGTCGCCCATATAGGTGACGCAGATGGCGCCATCCTCGCGATAGCGGTGCGCGAAGGCCAGGCCGGTGCCCAGCGGCACCTGCGCCCCGACGATGCCATGGCCGCCGAAGAAATTCTTCTCGCGGCTGAACATGTGCATCGAGCCGCCCTTGCCCTTGGAATAGCCGCCGCGGCGCCCGGTGAGTTCGGCCATTACGCCCTTCGGATCCATGCCGCAGGCGAGCATATGACCGTGGTCTCGATAGCTGGTGATGACCGTGTCCTTCGGCTCCAAGGCAGACTGGATTCCCACCACGACCGCTTCCTGGCCGATATAGAGATGGCAGAAGCCGCCGATCAGTCCCATGCCGTAGATCTGGCCCGCTTTCTCTTCGAAGCGGCGGATCAGCAACATGTCGCGATAGAATTTCAGCAGGTCATCGGAATCGGGCAGTCCGTCGTCGGGCCGCCCCTTGCGCTTAGCCCCAGAAGCCATTGCGTTCTCCCGGAAAATCGCAGGCCCTTGATGCAGGCCCGACGTCAGCGTTAGCAGAAACTAACGCCGCGGGCCCCGCAATACAAGCGACGGTAACCACCTGAATTATATTATAAATCAGGTGGTTATACAGATTTCAGTTAAACAGGCGGTTCAATGTTCCGGTGCGGATGGCAGGAGCAGCGTCCGGTCGTCGGGCTCGGCGAAGTTCAGCATGGTGCGAGCCTGCTCTTCCAGCATGTCCGGGTCCAGGCTCTCGGCGCGAAGCTGCGAAACGCGATGTTCGAGTGTGGCGCGTTCGGCGGCGAGTTCAGCGAGGACGGTCTCGCTTTCGCCGAGCTCGCGCGAATGCTGCAGCCACGCGATCAGCCCGCGATCGCCCTGCACGGCGTGATAGGCGAAATAAATGCAGATCGCCGCGCCGAGAATTTGCGGCAGCAACGCACGCAGGCCTTTGCGAAAATCAAGGGTACCGAGCATGTGGGCACGGAATCACACATGATTCCCCGGCGTCAACAACTATTCGAATTTAGCACGCAGCTCTTCTGCAACGATTTCAGTGCCGTCGACGTCGTACATGCGGACCTTGGGCCAGCGCTGATGCCAGTCCTTTTGCCGCAAGCGTTTGCGATAGGCATCGCTCCGCCGGGCGCCGGCCGGAGTTGGTTTTATTTGAATCGCCAGCAGATCTACAAGACCGAACGGTGCTATGAGGCCGCCCGCGGTCCGCGGCGCGAGACGCATGGCCAAGGCCGTGGGCGTCTCCAGCCAATGCGCGATAGCATCCTCTGTGTCGCGATAGGCGGGATCACCATTGCTGATGTGCATCCGCGCCTGGTTCGTCACTTCCCAAGGCACGCCGGGCATTCGACGCCCGAGTTCCTGTTCAATCCGCAGTTCACTCTCGGGAGTCAGGTCTGAGGGATCGAAATAGAGAACGTCGATATCGGCAAACCTGTCGGTGGCCTGATATCCGTGCAAGCAATCCCAAATCGGCTGGCGGACGAAACCTGCGCCGATCGCGCAATCGGGCAAGCCGACGGAACGCGCCGCCTGGATCACACTGCGCTGGAACGCATTATCGAGAATGAAATCGCAAACATCCTGGGCGTCGCGAAAGCGCGCGCCGAAGGCATGTTGCGAGTTGTCAGCCACCCGCGCGCAGGGCGGCGCGGCCGGCATAGGCGGCGCTGGGGCCCAGCTCTTCTTCGATGCGCAGAAGCTGATTGTACTTCGCTGTCCGGTCCGACCGTGACAGCGAGCCGGTCTTGATCTGCCCGCAATTGGTGGCGACGGCGAGATCGGCGATGGTCGCATCTTCGGTCTCGCCGGAGCGGTGCGACATGACTGCGCGATACGCGGCCTTGTGCGCCATCTCCACGGCTTCCAGCGTTTCGCTGAGGGAGCCGATCTGATTCACCTTGATCAAGATGGCATTGGCAATGCCGCCGCCGATGCCCTTGCGCAAGCGCTCGGTGTTGGTGACAAACACGTCATCGCCCACGAGTTGCACGCGGCCCCCGAGCGTTCGGGTCAAGGTCGCCCAGCCGTCCCAATCGTCCTCGGCCATGCCGTCTTCGATGGTGAGGATGGGATAGCGCTTCACCAGGTCCTCGTAGAACTTCACCATCTCGTCGGAGCCGAAGGTCTTGCCCTCGCCCTCCATCTTGTACTTGCCGCCCTTGAAGAACTCGCTGGAGGCAACATCGAGGCCGAGAGCGACCTGCTCTCCCGGCTTGTACCCTGCACTCTCGATCGCCTTCATGATGAAACTGAGCGCCTCGTCGGTTCGCGCCAAGTTCGGCGCGAAACCGCCTTCATCGCCCACATTGGTGGAATGGCCGGCCGCCTTCAATTGCCCCTTCAGGGCATGAAACACCTCCACGCCCATGCGCAATGCCTCGGCGAAGGTGGGCGCGCCAACGGGCAGGATCATGAACTCCTGGCAGTCCAGGCCGTTGTCGGCATGGGCGCCGCCATTGACGATGTTCATCAAGGGCACCGGCAGGATATGCGCCCGCGTGCCGCCGACATAGCGGTAGAGCGGCAGGTTGGACTCTGCTGCCGCCGCCTTGGCCAGCGCCAGGCTGACGCCGAGGATGGCGTTGGCGCCGAGCCGGGCTTTGTTGGGCGTACCGTCGAGATCGATCATCGCGCGGTCGATCTTCAGTTGATCGAGCGCTTCCAGCCCGGAGAGGATCTCGAAGATATCGCCATTCACCGCCGCCACGGCCTTGGCGACGCCTTTGCCGGCGTAGCGCTTCTTGTCGCCGTCGCGGAGCTCCACGGCTTCGTGGGTGCCGGTGGACGCGCCCGAGGGCACGGCGGCGCGACCCATGGCGCCTGACTCCAGTTTCACATCCACTTCGACCGTCGGATTGCCGCGGCTGTCGAGAATCTCGCGGGCGTGGATGTCGATAATCGCACTCATCAATTTTTCCCCTGTTAGCGCTCCAGCACGATCGGTTGCGCCTTCGCGATACGGTCGAATTCCAGCATCGTCTCAAGCTGCCCGCGCAGCCGCTTCAACGGCACCATGTTGGGGCCATCGCTCGGTGCATGATCGGGATCCTGGTGCGTCTCCATGAACACGGCGGCGACACCGACGGCAATCGCCGCGCGCGCCAGCACCGGCACGAATTCCCGCTGGCCGCCGGTCGTGGCGCCCTGCCCGCCCGGCTGCTGCACGGAATGGGTGGCATCGAACACGACGGGATAACCGGTCTGCGCCAGAATCGGCAGGCTGCGCATGTCGGAGACCAGCGTGTTGTAGCCGAAGCTGGCGCCCCGCTCGCAGAGCAGGATGTTCTCGTTGCCGGTCTCCGCGATCTTGGCCGCGACCTGCTTCATGTCCCAGGGCGCGAGGAATTGTCCCTTCTTCACATTGATCGCCCGGCCGGTTTCGCCGGCCGCCAGCAGCAGATCGGTCTGTCGGCATAGGAAGGCCGGGATCTGCAGCACGTCCACCGCCGCCGCGACCGGCGCGCATTGTTCGGGCGCGTGAACATCGGTCAGCACCGGGCAACCGAACTTTTCGCGAAGTTCCGCCATGATCGGCAGGCTCTTCTCCATGCCGAGGCCACGGGCGCTCTTGCTGCTGGTGCGGTTCGCCTTGTCGAAGGAGGTCTTGTAGATGAGGCCGATCCCGAGCTGGCCGGTCATCTCCACCAAGGCCTGGCACATCTCCTGGGCATGGGCCCGGGACTCCAATGCACAGGGACCGGCGATCAGCGTGAACGGCCGGTCATTGGCGATGGCAAGCTTGCCGACAGAAACGGTCCGCGGTGACGGCATCACAGGGTCCTGCTTGGCGTTCGGGCGCCCTTCATATCCACTGTCGCTCAGGTTGTCGATGGCGCCCCGTGTCGCGGGTTCAGGACGCCAGCCGGCGGATGGCGGCGAAGAAATCGGTGAGTTTCAAGGGATCCAGCCGCCCTTCGGTGCGCACGCCGGTGCAGATATCCACCCCATAGGGCTGCACTTGGCGGACCGCCTCCAGGATATTGCGGTGATTGAGGCCGCCGGCCAGGAAAACCGGGCATTTCACGGACTCGACGATTTGCCGGCTGCGGTTCCAGTCATGGGTGCGGCCGGTGCCCCCGAGTTCCTTGATCTCAAGCGTCGGATCGCCGGAATCGAGCAGAAGCGCATCGACGCGGCCGGCGATCCGCCGGGCCTCCTCGATCGCGGCATCACCGGTGACATGCACCACCTGGACGATGCGGATGTCGGGCAATTCTCGGCGCAGCTCCTGATAGACATTCTCGCCGACAGCGTCGACAAGCTGCACGGTATTGGTGCCGCAGCGGCGGATATGTTCGATGATCGGCGCCGACTCCGTGCGACTGGTGAGCAGAAAGGTGCCGATGAATTTCGGCACGGTCGCGGCGATCGCCGATATCTGGTCGTCGGGGATCACGCCCGGGCCGCTTGGCATCTCCGAGACGAGGCCGAGTGCTGAAGCACCATGGGCGACCGCCAGCTGCGCCTCGGCAACCGATCCGATGCAGCAAATCTTGATGCGGGGCATCATGCCGGTGCGGCCCTGCTGCCGATGCTAGACAAGGCGCGATTGCTGAATTGCCGCGCCGATGAACGACGTGAACAGCGGGTGGGGATCGAACGGCTTTGACTTCAGCTCGGGATGGAATTGCACGCCGATGAACCAGGGATGGCCGGGCATTTCAATCATCTCCGGCAGCAATCCATCCGGTGACATTCCGGAGAACCGCAGACCCGCTTTCTCCAGCCGCTCTTTGTAATTGATATTCACCTCGTAGCGATGTCGATGGCGCTCGCTGATCATGTCCTTGCCGTAGATCGCACGCAGCTGGCTGTTCGGTGCAATCTGGCAGTCATAGGCGCCGAGCCGCATCGTGCCGCCCATATCGGCCTCTTCGTTGCGCCGCTCGACGACGTTGCCGCGCACCCACTCGGTCATCAGGCCAACGACGGGTTCGGTGCAGGGGCCAAACTCCGTGGAACCGGCGTTGCGGATGCCGGCCAGCGTCCGCGCTGACTCAATGACAGCCATCTGCATGCCGAAGCAGATACCGAAATACGGCACCTTGTGCTCGCGCGCGAAACGCACCGCGGCGATCTTGCCCTCGGTGCCTCGTTCGCCGAAGCCGCCGGGCACCAGGATGCCGTTGACGTCTTCCAGGTAGTGAACGGCGTCCTCGCGTTCAAAAATTTCGGAATCGATCCAGTTCAGATTGACCCGTGAATTGTTGGCGATGCCGCCATGGACCAGGGCTTCCGCCAGTGACTTGTAGGCATCGAGCAGCGAGGTGTACTTGCCGACCACGGCGATCGACACCTCGCCTTCCGGCGCGCGGATGCGGTCAACGATCCTCGACCAGGTGGCGAGATCGGGCTCGGCCGCGTTGAGGCCGAAATGCCGGCAGACCTCGGAATCGAACCCCTGTCCGTGATAGGCAACCGGCACCTGATAGATCGTGTCGACATCCAGCGCCTGAATCACGGCTTCCGGACGGATATTGCAGAACAGCGCGATCTTGCGCCGGGCATCGGCGGCGATCTCGCGGTCGCAGCGGCAGAGCAGGATATCCGGCTGGATACCGACGCTCTGCAGCTCCTTGACCGAGTGCTGGGTTGGCTTGGTCTTCAGTTCGTGGGCCGAAGGAATCCAGGGCACCAGCGTCAGGTGCACGAACAGCGAGCGCTCGCGGCCGAGCTCGTTGCCCAACTGGCGGATGGCTTCGAGAAACGGCAGGCTCTCGATGTCGCCGACCGTGCCGCCGATCTCGCAGATCATGAAATCCGCGCCGTCGGCATCGCCGAGGATGAACTCCTTGATCGCATCGGTGACGTGGGGAATGACCTGAACGGTGCCGCCGAGATAATCGCCGCGCCGTTCCTTGGCGATCACGGTGGAGTAAATGCGGCCGGTGGTGATGTTGTCGCTGCGGCGCGTCGAGACGCCGGTGAAGCGCTCGTAATGGCCGAGATCCAGGTCGGTCTCCGCGCCATCGTCGGTGACGTAAACCTCGCCATGCTGGTACGGGCTCATCGTCCCGGGGTCGACGTTAAGATAGGGATCCAGTTTGCGCAGGCGAACCTTAAATCCGCGCGCCTGCAGCAAGGCTCCGAGAGCCGCCGCCGAGATGCCCTTACCGAGTGAGGAGACCACGCCGCCGGTGATAAATATGAACCGCGTCATGGAATTCCGTTATGTCGCGAGTCGGGGGGCGCGGCAAGCCTTGGTTCCGACCTGCCGGACGAATTCCCAGACAAGCATGGCGTCCTATTGATTGGTGGTTGGCGCTGACCCCGACGCTGGCGGCGTGGAGTCTGTCGCGCCGCCACCGGAACTGCCGGCCGTACCGCCGGTAGTGCCGCCAGCCGCGCCGTCGGTTGCCGGCGCCGAAGCTCCGCCCGTCTCGGTCGGTGCCCCCGGCGCAGCCGGTGCTTCCTGCGAAATCGGGGCCGTTAATGATTCCGGCGCGCCCCGGTGAGTAGCAATCCAGGCCAAGGCCAGCGTGACGCCGAAGAAGCCGACCGCGAGCCAGCGCGTGACCTTGGTCAGGAAGTTCGCCGCACTCCGGCCCGTCATCAGGCCGCCCATGCCGCCGCCGGAACTGCCGCCCAAGCCCCCAAGGCCGCCCTCGTTCCGCTGGATAACGACGATGCCGATCAGGGCGGCCGCAATCACCAGCAGCAAAACGTTCAGAATCTGACTTACGACGTCGGTCATGGATATCCTCGGATGGGGTGGGTATGCGGCGCCGGCCGCGGGTCCGCCATTTGACCAAGGGGACGGCGGCTATTTAGTCGCTTTCGGCCTGTTGCGCTAGGGGCATGATTGGATAATGCCCGTGAATTCCTCAAGTTTCAGGCTGGCACCGCCCACCAGCGCGCCATTCACTTCAGGAATAGCCATTAACTCCTTGGCGTTCGACGCTTTTACGGAACCGCCATAGAGCATGCGCACAGCCGCGCCATCGGCAACGGAACTGAGGGCAAGACGGCGCAGTTGGCCATGGACGGCGCCGACCTCGGCATTCGTCGGAACACGCCCGCTGCCGATGGCCCAGACCGGTTCATAGGCAATGACGGTGTTTTTGGCGGCAGCGCCCTCCGGCAGGCTCCCCATGAATTGCGCTGTCACAACGTCGATCGTCCGCCCGGCGTCCCGCTCGGCTTCGGTTTCGCCAATGCAGATAATCGCAACAAGCCCGGCCCGCAGGGCTGCCGCGGCCTTGCTCATGACGATCGCATCGGTTTCGCCATGTCCGGCGCGGCGTTCGGAGTGACCGACGATGACGAAGCTGCAGCCTTGGTCCGCCAGCATTTCTGCGCTGACATTGCCTGTATGGGCGCCACTCTTTGCCCAATGGCAGTCCTGGGCGCCGAGCTCAACCGGGCTGCCCGCGATCTCAGGGCGGATCGCCGCCAGCAACGTCACGGGCGGGCAAATCAGGATATCCGTTCCCAGAGGCCCGGCACCCTTGCTCCAGGCGGCGAGATCGGCGGCCAGTTTCAGCCCATCCGCCCGGAGTCCATTCATCTTCCAGTTGCCCGCAACAAGCGGGCGAAGCCGCGATTTTGCCATTGCCCTGAAGTACCCCGATAAGGAACCTGCGGCCTCCTAACATGCCGTATGAAGCGAGGCCAGCCAGCCCGGCCGCGGGGTCCGGAACGCGGTTGCCGGTATGTCCTTGCGAAACTATGATGCCGCGCGGCCGAAACCCTTGGGTTGTCAGCCAATTCCATCAATCATGCAGCCCGATAGCGAGTTCCCGTAGATGCTGACCGCCCTTCGCTCGAAAGCCACGTCCTGGGTCGCCAAAGGCCTGCTCCTCCTCCTGGTGCTGTCCTTCGCTGTTTGGGGCATTGGCGATTTTTTGCGCGAAGCCGGCGACGAGGAGCGCGCGGTGGCCCAGGTCGGCAGCGATGAGATCCTGACCTCCCAGTTGCGCAAACAACTCAGCGTCACCATCAGCAACATTACCCGGCAGTCGGGAGTGACAATCGACGCGGAGCAGGCCAAGCAATTTGGCCTCGATCAGATGGCACTTAATCAGCTAATCGAGAGTCGCGTCTATTCTTCATACGGGGCGCAATTGGGCATGCGAATTTCGTTCGATATGATCCAGCAGCGAGTCCGATCCTTTCCCGCATTCTTGAACGAACAGGGCCAGTTCGATCCCCGGCGCTTCGAGTCCGCCCTTCGCAGTATGGAGATCTCGGAAAGCGATTTTGCCGAGGAGTACCGCATCAACACGCTCAAGAGCTTCATCATCGGCAGCATCAGCACGGGCGTCGCCATGCCGAAGGCGATGGCGGAAACTATTTACGCATCCAGGGGTGAGGAGCGGCTGGCAAAGACCATCCTGATCGCCGATGCGAGCATCACCGAACAGTTCACGCCCGATGAAGAGACGTTGAAGAAGTACCACGGGGCAAATGCCGCCAACTATCAGGCTCCTGAATATCGCGCAGTCACGTTGGTTCGTCTGGACCCGGAATCGCTTGTCCCTTCAATTACCGTGAGCGATGAAGAAATCTCTCTGAACTATGAGGCCGACAAGGCGAAGTACACGCTGCCGGAAACGCGCGATATCGAAACCGTGAGCTATCCGGACGAGGCGGCCGCCAAGGCCGCCTTCGACCTGTTAAAGTCCGGCCGCAGCCTGGCCGATGTGGCGCAGACTGGCGGGAAAACCGTGAAATCCCTGCAAGCAGCGACACAGGACGGCCTCTCGAAAACATTGAGTGAGGACCTCGCGAAGGCGGCGTTTGCAGCCACCGAAGGTGCGGCGACGGATCCGGTGGAAACGATCGACGGCTGGGTCATCGCCCGGGTCGCTAAGATAGCGCCGGCGCGCCAGCAGACGCTGGATGAGGTCAAAGCCGCCATCAAACACGATCTGGCTTTGTCGCAAGCGCAGGTCCAGATTCATGCTCTCGGCAACCAATTCGAGGATTTGCGCGGCGCTGGCCAGAAAATCGAGGACGCGGCCACTGAACTGAAGCTGCCGGTCACGACCATCGCTGCCACTGATGTAACCGGCCAGGACGATGCAGGCACGCCGATTGCCGGCGTCGCCGGCGACCAGAATTTGTTGCAGATCATCCAAGCGACGGCCGAAGGCCAGGAGACGCGGTTGGAGGAAGCCGGCAATGGCGGCTTTTTTGCCTTGCGCGTGGACAAGGTCATCCCTGCTGCGACCCGCCCGCTGGACAAAGTGCGGGGGACGGTGATTGCCGACTGGCAGGCCTCGAAGCGGCGGGAAACCGCAGCCGCCAAGGCCCAGGACCTTGCGCAACGGATCCAGGCCGGCGAAACCCTCGACAAGATCGCTTCGGAAGCCGGCGTAGCCGTAAAATCGTCTGATCCCTTTAGCCGGCGCGAAAGCGAGCCGACGGCCGATCTCTCCAGCGCGCTGATCTCAAAATCATTTGAATTGAAGATCGGCGATGTTGCGACCGGGCGATCCGGCGGTGACGACGGCGAGGTTCTGTTGGTCATTTCTGAGATCAGGCCTGTGGATCTGTCCAAGCGCGACGTCGAGATCCAGGATCTCCGGGACGAAATGAAACAGCAGCTCGCCGACGACATCGCCACGCAGCTCAGTAACGCCCTGCGTACAGAGGTCGGTGTTTCAATCGATCAGGCCGCGATCGACGCACTGTTCTAGGCGATGCAGAGCGCTCCCGATTTCGACCCGTTCCGCCGGATCTACGAGGCGGGCCAGCCCCAGGTCGTCTGGACGACGCTGGTCGCCGATCTCGAGACTCCGGTATCGGCGATGCTCAAGCTGACGGACGGGCGGCCCAACAGTTTTCTCTTCGAATCCGTTCAGGGCGGGGCGACCCGCGGCCGATATTCATTCATCGGGCTGAAGCCCGACCTCATCTGGCGTTGCCGGAATGGCAAGGCCGAGATTAACAGGCGCGCCCGCCTGGACAGCGGGAAATTCGAGCCCTGTTCCGAGCCGGCGCTGCAGTCGCTGCGCGCGCTGGTGAAGGAATGCCGGATGGAGACGCCGTCAACCCTGCCGCCCATGGTTGCCGGCCTGTTCGGCTATCTGGGCTATGACATGGTGCGGCAGATGGAGCGTCTCCCGTCCAAGAACAAGGACGTGCTGGGCGTGCCGGAATCGATCCTGCTCCGGCCGACAGTGATTTCGATTTTCGACAATGTGGAAGACCTGGTGACTGTCGTGACGCCAGTCTGGCCGCGCAAGGACCTGGGCGCCCGCGCCGCTTATGACCAGGCCTGCGAGCGGCTGGGCGAGATCGTGGATGATTTCGATCGCAACCTGCCGCATCAGCGCGACGGGCTGGCGGATCTGGAAAGCTTGCCGGAGCCGACATCGAACGTTTCGCGCGAAGCCTTCCATGCCATGGTGCTGAAGGCGAAGGAATACATCTACGCTGGCGATGTCTTCCAGGCGGTGCTGTCGCAGCGTTTCTCCCTGCCCTTCAAGACTGCCGCCGCTGTCGCTCTATCGCGCGCTTCGCCGGGTGAATCCGTCGCCGTTTCTTTTTCATTTGGACCTGGATGGCTTCTCGATCGTCGGGTCGAGTCCGGAAATCCTGGTGCGGCTGCGCGAGGGACAGGTGACGATCCGGCCGATTGCCGGCACGCGCCGACGCGGCGCGACGCCTCAGGAAGATCAATCCCTGGCACGTGACCTGTTGTCGGATCCGAAGGAACTCGCCGAGCATCTGATGCTCTTAGACCTCGGCCGGAATGATGTCGGCCGCGTCGCCAAGATCGGCAGCGTGAAGGTCACCCAGCGCAATGAGATCGAGTATTACTCCCACGTCATGCATATCGTCTCGAACGTCGAGGGCGAGATCGAGCCGCAATATGACGCTCTGGATGCCCTGATCGCCGGCTTTCCCGCGGGCACCGTTTCCGGCGCGCCGAAGGTCCGGGCGATGGAGATCATCGAGGAGCTGGAGCCGGACCGGCGGAGCGTCTATGCCGGCGCCATCGGCTATTTCGCGGCAAATGGCGCCATGGATACCTGCATCGCCTTGCGCACCGCTGTCGTGAAAGACGGCGTCATGTATGTCCAGGCGGGCGGTGGCGTGGTCGCCGACAGCGATCCCGAGAGCGAGTACCAGGAAAGCTGCAACAAGGCGCGGGCGCTGATCCGCGCGGCCCAGGAAGCCGTCCGCTTCGCCGCTGTCGGCCGCAATCGCTAGGTCAATTGTTCAGGGATAGCGTGCTCGTCCGTGGCGTTGCGATGCGATGTCGCTGATCGGCACCAGGACGTAGCCGCGCGCTGCCAGCGTCGGTAGCCAGGCCCTCAGGGCTGCAATCGTGCCGGCATGAGGATGGCCGATGGCAACGGCGTAGCCGTGCTTCCGCGCTTCACTTTCCAGGACCTTTAGTTGCGCTTCCACGGCATCGGCGTCGAATTCATTGTCGAGGAAGACATCCCGCTCGGCGAAAGGCAGGCCGAAATGCTCGGCCAGCATCGGCGCCACCGTTTCCTTGGTGGTGCGGGAATTGACGAACATCAGGCCCCGCCGCTCCAGCGCCTCGAACATCCAGCTCATGCGCTCAGTGGAGGCGGTGACACGGCTGCCCATGTGATTGTTGATGCCGACATAGCCTTCGAACCGATCGAGCCCCCAAGTGAGCTGCTGCTCGAACTCTTCCCGGGTCTGCTCAGTTGTCAGAGCATGAGGCCCGGGGTTCACATTTCCCTCCGGCTCCATCGGGACATGCACCAGCACTTCATGGCCGGCCTTGCGCGCTGCCTGCGCCAACTTCGGCGCCTGTTCGGCATAGCTCATGATCGCCAAGGTCAGTGGTGCCGGCAGCGCCGCGACGCGATCGAAGGCAGCCGGACTGAGGCCCAAGTCATCGATGATGACGGCGATCCGATAGCGCCCGTCCGTAGCCGGCGCCGCGACCGCATTACGCCACCACTGCGGCATCGGTTCCTGCGCGCCGATGTCAGCGCCCCCACCGGCGGCCGGTGCCGGAACTTCCAGCTCGCCCGCCCCGGGCGCAATTGCTGCCAAATCGACTGGATCCGCATGGACGAAGTCGGCGAGAGCGACCTCCACGACAGGCTCAACGGCCGGCAGCGAGGCTTGCGCCGGGTTCTCGTCGCCCTCGCTATCGAAATCCAACGGGTTCGACCAAAACCAGCCAAACGCGCTGGCTATGATCAGGGCCAGGACGCTAAGCCCGGCCACCTCGTGCAGGGCTACATGACCGGCCTCCAAGAGCCAGCGCGGCGTCCGCCGGCGCGCTGCTTGGCTCTTGCTTTGGGCCTGTGTTTCCTGGGAAATTTCGCTCATCGCTTCCTCGAATACACAACGCAGGGAGCCCGCCGATTGGAGTTGCGGCCAACCGGTGCATCCCTTATGCCGCTTCGTACTGGACGGTCAGACTGACATGGTTAATTCGCTTAATAGCTGAGTTTGGCGGGGCAAGCTACTGAAATGTTTCTCCTTATCGATAACTATGACAGCTTCACTTATAATCTGTACCACTACCTGGGCGAGCTTGGCGCCCAGTTGGTGGTCAAGCGGAACGACGCGTTGACCGCGGCCGAGGCCGTGGCGATGAGTCCGCAAGGCATCATCCTGTCGCCCGGCCCCTGCACGCCGAATGAGGCCGGCATCTGCCTGAAATTGATCGAAGCCGTCGCGGGAAAAGTGCCGTTGCTCGGCGTATGCCTGGGCCATCAGGCGCTCGGCCAGGCGTTCGGCGGCAAGGTCGTGCGCGCGCCGGCCCCACTCCATGGCAAGCTCAGCCAGGTCAGCCACAGGGGCATCGGCGTGTTCCAGGAAATCCCGACCCCATTCACAGGTACGCGATATCACTCTCTGATTGTCGACCGCGCCACCCTGCCCGATTGCCTGGAGATCACCGCCGAGACCAGCGACGGCCTGATCATGGGCATGCAGCACCGCCAATATCCGCTGCATGGCGTGCAGTTCCACCCCGAGAGCATCGCCTCGGAGCATGGCCACCGGTTGCTGGGCAATTTCCTGCGCATCGCCGGCCACAACATGTCGTCTTCCAGGGCCGCATGAGCGTTCAGCCGACAGACTTGAAGGCCTTCCTCAATCTCGCCGCGACCGGCAAGGCGCTGACCGCATCGCAGGCCGAGCAGGCTTTCGAGATCATCATGACCGGCAACGCCACACCGTCGCAGATGGGTGGGTTCCTGATGGCACTGCGCGTGCGCGGCGAGACCGTGAACGAGATCACCGGCGCCGTCCGCGCCATGCGCGGCAAGATGACCCGCATCGACGCGCCGCCGGATGCGATCGACACTTGCGGCACCGGCGGCGATGCCTCGGGCACTTGGAACATCTCGACCGCGGCGGCCATCGTGGTGGCGGCCTGCGGCGTGCCAGTGGCCAAGCATGGCAACCGCGGCCTGTCGTCCAAGAGCGGCGCCGCCGATGTGCTGGCGGCTCTCGGGGTCAATATCGAAGCGGATATGGCGCTGATCAGGCAGTCGCTGTGGGACAACAAGATCTGCTTCATGATGGCGCCACGGCACCATGCCGCCATGCGCCATGTCGGCCCGACCCGGGTCGAGTTGGGTACCAGGACGATCTTCAACCTGATGGGGCCGCTGTCGAACCCTGCCGGCGCCAAGCGCCAGCTGACAGGTGTGTTCTCCCGCGACTGGATGGTACCGATGGCGGAGGTTCTGGGCAAACTGGGCAGCGAACGCGCCTGGGTTGTCCATGGCAGCGACGGGCTGGACGAATTGACCACCACCGGCCCCTCCTTCGTCGCCGAGCTTTTGAATGGCAAGGTGAAAAGCTTCGAGGTGACGCCGGAGCATGCCGGGCTCCCCTACGCGTCCCAGGCGGATCTGAAAGGCGGCGATCCCGCGACCAATGCCGCGGCGCTAAGCGCACTCATGGACGGACAGAATGGCGCCTATCGGGATATCGTCTTGTTCAACAGCGCGGCGGCGCTGCTGATCGCCGGCAAGGCGAAGGACCTGAAGGATGGCGTGGCACAGGCCGGAGATGCGATCGACTCCGGTCTTGCGCGGCGGGTGCTCCAGAAGCTGATTGCCACGTCGACCAGCGGAAAAGCCGCGCCGTGAGTGACGTCCTGACCAAGATCTGCGACGACAAGCGCGCCCATGTCGCGCGCCGCAAGGCCGAGCGCCCGCTGGCGCAACTCGAGACCGATGCACGGTCGGCGTCGGCGCCCCGCGGGTTCGCCGACCGCCTCGCCCGCGAGGTACGCCAGGGCCGCTATGGCCTGATCGCCGAGATCAAGAAGGCGTCGCCGAGCCGCGGGCTCATTCGCGCCGATTTCGATCCCGCTGCCTTGGCGAAGGCCTACAAAGCTGGCGGCGCCACGTGCCTGTCGGTCCTGACCGATGAACCCTATTTCCAGGGCCGCGACGAGTATCTTGCAGCGGCGCGCAATGCCGTGGATCTGCCGGCATTGCGCAAGGACTTCATGCTCGACCCCTACCAGATTGTCGAAGCCCGGGCCCTTGGTGCGGATTGCATCCTGCTGATCATGGCGGCTCTAGCAGACACGCAAGCCGCCGAGCTTGAGGCGGCGGCGTCTGCCCTCGGCATGGATGTCCTGGTGGAGGTGCATGACGCGCCGGAGATGGAGCGCGCCCTCCGGCTGAAATCACGGCTGATCGGCGTGAATAACCGCAACCTGAAGACCCTTGCGGTCGATCTCGCGGTCACCGAGCAGCTTGCACAGATGGTGCCCGCAGACCGGCTGCTCGTGGCGGAGAGTGGTCTCCATGGCCCCGCCGACCTCGCGCGCATGCACAAGGTGGGCGCCAGCATCTTCCTGGTCGGCGAGTCCCTGATGCGGCAGGCCGATGTGGCGGCGGCGACCCGCGCCCTCCTCGCCCGCCCCGCCGGCGCCTTGCTGAGCGCATAGATTCCTCGATGGCGCGCCTCACCCATTTCGACGCCCAGGGCAAAGCCGCCATGGTCGATGTCGGCGGCAAGGACGTGACCGAGCGCGCCGCGACAGCCAAGGGCTCCGTCTACATGCAGCCGGAGACGATCGCCCTGATCACCGGCGGCGGCGTCAAGAAGGGCGATGTGCTCTCGGTGGCGCGGCTGGCTGGCATCATGGGCGCCAAGCGCACGCCTGATCTCATACCGCTCTGCCATCCCCTAGCTTTGACCTCTGTCGCCGTCGACCTCGCCGTCGATGCAGCACGCAACGCGGTGGACATCACGGCCACCTGCAAGCTGAAGGGCCAGACCGGCGTCGAGATGGAGGCATTGACGGCAGTCGCCGTCGCAGCCCTCACCGTCTACGACATGTGCAAATCCGCCGACAGGGGCATGCGGATTGCCGACATCCGCCTGATGCAGAAGAGCGGCGGCAAGTCCGGCACGTTCGAGGCCGATTGATGATCACGGTCGAGGAAGCCCGGGCGCGCATTCTCGCCGCCTTCGCGCCGCTTGCCGCCGAGCAGGTTGCCCTCACCGATGGCCTGGGCCGTGTGCTGGCGGAGGATATCGTCGCCCGCGTGACGCAGCCGCCATCAGCCGTCTCCGCGATGGACGGTTATGCCGTGCGGGCCGCCGACGTCGCCAAAGTCCCCGTGCACCTGCGAGTGAGCGGATATGCACAAGCCGGCCATGCCATTGCGGCGAAGCTGCAGCCCGGCGAAGCGGCGCGGATCTTTACCGGGGCCGCCCTGCCGCCGGGCGCCGATGCAGTGGTCATTCAAGAAGACACGAGCGCCAGCGGGGATCAGGTGGAAGTCCGCGAGTTTGTGATTGCGGGCCGCCATGTGCGCGCCGCCGGAACGGATTTCAACAAGGGCGATGTCCTGCTGAAAAAGGGCCGTCGGCTGACGGCACGGGACATCGGCATCGCCGCGGCAATGAATGCGCCCTGGCTGCGGGTGACGCGCCGGCCGCGCATTGCCGTCCTCGCCACCGGCGACGAAGTCGTCATGCCCGGCGAGCCGATGGGACCGACCCAGATCGTCAGCTCCAACAGCCTGTCACTCTCCGCCTTCGTGACGGCCTGCGGTGCCGAGCCAATTCATCTGGGCATTGCGCCCGACGACCTGGACGTCCTGCAACGGATGGCCGCGGCTGCCGCGGGCGCCGATCTGCTGGTGACCAGCGGCGGCGCTTCCGTGGGCGAACACGATCTCGTGCAAAAGGCCCTCGGCGCAGCCGGCATGGAGTTGGATTTCTGGAAAATCGCCATGCGGCCGGGCAAGCCCGTGCTCTTCGGCCGGGTCGGCGCCACGCCGGTTCTCGGCCTGCCGGGAAATCCGGTGTCGGCTCTTGTGGGATCGACGCTATTCCTGCGTCCGGCGATCGACAAGATGCTCGGCTTGACGGCATCGACGGCGCCTGGCGCGACCGCCATCCTGGGCCGCGACCTGCCGGAGAACGACAGCCGTGAAGACTATCTGCGGGCCGAGGCCTCCTACGATGCCGCGGGACGCCTGGTCGCGACGCCGTTTCCCAAGCAGGACAGCTCCATGCTGTCCCTGATGGCGCGGGCGGACTGCCTGATCGTCAGGCCGATCCGGGCGCCCGCGATCAAGGCCGGGACAGCGGTGCCGATTGTGTTGCTTTCAGGCGGCGCGCTGTCGATCTAGCCGGCCCGCAGGACCCCGCCGGTCGAGGACCTATGCCGGGCTAGGCTTTCTCAAAGCTGGGATAAAGCTTCTGTATGTTAGCGGCCATACGGAAAACTCCATTGTGTAGGACGGCGTTCCGGTTGCAGGTCTAGCAGCAGACGGCCGGTCTCATAGCCGGCTCGCGCGCGACGGGACGAACTCCATCGAACTGAGCCCTAATGGCAAGAATTCTGGTCATCGATGACGAAAGCCTCGTCCGCACTTTTCTGCGGGACGTTCTCGAGAGTGCCGGACATGAAGTGCGGGAGGGCGCGAATGGCGACGAGGGCATCGCCGCGTTTGGCGAGTTCAAGCCGGATATCCTGATCGTTGACTTGATCATGCCAGAGCAGGACGGACTTTTCGTCATTCGCGAGGTCCGCCGCTCGATGCCGGATGCGAAGGTCATTGCGATCTCCGGAATGCACTCTCGGGCCGGCTTTGACTATCTCAAGCCGGCAGTAAGGCTCGGCGCCGACGTGGCGCTCTCTAAGCCGTTCTCGCCGAAAGACCTGCTGAAGGCGATCGAGAACTTGCTGCCGGAGCCCGGACCTGCCGGGAAAGCATCACAAGGCTGAGACCGCACCTATGCGGCGCGCGGACTATCCAAGGCCGTCCGGACCACGCGCGACAGATCCGCGCGAAGAAAAGGCTTCTTGATCAGTTCCGTCCCCGGCAGGAGCATTTCAGGGTCCGGCGCATAGCCCGACATGTATACAATCCTGATCTCCGGTCTTGTCGCGCGGACCTGCGCCGCAATGGCAATCCCATCCATGGCGCCGGGAAGGATGATATCTGAGAGCAGAAGATCGATCCGCGGATTGGCTGCCAAGGCGGCCATCGCCGTCGCGCCATCGACTGCGGAGATGACGGTATAGCCGAAAGACTTCGAGATAGGCCTCGGCCAGCACTCGCACATCCGCTTCATCTTCAACCAGGAGCACGATCTCCTGTTGCCCGGAGGAGAGGAACTGATCGTCGATCGCTTCCTCTGCCACGGCCGTGGCTGTCGCCCGTGCCAGATATAGAGATACCGTGGTCCCCTCGCCGACTCTGGACTCGATCTGCACATGGCCGCCCGACTGCTTGACGAAGCCATAGACCATGCTCAGGCCAAGTCCCGTCCCCTTGCCGACACCCTTTGTGGTGAAGAACGGATCGAAGGCCCGCGCCTTGACGTCGTCGGGCATGCCGGTTCCGGTATCGGCGACTGATATCACGACATGATCGCCGGCGGGCCGCCCATTGCCGGTCAGTGCTTGTTTCTGCGTCGTCGTCACATTGCCGGTGCTGATCGTCAGCGAGCCGCCGTCGGGCATCGCGTCCCGGGCATTCAGCGTGAGGTTCAGCAGCGCCATTTCCAATTGCGACTGATCGATCTCCGCGGTCCAGGTATTGGGGTCGAGCATGAATGTCGTGGCGATCTTCGGGCCTAGAGGCCGTTGCAGCAGTGGCACCATCGATCGGATGAGTTCGTTGATCTCCGTCAGCTTCGGCATCAGCGCTTGCCGCCTGGCAAAGGCCAGCAGCCGATGGGTGAGGTCGGCGGCGCGCATGCCGGCCTTGATCGCGGTCTCGATCCTGCGCCGAGTCGAGAAGGCCAAATCCTTCTGCTCATTGAGCAGATCGAGATTGCCGAGGATGATGGCCAACAGATTGTTGAAGTCGTGGGCGATGCCGCCGGTCAGCTGGCCGATCGCCTCCATCTTCTGTGCCTGCTGCAACTGCTCTTCGAGGGCGCGCCGTTCGGTGACGTCCTGCAGGGTTCCATCGAAGGTGACACGGCGCCCGGAAGAATCCTGTTCTACCTTGCCCAATTCCTGGACCCACGCAATGCTGCCATCGGGGTGGAGCAGCCGATATTCAATACTGTAGTTGTCCAGACCGCTTCTGACGCGATCGTAGTTGCGCCTGAGGCGCTCGCGATCATCCGGATGGACGAGCTCTATGAATTTCGCCTCGTAGGGTGGCAGATCAGAATCCGGTCGCCCAAATACCCAGCCGGAACCTTTCGACCACTGAATCGCCTGGGTCTCCAGTTCCTCTGTCCAATAAGCCAGGCGCGCTTGTTTTTGCGCGCGCAGAAGCCGTCCTTCGCTTTCACTAAGAGCCAATTCGGCCCTCTTGCGGTCGCTGATGTCGACGGCGATGCCGCCGACATGAGTAATTTGGCCAGCAGCATCGCGGATCGGAAACTTGATCTCGTGAGTCCATTCGGCGCCGAGGTCGGTAAAATGTACCTCGCGCACCATGGCAGCGCCTGTTGCCAATATTTCGCGCTCGATTGCCTCAACCTCCTCGACGCCCTTGCTTTGCGACAAGTCGCGTACGGTCCGGCCAAGGATTTCATCCCGGCTGTGGCCCCATGAATTCTCGGCGCCACGATTAATCAGCAGGTAGCGGCCATCAAGATCCTTAACATACATGTCGAACGGAGCGTGCTCCATGAAGCTGTGAAAGCGCGCCTGGTTGGCCTCGAGATTCTTGTAGGCCTGCGCTAACTGAGGCACTTCGATGGTCGTGCGTAGCACGAATTTGACTTCGTCTTTGTCGTCCTTGATCGGCACGACGCTCGTGATCCAGGTTTCCTCGCCGCCTTCGACGACGTACTTGTCCTCCCGCCCCTGAATGGGAAGGCGCGATGCGACGACTTGGTGATGGTCCTGCACCGCCGTATCGGACGCGTACCTTCCGGGACGCACCTCGGCAACGGGGCGGCCGATCACGTCCTGAAGCTTGACGCCATAGAGTTCCTCGATCTCGCGGTTCAGCAGGACGATCCGCCGGTCCCGGTCAGTGATGCTGACAGTCACCGGAATATTGTCGATGATGCTCTGCAGGATCGTTTCGACTCTCGCGCAGCCGGTCTTCGCGTTGTTTCAGCTCGTCGATCTGCGCAAATATCGTGACGATGCCGCCTTCCGTGGTCGGCCGGTCGCTGAAGCGATACCAGCGACCGTTGATGAAACGCTCGAATGAGCCCTTGGGATCGCGATGTTGCGCCAGCCGATTGGCGATCCACTCCTCCTCCCGGCCGATAGCCGTTGGTTCGCGCCGGGCCTTCACATGGGCGCGCAGGATGTCCTCGAACCGAACGCCGCGCTTCAGCATCAACGCATCGGTGCCCGATAGCTCGGCATAGCGGCTGTTCCAGGCCACCAGGCGGTCTTCCTTGTCATAGAGCGCAAAGCCGTCGGTCAGGCCTTCAATTCCGTCAATGAGCTGCTGGCGCGCTTGCCGCAGTTCCGCTTCCGTCGCCCGGAGCGCCGCCTCGAATTCCCGGTGTTCGGAGATATCGACACAGCTGCCGACAGCACCGCCATAGGAACCGTCGGCGGCGAATTGCGGCTGTCCGACTTCGAGCAACCAGCGATAGACGCCATCATGCCGGCGATACCGGTACTCCATCCGCCAGGGCTCGCGCCTGATGATGGCTGCTTCGCAAGTCGCCCGATTCGCCGCCAGGTCCTCCGGATGTACCCCTACGTCCCAGTGATGCTCTAGCGCTTCAGCTTCGGTGACGCCCCGGTAATCGCAGAGCGCCTTGTTGACGAAAGCCGTGCGGCCTTGCGCATCCTCCGCCCACAAAAACACCGCTGTACCCTCGGCCGCGCGTGACGCGCGCCGGGGCTCCGCTGGTGGCTGCTCCGATGTATCCGGCGGTTTGGCAGCGCGCATCGATCCCTGCGGCGAATCGGCGATCGGCCCTTGAGTTGCCTGCCGCCGCAACGCAAGAAGGCCGAGACCACCGATTGCCGCGAATTGCAGAACGATTGCCGGAACTCGCCAGATCGACGACCCATCGGCCACGAAAAATGCGAAAGCGCCGGCGGCCACGGCAAGCAGAAGCACGCTGGCCGTTATCCAGAAAGGCTGGTGAAACGCTTGATCGCGAGCTCCGACGCCTGGCGCGCGATCCATCATGCGAAACATGTCGGCATTCCAGATAGCAATGGAATCACCTGGTTCCGCGGCTCCGATCGAAAATGCTCCCGGCTAGTTGTCGAACTGCCGGAATGGTCAGATCCAAAGGCAAGGCGCGCGGCTCAAAGTTCCAGATTTGTTGACGATTATGGTTCCCAAACTCTTAACCGCTCGCCCAAAGGCGCTGATATCGCGGGGTTTCGCCTGGAAGCGTAACTACGGTTTCATGCGATCCCAATTCGTTCCTGCCGGTCAAGCTACCAATACCTTTGCCCTGCAGTCCGCCGGCGCTCCGTACCGAGCTTTCCAACCGACAGGGGCGCCGCATTTGCGGCTTGACGCCAATACAGAACTAAACTAGAACATGTGCCGGTGTTTTGGTTTTGTTCTAAATCTGGTGGCCAGCATGCTCACGCGGAAGCAATACGAGCTCCTCAACTACATCAACAATCATCTCCAGGAACGGGGTGTTTCCCCGTCCTTCGACGAGATGAAGGAAGCGCTCAACCTCAAGTCAAAGTCGGGCATCCATCGCCTGATCACCGGCCTGGAGGAGCGCGGTTTTATCCGCCGCCTGCCGCACAAGGCGCGGGCGCTCGAGGTGCTTCGACTGCCGGAAGATCAGGGCATCGGACGAGCTCGCACGGACCGCGAAGGCGCACCGCGCTTCACGCCGAACGTCATTCAAGGGAATTTCGGCACAAACCTCGCGGGCGCTCAGGTCGCGACGACGGTTTCGGCCGTGCAATTGCCGCTCTATGGCCGTATCGCCGCGGGCACGCCGATCGAGGCCTTGCGCGACCACAGCCATAGCGTCGATGTGCCGGGCAGCCTGCTCGGCCGCGGCGAGCACTATGCCCTCGAGGTCGACGGCGATTCGATGGTCAATGCCGGAATCATGGACGGCGACACCGTGATCATCGAGCGTTGCGAGACCGCCGAAAACGGATCGATCGTCGTCGCGCTGGTGGACAGCAATGAAGTCACGCTGAAGCGTCTCCGGCGCAAGGGCGACTCGATCGCGCTGGAGCCGGCAAATCCGGCCTATGAAACGCGCATCTTCGGCCCGGACCGGGTTGCCATCCAGGGGCGTCTCGTTGCGCTGATGCGGCGGTTCTAACCTTCCGATACCTCCCATCTGGTTGCCGCCAGGGCTGACAGGCCCCAAGGCCTCCATTATGGTGCGCCGCCCGCCGCGCTGCTGCGGCGATTCCCGGGGGTAGCTGTCCGCGATGAATGTTCTCGGTCTCCAGTTCGGCCACGACGCCGGCGCCGCCGTGGTGCGCGACGGGCGGGTTGCTTCCTTCGTCCTGCGCGAGCGCCACAGCCGCATCAAGCATGCGATGTCGCTGGACCTGGCCACGATCGAGCTGGCGCTGAATGAAGCCGGTATCGGCGAAGCGGAAATAGACTATGTGGCGATCACATCGACGCAGAAGACCGAACTGATCGCCCGCGACCCCAAGAGACTCTCCGTCACGCTCGATCCGCACGAAAAGCATAGCGCGCCCTGCACGTTTGCCGACGTCGCGAAGCGGGGCAATCTCGATGTCGCCGGGCTGCTCCATGGCGAGATCCTGCCGCTGCTGTATCACAGCCCGAATGCGGATCTATCGGCACATGCGGCGCCATCCTATTTTCCGGAGTTCCGCTCGATCCCGGAGAAGGACCTGTTCACGCTCGGCTGGCTTGATACCTATCTGTCGGTTGATCTCTGGTCTGGCGACAAGCGCCTGTCCGATATCGCCGCCACCGATTACCGGCGACTGCTGGAGACCGACGCGGTCCGGCATGGATTTCATTTTCCGGCGACGCTGAAACTCAACGGACGCGCCCTTCCTGCCTACTTCATCAGCCACCACATGGCGCATGCCGCGTCGATCTACTATCCGCTCGGCCTGCAGAGCGCGGCCATCCTGACCCATGACGGCTTCGGCAGCGGCAAGCACTATCACAGCGGCATGTACTACCTGGGCGACGGCCACAAGATTTTCCCCCTCGCGCCCCATCACCTGATCATCGGGCACATCTATGATCAGGCCGCCATCGCGCTCAATATGGGTCTCATCGGCCCGGCCGGAAAGCTCATGGGCCTGGCGCCTTACGGCCATGCCTATTTCCAATCGCCGTTGTTCGTCGGCAATCACAACGACCTGGCGAAGGCCGGCATTACGCACCCCGGGAGAAACTGGGTCGGCTACTGCCTGCAATCCGCCAAGCAGCAGGGCTACGATCTCGGCGCTTTCCGCGACAAGACGCGGATGACCGATCGGGTGAATGTCGACGTCGCCGCCAGCACCCAGCGGCTGTTCGAAGTGACCATGATTGCCGCCATGGAGACATTCCAGAGCATGCTCGGTACCATCGGCCGCGAAGGTTTGCCACTCTGCTATGCCGGCGGCACGGCGCTCAACTGCCCGGCCAACAGCCTGATGGCGCAGCGTCCCGGGTTCGCCTCCCTGCATATTCCGCCCTGGTGCGACGATAGCGGCCTGTCCCTGGGGGCAGCGTTGGCGCTGTATCACAACGTCCTGGATCAGCCGCTGCCTGCTGACGCCCGGCCGCGCAAGGATGTGGACGCCTATCTAGGCGCCACCGTTCGCGAGGAACAGGTCGAGAAAGCGCTATCCATCTTTGCCGATCGCATCAGCAGCGAAGTCCACGGCGACTGGGCCGCCCTGGCGGCGCAGGATCTCGCCGACGACAAGGTTATCGGCTGGTTTGAAGGCCGCAGCGAAATCGGGCCGCGCGCGCTCGGCCACCGCTCGATCCTCGCCGATCCTCGCAAAGCCGAGAACTGGCAGCGCGTCAACGAGATCAAGCAGCGGGAGACATGGCGTCCATTCGCCCCCGCTGTGCTTGCCGAGCATGCGCGCGACTGGTTCGACGGCATCCCCCTGCCCTCGCCCCATATGCTCTATACCGCGCAGGTGAAGTCGGATGACGTGCCGGCGATCACCCACACCGACAAGTCGGCGCGCATCCAGACCGTCGATGCCGGCGACGGCGCCTTCCACGACCTGCTGCGCGAGTTCCACGGCCGCACCGGCGTACCGATGGTGTTGAATACCTCGTTCAACGGACCGGGCGAACCCATCGTCGAAAGCCCCATGGACGCGATCCGCTTCTTTGCCGCTTCATCGCTGGACGCGCTCTATCTCGAGGGCCGGCGGATCGTCCGGCGCCGATAGCGGGCCGGTCCCCGCGACCCAGGGCCGCCGGCCGCGCAGATCATCGACGGCCACGATCTCCACCGCGCCATCTTCGTCGATCCAGAGCGCATAAGCGCCGTTGCGCCGACGATCGCGCCAATCGATCCTGAGGCGCGCCGCGCAGTCCCCCCGGATGCTCTCAACGCTGAGGACGATATCGGCGCGGCGGCAATCTTCCGGCAACGCCGCCGGCTCCAGCGCCAGGGCAATCGTCAAGCCGTGGACGCGGTGGATGCAACCCTGGCTGTCGCAGGCGAGAACTTCCCATCGGCGCTATAACCCTCCGACGGCCAGGCGGCGCCATTCTCCCGCCCGGCACGGCGGAGCCAGATTTCGCGCTCGAACTTGCTGCGCGTGAGCGACGAGAAAAGATAGCCGCCGCCGCTGTCGCGGATGGCCATCAGGTCGCCATCCTCGGAAACCAGGATGTCCGGCTGCCGGACCAGCAGCGTGCTAAGCAGCCCCAGCAGGATCACCGGCACGCCCATCCATCGCCAGCGCCGCCGCCAGAGACAGAACCAGAGACCGCCGAGCACCACCATGATCAGTCCGGCCATCGGCATCCCCGGCATCGGCTGCGCTGCGCCCGGCCAGCTGGCCACGGTGTCGGCGATGAGCATGATCCCGTCGATCCCCCAGCCCATGGGCACGAGCGCCAGCGCCTCAAGTCCGAACGGCATCAAAAACACCGCAGCGACGGCCCAGGGCATGACCCAGATCGACGTCAGCGGCACGGCCGCCAGATTGGCCGCCACCCCATACAAAGACGGACGGTTGAAGTGATAGAGCGCAAATGGCGCCGTTGCCACGGACGCGACCAGGCTGGCCAGAATCGTCATGGCGACGTAGCGGAGAATACGCGATGTCCAGGACGGATCGCGCGTTCGGTTTGCCTGCCGCTCCGTCACGACTTCGTAGAGTGCGATGAGGGCGATGACGGCCGCAAACGACATCTGCAGGCTGGCGCCGGTCAGGCCTTCCGGACCGATCAACAGCACAACCACGGCGGCAATGGCGACGGTGCGCATTGAAATCGCGTCGCGGTCGAACATGATGCCCAACAGGAAGATGCCGGCCATGATGAACGACCGCAAAGTCGGTACCGGCGCGCCGGCCAGCAGCACGTAGAACCCAGCGCCGATGAGCGCCAGGCCGGCGGCCCATTTCTTGATCGGCCAATAGAGTGCGACCCGCTCAAGCGCCGCGAGCAGCAGCCGGAATCCGCCGAACAAGATCGTTGTCACCAAAAGGATATGCAGGCCGGAGATCGACAGCAGATGCGCGAGACCGGAGTCGCGCATGTCATCCATCGTGCCATCCGAAATGCCATATTGATCGCCGGCGATCAGCGCGACGGCGATGGTGCCGCTATCGCCTGAGAGCACCGCGAGGATACGCTGCGCGATTGCGACGCGAATGGCCGAAATCCCGCGCCAGGCGTTTGCCCAGAGTTCGCTGAGCGTGCCGGGGGCTACATCATCCGGCGACTCGATGCGCCTGACGTCACGGGTGGCGATGCCGACCGCGCCGACCTGCCGGAAAAAGTCGAGCCGCTGGAAATCGAATCCGCCGGGCAGGACCGGCCGCGATGGCGGCCCCAGCTTGGCCCGGAGCGCGAGCCAGTCTCCGGGCGACGGCATCTCGACCGAGGCCGGCAGGCGGACGCGGATGCGCGTTGGTGTCCCGGCGCTATCAACTCCGGCGATCGAGACGTGATCCAGCGTGATCCGCGCACCCGGCGGATCGACTTCGACATCAAGCACCTGTCCGCTGACATCGGCCCACTGTTCCTTGGCCAGCACCGGCGCCGCCACGAACGCCGTGCGCCATTGTGCAGCGGCAAAGCCCAGGGATGCGGCAATGATGATCGCCAAGAGCCAATTGAGAATTGGCAGGGATCGACCGGCGAAAGATGGCCACCGCCGACAAGCCGAGTATGGTAGACCCCAGCCAAAGCGGCGGCTCGGCCGGCAGCGCAAAATAGATGCCGATCCCCGGCCGCCAGGAACACCGGAAACCACAGCATCCATCGCTCCGCTTCCAGCGCAAAGCTCGTGGCTATCAGCGAAGTCCATCCGGCGCGCCGGCCCGTCCTGCTTGTTTCTGTTTCGGCTGCTATGGTCACGATGAACGTCTTGCCGCATATTGCAGGCAAGAAAACAACAGCAAAATCGCGGCTTATTCGTGACTCTGGCTTGCATGGCGGCGGGCATGCTACACAGCGCCGCAGTTTGTATTATGGGATCAGAACACACATGAGCGTCACCGTACGCTTCGCGCCTTCGCCCACCGGCTTTCTCCATATCGGCGGCGGCCGCACGGCCTTGTTCAACTGGCTGTTCGCACGGCATCACAAGGGCGTCTTCAAGTTGCGGATCGAAGATACCGACCGGCAACGCTCCACGCAGGCCGCCATCGACGCCATCATCGACGGCATGAAATGGCTCGGTCTCGATTGGGACGGCGATATCGTGTACCAGTTCGCGCGCGCCGCCCGCCATGCCGAGGTCGCCCGCCAGATGCTGGCCGAGGGGAAGGCCTATCTCTGCTATTGCACACCGGAAGAACTCACGAAGATGCGCGAGGAGCAGAAGGCCAAGAACCTGCCGCAGCGCTATGATGGAACTTGGCGCGACCGCGATCCCAAGGAAGCACCGCCGGGCGTGAAACCGGTGATCCGCCTGCGCATGCCCCAGACCGGCGAGACGGTCGTTCAGGACCGCGTCCTCGGTGAGATCCGCGTCGGCAACACGGAGTTGGACGATATGGTCCTGCTCCGCGGCGACGGCACGCCGACCTACATGCTCGCGGTCGTGGTGGATGATCATGACATGGACATCAGCCACGTGATCCGCGGCGGCGACCACATGACCAACACGTTCCGCCAGTATCAGATCTACGCGGCGATGGGCTGGACCGATTCCGGAGTTTGCCCATATCCCGCTTATCCACGGTCCCGACGGCGCCAAGATGTCGAAGCGGCATGGCGCGGTCGGCATCGGCGCCTACCGTGACATGGGCTATCTGCCGGAGGCCCTGCGGAACTATCTGCTGCGCCTCGGCTGGTCCCATGGCGACGACGAGATCATCAGCACCGAGCAGGCGATCGAATGGTTCAATTTGGAGTCCATCGGCCGCTCGCCGGCGCGATTCGATTTCGCCAAGCTTGAGAGCCTGAATGGCCACTATCTCCGCAGCGCTTCGAATGAGCGGCTGGTGGAACTGATTTCGCCCAGGCTGGAGGCCGTGCTGGGAACGGCAATCGACGCCAACGGAAAAACGCGCTTGCAGCGCGGCATGGACGGCTTGAAGGCGCGGGCGAAGTCGTTGGCCGATCTCGCGGAAGGCGCCCTGCTTTATGTGCGGTCCCGGCCGCTTGCGATGGATGCGAAGGCGGCTGCGGTGTTGACACCGGAGGCCAAAGGCGCGCTGTCGGGGACCGTGAAGATTCTTCAGGACCTGGCGGAGTGGCGGGCGCCGGCGCTGGAACAAGTGGACCGCCAATATGCCGAACAGCACGCCATCAAACTGGGGCAGCTCGCGCAGCCAAAGCGCGCGGCCCTGACTGGCAGCACCACCTCGCCGCCCATATATGAAGTTATGGAAATCCTGGGGAAGGAAGAGACCCTGGCGCGATTGCGGGACGCCGGAATCGCCGTTTAGAGCCCGGATTCACTGTCACCCAGGATTAATTGAAAGCTGACACTATCGGGACTATTGTCATCCTGTTATTGCACCGCAGCAGGCGACAATTGATGTAATTTCAAAGGGTTATAGACATGACCACGTCGACAGCCAAGAAGGCGGCGGCCGCCGAGCAGAGCGTCACGGTGACCGACAACTCCACCGGCAAGTCTTTCGACCTGCCGATCATGGACGGCACCCTGGGCCCGCAAGTTATCGACGTGCGCAAGCTCTATACCGATCATGGGTTCTTCACCTATGACCCGGGCTTCACCTCGACCGGCAGCTGCGAATCCAAGATCACCTATATCGATGGCGAGCAGGGCATCCTGCTCCATCGCGGCTATCCGATCCAGGAACTGGCCGAGAACAGCGACTTCATGGAGGTCTGCTACCTGCTGCTCGAAGGCGAGCTGCCGACCGCCGAGCAGAAGAAGAAGTTCGTGCATGACATCACCCATCACACGATGCTGCACGAGCAGTTGCTCAATGTGTACCGCGCGTTCCGCCGCGACGCCCATCCGATGGCCGTTGTTATCGGAGTCGTCGGCGCGATGTCGGCCTTCTATCACGACAGCACGGATATCGGCGATGCGCATCAGCGCATGATCGCCTCGCACCGGCTGATCGCGAAGATCCCGACCATCACGGCCTACGCGTATAAATACTCCGTCGGCCAGCCCTTTATCTATCCGCGAAACAAATTCAACTACTCCGAAAACTTCCTCAACATGACCTTTGCCGTGCCGGCGGAAGACTACAATATCGATCCCGTGGTGGCGCGGGCGATCGACCGCATCTTCATCCTGCACGCCGATCACGAGCAGAACGCCTCGACCTCGACCGTGCGCATCGCCGGTTCTTCCGGCGCCAATCCCTTCGCCTGCATCGCTGCCGGCGTCGCTTCGCTGTGGGGCCCCGCTCATGGCGGCGCCAACGAAGCGGTGCTGACCATGCTGCGGGAAATCGGCTCCAAGGACAAAGTCGCCGATTTCATCAAGCGCGCCAAAAGCCGCGAGGTCCGACTGATGGGCTTCGGCCATCGGGTCTACAAGAACTACGATCCGCGCGCCCAGATCATGCGCCGCACCTGCAACGAAGTGCTGGACGCTCTCGGCAAGCGCAACGAGCCGCTGCTGGACCTGGCCATGGAGCTGGAGCGCGTCGCCCTCGAGGACGAGTATTTCGTCGAGCGCAAGCTTTACCCGAATGTCGATTTCTATTCCGGCATCATCCTGCAGGCGATCGGCTTCCCGACCTCGATGTTCACCGCCCTGTTCGCCCTCGCCCGCACCGTCGGCTGGGTCGCCCAGTGGAAGGAAATGATCGAGGACCCGTCGCAGCGCATCGGCCGCCCGCGGCAGCTCTATACCGGTTCGCCCCAGCGCCGCTATGTGCCGGTGGACCAGCGCAAGTAGCGCCTATTGAACGACGACAGGAAAAGGGGCCCTCGCGGGCCCCTTTTTGCATTACGTCCGGTTGATCAGCTCGATCTTGTAGCCGTCGGGATCCTCGACGAAGGCGATCACGCTGCCGCCATGCTTCATCGGGCCGGGCGGGCGCGGGATCTTGACGCCTTCCTTGCTCAACGCATCGCAGGTGCCGTAGATGTCGGGAACGCCGATGGCCAGATGGCCGAAGCCGCTGCCGATCTCATAGGGCGTCTTCTGCCCCCAATTGTGGGTCAATTCGATCACCGCCTCGGACTCCTCGTCGCCATAGCCGACGAAGGCCAGGGTGAACTCGCCGCTCGGATAGTCCTTCCGCCGCAGCAGTTTCATGCCCAGGAGCCGGGTATAGAAGTCGATCGACTTCTCGAGATCGAACACCCGGATCATCGTGTGGAGCATGCGGAAACCCGCACTGGCGCCGACCGGTGTTACGGGCTTTGCCTGAACATTCATGGGAGCGGCCCTTTCTCGAGGTTGATCTGCTGCGGCGGACGCGGACTCTGCCGCCTTACGCGTCGCGGATCATGGCGGCGAACGCGGCATCCGCTACGACGTTGCCGTCCACTTTGATCTCGCCATTGAACTTCCAGATCATGCCGCGGTTGCGGTCCTTGATCACATGCACATGCAGCTGGTCGCCCGGCACGACCGGGCGGCGGAACCGGCAGCTGTCCACCGACATGAAATAGACGAGCTTGCCTTCAAACGCCTTGCCCAGGGTGTGCACGACCAGCACGGCCGCTGTTTGCGCCATGGCTTCGATCAGCAGCACGCCAGGCATGACCGCCTGGCGCGGAAAATGCCCCTGGAAGAAATGCTCGTTGATCGACACGTTCTTGATGCCGGTCGCCGACTTGTCGGTGATGACGTCGACGATGCGGTCGATCATCAGGAATGGATAACGATGCGGGATCATCTGCATGATCCGCTCGATATCGAATGTCAGGGGCTGGTCGCCCGCAACGCTGCTGCTTTCCGCCACACTCGGCATATCTATGATCGATCCGCTCAACTCGGCTTCACCCGGCGACGAACTTGTCTTGCCATCAATCTAGATGCTCTTCAGGCTCGCATCCAATCCCTTTAGGGCTTCCAGCGTAATATCGTAGCTTGGATCGCGAAACACAACGATGGCTCGATCAACGACGAGGGTATACTTCTCCTTGTCGATGATCTTCTGGACGATAGGCTCCAACGCCTTGGTGATTTTGTTTTTGCCGTCGACGAGCCGCTTCTCCAGCGCCTTTCGCTTGTCGTTGAGCGCATCCTCGGCCGCTTTTACGTCCTTTACGAATTTATCCTGCCTCGCCTTGCACTCGGCCTCGGGGCCGTTCTGGCATTCCGATTGTATTTTCTTTTCCTCTTCGCGGAACTTCTTGCCCGTTGCAGCGGCTTCGTCATCCAGGCTCTTTTGACTGTTCTTGACGGAAGCGAGCAGACCCGCCCCGGCCTTGGACTTCCGGAAGATATACTCGAAATCCAGCACGCCGATCTTCAAGGCGAACTCCTGCGCATAGACAGGCGCCGGGGCCACATGCCAGCCCGCCGCAGCGATCGCGATGACAAGGAGTGCCGTTTGCAAGTGTCGTCTGATGTGTTTCATGGCTTAGAATCTCGTTCCTACACTGAATCTGAAGAATTCTTCGCGGTCGAAGTCCTCCGCGAGATATGGCAGAGCGAAATCGACGGCCAGCGGACCGAACGGCGATGACCAAGTGATGCCGAAACCGGCCGTGGCTCGTATCGAATGCTTGTCGACCAAGAATGGTACTTCTGCGGTCGTCAAGTCCGTGTCAAAAAGGGTGCCGAAGTCGGTGAAAACCCGGGCTTTGATACCATACTCCTCGGGCAAGCCGACCGGGAAAGTTACTTCAATCGTGCCGCGGGCAAACTTGTTGCCGCCAAGGGAGTCTTTCGTCGAGACGTCGCGGGGGCCGACGCCCGCGGTCCGGAAACCGCGCAAGGTGGCGCCGCCAAGGAAGAAGGCGTCTGTGATGCGGATGTCCTCGTCAAAGCCGAAGATATAGCCGACTTCGCCGCTCGCGCCGACCGAAACGCTCCCGGTGATCGGATAGTAGTAGGCGGCCGACAACCTGGTTCGCAGATAGTGCAGGTCCCCACCGAGGCCGGCGACGTCATTCCGCAGTCGCACGATGTAGCCGTCTGTGGGGTTGAAGCGGTTGTTGAGGCGGTCGTACGAGATTTCCTGACCGACAATGGACGAAAGAGTCTCACCCTCCTGCTGTTTGATACCGGGCGAGGCATTGCTCTCGACGTCGAAGATATCGTCCCGGCTCAACGTGTATTTGACGCTCTGTCTCAGGAACTCCGCCCATTCCCAGCCAAACCGGATTGCGCCGCCAAGATTCTTTTCGCTGAATGAACTCTCGTCACGCTCGAGCCGGACATTGTAGACATCGAAGCCGGCCGATAGATCCTTGTCCAGGAAGTAAGGCTCCGTGAAACTGAAATCGAGCTGCTGACGGCGGCCGGATATTGTAAACGCCAGCTTCAGGTCCTGACCCCGGCCCAGCAAGTTCCGCTCGCGAATGCTGATATCGCCAAGCGGACCTTCGCCAGTGGAGAAGCCGGCGCCGAAGGAGAGTTCGCCCGTCGACTGCTCCTCGATCGTAACGTCAACGATGGCGCGATCCGGCGCGCTGCCCTGCAGCGTCTGCATGTCCACCTTGTTGAAGAATCCAAGGTTCTGGATGCGCTGACGCGTACGGCGAATCTTCGAACTGTTGAATGCATCGCCTTCGACCAGCCGGAACTCCCGGCGGATAACCTCATCCAAGGTCCGGACGTTTCCGTGAATATCGATCCGCTCGACATAGATGCGCTGGCCTTCGCGGACCTGATAGGTGATCCCCACCGTGCGCCCCACAGTGTCCTTTACCGGAATGGGTTCCACCTCGACAAAGGCATAGCCAAGTTCGCTGACCTGTTCCGTCAGCGCCGTTACGGTTTTATCGACCTCGCTTTGATCGTACCAATCGCCTTCATCGGTTGTCAGTTCGTCTTCCAGCGACTGCGGATCGAGATCCTTGAGCGAGGAGCTGATGTCGATCTTGCCGAAGCGGTAGCGCTCCCCCTCATCCAAGGTGAAGGTGATGAAGAATGCGTCGCGGCTTGGCGACAGTTCCGCGATTGACGAGACTACGCGAAAGTCCACGTATCCTTCGTCAAGGTAGAAATTCCGCAGGGCCTCGCGATCCACCGTGATCCGATCGGGATCATAGGTATCGCTGGTGGAAAAGAACCGGTACCAGGCGCTCTCGGTTGTCAGGATTTCGTCGCGCAGCGTCCCGTCGCTGTAATTTTCATTGCCGACGAAATCGATCCGCCGGACCTCCGTCACCTCGCCTTCCTTGATTTCGAAGACCAGGTCGACGCGATTCTGATCCAGCGGAATCACCTTGGGCTCGACAGTCGCGGCAAACCGGCCGCTGCGCCGGTAGATGTCGAGTATTCGCTTGGCGTCGCTTTGGACCTTGGTCGCGGTGTAGACCACGCGCGGCCGCAGCTGAACTTCCGCCTGCAGCGTTTCGTCGTCGATGCGCCGGTTCCCTTCGAACGCCAGCCGGTTGATGATCGGGTTCTCCGCCACGCGGACGACGAGGACGCTGCCTTCGCGGCGGAAATTCACGTCGGCGAACAGGCCCGTGCCGAACAGGTTCTTCAACGCCTGATCGATCTTCAGAGCGTCGAAATTCTCGCCCGGGCTTAATTGCATGTAGGATATGATGGTCGATGGCTCAATGCGCTGGTTTCCCTCGATCCTGATCTCGCTGATCGTGTCGCCCGTTGTCAGCTCCTGCGCCAGAAGGGGCAGAGGTCCCGCCGAAAGCAGGCACAAAAAAAGCCCCAGCAACAGACGCACGATCACTACTTTCACGCTACTCCCCCAGGCGAATTCTTTTTGGGTCAGCTGACCAGATTTTTGAAGAACTCGATCACACGCAGATATTTGAGATCGTTCCACATCGCAAACAGCATCAGGCTTACCACGGCGGCAAGACCGATCTTCAGGGCAAAATCCTGAACGCGTTGGCTCAGTGGCCGGCCACGAACCGCCTCAACCGCATAGAAGGCAAGGTGGCCGCCGTCCAGGAGTGGAACCGGAAACAGATTGATGAGGCCGAGGTTGATCGAAATCATTGCCACGAGCATCAGGAATTCCCGCAGCGTGCCCTGGGCAGTGTCGCCGGCGATCTTGCCGATCCGCAGGACTCCGCCGATCTCATCGGACGAGCGCTTGCCGGTGATCATCTGGCCGACCGTGGTCAGAATGAATCCGGAGGTCCGGGCAGTGTCTTCCACAGCGACCCACATGGCGGTCAATGGATTCAGGCGATGCGCCTCTCGTGAATCGATCGGGCCGATGCCTAGAAGGAAGCGCGACTCTTTTACGCCCTTGGCATTGGTAGTTTCTGTAACCGTCGGCGTCGCGCTGATGGTCTGGCGCTGACCGTTGCGCTCGATCACGATATCCAGCGGCGCCCCATTGCTTTTTTGCACGATCGCGGAGATCTCCGCAAAATCGTTGATGGGCTGTCCGGCCATGCTGACAATACGATCCCCGGACTTGAGACCGGCCTTTTCAGCAGCGCTGGCCTTACTGACCTCGCCGATAACAGGTGTGGCAAACGGGGTGAAGTTCAGATCTCGATAAGTGTCGACATTGCCGAGCCAACCCGTCTCGCTGGTAAGATTTGGCTTGGCCTGCAGCGTCAAGGTCTCCCCGCCCCGGTCGACGACAATGTCGACGATCTCGCTGACATCGACCTGCAGGGCAAGGAACACGCCGTTGTACTCATCGACCTCGTAACCGGCGACCGATTGAATGCGATCGCCTGTCCGCAGACCGGCTTTCTCCGCCGCACCGCCAGCCTCGACCATGCCGACGACCGGCGGGAAATACTGCTTGCCCAGGGTGGCAAAAATGCCTGCCAGGACTAGCACCGCCAGCACATAGTTGGCCGCTGGCCCGGCAAACACGATGGCCGCCTTCTGCCAAAGCGGCTTGAAGAGGAATGATGTGTTACGCTCCTCGGCACTGACCAACGCCGGATCGGGATTCTCGACGCCCTCGGTATCCGACTGGCCCTTCATCTTGACGTAGCCGCCGAGGGGTATGGCGCTGAACTTCCAGCGGGTGCCCTTGCGGTCGGTGAAGCCGAAAAGCTCGCGGCCAAACCCGATGGAGAACACATCGACATGGACGCCGCAGCGCCGCGCTACCCAGAAATGACCGAGTTCATGAAAGAAGACGACGATGGTCAACAGGACAAGGGTCGCGATTATGTAGTGGGGAGCGCCGAGCAGTAGGTCCATTCAGTTGCTAACTCCAGCTTCCGATTCCAACAAGGCCTTGGGCGGGCGGGACAATTACCATAGTTACCATGGGGATGCCCATACCCAGAGATAGGCGGATTCGGTGGCCTTGGTAAGGCCGCCATCCTCACGGATTCGCGATCAGAGGCCGGCCACAGGCGGACGGCCGAGGATGACGCAAAGTGCCGCGACGGCCACGCAAACCGCGAGCAGCCCGTCGAGGCGGTCCAGGGCGCCGCCATGGCCGGGGATCAGATTGCTGCTGTCCTTGACCCCGGCCTGACGTTTGGCCGCGGATTCGAACAGATCACCGGCCTGTTCCACCAGGGCCAGGGCGCCACTTACGGGTATCAGCCACAGGCTGTTCCCCTCGGGCAACAGCGAAAATGCCGCAAATCCCACGGCGGCAGCGGCCGCGACCCCGCCGGCCAGCCCGGCCCAGGTCTTGTTGGGCGAAATGACCGGAGCGAGCTTGGGTCCGCCGATCAGGCGCCCTGCGACATAGGCGCCCGTATCCGTGGCCCAGACCAAGGCGAAGAGCCACAGGAGCGTGGCCAAGCCTCCGTGCGGCTGCCATCGCAGCCACAAAATCGCCAGGCAGGGCAATCCGACATAGAGAACGCCAAAGCCGAGCCAATAGGGCCGGGCATCATGTTCCAGCCTGGCCAGGGCCGCGACCAGGGCGGCGCCGGAGACCAGCGCCCAGATCCCGTTTACATCCCTCATGAACGTGGCCAGGGCCACCGAAAGCAGCACCAGGACGATCAGCAGGGCTCCGGCAAAACTCAGATGCCCGCGATTGCAGAGCCGCGCCCATTCCCAGGCGAGGATTCCCCCTACCAGGGCGACCAGCAGGATCAAGGGGGCGCCTCTCAGCCAAGGATATTCGGGCCCGCTGAACCAGATCGCCGCGAGAGCGATGGGGATCAGGACGAGCGCCGAGACGAGGCGTTTGAGCAGCGCCGAGCCTTTAGGCTGTACCGCCATACCGCCGGTCACGTTGTTGATATTCCTGGATAGCCGCCGACAGATCGTCCTTGGTGAAGTCCGGCCACAGCCGCTCGAGGAAGATCAGCTCCGTATAGGCCGACTGCCAGAGCAGGAAGTTGCTGATCCGCTTCTCGCCGCTGGTGCGGATGATGAAATCGGGGTCGGGCAGCTCGGTAGTCAGCAGGTACCGGCTGAACAGCGCCTCGTTCACGTCGGCAGGCTGCAGCTTGCCGGCCTTCACATCCTCGGCAATGCGCGCGGCTGCCTGGGTGATCTCGGCGCGTCCGCCATAGCTCAGGGCCACGGTCAGATTGAGCCGGCGATTCCCGCGAGTACGCTCTTCCGCCCCCTCGATCAGGTCCACGATATCGGGCGCCAACTTCTCCCGGTCGCCGATCACGCGGATGCGCACGCCGTTGCGGTCAAGGCCGTCAATCTCGCTGCGGATATAGAGCCGAAGCAGCGCCATCAGATCGTCGATCTCGCTCAGCGGCCGCTTCCAGTTCTCCGACGAGAAGCCGAATAGCGTCAGGTAGGAAATGCCGAGCTCGGCGGCGCCGACGACAGTGCGCCGCACGGCTTCGGCGCCACGCTGATGGCCGACCGTGCGCGGCAGGCCGCGGGACCGGGCCCAGCGGCCGTTTCCGTCCATGATGATGGCGACATGTACCGGCGGCGACGCGCCGCCGGATGTTGCGAGGGCTTCTGCCAAGCTAGACCTGCATAATTTCTTTTTCTTTTTGCACCAGCATCTCATCCACGAGCTTGATGTGCTGGTCAGTCATCTTCTGCACTTCGTCCGAACGGGTGCGGTGCTCGTCCTCGGAGATCTTGTGGTCCTTCTCCATTTTCTTGAGCGCCTCCATCCCGTCGCGGCGGATGTTGCGCACGGCGACACGGGCCGAACTCGGTGAATTTGTGCGCGACCTTCGACAGTTCCTGCCGGCGCTCCTGACTGAGCTGCGGCAACGGCACGCGCACCAGCTGCCCGTCTGATGATGGATTGAGACCGAGATTGGCATCGCGGATCGCCTTCTCCACGGCCGAGACCAGGCCGCGGTCCCACACCTGCACGGTGATCATGCGCGGCTCCGGCACGCCAACTGTGCCCACCTGGGCGATCGGCAGGTCGCTGCCATAAGCCTTTACGATGACCGTATCGAGCAAGTGCGGAGAAGCCCGGCCGGTGCGCAATCCTCCGAATTCCCGCTTCAGCGCGTCGATGGCGCCATCCATGCGCCGCTTCAGTTCGTTTTTGTCAGCCTCGATAGCCATGGTTTTCCCTATTCCGTGATTATCGTGAACTTCCCCTTGCCGCAGATCGCCTCGCTGAAGGCGCCGGCCTGCGTGATGGAGAACACCAGGATGGGGATATTGTTCTCGCGTGCCAGCGAGATCGCCGCCGCGTCCATCACCTTGAGATCCCGCGCCAGCACCTCCAGATAGGTCAGCCGCTCATAGCGGTCCGCCTTCGGATCCTTCCGGGGATCGGCGCTGTAGACGCCATCCACCTTGGTGCCCTTCAGCAGCACGTCGCAGCCCATCTCCGACGCGCGCAAGGCCGCTGCCGTATCCGTCGTGAAGAACGGATTGCCGGTGCCCGCCGCGAAGATCACCACGCGCCCCTTCTCCATATGCCGGAGCGCGCGGCGGCGTATGTAGGGCTCGCAGACCGAGGTCATGGTGATGGCAGACTGCACACGAGTGGCGACGCCCAGTTGCTCCAGGGCGTTCTGCACCGCCAGCGCGTTCATGACAGTCGCCAGCATGCCCATATAGTCGGCGGTAGCCCGCTGCATGCCCTGGGAAGCGCCGGCGACGCCACGGAAGATATTGCCGCCGCCGATCACCATGCAGACTTCGACGCCCATCTGGTTGACCGCCTGCACCTCGCGGGCGATGCGGTCGACCGTCTCCTGCTCCAGGCCATAGTCGCGGTTGCCCATCAGGGCTTCGCCGGACAGTTTCAGCAGCACCCGGCGGTAGACGGCCTTCAGCGGCACGACATTCCTTTCGGCAACTCGATCCGCCATCTTGCACCCCCGCCCGTTGCGCCGAATCAGCCCCGGCCGGGCGTAATCATACACAAACAGGCCCCACGGCCACTAGGTAATGCCGGAAGCCTGCCCCCGCCAGCCGCCGGCCCTAAGGCCGCGGTGAGGCGAAGTTGTGGCAGAACCACCGGCGGCAAGCCGGCGGAATCGCTCAGCCTTCTGCCGCAGCCTCGATGCCCTCGCCCAGGGCCATGCGGACGAAACCGGCCACTTTCACGGGCGCTCCGACATCCTTGGCCGCCGCCGCCACGACATCCTTCACCTTGGTTTTGCCGTCAATGGCGAAGGTCTGCTCCAGCAGCACGATATCCTCGAAATACTTGCGCAGGCCGCCTTCGACCATCTTTGCGATCACTGGCTCCGGCTTGCCGGAGGCCTTGGCAGTCTCCGACAGCACGGCCTTCTCGCGCTCGATCGCCGCAGCCGGCACGGCTTCCGACGTCAATGCCTGCGGGTTGGCAAAGGCGATATGCATGGCGAGCTGCTTGCCAACCGCCGCCAGCTTGCCCTGGTCGCCGCTGAACTCCAGCGCCACTAGAACGCCGATCTTGCCCATGTTGGGCAACAGGGCGCTGTGGACATAGGCCGCCACCACGCCGGGATTGGCGGTCACGGCAGCCATCCGGCGCAACGACATGTTCTCGCCGATGGTGGCGATCAGGTCGGTCAGCTTGTCGGCAACGCTGCCGCTACCGCCGGGGAACGGCTTCTTGGCCAATTCCTCGACACTGCCGCTCTTCAGCGCCAGCTCCGAAACGCCTTTAACAAAGTCCTGGAACTTTTCGTTCCGGGCGACGAAATCGGTTTCCGAGTTGACCTCGACGACGGCGCCTTTGCCGTTTTCGACAGCGACAGTCACCAGGCCCTGCGCGGCAACGCGTCCGGCCTTCGAGCCCGCCTTGGCGATGCCCTTCTTGCGCAGATAGTCCACGGCGCCATCGATATCGCCGCTGGTTTCGCCGAGCGCCTTCTTGCAATCCATCATGCCGGCGCCGGTCATCTCGCGCAGTCTCTTGACGAGATCGGCTGTGATCTCGGCCATGGTCGTTCCCTTCAATATCCAGAGTTGCAGAGCAAACGCGTTGGATGCGGCGTCCCCGTCGCCGGGAACGCCGCCGATATCAAGCCGTCGCGGCCGGCGCCGGCGCCGTTTCAGGTTCCGGCGGCAGCGCTTCGACCGGCGCCACTTCCTGCGCGCCGACATCGGTGCCCGAGGCGATCATCTCGCGCTGCAGGCCATCGAGCACGGCATCGCTGATCAGGTCGCAATAGGTGGCGATGGCGCGGATGGCGTCGTCATTGCCGGGAACCGGGAAGGTGATCCCCGCGGGATCGCAGTTGCTGTCGAGCACGGCGATGACAGGGATGTTCAGCGTCTTCGCCTCGGCGATAGCGATCTGTTCCTTGTTGGTGTCGATGACGAACAGCACGTCCGGCTGACCGCCCATCTCCTTGATGCCGCCGAGCGCGCGCTCCAGCTTGTCGCGCTCGCGGGTCAGGTTGAGCTGCTCCTTCTTGGTCAGGCCCTGGGCGCCCTGCGCCAGCTGCTCGTCGATGTTCTTCAGCCGCTTGATCGAGTTGGAAATGGTCTTCCAGTTCGTCAGCATGCCGCCGAGCCAGCGGTGATTGACGTAGTATTGGCCGCAGCGCTTCGCGGCGTCGGCGATCTTGTCGCTCGCCTGGCGCTTGGTGCCGACGAACAGCACGCGGCCGCCGCCGGCGACCACGTCGCGCACGGTCTCCAGCGCCTTGTGCAGCATCGGCACGGTCTGCTCGAGGTCGATGATATGCACGCCATTGCGCACGCCGAAGAGGAACGGGGCCATCTTCGGGTTCCAGCGGCGGGTGTGATGTCCGAAATGCACGCCAGCTTCCATAAGCTGGCGCATGGTGAAGGTTGGCAGCGCCATTGTTCAGTCCTTTTCCGGTTATGCCTCCGCGGGAAGTGATCCCCAAGGGCGCCGAAGCAGCCTCAGGAACACCGGAGCAGGCGGCGGGATGTCTCCCCGTCCGACCGCGGACCCGCGTGCGGTTTTAGAAGTGGCAGGTAAATAGCCGCGTTGCGCCGCTTTTGCAAGGGCGAAACAGCCAAGGGCGCATGGGAAGAACAGCGGATATGCGCCTGTTATCCAACAATTTATCAAGGAGACGCAACTTAGGGAGCCGGTTGGCTGCCCTCCTGCCGCAAATAGGCGATGATGTCGGCCCGGTCCTCCGCCAGGCGGACCCGGATGCCCATGGCCGTGTCCGGCACCATGCCCGGCGGGTTTTCCAGCCATTTGTTCAGCATCGTCTCGTCCCAGACGAAACTCTGGGCTGACAGCGCCTCGCTGTAGCGGAAGCCTTCGACCGACGCCACCGGGCGTCCCACCACGCCGCGATGCATCGGTCCGACCCGGTTGGCATCGAGGGAATGGCAGGCGGCGCACACCCGTTTATAGAGCCGTGCGCCGCGTGCCGGGTCGCCGTCAGGCAGGGGGGACTGCTGCGGCGAGGCCTGAAAAGCGGCGGCGATGATCATGCCGAAGACGGCAAGCGCCAGAGTTGTGCGGAGGGAACGCGACATGATTCCAGCGCTGCCGCAATCGGATGGCGGGCATCAGCCGCCGAACATCAGGCCTTCCTTCGGAATCGGCTCGCCCAGCGCATTGGCCAGGATCGCCACATGGAACGCTTCGTCACCGGCCATGCGCCCGGCGACCTGGTGGAAGTCCGGCCCCAGCGACGGGATCAAACTCAGATACGCATTGGCCGCCCCGCGCTCGAGACCTAGAGCCAGCTTCAGGACGTCAGCCTGGTCCTTCAATGTCGACGCCTTCAGGTCAGCGGCATACTGCTCAAGAGTCTTTGCCTCCGCCGGCGCGCCGCCCAGGGCCTTCACCGCCTTGATCAGTTCATCGCGGTGCAGCTTGTGATGGCCCTGGAAGGTGACGCCGACTTGCAGCACCTCCGGCTGCAGCAGCCCGCTTTCCGCGGCGATCTGGTAGGCGGCGATGCCCTCATGCTCCAGGCCGATGGCGGCGTTCAGGATTTCCACGTCCTGCTTCGCATAGGCCGGCCGCGTGCCGAGCGCAGCAACGCTGGTGCCCAGCAGAACCGCCACACCCGCCACCGATAGCGTCTTGCCGGTGCCGAGGATCACGCCGCGGCGCGACGGGATCGAGATCAGTGCATTGTCCATGGGTCTAGTCTCCTCCTTTGGGGTCGAGTTCAGTCCCGGTAGCAATTCCTAGGGCGGCCAGGGTGCGCGCGGTCAGGCGCTCGCAGTCGGCGCCCGCGAATTGGAATGCGCCCGTCAATACGTTGCGGATCTCCGGATCGAGCGCCTGGATCAGCTTGCGCCGCGCCCGCAGATGCCGCGTCTTCACCGTCTGCGGCGGAATGTCGAGAACCTCGGCGGTCTCCTCGACCGAGAGCCCTTCGATCTCCCTGAGCACGAACACGGTGCGGAAGATATCGGAGAGCTGCGCCACGGCGGCCTCCAGCACCTTGGCGATCTGCCGGCGCGCCAGTTCTGTTTCCGGTGTCTGTTGCTGGGCGTTTCCGCTCATGTAGGTTTCCCGATAGGTTTCGAGGACAGTGACATCCTGCATCTCCAGTGTGCGCCGGCGGCGCGAGGCCGCGCGCTTGCGCTGCAGCGCCTCGTTGACGGCAATCCGCGTCAGCCAGGTGGCGAGGCTCGATCTGCCGGTGAATCGCGCGCCGGTGGAAAAGGCCTTGATGTAGGCGTCCTGCACCGCATCCTCGGCATCGGCGCGGTTGCGCAGGATGCTCCAGGCGGCGCGGTACAAGCGCTGATTGTGGCGGGTGGTGATCAGCCGCACCGCGATCCCGTCGCGCCCGGCCGCCCGCTCGGTCAGCTCGAGGTCGCTCAACTGTTCATAATCGACGGCGCGCAGGCTCATCTTTAATCCCTTCACTCTGATCATTTGATGCCGCGCCCGCCGAAAGGTTCCCGGCCTTGGCCCTGGCGGCCGCAGCCCCTATTCTGCCGCCGCCCATGACTATGAACCGTATAGACGAACAGGAAATTCCATGACCGTCGCCGCCGGCTCCACCGGATCAATCGCCCAGCCGATTTCGGCGGGCGTGCTGGCGGCCGTGGTCGGCTTCGCCAGCGCCTTTCCCATCGTGCTCCAGGGATTGGCCGGCGTAGGCGCCAGCCCGGCCGAAGCCGCCTCCGGCCTGCTGGCGCTCTGCATCGGCCAGGCGCTGCTGGCCATCTGGCTGGGATTGCGCATGCGCATGCCCATTGCCATCGCCTGGTCGACGCCGGGCGCGGCGCTGCTGGCCTCGACCGTCGCGCCGTCGGGCGGCTTCGCCGTCGCCGTCGGCGCCTTCCTGGTGGCGGCCGCACTGGTGATCATCGCCGGCCTGTGGCGGCCGTTCGCACGCGCGGTCGAAGTCGATCCCCACCACGATCGCCAGCGCCATGCTGGCGGGCGTGCTGCTGCATATCTGCCTGGCGCCGGTGGAGGCCGTCGGCCAGATGCCGGCGCTGGCGCTGCCGATCATCATCGCCTGGGCGCTGGCCTGGCGCTTCATCCGGCCCTGGGCGGTGCCCATCGCCGTGGTGGTCACGGCGGCCATCGTGTTCCTCGCCACGCCGATCCCCGAGGGTGCGATGACCGACATCTTGCCGCGCCCGGTGCTGCTGATGCCGGTCTTCTCCCTCGATGCGATCATCGGCATCGCCCTGCCCCTCTTCATCGTCACCATGGCGTCGCAGAACCTGCCGGGCCTCGCCGTGCTCGGCGCCAATGGCTACCGCCCGGCAGCAGGCCCCCTGTTCCTCTCCACGGGCATCAGCAGCGCCCTGGTCGCGCCGTTCGGCGGCCATGCGCTCAATCTGGCGGCGATCACCGCGGCACTCTGCGCCGGACCGGAGGCGCATCCCGATCCCGCCAAGCGCTACATCGCCAGCGTCTCCGCCGGCGCCAGCTATCTGGTGATCGGCCTGTTCGCCGGCTTCGCCGCGGCCTTCATCGCCGCCTCGCCGCCGCTGCTGATCCAGGCCGTCGCCGGCCTCGCGCTCCTGGGCAGCCTCGCCAGCGCCCTTGCCGCCGCGCTGGCGAAAGAGGACGAACGCATCCCCGCGATCCTCACGTTCATTACCGCCGCGTCGGGCGTGTCCTTCTTCGGCATCGGCGCGGCCTTCTGGGGCTTGATTGCCGGTGGCGTGGTAATGGGGCTGATGCGGATGAAAGGGAGGCAACACCTTCAGTGACAAATGCGCATCGCGCCGCGTCGATCAGCGCCATTCAAAGTAGAGATATCCATTCACGCGATGATCCAGCGCAATTTCCTCCAATGTCCAAACATAATTCGAAAAGGCATCCTCGGCGATCCCTTCAAATCTCGACAGCACACTCATGGCGAACTCTCGCATTGCGGTTGCACCCGGGTGATGTCGCCCAGAGAGATTGGCGATGACGCTAAGGGAAGGCTCGGCGCCAAGGCCGCGCAAGATCTTCTCCCGATCGCTTTCCGAATGCTCTGCTTTCAGATCTCGATAGAAATCGATGTAGATGCAGGGCTCATTATTCTTCACCACGATCCAAGGTGGCCCACCCTGAAATGGGTATACAGCGCTGAGGAAGGCCGCGACCTCGGGCTCAGTTGCGTGCTTCAGATGCAGCGTTGCGGAGTCCATTGAGTTCTATCTCACAGTCGAGCGCCCAAAACTCAACGCCTGACCGCCAGCACGCCCGCCACAACGATCATCACGATGCCGATGATCGTCACGGTGTCGAGGATCTCGGCGAAGAACAGCATGCCCCACAGCGCCGAGAATCCGAGGTAGGAAAAATCGAAGGTGGCGATCGTCGCCGGCGGCGCGATTTGATAGGCCACCGCTGCGCCCACGCTGCCAATGACCGCCGCCACGGCCAGCAGGGCCATTGAGAACCATTCGGTCTCGCCCATGCTCGACCATTCTCCCAGGAGGAAATAGTTGCTCACCTCTGTCTCCACCGGCCCGCCGGTCGCCGCGATCCCTAGCGTTGCCAGCAAGCCAACGACGACAAACGTAACATTGAGGCTGAGCGCCAGGACCAGCGGATGCTCGCCCCGGCATTTTGTCCGCGTCAGGATCATCGCCAGCGCGTAAAGCACGGCCGCGGCCAAGGGGAGCAGCGCATAGCCGTTGAAGCCGCTGGCCTCCGGCCGCAGGATCAACAGCACGCCGGCGAAGCCCAGAAAGATGGCGCCCCAGCCTATGGGACCGATCCTGTCACCAATGAAGAGCGCCGCGAACAGCGTGATGAAGATCGGCAATGTGTTGTACGCCGCCGCAGCGACCCCAAGCTCCAGATGCGGCAATGAGGCGTAATACGCCACCCACATGGATGCGAGCATCAAGCTGCGCAGGGCCGCCCAGCCAAGGTGGCGTGGCATCAAGGATGCCGCCCCGGTCCGCCAAACAATAATGGCAACCAATGCCGGTACCGAAAAGACTGAACGCAGGACGAAGATCTGCCAGAGGACGAAATCCGCACTCAGCGATTTGATCGCCGCGTCGCCCAGCGACAGGCCGAGGTCCGTCACCAGGATGACGGCAATACCCAGCTTGACATTATCGGCCCTCACGGTCTGAGACACGGTCAAGCTGGTGCACTCCCGATTTAGGTGGATTGACGACCAGCTACCGTAACTGCCGGATCGCAGCTTAGGTATGTTACACTAGTGGCCGCGATCCTCCCAATCGACCCAGGCTACCTTGTGGCTCTCGAGGTAGCTGCTGACCGCGGCGCCGATGGTGGGAAAAAAGCTATCCTCGCCGAATTGCGCGAAGAGCCCAAATCGCTTGAGCTTGTCCTTTACCGGGTCCTTGAGCTCCGCGAAGCACAGATCGATCCCGCCGTCCTGCAAGGTCTTGTCCAGTTCAGCCAATGCGTCGGCGGCCGTGACATCCACGCTGGTGACCGGTTCCGCCGCGACCATCATCCAGCGCACCGGTGTCGGCGAATTCGCGGCGGCATCCAGCACGCGGTCCTTGAACAGCTCGGCATTGGCGAAGAACAAAGGCGCATCCCAGCGAAACAGGACCAGGCCGGGAATCTGGCGGGCATCGGGATAGCGGGTGATATCATGATAACCTTTGACGCCCTCGGCGCGCCCCAGCACCGCGGAGTGCGGGCGCCAGCCGTCCCACAGAAACTCAATGACGGCGATGACGATGGCGAGGCCGATGCCCGGGTATCGCGCCGAAAACCGCCACGCCGACGAGACAGACGATGGAGAGCCAGAACTCCCAGCGCTGGATACGGTAGATTCGAATGAGATCGTTGACTTCGAACAAGCCGATCGCCGACGCGATGACGACTGCGGCCAGCGCCGCAGACGGCAGATGCTCGAGCAGGTTCGGCGCGACCACCAGCAGCAAGGCCACCGTGAGGGCGCCGACGACACCGGTGAGTTGCGTGCGGGCGCCCGCGGCCTCTGCCACCGGCGTGCGCGATGAACTGCTGCTGACCGGAAAGCCCTGGAAGAATCCGGCCGCCAGGTTGGCTGCGCCGAGTCCCACCATCTCCTGATTGGGATCGACGCGAGTCCCGGTTCGCGCCGCATAGGCCCGTGACAGCACGCTGGTGTCGGCGAACGAAACCAGGGCCACGGCGCAGCCGCCGATCAGCACGGGTATGATGTCGGCCTGGGTGATCCAGGGAAAGGCGAACGCCGGCAGGCCCTGGGGCAGCTGACCGAGAACCGACACGCCGGCGCTCGTTCCCAGGTCCAGCATGCCGACGATGACGGTGGCGCCAACGACGGCAATCAGGATGCCCGGAATCCGCTTGCTCTTCTTGAGCAGAAGAATGACCGCGAGCGTTCCCACGCCGATCGCGAATGCCGTCCAGTTCGTCTTCCCGTTCCAAATCGCCTCGCCAATGGCCCAGAGGTTCCTCAACGGGCCGTCGCTTTCGATCGAGAAGCCGAACATCTTCGGCAGCTGGCTGATCAGCACCGTCAGCGCGATGCCGTTCATGTATCCATAGCGAATGGGTTTCGAGAGAAGCTCGGTCACGAAGCCAAGCCGCGCGACGCCGGCCAGGATGCACACGATGCCCGACACGATGGCCATCATGCCGGCCAGGGCGATGGCGCGCTGCGGATCTCCGCCCGACAGCGGCAGGACCACGCCGAGAATGACGGCTGCCAGCGATGAGTCCGGCCCCAGCACCAGGATGCGGCTGGGGCCGAACAACGCATAGGCCAGCAGCGGCACGATGGTCGCATAGAGGCCATAGATGCCCGGAACACCCGACGCCACGGCATAGGCAATGCCGACCGGCACCAGCATCGTCACCAGCACGAGCCCGGCCACAATGTCCTTGGGCAGCCAGTCCGCCTGATATTGGCGCAGCATGACCAGTCCTGGCAGCCAGCGCATCAGGCCTGTCGGACTAGCAGTTTTCAAAGCACGCAAACTCCTCAGAATTAGGACTCACTCGACGCATGAATGTAACGGCAGTCATCAATGATGGCCCAAATGACAGGCCGCACCCAAAACGTATTGACACAGGTCAATTCAAGGATACGACTGGTACACAATAATATCTCACACCAAAGTTCTGCAGGGAGGGTGAAATGAAAACGCTCAAGCCCATGATAAGCCTCAAGTTATGGGGCGCCGCTATCGCCATGGGAGTCCTGGCGAGCGTACCGGCCGCTCAAGCCGATGAAGCACAGGCCAAGAAGATCTTCCAGGCCATGTCGGATTACATGGCCGCTCAGCAGGCCATTTCGTTCGACTATGACACAAGCTTCGAGATCGTCACGACTGACGACCAGAAGGTGGCGTTGCTGAGCTCGGGCAGCATGACGATCAACCGGCCAGACAAGCTTCGCACCACGCGGACCGGCGGGTTTGCGGATGTCGAGATGGTTTTTGACGGCAAGACCATTTCCCTGCTCGGCAAGAATGCAAATCTCTATGCCCAGGCCGAAGTGCCCGGCACCATCGATAATCTGGTCGATGTGTTGCGCGACAAGTTTCATCGGCCGCTGCCCGGCGCCGACCTGATGCTGTCCGACGTGAGTGGAGCGCTGATGCCGCTTGTCACGAACGTGAAGGATCTTGGCAGCGGCGTGATCCGTGGCACGGAATGCGATCACCTTGCCTTCCGGACGCCCGAGGTGGACTGGCAGATATGGATTGCCCAGGGAGATCGTCCCTATCCCTGCCGTTTCGTCGTGACCACCAAGGATGTCAAGGGATGGCCGCAATACACCGTCGATGTGAGAAACTTCAAGGCCGGCGCCGAAGTTGCCGCCGACGATTTTGTTTTCAAGGCACCGACGGGCGCGCAGAAGCTGAAAGAGGGCGAGTTCCCCGATGTAGATGAACTGCCCGGCGCTTTTGCACTCAAGTAGAGGGAATCAGGACGTCATGTTGAAACGTATTGCGATCTGCGCGATCACCTTGGTCATCGGCGCCGTTTGTCTCGAAGTGGGACAGTACATCGCGCCGCAAAGCAACCTCAGCGTCATCTCCACGGCCGAGGCCGTTGTCGGCCGCCCCCTGACGCCCATGAGCGTTGCCGGCGTTAGCCGGCGGACCGCGCGGCGATGCGCGAGCGGAGCCTATAATTGCTAGGTGTCTGAGCCGATCATGCAGCAGATTGCATGAGCATCCTCACCGATGACGTCGGCTTCGGCGCGCCCAGCACGTTCGGCGGCGTCATACCCACGCCGACGCTCGACCGCATTGCCGCCTCGGGGCTGCGCTACACGCAGTTTCATACGACTGCGCTGTGTTCGCCCACGCGGGGTGCTCTGATCACCGGGCGGAATCATCACTCCGTCGGATTCGGCGTGATCGGCGAGGCAGCGACCGGGTATCCCGGCTACGACAGCGTTATCCCCACGGATAAATCCACGATCGGCCGAATTCTCAAGGCAAACGGCTATGCCACCTCGTGGTTCGGCAAGAACCACAACACGCCGGCCTTCGTGACCAGCCAGGCAGGGCCTTTCGACCAATGGCCGATCGGCATGGGCTTCGAGTACTTCTATGGCTTCAACAGCGGCGAAACCAATCAGTGGCAACCCGACCTCTACCGCAACACCACGCGCGTTTATCCCTATGTCGGGAAGCCCGAACTACAACCTGACGACCGACATGGCGGATGATGCCATCGGCTACCTCGAACCAGCTCAACGAGCTGGATCCGAACAAGCCATTCTTCCTCTACTACGCGCCGGGCGGCACGCATGCGCCGCATCATCCGACGCCGGAATGGATCGACAAGTTCAAGGGCAAGTTCAGCATGGGCTGGAACGCGCTCCGCGATGCAGATTTTCGCGAACCAGAAGAAGCTCGGCGTAATCCCGCACGATGCGCGAGCTGACGCCCTGGCCGAAGACATGCTGAAGAACTGGGACGACCTCTCGGCCGACGAGAAGAAGTTGTTCGAGCGGCAGATGGAGGTCTATGCGGCTTATCTCGCCTATACCGACCATGAGATCGGCCGTGTGGTCCAGGCTGTCGAGGACATGGGCAAGCTCGACAACACGCTGATCATCTACATCAGCGGCGACAATGGCGGCAGCGCCGAAGGTTCGCCCGCGGGAACGCCGAATGAGATGACGTTCTTCAACGGCGTCGAAGTGCCGGTCGACGGATCAGATGAAGTTCTACGACGTCTGGGGCTCGCCGCGCACCTATCCCCACATGGCGTCGGCTGGACCTGGGCGATGAGCACGCCGTACAAATGGACCAAGCAGATCGCCGTGCTACTTCGGCGGCATCCGCAACGGCATGGTGATCGCGTGGCCCGGCCACATCACGGACGCCGGCGGCATCCGCAATCAGTTCCACCACGTCATCGACATCGTTCCGACGCATGCTGGAGGCGACCGGCATCGCGCGCGCCTGAAACGGTCGACGGCATCGACCAAACGCCGATCGAGGGCGTGAGCCTGGCCTACACGTTCGACAAGGCCAATGCGGCGCGCCGTCGACGGCACAAGACGCAGTATTTCGAGATGTTCGGCGACCGCGCGCTCTACCATGAGGGCTGGATCGCCTCGACGGTGCCCTTCCGGGCACCGTGGAACGGCACCGAGCCGGACCCGAAGGACGTCGTCAACGACGTCAAGTGGGAGCTCTACGACCTCACCAAGGACTGGACGCAGTCCAATGACGTGGCCGCGGACAATCCCGAGAAGCTGAAGGAACTGCAGGAGCTCTTCTGGACCGAAGCGACGAAGTACCAGGTGCTGCCGCTCGACGCTTCGGCGCTCACACGTTTCATCGCTGCCGCGGCCGAGCATCGTCGCGGGCCGCAACGAGTTTACCTACAGGCACCCGATCGTCGGTGTGCCCCTGGGCACGGCGCCGAGTGTTCTCAACAAACCGTTCACGATCACCGCCGACATTGAAGTGCCTGAGGACGGCGGCGAGGGCATGCTGGTGACGGCGGGCGGGCGCTTCGGCGGATGGGGATTCTACCTGCTCAAGGGCAAGCCGGTTTTCGTCTATAACCTGCTGGACCTGGCTCGGCCAAAAGTGGAAGGCGCGACGGCGCTTTCCGCCGGCCGGCATACCGTGGAATTCGCTTTCAAGCCGGATGGCCCCGGCCTTGGAAAAGGAGGCACCGGAACCATCACTGTCGACGGCACAGCGGCAGGGAGCGGAACATTCCCACACCATTCCCTTCGCGCTCGAAGCCAGCGAAACCTTCGATGTGGGATCCGACACGGGGACCGGCATCAACGACGAAGACTATCAGGCACCGTTCGGTTTCACCGGGAAGTTGAACATGCTGACCATCAAGCTCGAGCCGCAAGGTTAGAGAACTTGTAGGCAATCGCCAGTGAAGCATGAGAGGCGAAGTATAACTCTCGGCCTGTTTGCGTGCCTTGAATGCGCGACCGGCCTGGGCCTGCTGCTGGTGCCCGGCGTGGTGATTGGCCTGTTATTCGGTCAAACCCAGTCGGTGCTGGAAACACTGTTGCTGGCGCGACTGGGTGGAGCAGCGTTGCTGGCCATAGGATCCGCTAGCTGGAGTGCGGGAACATTCGACAGGTCCCGCACCGGCCTCGGCCTGCTCGTAGGTGTCACGCTCTACAATGGCCTTGCCGCTGCCGTCTTGGCCTATGCCGCCCTTGGTCTGAACATGCAAGGCGTACTGATTTGGCCGGCAATTCTCACTCATGCGGCGCTGCTTCTGTGGTGCTTGGCCAGCGCCATTCGCATGCGGCGGTTGGCGTCAGGCTAGAGACAGGCTGACCGGCGCCAGGTGACGCTTCTGCGCGGCAATGCGAAATGAAGCGTTTGCCGCGCCGTAGCCCCGATACCCATTTCGACGTTCAACGATCTCGAAAATGAACCCATCGCCGTAGATGGGACAATAGAGCTGAAAGTATTCGCCGCGGTCATCGCGATCATAGAGAAGCTTTGACGCCCGCAGTTGCCTGACCATCGGTGCCGGCAAGCCAAAGCGCGCTTCCACATCCTCATAGTAGTTTTCCGAGATGGAAAGCCCGTCAAAGCCATTCGCTCGCAAGGCGGCGGCGGTCGCGAAGATGTCCTCGGTGGCAAACGCCAGATGCTGCACGCTGGCGCCGAAGCTCTCGGCGATGAAATGACCCGCCAGGGAACGGTGGTTCTCAGCGCCGTTCAGAGTCAATCGGAGCAGGCCGCGGTCGCTTTCGATTGCCTGGCTTCGCACCAGGCCGCCGGGATCGATGACATCCACCATGGGCGTCTTATGGGTCTTCAGCATCGACGTGTAGAACAACAGCCAGGTCAGCATTTCCTCGTAGTTCATCGTGTGCCCGAGGTGATCGATGCGCGTGAGGCCGGCGGGAACCGGCGGCGACGGGTCGCTGGCCGGCACAAACTCGTTCTCCCAGACCGTGGCGAGTTCTGATTTCTCATCGAGGAAATAGATCACGCCGCCGCCGACTCCCCGGATGGCGGGAATCGTGAGCTCGCCCGGACCAACCGATTGATTGAACGGTTCAGCCCCCAATGCCTCCGCGCGAGAGATGACGGCTCTTGCATCCTCGACATTCAAGCCGACGGCGCAAACCGATGTGCCATGGGCAATATACGCCGAATGGGCGAAACCCTCCCGCTCCGTATTGATGACGAGATTGATCTCGCCCTGCCGATAATGGGTGACGTCCTTCGAGATGTGCTTGCCGGCCAGGCCGAAGCCCAGCGTCTTGAACAGCAACGCCAGTTCGGCCGCCTCCCGCTCATCGGCGGCGAATTCGACAAACGCCAACCCCTTCGCCTCGACGCGGTCCGGCATGTCCGGCGCCTGGATGGCGACCTCGGGGAACTCGCGGCGAATGCGATCGACCAGATAGTCCAATGACCGTCTTCCATCGACGGCAAGTGATCTCGGAGATCCGCCGCGAAACTGGTCGTTGAAGATCTCAAGCGACAGATATCCATCATATCCGGTCGCCGCTACGGCACGGACAAACTCCGCGACCGGAAGATCGCCCTGGCCGGGCATGCAGCGGAAATGGCGGCTCCAATACAGGAAGTCCATATCGATCAGCGGCGCATCGGCGAGCTGGACAATGAAGATACGCTCCCGCGGGATCGATCGGATGGAGTCCACGTCAATGCGGCGCGCCAGGCTGTGGAAGGAATCCAGGATCAAGCCGACATTCGGATGATCGGTGCGGCGGACGACCTCCCAGGCATCGCGATGATCATTGATGTGCTTGCCCCAGGCCAAGGCTTCGAATCCGACCCGGACGCCATGCTTCGCTGCACGTTCTCCCAGTTCGCGAAAATCCTCCGCGGCGCGGTCGATGCCGCCGCGGGACAGCGGCGAAACGTTCGAGCAGACGAGCATGAGATCCGTGCCCAGCTCCTGCATGACGTCGAACTTCCGCTCGGCGCGCTGGAGGGCGCTCGCTCTCTGCGGTTCCGGCATGCCCTCGAAGTCTCGAAACGGCTGAAACAGGGTGATCTCAAGGCCGAAATCCCTGACCATCCGGCCGACATCGCGGGCGGAGCCGTCAAAGGCGAGAAAGTCGTTCTCGAAGATCTCGATTCCATCGAAGCCGGCGGCCGCGATGGCGGCAAGCTTCTCGCGGAAATCCCCGCCAATGGAAACAGTCGCAATAGACGTCTTCATGCCGCCCGCTTGCGTTCCAAATGTACGAACTAGTGCGTACATTGTAGAGCGCCGGGTCTTCCGAGGTCAAGGCGGCATATCCGGCCAGCCACGGACCTGGCCAGTACTCCTGGCGATGCGCAGGCCATCCTCCTTGACATATAGGACTATGCGCCTATACTGAATCTGCCGCACCTGTTGCAGGCAAGCGGCGTCGATACTGGACATTGTGTATAGGAATACAGGATGCCTCGGCCGGTTTGGCGGCACGGGCCAACAGCGCTCATCTACACCCTGCCGTAACTCCGATTGGCGCGGCGAGGAAGTGATTCCCTTGCATGGCATCGTTCCCCAAAATCAGGGTCCCCCGGAATTCGCGCGATTTCAGGTTTTCCTGAATAGAGTCCGAGAGTTGAAGCGGGAAAAGATAGCGGAAAATGCCACGCTATTGTGCCGAGCCGCCGGCAGCTACACGTCCTGCACATCCACGACGCGAGGCAGCGACTTGATCGCCTGGCGGGTACCGGCGGAGATCATCCAGGTGCCGGGCAGCGTCACTTCCACCTCCCGGGCGCGGTCCAGCTCCAGGACCAGGCTGACCCTGCCCTTCCCCCGCCCGTCGCGCTGGATGATCGTCTTGATGCCGTCCAGCGCCTCGGGCTCGCGCAGGAAGATGCGCAGGCCCGCGGCCACGCCAGCCACCGCCTCGTCGAGCGGCCGGAATGTCTGCGCCGTCAGCCGCATGAGGTCGCCTTCGGTGCGCACATCGGCGGTGAGGAACACCATCGTGCCGGGCACCAGCAATTCGCGGCTGGCGGCCAGCAGCTCGGAGAACACCATTGTCTCGAAGATGCCGCTGGCGTCGGAGAGCTGGACGAAGGCGAAGCGGTTGCCCCGGGCGGAGGTGCGCTCCTGCTTCGACACCACCACGCCGGCCATCTTGGCCCGGGTGTTCGGTCGGCCGGTAAGCCATGCCGCCAGGTCGCCGAACTTCACGGCATCAAGCCGCCGCAGCGACGCACTGTAGGCGTCCAGGGGATGGGCCGAGAGGTAGAAGCCGATCGCCTCGAACTCGTGGCGCAGCCGCTCCATGACCGGCCAGTCCTCCACGACAGGCAGGGCGAAGCGCTTCGGCCCGGTATCGATGCCGCCGAACAGGTTTTCCTGCGGGCTGTCGCGGTCGCTGGCGGCGCTGTGGGCGTGGCGCAGGATCAGCTCGATGGCGTCGAAGGCCTGGCGGCGGTTGGGGGCGATGCCGTCCATGGCGCCGGCGCAGACCAGATTTTCGAGCTGCCGCTTGTTGACCATCTGGGCATCGAGCCGGCCGGTGAAGTCGAAGATATCCTTGAACCGCCCGGTCTCCGCGCGCTTGCTGACCAGATCCTCCATGGCGCCGCGGCCGACATTCTTGATCGCCGCCAGCGCATAGCGGATCGCGCTCGTGCCGTCGGGCTGCTCTTCCACGGCGAACGCCGCGCGCGACCGGTTGATGTCAGGCGGCAGCAGCTTGATCTTCAGCCGGTCCAGCTCCTGCTTGAAGATGTTGAGCTTGTCGGTGTTGCCGAGATCCAGCGTCATCGACGCGGCGAAGAATTCCACCGGATAGTTCGTCTTCAGCCACGCCGTCTGATAGGCCACCAGCGCATAAGCGGCCGCGTGGCTCTTCACAAAACCATACCCGGCGAATTTATCGACCTGTTCGAAGATTTGCGCCGCCTTGGGCTGTGGTACGCCTCGCGCCACGGCGCCATCGATGAAGGCTTTGCGCTGTGCCTCCATCTCCGACTTGATCTTCTTGCCCATGGCGCGACGCAAGAGATCGGCATTGCCCAAGGTGAATCCGGACAGGGTCTGCGCGATCTGCAGAACCTGCTCCTGGTAGATGATGATTCCGAAGGTTTCCTTGAGAATGCCTTCGAGCGTCGGATGCAGGTAATCCGGCTGTTCCTGTCCATGCTTGCAGGCGATGTAGCGCGGGATATTGTCCATCGGGCCGGGCCGGTAGAGCGCCACGACGGCGATGAGGTCTTCGAAGCGGCTGGGCTTGAGCTTGCGCAGGACGTCGCGCATGCCCGAACCTTCAAGTTGGAAGATGCCCGTCGCATCGCCGCGGCTCAGCATCTCGTAGGTCTTGGGATCGTCGAGGGGAATGTTGAGGAGATCGACGTCGACACCGCGGCCCTTCAGGATGTCCCGCGCCTGCGCCAGCACGGTCAGCGTCTTCAAGCCGAGGAAATCGAACTTCACCAGCCCGGCGGTCTCGACATATTTCATGTTGAACTGCGTCGCCGCCATGGAGGACCGGGGATCACGGTAGAGCGGCACCAGCTCTTCCAGCGGCCGGTCGCCGATCACGACGCCGGCGGCGTGGGTGGAGGCGTGGCGGTTGAGGCCTTCCAGTTTCTGCGCGATGTCGATCAGCCGGGCTACCGCCTCGTCGGTCTCCTGCATTTGCTGCAGCTGCGGCTCGCTCTCGATCGCCTGCTGCAGAGTGACCGGATTGGCGGGGTTGTTCGGCACCATCTTGCAGATGCGGTCGACCTGGCCATAGGGCATCTGCAGCACGCGGCCGACATCCCGCAGCGCCGCGCGCGCCTTCAGCGTGCCGAAGGTAATGATCTGCGCCACCCGCTCGCTGCCGTATTTCTGCTGGACGTATTTGATCACCTCGTCACGCCGCGTTTCGCAGAAGTCGATGTCGAAGTCGGGCATCGACACACGCTCGGGGTTCAGGAACCGCTCGAACAGCAAGCCCCAGCGCAAGGGATCAAGATCGGTGATCGTCAGCGACCAGGCCACCACCGAGCCGGCGCCCGAGCCGCGGCCGGGCCTAACGGGAATGCCCTGGGACTTCGCCCACTGGATGAAATCGGCGACGATGAGGAAGTAGCCGGGAAAGCCCATCTGCTCGATGACGCCCAGCTCGAATTCCAGCCGCTGGCGATAGGGCTTGGCCGCCTGCACGCGCCCGGCCTCATCCATGTCCGGCGTCCAGACCTGGAACGCGAGGCGATGCTCGAGACCGTCGGCGGCGCGGCGGCGCAATTCCTCGGCTTCCGTGCTGCCGTCTTCCACCGGGAAGGCCGGCAGGATCGGCTTGCGCGCTTCCGGCATGTAGGCGCAGCGCCGGGCGATGACCAGCGTGTTGTCGACCGCCTCCGGCAGATCGGCGAACAGCGCTCGCATCTCTTCCGCGGACTTGAAGTAATTCTCCGGCGAGGCGCGGCGGCGCTCGGCCTCGCCGATATAGCTGCCGCCGGCAATGCAGAGCAGCGCATCATGCGCTTCAAACATGCTGCGATCGGCGAAGAAAACCTCGTTGGTCGCTACAAGCGGCAGATCGTGGCCGTAGGCGAGGTCGAGAAATTTCTCCTCGATGCGCTGCTCGGCCTCGTGGCCATGGCGCATCAGCTCGACATAGAGCCGGCCGGGAAACAGCGCCGCAAGCTCGCGCAACGCCACCTCGGCCGCCTCATTCTGCCCCTCGGACAGCAGCCGCCCGACGCGGCCTGCCGGCCCGCCGGTCAGCGCGATGAGCCCGTCGCTGTGGCCGTCCAGCAAAGACATCGGCACCTGCGGCGCATCGCCGGGCGCGGATTCCAGAAAGGCCCGGCTCACCAGTTTCAACAGGTTGCGATAGCCAATTTCGGTCTGCACCAGCAGCACGAGCTGGTCGGGCTTCGGCTTCGCCACCGGCCGGTTGGCGGCGGCGGCGTTCCCCTCCTCCTCCTGCGCAATGGCCAGCTGGCAGGCGATGATCGGTTGCACGCCCGCGTCCTTGGCGGCCAGGGCAAATTCCAACGCGCCGAACAGATTGCCGGTATCGGCGATCGCCACCGCCGGCATGCGCTGGCGCCGGCAGAGCTCGATCAACTGCTTGATCTTGATGGCGCCTTCGGACAGCGAGTAGGCCGAATGGACGCGCAGATGGACGAAATCGGCGTGCGGCATGGCCTGATGATTCCACGAGTCGCCGGCAATGTCAGGGGCAGAAACTACGTTTTCGGCGGGCCTGTGAGCGCCTTGTCGATCAGCGGCAGCGCCGCCAGATACCCCATGCGATCGCCGTCGCCGCGCAGGCGCTTCAATCCCGCGACATCAGCCCCATCACGGGCGCCCTCGCCCCAGCCCGCCAGCGCTCGCCCGCGGTCGGCGAGAAAACTGCTCCAGGGCGTCGGCTCATGCCGGAAAGAGGTCTCCAATGCCTCGGCATAGCGGCGGGCTTCCGGCCACTGCCCGGATTCGAGACTGACCTCGATCGCCTCGCGGTAGAACCAGGTGTAGTTATGCTTGAGGGCGCCGGAACGAAGAATCTCCTCCGCTTCCGCCAGCGCTTCCGCCCGGCGTCTGGCGTCCGGCGTGATGCGGGCCAAAACGCCCAGGATTGACGGGCCGAGATACTTCATGCCCGTCTCTCGGCCCAGCGCAAGCGCCGCTTCAGCCGTTTCCATGGCTCCGGCCATGGATACTTTGCCGTCGTGGAAATCCATGGCGGCCAGCATGATGAGATCCTCGGATTCGAAGCGTTTCGCGCCGAGCCGCCGGGAGAGCGCCAGGGACTTCGTGATTTGCTCGCGGGCCTCGGCCGGGTTGCAGAGATTGAGATTGCACTCGAATGCCGCCTCCCGGGCTATCACTTCGGCGCGCTGGTGGCCGACTTTCATTGCAGCCGCGACGGCAGCGTTGGCCAATTTCAACGACACGCGGACATCGCCGGAAAACAGATGCGTGAAGGCCATCATGTTCATATTGGCGACCTCGATGCGGCCGAGGCCGTGCTCCCGCGCCAGTTCGACACAGGCCTTGAAGCGGGCGTGGGACGACAGCATGCGGCCGCGCGCATATTCCGCATCGGCGAGGCCGCCGAGAGCGCGCGCCTCGGCTTCCGGCGAGCCGATTGCCTGGGCCAACTCAAGCGCGCGCTGATGTTCGGCCACGCATTCTTCGATACGTCCTTGCGGAAAATGCAAGTTGCCCCGCAGGTGATGGATCAGCGTCAACTCTTCCTTGAGGTCGTGGCGCTCGGCCAGTTCCTGTGCTTTTGCCAAGAACCCCTCGGCTTCGGCATAGCGATCGAGAATCCGATGGCCGGCGGCAAGGCCGTACCAGGCGGCGACACGCGCGCGATCGTCTTCGGCCAGTTTCAAGGCCTGCCCATAAGCTTCGATCGACTCCGCCGCCTGACCGGCATCCTGCAGCAACTGGCCATGCAGCAACTCGAGCGACGCGCGTTGCTTGTCGTTCGTAGCCAATGCCAGGCCCATCTCCGCGAGCGTCAGCGCCTGATCGTTCCGGTACTGCGCCGCGACAGCGCGGGCCGCGGCGTCATACGCCAAAGCCGCCGCCGGATCGCCAGCCAGATCCAGATGCAGCGCCCTCAGCACGGGATCACGCTTGTCGAACCATTGCGCGGCGGCCCGATGCAGATCCTGCCGCGGCTGTGTCAGCAGCGAGTCATAGATGCCGTCGCGGATCAGCGCATGGGCAAAGAGGAACGCTCCGGCATCCGCGCGGATCAAGCGGTGGCGCAGGAGCTCCTGGGGTGAATAGTCGGTAATGCCGATCATCGCGCGCATCGCTTCCAGCGTGAAACGCTGGCCCACGACAGCCGCCGCCTGCAAGGCCCGCTTGTCCAGCGGCCGCAGGCGGTCCGCGCGCGCCAGCACCAGGCTCTGGATGGAGGCCGGCATCGATTGCGAATTGCTCTCGCCGGCATTGCGCAAGAGCTGCTCCAGGAACAGCGGATTGCCTTCCGCGCGCTCGATGCAGCCGGCAATCACGCCGTCGTCGGTGATGGACAGCCCGACCGCCAGCGCCCGCGCCTCGGTCCGGCGCAACGGGCCAAGATCGACGATCGCCAGAGCGCCACCGCCCGCCTGCCCCCGCCAGGCGGCATCGATGGGATCGCCCTCGATGCGTGTGGTCATTGCGAGGATCGCGGGTGCATCGTCGGTCACGCGCGCCAGGGCCGCGAGGACGGAGAGCACAGGTGCATCCGCCCAGTGGATATCCTCGATCAGGATCATGACGGGTTTCTGAGCCGCGAGCCGCCTCAGCAATGTCTGCAGCACGGTTTCTCGCCCCTGCTGCCGGGTCGCGGCGCTCATGGCGTCGGATATGGCCCGCAGCTCCAGGGGCTGCGCCACGTCGACAAGATCATTGAGGAAAACGATGTCGGCCTTGTCCACCAAACCCGAGCCGATGGCTGCGGCGATCTGCTTTGCCCGGCCTTCTTTGCCGGTGCCCGGCGCTATACCCAGCAGACTGCGCGCCAGGCTGCCGATCGCGTCCTGACCCTTGCCGGCGCCGAAATCCAGCACGAGGGCACGATGGCAGGAAAAGCCCCGCTCGCCCGTCATGCGCAGCAGTTCGGCTCCGGTCCGCGTCTTGCCGATGCCCGCCTCACCCCGCAGCAAGACGACATGCCCCTCGCCGGAATCTCGACAGGCATCAATGAGGCCGGCCAATTGCCGCAGCTCTCCCAGCCGGCCGACAAAGGGCGTATCGAACTGCGGCACGGCTGCTATTCCATCGCTGGAGATGCGCCACAGCGAAATTGGCTGATCAATTCCCTTCACCATCGCCGTGCCGACGGAGTCGCATTTGATCTGCCGGCCGATGGCGTTGTTGACGGTATCGGACACCAGGGTTTCGCCGGCTTCCGCCAGGCTGCTCAGGCGCGATGCCAGATTAACGGAATCGCCGATCACCGTGTATTTCGTGCGGCTGTCGGATCCCAGACCGCCGGCCACGACCTGCCCGCTGGCAATGCCGATATGCAACTTCAAGGGCCGGCCGATTTCGTCGCCCAGCTTGACGATCGCGCCGTGCATGTCGCCGGCCGCGCGCGCCGCGCGGATGGGGTCATCGCTATGCGCGACGGGCGCGCCGAACACCGCCATGATGGCATCGCCGATATATTCGCTGCTGCCGCCATAACCGGTGACGAGTTCGTCCAGCATGGCGAGCTGGCGATTGAGCAGCGCGTGGGTTTTCTCCGCGCCCAGCTCGGTCGTCAATTTCGTGAAACCCGCGAGATCGGCAAACAGGATCGTCACCGGCCGATGCTCGCCGGGCGATGCCGAAGATGGAGTTGATGGCGCAGCATCGCCAGCCTGTCCGAGCGCCTTGCCGCAACCGCCGCAGAAACGGTCGCCCGGTTTGTTGGCAAATCCGCAGGCCGGACAGGGCTGTGGCAGCGGCGCGCCGCATTGCGCGCAGAATCGCCGCCCCTCGCTATTGTCGGCCGAACATTTCTGACAGAGCATGCAATCCCGGTACGCGGACCATCGAAGCGGCTGGGAGTGCGCACCCAGCGACAAATCGCCTGGATTTTACGCCTTTCCGCCTTGGATTACATCGCCTGAATTCTGCCCTCATGCAACGTAACCCGTCGATCCATGCGCTGGGCCAGACTCACATTGTGGGTGGCGATCAACGCCGCTACGCCAGTGCCGCGCACGAGATTCTGCAGCAGGCCGAAGGCATCGTCGGCGGTGCGCTCGTCGAGATTGCCGGTCGGCTCGTCGGCCAGCAGCAGCCTCGGCTTGTTGGCCAGGGCACGGGCGATCGCCACCCGCTGTTGTTCGCCACCGGACAACTCCGCCGGGCGATGCTCCATCCGCTTGGCCAGGCCGACCGACGTCAGCAACTCCTCGGCCCTCTGCTTTGCCGCTTTGCGCGCGGCGCCGGCGATCATCTGCGGCAGCATGACATTCTCCAGCGCCGAGAACTCCCGCAGCAGGTGATGATACTGATAGACGAATCCGATGGCAGAACCGCGGATGGCGGTACGGGCATCGTCGCCCAGGCTGTTGGCCGCCTTGCCATCAATCGTCACATCGCCGTTGTCTGCCTTCTCCAGAAGGCCGGCGATATGCAACAGCGTGGATTTGCCGCAGCCGGAAGGACCAACCAAAGCCACCATCTCGCCGCCATGGACCGACAGGGATACGCCCCGCAGGACTTCGAGACGCGCGGCACCGCTGCCGAACCCTCTGTTGATCTGGTCGAGGACGAGCACATCCCCTTTGCGTTCACTCATAACGTAGAGCCTCCACGGGATCGAGGCGCGCTGCGCGCCAGGCGGGATAGATGCTCGCCAGCAAGGTCAGGATCAGGGCAATGGCGATGACGATCAGCACCTGTGAGGGTTGCACAATGGACGGCAGGTGAGCCAGGAACCAGAGCATTCCATCCATCCCCCAACCCTGAAAGTTGTCATATAGCCATCGCCCGGCCGCTTGATTTCGGCTAGCCACGAGCAAGCCGGCGATGCAGCCGAAGAGCGCACCGACAATCCCGACGAGCACGCCGCTGAACATGAAGATTCGCAGGATCGAACCCCGGGTCGCGCCCATGGTGCGGAGAATGGCGATCTCCCGCGCCTTGTCCTTCACCATCATCACCTGTCCGGCGACTATGCTGAACACAGCGACAATGATAATCAGGACGAGGATCACGGTCGTGGCGATGCGCTCGACTTGCAGCGCGGCGACCAGGGAGCTGTTGAAATCTCTCCAGGTCTTGACGGTTTCGCCGGGACCGAGCAGCGATTGGACTTGTGGCCGCAGGTCATCCACATACAACGGATCATCCAAGACGATATCCAGCGCCGTCGCGCGTCCTTCCGTATCGAAAAGCGCCTGGGCGTCCGGGAGCGTGAGAAAGACCAGCAGATTATCGTACTCGTCTCGGCGCGTCTCGAAGACAGCCGCGACGATGAATGTCTTTCCGCGCGGCATCAGCGTTCCGGTCTCGGGATCGCGGCGCGGCACAATCAATTTGACCTTGCCGCCGATGGGAACGCCGAGATTGCGCGCCAATCCAGCGCCAATGACGACAGACGGGCTCTGAAACTGCGCCAGCCGTCCCTCAGTGATCTCGTCGGCGATGATCCGCCGCGCCAGCAAGTCCTCCGGCTTAATGCCGACGATCCGGGCGCCGGCCGAACGTTTGCCAGCGGCCGCCAAGCCATCGCCGCGAACCACCGGTGCCGCCTGCGTGACACCGGGCAATGACGCGATGCTCTGCTGCAGTTTGTCAAAGTCCGGCGCCGCGGCGGCATCTGCCTGCACCAGCATGTGAGGCGACACGCCGAGAATGCGGGAGATCAGATCGACCTGCAGGCCGTTCATGATGGACGTAACGATGACCAGGGTGGCGACGCCCAAGGCAATCGCCAGCAGGGACAGCCAGCTCACGGCCGAAAAGCCCCTCGCCCGGCGCCGCGAGCGCATATAACGAAAGGCGAGCAACCGTTCCGGTGGCGTCAGCATGTGTTCCGGCCCCTACTCATAGCGCAAGGCTTCGACCGGATCGAGGCGCGCCGCCCGCAAGGCGGGATAGATTGTCGCCGCGAGAGTCAGCAGCAGGGCCACGGCGCTGACGATGGTCACCGATAGCGGATCGACCGCCGCCGGCAGGTTCGACAGGAAATAGATATCCCGATTGAACAGGGGAACGCCGATCATGCTCTCGATCCACTGGCGCACATTGTCGATGCTGGCCGCAAGCCAGAGCCCGAGTAGAATCCCGAGGCCGGTGCCGACGGCGCCAATTCCCAATCCGTTCATGACAAAGAGGCGGAGGATGGAGCGCTGCGTTGTGCCCATGGTCCTGAGGATCGCCACCTCCTTGGCCTTGTCCTTTATCAGCAGGATCTGGCTTGAGATGATGTTCAGCGCGGCAACGAGGCTGATGAGGCTGAGCATCAGGAATAGCGCATTGCGCTGCACTTTGATCGCCTCGAAATAGCCGGCGTAGAACTCCTGCCAATCGGTTACGGTCCCGCCGATACGAGCCTTCAGCTCCGGCGCCATCGCCGGCGCATCCTCCGGCCGGTCCAGCGTGACTTCGATCGTCTTGGCGACAACTTGATCCTCGGGTTTGTCCGACGTGCGGAAGAATGCCTGGCCGGCCTCCAAGGGCATGTAAATGAATGCCTCGTCGTAGAGCGACATGCCGAGGTTGAAAGTCCCCGCGACGTTGTATGTCTTCGTGCGCGGGACGCAGCCGAAGAGCGTGCAGTTGGAGAGCGGGATAACCAGCGTCAGGTCGCCCCCCGGCTCAACGCCCAGCTTGTCCGCCAAACCTTGCCCGATAATGATTGTGTGGAGGCCCTTGAACTTGTCGAGAGCACCGGCAGTGATGGTGGAAGCCACCGATTTCAGTTTCGCCAAATCCTCCGGCGGCACGGCGCGGACGAAGGCGCCGGAGGCCCGATCGCCGGTCGTGGCCATAACCGGCTCTTCGATCATCGGCATGGCCAGAACCACGCCTTGGAGCTCTTGAATACGGTCGGCCGCGAGGGCGTAGTCATGCGCCTGTTGCTGCGGCAGATAGACCCGCAAATGGCCGTTCATGCCGAGGATCTTGTTGAGCATCTCGCCGGTGAAACCGTTCATGACCGCGAGCACGACGATCAGCGTGGCGACGCCGACGGCGATGCCCATGGTCGACAAGAGGGCAATGATCGACACGAAGCCGCCTTTGCGGCGGGAGAAGAGATAGCGGGTCGCGATCAGCCGTTCGACAGCGATGGTCATCGGCTACGCCTCCACCGATGTCAGGCTGTGCGGGCCACCAGCCGCCGGGCGCCGCGCGGCCATCAGCCCTTGATGCGGGCGAGCGCCGCGTCGATGCCCAGTTCGGCCTTCTCGCCGGTGGCGCGGTTCTTCAGCTCCACCTGGCCGGCGGCGACGCCGCGGGGACCGATCACGACCTGCCAGGGCAGCCCGATCAGGTCCATGTCCGCGAACTTGGCGCCCGCGCGTTCATCACGGTCGTCATACAGGGTATCAAGCCCGGCATTGGTCAGCTTGCCGTAGATGTCCTCGCCGGCCTTGGCGCAGGCAGCATCGGTCGGCTTGAGATTTACCAGCGCAACATCGAACGGGGCTACCGACGCCGGCCAGATAATGCCGGCATCGTCATGGCTCGCCTCGATGACGGCACCCACCAGCCGCGACACGCCGATGCCGTAAGAGCCCATCTGCACGGCCACCTGCTGACCGTCGGGCTTGGTCACCAGGGCGCCGAGAGGCTTCGAATACCTCTCGCCGAAATAGAAGATATGGCCGACTTCGATGCCGCGGGCGCTGACCCGCTTGTCCGCGGGAATCTGCTCGAACCGCGCCGCGTCATGCTTGTCGTCGGTTGCCGCATAGAGACTGGTGAACCGGTCGACGATCTTCTGCAGGCCCTCACGGCTGTCATAATCGATATTGGAGCCGATGGCATCGAACTCGATATAGCCCTTGTGGCAGAAGACAGCGCTTTCGCCGGTATCGGCCAGAATGATGAATTCATGGCTGAGATCGCCGCCGATGGGGCCGGTATCGGCCTCCATGGGAATCGCCTTCAAGCCCATGCGGGCGAAAGTGCGGAGGTAGGAGACGAACATCTTGTTGTAGGAATGGCGGGCGCCCTCGAAGTCCAGATCGAAGGAGTAGCCGTCCTTCATCAGGAACTCGCGTCCGCGCATGACGCCAAAGCGGGGCCGTTGCTCGTCGCGGAATTTCCACTGGATGTGGTACAGCATCCGGGGAAGCTGTTTGTAGCTGTTGACCCCGTTCTTGAAGATATCGGTGATCACTTCCTCATTGGTCGGGCCGTAGAGCATGTCCCGCTCATGGCGGTCCTTGAACCGCAGCATCTCCTTGCCGTAGTCGTCGTAGCGGCCGGATTGCTTCCAGAGATCAGCCGACTGGATCGTCGGCATCAGCACTTCCTGACAACCGGCGCGGTCCTGCTCCTCGCGGACGATCTGCTCGATCTTCTTCAGCACCCGGAAGCCCAGCGGCAACCACGAATAGATCCCGGCGCTGGCTTGGCGGACCATGCCGGCGCGCAGCATCAGGCGATGGGACACGATCTGCGCCTCCGTCGGATTCTCCTTCAGGGTCGGCATGAAGAACGCGGACAAACGCATCGGATTTCCTCGCAAACACGACAGGCTTTTCCCGCCGCCCATTGGACCGGCGAAACGCGCGGGACTGTAGGCAATGGCCTGCGCCCTGTCTACGGGCGCCGGCCAGGCTCGTTTGCGGCGAAATTGGCGCGAAGAGCGGCGAGTCGAAAGGCAGATGGAATTCGCCTTCAACATCCGCCGACTTTTGAATCGGGGTCAGCTCCGGCAGTTCGATTCGCTGCCCTTCATCCAGATCAGCGGCCGCCACGTCGCGGCCCTCATCGTCAGCAACGTGCTCGACAAGCCGATTGCACGCCGCGCAACTCGGCGTGACCTGCTTCTCGGAAGCGGCAACGATATCCGTGTACAAGCAGACGCATACCGCCGCCGCACCGCGGATATGAATAAACTCACAACAAGATTCTGTTGAGGCCAAGTCATCGCAACCGATCTTGATCTCGGTTGGCGCGCCGGTGTTTCCGCTGCGGCCCCCGCAACTCACCGCGCATAGCGATTCGAATGCCCATTTGCCATGTTCATGCATCACATCAAGTGCATGAATTTTAATCAATCTTTTGAGTAGCTTTCTCGGCGAAGTTGCGTATACTGGCCGGGCCAACAAGCAATGGGTAATCGGAAGCGATCTAACAAGCTTCAGGCCCAGGTTCAGGGAAGAACGCAGCGAGGGAATGTCTTGGAGCCACCCCTCCAGGGCACCTCACAACGAGAACAACACTGAGAGACCAATCTAGAGGCAAGCTCCTTCGGGGCTTGCCAATTCTTTTGCCTACATTTTTACTAAATTAACTTAGAATAATTTTCTATGCCATTGAATTCATTTTAGATTCCATGGCGGGCGCTGCTTGAGAACGCGCTTTTGCACCGGGCAGTCCGGCCTGTGCGCCCCCGGCAGATACCCAATGCTCATCAGGAACTCCCCGACGATCTCACCGCCCGTGAAACGGAAAGTATTCTTGAACAGCTTCACCCAGGCGGGCTTATCCAGGGGATGGTGGGCCGCCAGCCAGCCGGCGAAGGAGCCGTGGGACTGGCGGATGGCCTGCAGTCGCCTGGCGTTCTCGATCGCCGCCTCGACTTTCAGCCGGTTGCGGATGATGCCGGCATCCCCCAACAACCGCTTCACATCCCGGGCGCCATAGGCCGCCACGCGGTCCACGTCGAAGCCGTGGTAGGCGGCCTGGAACGCTTCCCGTTTCTTCAAGATGGTCAGCCAGTTCAAGCCGGCCTGGTTGATCTCCAGGATCAGCCGCTCGAACAGCACGGCTTCGTCCTGCACCGGAAAGCCATACTCGGTGTCGTGGTAAGGCCCGTGGAACGGATGGCCGGGGGCGGCGTCGCAATAGGTCTTGGCCGTGACGGGTGGCGCCTTGGCCGGCTTGGCGGGTTTGGCCATGGCTTGCTACGGCCGCAATTTCGGGATGGTGATCAGTCCGCGTGTGATGGCGTAGTAGATGCCGAACCAGATCACCAGCGAGATCCCCGTCGTGACGATCGCCTTCAGCAGCAGCCGCGGATTCTCCGGCGCGCTGGGGGCGTGGCCGGGTTCCACATGTTCCGATGCGCGGTTGCCCCAGGGCAGGACGGCGAAAAGCACCGTCCACCAGATCAGCAGGTAGATGAAAAGACCCCAGCCCCAGCCCATGCTCACGCCTGCTCCAGCTCGATCAATGTACCGCAAAAATCCTTGGGGTGAAGGAACAGCACCGGCTTGTCATGGGCGCCGATCTTCGGCTGCCCGTCGCCCAGGATGCGGGCGCCCTCGGCCACCAGGCGGTCGCGGGCGGCGAGGATATCGTCGACCTCGAAGCAGACATGGTGGATGCCGCCGCTGCTGTTGCGCTCGAGAAACCCCGCGATGGGAGAGTTGGCGCCCAGGGGATGCAGCAGCTCGATCTTGGTGTTCGGCAATTCGACAAAGATCACGGTCACGCCATGGGCCGGCTGGTCGACCGGCGCCGATACCTTGGCGCCCAGGGTTCCCGCATAGGTCTTCGCCGCCTTCTGCAGGTCGGGCACGGCGATGGCGACATGGTTCAAGCGGCCGATCATGGGGGCTGTCTACAGAAGGCCTGGGGTCGCGTCCAGGGTCAGGCCCGGCGCGCGACAATCACGATCTCCGGCGCTTCCGGCGTCCAGGGATCGCGGCGGTGGGTGCCGTAGGCTTGCTCAATGGAAAAACCGGCCGATGTCAGCAGCTCGTGCAGTCGCTCCAGCGGCGTGAACTTGATGGTGATGTGGGCGGTCTGGCGTTCGCCGGTGCGCCTGATGGTGCGGACGATGTCGTAGCGCATAAGACCGGTCGCCGTGTCGTAGTGCTGCGTACCCGATGAGTCCACGGTATCGCCTGCGGGATCGAGGAAACTCTGCCAATGGGCTTCGCCTGATGGAAACTCGAGATGATGGGGCGATGGATTGCGGGTGTCGAAGGCCAATACGCCGGCGGGCGCGATATGGCGCGCCGTGCAGGTCAGAAACCGCTGCTGATCATCCTCTGTCAGCAGGCCCTGGAACGCATGGGCGCAGGAGATGGCGAGGTCATAGGTCTCGCCCAAATCGAAGCTGCGGAAATCGCCATCGACCCAGCGGATCGGCAGGCCCGCCGCCTTGCGCCTTGCATGGTCGATCATGGTCGCCATGGCGTCCAGACCGGTGACCTGTTTGCCGCTGCGGCAGAGCGGGATCGCGAGCCGGCCGGTCCCGCAGCCAAGGTCGAGGATGCGCGGGCCGCAGGTCTTCGCCAGATCCAGGAAGAACTGGCCGTCATCGTCGATACCGCCATACTCGGCGTCGTAGCGGGCGCCGTCGTCATACTCGCCGCCGCGCATGGCGGCAGCGGCGATATCCTCGGCCGCGGTCATACGCGTACCAGGTGGACTTCCGTCACCGGCTTCTTGCCGTGACTGGCATGGACGGCCCGGCGCAAGGCGATGCGGGCCGCCTCCTTGATCGACTGATCATCGCCGCGGGCCGCCAAAGGCACGCCTTGCACCGCCGCGCGGACCGCCTCGGAAAGCTCGGCAAGCTCATCGCGATGTTCGGACTGATTCAGCAGACCGTGCACCGTGATCTGCGGCTGGCCCAGCAATTCGCCGCGCTTGTTGATCGCCAGGCTGACCACCGCCGAGCCGTTCCAGATAGTGCGGTGGCGGACGCGCATCACCTCGCTGTCGAGGGGCAATAGCACCTTGCCGTCGAGGCCGATACGGCCGACATGCACATGCTCCAGGATCTCGGCGCCGCTTGGGCGAAGCTGGACAAGCGTGCCGTTGCTGATGGCCAGCCCCTGCCCCACCTGGCATTCCTCGGCCAGCTTGGCGTGGGCGGCCAGATGGCGCGCCTCGCCATGGACAGGAATGGCGATGCGCGGCCGCACCCACTGATACATGGCGATCAATTCGTCACGGGCGGGATGGCCGGAAACGTGGACGAAATGGTCCTTCTCGGTGACGATGTCGACGCCGAGCCGCGCCAAGTCGTTCTGGAGTTGGCCGATCGGCTTCTCGTTTCCCGGGATGATGCGCGAGGAAAAGATCACGGCGTCGCCGGGGGCAAGCGTGACGGCGGGATGGTCGCCGCGGGCGATGCGGGTCAGGGCCGAGCGCGGCTCGCCCTGGCTGCCTGTGCATATCATCAGCACCTCTTCCCGCGGCAGGTAGCCGACATCATGCTCGGTGATGAAGGGCGCCAGGTCGGTGAGATAGCCGTTATCCTTGGCCGCCTGGGCGATGCGCCAGAGCGAACGGCCGACCAATGCCACGCGACGGTCATGGGCGGCGGCGACCTTGGCGATGGTCTCCACCCGCGCCACGTTGCTGGCAAAGCAAGCGACGGCCACGCGGTTCTTCATCGTGCCGACGAGGTCATGCAGGCTGTCACGCACCTCGGCCTCCGAGCCCGAATGGCCCTCCACCAGGGCATTGGTGGAGTCGCAGACCATGGCCAGCACGCCCTCCTCGCCCAAGCGGCGCAAGGCGGCCTCGTCGGTGACGTCGCCGACCAGCGGATTCGGGGTCCAGCTTCCAGTCGCCGGTGTGCAGCACGTTGCCGGCGGGCGTGCGGATGACGATGGCGTTGGGTTCGGGGATGGAATGGGTCAGGGTGATCAGCTCGAGATCGAACGGCGGAATGCTGAATTTGCCCGAGAGGGGCACCTCGGTGATCGGCACTTCCTCGGAGAGGCCGTGCTCGCGCAGTTTCGCCCGCAGCACCGATGCCGTGAACGACGTCGCATAGATCGGACAGCCGAGGCGCGGCCAAAGATAGGGCACGGCGCCCAGATGGTCTTCATGGGCATGGGTCAGCACCAGGCCGACCAGTTTATCGCGGCGATCTGCGATGTACCTGATATCCGGCATGATGACATCGATGCCCGGCGTGGCGTCGTCGCCGAACATGACGCCGAGATCGATCATCAGCCATTTGCCGGCATGGCCGTAGAGATTGAGATTCATCCCGATCTCGCCGGTGCCGCCGAGCGGCAGGAAATACAGGCCGTTGTCGCTGATGGAGTTCATCGCGCGGCTGTATTCGCTACTTCTTCGCGTTGGCGCGGTAGAGCCACAGCAAGCCGTCCAGCGTGAGGTCGCCATCAATGTGCTCGATGGTCTCGGCGGCGTCCTTGAACATCGGCGCCAGGCCACCGGTGGCAATCACTTTCATAGGTGCGCCGTACTCGTTCTTGATCCGCGTCACCAGCCCATCGATCAAACCGACATAGCCCCAGAAGACGCCCGATTGCATGGCGGGAACTGTGGACTTGCCGATGACCTGTTTCGGCTTCTCGATCGCCACGTTGGGCAGCTTGGCGGCGGCCATATAGAGGGCCTGCAGCGACAGGTTTATGCCCGGCGCGATGACTCCACCGGCATAGGCGCCATCCTTGTCGACGATGTCGAAGGTGGTGGCGGTGCCGAAATCCACCACGATCGCCGGCCCGCCATAGCGCTGGTGGGCGGCATAGGCATTGACCAAGCGGTCCGCCCCCGCCTCCTCCGGCCGGTCGATCGATGCCTTAATGCCCAGGTGGTTTCCGTCGCTGTCGCCAATCACCAGCGGATTGCAGTTGAAGTAGCTGCGCACCAGCGTCTTCAGATTGAATAGAGCGTCCGGCACAACAGACGCAATGATGGCGCCGTCGATGTCGCCGGGCTTCAGCCCTTTCAGCCCCATGAGCTGACTCAGCCAGACGCCATACTCGTCCGCCGTCCGCCGCGGATCGGTGGAGATGCGCCAGCGGCCGCGCTGCTTGTCGCCGTCATAAACGGCGAATGACGCGTTGGTATTGCCGGAATTGATTGCCAGCAGCATGGTTCCCTCTCAGCCCTCTATCGGCGAAAGAATACATCGCCGACGGTCACCCGTCGCCGTTCGCCTTGGGGCAGTTCCAGGCTCAACGCCCCGTCTTCTTCCAGCGCGACGAAGCGTCCTTGCAGTGATTCCTGATCGAGGCGGACCTCGATCGGTTCGCCCAGGCCGGTCGCCCGCTTCAGCCAGGCCGCACGCACCGGCGCAAAGCCATCCGCCAGCCAGCGGCCGTACCATTCCGCCAGGCGTCCGGCGAGGGCTTCCAGGACGCCCTCCACGGTAGCGTTGGCGAGCCCGACCGCCCGCAGCGTGGTGGCTGGATATGGGGTGTCTTCCGGCGCATGGGCCAGATTGATCGCCCATGCCCAAGACCAGCCATGCAGGTGAGCCGCCGGCAATGCGCCGACGTCTCGATCAGAATACCCGCCACCTTTGCCTTATCCACCAGCACGTCATTGGGCCATTTCAGGCGCAGCCGGTCGCTGGCGAGGCCGAGGTCCTGCAGCGCATCCGCCAGGGCCACGGCGGCAACGAATCCGATCAGCGCCGACTCGGCGGCGGGTTTGCCGGGCCGCAGCACGGCGGAGATGTAGAGATTGCCCGGCGGCGAATGCCAGCCGCGCCCGCGCCGGCCACGGCCGGCAGTCTGCTCGAGGCCCCAGACGAGCGTGCCTTCCGCCGCGCCGTCCTCGGCGAGCCGCTTGGCCTCGTCATTGGTGCTGCCGACGCTCGGCAGGCAGATCAGGCTGAAGAACGGCGGAAGATTGACGGCGCCGGTCATCCCGGGAAGAGCGAGGCGGCCGCCGCGGCGGCGCTGTCGATCACCGGCCCCGGCAGCGCGAAGAAGAGCAGGATCGCCAGGCTGCTGACGGCAATGATGCCGTTCATCACCCATCCGGTCGATCGATCCAGCGACTCCACGGGCTCGTCGAAATACATCACCTTGATGATGCGCAGATAGTAGAAGGCGGACACCACGCTGGCGACGACACCGATGACGGCGAGCCAATAGAGGCCCACATTGACCGCTGCCTGGAACACGAACAGCTTGCCGAAGAAGCCGGCCATGGGCGGGATGCCCGCCATGGAGAACATCAGGATGGCCAGCGCCGCCGCCATCGCCGGCTTGGTCTTGGACAGGCCCGCGAGGTCGCCGATGCCCTCGACCATGCGGCCCTTCTGGCGCATCAGCAGGATGCAGCCGAAAGTGCCGACATTCATCACGAGATAGATCGCCATATAGACGAGCACGCCGATCACGCCTTCGCGCGTGCCGGCGGCGAGACCCACCAGCGCATAGCCGACATGGCCGATGGAGCTGTAGGCCATCAGGCGCTTGATGTTCTCCTGATTGATGGCGGCGACCGCGCCCAGGACCATGGAGGCGATGGAAACGAAGACGATGATCTGCTGCCACTGGGCGACCATATGGCCGAACGGCTCCATCATGACCCGCACGAGCAGACCCATGGCCGCCAGCTTGGGCGCAGCGGCGAAGAATGCCGTTACGGGCGTGGGTGCGCCTTCATAGACGTCGGGCGTCCACATGTGGAACGGCACGGCGGACACCTTGAAGGCCAGACCGGCGATGACCAGCACGATGCCGACGATGACGCCCACGGGCGGAGCGCCGCTGGCCGGCTGGGTCAGCGAGGCGGCGATATCGACGAAGGCCGTCGTGCCGGTGAATCCATAGACCATGGACGCGCCATAGAGCAGCATGCCCGAGGACAGCGCGCCCAGGACGAAGTACTTCATGCCGGCTTCCGTCGAACGCAAATCGTCCCGGCGGAAGGCGGCGACGACATAGAGCGCCAGGCTTTGCAGTTCCAGGCCGACATAGAGCGAGATCAGGTCGTTCGCCGACAGCATCAGCAGCATGCCGACCGTCGACAGCAGCATGAGTACCGGGAACTCGAAGCGGCTCATCCCCTCGCGCTCGATATAGTCCAGGGACATAACGATTGCGAGTGACGAACCGGCGAGCACCAGCACCTTGAAGAACACGCCGAACTTGTCGACGATGAAAAGTCCACCGAAAGCTGTGGCGCTGTCGGCCGCCGTGAGGACGAATACCGCCGTCGCAATGAGGCAGAGCACGGCTAGCCGGGCGATCAGCTGCGTCGGGTTTCCGCGCCGGAACGCGCCGACAAGCAGCAGCGCCATGCCGGCGCAAGCCAGGAAGATCTCGGGAATGGCGGCCTGATAATCCATGGCGGCCTACTCCTGCGTGAACCAGCCGGAGAGCAGCGTATTTTCGCCGCCGTCGGGAGACCGTCCGGCCGTCTGGAGATCCGCTTGAAAATCCTGAACCAGCTTATCGACAGATGCTTCCATGACCGAGGTAAACGACGCGGGATAGATGCCCATCCAGAGGACCAGCAGGACCAGCGGCGCGAACACCACCTTCTCCCGCATATCCATATCCAGGATGTTCTTGAGTTCGGCCTTCACCAGTTCGCCGAAGATGATGCGCCGGTAGAGCCAGAGCATGTAGGCGGCGCCGAGGATGATGCCGGTGCAAGCCAGCGCGGCGACCCAGGTGTTCACCATGAACAGCCCGGTCATCACCAGGAACTCGCCGATGAAGCCGCTGGTCGCCGGCAGGCCGACGGAGGCCAGGGTGAACAGCATGAAAACCGCGGCATAGACCGGCATCCGGTGCACCAGGCCGCCATAGGCATTGATCTCGCGGGTATGCATGCGGTCGTAGACGACGCCCACGCAGAGGAACAGCGCGCCGGAGACGATGCCGTGGCTCAGCATCTGGAAGATCGCTCCCTGCACGCCCTGGACGTTGAAGGCGAAGATGCCGGCGGTGACGAAGCCCATATGGGCCACCGAGGAATAGGCGATCAGCTTCTTCATGTCCTCCTGCGCCAGGGCCACCAGCGAGGTGTAGATGACGGCAATCACGCTGAGCGCGAAGATCAGTGGCGCCAGATCGGCCGAGGCGAGCGGCAGCATCGGCAGCGAGAACCGCAGGAAACCATAGGCGCCAATCTTCAGCAGCACTCCGGCCAGGATGACCGAGCCCGCCGTGGGCGCTTCGACGTGCGCGTCCGGCAGCCAAGTATGCACCGGCCACATCGGCACTTTCACCGCGAAGGACGCCAGGAAGGCCAGCCACAGCCAGGTCTGCATGCCCGGGGCGAACGGATAGCTCATCAGCGTCGGGATATCGGTCGTCCCCACCTCGAAATACATGGCGAGGATGGCGACCAGCATGAGCACGGAGCCCAGCAGCGTATAGAGGAAGAACTTGAACGCGGAATAGACCCGCCGCGCCCCGCCCCAGACGCCGATGATCAGGAACATCGGGATCAGCACGCCTTCGAAGAACATGTAGAAGACGATGAAATCCAGGGCGCAGAAGGTGCCGACCATCAGCGTTTCCAGGATCAGGAACGCCGCCATGTACTCGCGCACGCGGTTCTGGATCGATTCCCAGCTCGCCAGGATGCAGACCGGCGTCAGCAGGGTCGACAGCAGCACGAACATCATGGAGATGCCGTCCACCCCCATGCGATAGCCGATCTTGAAGGCCGGCAGCCACTCGGCCTGCTCTTCGAACTGGAAGCCGGGATTGCCGGTATCGAAGTCGAACCAGATGAACAGCGAGATGATGAAGGTGATCAGCGACGTCCACAGCGCGGCATAGCGGCTGTTGCGCGCCACCGATATGGGATCGCCGTTGATCAGCAGGATGCCGACCGCGCCGATCAGCGGCAGGAAGGTGATGGTCGAAAGGATAGGCCAGTCCATCGCTTACCTGCCGTGCGCAAACAGATACCAGGTCAACAGCGCCACGACACCGATCAACATGGCGAAGGCATAGTGATAGACATAGCCGCTCTGCAGCCGTCCGGCGCGCCGGGCCATCTGCAGCGTCGCGGCGGCAACGCCATCCGGCCCGACGCCGTCGATGATGGCGCCGTCGCCGGATTTCCACAGGCCGCGGCCGAGCAGGTGTGCCGGCCGCACGAATAGCCAGTCATAGAGTTCGTCGAAGTACCACTTGTTCAGGAACAGCAGGTAGACCGGGCGGAACATCGTGGCCACGAGCCCAGGCAGCGACGGCATGGCGATGTAGAAGACATAGGCCAAGCCGATGCCGGCCACGGCAACGACAAGGGGCGCCCATTTGACCCACGTCGGCGCGTGGTGGGCAGCCTCCAGGGCATGATGGTGGGGCTCGGCCGGAATGGACGCCGCCCAGAAATGCTCGAGGCCCTCGCCGACGAAGCCTGACTGGAAGGCAAAGCCGGCGAACACGGCCCCCGCGGCCAACACCACCAGCGGCGCCAGCATGATCCAGGGCGATTCATGGGCATGCTCGAGCGTATGGTGATCCGCCCGCGATGGGCCATGGAAGGTCATGAACAACAGGCGCCAGGAGTAGAACGCAGTCAGGAAGGCCGCGATCACGCCCAGCCAGAAGGCATAGCTGCCGACGCCGCTATGGGCGCCCCAGGCCGCCTCGAGGATCACGTCCTTGGAATAAAAGCCGGCAAAGCCGAACACGCCGGGAATGCCGATGCCGCCGAGGGCCAGGCTGCCGATCCACATCAGCGCATAGGTATAGGGGACCAGCTTGTAGATGCCGCCCATCTTGCGCATGTCCTGCTCGCCGGACATGGCGTGGATCACCGAACCGGCGCCGAGGAACAGCAGCGCCTTGAAGAAGGCGTGGGTGAATAGGTGGAACATCGCCGCGCCATAGGCGGAAACGCCGGCGGCGAAGAACATGTAGCCGAGCTGGCTGCAGGTCGAATAGGCGATGACCCGCTTGATGTCGTTCTGGCACAGGCCGACGGTGGCCGCGAAGATCGCCGTGGTGGCACCGATAAACGTGACGACTTCCAGCGCGAAGGGCGCCTGCTCGAACATCGGCGACAGGCGGCAGACCATGAACACGCCGGCCGTCACCATGGTGGCCGCATGGATCAGGGCGGAAACCGGGGTCGGGCCTTCCATCGCGTCGGGCAGCCAGGTGTGCAGCAGGATCTGCGCCGACTTGCCCATGGCGCCGATGAACAGCAGCAGGCACAGCGTCGTCATGATGTCGAACTGCTGGCCCAGGAACTCCATGGAGGCGCCCGCCTTGCTTGGCGCGGCCGCGAACACCGTGTTGAAATCCACGGAGTTGAAAATCATGAACACGCCCATGATGCCGAGGGCGAAGCCGAAATCGCCGACGCGATTGACCAGGAACGCCTTGATCGCCGCGGCATTGGCCGAGGGACGGTCGTACCAGAAGCCGATCAGCAGGTAGGAGCAGAGGCCGACGCCCTCCCAGCCGAAGAACATCTGCATGAAATTATCGGCGGTCACCAGCATCAGCATGCAAAAGGTGAACAGGCTGAGGTAGGACATGAACCTGGGTATCGAATGATCGTGGGACATGTAGCCGACGGAATAGACATGGACCATCGACGACACGCCACTGACCACCACCAGCATCACGGCCGTGAGATTGTCGACCCGGATCGCCCAGGACGCCTCGAAGGCACCGCTGTCGAACCAGGTGAACAGCTCGGTGGTGCGCGCATTGCCGTTGTAGATGACATCGACAAAGGCGATGACCGCCAACAGCGCCGACAACAGCATGAAGCTGCAGGTCACCCATTGGGCGCCCCGGTCGCCGATCATGCGGCCAAAAAGGCCCGCGATGATGGCGCCCGCCAGCGGCAGGAATACGAGGGCTACATCCATCGCCTCAGCCCTTCATCATATTGATGTCTTCAACCGCGATGGAGCCGCGGTTGCGGAAATAGACCACCAGGATCGCCAGGCCGATGGCGGCCTCCGCCGCCGCGACGGTCAGCACGAACATGGCGAAGACCTGCCCAAGCAGGTTGCCCAGGTGGGTGGAGAAGGCGACAAAGTTGATGTTCACCGCCAGCAGCATCAATTCGACGGACATCAGGATGATGATGACGTTCTTCCGGTTCAGGAAGATGCCGAAGATGCCGAGCGTGAAGAGGATCGCGGCGACCGTCAGGTAGTGTTCCAGACCGATGGGGGCCATCAGATACCGCTCCCGCTTTGGACTTTGCGGACTTCCAGGGTGTCTTCCCTGTGGCGGCCAACCTGGGCGCTGATCGACTGGCGCCGCACGCCCTCGCGCTGGCGTAGCGTCAGCACGATGGCGCCGATCATGGCCACCAGCAGGATCAAGCCGGCGGCCTGGAACAGATAGAAGTACCGGGTATAGAGGATGAGACCGAGGGCATGGGTGTTGGTCATTGCGGGATCGGTGGAAATGGCCGGCACGTTGCCGCTCATCGTTGGCGCGGCCTGCCACGCCGTGAATCCGATGCCCAGTTCGATCAGCAGCACCACGCCGACCAGGGCGCCGATCGGCGAATAGCGCAGGAAGCCCTCGCGCAGCTCGACGAAATTGATGTCGAGCATCATCACAACGAAGAGGAATAGCACTGCGACGGCGCCGACATAGACGACCACGAGGATCATCGCCAGGAACTCGGCGCCCATGAGCACGAACAGCCCGGCGGAGGAGAAGAATGCCAGGATCAGGAACAGCACGGAATGCACGGGATTGCGCGCGGAGATCACCATGGCGCCGGCAATGACGCTGATGACCGCGAACAGATAGAAGGCGAGCGTCTGGATAATCATCGCCTGCGCCTGACCCCTTCCCCTTTCAATCCCGTCTGCCGGCGCCTAGCGATAGGGCGCGTCGAGCGACAGGTTGTTGGCGATCTCCGATTCCCAGCGGTCGCCGTTCGCCAGCAGTTTCTCTTTGTTGTAGAAGAGTTCCTCACGGGTTTCCGTGGCGAACTCGAAATTCGGGCCTTCGACGATGGCATCCACCGGGCAGGCCTCCTGGCACAGGCCGCAATAGATGCATTTCGTCATGTCGATGTCATAGCGGGTGGTGCGGCGGCTGCCATCTTCGCGCGGCTCGGCCTCGATGGTGATTGCCTGCGCCGGGCACACGGCCTCGCAGAGCTTGCAGGCGATGCAGCGCTCTTCGCCGTTGGGATAGCGGCGTAGGACATGCTCGCCGCGGAAGCGCGGGCTGAGCGGGCCTTTTTCGTAGGGATAGTTGATCGTCACCGGCTTCTTGAACATGTAGCGGGTGGTCAGGAACAAGCCGGAGACCAGCTCCTTCAGCAGCAGTGATTTCAATCCGCGCGAGATAGAGCCCATGGCGTTCTCCTCACAGCGCCGGGTTCTTGCCGACCAGCAGGACGATGCCCGCTGTCAACACAACCCAGAAAAGAGACAACGGCAGAAAGACCTTCCAGCCCAGCCGCATGAGTTGATCGTAGCGGTAGCGCGGAAAGGTGGCGCGCACCAGCAGGAACAGGAACAGCACGAAGCTGATCTTGCCGAAGAACCAGACCCAGCCGGGGATGAAGTCCAGGAAATCGAATGGCGGCTGCCATCCGCCCAGGAACAGGATGGTGGTCATCGCGCTCATCAGGATCATGTTCGCGTATTCGCCGAGGAAGAACAGGCCGAAGCTCATGGACGAATATTCGGAAAAATAACCAGCGACCAGCTCGGCTTCCGCTTCCGGCAGATCAAAGGGGGCGCGATTGGTTTCCGCGAGGCCGGAGATGAAGAAGATCACCGCCATCGGCAGCAGCAGGCCAAAGTTATTGAAGATGTACCAATGCCAGAAGCCGCCGCCCTGGCTCTCGACGATGACGTTCAAGTTGAGCGAGCCGGCGCAGAGCAGGACGGTGATGATCACGAAGCCGATGGAGACTTCATAGGACACCATCTGCGCCGCGGAACGCAAGCCGCCGAGGAACGGGTACTTCGAATTGCTGGCCCAACCGGCCATGATGATGCCGTAGACGCCGAGCGACGAGATGGCGAAGAGATAGAGGATGCCCACATTGATGTTGGACAGCACGGTCTGGGCACCGAACGGAATCACCGCCCAGGCCACCAGAGCCAGAACGAAGGTGATCATCGGCGCTATGAGAAAAACCACACGGTTGGCGCCGGTGGGGATGATGGTTTCCTTGGCCACCAGCTTGATGCCGTCGGCGATTGGCTGCAGCAGGCCGAACGGCCCCACCACATTCGGTCCCTTGCGAAGCTGCACCTTGGCGATGACTTTGCGCTCGGCATAGGTCAGATAGGCGACGCAGAGCAGCAACGGCACGACGATGCACAGGATGTAGACGACGATCAGGATCCCCTGCCCGACCGGGGTCGTCGTAAAATCCGACAGCGATGTCAGAAGACTATCCATGGGTGCCCGTCTTCTGCGTCTGTCCGGCGCCGAAGGCTTCCGTGCATTGCGCCATGGTCTCGGAGGCTCGGCTGATGGGATCGGTCATGTAGAAATTGGCGATCGGCATCGCGAACGGCGCCGCTTCGATGTTGCCCGGCTGTCCGAATTCGGCCCAGGACGCCGGCTGCACCGCATCCAGCTCCTGGAACCGGGGAATGGCGGCAAACAAGCGCCGCTGGAGCTGGCCGATGCTATCAAAGGGCAAGCGCCGGCCCAGCACGTCCGACAAAGCGCGGATGATCGTCCAATCCTCGCGGGCGTCGCCCGGCGGGAAGGCCGCCAGCGTCGTGCGCTGCACGCGGCCTTCGGTGTTCACATACGTCGCCGATTTCTCCGTGTAGGCGGCACCCGGCAGGATGACATCGGCGCGGTGAGCGCCGGCATCGCCATGGTGGCCCTGGTAGATGACAAAAGCTTTGCCGAGCTTGCTCGTGTCGAACTCATCGGCGCCAAGCAGATAGACGACCTCGATCTCGCCCTTGCCTGCGCCGGCAAGAATGCCGGCCACGTCGCGGCCGCCGGTTGTTGGAACAAAGCCGACTTCGAGGCCACCGGCGCGTCCGGCGGCGAGATGGAGCAGGTTGAAGCCGTTCCAGCCTTCGCGCACCAGACCGCAAGCCTGCGCTGCGCGCTGGGCAAGATTATGTATCGCCGCGCCGTCTGGCCGCCGTAGCGCACCCGCGCCGAGGATCAGCATCGGGTTCTTCGCCGCCTTCAGCACCTCGGCGAATTTGTGCCGGCCATCCGCAATCTCCGCCAGGGTCTGCGGCCCGGCGCCCAGATGCTCGTACTTGTAGGTCAGGTCCAGCTTCGGCCCGATCACGCCGATCTTCACGCCGCCTTGGAGGAAACGTTTGCGGATGCGGGCGTTGATGATCGGCGCCTCCAGGCGCGGATTGCTGCCGACGATGAGGATGGCGTCGGCCTGGTCGATTCCGGCGATGCCCGTGTTGAACAGATAGCCCGCGCGCTGCCGCGGATCGATTATGGCGCCATCCTGGCGGCAATCGATATTCGGCGAGCCGAGCGCGCCCATCAATTCCTTGAGTGCGAACATGGCCTCGACATCGGCGTGGTCGCCGGCGATGGCAGCGATGCGGTGCCCGGCCACGCCTTGGAGGCGCTTGGCGATGGCGCTGAACGCCTCGTCCCAGCTTGCCGGCTGCAGCTTGCCGTCTCGGCGCACATAGGGCCGGTCCAACCGCTGCCGCTTCAGCCCGTCGCAGGCGAAGCGCGTCTTGTCGGATATCCATTCCTCGTTCACCGCCTCGTTCAGGCGCGGCAGGACGCGCATGACTTCGTTACCGCGCGTATCGACGCGGATGGCGCTGCCGACCGCATCCATCACATCGATGCTCTCGGTTTTCTTCAGTTCCCAGGGCCGCGCCATGAAGGCATAGGGCTTCGAGGTCAGCGCGCCCACGGGGCAAAGGTCGATGATGTTCGCCGACAGCTCGGAGCTCAGCGTCTTCTGAACGTAGGTGGTGACTTCCATATGCTCGCCGCGGCCGGTGGCGCCCAGCTCCTCAACGCCGGCAACCTCGGTAGAGAAGCGGATGCAGCGGGTGCAATGGATGCAGCGCGTCATCTCGGTCTTGACCAGCGGCCCGAAATCCTTGTCCTCGACGGCGCGCTTGTTCTCGCGATAGCGGCTTCGGTCGAAGCCATAGGCCATCGCCTGATCCTGCAGGTCGCACTCGCCGCCCTGGTCGCAGATCGGGCAATCCAGCGGATGGTTGATCAGCAGGAATTCCATCACGCCGTTGCGCGCCTTCTTCACCGTCGGCGTATCGGTCTTGATCACCATGCCGTCGGCCACGGGCATTGCACAGGAAGCGATGGGCTTCGGCGACTTCTCCATCTCCACCAGGCACATTCGGCAATTGCCGGCGACCGACAGGCGCTCGTGATAGCAGAAGCGCGGGATCTCGGCGCCGGCCAGTTCGCAGGCCTGCAGCACGGTGATCCCCGCCGGGACTTCGATTTCCTTGCCGTCGATGGTCAGCTTGGGCATGGGTCGTTCCTCAAGCCGCCTTGCGCGAGCGGTATTCGTTGATCCGGCGCTCCAGCTCCGGCCGGAAATGGCGGATCAGGCCCTGAATCGGCCAGGCGGCCGCATCGCCAAGCGCGCAGATGGTGTGGCCCTCGACCTGCTTGGTCACATCCTCGAGGGCGTCGATCTCCGACAGCTCGGCATCGCCGCGCACCATCCGCTGCATCACCCGGTACATCCAGCCCGTGCCTTCGCGGCAGGGCGTACACTGGCCGCAGCTCTCATGCATGTAGAAATGCGACAGCCGCGCGATCGCCGCCACTACGTCCGTCGACTTGTCCATCACGATCACGGCCGCCGTGCCGAGGCCCGATCTCACTTCCCGCAGGGAGTTCGAAGTCCATCAGCACAGTGTCGCAGATCGATTTCGGCAGCAACGGCACGGAAGCTCCGCCGGGAATGACCGCCAACAGATTGTCCCAGCCGCCGCGCACGCCGCCGGCGTGGGTCTCGATGAGCGCCTTCAGCGGAATGCCCATCTCCTCTTCCACGTTGCACGGCTTGTTCACATGGCCGGAGATGCAGAAGATCTTTGTGCCCGTGTTCTTCGGGCGGCCGATGCCGCTCCACCAGGCGGCGCCGCGGCGCAGGATCGTCGGCGCGACGGCGATGGTCTCCACATTGTTGATCGTGGTCGGGCAGCCATAGAGGCCCATGGCCGCGGGGAATGGCGGCTTCAGCCGGGGCTGGCCCTTCTTGCCCTCCAGGCTCTCCAGCAGCGCCGTTTCTTCGCCGCATATGTAGGCGCCGGCGCCGCGATGCAGATAAATGTCGTAGTCATAGCCCGAGCCGCAGGCATTCTTGCCGATCAGGCCGGAGTCATAGGCCTCGTCGATGGCGGCCTGCAGATTGACCGCCTCGTTATAGAACTCGCCGCGGATATAGATGTAGCAGGCCTGGGTGCCCATGGCGAAACCGGCCACCAGGCAGCCTTCCAGCAGCATGTGCGGGTCGAACCGGAGGATCTCGCGATCCTTGCAGGTGCCGGGCTCGGACTCGTCGGCGTTGACCACCAGATAGGCGGGCTTGCCCGTGGACTGCTTGGGCATGAACGACCATTTCAGGCCGGCCGGAAAACCGGCGCCGCCACGGCCGCGCAGATCCGACTTCTTGATCTCGTCGATGATCGCATCCCGGCCGCGGGCCAACAGGTCCTTGGTGTTGTCCCAATTGCCGCGCCGACGCGCCCCGGCCAAACGCCAGTCACCCAGGCCGTAGAGATTGCGGAAGATGCGATCCTCGTCGCGCAGCATGCTATTCCCCTGCCCCGGACTTGGCGCCCGATTTCAGCGTGGTCGGCCCGCCGACCGGTGCCGAAAACTGCCGGCCGCTCTGCGAGCCGATCGCCGGCTTCTCGCCCTTGGCGAGCCGGTCAAGCAGCGCCTCGAATTTCGCGGGATCTAGATCTTCGTAGAAATCGTCGTTGATCTGCACCGCCGGCGCATTGACGCAGGCGCCCAGACACTCGACTTCCATCAGCGAGAACATGCCGTCTGATGTCCGCTCCTTAAGGCCGATGCCCAGCTTGCGCTGGCACATCTTCGACAGATCGTCCGCGCCGCGCAGCCAGCAGGGCGTCGTGCGGCAGAGCTGGATATGATGCCGGCCGACCGGCTGCAGATTGAACATGCTGTAGAAGGTGGCCACCTCGTAGACGCGGATCGGCGCCATATCCAGCACCTCCGCCACATGATCCATCGCCGCGCGGGGCAGCCAGCCGTCATGCTGGCGCTGCGCCAGATCCAGCAGAGCGATCACGGCGCTGCCTTGCCGGCCTTCCGGATACTTCGCCATGAACTTCTTCGCCGTAGCGAGGCTATCCGGCGTGAAGGCGAAGCTGGCGGGCTGCACCGTTTCATTGGTGGTTGAAGCACTCATCGGTCGATCTCGCCGAAAACGATATCCATGGAGCCCAGGATGGCCACGGAGTCCGCCAGCATGTAGCCGCGGGAACAGAAATCGATGGCCTGCAGATGGGCAAAGCCCGGCGCGCGGATCTTGCAGCGGTACGGCTTGTTGCTGCCGTCGGACACCAGATAGACGCCGAACTCGCCCTTGGGCGCCTCGACCGCGGTGTAAGTCTCACCGGCCGGCACGTGGAAGCCCTCAGTATAGAGCTTGAAATGATGGATCAGCGCTTCCATCGAGCGCTTCATCTCGCCGCGCGGCGGCGGCGTGATCTTGCGGTCGATGGACGTGGCGGGACCGCCGGGCATCTGGGCGATGCACTGCTTCACAATCTTCAGGCTCTGCTTCATCTCCTCGAACCGCACGAGATAGCGGTCATAGCAATCGCCGGTCTTGCCGATGGGAATGTCGAAATCCATCTTGTCGTAGACCATGTAGGGCTGCGCCTTGCGCAGGTCCCACGGCACGCCGGAGGCGCGCAGCATCGGGCCGGTAAAGCCCCAATCCATCGCCTGCTCAGCCGTCACCTTGCCGATATCGACGAGCCGCTGCTTGAAGATGCGGTTCTCCGTCAGCAGCGCGTCCATGTCGTCCATCACCGCCGGGAATTTTTCCGCCCAGGCGGCGATATCATCGAGGATGCCCGCCGGCAGATCCTGGTGCACACCGCCGGGCCGGTAGTAGGCCGCATGCAGCCGGGCGCCGCTGACGCGCTCATAGAATTCCATCAGCAGTTCCCGCTGCTCGAACGCCCAGAGGAACGGAGTCATGGCGCCCACATCCATGGCGTAGGCGGGAATGTTCAGGAGATGGTTGAGGATGCGAGTGATCTCGTCGAACAGCACGCGGATATACTGGCCGCGGGCCGGCACCTCGATCCCCAGCAGTTTCTCGACCGCCAGGACGAAGGCGTGCTCCTGGCACATCGGCGAGACGTAATCGAGCCGGTCGAAGTACGGGATCGCCTGGATGTAAGTCTTGTACTCGATCAGCTTCTCTGTGCCCCGGTGTAACAGGCCGATATGCGGGTCGAGCCGCTCGACGATTTCGCCATCCATCTCCATGACCAGACGCAGCACGCCGTGGGCCGCGGGATGCTGCGGCCCGAAATTCACGGTCATTGGCTTGATCTGGACTTCGGCCATCAGTTCTTCCCGGTCGCCTTCTCATCGCCGGGGAGCTGGCGCGTCATGCCCTCCCAGGGCGAGAGGAAATCGAAGCTGCGGAACGCCTGGGTCAGCTTGACCGGCTCGTAGACCACGCGCTTTTGCTCGGTGTCGTAGCGCACCTCCACATAACCCGTCAGCGGGAAGTCCTTGCGCATGGGATGGCCCTCGAACCCGTAGTCGGTGAGGATCCGGCGCAGATCGGGATGATCGGAGAAGAAGATGCCATAGAGATCCCATGCTTCCCGCTCGAACCAGCCGGCGGCGGAATAGACGGAATTGACAGAAGGCACCGGCGTGTCCTCACCGGTCGTCACTTTCACGCGAATCCGCCGGTTATGCTTCAGGCTCAGCAGATTGTAGACGACCTCGAACCGCTCCGCCCGATCAGGATAGTCGACGCCGCAGATATCGATCAGCATCTTGTAGAGGCAGTTGTTGTCGTCGCGCAGGAAGGTCAGCGCACGGACGATCGCTTCCCGCGGCAGCGTCAGGATCGCCTCGCCGTGGCCGATCTCGAACCGCGGCGACTCCTTGGCGAGAGCCGCGGTCAGGTAGTCGCCATGTTCCTGCAATGCCTGGGATGCCATGCTGTCTTCGTCCGACGGGACACGTCTATCAACGGCCTAGCGCCTGATGATATCCGTGCGCTCGATCTTCTTTTGCAGTTGAAGGATGCCATAGAGCAGCGCCTCGGCTGTCGGCGGGCAACCGGGCACATAGATGTCCACCGGCACGATCCGGTCGCAGCCGCGCACCACGGCATAGGAATAGTGGTAGTACCCGCCGCCATTCGCGCATGAGCCCATGGAAATGACCCAGCGCGGCTCGGGCATCTGGTCGTAGACCTTGCGCAGCGCCGGCGCCATCTTGTTGGTCAGCGTGCCCGCCACGATCATCACGTCGGATTGCCGCGGACTGCCGCGCGGCACGATGCCGAAGCGGTCGAGGTCATATCGCGCCATATAGGCATGCATCATCTCGACGGCGCAGCATGCCAGGCCGAAGGTCATCGGCCAGAGCGAGCCGGTGCGTGACTTGGTGATCGCCCAGCTCCACAGCCGCTCGAACGGCGCGACGATGAACCCCTTGTCGCGAAACTCGTCGCTGGCGGCCTGGAAGAACGGATCCTCGCCGCCGGCTTGCGGAAGATTGACCGGGTTGGGATTTACTCCCATTCCAGAGCTCCCTTCTTCCATTCGTAGATGAACCCGACGGTCAGCACGCCCAGGAAGATGCACATGGAGATGAAGCCGGCAAAACCGATCTCGCCCAGGGTGATCGCCCAGGGAAACAGGAACGCCACTTCGAGGTCGAAAATGATGAAGAGCAGCGACACCAGGTAGAAGCGAACATCGAACTTGCGGCGCGCGTCGTCGAAGGCATCAAAACCGCATTCATAGGGCGAAAGCTTTTCCGGGTCCGGACGCCGCGGGCCGATGACAAAGGACGCCGCCAGCACCAGGGCGGCCAATCCAATGGCCACCCCCAGAAACATCAGGATCGGCAGATACTCGGTTAACAGCGATCCCATGATCCAACCCCTCAACCGGACCCCGGCGCCTCCAAACCGCGAACCACCCGCGCGACTCGCCGGAGACCCAAGCCGGGGTTCCGAAACGGCGCGCACTATAGGACCGGTAACCGGTTGGGAAAAGGACTAAAACTTGTTGCTTTGTGACGGTTTAGGCGACGTGGAGTCGCAGGTCCCGGCGAGCGGGGAAGGTACCAATTCCAGGCGCAATGGCGCGAGTGACGGGACTTGAACCCGCGGCCTCCGGCGTGACAGGCCGGCGCTCTAACCAACTGAGCTACACCCGCATATCGCCTGGAATGGAGGGCCGTTGTGTACTGCGCAACGACCGGCAAAGTCAAGCTAAGCGGGCTGGGCCGTTAAGTACAATTGCTCGTTGGTACGACGACAAACCTGCTGGCTTGACGAGCCGTAGCTCGCGGATGCTAGAGCCCGGCTTCGCCCTGTGGGCTCCGGCGCGGCAGCTTTCGCTCGCGAAGCGAGTGAAGGCTGGTGGGCGATGACGGACTCGAACCGCCGACCCCCTCGGTGTAAACGAGATGCTCTACCAACTGAGCTAATCGCCCGGATAGGCCGCAAATCGCTTTGCGCGCCGCCTCGCGGTCTCCAGCAGGACTCTATCCTACCATAATCGGCAGGGTCCGCCAGATCAGCGGCAAGCCAAATCCAGACCAATCCCAACTAATATCAGTTCACGGCCTGGCGCAGCTGTTTGCCGGCGCGAAACTTCGGGTGCGTCGATTCAGGAAGCTGGATCTTTTCGCCCGTGCGAGGATTCCGTCCTTCGGATGCGGCGCGCTTGGAGATGGTGAACGTGCCGAAGCCGGAGAGCCGGACCGATGTACCGCTCTGCAAAGCTTCGGTAATCGCACCGAGCACGGAATCGACAGCCTTGCCCGCATCGACTTTCGAAAAGCCGGTCCGGTCGGCAATGAGCGATACAAGATCGTTCTTGTTCACCGATCACACTCCTGATCCTGAATTTGGGAAGCAACGATGGATAGCTTCGTTGCCAGGAAAACCTAATCCTGCTCGCGCGCGAGCGTCAATGCGCGCGAAAGAGTTTTCCCCAGAAAAAAACAACGGCGGCCGTAGGGCCGCCGTTGCTGTGTTTCATGTCAGAACACTTTAGTGCGTGATGACGCCGCGCTCAGTGTCGCCGGGCTTTGCCGGAACCTTCTCGACGTCGGTCTCGATCCATTCGATCGGCTTCAACTCCTGCGTCAGCGCGTACTTCAGAACTTCGTCCAGCGCCTTCACGGGCTTGATGGTCATGCCGCGTTTAACGTTTTCCGGAATCTCCGCGAGATCTTTTTCGTTTTCCGCTGGGATCAACACTGTCTTGATGCCCGCCCGTAGCGCCGCCAGCAGCTTCTCCTTCAAGCCGCCGATCGGCAGAATGCGGCCGCGCAGCGTGATCTCGCCGGTCATCGCCAGATCGCGCCGAACCGGCACGCTGGTCAACACGGAGACGATCGAGGTCACCATGGCCACGCCGGCGGACGGACCGTCCTTTGGCGTTGCACCTTCGGGAACATGGACGTGGATGTCCACTTTCTCGAACAAGGTCGGCTTGATACCGAACGCAATGGCGCGCGATTTCACATAGCTTTCGGCCGCTTGCACGGACTCCTTCATCACGTCACCGAGCTTGCCGGTTGCCGTGACTTTGCCCTTGCCGGGGACCGTGACTGCCTCGATGGTCAGGATCTCGCCGCCGACTTCCGTCCAGGCGAGACCGGTCGTGAGGCCGACCAAATCCTCGGCTTCCGTTTCGCCGTAGCGATAGCGGCGGACGCCGGCATACTTCTCCAGATTGCGCCGGGTGATGACGATCTTCGCGAGATTCTTCATCAGAATCTCTTTGATCGACTTGCGCGCCAGGTTGGCAATTTCGCGCTCGAGATTGCGGACGCCGGCCTCGCGCGTGTAGTAGCGAATGAGGTCGCGCAATGCGTCGTCCGAAATCGACCATTCCGACTTCTTGATGCCGTGCTCTTTCACCTGCTTAGGCAGCAAGTGACGCTTGGCGATCTCGACCTTCTCATCCTCGGTGTAGCCAGGAAGGCGAATGACTTCCATGCGGTCCAGCAAAGGCTGGGGCATGCGAAGCGAGTTCGCCGTGGTCACGAACATCACGTCCGAGAGATCGTAGTCGACCTCAAGGTAGTGGTCGTTGAACGTCGAATTCTGCTCGGGATCCAAGACCTCCAGCAGGGCGGAGGATGGATCGCCGCGCCAATCGGCGCCGAGCTTGTCCACTTCGTCCAGCAGGAACAAGGGGTTCGAGGACTTTGCCTTCTTCATGCCCTGGATGACCTTGCCGGGCATGGAGCCGATATAGGTCCGGCGATGCCCGCGCACCTCGGCTTCGTCACGAACGCCGCCCAGCGACATGCGCACGAAGTTCCGGCCGGTCGCCTTGGCAACCGACTTACCCAGTGACGTCTTGCCGACGCCCGGCGGACCGACGAGGCACAGGATCGGGCCCTTGACCTTCTTCATGCGCTGCTGGACTGCGAGATACTCAAGGATGCGCTCCTTGACCTTTTCCAGCCCGTAATGGTCCGTGTTCAGAACCTTCTCGGCCTGCCTGATGTCGCGCTTGATCTTGGTCTGCTTCTTCCAGGGAATGCTCAGCATCCAATCCAGGTAGTTGCGGACCACCGTCGCCTCGGCAGACATCGGGCTCATGGAGCGCAGCTTCTTCAGTTCCGCCTGCGCTTTCTCGCGGGCTTCCTTGGAGAGGCGCGTCTTTTTGATCCGGTCTTCGATTTCGGCCAGCTCGTCGCGGCCGTCCTCGCCCTCGCCGAGCTCCTTCTGAATCGCCTTCAGCTGCTCGTTCAGATAGTACTCGCGCTGGGTCTTCTCCATCTGGCGCTTGACCCGGCTGCGGATGCGCTTTTCCACCTGCAGCACGCCGATCTCGCTCTCCATATAAGCGTAGACCTTCTCCAACCGTTCGCTGACAGTCTCGGTCTCCAGCAGCTCCTGCTTCTCGCTGATCTTCAGCGACAGGTGCGAGGCAACCGTGTCCGCGAGCTTGCTCGGCTCCTCGATCTGGTTGATCGAGACCAGCACTTCCGGCGGGATCTTCTTGTTCAGCTTGATGTACTGCTCGAACTGGGACACGACGGTGCGCGCCAGGGCTTCTACTTCCTTGCCCTCGCCGGCCTTCTCGCCGATCAGTTCGCCATAGGCCTCGAAGAAGTTCGGATTATCCGCGAACTTCGTGATCCGCGCCCGCTGACCGCCTTCCACCAGCACCTTCACCGTGCCGTCGGGAAGCTTCAGCAGCTGCAGAACCGTGCCGACCGTGCCGACCGTGAAAATATCGGTCTGCGACGGATCGTCCTGGGCCGCATTCTTCTGGGTAACCAGGAGGATCTGCTTGTCATCCTTCATCACTGAACTCGAGCGCGCGCACGGACTTATCGCGCCCGACGAACAGGGGCACGATCATGTGCGGGAACACCACGATGTCCCGCAAAGGCAGCACTGGGAAGGTTGAGCCACTAATGTCTAACATGAACCCTCTACTACCGTGATCCGCCAACGAATCGGCGCCCAAGTACTAGTCAGCGCCGGCATTGACGTGCTTTCGCCATTAACTTCGGTTGCGGCGACATGGATTTCAAGATGGGGGCAGTTAGGCGCCCGTACCCACATCGCCCAGCCGGTCGCCATAGATGTAGAGCGGCTTCGCCCGCCCTTCGACGACTTCGCGATTGATCATGATGTTCTCGACGCCCTCGAGACTGGGCAGTTCGAACATCGAATCGAGCAGGATGCCCTCCATGATCGACCTCAAGCCGCGGGCGCCGGTCTTGCGCGCAATCGCCTTGTGCGCGATACCGCGTAGCGCGTCCTCGGTGAACTCGAGGCTCACATTCTCCATCTCGTAGAGCCGCTGATACTGCTTCACCAGCGCGTTCTTCGGCTTGGTCAGGATGTCGACCAGCGCCGCTTCGTCCAGATCTTCCAGCGTTGCGACCACGGGCAGGCGGCCGACGAACTCCGGGATCAGGCCGAACTTCAGCAGATCTTCCGGTTCGACTTCCTTCAGCACTTCGCCGGTGCGCCGCTCGTCCGGGCCGCGCACATCGGCGCCGAAGCCGATCGCCGAACCCTTGCCGCGGGAGGAGATGATCTTTTCCAGGCCGGCAAACGCGCCGCCGCAGATGAACAAGATGTTGGTCGTGTCGACCTGCAGGAATTCCTGCTGGGGATGCTTGCGGCCGCCCTGGGGCGGCACGGAAGCAATGGTGCCTTCCATGATCTTGAGCAGCGCCTGCTGCACGCCCTCGCCCGACACGTCGCGCGTGATCGACGGGTTGTCGGACTTGCGGCTGATCTTGTCGACTTCGTCGATGTAGACGATGCCGCGCTGCGCCCGCTCGACATTGTAGTCCGCGGCCTGCAGCAGCTTGAGGATGATATTCTCCACGTCCTCGCCGACATAGCCGGCTTCGGTCAGCGTGGTGGCGTCGGCCATCGTGAAAGGCACGTCGATGATGCGCGCCAGCGTCTGGGCCAGCAGCGTCTTGCCGCAACCGGTCGGGCCAACCAGCAGGATGTTGGACTTCGCCAGCTCGACGTCGTTGTTCTTCGCGCCGTGAGCCAGGCGCTTGTAGTGGTTGTGGACCGCGACTGACAGCACCCGCTTGGCATGGTCCTGCCCGATCACATAATCGTCCAGGACATTGCAGATGTCCCGCGGGCTCGGCACGCCGTCGCGCGTCTTGGTCAGCGTCGTCTTGTGCTCTTCGCGGATGATGTCCATGCAGAGTTCGACGCATTCATCGCAGATGAATACCGTCGGACCCGCAATAAGCTTCCGCACCTCGTGCTGGCTCTTTCCGCAGAAGGAGCAGTACAGGGTATTCTTAAAGTCGCCACTACTGGACTTGCTGGTCATGAGCCACCCATCAAGGCCCTGATTCTAGAGGGAATCAGGTTAGCCGCACCGGCCCCGGTCGTACAGCGACAATTTACACCCTCTACCTTACCGGAGATTATCAATTCCGGCTCCCGGAGTGGGAAAACCGGCATTTGGCGGGGGTTGCCGCGGAAACGACTATTGCCTCGGCTCCTACTATCGCTGGTTATGGTCAACAATTCGTTAATTGCCCGAGCTCGCCTTTGTGATCGCATCCTCGCGCGGCGGGCGCTTAAGGATAACGTCGTCGATCAGGCCGAACTCCTTGGCATCCTCGGGCGTCATGAACTTATCCCGCTCCATGGCGTCCTCGATCACCTTCATGTCCTGGCCGGTATGCTGGACATAAATCTGATTGAGCCGGGTGCGGGTCGCCAGGATGTCCTTGGCGTGGATCTCGATGTCGGTTGCCTGCCCCTGGAATCCGCCGGAGGGCTGATGAACCATGATCTTGGCGTGAGGCGTCGCGAAACGCTTGCCCTTGGCGCCGGCAGTCAGCAGCAGCGATCCCATCGACGCCGCCAAGCCGATGCAGACGGTGGAGATGTCCGGCCGGATGTACTGCATGGTGTCGTAGATCGCGAGGCCCGACGTCACCACGCCGCCCGGAGAGTTGATGTAGATGGCAATATCCTTGTTCGGATTCTCCAACTCCAGGAACAGCAGCTGCGCGCAGACCAGGCTGGCGACGCCATCATTCACCGGCCCGATCATGAAGATGATCCGTTCCTTCAGCAGCCGGGAATAAATGTCATAAGAACGCTCGCCGCGGTTGGTCTGCTCGACCACCATCGGCACGAGGAAGTTCATATAGGTATCGACCGGGTCTCGCATGATTGCATCGTCCTGTTACGCCAACCCCAAACCGACCGGCGATCTGCCGTGCTCCGGCGGGCGCCGACGGCACCCAAACCTAGAACACGGGGATTACCAGGATGTATCTAGTTGGGATTCGCCATATCGCCACTCATTTCCTTGGTAAATTCTTCGACAGACACCTTGCGCTCGTTCACTTCGGCCTGATCTAGGATGAAATCCACCACCTTGTCTTCATAGATAGGTGCCCGCAGCTGAATCATGGCTTGCGGCGTCTTCTGGTAATAATCGATGACCTTGCGCTCCTGGCCGGGGAACCGGCGGGCTTCGTTCATGATAGCGCGGCCCATCTCGTCGTTGCTGACCTGGACGTCGTTGATCCGGCCGACCTCGGACAGCAGCAGGCCCAGCTTGACGCGCCGGATGGCGATGTCCCGGTATTCCTTCTTCAGCTCGTCTTCGCTCTTATTGGCATCGTCGGGATCGAGGCGGCCGAGCTGGCGGTCAGCTTCTATCTGATTCCAGATGGCTGTGAATTCCGTCTCCACAAGCCCTGCCGGCGAGTCGAAGGCGTGTTTTTCCGCGAGAATATCCAGCAGCTGGCGCTTCGTGCGCGTGCGCGACAGGCCGGCATACTCGGCTGCGAGCCCCTTGCTCATGTTTTCGCGCAGCTCGGCGAGGTCCTTGGTGCCCATTTCCTTGGCCAGCTCGTCGTCGACGACGAGGGGAGCCAACTCCCGCAGCTCCTTGATCGTCACGTCGAAAGTGGCTTCCTTGCCCGCCACTTCGGCGCGCGGGTACTCGGCCGGGAACGTCACGGTAACCGTCTTGCTGTCGCCGGTCGATGCGCCGATCAGCTGTTCCTCGAAGCCCGGAATGAAGGAGCCGGAGCCGATCTGCAGGTGGTAGTCGTTGGCCGAGCCGCCGGCGAACTCGGCGCCGTCGACCTTGCCGACGAAATCGATGACGGCGACATCGTCCTTCTGCGCCGGGCGGGCCGCCGCCAGCGGCTGCGTCTTGCGATAGCGCTGCGCGGCGCGCTCGATCGCCTGATCGACCTCGGCTTCCGGAATGTCCACGGTCAGGCGGTCCAGCTTCATGCCCTTGAAGTCCATGACTTTGATGTCAGGGATCAGCTCGACCGCCATGCTGAACTCGAGGTCGCCTTTGTCGGCGCCCGACAGGATCTCGATGCGCGGCTGGCCGGCGGGCCGCAGGCCGCGATCGCTCAGCAGCTTTTGCGAACTGTCGCTGATCGCCTGTTCCAGCACCTCGCCCATGACGTTCTTGCCGAAGCGCTGCTTCAGCACGGGCATCGGCACCTTGCCGGGCCGGAATCCGGGCAGCTTCAAGCCGCCGCCAAGCTGCGCCAGGCGGGAGTCGACCCGCTTCTGCACATCCTGCTCGGGAATCACCACCTTGAATTCGCGCTTCAACCCGTCATTGCTGGTTTCTGTTATCTGCATGGAATACTCGCTAGGTGTCTCACATCATTGCATTCATGGATTAGATCCCGGCCCGCCGCGGAACGACCGCGCGCTGCTGGTGCGGGCGGAGGGACTTGAACCCCCACGACTTGCGTCACCAGAACCTAAATCTGGCGCGTCTACCAGTTTCGCCACGCCCGCAAATCGCCAAAAAGGCCAGTCCGGCCCCTAAAGGGTGGGGCGGGATGTATAGCACGCCGGGGATAGCAGCAACCCGGATTTGGCTTAGCCCAAAGACAAGGGCCGCCGGTGGATTTCCGGCGGCCCTTGGGTACGCAATTGGTATTCTACTTGGTACGCTTAAGCAGCTTGTGGCGACAGGATCAGGCGGAGACGCGCTCAGGAAACTGCTTAGTAAATGATGCTAAACAAAGGACACGGCGGCCTTCCAACATCCTGGTTTGGCCCGGCGTGAATAGCGTCATGTCAAATCTTACGTGGGGTATGCCGAGGCTGTCCTTGGAGAGTGAGTGGATTTTGGCCACTTCCACGACATTGCCCGGCCGAATGTTGCGAAAAACCCAGCCGGGCTCCAGATCGGCCCGACCATCGGTTTTCTTATGAAACCACCCGCCCATACCTGCCCCTCGTATAAAAACCGGTGCCTAAATCACCGCGAGTTCATGCTTTATGGATTATTGCGCCAAGAGTATTAAAAGAGTCTAAACGTCGGGCTAGCGCGGTGTGATTTTTTTGCGTCTGGGCCACGACTTAGCTAAGATTTATGTCCGACGTCATACGTCATCCACTAACACGCAACTAACAAATATGGTTAGGATCGGGCGCGGCAAGCGGTCAGATTGCCGCCTTCTTTCCGAAGCAAGAAATTGTAGTCATGATAACTAGATAAACGGCACTTCTAATAATGCAGTTTTGATATAGGTGTTAATGTCCTCAATTAGCGGAAACTCTCGCGCCAAAGATGCCGCTCGACCTTGCAGCCAGACGCCCCCTGCCGCTGCCAAGTAGGGCGTCATCCCCAAAGCCAACAGGCCGGCAGTTAAGCCGGCCAGCACATCGCCGCTGCCCGCCATGGCCAAAGAGGGCGGCGCATTGCTGTTGATGACCGCAAACCCGTCTGGCCCCGCGATCACCGTATCCGGCCCCTTCAGGACAACGGTTGCCCCCGACGCCCGGGCAGCCGCTCGTACCCGGGCCAACTTCCCGGCCGCCGGGCCAATTTCCGGAAACACCCGTGCGAACTCGCCGTCATGGGGGGTCAAAACGACATCGGCATGCAAGGCATCGAGAAGTTCGCGCGGATTGCCGGCGAAGCTCGACAGAGCATCGGCGTCGATCACCGCCGGCTTGCCGGTGCGCAGGACGTCGAGCGTGCGACCGCGGGTCCGTTGCCCGCTCCCGTAGCCGGGTCCGATCAGGAATGCGGACAGCCTGGCATCGGCAACCAGGCCCGCGAACTCGGCATCGCTATCGGCGATGCGGGTCACCGCGCCGGGACCATCCAGCGCATAAACCGGATGAGCCACTCTGCTGCAGGCCACAGTGACCAAGCCCACGCCGGCGCGCCGGGCCGCCCGCGCGGCCAGGCGGGCCGCCCCTGTCATCTCGTCGCCGCCGGCGATCAGCAGGCTGCCGCGTGTGTATTTGTGGTCGTCCCAGCGCGGCGGCCGCAGCCCGCGACGCCACAGTTCTGGATGGTTCTCGAACTGGCGCGGCGCGATCTCCGACAGTACGTCCGCCGGGATGCCAATATCAGCCACGACAAGTTCGCCTGAAAGCGCGCGTCCGGGATACAGCAGATGCCCCGCCTTACGGCGGAAGAAAGTCACGGTCACTTCCGCCTGCGGCGCTTGGCCAAGAACCTGTCCGGTATCGCCGTTGACGCCACTGGGCAGATCGATCGAGAGGCACGGTATCTTGCGTTCGTTGATCGCGCTGACGGCCGCCGCAGCGATCCCATCGAGCGGCCGCGTCAAGCCGGCGCCAAAGAGCGCATCGATGATGAATTCGGCGCCATCCAAATTCGGCGTGAGGTCTTCGACCGACCTGCCCAGACCGCGGCGGCCAGGGCCGCATCGCCCTTCAGCTGTGACACGTTTCCCAACAAGGCAACGCGAATGGGCCAGCCAGCCCGTCGCAACGCCTCCGCCGCAACGAACCCATCGCCGCCATTGTTGCCGGGTCCGCAGAGCATAAGTGTTGCAGGGCGATCCCAGCGCAGCCGCGCCTGGCGCGCCACCGCGTTTCCTGCCGCCTGCATGAGTGTCCAACCGGGCACGCCGCGCGCCATCGCCAGATGGTCGGCACGCTGCATCTCAGCAACCGTGAGCAAGGCCCACTGGCTCTGCGGATCAGGGGATGTCTGGGACTTTTCTTCCGCTGTTTGCATTCGGTCAGTCCACCGGAGGCTCGTTCCCCCGGCGATCCTAGAGCTACTGACCCTTCCGGTGGTCATGGCACGCCGGAGCACCGGCGCGCAGTCGAACTCATTTCAGCTGCACCAGACAATCGTTGTGCGGCGGCTCCGACTTGATCTTGGCGCACAGCGCCCGCGCATCTTTCTCCGAGGGTATCGGCCCGACCAGCACGCGGTACCAGATGCCCTTTGATTTCCCGAGATCGACTTCCTTCACATAGAAATCGTAGGGCTCCACGACCTTCGCGTAGACAGCTTTAAGCTTCTCCACCGAGCCTTCCGCTTCGCTGCGGGTCTTCTGCGACGACATCTGCACATTGATGGTCGAGATGCTGGCGGTTTGCATGTCGGGCGGCGTCGCCGGTTCAGCGGCAGCCGATGGCGTCTCCGCCGCCGGCGCTATTGGTGTGGCTTCCGCTGTCTGCGTACCGGTGCTGGCTGCTGTAACTTGCGGTTCCGTGGTCGGCACCGCCGGCGTTTCTGCCGTTGCTACAGACGTCCCTGCCGTCGCTGGCGGAGCGGGCTCAGGTTGGGTTGTCGGTGCTTCTGCGGCCGCTTGGCTGCTACTGTCTGCTGGCGGCGTCGGTTCAACCGTCGCCGGCGGCGTCACCATCGCCGCACTGCCGGAATTTGTCGCGTCGGGTTCTGTGCCACCGGAAGAACCGGTCGCCGGCGCCTCTGCCGTCGATGCGGGCATGGCCGGTTCGGCCGCAGAATCCGTCGCCGGCGCACCTGGCTCCGGCGGCTTCGGTGCGGCGCCCTCATTCATGGCCTGCTGCTCCGCCTTGTCGAGGTCCGACAGCGCCAGGATGGCCCGCTGATGGCCGGCCACGGCTGCCTTCTGCAGCCAGGCGACGGCTTCATCGCGATCCTTCGTCACGCCGCGGCCGGCCAGATACATCGTGCCCAGCGCGTACTGCGCATCGGGCACGTTCTGCCGTGCCGCCTGCAAAAAGTACTGAGACGCCTTTCGCTCATCCGGCGTGCCCGCCAATCCCTGAAGGTACAGCAATCCGAGATTGAACTGGGCCATTGGGTGGCCGGAAACAGCTGCCAGTTCCCATAGCTTTCTCGCCTCGTCATAGTTCTGCTTCACACCGCGGCCCTGGGCGTACATCAACCCGAGATTGGTCTGGGCGGCAGCTACGCCCTGCGTCGAGGCCGCCTGGTACCATTCCACGGCCTGCGCCAGGCTCTTTGCCTCCGGCATTTCCGGGATGCCTTTGCGCAACTCGAACAGAAAGCCCAAGCCATGCTGCGCCAGCTTGTCGCCGGTCTTAGCCGACGCCAGCCATTCGCTATAGGCCGTCGCGAAGTCGCTGTTGTTGTAGGCTGCCAGACCTTTCTTGTAGTCGGCAGCGGCACCGCCGGCGAAAAACGATGTCGCTGCAAAGAGCAGCGCGGCGGTCAAAAAAGCTTTCACTCGGATCTTAACCTCTGACGGACAGGACAAGTTAGGCACCCTGCGAAATTGGGAATGGAATTTACCTAGCACAGTCGGCGCAAAAGGACAGCGCATAGAATGAGTGGCGGTCAGTTCGGCCGGCCGGCGCCGGATTCCGTCTCTTGCCGCGGCGGCACAGCGGAAGTTGGTCCCGCTTGGTGGTGAACCATGCGCCAGACGCCGCCATCGCGGATGAAGACGTTGGTCGCCAGCAGATAGGTACCGCCGACTTCCTCGAAGCAAAGGACACAGGCGGCATCGCCATGGACCTGGACCATGGGCGCATGGCAGGTGACGGCGGGTTGCGACGGGTGGTTCAGGATGGCCTCCCAGCTCGCCATGACCTCGGCGCGTCCGGTTAGCGGGCCCCATCCCGGATGAATGCAGGCCACCGGCCCGTTCTTCGCCCAGAGATCGTCCATGGCCACGAAATTGCGGCCGGCGAACGCGCGGTAGAAAGCCTCGTTGGCGAATAGGATCGCGTCGCGGTCCACCTAGTCCCCTATCCACGGCGCCGGTCGCAGAATTTCGGGCTAACTGGCCTATCTGCCAGTGAAAATTCGGCGATGCCCGAAAAAGCATTGGGGCGAGCGACGGGACTTGAACCCGCGACCCCCGGATCCACAATCCGGTGCTCTAACCAGCTGAGCTACGCTCGCCATACGCGCGCTGGGTGTAAGGCCTTGGATTGCCAGCCGTCAAGCCGCCCGGACCGCAATCCGCTGTTGCCGCCTGTCGCACGCGCGACGTTGAAAGTCGCGGTGAAAAGGCCGTTTCCGGGGCCTTACACTAATATTGAACACGGCCTTCGCCGGAAGGCCTTAATGATCGTAAAAACGAGAACGCTCTGAGGGAGAGATACCATGGTGAAGTTGGCGGCCGGTATGGGACGGCTGGGCACGGAGTTCTGCTTTCGAAGTTCTGGCACGGGCGAAAGCCCTGGAAGCGCAGGGCCGGAGCATCATCAATCTGGGCATCGGCCAGCCGGATTTCCGCACGCCTGAGCATATCGTCGAAGCTGCGATCAAGGCGCTGAAAGACGGGCATCACGGCTATACGCCGGCCAACGGCATCCCCCAACTGCGCGAGGCTGTCGCGGCCGACCTGCAGCGCCGCCACAGCGTGAATGTGAGCCCCGACCAGATCGTGGTGGTTCCCGGCGGCAAGGTGACCATGTTCTTCGCTGTCCTCATGTTCGGCGAGCCTGGCACCGAGATCATCTATCCAAACCCCGGCTTCCCGATCTATGAGTCGGTGATCAAGTTCACCGGCGCCACGCCGGTCCCCCTGCCCCTCCTGGAAAAGGACGACTTCGGCTTCAGCGCCGACGCGCTGCTGTCGCGTATCACGCCGAAGACGCGGCTGATCATCATCAACAGCCCCGCCAACCCGACCGGCGGCGCCAGCTCCAAGGAAGAGATCGAGAAACTGGTGAAGGGTCTGGAAAAGTGGCCCGACGTCGCGCTGATGAGCGACGAGATCTACAGCGAGATGCTCTATGGTGGCCGCCAGCACACCAGCCTGCTGCGCTATCCCTCGATTGCCGACCGCCTGATCATGCTGGATGGCTGGAGCAAGTCCTATGCCATGACCGGCTGGCGCATGGGCTATGCGGTATGGCCGAAGGGGCTCGCCGAGCAGGCAACGCGCCTCGCCATCAACTGCCATTCCTGCGTCAATGCCGCTGCCCAGTGGGCCGGTATCGCCGCGCTCAAAGGACCGAAAGACGACGTGGCCAAGATGATGAAGGCGTTCGACGAGCGCCGCACCATCATCGTCCGGGAACTGAACTCCCTGCCCGGCTTCTCCTGTGTCGATCCGCACGGCGCCTTCTACACCTTCCCCAACGTCACGAAGACCGGCATCACCTCGAAGAAGCTGGAACTGGCCTTGCTCGAGGAAGCCGGCGTCGCCGTCATCGCGGGAACCAGCTTCGGTTCCTATGGCGAGGGCTATATTCGCTTCTCATACGCCAACAGCGTGGATAACATCCTGGAAGCCACTGGCCGCATCCGCGGCTGGCTGACGGAGAAGAAAGTAGCCTAGGACTTTATCCGCCGACCGGACGTCAATCCCAACATCGAGGAGCCGTGTATGTCGCGTCGTATCGCTGGCAGCGCGCTGTCGCTGGCCACCCTGTTCCTGCTATCCGCGGCCAATCCCGTCTTTGCGGATCAGAAACCGGCAATGACCGGCGCGAAGGCCACATTGGAAGTCGAATTCACGCTCTCCGGCAAATTCTCGGAGTCAGGCGATCTGGGCAGCACGGACTGGAGCGTCAACAGGCACTTCAAGGCGATTTTTGAGATCCAGGCCCAGGAGCTGGCAAAGTTCGGCTTCCTCGATCAGTCGCACCAAGTTGAATTGCAGCCGGAAACGCAGGCACTGGGTGAGCAAAGTCAGCAGTTGGCCGACAACAATGCCGACATGATGGCAAAGGCCCAGGCGATCGCCGATGCCTGTGGCGATGACGAGGCTTGCATCGAGCAGAAAGTCTGGGAGCTGTCGCAGGATCCAAACGCGCAGCCGGGAATCAATCAGCTTTCCAGCGATGGCAAGGCGATGAACCAGTCCGTCGAGGCCTGGGACGCGAAGTCACCGCCGCGCTATCAGCTCTGGAAAGATCCTAACGACAGGGCGCCCAAGGGTAAGGGCAGCGCCAGTGTCAAGGAATCGCTGGTGCAGAAAACCTACTTCCCGATCTGCACGGAAGGCGAAGTCTGCACCATGACGCGCAACCGCGACGGCACGCAGGATTACGACACCGCAAAGGAAGCCATCCTGACCATGACAATGGTGGAAGTCGACACGGTCAAGAACCTCATCAGCCTGAGCATTCCCTGGCCGGTGGTGATGATCAATGTTACCGAGGTCACGCAAGACGCCAGCGGCAAGAAAACAATGCCGCTGGCCAATGCCCAACAACTCGAGATGATACAGAAGCACACGAACATCATCGGCAGCCCGATCAACGGCAGCTACAAAGATCAGAGCGGCGAGGACTCGTTCCAGCTCCCCGGTCTCGAGGACTACAACGCCCCGATCGATGTCACGATGCGCTGGCACTTCAAAGTGCTATGACGCCGGAATCGGCCCCAGATATTTGCGCAGGAAGTCGCAGATAAAATCGAACTCGGCTTTCGCGCCCGGCCCATAGAACCGGGCGCGGATGAAGCTGTGCACCATTCCGTTCGCGCAGCGGTAGATCACCGAGTTCCCCGCCGCCTTCAGCCGGTCCGCATAGATCCGCCCTTCATCGCGGAGCGGGTCGTATTCCGCCGTATGGACGAGCGCCGGCGGCAGATTGCTGAGATCCTTGGCCAAGCCAGGCATCGCATAGACATCAGGATTATCCCGCTGCGCTCCCAGATAGGCATCGAGATAGTGATGCATCTCCGCACTGGTCAGCATCGGCGCCAGCGCACAGGTCCGGTAGGACTCGGTCTTCGTATTGATATCGGTCACCGGATAGATCAGTCCCTGCGCGGCGATGCGCGGGCCGCCATGGTCCCGCGACCACAGGCTGAGCGCGGCCGATAAATTGCCGCCGGCGCTGTCGCCGCAAACGGCGATCCGCGCGCCATCGAGACCATGCTTGGCGCCATGGGCGGCGATGTACTGCAGAACGGCAAGGCTATCGTCGAATGCCGCCGGATAAGGATTCTCCGGCGACAGCCTGTAGTCGACGCTGACAACAGCGGCACCCGTCCCCTCGGCAAGCCCCCAACCGACGAAATCGTTGGTGTCGAGATTGCCAAGGATCCAGCCGCCGCCATGCATGTAGAGCACACAGGGATAAATCGCGGCATTGCCCGGCTTGTAGAGCCGCACGGGCACGCCGCCGGCCGGACTCGGCACCGTGAAGTCCACGGCGCTGATGTTGGCCGGCCGCGGCTGCGCCATCTGGCGGCAGAACTCGTTCCAAAGATCCCGTTCCTGCTGCGGCGTGAGGTGCGGCGGCCACTGCGTGAGTTCGGCGATCATCGCCTTCATGTCGGGATGGATCTCGAAATTCGCCGCGCTCATACTCTCAACAACCTCGCAGCCTAAATTTTGTGCAGTCCGCCTAGTTTTGAGGCGCGGGCGCGCCCACCCTTGCAGCAGGGTGCCCAGACCCTAGCCGAACGCTTCTTGAATACAAGACCTTAGGCCATTTTCGGCTTTGGCACGCGGTTTGCTTATGAACGGCTGACGGCACCAACAACTGCGGGGTGGCGGCCGGTCGCGTTGTATCCAAGTGCCACCGCCCTGCCCCAAGGGACATAAAGGCGATGAAAAAAATCGAAGCCATCATCAAGCCGTTCAAGCTGGATGAAGTGAAGGAAGCCCTGCACGAAGTCGGCATCAAGGGCATCACCGTGACCGAGGCCAAGGGCTTCGGCCGGCAGAAGGGCCATACCGAGCTCTATCGCGGCGCCGAGTACGTCGTCGACTTCTTGCCGAAAGTGAAGATTGAGATCGTGCTCGAGGACAACCAGGTGGAGCGCGCCATCGAAGCCATCCAACAAGCAGCGCATACGGGCCGCATCGGCGACGGCAAGATTTTCCTCAGCACGATCGAAGAGGTGATCCGCATCCGCACCGGCGAACGCGGGCCCGACGCCCTATAATCCAAAAAAACTGTTCAACAACCAACGGCAACAGCAAGAAAACAAGGATCTAGACCGATGTCAGACGTGAAAAAAATTCTGCAGATGATCAAGGACCAGGACGTGAAGTACGTCGATTTCCGCTTCACCGATCCCCGCGGCAAGTGGCAGCATCTGGCGCACACCGTGGCCACCGTCGATGAGGATCTGTTGACGGAGGGCGTGATGTTCGACGGTTCGTCCATCGCCGGCTGGAAGGCGATCAACGAGTCCGACATGACGTTGATGCCCGATCTTTCCACAGCAGTGCTCGATCCCTTCGCGGCCCAGACGCAGCTCGTGATCTTCTGCGACGTCTATGAGCCGCTGACCGGCCAGGCCTATTCCCGCGATCCCCGCTCCATCGCCAAGGCCGCCGAAACCTATCTAAAGACCACGGGCATCGGCGACACGGCCTTCTTCGGTCCGGAAGCTGAGTTCTTCATCTTCGACGACGTGCGCTACGACGTGTCGATGAACCGCTGCTTCTACGAGTTCGACTCCGACGAAGGCCCCTACTCCAACGCCAAGGTGATGGAACAGGGCAACCACGGCCACCGTCCGCCGATCAAGGGCGGCTACTTCCCGGTCGGTCCCGTCGATGGCGGCACGGATATCCGCGCGGAAATGACCACCACAATGGCCAACATGGGCCTGGAGATGGAGAAGCACCATCACGAGGTGGCGCCCGCCCAGCATGAGCTGGGGCTGAAATTCTCCACGCTGGTGAAATGCGCCGACAACATGCAGGTCTACAAGTACGTGGTGCACAATGTCGCCCATCAGTACGGCAAGACCGCGACCTTCATGCCGAAGCCGGTGAAGGGCGACAACGGTTCGGGCATGCATTGCCATCAGTCGATCTGGAAGGGCGGCAAGCCGCTTTTTGCCGGCAACGGCTATGCCGATCTGTCGGAGATGGCGCTGTACTACATTGGCGGCATCATCAAGCACGCAAAGGCCCTGAACGCCTTCACCAACCCGACAACCAACAGCTATAAGCGCCTGATCCCCGGCTTCGAGGCGCCGGTGCTGCTGGCCTATTCATCGCGCAATCGCTCGGCGTCCTGCCGCATTCCCTATGTGGCGAGCCCGAAAGGCAAGCGCGTCGAAGTGCGTTTCCCCGATCCGTCGGCCAACCCGTATCTCGCCTATGCCGCCATGCTGATGGCCGGTCTCGATGGCATCGAGAATAAGATCCATCCCGGCGATCCCATGGATAAGAATCTCTACGACCTGCCGCCGGATGAGTTGAAGAACGTGCCGACAGTCTGCGGCTCGCTGCGCGAAGCGATCGGCGCTCTCGAAGCCGATCATGCGTTCTTGAAAAAGGGCGACGTGTTCTCCGACGACCTGCTCAACAGCTACATCGAGCTGAAGTGGGAGGAAGTCTACGACTTCGAGCACACGCCGCACCCGGTGGAGTTCAAGCGGTACTACAGCGTCTGACGATTTTTACCCTGGTAACACTCGGCCCGCCGTAACGTCCCGGCGGGCCGTTTCTTTTGACCGGTCAGCGATAGAAGATGTGATTGTCGATCGCCGCAGTCTTGGTCATCTGCTTGCGCCATTTGGGCCGCACGGCGGTATTGTGAAAATACAAAGCGCCATCGGTCGGGTCGGCGATTTCGCCGTCTAGCACAGCATCGGCCACATCCAGCGACCGTTGCCACGAAGCCGCATCCCGCGGCTTGTCGCTGCGACCGTCGCAGTACCAGGAGAACTGACAACTCCCGCGTCCGCCGCCGCCCTCATGCACGACGGCGCAGATATTGTCGGGAAACTTCTCGTCGCGAACTCGGTTTAGGACCACCGCGGCCACGGCATGCTGCCCTTCCACCGTTTCCGCACGCGACTCGAAATAAACCGCGAGCGCAAGGCACTCGCGTTCTTTCGGTGTTGCCTGGTAAGCCGGCATCAGTGGCTCGGGCGGGATGGCGGCGACTTGCGGATTAGTCACTGCAGCGCCGTCGGTTGGCGCGGATGGCGCCGTCGGAACCGAATGCGGCTGGGCGCAGGCGGCGAGCAACAGCAACAGCAGCCACGCGACGTGGCACAAGCCGCAGCTACGCAGTCTGACTCGTGCGGTGTCCCCCATCCCGCTCTTCTCCCCCATGCCGGTAAAGGAATAGTTGATGCGCTTGAAAGCGCCGCGTCTGATCTCCCGTTCCGGCTATTCGCCCGCTTGTGTCTCCACGGGTCTTGGCCGACCCTTCTCATCAATTGCCACATAGGTAAAAGTTCCGGCTGTGACTTTTTCCTGCACCCGGGTCATGCGGCGTTCAACCCATGTCTCGATTTCCACCCGCATCGACGTGCGGCCGACCTTCGTCACCTCCGCATAACAGGACACCAGATCGCCGATATTCACCGGGCGGTGGAACTCCATGGCCTCCACCGCCACTGTGGCCACGCGCCCCCGGGCGCGGCGCATGGCAGCCACGGCGCCGGCCAGATCCATCTGCGCCATGATCCAGCCGCCGAAGATATCGCCATTGGGATTGGCGTCTCTGGGCATGGCGAAGGTGCGCAGCGCCGGATCACGGCCGGGCGACAGGCCGCCATCTTGTCCTTTGTTTTCAACGTTTTTTGGATTGTCGGCCACGCCGTGCTCCTGGAATGCCAAGACTGTTGCCGCCAAGTCATGCCCGGCCGATCCGGCCCGTCAACCCATGACCATGACTTGCCATTGCATTCGCCCTACGAATCCGGCGACGGTGACGGTCGAAAACCCACGCATTACCGACGGAGCGTGGCTGGTGGCATCGGTATCTTCGGCGATTCGCCGGGTATCGCAGGTTGAACTGCGGGCCTTTCTGCTGGACCGCCTCGGCCTTCGGGGGCCTTTGTGGCATCAGGCGGAAGCGGCCGACCGCGCCCGCGGTCTCGGCATGTGGCAGATCGACTCCATCCGTGTCACAGGCTTGCGCAACCACGAGTTGGCCTGGGTCGCCCGCGCAGATGAGCCCGCCACAGGTTTCTACGACCTCCTCTACAAACATGGCGCCTTCCGCGAGACGCACTACCCGCTGTTCGCGGTGCGGCAGGATTGGCTGCCGCTGCTGCTGACGGGGTTCAGCGACTTCCGGCCGCGCCACAAGAGCGGGCGGCGGCGCTACCTGCCGTTGATGCAGAAGATCAAAGACCATATCCGCGCGAACGGCCCGGTGACCGTGGCGGATTTCGAGTCAAGACGGGTGGTTGGCGGCTTCAACACCATCAAGTCCACCACCAAGGCATTGGATTACCTGTTCTACGACCGCGAGATACAGATCGTCGGCCGCACGCCGAACTTCCACCGGGTCTTCGATCTCACCGAGCGGTGCGATCCCCATCTCCAGGGCTGGTCGCCGCCGGCCAAGGACGCTTATGAGCGCTTCCTGATCCACTCAGCCCTATCCGTCCTAAAGATCGACACCGCTGACCGCATCGCCAGCCGCGTGGCGCTGCACTATGGCTCCTGGCGCGGCGAGAGCATCAAACGCTGGCGCGCATTGGTGGCAGACAAGCTGCCGGAGGTGGCCCAGGCCGTCACCGTCGCCGATCTGCCCGACAATCCGGTGTTCTGGTATCTCCCGCAGGACGAAGCCGGCTGGAACCGGACCGCGACCGCCGGTGAGGCGCTGCTCCGCGTCGTTCCGCCGCTGGACCAGCTCCTGTTCAGCCGTGGTCGCTTTTCCCAGCTCTTCGGCTTGGACTACAAGTTCGAGGCCTATACGCCGGCCGACCAGCGCCGCTTCTATTTCGCCAAGCCACTGGTTTTCGGCAACGAAGTGGTGGGCCTGGTGGACGCCAAGCTGGATCGCAGCGGCGAGAAGGCTGTCTGGCAAATCGTCGGCCTGGACCTGCTGCAGTCAGTACCGCTCGACGCCCTGCGACAGGGTCTCCATCGAGTTGCGCGGCTGGCCGGCGCGGACCATATCAGGGTCACGGCCCGGGCCCCTCGCGCGGTCAAAGCGGCCCTGAATGGGCCGATAGACAACCTGTGAAGTCCTTAATCCAATTTCTAAAGGTTAAACTACTTCACGTGAAACATCAATGGCTTGTGTTTCTCGGCTCATACGTATACTAGATGATGCGGTTGCTGCTACCGGCGCATTAATATGTTGGCCCAATCCCTGGCCACCCCTGTCACAGCCAGCCACTGCCCGGCCGCCCTAGAACAACGCAAAGACCGACATGCCCGATCTCTTTGAAAAAGACGCCCGCCGTACCTCCGCCGACTACGGCGCCAAGGATATCGAGGTCCTGGAGGGTCTGGAGCCTGTCCGCCGCCGTCCCGGCATGTATATCGGCGGTACCGACGAACGGGCCATGCACCATCTGGTGGCGGAGATCCTGGACAACTCCATGGACGAGGCGGTAGCAGGCCATGCCAGCCGCATCGAGATGGAATTAGACAAGGATGGCTTCGTCACCATCCGGGACAACGGCCGCGGCATTCCCGTGGAGCCGCACCCGAAGATCAAGGGCAAGACGGCGCTGGAGGTGGCCATGACCATGCTCCACGCCGGCGGCAAGTTCGGCGGCAAGGCCTATTCGACGTCGGGCGGCCTCCATGGCGTAGGCCTCTCGGTGGTGAACGCCCTGTCGGACCAGCTCACCGTCGAGTCCGTCCGCAGCAAAGAGCTCTTCACGCAGGAGTATTCCCGCGGAAAGCCGGTCTCGAAGCTTAAGAAAGTCGGCCCTGCCACCAATCGCCGCGGGACCTCGATCCAATTCCACGCGGACCCGCAGATCTTCGGCAAGGAGAACAAGTTCCGCGCCGCCAGCCTCTATCGCATGGCGCGGTCCAAGGCCTACCTGTTCCGCGGCGTGGAGATCCGCTGGCGCTGCGATCCCAAGCTGGTCGCCGGTGAGGAGGACACGCCGGCCGAGGCGACGCTGCATTTCGAAGACGGACTCGTCGACTTCCTCCAGTCCGAGCTCGCCGACCGCAAGACCGTCACGCAGAAGCCCTTCATGGGCCATGTGGGCTTTCCGGAGGAACAAGGCCGCTGCGATTGGGCCATCGCCTGGCCCTCCGATGGCGAGGGTTTCGTCCATTCCTACTGCAACACGGTGCCCACGCCCGAAGGCGGCACCCACGAGGCCGGTCTGCGCAGCGGCCTCACCCGCTCCCTTAAGGCCTATGGCGAGCTGATCGGCAACCGCAAGGTGGCGCAGGTCACCACAGAAGACATCATGGGCGGCGCCTGTGTGCTGCTCTCCGTGTTCATCCGCGATCCGCAGTTCCAGGGCCAGACCAAGGAGAAGCTGGCCAGCGTGGAAGCACAGAAGCTGGTGGACGCCACCATCAAGGACCATTTCGACCACTGGCTGACTGCCGACCCGGATATGGCGCGCGACCTGCTGGACCGGGTGATCGAGATCGCCGAAGAACGGCTGCGCCGCAAGGAGCAGAAGGAGCTCACCCGCAAGACCGCGACCAGGAAGCTGCGGCTGCCCGGCAAGCTGGCCGATTGCACGCGGGACGAGGCCGAGGGCACCGAACTGTTCCTCGTGGAGGGCGACAGCGCCGGCGGCAGCGCCAAGCAGGCGCGCGACCGCGAGATCCAGGCGGTGCTGCCCCTGCGCGGCAAGATTTTGAATGTCGCCAGCGCCAGCGCCGACAAGCTTAAGGGCAATCAGGAACTCACCAACCTGGTGCAAGCGTTGGGCTGCGGCCTGCGGGACAAGTTCGAAGCTGGCAAGCTGCGCTATGACCGCATCATTATCATGACCGATGCCGATGTGGACGGCGCACACATCGCTTCACTGCTTATGACATTCTTCTACCAGGAAATGCCTGGCCTGATCGAAAGCGGTCATCTCTATCTGGCGGTGCCGCCGCTCTATCGCCTCAGCGCCGGCAAGGACACCGCCTACGCTCGGGACGACCGCCACAAGGACGAGCTTATGGCGACGGAGTTCAAAGGCCGCAAGGTCGAGATCAGCCGCTTCAAAGGGCTGGGCGAGATGATGGCGGCGCAGTTGAAAGAAACCACGATGGACCCGGCCCACCGCGCCCTCCTCCGCGTCCGCCTACCCGACCGCCACGCCCACGACAGCGACGACCGTGCTATCGCCCGCAAGACCGCCGACCTGGTGGAAACGCTGATGGGCCGCAAGCCGGAGTTGCGCTTCGAGTATATCCAGGAGAACGCCAAGTTCGTGAAGGAAGTGGATGTATAAGCCTGCGTCGGCGTCAGCACCGCCAGACCGGCACCGGTCGCACCTACACGCGCAAGCCGTCCGGCTCGGCACCAATTCCCACCGTCGCGATCACGTTGCGCACCAGTTCGCTCTGCCGGTGCACGCCGGTCTTCGCCAACACCTGTTTCAGATACCAGCGTGCCGTGCCGATCTTGATGCTGGCGCGATCAGCGTATTGGCCGAGCGTCGAGCCACCGGCGAGCGCTGCCGCCAGTTTCGCTTCCGCCGGTGTCAGGCCGAATACGCGGCATAGGCGTTCGGCGGGCAGCGGCACGGTTCGATCGGGATCATGAACAAGCAACAGCGCGGCCGGCCTGGTGACGCCTGGCATGACGCTGCCCTTGCGCCGCGATGCCACAAGCGGCGTCACCGTCATGGTCAGGGGACGCAACGGCCAGCTACGCGGTACGAGCAGAAGGCCGCCAGCTTCATCCACATCGGCTAGTTGCAATGTTCGGATGATCCTGGGTGTAGCCAATGCGCGACGCGCGGTCTCGTGCCGCGAGCCGTTGGCAGCGGCGGGCTTGGTGTCCGCGCCGTTCTGCAGAACCCCAGCAGCCCCGTTTCTCCTGGCTGCCCCTCGATCAGGTCGGCCTGTGCAGGTACCGCCGCGAAGGCCGACATGTCCCGGCACTTCCGGCCGATTTATCCGAACCAGCGGACCCGACGGCGGAGTCTCGCTGTCGGCGGCCGAGACGCTGTCTGCGGTCGCAATCAGCCGCAGCAGACGCTGGTTCGCCGAGGTGCAGGCCGCCGCTTCCACGCGGCCGTCCCGCAACCGGATGCCATCGGCGCGCCGGAGTTGCTCCTCGCCCAGATGGTTGGCCCAAATGACACGGCCGGAGCCATCCACCAGAATTGCTGCCTGGGGCAAGCGTTCCAGGGCCGCCGCCAGGCCTTCGGTTAAGCCGCCAGCGGTAGCGAGGCTGCCGTGAAGTTTCGCCGCCCGCTCGAGATGGGGAAACAGCCGATTGACGAGGCGCCCTTCCGCCATCGAGAACTGCGACTCTCCGCGGTCCCGCTGGAAACCGCATAGGAATACCTGCGTGCCGGTCCGCACGACAAATCCGCCGAGGGCATGGAAGATGCCCTGCGGACGGAGAAAGTCATTGTAGAACTCCGAGCGTATGAAACTGCTTTCATCGACCAGCAGATGACCGAAATAGGCGCGGCGCGGCGGCAAGCGGACAAGCGCGGCATTCCAGACATCGACGCCCATAAAGTGCTGTGCGTATTCGCCCAGCCGGGCCGGCTCGATGTTGTGAAGCGCTCCGAAACTGATGTTGTTGTCTGACAGGTTCATGGCGATCGCCGTCGCCGTGCTGGCTTTCACCTGCTTGGCAATTGCGAACAACGCCGATGCCCATCCGGCCGAGTTGAGTGCGGCCTCATAAACGCAGCCGATAGCGCTTTCCACCCGCGAGGGCCTGCCCATGGCTAACCTCCCAAACCGAGTCCCCTTTTTTGGCTTTTGATCTTTTTTCGCCGCCATCGGAGTACCGCGACGCGCAGCGCCTTAGCGGCCGCGGGGCATCAGTATTTTTACCTGACTTAGCCCCCGCATCTGGGAGGAAATACTATAGCAGTGAGTATTATCTGTGACAGAAATCACACCAATACTAATTTATTATACTGTCCCTGAAGTCTACATCATTCCAAGTCTCAAAAATATCACGACACTTACCGACGACCACGAAATGCTGATTTACTCGGGAAGGCCACAAGATACGGACAGTACTCGCTGCGGTCTGCCGCGAGTCCGCGCGGCCGATTTCTTCGCAGTTCCTTTACGGCGAAACGGCTGAGGCGAGGATCGTGCGACCGCCATGGCGCGCCGGCACAGGTCGGGACGCGGCGTCGAGCCGATTATCGAAGTCGGCTGGCTGGAATGAGCCCCGAGCGAAAAAATTCGCGCCACTGAAAAGATTAAGCGGCCTTTACTGCTTGTTATCCTTGCTAATTTGTCACCCGGGCGGCCGCGGCGCGAAACAAAACCCGTAGATAACCAATGTAAATTAACGCCTTAACACAGGTTTACCGGAGCCATTTTTAACTTTCCAAAAAAGCCCCCTGAATGCGGTGCGAATTAACACTTTAGGAAATCGGTATTACTTGGGCCCTACCCTCACAAATAACGAAGGCAAATCTACGCCTTGGACCGGCGTAACGAGCGCCGGAGGTAAGAGCCGCGGGACACGGCTCAACGTGTGGGAAAGGGACATACCAATGGCGAATTTCGTCGCGAGCAGTGCCATCGACATGACGTCGATCCAGATCGGCGCCTTTGCTTCGGGCACGGTGACCACGCATACGGCGACCGTCTATCGGGTCACGAACGGCAGCGACTTCGATGAACTCAGCGGCAGCGGGTTCACGTACAACGGTTCGAACCGGTTGACCGGCGGCGCGATCACCGGCTGGACGCACAATGTCGATGGCTCCACGGCTTTCATATTGAGCGCGCTCGGCATGTCGGGCAGCGCCTTTGCCGCTTACGTCAGCGGCAACAACACTGCCGGCTTCTTTGCCGAAGCGCTTGCCGGCAATGACAGCCTCACCGGCTCGACCGGCAGCGACAATCTCCTGGGATTTGCCGGACTTGACACCCTCAACGGCGGCAATGGCGACGATACGCTGGACGGCGGAACCGGCGCCGACAAGATGGCCGGCGGTGCCGGCACTGATGTTTACGTCGTTGATGACATCGGAGACGTCGTGACCGATGTCGCGGGCGGCGGCTTTGACACCGTTCGCAGCTCGATTTCCTACACGCTGGGCGCCGCGACGGAAGGCCTGGAACTGACGGGCAGCACCAACATCGACGGCGTGGGCACCGCCAGCAACAACGTCATGACCGGCAACAGCGGCAACAACAGCCTGGCGAGCGGCAACGGCAACGATACGCTCAACGGCGGCTCCGGCGGTGCGGACACCCTGGTTGGCGGCGCCAACAATGACTATTACATCGTCAATGGCGGCGACACGGTCACGGAAGCTGCCGGAGGCGGATTCGACACTGTCGAGTCCTCGGCGAATTTCACGCTCGACGATAATCTCGAGAACCTCACGCTGACCGGGTCGGCCGTAACTGGCACCGGCAGCGCCGTCAACAACGTCATTGTCGGCAACGGCGGGACGAACGTGCTGTCCGGCCTCGGCGGCAACGACTCAATCTACGGCGCTGGCGGCACCGACACGCTTGATGGCGGCGACGGCAATGACACGCTCGATGGCTGGAACTCGACGAGCCAGCTCGTCGGCGGCGTCGGCAATGATCTGTACTATGTCGACGGCGGCGACACTGTCGTCGAAGCAGCGGCAGGCGGTACCGATACGGTCGAAAGCGACGTGACGCATACGCTTGCGGCCAATGTCGAGAACCTGACGCTCTCCGGCTGGTCCAACATCAACGGTACCGGCAACGGCGAGAACAACATCATCGACGGCAACGACAACAACAACAACCTGAACGGCGCAGCGGGCAACGACACGATCAACGGCGCCGGCGGCAACGACTCGATCGACGGCAGCACGGGCATCGACCGGATGGCCGGCGGCCTCGACGACGATACCTACACGGTTGACGACGCTGGCGACCTGGTAATCGAGGGCCTCAATCAGGGCACGGATACTGTTCGTACCGGCCTGGCCTATGTCCTGGGCGCCAATCTCGAGAACCTGGTGCTGACCGGCGCGACCGCCGTCAACGCCAACGGCAACGCGCTCGACAATGCCATGACCGGCAATAGCGCCGCCAACTCGCTCGCCGGCGGCAACGGCGACGACACGCTGAACGGCAATGGCGGCACGGATACCCTCGTGGGCGGCGCCGGCAACGACGTTCTGATCATCGACGACGGCAGCGACATCATCACCGAAATTGCTGCCGGCGGCTTGGACACGGTCCAGAGCTCGATCAGCTTCTCTCTCGCCTCTAACGTCAACCTCGAGAACCTGACCTTGACCGGGTCTGCCACCAACGGCACCGGCAATGCGGCTAACAACGTCATTGTCGGCAGTGGCGGCAACAACGTCCTCCTGGGCGACGACGGCAACGACTCGATCGTCGGCGGCGGCGGCACGGACTCTATCAGTGGCGAGGACGGCAACGACTCGCTTAGCGGTGTCGGCTCCCTGGCAACACTCACCGGCGGAGTCGGCAACGACGCCTATTTCGTCGATGGCAACGATATGATCGTCGATGTCGGCGGCATCGATACGGTCAACAGCTACGTCAATCACACGCTGGCTGCCGACCTCGAGAATCTCGTGCTTGTCGGCAGCGCAATCGTCGGCAACGGCAACGCGCTGAACAACGACCTCAACGGCAATGACTACGGCAACAACCTGAGCGGCGCTGACGGCAACGACACTGTCGACGGCGGTCTCGGCGGGGATTTCCTGGCCGGCGAGGTCGGCGCTGACAGTCTGATCGGCGGCGGCGACAACGATACGCTCGACGGCGGCGATGGAATCGACCGTATGTTCGGTGGCCTCGGCAATGACACTTTCATCCTGAGCGTGGCCACCGATGTGGTCCTCGAAAACGCCGGTCAGGGCTTCGACATCGTGCAGAGTGCCTTCGCTTACAACCTCGCTGCCAACGTCGAAGGACTACAGCTGATAGGTTCGACAAACCTGAACGGCAATGGCAATGCCAGCAATAACTGGCTGATGGGCAATTCGGGCAACAACGCGCTCAATGGCGGCGGCGGCAATGATACGCTTGAAGGCGGCGCCGGCAGCGACACGCTCATCGGCAGTACCGGCAATGATACCTATGTGATCTCCGATCTGAGCGACATCATCGTCGAAGTGAAAGGCGCCGGCCTCGATACGGTTAAGTCATGGATTGATTTCGAGCTCGATCTCAACTCGAACAGCAACGCCCTGGAGAACCTCGTACTCCTCGGTTCAGGTGATATCGATGGCACGGGCAACCTCGCCAACAACGTCATCTGGGGCAACAGCGGCAAGAACCAAATCAGCGGCAGCGCTGGCAATGACACGATTTACGGTGGCGCCGGAGACGACGACATATCCGGCAACCAAGGCAATGACTATTACTATGCCGGCGAGGGCGTGGACAGCATCAACCTGCTGCATGGCTCCGACCGTGTCTATTACATGAGCGTACTTGATGCCGGCGACGTCCTGGAGAGCTACTACACCAGCGGAACCGGTCAGGATTACGTCATGCTCGACGGCTTGTTTGACTCGCTCGGCATAGCGGCAGCAGAGCGCGTCAGCCGCGTATCCTTCGTGCAGAACGGCAGCCAGGCCCAAGTTTGGGTCGACACGGATGGCACTGTCGGTGCTGATCTCATGATATGCAGGTTTAGCGGGAGCATCACGGCGCTCAGCGCAGGAAACCTGGCGGCCAACGACGTCATCGTCGGCACGTAATCGCGAAGGGTTGACGCGGGGAGCAGCCAGCGGTTGATCCGCCAGCTGCTCCCCTTGTCTTTTTTGGTCTGACCGCCGCCTTGTCGTAATCTTGACGATTTGAACGGCTCTCATTAAACGAGACGCTTGGTATCAGCAGTGGCGCCGGGTGTTCCATGCCTTTTCTGACGCCGGGCGATCCGGCCCCTTGGTTTCAGGCCCGTTCCGCGGGCAATCCCCGCTATGAATTCAACACCGTGGCCGGGCGCGTCATCGTGCTCTGCTTTTTCGGTTCGGCGCGGCAGCCGGGCGTCCTGGAGCTTCTGCAGGGGTTCCGCGGCCGGCCCGATCTCTTCAATGACGACCGTGCCGCCTTCTTCGGCATCAGCTGCGATCCCACCGACGATGCCGAGAAGCGGGTCGGCGAGCAGATCCCGGGCTATCGTCAGTTCTGGGACTTCGATTTCAAGATCAGCACGGCCTTCGGCGTCTGCGAAGCGCCGAAAGACCAACCGGCAGCCAAGGTGCGCTTTGTGCCGGCAACCTACGTCCTCGATCGCAATCTCCGCGTCATTGCGGTCGTTCCCCTGACATCCGCCGGCGCCGGCGAAATCCGCGCCCATGTCGATCGCATAGCCGCGCTGGTGGATTCGCTATCCCAGCCCGCCGCCAACGGCCTGGCGCTTCCCGGTGCGCCAGTGCTGATGGTCCCTAGGATACTCGAGCCGGAATTGTGCCGCGAGCTGATCAACTACTACGAGACGCAAGGCGGCCATGACAGCGGCTACATGACCAGCGATGCCCAGGGGCGCACGGTCGGTGTGATCGACTACGGCCGCAAGCGCCGCCGCGACTGCAATATCGAGGATGAAGTCCTCCGTACCAAGATCCGCAGCCGCATCATTCGCCGCCTGATACCCGAGGTCTACAAGGCCTATCAGTTCCGTGTCACCCAGTCGGAACGCTACATCGTTGCCTGCTATGATACCGGCGAGGGCGGCTATTTCCGGGCGCACCGGGACAATACAACGCGCGGCACCGCCCATCGTCGCTTTGCCGTGACGATGAACTTGAATGCCGAAGAGTACGAAGGCGGCAATCTGCGCTTCCCGGAGTTCGACGACCGCAGCTATCGAGCGCCCACCGGTGGCGCTGTTGTCTTTTCCTGTTCCCTGATGCACGAGGCTCTGCCGGTGACAAGAGGCAGGCGGTATTGTGTGCTTCCCTTCTTGTATGACGAAACGGCGGCCAAGCAGCGCGCGCGCATCGCCGAGGAAGAGGCCGCGAAGGATGCGGCAAAGGCCAACGCCAGCGCCAGTTAAGACAGTCCCGTACCGCGCCGCGCGACTCCGCCTTGACGGCCATCATCGGATGCCCATCTATTGCGGCCGGGGGCTGTTAGCATGGGAGCTTACATGAAGCGCATTGTTTTGCTGCTGCCGTTGCTGGCTGCATGCTCCGACGGCGGGATCCCGATCGCCTCGGAGTCCCGCATCGAGAGCCGCTATCATCTCGGGGATCTTTCCTACATCGCGGCTGGCAAGGATCTGAAGACCGAGGTCCTTGGAAATCCCTTCAATAGCGACCAGGCGACGTTCGCCGCGGTCGTTGCGGATCACCTTCAGGGCATCAATCCCGGCCCGGACATTCATTTCACGCCGACGCCGGCGCCAACTGCGCGGGAGCCATACTTCGTCCGGCTGGCGTTCAACGGACCATCCGCCAGCAACGGCACACAGCTCTGTCGCGCCGCGCCGGAGGTTGCGCCATCCTCTGCCCCGAGCGGCCAGGTGCGGGTGATCGGCGCCTTCTGCCGCGGCGACCAGCCGATGACCTATGCCTCGGCAAAAAGCGGCGGTATCACCGACATGAACGATCCGGCCTTCCGCCGGCTTGTCCGGCAGGTGGGCTTGCTGTTGTTCCCGACGCACAACCCCGAGGACATCAACAACTGCATTCCGCCGAACTGCTGAGCGGCGCGGCTAGCGGATCAGCCGGCTGAGTTCCTTGAACTCCGGCGTTCCGGCGCTACCGAGCCACTCGAAAACCGCCATTTCGGTCGTGGCGATCTCCACGCCATCGGCGCGGAGTCGCGCCAACCCGGCGTCGCGATTTGCACCAGTGCGCGACGACGTGGCGTCGGCGATGACGATTGGGGTGATTCCCGTGTCTTGCCCCGCAAGCCCCAGCGCCGTCTGCAGCACGCAGACATGCGCCTCTATGCCGCAGATGATGGTTTGCGGCCGCTTCAGGTCCGCCAGCCGCCGGCGCAACTCTGGATCTTCGGCGCAGGAGAACGCTGTTTTGGCCAGCACTGCGTCCGCCGGCGCCAGATGCCGCAGTTCCGCGACCGTCGGCCCCAATCCTTGCGGATATTGCTCGGAGATCAGGATCGGAATGCCTAATCTTGCGGCAGCCTGCATCAGAATGCCTGTGTTGCGAACTACCACCATCGGGTCCTGCATGGCCGGCAGCAGCTTTTCCTGGATGTCGACGACCAGCAGGCAGGAACTGTCACGCCCGATCAACATGCCCTTTACCTCTCTGAAACCAAACGAAGGCTATGGTTAATACCAGGGTCCGCGAACCCTGCGGCACCGCTTGCGACGCCGAACCAATCCGCTAACCGGTTGACAAAAGAGGCAAACCAGACGATTATCCGCTGCCTTTCGGTCGCGTTTCCGGGCGCCGACCGCATGCAGGCAATTCCTTGAACGCCCGAGAAAGACTTCATGCAATTTTCCGACTTGGGGCTTAGTCCCGACATCCTGCGCGCGATCGCCGACTTAGGCTATACCACGCCAACTCCAATTCAAGCTCAGGCTGTCCCCGTTGTCCTCACCGGTCGCGACGTGCTTGGCTGCGCGCAAACCGGCACGGGCAAGACCGCATCCTTTACTTTGCCGATGCTGGAGATCCTGGCGCGCGGACGTGCCCGGGCGCGCATGCCGCGCTCCCTGATCCTCGAACCGACGCGCGAATTGGCCGCGCAGGTCGCCGAGAACTTCGACCGCTATGGCAAGTATCACAAACTGTCGAAGGCGCTGCTGATCGGCGGTGAGTCCTTTACCGACCAGCAGAAGGCGCTGGACCGCGGTGTCGACGTACTGATCGCCACGCCCGGCCGCCTGCTCGATCTGTTCGAGCGCGGCAAGATCCTGATGTCCGATGTGAAGGTGCTCGTGATCGACGAGGCCGACCGCATGCTCGACATGGGATTCATCCCGGATGTAGAACGCATCGTGTCGTTGCTGCCGAAGATCCGGCAGACGCTGTTCTTCTCCGCCACCATGGCGCCGGAGATCCGCCGCCTGGCCGATGCGTTCCTGCTCAATCCGAAGGAGATCACGGTTGCGCCGCCAGCTTCGACCACGGCCCTCGTCACGGAAGGCATGGTCGTCATCGACGAAATGCAGAAGCGCGAAGCGTTGCGCCGTCTGATCCGCACGGAGCAGGTCAAGAACGCCCTCATCTTCTGCAACCGCAAGCGCGATGTGGATATCCTCTACAAGTCGCTGCACCGTCACGGCTTCAACGCCGCTGCCATCCATGGCGACCTGGCGCAGGCGGTGCGCACGGAGACCTTGGAGAAATTCAAGCAGGGCGAGATCACGCTTCTGGTCGCCAGCGATGTCGCCGCTCGCGGTCTCGACGTCATCGGCATGAGCCACGTATTCAACTTCGACGTGCCGATCCATGCCGAGGACTATATCCATCGCATCGGCCGCACCGGACGTGCCGGACGCGAAGGTCGTGCCTTCACCCTGGCGACGCCCTATGACGGCAAGTTCGTCGAGGCGATCGTCAAGCTGATCGGCCGTGAGATCCCGCGCATCGAGATCGAAGGCATCGAGCAGCTGCCCTATGAAGAAGGCAAGCGCCGGAGCCGCGGCGGAGAACGCGGCGGGCGCGAGCGAGGCCCCGAGCGTTCCCGCGGCCGTGGCCGCGAGCGTGGTGTCGAACGGAAGCATGCCGAACCCCGGCGCCATGATGGCGAAAGCGCACCGCGCCATAAGCACCAGAGCAGCGAAGAGAAGCATATGCCCGTGGAGCAGCCAGCGATGGAAACGCCGCAGGTAACGCAGGCGCCACAGCCGCAACCCGAAGCTCCAGCCCAGTCCCATGCCGCGCCGGCAAAACATCGCCATGAGCGCCAGGCACGCCCGGAGCGCCAAGAACGCGCGGAACGGCAAGAGCGCCCGGAGCGTAAAGAACGCCAGGAGCGCCACCGCCCGCGCCGGGAAGCGGAAGATCGCGACGATCGTCAGACCGTCGCTTTCGGCGACGACAATACGCCGGATTTCCTGCGCCGCCCGGTGAAGCTGCCGCCGGTGGTCCGCAAGGCGCCCCGCGCCGCTTAGAGCGGCGCGTATCCCGAAATCAGTGACTTGCATCGGGCCGGATTCGTTTCCGGCTTGGCCCGCGCTTGGCTTTCGCTATGATGCGGCCATGCGCACGATCTTCATCATGATCAAGAGCGATCTCGGCCGGGCCTATGAAGTGGCCGATGCCGCCGTGCAGACCGTCGAGGAAGTGTCGGAGGTGCATTCCATCTCCGGCCAGTACGATCTGCTCGTGAAATGCTATCTGCCCGATGAGCAGGATGTCGGGCATTTCGTCACCGAGCGCATTCAGCACCTGCCCGGCGTGAAGGACACCTTCACCCTTATCGCCTTCAAGGCGTTCTCCTAGCGGGCGCTCAGTCCCAGCCGGTATAGACTCCCAGCCCCCGCTTCTTGATCTGACCGCCCACCACCATGCGCTGGATTTCCGACGTCCCCTCCCAGATGCGCTCGACGCGGATGTCGCGATAGAGCCGCTCCACCGGATTCTCCCGCATATAGCCGCGACCGCCCAGGATCTGCACAGCCTTGTCGATGACGCGGCCGGCCATCTCCGAGCAATAGAGCTTAAGCGCGCTGGCGCGGGCATGGACGAGCTTGCGGTCCATGCCCTGGTCGAGCTGCGCGCCGATGCGATAAAGCATCGATTTCGCCGCCATGATCTCCACCGCCATGTCGGCCAGCATGAATTCGATTGCCTGGAAATCGCGGATCGGCTTGCCGAACTGTACGCGCTTGGCGGCATAGTCGTTGGCGATTTCGGTCGCGCGGATGGCGGCGCCAACGCAATGGGCGCCGAGTTCCAAGCGCGTGTCGGTGAACCAGTCCTTGGTCAGCTCATAGCCCTGGCCGATCTTGCCGAGGATTCGGGACTCGTCGACCTCCACCTTGTCGAACAGGATCTCCCAATGCTCGAAGGCGTAGTTGTGCATGAAGCGCGGCACCCGCTGCTTCTTCACGCCCGCCTGGTCGCGGTCGACGATGAACAGGGTCGGCTTGTCGGGATCGCCGTCCATATGGGCGTGGACGAGGATGATGCTGGAGGCGTTGGCCGAAGTGACAAACCACTTCTCTCCGTTGATGACATACTTGCCCTTCCGCTTCACCGCGCTGGTCTTGACCATGCGCGGATCTGAGCCGGCATCGGGCTCGGTGATCGCATAGCAGGCGCGGCCGTTGCCGGCGTTGATCGGTAGCAGGTAGGTCTTACGCTGTTCCGCCGTGCCGAATTTCAGCGGCAGGGATGCGGTCCAGACCAGCGTCCACAAGCCGTTGGTCGCCTTGCCCAACTCCTCATGCAACAGGATCTGCTGGAAGTGGGTCAGCCCCTGCCCGCCGTCCTTCTTGCTGTGATTGAAACCGTTGAGCTTGTACTCGAGCACACCCTTGCGGATCTTGGCCAGTGACTTGGCCGACAATCCTTCGTTCTCGTCGCATTCGATTTCGTGGGGGAAGAGGAACTTCTCCGTGAACTCCCGGGTCCGCGATTGAATTTCCAAGTCTTGCTTCGAAAGCTGCAGATCCATCCGCGTCCGCCCGCAGGGGCGCCTTCTTGCTTGTTCTGTTGCTTTAGTGCTTGCCGGCCGGCGCGCGTCCCACAACCAGGGCATCCAGCGCAACACAACCCGTCGGGCCGCACAGCACCGGATTGACATCTGCCTCGGAAATCAGGTCACCGAGATCCGCAATCATCACCGAAAAACGCGCCAGTGCTTGCGCGACTGAAGCAACATCCGCCGGCGGCGCGCCGCGCACACCGTCGAGCAGCGGCCGCACCTTCAGCCTGTCGATCAGCCTGCGCGCACCGGCGTCATCCAGCGCCGGCATGGCAAAGCGGCGATCGGCGAGGATCTCGATCAGCGTGCCGCCGGCGCCGGCCATCACGATCGGCCCGAACTGCGAATCGGCGATGGCGCCAAAGGCGAGCTCGACGCCCTTCCCGGCCATCGGCATGACGATGATTCGCGGTCCCAGGCGCTTGCACAGATCATCATAGGCGCGCCGTACGGCTTCATCGTCCGCCAGGGCCAGCTTCACGCCGCCGACATCCGACTTGTGCAAGATACCCCGCATGGCCGTCTTCATCGCGACCGGTAACCCGAACTCGCGCGCAGCGGCCAGCGCTGCATCCACATCTTCCGCGATCCGGTGGGGCAGCACCGGTACGCCATAGTCGCCGAACAGCCGCAGGCTTTCGGACTCGTCCAGCGCCGTGCCCTGTTGCAGACGCGTCATCCACCGCTGCCTTGCACCCGCCGGCGCCGCGAGCGGCTTAATCGGCGGCAGGGCCCGGTGATCCCGATGGGCCATCGCCGCCCGCAACACGGCCATGGTCTGGCCGATGCCGATCAGCACCGGGAAACCGTCATGAGTCATGCGCACGGCGAGATCGTCATTGCCGAGGCACGCCATGTTGTTGGCGATCAGCAGCGGCTTGCCGGTCTGTGCGGCGACGTCTCGCACGACCTCGGCATAGCCCTCATGCAGATAATATCCGCTCCGCGTCTCGGCGAAGAGGATGCCGATGGCCGTATCCGGGTCCTGCATCAGCGCCGCCAGGCAGTCACGAAAGATGCCTTCCCAATTATGACCGGTACCCCAGGCATCCAGCGGATTCACCGGCTCCAGGCCATACTCCAGCCGGTCGGCCAGCCGCTTCGTGGTCGCCGCATTGATCTTGGCAAATGGCACCTCATGTGCCGCGCCGACATCGATGGTCAATTCCCGCAGGCCGCCGGAATCATGGATCGAGGCCAGCCCGCCCTGACCCAAGCGCCGCGGCTGGCTGAACAACAGCATCGCGTTGGCCAGTTGATCGAGATCGTCGACGCGGATCACGCCATAGCGGTCGAACAGCGCCTGATAGGCCGCATCGTTGCCCGCCATCGCACCGGAATGACTCAACGCCAGGGCCGCGCTCTCGGCGGTCCGCCCGACCTTCAGCGCGACAACCGGGATGTCCCGCGCCTCAGCCTTCTCCAGCGCCGCCACGAAGCGTTGGGGATCGCGCACGGTCTCCAGGAACAGACCGACAACTTTCGTCGTTTCCATCTCCAGCGCGAAATCGAGATAGTCGGCGGCGTTCGTCACAAACTCCTGCCCGGCCGATACGGCAAGACTGAACCGAAACCGTTTGTCGTTGTGACAGAGCGCCGAATAGGCCGAACCGGAATGGGTAATGAAGGCGATGGGCCCAGCCGACAGCCAGGGCGGCGGCAGGTAGCCGCAGACCCGCAATCCGTATTCGAGATTGTAGAAGCCCATGCAGTTGCCGCCGCAGATCTGCATGCCCGCTTCCTGCGCCATGGCGGCAATGCGCTTGGTCAGCTTGGGCTCGCTGTCGTTCTCCAGATAGCCGCTGGCAAAAATCGTCGCCGCGCGCGTGTGCCGCTTGATGGCCTCGGCGAACTGCGCTTCAAGCCGCGCATTTGCGATTCCCATGACCGCATGGTCGACCGTTTCGGGCAGCTCGCTGAGCGATGGGAAACAGGGCAGCCCTTCAATTTCTCGGTAGTTCGGATTGACCAGATAGACCTTGCCCGGAAAGGCCCCGCCCTTGAAGACAGATACCATGCCATGCCCGACCGAACCCTCTTTCGCCGAGGCGCCGACGAGCGCAATGGAGCGGGGCATGAGGAGCGGCGCCAGGCGGTGACTTTCAATCCCCGGGCGGGACTGCGTCGTTGATGACAGGGCAAGATTCATGGGGAGCTTAGGAGCGGTTCGGCCGCAGCCTCTCCAATGCGGCCCTCGCTCGCGCCTCCTCTTCCTTCTGCCTGACGATGCGCTCTTCGAACGAGTCCGCCATGGCGGCGATCTCCGCCGCATAGACCTCCGTCAGGAACTCCGGATCGAGAACCGGCAGCAATCGGCCGAGTTCGGACGATGTCGGCTCGGTCACGCCTTCGAGCCACGACACAATGCGTCCTTCGGGGACTGCCGATTTCGCGGACAACTCAGCTAATGTCAGCGCGCCGGCAGGTGTCAAACGGCGCTGCAGAGCAGCACCGATGGTTTGGCGATGGACGGAAGCCGCCGGCTGCATCGCGCCCGCAAACTCGGTCAGGTTGCCGCCGGAGTCGCCATTTCCAGCGAAATGCCGCGGGAACAAGGCCGCCAAGAAGCGGCGGCAAACGCGCTTCGCCGCCTCCCGATCGAAAGTCTCGGGTGCAATGAGAAAATCCGCCCAGAGGCCGTCGACCATGGCATTGATGCCGAGCGCTGCGGAATCCGCGTCTATGTCGGTATACCCGCCCTCCTCGATCAGCGCGGCAAAGAGGGCCACGGTCTGAAAGTGGTAGCGCTCCTCCAATTCCGACACGACGCTCTTGTAGAGCGGGCGGGACTGGGCCTCCGACCAGAAGGCGAACCAGACGACGACCTTCTCATGGGTGCAGATCGTGGGATGGAAGTCGGCCTCCAGCATGGCCTCCAGGCCGGCGGCCGGGGATTGGCGGCTCGCCTCGATGGCGGCCATCCAGAACGACTCATACTCCTCCGCCAGCTTGGCCAGTGTGGCCGCCAGGAGCTGGTCCTTGCTCTTGAAGTAGAAGTTGACGATCCCCGGCGAAAGTCCTGCGGCGCCAGCAACATGGTTAAGCGTTGTCCCGGCATAACCATGGCGCCCGATGCTGCTGATTGTGGCTTCAATCAGCTGCTTTTGCCGTGCCTCCTTGATCAGATTGGGCTTGCTCAATTGTCGTCCCCTAACTGGCGGAATTTCCTGACAACGCATTGATTTATCATAGTTATATCCAGAGTCAACAACCGTTCTTGTCTTACCCCACTGGACAGAAAAGCAGCACCTATGATAGATATTCTGACGCTACGTTCAATGAATTGATTGCACGTTCAATATACATTCAAGAGCGACCGGATCGCCAAGGAGGGCCCTCATGCTGCGCAAGCTCGACAAGTCCAATGCCCATTTTAGCAAAGCCGTGCAGCGGCTCCCCCTGGGCGTCAGCTCCAACTTCCGCTACTGGGGCGACGACAAGACCATCTATGTGAAGCGCGGCGAAGGCGCCCGCCTGTGGGACATCGACGGCAATGAGTACATCGATTACCGCCTGGGCTATGGCCCGGCGATCCTCGGCCATTGCCATCCGGAAGTGGATGCTGCCGCCCGCGAAGGCCAGAAGGTCGGCACGGTCTACGCCCTGGGTACCGAGAAGGAACTCGCTGTCGCCGAGCTGATCCACGACATGATGCCAGGCGCCGAGCTGGTCCGCTTCTCCAATTCCGGCACCGAAGCTGTCATGGCGGCGCTCCGCCTTGCCCGCGCCGTCACCGGCCGCGACGGCTATGTGACATTCGAGGGATCCTACCATGGCGTGTTCGACGCCGCGATGTGGCGCGCCGACGTGGAGAATCTCGAAGACCTCAATGGCGATCCGGAGATCGTCTCCTACGGCAAGGGCATCCCCGGCATCATCCGCTCGATCTTCTGGCAGGTGCCCTACAACGATCCGACCCGCCTGGAGGACGTGCTGAAGAAGAACGCGAACAAGATCGCCGCCGTGCTGATCGAGCCGATCCTCGGCAATTGCTGCGGCATCCCCTCGCAGCCGGAAGCCATCAAGGCGATCCGCGAGCTATGCACCAAGTACGACGTTCTGATGATCGTCGACGAGGTGAAGACCGGCTTCCGTGTCGGCAAGGGCGGCGCCCAGGAGCACTATGGCATCCAGGGCGATATTTTCACGGTCGCCAAGGCCATGGGCAACGGCTACCCGATCGCCGCCGTCTGCGGCCGCGAGGACCTGATGCGGAACTATGGCCGCGGCGTGGTCCATGGCGGCACCTACACGGCGCAGGCGATGTCCCTTGCCGCCGCGGAGAAGACTCTGACCATCCTGCGCGACACGCCGGCCCTCGCCAACATCGCCGAGTATGGCCGCAAGATGCAGACCGGCATGAGCCGCATCCTCAATGCGCGGGGCATTGCCCACAGCTTCGCCGGTCATCCCAGCATGGGCGGCCTGTTCTTCCGCGCTGAGCCGCCGAAGAACTACCGTGACTGGAAGACCAGCGACTATTCCTTCTATGACGCGCTGGCGGCCAACCTGATCGACCGCGGCGTGCTGTGCGAGCCGGATTCGCGCGAGCCCTGGTTTATCAGCTCGATGCATGACGAGCGCTGCCTGTCGGACACGCTTAAGGCATTCGAATCCGCCGTCGATGTCACGACGGAGGAAATGAGCAAGGGCACCCAGGAGAAGTTCTGGGTTTCAATGCAGGCCGAGCTCGGCGAGAAGAAGGCGGAAGCCCACAGCGCCGCTGCCGAGTAATCGGACGCTCCCGCTTAGACGACAAGAAGCCGGCCACGCAGGGCCGGCTTCTTTGCATATGCAATGATGCTTAGCGCGGTAGCAGGACCGACGCGTCCTTCTGCCAGGTCAGCCACACTTGACGGCCGCGGGATTCGGTGTTGTCGAGGGAACGAACCTGGTTCTGATAGGCGACGGCCACGGGCCGATTCAGGCCGGGAACCTCGACATAGTAATGGCTGCGGTCGCCGAAATAGGCTTCAGGACCGACCTTGCCTTCAATGATGTTGTCGGCGTTCGCGGGCCGGTCCCACTGGATCTGTACCTTCTCCGGCCGCATGGCGACGGTCACCGGCATATTGGTGGAGAATCCGCCCTGCCCGGGCACCGCCACCAATTGACCCAGCGGACCTGCATCCACCAGGGCGTGACCGTTCTGCAATTGCTTCAGGTCGCCATCGAAGAAATTCATCGAGCCGATGAACTCCGCTACCTCGCGGCAATTCGGGTTCTCGTAGAGGCGCGTCGCGTTGTCGATCTGCAGCAGCTTGCCGCGGGACATGACGGCGATGCGGTCGGACAGCGTCAGCGCCTCCTCCTGGTCGTGGGTGACGAAGACGAAGGTGATGCCGACGGAGCGCTGCAAGGCGCGCAACTCGATCTGCATCTCCTCGCGCAGCTTCTTGTCCAGGGCGCCGAGCGGCTCGTCCAGCAGCAGCACCTTCGGCCGGCAGACCAGCGCGCGGGCCAGCGCGACACGCTGGCGCTGGCCGCCGGACAGCTGGTGCGGCATACGGTCGCCATAGCCCGGCATCTTGATCAGCCCAGCGCTTCCTCGGTGACCTTGCGTAGCTGGTCCTTGCCGAGGCCGCTCTTGCGCAGGCCGTAGGCGATGTTTTCCCGCACCGTCAGGTGCGGGAAGATCGCGTAGTTCTGGAACACCATGTTGGTCGGCCGCTCGTTCGGCGGCACGTTCGACATCGGCTGGCCGTCGATGAAGATCTCGCCCGTGGTCGGCAGCTCGAAGCCCGCGAGCATGCGCAGCAGCGTGGTCTTGCCGCAGCCCGATGGACCGAGCAGGGAGAAGAACTCGCCGCGCCTGATGTCGAAGCTGACATCGTCGACCGCCTTGACCGGTCCGAAATGCTTGCTGACGTTCTTGAGAGAGATGATGGCGTCGGACGCTGATGTCATGATGAAGCGTAAATTCCGTTGTTGCTAGAAGGCGGACGCTTTTTCGCCGGCTACGCCGCGGCGGCGGATCATTTGGGCGGTAATCACGAAGACGAACGAAAACACCAGGATGGTCGAGCCGAGCGCCAAGGTGGCCGGCAGCCGTTGCGGAAAGCGCAGCTGGCTGAAAAGATAGACCGGCAGCGTCGCGTCGGTGCCGCTCAGGAAGACGGCGATCATGAACTCGTCGAAGGATGTGATGAAGGACATCAGCAGGCTGGCGACAATGCCGGGCAAAGCCAGCGGAAACGTGACGCGCCAGAAGGTATGCCAACCATTTTCGCCGAGGTCACGTGACGCTTCCTCGAGATTCTTGTCGAAACCCTCAAGTCGCGACATCAGGACCAGCATCGAGAATGGCACGGCAATCAGCACATGCCCGGCGCCGATGGTATAGAGCGACAGCGGCCAATCCAGAACCTGACGGACCAACTGCAGCAGTCCAATGGCCAGAATAATGTAGGGCACCACCAGGGGGATCATCATGGTGACAGTGATCGGCCCCTTGCCGGGAAAGTGGTAGCGCGTCAGCGCCATGGCCGCCAGGAGGGCGATGATGGTGCTCAGGACGGCGACAACGATACCCACTTTGATGCTGTTGCCCAGCGCCGCCAGCAGCGGCCCCTGGTTGATCATCTGCAAGTACCAGTTGAAGGTAAAACCCTTCAGGGGGAACGTCGTATAGATATTGTCGTTGAACGAGAAGACCACCATCAAGATGGATGGCGCATAGATCACGAAGACGAAGACGCAAGCATAGATCAGCAGCAGGTTGACGGATGATTGCGCCTTCATGGTGTCACGCCATCCGTTGTCGCATGCGCCTGTAGCCGACGCCCCACAGGAACAGCATGACCAACGCGGCGACGATCAGCATCATCACGATGGAAAGTGCGCTGCCCAGCGGCCAGTCGTTCGACTTGCCATAGAGCGATTTGATCAGGCTGCCGACCATGATGCCTGACGTGCCGCCGACGACTTCCGGCGTCACATAGTCGCCGACAGTCGGAATGAAGACGAGCAGTGCCGCAGCGATCGTGCCGGGCGCCGATAGCGGCAGGGTGACGCGCAGGAAGCGTTCCACCGCCGTGTCGCCAAGGTCGGTCGCTGCTTCCAGCAGGGACTTGTCGATCTTCTCCAGCGAGACATAGATCGGCAGGATCGCGAAGGCGACCCAGGCGTGGGTCAGCGTGATCACCACCGACGTCGAGTTGTAGAGCATGAAATCCAGCGGCTGGTCGATGAGCCCCAGATACATCAGCGATGAGTTGATGACGCCGTTGAAACCGAGCATGAGCTTCCAGGCAAAGACGCGCAGCAGATAGCTGGTCCAGAACGGTATCGTGATCAGGATCAGCCAGATCATCTTGTGGCGCTGTACGCGGAAGGCGAGGAAATAGGCCATCGGATAGGCGAACAGGATCACCACTGTCGTCACCGCCATCGACATCAGGATCGATTTCGCCAGCAGGACCGTGTAGATCGCGTTTGTGAACGGCCAATCGATCTTCAGATTGAACAGCTCGACATTCTCCTTCCAGCCGAGCGCGAAGATCTTGGCGTAGTTGTTCAGCGTGAACGTCGTATCGAAATCGAAGTTCACTTGGGTCCAGAAACTGCGGATGACGAGGGTGGCGAACGGGACCACCAGCAGGCCCAACAGCATGAGCAAATTGGGCGACAACAGTGCGTTGGCCCGCGCGGTTTCGGACCGGTGGAAGAAGCGGGATACACGCTGGCCCAGGCCAGACGACGCTGACCCGTTCGCAGTCGCTTGCGCGGTGGCGCTAACCACGGCGGGGCCGTTCCATCGCTTTTTGCTGCATCACCTGGCCTCCCCCAGGGTCTTGGCGCCCCGGTTTGTTCCACTATTCAATGGGCAAACTTAATCGCTTAGCGGCTGGATGCAATCGTTTTTTTGCCCACAGGGCCTTGCCCGCCTCGGTGCCGCCGGATTACAATTTGAATGACTGTTCAACGAATGAGTCGGGTCCGCAGGCCAGGATTTCAAGCCGCCGGGCGAGTACAGCGGGCCATCAGACATTCCGCAATCAGATAGGGAGGTTAGCGTAATGACCAGGAAACTATTGGACCAGCTTGCCAGTAAGCCGATGTCCCGCCGCCAGCTCAATCGCATGCTGGCCGGAACAGGATTAAGTCTCGCGGTGATGCCGATGATGCCCGGGCGCGCCAGCGCCGCGGGCCAGGCGATCTATTTCACATGGTCGGGTTATGACGATCCGGGCTTCTTCCCCGGCTATGTCGCCAAGCATGGATCGATGCCCGACACACCGATATTCGCCGACGAAGAGGAGGCATTCCTCAAATTGCGCGGCGGTTCTGTGGTTGACGTTTCCCACCCCTGCAACAACAGCATTCCGCGCTGGCGTGAAGCCGGCCTGCTGCAGCCGATCGATACCTCTCGCCTCAGCAACTGGCCCGATGTCTTCGACTCGCTGAAGACCTTCGAGGGCGCCCAGGACGGCGACAAGCAGTATTTCGTGCCCGTCGATTGGGGCAACACCTCGATCATTTACCGGACCGACCTTGTCGATATCTCCGAGGAGTCCTGGACGCTGTTGTGGGACGAACGCTATGCCGGCAAGATCTCCGTGGCGAACTCAGCGGAGGAAACTATTCCGATCGCAGCCGTCCTCATCGGCGCCGCCGATCCCTTCAATCCCACCGACGAAGAGATGGTCAAGATCAAGGAACTGCTGGTGAAGCAGAAGCCGCTGGTCCGCTTCTACTGGGATACCAACACGACGATCGAGCAAGGCCTGGCTTCCGGCGAGCTTGTCGCAACGACAGGCTGGAACAGCTCGGCGGTGACTTTGAAGGCGCAGGGCGTGCCCGTGAAGTTCATGAACCCTAAGGAAGGCATCTTCACGTACTGTTGCGGCCTCGTATTGTCCAAGGATGCGCCAAATCTCGACGCGGCCTACGACTTGATCGATGCCATGATCGCAACCGATGCCGGCAAGTGGCTGATCGAGGTCCAGGGATACGGTCACTCGAACCGCAAGACCTTCGAGCTGGTCGACGAAGCCATGCTGGCCGAGCGCGGCATACCGAAAGATCCGACGGATTTTCTCACCGCCGGGCATCTCTACAAGCCCGTGCTGCGCCTCGACGAAATCAGCAATATGTATGAAGCAGTGAAAGCCGGCACCTGATCTCAAGCTGCGAGGGGCGGCATCAGCCGCCCCTCCCTCCCCCGACTTGCCGGGCCGATGCGTTACCGGCGGATATTTGTGACGCCACCGGCGCAAGAACCGCCGATAGACGTCGAAAGTGCACCCCATCATGCTGAGAAATCTGCGACACGATACGGAAGCCCTCTGGGAACTGGATCGCGAGCATATCATCCATCCCTGGATCGAATTGGGGTCGGCGAAGACACGCCGTCCTCTGGTCGTCGCCGAATCCGAGGGCGTCTATGTCTACGACTCCGACGGTCAGAAGATGATCGACGGCATGGGCGGCATGTGGTGCGTGAATATCGGCTATGCCCGCGAGGAGATGGCCCAAGCCATCGCCGACCAGGCACGGCGCCTTTGCTATTACTCGCCCTTCGGCATGATTTCGACGCCGCCCTCGATCGAGTTCGGCGCCAAGCTGGCGGAACATACCCCCGGCGACCTCAAGCATGTGTTCTTCACCACAGGCGGCTCCACCGCCGTGGATTCCGCGCTGCGCTTCGTCCAGTTCTATTTCAACTTCACCGGCAAGCCGCAGAAGAAGCACGTCATCACCCGGGAATACGCCTATCACGGCAGCACCTATCTCAGCGCCTCGGTCTCCGGCAAGCCGAGCGATCGCGGCTATCTCGATTTCGTCAGCGATACCATCCACCACCTGCCGGTGCCGAACACCTACCGGCGCCCGGAAGGCATGACCGAAGAAGAATTCTGCGATCAGTGCGTCGGCGATCTCGAGAAGAAGATCATCGAGCTAGGCCCGGACAAAGTCGCCTGCTTCATCGCCGAGCCCTTGCTCGCGTCGGGCGGCGTCATCGTGCCGCCGAAGGGCTATCAGAAGCGCACCTTCGACATCTGCCGCAAGTACGACGTGCTCTATATCTCCGACGAGGTGGTGACCGGTTTCGGCCGCCTCGGCCATATCTTCGCGTCCGAGCCGGTGTTCGGGATCGTGCCCGACATCATCACCTCGGCGAAGGGCCTCACATCAGGTTATGTGCCGCTGGGCGCGTTCTTCGTTTCGGACCGCCTCTATGAACAGCTCACCGGTCCTGATTCCAAGGGCAAGATGTTCACCAACGGCTTCACATATTCGGCCCACCCGGTTGCCTGCGCCGCCGGCTTGAAGAATCTGGAGATCATCGAGCGGGAGAATCTCTGCGGCCATGTCCGCGAGCTCGGCCCTTATTTCCAACAGCAGCTTGAGACATTGAAGGACTTGCCTTTGGTCGGCGACGTGCGCGGCAGCCATCTCATGGTCTGCGTCGAGTGCGTTACCGACAAGAAGGCCAAGACGGCGCCGCCGGCCGAGTGGGAAGTGGGCATGCGCATCTGGCGACACGCCATGCCTCAGGGCCTGCTGATCCGCCCGCTCAGCCATCTGGTCATCCTGTCGCCGCCCTTGATCATCACCAAGGCGCAGGTCGATCAAGCCGTCGCCGCGCTGCGCAAGGCCATCCAGGCAACGACGGACGATCTCGTGAAAGAGGGCCTGCTGCAGGCGTAGTTCGCGCCATTATGCCCACTGGTTCGTCCCGCATGGCCATCTGCCGGCCGGTTGCAGGATCATTCGTCGCGCGCGAAATCGAGCGTCCTGCACAACGCCAGGAAGTACCGCACCTGACGGAGTTCCATGAGGCTCCGGAACCAAATGGTGCGCGAAAGATACCTGCGACTTCCCGTTGTGCGGAATCGCACAGACTTGGAATCCTTAGCAAATAATTCTCCTCCGGCCGGTCCGTTGACAGCCCCGGAGACCTGGATGATGAATGGGGCAAGTCCTTAGATTGCCAGGGGGCCCCTTGTCCGAATCCGTCCCGAAATCGCTGGCCAGCCTGCCCTTGTTCGCAGGTCTGGACGCCGCTGAACTACGCTCGCTCGAGCAGCATGCGCGGTGGCGCCACTTCAAGCCCGGCGAGCGCATCCTCGAAAGCGGCAGCGACACGCGGGAGGTGTTCTTCATGATCAGCGGTTCGGCCAGCGCGGTGAACTATTCCTTCTCCGGCCGCGAAGTCGCCTTCGCCACCTTCAACGCCGGCGAATTTTTCGGCGAGCTGGCGGCGCTGGACGCCCAGCCGCGTTCCGCCAGCGTCGTGGCGACGGAGGAATGCACGGTGGCGACGATGTCCGGGGAAGTGTTCCTGGATCTGCTCCGCCGCCGTGTGGAAGTGACATTCAAGGTGTTCCAACACCTGGCCGCCATGGTCCGCGCCAGCACCGTGCGCATCATGGAACTCAGCACGCTCGCCGCTGCCGCTCGCGTCTATTCGGAACTCTTGCGCATGGCAAAGCCCGATGCCGCGGTTACCGGACTCTGGATCGTGCGACCGCTGCCGCCGTTGCGCGAAATCGCCTCCCATGCCAGCACGACCCGCGAAACTGTCACAAGGGCGCTGAGTCAGCTCTATCCCACCGGCCTGATGCGGCGCAAAGGCCGCAATCTCTTCATCACCGACCGGGCGCGCCTGGAAGTCCTGATCCAGCAGTTGCAGATGAGCGGCGGCACCAAGGCTTGACGGTAGTCACCGCTTTGGCGGTGTTTCATATCTGTTGCAGCGCAATATTGTGGTAGCATACGCGCTCAGCACATATGCTTTCGAACAATTTTCCCCCGACAATGTGATGATTGTCACCGAGAGCCGCTATGCGTCTCCACTAGGCTCTGTGCAACGACTAAGGGCTTCCGGCAATCGGGGCCACATGCACAAACTCGGGGAATACTGGCGTGGCATCGGACATCTCAGGCATCTGGGCGTTGATCAGCGGAATTGAGAAGGCGCCAGATGTGCCGGGATTGGAACAGACTGGGCAGTCCATTGAAGCCTGGATTCGCAAGCATATTCGCATCGACGCTGTCGTCATCGTCCGCCACGCTCAGCGGAACATGGTGGAATTCAGCCTCGACCGCGTTGTCAACATCAACTTCCAGACCGACCGGCTGACCCTTGAAAATCATGGGACTTTCCGGTTTGACGGCAGCGGGATTTCGAGCCGCAAGAATGCACTCACGATGCTGGCGCCGGAATCCGACGTGATCGATGCCGCGATGAGCGGCCAGGCCTGGATCAATGGGCGCCCCGGTTATCGACGGCCGTTGCCGCCTGCCGAGCTCGTCCTGGCGAATCGCCTTACGGACACAGACCCGGACGTTCCGGCCGTCGCCTAGGCGGCTATTTTATCCAGACTTCTGCGCTGGCTGCCCGGCCTGTGGCGTCGATGACGGTGATTCGCGCCGCCCCGCCGCCGTCGGGCTCCCATTCCGCTTTCCGCCGGAATGGCATCGAATTGACCGACTTCCCATTCACCAGCCAGAGCAGCGGCATCTTTCCACCGGCGGCTTCCAGCGGCAGCGACTGATAGCCGCCGGCGGCCGAGAGCTGCAGCGTGGCGCCATCGACCGGAAACGAAATCCGCGGCGTGTCGGCGGCCAGCGATGCGTTGGCGAAACTGCCGCGCCCCTCAAAGCGCTGAAGACCGGCAGGCAGCGCCGCGTTGGTGGCCACCAGCACCCCTGCCGGGCGCGCCGGATTGGCGATGCCGTTCGCGCCGGGCACCGGTGGCAGCAGATCGAAGATGTCGTAGAGCACTGGCGCCGCGGCCTCGCGTCCGATGCGTCCCGGCGAAAACGTCCCGTCCGGCCGGCCTATCCACACTCCTACCGTGAAGGCGGCATCGAAGCCGATCGCCCAGGCATCGCGGAAGCCATAGGACGTGCCGGTCTTGAAGGCGACCGCATGGCCGCGTTTTCGGTGCTGCGGCGGGATCGCATTGGGCGGCGGCGGCGCTTCCTCCAGGATGCGCGTGATGTACCAGGCCGCCACCGGACTCATCAGCGGCACCGCCGACTCTGCCGATGGCGAGGGGACCGCCTCGAACTGCAGCGGCTTCGCCATTCCACCATCGGCGATGCCGGCATAGAGCTTCACCAGATCTTCCAGCGACGTGCCGACACCGCCCAGTGCAATCGGCAGGCCGGGCATGGTCACCTCACCCGGCAAGCGCAAGGGCGCGCCGGCGCGCTTCAGCGTGGCGGTCAGTTTGAGCGGCCCGATCCGGTCCAGCAGCGCGACCGCCGGCAGATTCAGCGAAAGCTGCAGCGCCTCCCGCGCCGAAAGCTCGCCGCGATAGAAATGATCGAAATTCTCCGGCGCGTAGTCGCCGAAGCGCATGGGTTCGTCGATGACGATGGTCTCCGGATGAACGATGAGTTCGTCGAAGGCCATGCCATAGATGAACGGCTTCAGCGTCGATCCCGGTGAGCGGATCGCCCGCACCATGTCATTCTGGCCATATCGGCCGGCATCCCAGAAATCACCGGACCCCACATAGGAGCGGACCGCACGCGTGGCGTTCTCGACCACCAGCACCGCCACGGTGGCCCCGGGTTCGAGCTGATCCTGCACCCGCTGCGCCAGCGCTTCGATCTGCGCCTGCAACGTGCCATCAATACCAGTCTCAATCACCTGACCGTCGCCCGAACGCCCATGCAGCCGTTCCGCCAGATGGGCAGCCCGGCGGATCGCCGGCCGGCGCAGCGACGGCACGGGCTCCCCCGCCGCCTCGGCCGCGGACTGCAATGTCATCACGCCGAGCTCGACCATGCGCTGAAGGATACTGTCGCGCTGAGTTCGCGCCGCTGCACCATTCCGGTCCGGCCGCAGCCGCTCCGGCGATTGCGGCAGGCTGACCAGCAGCGCCGCCTCGGCATCCGACAAATGCGAAGGCTCGCGCCCAAAGTAGAACAGCGACGCCGCGCGCACGCCCTCGAGATTGCCACCATAGGGCGCCAGCGTGAGATACATGTCGAGGATCTCGCGCTTGCCGTAATGCCATTCGAGCTGCAGCGCCCGGGCCATCTCGATCAGCTTCGCGCCGAGCGTCCGCTGCCGCGGCTCCAGCAAGCGCACGGTCTGCATCGTCAGTGTCGATGCACCGGAAACGATCCGGCCGCGCTCGACCAACTGCGCCACCGCGCGGCCGAGAGCCAGGGGATCGACGCCCCAATGGCTGTAGAACCGCTTGTCCTCATAGGCGACGAGCATCCGGAGATAGCCGGGATCGACCTCATCGATTCTGACCGGCAGCCGCCAGGCGCCATCCGCCGCCGTGAATGCCTGCAACAGATTGCCGTCGCGATCGAGCACCAGCGTCGACTGGCGGTCCAGCCGTTGGAGATTTGGCGGGAATAGCCAGTCCAACGCGACAATGGCGACAGCGGCCACGACAACCGCCGCCGCCATCACGCCGATCCAGCGCTGCCATCGCTTGAACATGGCCGCTTGCCTCTTAAGCAACTACTTCACCGCGGTCACCGTCACCCGGCCCATCACCGTGCGGGCGCGGTATTGCGGCTGGTACATGTCCTCGACCTCCGCCGCCGGCAGGCTGTAGACGCCCGGCGTCACCGCCCGCACCAAATAGGCAACGCGGAAATCCCGCCGGCCATAGCCGAGATCGAGAGCCGCCACGAAACGGTCATCGAGGAACTCGGTATAGGCCGTGGGCGTCTGCTCCGGCAGCCAGCTCAATTGCGAGACGGATTGCGCGTCGGCGAGCCGGGCATTTTCCACCTCGAATCCGGCCGGCAACAGGTCGACGATCAGCGCCTGATGCTCGACGTAGGTTGAGGTGCTGCCCTCGAGCACCACCACGAACATGTCAGTCTGCTTCACCTGGTCGATCTTCACTTCCGTGCCGGAGAGACTGTAGTAGCGGCGGTTGAGAGTGAATCCCTCCGCCATCGGCGGCTGCGGCTTCTCCGGAGCACCGATGATCGTCGTCACGGCCCAGAGGGAGCCGTCGCCAGCATTGGCGACTGTCAATCCAGCCGCGAGATCCGCCGCATCGGGCTTGAGGTTCAGGGGTGTGTCCCGGGGCGCCTGAGGCACGCCGTTCAGCGACACGGTGATTGAACTCGCCCGTTCCTCCGCCACGCTCTTGGCGGCCATGATCAGCCAGGCCTGCTCCTGCGTGCTCAGATACGTCTGAGCGAATTGCAGGCCGGCCAGCCGCTCCACCAGCGGCAGCGGATCCTCGCCGCCGACACCGCTCTCCAGCATCAGCGTCACAACCGCGGCCAAATCGCGCAGCGAACTGCCGTAGTCGCGCACGCTGCGCCGTTCGCGGTCGAGGCGCACCAGAGCCGCCTTGAACGCGTCCTGCGCCCGTCCCTTGTCGCCCAGCCTGGCCAGGGCCGCGCCAAGCTGCGCGGCTGCCAGAGCCGACGGCATGGTCCGCCCGTAGTTGTCGAACAGATAGCGGGCGCCCGATAGATCGCCACGGCCGGCCCGCGCCAGTACATAGTGCGCATAGGCGCGCGAGCTGATCGCATAGGAATCCTCCTGGCGATAGCTGCGGGCATATTCGTCGAGCCATTTCAATCCCTGATCCAGCGCAACGTCAGGCACATAGTGGCCCTTCTCCTTGGCGCGCAGCAGGAACTCCATGGCATATCCGGACAGCCATGCCTCCGCCTCCGCGCCCGACCACCAGAGGCCGAAGCCGCCGTCATAGCGCTGCCGCTCGATGACGCTGAAAACCGCGTTCTCAATGCGGTTGTCGAGCACTTGCGTCGACTCGCCACTGCTGTCCTTGACCCGCCAGAGGTCGGCCACTTCGCTGACATAGAGCAACGGCATGGCCCGGCTCGCGGTCTGCTCGAGGCAGCCATAGGGATACCGATCGAGACTGCGCAGCAATCCCGGTACATCCAGGTTCGGCGTCGCCGCCACGCTGGCATAGATCTCGCCACTGCCGGGCACGAAGCGCGCTAGCGCGTCGGCGTTCAGCGTGAGCGACTTGCCGGCCTCAAGACGTTGCGTCGTGCGCTCAAGGATCGGCAGCTGCGGCGCGCGAACGCCCAGCTTCACCGTGCGATCGATGCGGAAGCCGCCGGGCCCGTTGATCGCCATGGTGATCTGGCCGAGACCGGTGCCCAATGCCTTCACGTTGACACGGAAGTTGGCCGAGCTGCCCACCTGCAGATCCTGCGACAGGCTGCCGGCGCCGGTCAGTTGCAGCGGCCCATTGGAGGCCAGAGTCACCTCGTAAAGTCCAGGGGCGCCACTGACATTTTGCATGGAAATGCCGATCTCGCTCTGATCGCCCGATGCCAGGAACCGCGGCGTCGATGTCAGCACCACGACGGGATCCCTGACAATGAGCGGCCCTTCGCCGGAGCCGACCTTCGCCGCATCATACGCCACCGCCATCAACCGCAGCCTGCCGTTGAAGTCCGGCAGGTTCAGCGGCACGCGGGCGGTCCCGTCGGCATTGAGTTTCACGATGCCCGAGAACAGCGCCACCATCTGGATCGACGTCGGCGGTGCGCCGCGCTTGGCCAGCGACATCGCGTCGCCGCCGGAGCGGATCGTCCCGCGCTTGCCGCTGCGGCCGTCGATCAGGCTGCCATAGATGTCGCGCAGCTCCAGCCCCAGTTGCCGCTTGCCGAAGAGGTAGGTCACGGGGTCGGGCGTGATAAAATCCGTGAGTTGGAGAATGCCCTCGTCCACCGCCGCAACGGTGATGTAGGCCTCGGTATTGCTGGCGCCGGTCACGGTTACCGGCACCTCGATGGTTTGGCGCGGTGACACATTGTCGGGCAGTTGCAGCGCCACTTGCAGCGTGCGGTTGCTGGTGTCGACACCGAGCCACGCCACGCCGATAGCGCGGCCCGGGCCTGGTTGCCCCTGCCCGCCATCGGGCCGGTAGGCCGTGGCCAGGACATAGGCGCCGGCGCCCCAGGCCGGATCGATCGGGACGTCGATCTGGGCGCCCTCGGCCGGCACATCGATCTGCCGCGTCTCGAGGACGCGGTCGGTTGCGATCAGCACGGTCATCTTGCCGGCAAAGGGCGGCTTCACCGCCACATGGGCGACGTCGCCGGCGCCGTACAGTTCCTTGTCTGTCGAGACCTGCAGCTTGTCCGGCGTCGAGCTCGTGCCCGGCGCTGCGTACCAGCCGGCATAGAAGCGAAGGCTGCTGGCCGCGCCCGCCGCGGGATCGAAGACTTCGAGCCGGTAGCTGCCCCAATCCACGTGGCCGCCGACCTTGACCGGCTGGTCCGCCGCCGTGGCGAAATCGCCGTTCTGGATGCGGCCGTCGCGGATGCTGACGTTATAATCCCAATAGCCGTTGCTGTAGTACCACTGATAGTCCCAGTCCTCCTGGATCAGCCGGTACTTCAAATTCGGCAGCGCCTGCATCTCGCCATTGCCGTTGACGGCGATGACTTCGAACTCTGGCGAGGAGTTCCTGCGCCACTTCGCCGCCGCTGAACAGCGGCTTGATTCCCAGCCAGAACTCGCGATTGCGGATCGGCAGATCGATTGAACTCGATCACCGGCCGGCCGCCGAACTCATAGACCTCGACGTTCAGCGTGCCTTTCAGCGGCTGCGGCGTATCCGGCAGTTGCGTGGCCGTGACCGCGAGATCCACCCGTCCCGTCGCATCGGTGAAGCTGTCCTCTAGCGGCTGCTGCGTGCTGGGGACGGATTCATCCGCCAGCGTAAAGGTGTAGTCCCTGAGGTTCGCAAAAGGCGCATAGTCCACGCCGATGGAGAACGTACCCTTCACCTGCAGTTCCGATGCCGGCGCACCGTAGAGATATTGCGCGTCCACCGTCACCAGCGCCGTCGCATCGGGCTTCAGCGTTACCTGATCCGATTTCAACTTCAGCTCGATGCGCGCCGGCACCACCTCTTCCACCTGGAAACTGGCGGAGCCGACCGGCGGCCCTTTGGGGTCGACATAAAGATAGGCAGCCCAGGTGCCCGTGCGCGCCGACGGCGAAATCGGCAGATCGATCTGATAGCCGCCCAGCTTGCCGCCGGTCAGCGGCCGCTTTTCGGCCACGACGCCATCGGGGCGGATGAGTTCAAAGGTTACCGGCAGGCTGGATTCCGCATAGCCCGAGTTGTTGCGGACCAGCGCCATCAGATGGACCGTCTCGCCCGGCCGGTAGACGCCGCGGTCGGTGTACATGAAGGCGTCTGTCGCACCTGGCGGCAGGCGGCCGCCGACGCCGCGATCCGATAGGTCGAAGGCCGCCCGCGTCATGTCGATGAAGACGAAATCGCCCGCGGACGTGCGGGCCATGAGCGCCGTCGCGGTCTTGCCGCCGTCACCGCGCAGCAGCCCCGGCGCGAAGGTCGCGGCGCCGGTCAGATCCGTCGTCGCCTCGGCCAAGGCCTCGTTGTTCCGTGCGAATAGTTGCAACGCGACGCTAGAGACGGGTTCGCCGGTCGTGAGCGAGCGCACGAAGACGTGGAGGCCATCGGTGCCGGAGGCTGTCGTCAGCCCGAGGTCGCTGATCACGAACCATTGGGTGGCCCGGTAGTTCCAGGTGTTCACCTCGTCATCCGGCGTCTCGACGATCAGCGCATAGATTCCCGGTTTCGTTTCCGGCAGCACTTCGCTGATCGGAATGGAAGTCGTGCTGCGTTGATTGCGCGTGCCGTCGATCGCGAGCTGGCCCGACCACAGCTCTTCGCCCATCTCATCGCGCAGTTGCGATGTCTCATAGCCGTCGATGCCGCGGAACAGGCGGCCTTGATAGATCTGCTGCACCAGATTGCGGTCGGTGATCCGCAGCAGCCGCAGCTTAACTTCATTGACGTTGACCGTGACGAGCGGAATGCCGTTCTGATCCACCTTCGGAAGGATGTAGTTGTAGCCGGAGAAACCGACAGACGGCGCCCGGTCGCCGATGGCAACGGAGAATTCTTCGGAAACGTCCAGCTTCTCGTCATAGATGCTGGGCAGGCCCTTCAGCACCGTCACCTTGTAATTGGCGCCATAGCCAAGCCCGCTGGCGCAAAGCGTATCGTCGCTCACATGAAAGGCCGCATCGGTCGCCGGCTCGATCTTGACGTAGTCCTCGTAATGCACGGCGTCCGTCTGCTTCAGCGGGCTGCGGAAGCGCAGGCAGAGCTCCGCCGTATCGCCTTCGGCCCGCGTCTGCTTGGACAGCACGCGGAACGCCATCGCTTCCTGCAGCGCCTGCATGCGCTGCCACGCCGCATCGTCATAGGCGTAGTTCAGAGCGGTCTGATAGGCCTCGATCGCCTCGCGGGCGCGATTTGACGTGTCCAGCAATTGGGCGATCGCGATCAGCGCTGCGCCCTTGTCCGCCGGCTGGTCCGCCGCCAGCCGCGCATTATACGCCGCCGCCAGCGCATCGCCGGGACGGCCACCGCTTTTCAGCGCCGCGCTCAGCGACATCCAGAGTTGATAGTTGTCGCCGCCCAGGGCGACCGCGCGCTCATAGGCCGCGATCGCATCCTGTACCCGGCCCTTATCAAGAGCGCTGTCGCCCGCAAGCTGGCTGGAGCGGCTGGCCAGGAGATCCGCGTCGAGCGCGAAATGCGCCGTCACTTCGTCGACATAACGCTTCGCTTCCGGCGCCAGATCCGGCAAATCGTCAGCGCGCGCGGGAAAGGCTGCAATCAAAAGGCCAAAAAGTATGCATAGACGGAAAAGCACAGGGAACCTCCGGAAATCGGCAATCGTGAGGACTGTTGTCATACCATAGTTATTAGAATTGCACGCCATCAGACGATCCGGCGGCGCGGCAACCTGACAGAAATTTCATCATTCCCAGGGGGTCACGCCTATTGCCTGATACACCCGCAGCAGGCAAAGGGACTTTGTCTTGTCATTATGGCGAAAATTAATCAGATTCGCGACCGATCATGAATTCCATCGCAGCGACCCCCATTCTGCGAACCCGCAGCGTCCCGCAAGCCCGCGACACGCCCATCCTTGTCCGGCTTGAGCCGCGCCTTGGGGTTGCGCCTGTCGCCAAGTCGCCGGTCCGGATATTTCTCGGCAGCGAAGACGCGCAGCATCGGGCCGAGCGGATATTTATCTATGCCCTCGAGCAGGTGCGCGATCCCAACCGCGCCTATGAAATCTTCGTGATGCGCAACATGGCCGGCTATACGCCGCGGGGCTGGCGCACCGGATTCACGAATTATCGCTTCGCCATCCCCGATTATGCCGGGCGCAGCGGCAAGGCGATCTACAACGATGTCGATCAGATCTATCTCGCCGACCCCAGCGGCATGTTCGATCTCGATCTGGGTAATCACGGCTTCCTCGCCGTATCCGCATCCGATACGTCGGTCATGGTGATGGATTGCGCACGCATGGCGTCGGTGTGGAATTTGCCGGCGGCGACATCGCAATCGAAGGAACGGCTGCATGCCGATGCCGCTTCGTTCTGGGGACCGCTGGACGCCGCCTGGAATTCCCGGGATGCGGAATATGAGGAAGGCCGGTCGAAGCTGTTGCATTTCACCGCCATGCATACCCAGCCCTGGCAGCCTTTCCCGGAAGACTACGCCTATCGCCAGAATCCGCTGGCCGATCTCTGGTTCGATTTGGAACAGCAGGCCGATGCCGCCGGCTATCATGTGTTCACGGCCGCAAATCCCAGTGGCGAATATGCGCCTGCGCTCGCCGCGAACGCCCACGGCGAGGCCAAGGCGCCGTTGTCCGACGGTCTCCTGAAATTCATCCAGGCCGATGGCGTGCGCGGCGCGATGATGGTGACGGCCGGGCCGCCGCCGCCTTCGCCTGAGACACCGGCAATGATCGCCATCGATCTTTCGGCGAGCGCTGGCATCTGGCCGGTGGGCAAGGTGGAGAGCGTGATCGCCGTGGATTTGCTTGATCGGCTGCCATCTGATGACATCCCCTGGACAATCGACAAACTGTTCGAGTCCGCCCAGAAGTCCGTCGCGGCCCGCATCGATTGCGGAGACGTCGAAAGCGAACAGCATCTACGCGCCACGATCCGCAATCCGGAATGGTGGCACGATCAGTTCCGCACCGCTGCCGCGCGCCATTTCGATGTCGCCTGGTATATCGAAGCAAAGACCGATGAGGACGGCATCGCCGTCATTCTCAATGACGGCCCGCGCCAGTTCCGCGCGAAACCGCCGACCGTGTGGGTCCTCCTCGGCCATCGCACCGGCGACCGCGCCCAGCTCCTGGCGCTGGCCAACGCGCTCGGCTGGCCGTTCGAGGCCAAGGAGATGGTCTATACCGGCCGCCACTATCTGCCGAACCTGATGCAGAAGGAGTCCACGCTCACCCTGGATCCGCCCAGCGCCGCCCAGCTACTCGCGCCCTGGCCCGACATCGTGCTGGATTGCGGCAAGCGCAGCGTGCCGGTGGCGCGCTGGATCAAGAAGCAATCGGGCGGCCGCACGCGCCTGGTTCATCTGGGTCGTCCCTGGGGTGCATTCGACTGGTTCGACCTCATCGTCACCACGCCGCAATACCGCGTGCCGCCGCGCGCCAACGTCCAGGTCAACGCCGTGCCCATGAATCGCCCGTCGCAATCGGCCCTCGATGAAGGATCGGCGCAATGGCGCGAGCGGTTCAGCCATCTGCCGCGGCCCTGGATCGGCCTCATCGCCGGCGGCCGGGCGGCGCCCTATGTGTTCGACGTGGACGCCGCACGCCGGCTCGGCAGCTTGGCCAGCGCCGTGGCCCAGAAGGCCGGCGGCTCGCTGTTGGTGACCACCAGCCCGCGGACTGGAGCTGCGGAAGCCGAGGCCTTGCGCGCCGCGATCTCGGCCCCGGCCTTCACCCATGTCTGGACCCCGGATGCCGGGGAAAACCCGTATCATGCCATCCTGGCGCTGGCCGACGAGCTGATCGTGACCGGCGAAAGCGCGTCCATGCTGGCGGAGGCCTGCAGCACCGGCAAGCCGGTGGGCATCTTCGACATGCCGCGCCGGCCGGGTGCGCTCACCAGTGCAATCGACGTGATCGAACGCCTGGCCGGCGGTCATGGCGGCCGCCCCAGCTACCGCGGCACGCCGCAGCAGCAGGACCGGTTCGCCCGCTTCTACGACCGGTTGATCGAGCGTGGCTGGTTCATGCCGCTGCGGGATTTCCGGGCCTATCAGGACTCCCTGATCCACCGCGGCTGGGCCTATCGCCTGGGCGAGGAGCGTCAGCCCCGCGCGCGTCAGCCCCAGCGGGACATGGAAAACACCGTGGCCCGCATCCGGCGCCTGCTGCTGAGCGACGGCCGGCGCCAGTAACTGCCGGGCCGCAGGGTTGACCCTGCCAGCCCGGCTTGGTACCGGTCCGCCGCACCATCAAAAGGATATCCCCCGGTATGGCGACCTTGCCCCAGCCAGCCCTCGACGGCGCCTCCATCCTCATTACCGGCGGCACCGGCTCGTTCGGCAAAGCCTTCACCCGCCATGTGCTCGCGAACTTCAAGCCGCGCCGCCTGATCATCTTCTCCCGCGACGAGATGAAGCAGTGGGAGATGAGCAGCGACCTCAGCATGGAGGCCCATCCCTGCCTGCGCTACTTCATCGGCGATGTCCGCGATGGCACGCGCCTCGACATGGCCATGCGCGGCGTCGACTATGTGATTCATGCCGCAGCGCTGAAGCAGGTGCCGACCGCCGAGTACAATCCCTTCGAATGCATCAACACCAATGTCATCGGCGCGGAGAATGTGGTGCAGGCGTCGATCCGTAACAACGTCAAGCGCGTCATCGCGCTGTCCACGGACAAGGCCGCTAACCCGATCAACCTCTACGGCGCCAGCAAGCTCGCCTCCGACAAGATCTTCGTCGCCGGCAATAATCTCAGCGGCACGGCCGAGACACTGTTCGCGGTTGTGCGCTACGGTAATGTGGTGGGTTCCCGGGGCAGCATCGTGCCACTGTTTCGCGACCTCATTGCCAAGGGCGCCGACAGCTTGCCGATCACCGACGTGCGCATGACCCGCTTCTGGATCACCCTCAACCAGGGAGTGCGCTTCGTGCTTTCCTGCATGGCCATGACCCGCGGCGGCGAGATCTTCGTGCCGAAGATTCCCAGCATGAAGATCGTCGACCTCGCCAAGGCCATGGCGCCCAAGCTGCCCCATCGCGAGATCGGCATCCGCCCTGGCGAAAAACTGCACGAGGTCATGGTCACCGAGGACGACACACGCAACACGGTGGAGATCGACGACCGCTACATCATCGAGCCGGCTTTCCACTGGTGGCGGCGTGCCTCCTTCGCAAAAGAGGGCGCCAAGCAATTACCCGACGGCTTCCGCTACGCCAGCGACACCAACAAACAGTGGCTGGATATCGACGGTCTCAACAAGATGATGCGGGAGCCCGCATTGTGACCCTGCCGCCTGGCGCCTTTCTTCCCTATGGCCGCCACGACATCGACGAAGACGACATCGCCGCGGTCGCCGAGGTCCTGCGCGGCGACTGGCTGACCACCGGACCTAAAGTCGCCGAGTTCGAGAAAGCCCTCGCCGGCGTCACCGGCGCCAAGCACGCCGTCGTCTGCAACAGCGCCACCGCCGGCTTGCATCTGGCGATGATGTCCCTGGGCATCGGCCCCGGCGATTTCGTCGTCGTGCCGTCAATCACATTCCTCGCCACCGCCAACTGCGCCCGCTATGTCGGTGCCGAAGTGCTGTTCGCCGATGTCGATCCCGAGACCGGCTTGATGACGGCGGAAACGCTGGAAGCCGCCTTGGCGCGCAGCGACGATGGCAACGTCCGTGCCGCCCTTCCCGTGCATCTCACCGGCCGGACCGTGGACATGGCCGCGCTTTCGGAAATCGCCGAGCGCGACGGCTTTGCTCTGGTGGAAGACGCCGCCCACGCCGTCGGCAGCCGGTACAAGGTGAACGGCAAGCTGGAGCCGGTGGGAAACTGCCGCTTCAGCAAGATGGCGGTGTTTTCCTTTCACCCCGTGAAAACGATTGCCATGGGCGAAGGCGGCGCCATCGCCACCAATGACGACAGCTTGCAGGCCGCGCTCGCCAGCTTCCGCACCCACGGCATGACCCGCGATATCGACCATCTTGCCAACCCGGAGATGGCCCTCGATGCACACGGCCAGTTGAACCCCTGGTACTACGAGATGTCGGAGCCCGGATACAACTACCGGGCCACCGACATGCAATGCGCGCTCGGCCTCAGCCAGCTGCGCAAGCTCGACCGCTACGCAAAACGCCGGCGGAAATTGGTGGATCGCTACCGTCAGCAATTGCAGCCTCTGCGGCCCCTCGTTTCCGGCCCGGCAGCGCCCTCGGATTGCGAACCGGCGTGGCACCTCTGCGCAATCCGGATCGACTTCCAGGCCGCGAAAATCGACCGGGCGGCGCTGATGACCAAGCTGCGCGCCGACGGAATCGGAACTCAGGTGCACTATATTCCGGTACACCAACAGCCCTACTACCGTCAGCGCTATGGCAATTTGAGCCTGCCGGGTGCCGATGCGTACTACAAAAGCTGCCTCAGCCTGCCTCTTTTTCCGGCAATGACCGACGGCGATGTGGATCGAGTCGTGGATGCACTCGCGCGCGCGCTCCAGCACTGATCGCCGTTAGTACTTCCTTCACCATCCGCCGCGATATCCACAGATTTCAGAGACATCGCGGGGGCATTGTGTATTTCGTCACAGCGCAGGTGGCACTCGCACGCCTTACTCGCGTCCATGAGTTGGGGGTACGAGTGCAGCAGCGTGACGGAAGAAGTGCCAGCGGGGCGGATCGCCCAGCGCATTCCGCTCGACAATCTCAGGGATCAACGGCTCTTCCGCGTTCTCGATTACTGGCGCTCGAAATCGGCGCAGGGTCGGCTGCCTCTGCGCCGTGATATCGATCCCTCGGAATTCCGCTGGGCCCTCGGCCTGGTTTGCTTGCTGGATGTGGAGCAGCGGCCACTCAGATTCCGCTACCGGCTCGACGGTTCGGTGATTGCGACGCGCAATGGCCATGACATGACCGGGCGCGCCATCGATGCCATCGAGCACAAGCCCTCTGCCGGCATGCTGCACGGCCAGTTCGCCACCGTCGTTGCCGAGAAAGCGCCGGCGGCCCACCGCATCTGCACGGAGCACGGCATTTTCGGCACCACCTACGAAAGGGTGGCGCTACCGCTGTCTCATGATGGCCATGACGTGGCCATGATCATGACGGTCGCCGCGAACATGGAGATCGAGCAGTCGCAGCATGTGCGCTGCTTCTTCCGCTAGAGCGGACACGCCTACCGCACCCTGAACAGCGGCTGCAGCGGCGCGCACTTCAGGTACTGCTTCATCGCATCCTCATCGACCGCATCCTTCAGGATCGGGAAGACTTCGTCATAGACCTGGAACAGCCGGTCGATATCGGCATCGCTATGGGCGTAGGTCATGTTGTGGGCGCCCAAGGTCATGATTCCGCGCGCCAGCGTCTCCTGCTGGAACAGCGTCTTGATCGCGAACTGCGTGTGCTTCGGCGTGTCCGACAAGATCAGGAAATTCCAGGCCGGATGCCCGGCGGTCTTGGCGAAATGGCCGATGCCGATATTTCCGGATGCGCTCATCGACTCCGGCCAGGATGCGCTCGCCGCGCCGCCGCAACGTCGCAACCACCGGTTCGCGCTGCAGCTTTGTCAGCGCCGCCTTCGCTGCCGCCAGCGACAGCGTCTCGCCGCCCATGGTGAAGGAGAAGAAGATCTCCTCCATGAGCTTCATCACGTCGCCGCGGCCCACCACCGCCGACAGCGGATAGCCGTTGGCGATGCCCTTGCCCAGCGCGGTCAGGTCCGGGATCACGCCGAAATACTCCTGCGCCCCGCCATTGGCGAAGCGGAAGCCGGTGATGACTTCGTCGAACACCAGCAGAGCGCCATGCTTGCGCGTCAGTTCGGCGACGCCCTCGAGAAATCCCTCTGCTGGCGCCACCGACGACATCGGCTCGAGGATGACAGCGGCAAATTCGCCCGGCCGTTCGGTCAACAGCTTTCTGAAGGAAGTCCAGGTTGTTGTAGTCGAACCGGTGGGTCAGCGCCCGCGTCGCCATCGGCACGCCGCGGTTGCGCGCGGTGCTGCCGATGTACCAATCCTGCCAGCCATGATAGCCGCAAACCGCCACATGATCGCGGTTGGTGAAGGCGCGGGCAATGCGGATGCAGCCGGCCGTTGCGTCGGAGCCGTTCTTGCCGAAGCGCACGGCATCGGCGCAAGGCACCAACTCGACGATCAGCTCGGCGACTTCGATCTCGATCTGATGGGGCAGCGAGAAGATCACGCCGTCTTCTAGCTGGCGTCGCACCGCTGCCGTCACGTCCGGATCGTTGTAGCCCAGGGTCACTGACGCCAGGCTGTTGATAAAATCGATATACTCGTTCCCATCGGCGTCCCACAGCTTGCTGCCCTGCGCCCGCGCCGCATAGAACGGCGAGACGCCGTGTGGAAACTGGGTCTTGCTCTTCGAGAAGGTCTGGGTGCCCAGCGGGATCGTCTTTTCGGCACGCGCCAGCAACTCTTCGGAGTGCCGGTATCGATCAGACATATTGTTCTCCTTGCGGTCTGCGGGGTTTTATCCGAAGCGCCCGCAGGGGCCAATGGTATTCGGGCCGGTGATCCCTTTACTTTACCGCCGGCCATAAGGACGGATTGATCAATCCGGGGTCGTCGCAAGCCAGCTTTTCGAGTCCGCCGGGCATCGCCTTCGGCCGGCGGGCCGCGCCGAGGATTGCCGCCAGTTCGTCGGCACGCGTGACGCCGAAGATGACGCGATCGATATCAGGCTGTTCCAGCAGGAATCCCAGCGCCAGTTCCAGCGTATTCAGACTTGCTTGGGCCGCAGCGGCACGGACTCGATCCAGCATCGGAGCGTATGGCCTGAAATGCGCCGGCAGCGGGCCATCGAGCCCGACCAGCAACCCTTGCAAAAATGCCGAGCGCACATGTACTTGGCAGCCTGCATCCTTCAGTGTCCGCAGCGTTCCATCACGCAGCAGCCGTTGATCCAGCAGGTTCGCCGGCGCCTGCACAAGTTCTACAGACATCGAGTTTTGCGCGGCTTTGATCTGCGCACCATCATACACGGAAACGCCGATCTTCCGGCACAAACCCGCGCTCTTCAGATCCGCCAGCAGCCGCGCCAGTTTATCGCCACCGGGTTTGCCCAGATCGTCGGGCCGATGCAGCAGCAGACCATCGACACTTTGCCGCTGCAGCCGCTTCAGCGATTGCTCGAATATCCGGCGCAGGCCGTCAATTGCCGCCGCATCGATGTTCTCGCCATCAAGCGCCGGCAGCTTGGTCACGATGCGCGCTTCGGGATGGCGCAACACCTGCCCCAGGATCGTCTCGCTTTCGCCATATGCCGCGGCGGTATCGAAGACCCGGATGCCGGCGGCGATCGCATCGCCGACGATGCGGGATGCGTCGTCGGGCGAAACCCGGCCCCGCAGGTTCGTCACCCCATAATCCAGGCCGAACTGCACCGTGCCGAGCCCGAGTTTCGCGATACCGCCAATCACCCCGTCAACCCCCTGTAATCGGCTGCTTTCCCGCATCCGCGTCACTTTGACTGCAGTTCGCCGCGAGCCTTGACCGATCCGAGCCCCTGCCGCACAACGTCAGCCGGCCGGCCGCTGCGAAGCGGTACTGAAAATCGAATGACTTTCAAAGACATACCGGCCGCGAATCATGTAGGCTACCAAACCGGAATGAACAGCGTAAGACAAGTACCGAAGCGCCGCCGGTCCCGGGCGGCCAGCGTGCTGCAGATCTTCATCTCTGCCGCGCCAAAGCGCGCGGCACTGGTTGTCGCACTGCTGCTCCTCGCGGGCTTTGCCGAAAGCATCGGCTACGCGACGCTGCTGCCGGTGCTAAGCGTGGCGATGGGCGATACCGCCGGCCAGCAGTCCGATTTGCAGACTGCGGTAAGCCACGCGCTCGCCTGGGTGGGTATTCCGTTGGACAATCTGACCATCCTGATCGCCCTGGTGGTGGCCTGCGTCTGGGTCAAGGCGGCCATCATGCAGCTCGGCAACGTCTTCGTCGGCAACGAAATGGCGCAGGTTGCGACGGGATTGAGGCTCCGGCTGATCGACACGCTGCTGAAAGTGAAATGGAGTTACTTCACGCGTCAGCCCGTCGGGCGCTTTGCCAACGCCATCAGCAACGAGGCCGCGCGCGCCGCCGAGGCCTACTACGCCGCGGCGATGTTCGTGACCACGGTGATCCAGTCGATCATCTATCTCATTCTCACGCTCGTTTTCTCCTGGCAGGTTGGCCTGCTGTCTCTGCTGATCGGCGGATCGATCACCTGGATGTTGCGGCCCCTGGTGCGCATGTCGCGCAAGGCCGGCCGGGCACAGACGCAACTGACTTCAGAATCTCGTGGCGCGCCTCACGGACACGCTGACCGGCATCAAGCCGCTCAAGGCCATGGCCAAGCATGTGAGGATCAGCGCGCTGTTTGCCGTGGATGCGAAGGCCGTGAACGAAACGCTGCGGCGGCAGGTGGTCTCCAAGCAGGCCGTGCGCAACCTGCAGGAACCGATCCTCTGGACCCTCAGCGCAATCATATTGCTGATCGCCTATCGGTTCACCGACGTTTCCTTCTCCACTCTTCTGGTCATGGGCGCGTTGCTGTTCCGCACGGTCATCACCACCAACAAGGCGCAGCAGAACTACCAGATGGCCGCCATCGCCGAGAGCGCCTATTGGACTCTGCAGGACACCATCCGAGAGGCCACCGCCGAGCGCGAAACCAATGCCGGCGCCAAGGTGCCGACCTTGAAGCGCGCCTGCGTGTTCGACCGCGTCTCTTTCAGTTATGGCGACAAGGTGATCCTGCGGGATGTTTCATTTGAGGTCGCCGCCGGCTCCATTACCGCGGTCACCGGCGCTTCAGGCGCGGGCAAGACCACCATTGCCGATCTTATTCTCGGTCTGATGTCCCCCGCCGCCGGCGCGATCCGCCTGGACGATGTTCCACTCACCGAGGTCGACATCATCCAATGGCGCGAGATGGTAGGCTATGTGCCCCAGGACGTGATCCTGTTCCACGACACGGTGATGGCCAACGTAACCCTCGGCGATGCGGCCTATTCCGCCGCTGACGTGGAAGCAGCGCTGAAATCCGTGGACGCCCTGGATTTCGTCGCACAACTGCCCCAGGGCCTGCAGACCGTGGTGGGTGAGCGGGGCAGCCTGCTTTCCGGCGGCCAGCGCCAGCGTATCGCCCTCGCCCGCGCCCTGATCCACCAACCGTCGCTGGTGATCCTGGACGAAGCCACCAGCGCCCTTGATCCCGGCACCGAGGCCGCCATTTGCCAAAGCCTGAAATCCCTGTCCGCGAGCAGCGGCCTGACCATCCTGGCCATCTCCCACCAGCCGGCCTGGGTGGAGGCCGCTGATCGTGTCTACCGGCTCGACCGGCAGCAGGTGAGTTCGGCGCTCGATGAGACTACGCCGCGCGCCGCGGCCTCCTAGGACTGCCGTAACATTCGGCAATGAATCGTGAGCAGCCGCGGAAAGGCCTGCTCTTGAGCGCTTTTCCCCCATTTGCTATTTCGCCACTCCACAGTCTCCCCGCAAACCTGATCCGATGACTCCAACGCCCACTATCAACGACAGCCTTGCCTATCGGCCGGGCGGATTTGCGACTCTTGCCGAGGGCCTCGACTATGCGGCGCGGGGCCAGACCGGATTCAACTTCTATTCCGCCAAAGGCGACCTGCAGGCAGTGCAGAGCTATGCCGAGCTGCGCGAACGGGCCATCCGCCTCGCGCAAAGCCTGATCGCGGCCGGCTTCAAGCGCGAGGATCGCGTCGTGCTGATCGCCGATACGACGCCCGACTTCATGGTAATGTTCTTCGGCTGCCAGTATGCGGGACTGCTCGCCGTGCCGGTGTCCTTGCCGACCACGCTCGGCGGCAAGGAGGCTTACATCGCCGGCCTGCGCCGCCAGATCGAAGGCAGCGGCGCCGTGGCGGCAATGGCTCCGGACGAATTGATCGGCTTTCTGCGCGAAGCCGCCGAAGGCCTCGATCTCCGTCTCCTCGGCGGCGCCAAGGACTTCTGCGATCTGCCAAAAGGCGACGCCGATCCCCGCCCCTTCGGCCCCGGCGAGCGCGGCTATCTGCAATATTCCTCGGGCAGCACCCGCGCGCCGCTGGGCGTCGATATCAGACAGAAGGCGTTGATGGCCAATGCCGACGGCATCATCAACCATGGCCTGAAAGCCCGTAGCGGCGACCGCTGCACCTCCTGGCTGCCGCTCTATCACGACATGGGACTGGTCGGCTTCATGTTGTCGCCCATGCTGTGCCAGCTTTCCGTGGACTACATGGCGACGCGGGATTTCGCGCGCCGCTCGCTGCTGTGGCTGTCGCTGATCTCGCGCAACCGGAGCACGCTGTCCTATGCGCCGACCTTCGGTTACGACCTCTGCGCAAGGCGCGCCAGCACCGGCACCAAGCTTGATCTTGATCTCAGCTCCTGGCGCGCGGCCGGCGTCGGCGGCGACATGGTGCAGCCGCATGTGCTCAACCACTTCATCGATGTCTTCGGCGAGTACGGATTCAAACCGACCACCTTTGTCCCCAGCTACGGCATGGCGGAAACGGTGCTCGCGGTCAGCTTCGCGCCGCTCGACACCGGTATCCTCGTCGACGAAATCGACCGCAAGGCGATGGCGGAGAGGAACGAGGCCGTGCCGACGCCCGGCGCCGGCGAGGAAAAGGCGCGGCCGCTGGTAGCTTGCGGCGTGACGTTGCCCGGCCATGTGACGGAGATCCGCGACGATCAGGGCCGCCCGCTGCCCGAGCGCCGCATCGGCCGCATCTATGTGAAAGGCCCCAGCGTCATGGCCGGCTACTTCCAGCAAAAGGAAGCGACCGACCTCGTGTTGTCCCCCGACGGCTGGCTGGACACTGGCGATCTCGGCTATTTTCTTAATGGCCAGATCGTCATCACCGGCCGGAGCAAGGACCTTATCCTCGCCAACGGCCGGAACATCTGGCCTCAGGATATAGAGTGGGCGGTCGAAGGGCTGCCGGCGCTCCGGCGCGGCGACGTCGCCGCGTTCTCGGTCAGCGGCATCCACGACCAGGAAGAGGTGGTCCTGCTGGTGCAATGCCGGACCAGCGAGGCTGAGGCCCGCGACCAGCTGGTCAAGGAAGTGGAAGCGGCCGTTCAACGGTCCGCTGCTGTCACCTGCAGGGTCTACCTGATCGAACCCCGCGGCCTGCCCCAGACTTCTTCCGGCAAGCTCAGCCGGGCAAAGGCCAAGTCGAACTACCTCAGCGGCGCCTACGGGCCGCCGCTGGCCGGCCACGGCGTGGCGGCCTGATCGATGGCCAGCCTCGTCGCCGTCACCGGAGCAACGGGGTTCATCGGCACGCATCTGGTACGCCGTCTGGCATCCGAGGGCCGGCCGGTCCGGATCCTCACCCGGCGAATCCCGGCGGACCGCCACTTCCCCCTGCCCAAGGTCGAAGCCGTGATTGGCGACTTGGCCGATCCGAAAGCGCTGGACCGCCTCCTGACCGGTGCCGGCACTGTCATCCATCTGGCCGGCGCGGTGAAGGCGCGATCGGCGGAGGCCTTCCAGCAGGCAAACGTCCTGGGCACACGAGCAATCGCCGAGGCTGCCGCCCGGCAGCGGAACTGCCGCTTCATCCATGTGTCGTCCCTGGCCGCCCGCGAGCCGCAGCTCTCGGACTACGCCCTCAGCAAATCTGATGCGGAACTTGAAGTCGGCAAGCTAAGTAGTGGATTGCGGTGGACAATTATTCGCCCACCCGCCGTCTATGGTCCGGGTGATCGAGAGACACTCGGCTTCTTCCGCAGCGCTGCGCGCGGCTTCATGCCGCAACCGGGCCCGTCAACTCAACGCATTTCCTTCATTGATGTAAATGAATTATGCTATTTTATTAAAGTGATTTCTGAAACTGGGCTTGGCGACGGCCAGACGCTGGAGATCGATGACGGCGCTGCCGAGGGCTATGGCTGGCCCGAAATCGGCGCCGCAATGGCTGCCGCAGCCGGAAAACAGCTTAGGACGATCTCTCTGCCGGCCTTCGCCGTCTATACCGCGGCCGCCATGAATGCTGCGTCGCATCGAATTCTGGGCACCAGCACCGTCTTCACGCCGGGTAAGGCCCGCGAACTGCGTCACCCCGATTGGATCGCCCGTCCGTCAGGCGACGACGTACTTACCAGGTGGAAACCGTCCTGCCTACTGACCGAAGGTTTTGCAAAGACAATGCGTTGGTATCGCGAAGTGGGCTGGCTGTAACAACCGGTAACAAATTGTCATTTCCCGTCGGCAACTGTTTTGGCCAAAAAGCACTTAACTTTAAGGCTTAGAAAGCAAGATCGGCGGCCTTGAGTATTTCGCAGTTGCGAAGGGGTCGCCGGGATCGGTGAGAGTAATGGCGGCTGATGACGTGCTGGGCACGATCACAAAAGTGCTTGAGCCGTTTCGCAAAGGGGGCAAGCCGATCGATGCGGATACAGACATCGCCGAAGACCTGAGTGTCGACTCACAGGCGATGATGGATCTGATGATGGAGTTAGAGGAGCGGTTCGATGTCTCGATTCCGCTCAACCTTCTGCCGGAGGTCAGGACGGTCGGTGACCTGGTTAACACCGTCCGTCAATTGAAAGGGAGTGCGTGAGGATGGCTCTGTTCGACAAGTTCAAGTCGCTGATCGATTCGCATGCGGCCGTGAAGGCCGTGGGCGCGGATCCGTTCAGCGTCAAGATGGAGCGAGTCCTGTCGCCGACGGAGGCGATCATCGAGGGCCGCAACACCATCCTCGTGGGCACCAACAACTATCTCGGCCTCACCTTTGACGATGCCTCGGTCGGCGCCGCCGTCGACGCGCTGCGCCGCTACGGCACGGGCACAACGGGCTCGCGGATCGCCAATGGCAGCTACCAGGGCCATAAGGGCCTGGAGCGGGAGCTGGCGCGGTTCTATGGCCGGGACCACTGCATGGTCTTCACCACGGGCTATCAGGCCAATCTGGGCATCATCTCCACCCTGGCCGGCCCCAAGGACTACCTGATCATCGACGCCGATTCCCATGCCAGCATCTACGATGCCTGCCGCATGACCGCGGCGACCGTGATCCGCTTCAAGCACAATGACGCGGCCGATCTGGACAAGCGCCTGGCGCGCCTGGCCAATACCGAGGGCGAGAAGATCATCGTCGTCGAGGGCATCTACAGCATGCTCGGCGATCAGGCCCCCCTGGCCGACATCGTCGCTGTGAAGAAGAAGCATGGCGCCTACATCATCCTCGACGAAGCCCACTCCATGGGCGTGCTCGGCGAGCATGGCCGCGGCCTCGCCGAAGTGGTCGGTGTGGAAGACGACATCGATTTCGTCGTCGGCACCTTCAGTAAGAGCCTTGGCGCCATCGGCGGCTACTGCGTCTCCGACCATGCGGAATTCAACATCCTGCGCGTGGCCTGCCGCCCCTACATGTTCACGGCCTCGCTGCCGCCCTCCATCGTCGCCTCGGTGACGGCGTCGCTGAAGGAGATGGAAGCCCATCCCGAGCTGCGCACGCGCCTCTGGGCCAACGTCAGCACGCTCTATGACGGGCTGAAGCGCCGCGGCTTCGTGCTTGGCCCGCAGAAGGGCCCGGTGGTCGCCGTGCATCTGCCGAGCTCGGAGATCGCCGTGCATCTGTGGCACGCCCTGCTGCAGGCCGGCGTCTATGTGAATCTGGCCCTGCCGCCGGCGACGCCGAACGGCACCGCCCTGCTCCGCTGCAGCGTCTGCGCCGCCCATACCAAGGCGCAACTCGACAGCGTGGTGGCGAAGCTGACCGACGTGGCCCTGAAGGCCGGTCTGCTGGACGTGCCGGAGAAGATGGCCGCGGTCGGCTGATCGCGGCTTTCGCCCTTACCTGAACTAGCGAAACGCGCCGCGGCGATAGAGCCGCCAGGCGAGGCCCGGCGCCGCCAACAGCGGATGACGCCGTTGCCAATCTGTGGCCGTGGCGCTGACGCCACTATGGCGCTCGATCTTCCAGAGGATGTAGTCCAGGCCGCCGTCGAAAGTGAACACGGCTTTGGTGAGACGCGCGACCGAAATCAGCTTGCCGTACCAGCGCCGCAGCATCCAAACCAGATCGGCCCTGGTGCGGCTTGCGCCGACGCTCTGAAGGGACATCCGGCCGTCCGCTAACTCCTGCGGCGTTAGCCCCGCCGCTGTCAGCGCCGGCTTCGTCAGTGCGTCATAGCGCGCCGCATCGGCGAGATAGACATGCTCGCCCCGCCCTGCTTTCTCCGCCCGCAATTCCGCCGCATAGGTATGGCGGAAGGCTTCCTTCCAGAGGTCGCCCGGAGCGAACGGCGCCGTCGTCAGGCCCGCCGCCGCCCCCGCCATCGCCGACACTGACTGCATCAACGCCTCGATTACGGCCTCCCGCGACCGCGCGTCCCGCGCATAGACCAGCCGCGTCGGTTGGGCAAAGCGCGCCCAGAAATAGGAGTGGAACGTCCTCGGCGACACCAGGTCATGAAACTGCGCTAGGGTGACGACAGCGTATTTCGCCCGCAGCGTTTTGCGATGGCCTGACGCCACCGCGATCTGGAAGACATTCGGCGGCAACAGATAGTTCGCCATTGCCGGCCATCTCCGGCCGTAGAACCGCCGGTAATCATCCACAAGGACGAAGAAGTCGAACACCATCTCCTCCGGGCGGATCTCCCGCTGGCGCAGGCAGGAACCATAGAAGATCACCGCCGCCACCCCATCATCGTGCTGGGCGCGGATGGCATCGGCGAGCTTCGTGGCCGCGGCCGGAAGGGCCCCGGCGATCTCCAACTCGATCTGCTGGCGCAACAGGTCCGACATTGCCCTAGACCTGCCAGAAGGTGATCCGGCGGTCCGCGCGCAGCGTCACCGGCTGGCCAGCTTGCGGATTGAAGACCTCGCCGTCGAACACGATGGGGCAATCCAGAGTCAACTCAAGCGCGGTCGCCCGGCCGCTGCTGTAGCCCGCCTCCGCCATCCATTTCCTCGGCCGGCCGCTCAGGATCGGCCACATGGCCAAGGCCAGCCGCCGCGCCGGATAGGGCACCGCCGTGTAGCGCAGCACCTGCGGGCCGCTGCCCCAGAAGGGCCGGAGATGCATCATGAAGCGGTCCAGGGTGGTCGCCATCCACAGAAGATAGTCGCGCTTTTCGCCGCGGCTCCCGTCGATATCGACACGGATGACATCGCCCTGGAGCAACTCTTCCTTGCCGCCATGCCCGATCATCAGCCGCAGCAGCGCAGCGGCAATGCCCATGCCGGTCGCCAGATTGCGCACCGCCCCCGTCGAATGCACGCGCCGCCGCACCAGCATCACCGCACGATGAAACCCGGCAGTTGCCAGGAACATGCCGTGCACCGGCGGCGCGGCCGGATCGAGATGCATCGACAGTACCGCACGTTCGACCGGCTTGCCGCGGACCAACGCCTCCGGTTCTAGCAGCCGCGCCAGCGCCTCGGCCGGGTGATCCTTCATGCCGACATCGGCGGCGATCAGGTTCGTCATGCCGGCGGCCAGCACCGCGACGCGGGGCGGCGTGGCAAAGGCGTTGCCGTTCAGCAGGGCCGTCAGCACCGCCTGCACCGTGCCATCGCCGCCGCTGATCGCGACAAGTTCCACGCCCTCGGCGGCAAGGCGTTGCAGGATGTGCGGCACGGATTCGATTTCATCGATTTCGCCATGCGGCACGCCATGGCGCTCGATCAAGTCGCGCATGCGCGTCATCTCACTGCGGTTGCGCTGGCTGCGGGGATTGCTGATGACGCCGATCCGCATCGTCAGGCCGTCTTGGCCCGTTCCATCAGCCAGGACTGCACCGGTTCGCCCCGAGCCTTGAGGCGCATCGCCTGACCGATACGGGCGAAGTGAAACGCCAGCGACAGCAGCGTCCAAACCGCCACGGCGAGAAAGCCTAGGTCGACACGCCCCGCAAACACCGCCACCGTCATTATCGCCAGGTTAGGATTACGCCGCGCCGTGAACAGGCGGAACGCGGAATCCAAGGGCTGCCAGGCATGGATCTCCACCTTGAACCGCCAGAGGAAGAAGCCCTCCTGCAGCCGCCCCAGAACATAGCCGACGACGACGATCCACAACGCGATCACCTGCCACGTCGATCCATGATCCAGCTGCACGATCCCCAGATACCAGCCGAAATACCAGAACGGCGGATGGATCAGATCGATGCCATGGTCGAAAACGTTGCCCCATTTCGAGGAGGTCAGCGTCACCCGCGCCAGTTTGCCATCCACCGTATCCAGGAATGTCATGAGCCAGGCCGCGATCACGCCCAACTCGAACGCGCCGACGGTGAAGAGCCAGAGCGCCAGCAGCACCAGCACGAAGCTGGCCGCCGTCACCATGTTCGGGGAGATCCGCGCGGCCGCGCACCAGCGCGTTACCCACACTGCCGGCAGCGGCCAGAGCCATTTGGTGACGAAATCGGTAACGCCCTTGTAGGCGCCCTTGAACATGCGCCATTCGATCAGGCGCAGCGGCATCTCGCCCAGCAGCAGCGCATAGGGCACCGCCCGCTTGCGCAGCGCGTGATTGTAGCTGCTGCCGAGCCCCAGGGGATTCACTATCAGCAGGTCCGGCGGCAGTTCGGCGGGCAGTTCCGCGGCGCCGATCAGCCTTGCGCCCTCCGCCGCCCGCGTGGCCGGCAGATGCACCGCGACCGGCCGCTTCACCGCGCCCCGCTCCACATACAGCAAGGTGTCCGGCGATTGGGCCAGCGCCTTGGTCAGCACTTCCTCCAGGATCAGATCGGCTCGCACCAGCACCGCCGTGCCCCCGACGGGCGGCGAATCGGATTCGCGGCGCACATCGCCGATTCCGGCGCGGCCGAGGGCACGGCGCCAGCGTGCCGGCTGATCGAGGCTGAATGCCGCCTGATCGGTATCGCCGACGATGATCGCCGACGGTGCCTTGTTCTCCGTTCCCTGCTGTTCCGAACCCATGGCGACGGCCGGTTTCTCCAGTGAAAATCGTCCAAAAGGCGCTTCCACGCCTCGAAAAATGCCTTATGCCAGAAATGAGGCCGCAACTCTAACCCTAGAGCGAATCAAAGTTTTCTTGACCCCGGCGGCGGCAGGCCACATGAACGGCGGCATATATAGCGAGGCTGCCCGGGGAGCGAAATGTTCACATTGGCGCATCTGTCGGATCCCCATATCGGACCGCTGCCTGACACCCGCATCGGAGAGCTGCTGAACAAGCGCATCCTCGGCTTCCTGTCCTGGACCCTGCGCCGGCAGAGCCTTTATGTGACGCCCGTGCTGGAGGCCTTGGCCAAAGACATGTCCGCTGCCGCGCCTGACCACATCGCGGTGACCGGCGATATCGTCAACATTTCTCTCCCTGGCGAGTTCGATCATGCGACAAGCTGGATCGGCAGCCTAGGCCCGCCAGACAAGGTCACGGTGATTCCCGGCAATCACGACGCCTATATCGCACTGGATTGGCTGCAGACGATCGGCCAATGGGCGCCCTACATGGCCAATGCGGACCTGCATAACGGCAGCGCCGTCGAAACGGCCCTTAAGAGCGAAGCTGAGTTTCCCTTCGTCAGGCTGCGCGGCGACATCGCGCTCATCGGTGTTTCCACCGCTTGCCCGATGCCGCCCGGCTTTGCCGGCGGCACCATCGGCGAGCGGCAGATGGCCGCGCTGAAGGAGAAGTTGATCGAGCTCGGTAATCGCGGCCTCTGCCGCGTCGTCATGCTGCATCATCCGCCCTTCGGCGATCCCAAGCACCGGCGCAAGGAACTCACCGACCATGAGGCCTTCCGAACCTGCATCCAGGCGGCCGGCGCGGAGCTCATCCTGCATGGCCATACGCACAAATCCGGACTGACCAAGCTGCCGACGCCCGCCGGCTATGCGCCTGTCGTCGGCGTGCCCGCCGCATCCTCATGCGGCGATCACAACGGCAAGGATCATTCCCGCTATCACCTTTACCGCATCGCCCGCGATGGCCCCGGCTGGCGCATCGAAACTGAAGTGCGCGGCGTCACGCCCTCGCTCGACAAGTTCGCGAACGAAGCCGTTTTCATCCTCGCCGTGCCTTAATCCGCCTTGCGCGATTTTCTCTGCCCGTTCTTCATCGCCGGAACCATTGCCTCCGCGCCATTACGCAAAGGCACGAAATCGAACTTCAGCATCTTCAGCGCCCGCAGATAGCGGCGGCGCAGTTCCGCGCGGGATTTGGCCCCCAGATTGATCCAGCCATAGCGGAAACTGTAGCTATCCTGCATGAGGTCGGACAGCCGGTCGCCCTCCTCCGCGGTCAGCACTACATCGGTGCCCGGGATCTTTTTCTTCACCTGCTGCAGCCTGCGCTGCGACGGCAGGCGCCGCACCAGACAGTCATCCGCCCGCCGCAGCACGCAGCTCGCTGAATAGGTGAACACGCTTTTGTCCGCGCAAGACGGTATCGGCAATCCAGCCGCCGCCCGCACCACATGCTGATACAGCGACTGGCCGCTGACATTGGCATAGAGATCGGTAAATTGCGGGCTGAGCCGCGGATTGACCTCGATAATCTTCGGCTCTCCGCCCTTGGGATCGGCGAAGAATTCCATGTTGAACAGGCCATGGCGATAGCCGAGCTCCAGGATGACCCGCTCGGCAATAGCTGACATTTGCCGCTGTGCGCGGCGCGGCAAGCGGCTCGGCAATTCGAAGCGTGCGAAGCTCACCCGGTTCGGCAGGCGGATGGAGTTCGACGATGCCCAGCAGATGGAACCGCCCGTTCTCCATCAGCCCATCCAGCGTGCATTGATGCCCGCTCATCAGCTCCTCGGCGATCAGCCAGTTGCCGCTGACGGCGCCATAATGCCCGTTGAGCGGCGCAGGACCGAGCGCCAGCATTTCATTGAACGCCCTGGCATAGGGCGGCAACTCCCGTCGCGCCTTTTCCTGCGCGGCGAGAAATTCGTTCAGATTGTTGATCCGATGACCGAGGAACGACATGGCGCCCTTCACCGGCTTCAGCCAGAAGGGAAACGCCAACTTCAGGTCAGCGGTCCGGTAGTCCCGGCCCGGATCGATAATCTGGAATCTGGGAACGCTCGCCACGGCAGCCTTGCGCTGAAACACCCGGCTCCAGACCTTGTGGCTCGCGGTCAACGCCGATTGCAGGCTGGCCCCCGGCAGCTTCAACCTGTTGGCAATCGCCAGCGACAGCAGGCTCGCGGGATAATCGTCGAACGCAACGACGCCGGCCGCATCCGGAAAGCGCTGCCGCGCTTCGTATACCGCCTGGCGAATGAATTTGCCCGGCTGGCAGAGCAAGGGATCGTCGGCCTCGACGAAACTCCCCAGATCTTCGAAATGGAACCGCTCCCCCTCGACCTGGGACAGCCATTCTTCTTCCCTACTCGATACGCCAACCATCAGGATCAGGCGCTGTTCGCCCCTGCTCATGACACCCCCTCGAAATTCCGTTTTGCCGCGATCCGTAACGCCGTTGATCGGCCCCGATTCACCGGCCACTATATTTTGCGCAGTCGGCCGCGGGCCGCAACCTCTCCTTTGCAGGATCGGAAGTCTTTCAACTGATGACCGCAGCGAATGCCACAATTCTTAAATTCGGCTATCCCGCAACGTTGATTGCCGAATATCCCGAATGGTTGGTTCTGCTCCGCCCGCAACAGGTGACGGCCGGCGCCCTGGTCCTCGCCCATCGTGGCGATGAACAGGCGTTTTCCGATCTATCTCCGGCCGCCTTCGCCGGGCTGGAACATGCCATCCGTGATATCGAGCGTAACCTGAAAGCCCTGGTACAGTATGAACGGATCAACTATCTGATGCTGATGATGGTCGATCCACATGTGCATTTCCATGTGATACCGCGCTATGCCGGAAGCCGGGCCATCGCCGGCATGGAGGTGGCCGATCATGGCTGGCCGAGGACGCCGGAGTTGACCAAGTTCCTGCAACCAGCTGCCGCGGACCTGGCGCGAGTCGCCCAGAGCATCCGTACCTCTTGGCATCACTAGGCATGAAAACCCTCGACCGCTACATCCTGGCAAGGACCATGTGGCCGCTGGCCGGCTGCATCGCCGTGGCGCTGGTCGCCCTGCTGCTGGAGCGGATGGTGCGGCTGCTGGATCTGGTGGTCAACAAGGGCGGCCCGTTCTTCCTCATCCTGAAGATGCTGGCCAACCTCATTCCGCATTATCTGGGCATCGCCATTCCCGCCGCCTTTTTCGTCGGCATACTCGTCGCAATCATGCGCATGAGCGGCGACAGCGAGCTCGACGCGATCCATGCCATGGGCGTCGGTCTGCGCCGCATGCTGGTGCCGCTGATGGGGCTGGCGATCCTGTTGACGATCTGCAGCGCCATCGTCATCGGTTATCTGCAGCCCTACACGCGCTACGCCTATCAGGCGCTGATCTACACCGTGACCCACACGGCCTGGAATACGGCATTGGAACGCGGAACTTTCTTCACCGGCCTCGGCGACATGACGATCATGGTCGAGGGGCTGTCCGACAGCGGCCGCCAGCTCAACGGTATCTTCCTCTACAATGAAAAGCCCGACGGCAGCACGACGACCACGACGGCCGAAACCGGAAAGCTCTACCGAGAACGCTCGGGCATGGATCTGATCTTGCGCCTGCAGAAGGGCATCTGGATCCAGACCTCTCCCGACGGCAAGAAATCCACGGTGCTGTCCTTCGATCAGTTCGACGTGCCGCTGGAGCAAGCGCTGGGCACGTCGGTGTTCCGCGAACGCGGGCAGCGCGAACGCGAGCTGACCTTGAGCGAGCTCTGGGATCAGCGGGCAGCGCCGCCCGCCGGCCTGACCCGCGAGAAGGTCGAGGCCGAGATTCACAGCCGCCTCGTCCGCATCGCATCGGTGCTCTTCCTGCCGTTTCTGGCGATGCCTCTGGGTATCGGCAGCCGCCGCGCCCGCCGCTCGGTCGGCCTGGTAGTCGGCCTGATCCTTCTGCTATTTTACCATCACCTGCTGCAGTTCGCCGAAAGTCTCGCGGATAACGGCGTGCTTCCCGCCACCATCGCGCTGTGGACGCCCTTCTTCGGCCTCGTCGCGCTCAGCATCTGGGCCTTCCATACATCGGCAACCCGGCCCGGCTACAACCCGGTCACCGCGCTGATCGATCGTATCGGTGAGTTAGGGGAATGGACCCGCCGACTGTTCGTCAGGGGCGCGCCCGCATGAGCCGTACGGTCGTCCGCTATGTGTCGCGGCTGTTCATCGTGCATCTGCTGCCGATCCTCGTCGGCTTCGTCGCCATGCTGCAGATTCTCGATCTGCTCAACAGTGCCGACGACATCACGGCGCGGCACGGCAGCAACCTTTCCGCCCTTGCCACCTATGCCGTCCTGCGGCTGCCGCAACTGGTCAATCTGATGCTGCCCTTCGCAGTGCTCATGGCCGCCCTGCTCTGTCTGGCGCGCCTGGTGCGGGGCAATGAGATCATCGCGCTCAAGGCCGGTGGCTTCTCCTTCTACAAGCTGCTCTTCGCCTTTGTTCCCATCGCGATGATCACCGGCGCGCTCTACTTTATCGTGAACGACCAGCTCGTTCCTTGGGCGGCGGACCGGTTGGCGACCTGGGATGCGGCGCCCAACGCGCCGAAGGCTAATTCGGCGCCGGTCTGGCTGCGTGACGGCCAGGTCCTCGTTGGCGTCGAGGGCGTCTCCGAGGAAGGCCACGTCCTGACCAACCTGCGGATATTCGAGCGCAACGACAAGGGCATCCTGACGCAGCAAATCACCGCCCAGAAGGCCGTCAATCAGGACGGAAAGTGGACCTTCTTCGATACCTGGCGCTTCGATATGCGCGAGCAGCAGAACACGGAAGCGATCTATGCCGCGCGGCTGCCATGGGAGACTTTGCTGACACCGGCGCATTTCGCCAACCTCGCCACCGACCCCGCCACGCTTTCCTTCCGCGACCTCGTGCAATTCATCATCAAGCCCAATGTCGGCGCCCGCGCGGTCTATTTTTACGAAACCTGGATGTATCACAAGCTGATGCTGCCGTTCTCGCTGCTGGTGATGATCCTGCTGGCGGCGCCCGTGGCACAGGGTTTGCAGCGGCAGGGCGGCATGGCGACCGGCTTGGCGCTGGGAGTGGCACTGGGCTTTCTCTACTTCGTCTGCCAGGGCCTCATGCTGACCCTCGGCGAGACCGGCGCCATGTCGCCGCTAATCGCCGCGTGGGCGCCGCCGCTGCTGTTCGGTGCCCTCGGCACGTTCTGGCTCCTCCGGGTTGAGGGTTACTAGCTACTAATATGCTGCGGCAGCCCACCCCAGCTACAACCCGTTGCGCTGGCTGGATTCTCTTCGCGCCCTTGGGTTGCGAAAAAACGCTCGGGAGATTAGATTCCCTGCATGCGGCGATTCGCCGCCTCTTGGCTTATGACCGCCACGGAGCATTCCTTGGCTACCCTGTGGAAGACGCGTACGCATAATCTCGGCCGGATGGATATGGCCGACCTGATCCTGGCGTTCGTCACCTACCCGACCGTACACGCTTATGTCCTACTCGCGTTGATTAGCGTGGGAATCACCATCTATCTGCTGCCAGGCGCATCGCTGCTTGATCTGGCGATTGCCGTGGCGCTGGCCATCGCCGTCTATCCCTTGGCCTGGTACCTGATTCACCGCTTCATGCTGCACGGCCAGTATCTATACAAGTCACGCTGGACCGCGGCGGTGTGGAAGCGCATCCATTTCGATCATCACCAGGATCCGCACGATCTGCGCGTGCTGTTCGGCGCGCTCTACACCACGCTGCCGACGATCGCGATCATCACCATCACCGTCGGCTGGCTCGTCGCCGGACCGGCCGGCGGCGCCATCGCGTTCGCCACCGGCCTGCTGACCACCTGCTTCTACGAATTCGCCCATTGCGTGCAGCATCTGAACACCACGCCGAAAACGAAGTTCATGCAGCGCGTGAAGCGACTGCATCTCTCCCACCACTTCCACAATGAGCAGGGCAATTTCGGCATCACGAATTTCAACTGGGACCGCTTACTCGGCACCTATTACGGCAAGGCCAAAAACGTCGGCCGCAGCGCCACCGTGTTTAACCTCGGCTATACGGCGGAAATGGCGAATAAGTATCCCTGGGTCCAGGAACTCTCCGGCGGCGTTCGCCGTGACGGCGGCCCTCGGCCCTCCGGCGACGAGCGCATAGTGGGCGGGGAAATGGCCGCCGGTAGCGGGCCGGCAACGGCCGGGTCATGAATAGCGTGACCGCGGCTCCGGCCGCGGCGTCCAGCGGTACATCGCCCATCCGCGTCGAACCCGTGCGCAATGCCGCTGATCTGCGTCAGTTCATCCGCTTGCCTGGGCTCATCTACCGCGGGCACCCCGCCTATGTCGCGCCCCTGGAGCTGGAGCGACTGGATGCCCTGCGCCAGGACAAGAATCCGTTCTACCAGCATGCCAGCGGCGAATACTGGCTGGCCTACAGGGACAGCCGGCCCGTCGGCCGCATCAGCGCCCAGGTCGACCGCCTCTCGCTGGAGCGCCACGGCGCCGATCTCGGCCATTTCGGCAATATCGACGGTGAAGATGATCCGGCGGTGTTCAATGCGCTGCTGGAGACCGCTGCAGCCTGGCTGAAGACCCAGGGCATGCGGCGAATGCTCGGTCCGTTCAGCTTGAGCATCAATGAAGAGATCGGCGTGATGGTCGAAGGTTTCGACTCACTGCCGATGATGTTCATGCCCTACCATCCGCCCTATGTCGGCCGGAATCTGGACGCCCTCGGATTCGCCAAGGCGAAGGACGTGGTCGCCTACGATCTGCGCATCCCCCGGGAGACTCCGGCGGCGGTCACGCATTTCTCGTCCCGCGCGGGCAAGAGCGGCCGCCTCCGCGTTCGCCGCGTCGACATGAAGCGCTATGGCGAAGAGCTGAATCTGTTGATCGAGACCTTCAACGACGCCTGGTCGGAGAACTGGAAGTTCATCCCCTTCACCAAGGCGGAGGCGGCGCATCTCTCCAAAGGCCTGCGGCCACTGATCAATGCGGAGCTGTTCTGGATCGCCGAGCTGGACGGCAAGCCGATCTGCATGGCGCTGTGTCTGCAGAACCTCTGCGAGGCCGCGGCCGGTCTGAACGGCAAACTGCTGCCCTTCGGCTGGGCCAGGATGCTTTGGCGTCTCAAGGTCGCGGGCGTGAAGACGGCACGGGTGCCGCTCATGGGCCTGCGCCGGGAGTATCACGGCACGCCGATCGGCGCCGTGGCTCTGTTCGCCATCTTCGACGCGCTGCGCGGTGGCCTGCAGCGCTGCGGCATCGAGCGCGTCGAACTGGGCTGGGTCTTGGAAGACAATATGTCGCTGCGCCGCGTTCTCGAATCCATCGGCGCCCGCGTCTACAAGACCTACCGGATGTACGAGAAGGAGATCCCATGACGGCGGCGGCGCGGCCGACCTGCGCTCTGCTCCTGGCGGGAAGCCGCGGCCCGGACGATCCCGTCGCGCGCCACGCCGGCATGAAACACAAGGTACTGGTGCCGGTCGGCGGCCAGCCGATGATCCGCCGCGTGGTCGAGACGCTGCGCGCCGCCGGCATGGACCGCATCCTCATCTGCGGCGATCCCGATCTTCTGAACAGCGCCGATGAGCCAACCCGGCAGATTCTCGCCGGCGCCGACATTCAGTTCATTCCGCCAGCGGCAAGCCCCAGCGCCAGCGTGCGCCGCGCGCTTGAGAGCAAGGACATCACCTGGCCGCTACTCATCACTACGGCCGATCATCCGCTGCTGACGCCCGCGATGCTCGAGCATTTCTACCGCGTGGCGCCGGCCGATGCCGACGCCACAGTGGGCCTGGCGCGCGCCAGCGTGATCCGGCAACAACAGCCGGAGTCTATCCGCACCTTCTACCGCTTTCGCGATGACGGCTATAGTGGCTGCAATTTGTTCCTGTTCCGCAGCCCGGCGGTCGCTGGCCTCATCCAATTCTGGTCGAAACTGGAAAGCCACCGCAAGAAGCCCTGGCGCATGGTCGCCGCGATCGGCCCCCTGACACTGATCCGCTTCGCCCTCGGTCGATTGACCCTCGCCGATGCCCTGGCGCGCCTGTCGGCAATCGTCGGCATCAGGATCGCCGCCGCCGACATGCCCTTCGCCGAAGCGGCGATCGATGTCGACAAGCCGGAAGATCTGGAACTCGCCAATCAGATCCTGGCGCGCCGCGCGCAACGCTAACGCCGCTTCTCCCACGCTTCCGCCAAACGTTCGGCGCGGATGAGGTCGGCGGGATAGTCCACCTCGCCCCAGCTCAGGCCCTGGATCAGCGCGGTCTGCACCTCATGCGCCTTGGCGATCTGCGCGATCACCTTCAGGTACCACCATTTCAGCCCCTCGGGCTGGCGCATGGCTCGATCGACTGCCTCGCAGAAGAGCCGCGGCCCCGCGCCGCGGAACAGCAGCATGCCGATGGACTCGCCGTTCACCACATCCAGCGGCAGCGTCTTGCCGATATCCAGCAGCCGCGTGCCCGCCACCTGCACCTTCATATCGTCGGCGTCGTAGCCGTCCTTGCGGTCGATGGTCACGGTGATGGGCGCGGCCGGGCTGGCCAGCAGCCGTTGCAGCACCGCCGGCTCGAAGATCGTATCGCCGTTCACGATCAGGAAATCGCCGGCCATCTCGCCCCGCGCCAGCCAGCAGCTGCCGAGATTGTCGGCGACGTTGAAGAACGGATTGAGGATCGTGCGCAATACCAGGCCATCGCGCCGCAGCGCCGCCAAATGCTCTTCCACCATGGCGGCGCGGAAGCCGACGACGACGGCGATCTCGGTCACGCCGCCGGCCGCCAGCGTCTCCACCTGCCACTGCAGCAGGGTTCTCGACTTCAGCGGCAATAGGCATTTCGGCCTGTCGGCCGTCAGCGGCAGCAGGCGCGATCCCTGACCGGCGCTCAATATGACCGCACGCATCCTGTTCCTGCTGTCCGATCCCTGCTCTCAAAGAAGGCGCCGGCGGAGGTTCCCGGCGGTGCTGGATTGCGCCGCCGCGGCAGGCTGCGTGCGCCGCTGCGGCTTGGCGGCGCCAACTTGTAAGCCGGTCACGACGCTGTCAATGGACTTGCGCCGCGAACGGGACTAGCTTGATTGCGGCGTCCGAACAGGGCTCTGCACCTGTTCGCTCGCGGGGGAACGATGGAAATCCCGGAGGCCCTGCTGGTCTGCCTACCCGAGCGGCTCCACCCGGTGAGCCGCATGTTCCTCGAGCTATATGTCCAGGGCCGCATCACCACCCAGGATTTCCTCTGGGCCTTCCACCTGCCGAATTCCGATTATCTGCCGGTGGCCGCCTGCGTCGTTAAGATCCTGCAATGAGGGCTTAACGGCTGGGAAACGCACTTCTGCGACCATCCGGGACAAGCTTTGCATCCGGCAGGGTCTTTTGATATACCCCGCCACCGAACAATTCACAGGCTCTGATCCCCGGTAGCTCAGCCGGTAGAGCAAGCGGCTGTTAACCGCTAGGTCGTTCGTTCGAGTCGAACCCGGGGAGCCAGTTAGAACAAGGGGTTAGCGCCAGGCGCTGACCCCTTGTTTCGTCTTTGTGTGGTGCAGCGACATGGCAAACGCAAGAAACAAGCATCAATCACGGGAAAGGCAGGGCCGCGTCCGCGACGTGTTGATGCAGGAGTGGGATCCAATTGGTGTGGCGGGCGTTCCCGAAGCCGCGGACGAGTACGACAGATATGCCGCCCGGGCCTACGTCATGCTGATGGATGAACGCGCCGACACGCGAAGGATAGCGGCGTATCTCCTGGAAATCGCGACCAAGAACATGGGCCTTTCAGGCGCGACCCTTGCCGAGCGCAGTGAACGGGCCGCAGAGGCTTTGGTTGCTCTGCGCCACGAGTTCGAAACGCACTAGACTAGTCAAGCACGGAAAGTCCGACGCCGGTTTCTACTCAATCACCACATCGGCCCGGTCGACAACGTCCTGAGGAATCGTCACGCCCATTTTCTCGGCCATCCCGGGATTGACGTGAAGAAACGTGTCTTCGGCGACCGCCACGGGAATTGTACCCGGCCTCGCGCCCTTGAGGATTCGGACGACCAGGTTTCCCGTCTGGAAGCCGACGCTGTAGTAGTCAAAGCCGATGGCGGCAATCGCGCCGTGCTTCACCGAGTCAATGTCGCCAGTGTAGACAGGTATCTGGTTGTCGATGCCGACCTTGATGACGTCGCCGAGCATCGCGATGACCGTATTGTCGGTCGGAACAAAGATGACGTCTGCCTTGCCGATCAGGCTCGCCGCCGCCGCCCCGACATCAGACGGTTTGGCGACCGGCGCCTCGACGACTGTCATGAAGCCGTTCGTCGCGGCCATCTTCATCAGGCGGACGAGCGTTCTGGAGTTGCTTTCCTTGGGATTGAACAGGACACCGATCGCGCGTGCGCCCGGCGTGATTTCCTTGATGAGATCGAATTGCTTCTTGATCGGCGCCAAGTCGCTGATCCCCGTCGTGTAGCCGCCAGGGCGATTCATATCCCGCACAAGTTGGGCGCCCAGCGGATCGGTGACGGCGGTGAAAACGACGGGGATCTCAACTGTCGTCTTCGCGATCGCTTGCGCCGATGGCGTGGAGATGGCCACGATCACATTAGGCCTATCCTTGGCGAATTTCTGGGCGATTTTGAGGGCGACAGCCGGATCGCCCTTCGCCTCCTCATAGATGAATTCCAGGTTCTTGCCCTGCACATATCCCGCAGCCTTGAGCGCATCGCGGACGCCGTCGCGGCAGGCATCGAGCGCGGGGTGCTTTTCGATCGCGGTAACGGCGACGACAACCTTTTCGGCTGCCCAGGAGGGCGGCGCGCAGAGCGAGAACGCAATCAGAGCCGCTACAGTGCCGAGAGCACTAATCTTCTGGCGAAGCGGCGAGATCATGATTGGATTCCCCTGTTCGATTTCATTCCAAATGCCATCATAGCATCGCGCGCCGCACCACGACCATGGCAGCCGGCCTAGTCCATGACTGCCGGCGGCGGTGTACTAGCGGACTGGCTCCAGTTCCATGACAGCTATAGTGGCGGAGCCCTGTGGCGTGATTTCGATTACCGGGGATGCCTGCGGTGACCCCTGCCATAGCAGCGTATCGCCGGCTGCGCCCTGCACATGTTGGTTCATCGCCGTGAACCCGGCGTCGCCCTCGAGCAGATGCAGCATGGCGATGGGCGCATTCATGGCGACCCGCGCCGGATCCGACCAGCGGCTGACAGTGGTCCGCGCCGTGAGGTTCTTGCGGTTGACCATCAGGTTGAAATCCCGGATCGGCCCGTCGATCAGCTTGCATTCCGTCGCCGCATCGCCGGGAAACGAAACCGGCACGAAGCAGCGGTCCAAGCGCTGGGGCGCTTGCCCCGCCACGGTCAACTCCATGCCGTTGCCGTCGATCACCATGATGGTGCGGTCAATGCCGGGAAAGCTCGAAAAGGGGCCGGACTGATCGACGGTCGCGATGCTGAGCCGCCAGCGGAATCCGGCATCGCGCATCGACGCCCCTGGCGGATTGATGGCGATCTCCCGCGTGAAGCCCAGGCCATTCTTCCAGGGCATGATCCTGTGATCGGCGGGCTCGATCCGGCGCAGCAATGGGGCGCCGTTCATAGCTCGACCATCCGGGTGGAAATCAGCAGCAGGTTCGCCATCGCGCCGAGACTAGCCGCGCGGTGCGAATCGATCCAGATCAGGCCGAGTGGGGCTTGGCCTCGGGCGCGCGCTTGCGGCCGTGGCGCTGCCGTTCGAGCGCCAGGGCGAGGCCGGGGACATCGTGGATCTCGTCGGTCCAGCCATGGACGATGGTGAGATTCTGCCGCACCCGCATCTCGTCGATGCCGGCCGCGGCCAGGGCGCCGGTGAACAGCCGCTCGATGCGCGCGGCGATCGCCTGATCGCCCGAGCTGCCTTCCTGATCCCGCGGGCCTAGGAACGCGGCGACGATGCTGCCGTCGCCGCCGACGCCGACGATCGAGCTGGGATCGTACAGGCCGTCGACGATCTGCTGCGTCGGAGTATTGCTGCCGCCGGAGATCACCTCGCGGTCCAGTCGCGCCAGGGACACGCGCAGATGCAGGTCCGCCAGCCGCCGCAACTGCGCGTCGAGCTTGTTGACGAACGCGTTCGGCAACGACATGCCCGCGCCATTCGGCGGCGGAATCTCGTTGTCGGTCCGGCTGTCCAGTCTGAAGAGTTTAGACGTCATCAAAATATGCTTAACGCCGCATTAACCATTTCTATATGTCATTCAATAAGTTATCAGCCGACATTAATGCGGTCGTGGGTGAAAGTTGTGGCATGGCTTTCGCACTGCCGCGAAAATCGCGGCCGGTTCCATAGTTTGCTATTGGGAAATAGCGCGAGAAAACGCGCGGAGAGCCGCGTCAGCCCGCGAGCGGCAGGCTGATCTAAATCACCAGGCCGCCGCTGGGTCCGTTCTCCGCATGCACCTGACCGCTGACCGCCTCGACATTGCGCCGCACGATCCAGAGTCCGATGCCCGCGTGCAGCGAGCTGCCGGCGCCTTCGGCTTCCTGCGTCGGCCGGTTGGAGAAGCGCCGCTCGAAGATGCGCTCCAGATCCTGGGACGGCACGCCCGGCCCTTCGTCGGCGATGGTCAGCTTGGCGCGGCCGCTGTCGCGCTTCAGCGCCAGCGTGATGCGCCCGCCCGGCGGCGAGACGCTGATGGAATTGTCGACGATGTTCTCCACCACCGTTTCCAGCAGCTCCTCGCTGGCGCGCACCACGATCTTGTCATCCAGGTCGGTCGCAAAGCGCAGCCCGCGCGCCTCGATCACGCTGCCATAGGCGACGATCATGCGCCGCAGCAGGCGGGACACATCCACCGGCTGCCGCGGCGGATCCAGCAGTTCGGCCATCGCCTCGTCCATGCGCCGCGCCGAGGACACGAGCTGGTCCAGCCGTTCGATGGAGTTCTCGATCACTTCGATGGCGCGCCGGCCCCGCGGCTCGCCGCTGGGCACCAGTCGCTTCAGCGGCTCCAGCGACTGCCGCATGATGGCGATCGGCGTCTTCATCGCATGGGCGTTGTCCTCGGCGGCATGGCGGATGCTGTCGGCCGACGCGCGCAGCTTGGCGATCAGATGATCGAACTCTTCGGCGACACCGGACAGTTCAACCAATTCGTTCTGCGAGGCAAAACTCCGGTTGCCCGCATGGCCGGTGCGGATGTCCCGCGCCAGGCCTCGGAAACGCAGCACGCTGCGCCGCATGCTCAGGAATACGATGATGGTGATGATCGCCATCGCCAGATAGATCGCCGCGGCGACCTGCACCTCGAAGCGCTGCCATACCGGCTCCGCCAGCGAGGTGCCGAGCATGCTGGCATAGGGATGGGCCACCAGCACGATCCAGCAGCCGGCGGGCGTCAGCACCGGTGTGATCGAGGTCAGTATCTCGTCCTCGCCCGCGGGGTCCTGATAGCGCGTGGCCAGGGAGAGGTTCTCGGTGCAACTCGCGGACACTCGCCCCAGGATGCCCTGCCGCAGCAGCTCGTCGCGGGCGCGGGTCAGTTCCTCCGCCGGCACCACTGGCGACGCGGCCACGAAGAAGAAGCCGCTGACGTCGGTTTGATCCGCCGGCCGGAACAACACCTTCAGCCGCGTAGTTGCGCTGGCGAACCGCTGCAGCTCATTGTCGACGGCCAGCAGCGGCGACGGATCGGTCGTGCGCAGCAGCGGATCCAGCGCCAGCCCCACCAGCCGCCCGCGTTCCTGCACGGCTTCGATCAGCAGCGCCTGGCGGTCGGCCTCGGCCTCGACGAAAGTTTGATACAGCGCCACGGGGACGGCGATGAAAACCGCCGCCAGCAAAATGATACGGCTCGCCAGTGAGCGGCGTGGCCGGGAGGCCTGCACGCCTTGAGCAACTAGCGGCGCATTACGCCTGATCGACCCAACGATAGCCAAAGCCTGGATAGTTCTCGATGCATTCGAATGTATCGTCCACGTCGCGGAATTTCTGTCTTATCCGCTTGATGAACGACCGGACATTCACGCGGTAGCCGTCTTCGCCATAGCCGGCAATGAAGTCCTTCCCCCTCACCAGATCGTAGATCTGGCGGTAGGACACGTCGGTGTCCTTGGCCGTCGCCAGGAGATGCACGATCTGGAATTCCGTCAGCGTCAGGTCGACGCGATGGCTGCTATAGAACGCCCGCTTGATGTCGTTGCGCAGCTCGAGGCCGCCGCGGGAAAAGACCACCGGCAAGTCCTGAGCCAGCTCCGCGCCCGCACCACCCTTGGCGCCGTCGGTGATCAGCCGCAGCCGCTGCAGGATGATCGACAGGCTGCGGGATTTCTCGATGAAATCCACCGCGCCCCAGCGCAGCGCCGCCTCTTCGTATATCTCGTCGCTCAGCACCGTGAGAAAGATGACCGGCACCTGCACATCGCGGGTGCGCAGCTGCCGCAGCACGCCGAGCCCGTCGACGCCGGGCATGCGCCAGTCCAACAGGATCGCATCGGCAGCTCCGCCGCTGTCGAAGTGCCTGAGCGCGGATTCGCCATCGCCGAAATCTTCGATCTGATAGCCGTTTTCGACGAGATTGAGCCCCAGCGATTCGCGGAACAGCGCATCATCGTCGACGATTACGACCCGCTTGGCGGCCTCGGCCAGCGCTGTCGCGTGAGTCAGGTTCCCGGCATCAACTGCTGCAGACATTGCTCGCTTACTTCCTCATTCAGTTTCGTCGTATCGAACTCACGCGCTTTGCCGTTGTCGATTTCGTAAGTCAGGGCCCGGAATTCGCGCGTATTAATGTCGGCGTAGAAGAAAACATTCAGCACGCAGCTATCGGTGCTGTAGGTCCATACCTTTCCCGGCGGCTTCTCGCCCCGGCCGCTGGGCTCGCCCAGCAGGCTCTGTATCTGCTCGAAGTTCAACCCGACCAGCTCCTTCGGGTCCAGCTGCGGCGACTTGAACTCCTCAACATTGACCGGGCCGCTGGTCATGAACGTGGTCCCCGCGACCGGCTTGCTGCCGGGCACCGGCACCGCATCCTGCGGCAGCGGCGGCAACTCGGGCGCCTCAGTCCGGACGGTCGACTCCGGCACGGCCGCCACATTGTAGTCCCGCTGGTCGCCTGTAGCGCATGCGCTCAGAGCCGCCATCGCGACGACCGGCAACACCAGACTGCGCCTCATGGCTCTGCCCCTCTGTTGGCATACGGGCTCATCCATCCACCCTCGAATGAGCCGCAGAAGCGGTTAACAGACCATTAACGCATCGGGCAACCGCTAACCCAATCATTATTTTGGGCGAGCGGCGACACCGGAACAATCTTTCTTTTCAAGCACAAAGACTTGCCAAGAAAACGTTAACGTTAACCCGAGGGTGGCGCAAGCGGAAGCATGGGTGGCGGGCGTGGCAAAATTTTGGCGATTCGGCCGGCCCGGTGACAAAAAAGGCAAATAGCAAGACTATTTCCTGGGCTTTATCGCCTCCCAGTCCGATTCGGTGAGGCGGTCGAGGAAGTTGAACTGCCCCGCCCCCTGCAGCCACTCGCCGCCATCGATCGTCACCACCTCGCCATTGATGTAGCCGCTCCCGTCGCACAGCAGGAAGCTGGCCAGATTGGCCAATTCCAGGTGCTCGCCAACTCGTTGCAGCGGGTTCTTCGTCTCGAACACCCGCGCCAGGTCCGCCCGCGGCACCAGCCGCTCCCAGGCGCCCGGAGTCGGGAAAGGACCGGGGGCGATCGCGTTCAGCCGCACGCCACGGCCACCCCACTCCACCGCCAGGCTCCGGGTCATGGCCAACACGCCGGCCTTGGCCATGGCCGACGGCACCACATAGGCCGAGCCGGTCCAGGCATAGGTGGTAATGATGCTGAGGACCGTCCCCTTCTGCTTCGCCACCAGCCACCGCCGGCCCGCACCGAGGGTGCAATAGGCGGCGCCATGGAGGACGATGTTGAGAATGGCATCGACTCCCCGCGGCGACAGGGACTCGGACCGGGAGATGAAGTTGCCGGCGGCATTGTTCACCAACGCGTCGAGCGGCCGCTTGTTCCAGATCTTCTCGAACATAGCGTCCACCGCCGCGGCATCGCGGATGTCGCAGCCATGGGTCTCGACCGAGCCCTTGGTCTCGGCCGTGAGCTCCGCCGCCGCCTCCTGCAACACCTGCTCGCGCCGCCCGCAGATGACGAGCTCTGCCCCCAGCTCCAGAAACCGCCGGCCCATCGACAGGCCAAGACCGGTCCCGCCTCCCGTCACCAGGATGCGTTTACCCTTCAGCAGATCACGCTGAAACATTCTTGCAGGTTCCTTTGCTGGATGTTCAGCCGTTCAACGGCCGCAGGATCTCCCGCGAGATGATGTGCCGCTGAATCTCGCTGGTGCCTTCCCAGATGCGCTCGATGCGCGCATCCCGCCACAGCATCTCCAGCGGCAGCTCGTCCATCAGACCCATGCCGCCGAGAATCTGGATCGCATGGTCGGTCACGCGGCCCGCCATCTCCGATGCATAGAGCTTCGCCATCGCTGCATCGCTGTTGGTCATGTTGCCCTGCGAATATTTCCAGGCCGCCTGCATGGTCAGCAGGTCGGCGGCGCGCAGCTCCGTCGCCATATCCGCGAGCTTGAAGCTCACGCCCTGGAACTTGCCGATGTTCTGGCCGAACTGCTTGCGGGTCGCCGCCCATTCGGAGGCGATCTGCAGCGCGCGCTCCGCCTTACCGCAACAGGTCGCCGCCGTGAGGATGCGCGTGTTGGAGAGCCACTGCCCTGCCAGATCGAAGCCCTTGCCCTCCTCGCCCAGGATGTTCCGCGCGGGAATGCGGCAACCGTCGAATGAGAGCTGGTAGTTGTGATAGGCGCGATGGCTGACCGGCTTCGGCCCGCGCCTGATGTCGAACCCCGGCGTCCCGACATCGACGAGGAAACAGGTGATGCGCTTGCGCTCGCCCTTCGGCGTCTTGTCGATGCCCGTGACCGTGAACAGGATGACGAAGTCCGGCTTGGTCACGCAGCTGATGAAATGCTTGCTGCCGTTAATCAGGTAATCGCTGCCATCGGCCGTCGCCCGCGTCTGGATGCTCATGGCGTCCGAGCCTGCATTGGGCTCGGTCAAACCAAAGGCCTCCTTGCGCTCTCCGCGCACCGTCGGCAGCAGATAGGTCTCGCGCTGATCGCCCTGGCAGGCGTTGAGGATCTCCGACGGCCGGCCGACCCAGCCCACCAAGCCCCAGGTGCTTTTGCCCAATTCACGGTCCATCAGCGTCGCCGACAGGAAATCCAGCCCGCCGCCGCCCGCTTCCTCCGGCATGTTGGCGGCATGCAGCCCCTGCTCCTTGGCCCGCTTCTGGATCTGCTTGCCCAGCTCGACCGGAATTTCGCCACGCCGCTCGATCTCCCGCTCATGGGGAAATATTTCCTTCTCCATGAATTGCCGGACGGAATCCACCAGCATCCCCTGCTCTTCCGTCGGCGTGAAATCCCAGCCCATCGCGATGCCTTCTTCTTGCGTTAGTGGCCCCGAAACACTGGCGCGCGCTTTTCAGTTGCTGCCGCCATCGCTTCTTTGAAATCCCCGGTCCGATAGCAGCGCTCCGACGCCGCTTTCTCCTCGGCCAGTTGCGCGCGAAGATCGCGCGTGGCCGCCGTCTCCATCAACCGTTTTGTTTCCGCGATGGCAATCGACGGACCCGCCGCCAGCCGTTCGGCGAACGCTCGGGAGGCCCCGGCCAGGCCGTCGGCGCCATGCACTTCCGTCACCAGCCCGCGCGCCAATGCCTCCGCCGCGGTCCAGAACTCCGCGGTGAAGGCAAAGCGCTTCGCCTGCTCCAAGCCGATCAGGCGCGGCAACAGCCAAGTGCCGCCCGCATCCGGGCAGATCGCCATGCGGGTATAGGCGCATTGGAACCGGGCGCTGTCGGACGCCAGCCGGAAATCGCAGGCGAGCGCCAGGTCCAGTCCGGCGCCGACCGCGGCACCGTTGATCCAGGCCACCGCCGGCGCAGGAAAGCCGGCCACATCCAGGATCAGCCCATGCATCTCCTCGACCCAGGGAAATGTCGCGCTCTCGCCCCGCGCTTCAACCTCCGCCCATTCCGCTACATCGCCGCCGGCGCAGAACGCCTTGCCGTTGCCCGTCATCACCAGGCAACGAACTTTGTCGGTCTTCGCCTGAAGTACGGCTTGGCGCAGCGCGAGGATCAGCGCGAGGTTGAGCGCGTTGCGCACGTCCGGCCGGTCCAGCGTCAGGTACCGGACTCCCGCGCGATCATCGACTGAAAGCATTTTTCCTTCTCCCGGCGTTCGTTGCGCGCCGCCTGTTGCCGCGCCGTGCCAGACATTTCGCTTATCTCGATGCACGGAAACAACTTTGTCTATCCGAAGCGCGCCTTTTTTTTGGCGGCATGAACACAGGAAATATGGTGCGACGGCAAGTTGACTGCCCGTTCAGTGAAAGTGTATTATACTTTATATATCAATAGTATAGAGAAGATTGTCGAGCAGAACTCGATACTTAGGCCATGGCGCGGAAAGACCTCAGACTCGAACGGCGCAAGGAACTTATCCTCGTGACGATCAGCGTGATCGGCGAGTATGGCTTCGAACGTACGACCATGGCCCGCGTCGCCAATGCGGCCAACGCCACGCCGGCGGAAATGCGCCTCTATTTCCGCGACAAGAAGGACCTGCTGGCGGAAACATTGCGCAGCCTGGTGCTGAAGTACGAAGGCTGCTGGCGCGAAAAGGTGCATCGTGCCGCGGCGCCGATCGAGAAACTCAAGGCCATGGTCGAGGCCGACTTCGATCCCATGGTCACCAACCGCCCGGGCGCCATCGTCTGGTACGGTTTCTGGCGCGAGGCGCAATGGCGGCCCGAATGCCGGCAGATCTGCGAGCGGCTGTCCAACGCCTATTTCGAGCAGGCGCGCGCGATCATCCAGCAGATCGCCGACCAGAGTCGCGACCGCAAGATGGACGTCACCGGCCTGACTCGCGCCTTTAACGCCATGATCGACGGCCTCTGGCTGGACCACCTGGTCAATCCGGAGGCCTGTACGCAGGAAGTCGCGCACCGCACCTGCCACGCCTTCCTGGCGGTCGCATTCCCGCTGGAATACGCGGCATCGAACCTATCGAGCGCCGCTTAGCCCGTTCGCGGGCCTAGTTGTCCAAGCCACCCGGAAAAGGAGTCGGTCCATGTCGGCAACGGCATTGAAGTCAGAGAGCGCAGACCCGGGATCCTCGTTCAGCCGGGAAACGCTGCCAGGATGGACCTACAACAACGCCGAGTTTTTCGCGCTCGAACGCCGCGATCTCCTGCTGAAGAACTGGCAGATCGTCTGTCATGTCAACGAGGTCGCAAAACCTGGCGACTACGCCACGCTGGATATGCTGGGCGAGCGCGCCTTCGTGATCCGCGGCGATGACGGCGTGCTGCGTGCCTTCCACAATGTCTGCCGCCATCGTGCCGCCGCCGTGGTGCGCGGCGGCACCGGCCGCTGCAATCAGGCCATCCGCTGCTTCTATCACGGCTGGGCCTATGAACTTGACGGACGGCTGAAGGCGCTGCCCGCCGAGGCCACCTTCGCCAAGCTCAACAAGGCTGATTTCGGCCTGAAGCCGCTGGAGATCGAGCTCTATATGGGCTTCGCCTTCATCCGCTTCGTCTCCGGCGGCGCCGGCGTCGCCGAACGCCTGGCACCGTATCACGACGAGCTCGCCGCCTACCGCATCGAAGAGATGGTGCCCTGGGGCCGCGTTTGGGACGTGGACATCCCTGTCGATTGGAAGAACGTAATGGACAATTATCTCGAGGGCTATCACGTGCCCGTCGGCCATCCCGGCCTCTACCGCCTGTTCGGCACCAGCTACGAAGTCGAGGCGCGTCCCGGCAATGTCGCCCGCGCTACCGGCTGGCTGCGCGACAAGGAATCCTCCAATTGGAGCGAGCGCCACTATCAGCGCCTGCGGCCGGAATTGGCGCATCTCGAAGATTATCAGCGTAAGAGCTGGCGCTACTACAAGATGCTGCCGAACTTTGCCTTCGACGTCTATCCAGAGCAGATGGACTTCTTTCAGATCATTCCGGTGGCGCCCGGGAAGTCGCGGCTGCGTGGCCGCATCTACGCGCTGCCCACCGACGATCGCCGGATGAAGGCGGCGCGCTGGCTCAACACCCGCATCAACGTCGAAGTGTTCCGGGAAGACAACAGCCTGATCGAATCCGTGCAGGCGGGCCTTGGCACCAGCGCCTATGGCCAGGGCTATTTCTCCGAGAAGGAAGTCTGCTTGCGCCAGTTCCACGACATGATCCGCGACGCGATCCCCGTCGCCAACCAAGTCGAGCCGCCTGAGCCCGGCACTGTCGCCGCGCTGAATGCGAAACTCGCCGCCAACTAGAAACGCAAGGTCACATCGATGTCCCATCCCCTGCCCGCCGGCGCCCGCGCCTGGCAAGAGAAAGTGCGCCGCTTCGTCGACGAGGAACTGATCCCCTTCGAAGTCGAAGCCGAGATGAATTCGGGCGACTTGCCGAAGGACATCTATCTGCGCCACCGCAAGCGCGCGAAGGAAATCGGCCTCCATGCCCTCGCGATTCCCAAGGAACATGGCGGCCAGGGCCTGACCAATCTTGAACAGGCCATCGTCAGTGAGCAGGTGGGCCGCGTCACCAACGCGCTCGGCTGGTGCTATTCCTCGACGCCGCCCTGGATGCTGGAGGCCTGCGCCGGCAACGACTATCAGATGAAGACCTGGGTCACGCCGAACATCCGCGGCGAGCGCCATGAATGCTACGCCATCACCGAGGAGCATGCCGGCTCCGATGTCGACAGCATCGCCGCAACCGTGAAGCGCGACGGCGGCGACTATCTGCTCAGCGGCGAGAAGTGGCATGTCACGAGCGCCAACAAAGCCGATCATTTCATCTTCCAGGGCCGGCTGCTCGACGGACCGCACGCCGGCAAGCACGCGCTGTTCTTCGTCGACATGGACCTGCCGGGCATCCAACTCGTGCGCACGCCGGCCTACGCGCATAACTATTCCTCGCACCATCCCATCTACAAGTTCGAGAATGTGCGCGTGCCCGCCCGCAATCTCATCGGCGCGGAAGGCGGCGGCATGGATTTCACCTATGCCTGGTTCCGCTATGAGCGGCTGGGCATCGCCGCCCGCTGCTGCGGCGCCGCTGCGCGGCTGATCGACGAGGCCACCGCCTTCGCCCAGACCCGCAACCAGTTCGGCCAGCCGATCGGCGATTTCCAGGCCATCCAGTTCATGCTCGCCGACAGCCTGACCGAACTCTGGGCCGCGCGCCTCATGACCTATCGCACCGCCGAAGCCATCGATCAGGGCGAGGACGTAAAGGTCCTGCACGCGCAATGCTCGATGGCCAAGCTCTATGCCTCGGAAATGGCCAACCGCGTCGCCGACCGCGCGGTGCAGATCTTCGGCGGCCGCGGCTATATGCGCGAGAACGTCGCCGAGCGCTTCTTCAGGGAACTCCGCGTCGACCGCATCTGGGAAGGCACCAGCGAAATCCAGCGGCTGATCATCTGCAACGGCCTGTACAAACGCGGCCAGAAGGCGTTGATCGAGTAGACAGATCCTATCGCCATGTACTGAATGCAATCGAGTAAAAATCCCCCTCTCCCCTTGGGGGAGAGGGGTGAAGTGAGCGCAACCCCTGCTGCCATTGCCAACCCTCACCGCACAGTCTAACAAAGTCCGCACCAGCCATCGGCCGCCGGGGTCTTCATGCTCGCCGCTATCCGCCTGACCGCCCAGGTCCTCCTCGGCGTTGCCTTGTTCGAAGTGGCATTGGGCGCGCTCTGGCCGCTCTTGGGACTGCAGCTCGAACAGCAGCGGGTCAGCACCGAACTGACCAGCATCGTCGGCTCGGCCTATTATGCCGGCTTCGTCGCCGGCACCATGTTCTGCTTCCCCATCATCGACCGCGTCGGCCACATTCGCGCCTTCAGCGTCTTTGCCGTGCTGGCCGCCAATGCCACGCTGCTGCATGTGGTGGTGCCTAACCCGATCTCCTGGGCCGTGCTGCGGGCCGTCATCGGTTTCGCGCTGGCGGGCGTGTTCACGATTGTCGAAAGCTGGCTGAACGATAAGGCAACGACGGAAACCCGCGGCCGCATCTTCGCGCTCTACACCATGGTCGCCTGGGGCTTCAGCGGCATCGGCCCGCTGGGAATCAATATCCATGACGACAGCGGTACGATTCTGTTCTGCCTCATCGGCATCGTCATGGCATCCGCCATCATCCCGGTGGCGCTCACCACCGTCGGCAACCCCGATATCGGCCAGCGCAGCCATTTCGGCATCCTCCGGCTCTATAAGATTTCGCCGCTCGGCGTGCTCGCCTGTTTCGCGTCGGGCGTCATCAACACCGGTTTGTTCGTGCTGCTGCCGATCTACTCCACCCGCGTCGGCAACAGCACCGCGGAGACATCGATACTCCTGAGCATCGCGTCGACCGGACCGCTGTTCATCCAATATCCCGTCGGCTGGATGGCGGACCGATTCGGCCGGCGGCCGCTGATGCTGGCCACCACGCTGATCGCCATCGGCGTTTCCGCTGCGATCGTCAGCCTGCCGCACGGTTCATTCTATTGGCTCGTGGCGCTGGTCACTCTCCTCGCCAGCATGCTGTCGCCGCTATATGCGCTGGGCGTGGGCCAGACCAATGACTACGTCTCGAAGAACGATTTCGTTTCCGCCAGCGCCGGCCTGCTGTTCGCCTGGGGTCTCGGCGCCATCATCGGCCCGATCGCCGCGGCGCCCGCGATCCGTTTCTTCGACGACCCGAACGGATTATTCTATTTCGTCAGCACCTGCCATGTGATGCTGGCCAGCTTCATCATGTACCGCATGATCATGCGGCCGGCGCTGTCCGCCAAGGAACAGGGCAACTACGTCGCCTGCGACGCGGCCCATGCCTCCGCCGGGAAAGAACTCGATCCCCGCGCGCCCATAACACCTTCGGCCGCCCAGGCCAGCCGTATCATCAGCGCAACCGTTGAGTAATAGGCAACCGGCATGAGCGAACGCAACAAGCAGATCCTCCTCGCCGCCCATCCCGAAGGCTGGGTCAAGGAAGCCGATTTCAAGCTCGCCGACGCACCGATGCCCGCGCCCGGCGCCGGCCAGGTGCTGGTGCGCAACGAGTATCTCTCGCTCGATCCCTATATGCGCGGCCGGATCAGCACGCGAAAATCCTACGCCAAGGGCGTCGAGGTCGGACAGGTGATGGTCGGCGGCACGGTGGGCGAGGTCGTCGCCTCCAACGATGCGAACTTCGCTGTTGGTGATAAAGTCCTCGGCTATCAAGGCTGGCAGCTCTACGGCGTCGCCGACGGCAAGACTCTGCAGAAGCTGAGTTCGGCCAAGCTGCCGCTGTCGGTCTATCTCGGCGCGGCCGGCATGCCCGGGGTCACCGCCTGGATCGGCCTCTTGCAGATCGGCAAGCCGAAATCCGGCGAGACGGTCGTGGTCGGCGCCGCCACCGGCGCCGTCGGCGCCGTGGTTGGTCAGCTCGCCAAGCTGCAGGGCTGCCGCGCCGTCGGCATTGCCGGCGGTCCCCAGAAATGCGCCTACGCGGTGAAGGAGCTTGGCTTCGATGCCTGCGTCGACTATCGCACCGGCAAGCTGGTGGCGGAGTTGGAAGCCGCCACAACTGAGGGCATCGACATCTATTTCGAGAATGTCGGCGGCGAAGTTCTGGAGGCCGTGCTGCCGCGCCTCAACGACTTCTCGCGAATTCCCCTCTGCGGCCTGATCTCCGACTACAATTCCACCGAGCCCCGGGGCATTCCCGATCTGCGCCAGTTCCTGTTCAAGCGCATCCATCTCCAGGGCTTCATCTGCTCCGATACGCCTGATGTCTGGCCCGAAGGCGATCCGCCAGCTCGAAGGCTGGATATCATCCGGCAAGATCAAATACCGCGAGACCATCGTCGACGGCCTGGAAAACGCCCCCCGCGCCTTCGTCGGCCTGTTCAAGGGCGAGAACTTCGGCAAGCTGATCGTGAAGCTGCGGTAGGCCTGCCGATGCATTCCCGCTACATCGACTGCTACTACGCGCAGACCGCCAATCCCGCGCCCGAACGCCCGGAACTCACCGGCGACATCGAGGCCGACGTCTGCGTCATCGGCGGCGGACTCGCCGGACTGAACGCGGCGCTCGGCCTGCTGGAGCGCGGCCGCTCGGCCGTGGTGGTGGAGGCCGAGCGCATCGCCTGGGGTGCGTCTGGCCGCAATGGCGGCTTTGTCGGGCGCGGCTACGCTGCCGGGCCGGACTCCGTCATCAAGCAGGTCGGCCTCGAGCAGGCGCGCAAGCTGCAAGCCCTCACGGTGGAAGCCGTCGACCTGATCCGCCGCCGCATCACCGAGAACCAGATCGCCTGCTCGCCCATCGCCTCCGGCATGATCCGCGCCTGGTGGACCGACAATGCCGACGAAACGCGCCGCGCCGGCGACGACCTGAAACGCAAACTCGGCATCGAGGTCGAGTTCTGGCCGCGCGAGCGCCTGCGCGAGACACTGGTCAGCAAGCGCTATTTCGACGCTCTCTACTATCCCCAGAACTTTCACTTCCATCCCCTGAACTACGCGCTTGGCATCGCCGACATGATCGAGCGCAAAGGCGGCCAGATCTTCGAAGGCTCGCGGGTTATGCGCTTGGATCTCGACGGCCCAGTGAAAAGCGTGCACACATCGGGCGGCCGCATCCGGGCTGGTACTGTCATCGTTGCCTGCGGCGGTTATATCGATGGGCTGCACCGCAAGCTCGCCGGCGCGCTGCAATCCGTCGCCACCTATGTCATGGTCACCGAGCCGCTGGGCGACCGGCTGCGCACCGCCATCCGCGGCAATCAGAGCGTCATCGATTCCCGCTTTGACTTCGACTATTACCGGCCGCTGCTGGATACGCGCATCATGTGGGGCGGCGGCATCACCATCCGCCGCAGCGATCCGCCCGATCTCCGGCAGATGATGCTGAAGAAACTCCTCACCGTTTATCCGCAGCTCCGGGGCGTGCGCGTCGAGAGCGCCTGGACCGGCCTGATGGGTTATCCCAAGCACTCCATGCCCCAGCTTGGCGAAGTATCGCCCGGGGTCTGGTACAGCATGGGCTTCGGCGGTCACGGCATGGGCACCACGACAGTGACAGGCGAACTGGTCGCTGCTGCCATCGCCCAGGGCGACGACCGCTACAAACTTTTCGCCCCTTTCGGCCTCGACTGGACCGGCGGCGCAGTCGGCCTGCTGATGGTGGAGATGATCTACCGCTACTACCGGTTCAGGGACTGGCTGCGGACTTAACCCTAACAATCCCCTCGCCCCACGAAGTGGGGAGAGGGTGCGTGGCGGTCGCTCTGCGACAGCTACGCGGGTGAGGGGATTGGGAGCACAAGGGGATCAAGCAAGACATCGTTAGAACAAACAGCAGCGTCGGCGCCGCCCTCACCCCGCAACATTCGCTGAACGCGAATGTTGCATCCCTCTCCCACTTCGTGGGCGAGGGGACAGAATGTCAACAACCCTACGCCACCACCGCCATCTCCCGTTTGAACAGCATCTCCCCAACCGGCGCCGTATCCAGTTCCCGCGCATAGCGATGCCCGGCATAGACCGCGTGGGCGATTGTTGCCGGCGCATAGGCATCGGCGATCGCCGTCACCGACTTGATGCCCGCCTTGGCCAACGCCGCCTCGTCCGCGCGCAGCGCCACAGCCAGCTCATCCCGCGCGTTCCGCGCTGTCACCGTCACCACCGACCCGCATTCGATCCTCGACAGCCGCCCGGTATAGACGCAGGCCGTCTCCACATGGTCGCCGTGGAACGCCGTAACCTTGCGGTTGGCGACGATGTTCACATCCAGCTCGATCAGCCGCGCCTGGATGCGGCCATGGTCCAGCATGTTGTGGGTGAAGAACGACGCCAATTCCGCCGGTGTCACCAGCGTCAACGCCAGCCCCATCTGCCGCAGCTTCTCGGCAATCACCCCGCCCATGTAGAAGTGATCGTCGTCATAGATCAGCACCGGCCCCTTCGGCACGGCGCCGTCCATGATGTCATCGGGCGTGTAAATGCCGTCACGGCTGAAACTCGGCAGCGGCCGGTAGGAGGCGCGGCCCGATCCGTCACGCCGCCAGATAGCACCCGTAGCAATCACGACGTGCGAACTTCCCATTTCCAGCACGTCGGCCGCCGCCAGCCGGCTCGCCGGATACATCGTGACGTTCGCCATCTTGTCGATCTGCAACAGGCGATGATCTCGTACCCGCGCCCAGGCCGACAGCCCCGGCAGCTTCAACTCCCGGCTCACCCGCCCGCCCATCTCTCCGCCCGCCTCCGCCAGATGCACGGTATAGCCGCGCTGACCCAGCGCCCGCGCGCATTCCAGCCCCGCCGGCCCGGCGCCGACCACCAGCACGGACTCCGACGCGCCCTTGGCCGGAATCTTCTCCGGATGCCAGCCCTTCCTGTACTCCTCGCCCATGGTCGGATTCTGGGTGCAGCGGATCGATGTCACCGTGTAGTCGCCGACGATGCAGATGTTGCAGCCGATGCATTCCCTGATGTCGTCGATGCGCCCCTCTTCGATCTTCTTCGGCAGGAATGGATCGGCGATCGAAGGCCGCGCCGCGCCGATCATGTCGAGCACGCCGCGCCTGATCTGCGATACCATGGTGTCCGGCGAAGTGAACCGCCCCACACCCACCACTGGTTTCGTGGTCAGCTTCTTCACGAAGGCGATATGCTTCTCCTGGAAACCCTCCTCGGCAAAACGCGACGGCACGGAATCGTTGGTCCAGTCGCTGACATTCACGTCCCAGAGGTCCGGCATCTCCGCCAGCATCTCCACCACCTCGCGGCCCTCGGTCTCGCTGGTGATGCCGTCGGGGCCAAGCAATTCGTCGACCGCAAAGCGCACCACCACCGCGCAGCTATCGCCAACCGCCGCCTTCGTATCCTCGATGATCTCGCGGAACAACCGCACGCGGTTCTCCAGGCTGCCGCCGTATTCGTCGGTGCGGTGATTGCGCCGCTTCTGCAGGAAATGCATGGGCAGCGTGATATTGTGCCCGGCATAGCAGTAGATGAGATCGAAGCCCGCTTTCTTCGCCCGCAGCGCCGCCTTGCGGTGCCAGTCGCGATAGGCCTTGATATCGGCCTTGTCCATCGCCCGCGCCTGCAGCGGCGCGAATGACTTCACCGGCTGCGCCGACGGACCCAGCGGCGTCTCCCGGCTCTCCATGCAGTCGCAGGTCGGGCCGTGATGGGTCAGCTCGACGCCGGCGAGCGCGCCATGCTTCTGCACCGCCTCGGCCATGCGCGCCAGCGCCGGGATATCCCGGTCGTCCCACAGCCGCGCCTCCGGTGACGGGCTGATGTCGCTGGAGGGATGCACTTCCGTTTCCTGGGTGCAGACCACGGCCCAGCCGCCCTCGGCCTTCATGCCGCGATGCACCGCCTCCGCATTCGGCCGTACATGGCCGAGGCCGTTGCAGTGGGGCACCTGGTAGAACCAATTCCTGGCCGTCTTCGGACCGATCCTGATCGGCTCGAACAGGATGTCGTAACGGGGATCGCGCGCCATGATGGACGGGCCTGCTCTTGTTGTTGTCAGGCCTAGCCAATCAAGAATGCTGTCGTTACGCAAGCCGCGCGCGCAGCCGCCCTACTCCGCCGCCGTCGACAGGATCGGTTCCACTTCCCGCAGCTGCTCCATGGGGATGTGGCAGAGGATGCGGTGGCCGGCGTTGGTGCGCTGCTCCGGCGGCGGCGTGGTGTCGCAGATGCTGCCGATCTTGCGCGGGCAGCGGGTGGCGAAGGGGCAACCCGCCGGGATGTCCCGCGGGCTCGGCATCGCCCCTTCCAGCAGGATGCGCTTCTGCTGCCGGTCCGGATCGGCGATTGGCACGGCTGAGAGCAGCGCCTCGGTATAGGGATGATAGGGCGGCTCGAAGATCTCCTCGACCGTGCCGAACTCGACGATGCGGCCGAGATACATCACGGCCACGCGGTCGGCCAGATAGCGGACGACGGAGAGGTCATGGGAAATGAAGATCAGCGTCGCCTGCTGCTTCTCCTGCAGCTCCATCAGCAGATTGATGATCGCCGCCTGCACCGACACGTCGAGTGCCGACACCGGCTCGTCGGCCACCACGATATCGGGATCGCCGGCCAGCGCCCGGGCGATGGCGACGCGCTGCTTCTGCCCGCCGGAGAGCTGCCGCGGCTTCCGCGCCACGAAATCGCCCGGGCAGCTTGACGATCTCCATCAGCCGCCGCGCCCGGTCGCGCATCGCCGAGCCCTTCATGTGCTTCAGGCGCCGCAGCGAGCGCTCGATGGTGAAGCCGACGGAGTGGCTGGGATTCAGCGTGCTCTCCGGATTCTGGAACACCATCTGCAGCTTGCCCTTGACCTGCTGGGTCCTGGCCTCCACGGAAATCATGCCGATATCCAGGCCGTCGACAGATACCCTGCCCTCGGTCGCCTTCTCCAGGCCGGTCAGCACCTTGGCGAAAGTGGATTTGCCGCAGCCGGATTCGCCGACGATGGCCAGCGTCATGCCGCGCCGCGCCGACATGCTGATCTCGTTCAGCGCCTTGACCTGATAGCTCCCGCCGCCGCTGAAGATGCTGCCGGAGGTGTCATAGAATTTCCGCAGGTTGACGACGCTGAGCACATCATCGGCCTCGCGGCTTTCGACGGCCTGCGTCACCGCGCCCTGCGGCCGCTCCCACGGCGCCAGTTCGTTCAATCGCACGCACTGCACCCGGTGCATGGAATCGCCGGGCACTTCGACCGTGGCGATGCGGCCGGCGATGCAGCGCACGGGATCGGCGAACTTGCAGCGGGACACGAAAATGCAGCCCGGCGGCCGGTTCAGCGCCGGCGGCACCGATCCGGGGATCGGCACCAGCGGCGTGGAATGCTTGTCGGTGCCCAGCACGGGAATGCATTCCAGCAGGCCGCGGGTATAGGGGTGCTTGGGCTTGCGGAACACCGAGGTGATCGGCCCCTCCTCCACCAGCTCGCCCGCATACATCACGCCGATCCGGTCGCAGACCCGAACGACGGTGCCGAGATTGTGGCTGATGAAGACGATGGCCGAGTTGTGCTTCCGCCGGAGGTCGCGCACGAGATCGAGCACCGCCGCCTCGACGGTGACGTCCAGGCCCGTGGTCGGCTCGTCCATCACCAGCAGCGACGGCTCGGCCATCAGCGCCATGGCGATGACCACGCGCTGCTGCTGGCCGCCGGAGATCTGATGGGGATAGCGGTCGAAGATCGACTCCGGGTCCGGCAGCCGCACTTCCGCCAGCATCTGCAAGGCGCGGCGCTTGGCTTCCGCCTCGCCGGCGCCCTGGTGAATCATCGGCACTTCCATGAGCTGCTTGCCTACGGGGATCACCGGATTCAGGCTGCTCATGGGGTCCTGATAGACCATGGCCAGGCGCCGGCCGCGGATCGCCCTGAGCTCGTTGTCGCTCATCTTCGACAGGTCGCGGCCCTCGAACAGGATGCGCCCGCCGGTCAGCCGTCCCGCGCCGCCCAGATACTTCATGATCGAGAAGGCGACGGTCGATTTGCCGCAGCCGAACTCGCCCACCAGCCCGATCGCCTCGCCCTGCTGCAGCGCGAAGCTGATGCCCGGGACCACATTGATTTCGCCCGCCCGCGTGTAATAGGAGATGCGGGCGTTATCGAGCTCGAGGACGGGGGTTCCGGCTGGCGTTCGGCTGGCCATGCTGATGCGTCAATCCCTCATGCTGATCTCGCGCAGGCCGTCAGCCAGCAGGCTGAAGCCGACAACGAGGGACGAAAGCGCGATGGCAGGCGCCAGCGCCATATGCACCTGGCCGCCGAGCATGAAGCCGTAATGGGCGTTGATCATGCCGCCCCAGTCGGGATCGGGCGGCGGCAGGCCGACGCCGAGGAAGCCGAGGGTGCCGATGATGATCGCGGTATAGCCGGTGCGCAGGCAGGCATCGACGATCAGCGGCCCCCGCGCGTTCGGCAGGATCTCCACCAGCATGATGTACCAGGCCGGCTCGCCGCGCATCTTCGCCGCCGCCACATATTCGCGCTCGCGCAGCTCCAGCGTCTGGCTGCGCACGAGGCGCGCCACCTGGGGCGAGGCGATGAATGTGACGGCGACGATGATGTTGATGGCCGACGGCCCGAACTTCATCATGATGATGACATAGAGCACCAGCACCGGAAACGACAGGATGATGTTGCAGACCTGCATTAGCACGCCGTCGACCCAGCCGCGATAGTAGCCCGCCAGCAGGCCGATGGTGCAGCCGACGATGTAGGCGCAGAGCGTGGCCAGGGGTGCAATGGTCAGCACCAGTTGCGAGCCATAGATGATGCGGGACAGCAGGTCCCGCGCCTGATCGTCGGTCCCCAGCCAATGCTCCGCCGAGGGCGGCGAATTGACCCCGCCTTCATACATATTGGCGTTGGGCGGATAGGGCGCCAGCAGCGGCGCAAAGATGGCGACGACAATCCAGAACAGCACCAGGAACAGGCCGATCATGCCGACGGGAGATTCCCGCAGCAGGCTCAGCGTCCGCAGCCAGCCGGGCAATGCGCCCTTAGCTTTCGGCTTGTTCGGCGAGGCTGTCAGCACTGTCATCGCGCCATCCTAACTGAAACGAATCCGGGGATTGAGCAGCATGTAGGTGAAATCGCCGATGATCTGCGACGACACCACGACGAACACCGCGAACAGCGACGCCGTCTCGACCGTCGCCATGTCCTTGTAAAGCACCGCCTCCACGATCATGCGGCCGAACCCGGGAAAGGCGAACAGCGCTTCCACGACCACCACGCTGGTGAACAGGAAGTTGAGCTGCATCAGGATAGCCGTGAACGGCGTGATCAGCGCATTGCGCATGGCATGCTTGATCACTACGTCCTGGAACGACATGCCCTTCAGCACGGCGGTGCGGATATAGGGCCGGGTCATCACTTCCACCATGGAGGCCCTGACCATGCGCACCAGATATCCGAGGTAAAAGGTGGTCAACGTTGCGACCGGCAAAACAAGCTGCGAAGCGATGGACCAGTTGCCGCTGGTGTCCATCGGCGCCGTGCCCGGAAGCACGGCAAGCCAGACGACGAAGATCGTCGCCAGGAAAGCGCCGGTGGCGAATTCCGGAATCGACGTCGTGATCGTGCTCGCCAGGGATATGGTTCGGTCAAGATACGATCCTTCGCGCATGCCGGCCGCGACGCCGAAGATCACGGACAAGGGCGCAATGATCGCGAAGGCGAGCAGCGCCAACATCGTCGTGTTGCCGATGCGATCCCAGATGAAGGTATTGACCTGGACGCGCCAGAGATGGGACTCGCCGAAATCGCCCTGCAGCAGGCCGCTCACCTCGCCATGACAATCCGGCAGCACGCCGAGCCAGGCGCCATAACGGTCGACGAATCCGTCCGTGAGGCAGTGCTCTTTATTGTAGATGTCGAGCTGCGCCTTGACCGCGAACTGGCCAAGCGCCGACTTCGCCACGTTCTGCGACGAGAACTCGAACGTCAGGAAGATCAGGAACGAAACCACCAGCATTGTGAAGAGCAAGCCGCCGATGCGCTTGACAAAGAACTTCAGCATGCTGCCTCACCGATGCCGATTGGCAATTCAGTGCGGGGATGCGCGGGCAAATCCGGCGGATGTCATCCTGGACATCCGCCGGAATTCCTGCGGCATCAGCCTTCGAGCGACCACTTCCACGGGAAGATGTAGAGGGTCGGATGCGCCTCGTAGCCTTTCACCTTCTTGTCCATGGCGGAGAACACCGAGCGCCAGAGCGGCTGGACGATCGGGCCTTCCTCCTGCATCAGGATCTCGATGTCCTTCACGACCTCGCTGCGGGCCTTCGGATCGAGGATGCCTTCCGCCTTGCCCAGCATTTCGTCGAACTTGGCGTTGGAATAGAAGCTTTCATTCCACGGCACGCCCGTACGATAGGCAAGGCCGAGGACCATCACGCCCAGCGGACGATGCGTCCAGGCCGTGAAGGCGAACGGATTGGTGTTCGCATTCCAGATTTCCCAATACTGGGCGGCCGGCAGCACGTTCACATTGATGGTAACGCCGATATCCTTCCACTGCTCTGCCATGACGTTGCAGGCCTTGGACTCCCAATCCGGGTCCTTGATGCAAACCAGTTCCGCTTCGAAGCCGTCCGGGTAGCCGGCATCCGCCAGCAGCTTCTTCGCGCCCTCGACGTCGCGCTGCATGAACGGCAGCTTGTAATATTCCGGATGCACCTGCGAGACATGGTGATGTTCGCCGGGCACGCCCAGGCCGAGATAAGCGACCTGCAGCACCTTCTCCGTGTCGACGCCCAGACGCATGGCCTTGCGGACGCGCGGGTCCTTCCACTGGTCGTGGATGGGTTGCATGCGGGCGACGCCGGTCTGCGCGGTCGCCGACTGGTAGACCTGGATGTTCGCCAGCTTCTGCACGGCGGCGATCTGCGACGTGTCCACGTCCCAGATGCCGTCGACCTGGCCCGACGCGATGGCGCCGAGCGCCGCCGCGGGATCATCGCCATGGTCGATGAACTCGACGGTATCGAGCGCACCGTCGCCGGCCCAATAGCCGGGCCGCTTGGTGATAACGCACTTCTTGCCGAGCTCGTACTCGGTCATCTCGGCCCAGCCGGTGCCGATCGAGCCGACGCCCGGGAACTTGCCTTCCGAGCTCGGATGCATCATCGGGAACGGATAGTGGAAGAAGTGCTCAGGCACCGCCAGCTGCGGCACCTGCGCATTCAGCCGCACCGTGTGGTCGTCGACCTTTTCGATGGCGTTGGCGTCCCACAGCTTGGTGGACATCTTGGCGGCGCCGCTCTCGTCCTTCTCGCCGGTGTCGAACTCGGTCAGCATGTAGCCCTTCATCAGGCCCAGCACCGAGGAACCCGTCGCCGGATCGAGGCAGCGCGCGATGTTCCAGGTCACGTGATCGGCCAGGAACGGATCGCCGTTCGACCACTTCACGTCCTTGCGAAGGTGCAGTGTCCAGGTCTTCAGGTCGTCGCTGGCCTCCCACCTCTCGCACAGCCAAGGCACCGTAATGTTGTCGCCGCCCGTCAGCGTCAGATATTCGATGACATTGCGGGACATCATGGAGTCCTGGATCCATGAATAGGTGTGCGGGCTTTCGATCGGCTGCACCCGCATCGACAGGCGCACCGTGCCGCCCATTGCGGCCTGCGCCTGGCGGCTCGTCCACGGGTTCGGCAAGCCGGCAATGGAATAGGCGGCACTGGCGGACAGGCCGAGCAAGGTTGCCGTACGCAGGAACTCGCGGCGGCCGAACTTCTTCTCCGAGAAGTCCTGCGCCAGTTTCGGCAGGTAGGAATGGATTTCCTCTAAGCGGGTTCTATCGCTCATTGCTTATGCGTCTCCCTTTGTTGAGCTCTTCATGTTTTTGCTGACAGCGACGCGGATAGCGTCCGGATTGGCTCCGGACTTTCGTAACCGCTTCATTTTCAGCGCCTCACCAGTCTTGATTCTTATATTAATTGCTAGCAAAGCACTGTTTGGGCAAGGGGTTCAAGCTTTTCCTTTTGGAACCGGGGCATGGCGGTGGGGCCTGCTCCCCGCCCGATACCGGCCCGGACACATATGTCCAGAATCGCCGGCCGCTCACAGTTTCGTGACGGCGCTTCTTGTTACAACGCGCTCCGCCCGCGTATTGTGGGCGGCAGCCGGCGCGGGCCCGAGGGCGGGCACTCAGCGGCGCTGGCGGCGAACTTCCCGCGGAGCTTCAATGGAATCCTCAGTCACCGACCACCGGCGTCCACGGCGGCGGAACACGGAGTCGCGACGGCAGTCGATCCACCAACTTCCCTGGCGGCAGGTGCGCAACCCCTATCCGCCGATCGAACCGCTCTCTGCCGACCAAATCCAGACCATTCACCTGACATCCCTCGATATCCTCAAGGAGATCGGGATGCGGGTCCTGCTGCCGGAGGCGCGAACCATTCTAAAAAGGGCCGGCGCCTCGGTGGATGAAGACACCCAGATGGTGCGCTTCGACCCGCACCTGGTCGAACATGCCCTGACCTCCGTGCCCTCCTCCTACACCGTCCATGCCCGCAACCCCGAGCGGAACATCGTCATGGGCGGCAACTACATGAACTTCGGCACCGTCGGCGGGCCGCCCTATGCCCTGGATCTGGACCGCGGCCGGCGGCCGGGCACCCTGGCCGATTTCACCGAGCTGGTGAAGCTGGCCCACAGCCTCAACATCGTCCATTTCCTGGCCGGCTCGGCGCCGGAGGCTCAGGACGTCGCAGTGCCGATCCGTCACATGATCATGGGCCAGGTGGTACTGACACTCTCGGACAAGGTGCCGTTCGCCGGCACCATCACGCCCCAGCGGATGCGCGATTTTTTCGACATGGTGTGCATTGTCCGCGGCATCTCCGAAGAGCAGTTGCTGCGGGAGCCGAGCTACTACTCCGTCATCAATACCAATTCGCCGCTGCAACTCGACGGCCCGATGGCCCACGGCGTGATCGAGATGGCGAAGTTCAATCAGCCGCTCTGCATCACGCCCTTCACGCTGTTGGGCGCCATGGCGCCGGTGACCCTCGCCGGAGCAATCACGCAGCAGAATGCCGAGGCGCTGGCAGCGATTACCCTGTCGCAATTGGTCCGACCCGGCGCGCCGCTGATCTATGGCGGTTTCACTTCGAATGTGGATATGCGCAGCGGGGCCCCCGCCTTCGGCACGCCCGAATACATCAAGGCGGCGCTGATCGGCGGCCAGATGGCGCGGCGTTACAAAATGCCCTACCGCTCCTCCAACACTAACGCCTCGAACTGGCCGGATGCCCAAGCGACATATGAAGGCGCCATGTCGATCTGGGGCGCGATTATGGGCCACTGCAACATGATGATCCACGGCCTGGGCTGGCTCGAGGGCGGCCTGGTGGCCTCCTACGAAAAATACATCATCGACGCGGAAATGCTGCAGATCATGTCGGAGTTCTGCCAACCGGTGATCGTGGACGAGTCCACGCTGGCGGTCGATGCGATGCGCGATGTCGGACCGGGCGGCCATTTCTTCGGCACCCAGCACACGCTGGACCGTTACGAGACTGCTTTCTACACACCGTTGCTTTCCGACTGGCGGACCTTCCAGCAATGGTCCGCCGACGGCGCGATGGACGCTACCAAGCGCGCCAACAAGATCTGGAAGACCATGCTGGCGGACTATGTGCCGCCGCCCCTGGACCCCGCCCGCGCCGAAGAACTCGACGCCTTCATCGCCCGCCGCACTGAAGAAGGCGGCGCGCCCATCATCTGAGATCACCGCCATGCAGATCAGTGTCTTTCCCCAGGATCCCCGGCCAAGTGGCTGGTACATGACGATGCCCTCGGCGCCGCCCGTGCGGCGCCTTGAGGGGCAGCAGAAAGCGGACTGGGTTGTCGTGGGCGCTGGGTTCACCGGCGTGGCCGCAGCCCGCCGCCTTGCCGAGCTGGCGCCGGATGCCAGGGTCGTCCTGATCGAGGCCCAGCGCGCGGGCATGGGCGCTTCCGGGCGGAACTCGGGCTTCGTCATCGATGCGCCCCACAACTCCGACGCATCAGCGGCGGAGATGGAGGTCAATCAGCGCATTCTCAAGCTCAACCGCTTTGCCATCGACTGGCTGGAAGAGCTTGTGGAAAAACACCAAATTCGCTGCCATTGGGCGCGCCGCGGGCAGTACCGCGTAGCTGCGACCCCAGCCGGCAGCCTTGGCGCAGAACCGATACTGGCTCTAGGCGAGAAGCTGCGCCTTCAGTCCGAGCGGCTCAACCGCGACCAAATCGCCGCCCGGCTTGGCACGCGGTACTACCAGGATGCCGTCTACCAGCCAGGCACCGTCCTGATGCAGCCGGCCGCCCTGGTCAGTGGGCTCGCCCATTCCATGCCGGCCAATGTGGATGTCTTCGAGGAGTCGCCGGTCATCGGATTTGACGCCGGACCGCCCCACCGGCTGGAGACGCCCGAGGGTGAGATCACCACGCCGCGCCTGATCCTGGCCACCAACGGTTTCACCGACGGCTGGGGCTTCCTGGAGAACCGCCTGATCCGCTTGGTCACCTATGCCAGTCTGACCGAGCCGCTGAGCGACCGGCAATTACAGCAGCTCGGCAGCGATCCCAATTGGGGGGTGACCTGCACCGTCCGCATGGGCTCCACGGTCAGGCGTACGGCCGATAACCGCCTGATGATGCGCAACAGCTTCCGCTATGGCGGCGATACCGCCGTCGGCGACCGGGAACTGGCGCGGGCGCGCAAGAGCCATGTGAAATCGATCGCCGACCGCTATCCCGAACTCGGCCCGGTGGAGATCGTCAGCACCTGGGGCGGCTTCGTCTGCTTGTCGGCGAACTCGGCGCCCTATTGGGGCGGCCTGGCGCCGGGCATTTTCGCCTCGGTCTGCTGCAATGGCGTCGGCGTGCCCAAGGGCACCTTCGCCGGACGCGCCATCGCCGAGTACGCGCTCGGCCGCCAGACCGAACTGGTGCGGGAGATGATGACTTTCCCGCAGGCCGCTAACCACCACCTAGGCCCGCTGATCGGCCCTGCCACCTCGCTGCGCCTGGCGTGGAGCCAATACCAAGCAGGCAAGGAGCATTAGCGCCTTGCCGATTTCCGGCGGGTGACCATCTCTATTCGGTCACGCACAACCATGCCCCCACAGCGTCATGCAGCAGACCGGCAGCGAAACGGATTCCATTCATTCCTGGCTGATCAGAGCCGGCTTGAGCAACCTGCCGATGGCGGCGATCCTCAATGAACTCTGCCAGCGCCTCAACGCCGCCGGCCTGCCGATTTCGCGCGGCTTCTCATCCATCGAAACGCTACACCCGCTGCTGCGGGCCCATTCTGCAACCTGGGAACGCGGCGCCATTGCCGAGAGCGAGTTCCAGCATGACGATTTGCGGCGGGCGATGTGGCATGAGAGTCCCTTCCGGCACATGATCAACAACCTGGTCCCGCGCCTGGAACGGGACCTGACGGGCCCCCACGCGCAGTTTGACTATCCCGTGCTCCAGGAGTTTCGCGATGCCGGCCACACGGCGTGGATGGCATTTCTGATCGGCATCGAGAGGACGGATATTCCTTCGGGATACGATCTCGGCGTCATCTGCTCCTGGTGCACGGACCAGCCGGGCGGCTGGACCAAGGCGCAGCGCGAGACCATCGAGGACATTTCGCGGACCATGGCGCTGGCCATGCGCAGCAGCATCGGCTTCCGTGTCACCCGCGACCTGCTTGCGACCTATCTGGGCCGCGACGCCAGCAACAGAGTAACGGCCGGCGATATCCAGCGCGGTGCCGTCGGCGAGATCGAGGCCTGCCTGCTCTATGCCGACCTGCGCGGCTTTACCGACTATGCCGAGGCAACGCCGCCGGCAACGGTGGCCGAGCGGCTGAATGCCTATCTGGACTGCATGGGCGCCCCGGTCGAGGCGCGGGGCGGACAGATCCTGAAGTTCCTCGGCGACGGATTGCTGGCGGTGTTCATGTTCGACAACGGCTCGGAGAAGGCCGTCGTCTGCGGTGCCGCCTTGGATGCAGCCGAAGATGCACTCCAGCGCATTTCGGAGATGAATGCCAAAGCCGGCGCGGATCGAAATCCTTACGGCCGACATCGCCCTACATAAGGGCCAAGTGCTGTACGGCAATGTTGGAACGGCGCAGCGGCTCGATTTCACGGTCATCGGTCCCGCCGTGAACGAGGCGGCACGGTTGGAGGGCCTATGCCGCGACCTTGGCACGAATCTGCTGATCTCCAGTTCCTTCCATGCCGAAGCCGGTCCGGCGCAGGCGCGCATGCACTCGCTGGGGCCACACCGGCTGCGCGGCGTGCGCGACGCCCGCGAGGTCTTTACGCTCCGGTAGCCTTGCCGGCGGTCACGCCTCGATGAGCTTGTCGATCCGGTAGCCCGCGCGCGGCAGCATGACCTGCAGCAGCGGCCCGGTCATCACGGTCGTGGTGACCGCCATGATCACCAGCATGGTGAAGACGTCCTGCGGAATGAAGCCAAGGCTGAAACCGATATTCAGGACAATCAGCTCCATCAGGGCGCGGGTATTCATGAGCACGCCGAGGATCGACGACTGCTGGCTGCCGAGCCCGGCAAGCCGCGCGGCGATGTAGACGGGTATGACTTTCACCACGACAGCGGCGAACAGGATCGCGCCGCACCAGGCCCAGTCCGACACCGTATCGAGGCCCAGCACATTCGTGCGCAGCCCGGTATAGGTGAAGAAAATCGGCAGGAAGAACACCAGCACGAACTGGCCGATCTGCCGGCGCCAGGCTTCGACGAAATCATGATGCCGGTGGAACAGCAGTCCCAGCAGGAATCCGCCGAAGATCGTGAAGATGCCTAGCTTCTCGGTGGCGATCCCCGCGACAAAGATCAGCGCCAGCACGATCGCCACCAGGCCGTTGGAGGGCTGCCCCTGCTCGATCGGGAAACGGCGGATCAGCCAATCCGCCCCGGGCCGGCCGACGAACCACAGGAACACAAGTAGCAGCAGGATGCCGCCGATCTGCAGGGCCGACTGTCCGGCGGAAAACTGCGCCGAGGCATAGGCGGCCACACCGGCCAGCGCCACCCAGCCCACGACGTCATTCGCCGCCGCGGCGGTAATGGCGATGACTCCGGTTTCGGTCCGTGTCAGCGCGTATTCCCGCAGGATGCGGCCGAGGATCGGCACCGCGGTGATGGCGAAGGCGATGCCGACGAACAGGCTGTAGGTCAGGACATCGATGCCCGGCGCCAGGAACGGCGCGGTCACCACGCCCAGCAGCACCCCCACCACCAGCGGCACGCAGATGCTGGCCAGGGCCACATAGATCACGGCCTTCCGGTTATGGAGCGCGCGCAGATGGCCGAACTCGAAATCGCTGCCGATCTGGTACATCAGCAGGATCAAACCGATCTGGCTGAGGATCAGCATGGGCGCCGCGGCGTCGGCTGCGAAGATCTCTGCCGAGAGATCGGGCCACAGGAAACCCAGGAACGACGGCCCCAGCAGCAGGCCGGCCACGATCTCGCCAACGGCGCGCGGCTGCCGCACTGCCCGTGCCACACTTCCGGCCACCCGCGCGAACAGGATGATGACGATGAGCTGCAACAGCGTGGCGACGACCGTATGCTCGATAGACTGTACCGATGTATTCAAACGACACCCGAAGACTGGAGAATCATTCGGGAGAGGTTACATCCGTGAGCCGCTTTGGCAATCGCCGGATTGGTGTCCGGACCGGCGCTATTCGCCTGCGCCGTGCGCCGCCTCACCGGCTTCAGCCAGCGCCTGGGTGATTGCCGCCATCCGCCGCACATTGCCGGGGCCGATCAAATCGAACAACGCCGTATGCGCCCGCCGCCAGATGGGGATCGCCGCCTCGAGGCGCCGCGCGCCTTTCTCCGTCAGCCAGACCGCGCGGCGGCGCAGGTCCTGCTCGACAATGGCGATCTCCACCAGGCCGGCTTTTTCCAGGCAGCGCAGATTTCGCGACAAGGTTGATTGGTCGAGGCCCGCGCGCGCCGCGAGGCTGCCGATCGTGTCGTCGCCGGACGCCGCGATGTGGCTCATCAGGCCGAATTGGGCAAGGCTCAGATTCGCCGCCTGCATCCGGACTTCCAGGAATTGGGTGATCAGACGCGCGGCGAGCCGGATGTTGACGCCAGCGCATGTCCTGACAACGAGGCGCGCATCGGTGACCAGCGATTTCCGGGATGGTTGCTTTCGCGGCGTCATTATTATATGTATATACATATAATGTAGTCACATGCAAGAGAGAGCGTGGGCGCCGTGCAACACTCGATGGCTACCAGCAATGAACCGGGCATTGACGCGTCCATCCTGCAGCGCATCGGCGGGACGCCCCTGCTCCAGCTCCGGAACATCGTGCCGCAGCGCTGCGCCCGCATCCTCATCAAGATCGAGAGCGTTAATCCCACCGGAAGCATGAAGGACCGCATGGCCCTGGCCATGATCGAGGCCGGCGAGCGGACGGGCCGACTCAAGCCGGGCCAGCGCGTGGTCGAGTATACCGGCGGCAGCACCGGCGTCTCCCTCGCCCTGATCTGCGCAGCACGCGGCTACCCCCTGAGCATCGTCACTTCGGATGCCTTCAGCACCGAGAAGCGCAATCACATGGCGGCTCTCGGCGCCGAGCTGACCATCATCCCCAGCAGCGGCGGCGGCATGGACGCGGCGCTGACGCGCAACATGGTCGAGGCCGCGCGGAAGATCACCGAGCAGACGGGCGCGTTCTGGACCGACCAGCTCAAGAACAGCGATCAATTGACCGCCTACCACGGTATGGCGGACGAGATCTGGGAGCAGACGGGCGGACGGATCGACGCCTTCGTGCAGAGCACGGGGACGGCCGCCTGCGTCCGCGGCGTGGCTGAAGGCCTGCGCCGCAGGAAGCCTGATACCCGCATCGTCGCGGTCGAGCCGAAGGAGTCAGCCGTGCTCTCCGGCGGCAAGACCGGCGTCCATAAGATCGAAGGAATCGGCGCCGGGTTTGTCGTTCCCCTGTGGCACCCATCGATAGCCGACGAGATCCTTACCGTTTCAACCGACGAGGCGATGGCCATGGCCCGGCAGTTGGCGCGCGCCGATGCGCTGTTCGCGGGAACGTCCACGGGGGCGAATCTGGCAGCAGCGATTGATATCGGGACGCGGATGGGGCCGGAGGCGACGGTTGTCACGGTGATGTGCGACACCGGGCTGAAATACATGAGCACGCGGCTGTATGACCGGGCGCAGGCGGTCGCGTGAAATCCGCTCTTATTGAGCTACTGTTTGTGATTAGCCTCGCGTAAGCGCCAGGACGTGAAAATACTTAGTGTCTCCTCTCCCCGCATTCGGGGAGAGGGTTAGGGTGAGGGGTCGCGCTGCTAGCTATGGCGCCTGACAAATCTTCTGGGTCGATCGCACGCTTTCGACACCCCCTCACCCTACCCTCTCCCCCACTTCGTGGTGGCGAGGGGTCTGTTTAGGGCAACTCAGAGGTCCCCTACTCCACCGGTCCAATCCCGCGGGCGTGGAAGATGCGGCGCAGGGCCTCGACATGGCGGCCGCGGTAGAGATTGCGATCGGCATCGATGATGGCGCGGGCGCCGCGGGCGAACTTAGTGAAGCCGTCGAGCTGGAAGTGACTCTCGATGATGATGCGGTCGGCGACGTCGCGGCCCACGCGCTCGCGGGTGTCCCAGAGCGTCGCCGACCAGATCTTGCCGTTCTGATGCTCATCGGCGTCTTCGGCGTTATCGAAGCTTTCATTGGTCAGCGGCAGATCGACGCGGCGCAGGCAAGGCGGCTCGAACTCCTTGTCGGTGATCTGATCCCAGCTTGAGATCGACACCCGCAGATCCTTGTCGGTTTTGTACGCCTCGAAAAAGCTGGCGGCGAAGTAGTCGCCAAAGCCCTCGCCCATCGCCGCTGCCTCCGGCGATTGACCGAAATCGGGGCAGATCGCGTCCTGCAGCGCATGGCCGAACTCATGCAGGATCGTCTCCGCGTCCTCCGCATCGTCGACGCCGCCGGTGCCGAAGGTCAGGCGTTTCAGGCCGGGGCTGTACCAGGAGTTATCCTTCCGCGTGCCATGGGCGTTGACCTCGATGGCTTTCCCGAAGATGGCTCGCTTGCCGCGATAGCCGAGCGACCTCAGGTACTCCACGGCGCGATCGATATGGTAATAGGCCATCGCTTCGTCGAAACCCGCTTGGGTCGAATCGCAATCGAAACGCAGGTCGGGCCGCTTGATGCGATTGCGCGTGCGGCAGGTGGTGACATGGGCGCCGTCAAGATAGCCGCTTCGCTTCAAGTTCTTCAGGACGACTGTTCTGTAGACGCCGTCGGGTGGCCGTTTCGGTTTCCCGTCCTCGCTTAACAGCGATTTCCAATCGTTCAAAGCAACGACGGGATTGGGATCGAACACGCGCGCCATGGCGCGGCGCATGGCCAGATTGTCATATTTGTTGAGCAGCTTGCCATTGTGGGCGTCAATATAGACGATCCAGTCTCCATAGGGCTGCAGTCGGTGGACGCGCACGCGGAAGGCCGGGCGCAGGAACTTCTCTTCGGGATACCAGAGCTTTTCTACGTCGAGAACGCGGCAATCCTTGCCGCTACGGTTGACGCTCTTGACAGCGCGACGCCGCGCCCGCTCCTGGGTCAGCCGGAATTTGCTTTTCTTCGGATCCGATTTCGGCGGCAGGAATTCGGCAGGCACGGCGCGGTTCTTCGCCATGTAGACCCGGTTCTCCAGGTCCATATGGACTGTAACAAAAGCGCGATGGATGCGCAGGCCGAGATGGCTTTGCTGGAAGATCAGATGCCGCGCGCCCATACTCTCGATGGTCCGTTGCAGCTTGATGCGGCTGGATACGCCGGCCAGCCCGAACAGCTCGCGATTGGCCTTCAGGAATTCGCGCGCGCAATTCACCGGCCTGCCTCGCGCGGCCTTGGCGCGAAAGCCCCAGATCTCCTTGGGTGTCTTGTAGTAGTAGCCGGCAACGGCCTTGTAGCGGCCCTGTTTCAGCGCAGTCATGCCCAAGCCCCCTTGACCTGTCCGCCGGCCCGCACCGGACAAGGATTGACTCCGCACAGCAAGCGCACGCCTGCCATGGCGGTCTGTGATATTTCTCACATAGGCGGCTACCGGCGCTCCGCTTCGAACGAGATCACGTTGTCCCCGGTCCGCGGCGGACGGCCACGTTCGAAGCTGCCGGAAATAACCGGAGGAGCAAAACCGGCAGCTGTCAAAGCTATCGCCATTTCGTGCATGCCCCACCAGCGCAGGGTGAGAATCTCAAGTTCGCTTTGTACGAGCTTGCCGTCGCGCCAATGTTCGTAGCACACGGGTGTGTGAGAGCGTTGCATCACATAGTCCAGGTCGGTCTTATTCTCCTACAGCGTCAGCCCACGACAAGGCTTAGGGGAATCCCCGTGGCTCATCCTTTTCCAGACCGATCCGGATTACCTCGACAACTCTAAATTCCGAGATTGCGACAATCGCAAACAACTTTGCCCGGCAGCTATCACAATCGGCATAGGTGCATTCCAGAATGCGTCCGGGATCATCTTGGTCGACAACTCCACTGTGGTTTGGGTCTTTGTAACGGGAGTCCTGCAAATCGAACCACGCGAGTTTATCACCGACTTTGTATGAGCGGTCATGATATCGACCTTTGTCATCACCACTGTAGGACGATGCATATTTGAGTTGTGCGACGATGGCAGTTCGTTCGCCGCAATCTGGGCAGACGTCACTAAATCTTAGCCAATTATATGCGCCCATTGCCGCCACTATGCTTCGGTCGCCACTGCAAAATGGAACGATCTCCCGCCGTCAGAGAGCCAACGCCAGCTTGCGGGCCTCATAGAACGCCATGCTCGCCGTCCGGGCGGCGACGGCGTCGCCGATGGTTTTGACTTCGAGGCCGGCGTTGGCGAGTTCCTTGGTCAATTTATCCTCGGGGGTGTTGGTGGTCGCCAGCACCAGGGTGTCGAACTCGCGGCTATCCTTGTCGTTGGTGTAGAGGTTCAGCAGCGTTGCGGTGTTGCCGTCCCAGGATTCGAGCGCCGTCGCCAGCAGCACCTCGATGCCCTGCTTTGCGAAGCGCTCGCGGGTGGTGTCGCCGGTGGCGCTATTGTCCAGCGCGCCAGCGGCTTTCTCCGCCGCCGTGGCGATGGTTACCTGGTGGCGCTGCTTGGCGAGGTGGAGCGCCGTGCCGCTGGCGGGCCACCAGCCGTTGATGTCGTCCAGCAGCAGCACGCGCTCGCCCGGCGTCACCTTGCCATCGAGCACGTCATGGATGGTGCAGACATTTGGCTGGCCGGCGCCGGGCAATCCCTGGCGGTGTGGGTAGGAGCGTTGGAAGCCCGTGCGCGACGGCGCTGAGCCGGTGCAGAGCACCACCACATCGGCGCCAGTGGCTTTCACGTCCTCGGCCTTCATTTCCGTGCGCAGCTTCACCTGCACTTGCAGCTTGGTGAGCTGGGTCTGATACCAGTTCAGCAACGCACCGATCTCGCCCCGCTCCGGCTGCCCGGCAGCGAGACGGAACTGCCCGCCCAGCTCGCCGGTCTTCTCCGCCAGTGTGACGCGGTGGCCACGTGCGGCTGCGACCCGCGCCACTTCCAGTCCGGCCGGTCCACCGCCCACAACAAGCACATGGCGCGGCTTTTCCGCCGGTGGTGTGGAATCGCCGTCCCATTGGGTTTCGCGCGCGACCGACGGATTGGAAATGCAGGACACCCAGTAGTCACGCAGCCGGCGGCCGAGACAGAGCTGGTTGCAGGAGATGCAGGGCCGGATGTCTTCCGGCCGCCCTTCCTTCGCCTTGTTGGCCAGATGGGGATCGGCGATCTGGCCACGCACGATGGAGACCATGTCGGACTTGCCTTCCGACAGAACCTTCTCGGCATTCTCCGGCGTCTTCACGCGGGCTTCCGTGGTGATGCGCGCATGTTTCACCACCTCCTTGAACTTGGACGCGTCGTCGGCGCCCAGGAGCATAGAGAATTGGAACGATGGCACGATCTTGGAGAACTGGTTGAGATAGCTGCCGGTGCCGCAGGAGAAGTAATCCACCAGGCCGCGCCGATCGAGACTGGCGATGATTTCCTGCTTGTCGGCAATGGACAGGCCGCCGGGATAAGGTTCGGCGCCGGAGATCGTCATGCCAATGATGTACCGGTCGCCCGCCATGGCGCGGATACGTTGGCAGATCTCGACAATGAAGCGCATCCGATTCTCCAGGCTGCCGCCCCATTTGTCGTCGCGCTTGTTGGAGATCGGCGACCAAAACTGATCCACCAGGCAGTTATAGCCGGCAAAGATGTCCGTGCCGTCGAAGCCGGAGTCGCGGTCGCGCCGGGCGGCCTGGACGAAGGCTTCGATCAACTCCTCGATTTCCGCCTCGGTCATGGCATGGCTGCCCCACTGGTCATGCATCGACGGAGCGCCGGAGGGGGACCAATAAGGTTCCCAGGAATTGTCCTGATCGCCATGGCCGCCGACATGGTAGGCCTGATGCATCATGACAGTGCCGTGCTTGTGGCACTCGTCGGTGATGCGGCGGAAATGGGGGATGACTGCGTCGTTCTCGGCCAGGAAGTTGCCGCGGATCAGCACGGCCGTGCGGTGCACCGGCGCCGGCTCCACCACGATCATGGCGGCGCCGCCCCGCGCCCGCTCGCGGTAGTAGCCAAAATGCCGGTCGCCCGGCAGGCCTTCATGGCTCATATTGACGGTGTGGGCGCCGAAGACGATGCGATTTTTCAGTTCCAGATGCCGCAGTTTGACCGGCGAGAACAGCGTGGGAAACTTGGCTTGCATACGGTCTTTCCTCCTGCCAGCCTGCGCGCGGCAGGCTTGCGAAGTCGACACTTTAGGCATAGCCATGGCGATCGGTAAACGAGGCTTGAATGCCTCCTGTTGATCAAGACGCACCGGCGCAACCGGCCCGCCACGCATCGCGCCGCGCCGGCCATCCCCGCCGCGATAGCTCGCTCTATCAAACGCCCTGGCGGCAGCTCAGCAACCCCTTCCGGCCGATGGAGCTGGCTTCGGCCGATGAGATCGAGGCGATCCACGGCGCGTCGCTGGAAATCCTGGAGCGGATCGGCATCCGCTTCTCCCTGCCGGCGGCGCGGGAAATATTCCGCAAGGCGGGGGCGCTGGTCGATGAAGAGTCGATGCGGGTGCGCATCGGCGGCGACATCGTCGCCCAGGCGCTGCGCACCGTGCCCGACAGCGTGACGTTGGAGAGCTACAATCCCGCGCGCACCGTGACACTCGGCCGCGACAAGCTGGTGTTCGCGACCGTGCTCGGTCCGCCCTATTGCCACGATATCGAACGCGGGCGGCGCCAGGGCACGCTGGCCGACTACGCCGAACTCATCAAGCTGGCGCATTTCTTCAACGTCATCCACCTGATCGGCGGTTCGCCGGTGGAACCTGGCGACATTCCCGTGCCGGTGCGGCATCTGGATGCGGTCGAGGTCATGCTGAACCTCTCGGACAAGATTCCCTACGTCTTCTGCCAGAGCCAGAGACGGATACTCGACGCCTTCGAGATGATCGCCATCGCCCGCGGCATTTCGATGGATGAGTTGGCCAATAAGCCAAGCACCTACTCCATCATCAATACCAACTCGCCGCTCCAATATGATCTGCCGATGACCGAGGGCGTGATCGAGATGGCGCGCTTCGGCCAACCGACGCTGATCACGCCCTTCACGCTGGCCGGCGCAACCACGCCAATCACCCTGGCGGGCGCCATCGCCCAGCAGAATGCGGAGATCCTGGCGGGCCTCGTCCTGGCGCAGCTCGTGCGGCCGGGAGCGCCGATCCTCTATGGCGCGGCGACCTCGAATGTGGACATGCGCACGGGATCGCCGGGCTACGGTTCGCCGGAGTCGGTGCGCGCGACCTATGTCTCGGGACAACTGGCGCGGAAGTACGGAATGCCGATGCGCTCATCGAACTTCAGCGGTTCCACCAGCGCCGACTACCAGGCCGCCATCGAGTCGCAGCTTGCCGCCTGTGCCGCCATCGGCGCCGGCGCCAATCTGCTGATGCATGCCGCCGGCTGGATGGAGGGCGGGCTCTGCGCCTCTTTCGAAAAATTCGTGCTGGACGTTGAGATGTTGCAGATGATGGCGGTGTGGCTGGAGCCGCTGCGCATCGACAAGGACACGCTGGCGCTCGACGTCATCGCCGAGGTCGGGCCGGGCGGGCACTTCTTCGGCACGGCGCAGACGATCGAGAAATACGAGACCGCGTTCTACCGGCCGCTCGTGTTCAATACCCAGAGCCATGGCCAGTGGGTCGAGAACGGCAAGCTCGACGCCACCGCCCGCGCCCATCTGATCTATAAGCAGGCGCTGAAGGAATACAAAGCGCCAGCCCTGGACCCTGGCCGCCGGGAGGTCCTGCATGCCTTCGTCGAACGCCGTAAGGCCGAAGGCGGATCGCCGCTGACCTAATCTCAGCGCCGTTCCTTCGTGCTGGTGAGTACGATCGTGACGCCGATGATGGCGCGCAGGCCGCGGGCGATCTGCTCGCCCTCCTCCAGCGTCAGGCCCGGCATCTGCAGATTGATCTCCAGGATACCGGTCTCCGGCGCCACGTCGGCGGAGATGCGGTGCGGCAGCAGGTTGCGCTTGGCGAACTGCTCGAGCACGCGCGGCATCACGCCGCATTCGGCGACCGCCTCGACCAGGAAACAGACTGTATGAAGAGCGGCGGCGTTTGCCGCCACGGAAACGCTAGCGCCTAGGCCCGGCGCAGCTTTGCGATGTTGGGGGTACATGACACACGGCTTTCTCCAGAAATTGCACGAACCAATGACCCGGGCGCCTAAAGGGCGGCCCGGCCAATAATTCGCGCAATGCGGAGAAATGCTGTGTTCATGGGGTAATTTTACCGATCTCAGCGAAGGAAGTCAAAACAATCGGTCGGGTCAGGTCTTGGTTAACGCCCCTCCGCGAGCTTGCTGACGATCTTGATCTCGGAATGAAGCGTGCGATGAACCGGGCATTTCTCCGCAATCTCCAGCAGCCGCTGGCGCTGCATGGCATCAAGCGGCCCCAGGACCTCGATCTGCCGGTCGATCCTGTCGATCTTGCCCTCCTTCGTCTCGCAATCGGCACAGTCGACGGCATGGATCTTCTCGTGGCTCAGTCGAACGCGAACCTGCTCCAGCGGCCATTTCTTATGGTCGGCATAGAGCCGCAAGGTCATCGATGTGCAAGCGCCCAAACCGGCCAGCAGGAAATCATAGGGGTTGGGGCCGAGATCGCTGCCACCCGCTTCCACCGGTTCGTCGGCGGCCAGGCGATGCCGGCCGATGCGTACCTCCTGTGCCATGCGGCTTATGCCGCGGCTGGAGTCGGCGCCCCGTTCGCTGACTATGACCGCACCGGCCGGCGCCAGCGCGACGTCAGCGCTCGCCGGACGTTCGCCGATGTAGCGCGCCGCCCATGCCGCCAGGACATCGGCGACATAGACGGCGTCGCGCCGCCGGCTCAGCAGATGATCGGCATCGTCAAGAGAAACGAAACTCTTCGGATGCTTGGCCGCCTGGAAGATCAGGCCGGCATTCTCGATTCCGACGGTCTTGTCGAGCGGCGCATGAAAGATCAGCAGCGCCTTGCCGAGCTTTCCCAGCTTGTCGGCATTGTTCTGGGTTGCGATATCGTCAAGAAACTCCTTCCGGATGCGGAAAGGCCGTCCGGCCAAATGCACCTCGGCCTCGCCCTTCAATTCGATCTCCGCCTGCTTGTCCTTCAGCAGATGGAGAACATGGGCGGGATCGGCGGGCGCGCCGATCGTCGCAACGGCTACAGCCTCCGGCATGCGATGCGCCGCCGCCAGAACCGCCGCCCCGCCCAGGCTATGCCCGATCAGGATCCTGGGCGCAGCGTAGTTGTCCCGCAGGAAATCCGCGGCTCTCACAAGGTCCTCGACATTCGAGGTGAAGTTGGTATGGGCAAAATCGCCTTCGCTGGCGCCAAGGCCGGTGAAATCGAAGCGCAAGACGGCAATGCCGCGAGCCGCGAGCCCTTCGGCGATTCTGCCGGCGGCGAATATATCCTTCGTGCAGGTGAAGCAATGGGCAAAGAGCGCATAGGCCAAGGGTTCGCCATCGGGAAATTCAAGCCGCGCCGCCAGTGCTGCTCCCTGCGAGCCAGGAAAGGTCAGTTTCTCGAAACGCGAAACCATGGCAGCGCTCCCTCATGTCCCCTTGCCTAGGACCATCCGTATCGGCGACAAGCAAGCTGTGCAAGAGCCAGTGAGCGCCATGACCAGTGACGATTTTCAGCTGATCGAAAAGACCGCGAGTTTCCAGGGCTATTTCCGCATCGAGCGGTACCGTTTCCGCCACAAACTGTTCGCCGGCGGCTGGAGCGGCGACATCAGCCGCGAGGTCTTCGAGCGCGGCCACGCCGTGGCGGTGCTGCCCTATGATCCGGAGCGGGACGCCGTGCTGTTGATCGAGCAGTTCAGGATCGGCGCCCTGGCCGGGAACATGCCTCCATGGCAAGTCGAGGTGATTGCCGGCATCATAGATGAAGGCGAGTCACCCGAGCAGGTGGCGCATCGCGAAGCGGAGGAAGAGGCCGGCTGCAAGCTCGAAGATCTGGTGCCGGTCGCGCACTACCTGGCGAGCCCCGGCGGCACCAGCGAAACCTGCCGGCTCTACTGCGCGCGCATCGATAGTCGCGGACTCGGCGGCATCCATGGCCTCGCCCATGAGCATGAGGATATCCGCGTGACCGTTGTGCCGTTCGACGAAGCTCACGCCATGATGGAGAATGGCGTGATCGGCAATGCGACCGCACTGATCGCCCTGCAATGGCTTGCGCTCAACCGCGAGATGCTGAGAAAGCGCTGGCTCTAGCGGCCTGAGAACCCTTGATCGGACCGCCCGGCCGCCATTAGTGTGGCCGCCCTTGCCCTTACAAACTGCAGCATGCCCATGAACATCCGCGACGGATTCATCGATACGGTCGGCAATACGCCGCTGATCAAGCTCCGCAAGGCGTCGGAGATGACGGGCTGCACCATTCTGGGCAAGGCGGAGTTCCTCAATCCCGGCGGTTCGGTCAAGGACCGCGCCGCACTGGCCATCATCAAGGATGCCGAGGCCAAGGGCCTGATCCGGCCCGGCGGCATCATCGTCGAGGGCACGGCCGGCAACACCGGCATCGGCCTGGCGCTAGTGGGCAATGCCAGCGGTTACCGGACGGTGATCGTGATCCCCGATACCCAGTCGCAGGAGAAGAAGGACATGCTGCGGCTCTGCGGCGTGGATTTGCGAGAGGTGCCGGCGGTTCCCTACAAGAACCCGTTCAACTATGTGCATGTGTCCGAGCGGCTGGCCCACGACCTCGCTAAGACCGAGCCCAACGGCGCCTTCTGGGCGAACCAGTTCGACAATGTCGCCAACCGCCAGGGGCACTACGAGACCACCGGCCCCGAGATCTGGGAACAGACCGGCGGCAAGGTGGATGGATTCATCTGCGCCATAGGCACCGGCGGCACGCTGTCCGGCGTGGGTATGTTCCTGAAGGAGCGCAATCCGAAAATCCGAATCGGCCTCGCCGACCCCATGGGGGCGGCGCTCTACAGTTACTTCAAGACCGGTGAACTGAAGGCCGAAGGCAGCTCCATTACCGAGGGCATCGGCCAGGGCCGAGTCACAAAGAATGTCGAGGGTACGCCTGTTGATGTGCCCTATCAGATCACGGATGAAGAGTGGCTGCCCCTCGTCTTCGATTTGCTCAAGCATGAGGGGTTGTGCCTAGGTGGTTCCAGCGGCATCAACATCGCCGGCGCCATCCGTCTGGCCAAGGAGATGGGGCCGGGCCATACCATCGTCACCATCCTCTGCGACTATGGCACCCGCTATCAGAGCAAGATGTTCAATCCGGTCTTCCTGCGCTCTAAGAACCTGCCGGTGCCGGACTGGCTGGCCTAGCCGGCGGCACATGCCGTCGGTTGCCTGTATGGATACAAGCAGAGGCTTGATCCTCGGCGGACCGGCGGGAATGATCCTCTGAACTGAGGGAGAACCTGCGGCATGACTGAACTCGTCTTTCGCGCCGAGCCTTATACCAAGTCCTGCGAGGCCAAGGTCGTTTCAGCCGATGAGCGGGGCATCCGGCTGGACCGCACGGTGTTCTATGCCGAGAGCGGCGGCCAAATGGGCGACACCGGCGTTTTGCGCCTCGCCGATGGCCGGTCGATCCAGATCGCCAATACCGTCAAGGGCAATGGCCATGACGACGTGGTGCATGTTCCGGCGCCCGGGTCGGAGTTGCCTGCCGCCGGCGCGACTGTGAATGCCGAGATCGACTGGGAACGCCGCCACCGGCTGATGCGCATGCATACCTGCCTGCATTTGCTGTCCTCAATCATCAAGGGCGACGTCACCGGGGGCCAGGTCAGCGACGGCAAGGGACGGCTCGACTTCAACCTGCCGGACACCGCGCTGGACAAGGTCCATATCACGACCGAGCTCAATCGCCTGGTCCGCGAGGACCATCCGGTGCAGCCGCGCTGGATCACCGACGAAGAGCTGATGGCCAAGCCGGAGCTGGTCCGCACCATGTCGGTGAAGCCGCCGATGGGCAGCGGCCGCGTGCGCCTGCTAGAAATCGAGGGTGTCGATTTGCAACCCTGCGGCGGCACCCATGTGGCGCGCACCGGCGAGATCGGCGCTGTGGAAGTCACGAAGATCGAGAACAAGGGCCGGCAGAACCGGCGCGTGAACATAGCCTTCGCCACCTAGGATTTCGCGCCGCCGATTACACCAACAAACCGAGGCATTCAGCATGCTGTTCATGGTCGTCGAGGATTTCCGCAATCGGGATAGGAAAGCGATCTATCGCCGCGTCCGGGAAAAGGGCCGCATGACGCCCGAGGGGCTGAAGTTCGTCAGCAGCTGGGTGACGGCGGACATGACGCGCTGCTTCCAGCTCATGGAGGTCGATGACATCGCCCTGTTCCAAAAATGGGTGGCGGAATGGTGCGATCTCGCCGAGTTCGAGATCGTCCCGGTTGTGGCCGGCAAGGACACCGCCGAAGCCCTCAGCAGCCAGCTCTGATCCCGATTTGTGTGCGTTGCAGCAGGGCTCGGCTGTTGCCCGCCAAAGGTTGACCGCCCATATTGCGATTATTCGCATTCATCGTCCGGCAGACCATGTCCTACGCACATCCTGAAAGTCTCGTCTCCACCGAGTGGCTGGCGCAGCGCCTGACTGCGCCCGATATTCGAATCGTCGACGGCACCTGGTTCTTGCCGGCGCAGAATCGAAATGCCCGGCGCGAGTATGAGGACGCGCATATTCCGGGCGCGGTATTCTTCGATATCGACGACATCGCCGACACCGCGTCAGACCTGCCCCATATGCTGCCGAGCCCGGAGAAATTCTCCTCCAGGGTGCGCAAGCTGGGCCTCGGCGACGGCAACCGCATCATCGTTTATGACGGCCAGGGCATGATGAGCGCGGCGCGGGTCTGGTGGATGTTCCGCGTGTTTGGCCATGACGATGTGGCAATTTTGGATGGCGGCCTGCCGAAATGGATCGCCGAGGGACGGCCGGTCGAGGATCGCGTGCCGCAGCCGCGGGAACGTCACTTCACGGCGCGCATTAATAACTTCATGGTGCGCGACATCGGCCAGGTTAAGGGCAATCTGGAGACGAAGCGGGAACAAGTGGTGGATGCCCGCGCCGCAGGGCGATTTAAGGGCACCGATCCGGAAGTCTGGCCAGGCCGCCGCAGCGGGCATATTCCCGGCAGTTACAACCTGCCCTTTAATGAGCTGCTGGATGCCAAAGCGAAGACCTTTCTGTCGGCGGATCAGATCGCCGAGAAGTTTCGCCGCGCCGGTGTCGACCTCACGAGGCCAATCGTCACATCTTGCGGTTCGGGTGTTACCGCCGCCGTACTCGCCTTCAGTCTGCATCTGATCGGTCATAACGACGTGGCGCTCTATGACGGCTCCTGGGCGGAATGGGGCCGGCCCGGCGATACGCCGGTGGAGACATGAAGATCGAGCTCTACGCCGACAGCGACTTCGATGCTGTCGTCGCGCTCTGGGACGCCTGCGGGCTGAATGTCGCCTACAATGACCCGGCCAGCGATATCGCCCGCTTGCGGCGGGATGACAATGCGGCGCTGTTCGTCGGCCATGTTGACGGCAAGCTTATCGGCTCAATTATCATCGGCCATGACGGCCATCGCGGCTGGATCTACCGGCTGGCGATCGCCCCTGATCATCGCCTCCACGGCCATGCCCGTGCGCTCGTGCGCCGTGCCGAGACCTGGCTGAAGGAGCGGAACATCCGCAAGAGCCAGTTCATGATCCGGGACAGCAACGAGGCGGTGAAGAACTTCTATGTCCGCCTCGGCTATGAAGTGCAGCCGCGTATCGTCATGTCACGCTGGGTCGACAATGATCAGGACGATCCACCGGCGCCGACGCTGGATGTGGTGATCACGCATCTGGAGATGCTGGGCGCGCCGAAGCGCCCCACGGTACCCGCGCCGCCGGGAAGGCTGGCTCTGCTGAAATTGGAAAAGCCGACGATCGAGTTCTACCGCTATCTCTATGACAGCGTCGGCGAACAGTGGTTCTGGTGGGAGCGGCGGCAACTGAGTGCGGACAAGCTGCACGAGGTCATTACGCAGCTGACGCTCGATATCTATGTCCTATATGTCGGCGGCGAGCCTGCCGGCTATGTCGAGTTGAACCGCCAAGCGATGCCGGAGATCAACGTCGACTACTTCGGACTGATGCCCCATTTCACCGGCCGGGGCTATGGCGGCTATTTCCTGAACTGGGCAGTGGATCAGGCCTGGTCCCATGAACCGAAGCGCCTGACGGTCGCCTCCTGCTCCCTCGATGATCCCCGCGGGCTGCGCACATATCAGAAGGCAGGGTTTGTTCCCTATCAGCAGGAGCGCAGATCGATCATCGACCCTCGCGCGCTCGGCCTGATTCCCGGACATCTGCAGCCGCGCCGAACTTAACCAAACGCGGTGTGCGCCGGATCACACTTTCCGGTGATTGCGCGCGGTTTCCAAGCTTTCTCCACGAATCCTCCAAGCGTCAGGGGCCGCCAGCCCCTACCTTGTTCGCTGTGAGTAACGGCAAATCCGGCACTACCGCACCTCGTTAAGCCGGCCTGAGGTAGACCGAACTTCCCATTGGGCACGGTCAGAAACCCCGCAAGAAATCAACAATCGCAGCCAGCTCACGACAACCGCGCTGAACCGTTTCAGCGGGCCAAACTAGAACATGCCGGCATCAGAAACCCGGCCCATGAAGGTGGAGAATCAGGATGGCGAGACTTACTGGCGGCCCAATCAATAGCGTCAATTTCGATTTCCAGAACATCGACAGCTGGCTGAACGGTCCTATCTCCGACCAGTCGCCGACCGGATTCGTCGCGACGCCCGCGGCGAATTTTCGCCTCGAATACACGGGTGTCGGCCTGACCTATGACGCCAACGGCATTCCTCTGTCCGGGACCATCACAGAAATCAGAGTCCTGCAATTCAACATCCTGTGGATGCAGTTCGAGGACATTGAAATTTCCGTCCAGGCCTATCGCAACTTCGTGGCGGACAACAATGCAGAAGGCATCTTCGCCGTTATCTTCTCGGGCGATGACATCATGTCGCGCGCCATGAACGATACATTCCCCGATCAATTCAATGGCTACGCGGGTAACGACTCGATCGACGGAAACGCTGGAGACGACACGCTGCTCGGCGGCACCGGCAATGACAGTCTGGCCGGCGCCCTGGGCGCCGACAAGTTGTTCGGCGGTGCCGGCAACGACAGCTACTTCGTCGACGACGGCGGGGATATCGTTGATGAGGCAGGCGGATCGGGCATCGATACGGTCATCGTGCAGGTCTCGGATTTTTCCCTGTATGACAACGGGCGCGGCGCCATCGAGAACATACAAGTCGAAGCAATCGGACGATCGGTCGTCTCCGGCAACGACATGGCGAACCGGATTACCGGTAATGGCGAACAGAACGAACTCTACGGCTATGACGGCAACGACACCATCGACGGCAACGGCGGCAACGACACGCTCGTTGGCAACCTCGGTGCCGATAAACTGAGTGGCGGCGACGGCACCGACAGCCTCTTTGGCGGCGGCGCCAACGACACGCTCCTGGGCGGCACCGGTGACGACTTCTATGGCATAGACGATGGCGACAGCGTCGTGGAGTCGCAGGGCGGCACCCTCGGCGGCGTCGATACCGTCCGATACAACGGCGCCCAAGGCAGTGTCACGCTCGGCGCCAATCTCGAGAACCTCGTTCTTGGATCCGGGACAAATGGGACCGGCAATGAACTCGGTAACACCATTGCTGCAAATAGCGCCGGGAACCGGCTCGCCGGCCTGGCCGGCGATGACACGCTGCAAGGCGGAACGGGACACGACACGCTCGATGGCGGCAAAGGCGCCGACCTGATGCAGGGCGGCAATGGTGCGGATACTTACATCGTCGACAGCATCTTTGATCGAGTTCGACGAAGCCGGTGCCGCACCGCACCGCGATACCGTCGAGAGTTCTGTGTCCTATAGCCTCGCGATCGCCGACGGCCAGGTCACCGGCGATGTGGAGACCCTCATCCTCAAGGGAACCGCATCGATCGACGGCACCGGCAATGGGCTGAACAATCTCCTGCAGGGCACCAGCGGCAAGAACCGCCTAGTCGGCCAGGATGGCAACGACACGATCGATGGCGGCGCGGGCGCCGACACGATGATAGGTGGCAGCGGCAACGACACCTATGTCATCAATTCCACGGCCGACGTCTTCGAGGAAACCGGCGTCGATGTGCTGGACATGGTCGTCATCAACATGTCCGTCGACCTCAATGCCGCGCGATTCCAAGACATCGAATCCGTCGCTTTGACGGGTACCACCGCCCTTAATGCCATTGGCACGAATGCTGGAAATCAGCTCTTCGGCAACGCCGGCGCGAACAAGCTCCTCGGCTTCGGTTCGCTCGACGATCTGAGAGGCGGTGCCGGCAATGATACGCTGGACGGCGGCGAAGGCGATGACTTCATGTTTGGCGGCGCCGGCAACGACACCTACATCGTCGACAGCACCGACGATGTTGTGCTTGGCGAGGCGGCCGGCAAAGCTGGCGGCTTCGACACCGTACACAGCAGCGCCAAGAAGTACACGATGAGCGATAACGTCGAGTCCCTGAACCTGGACACCGGCGCCGCCAACGGGACGGGAAATCATCTGAACAACCTAATCTCGGGCAACGAAATCGAAAACCTGCTCGACGGCAAGGGCGGCAATGACACGCTGAACGGCGACGGCGGAAACGACACTTTGTACGGAGACGATCTTGATGCCGACAGGCTCATCGGCGGCGGCGGCAACGATCTCTATATCGCCGGAGACGGCGACATAGCTATTGAATCCAAGGCCGGCGCCGCCGGCGGCATCGACACCGTCCAGTATGCCGGCAGCCGTGCATTCACGCTCGGCGCCAATGTTGAGAATTTGGAACTTCTGAACACCGGCGATGTTTCTGTGACCGGCAATGGGCTCGCCAACAATATCATCGGCCACACAGGCGAAAACCACCTGCGGGGAATGGCGGGTAACGACGTTCTGAACGGCAATGGCGGCAGAGTCGATACACTCGACGGAGGCGCTGGTGCAGATACCATGGTCGGCGGCGGCGCCTTCGTCCACTACGTCGTCGACGACGTTCGCGATGTCATCGACAACTCTGGGCCGAGCGAGGGCAGCGTTCAGAGTTCGATTTCATTCAGTCTCGCAGAGAACGGCACAACCGTCTTCGGTCCGCTGCAGAGCCTTCTTTTGACCGGAACCCGGGCCATCAACGGAACGGGCACGACGGCGGCGAATTCGATCATAGGTAACAGTGCCGCGAATGTTCTGGATGGCGGTGAAGGCGGCGACAAACTCATTGGCGGCGCTGGAAACGACAGACTCATTGCGAGTGGAGATTGGCACGATCAGCTCGACGGCGGCACGGGCGCCGATACGATGGAAGCGGGTGGCGGGCATGATAACTACATTGTCGACTCACTAAGAGACGTGATCATCGAAGTTGTCGACCCTTCTGGCGGCAGAGACACAGTGTTCTCGGTTATCAACTACACGCTGCCGGATGGCCTGGAGAATCTGGTTGTCCTGGGCAAGGCGTCTGTCACAGGTGTTGGCAACGGTCTTGACAACATTGTCAACGGCGGCGACATCGCCAACAAGCTGTTCGGCCTCGGCGGAAATGATTCCATGTTCGGGAGCGACGGCAAAGACACGATCGATGGCGGCATCGGCAATGACACTATGCTTGGTGGAGAGGGCAACGATACCTTTCGCATCGACTCTGCTGGCGACGTCCTGGACGAAAGTTTCTGGGGTGGAATCGACACCGCGATCACGACGGTCAGCTATTCCCTGGACACCACTACGGCGGCCAAAGTCGAAAACCTGACGCTTGCCGCCGGCGTCGGTGGTATCAGCGGTAACGGCAACGGGCTGAACAATCTGATAACCGGCAATGAGGGCTTCAACGCCCTCAACGGCGCCGACGGCAATGATACGATCAACGGCGGCGGCGGCGTCGATAGCATCCTCGGTGGGAAAGGCAATGACAAGCTAAGCGGAGGCACCGGGAACGACCTGATACTAGGCGGCGAGGGCAACGATACGCTCAGCGGCGGAACCGGCGCCGACTCGTTCTTCTACGACAGTCTGGCCGACGGACACGACTTGATCGTCGGATTCGACGGGAATGCCAACGGCGGACGGGACGTGCTGGATCTGGAGACCTTATTCAATGATTTAGGCGTCGGCACCGAAGCGGAGCGAATTGCGCGGGTGCAGATCACTGACCGCGGCGCTGCCGTCGATGTGCGGATCGATACCGACGGTAATGGCTCGTTCGATCTTCTTGCGGTCACGCTGCAGACACCGGACGTCATTGTCGCCGGCGTGGACATAAGTGTGGGAGGCTAGCCCTCCCCTCGGCAGCCGCCGCGCCGTTTCCAGCGAGGCCGCGGCGCGGCGGCACAATCGCAACAACGCCGCGGTTAACCTTAGGAGTGTGACACTCGTCACAAAGCGGCAAATACCGGCGCAATCTCCCGGAATCCTCCAAGAAGCCTCCAAGCTTGCGGAACCGGCCGCGGCTATTGTCGCGGCGTAGGACACCAAACCCGATCCGGCGACATGATGACGCGCAGTAGTTGCCGACGTTTACCGGCGTAGCACCGCCTTTCATTCGTCGACCAGCAATTCGCTTTGCGACGAAGCTCCCGCGTCTCCCGGATTCGGGCGGGGGCGGCGCGATCGACAACCGAATGCCGCCCGACGGCGGCGAGTGATGCAAAACAGGCCGATGCAAGTCAATGACATCGGCGCAGCGAGTGGAGATGGACCATGGCAGTTTTCAAGGGCGGCCCGGCGCAGAGCATCAATTTCGACAGCCTGGGCATCACGGCCTGGCTCAGCGGCACGGTCCTCCTACAGACACCGGCGGAATACAGTGTCCAGGCGACAACATCTCTGGTTGTCAACTATTCCGGCAGCGGCTTTACCTACGACGCCAACAAGGTCCCGGTTTCGGGAACCGTTACTTCAATCACCGCTGAGTTATCTGGACTACCTTGGCTCGATTTTGCGGAACTCCGTTTGCCCGTAGCGACCCTCCGGGCTTTCGTGGAGAGCGGCAATGCGGAAGGGCTCCTCGCAGCCATACTTTCCGGTAACGACATCATCGATCGCGCTTTCGGTGCGAACTTGCCAGACCTTCTCGAGGGCTTCGGCGGCAATGACTCGATCCACGGCGCCGACGGCAATGACACCTTGCGCGGCGGCGCCGGCAACGACACGCTTCTAGGCGGCACCGGCAACGACCGTCTGACAGGCGGCAAAGGCAATGATTGGTACTACGTCGATTCCGCCGACGATATTGTCGATGAGTCGGACGGCTCTGGCGTCGACAGGGTGCTGGTCGAAGGTGTCCTGTTCAATCTCGCCGATCAAAGCCGCGGCACCATAGAGCATATCCAGATCGTCAGCGGCGCCTTCGCAACCGTTATCGGAAACGACTTCGCCAATCGCGTGACTGGAAACGATTCCGATAGCGCCATCGTCGGTGGCGGCGGCAACGATTCGATCGATGCCCGCGGCGGCAACGACGATCTCAAGGGCGATGCCGGTAGCGACACTCTCGATGGCGGCGAAGGCGGCGATACCCTGGAAGGCGGCGGGGGCGCGGATTCGCTTCGCGGCGGCGGCGGGGACGATTCGTATTATGTCGACGATCAGGACAAGATTTCGGAAGTCCAGAGCGGCGGCGAGGATGCGGTCCGCTATACCGGTGCCAGGGGCAGCTATACTCTCGGCGCTAATCTCGAAAACCTAGGCCTCGTCTCCGGCATGACGGGAACGGGCAATAACCTCGCCAACGGCATCATCGGCAATGCCGACGCCAACAAGCTTCACGGCATGGCGGAAAACGATACGCTGGATGGCGGCGAAGGCGACGATACGCTGGATGGCGGCGCCGGCGCCGACAGGCTGATCGGCAGAGGCGACGACGACACCTACATCGTCGATAACGCCGCGGACTTTGTCGACGAAGGCCTCACCGGCGCCGGAAACGACCTGGTCCGCAGCTCTGTGTCCTTCGACCTGTCCGGCGCCACCGGCCAGGCCGCCGGCATTGTCGAAAACCTAGTCCTCACCGGAAAAACCACGATCGACGGAACCGGCAGCGCCGCCGACAATAGGCTCACCGGCAACGGCGCGAAGAACCGTTTGCTCGGTTTGGGCGGCGACGACGTCCTCGATGGCGGCCTGGGCACCGACAGCCTGATCGGCGGCGCCGGCAGTGACACCTATATTGTGGATTCGAAGAGTGACATCGTCGAAGAATTGGGCACCGATCCATGGGACACCATTATCGCGGCATTCTCCATCGACCTTAATTCCGACGCGTACAAGAACATCGAGTTTGTCACCATCACCGGAACGAAGGCGGCAAATGCGACCGGCAGTGACGCCGAAAACGATCTGCACGGCAATTCCGCTGCCAACCGGCTTTCAGGCGGCGGTGCCGCCGACCTGCTGTTCGGCGGCAAAGGGAACGATACGCTGGACGGCGGGGCCGAAGTCGACATCCTGATCGGCGGCCTCGGCAACGATATCTACTTTGTCGACAGTGCCAGCGACATTATCTTTGGCGAAGACGCCAATCGTGCCGGCGGCATGGACACAGTCTTCAGCAGTGCATTTGAATTCCGCTTGCCGGGCAACATCGAGACCCTTCGTCTGGCTGCCGGCGCTGTCAACGGCTTTGGCAACGATCTCAGTAATCTCATCAGCGGCAATGACGATGGAAATTTTCTCTTTGGCGGAGAATTCAACAACGGCCCCGGCAATGACACATTGAATGGCGGCGGCGGCAACGATTCGCTCGATGGCGGCACGCTCGGCAAGGATCTGATGATCGGCGGTGCCGGAAGCGACGTCTACTACGCCGACGACGGCGACATGGTAGACGAGTTGAGGGCGAGCGGCGGGATCGATGTCGTGTTCTATCGCGGCTCAAGCGGATACGTCCTCGGCGCGAACATCGAGAATCTGACACTGGAAAGCAGTGCGGCGCCCGTGTTCGGCACCGGCAACGCTCTTAACAATCACATTGATGACAATCGCGAAGATAACCGGCTGCGCGGTCTCGCGGGCGAGGATTCCCTGACGGCCGGCGGCGGCAACGACACGCTCGACGGCGGTTCCGCCGCGGATCGGCTAGCGGGCGGCATCGGCGATGATCTGTACATCGTGGATAATGCCGCCGATGAAATCAGGGACGCTGCAGGTGACGGCGACGACACCGTCGAAAGTTCCATCTCATTCAATCTCACGGACAATGGCGCCACCGTACGCGGCGAATTCGAGGCGCTGCGGCTGACCGGCAGCGCCGCGATCAACGGGACTGGGAGCAGCGGACGCAATCACATCACAGGGAATAGCGCCGCCAATGTTCTCGACGGCGGCAAGGGTTTCGATAACCTATCGGGCGGCGACGGCAATGATACCTTGATCGGCGGCGAGGACAGCAGCATTGATATCCTGGATGGCGGCACCGGCGCCGACAGAATGGAAGGCGGCGAAGGCGACGACTTCTATTTCGTTGACAATATCGGCGACTTTGTTGGCGAGCATGATGGCATTTTCGGCGGCTGGGACACGGTGACAGCCACAATCAACTACACACTTGCTGGAGAAGCAGAGGTTCTCTTTCTTAGCGGCAATGCCAACTCGGGCACGGGCAATGGCACCGACAACCAGATCGAAGGGAACCAGACAAACACCACGCTCCGCGGTCTGGATGGCAACGACTTTATCATCGACCGCATCGGCAATGACACGCTGGATGGCGGCGCCGGCAACGACACAATGCTCGGCGGCAAGGGCAATGACACCTATATCGCCAATTCCTTCGACGACGTTGTCGACGAGACACTCGGCGACGGGATCGATACCGTCATTGCCTCGGTCACCTACACGCTTTCGACGGCAGCCGCCGCTGATGTGGAGAATCTGACGCTGGCTGCCACCGCGGGCAATATCGACGGCCGCGGCAATGATCAAGACAATAGGATTACCGGCAATAACGGCCGCAATATGCTTGCCGGCTTCTTGGGCAATGACACGATTACCGGCGGCAGTCACGACGACCAGCTCCAGGGCGGCGAAGGAAATGACAGTCTCAACGGCGGCAACGACATCGACCGCCTCGTCGGCGGCACGGGCAACGATACCCTGAGCGGCGGCCTCGGACGCGATTTCTACGTCTATGAGAGCGCGCTCGATGGCCGTGACCTTATCGCCGGATTCGACGGCAATCCTGTTGGCGACCAGGACTTCCTGGATATGGATGCGCTGTTTGACTCCCTGGGTGTCGCAACCTCAGATCGGGCAGCACGCGCTCAAGCCACCGATCGCGGCGGCGCGGTCGATATTCGCGTCGATACCAACGGCGACGGTACATTCGAACTCTTCGCCGCCACGTTGCAAACGCCGGATGCGATCACTGTCGGCGTTGACATCGTCGTGGGAACTCTCTAGCCCACGACCCGGCCGCCGCCGCGCCGCGTTAACAGCGAAGCAGCGGCGCGGCGGCAGGCACGGGTCTGCGTCCACACTTTCAGGCGCCTACTGCCACCAGCGAACGCCCGGCCCGGCGCAGGCCGATATATTGCACCAGGGCGAAATCCGCGACCATCAGGGCCACGAGGCCGACCAGCCATTGCCCCAAGCTGTTGAACAAGCCTGGAGCTGCCAGCAATAGGACCGCGCTGCCGGCGACCCACGAGACGTTCAATAGGATGACGGTGCGGCCCGCCCAAAGGTTAATTTCGGTCCGGCGACCGCTGAATAGCAGCCAGACCGCATAGCCGATGAGCCCGATTCCAACCGCAAACAGGTATACCGGCTCGGCAAAGCCGATAACGGTGCTGAGAGGGCCTGGCAGCAGAGTCAGGAGCAGTCCACCAGCCCCGGACACCACCGCGTCGGCCAGCATGGCGCGGCGCAGCAATGGCGCCGCAGTTGCATTCCCCGTCATGTTGCATCACCTTTCCATTTGAAGTGCAGTTGCGGTTGCATGCTGCCGCCGGACATGGTGCGCCGCAATTACCCGGCAGGTAATCGCCCGGGGAACAGTGGCGAGGACATGAAGCAACGCGCGAAACCCCGGAAGAGTCCGTTCGGCCAGCTGCTGCGGCGCTGGCGCCAGAGCCGCGGCATCAGCCAGCTTGGCCTGGCCTTGGATGCCGGCCTGTCGGCGCGGCATCTGAGCTTCATCGAAACCGGCCGGGCGCGGCCGAGCCGCGATATGGTACTGCGGCTCGGCGAAGCATTGGACCTGTCCCTGCGGGACCGGAATGAGCTTCTGATCGGTGCTGGTTTCGCGGCGGTGTTCCCGGCCAGCTCGCTCCACAGCGTGCCGCTCTCCCAGGCGCGCAAGGCGCTGACTTTCATGTTGACGCAGCAGGAGCCCTACCCCGCCATCGTGGTCAACAGAGCCTGGGACATGCTGATGGCCAACAAGGCGGCGGAGCGGCTCCTCGGGATGCTCGGCCTCCCCGTGCAGAACAGCGGCGGCGAGCCGCCGAATCTGCTGCGGGCCTTGCTGCATCCCGCCGTCCTCCGACGCTATGTCGTCAACTGGGAGACCGTTGCCCTCTCCATGATCTCCAGCATGCGGCGCGAGTTGAACGCCTATCCCGATGCGGCGATCGGTCGGCTGCTGGCGGAGGTCATGGAGTATCCGGGAGTTCCCCGCGAATGGCCGGCGGAGAGCGACGATGCGGCGATCCCGCCTCTCTTGCCGCTGACGCTGGAGAAGGATGGGCTGCGCCTGACCTGGTTCACCATCATCACGACCTTCGGCACGCCCCAGGACATCACGCTGCAGGATCTGCGGGTGGAGTGTTTCTTCCCCGCCGACGATGCGACCGAAGCCGCCTGCTGGCGATTTGCGCGGCAAAGCGATGCCGCGTCGTCAGCCGCAGAATGAGGTTGGATTCAGACTGCGGATGTCGCAGACTTCCTTGAACGGAAGGCGCTGCGCACCGTCACGAAGCCGCTCAACTTCCGTATTGTCGGAAAGAGGCCGACATGAGCGAAGAATACTATACCGAAGTCTGCGAAGAGATGCTGGGCATTATCACGGCCTATGCCGAGATGTCGGCGGAGAAGACCGGCCGCGCAAATTTCGGCGAGCGCGTCATGGCTGCGCTGCGCCGGGTGCCGCGTCATGAGTTTGTCCCCGCGGAACTACGGCCGATGGCGTATGTCGATTCGCCGCTGCCCATCGGCTTCGACAAGACGATCTCACAGCCTTTTATCGTCGCGCTGATGACCGATCTGCTGGATCTCCAGCCGGCGGACCGGGTGCTGGAGATCGGCACGGGCCTGGGCTACCAGTCCGCGGTGCTGGCAGAACTTGTCGCGAATGTCTTCACCATCGAATATATCGAGGAACTGGGGCAGGAAGCGAGAAACCGCCTCAGCCGTTCCGGCTACCGCAATATCGAGTTTCGCATCGGCGACGGCGCGCAGGGCTGGCCGCAGCATGCTCCCTTTGACAAGATCATCGTCACGGCCGCGCCGGAGCTCATTCCCGGCCCGCTGATCTCCCAACTGAAGCGCGGCGGCCGCATGGTGGTGCCCGCCGGCATCGCCGAGGCGCAGCAGCTTCTGGTGGTGGAGAAGGATGACTCCGGCCGCGCGCGGACGCGGGAGATCATTCCCGTTAAATTCTCGGCGCTGATGTCGGCCGACTGATCGGCAGCAACCGCAGAAACATTGGCATTCTCTGCGCTTTCGCGAAACTATGTGGCCACCGCCGCTTGTGATCACCGTCACATTATCGGTTGATCCCCATCACATTCCCATCAAGTAAACCGCCGGTTGAGTGACCGGCATCATACGGATCGCACCTGAAAACCCCGAGAGTCGGGCCATCTGAAACCGAACAGTTTGTTGACGCCCGGGCAAACTACCTTTTCGACAGCCCGGCCCAAACAAGGAGGTTCCGATGGCTACGTTGTATGCGGGTACCGAGAGCGCCGTGCGCATGGATACGATGAACATCGGCACGTGGCTGACGGGCACCGTCGATGATAGCTGGCCCACGCACATGAAGGTGGGCGGCCCCGGCGACAGCTACCGGATCTTTGGCGGTACGGGCTTCACCTATAGTCCAACCGGCCGTTTCAACGGCGGTACATTGCAGTCCGTCTACATCAGCGACGGGAGCGGCGGCGAGCCTTGGGGCATCACTGGTATGTCGATGCCCGTTGCCACCTTCAATGCATATGCCAGCGCCGGAAACACTGCCGCCTTCCTGGCGGCGGTCTTTGCCGGCAATGACACGCTGAACGGACATAGCTGGCATGTATTCGACGACTACCTCAATGGGTATGGCGGCCACGACAAGATCAATGGCGGCGCCGGCAACGATACGCTCATCGGCGGCGCCGGGAACGACAGCCTGGTCGGTGGCTCAAACAGCTACTACGACGAGCTTGATGGCGGCACGGGTGCCGATACCATGCGGGGCGAAGGCGGCTTCGACAAATACTTTGTTGACAACACGGGAGATGTCGTTGTTGAGGCGAGCGGCGCCGCCGGAGGTGAAGATGGCGTGGTTTCGTCGATCAGCTACACCCTAGCCGAGAATGTCGAGCATCTCGAACTCTTGGACGTGGCCACCGCGAAAAACGCAGGCGGCAACGCTCTGGACAATTCGATCGGCGGAAATGTCTTCGCGAACAAACTCTTCGGCCTTGCGGGTGACGATCAGATTTTCGGCGGTGACGGCAACGATACGCTTGATGGCGGCGCGAATGCTGACGACATGACGGGCGGCAGCGGCAACGACACCTACTACGTGGACTCGTCATCAGATTGGGTCAACGAAACGTCGGGGTCTGGTATCGATCTGGTCATCGCATCGACCGATTTCAGTTTGTATGCAGCATTGGGGCAAGTTGAGAATTTGACATTAGCCGGAACCGGGAACCTCACCGGTTGGGGCAACGGCCTCGACAACACGATCACCGGCAACACTGGTACAAATAACCTCTATGGCTACAGCGGTAACGATACAATCAGCGGTGGCGGCGGCAGCGACTATCTCAACGGTGGCCTCGGCAGTGACACGCTGAATGGCGGTCTGGGCAATGACACCGTCGATGGCGGCCACGGTACCAACGTGATCAACGTCTTCGACGGCAACGACACAGTCCGGCACCAGGCTTCTGTCGATGCGCTTGACATCATTCAGAACTTCGACGGCAATCCAACCGGTGGCCAAGATGTGCTCGATCTCGATAGCATGTTCGATGCCCTGGGTGTCGCCGCCCCCAGCCGCGCCGGGCGCGTCCAGCTCACCGACAAGGGCTCGTCTGTCGATGTCAGGATCGACACCGACAACAACGGTACGTTCGACTACCTCGCTGCGACGGTCCAGTCCGCGAATACGATCACCGTGGGCTCAGACGTACTCGTCGGCACCTGACGCAAGCTGCCTGCAGCCGATCTGTCGGGGCGGAATCCTTTGCGGTTCCGCCCCTTCTATTTTCCCGGGAGCGCGGGCAGGGTTTTGCGTAGTCGACGCAGGACCGCGTCCCGCTGCGCCTTGTTGCTTATGCGGAAACGGACGAACGCACCGTCGATCTTGAGATCGGCGAACAGGCCGGCCGGGTCTTCGTGAAAATGCAACCAACCCTGCCCACCCTTGTAGAACGCGCCGCGCTTGCGTTCACGTAGGATCGGGTGGTTCTTGCGAACGGCCCGAAGCAAATCCTCGAGCTGATCAAGTGCGGCGTCAGTGGCGTGACGCATCGAAAGTTCGGTCGCCGCGCCACCGGTCAATGATGCAGGATCTGCGACAGGAACAGCTTCGTGCGCTCCGAGCGCGGATGGTTGAAGAATTCTTCCGGCTCGTTCTCCTCGATGATCTCGCCGCGATCCATGAAGATGACGCGGTTGGCAACAGTGCGTGCAAAGCCCATCTCGTGGGTCACGCAGATCATCGTCATGCCGGAACGCGCCAGTTCAATCATCACGTCGAGAACTTCCTTGATCATCTCGGGATCGAGCGCGGAAGTGGGTTCGTCGAACAGCATCACTTTCGGATTCATGCAGAGCGAGCGGGCGATGGCGACGCGCTGCTGCTGACCGCCGGAGAGCTGGCCCGGATACTTGGCCGCCTGTTCGGGGATCTTGACTCGCTCCAGATATTTCATGGCGGCCGCTTCCGCTTCGGCCTTCGGCATCTTACGGACCCAGATCGGCGCCAGCGTCAGGTTCTCGAGAACGGTCAGGTGCGGAAACAAGTTGAAATGCTGGAACACCATGCCGACTTCGCGGCGCACCTGCTCGATATGCTTGAGGTCGTGGCTGAGTTCGATGTTGTCGACGACGATACGTCCCTTCTGATGCTCTTCCAGCCGATTGATGCAGCGGATCATCGTCGATTTGCCCGAGCCTGAAGGCCCGCAAACGACGATACGCTCGCCCTTATTGACAGTCAGATTGATGTTCTTGAGGACATGGAACTGCCCGTACCATTTATGGACGCCGTCCATCCGGATCATCACGTCGCTGGAGATTTGCATCGCAGGTGCGGCGGCTTGCAGGGACATGGCGGATGCCTCCTCGCTTATCGTTTCTTGTGGCCGGTGTGAAGCTTGCGCTCCAGATGCATGCTGTAGCGCGACATGCCGAAGCAGAAGACCCAGTAGACCGCCGCGGCAAAGACGTAGCCCTCCATCGACAGGCCGAGCCAATTTTGGTCCTTGGTCGATGCCTTGATGATATTCAGGAAGTCGTAGAGGCCGACGATAGCGACCAGCGTCGTGTCCTTGAATAGGCCGATCGACGTGTTGACCAGGCCGGGGATCGAGATACGCAGCGCCTGCGGCAGCACCACCAGGCGCATCATCTGCCAGTAGCCGAGGCCCATCGCCATGGCGCCTTCAAACTGGCCCTTGGGAATAGCCTGCAGGCCGCCGCGCACCACTTCGGCGATATAGGCGGCGGAGAACAGGGTCACGCCGATCAGGATGCGCAGCAGGATGTCGAACGTAACGCCCTTGGGCAGGAACAAGGGCAGCATGACGTTGGCCATGAACAAGATTGAGATCAGCGGCACGCCGCGCACGAACTCAATGAAGAGCACCGACAGCAGGTGGTTGACCGGCAGGAACGACCGCCGCGCCAATGCCAGCAGGATGCCCAAGGGTATCGAGAAGACGATGCCGACGATGGCGATTACCAGCGTCAGCATCAGGCCGCCCCATTTGTCGGTAGGCACATGGGTCAGGATCGTTCCGCCGACCAGCAGTTCAAAGGCGACAATCGGGAAGCCGATGAACATGAACATCGCCCAGTAGCGCTTGCCGGGCACCCGATCGATCAGCAGCGCCGCCGCGGCAATGACGAACATCAGGAGGGTCAAATCGATCCGCCAGCGCTCGCTGCTGGGATAGAAGCCATAGAGGAACTGGCTGAACCGATTGGTGACCATAACCCAGCAGGCGCCCGGCTTGGGACAATCGTCCCTCGACGCGGCATTCGCGTTGATCGCCAATGTCACCGACGGTTCATTCGCGGGGTCCAGCGTTACGCCCGTTCGAAGCTTCAGGTCGCCGCTTCGGATCTCGAACCGAGAGTCGGACAGGTTGAAGGTCGTTTGACGCTGCGACGGCAGATTTACCAGTTCGATCTTGCCGATTGTCGCGCCGGGCACATTTGCGGGAACAAGGACGCTGGTGAGACCGAAATCGAATGCGCCACCAGCCGCGGGTGCCGGTTGGGTCAGGCCAGCCGTGCTCTCCATGACCTTGAGCTCGAAGACGCGCGTGACCCCAAGTCCGCCGCCGAAATTCGCCTGTATGACCGCCCAATTGATGAGCCCCGGCAATGTCAGATACAGCAGGATTATCGCCAGAATGGTCAGGATGGTATTGCCGATGGACGAGAAGAAATTGCGCTTCAGCCAGGCAATCGGGCCCGCAACCAACAGCGGCGGCGGCAGATCCGGATGTTCGCCCGGACGGTAGGCGGCTGGCGGTAGGCCGTTGGCGGTAATGTCTGCCATCGCGTCCTACCGTTCCACCAACGCAATGCGCTTGTTGTACCAGTTCATGAAGAAGGAGATCACCAGGCTGACCGTCAGATAAAACAGCATGGTGATGGCGATGCATTCCACGGCGCGGCCGGTCTGATTTTGCACCGTCGAAGTGAAAATCGATACCAGATCCGGATAGCCCATGAACGCGGCGAGGGTCGAATTCTTGACGATATTCAAGTACTGACTGGTCAGCGGCGGGACGATGATGCGCATAGCCTGCGGGATGATGACCAGCCGCAATGTCCAACTGTTTCGCAAGCCGAGAGCTCCAGCTGCTTCGGTCTGACCATGGCTGATCGCCTGGATGCCCGCGCGGACATTCTCGGCAATGAAAGAAGATGTATAGATGCTGAGGCCGAGGCAGAGCGCCGTGAGCTCCGGGCTCAAGACCATGCCGCCCTGGAAATTGAATCCCTGCAGCACGGCGAAGTTCCATGTGATTGGGCTGCCGAGGATGATCGATACCAACAGCGGCAATCCGAAGATGAGCGCGAAGCCGATCGAGAGCTTGGGAAACTGTTGCCCCGTCGCGTCCTGCCGCCGCTTCGCCCAGCGCGCGACATAGATCGCCGCCGCGATGCCGATCAGCAGAGCAATGAGACACGCCAGTGCCGAAGGCTCGGCGACCGGTTTGGGCACGTACAGCCCACGGATATTGAGGAAGATTGCGTCAAATACACTGTGGCTCAGTTTGACGCTGGGCAGGACCTGCAGCACGCCGTTGTACCAGAACAGGATCTGCACCAGCAGCGGTATGTTGCGCAGCGTCTCGATATAAACCGTCGCCAAGCCGGCGATGAGCTTATTGCTGGACAAGCGGCAGATGCCGATGAAGAAGCCGACGATGGTCGCCAGCGGAATACAGATCACAGCCACCAGCAGCGTATTGAGGATACCGACGATAAGGGCGTCGAAGTTGCTCGACTGCAGGGTGTAGGGGATCAGCGACTCGCTGATCGGGAATCCGGCGGTGTCGTCGAGAAAATCAAGACCCAGCGGAACTCCCAGCTGGGCCTGATTTTGCACCATATTGTGGATGAGGTAGGCGGCGATGAGAACCACGAGCGCCAGCGTGACGATCTGCGCGATGATGCCGCGCTTTCGCTCGTCGCGCCACCAGGCAACCGTCGGTTCGGTATCAGTGGTTACCAACTGCGCCAAGGCGATTGTTCTCCCTCTGGGAGTTGGACAAAGCGCAAGCGCCCGGTTCTTTGGGGAACCGGGCGCTGCTCTTCGTGCGTTCGCCTAGCGGGCGGGCGGCGAGTATTGCAGGCCGCCGCGGGTCCAGAGGTCGTTGAGACCGCGGGCCAGGGCCAACGGCGTCTTCAAGCCGATATTGCGCTCGAAGATCTCACCGTAGTTGCCTACCGCCTTGATGATGTTGACGGCCCAATCATTGCTGAGACCCAGGCCCTCGCCCATCTTGTCTTCAAGGCCGAGGAAGCGACGGGTTTCCGGATCAGTGGCACTGCCCAGGACTTCGGCAATATTCGCCTGAGTGATGCCCTTCTCTTCGGCGATCAGCGTCGCGAAATGCGTCCAGCGGACGATATCGCCCCATGCATTGTCGCCATGACGGACGACGGGGCCTAGCGGCTCCTTGGAGATGATTTCCGGCAGGATAATATGCTCGGACGGATCCTTCAGGGTCGTGCGTTCGGCGGCGAGGCCGGAAGCATCGGTCGTGTAGGCGTCGCAGCGGCCTTCATCGTACGCGCCGCGGGCCTGCTCGTTCTCCTTGAACTTCACCGGCTGCATGCCGAGGCTGTTGGCCCGGTCGAAGTCGCCCAGGTTCTTTTCCGTCGTCGTGCCTTCCTGCACGCAGACCGTGGCGCCCTTCAGTTCCTTGGCGCTGGCAACGCCCAACCCCTTCTTCACCATGAAACCCTGGCCGTCATAATAATTGACCGCCACGAAATCCAGGCCGAGCTGGGAATCGCGCGAGAGGGTCCAGGTCGAATTGCGGGCCAGCATGTCCACTTCGCCCGACTGCAGGGCGGTGAACCGCACCTCGGCGCTCAGCGGCTTGTACTCGACCTTCGACGCATCGCCGAACACGGCGGCCGCGACCGCCTTGCACAGGTCGACGTCCAGGCCATGCCATTCGCCATTGTTATCGGGGGCACCAAAGCCGGCAAGGCCGGTGGTGACGCCGCATTTCAGTTTGCCGGCGGCCTTGACGTCATCGAGCGTCGCGGCGCTGGCGGCGCCGATCATGGCGATGGAGGCGACGGCAGCCACCGACGCCAGCAGTTTGAGCTGTTTCATGTTTCAACCTTCCCTGGTTTAGCGTTTGTCGATAATCACTTGAACTGTGCGTTTTTCTTGCGTTCTGCATACCCGCCAGCAACCCGTTATACCGGTGCTGCCAAGCGGTTCACATTTGGTTGGTTTGCTTTAACACAAGGCTTGCGGATGCTACAAGCCTGCTTTGCCGGAGGCTTACCGCCGTCCCGGCGCGGCGCGCGAAAAATGGCGTATAGAGCGGGAAAACGGCATGGCAGGCGGCAACAAAGGCGGAACGCTTGGTGACGAGACCCGCGCGACCCATGCCGGCAACCACCCGCATCGAAATCATGGCGTGATCAATCCGCCGGTCTATCGGGCTTCCACCATCCTCTATCCCGATGTCGCGGCGCTCGAGCAGGTCAACAAGGACCGCCTGTCGCGCACAGCCTATGGCCGCTACGGCACGCCGACGGTTTCGGCCCTGGAAGAGGCCGTGACGGCCCTGGAAGGCGGCGGACGGGCGATCGTTCTCTCCTCCGGCCTGGCCGCGATCACCGCCACCTTGCTGCAGCATCTGAGCGCGGGCGATCACCTGCTGATGGTCGACACCGTCTATGGCCCGGCCCGGGGCTTCTGCGACAAGGTGCTGTCGAAATTCGGCGTCGAGGTGACCTATTACGATCCCCTCATCGGCGGCGCTGTCGCCGAGCTGATCCGCCCCCGGACGCGGATCGTCTATATGGAGGCGCCGGGCTCGCTGACGTTCGAGATGCAGGACATCCCCGCGATTGTCCGCGCCGCGCACCAGGCCGGCGCGCTGGCGATGATGGACAACACCTGGGCCACGCCGCTGTACTTCAAGCCATTCAGCCATGGCGTGGACATCATCGTTCATGCCGCCACGAAGTACATCGTCGGCCATGCCGACGTGATGATGGGCATCGTCGTCTGCCGTGACGAACTCTACCGGCCGTTGAAGCTGGGGATCCACGGGCTCGGCCATTGCGCCTCGCCTGACGATTGCTATCTGGCGATCCGCGGGCTGCGCACCCTGCCCGTGCGGCTTGCGCGCAATAGGGAGAACGCGCTGGCGCTGGCGCACTGGCTGATGCAGCGGCCGGAGGTGGCGCGCGTCATGCATCCGGCCCTGCCTGATGATCCCGGGCACGGAATCTGGCGGCGGGATTTCGCCGGTTCCAGTGGCTTGTTTGGCATCGTTCTGCATCCCTGCGCACCCACGGCGCTGGCGGCGATGCTTGATGGCATGCGGCTGTTCGGCATGGGCGCAAGCTGGGGCGGTTATGAGAGCCTGATGCTGCCGGTCAATCCCGCAGCCTCGCGGACGGCGACGAAATGGGACGCCGCGGGTCCGACGTTGCGGCTGCATGCGGGGTTGGAATCGATCGACGATCTCATCGACGACCTGGAAGACGGCTTCAATCGCCTGGTGGCGCCGAAAACCTGAGCGCAAAAGAAAACGGCCCCCGGCTTGTGCCGGAGGCCGCTTTGGTAAGCGTGGTCCTGCGCCTAATCCGACAGGCGGACGTCTGTGAGGCGCGAAGCAATCGTCGTCAGTGCGTCCTTCAGATCCTGACCTGTTTCAGCCGCAAAGAAGTACTGAGGACTGTCGCCATCGGGCGGCGAGGCCAGTGCGGCCAGCATCCGCAGCTCGTTCGGATGGTCCGCGAGATCGAACCCGATGATGTAGAGCTTGATGCCATCATCTTTGACATTTCGGGACAGGACGCGAAGGCGATTGTCCAGATTGTTGTTCGTTGTCACGAAAGACGGGATGGGATCGCCATACACCCAAGAGCCCGACTCCACCGGCGACGAAATCGTACCATGTGCCGCGTCGGTATTGTCGCCGGCATTTTCACCGGAGCCGAACCGGCCCTTGTACGCATCGCCATTGCCGCCAACCTGTGCGCCGTCGGTGATCAGGATGATGTACCGATCGCGCTGGAATGGAGTGCTCACGACCGCCTGATTGAACGGCTCACCGGGCATCAGCACTTCCCAGGCCCAATACATGCCCTGGAGGATGTTCGTGTTGCCGTCGGGATCGGTGTTGGTGATGCTGGCGATCTGGGCCGAAAGTGTCGCCCGGTTCGGCGACATCGGAATGATACTGCGACCAAGACAGGGCGAGCAGTCATTCTGTGCCGGATTGTCGCCAATCGGCGGTACGGCAGAAGGCCGCGTATTGTCATTGAAGAAGCGCATCGTGCCGGAATAGTTGGCGCCGACAGCCGCCGTCGCCGCGGACACCCAGACGGGCCGGCTGGTCTGCGCTGCCGTAAGCGCCGGAGACGTTGCCGTGTTGTCGGCCCTCGCCTGCGTGCCTGGCTGTATCGCGCCGTTTACGGCGTCCATATTGTTCAATTCGTCGTTGAAGTATGAATTGCTGTTGGTGCGGTAGTCGGTGTAGTACGCCAACGAACAACTCCGCGGGCGCCAATTGTTGTCGGATGCCCAACGAGTGCCCGATCCTGCGTCGGCGCTCGACCAGTTGTTGCTCTGGGGTTCGGCCTCCAAAACGGACATTGGTTCCCAAGCCGGCCAGTCTTTCTGCGTCGCACCGGAGCCGACGTCATACTGCGCGCCTTTGACCAGATCGGCATCATTGGTATTGACGCTGTTGGTGTTCGTATTCTGCGTACCCGGAGTGGCTTCGCCGCCCACATAGCGCGCGTAGACGCATCCGCTCCAACCGCCGGGCAAATGGCCACTGGCGCTGGTATTTCTCGGATCGCGGAGGAGCGACACTTCCGAAAGGCCAGACTTCCAGACTGTTGTCTGACTGGTCGCCCCGGTAATCGGGTTTGTATAGGACGTCACTGTTTGCGCCGTCACGGTAGTATTCGTCGCGCCTTGCGTCCTGACATTCGTCTTCGAATTCCATGGCACGAACCCGACATTGATCAGGTTATAGGTCGTGCCTTCGACGGTGAGGGTCGGTGAAACGGTGACGCCGCTGCCGTAAAGAGTGTCCAAGAAGTCGACGAGTCCGTCTCTCGCATTGCCGATTTTTGGCGCGCCATCCATCGAGCCCGACATATCCAGCGAGATCACCGCATCCACCGCGCGGATGGTGCGCTCCACCTCGGCTTCGGAATACACCGTCATTTCGTCGCATCCAGTACAACCCACCGCTTTCAGGACACGCATGAAGGTGGTGGGAATCGTCGCCGTCGCCGAAAGACGAAGCGTCTCGCTGCCCGACACGCCGCCGGCGACCGGCGAATTGAGGGTCACTTCCGCGTCCATGAAATCTGCCTGGAACGGCGCATCGTAGGCGATCGCGACCGTATGCGGGAAGTTTGCCGAGAAATATTTCAGCACATTGGCGTCCCGGTCCGGCGAAAAGTAAACTTTGCCGCCGGCGAGAACCGCCTGATCGATGGACTGCGACAGCCGCGCCTTCAAAAGATAGCCGCGCGCCGTGTCGGTCGCCAGCCCGAGCGCCCCGATCATCGGGATCAGCGCCAACGCATAGATGACATTCAGCGATCCCTTTTCCTGCCGCAGCCATGTGGAGGCTTTCAGCATCGCGCCGCGCGACAGCTCACCCAGACGCTTCGTTTTCATGATGCTTCTCATCTTTCTGCTATGTCCTCAAGTCGCGTCATTGATCCGGAATGCAGGGGCATGCGGCCGCGCATCGAAGATCTTGAATATTCTCAGAGTGGCGCCGTCGTCAGGTTGGCGCCGCGAGGGCGCGCCCAGGCTTCGTGCCGAAACGTGATTGCCTGAAACATCTCGCCAAACAAGGGTTCGCCGCCCAGGTTCTTCATCCCGGCAAACGCGCCGAAGAAGATCGGCTCGTATGCATAGAACACTTCGGCCACAACGACGTCCTCAGAATCCGCGAGCGTAAAGTTGTTGGGCAGGTCCGCGGTGGCCCCTTCGGCGCCAATCGCGCTGCTCCCGAGCGTTGCGCCGTTCCGGCGTTGCCAGGCGACTTTCGGATTGGTCTCGCCGGTAGGACGAAACACCGAAGACACGATGACCTGGCCCTGGGTATTCAAGTCGTATGGCAGCATCTGAGCGATAGCCGCGTCATAGACCGCGGTAAGCTGCGCGGTCGTCATGCCATCGGATTGGCCCACCAGGTCCGCCACCTGGCTGGCGGCGCGATCCAGCTTCTGATGGATCAGGATGTAGCGCGTCGCTTCGAAGCAGCCGAGGATGATGAGCAGCAGCGCCGGCAGCCACAATGCGAACTCGCTTGCGGCAAACCCGCGCTCGCCCCGGATGAAGTTCTTCATTACTTGCAACATGGATCCACCCCTTAGGATGCAGGCATCGGGAACGGTTCGTTCCGGATCGTCATCTTCGCGGAAAAATGCACGGTACTATCGTCGACCATCTTGCCCTCGGGGAAGAACGGCATGTTCGTGATGAAGGGCAGGATCATCATCGTCCAGTCATAGCTGATCGTGTACTGCACGATTTCGGATGCGGCGCCGACGCCTTCGGGGCCCATGTCATCCTGATGTCCGGGAATGCCGTTCATCTCTGTATAGGACTCGCCGGAGTCCCACTCGCCATTGAATGGCGGCTGATCGACGAACGGCTCGGGACTATCCACATCCGCGAAGGTCGGATAGACCTCCGTCGTGATCGTGATGTCTTCGCGCGGCACGAGCCCATAGGTATATTTGTCGACGATATCCAGGATCGCTTCGGCGCGCTCTTCCTCGGTGCCCTGACCGGTCAAGCCATAGCGCGCCGCTTCGCGGACCGCGGACTCAATCGCCGCCTGGTTGAACATCAGCATGCCCAGCTCGAACGACGCGGCGATGAGAAAGAACGCCAGCGGAAACACGAGCGCGAATTCGACAGCGGAGGCGCCGTCGCTTTCCTTGGCGAAGCCGGCCAGCCTGCGTTTGGCTCTGCGAGCGAGATGCTTGATCATGTATTCTCCTTGTCCCGACGCGAAGGACATCTTCCCAGCTTCATCCGAGGGGATTCGCCGTCCGTTCCCGAGTCGGGATCCGGCTTCCGAATATCCGCCTACCCAATCATTTCGTATACGCTTGAAACTGCCAAAAAACAATTGTTTTATTTGGTTAATGGTCTTTATTACTTGTTATTACTAATCTTTGTTTCGTGTTATTTTTAGTTTTATTTTATTTTGCATCTAACTTCCGATGCATTGCGGCGAACCGGTCAACCGGAACTTAGTCCCAACCCAAACGATACTTCGCCAATTCCGCTAAAAATGATTCAATCGCTCACAGGATAAATTACCTGTCTTAATTCCGCGTTAACTCGGTCGAACAAAAGGGCGGCGGCATTAATGGTCGAAGCGATGAAATGTCGGCGGAATCGCACTCTCTTGCATTACCGGACTTAACGACCGTAGTGCACCAATGGTCCGTTCGGGATCATCCGCGAGCTCCATTCCCGCATCTCGAGTCGGGTCAGCGACAAGGCGAAACCGCGACAACCACTGCATAACTTGCCGACTAATTCGCAAATTAAACGGCGACATTAAGCATGCATTAATCGTTACTCGATAATTTACCCGCCGAAGTATTAGGGATCGGACCAGATCATGCGTGCCGAATATTGGGAATTTAGGCGTTTGGCGCATTCCTCGCGCACGCGGATGTTCGATATGAAAGCTGACGGCAAGTGCCGTTCGGTTTTAACAGTTCGTTAAAGGCGGGTGTGCTTTGATCATTGAAACATTGATCCGGGGAGAAGCCTGCCGTGTCGAGACTCATCCGACATTTTCTGCGGGACGTGAAAGGAGCGACGGCCATCGAGTACGGGCTGATCGCCGCTCTTATCAGTGTGGGAGTCGCTGGCTTCGTCCAGCCCCTGAGCGAAATGATCGTGGCGATGTATACGATGGCCGCGGACGCTGTGACCGACGCTTCCCCCGATCCGTAAATCAAACCGTCCGTAATGCCGGGGCCGAAACCCGGCCAGCCGCGCGGTGACGGGCACGGCCATGTTGACCCTTCTCAGTCAGGCTTGTCTCCTGGGTTTCGCCGCATTGATGCTGGCGGTCGCCGTTTCCGACATCCGGACCCAGCGCATTCCCAACCTATACGTGCTTGGGATCATCCTTTTATACCCGCTGTTCGTGATGACGGCCCCGCAAGCCATCGACTGGCGCGCCGGCCTGATCTGTTTTGGCGCGGTGCTGGCGACGGGCTTTGTCCTCAGTTCGGTCTTCCACCTCATGGGCGCCGGCGATGCAAAGCTGCTCGCCGCCGCTGCGTTGTGGACCGATGGCAAGCTCATTGCGCCGTTCCTGATGATTACGGCGGTCAGCGGCGGCCTGTTCGCCGCTTATCTGCTGCTCAGGCGCCATGCCAAGGCGCGATCGCCCCACGGCCCCGCCTTGGCGGATGCGGCCTTGGGCGCGGACGCGGGCGTGACGATCAGTGACATGACAATGACCGGCAGCGGTGACGCGCCGGATCGAATTTCAGTTGGTACTTCGACGCCGGGAATCGGCAGCGACGGCGGCGAAGATGGGTCCAAGAGAACGAGGGATCGTTTTCCTATGGTATTGCCATATGGAGCGGCCATCGCCGTCGGCGGACTCGCCATTGCCGCTATGCTGCAAATGAGAGGGTGAAACAATGAACGTTCGCACGATTGTCTTTGTTCTGGCGGCGTTGCTGATCGCAGGCGGTACCGCCTTCGTCGCGCGCGGCCTGCTCACGCAGAAACCGGTGCCGGTGGCTGCTCAGCAGGAAACCTCGGGCAAGAAGGTGCTGGTCGCGAAGACCAACCTGCCCGCAGGCACGCTCATCAAGGAAGAGGATGTCGAGTGGCAGAAGTGGCCCGAGGACGGCATTAACGCCGCCTATCTGGTTGAGGGCCAGGCGGACAGCAATGCTGTCGCCGGCGCCGTCGTGCGCCGCGGCATCGCCGCCGGCGGCCCGATCACCGAGACGATGATTGCGCGTCCTGGCGACCGTGGGTTCCTCGCCGCAGTGCTGCGGCCGGGCATGCGCGCCATGTCCATCGACATCGACGATCAGACGGCAATTTCCGGTCTTCTTTTCCCCGGTGATCACGTCGACCTGATGCTCCTCATGCAGATGCCCGCGTTGGAAGGCGTCAATGGCGAGGAAGTTGTCGGTCCGGACAGTTTCGAGCCTCATATCGCCGAGACGTTCCTCGAGGACATTCGCATCATCGCCATCGATCGCATCATCAATGATATCGAGGGCCAGGAGCCGCAGAAGCTGAGCACAGTAACTGTCGAGCTCACGCCGAAGCAGGTGGAAATGGTTCATTCCGTCCGTGACATCGGCGATCTCGCCCTGTCTCTGCGCGGCCTGGCCACTGACAAGCAGCCGGGAGGCACGCCGGTGGCGTCGATTTCCGGCACGAACACGCCGTCAGTCAGCTTCCTCAACGTCTCGCCGGCCGACAGAATTCCCGGCCATGGGGACGCGATCCCGGTAGCGAACTCCGAGTCGACGACAGCGGCGGGCGCCGAGGCGTCCACGACCATCGCGAATGCCGCCACGTCGACATCAGACGGCAGCACGGATAGCGACACGGTTGTGGATCCGTTTGCCGACAGCACCGTTCCGGAGCGCGGTGACAGCGTCACCTATGATTATGAAGTCAGCCGCGCTCTCGAAGACCGCATGCTGAAGTCCATGGGTAGCGACAGTGCGCGTGTCGATGTGGTGCGCGGTTCTTCATCGGGTGGTAGCGCCAACACCACACTCGTACTGCCTGTCACGCAGTAAGGCATTTGCTAGGGGGATATTATGAAAATGCATAGTCGAATGATTTTTCAGCTACTGGCGTCTACCGCGATCGCGATTGTTGCGATCGCCGGCGGCGCCGACCTTGCCGGCAATCAGGCAGCCGCTCAGGAAGTGACCAACGCCAGCTCCGGCAGCGTCGTGCAGCTGCCGGTTAGCCAGGGCCAGTTGATCCGCCTGGACCGGCCGATCACGTCGGTGTTCATTGCCGACACCGAGATCGCCGACGTGGGCATCAAGTCGCAGCAGCTCATCTACGTCTTCGCCAAGCGGCCGGGGACGACGACGATCTATGCGACGGACGAGAGCGACAACGTGCTGGCGAGCGTTACACTCGTCGTCACGCATAATCTCGGTTCATTGAACCAAGTCATTGCGCAGGCCCTCCCGGGCCGCAATATCCAGGTGCAGTCGATCAGCGGCGGCATTATCCTGTCGGGCAGCGTTGGCTCGGCGCTCGAGGCGGAAGAAGCCCGGCGTCTCGCCGACCGCTTCCTCGGCAGCGGCGAGGAAATCATAAATCGCCTGCAGATCACCATGCCCAACCAGGTCAACCTGCGGGTGCGCATCGCCGAAATCAACAGGAACACGCTGAAGGATATTGGCGTGAACTGGGATGCGCTGTTCGACAACGGTGAGTTCGCTGTCGGGTTTGTCACCGGGTTGCCGACGGCCCTTATCCCCAGCGGAAGCGTCGCCGGCGGGGTCAGCTCGGGCAATTTCGACCTCACAGCGACACTGGACCTGCTCAACTCACAGGGTCTGGCCACCGTGCTCGCCGAACCCAACCTGACGGCAATGTCAGGCGAGACCGCGTCGTTCATCGCCGGTGGCGAGATCCCGGTCCCGCAGGAAATTGACGATAACGGCGACATCACGATCGAACTGCATCCGTTCGGCGTCACGCTTGCCTTTACCCCGACCGTGCTCGGACCGAACCGCATGAGCCTGCGCGTTCGTCCGGAGGTCAGCGCGCTTTCGGCGGCGAACTCGATCACTGTCGGGTCCGGTGACACGGCGATCACGTTCCCCGGCTTCACCGTCCGCCGCGCGGAAACCACGGTCGAGCTGGCCAGCGGACAGTCGCTGGCGATCGCCGGCCTGGTCCGCGCCGACCAGAACATCACGGCCGACAAGGTGCCCGGTCTCGGCGACATTCCGATCCTGGGCGAGCTCTTCAAGTCCGACACATTCCAGCGGTCGGAAACGGAGCTGGTCATCATCGTCACGCCATACCTGGTCGAACCGATCAACAATCCGGCTCTGGTTTCCCTGCCAACCGACCCGACGGTCGGGCCTGAAGGCAGCCAAATGGTTGGAACCGCGTCGGCCGCATCCGGAGCAGCTCCGGCCAACTCCGGCTTCGTTATTGAATGAGGTCATAGTCATGAAAAGCAATTCATACCGCTTGTTTAATCGCGCCTGCTCTATTGCGGCCCTGGTCCTGGTTCCGGCAGTGATCGCCGGCTGCGAGCATCGTCCGCTGGACTTCGCCACCTGGAAGCAGAACGAACCGTTCGTTCAGCCGCAATACCAGTCCGTGCAGTCGCAGCATGTCATCGCCTTTGCGCCGAAATCCAACCAGCTTTCGGACGTGGAGCGTGAAGCCGTCGGCATCTTCCTGCGCCAGAACAGCGTGCAGGCCGGCAGCCAGGTGCTGATCGGCGCGCCCGCCAAGACCGCGGCGCAGAACTCGCTGACTCAGGCCCGGTTGAATGCCGTGCGCACCGCTCTGCGGTCGCAGGGCGTCAATGCGCGCATTGCCACCGTCAAATCGACCGACAATCAGCATACCGGCGACGAAGTTGTCGTCTTTGCCGAAACGGTCGCTCTCGTCGTGCCGGACTGCCCCGGTTACAATCAGCCGATCACGCTCGACTATGAGTGGCGGCCCGAAACGCGCCTGGGCTGCGCCAACGCCGTCAACTTCGCGCGCATGGTCAGCAATCCGAACGACATCGCCCAGGGCCGCCCGCTTTCGCCCGGCGATGGCACCAACAACGTCATGGCCGTCCAGCGCTATCGCGGCATCCCGGCGGCGCCGGTCACATTCCCATCTTCGGAAGGTCCGGGAACCGTACCGTTCCGCGTCTCGTCGGACGAATAACCTAAGGAGAAAACCAACATGAGCTTTGCCAGCAAACTGCGGCGCGGCGCGCCGATCGAAGGTCCGATTGAGCCGGAAATGAGCAATCAGTCGGCCGGCGATTGCGTGGCCTTCGTCAACGATCCGGAGACGCACGGCATCATCAATATCGTGTGTGGCCCGCGTTTTCCGGGCTTGCAGATCGTCAACGGCGGTACGCGCGAAGTCGTCGATTACCTCGCCGCCGGAGCGCCGCCGCGGCTGCTGATCGTCGATGTCTCCGATTCGGCCAAGCCGATGTCGGCGATGCTGCCGATCATCGCGGCGTTTGCCGAGGACACCAAGGTGATCGCGATCGGCGCGGTCAACGACATCAACCTCTACCGCGAGATGACCGAGGCCGGCATTTCCGACTACCTGGTTAAGCCGGTCAGCGATCGTGCCCTGGACGGAGCCATCAACCGGGCCGAGGAACGGCGCCATCAGGCGATGCAAGCCAGCATGAGCCCCGGACCGGCCGCCGTTGCGGTCAGTGACAAGCGCTCGGTCATTTCCGTTCTCGGCACCCGCGGCGGTGTCGGCGCGACGACCGTGGCGACCAACCTTGCCTGGCTCATGGCGTTCGACAAGAAGCGCGACACCATCCTGATGGATCTCGATCTGCAGGACGGCTCGATCGCCCTGGCTCTGGATGTGGAGCCTTCTCACGGCCTGCGTGAAGTCCTCGACAATCCGTCGCGCATCGACAGCCTGTTCATCACCAGCGTCGGCGTGAAGTGCGGCGATCATCTGACCGTCATGGCCGCCGAAGAAGGCGTCGATGACGAGGTGCATTACAACACCTCCGCCGTCTCGCTGCTGGTCGAGGAGCTGCGCAAGCAGTCGCCGGTCCTCGTCGTCGACGTGCCGCGCAAGGCGGCTGCAGCCCGTGCAGCTGTGCTCGCCGCTTCGACCGATATCATCGTCGTCACCGACATGACGCTGGCGGGTCTGCGCGATGCGATCCGCTTCAATGCCATGATCCAGCAGGTCGCCAGCACGGCGCGCGTCATCTTTGTCGCCAACCGGGACGGCGGCAAGGAAGCCACGGTTTCCAAGGCGGAGTTCGAAAAGGCCCTGGGCAAGCCGGTGAACGTTGTGCTTGCCGATGATCCCAAAGCCAATCAGGCGGCCGCGAATGCCGGCAAGCCTGTGGTCGCCGCTGCAGCCAGCAGCAAGATGACCGCGGGCTTCAAGTCTATCGCGACGCTGCTGTTGGCCGATGCCGCCGTTGGCAAGCCGGCCAAGAAGAAGTTCTCATTTTTCTCGAAGAAGAAGTAAAGGTCTGAAGAGTCATGGCTGCTGTGCCGCCCGCTGAAGGTGCCTTTCAGCCTGGTCAAGTCGTCGGATCCGCCGCGAATAGCGGCGCCGATCCGGCGGCCAACCTGGCCCCGATCATCGCCAAACTGCAGCCCGTTGTGGTGCAGAAGCTGATCGAGCAAGGCACGGCAAATCTGTCCAAGCATATGCTTGCCCTCAAGGTCGGCGAGATCGCGTCCGCCGAGCTCGAGGCCATGAATCACAACCTCAACCTGCTGGAACGGCGCACCCTGATCGGTGCGCTGATCGCCGGCCTGCCGCCGCAGGTACTGGACGGCAGCGCCAGCGCAAGCGGCAGCACCGCGATGGTGGTGGCGTCCGCCGGCGCGGGCTCCGTTCCCGGTATGGCGACGGCATCTGCGGGCACGGCTGCGCCCGCCGCCGCTCAGGCCGGTCCCGGCGCCAACATCGGCAATGCCCAGACCAACCACCCCGGCGCGCCGGCCGCGCAGCCGGGCAAACCGACAATGGCGCCCGCGCAGCCCCGGCAGAACACCGAGGCCAGCGTCTCCAGCAAGCAGAGCGTCGAAGAAGCCAAGCTGAAGATCCAGCCTCTGGTCGTCGACCGCATCGATATCGGTGCTGCGGCCCGCCTCGACCGCGAGGAACTTGGCCGGCAGATCGGCGAACTCGTCGGCGAAATCCTCCGCGAAGAGCGCATCCGCCTCAACCAGCGCGAGCAGAAAGACCTCGTCGAGCTGCTGCTCGACGATATGTTGGGTCTTGGCCCGCTGGAGCCGATGCTGGCCGACGAGACCGTGACCGACATCATGGTCAACGGCCCCTACCAGGTCTACGTGGAGCGCAAGGGCAAACTCGAAATCACCGACGTGAAGTTCCGCGACAACGGCCACGTCATGAACATCTGTAGCCGCATTGTTTCCCAAGTCGGCCGGCGTGTCGACGAATCGTCACCTCTTTGCGACGCGCGTTTGCTGGACGGCAGCCGCGTTAACATCATCATCCCGCCCCTGGCGATTGACGGGCCGAGCATCTCGATCCGTAAATTCTCCAAGAAGGGCATCACCATCGACATCATGTCCAAGCAGCGGAACCTGTCCGAGAAGATGGGCACGGTGCTGAAGATCGCCGCCCGCAGCCGCCTCAACATCCTGATCTCCGGCGGTACCGGTTCGGGCAAGACCACGCTGCTCAACGCCATGTCGCAGCTGATCGACCAGGGCGAGCGGATTTGTACCATCGAAGACGCCGCCGAACTTCAGCTGCAGCAGCCGCACGTCGTCCGCCTGGAAACCCGTCCGCCCAATCTCGAGGGCGTCGGCGAAATCACCATGCGCGACCTCGTGAAGAACACCCTGCGTATGCGTCCCGACCGCATCATCCTCGGCGAAGTCCGCGGACCTGAGGCGCTCGACATGCTTCAGGCCATGAACACCGGCCACGACGGTTCGCTGGGCACGATCCACGCCAACCGCCCCCGCGAGGCGTTGACCCGACTTGAGAACATGATCGGCATGGCCGGCATCAACCTGCCGCCCAAGGCTGTCCGCACGCAGATCGCTTCGGCCATCGACTTGATCGTTCAGATCAGCCGTATGCGCGACGGCATGCGGCGTATCACGAACATCATGGAAGTCGTCGGCATGGAAGGCGACGTGATCACGACGCAGGAACTCTATGCGTTCGAGTTCGAGGGCGAAGACGCCCAGGGCAATGTGAAGGGCACGTTCAAGTCATCGGGACTGCGCCCGCACTTCCTGCCCAAGGCGTCCTACTACGGCCTCGACCGGGCCCTGATGGAGGCTATGTAATGAATTTCTTGCAGAACTCCGATCTTTCACCCGCAGATGTGATGATCTTCATCGTCTGCGCGGTGGTGGCGCTGCTGATGATCGTCACAGTGGCGCTGATCGGCGCCCACAAGTCCAAGATGCGCATGAAGCGGGTCATGGCGGTGACCAGCAAGGCTGATATCCGCTCGAAGAGCACCGTCAACGTGCGCCGCGCAACGGCCGACAGCTCGATCGCCGCCATCGACTACCTGATCAAGCGGTTCCTGCCCAATCCGCAGCGCATGCGCATGCGCTTGCAGAGAACCGGACGCACGATAACGCTCGGTCAATACCTTCTGTTCTGCGTTGCGCTGATGGCGATCCTGACGCTTGCGCTCAAGTTCGTGGTGGGCCTGCCGACGATCGCATGCATTCTCGCGGGCTTCGCGCTTGGCTTCCTGATACCGCACATCGCGGTCGGCGTGATGCTCGGCCGGCGCCAGGACAAGTTCATGCGGAACTTCCCCGAGGCGATCGACCTGATCGTCCGCGGCCTGAAGTCGGGCTTGCCGGTGTCGGAATCCGTCCGCGTCGTCGGTCAGGAAATCGCCGATCCGATCGGCGTCGAGTTCCGCGGCATTTCCGACGCGATAAAGTTCGGCAAGCCGATGGTCGATGCCCTGTGGGCGATCGAGCCTCGTATCGACATTCAGGAGTTCCGCTTCTTCATCACGGCGCTCGCGATCCAGCAGGAGACCGGCGGCAATCTGGCGGAGACGCTGGAGAACCTGTCGACCGTCCTGCGCCGCCGCAAACAGATGAAGCTCAAGATCAAGGCGCTGTCTTCGGAAGCGAAGGCCAGCGCGTACATCATCGGTTCTCTGCCATTCGTCATGTTCGGAATCATTCTGACCACGAACTACGAATACGGCAGCCAGCTCTACACGGACAATCGCGGCATCGTGATGATGTGCGGCGGCTTCGTTAGCTATGGCATCGGTATTGCCATCATGTGGAAAATGGTGAGGTTCGACATATGAACCAGGATTTTATTCTGCCGTTCGGGATCCGGCTCGAGGACGTCGTCGCCATCGGCGCCGCTCTCAGCGCCATCTTGACCTTCGCCGCCATCTGGTTCGGCGCGATAGAGCGCGCGCCCAGCACGCGGCGGGTGAAGGAACTTGCGCTGCGGCGCGAGCAGTTGAAGGCCGGCATGATGACGACCGTCGCGCCGGCGCAATCGCCAGGGTTCGACGAACTTCATGCGCCAGTTCGTCATGTCGATGAACCTGCAGCGCAGTCAGCGCGCCGAGTTGATCACGCGAAAGCTGGCGCAAGCCGGCTGGCGTTCCAACGACGCGCTCATTCGCTATCTCTTCTTCAAGGCAACGTTGCCGATCGCGTTCGGCGGCATCGCCGTGGTGTATTTCTACGGACTCAACGCGTTCGAATTGTCGCCGCTCGCGCGTCTTGGCGTCACGGCCGGCGCCGTGATGCTGGGCTTCGTCGGTCCGGATATTTTCGTGAAGAACGCGATCGGCAAGCGCCGCTGGGCGATTACCAAGGGCCTGCCGGATGCGCTCGACCTGATGGTCATCTGCGCCGAAGCAGGCGTGGCGCTTGACGGCATTCTGAAGCGGGTGTCGGACGAGTTTTCGAGCTCCTGCGCCCAGTTGGCCGAGGAACTGCAGCTGACCTCTCTTGAAATCGGCTTCCTTCCGGATCGCCGCTCGGCGCTGCAGAACCTGGTCAACCGCACGGACATGCCGGCCATCCGCGGCCTGGTCAACGCGCTCATCCAGAGCGACAAGTACGGTACGCCGCTGGCGGTGTCGATGCGGGTTCTCGCCAACGAGTACCGCGAAGAGCGCATGATGCGCGCCGAGGAAAAGGCGGCCCGCCTGCCGGCCCTGATGACCGTGCCGATGATCCTCTTCATTCTGCCGCCTCTGTTCATCGTGCTCATCGGTCCCGCGATCCTGCGCTTGATGGACGCCTTCGCCGGCCTCAATACGGGTTGACGCAAACAGTTTCTTTTCCCATCGAAAGCCCGCCGCTTCCGCAAGGAGGCGGCGGGTTTTTGCTTTCCGGCCTCGGCCGCAGTGCTTGATAGACCCGCAGTTTCGAATTTTTGCGGCGCAGCATTGCTGCTTACGATTTGTTGCGGTGCAGCATGATTCTCTGCTTGACGCCGAACATCTCCCAACTAAACTCCACTAAACTAAACTAAACCAATTGACCGAATTCACCGCGTTAGCCGCGCGGTGCAATGCAGGCGTAACACCGCGAGGGAGGCATACATGCGGAGACTAGGCACTTGGTGTGCTGGTGCTGCGACGGCACTGGCGATGACGATCGGTTTCGGTTCGGGCGCCAGCGCCCAAAGCAATGAATTGACGCTCTGCTGGGCAGCTTGGGACCCGGCAAACGCATTAGTGGAATTGTCCAAGGATTTCACGGCGCAGTCCGGCATCGAGATGAAATTCGAGTTCGTGCCGTGGCCGAACTTCGCCGATCGTATTCTGAATGAATTGAACTCCAAGGGTCAGCTCTGCGACCTCTTGATCGGTGACAGCCAGTGGCTCGGCGGTTCCGCCACCAACGGCCACTATGTGAAGCTCAACGACTTCTTCGCCAAGGAAGGCATCTCCATGGATGATTTCCTGCCGGCGACGGTCTACGCCTACTCCACCTGGCCCAAGGGCGCGCCTGAGTATTGGGCGTTGCCGGCGATGGGCGATGCGCTCGGTTGGACCTACCGCAAGGACTGGTTCGCCCGGCCCGAGCTGCAGGCCGAGTTCAAGGCGAAACACGGCCGCGACCTGGCGCCGCCCGCCACCTGGACGGAACTCAAGGAAGTTGCCGAGTTCTTCCAAGGCCGTGAGATCGACGGCAAGAAGGTCTACGGCGCCGCCATCTTCACCGAGCGCGGTTCCGAAGGCATCACCATGGGCGTCACCGCCGCGCTCTACTCCTGGGGCTTCAAGTACGAAGATCCCAACAGCCCGTATCACATGGACGGCGTGGTCAACTCGCCGGACGCCGTCGCTGCCCTGGAGTTCTACAAGGAACTCTACAAGTGCTGCACGCCCCCGGGCTACACCGACAGCTACATGCAGGAAGGCCTCGATGCCTTCAAGTCGGGCCAGGTGGCCATGCAGATGAACTGGTTCGCCTTCTTCCCCGGCCTCTACAAGGATGAGAATGTCGGCGGCGACCGGATCGGCTTCTTCGTCAATCCGAAGCAGAATGTCGAGGCCTCCACGCTGGGCGGCCAGGGCATTTCGGTTGTCGCCTACTCCGACAACCAGGAAGGCGCGTTGAAGTACATCAAGTGGTTCGCCCAGGCCGATGTGCAGAAGAAGTGGTGGTCCCTGGGCGGCTATTCCTGCCACAAGGCAGTGCTCGGCGATCCGAACTTTGCCAGCACGGCGCCGTTTGCGGCCGACTTCCTCAAGGCGATGTCGGGCGTGAAGGACTTCTGGCAGGAGCCGACCTACGCCGAGCTTCTGCTGTCCATGCAAAAGCGCGTCCATGACTTCGTCGTGGCCGACCAAGGCACGGCCCAGGAAGCGCTCGATAAGCTCATCGAAGACTGGAAAGAAGTCTTCGAGGCCGACGGCAAAATTTGATCTAGCCGCCGCCGACCGGCGCCATAGCTCCGGCTGTCCACGGACAGCCGGAGCCGCCGCCGGGATTTTGAAACTTTGCTTAAATAGGTTGCAGGCCGACATGTTGCAGCAAGCTGCGGCACGAACCCCGACGATATTGGCGCATCGCCTCCGCGGTCTGTCCGATCGCGCGATCGCCTGGTGGTTCATCACGCCCACGATCCTGCTGCTGCTGGCGATCAACATCTTCCCGTTGATCTGGACCATCTATCTGTCGTTCACCAATTACCGCGCCAACAAGACGACCCAGGAATTGGAATGGGTAGGTCTGAGGAATTATCAGCGGGTCCTCACCGACAGCGACATCTGGCAGACCTTGCAGGTCACCGCGCATTTCCTGTGCTGGACGCTGGTGCTGCAGATGCTGATCGGTTTCGGCCTGGCCCTGCTCATCAACAAGCAGTTCAAGGGTCATGGCTTTTGGACCACGATCATCCTGCTGCCGATGATGTTGTCGCCGGCCGTTGTCGGCAACTTTTGGACCTTCCTCTATCAGCCGCAGATCGGGCTCTTCAACTACGTCATCTCCTTCTTCACCGGCATCGATCCCAGCTCGTTCCAGATGATCGGCGAAGTGCACTTGGCGCCCTGGGCGATCGTCATCGTCGATACCTGGATGTGGTCGCCTTATGTGATGCTGATCTGCCTCGCCGGCCTGCGCTCCATTCCCGACTATATCTATGAAGCGGCCGAGGTGGATCGCGCCTCGCAGTGGCGGCAATTCTGGTCGATCACTGTGCCGATGGTGCTGCCCTTCCTGATGCTGGCGATCCTGTTTCGCGGCATCGAGAACTTCAAGATGTTCGACCTTGTCGTCGAATTGACGTCGGGCGGCCCCGGATCGGTGACGGAACTGGCTTCGATCAATCTGAAGCGCGAGGCGTTCGAGAAATGGCGCACCGGATACTCCTCCGCCTTCGCCATCATCCTGTTCGTCACCGTATTCGGCGCGGCCAACATCTACGTCAAGGCGCTCAATCGGGTGAAGCAGCGATGACCGGCCTGAGCACCGCCCATTCTGTCGTCGAACCGCGGCGCGCCACCCAGTGGGTCGCCGGCACCGTAGTCATCCTCTATGCCCTGATCACGATTCTGCCGCTGGTCTGGATCGTCATGACCAGCCTCAAGACGCCGCCGGATTCGATCTCCTACCCGCCGAAGGTCGTGTTCGATCCGACTCTCGAGGGTTTCTGCAACCTGTTCACGACCCGGACCCGGCAGACCGACGAGTACATCGCGTCCCTGCCGCCGGCAAAGGGCATCTGCGATCAGATCGTCCGCGAGCGCCACATGGTGATCGCCGGCCCTTCGAAGTTCGGCGAACGGTTCCTCAACTCGATCATCATCGGCTTCGGTTCGACGTTCCTGGCGGTATTCCTGGGAACGCTCTCCGCCTACGCCTTCTCGCGCTTCAAGGTGCCGCTGAAGGACGATCTCATGTTCTTCGTCCTTTCGACCCGCATGATGCCGCCGATCGCCGTGGCGATCCCGATCTTCCTCATGTACCGGTCGCTCGGACTCTCGGACACCCATCTGGGCATGATCCTGCTTTATACCGCCGTAAACCTGTCTCTAGCAGTGTGGCTGCTGAAGGGATTCATCGACGAGATCCCGCGGGAATACGAAGAAGCCGCGATGATCGACGGCTACTCCCGATTCCAGGCTTTCAGAAAGGTGGTCCTGCCCCAGGCCAGCACAGGCATCGCCGCGACCGCGATCTTCTGCCTGATCTTCGCCTGGAACGAGTATGCCTTCGCTGTCCTGCTGACCTCCGGACGGGCGCAGACCGCACCGCCGTTCATTCCCATCATCATCGGCGAAGGCGGCCAGGATTGGCCCGCCGTCGCGGCCGGCGCGACCTTGTTCCTGATCCCGATCGTGCTCTTCACCATCCTGCTGCGGAAGCATCTGCTGCGCGGCATCACCTTCGGCGCGGTGCGCAAATGAGCCGCGCAAAACGCAAGCCGAACGCCTCCCGCAGCATCTTCCGCCGCGGACCCTGGGAGAATGCCGCCACGGCACTGATCGGCATCGGCGTCTTCATGCTGATGCAGCCGTTCTTCTTGAACCTGTTCACCTACTCCTTCATCACCATTCTCGCGGGTACGCTGATGTTCGTCGTCGTCAGCCATTTTCGGGACTAGCCGGTCATGGCGGAAATCCGGGTCCAGAATCTGCACAAGACCTTCGGCGATTTCGTCGCCGTGAGGGATTCGAGCCTGACAGTGAGTCACGGCGAGTTCTTCGTCATGCTCGGGCCCTCTGGCTGCGGCAAGACCACGACACTTCGCATGATCGCCGGGCTGGAGTTGCCGACCTCCGGCCAGATCCTGCTCGGCGGCGACGACGTCACTTTCCTGCGCGCGCGCGAGCGCGATATCGCCTTCGTGTTTCAGCTCTTCGCCCTTTATCCGCATATGACCGTGCGGCAGAACATCGCCTTCCCGCTCAAATGCCAGGGCATGGACCGAAACGAGCAGAACCGCCGTGCCGAGGCAACCGCCAAGCTGTTGCGCATCGACGGCCTGATCGACCAGCCAGTGTCGCGCCTCTCCGGCGGCGACCGGCAGCGCGTCGCCCTCGGGCGGGCAATCGTGAGGGAGCCGAAAGCTTTCTTGATGGATGAACCGCTGGGCGCGCTCGACGCCGAATTCCGGCAGATCATGTGCCACGAATTGCGCGCCCTGCATGACCGCGTGAACGCAACCACCGTCTACGTCACCCACGACCAGCTCGAAGCCATGTCGATGGCCGACAAGATCGCAGTCATGAATCTCGGCGTGGTCGAGCAATTCGGCACGCCGCAGGAGATCTATGACCGGCCGGCCACCATGTTCGTCGCCGATTTCGTCGGTTCGCCGCCGATGAATTTCCTGCGCTTCTCCTCGGCCCTGGCGCCCGGCGATGAAGCGATACGGCTGAATGGCGCTGCCGTTCCCATCCCGCGGGTATCGGAGGGCCGTGCCGAGAGCCCCTTGGTCTTGGGCATTCGCCCGGAACATATCCGGCTCGCGGACAGCAGCAATCTGCGCGCCCGGATCTTCGGGGCGGAGTATCTGGGCACGACGCAGATCGTCACCCTCGATACGGACCATGGCCAGGTGAAGGCGCGTATCCCCGCCGACGCTGTTGCCCGCGCCGGCGAAACGGTCGGCCTCACCTTCCGCACGCCGCAGCTCTCGCTGTTCGATGCCGTGACCGGCCGTGCCATCCGCAGCCCTGAAGGCGTGGCCCATGTCTGAGATCCGGCTGCAGGGCGTCAGCAAGCGCTTCGGCGATACCGAAGCCGTGAAGTCGCTCGATCTGACGGTCGGCAACGGTAAGTTCGTCGTGCTGCTGGGGCCGACCGGCGCCGGCAAGACGACCACGCTGCGTCTCGTCGCCGGTCTCGAGCAGCCGGACACCGGCCAGGTGCATATCGCCGGCCAGGATGTCACGGCTGCGCCGCCGGCCGCACGAGATGTTGCCTTCGTGTTTCAGCAATATTCGCTCTATCCCCATCTCTCGGTGTTCGACAACCTCGCCTTCCCGCTGAAATCGCCGTCGCGGCGCATGCCTGCGGACAAGATCAAGAAGCGGGTCGAGGAAGTCGCGGAGTTGCTGCGCATTACCTCCAAGCTGGCCAACAAGGCGACCAAGCTGTCGGGCGGCGAGATGCAGCGCGTCGCTATCGGCCGCGCCCTGGTGCGCCAGCCCTCGGTCTATCTGATGGACGAGCCGCTCTCCTCGCTCGACGCCAAGCTGCGCGCCGATCTCAGGCTCGAACTAAAGCGCATTCAACAGAGCCTGGGCGCCACCGTTCTGTACGTGACCCATGACCAGATCGAAGCCATGACCATGGCGACGGAAGTCGGCGTCCTCAGAGAGGGCGAGCTGATCCAGGTCGGCACGCCGCGGCAGATCTATGAAGAGCCCGGCGATGTCTACGTCGCCACGCGGCTCGGCGTACCCCGCATCAACCTGCTCGCCGCCTCCACCCTGCCCTATCTGGCGGCGCCGGCGGAAACGGCCACGATCGGCGTGCGCACTGAGCATGTGCGGCTGGAGCGCCAGCCGGTCAACGGCATGCTGCGCGGGCAGCTGACGCGCATCGAACGTCTCGGCGACCAGAGTCACCTTCACCTGGATGTCGCCGGCCAGAAGATGGTGCTGCTGGCCGATCCCCACGAAGATCGCAAACCCGGCGACACCTTGGGCATCGAGTTGACGCGGCCGCTGTTCTTCGATGCCGGCGGCCGCCGGCTGCGCGGGTCCTGATCATGGCCGACGTGCAAACCCTCCGGCGAAATCTGATCAAGACGGTGGCCGAGCGTATCATCGCCCATGCCGAAGAGCTGACCACACTGGATCAGGCGATCGGCGATGGCGATCACGGCATCAACATGAAGCGCGGCATGGATGCCGTGCTGGCCGATCTGGACAAGCTGGCGGAAAAGCCGCTAGGCGAAGCTCTGAAGGCCGCCGGCATGCATCTGGTGACACGGGTCGGCGGTGCCTCTGGGCCACTCTACGGCACGCTGTTCATGAGTTTGGGCAAGGGACTTTCCGATATCCCGGACCGCCCTGCTCTCGCCGTGGCATTTCGTGGCGCGGTCGAGGCGGTGAAAGCGCGTGGCAAGTCGGAGGGCGGCATGAAGACGATGCTCGATGTGCTGCTACCGCTGGCCGAGACTTTGGAGAACGGCGGCGCCAATTTGACGGCGGCCATGCGCAAGCGGGCCAGCGACGCCGCAGAGGCCACCACGCCGCTGCAGGCGATCCGGGGCCGCGCCTCGTTCCTGGGCGAACGGTCCAAGGGCCATATGGATCCCGGCGCCCGCTCGAGCCAGCTGATGCTTGAGGCGGTGTGCGACGTGATCGAGGGGCGGGTATGAGCAACAAGGTCGGCATCGTCATCGTTTCCCATTCTCCCGATGTCGCACGCGGCGCGGCGGCCATGGTGCGGCAGATGGTTGGCGACGACGTGCCCTGCGCCCATACCGGCGGCAATCCCGACGGCGGCCTCGGCACGGACCCGCTGAAGATCCGCGCCGCCATCGAGTTCGATCTGGAACGATGCCGGCGTCGCCATCCTGGTGGATCTCGGCGGGGCGGAGATGAACGCGGAAATGGCCATCGAGATGCTCGACGGCGACCGCGGCTCGCGGGTGCGCATCTGCAACGCGCCGGTGGTCGAGGGCGCGGTGGTGGCGGCGACGGAAGCCGCCGGCGGCGCGACGCTCGACCAGGTCTGCGCCACGGCCGAGGAGCTGTCGCCGTGAGCGCCATCCGTTCCAGCGTCAAGATCACACACCCCGTGGGCCTCCACGCCCGGCCGGCGGTGAAGTTCACCAAGCTGGCGAAGACGTTCGACGCCAACATCCGGGTGCGCGGCGCGCCGGAAGCGCCGTGGATCGACGCCAAGAGCATCGTCAAGGTCATGGGGCTGAAGCTGCGCACCGGCACGGTGCTGGAGATGGAGGCCGAAGGCGCTGCCGCGCAGCATGCGGTCGATGCGCTGCGCTCGCTGGTGGAGCGGGACTTCGATGAAGCCGCGGCCGAGTCCTGAGCGGGTCTTTCGCGGACAGGCGGCGGCGCCCGGCCTGGTGATCGGACCGCTGGTCCGTCTGGCGCTGCAATCGGCCATCGACACGGCCCCGGCCGAAAGCGCCGAAATCGAAGAGCGGAAACTGGCTCAAGCCGTGGCGCAAGCGCAGGGGGAGTTGCAGGCGCTGGTTGCAACCAGCGAGGCCATGAGTGCGGAGATCCTGGAGTTTCAGCTTGAGCTGCTGGGCGATCCCAGCCTGACCGAACCGGCCTTGGCGGCCATCGCCGGCGGCGCGCCCGCCGCGGCGGCGTGGCAGGTGGCGATCGACGAGCAGGCCGCGAACTACAACAGCGCAGAAGACGAGTATTTCCGCGCCCGCGCCGCCGACCTCGCCGATCTGCGGGAGCGGGTGCTGATGGCGTTGAGCGGCGGGACGGCGGCGGTCCAGGGCTTTCCGGCCGGGGCGATCCTGCTGTCCACCGACCTGACGCCGTCGCGCTTCCTGTCCCTGGATTGGCGCAGCATCGGCGGCGCGGCGCTGACATCGGGCAGCCCGGCCAGCCATGTGGCCATGCTGGCCCGCGCCCGCGGCGTGCCGCTGGTCACCGGCCTGGATGGCGATCCCGCCGATCCCGTGGACGAGGCCGTGCTCGACGCCAATGCCGGCCTGCTGGTGACCTCGCCTGTGGCGGCCACGCGGTCCAGCTACGCCAAGCGGTTGGTGGAAGCCGATGGCGAGCGCCAGTTGGCGCAGGCGGCGCTTCACAAGCCCGCGGTCACCGCCGGCGGCGAGCGGATCGAGGTCATGATCAATGTCGACGATCCCGCCGCCGTGCCCGACGAGGTGCTGGCCGCCTGCGACGGCGTCGGGCTGATGCGCACCGAGTTCCTCTTCCTCGGCCGCGACCTGTCGCCGACCGAGGACGAGCAATACGCCGCCTACACCGCGCTGCTGGACAAGCTGCGCGGCAAGCCGGCGATCATCCGCACGCTGGATATCGGCGGCGACAAGCCCCTGCCCCATCTGGGTATCGAGGCGGAGGCCAATCCGTTCCTCGGCCTGCGCGGCATCCGGCTGTGCCTGGCGCGGCCGGAGCTGTTCAAGCCGCAGGTGCGGGCGCTGCTGCGCACGGCGCCGGGCCGGGCGCTGCGGGTCATGCTGCCGATGGTGGCGACATCAGGCGAAATCGCACAAACGCGAGATATATTCGAATCTTGCCTGGCTGAGTTGAAGCGGGAAGGAAAGAAGGCCGCGATGCCGCCGCTGGGCATCATGGTGGAGACGCCCGCGGCCGCCATCGCCATCGACCAGCTCGACGCCGATTTCTATTCCATCGGCAGCAACGACCTCACGCAGTACGTCATGGCCGCGGCCCGCGATGCCAGCGGCCCGGTTGCCGCCCTGAACGATCCGCGCCACCCGGCCGTGATCAGGCTGATCGCCCAGGTGGTGCGCCATGGCCTGGACAGCAGGAAGCCGGTGTCGCTCTGCGGCGACATGGCCTCGGACACCGGCCTGCTGGCCATCCTGTTGGCGGCGGGCTTGCGCAAGATCTCCGTGGCGCCGGCGGCGCTGGGCCGGGTGAAGCTGGCGCTGTCGAAGCTCGGCGGCGGCCATGGCTGACCTGGACGCCGCCGACCGTGCCGACCAGATCGCGCGCTACAAGACGCTGCTGCGCACCGTCATCGAGCGTCGGCCCTCAGGACTGCGCGGGCGGCTGGCGATGGCGCTGGGCAAGCATAAGAGCTTCGTTTCCCAGATCACCAACCCCGCCTATAGCGTGCCGATCCCGGCGACCGACCTGACGACGATCTTCGAGATTTGCCACCTCTCGGCCGCCGAGCGCGAGCAGTTCCTGAGCGTCTACCGCAGCGCCCATCCCGATCGCGCGGGCCGTCCGCTGCGGCCGCCGAACGCCGCGCATGAACTGCGCATCGCCCTGCCGAAGTTCGAAACCGAGTCCACGGCGCGGGAGGTCGAGGCGATGATCCTCGATTTCGCCGCGCGAACCATCCGCCTGGCGCAGCATTCCGAGGTAAGCCCGGGCGCCGGCACGCCCAAGGGGAGGAAGAAGTCATGAAGAAATTCGTCAACAAAGTCGACGATGTGCTGACCGAGGCCCTGAACGGCTTCGGCGCCGCCCATGTCGACATCGTCAAGGTGCATCACGATCCCGCCTTCGTCACCCGCGCCAAGCCGACCCGGTCCGGCAAGGTGGCGCTGATCTCCGGCGGCGGCGCCGGCCATGAGCCGCTCCATGCCGGGCTGGTGGGTGTGGGCATGCTCGACGCCGCCTGCCCCGGCCAGGTCTTCACCTCGCCCACGCCCGACCAGATGTCGGCCGCGGCCCAGGCGGTGGATTCCGGCGCCGGCGTGCTGTTCATCGTCAAGAATTACGAAGGCGACGTCATGAACTTCGAGATGGCCACGGAAATCCTCGAGGGCAAGCACGCCACTGTGGTTACAAATGATGACGTGGCCGTCGAGAACTCCACCTACACCACCGGCCGCCGCGGCGTGGCCGGCACCGTGGTGGTGGAGAAAATGGTGGGCGCCGCCGCCGAGCAGGGCCAGCCGCTCGACGCGCTGAAGACGCTGGGCGCCAAGGTGAACGGCCGCACGCGCTCCATGGGCGTCGCCCTCACCTCCTGCACCGTGCCCGCCGCCGGCAAGCCCACCTTCAGCCTTGGCGAGGACGAGATGGAGTTCGGCGTCGGCATCCATGGCGAGCCCGGCCGCCGCCGGGGCAAGCTGATGGCCGCCGGCGATATCGCCTACGAGATGCTCACCGCCATCGCCAAGGACCTTGCCGCGCCCGCGGGCAGCGAGGTGCTGCTGCTGGTCAACGGCTTCGGCGGCACGCCGTCGATGGAACTCTACCTGATGTACGACGCGGCCAAGCGGCTGCTGGACGGCAAGGGCCTGAAGATCGCCCGCTCCCTCGTGGGCAATTACTGCACCTCACTGGACATGGCCGGCTGCTCCCTGACGGTTACGGCGCTGGATGCCGACCTGCTGAAGCTCTGGGACGCGCCGGTGCACACGGCGGCGCTGCGCTGGTAGGGGCCGCCCCGCTGGACGGTCACCGCTGGATCGGCCTCTGGCGCAAATCCGTGCGATGAACCCCATGCCAAGCGAAGAATGACGGCGCTCTCCAGCGGAAGTGCCGATGGGCGTTAGGGTTGTTTTCATCGAGGCCACCAAACAAGTCGTTGATCCGTTGAGGCAACAGCCAGGTACTTTTGATTTTCGGCAAAACAACCCTCGACGGATTTCATTCGCGACCCCAGCGTTCAAGCGCGCAGGCACGCAGTCTGGTGGGAATACAGGCATACGCCTATATTGCCACGACAACAGATCCACAATTTCCAACATCGAGGCCCCAGGGGCCGGGCCTAGAGCAACTCTGTGACATGGGGAGCGCGACGCCCATGTCAATAAATCTATCCTATGGAAAATATGATCCTCGAGATGTCTCCTGTTACCAATGCTCAGTTTCGTGGCACAGGCCGGACCTATCTCATTGAGCCCCCTCACCCAGGTTGGCAATCCCCTCGCTGCGATTGGAACCTTCTCTTTGCATTTGGATTGGTTCGGTAAGCGAGCAGCTCTGCTGCAACGGGCGGCAAAACGCCGTCCACGCCTATTTCAACTGTATTCGATTGAGAGGGTCATTCCATGAGAGTTTCGGAGACGACAGCCAATGCGGCCGGTGATTTGCGGGCGACGGAGACGTTGAATTTGATTGCCGCCGACAAGGTCGAAGGCACCGCGGTCTACAATCCGGCCGGCGATAAACTGGGCACGGTCGAAAATTTGATGATCGACAAGCACAATGGCCGGGTGAGCTACGCCGTCATGTCGTTCGGCGGTTTCCTGGGCATGGGCGAAAGCCGCCATCCCCTGCCCTGGGACACGCTGAAGTACGACACGAACATGGGCGGCTATGTGGTCGACATGGATAACGATATGTTGCGCGGTGCGCCGACCTATGAAGAGGCCCAGGGCGTCGATTGGGAAGACCGCGATTGGAACCGGCGCGTCTACGACTACTACGGTGTCGCGCCATACTGGATGTAACCTTGCTGCTGACCCCCTGACTAACCGGGCGCTGCCGCTGGTGGCGCCCGGGCTTTGTCGTGACTGGGCTCTGTGATCGCCCGCCTTTGTGACCGTAGGAGATCGCGATGAACCGCAAACGCAACTGGCTCCCGATGCTCGCCGCGGCCGGCCTTATCGCCGCCTGTTCGATGCAACCATCCGGCACGCCGGAGGACCAAGTCGCAACGTTTGACGCGGGAGACGCCGACACAGAGGTCGCCGCAACCGATCGCATCCAGTTCGTCACCAACCTGGATGGCGGCCAGGAAACGCCGCCGGTGGAGACCATCGCCAACGGGTCGGGCATGATCTATCTCGACCGCGCCTCCAAGAAGCTGCTGTGGGAGATCTCCTACAACGATCTGTCCTCACCCGTGACGGCAGCGCATTTCCACGGCCCGGTGGGGCCCGGAGTTGCTGCCGGCGTGCAGCTCAAGCTCGCCCCCACCAACGCTACCACCAGCCGCATCTCAGGCGAGGCAAACCTGACAGACGAACAGATGCGCCAGGTGCTGGGCGGACTGTGGTACGTGAACATCCATACGGAAAACTATCCGGATGGGGAGATCAGGGGTCAGGTGGAGAATGCGGGGATGTAGCGGGGAGCGCTAGAGATCCAGCTCCAGGGTGCAAACGAGTCCCTGCGGGTCGAAATCGATCCGGCTGCTGCCCCCTCGATCCTGAAATGCCATCTCGATCAGGAGTGAACCGAATCCCTTTCGGCTGGGCGGCGTAACCGCCGGGCCGCCGGCCTCTCGCCAGGTCAACCGCATCCTGTCGGCATTGCCCGGCAGCACGTTCCAGGCGATTTGCACCGACCCACGCTTGTTGCTGAGCGAACCATACTTGACCGCGTTCGTGGCCAATTCATGGAGGGCCATCGCTACCAGCAAGGCATTATTCGCATTCAACGAGAGGTTGGGCCCGTAGCTGTCGAAGCGAGCCCGATGTTCCTCAACAAAAGGGTCGAGTGCTTTGCCGACGACTTCGCTCAGAGAAGCCTGATTCCACTTCTCCAGAGTCAGGAGATCATGTGCCGCCGCAAGCGTCCGCAGCCGCGCCGCAAACGCCGAGCGTTCCTCGGCCGTGGCGCTGCGCATCGTCTGCGCGGAAATGGCCTGTACCGTGGCAAGCGTGTTCCGGATCCGGTGCTTGATCTCGTTGAGGATGAGATTCTGTTGTTCCTGGGCGCGCCGCTGTTGGGTGATGTCGCGGGCGATCTTGGAGGCGCCGATGATCTTGCCCTGTGCGTTTTTTATAGGTGAGACCGTCAGCGAGATGTCGATAAGAGTTCCATCCTTGCGCCGCCGCACGGTTTCGTAGTGATCGATCTTTTCGCCGCGCTGGATGCTGGCGATTATCTTCGGCTCGTCGTTCACTTGATTGTCGGGAATCAGCATGGTGACAGGATTGCCGATCGCTTCCGCCGCGGTGTATCCGAACAGCCGCTCGGCGCCGCTATTCCAGGTCGTGATGGTTCCCGTCAGATCCTTGCTGATGATTGCGTCATCCGATAACTCGATGATCGCCGCCAGCCGCTGCTGCGCGAAATCGGTGCGATTCGTCTCCGTAATATCGACCAGCATGTTGACGCCGCCGATCAAGGTTCCGGCGTCGTCGAACAACGGCGTCGGATAGGGAATGAAGGAGACGCGGGTGCCGTCGGGGCGCTCCGCCACCGCGGTCGCACCCCTGACAGGCTTTCCGGTCTTCAGCGTTTGCGCCATGGGGCACTCGTCGTGGAGCATCGGTGTCCCATCGGGCCAGTAGAGTTTCCACGAACCGCAGAACTCGCTCTTGCCCAATTCCGGGCGGACGCCCCAAAGGGTCGCGGCCGACTCATTGAAGAAGGTGATTCGCCCCGCGGCATCGGTCGTGTAGATGGCGGACGGAAGCGCCTCCAGGATGCTGCGGGACTGTTGCGTGTCGTCCAGAATTCCGTCGCCGTTGGGGCCGGGATCTTGAGAGGCAAATTGCGGCGGCACACGCACTGAAACGGATAGCCCCAAACAACTGGATTCGAAACTCACACTGCCTCCGCAAGCTTCCGCCTGGCGGCGGATTAACCGGAGGCCAATCTCGCCATCAACGGCCGGATCGAACCCTTCCGGAAGCCCAACCCCATCATCGACCACTTCGATGACAATTGCGCCGTCGTCTTCCTGCCTGAAATCCATGACGATCGTGCCGCTGACGCCCGACGGATGCGCGTACTTGATGGCGTTTTGAACCGCTTCATTGACGAGGACGACAAGCGGCCCCGCGCACGCCACGTCAACAAAGTAGCCGCTCGTTTTCCCTTGGCGGAGTTTCATCTGCCCGGCGCCGGCCAGGGACTCCATCAATGCGGTCGTGTTTTCATGCAGTGCTGCTGCGATATCCACCGTCGCGCCGGAACGCCGCTGCAACGGGCGGTTCGCACCGGGCAGCACTTCGTTTTGCGCGGTCGCGGGCCCAGCGTTGGTCGGGGTTGAGATCGATGGCGGGTGCAACTGAACAACTTTTGGAGTTGAGCTCATGGCGTCAGCCTCCGAATAAGACCAAGGGGAACCCTAGGCCAGATTCAACAAAAGCCAAAGAGAAAATTCGTCATAACTATGCCAATATGTCAGTAATTTCACATAGTTACACAACATCGCCCAAGCTGTACTTCAATGCTACTGCACACATGCCGCTCTATACCGCAAAGGAGTAAAATGAGTAAGTAACGGTTTATGGTACGAAACCGCACAATAGGTTATTGACACTTTTTGGGTGACAAACTAATTACCGGCAACGAAGCGTTGGTTTTGGGAAGGAGACAATTCATGGCACCTCTTGCGCGTGGCGAGCGCTTGCAAATCATGCTGACGGAAGGCGAGCTGCAAGCCGTTGATGACTGGAGATTTTCCCGGCGCATGCCGAGCCGGGCCTCGGCGGTCCGGGAACTGTTGCACCGGGGACTGAAGGCCGAGGGCTTTAACGTCGCGGATGCCGGCAGCAAGTCGCAGGACTTCGGCCTGCTGACGTCACAGGACGAACCCGGCAGCAAACGAAAGAAGAGCTAGGAACCGAACCGACCCGGGCCCAACAAGGAGATTTCTTCGTCCTACGCGATCAAGGTGCCGGGAAAAGGCGCCGATCAACATATGCTGGGGGTATGCGCGATGGATCCCGTATGTCCGAATTGTCACGGAAATTCATTTATTCTGACCACCGGCCCCGACGGGCGGACGAATACCGTCTGCACGCGGTGCCAGAGCCCTGTGCCGTTTGAAGAGAGCAATCGGCCGGGCAGCGAGCACAATGGCGCAGGGCAACCTCATTCCAGGCCCACGACAGCCGCCGAATGATCGCGCGGTAGGCCGCATGACGGCTGCCGCCAGTCTCTCACCGCTTGTCCGGTGGGATTTTCTCGATCCGCTTGATGTGGGCGGCGATGTCTTCAAGATCATAGGAAAGGCGCACGCGCTTGCTTGAGGGTGGGCGCTTGGCAACCGACAGGCCGGGCCGCCATTCCGTCGCCGGGCGGATCGGCCGCCGCTCGAAGCCGCCGCCGCAGTTCGGGCAGACATTGCGGAGCTTGGTTTCAACGCAGTCGGCGCAGAACGTGCACTCATAGGTGCAGATCCGCGCCTCGGTCGCATGCGGCGGCAGATCCTTGTCGCAATACTCGCAGTTGGGCCGGAGTTCGAGGGCCATAGGGTGTTACCTTCGGTGGCTGGATGAATTCAGCGGAGCAGCATTCATACAGTCTGTTGACTTCGCCGTCGATGCGGCAGGAGGATTCATACCGCCAGTGCGGTTCCAGTTTGAGGAATGGGAGCGTGGACTTCAGATGACGCGGATGGTCCGTGGAGCCCTTGCGGCGCTGTTGATTGCAAGTTGCCTCGCCATCGCCGGCTGTGCTGAGAAAGGCGAGCCGATTCAGCGCACGCCAGAAGACCGATGCATGGTGCGAGCTTGCTCGGTCTACTATTAGACAAAAAATCCGCCGCGCCCGGCAGGAATTGAACCTGCGACATGCCGCTTGGAAGGCGGCTAGGCGAGGACGCGACGTCCACTCAAATGGGCTTGTAACGTGATCGCCGCAGTCTGTGGTAGTTTGCTTTGGCAAGTCGTCGATACGGCTTAAGTGCCACTGCCGAGAGCTTGACGCGAACGATTGGCCCTGCAAGGGCTAAAGCGCCAATCGCAAGAATCGACTCGGCGGCTGCGATCTGCTTTTCGCTCACCATTCGTGCAAGTTCACCGATGGGAAGCGACCCGCGCAGCCAAAATGTCGTGACAAGATGCATACTGCGCATGCCGATGGTCCATGCCGCGTAGTACGCCGTCTCATTGCAAGCGAGCCAGAGATGTATTGCGCCAGCGCTGTCTTTGAATTGCATTGGCAGTATATGGATATCTCCGCCATGCACAGCAAGCGCCGAAGCCACGAAGATCGTCGGGAACCTTAGAAGCAGCCGAGTTGGGATTATCCGAGGAGGCTCGCCGGACACTTCGGCGCTGCCGGCAAGGCCGCGGCTAACTTCTCTGATGGCCCCGGATGTTCGGCGCTGTAGGCCTCTAATACGGCCAAGCCTATTGCCTGCTGTTCCGGCGTCAGGTCTTCCCACCAGGCAATACAGGCATCGTAGTAGGTTTTTTCGGACAGATAGTCCAATTCCGCCCAGGTCTGGTTCAGGCAAGCGTGCAGCTTGTCCTGAATGTCATCCGACAAAGACACGAAAAGCTCCTCAGAAACTTTGCGTTTCTCACAAGTTCCTTACGGATGATGGTGCCCAATTCCCCGCGTCCGCGCCGTATCTCTGCCATAGAAAAGCATGCTCTGCAGCAAATGATTTTATGGCAGCCTATCGTCTCGGCTGACCCCGGAAGGATACCTACAAGGACCACTTTGGCGCCGGCGGCAACGCTTCGGCGGCCCGCTCGGCTTGCTGTTCAAAGCCTCGGGCATATGCAGCCTTGCAGCCCTTGGCCACCAACTTGTCGAAAGCGGACAACGCCACGTACCACTGCATGCATGCCTGAACATACTCCCATGGCAGCGGCGGCTCGTTGGCATCTGAATCGCAGTGGATCGCAGCTAACAACTTATCGTGGGCCTCGTTGCTCAACCGCTCCATGATAATTCAGGTGCTTGCGAAACGAAAAGTTCCGCAGCCGCCCCGCGACGATCTTCCTACGCCCCCTTCTTCCGCCGCACCGCTGGCGAATTCGGCAGCCACCGCCAACGAAACAGATCCGCATCATCTGCGGTCATGAAATAGAACCGAGCCTGCCCGAGCATCAAAAATCCCCCGGATCAGTCGTGCGATGGGGATGCCACCTATCGCGCGGTTGGTCATTCGGGGCAGTGGTGTTACTGGCCGAGCATCCGGCGATAAAAAGAAGCGCAAGCGCAAGAACAGGAAGGGCTAACGAAGCCCAGCGCGCGGTTTTGCTGGTCGATTGTTTTATTGGCAAGTTGAACTCGTGCTTCATGATTGCATTGAGCTCAATAGCTGGCCTTCACCTGTTACTCCACCCATGTTCCCGGTGGATTATTTGGACAAAATTGGGACTAAACGCGCGCCGCAAACCCTTCAAAGCTGGCGCGCCCGGCAGGAATTGAACCTGCGACCTGCCGCTTAGAAGGCGGCTGCTCTATCCGCTGAGCTACGGGCGCCCTGATGAGCGGGCATTGCCGCGACGACGCGGCCGATCAGTGGGTCCAGCGGCCCAGGCGATCGTACTTGAAATTGTCGGCATAGGCCTTGGGCCGCACACTGCGCTGCTTCGGCTGCTCGACGCTGTAGGCATAGCCCTGGCGCTTGGCATAGGCCACGGCCTCCTCCAGCGTCTCGAACGACATGCGAACCTGGGCGCGGGTATCCGGCGAGCTGGCCCAGCCCATCAGCGGGTCCATGCCGCCGCGGCTCTCGGGTTCGAACTCCAGGACCCACTGCTGGGTGCCCGCCAGCCCCGATTGCATCGCCGTCTTCGCCGGCTGATAGATCCGTGCCCGCATGCTGTCCGTTCCCTTGGCGGCGCCACGCCGCCGTCATTTCCGGCATCCGATGGTCGGGGCGAGAGGATTTGAACCTCCGACATCCTGCTCCCAAAGCAGGCACTCTACCTGGCTGAGCTACGCCCCGATATTGGCGCAGCAAGCTATGTTATTCCGCTTCCGGGGGCAAGGCGGCCAATCTTTACAAGCGCCTAACAAACGCGGCTGCCATGCGGCGGAAAGCGCCCCCAGGCGCCCGGAATCCGCCGTCGGGCACCTTTTGACGGCCAAGAGAATCTGCTAACCTGCAGGCACTGAGAACGGGATGCACAGCGCCTTGCGCCGCCGGAAAGGCGGTAAGCGGGGCCATAGAAAGGATGTCCCGCCATGGTGCGTAGGTGGACGGAAGCCGAGGTCGGCATCGGTCAGCGATTCCGCAAGACCGATGCGACCCAGATCGTGATCTGGGAAGTCGCGGATGTATTCAAGGGCACCGACGGGCGGCCCTATGTGGAGCTGGTGCGCGTGGGCGACCGCAGCCTGCGCAAGACGCTGGCCGCCGCGGCCCTGGGCCAGAGCAATCAATACATTGCCGAAACGGCCTGAAGCCCGTTAATTCAATTGAACTCATTTGATGGCTGCGGCGCCGCCAGCGCCGCCGCGCTGGAGCATTGCAATGGCTAACAGAAGCATTCAGATCACCGAGCAGCTTTACGACTACATGATCGCCAATTCGGTCCGCGAGCCGGAGATCCTGGCGGAACTGCGCGCCGAAACCTCGAAGCTGCCGATGGCGATGATGCAGATCGGCCCGGAGCAAGGGCAGTTCATGGCCCTGCTGGTGCGGCTGATCGGCGCCAAGAACATTGTCGAGGTCGGCACCTTCACCGGTTACAGCTCCCTCGCCATGGCGCTGGCGCTAGGCAAGGATTCACATATCACCTGCTTCGACATCAGCGAGGAGTACACGGCCCTCGCCCGCAAATATTGGGCCAAGGCCGGCGTCGCCGACCGCATGGAGCTGAAGCTGGGGCCGGCGGCGGACTTGCTGAAGGCGATGCTGGACAAGGGCGCCAAGGGCAAGATCGACTTCGCCTTCATCGACGCCGACAAGACGAACTACGAGACCTATTACGAGCTGGTGCTGCAGATGCTGCGGCCCGGCGGCCTGATCGCCATCGACAACGTGCTCTGGGGCGGCGACGTCGCCGATCCTAGGAAAAAAGATGAGGATACCGAGGCTATCCGGCGCATTAACAAGAAAGTGCATGCCGACGAGCGGGTAGATGTAAGCCTGGTACCGATCGGCGACGGCCTCACCCTCGCAAGAAAACGCCCCTAACTTCAGCCTGTTAGCGGCCAATTTTGGCGGCCGGGAAATGTGCGGCATATGTGACTGCCGGCACAGCCGTTAACCTTTGTTTCAGAGATAGTTAAGACGCGATTTACAGCTGGGGCCGTAGACTTTCAGCATGGTCGGTAAAGCCCGGACATCGGACTCCGGAAGCCGGCCCAGGAGAACGGTCATGTGGAAGTACCTTTTTGCGTTGACCCTCGTCGCTCTGCCCGCGCAGGCCTTTGCCGGTTCCATGCCGTGCAGCGACCGGGATGACGTCCTGTCCCAGCTCGGCAGCAAGTACAAGGAAGCGCCGGCCGCCGTCGGCGTCGCCAACAATGGCGGCCTGATCGAAGTGCTGACCTCCACGGATGGGTCCACCTGGACCATCATCCTGAGCATGCCCAACGGCAAGAGCTGCCTCCTCGCCGCCGGCGAAGAGTGGCACGACGTCGAACACGTCGCCGCCGACGAACCGCAGATCTAAGTCCGCCTCCAGCGAGGCGGCTTTCCGGGGCCGGGATTTCGGGCCCCGGGACTAGTTCTGGGCCGCTGACGCTGGAAGCCGGACCACCGCGCCTGCCGCTATACCCAGGCGCGCCGCGGTGCCGCCATTGAGTTCCAGCACGGCGCGCACCGGTTTCTCCGAAGAAATTGTTTCAGTCGATTGCGGGACGGTCCGTTCTGCCACCCGCACCACGCGTCCGTCCGACGCGATGAAAAGCATGTCCAACGGTATCAGGGTGTTCTTCATCCACATGGTGGCGACGCGGTCGCTGGGATAGAGGAAGAGCATCCCCTCCTCGCCGCCCAGATTGCGCCGGAACATCAGGCCTTGGGCCCGCTGGTCCGGAGTCACGGCCAGCTCCACGGCGATCTCGTGGCTGCCGGTTGCGGTCTCGATCACTACATGGTCGCGCTCGAAGGTCTGAAGCTGAGCCGCATAGGCCGCCGGCATGGCCGTCACCAAGACAATCCAGAGAAAACAGAGCCGCTTTGCCATCGTCGCCATTATTGCACGCCGTCCGGGTCCGGAAATGAGGTGTCTAGGGCCGCCGCGTGGCCTGGGCAATGGCCCTGATTTCGTCGCGAATGGGGCCCGGGTTTGGCGGGTCGGCGATGGTGGTGAGCCAGCGCGGGTCGGGCTCGCGGCCGCGGCTATGGCGCCATTGGAGGCCCTGAAGCATCCGGAGAGCTTCGGCCGTCGGCGCGCTCGTGGCTCCGTCGATGCCGTTCAGGGTGGCCCAGACGCCGGCCCAGCACCTGGCCACGGCCCAGGGGTTGTAGCCGCCCCCGCCCAGCACCAGGAACCGCGGCGCGCTGTCCCTGACCGCCGCCACCGTGTCCCATAGGGCCCGGTTGGAGAGCGCCAGGCCGCTCATGGGATCGTCGGCCAAGCCATCGGCGCCACCCTGGAGCAGGATGGCCTGGGGCGAGAAATCCTCCAGCAGGGGCAACACCGCCTCGTCCAACAGGAAGCGCAGTTCGCTGTCATTGAACCCCGGCGGCACCGGCAGATTGCGGGCCCGGCCGCCGGCGCGGTCGTCGAGCGTGCCGCTATAGGGCCAGCGGCCTTGTTCGTGGATGGAGATGGTGAAAACGCGATCATCCCGGGCGAAGGCATCCTGCACGCCGTCTCCGTGATGGGCGTCGATATCCAGGTAGAGGACACGCTCCAGCCCCTGGTCCAGCAGCGCCAGGATGCCGAGCACGGGATCGTTGAAGTAGCAGAAACCGCTGGCGCGGTCGGGGCGGCCATGGTGGGTGCCGCCGGCCGGCGAATAGACTGTGCCCTCGCCGCGCAGCAACTCGATCGCCTTCAGCGTGCCGCCGCAGGCCGTGGCGGGGCGGCGGAAGATTTCCGGGAAGATCGGATTGCCGTTGCGGCCGATATTGTAGCGGTCGCGGTCTTCCTCGGGCACGCGCTGCAGCGATTCCGCGCGCTGCACGGCAGCGATGTATTCAGGTGCGTGAAAGCGCGCAAGCTGCTCCGGCGTCGCGGTGGGGCTGTCGATGTAGCGGTCTTCGGCGAGCCAGCCCATGGCGCGGATGAGATCGAGCGCCGCCGACACCCGGGGAATGGCCAGGGGATGCCGCCCGCCATAGGACGAAACGCGATAGATCTCGCTGCCGATGAGATAGGGTCTATTCAAGCGGCTCCAGATTTCCCACCAAGGTCGGCAGATACTCCATGACCGTGGGATGGATATACATCGATTGTTCTATCAGGGTGTAGGGCGCCTTGGCATACATCAGATCGAGAATCGATTGCACCACCTCATCGCCCTCGATGCCGAGCACGGCGGCGCCGAGGATGCGCTTGCTCCGCGCATCGGCAACGAGCTTCATGAATCCTTGGGTCTCGCTGCGCTCCCGCGCCCGGCCGATCCGGGTCATCGGCAGCGTGGCGACGAGCAGCTTCTTGCCGGTGGCGCGCGCTTCCCATTCGCTCATCCCGGCGCGGCCGAGCGGCGGATCGATGAACAGGGCATAGGTGGGGATGCGATCCCTGACCTTGCGCCGGCCTCCATCCAGGAGATTGGCGGCGACAATCTCATAGTCGTTGTAGGATGTGTGGGTGAACGCGCCGCGGCCGTTGCAATCGCCGATCGCCCAGATGCCAGGCACATTGGTCTTCAGTTCTTCATCCACGAGAATGTAACCGCGGGAGTCCGTTTTGACGCCGGCTTTCTCCAGCCCCAGATCCTGCGTATTGGGAACGCGGCCGATGGCAAGGAGGAGATGGGAACCGGCGACCTCTTTCGACTTATCGGCGCAATCGAGCCCGACAACGACACCGCCGCCGCGCGCCTTCAGATTGATGCACTCCGCCTTCAAGCGGATTTCGATACCCTCGGCCTCGAGGATCGATTTCACGGCGTCGGAAATGTCCTTGTCTTCGCGGGCAATCAGCCGGTCCGCTTTTTCGATGACGGTGACGCGGCTGCCGAAGCGGCGATACATCTGCGCGAATTCGAGGCCGATATAGCTGCCGCCGATGATGACCAGGTGCTGGGGAAGAAAGTCCAGCTCGAGAATGGAGGAACTGGTCAGGAACGGCACGTCCTTCACGCCTGGCATGTCCGGCACCAGAGAGCGCCCGCCAACATTGATGAAGATTTTCTTGCCCTGAAGCGTATGGCCATTCACCTCCACGGACTTCGGACCGACGAAGCGGGCATGTCCTTTATAGACGGTCACATTGTCGGTCGACTGCATCCACTTCCTGATGCCCTTGGTGCCGCGGTCGACGATCTCATCCTTGCGAGCCTTGACCTTCGCCATGTCGACGCCAACGGGGCCGTCGATCCTGACGCCGAAATCCGCTGCGCGGCGTGCGATATAGGCGGCGCGGGCGCTGGCCACCAGCGTCTTCGTCGGCACGCAGCCGACATTGACGCAAGTGCCGCCGAACCGCTTGCGCTCGATAACGGCGGTTTTCATCCCTTCATCCGCCAGGCGCGCCGCCAGCGGCGGACCCGATTGCCCGGTGCCGATGACGATGGCGTCATACCGTCTGACCATGACCTTGCTCCTCCCGTTGCCGGAACTGCGGCGCGGCTTCGCACAGAATAGCGCTGGCATCGCCATCCTTGACAAGCCTGGGGTAAGTGGAAAACCTGCGGCGGCCAATTTCAGGGGGCATCAAGCCGTGACCGTCAGAACCTTCATGACCGCCAACCCGGTGACGCTGCGCGCGGACGACACCGTCGCCAAGGCGGCCGAGATCATGCAGAAGCACCGCTATCTGATCCTGCCAGTGGTCGATGCCGAGGGGCGCTACACCGGCGTATTCGACATGTGGGACCTGCTGGCGTTGCTGCTGCCGAAGGCGGCGACCATGGACAATCTGGTGCCGAATCTCAGCTTCCTAAGCGACGATCTGCCGGCGTTGCAGCAGCGCATGAAGGAGATCGGCGGCCAGCCAGTCGGCCCGCTGGCGCGGCCGGACTTGCCGCTGCTGCGGCCGGACACGTCGCCGGTGGAGGCGCTGCTGCTGTTCTATCGCAACCGCAGCACCTTGCCGGTCGTGGATGAGGCGAGCGGGAAGCTGGTGGGCGTGATGTCTTACTGGGATGCATTGACCGCTGTGTCAGGCAGGACAGCGTGATGGAACCCCACAGCGGCGTCTGGTTCGGCTGGGATCCCTTCTGGGTCTCCACCATCATCCTGATCATCACCTATGCGGTGATCATCACCGAGCGGGTCAATCGCGCCATCGTCGCCCTGCTGGGCGCCGGGGTGATGATCCTGGTCGGCGCAATCAACCAGGAACAGGCGGTCGAAGGCGTCGACCTGAACACGCTCGCGCTGCTGGTCGGCATGATGGTGCTGGTGGCGATCGCCAAGCGCAGCGGCATGTTCCAGTACCTGGCGGTGTGGGCGGCCCGCGTGTCGCGCGGCAGCCCCTGGGCCCTGCTGGCGCTGCTGTCGGTGGTGACCGCCGTGCTGTCGGCGCTGCTGGACAATGTCACGACTGTCCTGCTGATCGCACCGGTGACTCTGGTCATCACCGATCAACTGAAAGTGCCGCCCTACCCTTTTCTGTTCACTGAGATTCTGGCGTCGAACATCGGCGGCACGGCGACGCTGATCGGCGATCCCCCGAACATCATCATCGGTTCGGCGGCCGATCTCTCGTTCAATGACTTTGTCGTGAACCTCGCGCCGGTGGTGATCGTCGTCTTGATCATGCAGGTGCTCATCAACCATATCATCTGGGGCCGGAAGATGCGGGGCGATGCGGCAGCGCGCGCCAGAGTCATGTCATTCAACGCCAAGGAGGCGATCTCCGATTGGACGCTGCTCTATAAGTCGCTTTTCGTCATCGGACTGGTCATCGTCGGGTTCGTCTCCGCACGCTTCATCGGCCTGGAGGCCGGAACGATCGCGCTGGCCGGGGCCGCACTGCTCCTGCTGCTGGATTGCTGGCCGCGGGACCGGGAGGCGCAGACCCACCGCATCAACGAGATGTTCGCGGAAGTCGAATGGGTGACGATCTTCTTCTTCGTCGGGCTGTTCATCGTCGTGGCCGGCGTCGAGCATGCCGGCCTGCTGGAATGGTTCGCGGACGAAGTGCTGTCGCTCACCGGCGGCGAACTGGCGACGACGGCGATCGCCATCCTCTGGGCCTCGGCCATCCTGTCGGCGATCATCGACAACATTCCCTTCGTGGCGACGATGATACCCGTGATCAAGAGCATGGCGCCCACCTTCGGCGGGCCGGAAGGACTGATGCCGCTCTGGTGGGCCCTTTCGCTGGGCGCCTGCCTCGGCGGCAACGGCACGCTGATCGGCGCCAGCGCGAACCTGACGGTTGCCGGCATCGCCGATCGCGCCGGCGTGCCGTTCCGCTTCATGACCTTCCTGCTTCTCGCCTTCCCGATGATGCTGATGAGCATCATCGTCAGCACGGTCTACGTTTATCTCGTGCTTCTGCCCTGACCGCTGCCGCTACGCCGCGCGGCGGGCGCCTTCGAGGGCGCCGAGATAGTTGCGGCGCCAGGTGACGATGGTGTTGCCGCGCAACGTCTGCATCATCGCCGACCAGCGCTCGCAGCGTTCGGCCAGCGGCATCGATAGCGCGCGGTTGAGCGCATCGGCGGTGCCGTCGATGTCATAGGGATTGACAATCAGCGCGCTCGTCAACTCGCGCGCCGCGCCGGCAAAGCGCGACAGCACGAGCACCCCCGGATCCTCCGGGTCCTGGGCCGCCACATATTCCTTGGCCACCAGATTCATGCCGTCGCGCACTGGCGTCACCAGCCCGACGCGGCTGGTGCGATAGAAGCCCGCGAGCGTCTGGCGCGGGAATGGCTTGTTGAGATAGCGCACCGGCGTCCAGTCGAACTCGGCGTAGCGGCCGTTGATGCGGCCGGCCATGCCCTCGAGCTCGCGCCGGAGCGTGCGGTAGCGCGCCACATCGCCGCGGGAGATCGGAGCGATTTGCAGGAACGTGACCCGGCCGCGGTCTTCGGGCCACCGCTCCAGCAGCGACTCGAACGCCTGGAACCGCTGTGTCAGGCCTTTGCTGTAATCGAGCCGGTCGACGCCGACGACGAGCTGCCGCTGACCCAGACTTTCCCGCAGTCGCTGCGCCTCCGGCTTTTTCTCCGCCTTCGCCGCCAGCTTGGCGAACTTCTCCGTATCGATGCCGATGGGAAAGGCGCCGATGCGCAGTGTCCGATCGCCGGCGACGAGCAATCCATCACCGTTCATCCTGTGGCCCGCTTCTTCGGTCATGTAGCGGACCAGGGAGCGGACGTCGTTGTCGGTTTGCAACCCCACGAGATCGTAAGCGCAGAGATCGGCCATCAGCTTGTCGTGACCCGGCAGCGTCGTGAATAATTCGGGTACGGGAAAGGGAATGTGCAGGAAGAAGCCGATGGGATTCCGAACGCCCTGTTTACGCAGGCCGGCCGCCAGGGAGATGAAATGGTAGTCATGCACCCAAATGAGATCGTCGGGCTGCAGCAGCGCCGCGAGCTGCTTCGCGAAGGTTTCGTTCACCCGCAGATAGCCTTCGAATTCGTGCCGGCGCGCATCGATGAATCCGGGGCGGTAGTGGCAGATCGGCCAGAGCGCGCCGTTGGCGTATCCCAGATAGAATGTCTCATAGTCTTCGCGGCCCAGATCCACCGTTGCGTAGGTGATCTTGCCGCCAACCTCGATATCGGGCTTTTCCGAAGTGCTCTCGGCGACCTCGCCGCTCCAGCCGAACCAGAGCCCGCCGCGATCGGCCATCGCGTCGCGCAACGCCACAGCCAAGCCACCCGCGCGCGAGGGCGTGTCGCGCGGCATGGCCACCCGGTTCGCGACGATCACCAGCCGCGCCAAAATGCTGCCTCCCAGCTCTTCGACAGACGCATCGCCGAGACGATGATGCCGACCATGGAGTAGGTTTGCGGGAAATTTCCCCAGAGTTCGCCGCTGACGGGATCAAGGTCCTCGGACAGCAAACCGACATGATTGCGCCGCGACAACATTTCCTGGAACAGTTCCCGCGCCTCATCCGCGCGGCCGATGGCCACCAGCGCATCGATGTACCAGAAGGTGCAGAGATTGAACGCGGTGGTCGGCACGCCGAAGTCGTCTTCGTTAGAATAGCGGAAAAGCTGGTGGCCGCGGCGGAGATCCTTGGTGATGGCGTCGACGGTGGAGACAAAGCGCGGATCGTTGGCGGCGACGATGCCGACTTCCTGCATGAGCAATAGGCTGGCGTCCAGATCAGTGCCACCGAGCGAGGCAACAAAGCTGTTCCGATCAGCGTTCCAAGCGCCTTCGAGCACGCGGGTGCGCAAATCCTTCGCCGACTGCCGCCAGACCTCAGCCCGGCCATCGAGGCCAAGCACCGTGGCGATCTTGGCCAGGCGGTCGCAGGCAGCCCAACAGAGCACAGCCGAATGGGTATGGATGCGCGCACGGGTGCGGAATTCCCAAAGGCCGGCGTCGGGCTCGAAGGCAAGCGCCTGGGCCTTCTCGCCGAGCTGCTCCAGCCGCTCGAACAGCGCGACGTCGCCCTGCCGTGGCAGGCGCCGGTCGAAGAACATCTGCGCCGCCGCCAGGACGACGCTGCCATAGCTGTCATGCTGGTTCTGCTCGACAGCGCGGTTGCCGATACGGACCGGGCCGAAGCCGCGATAGCCCGGCAGCGACGGCACTTCGATCTCTTCCAACGGCAGATCTGGCACGATGCCATAGACCGGCTTGAGATGGCCGTTGGCTTCGCGGGCGCTGACCGTGGTGATATAGTCGAGGAAGCCTTCCATCGTGCGAGTGGCCCCCAGACGGTTCAGCGCCTGCACGACGAAGTAGGCATCCCGCAACCAGCAATAGCGGTAATCCCAGTTTCGCGAGGTCTGCGGCGCTTCGGGAATGGAAGTGGTCAAGGCGGCCACAACGGCGCCGGTCTCTTCGAAGCTGCAGAGTTTGAGCGTGATCGCCGCGCGGATCACCGCTTCCTGCCATTCAAAAGGCACGGAGAGATAGCGCACCCAATCCAGCCAATAATCGTTGGTGCGTTCCTGGAACTCCCGCGCCACACGCTGGATGGAATCCGCCAGCGCCTCGTCCGGTCCCAGGATCAGAATGACCGGCCGGGTCAGCGGAAACACTGCCTCGGTATTGACGTAGGAAATCGGCGCGTCCGTCGTGAGCCGCAGCGCGGTGGTCGGCGACACGTAGCGAACATGATTGCTGCCGAGCGTGCGTGTCGGCGTAACGCTGCCGTTTTCGAACAATGGGCGCACGCGAATGCGGATGCGGCAGGCGCCGGTCAGCGGCTCGATGCGCCGGATCAGCATTCCCGGCCGGAAGATGCGGTCATACTGCTTGAAGCGTGGCGCGAAGTCGGTGATCTGCACCGAGCTGCCGCGCTGATCCGCCAACGTCGTGGTGAGGATGGCGGAGTTCCGCTGATAGCTTTGCGTGGCCGAGGCGAAATCCTCGACCACCACATCGGCAAAACCCTGATCGCGCCCTTCGGGATCGTTCTTCAGCAGGCTGCAGAAGACAGGATCGCCATCCAGGCGCGGCAGGCAATACCAGACGATGCGGCCGAGCTGGTTGATCAGCGCCGCCACATGGCTGTTGCCGACAACGCCGAGATCGAGTCCGCTCATGCCGCGGCCTCTCGCCGCCCAGCAAGTTGCGCGAGCCAATGACGTACCGCCTCGGGCGACGCGAATGCCGGCGGCCGCGATGCACGATACTCTCCAGCAACCGCCAAGGCGATTCCCCCCATCCGCTCGGCCTCGGTGAAGCCGTCTTCGTCGGTCCGGTCGTCGCCGATGTAGGCCGGCAGCCGCCCGGAGAAACGCTCCTGCGCCATGATCTGAAGTAACGCTGTCCCCTTGGTCCAGGTTCCGTCGCGAATGTCCCAAGCCATCTTGCTCGGAAAGATGCCAAGGCCTTGGTCGGCTTTGGTTAAAATGGCTTGCAGGCGGCGCTCGACCCCGGGGCCGATCTCCGGCGCGCGGCGATAGTGAACGACGATGCTGGCGGGCTTCTCCTCCAGCAACAGCGCCGGATGCTCGACAACGAGCTGCTGCAATGCGGCCTTCAAATCGGGATCAAGCAGCCGGGTAGAGCAGCGCACAATCGGTTGTCCGGGGCCGTGCCGCAGTTCGGCGCCGTGTTCACCGGCAGCGGTCAGACAAAGGGGCGCGAACAGGCGATCCAGAGTTGCGATCGTGCGGCCGCTGACCAGCGCCAGCGCACCCGACAGCAGCGGCTCGATGCGCTGCAGAGACCGCAAGAGGTCGGCTGGCACTTTGACGTCATCTGGAGTGGCGGCCACATCGAGAATTGTGCCGTCGACATCGAGGAACAGCGCCCATCGATCGGGATTGGTCAGGATTTCAGCCGGCTGCATGTCCCCTCACGGTTGGACATTCACCGAGACGCCGCCCGGCTTCAGAGGTCACCTAGGTAGATTATCGTGGGATTACAACTGATATCGCCGTGGCACACCTGTCCGAAAATGAACACAGCCGCCTTCCGCTACTACCGAAATCGCGGCGCACCGGAGGTTCCGCCTCTGAGGCTATGCGCCGCATGGCCGGCGGCCGACGGGTCTTGCCGGGCATCGCCAATTCGAGTTAGCTCGCGGCAACAAACTGGGAGCGATCCAATGGATCTGAGTGGGGAATACCGTATTGCCGCGCCGCGCGAGGCCGTGTGGAAGGCGCTGAACGACGCCGATGTGCTTCGCCAGTGCATTCCCGGCTGCGAATCCGTGGAGAAAACCTCGGACACCGAGTTCAACGCCAAGGTGCGCGCCAAGGTAGGCCCGGTGAGCGCGGGCTTCACCGGCAAGGTGACGATGTCGGACCTCGATCCTCCGAATGGCTATAAGATCTCCGGCGAGGGCCAGGGCGGCGTCGCCGGTTTCGCCCGGGGCGGCGCCGATGTGCGGCTGAAACCCGACGAGACCGGCGCCGGCACGATCCTCACCTATGCGGTGCAGGCGAATGTGGGCGGCAAGATCGCGCAGATCGGTTCGCGGCTGATCGAGAGCACGGCGCGCTCCATGGCCGAGCAGTTCTTCGGCAAATTCGCGGAGCTCGTCGTTGCGCAATCCGGCGGCACGGCCGCCGCCCAGGCAACACCTGCAGCGGCAGTCCCGGCGCCCAGCACCGCCCCAGGCGGTCTCAGCCAGCGCGTGTGGGTCACGCTGCTGATCGTCATCGTTGCCTTGGTCCTGCTCTACTTCGGCGTGAAATGATGTACCACCACTGAAGCCCGTATCCCACGGCAGTTTCAACTGCGGTGTGGGCACGAAACCGCCAATGTTGGGAGTCCGCACGAGGTCCAATCCAACGTCGATAGTCGTCACTAGTGCGATGAAGCTGTCACAGACGTCGATCGTATCGTTGCCGTCTGCCGGAAACTCGGGCGAAAAACCGTAATCACAACGGGTTACTACCTTTACGCCTTGACCTGACGCGGCAAGCTACCGAAACTCAGCACAAAGCGGCGGGCCGGCAATCGGGCCCGAAAAGGGGTTCTGCGGACGGGCAACCGTCCGCTGTCATCCGGGGGGCATGGCCAAAGGCCGCCCCCATTTACAGGGAGGTCTTCTATGCCCACCGTATCCGTAACGGTGAACGGCCAGAAGCATTCGGGCGACGCTGAAGCCCGGACGCTCCTCGTTCACTTCCTGCGCGACAAGCTCGGCCTGACAGGCACCCATGTGGGTTGCGACACCAGCCAATGCGGCGCCTGCGTCGTGCATCTCGACGGAAAGGCCGTGAAATCCTGCACGATGCTGGCCGTCCAGGCGCAGGGCGCAAAAATCACTACCATCGAAGGGTTGGCCACGGACGGCAAGCTGCACCCGATGCAGGAGGCGTTCCGTGAGCATCATGGCTTGCAGTGCGGCTTCTGCACGCCGGGCATGGTGATGACTGCCCTTGATCTGGTGCAGAACCATCCCAATCCGACCGAGCAGCAGATCCGCGACGGCCTGGAAGGCAATATCTGCCGCTGCACCGGCTATCATAACATCGTGAAGGCTGTATCCGCCGGCGCGAAGGCGATGGGGAGGTAATCATGGCTCAGCTCATCGGAACCGCGGTCAAGCGCAAGGAAGACTTCCGTTTCCTCACCGGCGGCGGCAACTATACCGACGACATCAACCGGCCGGGCCAGACCCACGCCTATGTGGTGCGGTCGCCCCATGCCTGCGCCAACATCAAGAAGATCGACACCTCCAAGGCGAAAGCTGCGCCGGGCGTGGTCGCCATCTTCACCGGCGCCGACTATGCCGCCGATCAGAAGGGCGGCCTGCCCTGCGGCTGGCTGGTCAAGAACAAGGACGGCAGCCCGATGGCCGAGCCGCCCCATCCGCCGCTGGTGGCCGACCGCGTGCGCCATGTCGGCGACCAAGTGGCCGTGGTGATCGCGGAAACCCGCGACCAGGCCAAGGACGCAGCCGAGCTGATCGATATCACCTACGAAGAACTGCCGGCGATCATTTCAACCGGCGATGCCATGAAGCAAGGCGCGGCGCAGGTCTGGGACCAGGCGAAGAACAACGTCTGCTACGATTGGGACCTGGGCGACAAGGCTGCCACCGAAGCGGCGTTCGCCAAGGCCGCCCACATCACGAAGATCGACATCGTCAACAACCGCCTGATTCCGAATGCGATGGAGCCGCGGGCGGCGATCGGCGAGTTCGACAAGGCGACCGGCGATTACACGCTCTACACCACCAGCCAGAATCCCCACGTCATCAGGCTGCTGATGGGCGCCTTCGTGCTGCAGATTCCCGAGCACAAGCTGCGGGTCGTGGCGCCCGATGTCGGCGGCGGCTTCGGTTCGAAGATCTACCACTATGCCGAAGAAGCGATCGTCACCTGGGCGTCTGCCAAGATCAAACGGCCGATCAAATGGGTCGCCGATCGCACGGAGTCGTTCCTCTCCGATGCCCATGGGCGCGATCATGTGAGCCATGCCGAGCTGGCGATGGACAAGGACGGCAAGTTCCTCGGCCTGCGGGTCCATACAATTGCCAATATGGGCGCCTATCTCTCCACCTTCGCGCCCTGCATCCCGACCTACCTCTATGCGACCCTGCTGGCGGGCGTGTACACGACGCCGGTGATCTATGCCGAAGTGAAGGCGGTGTTCACGCACACCGTACCGGTCGACGCCTATCGCGGCGCCGGGCGGCCAGAAGCCACCTACCTGCTGGAGCGGCTGGTGGACAAGGCGGCCCGCGAGATGAAGATGGACCGGCTGGAGATCCGCCGGAAGAACTTCATCCCCAAGGATGCGTTCCCGTACCAGACGCCGGTGGCGCTGCAGTATGACAGCGGCGACTATCAATCCACGCTCGATCTCGCCTTGAAGGCGGCGGACTATGCCGGCTTTGAGAAGCGGCGAGGCGAGGCGAAGGCGAAAGGGAAACTGCGCGGCATCGGTTTTTCCACCTATGTCGAGGCCTGCGGCATCGCGCCGTCAGCGGTGGTGGGGTCGCTAGGCGCCAGGGCCGGCCTCTATGAGTCGGCAGGCGTCCGCGTGCATCCCACCGGCAGCGTGACGGTATTCACCGGCACCCACAGCCATGGCCAGGGCCATGAAACGACCTTCGCCCAGATCGTCGCGGATTCCCTTGGCATTCCCATCGAGAACATCGAAGTCTCCCATGGCGACACCAACAAGGTGCAGTTCGGCATGGGCACCTATGGCTCGCGGTCGCTGTCCGTGGGCGGGTCGGCGCTGGTGAAGGCGCTGGACAAGGTGGTCACTAAAGCGAAGCGCATCGCCGCCCATCTGATGGAGGCATCGGTCGCCGACGTCGAGTTCAAGGACGGCAATTTCCGCGTGGTCGGCACCGACAAGACAGTGCCGTTTGGCACGGTCGCTCTGACAGCCTATGTGCCGCACAACTATCCGATCACCGAGCTCGAGCCGGGTCTGGATGAAACCGCGTTCTACGATCCCCTGAACTTTACATTCCCCGGCGGCTGCCATATCTGCGAGGTGGAAGTGGATCCGGAAACCGGCGTCACCAGCGTGGTGAACTTCACCGCCGTCGACGATATCGGCAAGGTGATCAATCCGATGATCGTCGAAGGCCAAGTCCATGGCGGCGTCACCCAGGGCATCGGCCAGGCGCTGCTGGAGAGCTGCGTCTACGATACCAAGAGCGGCCAGCTCCTCACGGGCTCGCTGATGGACTACACCATGCCGCGGGCCGACGACCTGCCCAACTTCAAGGTGGCGACACATGCCACCATGTGCACCCACAACCCGCTGGGCTCGAAGGGTGTGGGCGAAGTGGGCGCCATCGGCTCGCCGCCGGCGATCATCAACGCGGTGCTGGATGCGCTGAAGGATGTCGGCGTGGAGGACATCACCATGCCGGCCTCGCCACATCGTGTGTGGCAGGCGATCCAAAACGCTCAGAAGAAAGCCGCGGAGTAAGGGAGGACATCATGCATAACTTCAATTACCACCGGCCGAGCAGCGTCGCCGACGCGGTGAAGGCCATTTCCGCTGCATCCGACGGCAAGATCCTGGCCGGGGGACACACATTGCTGCCGACCATGAAACAAGGCCTGGCGGCGCCGTCGGACCTGGTCGACATCACGGGCATCGCCGAACTCAAGGGCATCAAGTTGGACGGCAACAACCTGGTCATCGGCGCGGCGACGCCCCATGCCGAGGTTGCCAAGTCATCGGTCGTGAAAGGCGCCATCCCTGCCCTCGCCGTCCTGGCGGAAGGCATCGGCGATGCCGCCGTGCGCAACCGCGGCACCATCGGCGGCTCGATCTCCAACAACGACCCGGCGGCGGATTATCCCGCCGGCCTGGTCGGGTTGGGCGCGACCGTGCACACCAACAAGCGCAAGATCGCAGCCGACGATTTCTTCAAGGGCCTGTTCGAGACGGCGCTGGAAGCCGGCGAGATCGTCACCGCCGTCAGCTTCCCGAAGCCGGAGAAGGCTGGCTACGCGAAGTTCCCCAACCCGGCCTCGCGCTACGCAATGGTCGGCGTGTTCGTCGCCAAGACTGGTGGCGGCGTGCGGGTCGCGGTGACCGGCGCCGGACCGTGCGTGTTCCGCTCCAAGGACTTGGAACAGGCCTTGGGCGGCAAATGGTCGGCCGATGCCGCCGGTGGTGTGAAGGTTGCGTCCAAGAACCTGAACAACGACATCCACGGCAGCGCCGACTACCGCGCCCATCTGGTCACCGTGATGGCCAAGCGGGCCGTGGCGGCGGCGGGTTAGTCCAAGCACGATCCATACTTTGATCGGCAAATGCAGGGGCCGGCGGGAACGCCGGCCCTTTTTGCATGGTGTGCGACGCGCCGTTTAGTGAATCTTATCCAGGCACGCCGCCGGCGGCCGCTGCGTTGGATCGTCCAGGAAGGCATCCGCAATCTCATTGGCGCAGAGGGAGTGCGACAGCGGCGCGTGGCCGGCTTTGGGCAGCACGAAGTGATAACCGTGGGACAGCGTCGCCGCCGCCATATCGGCGAATGCCGCCGGAGTCACGGGATCGTATTCCCCGCTCAAAAGCAGCACGGGCTTGTCGCTGATCACGGCCTGCAATTCGCTTTCGTCGACCGCCGGGACCGGCCAGCGCGGACAGATCAGATAGTCGGAGAAACCGACGACACCATCGTCATTGTAGACGGAGTACTGAGCCGCCGCAGCCGCAGCCTGCCTCATATCGATATGTGCCACCTGTTCGGCACAGGCGAACGCATAATAGGCGCCCTCGCTGGTCGTATCCGGGCCGGCGGTCCGCAGGCGATAGGCCTGGAACCAGCTCTGCAGGGAGGCCTCATTGCCGCGGCTCAACCCATCGAGCAGCGTCGGCATGTACCGCAGAACCTCCGAGCCGTACATCAGGTCGAAAAGCACATCGACGATGTCAACGCCGATCAGGGGATAGCTCTGCCGGGACCGCGAAGCGGGGTTGAAGATCTCGACATACAGCGGTGAACGGTTCAGATCCGCCAGCCGGCTGCGGAAGCGGACTTCCAAATCCGGATACTTGCTGTTGCACGCGCTATCGGCGGCACAGTCCGCCGCAATGTGGGCAATGATCTGGCCGAACCCGACCTGCTGCTGGATCACCAGATCCGCATTGGGCGGCAGCACCGATTCCAAGACCAGGCTGCGGACCCGCTGCGGATGATCGCGCAACAGCGAGAAGGCGATCCGTGTGCCATAGGATGCGCCGTATATGTTGATGCTCTCGATGCCGGCCGCCGTCATGAGATCGACGATGTCCCCGGCTGCGGAATTGCTGTTGTATGCGGCAAGCTGCCTGCCAGCGCCGACCAGGCGATCCCGGCATTTGTCCGAATTGCGCAACGTCTCGTCGATCCAACCGGCAAACCCGTGGCTTCCGTCATCGGCGCCCACCGAGTCCCGGTCCATCTCCGGACAATCCAGATTGGGCACGGCCAGTCCCGTACCCCGGACATCCATGAGGATGAAGTCGCGCTTGCGCATCCAGGCGCTATTGTCGACGTACCACCACCAACTCACGATGCTGCTGGCATCCAGGCCGGCATCGCCACCGGGTCCACCATTGATGAAGAGGACGGGATCGTTGGCGACCGTCTGATTGGGCGTCTTCAGGCGAGCGACCGGCAAGCGGATTTCTGCGCTGTCGGCGTTGCCGCGATCTTCGGCGACATAGAGATAGGCACACTGCGCCTCGTGGCCGCTGGGAATGTCAAACCAGCAGGGAGTCTGCTCGAGCCGCGGCAAATCGGCGGCGGTGGCCGGGGCCGCCGACAGGACAGCCAGAAGCCCTACCGCTGCGGTCAGGACGCGCATCGTTGCGCCGGCTGGTCCGCGCCGCTTCATCAAATGTCGCTGCTCAGGCATTCTGCCCCTCGAACGGCACCATTTAATCTTCCTGGGCAATGCAAGCATCCGCCGGGCGCGCCAGGGGATCATCGAGGAATTCTTTGACCATCCGCACCACGCAAGCGGACTCGAAGATCGCGCCGTGTCCCACCCGCTTGACTTCGAAGTAAAAGGAACGCGGCAGGCTGCGGGCCGTTGACGCCGCCCATTCCGGCGGTGTCTTGGGATCGAACTCGCCGTTGAGGATCAGCGAGGGAATGTTGCTTTCCACCGGCGTCTTATCCAGAGGCTCCGCATCCGGTGAAATCCAGGCGGGACAAGCTTCCATTGTGTCAAGCGCGGCGCCGAATTCGGCGTAAATCGGATGTCCGGCGAGCGCAGCCTGCACCGCCTGCCAGTTCGTAAAGGGATACTCGTCATTGCAATTGACGGAGTAGTGCATGCCGATCTTGGTGCTGCGGTCGCGCGTATACGCAAGCGTCGTCAGCCGGACATAGTCGTTGAGAAAATGATAGTTGCCCCGTTCCAGCAGCGCGACATAGCGGACAAGCTGCAATTCGCCATCGCGTTCCGCCATCAGTTCCATCATGAACCGCAGCCAGACCGCCCCATTAATCGGCAGTTCAATTGACTTGCCCGTATTGGGGTCCTTCTGCTTCGACATGACCGGCTTCTTCTGCAGGCGGTCCATGATCTCCAGCAGCTTCTGCTTCGCGTTCGGCATCCGTTGATTGCAATCGCGATCGGCCGCGCAGGCTTTGGCCACCTTGTCGATCGACCAGGCGATCTTCGCCGGCTCCTCCTCATAAAATTTCACCTGCGGCGGGAACACCGAGTCCAGGATCACCGCCCGCACGCCTTCGGGCCGGTAGCGCATCACCGCCAGGGCCACGCGACTGCCATAAGAACCGCCGAGCAGGTTCCATTCCTTGATGCCAAGCGCCGAGCGCATGTCGGCGATATCAGCCACCGTGGTGCGCGTCGTATAGTTAGCGGGGTCGCGTCCCTCGCTGCGGAGCCGGGCGGCGCAGTCGTTCAGCGATTGCACATAGACGCTGCGCTGCTCCTCAGGCTTGCCAGTCAACGTCAGCAGCTGCATGCCAACCCGATTGACCTCCGGGCATTCGAGCGCAGGTTTGGCGATGCCGACGCCGCGCTGATCGAACAAAATGAAATCTCGGCCATCGAGCCACGACGCGCGGCGGATGGAGAGCCAGGTCGCCATTCCGCGGCGGTCGATCTCGGTGTCGGAGCCCGGACCGCCGGTGATGTAGAGGATCGGATCGGCATAGGTATCGTCGTCCGGGTCAGCCTTCAGGATGACGATTGGCAGCCGCACATTGCTGCCTCCCGGTTGCCGCCGATTCTCCGGCACCACCAGGTAGCCACATTCGGCCGGCTGATCCTCAGGGACGTCGAACCAGCAATCCTGCCGCTCAAACATCGGCTTGGATTCCGCCCGCGCCGCATCGGGGAGCAGCATCGCAAGGGCGGCAGCCATGGCTATGCCCTTGAATATGCGCAAAGATTTCTCGAGCAACGTGAATTCGCCTTTCCCGTCCGCGCGTCTATCCGCGCGGAAAACAGCTCCGCCACAGCAATTCTAGACGGGCCGGTTGCGGGTGACCATGCCGCAGGATGGCGACAAATCCGTGGCGCGTGTCAGAAGCTTGATGCTCTACCGGACGCCGCCTATGGACGGCCGCGATCGCCCGAACGCCGTATCAATCCTGGCCTTTCTTCAGGCAGGACTCCGAAGGCTTCTTCTTCGGGTTGTCCAGGAAGTCTTCCGCGATCTCCACAACGCATTCGGAGTTCGACAGCAGCGAATGGCCGAGGCCGGGAACCTCGATCAGGAAGGAATGATCCAGGCGGCTCGCGGTCATCTGGCCGTATTCCACCGGCGTGATCGGATCGAGTTCGCCCGATAGGACCAGGGTTGGGATGCTGCTCTTGATCGGCGCCTTCAGGCTGGCGTCCGGCGTCACGTCGGGCCAGGCGTCGCAGGCTGAAATCTCGTCCAGCTTGTAGCCGAAGCCGGCAAAGCGATGATGCTTCTTCTCCAGTTCCCTGACCAGAACCGGATCGTTGAACGGAATCTCCTCGACGCATTCGACGGCGTAGTATTTGCCTTCGCTCATGTCGCCGGACCCGAGGCCGAGGTAGCCATCCACCATGCCTCGTACCGCCGGCTCGAGAACCGCCGGATCTACAGACGAAATCGCCGCCAGATAGTGCGGCAGGGCGTATCGGGCATCGGTGAAAGCCAGCGCCCAGCGGGTAATCTCAACCAGGGCTTTTCCTGTCACCTGGATTGTCACCGGCTCGCCGTTACGCGGATCGGTCACGGTGACCGGCAATGGCCGGATATTCAGCCATTCGATCTGCTCGAAGATGGCGCGTTCCAGATTTGGATAGCGGCGCCGGCAGTAGCTGTTCTTGGCGCAGGCTTTGAACAGCTTTTCAAAAGCAAGCTCGACGCCGGCCGCCTGACTCTCATAGGCATGGACCTCGGGCGGATAGGGCGAGTTGAGTATGACCGAGCGCACGCCTTCGGGCGCATCCCGCATCACCGACAGCGCCAGCCGCGTGCCGTAGGAAACGCCATGCAGATTCCATTGCTTGATGCCCAGCAAGTGGCGGAGGTCCGTGAGATCCTTCACTGTTTCGCGGGTGCCATAGAGGTTGGGATCGATGCCCTCGCCGATGAGGCGATTGCGGCAGGCGGCAATCGCGTCGGCGTAGATCTTCTGCACCTTCGCCGTATCCTCGAGGGATCGCAACATGTCCATCCCGCGCGCATCGGCCTCCGCGCAATTCAGGCTCGGCTCCGACATGCCGTTGCCGCGCTGCTCGAACAGGATGAGGTCCCGCGTCTTCATCCACGGCCAGAACTCGGCGAACAACCACCAATCCTTGATGCCGTCCTTGTCGGCGCCGATCGGCTGGCCGGGGCCGCCGGTGAGGAAGACGATCGGATCCGCCTTTGACTTGCCAGAGGAGGCCTTGATCACGACGACGGGCAGGCGGACCGTGCGGCCCTCCGGCTTTGCATGATCCTCGGCCACCGTCATGAAGCCGCATTCAGCCTTCTGGTCCTGGGGAACGACGAACCAGCATTCCGCCTTTTCATAGCGCGGCAGCGTCTCAGCATGGGCCGACGTCGCGCCCGCAAAGGCAGCGAAAACCGCAAGAGCGCCGACAGCTCCGCAGATCCGATTTGCAATCATGACTTGTTCCCTCGCCGCTGAAGTCCAGCTCTGGTGGCTGTTCCGCGGCCCTGATTCACGCCCCAAAGCCAGGTCGCCAAATTAAGGAAACAGGGTTAGCAAATTGATAACTTGTCGCCCGTTCTGGGGGCGCGAAGGGTCGCATTGCAGCAAGTGCCGGGAATCGTTAGCTTCCGCCATGGATCTCGCCAGCCGCCAGGCCAGGAATTGATGAACCAGCCCAAATCCGTCGATGAAACCCTCGCCCTGCTCAAGGCCGGCAACTATGTCGCCGACCGCAGCCTGGCCACGGCGCTCTATCTCGCGCTCAGCCTGAACCGGCCCTTGTTCCTGGAGGGCGAGGCCGGCGTCGGCAAGACGGAGATCGCCAAGGTGCTGGCGGCAACGCTGGGCCGCCGGCTGGTGCGGCTGCAATGCTATGAGGGCCTGGACGTCGCCTCCGCGGTCTATGAGTGGAACTACGCCCGGCAAATGATCGAGATCCGGCTGGCCGAGGCCATGGGCGACAGCAACCGCGATACGCTGGGCTCCGACATCTTCTCCGAGCGCTTCCTGATCAAGCGCCCCCTGCTGCAAGCATTGCAGAAAGACGCCGCCGGGCCGCCGGTGCTGCTGATCGACGAGCTTGACCGGACGGACGAACCCTTCGAAGCCTATCTGCTGGAAGTGCTCTCGGATTTCCAGATCACCATACCGGAGATCGGCACGATCAAGGCCGAGGAGCCGCCGATCGTCATCGTGACCTCGAACCGGACCCGGGAGATCCACGACGCGCTGAAGCGGCGCTGCTTCTACTATTGGGTCGATTATCCCGACGCCGCGCGCGAGCTGGAGATCCTGCGGGTAAAAGCGCCGCGGGCCAGCGACGCGCTGAGCCAGGAGGTGGTCCGCTTCGTGCAGAACCTGCGCCAGCGCGACCTGTTCAAGCTGCCGGGCATCGCCGAGACCATCGATTGGACCGATGCGCTGATTCAGCTCAACTGCGTCGCCCTCGACGGTCAATCGATCGACAACACCTTGGGTGTGCTGCTGAAATATCAGGACGATATCGCGAAGATCCGTGGCAGCGAGGCGGCAGCCCTGCTGCAGCAAGTGAAGACGGAACTCTCCGCAGCAAAGACGGCGCGGACCTGAACGTCGGTTGCGGTAGATACCAAACAGAGTTCGATCGGATGAGGCTGCCGCAGAGCTTGTCGAAAGATGCAAATGCCAAGTGAGCAGTCCGACGACGGCCGGCTCGTCGCAAATTTGATGCAGTTTGCGCGCACGCTGCGCGCCGCCGGACTGCCGGTGGGGCCTGGGCGCGTCCTCGATGCACTGCGCGCGGTGGAAGCGGTGGGCATCACCAGCCGCGAAGATTTCTACTGGGCGCTGCATGCGAGCTTTGTAAACCGGCGCGACCAACACGACCTGTTCGACCAGGCATTCCATATCTTCTGGCGCAACCCAAAAATCCTGGAACGCATGATGGCCATGCTGCTGCCGCAGATGCGCGTTCCGGCAAGGGAAGAGGACCGGGTGGAAATGAACCGCCGCCTCGCCGAGGCGCTGGGCAAAGAGAACTCCGGCGGCGAAGGCGAGGAACCGGCGGAGGAAGAGGTCGAGTTCGACGCTGCCCTTACCTATTCCGACCGCGAGCTGATACAGACCATGGATTTTGAGAAGATGTCAGGAGACGAGCTGGCCAAGGCCAAGCGGCTGATCGCCGGCATGCGGCTCCCCATCATGGATGTCGCGACCCGCCGGCACCGGCCCGACCGCAATGGCGCGCGGATCGACATGCGGAATACCTTGCGCGCCGCCTTGCGCAGCGCCGACGCCATCCCGCTCCGCCGGCGCAGCGTCCGACGCCGCCATCCGCCGCTGGTGATCCTCTGCGACATCTCCGGTTCCATGAGCCGCTATTCCCGCATCGCCCTGCATTTCATGCATGCGGTCACCAATGACCGCGACCGCGTCTATACCTTTCTGTTCGGCACCCGCCTCACCAACATCACCAGGGATCTCCGCCATCGGGACATCGATCTGGCGCTGGAGAATGTGGGGAAGAAGGTGCAGGACTGGTCCGGCGGCACCCGCATCGGCCAGTGCCTGCAGGAATTCAATGCCAGATGGTCGCGACGGGTGCTCGGTCAGGGCGCCGTCGTGTTGTTCATCAGCGATGGGCTTGACCGGGACGGCGCCCAGGGGCTGGCGACGGAAATGGAGCGATTGCACAAATCCTGCCGGCGGCTGATCTGGCTCAATCCCCTGCTCCGTTACGAAGGGTTCGAGCCGAAGTCCCAGGGGGCGAAGGCGATCATGCCCCATGTGGATGATTTCCGCCGCGTGCACAATCTGCAAAGCTTGGCGGACTTGACTGAAGTGCTGAGCCAGCCGCCGCGCCGGCGCCTGGAAGCCAAGAGCGAATGGGCTGGTGCCGCCGAGGGATAGGCCCCGGCGCCATGCCGGTACGCCGGCATTGACGGAATTCACCGTCATTTCACTCTTCTGGTTTCCGGAGAGTTTCGGTCTAGACTGCGGGCAGGCGGCTGCAGGGCTGGAATTGGGAGATGCCTTCATGAGCGGACAAACCTACTACGCCGACGACGTGCTCGAGCAGGCAGCCCGCTGGCGCGCCGAGGGCAAGGGTGTTGCCCTGGCCACGGTGGTCAGCACCTGGGGCTCCTCGCCCCGGCCCACCGGAAGCCAGATGGCTGTCGACGACAGCGGCGCCATGACCGGCTCGGTTTCCGGGGGTTGTATCGAGGGCGCAGTGATCCATGAAGCCCTGGCGGCCATGAAGGACGGCAAGCCCCGGCTGCTTGATTTCGGAGTCACCAATGAACAGGCTTGGGAAGTTGGCCTCGCCTGCGGCGGCAAGGTCCAGGTGTTCGTGGAACCCGTGACATGAAGTCCAGCGACCTGGAGAAGGTCGTCGCCGATCGCGCGGCCAAACGTGCGTTTGCGCTGGTGACGAACCTGAAGTCCGGAGAGCAATTCGTCTTTTATAGCAAACAAAACGCTAGTGATTTTCCTCTCGGTTCAGAAATTGGTTTAGCGGCGTCCGGGGCCCTGGAAGCTGACGAAAGCGGCATCGCCGAGGCGGGTGGCGAGCGCTTCTTCATTCAGGTCCATAACCCGCCGTTGAGGCTCTTGATCGTCGGTGCGGTCCATATCGCCCAGGCCCTGGCGCCCATGGCGGCCCTGACCGGCTATGGCGTGACGGTCATCGATCCCCGCCGCGCCTTCGCTACCGACAGCCGCTTCCCGGACATGGCCAAGTCCTCGGCTTGGCCGGACGAGGCGATGGCGGAACTCAAGCCGGACCGGCGCACAGCCGTGGTCACCCTGACACACGACCCAAAGCTGGACGATCCGGCGCTGGAGGCAGCGCTGCGGTCCGAGGCCTTCTACATCGGCGCCCTCGGCAGCCGGAAGACCCACGCGTCCAGGCTGGCACGGCTCAAGGCGGCAGGTTTTGACGATGCGGCAATGGCCCGCATCCATGGGCCCGTCGGGCTCTCCATAAACGCCGAATTCCCCGCCGAGATTGCGGTGTCCATCATGGCGCAGATCACCGCCGTGCGGCGTCATCAGCCGGAAGCCGGCAGCCGCGACCGCGCCGCATGATCTTCGGCGAGATCCCGTTGGACGAGGCCGAGGGCGCCATCCTCGTCCACAGCGTTCGCGCCGGAAAATTGACGCTCAAGAAAGGCCGGCGGCTCTCCGCTGAAGATGCCGCGGCTCTCCGCGCGGCCGGCCATGAGCGGATCGTCGCGGTCCGGCTGGAGGCAGGCGACGTCGGCGAGGATCAGGCGGCGGCGCAGTTGGCCGAGGCGCTGGCCGGGCCGAATCTGACACTCGGCCGGCCATTTACCGGCCGTTGCAATCTTCATGCCCAGACGGCGGGCCTCCTGGTGATCGACAAGGCCCGGCTGGACCGCATCAACCTAGTCAGCGAGGCGATCACAGCGGCGACGCTGGCGCCCTTCGATGTGGTCGCGCCGAAGGACCTGGCGGCGACGGTCAAGATCATCCCCTTTGCCGTTCCCCGGATGGATCTGGAGCGCTGCATCGCCATCGCCCGCGAGGGCGGCCCACTCATTCGCATTGCCGGTTTCCGCAGCAGGCCAGTCGCCCTGATCCAGACCCGCTTGCCTGGCATCAAGGAGAGCGTGCTCGACAAAACGCTGGAGATCATGAACGGGCGGCTCGCATCGCTCGGCGCAGAGCCGGCGGCGGAGATTCGCTGCAGCCATACCGTGGAGGCAGTCACGCGGGCCATCGTCGACGCCAAGGCCGGCGGCGCCGAGATGATCCTGATTGCCGGTGCCTCGGCCATTGCCGACCGGCGCGATGTCATTCCCGCTGGTATCGAGCGGGCCGGCGGCACCATCGAGCATTTCGGCATGCCCGTGGATCCCGGAAACCTGCTGCTGCTGGGCCGGATCGGCGCCGTGGACGCCATGGGGCTGCCGGGCTGTGTGCGGTCGCCTAAGCTTAACGGTTTCGACTGGGTCTTGCAGCGGCGCATGGCCGATTTGCCGGTGAGCCGCGGCGATATCATGGGCCTCGGCGCCGGCGGCCTGCTGAAGGAAATTCCGTCCCGGCCGCAGCCCCGCGCCGGCGAACCGCCCGCCGCGCCGGCGCCCCGCGGTCCCCGCATCGCAGCGGTGGTGATGGCGGCAGGCCGCTCCAGCCGAATGGGCGGGGCGAACAAGCTGCTGGCGGAAGTGGACGGTCAACCCATGGTGCGGCGCGTGGTCATGACGGCTTTATCTTCAGGTGCTGCGCCGGTGTTTGTCGTCCTCGGCCATGACGCTCACCGCGTGCGTGCGGCGCTACGCGGCTGCAAGGTGCACTTCGTCGATAACCCCGGCTATGCCGAGGGCATGAGCACCTCGTTGCGCCAGGGCTTGGCCGCCCTGCCGGCGGATGCCGACGGCGCAGTCATCCTGCTCGGCGATATGCCGCGGATCGACCAGGCGACGATCGACCGGCTGATCGCCGTCTTCGATTCCACGGAGGGCCGCAGCATCTGCGTGCCTGTCTGGAACGGCAAGCGGGGCAATCCCGTGCTTTGGGCGCGGCGCTACTTTGCGGAGATGGCGGAGATCGCCGGCGATGTCGGGGCGCGGCATCTGATCGGCGAATACGCCGACCAGGTGGCGGAAGTGCCGATGCCCGACGACGCGACGCTGGTGGATATCGACACGCCGGAGGCGCTCAATGCGCTCCGACGCGATCAGGGCCGCGAGGCCTAGCGCGCGTGCGCGCCGCCGGATGAGCTGAATCCGCAGACCCTTGGGGTGACGTTGAGCTCCTTGCGGCGCGCCACCAGGGAATCGAACCGCTTCATGGCCATCGCCACTTCGCCGGTCTCCAGGAACTGCAGCGACGGCATCTTTTCCTGCAAGCGCTGGATCGCATCGACGGCATCCAGGCAACGCTTCAGGGCGCGCTCGCTGCTCTCATTCGCCTGCCGCACCATATAGGCAGTCGACGGGCCGGAGGCAGTGCGGTTGACGTGCATCTCGCGCTGTACTTCGACCTGCAGGATATCGACGGCTTTCACCAGATCACGCAATGCATCAGCCATTGTTGTCCTCGCATCTCATTTCCGGCGTGCGTCGTTCCTACAAGCCCTACGCAAGAACGGATGCGGCGCACGCCCCATCACCTCTAGTATTCTCCAAGTTGAATTGCTGATGCAACAAGTTTCGTTTTCAATTTCAGTAAAGACTACACAGATTGTCTATTAAATACTTTCTTTAAGTTAATTATCGTTGACGTCTTTACTGTTAACCTTTCTGCCGGTGGTTAATCCGGATCCTGGAAACTATTCCGCCGGCTGGGGCGTGACGGCGGGCCGCCGGCCGGGCAGCAGGATCGCGGTCGCCAGCACCAGGGCCGCACTGAGGCCGAGGATCCAGAACAGCGTCCGGAAATCGCCGGTGCGGGTGTAGAGGTAGGAAATCAACGGTACGGCCAATGCGCTCACGCCCAGCGAGAAGAGATAATTGACGGCGAATATGCGCGACTGCCAGGCACTCGACACATGGCGTCCGATCAGCCAGTCGGACACCGGGATCTCGCCGAACACCAGCAGCAGCGCGATAATCGTCACCACCATGAGCGGCAAGCCGAAGAATTGCCCGACCAGGACCAGGATGGGCACCTGCAACGTCACGATGACCAGCACCACCGGCTTGGCGCCGTAGCGGTCGAGCAGCCGGCCGGTCGGCAATTGCGCAAAAGCGGCGAATGCGAAGGCAAATGCGGCAAAGGCGCCGGACGCCAGGAGATCGCCATCGGCAATGTGCAATTGTTGATCGAACAGCTTCGGCACGGCGACTGTAATTCCGTTGAAGATCAGGCCGCCGAACAGCGCGGCGACGCCGACGAACAGGAAAACGCGCAGCAGCACGTTGCTGGAGACCTCGAATGCCGGCCTGCTCTTCGCCTCGGCTTTAGTGACATCCACATCCCGCCCCATGAAGCGCATGGCCAGAAGGCCGAGCGCGATGCTGACAACGCCCGGCACGATGAAGGCCCAGCGCCAGCCGAACTCGACAGTCAGAAGGCCGGTCACAATGGCCGCGCCGGCAAAGCCCATATTGCCGAAGACGCCGTTGAGCGCGATGGCGCGGCCGCTGCCATGGGCCAGCCGCACCACCGCGGCAATGGCCACGGGATGATAGATCCCGGCGAACACGCCGATCGCCGCCAAGGCTGCAGTTAGACTGACCGGCCCTGTCGCCAGCCCGGCCGCAATGCCCGACAGGCCGAGCCCGATGAAGAAGATCACCATCATGCTGGAACGCCGCCAGCGATCGCCGAGCCAACCCGCCGGCAGCGTCGAAAGCCCGAGCGCGACGAAAGCCGCCGTTCCTAGCCACAGCGTATCGCCGTAGCCGCGTCCCCACTCCCGGTGAATCGCCAGCACGGCCGTCGGAAAGATCAGCATGAAGTAATGATCGAGGAAATGCGCGAGGTTGAGAAAAATGAACGGACGTTTCTGACCCATGATCCTCATCGCCCCACTAACTTGCCGCATCCTGCCGCTGCATGCCGCCGGCCGCGCCGATCATGCCGTGGCGCCGCAGAAAATCGAGCACGGCATCGAAGCCGCGCACCTCGTCGAATCCCACATGGCCCAGGCCCGGATACACTTTCATCTCCTTGGGCGATGGCGCCAGCTCATAGAGGCGCTCGCCATAACGGATGGGAATAACCCGGTCCGACATGCCGTGCATGATGAAGATCGGGCAGCGCACTCGCGTAATCTTTTCTGTCGAGTTGTAGCGGTCCCGGACCAGCGCCCTCACCGGAAACATCCAGTAACGTCCCTGGGCCACGTCGACCACCGAGCTGTAGGGCGCCTCCAGCACCAGGGCACCGCAGGCAAACTCCGTCGCCATCTGCACTGCCACACCCGAGCCGAGGGACTCGCCATAGAACACGATGCGGCCGGGCTCCACGCCCTGCTTGCGCAGAAAAGCGATGGCCGCGCGCGCGTCGTCATAGAAGCCCTGCTCGCTCGGACTTCCGCTGTTGCCGCCGAAGCCGCGATACTCGGCCAGCAAGATCCCCATGCCCGCACCGGCATAGGGCAGGATGCGCCCGACGCGGTCGCCGATATTGCCGGCGTTGCCATGGAAATGCAGAAGCACCCGCGCGGCATCCGATGGCGGCGCGCGATACAGCGAATTCAGCTCAATGCCGTCGGAGCTGCGATAGGCAACCGGCTGGAGCAAGCCGTCCGGCCCGGCGCTCGGCCGATCGACGTTGGGATAGTAGAGCAGCTTCTGTTGATTGAAATAGAGCAGCGCCAGCACGCCCAGATAGACGATGGCGAGCCCCGCGAGAAAACTAAGCATGCGCCGCTTGATCCCGGACATCCGCTGTAAACCGATGCCGGAGAATGCCGTCATCGGGCAGAACAGGCAACCGGCTTGCCTGCCGCTTCAGGGCCCCTCGCCTGCCAGGCTCTGATCGCGGAAATCGAGGAAATGCTGTGCCGAGTTGAGCCCTTCGGTGCGGCACCAATTGCGATATCCGCCGAGCCCGCGATCGCCATATTCGAGATCGGCCGCGGTCAGGCCGCGGATGCGGAGCCAGCGCGCCACCGGATCGGTGATCCCGTCGCGGCGGCGGACGTAGCTCGTCTCCCGCAGGTAGCCGTCGAACACCTCGGCGGAGGTCAGGCCGCAATACTCCACAACGCCATACATGTAGGCGATCTGCTTGAGCGCTGTCCCGCGAGATACTGGAACTTCCGCATGCGCGCCCGCAATAACGGCGGCAACAAATGCAGTGGCAGCAAATACGGTAAGCCCTCTCGCATAGGTCATGGCTATGATCATGAAGCGCGGCCGGGTGAATGGCAATCAGCAGCGCCGGTTGGGTAACGCCCCCAGGTGCGCCCCATCACCACGCTGTCGTGAGGAATTGTAAAGGGCCGGCGGGAAGGTCTAGGCTTGGCGATGCGAAGTGCACACTGCTATCTGCTGTGCGCGCCAGAGCCAGGAAAACCATGGACGAGACCGTCTACGCACATCCGCTACATACCCGGCAGGCAATCCGGCCCCTGGAAAAGCGCTCGGATCGGCGGGGATTGATTCAGTTCGGCGCGCATTGTGCCGTGCTTCTGCTGACAGGCGGTACGATCTATCTCACACGCGGTTCGCTCTGGGTGATCGGCGCGATGATTGTCCACGGCATCGCCCTCATCTTTCTGTTCGCGGCCGAGCACGAATGCATTCACCGCACGGCGTTCCGCCGCCGCTGGTTGAATGATGCTGTCGCATGGCTCGCTGGACTGTTGATCCTGTTACCGCCGGCCTATTTCCGCTACTTCCACTTCGCCCATCACCGGCACACCCAGGATCCCGAGCGGGATCCGGAGCTGGCCACGCCCAAGCCTAAGAGCCTCAGTGAATGGCTGCTGCAAGTTTCGGGCTGGCCCTATTGGCGTGCAGAGGCCGTTCTGCTGATTTCCCACGCATTAGGCCGGGTCTCCGCACCCTTTGTGCCGGTACGCTGCCGCGCGGAACTCGTCACGGAAGCGCGCATTTTTCTTGCGATCTACGCAGCAGCGATCGTGTTGTCGGTCTGGATTGCAAGCGACGTCCTGCTCATCTACTGGATAATCCCAGCGCTTATCGGGCAGCCGTTCCTGCGCCTCTATCTGATGGCCGAACACACGGGCTGCGCACTGTCGTCAGACATGTTGTCCAACTCCCGCACGACGCGTAGCAACGCCGCGATTCGATTCATCGCCTGGAAGATGCCGTACCATGCCGAGCATCACGCGTTTCCTTCGCTGCCGTTCCATGCTCTTCCCGCCGCGCACCGCTTGCTGCAAGCTGACCTCAAGGTCGTCGCCCACGGTTACTTCGCCGTGCAACGCGAGATTATTCGGGGATTCCAGCACGCCCGCTGAGCACGCGCCTTGATCCGCCGGATCCTTTTTTGTACGGAACTTGCTTAGTCCTTCGCGTTGCCAATGACGTCGTAGACCTTGGCCTGGAATGCCGCCAGCAGCCGGTCCATGTCATCAGCCAGCGGACGCTGATCCTTCATCGGCGGCATGACCGCTCGCACGTCGTCAACCAACGCCTCCAGCGCCGGCGGAATCTTGCGTCCGGTGACAAAGAAAGCCTGCGATGCGATCACCGCTAGCGCCGCGAGTGCCGCATCGAGGCAGTAGCCCGCTTGCTCCTGCGCGCGCCAGGCGATGAAGGTCGGCGGTGCGGTGTCGTTCTGGCCGAAGCCACCGCCCTCGCTCCCCGGCAGGAAAGTGCGTTGCGCCGCTCGCTTCGCCTCCTCGGCAAAGCCGACCTGCACCATGTTCAGGCAGCCGATGTATCCGGCGCCGACCATCAGCTGGTCCGGCAGCAGCGAGAAGCGTCCGTCCAGAAGCTTCGAGCCATGCTTGTCGGCGATCGTGCAGAGGTCCGCGGCCGAGGCTGCCAGGTTATCCAGCGCCGGATAAGCGCCGCCATTGTGATAGCCGCCGGTGCTGTAGACCCGTCCCAGCGGGTTCGTGGCGTCCGGCGGCAGGAATACCGGATTGTCGGTGATCGCCTGCAGGCTCCGCTCGGCAACCTCGCGGGCCTGCGCCACGGCGCGACGAAACTGCCCGAGGATACGCGGCAGGATGCGATAGCTCACCGGCGCCTGATAGGGCCGCCGCTCGCTGTCGGCGCCATCGAGCAACCCGCGCAGGGACCGCAGCGCTGCGGCTTCATGGGGATCGTTCCAGAGTTCCTCGAACTCCGGCGCAAAGTGGCTGAGCGGCGCGCGGATCGCTTCGGCCGAGAGCGCCAGCACGCGCTCGGCCAGTTCAAGCCGCCGCTCCATGGCGATGACAGCATCGGCGATCAGCGCCGTCGCACAAGGCGAGCCGTTGATCAGCGACAGCGCTTCCTTCTCGCCGAGGTCGAATTTCTCCGCGAGGCCGTAAAACAGCGGCGCCAGGCCGAGGATCTCACCCGCACCGCCCTGGCCCATGGCCGCGACTTTGGGCAACCGCTTCTCTCCGCAGCAGACCGGCCACGGCGATGCCCAGTTCGGGCGAGATCGCGGCATGGCCTTCGACATAGTTTGCCAGCCGGGTGAAGACGAAGCCCCTGACGACCCGTGTCGGCAGCGCCGGACCGAAGGCCGCGGCCGCCGCATAGGGTGGATTGCGCGCATGGTCCTTGCGCTCGGCCGGCGCCAGCCGGTTGCGCGCGTTCTGGCCATAGCCGCTGGTGACGCCATAGATCACAAGGTCAGGATCACTGTCGATCAGCGTCATGAACTGTCGACGCCGTTCCGCCATGCGGGTCTGCGCACTGGTGGCGATCGTGACGGTCTCGGCGCCCCATGCTGCGGCGCGATAAGCGGGCAGCGTGAAGTCCGCCCGTGTTGCTAACTCGATAGGCATGCTGTGAATTTCTCGCTTCGTTGGAAATTTCGGTTTGCTGGCTTGCGACCCGCATCGCTGCGCCGCCGCGCAGAAATGACGGCACTGTTACCTTCAACTATGTTGGCTGCTGAAGACTTGTCAAAACCTGCGCAGTATTCGGGCCCGGGGCCACTTGCTTTTCTTTTCAGGCAAGATCAAAGTAACCAAGACCTGTCCCTCGCGGAAGCATAATCCGCGAAGCTCACAGTAAATAGCTGTGGGGGTGTTGGTTTGACGCTTCGGGGTCGGGACAAACCATTGGGGGAGTGTCTAGGAGCAGAGTGTGTTTCGATGAACGATCACAGCGAATCCGGCGGCCCCTCCTCGGAGCTGCAGGGCAAGGTGAAGTGGTTCAACGTAGAAAAGGGTTATGGCTTCGTAACGCCGGAGGATGGGTCGCAGGACGTGTTCCTCCATATCTCCGCATTGAAGCAAGCGGGGCTTCAGGACGCACCTGAAGGCGCCACCATCCATTGCGAGGTGGGCCAAGGCAGGAAAGGCGTCCAAGTCTTGCGCGTAATCCAGATGGATACGACAACGGCAACACCACGCGCCCAAAAGCCGCGCCGTCCGTATCCGCCGCGTCCGGCACAGGGTTAGCTGTAGCCCGCCGGCCGGATCGCAAGCGCCGTCGAACGGCGGCGCCGGTGGAAGCTGTTACGCACCGCCAGGAATAGCTGACAGCGGTTCGCCTCCAAAGAAAAAATCCTTCTCCCCTCCGCCCTGCGTTGCTATGTCCGTTGCGGGCTTATGAATTCTTCCGCAAACAGTTGGCACCTGCCGCGCCTCCGCGCCCGGCGCCGGCCTCTTTCGAAGGGCATGCAACAGGCACGATGATCGAAGCACGCGAATTCCGCCGGGCGCTCGGGTCTTTCGCCACGGGCATCACCGTGGTGACGACGGCGTCGCTGGATACCGGCATGGTCGGCATCACCGCAAACTCCTTCAACTCCGTATCGCTCGATCCGCCGATGGTCCTGTTCAGCCTTGACCGCCGCGCTTACAGCCTGCCGGCTTTCCATCAGGCGGGACATTTCGCCATCAATGTCCTGCGCGACGATCAGCGCCACCTGTCGCAGATCTTTGCCACCGCGCTGATCGACAAGTGGGACAATGTTTCCTACGAGCTCTGGAACACCGGCTGCCCGATCCTCACCGACGCGCTGGCCAGCTTCGAATGCAAGACCCAGCATATTTATGACGGCGGCGATCACCTGATCTTCGTCGGCCGCGTCGATAAGATGCGCTACAATTCCGAAGGGCCGCCCCTGCTCTACTTCCGGGGCGCTTATCACCGCATCGGCGATACCCACTGAACGCGCAGTTGTCGCGCAATTTTTGCAAAGAATTCCAGCTTCGTTCTCGCGTACCAACTGGTCCGTAATTGGTTCGTTTGGCGCGCGGTTGGTTGCAATTGGCTTGCTTCGGTTTTTCCCAATCGTGTAATTTTGTCCGAGAAACCGGCCGGACGGCGCCCAATGCCGGACCGCCGAGCAGAAAAACCAGGGCCGGAACGCGGTCCGTCACAGGAGGTTCGCAAGGATCAAATGAGCCAGAAAAAATGGGGGTCGGAAGACTTCTGGGGCCTGGGTTTCGAGTACGATCCGCAATGGCTGCTTACCGATGAACAGAAAAAGATCCAGGCGCTGATCATCGACCTCGCGCAGAAGGAAATGCGCGAAAACGCCATCGAGTCCGATAAAAAACTGCTTTTCCCGCGCAAGAATTTCCAGATCCTTGCCAAGCATGGCCTGCTCGGCCTGCTGGTGCCGAAATCGCTCGGCGGCCTCGGCCAGAATCATGTCTGCGCCGCCATGGTGGTGGAGACGATCGCGCGCTACGCCTGCCCTTCCACGGCCATGTGCTACACCATGCATACCGGCGCGGTGGCGGCGGCGCTGTTCCGCCATCACGACAATCCGGTGCTGCAGGACATCATGCGGCGCATCGACAAGGATTGTCTGGTCGGCACGCTCTCCTACTCCGATCCCGAGACCGGCTCGCATTTCTGGTACCCGATTTCCTCCGGCGCGGAGAAAGTCGAAGGCGGGTACAAGGTACGCAAGAAGGCCTCCTGGACAACGTCGGGCGGCTTCGCCGACTGGTATGTGCTGCAGACCACCAGTCCCGATTTCGGCGGCAACTATGCCGACCTCACCTGCTGGCTGGCGTTGAACAACGAGGTCAAGGCCGAGCCCTCGAAATGGGACGGCCTCGGCCTGCGCGGCAACCAGTCGGGCACGCTCGAACTGGATAATGTGGTGCTGAAAGCCGATCGCATGGTCGGCCCCAAGGGCGACGGCTCGAAGTCGAACGACGAATGCGTCGATCCCTTCTTCCTGCTCTGCTCCTCGGCCTGCTGGAACGGCATTTCGCTGGCGATGATCGATATCGCCAAGCGCCACACCACCATGAAGAAGCATGCCGACGTCGGCATGCGCGTCGCCGACTATCCAACCATCCAGGACTATGTGGGCGAAGCGATCATCGACACCAATGGCTGCCGCTCGTTCGTCTATGGCATGGGCAAGGCGATGGACGACGCCACCAACAATTGCGACTGGTCGATCCACAAGGATCTCGACGCCCTGCCCCGCGCGCAATATCTGCACTGGATGTGGCAGGTGAAGTTCGCGGCGGCGAAGAACGTCGCCCATGTATCGGACAAGATGCTCCATGCCTGCGGCGGCACGGGCTACAAGCCCGGCCTGCAGATCGAGCGCCTGCTGCGCGACGGCAAGGCCGGCTGGGTCATGGGTCCGACCAACGAAGTGCTGCGCCAGTTCGTCGGCAAGTCGGCGCTGCTGGGCTTCCAGTCCCTCGACTACTGGAACCAGGCCGTCAACGAACGGGTGCTGAACAACGAGATCAAGAAGCTCGATGCCAAGGGAAAACGTGAGCTGGCCGACAGGTTGCTCAAGGAAGCCCAGGCTAAAGCCGCAGAATAGCGGCCTCGAGGCGGAAGCCGGGAACGGGAGAACAGCGGCGCCGCAGTGAGAACATCGCATGCGAACTAGGGGCGGGCCCGCAAGGCCCGCCCTTTTTATTGCGGATTTACATTGGCTTCCGGCCCCTTTTCCCGAATGCCCGCGCCAGTGTAACGTCGCCGGTCACGGAATCGTCCGCCCGCATATCCGGTGACTCAATGAACGAACCCAGCGTCCTCCTCGACCGCTTGCCGAAGAGCGAGCTGCATATCCATATCGAGGGCAGCCTGGAGCCGGAGCTGATGTTCGCGCTGGCGCAGCGCAACAAGGTACGCCTGCCTTACGCGTCCGTGGAGGAAATCCGCCGGGCCTACGATTTCGGTAATCTGCAGGACTTCCTCGATCTCTATTACCAGGGCATGTCGGTCCTGCAGACCGAGCAGGATTTCTACGATCTCGCCTGGGCGTATTTCTCGCGCGTGGCGGCGCAGAAGGTCAGCTATGTCGAGCTGTTCTTCGATCCCCAGGGGCACACCTCGCGTGGCGTCGCCTTCGCCACCGTGCTCGACGGCATCGACCGCGCTCGCGCCGATGCGGCCGCGAAGCTGGACCTCAAATCGCGGATCATCATGTGCTTCCTGCGGCATCTCGACGAGGCAGACGCGGAACGCACGCTCGACACCGCGCTCGACTGCAAAGGCCGCATCGCCGGCGTCGGGCTGGACTCATCGGAGGTCGGCTTCCCGCCGAGCAAGTTCAAGAATGTGTTCCGCCGTGCCCGCGAGGAAGGCTTCCGCCTCGTCGCCCATGCCGGCGAGGAAGGTCCGCCGCAATATGTCTGGGAAGCGCTGGATATCCTGGGCGTCGACCGCATCGACCATGGCAACCGGGCGATGGAGGACGAGGCCCTGGTGCAGCGCCTGGCGCGCGATCGCATGGCGCTCACGGTCTGCCCGCTCTCCAACCTCCGCCTCCAGGGCGTGCACGACCTGCGGGAACATCCACTCAAGCGCATGCTGGACAAGGGCCTCTTCGTCACCGTGAATTCCGACGACCCCGCCTATTTCGGCGGCTATGTCGGGGAGAACTACAGCGCGATCCAGAAGGCGCTCAACCTTGCCGATAGCGACATGCGCACCATCGCGCGCAACGGCTTCGCCGCGTCATTCATGGCCGATGAGGAAAAGAAGAAGGCGCTGGCGGCGTTCGACCGGGCGGCGGTGTGACCAGCCTGGCCAGCTATGCTGCCGGCTTTGCGGCGGCGCCGGCTATTGTCAGCGTTTTCGGTGCCTGACGGTCCTTGTTCAGTCGCTGTTCCAAGAAGTTGAAACAGCGCGTGAGGAGGAAGGTCAGTACGATGTATACAACGGCCGCGGCAAGAAGCGGCTCGTAGGTCCGCAGCGTATCCGCTCGGATCTTCTGTATCATGCCCAGAACCTCAGCAACCGCGACGGTAGATGCCAGCGCCGTTGCCTTGAGCAGCAGGATCATCTCGCCGCTGAAGGTCGGCAGGCTGATGCGAATTGCCCGTGGCAGGATCACGCGCCGCAACGTCAGCCAGCGCGGCATGCCAAATGCCTTGCAAGCCTCGACCTCGCCGTGAGGCACGGCCTGAATGGCGCCGCGCAGGATCTCGCCGGAGTATCCGGCGACATTGAGGCTGAGAGCGAGGGCGACGTAGAAGAAACCGTCGCGCAAATATGGCCAGAGAAAGCTGTCCCGAATTCCTGGAATGTCCGGAAACAGGCTCCCAAACCCGTAATAGATCAGATACATCTGTACGAGAAGCGGTGTTCCGCGCATGACCAGAATATAGAGATAGCTCGGGATCCAAAGCAGGGGATTGTGGGACACGCGCGCCAACGCAATCGGCAGCGCCAGAACATTGCCGAAGATCGCCGAGACAACCAGCAGCTTGATCGTCATCCAGATCCCGGCGACCACCAGGGGAAACAGGCTGAGGAAGAAGTCGAACGGGCCCGTCATGCCAGCTCCCTCAGGCTCGCCGCAGGCCGCGCTTGGAGCGCTGCTCGAGATAGTTGCTGCCAATCATCGATATGACAGTAAGGACGAGGAAGCACAGGGCCGTAACCGAATAGAAGAACAGGTAGTTCCGCGTCGACGCGGCCGCCTGCTTCCCGGCAAACAGCAGCTCGTAGTAGCCGACGACACTGATTAGGGAGCTGTCCTTGATGATCACCAGCCAGAGATTGTTCAGACCCGGCAGCGCAAAGCGCATCAGCTGCGGGAATAGGATGCGGCGAAACCGCAGCGTTGCCGGCATGCCATAGGCACGGGCCGCCTCCATTTGTCCTTTCGGCACCGCCAGGATGGCGCCGCGGAACACTTCCGTCATGTAGGCACCGGCAATGAACCCCAAGGCGGCGACGGCAGCGCCGAATGCACTGATATCAATTCCCTCGCCCATGCCGACGGAAACAAGCAACTTCTTCAGTGCCGATGTACCCGTATAGAAGATCAGGATGATGAGCAGCAGTTCCGGAACTGCCCGCACGATGGTCGTATAGATATCTGCGATCCAAAGCAGGATCTTGTTGTGGGAGAGCTTCGCGCCGGCACCAAGCAACCCCAGCACCATGCCGACGAGGTACGAGCAGATTGATATCTGGATTGTCAGCCAGGCGCCCCACGCCAATTCGTCGCCCCAGCCCAAATCGCCGAAGCGCAACAGATCGAGATAGGATGTTTCACCGGCCATTGCCTGGTGCACCCTCAAGGGCCGCTGGAAAGAGCCGCCCACTCATCCGTGGACGGCTCTCCCCCAGCCCTGAAGCGGGTTACGACGTCTTGCCCGAGATATCGAAGTCGAAATATTTCTTCGCGATCTCGTTGTACTTGCCGTTTTCCTGCAAGGCCTTGATGGCGGCATTCAGCTTGCCTTCGAGGTCGTTGTCTTCCTTGCGCATACCGCCGCCGACCCCGAAGCCGAAGATCGGGTCGTCGGGCGCCGTCGCCAAAACCCCATAGGTCTTGCCTTGATCGGATTTGATGAACGCATCCAACGCAATCGCATCCGCGAGCAGGACGTCGACGCGCCCGGCAACGAGGTCCGCGTTAGCATTGTCCTGGGTGTCATAGATCTTCACTTGCGCCACGTCGCCGTAGGCCTTCTGCGCGTAGTCGGCGTGCGTCGTTGAGGTCTGAACGCCGATAATCTTGCCGGTCAGCCCTTCCTTGGTGATTTGCGGGCCGCCAGTCTTGGCGCCGACGAAGACCGCCGGCGTGTCGTAGTACATGTCGGTGAAATCGATGACTTCCTTGCGCTTGTCTGTAATCGACATCGACGACCAGATCACATCGATTTTCTTTTCCTGCAAGGATGGGATGATTCCGTCCCACGCCACTTCGACCAGTTCGCATTTCGCCTGCATCTGTTCGCAGACGGCATTCATCAGGTCGATCTCAAATCCCTCCCAGACGCCTGAAGCGTTCTTGCTCGAGAATGGCGGATAGGGCTCAGCGGCCACGCCGAACTTGATCACTTGCGCAGTCGGTGCGACTGCCGCTTCTTCCGGTGCTTTCTTAAAGAACAAGAAATAGCCGCCGACGATAATAATGGCGACTGCGATGACGCCGATCAGCGTCTTCATTTGGCTGCTCATATCCAGCGATCCTCCCTCGCGTTGTGCGGATCTAGGTCACAGGGCCACTGCAATGCCGTCCTGCAACTATCCGAAAAGGCTACGTCTCCCTGCGGGGCCACTTCTTGAGGGGCAGCCCCGTAAGGGCACAAGCTAGCACAGACGCCGGGGAAGGAAAGCGGGTAAAACCAAGCCTGAAGGCCACGTCTGGCGGTCCGGACAGGGCTGCGCAGATATACTGCCTGAGCCTACTTCGACGCAGGCGGCGCCCGTATTCCGGTCTGCAAGGGCTGTCAGCACACCCAGACCGATATACACACTACCCGAGACCCAGCGTTGCGCTGTGAGGAACCGCGGCTGGCCGCGGAGGAAATGGCCAAGAGAACCGGAGATCATCGCGTAAGTCCCATCGCTCAGGATCGCCAGCACGACAAACACGGCACCGAGTAGAAGAGCCTGTGTCGGTGAAATGTGCCGGGTCGGCAAATTGCGGCAGGAACGCCAGGAAGAACAGCGCCGTCTTCGGATTCAGCACGTTCACGACGATGCCGTCGACGAAAAGGCGCCGGTGGCTTTTCCGTTCGATTTTCGGATTAACCTCCGGCGTGCGCTTCTTCAGCAGCGTCATGACACCGAGATAGATGAGATAGGCCGCGCCGACATACTTGACGACACTGAAGGCGAGCGCGGAACCGGCCATAAGGGCCGACAACCCAACCACGGCGGCAATGACGTGAATGAAGGACCCCACTGCCACGCCCAACACTGATGCAAATGCCGCGAGGCGACCCTGCGAAATCCCGCGGGCGACGATGAACAGAACCGCCGGTCCGGGGATGACCAGCATAACGATGCTGGCGCCGATGAAAAGAATGAGCTTATGCAGCTCCGGTAGATGCAGTTCCATGGGGCGACTCCTTTTGCGGGATAAATCCCGAGCCGCCGCAGCTTGTCAATCCGGCTATTGCAGGCAAGTCCGCCTCGCTGGACCTACGTCCTGACCCTCGTCTTCTCGGGATCGTAATGCGGGAAGCGCACCACCGTTGCGGGAATGCGCTTCTGATGCCCGTCCAGCTTGCCGATTTCCACCTCGGTGCCGATGGCGCTATGGGCCACGTCGATGCGGCAGAGCGCGATGTTCTTCTTCAAGACCGGACTTCGGGTCGCACTGGTGATCACGCCCACCTGCGCCCGGCCGATATGGACGCAATCGCCATGCCCCACCGCGTCGTTGGCATGGACGTCGAGCCCGACCAGCACTTTTTGCGGATTCTGCTTGCGGCGGAGCAGCGCGTCGCGCCCGACGAAATCTTCATTGCTCTTCAGCGCCACCGTGAAGCCGATGCCCGCCTCGAACGGATCGGTCTGATCGCTGAATTCGTAGTTGAAGAAGATCAGGCCGGCCTCGATGCGCAGCATGTCCAGCGCCTCTAGCCCCAGCGGGGCCATGCCGTGCGCCTTGCCCGCCTCCCACACCGCGTCCCACACGGCCAGCGCATGCTTCGGGTGACAGAAAATTTCGTAGCCCAGCTCGCCGGTATAGCCGGTGCGTGACACCAATACGGGCGTGCCATTGAAATCGCCGATGCGGCCGATGGTGAAATGGAACCAGGCCAGCTCCGGCAGACTTGTTTGTGCCGGCGGCGTCCAGACGATCTGCTTGAGAATGTCGCGGCTCTTCGGCCCCTGCACGGCGATATTGTGCAGATGATCGGTGGAGGATCTCACCCAGGCTTTGAGCCCCCGCTGCTCCGCCAGCTCCCGCAACCATCGCCCGCCATACTCGTCGCCGCCGATCCAGCGGAAATTGTCGCGGCCCAATCGGAACACGGTGCCGTCGTCGAGCATGCCGCCATGCTCATAGCACATGGCCGTGTAAACCACCTGCCCCACCGCCAGCTTGCGGATATTCCGGGTGCAGGCGATCTGCAGCAGGGTCTCCGCATCCGGCCCCGTCACCTCGAACTTGCGCAGCGGCGACAGATCGAGCACTACCGCCCGTTCGCGGCAGGCGTGATACTCCTCCACTGCGCCGTGGTTGTTGAATTTCGTCGGCAGCCAGTAGCCGCGGTATTCGGCGAAATTGCGCGTCAGGGATGACGTGCGGGGGTGGAACGCGGTTTCCTTGGTCAGCTTCGGTTCTGCGTCGGGAGCCATGCGGAATGCGATCGCCTTGCTGAAGTTGTGATGCGCCGGATAGATGCGCAAATGGATATCCGTGGGCTGCCAGCCGTTGGCCGGGCTGATGTCGTCGGGGCAGGCCGAGGACGCGCAGACCAAGTCGGTCATCGCCCGCAGCAGCACATAGTCGCCCGGCCGCGACCAGGGCTCATCGAAGATGAAGGCATTATGGGCGTCGATGCCCGTGTTGTAGAAGAAATTGATCGCCGGCCAGCCGCCGCGCGGCGCGACACCGAAAGGCTGCAGCGCGCCGTTCATGTTCTCGGTGCAGTTCACATGGCCGGGATAGCCGACATCGTCATAGTAGCGCGGCGTGCAGGCGAGGCCGAATGCATCGTGCCGCCCCACAGTGTCCCGCACGACTTCGATCAATGGCTGCAGATCGGTATCGAAGAACTTCGAGAAAAGCCCCGGCCCGGGATAGCCCAGGCCGATCATGCTGCGGGTCGCCGTCGCGTCGACGCCACGCTCGATGCCCTTGTCGAGCTGCCGCGCATCGAAGGCCACGAAGTCGCTGCACTCACGACCGGCCACATCGATGATCTGGATGTACTCGCCAGCCTTGACCAGATACCCCCGCGCCGTCGCCTTGTTGATGCGGATATCTTCCCGCGGATCGGCGAGCGGGTCAGGCAGTACTGCCATTCCCTGCGCCGGCGGTTTGGCCCGCTTGACGTAGACGATCAGATCGGTGGGCGGATTCTGCGCATCGACAGCCATCGGCTCACCGGGTGCATGCAGCAGCAGCGTGCCGCCGCGCGCAGCTGTGATGCTCGCCTGCTCGCCCGCGCGGCCACCTTCGAACAACAGCGCCGCCTTGTCGACGCGGCCGGGCAATCCCCGGCGCTTGAGCGCAGCGCCGATGGCCGCCGCCTCCTCGCCCGCGCCGGCCAGCAGCTTGTTGATCCCAGGCGACTGCTCGGCGGCGCGAAGGTTCAACGCCGCCAGATCTTCACGGCCCTCGGCCGAGAAATACGCCGCCTCGCAGCGCTGCAACCCTTCGCGGTCGATGACGGTGATTTCGTCGCCTGCTTCGACCGGCAGCGCCAACGCACCGCCGCCGGGCACAATGTAGCGCTCGGTCCCGCGCGGCAGCAGCGGCAAGCCGGGCTGACGCGCCTGGCGCAGGGTTACAGGTGAAAGTGGAACATTCACGGTGAAAGCTCCGCCAACTCGATCATCGGACTATTGCCGAGCCGCCATGCCGCAGCAAGCCGTGGGCCGGATTGGTTTCGCGCGGAAGTAGGCGTGCAGCGCTCAGTCCTTGGGATATTTCAGGCTGAGAATTTCAAGGCCCAGATCGCCCGTCGGCCGCTTCCACGTCACGGTATCGCCGACCGACGCGCCATTCAGCGTCTTGGCCAGCGGCGACACCCAGCTGATGCGGCCCTGCTTGGGATCGGCTTCGTCCTCTCCCACGATGCGGAATTTGTGCTTCTCTTCATTGTCATCGACACATTCCACCAAAGCGCCGAAACCGATCTTGTCCGCCGGCTGGCTGGCGGGATCGATCAGCACCGCACGCTCGATGCGCTCCTTGAAATAGCGCATGTCGCGCTCGACAAGCTTCAGGTGCTCCTTGTCCAGCATCTCCGGCTCGCCGCCCTCGGTCAGATGACGCTTCTCCTCCAGCAATTTGGCATGCTGCTCCTGCAGCGCCCGCAAGCCCGAAGCAGTCACGTAGTTCGGGTGAGGACTCTGGGGCCGCTCGGGCAGTTCGTCGCCCGGCTGGTCGCCGTCGGATTCCTTGACAAAGGCGCGGCTCATGGCCTCCTCTCATTACCGCTGCGTAACAGCAAGCATAGGGCGTTTTCCTGCCCGAGTGCCACAGCAATCATTGTACGCCCTCACCGTCCTAAAACAGGTCACCATGAACGCGCCCACGCCCGAATGCATCGTCGAGATCCCCACGCTTCTCGGCGAAAACCCCCTTTGGATTCCTTCGGAAAAACGCCTCTATTGGCTCGATCTGATGAAGCCGGCCGTCTACCGGTTCGATCCCGCGACCGGCAAGAATAGCGCCTTGAGGGCGGAACTTGGCAGCTATGTCAGCGGCATGGTGCAGCGGCAAAAGGGCGGCTGGATCGTTGTCCGCGAAGACGGAGTCTCCGCCCTGGACCTCGCCACCGGCCGGCTGCAGCCGCTGGTCAATCCGGAACCGGATCAGCCTGACAACATGCTCAACGACGCCAAATGCGACCGCCAGGGGCGGCTCTGGACCGGCTCCCTCGACAAGCGTGAAACGCATCCCTGCGGCAATCACTACGTCATCGACAAGAAGTTGCAGGTCACGAAGGTCGCGGACTCCCTGATCTGCTCCAACGGCCCGGCCTTCAGCCCCGATGGCCGCATCGCCTATCTGGCCGACAGCAACGGCCGCGCCATCTTCCGCCTGACCATCGACCCCGCGACCGGCAAGGTCGGGCCGAAGCAGCCCTTCGCCCAGACCACGGTCGAGACCGGCATGCCTGACGGCATGACCGTCGACGCCGAGGGCTATCTCTGGAGCGCTCGCTGGGATGGCGGCCGCGTGGTGCGCCATGCGCCCGATGGCAGCGTCGACCGGGAGATCATGCTGCCGGTGCCACGGGTGACCTCGGTCGCCTTCGGCGGCGAGAATCTCGACACCCTCTACATCACCACCGCGACCACCGGCCTCACCGAAGAGCAGCTCGCCAAGGCGCCGCTGTCCGGCAGCCTGTTCGCCTGCAAGCCGGGCGTGCGCGGCCTGCCCGAGCCCGCTTTCGCGGGATAGGGCGGCCAATCATGCAGAGCTACGACGTCGTCATCGTTGGCGGCGGTGTGATGGGCAGTTCCGTCGCCTACTTCCTTAAGGGCTGGCTCAACTTTCCAGGTTCCGTGCTCGTGGTGGAGCGTGATCCGACCTATGCCGATGCGGCCACGCCCCGCGCCGCCGGCGGCATCCGCCAGCAATTCTCCACGCCAGAGAACATCCGCATGGGCCAATTCGCCGCCGACTTCATCAAGAAGGCGGGTGAGTATCTGGCGGTGGACGACGATGCGCCGCTGATTCCGTTCGTCGAGAACGGCTACCTGTTCCTGGCCAGTGGCGCCGGCATGGATATTCTGCGCGGCAATCACGAGATCCAGAAATCCCTCGGCGCCAACAACGTATTGCTATCGCCCGACGAAATTCGAGCGCGGTTTTCCTGGATCAACACCGACGATCTGGCCGGCGGCTGCTACGGCCTCACCAACGAAGGCTGGACCGATCCCTACGGCCTGCTGCAGGCCTTCCGCCGCAAGGCCCGTGCGCTGGGCGTGACCTATCTCGCGGACACAGCCACGGCGCTGCAGCGCGACGGCAATCGCATGACCGCCGTGACGACCAAGGACAATGGCGAGATTGCTTGTGGCGCCGTGGTCAATTCATCCGGCTACCGGGCGCGCGAGATCGCGGCGACTGCAGGGATCGACCTGCCGGTGCGCCCGCGCAAGCGCCTGGTCTATGTTTTCGATTGCCGGGAACAGCTTGGCCGCGTGCCGCTGACCATCGAGCCTAACGGCGTCTGGTTCCGGCCGGAAGGCGCCAGCTATATCTGCGGCGTTTCGCCGGAAGAGTCCGACGATCCCGACTGCACCGATTTTGAGATCGACTACAGCTTCTATGAAGAACTCATATGGCCGACCATCGCCACCCGCGTGCCGGCCTTCGAGGCGATCAAGCTGACCCGCGCCTGGGCCGGGCATTACGACTACAACACGCTGGACCAGAACGCGATCCTCGGGCCGCATCCGGACATCGGTAATTTCTACTTCTGCAACGGCTTCAGCGGCCATGGCCTGCAGCAATCCCCCGCCGTCGGCCGCGCCACGGCCGAGTTGATCGTCCACGGGGCTTACAAGAGCATCGACCTGAGAGCGTTTCGGGTACGAGCGCATCCTGCGCAACGAGCCGCTGCGGGAGATCAACGTCGTTTAGGCCCGTGAGTTAGCCCCCTCCCACTCGGCGCTCTGCATCAGCGTGTGTGCACGGCATCCCCTCCCCCGCATCCGCGGGGGAGGGTTGCAACACGCCGAAGGTGATGACGATCTCGCACCACTCTATCCAAGTAGGAGCGTTCAATCCTACAGCGCCGGCACGGGCATATCCTCGGGATAGGTCACCGCATAGCCGAAGGTGATCGCCTTGTGCTCATCCGGCTTGAGCTCGCCGGCCCAGGCCAGCACGCCCTGGCGGTCTTCCCAGTTCTTCTTGGTCGGCTCCGTGGTGCTGCGCAGCAATTCCACCTCGATGCGCTCATCCTGCGGCACCGGCAGCTGGTCGAGCACGGTGATCTCGATCGGCTGGCTGTGATAGTTGTCGATCTCGATGCGGTACTTGCGCTCGATGCGGCGGTTGCTGGTGAAGACACCTTCGGTCGACTGCCCGCCATCCTCGAGCCAGTAGTCGACGCTCACCTTGTCGTCGACGCCGAAGCCCATCGCCCGCTCCTCCTGCGGCCGCAGCAGCGCCATGCTGCTGGTACCGATGAAGGCGCCGTCGCGGAACAGCGACACACTGCCCGGCAACAGCGGATCCTTGCCGTCATATTTGAAAGTGGCGAAGAGGTGCGCCATCGGAGAGATCTTCGGCACCGTGCGCACCGCCAGCTTGCTGTGCATGCTGTGGTCGGCGATGACAAACTTATGCGCGGAATCGTCCGACGGCACATTGGCGCTGCCGGGGATGCTGTATTGCGCCGCGAACTCGGTCGCCACCAGATTGGCGCGCAGTAGTTCCGCATCCCGGCGGCCATCGGCCTCGCCGCCGGTGACCGGGCTGGCGGGCGCATATTGTTCCTGCACCGCCGCCAGATCATCCAGGCTGTTCTGCCCGGTCTTCGCCAGCTTGTCCTTGAACTCCTCGGCCGTCAGCAGGAACCAGGTCTGCAGATCCGGCAATGCCGCGCCCGCCGAGGGCCGCGCCGTGGACAGCGTCAGTTTCACGTTCGACCAGTCCTCGCCCGTGCGCTGCTGTACCTGCGCGAGTTGCACCAGGTCGATCTTGCCGGACTCGGTGTTCAAGCGCGCGTCATAGACCGGCCACCACCAGGCATCGCCAAGTTGGTAGCTGAACTCCAGCTTCACGCTGGTGCCCTGCTGCGCGTCGATATTCACCCGCGCCACCATGGTCGCGGTCTGGCCGGTCTGCACCTGCGCCAGCTCGGCTGACTTCTTCGCCACCTCATTGTCGATGCCGCGCATTTCGATCTCGGCTAGGCGCATGCCGTCCCGCGCTTCGGCAGTGCCAAGGCTCAGGGCCTTCCAGGCTTCCTGCCATTTGGCGGGATCCATGCTGCCTCGGACAATTTCCTCATTCGCCGCGGCCGGCATTTCGCGGCCGATGGAGGCGATGAAATCCACCTGCACCTGCAGCGCCTGAATCTTGTCGCTCAGGGCCCGGCGCCGGTCGTTCAACGCCTCGATGTCGGCCAGCAGGCGCCGCTCGGTTTCGTGAACTGCCGCCTCCTGGTATAGCGGCTTGGTCTCCACCGAGCCGATGGCGATCCGGTCGCCGGCCTTGCCGCTGACGCGAACGGAATCGGGCAGCAGCGACGCCGGCAGGCCTTCCAGCACCAGCGTGGTGGCGCCAGCGGGCACCGTGGCCTCGATTACGCGCGTCACCTCCGCGCGGTCGGGGAATACCGTCACCGCGCCCACGGGCGCTCGGACGCTGAGATCGGCGGCGCGGATTTCGCCGCCGGGCAGGAAAAGCAGGCCCAGACAGACGGTACCGAACGCCAGAGCATGATTGCGGCAATGCATGGATTGACCCTCCCGGTTAGGTTGCGTTCGAACCACACTGCGACCGGATTGTGGCGGCGGTCGGCCGGAATCCGGCGCAAACTCGGGGCATTCGCAGCCGTGCCGGGCGTTAACCATAAGCCGTTGCGCAGCGGCGACGGCGCGGACTATAGAAAACGCAGGGAAGAAGTTCGGGGGCAGCCCATGGGCAAGAGCGCGCTGGTATCCATCATTTGCGAGGACCGCACCGGGCTGGTGGCGGCGATCACCAGCCGCATGTTCGATTTGGGCATCAATCTCGGCGACACGACCTTCGCGGTGCTGGGCACCGGCGCGGAATTCACCACGCTCTGCGAGATTCCCGACGATGTCTCCCTCGGCGAAGTCGAAAGCGAACTCTTGGAACTGCCGGAACTGGAGAACGCCAAGCTGACGGTGTCGCCCTTCTCGTTCCAGGCCACCCACGCGCCGTCGGGCAAGATCACCCACCGCATCGAGATCATCGGCGATGACAGCCCCGGGCTGATTGCGCGTTTGAGCGAAGTATTCGGCGATTACGGCGCCAACATCGTGCGGCTCAATTCCGAGCGCATCCCCGGCGCCAGCGGCGCCCGCTACGCCACGCGCTTTGCCGTCTCAATTCCGAAGGAGAAGGAACAAGCCTGCCTCGCCACCGTCGCCAATACGGCGGCGCAGATGAGCCTCACCTGCAAATGGGACGCGACGGCAAAGGGCTAGGCCACAAACTTCAGGGTATCGCCGGACACTGCGGATTGGCGTGGGCGGCGTCGACGTTCATGACCAGCATTTTCTTGCCGGCGCAAACCTTGTTGTATTCCGTCGCCAGCACCGTCTTGCGCCGAATCAGCGGGAATTCCGCCTGATCGAGCTGCTGCTTCAGCATGGTGTGCCGCTCGGAGATGCGCGCCACGCTGTCCACCTCTGCTTGATCGTTCGTGTCCAAGTTGGCATGGGCCGTGCGCAGCAACTCGTCGACGCGGTTATATTCGTCCCGCAAGGCACCGATTTCCGGGCCATTGAGTTCGGCGTCCGTCTGCACCAGGGCATTATCCCAGCAGACGCAGGACATGGTGTCCTGGGCATTCAGATAGACGCCCGTGCTGTCCTGGGCCGTGGCCGTCAGCGGTGCCGCTGACATCGCGGTCAGTGCCACCGCCGCCAAGGTCAGGCGCAGTGCGCGCCGGTCATTGCTGTGGCTGAGATTCATCGCAACTCTCCTGATTCGGTTCCGCTTCCGTCCTGTGGCCGGCAGAGGTAGAGCCGGAATATGGCAAACCCGTGACCCGGCCCGGGCACATCCAAGACCGGTCCAATGCGCCGCCCTGTTTGTCGAGCATGCGGCGGCATGCTATTGCATCTGGCTGATAATTTCTCTGTCATCTCTTTCAACCAGCATCTGAACACCGGCCGCTAACCATGAAAATCGTCATCCTCGGCGCCGGCGTCATCGGCGTGGCTACCGCCTGGTATCTAGCCGAGTCCGGCCACGAGGTCACGGTCGTGGACCGCCGCGATTCGGTGGCGCGGGAGACCAGTTTCGCCAATGCCGGCCTGATCTCGCCCGGCCACGCCTACGCCTGGGCCTCGCCCCGCGCACCCTGGATCCTGCTCAAGTCGCTCTACCGCAGCGATACCGCGCTGCGCTTTCACCTGCGCGCGGATCCCCGCATGTGGAGCTGGAGCCTGCGTTTCCTTGCGAACTGCACGGCGGAGCGCAACCAGCGCAACACAATCGTCAAGCTGAAGCTCTGCCTCTATAGCCTGGGACTGCTCGACGCGCTGCGCCGCGATACCGGCCTCGCCTATCATGAGGAGACGAACAAGGGCTGCCTGTTTTTGTTCCGCGACCCGGCCCACTACCAGAGCGGCGCCGCCAACATGGCCGTGCTCAACGATCACGGCGCGGGCGTGCGCGCCATCAGCATGGATGCCTGCATCCAGATGGAGCCGGCCCTCGCCCACATGAAGGATAGGCTGGCCGGCGCCCTGCATTCCCCGAAGGATCAGAGCGGCGACGCCCTGGTCTTCACCGAACGCCTCGCGGAGATGTGCCGGGCGCGCGGCGTGACTTTCGAACTCGGCCGCACCATCCGCAGCATCGAGTCCCATGGCGATCACATCATCGGCCTGGTCACCGACAAGGGCGCAGTCAGCGGCGACCGCTATGTGCTGGCGCTCGGCAGCTACAGCCCCCTGCTGGCCCGCAAGGTCGGCGTTAAGCTGCCGATCTATCCGGTGAAGGGCTACTCCCTCACCATCCCCATCGACGGCCACAAGGGCGCGCCGGTGATGGGCGGCGTCGATGAAGGCAACCTCGTCGCCTTCTCGCGCCTCGGCGACAAGCTGCGCCTCACCGCCACCGCCGATTTCGCCGGCTACGACACCGACTACGAGGCCAAGGATTTTTCCGTCATGCAGCATGTGGCCCGCGAGCTGTTCCCCGACGGCGGCGCCTTCGAGCGGCCTGACTACTGGGCCTGCCTCCGCCCCATGACCCCCGACGGCCCGCCGATCATGAGCCCGTCCCGCTACCGCAACCTCTGGATCAACAGCGGCCACGGCCATATGGGCTGGACCATGGCCTGCGGCGCCGGGCGGATCGTGGCGGATATGGTGACGGACAAGGCGCCGGATATCGATGTGAGCGGGTTCAGTTTGGAGCGGTATTAAGAGGACGCACTCTCACTACCCACAATTTACATTGTCATCCCGGAGATCGCGCGTCAGCGCGATCATCCGGGAACCCATTAACACAGACCCATCTAAGTAGTGTTGAAAGAAGCTAGCTGTCGAGCGCGATGCGCGTTGTCGATGACGCTCGCCCAATTCATGACGCTTGCAGGTCTGTGCAATACCGATGAACACCAAAGCGCTGCAACACCACCCCGCGCCGCCCGTGTTCATGGGTCCCGGATAACCTCGCTGACGCTCGGTTTCCGGGATGACAACTTGTGTTGCAGCTTTCGCTACCTCGCCTTCGCCGCCGCTTCCTTCCCCACCGCCGGCTTCAGCCGGATATGCACCGCCCGCCCTGACGACCTGTCGATTTCGAACGCCCCCGATTTCTTCACCAGGTCGGCGAGCTTCGCCACGCCATAGGTGCGGGGATCGAAATCGGGGAACAGCTTGTTGAGCTGCTGGCCGACGCCGCCCAGGTGCACCCAGCCGTCATCGTCTTCCATCTGGTCGAGGGCCTTGCGCAGCAGCGGCACCGCTGCACTCGGCGATTGCTTGGAAACTTTTGGTCCCGGCGTAGCATCGCGCCCCGCCGCCGGTGCGTCCGGCAGCAGGTTCTCGGTATAGATGAACCGGTGGCACGCTTGGCGGAAGCTCTCCGGCGTCTTCTGCTCGCCGAAGCCGTAGACATCGATGCCCTGCTCCCGGATGCGCGAGGCGAGCCGCGTGAAGTCGCTATCAGACGACACTAGGCAGAAGCCGTCCATGCGCCCGCTATAGACAAGGTCCATGGCGTCGATCACCAGCGCGATGTCGGACGCGTTCTTGCCGATGGTGTTGGCGAAATTCTGGTGCGGCAGGATGGCGTAGCGGGCCAGCACCTCCGCCCAGGATTTCAGCCGCGTGCTGGAGAAATCCCCATAGATCCGCCGCACGCTCGCCTCGCCGATCTTTGCCACCTCATCGAACAGCCCGGCCACGATCCGCGGGGAGGTGTTGTCGGCATCGATGAGCACGGCAAGGCGGGCAGAACGGGTTTCGGCGGGCATGAGAGGACTCCGGAGATACTGGATTTGAGGGCCGGCCATTCGGCCCCGCGCAGGGTAGCACTACCTATCGATAAGGCCCATCATGCGTTCGCCATAGCGCGGGCCGGCGGTCTGGCCCGACGGCGCGGCGTCGGAGATGCGGGTGATATCCTGCTTGGACAGCGTGATCGCTGCCGCCTTGGCGTTCTCTTCGAGATAGCTGCGCCGTTTCGTGCCGGGGATAGGCACCATGTTCGGCCCTTGCGCGAGCAGCCAGGCGAGCGCGATCTGGCCTGAGGTCGCCCCCTTTTCCTCGGCAACCGCCCGCACCCGATCGACGAGGCGCATGTTCGCGTCGTAATTCGCGCCCGCCAGGCGCGGATCCTGGTGCCGGTAGTCGTTGTCGGAATACTCTTCGGCCCGCTTCACGGTTCCCGTCAGGAAACCGCGGCCCAGCGGGCAATAGGGGACCAGGCCGATCCCCAGCTCGCGCAGCACCGGCAGGATGTCGCCCTCCACATTGCGTTCCCAGATCGAATACTCGCTCTGGATCGCCGAGATCGGATGCGTCTTGTGCGCGCGGCGGATGTTCGTCACGCCGGCCTCGCAGAGGCCGAGATAGCGCACCTTGCCGGCCTTCACGAGATCCGCCATGGCGCCCACCGTGTCTTCGATGGGCACGGCCGGATCGACCCGGTGCTGATAGAAGAGATCGATGTGATCGACGCCCAGGCGCTGCAGCGAGGCATCCGCCACCGCCTTCACATTCTCCGGCCGGCTGTCGACCCCCACCAGGTACGGATTCGCCTTGGGATCGATCTTCCAGCCGAACTTGCTGGCGATGACCACCTTGTCGCGCTTGCCCTTGATGGCCTGACCGATAAGTTTTTCGTTCTCGTACGGGCCATAGGCCTCGGCGGTGTCAAAGAAAGTCACGCCGAGTTCGATCGCCCGATGAAGTGTCGCAACCGCTTCACCCCTGTCGGCCGCGCCATAGGTCGACGTCATCCCCATGCAGCCCAGGCCGAGCGCGGAAACGGTTAGGCCCTGAGTACCAAGCTTGCGTGTCTGCATGTTAGTCTCCTGAATATGCCACCACACGCAGATCGCTTCAGTGCCAGGGAAGCAGTGGGTGGCCGAACGTGACACTTAACGCCAAAACAGATTGATTAGCCAAGCGCCATAGGATCATCGTCATCAAACTGACGTTCTCACATCAAGGTCTCGGAAATCGTGGCTCCCGCACCAAGCTCCGGTGAAAACCAATCGGTGGGGCAGATAGCGAACCAATGGAGAGTTACACATGCTTGTACAACTTACTGCGGCTGTCGGTCTCTTCGTGGCGACTGTTGCTTTCCAGGCGCTGTTCATGTCTACGGGGTTGCGCACTTTGCGGCGGGTCGAGAAGCGCCGACCTATGATCATGGCTTCCAAACCTACTGTCGCGACTGTGATCTGGGTCCTGTTCCTCATGATTCCAATCATAATCGATGTTATCCTATGGGCGACTTTCTACTATTCCCTGGGAGTGCTGCAGAGTTATGAGGAAGTCGCTCTATTTCTCGACTGTCACGTTCACGACGGTCGGATATGGCGACATCGTTCTTGGCATCGAATGGCGCCAGTTGGCGACGTTCGAAGCGATGAATGGGTGGATCATTTTCGGCTGGACGACAGCACTGATCATCACCGTGGTCGAGCGGCTGTACTTCCGTCCGGATGCACGATCAGCGGACGCTGCAACGCCGCATGCCGCTGCTTAGGACGCAATTGATTGAGCGTCGGTGGGTCGGTGGGAACTCATGACCTCCGCCTCGCCTCACGCAACCCCCTCCTCACCCTCCTTGATCCACGCATCCAGCAGCGTGTATCCCACCGCGAGCACCGTCGGGCCGATGAAGATGCCGATCAGGCCAAATGCGATCAGGCCGCCGATGACGCCGGCGAGGATCAGCAGGATCGGCAGGTCGGCGCCTCTGCGGATCAGGACCGGGCGGATGAAGTTGTCGATGCCGATGGCCACGACGCTGATGACCAGCAGCACCGTCGCCCAGGTCGTGTCGCCGCTGTAGTACATCCAGATGATGGCGGGGATCAGCACCAGCGCGGGGCCAACCTGAGCGATGCAGAGCATGAATATCACGGCGCTGAGCAAGCCCGCGTAAGGCACACCGGCGATGTAGACTCCGGCGGCGCCGATCGCCGTCTGGATGAAGGCGGTGACGACAACGCCGAGCGCGACGCCTTTAATGGCCGCGGCGGCCAGACGCACCGCCTCCTCGCCGCGGTCGCCGGCGAGGCGGCGGCCGAAACGGATGACAGCGGCGGCCGCGCGCTCGCCGCTCGCGAACATGATCGCGGAGACTGCCACCGTCAGCAGGAACTGGACGATGACCATGCCGAAACTGCCGACCGCGCCGACAAACCAGTCGGTGATCATGCTGGTATAGGGCCTGACCTTCTGCAGGATCGCCGGCACGCCCGCATCCGTGGCGCTCTGCCAGGCCTGGGAGGCCCTGTTGCCGACCAGCGGCACTTCCGCCAGCCAGGCCGGCGGCGGCGGCATTTGCATCGTCGTGACAAACTCCGCGAAGCCCACGATCTCAGAGGAATGATCGACGATCGTGCCGATGGCGAACCAGAAGGGGATGACGAACAGGACCAGCAGCACCAGCGTCATAAAGGTCACAGCCAAGCCACGGCTGTTCCAGAGCCGCTGCTGCACCTGCCGCATGATCGGCCAGGTGGCGATGACCAGCGTCATCGCCCAGACCACCGCCGGCAGGAACGGGCTGAGGATCCAGAGCGACGCGCCAATAAGCAATCCGAGAAACAGGATCGCGAGCGTGATGCGTGTCAGATCGCTGCGATGTTCGGCCATGACCGGTCCCCTCTGCTGCCCTGCCCGGCCCCCGGGGCGTGTCGGTCATACTAGGCGTAGGGCGCACACAAGGAAACCGCCGATGAACAGCGATAGACCCCGACGGATAGATCGGCGGCCGCAGGCAGATCGCGAGGCGACCTTGCCGAGGTCGCCCTATAGATCAACAATGTTCCCGATCACACCCGAAACAATCGCCCAAACCCCGGGACCGGCTCGCCATAGCCCGCCAGCCGCAGGCAGTGCCAGGCCAGCGCGTGGTTGCTGGAGGTCACCGGCTTGCCCAGCTCTTTCTCAAGCCCTTCGACGATATCAGCGACCCGCAAACTCGTGCAGGAGACGAACACGCCATCCACCGACGGCTCCCGCGCCAGGTCGCGCACCGCGTCCTTGATCGAGTCCTGGGAGATGCGCGCCACTTCGTTGTCGTTCTCGTGGTTGAAGGAGCCCATGACCGGCACGGCGATGCCCCGCGCCTCGACGAAGCGGCGGAGCATCTGGTTGACCTCCTCCACATACGGCGTCAGCAGGGCGATGCGCTTGGCCCCGAGCCTCTTCAGCCCATCGATGGCCGCGGTAATCGGCGTGGTGCAGGCCACACCCGGCCGCGCCTCGCGGATCCGCTCGAACACTTTGTCTTCTCCGATCACCACAGTGCCCGAAGTACAGCCATAGGCGATGACATCGAACTTCATGCCCGGCAGGATGATGCCGGCAGCGGCGGCCATGCCCTTTTCCATCTCCGCCAGGGTCTCCGCATTGATCTCCGCGGCATTCTGAATGCGGCTCTCATAGAGCGCGACACCCTGCACTTTGCCGAACACCTGGCGGAACTCATGCTCGATGGTGTGGTCGGTGGCCAGCACGATCAGCCCCACCCGCCCGCGCGCGGCAATGCCCTGGTCGAGTTGGAACTTCATGTGCGTCTTGCTGACGACGCCATCGGGCGAGCGGCTCTCGGCGGGAATGGGGCGCAGGGCGGTCTGGTTCATGGTCCAAGCCTTCTTCGGGTGTGGCAAGCTGCTGATCATCGGCCACCTACTATATCGATGTCGGCGTACCGGCCGCCAGGCCGATCTGAGAAAGGCGCTGGAAGAGTGCCGGCAGAATGATTACGGACCGCGCTGGCTACTTCATCGAGTGGACACTGGCATATGCAGGGCAAACGCTGTGGCGATGGAAGGCCTTCAGGTCGCTTAATGGCAGCCATAACACTGCTGGCTCTGCGTCGCGAACGCGGCACTATCCTTGTGGAGCAAGGGAAATTCGAACTTGCCCTCGCCGATTTTGAGCGCATCGTCAGGGAACACAGCGACTTCCCCGGCGCCTATCTCGGGCGCGCGAAGGCACTCATCGGCCTAGGCGAATTCGAGCGGGCACTTGCCGATCTCGATGCCGCGGAGAATGGCGATGGCAATCAACTCAGCATCGCCTATCATCGTGGGCGGACTTACCTGTTCCTCCAGCGGAACGACGACGCAATTGGAGCAAGCAAGCCTGCGATGATTCCGAAAGACCAGGCAACTAGCCTCATCCGTAGCAGTGATTTCATGAATGCCTGGCCATCAGCATGAGTGCCGGTTCTAGTATTCAGTGCGCGTATCAGAATTCCCCATCCGGCTGCCCCTGTTACTCCCCAGTACGCGGCGACAGCCACCATGCCGACCTGCCATCCCAATAACTGACAAGCAAACACACCTGTTGAGCTCACAAAGACCCAGTTTGGCAAATTTCGGTTCATCCTGACGACAAGAGCACAGAACCCGATAAAAATCGGCAGGCTTAGATACCAATTGGCGTTGAGCCAGAGCGGACATCGCGGACAGCGTACCAATCATCCAAAATTAGAACGATCAGTAGTATCGTTATTGCCGTAGACATCGTTGCTGCCCCTGTGTGCTCGCGACAAATCGGCCGGTGCGCTTCGTTCTGGCACGCGGCTTTTCTTTGCGCTCACGCTTGGCGTGAACTCCGGTCTCTAATTTGCCATGCCACAATTTCATAGGCGTTGTACACATCGTCGAATGCTGTTGTCATGGGCGGATCACGGTTCAACCAGGAGGAAGAGGAGAACAATCATGTTGAACTCGTAAATCCTGCCGCTTTGCCGTAGTCACAGCCGCGCTGGGGATATTGGGAGTCGGTTTCGCCTATGCCCAGTCCGCGGACGATCCGATGAGGGATTGTGAAGGTCTCTACGACGCGTTCAGCAACTATTCCACCACGCTCGACGACCCCGATAAGGACGAGGCAAAAGCCATGGCGGAAGAAGGCCTCAACCGATGCAAGAACGACAAGCACGAAGAGGGAATCTGGCAGATCAGCAAGGCCATCGGCATCATGCATGACGGCAAGCCGTCAAAGAAGTAGCAATCGCCGCATTCCTCGCCGTCACCTTGAAAACGACAGGATGTAGTAGAGCAGCAGCGGCAGGGTGACGAAGGAAATCAGGGTCGACAGCACCACGGCGCCCGCCACCTCCTCCGGCTCCCGGCGGTAGAGCTGGGCAAACAGGTAGTTGAAAACCGCCACGGGCATGGCGCATTGGATCGCCAGCACGCCCTGCCCCATGGGGCCGAGGTTGAAGATCCAGCCGGCGGCCAGGCCGATCAGTGCGCCCGGCACCAGCCGCACCAGCGACAGCGTCAGGCTGCGGCCCAAGCTCACGATCCGCAGCTTGCTGAGGGAGACGCCCAGGGTGATCAGCATCAGCGGGATCACCAGCCCGCCCAGCAGGCCCGTGGTGTTGGCCACCCATTCCGGCACCGGGATATGCAGGACCAGCACCAGGATCGCCACCGCCACCGCATAGAGCAGCGGCATCCGCAGCAAGCGCTGCCAATTGGCATGACCGGCGGCGATGCCGACGCCGACGGTGAACTGCAGCGAGGCGGAGATGGCGAAAACCACGATCGCTAGCGCCAGCCCCTGCTCGCCGAAGGCGAACAGCGATAGCGGCAAGCCCATGTTGCCGGTGTTGGGAAACATCACCGCCGGCAGGTAGGAATGGAACGGCAGGCCCATGGTCCTCAGGACCGCCATGCCGACAACAGCGAAGGCGGCGAAGCAGGCGAAGGTGGCGATTACCATGTCGCCCAACGCGCCAAGGTCCGTCTCCAACGCGGTCAGCGTGGAGAACACCAGGCAGGGCGTGCCGATGGTGGTGACGATGGCGGTGAGGAACTCGGACTCGAACGGCCGCTCCAGACGGCCCCAGAGGAAGCCGATGCCCGAACAGACGAGGATCGGCGCGACGATGGCCGCGAGTTCGGCGAACACGGACGAGAAACCCCTGGTGGTAGAGTGCGAGGCGCGCTTCCTACCAGCCACCAGGGGGCGATGACAACGCTCGTTACGGCGAGGTGAACTTCAATTTTAGTGTCGTGCCAGGCTGCGGCTGCTTGTCCGGCGCCTTGAAGCCGCCGATACCGGCTTTGCCGTCGCCATTGCAGTCGATCTGCACATTGACGCGGATCCAATAGCCGTTTTTCTCGTCGCTCTCGCTGACCTGCTTGTTAGCATCGAACACGACTTTGATCATGTTCTGCCCTTCATGGAGCTGGATACCGAACTGGTGCCAGTCGATGTAGTCCTTTGCCGCCAACCCCGCCGGCACATTGTGAGTGTGGACCAGCGCATTGTCGCGATAGACCTTGGTCACGAACGGACCGGCCGCGAACGCGCCCTTGTTGAAGGTGCGGTAGGCCGCGGGCGAGAAGCTGCAGAGATTGTGCTGAGGCCCCTGCATAGTGGCATCGGCCAATGCGGGATTTTTGATCGTCTTGGTGCTTCCCCACTTCAAGGGCCCGCTTTTCAGCACGAACCCGAGCGTGGTCGGGATGATGTCGGGCAATCCCGCCACGACCACGCCGACCTGCACAATGCCCGCGTCGTCGTCCTGCGGCGGAGTCTGAGTCAGGGTGCCCGGACCCTTGGGAACCGGCGTGCCGACAGCGGAGGCAAGCACGGTCTTCATGACGGCGGCAGAGTTGTTCACCTCGACATCCTCGTCGACGTCATTGCCGGCATCGACGACCACCGACAGCGTGTAGTTTCCGGCGGACCAGTCGAGCTCGTCCCAGAATGCCAGCCCGTGATCGAAGGTTTCGCCCGGCTGCAGGCCCGGCAGATTGATTGTGACAGCATCCGGATAGGCCGGATTTTCGTAAGCAGCCATGCCGGCGGCCTCGGCGCAACCGCCGCCGCCGTTCTTGCTGCAGACAATGGTGATGTGAGCCGGACCGCTGGCCTCGTCGCCTTGGTTGACCGCGCCGATGTGCCCGCCAACCGCCAGGTTCTCGGTGGCCGGCACCAAATCTGAATCGGCCAGTGCCGCCGTCCCGGGCGCCAAAAAGCACGTCGTTATCGCCGTGGCGGCGAGATAGCGAATTGATTTCAGTTGCATGGCCTGTCTCCCAAGCGATTAACCTTTGCCGGCCGTTCTGCCGGCTGATCACACATGGGTCGGCCAGTATCGCCGCGAGGTTCAAACGGCCCCGCACTGCACGAAATCGAAGTTGTGACTAGGCTTTAGGGATTTTCGGACGGGATCAGGTCTTCGCCGGATCCGGCGGATCGCCCAGGGTGCATTCCAGCTCCGAAGCTGCGGCGGCATTGACCGGTGCGGCGTCCTGCGCTGCAACAGGCTTCAGCGTCTCCACCACTTCCTGCAGGCTGCGAAGCGGTTTGCGCAGATAGGGACTGATGTCCATCGCCGCTCCTCTGTTGATCGTGCAGGTGTCCCGACGTCGGATGGGAGGCTAGCATCCCGTCTCATCACTGTCCCCTTGTGGAAAGCGGGGATTATGGCGATAACCCCGGCCGGCGGTTGAAGCTAATGTTCTGGAAAATCGACCTTTCTCCGAAGAGAAGTTAAAATCCGAAATTGACCATGACCAGCAACCTGACATGCGGCCAGGCCGCCATCGCATTGCTCGAACGCTACGGCGTCGACACCGTATTCGGCATTCCCGGCGTGCATACCCTGGAGTTCTATCGTGGCCTCGCCGCCTCCAACATCCGGCACATCGCCGTGCGCCATGAACAGGGTGCCGGCTTCATGGCCGACGGCTATGCCCGCGCTTCCGGCCGGCCTGGAGTTTGCGTTCTGATTACGGGACCCGGCGTGACGAACGCCGCCACGCCCATCGGCCAAGCTTTTACGGACTCCGCGCCAATGCTGGTGCTGTCCTCGGTGAACGCCACCGGCGATCTGGGCAAGGGCCGCGGCAAGCTCCATGAGATCACCAACCAGCAGGCGGTCATGGCGCCGCTGACCGCCTTCAGCCGCACCGTGCGCAACGCCAATGAGCTGATGCCGGCCTTCGCCGATGCCTTCCGGGTGTTCGAATCCCAGCGGCCGCGGCCGGTGCACATCGAGATCCCGCTGGATGTCATGGCCTCCACGGGTCCGGCGCTCAAGGACCGCGGACCTAAATCCCAGCCGCCGGCTCCCGACGCCCAGGCGGTGAACGCCGCGGTGCGCCTGATCGACGCGGCGCAACGGCTGGTGATCCTCAATGGCGGCGGCGCCAGCGAGTGCGGCGACCTGCTGCAAACCCTGCTGGAAAAGCGCCGCGGTGCGCTGATCCCCACCACCGCCGCCAAAGGCGTGGTGCCGGACAGCCATCCGCGCAGCGTCGGCTCCTCTCTGGTGCTGGAGGCCACCCAGGACCTGGTGAAGAGCGCCGACGTGGTGGTGGCCGTGGGTACCGAACTCGGCGAGACCGACTCCTGGGTCGAGCGCCTGCCCTTTACCGGCAAGCTTGTGCGCATCGACATCGACCCCGCCTGCATCGTTCGCGACTACCGGCCCGACGCGGCGATCCTGGCCGACGCCCGTGCCGCGCTCGAGGCGCTGGTGCCCCAGATCGCCGCACTGACCCAAGGCGGCATCGACGAGGCGGAAATCAAGGCGCTCCGGGCCCGCAACCGCGACGCCCTGCCGCCGTTGAAGCAGAAGCACCTCAAGGTGCTGGACGCGCTGCGGGCAGCACTGCCGGTGGACGGTATCGTTGTTTCCGACATGACCCAGATCGCTTACACGGCCACCTACACCTTCCCCAGCGAGCGGCCGCGATCCTATTACCATCCTTCGGGCTACGGCACCCTGGGCTATGCCCTGCCGGCCGCCATCGGCGCCAAGATCGCGGCCCCGGAGCGGGCCGTGGTGGCCGTGGCCGGCGATACCGGCTTGCTGTTCACGGTCCAGGAGTTGGCGACAGCCGTGGAGTACAAGCTGCCCATTCCGATCCTGCTCTGGAACAACGACGCCCTGGGCCAGATTGCCGGCGACATGGTCGAACTCGGCATCCCCGAAATCGGCGTCAAGCTGCGCAATCCGGACTTCCTGGCGCTCGGCAAGTCGTTCGGCTGCCGCGCCGTGCGGCCGGCCAACCTCAAAGCCCTGACGCGGGAAATCGAGCAAGCCTTTGGCCGGGAAGGCCCAACCCTGATCGAGGTGCGCGAGGACGCCGAGTACCTGGCCTAGGGACGAAGGTTAACGAACCGCGCTCAACCATGTTCGTAAACCATTACTATTTCTTGCATTTTTCTCCAGTATAAGCGACGATTTTTATCAATTCGAGTGGCGCTGGGTAGGCGCCGCCGACGGCCGAAAGAAGCCGGACCTTATACGTGGTGGGAAACGCCGGGCCATGCTCTCGCCCGAACAACTTCGCGGACATGAAGATGTCCTGGACGATCCGCGCGCGCGGTTCAACCGGCTGTGCGAGGCGTTGATCCTGAGCGTCAGCCACAATTCGCGGCTGTCGCTGCGGATGGTGCAGGAGATTCATTCCCTCGCCCAGCATATCGGCGTAGACGGCGCCGCGAAGGACATGGCCATGAACGCGTCAACTTCACAGGCTTCAACCCATGGATTCACCGCGCTCGCGCCGGACCATGAAACTGCCGAGCGCACTGCACCGGCGTTCCGCATCCGCCTGCCGGGCCAGGGACGCGGCGAGAATCCGTTCGCCTCTATCCTCGATGAGCTGGCGGGCGTGCGCCAGTCGGTGCAGATGGCCCATGCGGCGATGACGGCACAGCCGGCGGCAGCGACCCAGCCGGCGCGTCCGCCGGCGCCGGTGGCCGTCGCTCCTGCAGCCGAACCTTCGCCCTCGCCGGATTTCGTGAATCGTCTGAAAGCCGCGGTGGCACAGCAGAACAGCGTGCTCGAGGATCTGGTCGCCGGCTACAAGAACAACTGCGCCGAACTGCTGCGGCTGGAAGACGAGATGGTGCGCCGTGCCGACGGCCGGACTCTGGCGGCCGAACTGGAGCAGTTGCGCCTGACCATCCACAGGCAGGAACAGCATCTGCTGGCCCTGGCCCTGGCCGTGAAGCGTCTTGCCGCAGTGCTGACGGGATAGCGGTGCCGCCTACTGCGAACTGCCTCGCTTTGTCGTTTTCGAGTTGATCTTGGAACTGTCGCCGATACCCGGATCGTTCGGCGGCCGCGTCGCATCGAGTTCGATACCGCCGGCAGCAGGCGCTTTCACTATCTCGGTCGCGCCAACCGTCGCCGATCCGCCATCGACGGCAGAGGTCACGTCGACCTCACCCTCCTGAACCCAGACGACGGTCTCGCCATTGCGGTCGACCCACACGGAGAAAGTCGTGCCGCGCGCAACGATACTGGCGGTTGGCGTCTGCACGCGGAATTTCTTGTTCTTCGCCTTGCCGGTGACGAAGCGGCAAACCCCCTTCGACAACGACGCAAGAAACTGCAGGGATCCTGCCAAATCCTCGTAGACGAATTCGTCGACGACCATCTGCGTGGCCGATCCCAGGCGCAGGACGGTCTCGTCCATCAGTTCAACATGCAGCGCGCCATCGGCGACAGTCTCCAGCCGGTCCAGCACATAGACGGGGGCGGACATGAAAAGATCGCGCCGCGCGGCACCATCGGGTGCGGTGCCATACGCCCAAACCTTCAGAGCCACGACATCGCCGGCGACGGCGGCTTGCGCCGCCGTAGGTCTTCCCGACATCGCAAAGAACAGTGCAGATATCGTCGCGGCGCCGCAGAACTTGCGGCGCCCCCAGAGAAATTGATTCATGATTCGATCAATTAGATGGAGCTTGCCGGATCAGCCTTTATTACCATCGCGGCTGCGCTCGTTGCGCTCGCCGGACTTGCCGCTTTCGTCGTTCTGGTAAATTTCGTCATCATCATCGTCATCGTCCTCTTCGCCGGCGGCCGGGGCGATTTCCTGCACGGCTGCGAGATCGGTCGGCAATTGCGGAATGAGGCCGGCTTCCCGCATATCGGGGCGGGCGACCGAGCGCGCGGAATCGCAATTCGGCGTGATCGTGATAGCCTGGCCCGCATTCACCACCTGTGCCTCCGACGACTGGCAGGGCGTCAGAGCGATGGCGCCTTCGAGCACGTTGATCTCGGAAGTTCCGTCCGCCAGCACGAAGATCAGCAGATGCGTGCCGCGAATGACCATGGACGCCGTCGGCGTATTGAGGTTCACCGCTTCCTTGCTCTTGATGTTGCCGGTGATGAAGCGGAACGCGCCCTTGGTGAAGTTGATCGCCGCCTCGCCGTTCTGCGTGGTCGGATCATAGATGAAGCGGTCGAGCACCACAGTCGAACGGTTGCCGACATGGAGGCTGGTCTCGTCGAGGAACTGCAGGCTGGTGCTCGCGGTCTCGCTGGTCTCGACGCGCTCTTCGGCGAAGAGGGTCTGGAAATAGATCAGGTCTTCTGGTTGCCCGGCGATGCGCGTGCCGATCGCACCGGAGTAATCCTGCTGGACGACGACACCGATTTCAGGTTCGGCCATCGCAGCGCCGCTCCACAGCAACGCTGCAGCAGCAGCCAACCCAACGCTGGTACCTGGCAACCTACGCATCTCGCTTCCTCCAGTTTCTTGTCTTCGAATTGAGGCAATTATAGTTCGAATGCACCATGCAAAGCTATGGTATGCGGTCAAACCTCGTTTGCCACGGTGCGTAAACCATCATGGACGGTCAGCCGCCGCAGTGACGGATTGCACAATGCGCAGAAGGCAAAAAAAACCCCGCGAGACGCGGGGTTATGGAGTTTGCGTGTGGGTGGAAAAGTCCTCTTCACTAAAGCGGCGCAGGGGCCGTTCGGGTCAAAGGACTACAGGACAGCAGCCATCCGCAGAGACTGCGGACATCGACCGTGTCATGGTTACCATGACCCTCTCGAGGGCCGATTTGTTGTGTCATTTATGTGAGATGGCCGTTAACCATAGCCTAATAGTTTCAGATAGTTGTGCATGGTTTTTCGTCGGCCGCGCGGGCAAAAAAATGCCGCGCCCGAGGGCGCGGCTTAGGTCGATGATTGGAGGAAGTCAGTCCGAGCATCATGGCGGAGAAGTCTTAAGACCTCCTTAACGCCGGCAGAACAGAGACAGACATTTCGCGGCCCACCCGTTCAGGGTCATTTAACTGCGCCGCCGTAGGATGGTTGAAACGAGACCGGCAACCCGGCAAACGACGGAGGCGCACATTTCCACCCTACCGACGGTCATGGGTACGGTTGCCGCTGTGTTTGTCGCGGTGGGGCTCGGCTGGGTTCTGGCAACGCCGGACCAGCCCGAAGCGAATTTCGCCGTCGCAGCGCCGGCCGAGCCGACATGGCCGCTGGTGATCAAGACCACGCGCAGCTTCGGTCACCATGTCATGCGCGTTTCGCTGGAGGGACCGAACGGCAAGACCGTCATGAAGTCGCTGCTGGTCGATACCGGCGCCACGGAAATAATCCTGCCCTCGTCGATGACCAGGAGCCTGGGATTCGAGCTGGATCGGCTGGATGAAACCGCGGTCCAGACCGCCAACGGAGTCATCTCCGCCTGGCGCGGCACGTTGAACAGCATCGAACTCGGCGGTCCGGACCGCAGCGAAGTCCTGCGTCGCGTCAGCGTGCTGTTCGTGGACGATGACTCCCTCGGCGGCACGGCGTTGCTGGGGATGAGCGTGCTCAGGAAATACAACGTCACATTCGTCGACAGCGATAACCAGATCCTGCTGGACAAGCGCCGCTAGTCGCAGCGGCGCTTCGCGATCGAGACCCCATCCCATTTGTGCAGAGTGAGATTGCCGCTGACAACGCGGCGGCGAAGCGCGCTTGTTATGCGCTGCGCAGATTGGTGACGTTGCTTGGCGGGGCCTCGCTCGGGCCGCTGCTGGCCGCCGACAGCGGTGCAGCGGTTTTAAGCGTACGCTCGACCGGGAAGCGCACGACGGCCGTCGTGCCCGCGCCGACGCGGCTGTCCAGGTCGAAAGTCGCGCCATGCAGTTCGACAAACGAGCGCACCAGCGGCAATCCCAGCCCGGTCCCGTCGTAGCGGCGGCGCAGGGAGCCGTCGGCTTGGCCAAAAGGCTCCATGACCTTGGCCATATCGGTTTCGGAGATGCCGATGCCGGTGTCGGTGATCATCAGGGCGATTGCGCCGGCAGCGTCCTGCTGCACGCGCACATTGACCTGCCCGCCCCGCGGCGTGAACTTCACCGCGTTCGCCAGCAGATTGATCAGCATCTGCTTGACCAGCCGCTCATCGGCCCATAGCGCGGGCATGTCGGCGGCCGATTCGACGGCGATCTTCACCCCGGCGTCGGTGGCGCGCTCCTGGATCAGGCGCACGACGCCCTGCACCACGGCGACGATGTTCATCGTGGACTCGAAGAGCTTCAGCTTGCCGGCCTCGACGCGGCTGAGATCGAGGATGTCGTTGATGATGCCGAGCAGGTGCTGGGCGCTCTCATGGATGTCGCGGACATAGCCGTTATAGGACGGCACGCCGATCGGGCCGAGCACCTCGTTCTTCATCAGCTCGGAGAAACCGATGATGGCGTTGAGCGGCGTGCGCAGTTCGTGGCTCATATTGGCCAGGAACTCGCTCTTGCTGCGGTTGGCGATCTCGGCGGCATCACGGGCGCGGCGCAGTTCCTGCTCGCGCCGCTTCTCCTCGGTGATATCGATCATCGTGCCGACGACGCCGCCGCCCATCGTGCGGCGCTCGCTGATGCGGTACCAATGGCCGTCGGTCATCTCCATCTCGAACGAACCCTGGGGATCCCGGTGGCGCGCCATGCGTTCCCTGATCCATTCCTGGATCCGGCCGCTGGCCTCGGGCACCAGGCCCTGGGCCGCGACGCCGCGGACGATATCGTCGAACCTGCTGCCGATGGCGATGACATTGCCCACCGGCCCATGCAGCTCGCGGAATTTCTCGTTGAACAGGACGATGCGGTCTTGCGTATCGCAGAGCACAAACGCTTCGTTGATGCTCTCGAGCGCGTCGACCAGCCGTTGCTGGGCCTCGGCCGCCATGGTTTCCGCGGCGGCGCGGGCCGAGATATCGCGCACCAGCGCGATGTAGACCGACGTGCCGCTTTCCTGCATTTCGGTCACGGCAAGGTCCATCGGGAAGGCGCTGCCGTCGCGCCGGCGTCCCATGATGCCGCGCGAGGTGCCGCTGCGGGCGACCGCGCCAAGCAGCGACGTCGCCGCACCCGAGCCCTCGCCGAAGCCGGCCGTTCCGGTCAGCATGGTGGCGAAGCTCTGGCCGAGCATTTCGTCGGCGCCGATGCCGAAGATGCGCTGCGCCGCCGGATTGAACGAACGGATCGAACCCATGCCATCGATCGTCAGCAGACCGTCGAACGTATTGTTCACGACCCGGCGCATGAAGGCATCCTGATGTTTCAGCGCCAGCCCTTGCGCCAGCAGGCGCACGCTCTGATCCTCGATGCGCCCGGTCAGTCCGATGATGAATGTGAAGCCGACGGCGACGATGAGCGGCGTGACGTACAGGATAACGGGTAGATAGGCCTGAACGAGCAACGCGATACCCAGTATCGCGAACGTCGCCGCAACCGTCACCGCAAGTCCGAAACGCCAGTTCCAGGCACGGAAACGGGCGCCGCCGATCAGGACGATGAAGGCGATGCCCAGGAGGACCACGGCGCCGGGTGAACTGGCGAGATCGCGCTGCTGCAGCAGCAATTCAGCGGCGATCGCCTGGATCAGCGGCCCTGGCATATCCTGCCGGACGGGCACGGGTTTGCTGTCGCCAAGCTCGGAAGCGGTGGCGCCGACGATCACCTTCTTGCCGGCGATCCGCGACCGGTCGAAGTTGCCCCGCAGGATATCGGCGTAAGACAGTTGGGGAATGGACTGCGCGCGGATGCCGAAATCGATGTTGTAGCTGTCGGTCGCGCCGCGAGACGTACCCGACAGCATGGTCGCCAGGGTCGGCACGAAGTCATCGGGCCAACTGTCGGCCACCTGCATCATTCGGATCGTGCCGTCGGGATCCGGCCGCACATTGAGCGATGCCGTTCGCACTGACGTCAGGAAATCGGGTATGGGCCTGGTGTAGCTGATGGCGCTGCCGGAGGAATGCCGGTCTTCCTGCTTGAACACCGGCAGGATGACCCGGTCGCCATATTTGTTCAGGGCCGCCGCGAAGCGCGCATCCTCGCTCGGGTTCTGGCGCGAGCTGAAATCAATATCGAGAGCCACTTCCCGGGCGCCCGCTTCGAACAACCGATCGAGCAAATCCGCATGGCGCGACCGCGGCCAAGGCCATACGCCCTGCTCTGCCAGGCTGACAGGATCGATCTTGATGACGACGATCTCGCCGGTGGCGTCACGCTGCAGCAGCCGATAGCGAAGATCGATGAGATGCCGCTCGGCGAAATTGAGCAGGCCGCCCAAATACATCGCCGAGACCGCGGCAAAGACCAGCACGTTTTTGGTCAGAAGCTTCATCTGGTCCTGTTGTCGAGGCCCTTCCTCAAGAGCTTAATAAATCTCATCAATTCATTACCAAGGACCTAACATTGGGCAGCGCGGTCCCTGGCTTTTCTGTGACAAGAATGGGCGCCAGCGGCGCCCGCGCGATCCAGCCCTAAGAAAACGTTAACGGCTACCGTCCCAGGGACGGCAGCCCGTGCTTAGTCGCCCAATCGCGGCACCATTCTATCGATCTATCCCACACCGCTTTCTGAGGCTGGGAAGCCCATCGTCGCCTCGGCGCTGTTGTTTCCACTGTGTCCGTGGCGGCCATGGCGCCCGTGATGGCTGCCTTCGCTTTGGCTGTTTCCAGTGCCTACGCTGCCAGAGCCAGCCGTGCCACCGCTCGAGCCCGGCTTCGGGCAGGTATCGTCATCGTCATCGTCGTCGTCATCATCGTCGTCATCATCGTCGTCATCATCGTCGCCATCTCCGTCGCCGTCGCCGTCTCCATCCCCATCGCCATCGCCATCGCCGTCACCGTCGCCGTCTCCATCCCCGTCTCCATCTCCGTCCCCATCACCGTCGCCATCGCCGTCCCCGTCTCCATCTCCGTCCCCATCACCGTCGCCATCGCCGTCCCCGTCTCCATCTCCGTCCCCATCACCGTCGCCATCGCCGTCCCCGTCTCCATCTCCGTCCCCATCACCGTCGCCATCGCCGTCCCCGTCTCCATCTCCGTCCCCATCACCGTCGCCATCGCCGTCCCCGTCTCCATCTCCGTCCCCATCACCGTCGCCATCGCCGTCGCCATCTCCGTCGCCGTCGCCGTCGCCATCTCCATCACCATCACCGTCGCCGTCGCCATCTCCGTCGCCGTCTCCATCGCCGTCGCCGTCCCCATCACCGTCCCCATCACCGTCGCCGTCGCCATCACCATTTCCACCACTGCCGTTGTTGTCGCCGTCTTCGCCATCGTCCTCGTCGTCGTCGACGCCTGTCTTGCTAGGTGACAGTGCCGCCGGATCCTGGCTGCTTTCGGGGCTCGGGGGTGCACCTGGGACGGGACCGCCGGGAGCAACCCCGCCGACTTCGAGCGAGCCGCCGCTGTCGGTCGCTACCGATGCTGATTGGCCGGCACCGAGCGTCGCGTTCTTGCCGCTCTCTCTTGCAGTGACCTTGACAAGGCCGCCAACGACGGTGACGGCGTCGCCGGCCGCGGTCACATCGACAAAGAACTCCGTGCCCTTGACCAGCACGGCAAGGTTCGGCGCATCGACCGAGAACTGGCGGCCGGGGAATTTCCCGACATTGTAGAAGATGATGCCGAGCTTCTGCTGCAGGCCCATCCACAGGCCTTGCCGCTCCGGCGAGCGCAGAGTCACCTGCGCGTTCGGCTGCAGCCGGATGGTGTCGAGACCATTGGTGAGCGTTGCCGTCCCGTCTTTCCAGGTCCGGACATCGCTGTCCTCGTAGAGAATTTCATCGGATGCGAGGGGACGCCAATCGTCGATGGTGCCGTTGGCCGCACGAACATAGACGACGCCACGCACTTCAATCGCGTGCCACGGCCCGGCGTCTTGCGCCGCTACCGGCGCCACCGTGCCAAGTATCGGCAGACACAATGCGAGGAATATAATCGCCGCCTGCATCCGCGAGGCGAACGCGCGCGTGCACGCTGCCCGAATGGCCTGCGAAAATCCCGTGATTACGTCGTCGATGACTGTCACTGCTTTCATGAAGCCCGAGGCCTCATTGAACCATTTCCCAAACATCCCACAGCCCTAGTTTTGTTTTCGTCGGCCAGGGCCGGCAGACGTAGTAAACCAATCATTAAAACTAACGAAGATTGGTAAACAGATCGTTAACGGCCTTCTGACACCAACCAATTCAATAGGTTAACCGGACATATTTCAAGTGGTATGGTTAATTTTGCCCCTAGCTGTGGTTTTAGGGTCACAGAGTTATTACAAACAAGGACATAGCAAGCCGCAAGCCGGCCACCGAAGGGATGCGCTTCGATCTCCGGCGGCGGAAAACCGAGAAATCCAGGCCAAAATCGATATAGGAATGAAGGTCTGCGGTGCAGACCCCTGCGCTATCGCGCCAAGCGGGGTCTGCTGAGATTTTATTCGCTGTCGGCGTTACTGACTGTTGCCATCGCCGCCGTCGTTGTCCCCGCCCCCGTCGCCATCTCCGTCGCCATCTCCGTCCCATCCCCATCACCATCTCCGTCACCGTCCCCATCGCCGTCGCCATCACCGTCGCCATCTCCATCGCCGTCCCCATCTCCGTCGCCGTCGCCGTCGCCGTCGCCATCCCCATCACCGTCGCCATCTCCGTCACCATCCCCGTCGCCGTCGCCATTTCCGTCGCCGTCCCCGTCTGCATCGCCGCCGCTAACGCCCCCGCCGCCGGTGGCTTTATCACCGCTGCTGTCGCCGCTGGCCGCCACGGTGCCGTCGCTACTGACTGCCGGCCCCACGGCCACATCCATGGGTGCCGCCGTCAGCACGGTCGCCTTGGAACCGGCGCCGACATCAACCTCGCTATCGCTGTTGCCTTCAGCGGCAACGGACACCAGCCCCTCGGTGACCCTCACGACGCTGCCGGCATCGTCGACCTTCACCGAAAATTTCGTGCCCTTAACCACCGCCACAAGATGGGGCGTGTCGACCTCGAAGCTCGGTTTAGGACGCTTGGCGACGTCGTAGATGACCTCGCCGAACCACTGGATAATCAGCGTCTGCGGCGGCCGGGAACGGCTCGGTAGCTCGATGCTTTTGTTGGGGTCTATGTTGAGGATCTCTGTGCCGCGCACCAGCGCCACGCGCGCCGACGGGTCGGTCCTGATCTCGCTGCCGGGCTCCAGGGCCTGGCCGACACGCACGGGGTACCAATCGTCACCCCCGTCGGCGCGGCGAGCCATGGCCGCGCCTTCCGTGGACTGAACCCGCCAGAGAGCGTCGGCATCTGTGGCGTCCTCGGCTTTCGCCGCCGGCAGTACGAGATCGACGATAGAATTGGCACCGTATATCAGAGCGCCCACAGCAAGCAGCGCCGCGAAAGATACGGCGAGTTCTTTGCCTGCGCACACCCTGGAACGCCACGGCATGGTTAACTCCTCACCGCCCCGCCTGCTATTGCTAGCCCGGCGACCGGCAGACTCCCTCGGATTCATGTTGCGGCAATAATGGTGAACAAAGTGTAAAGTTTTCAGCCACATGAACCGTTCCAACCAACCATAGGATCATATCAGATTATCGCCGCCGCCGCACCCCCGGTTCGGCACTGAGGGGGTTTTCCGGCCAATTGTGCTTGGGATAGCGGCCGCGCATTTCCTTGCGCACCTCCGGATAGACTTTGGCCCAGAAACTGCGGAGATCCTTGGTCACGGCGATCGGCCGCCGTGCCGGCGAGAGCAGATGAAGGGTCACGGCGACACGGCCATCGGCAATCCTCGGCGTATCGAGCTGCCCGAACAGATGCTGAAGCTGCATCGCCAAAACGGGTCCTTCGGCAGGCCCGTAGTCCACGGCAATGTGCGATCCGGACGCGACCTCCAGGTGGGAGGGCGCCATTTCATCGAGCCGCCGTTGCAAAGGCCAGGGCAGCAGATTGCGCAGCGCGCCAGCCAAGTCGAGCTGGGACAAATGCGAGCGCCTGCTGATACCCGTGAGCATGGGCGCCAGCCAATCCTCCAGAGTCGCCAGAAGCTGCTTGTCTGATAGATCGGGCCAGCCATCCTCTGGTCGCACGCGTCCGAGGAAGCCGACGCGCTGGCGCCAGGCCTGGATGTCATCGGTCCAGGGCAGGCAGGCGAGCCCCATCTGCCGGATGCCCAGCACCATCGCGGCCGCCACCGCCTCGCCATCCGGTTTGCCGTGGGGCCGGTCCGCCAGAACGATGGCGCCGAAGCGCCGCTGCTGCCGCGCCGCCACGGACTCGCTGCGGGCATCCCACTCCGTGGCCGTGATATCGGCGATTGCTTGCGGGAATAAGTTCTCAATGTCGGCCGCTTGCAGCAGCGCCGCCAGATAGATGCGCCCTTCCCGTGCGTCGCCTTCCATCTCGGCGGCAACCAGGAACTCACCGGCCGCCAGCGGATCGGCCTCATTGAGGTAAGCACCGCCGCCGCCGGCAAGCCGGTAACGGCCGCGCCCCCCGCGCTGTTGGGCGATGCGGTCGGGATAGGCCAGAGCCAGCAAGGGACCAGCTTCAGCCAGCGAACCTCCATCGGCCTTTACCTTCAACTGCCGTCGCAGATCACCAGCCGTTTCGCGCACGCGCATGAGCGCGCCGCGGTTCACCGGTGCGCCGCCCTCCGGCCGGCGGGCCGCTATGATCTCCAGGCGGGTGCGAACATCGGCGTCCGCCGCTTGGCGCATGATATCGCGCTCCGACAGCAACGCTGCCAGATCGCAGGCCAGGGCACCCTGCCCCATCTCCTTCGCCCGCAGCAGCATATGGGCCAGGCGGGGATGCAGCGGCAGCGACGCCATGCTCCGCCCTAACGCGGAAATGCGGCCCGCATTGTCGAGCGCCTCGAGCTGGGTCAGCAATGCCACGGCTTGGTCATAGGCAGCCTTCGGCGGTGCATCGAGCCAGCGGAGCTGCCGCGGGTCGGCAACGCCCCAGGCCGCAAGATCCAGCGCCAGCGGCGCCAGGTCGGCGGCAAGGATTTCCGGCTTGTCGAAGGGGGCAAGGCCGCGCATCTCAGCCTCGCCCCAGAGGCGGTAACAGACGCCCGGTTCCAGGCGCCCGGCGCGGCCACGGCGCTGATCCGCCGACGCTGCGGAAACGCGCACCGTCTCCAAGCGCGCCATGCCGGTGCGGGGATCGAAACGTGGCGCCCGTTTCTGGCCTCCATCCACCACCACGCGGATGCCCTCGATGGTGAGGCTCGTCTCGGCGATGGTGGTCGCCAGCACCACTTTACGGGCGCCGGCTGCGGCCGGACGGATCGCGGCGTCCTGCTCCGCCGGCGGTAGCGCACCAAAGAGCGGATGAATGCTGGTGTCCGCGGGCAGGCCGGATTCCGCCAGCAACGCGGCCACCCGCCGGATCTCGCCTTCGCCCGGCAGGAACGCCAGCACGCTGCCCGCCTCCTCCCGCAGGGCGCGGCGGATCAGCGACGCCATGTCGGCATCGAAGCGCCGCTGGGGATCGGCGGGCACATAGCGCGTCTCGACCGGATAAACGCGGCCTTCGCTGGTCACCACCGGTACATCGCCGAGCAGCGCGGCAACCGCGGCGCCATCCAGGGTCGCGGACATCACGAGTATCTTGAGATCCGGCCGCAGCGCGCCCTGCAACTCCAGCGTCAGGGCCAGGCCGAGATCGCCGTCCAGGCTGCGCTCGTGGAACTCGTCGAAAATGACGAGGCCGACGCCTTCCAGCGCCGGATCATGCTGCAGCCGGCGCGTCAGGATGCCCTCGGTCACCACTTCGATGCGGGTCCGGGACGACACTTGGCTCTCGAGGCGGACGCGAAAACCCACGGTCTCGCCCGGCTTTTCGCCCAGCGTCGAGGCCATGAAACGCGCCGCCGCCCGCGTCGCCAGCCGCCGCGGCTCCAGCATGAGGATGCGCTGGCCCTTCAGCCAGGGCTCCTGCAGCAGCGCCAGGGGCACCCGCGTGGTCTTGCCGGCGCCGGGTGCTGCCTGCAGTACCGCGCCGCCATAGTTGGCCAGCGCCGCGCGGACCTGCGGCAGCACGGCATTGATCGGCAGCGGGCTGGAGGCGATCATGGGAGTGGCGAAATCTGCTGTGAAACGCGAAACGACTAGGCGTGAATTGATCTGCCTACTCGATCCCCGCGGCGCGCGCCAGCGGCGCCGGCGGCATCAGCGCGTGACAGGCGGGCCGAGTTCGACAATGGTACGAGTTAAGACCTCTCACAAAATCTGGGGATGCAAACATGGCTGACAAGCAGCGGATCGGATTCATCGGCGCCGGGCTCATGGGGCACGGCATGGCCAAGAACATCGTCGAGAAAGGCTATGCCCTCACTGTCCTCGGCCATCGCAACCGCCAGCCGATCGATGACCTCATCGGCCGTGGCGCGCGCGAAGCGAAATCACCGCAGGAACTGGCGCAGCAATCCGATATCGTCATCATCTGCGTCACCGGCTCGCCGCAGGTGGAGGAGCTGGTGTTCAAGAAGGACGGGCTGCTGGCGGGCCTGCGCTCGGGCATGATCGTCGCCGATGCCACCACCGCAGAGCCCACCTCCACCATGAAGGTCGCCGCTGCCGTCATCGAGGCGGGCGCGCGTTTTGCCGACATTCCGCTGATCCGCACGCCGCGGGAGGCCGAGGCCGGAACGCTGGGCGTCATGGTCGGCAGCGACGCGGCACTGCTGGCGGAACTGAAGCCGGTGCTGGAGACCTTCGCCAACGCCATCTTCCATGCCGGGCCGCTCGGCGCCGGCCACAAGCTGAAGCTGATCAATAATTACATTGCGCTGGCCGCAGCCGCCGCTGCCGCGGAGGGCATCGCCACCGCTAAGAAAGCCGGCGTGGACCTCAAGGCGCTCTCGGAAATCGTCATGTCAGGCGGCGCCAACAGCGTGATGTTCCAACGCCTGAGCAAGTACTTCCTGGACGGCGACGACAGCCACGCGATCTTTGCGTTGGCCAATTGCGCCAAGGATCTGCGGTATTACACGCATATGGCCGAAGCGACGCCGGTGGTTGGCTTCATCGCCGAAGCAGTGCATCAGACCTTCCAGATGGCCAACACCCGGGGCTTTGGCGACAAGTATCTGCCGCACATCATCGATGCGATCGAAGAAGCCAATGGGGGCAAACGATAATACTGTCTGCTGGCCGGTTTTCCGCCGTCATACAATTTCCTCTATTTATTGATTTCACAGGGAAAACCCAGGTTTTTACGCCGGATTTACCAAATGGATTAACCATTCCTTGGGATTCAGGGCATAGAAATATGCTTGGCCAAACGTCGCGGATGCCCTGCCGTCTGACCGAAAGTTGAAGCGGTCCAATCCAGTTCGCTGCAACTGAATTCCCGACAACGCATCTGCGCGCTTGTTGCCACGGTGAATTGAGGTTCCTCGCTGGCGGACGGTGAATCGGCAGATGAATTCCGATATGGAAGTAAGAAACTTGTCAGCAAATAGCACGGTGGCGCGGTCTGGCCGTTTCGTGTTCCTGGCCTTGAGTGGGATTCTGATCCTCGGCATTGCCGGGGCCGCTATCTCGCTCCTCGTTCCCGAATGGTTTGCGGGCCTGGGCACTTCCTACATTTCCCATATCTTCGCGCTGTCGGCGGCGATCGCGGGCGCCGCACTGGCCTTCGGCAAGGCCTATGGCAGCAGCAATCTTCGCCAGACCGTGGGCGATATCAGCGCCCGCGCGGCGCGGCGCGAGGAGCGCATCGTCGATGCCCTGCGCATTCTAGGCGACGGCATCATCCTCTATGACAAGGACGACCGGCTGGTCCTCTGCACCGAAAATGCCCGTCAGTTCTTCAGCAATCAGGCGCACCTATTCGTCGAAGGACGGACCTATCGGGAGGTTCTGAAAGCCGGTCTCGACGAGGGCCTGTTTCCCGATGCGAATGGCCGCGAGGCCGAATGGCTGGAAAGCCGCGTCCGTGCCCGGCAGAAATGCGACGGCGAGATCGAATTCCGCCTGCCCGACAAGCGCTGGGTGCGCATCACCGAGCGGCGCACCGCCGAGGGCGGCATCGTCACGCTGTGCCGCAATGTCACCTCGCAGAAGGAAGCCGAACTGGCACTTGAGCGCGCCCACAAGGATATCGCCGTGCTGGCCGACGCGGCCGCCGCCGGCGATTTCTCCGCCCGTGTCGACCTCGCGGGCAAGAGCGGCATGATCCTCAAGGTCGGCGAAAGCCTGAACAGCCTTGTCGGCACGGTCCGCGGCGCCCTGACCGAAGTCATGGAGTTGATGTCCCGCCTCTCCAAGGGCGACCTGTCCAAGCGCATCGCCGGCACCTATCGCGGTGACCTGGCGAAACTGAAGGACGATTCCAATGCCATGGTCGACCAGCTCGCCCAGGTGATCGGGCAGACCGCCGATGGCATGACGGTCATCAAGTCCGCCACGGCGCAGCTTGCAGTCGGCGCTCAGGACCTGTCTCAGCGCACGGAAGAACAGGTTTCCAGCCTGGAAGAACTCTCCGCCGCCATCCGCGAGATGAGCGCGACGGTGAAGCAGAATTCGCAGAATGCCATTCTCGCCAGCGAGATCGCCGCCGCGGCCCACCGCGCCGCCCAGGGCGGCGGCGACGTGGCCAACTCGGCAACCGCGGCCATGGGCAAGATCGAGGATTCGTCGCGGCACATCTCGGATATCATCGGCCTGATCGACGAGATCGCTTTCCAGACCAACCTGCTGGCATTGAACGCGGCGGTCGAGGCTGCGCGGGCCGGCGATGCCGGCCGCGGTTTCACGGTCGTCGCCCAGGAAGTGCGCGCATTGGCGCAGCGCTCCGCGCAGGCGTCGAAGGATATCAAGGGGCTGATCGCGGTCAGCGGACAGCAGGTGAAACAGGGCGTCGATCTCGTGACCAAGGCGGGCACCACCCTGGGCGAGATCGTCATCTCGATCAAGAACGTCGCCAACATCGTCGCCGAGATCGCGCAGGCGAGCCAGGAGCAGTCGGCAAACGTCAACCAGCTCGAAGACACGGTGAACCAAATGGAGACCGTGACCCAGAAGAACGCCTCGTTGGTGGAAGAGACGACGGCAACCATCGGTTCGGTTGACGATCAGGTGGAGTCCGTCGCCGACGTCACCGCCTTCTTCAATGGCGAGGGTGCATCGGCGCCAACGCAGCACAAGCTGAAGCGCGCCGGGTAAAGATCCGGCGGGTGACTTCCGCCCCCGCGCACTGCATGCTTGCAATCATGCAAGACCGGCACTCAAGCTAGCTCAATGAACCAGGAAACGGCCGAACTGCCTTACTGGATCATTCCGGCGTTTCCAATATTCTTTGTCGGCCTGTGGTGCGGGGTTTGCTATCTCGCGGCGTTCCTCTCGGGTTGGCAGCGCCTGGCAAGGCATTACGCCGCGTCCGTGCCAACGGCCGGCGCCCAGTTTCTTTTTCGCGGCGGGAGCATCGGCTGGTTCAGCTACCGGGGCTGCCTGCACCTCGCCGCTGCGCCCGACGGGCTGTTTCTATGGCTCTTCCGTCCTTTCAGCGTCGGTTATCGCCGGCTGTTCATTCCCTGGGATGACATCGCGGCGATGGCTCATAAGGGCTGGGTGGTTGACTGGGCCGTTCTAACAACCGCGCAAGCGCCCAGCGTCAGAATCCGGCTCGCCCGCAAGCTGGCCGAGAGTATCGCTGGGGCCAGCAACGGCAGGCTGAGGATCACCGCCGCCTGAGGGCCAATATCCTGCCAGGATCGGTGCGAAGGCCGTCCTCGCTGCAACGCTGCAGAGCAACAATCCGATGGCACTCTGCACGCACCGGGCGTATCGTTGCACCATATTGCAGTACACATAGGTTTATATAGTAAATCACCTAATTGTATTACAATAAGGTGTGATAGACATCATGGGCAAAGGGCTAGTTTGTCCAAAGTCGTCACGGAGATGCGAGATATTGTTGGCCTAAGGCCTGCAAAGAACTCGATAGACCTACAGGCCATGGAGACATTGCGGCGCGCGCTACACTGCTTTCGCGGCGCAACCTGTTTGACCTGCGACAATGATGCGGCGGACAAGCATGCCGAGAATTGGCAAAACCGGCCCCGCGTAGGAGCGAGCACACAGAACACCGGTTGGTCGGAAAGCCGTGCCCTCAAGCGATAGCCGAACGATCGGAGCATAAGATGCAAGAACATGCATCTGCAGCGCAGGTTGCAGAAAAGAACGGCGAAGCGGCTGCCGAAGGCGCCGCTGCCGCAACTGACACGGTGAAGCAGGCGTCGAAGGCAATGCGCATCATTCTGGCCGACGATCACGACCTCATCCGCGATACGCTGGAGGTCTATCTGCAGAAGCTCGACACCAAGGTCGACGTTCTGCACGCCGCGACGCTCGCCCAGGCGCTGGACGCCGCCAAGGGCGCCACCGACGCTTCGCTGGTGCTGCTCGACCTGCGCATGCCCGGAATGAACGGGCTCGCCGGCTTCCGCGCCATGCAGAAGGAACTGCCGACCACACCAATCGTCATCTTCTCCGGCGACACCAACCCGGACCTGATCAAGGCCTCGCTGCAGGCCGGCGCCTCCGGCTTCATCCCCAAGACGATGCGGGCGCCGGCAATGATCAATGCTCTTCGCCTGGTGCTTTCCGGCGAGCGGTATGTGCCTGACCTCGCCATGATGCAGGGCGACGGCAAGCCCGGCGGTGCGAACCTGGATTCCGGCGGCGCCTTCTCGCAGCTGACGCCACGGGAGCGCGAGGTGCTGGGGCTGCTGGTCAAAGGCAACTCCAACAAGCAGATCGCCCGCCAGCTCAAGATCGAGGAGATCACGGTGGCGCTGCATCTGCGCTCGATTTACCGCAAGCTGAACGTGGCCAGCCGCACTCAGGCAGTGCGCCTGGCGCTGCAGCTCGGCTGGGAAGAGTAGGTCCTCCGGACCGGCGGCGCGGCTAGCCGCGCCGGGTGCGTCCCGCGCCAAGACGGCCCCGCCTCCAGCGGCAAGGCGCTTCCGAGCGGTGAACCTACTATTCAGCTCCCGACTGCTGATGCATCAAAATTCGTAATCTGGAATTCAGTAGTCTCATAAGACTAACTGCTTGATCGGCGCGCCTGCACATTGGTGAAGGTTTCGGGTTACGGCACTCATTGCCGTTCTCCTATGCGAAAACCGCTGCTCTGCCGGAAACAGCCTAGCGCCGCGAACTTCTCCGAATATACTCAACCCCGGGATCGCGCCCGAAAGAAACGGCATTGAAAATGCCTTCGTGCGCATGACAGCAGCGGGTGGCGCTGTCGTTCTCCTATTCGTCGGTTCCTGTGGACAACACGGGCAGGTCCCGCGCGCCGCGCCTGTCCGCCAAAGGGAGAAAAACAATGGCTACGTTCCTCGCCGCCAACAACGCCGTCCGCTTCGATCTGTTCAATGTCGCGGGCCTGCTCGTGGGCACGCCACTCATCAGCAACGCGACAGAATTTACGGTCGGCGACCCCAACAACAACACCATCCTTGGCGGCACCGGCTTCACCTATAGCGGCGGGCTGTTCAACCGCGGCACGATCAACAGCATCGAAATCTTTACCGCCGGCCAACCGGATTTCATTTTCCAGGGCCTCTCGATGCCGGTGGCGCAGTTCCGCGCCTTCGCCGCGGCCGGCAATTCCCAGGGCTTCCTCGCCGCAATGAAGGCAACAACAACCTTTCCGGCGGCGGCGGCAACGACACCGTCGATGGCGGTGCGGGCGACGATATCCTGTTCGGCAGCGTCGGCGACGACTTCATCATCGTTTCCAGCGGCAACGATACCATTCGGTACTTCCTCGGCGCCGGGCATGAGACCATCAAGGGCTTCGACGGTAATCCGGTCGGGCTTCAGGATGTTCTCAACCTGGATGGACTGTTCGACAACCTCAACACGCCAACCGCGGACCGGGCATCCCGCGTCATGATCGTTGACTACGGAGCAACCGTCGATGTCCGGGTCGATGTGGACGGCAATCTGGCCAACGGCTATGAGCAGACCGTCGCCACCATCCAGACGAAAGACGTGGTGAGCCTCGGCGAGGATGTGCTGGTGGGCGCGCTTACGGCTTGAGAGCTGTGTCAAGAATCTCGGAGGCATCGGAATGATCCGCGTCGGCATTGGTGGGTGGAATTTTGCGCCGTGGCGCGGGGCGTTTTATCCGAAGGGCCTGAAGCAGGCGGAGGAGCTTAACTATGCCAGCCGCCATCTGACCACCATCGAGATCAACGGCACGTTCTACCGCACGCAGTCGGCGGCCAGCTTTAAGAAATGGCGCGACGAGACGCCGGAGGATTTCGTCTTCTCGGTCAAGGGCCATCGCGCCGTGGTCAACAGCCGCAAGCTTGCCGAGGCGGGCGAGGCACTCGACTGGTTCTTCAAGAGCGGCCTTCTCGAGCTCGGCGAGAAACTCGGACCCCTCCTCTGGCAATTCGCGCCGTACAAGAAGTTCGACGCCGAGGATTTCGCCGCATTCCTAAGGCTGCTGCCCCGCAAGGCGGGCGGACGGCCCTTGATGCACGCCATCGAGGTTCGCCATGAGAGTTTCCTGGTCCCGGAGTTCGTGGCGCTGCTGCGCGAGCACAATGCCGCCGCCGTCTATGCCGACTCCGATGAGTATCCGGCGATCGCCGATGTGACGGCGGATTTCGTCTATGCCCGGCTGCAGCGGACCGAGGAGAAGAATGCTACCGGCTACGCCGCCGCCGATCTCGACCAGTGGGCGAAGCGGGCGCGTCTCTGGGAATCGGGCGGCGCGCCCGAGGATCTGCCGCAGTTCGGCAAGAAGCCCGCGCCGAAGACAAAGCGCCCGGTTTTCGTCTACATGATCAGCGGCGCTAAGGTGCGCGCTCCCGCCGCCGCGATGGCGCTGATCGAGCGGGTCAAGGATTGATCCTGGCGGCTGACGGCGGCGGGATCGACACCATCATTAGTACTGCGTCAGGCTTCATCCTTTTCGACAATGTCGAGAACCTCGCCAACGGCTACGAACTGGCCATCGCCACGCTCCAGACAAAGGACGCGGAGACCATCGGCGAAGACGTCATCCTGGGATAGCGCGTTCCCAGCGGGTCGACGCTACTGCGGCGGCCGCAGCGGCACGACGAGGTAGGCGCCGAACTCCTCGACGAAGTTGCAGCTCACGCGGGCGTGGACGCGTCCCTGGCGGTCGTCGAACTCCGCGCCCGCGGCCAGCGGCAGCGCCGGCGTGTGCCAGACGCCGGGATGGAAATAGATGCCGAAGCTGCCGTCGCAGTAGAAGCCGGTGAATTTTTCCGGCGCGATGTCGTCGCCGGGCAGCGCCAGCGGCACGATGTAGGGAATACGCTGGCGCGGGAAGAAGAGCTGGCCGCCATCGGGATGGTAGTTGGCGTGCCACACCAGCACCCGCGAACGGTCGGGCACCGGCGTAGTTTCCGAGGCCTCGCTGGGATCGCGGCTCCAGCCGATCAGATAACTGTCGCCGACCGCATCGTTGCGGCCATAGAGGATTTCGCCCTTCCAGGTGAAAGCGAAGGTGCCCTCGGTTGTGCCGCCCTGGTCGCCGGTGTCGTCATCGACCGGACGCCAGCCCTGCGCCGGCCAGCGCACGATCTCGATCTTCGCGGAGGGAAAATCGCGTTCGATGCGGCCATAGCCGGCGAGTGACTCCGGCGTCGCCTCGACGATGCTGATTTCATGCTGTGCGCAACGCACCGCCGGTTTCGGTGCCGCCCTGTGTGCCATGGGTTTTCCCCGCTATGTAGGACGCCGGCTCGCGATGCGGCGCCTGCAGCGTCAGCGAGCCATGGCCCAGAAGTCCCGGCCGTTATCCTGGCCCGGGCGCCTGGCGCCCGCAAGCTCCGATGGCCTGAGCGACCTCGTCGCGCCGCATTTCACGCAGGTGCCCAGGATGTCGCCATGGGCGCCGGAAAACACCTTGAATGCCTTGCCGCCGCAGTGAGGACAGACCGGATCCATTGTTGCTCCGCTGGTTGGAGAGACCAGTGAAGCAGCCGGGCCCTACGTTTTGCGCGATTGTTTTGTGAAGGGTTTATGACGGCCGCTGCTTGCGGCGCGGAACAACCCGGCTTGCGCCGGGTTTCTGTTCCAAGCCTGTCTGCCATCCCAAGCAACCAATAAGTTTAGAGCCATGAGCCCGGTATCTTTGTTCTTTGCATTGCTCACCTTGATGATAACGTGGTGCAGCGCGATCCTGTTGGTCGGGTAGCCTGCGGCTCCGTCGGTACCGGACGCACCGGTCCCCTGCCCTGAGCCCACTCCTGCCGGCACCATCCGCGGCGCCGCCCCAAGCCCTGGCGACAAGGGAGAAGGCTCATGCCCGCATTGCAGAGATTTGTGGCTGCGCTGGTCTTCTTGGGCGCGGTGCCGCTGGCAGCCCAGGATTCAAAGAGCATCCAGCCCGCCGAGGGCTGCGAGGCCGCGCCGCCGGACGCCGTCCTGGAGCTGCCGGCGCCCGTCGGCTACTGGGCGCGGATCATCTGCACGCCAACAGGCCATACGCTGGCGCCGGCCGCGGGCGATGCCTGGGAGATCAAAGAGGACTTCGCGCGCCGCCGGCATCGAGGCCGGCGCCGGCGGCGACGACACCGGGGGCGGATACTTCATTGCCGCGTCCGTTCACGAGGCGACCGGCACGGACCTGGCCTGGGCAAAACAGCTCTTCGCGCAGAAATCCGGCGCAGACCTGCCGGATGGCGTTCGCGAGACCTACGCCCTCGACCTGACCGACAACAATACGAACCTCATCCGCATCTACATCTTCGCCGGCGCTGATGGCCCCCTCGCCGGCGTCGCCTGCCTGCGATCCTGCGAGAACACCGTCACGGTGATCGTCACCCACGCGGAGCCGATGTAAGCGGAGCAGCTGCGACATCCCTCAGACGATGCGGTCACAGGGAAGTCCTGTCAGCGCCAACTTCCGCTGCTCGACCCTCAATTGTCGCCGGACACGCTTCAGTTTGAATTGCCGCCGCTGTCAGCACCACCGCCATGTCCATTAGATCCAGGTGCGCCTGGAAGCGATTGCATTTCGGGATCTGCCGGCGGCTGTGTCAGGCTTGGCGTTTCGTCGAGCGATTCTGGCGCCACGGTTGTGCAATCCAACATTCCGGAACCACAAGAATCTTCAATCAGCGCGCCCTCTCGCAGGGTCCCCATGTCTGTACTCGGATGGAGCTGAATGACCTGTCCGTTGTCGAGAGTGACACGGTGGTTGCTGGAATCGATTGACCGGATTGTGCCGCTGATGTCCTGCGCGGCTTGCAATGATGCCGTCCCAACGCCCGCGATGATCGCGGCCAGTGCAAATAAGCGGGTGCTCATATGATCCTCCAATAAATTTGAGAGGTTCAATGCCTTCTAATGTAGAAACCGGGGGAGATTTACATCGTTCCGCCAACCGATACGGAAAGGGCGCAGCGGCATGTGCGTGGTTCGGCGCTTACTGAGGGCCAAGCCGACGCAGCGCGGGCAAATTCAGAGCGCTCACCGCACCAGCGCCCGCAACGTCTGAAAATTGAGGGAAAGCTGGCGTCCCCAACGGGATTCGAACCCGTGTCTTCACCGTGAAAGGGTGATGGAGGCCCTGCAATCCGTTGCAGTCCATTGCAAACAAATGCCGGTAGTGCCGATATTTCCTGCATTCCCTAGCAAGCCTTGTGCAAACCTCCGCAAACCGGCATATTGGCCAAATACTGGCCAAGGGATGAAACATGGCGCGCACGGTGAAGGACAAGCAGATCGGCAGTCGCGAGGCCCGGCGGAAACTCAAGGCCCGCGGCAAGCCCTACTGGCGAGCAATCGATGCTGGCGACGTCCACATAGGCTATCGCCGGAACCAGGACGGCGGCCGCTGGTGCGTGCGGCGCTATATCGGCGCCGGCCGCTACGAGGTGCGGACGCTGGACGGCATCGCCGATGACACCATCGACGCCAATGGCGTGGCCGTCCTGGACTTCGGCCAGGCCATCGAGAAGGCCCGCGCCATCTTCCTCGAGGCCGCAGCCGTCGAGATCGGCAAGCCCTACACCGTGAAGGCCGCCATGACGGACTATCGGGCTGACTATGTCGGGCGCGGCGGCCGCGGGCTTCGCACCGTCGACTCGGCGATCAATGCCCGCATCAATCCCGCCCTTGGCGCCGTAGAGGCCGGAAAGCTGACGACGGTGCAGATCAGGACTTGGCTTCGCAGCATCGCTGCAGGCGGCCGGCTGGCCCGCGCAAAGGCCAATGGAGAGCGGCGCACCGCAGAGGCGCCGGAAGGCCCCGACGCCACCCGCAAGCGCCGTGCGGCCGCAAACAGGATTTTGACGGTGCTTAAGGCCGGCCTCAACTTCGCTTGGAAGGAAGGCGAGATCCCAAGCGATCGCGAGTGGCGGCGCGTGAAGCCGTTCCACTCCGTCGACGAGGAGACGACTCGCTATCTGAGCGCCGACGAATGCGGGCGCCTGGTCAACGCCAGTTCCAGCGATTTTCGCCAGCTGGTGCAAGCAGCGCTGCTCACAGGATGCCGCTACGGCGAGCTGATAGCTTTGCGCTGCGCAGACTTCGACGAAGGCGCTGGGACTCTCCCGATTCGCGCCAGCAAGAGCGGCAAGGCCCGCCATGTTGTACTGACGGATGAAGGTCGCCAGTTTTTCGGCGAGGCGACTGCCGGCAAGACGAAGTCGGCGGTCGTGTTCCTACGCGATGGCGCTCCCTGGCGGCCAACAGATCAGCGGCGCCCGATGATCGCCGCTTGCCAGGCCGCGCGCATCAGCCCACCGGTAGGCTTCCACGTTCTCCGACACTCGCACGCCTCGTTCATGGCTTCCCGCGGCGTCCCCCTGGACGTCATCGGGCAGCAGCTCGGCCACGCCGACATGCGCATGACGAAGCGATACTCGCATCTCGCGCCGTCCTACGTGGCAGAGACAATCCGCGCCAACTTCCCGACCCTGGGCATCGTCAAAGAAGCCGAAGGTGGCGAGGCTGAGGGCCCGGCGATGACGAAGCGACGTACCAAAAAGTATGTGTTCCACCGGGCTGGAAAAATGACGGTGGATTACGGCTGGGGCCACCACGTTCCGCGTCGCGCCGATGCCTACAGGATTTTCGACGAGTACATGACGGAGCAAAGCCAGGCCCGCCGTCCCGCGCTTCTGGCGGCCGCCGAACGTGCATGGCGGCTCGGGACAGATGCGGAAGCTCGGGATGATCATAAATCACGCCCGCCCTTTATCAAGACTTGCAAATACGACGATAGGCCCGCTCACGCGCTTATGGAGCAGATCGAACTCGAGACAGGTGAGAGGTCGAAAGAAACCTTAGCGGCCGAAGCACTGCGACGCGAACCCAACATTACCGGAGGCGCTAGCCCCACCGCCAAGATCAAGCGACTGGCGAAGTACTATCGGCCGGCGAAGAAGTAAGCCCCTCCACTTTCTTCTTCGCGCCACCACAGACAAATCACGGGTAGATTGCAATTCACCGCAACGAAAGGTGAATTGCCCATGATCAGCCAAGACGACCTTGACGCGTTTACCAAACGCGAATTCTGCCGCCGCCACGGCTTCAGCGAAAGCACCTACGACCATCTGCCGCCCGACCTGCGTCCGCGCGAAATGCGAATCGGCATCAAACCCGGCCGGGATCGCGGCGCCAAGATCCTGATCACGCGTGAGGCCGCCGCAGACTGGCGGGCGATGATGGAGCGGCGCACTGCTGAAATTGCTGCCGCCGGCGCCGACCCGCAAAAGGTTGCCTAGCCATGCCCCCGAAATAGAAGCGCCGCCCTGGGGTGGGGCGGCGGCTTCCGTTGCAGGTATCGAAGCGGCGAAGGTCGATAATTCGGAAAGTAAATCGCTTCATCGGGAATTGCAATGAGGCGCGAGCAATTCTCTCCGGTGCCGATCCGCGCGATGAGCGCATCCGGGTTTGTCCGCGAGCCATCACCGAGCTCTTCAGGTTATCGCCCGACATGATCGCCTCAATCGAAATGGTCGCGGCTGTTACGCCAACATCGCGACGCTTGCCCGCGAGACCAGTATGCACGTGAAGGCATTGTCACGAGCAATCGGCGAGTTGATGGATCGTGGATACATCACTGCAACGCGGAGTGAGAAGGATCGGCGGCGCCACGTTTACCGAGTGATATACGCCGCAGAGGGGAACAAGGCTACTACCGAACCCGGGCCGCACGAAGGTAACAATGCCGCTACCGATCTCGCCGCAAATTTAGGTAGCGTGGCACGAACTGTTGGAAATCAAGTTGCTACCAAGATTGGTAACAACGCAAATTTACACACCGTTGAAAACTCTCCGAATTCATCCTCTCTAAGAGAGCATAAGATAAGAAATACTGCGAAGCAGGAAGAGGTCCCTTGCAGAAGCGGCGGGCGCTACGCAGGCTTCGCGCCCCCCTCCCTCGGCGGAAGCTCTCAACGGACATTATCGACCAACTCCGGAGGAATGGGATGAAGCCTTCGAACGATGGAAAGCAGAGGGCTTTCCATGAGCAACACGACGCGCATCGCCGAGATCAACACCGAGATCCAGGAGCTCGAGGACCGACTGAATGCTGCCGATGATGGAGCACAGGCCTGTCGCCTTCGTCTGATGCTCGAGTCCCGACGCGCCGAGTTGTTTCACATGCAACGCGAGACGAGCAAGGCATGAAGGGGATGGGGGTCCGCGCTTCGAACCGGCGCCAATGGGTGCATCACGGCCACTTCCATTCCCGGATTTTTTCGATTTCCCGGGGAAAATTCTTCGGAGTTAAGATCGATGAAGCCGCCAGCGACCATGTCCAGGGCCGAGCGCTCCACATTCCGGCGCATCTGCCGGCAATTGATTGAAGCCGGCACATATCCACGGGCATTGGCTCCATTGGTCGAAGACTATGTTCGGGCCGATGGGCGAATTGAAGGGCTCAGAGGGCGCGAGGCCCAAACTCGCGGGAAGGCCAAGGCCGCGGCGAACTCGGTCGTTGAACGTGGCGTTGTCAGAGAGACGTCGCTTGCACAGCGCGATATTCACCGGCGGGCGCCAGGCAGCGCGATTGGCGACCCCTGCCGAGGCTGCGGCGACCACTGAGGCCGAGGCGGACGCGGCTTGGCGTGCGCACCGGATAGGCATGACAGGCCGCCCGGAGGCTGAGATCGCCGCAAAGGCCGCGATGCTGAGCCAGCGCTTCGGCCCCATGAGCTGGAATGCGCTCCTCTACAAAACATCTGAGGAGCAAGCCCAGGCGGAGGCAACGATCAAGGCTTACAACCGCAAACATCACCTCGACTAATGACCGACGCCGGCCGCAGTGATGTCCTTCTCAACCTCGCGTTGGCGGCGCTGGAAGAGCTATCTGTGGCCGGTGATGCGGTTGCTAGTAGCGCCTTGGATGTCTTCTGAGCCCGGCTGCACGGCGCCGGCCAGGCCTTCGACGATACCGTTACTCTGGCAGCGGTCCGCCCCATCGCAGCTGCAGGCTGCAAGCGTCAAACCGTCATGACCATTACTATGCGCATCCGAAGACAAAGGTCCTAAGTTCGAATCTCGCCGGGTGTTCCATGGTGCTATCCGGCCCCTTGAATTCGCTGACCCCTGCCTCGGTGACACGCGCCTCGACCGACCGGCACGCAGGGACACAAGCCATTTCAATGGGTTGGCGTTCGGACGGCGACGTCCTTTTGTCCTGCCTTCACGTTCTTCCTTCGCGCGACACATCGCGTGCGGAGCCAGTGCCGATCGAGAAGCGTGGGCGCCGGACGGTGGTGGTTATCTCGGTGCAGACTATGAATGACTTTCCGTGCAAGGCGCGCAGACAACGGGGACACGAGCGCCTGGACGGGGTTAATAGGTGGCCAAATATACATCAAACACAGTCTTCGACAGTTTCCCCTGACCCCTAACGAGGGATATCTGCTTTACCCTCGAAAGCTGACACCCAGGCCGTGACCGGTGATGTCCGCTAGGTGTCAGGAACGGAACCGGGGGTTCTGGACGTGCCACACTCGCCGGCACGCTAAGGCAGCGGCGCCGGATCGTCGCTCAAGCTTCGCAGGAACACGATGAGATCGGCCCGGTCCCTCGGATCATGAATGCCGCCCATCTTCATAGAAATGCCGGGAACGGTCCACGCGGGATGCGCGATGTAGTCGTTGAGCTCCGCATAGGTCCAGGTCCCACCCCGGGCCCTAAGCGCGTCGGAATAGCGGAATTCGGCAACGCTTGCCTTCGGCCTGCCGACTACACCCCACAGTGTTGGCCCATCGATCGTCTTGGCTTCGCGATCAACCGAGTGGCATCCCCGGCACGGCAACGCAACCTCAAGACCGTGCGCTGGATCGGCAGGTGCCAGCAAGGTCTCAATGCTCTCGACGGGCGGTGCTTTCGTGCCGCGTTCTCGCAGCAGCGCAGCGACCTCCGCGTGACCGTTGACCATCGCAAAGTGCAACGCCGGCTCGTCTAGGGCGGACAACGCATTGATGTCGGTGTCGCGATCAAGCAGTATCCTCGCACTTTCAACGCGGCCATTCGCTGCGGCGATATGAAGCGGCGTCAATTGCTTCCATCGCACATTAGGATCAGCACCATGGTCCAGCAGCAGGATGACAATCGAAGTCAGGTTATGTGATGCGGCGGCGTGCAAAGGAGCGCCCCAGTTCGATGGCGCATTAACATCTGCACCGCGCTCGATCAGCACCCTCGCCGCCTCTTCATGCTCGCCGCTGATGGCGTAATAGAGCGGTGTCGCCAACACCGTGCTTTGGTTGATGTCCGCCCCTTGCGACAGGAGCAATTCGATCTGCGCGACGTCGCCCGCCTTAGCGGCGTCATGCAACGGGCCAGCCTGCGCGCCGTGATCCGGCACACAGAGCACAAGGCACGCAACTGCGATTGCCAGTCTGAACCCCATAGCACCCCCCAATTGTAGCCGAGCGATGCGTGATAGTATGTGGCGATTTAATTATACGGAACGGCCCAGGAAATTTGTGATCGTTTTGAACGCCGCTGAATGCCCAGTTTCAAGGCTGCCGATGCCCTAGGAGATGGCAGCTCTGGGTCACGGGCCGCCGCGCAAGCCAACCCCGAGCTATGTCGGCTTGGACCTCAATACCGGTCGTCCCCTAATTGCACAGGGCCGTCCAAATAGTGCCATGTGTGGACGGCTCGCCCTTGGCAAGGGTTTTCTTTGACGGTGATGCGAGGCTGGTTGGTGCAGCCATGTGTCCGGCCTGTTGATGCGGCGCGACATGGCCGCTGGCCATAATGCTCTCCGCGGATCAGGTCCCGGTCAAAAGCACGCATTCAGGCGATGCGCTGGCACAAGTGGGTTGTCCTGGTCCCCGGATCAACCGGCGTTCGCATTACGTCGCAGTTGCCCTTCCCATCTGGTTGGCGCGTTGTTGTCGTGGCGCGCAATCTCATGCGGTCTGGAGCGTCGGCTCCCGATAGCGTTCGCCGCGCGCCATGATGACCCAAGCCATGCGAGCGATCTTGTTGGCCAAGGCGATTGCTGCGACCTTGGCCGGCCGACGTGCCAGCAAGCTCGCGAGCCACGGGCGGTGGGCGGTTCCGTGCGTCTCGGCGTAGCGGATCACGGCAAGAGCTCCGACGGTCAGCAACATGCGCAGATAGCGGTTGCCATGCTTGGAGATGCCGCCGAGCCGTTCCTTGCCCCCGCTCGAGTTCTGCTTGGGAACAAGGCCGATCCAGGCAGCCAGATCGCGACCGGACTTGAAGGCCCGAGGGTTGGGTACGCTGGCGACCAACGCCGTCGCGACGAGCGGGCCGACACCGGGGATGCTGTCGAGTTGCCGACTGGTCTCGTTGGAGCGGTGCCAGGCGAGGATCCGGCTGTCGGCTTCGAGTACCTGCCGCTTGACCAGGTGTAGCTGAGCGACAAGCGCCTTAAGGCAGGATCGGGCGACCTCCGGAAGTCGACTGTCCTCGTGCTCACCAATAATCCGAAGCAGCGACTCGACGCCGTTCCGACCGATCTGGGCCACGATCCCGAACTCCGCGAGATGCGCCCGGATCGCGTTAATCAGCGTGGTTCGCTGGCGAACGAACATCTGGCGGGTTCGGTGCAGTATGAGCACGCTCTGCTGTTCTGTCGTCTTGATCTCAACGAAGCGCATCGTCGGTCTGCTCACGGCTTCGCAGATTGCCTCGGCGTCCGCTGCATCATTCTTCTGGTTCTTGACATAGGCCTTCACGTAGCGCGGTGGCATCAGGCGCACGCGGTGCCCGAGCTGCCCGATCGACCGTGCCCAATGGTGCGAGGTGGCGCAAGCCTCCATCCCCACCAAACACGGCGACAGCTTCTCGAAGAAGGGCAATACCTGAAGCCGCCGCAGCTGGCGGCGAACGACGATCGCACCTTCCGCGTCAACGCCATGGACCTGGAAGACCGACTTGGCGAGGTCCACGCCGATTGTGATAACGTCACCCATTGGATGGCTCCCCTGATGTTGTGGTCACTGACAGCAACCACATCATGGCACTTCGATGCCGGGTGGGGAGCCGTCCACAGCATCAGAAGCGGACTAATGTTCCACTCCAACTTATGGCGCTCTTTCGCTGGAAATGTGCACCACGGCATAGCAAAAGCGCCGAGGTTGCGGGCATCTAGTGATTGACGCATCGACGGAAACGAGCGTACCATGCTCAAATAGCATCTTTAGAAAGCAAACTGACAGCTCAAGCTGTCAGCCGCTGGGGCTGATACCAGACTGCCTTCCGACCCGCTGATGCGGCGGCGGGACCAGTAGAGTGCAATAGATCACCCTACCGCAGGAACATTGGGCAGTCCTTCGTAGCCCAGTGCATCGAGTTCGTTTGAACCATCACATGCGTTTAGCGCCCATTGCTTCGAGCGATGGCTGTGGCTGCGCATCTCGTTTTCCTGAAACGGAGGCAACTATGATTCCAAGCATCAACCGGCCTTTTTCAATCTTAATAGCACTTGTGATCGGAACATCACTACTTGCGCATTGTGGCCCAGTTTTAGCAGAGGTTATTAAGATCAATGTGAAGTCGGCAGCCGACATCGGTCCATATCAGGCCAAGGGTTACCGCGAAATCCAGGCAACGATGGATGGAGTCGCGCCGGTGGCGCCTACAGCGTTCCTTTGGTTCTGGCGTTTCCAAAGGTCGCAGCAGACCACAACGGGTTTGCGATCGTTGATGTCATCAACACCGTCACAATCGGTAAAGAGCAGTTTGTCACCGGTGGGCGCCCATTGCCGCTTGCCCGATCGCATATGGGTGACGAGTTTCTGTTTGGAACAGGCAATGTCTATGTCGGAGTAATCTGGGACAAAGACGCGGTCCAAGCACTCGGCGACGGTACGATTGCCACAATGGCCGACGCCTACACCATAATTGCGGATGCTGCTACGCTGGCCAGAAATCCGGCGAATTATCTGCCCTCTGACGCGGGCGGTGCCCCCGCCTCCAGCAAGGTCGTAGCTTATGGCTACTCGCAGACGGGTGCAGTGCTCAGAGGGTGGTACTTCAATCACCTGAACACGCGAGGCGGGACACCCGTCTTCGACGGTGCGCTCATCGGCGGTACAACCGGGTGGTGCAGGGATCTCGAGTACTTCTGGGTGGAAGGACTGCCCCGGCGTAACCGCCGACGGTGGCAAAGTAATTGTCCTTTTGACCGAAACCGATATCGAGTGGGGCGGTGGGCGCGAGCGCGGTGATCACCCCGACTATCGCGTGATCGAGATTGCCGGCGTCTCGCACATTCCGGCATCCGCCGCTGACTTCCGGAGCCACGGCATGCCAGGAGCAAATCCCGTGGGGTTTGAGCCAGTTTTCCGAGCTGCGCTCTCGAATTTGGAGGATTGGCTAAATGGAAGAGAGCCGCCCCCCAGCGTTGCGATAGACCTTGCCGACGCGCCACTCAGATATTTCGACGGAGAACCTGTCTGGAGCGCGGCGCGCAATTCCGACGGGAATGCCACGGGCGGCGTGCGGCTGCCACACATGGCGACCGTGCTCGAAGATGGAACAAAAGTCGGCGCGCCGCTCGGCCATTACACGGGCTTCGCTTGGGACTACGAGAAGAGCAACTTCTTCTTTACGATCAGCGGAACTTTCGCCCCATTCTCGGAGGAAAAGATCCGTTCGCTGTATGCGACACACGACGCGTATGTCTCCGCCGTATCCCTGGCCGTTGAGGACTTGGTTGCAAAACGTTACATTCTTCAGGAGGACGCGGACGCATACATAAAGGCGGCAACAGAATTCGGCAATTGGGCAGTGAATGGCGTGCACTGACCGCGAGCGAAACACCTTGCTGGCGGAACAGCGCAAATGTGTTCACGAGCCGATACAAAAGCGACCTCGGGCAATGGCTTGCTGAGTAGTGACGTCCTCGCCTCTCTGACGGACGCCGATCTTAAGATCTAGGCGTTTCGCTTGGCGTCCGTGGGCGCCTGATACCCCGGATCTGCAGAAAGAAGTATTCCCAGTTGAGCCCAAAGTTACAATTTGTAGGTCCGCTTCGGGTCAGAAGCAGCCCTCTGTACCAACTCGCCGGTCCGCAACCCACAGCAAGACACCAATTCGCGCTGATGTGGAGTGCGTTCATATCGGCAACCCTGCCTTCCGCATGCCATCGAGCCACAACTGGTAGTCGACCACTTTCTTGTGTGTTCGAAGATCGGCGTCGAGTGCGCCAATAAAGTCTTCAGGGGGTCGGATTGGCCAGGGACAAGTGCGCCAGATGTACTCCTGGCTTGCCGGATGTACTCCGCGGTCTCAGCCTTTGCTTCATCCAGGCGACCTAGCTGAGCGTAACAGGCGGCGAGATAGGCATGGGCCCAACTCGTAAGCTTGCGCATGTGGTGCAGCGCTGCTACTGCCTCATCAAAGCCGTGAGCCAGATAGTAGGCCATCCCGAGACTTCTCGTGATAGTAGTCGGGACAGAAGGGATTGCGCCTTATGGCCGTCTCCAGCCGCTCGATGGCGGGCAACGGCAAGCCCGCGTAAATTAAGCAGAGCCCCATAGAACAATAGGTGTCGGCGTCATTGGGGTTCAGGGCGATGGCTCTTTGCATGTGATATTCCGCGCGATCGTGTTCGGCACGTTTGAGGTGTATTACCCCAAGCGTCGCGTGACACCAGTCGTCGGCATCGTCAATGCTGACAGCCATCCGCGCGCACCTGACAGCCTTATCAAGGTCTTCGTTGGTGCCGCGATAGAGCCAATCGCAGAGATATATAGCTCCTAAGCAGGCGTGGGGGCGGGCATAACTGGGATCGATTTCTATGGCTCGATAGCACATTTTCCGGGCTGCTGTCAGGCCCTCGCGAAGATAAGCTTCAGTGTCGTAGTAGAGGCGCCACGTGTCATCGTAAGCGCGCAAGAAGCAGTCGTACGCTGCGAGGCTATCGGTCGGCTGACGCCTTGCCCGTTCTCTGGCAGCGTGTTCGAGGTGGCCCGCGAAGGTTCCAACGATGGCTTGAACGACCTCGTGCTGGATTGCGAATATTTCTGAAGTGTTGCGGTCATAACGCTCGGCCCAAAGATTCACATCATCTTTGGCGTCGATCAGTTGGGCGGTGATACAGATGATGTCACTCATCCGCCGGACGCTACCTTCTACAATATAGCGCACACCCAGCTCTCGTCCGACATGTTTGACATCAGCGGCGCTATCGCGGAATCGAAAGGAAGAATGTCGGGCTATGACGATGAATTCTCGAAAACGCGACAGACCGGCGATGATATCCTCTGTGATACCGTCGCTGAAGTACTGCTGCTCGGGGTCGCCGCTCAGATTCGTGAATGGCAGGACCGCAACCGATGGATTCGACGATGACGCCATTTCGGTCGACTGACCTGTCGCGGTGAGCGTCAGCGACGAGTCCGTGATGATGGGCTGCGGCGCTGTGAGTGTTCCCAGGCGAGCTCGGATCGCGCGATTTAGTTCCTCAGTTTCTTGCGACGGAGCAATATTCAGCTCGCGCTTCAGAATGTCGCGGCAGGCTTCATACTGTCGCAGGGCCGCACCAGTTTCACCGGCCTCTGCGTGCAAACGCATCAGCGCCTGATGGCCCTCCTCTTGCAGTGGATCGAGGGCGACCAGTCGCTTTGCGGCCACGACAGCCGTTTGACCCGTCTCGAGTGCAAGCAGCTTCTTGACCACCGTCAGCGCGAGGTCGCGCAGGCGTTGCCGCTCGAGCCGCAGCCAGTCCTCAAAATTAAGAGTCTGGGATATCGATGCCATCGAGTAGATCGCCGACGAAGAGTTCGTCCGCCCGGCGGAGATCTTCGGCACTACCGGCAGCCGTTAACCGCTCGAATACCAGCGCATCGACCTCGATGGCACCTGCATCAAGGGCAATGGTGTCATGGTCCTTGACGAGCAGGCCGGGTTGGCCGGTGCCGAGCGCACGGCCGAGCTCGGTGAGCGCCTGCCGCAGGCTGTTGCGCGCCTGCTCGTCGCCGCGGTTGCTCCAAAGCAGATTAACCAGCTTGCTCCGGGCATGCACTCGGCCGGCAGGCAGAGCGAGGTAGGCCAGCAGCGCTCGGGTCTTCTTAGTCGCGATGTCGAGAGCCACACCGGACGCCCAGCGGGCGTCAAATCTGCCGAGAACCTTGAGCTGCAGACGAGGCATAGGTTCCACGCCTCCCGCCTTCCCGTATGTGCCAGCCGCAGCGCCAACCATCACTTTTCACAGCATTTTTGCGGCGAGTGCAGGCGTTCACGCAACAATACATGCCACTTTCACAGCCGCCAAGCGCGCCGTTCACGGCCCGTGGGTTAGACAGCTTCTTCTAAGGCCCCCGATACGATCCGAGGATGGAGGACTACAATGATGCATCAAACGGCGAGTACCCACGCGACATCTCGAGCGCATAGCTGGCATTTGCCGTGGCTGCGCCTCGCCGAGGGGGTAGTTGCCATCGTGCGCTGGCTTCGTCCGCTGATTCTAAAATCGCAGCAGTTTGCGCCTCTTCCTAACGATTCAATTGAGCAACTTCGCCTCGAGCGGATGCGGGCGCGTCTCTCGCACGACGATTTGAGAGTTTCGGCACGACGTATCCTTTGAAACGCTTTCTGAATGATTCAGCAAGTCTGGCCATCGTACGCTTGAAATAGTCCGGACCTTGATCCAGTGCGATCGTGATCGTCGCCCTGCTTCTAAAATGTCGCATCGCCGGAAGCACTGCTTGTCCGCTTTGGGTCGATGCTGTCGAAAAAGGATTTTGGCGGCTTTTCCGAGCAACATTGATTCAAGGGAAGAGCCGAACGCGCAATATCGATTCAAGACAGTGCCCGTTTTGATTGGATTGTTGCGTCCGGGCCGTGTGGCGCGGACTTTTTCGACAGCATCGGTCAATAGGCGCCGAGGCAGCCGGCTCTCGATACGTCGGCTTAGCCTTCGATAGCGGTCAACTCGCAAAAGGCACGAACCGTCGGAGATGTGCCAAGACATCTACGCCAACACTGACTCAAAAATCTTCGCATTATTGGTCTTTGGCGAATTGACCAGAGTGCTTACCTTGAGGTGAGGCTCAGTGGGATGCAATGGCCGCGTCGATCGTGATCGTCGCTACGGACACGGAAAAGCGTCATGTAGTGCGAACAAGATGGATGCCGCGGGAAGCTTGTCCAGGATACTGCTAGAAGCATCGCGCCGTAGTTCGTCAATAACGATTACTGCCGCTTCATCTAAAGTGAGTCCTGATGGCCTACAGCCATAAAGAGTTCTATAGGCGTGATTGTTCATCACGTTGGTCATCGACGTGTCGCCAGACTGTAGACCCAACGTTCCCAGTATGCCGACCTGGATGCCGCTGATTGTCCAAGCGACGAATTCAGAGCATCGCACATAGTCAACTTCACAGAAAACGAGAAGATCTCGGCCCGTCCTCGCGTTCCAGTCAGCCGCTGTAGCTTCGACAGCCGCGCAGGAATAGAGCGCGCCGAGCAAATATCCATACAGCGATAACCGATACCTGCGGTGCACGGTTGAGCCTTAGACAGGCTTCGGAGCGAGATGGCTTAGTGGGATACTAAGATGATCCGAAGCTGTGGATCACAGCTCTACTCACGCAGTACTAGCGGAAATGTATATCTCTATCGCCTTTTAAGCGAGTCAAAAAACAAAGGACTGACCAATCGGTTCTAAATCATCGACATCGCTGTTCTTAGGGATGTTGACCCGCGTGCTGACCTTGTACGCTGCCATCTTCTCGACCGCATAGGACGGCAGGGCTGAACCAGGCTACGGTGCTGACATTCCTTTCGGGCCAAATATAGGACTTTCAGCGTCAGCTCTGGAGCACTCAAACATGCGACCTAACTCGGGGCGCAATCCCTCGCAGCGCTGAGCGGCAATGGTGTGTAAGTTACTAAACAACATTGTTTTCTCAGTCTCAGTTCTTTGACCATACGGGATGCGCAGGATCTCGGCCGGCCAGCCCAGAAAGCGGCAAATAGCCACTCAGGCCCTGCTTGCTTGGCTTGGTCGCAGGACGGCTGTAGAGTGCTTCAAAATACCAACTAAATAACTCAGGGAGAGCGAGTTCATGGAAACGAAACGCGACGTTGAAAGGTTCATCGACCAGATCAAATACGGCCGCGTTAGCCGGCGCGAGATCATGCGCATGATGGCGGCGGCGGGGTTAGCGGTCGCCCTCATGCCGCAGGGACGGTTGGCGCACGCCGATGACGGCCAGCCGACGATCTTCACCTGGACCGGCTACGACGTGCCGGACATGTGGAAGGAATACACCGCGAAATACAACGCCAATCCGAACTCCTCGATCTGGGGCGACGAGGAGGAAGCCGAGTCCAAGATACGCGCCGGCTTTCACCCGGACATGGTCATGCCCTGCTCGTACAAGGTCGTGAAGTGGAATGACTCCGGCTTCCTGAAGCCGATTGACGTGACGAGGCTCGCGCACTGGGGCGAGATCATCCCGACGCTATACAACGTGCCGGACACGGTGATCGACGGCAAACGCATGTGGATCCCCATGTGGTGGGGGCTCACGGCGCCGACCTTCCGCACCGACCTGGCGCCGGAATACGTACCGGCGGAAATGCACAGCTGGGGCATCCTGTGGGACGAGAAATACACCGGCAAGCTATCGATGATCGACAGCCTGATCGACGGCGTGATGGCTGCAGCGATCTATTCGGGCGCCAAAGATCCGTTCAACATGACAGACGACGAAGTCGCCAAGTGCAAGGAACTGATGGTGAAGCAGCGGCCGCTGCTGCGCTTCTACACCAATGACAATACCGGCTGGCAGCAGGCGCTGGCGAGCGGCGAACTCATCGCCGCCGATTTCCTGGAACGACACCATCCTCAACCTGCAGAAACAGGGCATCCCCTCGATGTTCATGATCCCGAAGGAAGGCCCGATGACCTGGACCTGCGGCATCGCCATGACCACCTGGGTGAAGCCGGAGATGGAGGACCGCGTCTACGACCTCATCAGCTCAACCCGGCCGTGGCCGTCCGGAGTCCGCATCATCGCGATGTCGGCACGGACACCGTCGAGCCCGACGGCGCTGGCCCGCCCAAGGCCCCTCGACCGTGCGTCTCGCCCTCCAGGTCCATACCGAGTTCGGCGAAGAACGCTTTGGCAGCCTCGAGGTCGTCGACAACGATGAGAACGTTGTCCATCCGCTGAAGCGTCATATCGTGGTCTCCTGGGCGAGAGTGTGATCCTGGCCGCCTCAATCGTGGCGGACCTGGCCGAGGCGTCCGCCCACGCTACGTCGCCGCGCGCGTCAGGCTTGGTGGATGTCACCTGTCACCTGCGTTACGAGATCGACCCGTCCGAGCTGGAGGCCTTCGAGCGCTTCGCCAAGCGATGGATCGCGCTCGTCGAGCGGTCGGGCGGACGGCACCACGGCTACTTCCTCCCGTCGGAGGGCGCGAGCGACGTCGCGTACGCGCTGTTCACGTTCCCGAGCCTGGCCGCCTACGAGGAGTACCGGCAGGACTTCGGGCGCGACCCGGACTTCATCGCCGCCGACCGCATCCGTGAGCAGTCAGGGTGCGTGGTGCGCTACGAGCGCAGCTTCCTGCGGCCCGTGCTCGACGGCGACCTCGACGCTTGACCCGGAATAGCGGTTGACCGCGAGGCGGGTGCGGGGCGAGAGTGTGCCGCATGCGGGTCGGGATCGGGTTCACGCCGTTCGAGACGCGTAGCGGCGACGTGGTCGCCCTGCGCCTGGCCGTGCGCGCGGACGCCGCCGGGGTCGAGGCCGTCGGCGTCGCGGAGGGCTGGACGCACGACGCGCTCGTCCTGCTCGCGGAGGTCGCGGAGCGCACCGAGCGGATCGGGGTGGGGACGAGCGTCCTGTCCTGGTCGCGGGGCTCGCTCGGCGGCGACGATCGCGCTGGGCGCGGCCGGCCTGCAGCGCCGTCTCGGGCGGTCGGTTCGTCGCTCGGGCATCGGCGCCGGCAGCCCGCCCGCTGACCGAGGGCTTCCACGGCATCGCCTGGGAGGGGCCGGTGGATGCGGCTGCGCGCGCACCGTCGACGGCTGTCCGCGCGCTGCTGGCGGGCGAGCGGCTGCCGGATCTCCAGCGGCGGGCGCGCGGCCGCTGCGGCTGGGCGTGGTGCCCGACGAGCCGGTGCCGGTCGCGTCCTGGCCGCGCTGTCGCCCGCGTCGATCCGGCTCGCCGGCGAGCTGGCCGACGGGTGGGCGCCGTTCCTGTGGGCGCGATCGCGCGCTGCACAGAGGGGCGGGCCGCTCGCTGCGGGAGGGCGAAGCGCGCGCGGCGCTGCCGGCGGCCGACGCAGGATCTCCGTCGGGCGTGCCGGTCGCGCCTGGCAGCCGACGAGCGGAGCGCACGAGCGGCTGGCGGCGTGGTGGCTGGTCGACCTACGTCGACGCGCATGGGGCCGCTGTACCCGCGGATGCTCGGCGAGCGCTTCGGGATGGCGGCGGGCGTGCGGCGCGCGTGGTCGAGGCCGCGCAGGGCAGCCGCGAGCCGGAGCTGCCGGCCGCGGCCGAGGCGCTCGCGCAGCGACGTCGACGCTGCTCGGGGACCTACGACGGCGCCGCCGAGGACGTCATCGGCGCGTGGCTCGCGGCCGGCGCCGACCAGCGTGCACCTCGTGCTGCCGCCGGGCGCAACCCGAGGAGGAGCTCGCCGCGATCGTCGACGTGGCCGGCCGGTTAGCTCGGCTCAGCGGTTGTGGTTGACGACCTCGACGTTGTGCCCGTCGGGGTCCAGGACGAACGCGCCGTAGTAGCCCGGGTGGTAGACGGTGCGTTCGCCGGGACCGCCGTGGTCCTCGTAGCCTGCGGCGAGCGCGGCGGCGTGGAACGCCCGCACGGTCGCGTCGTCCTGCGCCGGGAACGCAAGGTGCACGTGCTCCGTGAGCGGCCGCTCGTCGTCGATCAGCGAGAAGCTGATGTCCTCGCCGACCAGCTGGACGTGGTCCGGCTCGTCCACACCGATCCGCAGCCCGGCGTGCGGGGCGATCGTCGTGTAGAAGCGCTTGGACGCGGCGGGATCGCGGACGCGGAACCACAGGTGGTCGATGTAGCCGTCGGGCACGGGGTCCTCGCGCTCCGTGTGCACCGCCTCCACGCTGTTGCCATCCGGGTCGAGCAGAAAGCCGCCGTAGTAGTCCGGGCCGTAGACCGTGCGCGGGCCGGGAGCGCCGTCGTCGCGGTAACCCGCGTCGATCCCCGCCTGCCAGAAGGCGTCTACGGCCGCTCGGGACGGCGCTCGAAAGCCGACGTGCAGGCCGCGGGTCACGGGGTGCTCGCGGTCCGTCGGCCCGATGTCCCAGTCTTCCCACTCGACGAGCTCGGCGTCCGCATGGCTCGGCTCGGCGCCCAGCACGGACAGGACGGTGCGGTAGAAGCGCTCGGACGCGGCGAGGTCCGAGACGGCGATGCCTACGTGGTCGAACACCCCGCCGAGGCTACCGTCAGCGACGCATTCGCTTTCGGAACCGCACGAGCGTAGGGTCGGTCTACGGTCCCAGTGCGCAGCTGGCCGTCAGCGTCCCGAGGAGGTTGGACCGTGAACGCCTGCCGTTTCGTCGCGTTGGTCGCTGCCCTGACCGTGGCCGCTGCCGTCCCGGCGAACGCGCACGGCCGCGGGCACCACGAATGGGACACCGACCGCGGTCGGGCACAGGGTCGAGATCCTCGAGGTGCCCGGCTCAGCTCAGGGAGAGCTGCGGCAGCTCAGGGTCCATCTCTGGTACCCGGCGGACAAGCACGCGTACCGGCGGGCGGACGGCACGGTGTACGCGTCCCGGCTGCACGGCGAGACGCTGCTCCCGCCCCGGACGACCGATGGGCTCCGCTCAGCTGGAGCGTGAACGCCCAGATCGCGCGCGACACCGACGCGGTCGACGGCAAGCGGCTGCCGGTGATCGTCTTCTCGCACGGTGCCACGAACGACCCGATCGATTACGCGCACACGCTCGAAGCGCTCGCCGCCGAGGGGTTCGTGGTCGCCGCCCCGTATCACGTCAACAACACGCAGGACGACGTGCGGGTCGACTTCATCAACCCGCAGATCTCCGCGGTCACCGGGCAGCCCCCGCCGTTCGCGTGCGAGGACGGGCTCGGCTCCCCGTGCTCGCACAGCGTCCTGGCTCGCAGCATGCAGGATCGTGTCAGCGACATCAGCGCCATCGTCGACACGCTGCCCGTCTGGCTTGGCAAGCACGTCGACGCCGCGCACGTCGGCGTGCTCGGGCACTCGCGCGGGACGGTGACCGCGCTCGCCGCGGCCGGAGGCAGCCGAACTGTGGGAGTTCCCCGAACGGCGACCCGCGGGTGAAGGCGATCATGGGCATGGCGATCGGCGCCGCGACCGTGACCGCGGGGGTGGACCTGGTGGACGTGACGGTCCCGACCGTCCTGGTCTCCGGCGCAAAGGACGCCAACTCGGTCCCGGCCGTCAGCGAGACCGCGTTCACTACGATCTCCAGCGCCGACAAGTTGATCGTCCGGCTGCCGCTCGCGACGCACCGCAGCTTCGACTCGACCTACTGCGCGCAGCTTCAGTCCGCCGGAGCGGCGTTCGACACCGACCCTGGCTCTCGCGGCGTGCTCGTGCCGGACGAGGTCACGAGCACGCGGCCGATCCTTGACCGGCACACCTTCAACCTGATCGCCGCGTCGCCGCCGCAGTTCCTGTCCGGCAAGGCGGTGCACTACTGCGCGCGTAGGTTCTTCACCCGGCCGGTCAACATCGAGCGGCTCGTGGCGGCCACGCCGAACGCCGAGTACGCGTGTCAACCGGCGCCCGCCACCGGCACGCCCGAGTGCGCCGCCGTGCCGGCGCTGTCCGGTGCGATGCGAGCCCGGCCTCACTCGCCCGCCGTGCACGGGGCTTGACACCGGCGAGGTCTCAGACGGCATGACGCAGATCGCCACGGCGTTCTTCGGCAAGCGCTCTGAGACGCGAGGCCGGCGTGCGTTTCAGCCGCTGGTTGTCCCCGGCGTGGCTGGTCGACCACGTGCGGATGGTGGGCTCAGCTGACGCAGTCGCCGGGCCGGACTCGGTGTGCCGGCCGCACAGCGGGGTGACCTGCACCGGAGCGGCGGGGCCTTAGCGGCCGACGTCGTAGACCAGGTGGGTGACCCGGTCGCCTCGCACGATCGTGGTCGGGTTCTCCAGCCGCAGCGGCTCGGCCAGGGGGCCGGTGGCGAAGAACGGACGGCCGGACCCGAAGACCACCGGGACCAGGTTGACCACCACCTGATCGATCAGCCCGAGGCTGAGCGCCTGGCCGCCGATCTGACCGGCGGCGACGTCGACGACCCGGTCGCCCGCGAACTCCTTGGCGGCCGCAATCGCCTTCTCGACGCCGTCGACGAACGTGAACGGTGCGGTGTCGGCGTACTCCCAATCCGTCGGCGGCTGATGAGTGACGACGAACACGTGCTCACCTGCGGCCGGCTTGCCGTCCCAGCCGTTGGTCATGTCGAACACCCGCCGTCCGACGACATTCGCAGCCATGTCGCCGTACAGGTCCAGCATGAAGTCGGCCGACGCCGGGGTGCTGCGGGTCTCGTACTCGGCGCCCGGGAAGCTCCAGGCGAGATCGCCGTTGCCTAACGACTCGAACAGCGGCCCGACGCCGTCGCTGTCGTCGGCCATGAACCCGTCCAGGGGAAACCACCGCGCCCATGATCGGTCTTGCCCACGACTTCAGCCTACGCCACGGGGTCCCGAAACGGACGTTGCGCCGCTGGCTGGCCGCTCAGGGCCTTCTGATCTGCAATACATCCGCTCGCAGTTCGAGACGGCCTTTGAGACGAAGGAGTCCACATGGCAGGGACTATCTCCCGTCGCACGTTCTTGACGACCGGCGCGGCCGCCGCTGGTGCGCTCTTGCCCGGCGTCACCGCCTATGCCGGGCGGCACCCAAGCGACGGCGTGCGATTCACACTCAACGCGGAGGTGCTCGACGGTGGCGAGCAGGTCATCTCGATCACCCTCCACACCGCCCGGCTCGGCCCGATTGACCCGGCCAGCCTGACCACCGGCACCTTCAGGGTGCACGCCAAGGCGACCAGCCCGCTCCCCATCGCCGCCGGCGACCTGATCTTCAGCGAGTACGACCTCGACCGCCCGGTGACCGCTGTCCGGCTCGACCACTGGGGCAACATCGTGCTGGACCTGGCATACGGCGAGGGCCAGGTCGGCGTCTTGGCTCGCTTGGCCTGCTTGCCGGTCGCCTCGGTGAAGGCGTGGCCGACCATCGAGCTCTGCTCGTCGCCGCCGGCGATACCTGACACGTCGCCCTTCGTGAGCGAGCGCTCGACCAGCTCGTCGAGGCCGTACCCGTTGCGCTGCTTGAAGGTCGCGCCCTGCGTCTGGCCGTGGTCGGAGAGCACGACGATCTCGTACGGCCGTGGCGCGTAGCGGCAGGCTTCTTCGATGTGCGCGAAGTGGTCGTCGAGCTTGCGAAGCGCCTCGAGCGTGTCGGCGCGCTCGAGGCCCGAGTGGTGCGCGACCTCGTCGTAGCTGGAGAACGTCGCGTACACGGCGGGTCGCCCGCGCATCATGTCGGTCAGCACGCCCGACACGATCAGGTCGCGCACGAAGACGCACAACGAGGCCCGCATCAGCGGGTAGATGCCGCCGCGGTACCACGCGGACGCACGTCGCGCCGGATCGCCCGCAGCGACGCCGTCACTCGAGCACGATCTCGAAGATGAAAAGCACGAGCGTGCGCGTCACGTTGTCGCCGTTGGCGAGGAATGCCCGGTAGCCGGGATTGGACTTCTTCTCGGCGTCCATCCGGCTGACGGTGAGGATCACGTCCTCCGCCTCGCCGGAGAGCAGGTTCCCGCGGCTGGAGCCGCCGTCGACGAGCAGGCCGATGCCGGTCGCACGCCGGCGCTCGATCTCCGCGCAGTCGGGCGGCGCCGAGCACGTCAGCATCGTGCCGGTCTCCTTCTCGACCCAGCGGAAGGCCGAGATGTCCTCGTTGGATCCGAGCAGGATCCCCGCCTGGCTTGCGCCCGTCTGCGAGGAGAGATCGGTCTCCCACTCAGCCAGCCGATGCGTGTTGTCGGTCAGCCAGCGCGCCATCGTCGGCGCGTTGCCGTCCCGCATCGCCCGTCGCAGCACCGGTAGCGCGAGACCGTCGATCTCGAGGAAGACGATCCCCGGGACGTGGGTACGGGCGATGATGCCCTGCCGGCGCGCGATCCGCTGCGCGATGCGGACCGACGACATGTCATCCGTGCCCAGGAGAACGGCGAGCACGACGCTCACGGCGGCGACCACAAGCGCAGCGAGGAGTGCCCACCCGAAGTTGTCGACCCGGAGCACGCCGTCGGTCAGGGCGTCGGTGAGGAGGAGGATGCCGGCATCGGCGAACAACACGAGCAGGAAGCCCAGGACGAGCGTGGCCGGAAGTCGCAGCGCGGCGAGCACGGGCGGGATGACGGCGTTCAGCGCCGCCACGACCGCCGCGACGAGCAGCGCGCCCCAGAAGTCGTCGATCCAGCACTCGGGCAGGATCCCCGCGGCCACGATGAACGCAACGCCGGCGGCAACCCACGACACAATGAGCGGGAACAGGCGCAACCGCGGACGCTCTGCCTGCCGGCCCGTTGATTCGCTCGCCATCACGTCTACCTCCTCA
>CAWENQ010000004.1:0-1072364 GCA_963810485.1 uncultured Alphaproteobacteria bacterium
GCCCAGACCGGCGAGGGATTGCTCTACGAAGTCGATATGCGGCTGCGGCCGTCGGGCAACCAGGGGCCGATCGCCTCGACGTCAGGGGGTTTCCTGCGCTACCAGACCGAGAGCGCCTGGACCTGGGAGCATATGGCGCTGACCCGGGCCCGCGCCGTTGCGGGTTCGGCCGCTGCCATGGAGCGGGCCGAGAGCAGCATCCGCGCCGTCGTGTGCCAGCCGCGCGATCCCCGGAAGGTCGCCGAGGATGTGGCTGATATGCGCGCCCGCATCGCCCAGCAGTTCCCGGGCGACCGGCTGTGGGACCTGAAATACTGTCCCGGCGGCTTGATCGACATCGAGTTCCTCACGCAATTCCTGCAACTCCGCCATGGCGCGGCGCATCCCGGACTCGCGGTTCCCGGAACTTTGGAGACGCTGGAGCGCGCGACGGCGGCTGGCGTCATCCCGCGGGAGAGCGGCGCGGAACTTCAGGCCACATTGCGACTCTGGCACAAGCTGGTGGGTTATCTCAGATTGACGGTGGGCTCGACGACTCCCGTCGAGACCTGGCCTGACAGCGTGCGCCGCTCGCTGGTCGCCGCCGGCGGCGCCGTTGACTTCGGCGATCTCGAGCGAAATATCTCCGAGGTCGCGGCGCGCACCCGCCGGCACTTCATCGAAATCGTGGGACCGCCGTCACTCCGGCAGACCACGGCAGGCAAATAGGAACAGGATCGATCATGGCAAGCAAGGAACTGAAAGTCGGTGACAAGGCCCCGAACTTCAAAATGCCGACCGACGGCAACGGCACCGTCTCGCTGGCGGATTTCAAGGGCAAGAATGTGGTGCTCTATTTCTACCCGAAGGATGACACCTCCGGCTGCACCAAGGAGGCCTGCGGCTTCCGCGACAACCTGCCGGACTTCAAGAAGGTGAAGGCGGCGGTCATCGGCGTGTCCCGCGACAGCGTCGCCAGTCATGACAAGTTCAAGAAGAAGTATGAGCTGCCCTTCGCCCTGGGCAGCGACGCCGACGGCAAGACCTCGGAGGCCTATGGCACCTGGGTGGAGAAGAGCATGTACGGCCGGAAGTACATGGGCATGGAACGCGCCACCTTCCTGATCGACGGCAATGGCGTAATCCAGGGCATCTGGCGCAAGGTCAAGGTGCCCGGCCATGTGGAGGACGTGCTGAAGGCCGTGAAGGCGCTGTAGCGCCGCAATCGTTGGGGCGAATGCGTTAAGGGAAGGATGGAACGCTTTAGCACTTCAAGTGTTCAGATTTCGCGGCCCCCCAACGATGTCGAGGCATCATGGAATCCATATTCACGCCTGAAATCCAGAACTATGTCAGCTTGGCTGCTGCGGTCCTTTTGCTGATTACCGCGATCCTGTGGTTTTTCCTGCCCTTTGCCGTGTTCGGGATAAAGGACCGGATGGACCGCCAGGCGGCGCTGACCGCCGACCTTCTCGGGGAAGTCCAGGCTTTGCGGGGCCAGCTCCGGCCGAGCGAAGTCCGGCGGACCGATCCGCCGAATTTGCCCTAAGGGAGCGGAGAACGCGGCCGCCTGCGGCTGTTGGCGGCCGGCCCAAAGCGATTCAGTTGGATACCGAAACCTGTGCGGTCAGGTAGCTGAGCGCTTTGGTGCATTTCGTGCTGTCAGTGATTTTTCCCAACCGGCAATCCGATTCGATCGCCTGCGCATAGCGCAATTCCGCCGCCTCGCGAGCGGCTGCCCAACGCTGCTGGTCCGCACTCCATAGGTGGTAAAAATAGCCGGCAATCAGCAAGGGAATCGCCAAGAAGGCGAGTATTGTAACTAGTGTCGTGATCTTCATTCCAATAGCGACCCGTCCCGCAACGGTCGCCTCCTTTCATTCCTGACAACTCGGGATGCACGAAGTTGTTCCATGCCCGCAGGGGTACTCAAGCTGACGCGGATCGATGCGGCGGCGCTTGCATTGATACTGGAGAAGGTTCGTTCCAATAGGAGATGAGCATGAGCGATCTGCAATATCCGAACGAAAGCAGACAGTATCGAAAGGCGCGAAACGCGCTGCTGAAGGAAGAGCGGAAGCTGGTCGAGAAAACGAAATCTGTGGCGAGGAAGCGCGGCAAACTGCCTCTCGGCGGGCGGTTGAAGGAGGACTATGTGTTCCGCTGGGCCAACGATGGGAAAGTCGGAAAGAAAGTCAAATTCTCCAGCTTGTTTGAGGGGAAGAAGACTCTGCTCGTCTATTCATTCATGTTCGGCCCGAATTGGGACAAGCCTTGCCCTTCCTGCACGTCGCTGGTCGATGGGTTTGATCGCACCTGGTACCAGGTGAACCAGAGCGGCGCCGCATTTGTCGCAATTGCCAAAGCGCCGGCTCGGCGAATCAATGCGTGGGCCAAGCAGCGCGGCTGGTCGCAGATCCGGCTGCTCTCCGGATATGACTCAAGTTTTCAGGCTGACTACAAATGCCAGGGAGACAATGACGATATGCAATTGCCGATGATGCATGTCTTCAGAAAGCAGGGCGCGAAGATCTTTCATTCCTGGGCGACTGAACTGCCGGGGAACCATGTCGACACGGTATGGCCGTTTTGGAATCTCATGGATTTCACGCCGCAAGGACGGCCGGATATTCTGACTCCGCCACAAAAGTTCCGGTCAAGATTCCTGGAAAAGCATTATCTGAATGCTTAGTCGCGAGGTCCTCGCACAACGAGATGCGGTTCACTCAGCGGAAAAAATAGCAGGAGTATGTGGAAAAGCATCGCGGGACCGGCCTGATCATCCGTTTCAGTTGGATGATTGACACGGCCCCGCGACGGATCAGCCACACTTCGGGGTTTAGGGGTTAAGTTTGGCTGACCTTTACCGCGACGAAGAGTTCGTCGCCCCGGTGGTTGACCAGCAGGAGCACGGCCTCCTGCTTGGCTTCGACCGCCTTATCGACGATCGCCGCCACGTCGGCCGGCGTCGCCACCGGCTTCTGGCCCACCTGTACGATGATGTCGCCTGACTGGAGACCCTGCTCGGCCGCCGCCCCGTCGCTGTCGACATCGGTGATCATGACACCAGTGATCCCGTCGGGAATGTCGAGCTGCTCGCGGATATCGGGAGTCAGGGCCGTAAGCCTGGCGCCCAGCTCCTTGACCGCACGGCCATCGGCGCCGTTTTCAACCGTCGGCTGATCGCCGGCGCTGGCAATGCGCTCGGCCTTCAGCTTGGCGATCTCGACCGACAGCGTCTCGTTCTTCTTGTCGCGCCAGATCTTCATATCAACCTTGGTGCCGGCGCGGGTGTCGGCGACCAAGCGGGTCAGATCGTGCAGCGCGTCGACTTTCTGGCCATTGAAGCCGGTGATCACGTCGCCCTTGCGCAGGCCGGCTTTCGCCGCCGGGCTCTCGGGCTCGACCTTCATGACAAGAGCGCCGCTGGGGTCGGCAAGACCGACGGCGGAGGCGATTTCCGGCGTGACCGGCTGGATGCCGACGCCGAGCCAGCCGCGGGACACCGAGCCATGCTCGCGCAACTGCGCGATCACCGGTTTCGCCATGTTGGCCGGGATGGCAAAGCCGATCCCGACGCTGCCGCCGTTCGGCGAGTAGATGGCGGTGTTGATGCCCACCACCTCGCCGGCGAGGTTGAAGGTCGGGCCGCCGGAGTTGCCCTGGTTGATCGCGGCGTCGATCTGCAGGAAGTCATCGAACGGGCCGGAGTGAATGTCACGTCCGCGCGCCGACAGCACGCCCGTGGTCACTGTGCCGCCGAGGCCGAAGGGATTGCCGACGGACATCACCCAATCGCCGATGCGCAGCTTGTCGGAGTCGCCGAAATTGGCCACCGGCAGCGGCTGCGGCGCGCTGATCTTCAGCAGTGCCAGGTCGGTCTTCGCATCAGTGCCGATCAGCTTTGCCGGATACTCCTTGCCGGTCGACAGCGTCACTTCGATGTCGGTGGCCTGGTCGATGACGTGGTTGTTGGTCACGACATAGCCGGTCGCATCGATGATGAAGCCGGAACCGAGCGCCCGCACATGCTGGGTGCCGCCCTGCTGCTGCTGGTCGCGGAAATGCTTGAAGAAATCCTCGAACGGCGATCCCGGGGGAAACTGGAACGGCATGTCAGGGCCTTCGGCCTGCCGCTCCACTTTGTGGGAGGACGAGATCGTCACCACAGACGGCGTCACCTTCTGCGCGAGATCGGCAAAGGTCGAGGGCGCCAGTTCGGCATGGGCGGCGGAAAAGCTGAACAGAAATCCGGCGCCCGCTAAAGCGGCAACGAAGGCAGGCCGGATGCGGCCGGCCCGGTGAGCCGGTTGCGCCGCGCCGTTCGGCGAGGCGGTGTTGCGGTTCAGAGAGTTGGTCAAAGTCGCGTTCATTTTCATCTCCAGGTCATGAGGTCAGGTGGTAAGGCCGGAGCGGCGGGCGGGGGTCGGGGGAATGACCGCTCCGGCCTCCCCGAACGGCCCGGTTACGACTGCGGCTTCACGCCGATGTCGTTGAGCGCCTGTTCGAGCTTCTTGACGCCATCGGCGTCCTTGCCGGAGACGCAAAGTTTGCCGGCTTCGGTGCGCAACGTCTTCGCTTCGCCGGCCTTGGCGGCCGTGCCGTGCTTGACGATCTCCTGATCGAACTGCTTCTGCAGCGCCGAGCACTGCTGCGCGGGGGTCATCGTCGCCGCCATCGCGCCGGTCGAAAGCAGGGCGGCCGCCATGGCGATGCCCAGAAGTTTGGTTGCGTTCATGGTCTCTCTCCTCGTTTCAGCTCCTGTTACACGGCGCCGAAAGGCAGCCGGTGCGGATCGGTGGGCGGGGGTTGTCTCGTCGGCCGTCCGCGCCATCTGATCTAAGCATTGGCTGTAACGAGGCAATTTCGCGCCACGGCATTGTTGTTACAGATGGCTTCAGGCGCGGCGCCTGTTACAGTCCGTTACAGGATTTCCGCGACGGCCCCGGTGCCTGTTCTGCTATCGGTTACGCGGACGCCAGATGACGATGGAAACTTCGCCCCACCTGCTGATAGTCGACGATGACCGGGAGATACGGGATCTGCTGTCCCGCTTCCTAGCCAAGCATGGCTATCGCGTCAGCACCGCCAAGGATGCCCGCGAGGCGAGGCGCATCTTGGCGGATGCCCGCATCGATCTGGGTATCCTCGACATCATGATGCCCGGCGAGGACGGGCTCAGCCTGTGCCGCGACTTGCGCGCCAATTCGACGCTGCCGCTGATCATGCTGACGGCGATGGGCGAGGAAACAGACCGCATTGTCGGGCTGGAGGTCGGCGCCGATGACTACCTGCCGAAGCCATTCAATCCGCGGGAACTGTTGGCGCGGATCAAGGCGGTCTTGCGGCGCGCCGGGCCTGCCGTCGCCGCGAAGGAAGAGAAGAACGAAAGCCTGCAATTCGCCGGCTGGACGCTGGACACGGCGCAGCGGCGGCTGACCGCGCCGAACGGCAGCCCGGTCGAACTTTCAACCGGCGAGTACGACCTGCTGCTCGCCTTCCTGCGCCATCCACAGCGGGTGCTGAACCGGGACCAGCTCCTGGATCTCGCCCGCGGCCGCGCCGCCATTCCCTTCGACCGCAGCATCGACGTGCAGGTCATGCGCCTGCGGCGCAAGATCGAGGCCGATCCGAAGGCGCCGCAGATCATCGCCACCGTGCGCGGCGGCGGCTATCAGTTCACGCCGGCCGTGCAGAAATCATGAGGCGGTTGCTGCCCACCAGCATGGCCGGCTGGCTGATCCTGCTGATCGTCCTCGGGTTGGGCGTGTCGCAGGCAGTCACCGTCGCCATCCACTATGACAGCCGGCGCGAGGCGCAGCTCTTGCTGGAGAATGTGCGCATCGCCGAACGCGTCGTCGCGGTGACCCGAGCCATCGATTTGCTGCGGCTCGAGGAGCGCCCGGCGATCGCCGTCGGCGTCAGCAAGTCGGGGCTGATCGTTTCCTGGGAGCCGGGGAATGCGGTCAACATCAACAAGCCGCGAAACGATCGGGCGCAATTGATCGCCGAAGTGATCGATCAGCGGCATGAAGGTCTGGGCCTGCTCGGAATCGAAGCGGATTATTTCCCGGCGCCCTGGTCCTTCGCAGGCACGGAGAATCCGTTTGGCACGCTGTTCAGCGAACGGGTCAATGATGTCCGCGGCCGCATCCGGGATGTGCTGGATCAGAATCCAGGCGAGGGCGTCTATGTGATTTCACTGCAGCTCGCGGACCGGACCTGGGTCAATATTGCCGCGCCCGACGTGCAGACGGTGCCGGCCTGGTCGACAGCCACGACCGCGCTGATTATCGGCACGCTGATTGTCGTGCTCGCCCTATCCATCATCGGCATTCGCCGGCTGACAGCGCCGCTCAACACCCTGACCCAGGCGGCGGAGCGCCTGGGGCGCAACGTCAATGCGCCACCCCTGCCGGAGGCCGGATCATCGGATGTTATCCAGGCGATCCGCACCTTCAACGACATGCAGGATCGGATTCGTCGCTTCGTCGAAGATCGCACGCGGATGATCGCCGCCATTTCGCACGACCTGCGAACGCCGATCACGCGGATGCGGCTGCGGGCTGAACTGATCGGCGAATCCGAACAGCAGCGGAAGATGCTGGCCGACCTGGCGGAGATGGAGACGATGATCGCCTCCACATTGAGCTTCGCCCGCGAAGACGCCGACACGGAACCGCGGCAGAGCGTCGATGTGGCCGATTTGCTGCGGGCAATCTGCGTGGATGTCCCTCAGGCCAAGTTGTCAGCGGCGCAAACAGCGTCATTCAGCGCGAAAATCGATGGGCAGCCGGTGGCGCTTCGGCGCGGCTTCACCAATCTGATCGACAACGCCGTACGCTATGGCAACCAGGCGCTGATCGCCCTCAGCGGCGACGATCGCAGCATCATTGTCACGATCGATGATGCCGGGCCGGGCATACCGGAAGAGGAACTCGACCGCGTCTTCCGGCCGTTCTACCGCCTGGACTCGTCGCGCAGCCGCGACACCGGCGGCACGGGACTGGGCCTTGCCGTGGCGCGCAGCGTCTTCCGCGCCCATGGTGGTGATGTCGTATTGTCCAACCGAGCCGGGGGCGGACTGCGTGCGACGGTCACGCTACCGCATGCCCGGGTCGACATGCCGACGCAGCGTGCCGAATGAAGAGGGTCGCGGTACTCGGGGAGATGAAGGAACTCCTCGACGCAATCAAACGCGAGTATGCCGGCGCTTGAGCTGCCCAGGCCGATCTATCGGAGCGGCGCCTAGTCAGTCTTGTCGTCCCGGCCCTGTTGCCGCCGCTTGCGGGAGTGAACGAACAGAATTAACGGCTTGGCGATGACAGCCAAAAGGGCCAGAGGCATCGCGATCCATACGCCGCCATGATAGACGCGGAGCAGCGAGAAGCCGCCGAGTGCCGCTGCCGCGACGCCCAGGGGCGCAGCCACGGCCATGCCCTGGCGCAGGCGTTCCCGCCGGATCTGCCGCTCCAGTTCTCGTTTCAGTTCCGGACGCATGGTCACCTGCCCCTGTTTTCAAGTGCGCTTTGTGGGGAGATGGGCGTGGCCATGTCGAATGCAAGGCCGGACGAGGCGCGGCAAGCTGCCTCAGGCCTAGGTCCGCTTGTTCCCGACGCGCGACGCCAGGGAGGCCGACAGGAACTCGTCGAGGTCGCCGTCGAGCACGCCCTGGATGTTGCTGGTCTCGACGTTGGTGCGCAGGTCCTTCACCATCTGGTAGGGCTGCATCACATAGGAGCGGATCTGGTGGCCCCAGCCGATGTCGCTCTTGGTCGCCTCGGTGGCGGCCGAGGCAGCCTCGCGCTTCTGCAATTCCATCTCGTAGAGCCGCGCTTTCAGCATGGCCATGGCGATGGCGCGGTTGCGATGCTGCGAGCGGTCCTGCTGCGACTTCACCACGATGCCCGTCGGCACGTGGGTAATGCGGATGGCGCTTTCCACCTTGTTGACGTTCTGGCCCCCGGCGCCGCCGGCGCGCATGGTGTCGATGCTAAGATCGGATTCCTTGATCTCGATATCGATATTCTCATCCACCACCGGATAGACCCAGACCGACGCGAAACTGGTATGGCGCCGCGCCTGGCTGTCGAAGGGCGAAATGCGCACCAGCCGATGCACGCCGCTCTCCGTCTTCAACCAGCCATAGGCATTCTCGCCGGTGACGCGGATGGTCTGGGATTTGATCCCGGCAGCTTCCCCCGCGCTCTCTTCGATCAGCTCGACCTTGTTGTCATGCTGCTCGGCCCAGCGCGTATACATGCGCGCCAGGATGCCCGCCCAGTCCTGCGCTTCGGTGCCGCCGGCGCCGGCATTGACTTCGACATAGCAGTCGCTGTGATCGGCCTCGCCCGACAACAGGCTCTCGAGTTCGCGCTTGGCGGCGCGGGCCCGCAGATTCTTGAGCGCGCCCTCGGCCTCGCCGATAACAGCCTGATCGCCCTCGGCCTCGCCCAGCTCGATCAGCGTCAGCGAGTCATCGAGCTCGCGTTCCAGGCCCTGATAGGCTTTCATCGCATTCTCGAGATGGGTGCGTTCGCGCATCACCTTCTGCGCGTCCGCCCGCTTGTTCCAGAGATCAGGATCTTCGGCGCGGGCGTTCAGTTCCGCCAGTCGCTTGACGGAGCTATCCCAGTCAAAGATGCCTCCGCAGCAGCGAGAGCGACGAACGGATCTGGTCGACGAGGGTTTGGGTTTCGGCACGCATGAACTGAATTCCCCGCAGCGGAGAGCGAAAAATCGAGACGTCTAAGTAGATTCAACGGGGCGTCAGTACAAGCCACCGGTCCCCGTGGGAGCGGCCGTCCCGGTACCGGTGCCGCCGGTGGTGCTGCCTGCGGCGCCGGTGCCGAACATGTCGCCCGAGCCGCCGATGACGACGCCCTGGCCATTTGGTTCCGTCCCCGGCTTGAAGGCCTCGAAGATCGTGCCGGCGCCGCTGGCACGCTGACCGCTTTTGAGATCGACACGCACCAGCCGGATGCCTGCCGGCACACGGAACGGCGTGGCCGGCTGTTCGGCCAGGGCCTCGGTCATGAAATCGCGGAAGATCGGCGCCGCCAACCCGCCGCCGGTTTCCTTGTCGCCGAGATTGCGCGGATTGTCGAAGCCGATATAGACGCCGACGGTAAGATCGGGCGAAAAGCCGACGAACCAGGTGTCCTTGCTGTCGTTGGTCGTGCCGGTCTTGCCGGCCAGCGGCTTGCCGACCTGCTTGACGATCGTCGCGGTGCCCCGCTGCACCACGCCTTCCAGAATGGAGACCATCTGATAGGCGGTGCCGGAATCGATAACCTGCGGCCGGGTGTCCGGGATCACCGGCACCGCCTGGTCAGCCCAGCTTTGGTTGACGCAGTCGCCGCAGGTCCGGCCGTCATGGCGGAACAGCGTGTGGCCGCGGCGGTCCTGGATGCGGTCGATGAAGGTGGCCGTGATCTTCTTGCCGCCATTGACGATCATCGAATAGGCGGTGGCCATGCGCAGCGGCGTGGTCTCGCCGGCGCCCAGCGACATGGACAGCACGGGATCCATACGGTCGACCACCCCGAGTTTCGTGGCGTATTCAACCACGCGATCCATGCCGATGGCCTGCGCGACGCGGACGGTCATCAGATTGCGGGATTTCTCGATACCGACGCGCATGGTGGTCGGGCCGAGGAAGTCGCCGCCATAGTTCTCGGGCGACCAAAGCGGCAGTCCCGGACCCTGAGGCAAGGAGACGGGCGCATCCAGGATCACCGTCGACGGCGTGAACCCGCTGTCGAGTGCGGCCAGATAGACGATCGGCTTGAAGGCTGAGCCGGGCTGCCGCAGCGCCTGGGTGGCGCGGTTGAACTCGCTTTGGGTATAGCTCCAGCCGCCGGTCAGCGCATGGACGCGGCCGGTATGGGGATCCATGGCCACGAGAGCGCCGCTGACTTCCGGGATCTGGCGAAGCGCATAGGTGCCTTCGGGATAAGCCTCACCCTCGGCATTCGCCGGGGCAAGGACGACGATCACCACGTCACCCGGCTGCACGGCATCGGAGGCCTTTGCGATGGCCTTGCCCACGACCTTGCCGCCTTCGGCAAATCGCGCCCATTTCAGTTCGGCCAATGGCATTGCGCCTTCGGACTTATCGGCAAAGCCGATCTTGGCTTCCTTGTCGTCGGCGCTCAGGACCGCGGCGAGGCGCCAGTCGTAGAGATCGGCCGGCGGCGCAACGGCGGCCAGCTTCATGGCCCAGTCGTCGCCCAGCTCGATCTTGGCCACCGGGCCACGATAGCCGTGGCGCAAGTCGTAACGGACGAGGCCGGCGCGCAAGACGCGGTCGGCGATCTCCTGGAACTTCGGGTTCAGTGTCGAGCGGACATAGAGGCCGCCTTTGTAGAGGCCGTTCTCGCCGATCTCCGGATTCTTGATCAGTTCGCGGCGCACCTCCTCGGCGAAATAGTCGGCGCGCACCACCTCGGCCTCGCCGCGTTTGCGCGAGACCAGACCTTCTTCCTTCGCGGCGACAGCTTCGTCCCGGGAGATGCGGCCGTCTTCCAGCATGCGCCCGATCACCCAGTCGCGCCGCCACTTGGCCTCCTTCGGCTTGCGGAACATGTTGTAGTTTTCGGGCGCTTTGGGCAGGCCGGCGATATAGGCCGCCTCGCCGATCGTGAGTTCATCCAGCCGCTTGTTGAAATAGTCGAGCGACGCCGCGGCCACGCCATAGGAACCTTGGCCGAGATAGATCTGATTCAAGTACAGCTCGAGGATACGGTCCTTGCTGTAGGCCTGCTCGATGCGGTAGGCGAGGATCGCCTCCTTGATCTTTCGCTCGTAGGAAACCTCGTTCGTCAGCAGGAAGTTCTTGGCCACCTGCTGGGTGATGGTCGAAGCGCCGACCGGGCGGCGGTCGCCGCCGCCGACCTGGTTCCTCGCATTGATGATGATCGCATTGGCGATACCCGGCACATCGATGCCCGGATGCTCGTAGAAGGTCTTGTCCTCGGCCGCCAGGAAAGCGTCGATCACGCGCCGCGGGATTGCCCGGATGGGGACGTAGACACGCTTCTCGATGGCATACTCCGCCAGCAGCCGGCCATCGCCGGCCAGGACCCGGGTCACCACGGGATATTCGTAATCGGCCAGCTGCTGATAGTCAGGCAGGTCGGAGCTGATCCGCATCAGGATCAGGTAAACGACGAGCGTCCCGACGAGCAGGAGCAGGAACAGCGCGCTGGCGATACGACCGAGTAGACGCATTATCGGGGCCCAGGGATGCGGCTTTCAGAATCACGTGGAAATATGGCTTTAATACAGCAGGCGCGCCTCAAATGGAATTGCCGCCTGGGCGGCCCCCGGGCCGAAAACGGCCGGACTAGGACGGCTTCACGCCCTTTTGCCAGTCAACATACTGATCGATCGCCCGCAGGATCGCCTTCGCCATCCGGCCGCGGTACCTCTTGCTGACCAGTTCCTTCTCGTCCAATTCATTGGAGAGATAGCCCAATTCCACCAGGATCGAAGGCACATCCGGCGACTTCAGCACGGCGAAGCCGGCAAAACGGTGCGAGCTGTAGACCATCCGCGTGGTGGTGGAGAGCTGCTTGGTTACATAGCTGGCAAACCGGGCGGACAGGTTCTTCGTCTCCCGCTGCGCCAGGTCGATGAGGATGCTGGTCACCATCTGGCTCTGATGGCTGAGATCCACGCCGGTGATCAGGTCTTCCTTGTTTTCACGGGTCGCCAGGGCGGCCGCTTCGGCGTCCGACGCGGTCTCCGACAGGGTATAGACCGAGGCGCCGCGCTGATGCTTGTTGTCGTTGTGGTCGGCGTGCAGCGAGATGAAGAGATCGGCGCCGGACTGGCGGGCGATATCGATCCGCTTGCGCAGCGGGATCAGGGTGTCGTCCTCGCGCACCAGCAGGACGTCGTACCTGCCCGTACCCTCAAGCAGAGCCTCCAGTTCGAGGGCCATCTTGAGGGTGATTTCCTTTTCCTCGGTGCCGTTGATGCCGGTGGCGCCGGGATCCTTGCCGCCGTGGCCGGCGTCCAGGGCGATCAGAAACCTGCCGCTGGCGGACTTTGGCTTGGTGGGCGGGATCATCATAGCGCCGAAAGCCGGCAATGCCGCCAGTGTCACGCCATCGCCCTCTGCCGCGACGGCTGCCGTGCCGGGCGCATCGGGCTTGCTCGGCGGTATGAACCCTACGGATTCATCCGTGCCCGCTGCGCTGTCGGTCTTAGCTGCCGCAGCGGCGGCTTCCGCTTCGCCGGCCTTCAGCGCGGCCGCGACCAGGTCCCGCATCGTTTGCAGGGTGGTGGCCGCCGAAGCGAGCTGGACAGGTTCAGGCTTCGCCGCCGCCGTGCCAGCCTTGGCCGAAACCTCAGCGGACGGAGGGACGGCTTCAGCGGCCGCAGGCTGTGATGCGGCCGGCGTGGCGCCTTCCTGCTGGACGATGTCCATGAACACGCGCGCCGGGCTCGAGCCCGCGGCAACCAGCGTATCGTATTTCTGCATGCGGGCGCCCGGCGCCAGTGCCACCCGGATTTCCAGGGCTTTGCCGCGGGGCTGCAGGTCGATGGCGTGGACCAGCCCCTGCCCGGCCAACGCCGACTGGAGTTTTGGCGCCGCGGCGGCGTCGGCAAGCGTGATGATGACCAGGCTATTGGCGGATTTGTCGGTCACCGCGAACTAAGTCGGCGCCGAAAGGTCCAGCACCAGGCGCGTGTGATCGGCATGGACGCCCAGCCGGACGGCCCGAACCTCCGATCCCTGCGCGCTCCCGGCCGCCATCATGGCGATGGCCAACCCGAGAACTAGGCGTGAATCCAGTAACTTGGCGATCAACTTTAGCATGTCTGAACGATATACTTTCGCCAACCTATTGCTGTCTATAGAAAAATACCTCCGACAGCGGAAAATTTACCAATTTTGTTAACTATTGGCCTTAACCACAGGCATTCTAGCCGGGAATGGTTATTGAGAGGTATCTAACGAACGGTTTATGATGGGCCACCTGTGTTCGCCGGATTTCATTTCCGGTTCGTTCCCCGGCCGTTCAGGTCGGCCCGCCAAGGCGTGTGCCGGCCAACACAAACCCCCGGGGATGGACCGAAACGCTCGATAACAGAGCGCGACATCCGGCTTAGCGGGAGTGGCGGTGCGAAGGAACGCAGGTTCCGGCTGTGCCGCGAGTGACGTTTTCGGGTGTGCGCCGCAAGCGCCGCCTTTATCCGACGGGTGCGCATGATCGTCGCCTGTAACATTGACAAGATTATCGCGCCGCCGCGCGGCTGGATAGCTGCGCGCGCCGGACGCGGTTTGGAGTTTCACAATAATGACAAAGCGTCTTTTGATCGAAGCCACCCACCCGGAGGAGACACGGGTTGTGGTGGTCGACGGCAAGCGTCTCGAAGAGTTTGATTACGAAACAGCCAGCAAGCGGCAGCTTAAGGGCAACATCTATCTCGCCAAGGTGACGCGCGTCGAGCCGTCGCTGCAGGCGGCCTTTGTCGACTATGGCGGCAACCGCCATGGCTTCCTGGCGTTCAGCGAAATTCATCCGGACTACTATCAGATCCCGGTCGCCGACCGCGAGGCGCTGCTTGCCGAGCAGGCTGCCATGGATGCCGATAACGACGAGTTCGAAGACGCCCGCCCGAGCCGCGGCCGCGATCGCAATCGTAGTCGCGGTTCAGCCCCGCCTGCCGAGATCATGCCGGCCTCCGACGACGCTCAGGATGAAGGTGTACATGAGCACCTTGACGAGCCGGCGACGGAAGCGCCCGACATCGAAGCCAGCGCCGACGACGGCGAGGATGAGGGTGGCGACGAGGCGGCGGATGACGCCGCCGACGGCAACGCCGAAGCGATCACCGCGGAGCCGGATATGGCTTCCGAGGATGACGATCTGCAGGGCCAGCCCTTGCGCATTTCGTCGCCTCGCCTGGAGGGTCCTGATATCGAGGACTCACAGGATGAACATCACGAAGTAGCGGAGATTATCGAAGGCGCCGGCGAAGGCCAGGACGAGCCTGCGGCAGACGCCGCTGCCGATGCCCCATCGCCGGGTGCCGGCGGTGATGGCGACGGCGATGGCGACGCAGCGGAAATCTCGTCCGATACCGGTGGCGTGCGCGAAACGCACCGCGCGCCCGTGGTGGTCGAGACCGTCGGCGGCGATGAGGCCGAAGAGATGCGGCCCCGGCGCACACGGCATGTGCGGCGTTACAAGATCCAGGAAGTCATCAAGCGCCGGCAGATCCTGCTGGTGCAGGTGACGAAGGAAGAGCGCGGCAACAAGGGCGCCGCTCTCACCACGTATCTGTCGCTGGCCGGCCGCTATTGCGTGCTGATGCCGAACACCGCCCGCGGCGGCGGCATCTCCCGCAAGATCAACAGCGTCACCGACCGCAAGCGCCTGAAGTCGATCCTCGGCGAGATGGAGATCCCCGACGGGATGGCTGTCATCGTCCGCACGGCGGGTCAGGAGCGCAACAAGACCGAACTCAAGCGCGACTATGAATATCTACTGCGACTATGGGATGAAATCCGCGAACTCACGCTGCAGTCCCGCGCACCGGCCCTAATCTATGAAGAGGCCAACCTGGTGAAACGCGCCATCCGCGACATGTATTCGCGCGATGTCGAGGAGATCCTGGTCGAGGGCGACGAGAGCTATAAGAACGCCAAGAACTTCATGCGCATGCTCATGCCCTCTCATGCCAAGCGCGTGCAGCTGTTCGAGGATCCCGCGCAGCATCTGTTCCAGAAGTTCCAGGTCGAAGGCCAGATCGACGCTATCCACAATCCGGTCGTGCAGTTGCGGTCGGGCGGCTACATTGTCATCAACACGACGGAGGCCCTAGTCGCGATCGACGTCAACTCCGGCCGCTCGACAAGGGAGCGCAACATCGAGGAAACGGCGCTGCGCACCAATCTGGAAGCAGCGGAGGAAGTGGCGCGGCAACTGCGCTTGCGCGATCTTGCCGGGCTGATCGTCATCGACTTCATCGATATGGAGGAGTCGCGCAACAACGCGTCGGTCGAGCGCAAGCTCAAGGAGGCGATGCGCAACGACCGGGCGCGCATCCAGGTCGGGCGCATCAGCCCGTTCGGCTTGCTGGAGCTTTCGCGCCAGCGCCTGCGGCCCAGCCTGTTCGAGGCCAGCATGGTGACCTGCCGCCATTGCCGCGGCACCGGCCATGTGCGGAGCACGGAATCCACCTCGCTGTACATGCTGCGGGCGATCGAGGACGAAGGGCTCAAGCAGCGCAGCACGGGCGTGACCGTGACGGTGCCGACGGCCGTCGCGCTCTACATCCTCAACAACAAGCGGGCTGCGCTGGCGGAGATCGAGGTTCGCCATCATATGCGCGTCACCATCGCTGCCGACGAAACTCTGGTGCCGCCCGAGCATCGGATGGAACGCAGCAAGACGCCGCTTCCCGTGCCGGAAGCCAAGGTCACGGTTTCCCTGCCGGAAATGCCGCTTGAGGACGAAGAAGTAGAAGACGAAGTAGCCGAGGAAAGCAGCGAACCTGTTGTTGCCGAGGAAGGCACGCCCGAGCCGATGGCTGCAAGGGCACCGGCCGACGAACAGGCCGGGCGCCGCGGACGCCGGCGCCGCCGCCGCGGCCGTGGCCGGGACGGCCAGCGGGATGGTCCCCGCGACGGCCAGCGCGGCCATGGGGATGACGGCCAGCGGCATCAGCCACGCGACGAAAACCGGCATGCCGCCGCGCCTGAAGAAGGCGCCGGCGATAGTGGCACAAACGAAGAGGCGGACGATTTCGAGCCTCAGGGTGAAGGCGACCAAGCTTCATCTGATGGCGGCGCGCCACGGGATGCCGGTCCGCCCGGCGAGAACGGCGAGCGTCGCCGTCGGCGGCGTGGCCGCCGCGGCGGCCGGCGCCGGCGCCGGGGTGGCGAGCGCTTTGGCAACTCCCCCGAGGGCGCCAATGGCCAGGAGCCGCGGCATGAATATGTCGCGGGCCAGGAGCCGGAGGCCGGCGATCCGGGCCCGGAACGGCATTCCGATGCTGAGAGTTCGAACTCGGTCCCGCAACCATCGATCGAGCGCATCGAACCGGCGGAACCGCGAATGCAGTTCTCACCACCGCCCGAACTTCGCCGGACCGAGGAACTGCCGCCGAAGGCAATCGATACCCCGGCGCCACGGGCGCGAGACGCAGATATTGACGAAGACAGGCCGGAGATTTCCGGGGCGCATTCATCGTCCGAACCGCCACGGCGCGGCTGGTGGAAGCGGTTGATCGAGTAGCTTAGCGCCGCCAGGCCATCAGCCGGTCGGCCGCTGCCGCGATATCGGCTGTAGAGCCAGCAAAGGAAAAACGCAGGAAGCGATGTCCGCGCTCGGGATCGAAATCGATCCCGGGCGTGGCCGCGAACTCCCGTCTCCGCCAGCATGCGGCGGCAGAACTCCTGGCTGTCATTGGTCAGCCGCGACACATCCGCATAGATGTAGAAGGCGCCGTCCGCGGGCGCGAGATTGTCAAAGCCCGCCCGCGGCAGTTTTTCCAGGAGCACCCGGCGGTTTTCCGCATAGCGCTGCACATTGCTGTCGAGTTCCACTTTGCAGTCGAACACCGCCTGTGCGGCGAGTTGCGGCAGGGTCGGCGGCGAGATGAAAAGGTTTTGCGCCAACCGCTCCACTGGCCGCAGCAGGACTTCCGGCAGGATCATCCAGCCGAGGCGCCAGCCGGTCATGGAGAAGTACTTGGAAAAGCTGTTGACCACGATGGCCTCATCGCCGAAAGCCAGAGCCGTCGTCGCCGCCTCTCCGTAGGTAATCCCGTGATAGATCTCATCGGAGATCAGTCGAATTCCATTATCCCGGCAATAGCCGTACACGGCGCCGAGTTCCTTGCGCGACAGCATGGTGCCGGCCGGGTTTGACGGGCTGGCGACGATCAACCCTTCGACCGGAGGGTCGAGCGCGGCCAGATGATCGACGGTAGGCTGAAAACGCGTCTCCGCCGTTGTCGGTACGGACACCGGCTCAAGACCCAACGCCTGCAGGATGTTCCGATAGGCCGGATATCCGGGCGCGGCCAGCGCGACGCGGTCGCCATGATCGAACGCAGCCAGGAACGACAACATGAAGGCGCCGGAGGAACCGGTCGTGACGACGACGCGGCCGGGATCGACCTCGATGCCGTACATCGCCTGGTAGTGGCTGGCGATGCGCCGACGCAGGTCGCCGATGCCCAGGGCCTCGGTGTATCCAAGCTGATGGCTGTCCAGTGCGCGCTTGGCCGCGGCAATGACAGCCGAAGGCGCGGCCGTGCTCGGCTGTCCCACTTCGAGATGCAGCACAGCTTCCCCCGCGGCCGCCCGCTCGTTGGCGTCCCGCAGCACTTCCATCGCATAGAACGGCGGCACATCGCTGCGCCGTGAAGTCTTTGCTTTCATTCAATCCTTGCCGTGCCTGCCGCCATCGGCATGTGGGCCGACGGCCAGTGAAATCGCGCGGATTTCGGCTCTAATCTGGTCAAATCTTGCCACACCGCGGCCACCTTTGCGGCGGCATCATAGGCAACCGCGGCAGACAAAACCATTGACAGCGGAATGCGATGCGACCAGCTATGAATTGTCGAAAACGGAACAGGTTTCATCCATGAAGCGGCTCCTTTTAATCGCGCTGATCGGAGTCATGGCTTCCACGCCAGCGCTGGCGCAACAGCGGCCGGTCTTCATCCGCGACGCGGAGACGGAGGCGGTGATGGCGCAGTTTGCCGAGCCGATATTCAGCGCCGCGGGCCTCGACCCCACCGCCGTGCACATCTATTTGCTGCAGGACAGCCGCATCAACGCCTTCGTGGCTGGTGGACAAAACCTGTTTCTGCATACGGGGCTGCTGCGTGCCGCCGAGCACGCGGATCAGGTGATTGGGGTCATCGCCCATGAAACCGGCCATATCGCCGGCGGGCACCTGCCGAGGCTTAAGGAAGCGCAGCGTATCGCCTCGATTGAGCAGATCCTGTTCTGCACAATGGGCGTCCTGGCGGCTGGCGGTGCTGCAGCCAGCGGCAGCAGTACGGGTGGCGCCGCGGTTTCGCTCTGCGGTTCCAGCGCACCGATGGCGGGGCTGATGAAGTTCAGCCGGACGCAGGAGTCCGCCGCCGATCAGGCGGGCATGAAGTATCTCGACGAAACCGGGCAATCATCCCGCGGCATGCTGGAGTTCCTGGGAATTCTGGCGGATCAGCAAAAAATCGTCCTGCAGCCGCCGCCCTATCTGCAAAGCCATCCTCTCTCCAACGATCGTATGGAGGCGGTGCGCGCGCATGTTGCGCAATCGCCGCTCAGCAACGAGCCGCCCAGAGCCGATTACGAATCGGAATTTCAGCGCGTCCGCGCCAAGCTCATCGGCTATGTCGACCCGTTGCCGCGTGTGCTTAAGGAATATCCCGACAGCGACAACAGTCTCGAGGCACGATATGCGCGGTCGGTCGCGTATTTCGGCGGCGGGCAAATGGTGAAAGCGCTTGCTCAGATCGATAGCCTGCTGGCCGACTATCCGGGCGACCCCTACTTCAATGAATTGAAGGGCGACATTCTATTCAAGAACGGCAAGACGAAGGCCGCAGTCCCGTTCTATCAGGCCGCCGTGGATGCGGTGCCGGATTCGCCGATGCTCCTGCTGTCGCTGGGCCGCACTCAGAGAGAAACCAACGATCCGGCCATGATCAAGGCCGCGATCGAGAACCTGAAGAGGGTGGTTGAAATCGAGCCGGCCAACCCCGGAGCCTGGAAGAACCTGGGAATCGCCTATGGCTTGAACAAGCAAGATCCCGAGGCGTCGCTGGCCCTGGCGGAATCGGCGATCACCTCCGGCGACCGGGCGCGCGCGAGAGCCCTGGCAGAACGCGCCATGAAGGGCCTGCCCACGGGTTCACCCGGCTGGCTTCGGGCCCAGGACATCTCAAACGCTGTCGGCGGCAGTTCCTAGACCCTGCGCCGCGGATGACTTCCGCGTGATACCGGCAGATCCTGTAAATTGACCGATTGTTCCCGGACAAGCGATCCGCGAGAATGTCCGCCTATTCAACCCCTAGGAGTTCCAATCATGCGGCGCGTGCTAAGTCTTGGCTGGGCGGCCCTTTGCGCCACCGTACTGCTGACGGCGGCGAACGGCTATGCGCAGGACAGCAGCGCGCCATCAGCCGATCCGGCGCTTGAGCAGGCGATCCGCGACTACATCCTGGCCCATCCGGAAGTCATCGCGGAGTCGCTGCAGAAATACCAGCAGCAGCAGGAAGAAGCGCAGAAGCAGGCCCGGGCGCAGGCAGTCAAGGATCTAAAGCCGCAATTGGTGAGCACCCCTGCGTCGCCGGTTCTCGGCAATCCCAGCGGCGACGTCACCGTCGTGGAGTTCCTCGATTATCGCTGCCCCTATTGCAAGGCGATGCATCAGCCGATCGCCGACATGATCGCGGCCGACGGCAATGTGCGGGTCGTCATCAAGGAATTCCCGATCCTGGGCGACGAGTCCCTCTTTGCGGCGCGCGCGGCTCTCGCCGCCGGCAAACAGGGCAAGTATGCGGAAATGCACGCCGCGCTGATGACGTTCAAGGGCAAGCTCAGTGCAAAAGACGTGGAAAATGCCGCCGCTCAACTGGGCCTGGACGTCGTCCGCCTGAAAGACGACATGGCGGCGCCCGAGGTGGATCAAGAGCTGCAGCAGAACTACAATCTGGCGGAGAGCCTGGGGATCAATGGGACGCCGGCCTTCGTCATCGGCGATACGCTCATTCCCGGCGCCCTCAAGCTCGATGACCTGAAAGCCCACATCGCCAAGGCGCGCGACGAGGCATCCTAAGAAACTAGTCGCTGCGTGCAGTTCGGCGCCCCAGACAACCAGTCTGGCGGTTGCCCGAAGGTCCCCTTCCCCTTAGCCTTGCGGCAAGAAAACGGGGAGGCTGGGCCATGAATCTGAAGGGCAAAACCGCCATCGTTACCGGCAGTTCGCGGGGCATCGGCAAGGCGGTGGCCGAGCGATTTGCGCGCGAAGGCGCCAAGGTCGTGGTCAACTGCGTCAGCACAGTCGACAAGGCGAAGGCGGTGGCGGACGGCATCCGCAAATCCGGCGGCGAGGCCATCGTGGTGCAGGCCGATGTCAGCAAGCGTGCGGATGCCGAACGGCTGGTCGCCGAGACGGTCAAGGCCTTCGGCCATCTGGACATCCTCGTCAGCAATGCGGGCATCGTCATCGACAAGCTGTTCGTCGACAGCACCGATGAGGACTGGTCGCGTGCCATCGAGAACAATCTCCATGGATTCTTCAACGTCACGCGCGCCGCACTGCCACCGATGATCGAGCGGAAGTATGGGCGCGTCGTCATCACCGGCTCCTGCATCACCGAGGTCGCCGATTTCGGCGGCAACTGCTATTCGGTCTGCACGGCGTCGAAGGGCGGCATCGTCGCCATGATGAAACCGATCGCCGCCGAAGTCGCGCGGCACGGCATCACCGTGAATGCCGTGTCGCCAGGCTATATCGCGACTGAGATGCTGGGCGAGATCGATCCCGCTGGATTGGAAGCGACGCTGAAGATCGTGCCCATGCGGCGCTATGGCAAACCGGAAGAGATCGCCTCCGCCATGGCGTTCCTTGCCTCCGACGATGCCGCCTACATCACCGGCCAGACCATCCGGGTCAACGGCGGCATGTCCATGGGCGGCTGAAGCAGGTTGAACGACCTCGTGCAATCATGAGCAGCGCCACTCACGGCCGCGCCGACGCCACGTTGAATGCTGTCGTGCGCGCGCTGGGCGCCGTGCTGTTGGGCTTCGGGCTGCTCAGCGTGGCCAGCGGCGCGCTGTTCGCCTTGATCGGTATCCGGCTGGGCGCGGCCGGGATCTCCTCGACCGTGATAGGTCTGGTGATGTCGGCGTATTTCTTCGGCTTGCTGCTGGGCTCGCTGAGCGCCGACCGGATCATCACGCGGGCGGGACATATCCGCGCCTTCGCTGTCTTTGCCGCGACTGCCGCCATAGCAGTGCTGCTGCTGGCGCTATGGGACTCCCTGGTGCTGTGGATCGCCCTGCGCGCCGCCGCCGGCTATTGCATGGCCGGGCTCTACATGACCATGGAGAGCTGGCTCAATCACCGCGCCGCAAACGAGATCCGCGGCCGCTGTTTCGCTGTTTACGCGGTGATCAGTGGCGCAGCCGTAGCAGGTGGTCCGCTGCTGCTGAACCTCGGCGATCCCCTCGACTTCGAGCTTTTCTCGCTCACGGCTATCCTGTTCGTCGCAGCGCTGTTGCCTGTGGCGCTGACCCGCACCGGAAATCCGGAGATCGCGCGGCGCACGCGGCTCAGCCTGCCGCGGCTGTTCGCGATCTCGCCGCTGGGAGTCGCGGGCTGCATGACCGCCGGGCTGGTAAACAGCTCCTTCTACGGCATGGGTGCCGTTTATGGGCAGGCGGTGGGGCTGAAGCCAGGCGCCGTGTCGCTGTTCATGACGGTGACGCTGGTCGGAGGCCTGCTGGCGCAGTTTCCGGTCGGCGCCTTCTCGGATCGCATGGACCGCCGGCGGCTCATGCTCATTCTCACCCTGGCCGCGGCGGGGATCGCCGGCGTGATGGCGGTCAGCGGTGTCAGTGCGCTGCTGCCGCTCGCGGCCCTCGGCTTTCTAATGGATGCCGCCGCCCATCCGCTCTACGGCCTCAGTGTCGCGCAAACCAACGACTATGTGGAACGCGACCAGTTCGTCCCCGCGGCCGGCGGGCTGCTGCTGGCGTATGGCATCGGCGCCAGCCTGGGGCCGATCGTGTCGTCGCAGGTCATGGAGACGATGGGTCCGCGGGGCCTGTTTGCCTTCATCATGGCGGCGCTTCTGTTGATTGCCGCTTTCACGGCCTACCGCATGACCCGCCGCACGGCGAAACCGCTGGCCGAACAGGGAGAGTTCATCAAGGTGCCGCAGACGACACAGGGAGCGGCAGAGATGGATCCGCGGGCGCCGGGAACGGGTGCGCCTCACAATGAGAACGCCGCCAACGAAGAATAAGAACGGCGGACCGACATGACCGAGATCTTCACAACTGACTTCCGGGAGCAGCCCTATTGGTGGGATGCGGCGCCGCGGCCGCAAACGCCGCAGCGCCCGCTGCCGCCGCAGGTCGACGTGGCGATCGTCGGGTCCGGCCATACCGGCCTGTCGGCGGCGCTGACGCTGGCCCGTGCGGGACGGAGCGTCGCCGTGTTCGACGCGCAGGATCCGGGCGAAGGCGCCAGCTCGCGCAATGCCGGCTATGTCGGCCGCTCGCTGAAGCATAGCTTCGGGAGTATCCGGGAGAATGAGGGCCTGGAGCGGGCGATCACCGTCTTCCGCGACATGCGCGCCGCCTTCGACTATGTGCTCGAACTCGTGCAGACCGAGCAGATCGATTGCAAGCTGCGCCAGCGCGGCCGCTTCATCGCGGCGCAGGATCAGGCGCAGTACGACTCGATGGCGCGGGAATACGAGTTGCGGGAAAAGCATCTGGGCGAACCCTTCGAGATGATCCCGCGCGAGCGACTCACGAGCGAGACCGGCGCCCAGGGCTATATCGGCGGCGCGGTGATTCCCGATCACGGCACTTTTCATCCCGGGCTGTATCATCAAGGCCTGCTCGATCGCGTCATTGCGCAAGGCGTCGAGGTCCATGGACGCACGCCGGTCACCGGCCTGCAGCGCGACGGCGACGGAATCGTCGTCAAGACGAGCAGAGGCGCTCTGCGCGCGCGCGATGCCATCGTGGCCACGAACGGCTATACCGACAAATCCCTGCCCTGGTTCCAGCGGCGCGTGGTGCCGTTCCACGGCTTCATGGTGGCGACGGAGCCGTTGCCATCGGATGTCATCAAGCGCGTCTCGCCGCAGGGCCGGCCCTTCATCGAATACACGAACAACATCTTCTTCATGCGTCCGTCGCCGGACGAGGAGCGCATTCTGTTCGGCGGATTTACCGGCGGTCCCGTCGCCGATCTCAAGGCAAAAGTAGCGCGGCTGCATAAGGCGCTGGGCCGGCTGGTGCCCGATCTCGCGACAGTCCGTCTGTCCCATGCCTGGAGCGGGAGATGCGCCGCCAGCTTCGATCAGTATCCCCATATCGGTCGGCAGGACGGCGTGCACTACGCCATGGGCTATTGCTTCGCCGGCGTGCCCATGGGGACCTGGATGGGCCGGAAAGTGGCGCTCAAGCTGCTGGGCGATAAGCAAGGGGCCACCGCGTTCGATGAGTTGCCGCTGCGGGCGCCGTTCTGGTATGGCGGCAATCCCTGGTTCGTGCCGCTCTATATGAAGTACATGGACTGGCAGGATGGGCGGCTCTGAGGCCGCCGGGGTGCCATTGCGCACAACCGGGACAATGTTATAAGTCTGTGATTCACCGGCCGAATCGCCCGGAAGACCTGCCAGGGGAGCCTGTCTGACCGTGCCTAGCGCGCCCAAAATTCTTGTCATAAACGGGCCGAACCTCAACATGCTCGGCGTACGCGAGCCCGCTGTTTATGGCCGCGCGACGCTGGGCGATGTGGAGAAGCTGTGCCGGCGCCATGCGCGGCCGCTCGGCTTGGCGCTGGACTTCCGGCAATCGAATATCGAAGGCGAGATGGTCACTTGGATCCAGCAGTCGCGCAAAGACCATGCGGGGATCATCATCAATGCCGGCGCCTATACCCATACCTCGATCGCCGTCCTCGATGCGCTGCAGACCACGGAACTACCTATCATCGAGGTGCATCTCTCCAACATCTATCGGCGCGAGGAGTTCCGTCACCATTCCTATGTCAGCCTGGCGGCCCGCGCGGTGATCTGCGGCCTAGGCCCGAGCGGCTATCGCTTGGCGCTCGAGGCCATGGCCGAAATCTTGCAAACGACGAAGGACGCCTGATGCCGAAATTCGATGTCGATGAAAGCTTGGTGCTCAAGCTTGCCGCCCTGTTGGAAAAAACCGGGCTGACGGAGATCGAGTTCGAAGCTGGCGAACAACGCATCCGCGTGACCCGGGGCAGCACGGTGATTCAAGCCGCCGCGCCGGCGGCAGCAGCGGTGGCGCCGGTTGCCACCGCACCCGCCGTCAGCGACGGACCGCCGGCGGGCGCCGTCATGTCACCGATGGTAGGCACGGCCTATGCCTCCGCGTCCCCGGGCGCCGATCACTTCGTCAAGGTCGGGGACCGCGTGCAGAAGGGGCAGACGTTGCTGATCATCGAGGCGATGAAGGTGATGAACCCGATACCCGCTCCTCATGCCGGCACAGTCAAAGAGATCCTCTTCGACGACGGCCGTCCGGTCGAGTATGGCGACATCCTGATGGTCGTCGCCTGAGCCGCGGCACGACGAGCGCATAGGCGGCCCGCCGGCATGTTCGAAAAAGTCCTGATCGCCAACCGCGGAGAGATCGCGCTGCGCATCCATCGCGCCTGCCGCGAGATGGGCATCCGCACCGTCGCCGTGCATTCCACCGCCGACGCCGACGCGATGCATGTGCGTCTGGCGGACGAGAGCGTCTGCATCGGCCCGCCACCGAGCCGCGAGAGCTATCTCAACATGCCGGCCATCCTGACCGCGGCCAGCATCGCCGGCGCCGATGCGATCCATCCGGGCATCGGCTTTTTGTCGGAGAACGCCAAATTCGCTTCGATGGTCGAGGAGCACGGTTTCACCTTCATCGGCCCGACGCCTGAGCATATCTCCATGATGGGCGACAAAGTGGAGGCGAAGGACGCCGCGATCAAGCTGGGCCTGCCGGTCGTGCCGGGTTCGCCCGGGGCCGTCAGCAACGATGCGGAGGCGATGGATCTCGCCGACGGCATCGGCTATCCCATACTGGTCAAAGCGGCGGCGGGCGGCGGCGGCAAAGGCATGAAGGTCGCCAACTCGCGCGATGAAATGGTGCAGGCGCTGAGCCTGGCGCGGGCCGAGGCCAAGGCGAATTTCGGCAATGACGCCGTCTATCTCGAAAAATACCTGTCCCATCCCCGGCATATCGAGATGCAGATCCTGGGCGACAGCCACGGGAACGTGATCCATCTGGGCGAGCGGGATTGCTCGATGCAACGCCGCCATCAGAAGGTGCTGGAGGAAGCGCCCTCGCCCGCGCTCAATGCCGCGCAGCGGCGGGAGATCGGCGAAACCGCGATCACGGCGATGAAGAAGCTGGGCTATCGCAGCGCCGGCACCATCGAGTTCCTGTTCCAGGATGGGAAGTTTTACTTCATCGAGATGAACACCCGCCTGCAGGTGGAGCATCCGGTGTCGGAGATGATCACCGGCATCGACCTGGTGCGGGAGCAGATCCGCGTCGCCGCCGGCGCGCCGCTGGGCATGACGCAGGACGAGATCACTTTCAACGGCCACGCCATCGAATGCCGGATCAATGCCGAGGACCCCGTCACATTCCGTCCGTCCCCGGGCAAGATCACCGACTATCATGCGCCGGGCGGCCTGGGGGTGCGGGTCGATTCCGCGCTCTACACCGGCTATCGCGTGCCGTCGCACTATGACAGCCTGATCGCCAAGCTGATTGTCCATGGCACCAGCCGAAACGAGTGCCTGATGCGGCTGCGGCGGGCGCTCGAGGAATTCGTCATCGGCGGCATCGACACCAGCATTCCCTTGCACCGCCGGCTTATCGCGGCCGGCGACTTCATCAACGGCGACTACGATATCCGTTGGCTGGAAAAATTTGTGATCGTCGAATCCTAGAGGGTTCCCGTTCCACGCGTTCTTGCGGTATCATCGGCGCAACCGGTCAACGAAACCGCCGATCGCCATGGTCACGCTGACGCCTCATATGCTGCTCCGGGCCTATGCTCTCGGCGTTTTTCCCATGGCCGAGGGACGGCACGATCCGCATGTCTATTGGATCGACCCGGAGATGCGCGGCATCCTGCCGCTGGACCACATTCATATCTCCCGCAGCCTGCGCAAGACGTTGCGCCGCAATCCGTTCGAGATCCGCTGCGACAGCGATTTCGAGGGAATCATCGAGGGCTGCGCGGCACCGGGCCCCGGCCGCGCCGACACCTGGATCAACCACCAGATCCACCAGCTCAACCGCCAGCTTTTCGAAATGGGCTTTGCCCACACGGTCGAATGCTGGAAAGACGGGGAGATGGTTGGCGGCCTCTATGGCATCTCAATCGGCGGCGCGTTCTTCGGCGAAAGCATGTTCAGCCGGGCCACCGACGCCAGCAAGGTGGCGCTGGTGCATCTGGCGGTGCGGCTGAAGCTCGGCGGCTATCAGCTATTGGATACGCAGTTCGTCACGCCGCATCTGCAGCAATTCGGAACCGTCGAGATTCCCCGGGCCGAATACCGGCAGCGACTGACCCGCGCCATCGGCAAGCCGGCAAAGTTTCAGGGCGTGGTTTCGGGAGCGGAAGTCGAGGCGTTCTTGCAGTCGACGACCCAGACGTCATAGACCGGGTGATCCAGCGCCGACAGCGCCGGACTTGACGCGAACATCCAGCCCGAGAACTCCAACTTCGGCTGTTCGTCGGGCAATTCCTCGATGATCTCGATGAAGACAGAGCTTTCCGGCGTTTCCTCCGGGGGGCGCTTGTCGCAATGGCGCGGCGTGATCTTCAGGCTGCCGAAAGTGATCGTCGTTCCGATCGGCACTTCGACACGCGATACGCGGGCGGAAATCTTGTCCAATGTTTCCAGGATTACCGTATCGGCGGGATCGGCTGCAGCAGGCAGCGCTGACAGCGAAAGGGCGAACCCAATTGCAATGGAGAGGCCGCGCCGGTTCATGTCTTGGCGGCGGGCTTGTTACGATAGGGATTTTCTAGAGAGTTCATCAGCCGCTGCAGGACTTCGCGCACCTGCGCTTCATCGCAGCCGATCAGAATCGCATCTTCCAGCGCGTCCTGGGCGATCTGCTGCAGCTCCGCCAAGTTCTCGTTCAGCACCTTGATCTTGTCGACGCAGGAAACGGGCTGGCCGTCAGGCTGGCGCCAAACAGGAAAGTCGCTCTTGGGCGGTTGCTGGCTCACGGCGTCGCGCGGGATCTGGATGTCGAAATATGGAACTGGAAACGGTTCACTTTTATATGGGGGTGGGTTCGCGCCCTAATCAAGGCTGCGCCGCGCCGTCGGTCCCCTGTCCGCTCTTGTCGCTGGCGCTGCCGAAGACAAAGCGGCCGAGAAGATCGGCGATGTTCACGGGGTCCTGCGTGACGGAAATCTCTCCGCCCGCCTCGATGATTTCATCGGCGCCGCCCGGTTCCAGCGACAGGTAGTTGCCGCCCAGCAAGCCGTCGCTGAGGATTCGTGCGGCCGTGTCCGCCGGCAACTTGATGTCGTCGCGAATGCTGAGGCGCAGAATGGCCTGGAAGGTCTCGAGATCGAGGCGCTGGTCGACAATGCTGCCGACTTTGATGCCGGAGAGCCGCACGTCACTGCCACTCACCAATCCGTCGACGCGGCCGAACTTTGCCGTGACTTCATAGCCATCGACCCCGCCCGTGCTGCTGCTGCCATAGGCAAAGGCCAGGAAAAACACCGCCACCAACAGGACGACGGCGCCCATGATCGTTTCGATGATGTTGCGGTTCATTGTCCGGAAAATCGGTGGGGATTGCGGCGCGGAGAAGGCAAGGGATCGCTCAATTCGGCACCCAGGGTTCGTAGTCGCCCGTGCCCTTGGCCCGTTGCCCGCCCTTTAGGGTGTGGCCGGGCGGCCGATAGGCCTGGGCGCTGCCGGTGAGATTGGGGAGATGGGGCTTCTGCCAGGGCTTCACCTGCGGCGCGACCACTGTCGGCGGCTCGACGACGGTGCGGTGCAGCCAGCCATGCCATTCCGGTGGAACCCGCGACGCCTCAACCTCGCCATTATAAATGACCCAGCGGCGCTCGCGCTGCTGGCCCTTGGTGCGGCGATCCAGGTAGTAGCGATTGCCGAACTGGTCCGAGCCCACGAGCTCGCCGAAGAAACGGGTGAATAGCTTGGTTCCGAAGCTCATGCTGGCCTTAGCGTGGTGTCGGTGCGGCGCCCCGCGCCTGCCCTATGCCCTTACCGGCCCTGGGTGATTCCCGGTCCGAGGCGGCGGGACTATGGCATCGGGCCCGTCGGGCTGTCTAGCCCTGGACAGGGCTGCCCCCGGTCCCTAAAGCTGGCTATCAAGCCCACAAAAAGGCCACCGGAGACAGCCCTGACCGCCCCCGCAACCCTGCCGGCGCCAAGCCACGCCCGAGCGTTTTGGATTGGCACCCTGGCGGCCGTCATGACGCCCACTTTCTTTGGCTCCATCACCACCTTGTCGAAGATCTCCTATGAATCCGGGACTACGGCGCAGACCTTGGTTCTAGTGCGTTGTCTCGTGTTCGTGGTCGCCATCGGCCTGTTGCTCAAATTCCTGCGCCGTCCGCTGACGCTGTCGCGCGATGGTCTCCGCGGCTCGCTCTGGATTGCGGCGGCAACGGCCGTCATGTCGCTCGGCTACCTGGCGTCCGTCGCCTTCATCCCGGTGACGTTGTCGGCGATCATCTTCTTTACGTTTCCACTGCTCGTCGCCCTGTTCGCGGCGATCACCGGCCGGGAAAGCCTGTCGCCACTGAAGGTAGTGGCGCTCTGCGTCGCCTTCGCCGGCCTGGTCCTGGCGCTGGGCCCCAATCTGGAAACGCTGGATATCCGCGGCATTGCCTGTTCCGCGGCCGGCGGCACCGCCATGGCGCTCACCATCACCTTTTCCGGCCCGGTGCTGCAGCGCCACGACCCCATGACCATGAACGTCTACATCAACCTCTGGATGATGATCGCGGTCGCGATCGTCTTCTATTTTGTGGGCGGGCTGGCCTGGCCGACGACAGCCGGCGGTTTTGCCGCGGCAGCGGGCGTCTGCGCGCTCTATGTGGTCGCCTTCACCACCTGGCTGCTGTCTTTGCGCCTGATCAGCCCGGTCCGCGTCGCCAGCATATTCAATCTTGAACCGCTGATCACCATCGCCGTCGCCTATGCGGTGCTGCAGGAGAGATTGACGATGATCCAGTCCCTCGGTGTTGCCCTCGTGCTCGGCGCCATACTCACCCTGACATTGTTCGGTCACCGGGCGCCTAAATAGACGCGCATGAATCGGCTGGACCGGCCGGGTCGCACTGGTAGCATCCTCGTTCTGTCAAAGGGGGATGCAGGATGAAGGGACTCGAAAACAAACGCGTGGTCATCACCGCGGCCGCCACGGGAATCGGCCGCGCGACGGCCGAGGCCTTTCTCGCCGCCGGCGCGAAGCTTCATATCTGCGATGTCGACAATGACGGCCTTGCGGCATTCAAGGCGGAATATCCCGCGATCGGCACGACCGTCGCCGACGTTGCCGCCGAGGATCAGGTCGACCGGCTGTTCAAGGAAGCGATGGAAACGCTCGGCGGCCTCGACGTGCTGGTGAACAACGCCGGCATCGCCGGGCCGACGGCGAACCTCGAGGACTGCACGCCCGAGGATTGGCGGCGGACATTGGCGGTCAATCTGGACGGCGCCTATCTCTGCACCCGCCGGGCCATTCCCTTCATGAAGAAGGCTCAGTCCGGCAGCATCGTCAATCTGTCGTCATCCGCCGGAATCTTCGGCTTCGCCCGCCGTACGCCCTATGCCTCGGCCAAGTGGGCGATTGTCGGCTTGACCAAATCCCTGGCGCTGGAGCTGGGGCCGTTCGGCATCAGGGTCAATTGCATCTGCCCGGGACCGGTGGAGGGGGCGCGCATCGAGCGGGTGATCGCGGCCGAAGCCAAGGCCAGCGGCCGTTCGCCCAATGAGGTTCGCAGCAGCATGGTGCAGTACAACGCGCTGAAGACCTTCATCAGCCCGAAGGATATCGCCAACATGATCGTGTTCCTGTGCTCGTCCGCCGGCGCGCGGATCTCCGGCCAGGCGCTGCCGGTCGACGGCTATACCTATACGTTGGGACAGTGACAGGGATCGGCGCAACGCCATGCCCCGCATTTCCATCTCCACCGGCGTAACTCTGGACTATGCCGAGAGCGGCAATCCGCAAGGGCCTGTGGTCGTCTTCGTCCATGGCTATCTGGACTCGCGGCGTATCTGGGATCCCGCCCTGCCCCATCTGCCGAAGAGCCACAGGCTCATTTTCGTCAGCCAGCGCGGCTTCGGCGACGCCGACAAGCCGCAAACGGGATTTACCCAGACCGACTATGTGAAGGACCTGGAGGCCTTCCTCGACACCCTCGGCATTCGCCAGGCGACAGTTGTCGGCCATTCCATGGGTGGGCTCATCGCCCATTACTTCGCCGTTCGCAATCCGATGAAAACCAACAAGCTGGTGCTGGTTGGAACCGCGCCAACGGCCGCCAACAGCGCGATCGTCGGCGGGACCGTCATGGACGAGATCAACGCGCTGACCGACCCGATCGACCCGGCCTTTGTCCGGATGTCCCAAGGTGAACAAGTCCGCACGCCCGTGCCCGAGGCGGTCTTCGAGGCCATCGTCGCGGAGACGCTCAAGGCACCGGCGCGGTCCTGGCAGGGCGCCATGGCCGGCATGTTGAGCGAGGATCACGCCATCAGCCTGGCGGAGATCAAATGCCCAACCCTGATCCTGTACGGCGATGGCGACATATACTTCACCATGGACGAGCAGCGGGAATTGCAACGGCTCATGCCCCAGGCCCGGCTCAAGATTTATCCCGGCGTCGGTCACGGCCTGCAATGGGAGAAGCCGGCCGAATTCGCCGCCGACCTGACGGCGTTTCTCGCCGGTACATAGCCGCGATCCGACGGATTGCGATGCCATCGGCGGAATAGGCATGGAAACCCTGCCGAAATACCCGCCAGACGCTTGATTTACCGCAACAACTGCGACTCCTTGGTTAACAGTTCCTCAATCATTCGCCGATTAATATAGGTTGATAGTTCAAGGCTGCGGGGACGAGTCCGTCCGCGCTGTCGGTGGGTGATTTATGCGATCGACCAAGTCCCGGAAATCAGAAGTCATGGGTTGTGACAAAGGGCGCGGAATGCCGCGTTGCCCTTCCCGCGCGCCTGGATCCAGGGGCGCTCGCCAATCTGCACAAATCGCTGCTGGCGGCCGCGGATCAGAAGAAGCCGATCGTGATCGATGCTGAACAGGTTTCGACCCTGTCGACCGTCTGCGCGCAAACGCTTCTCGCCGCTGCCAAGAGTTTCCAGAAGCGCGACCTGTCCTTCTGCATCAAGCGGCCCTCCGATGTCTTCGTCGCCACATTCGACGGGTTGGGGCTGTTCTCTTCCCTGATGAGCTGGGAGATCCGTCAGTGAGCCATCGCCATGGATGAGATCGCACAGCTTCGCCAGACTTACTTCCAGGAATGCGATGAGGTCCTGAGCGAATTCGAGGGCCACCTCATGGCGCTCGACGAAGGCCGGGGCAATGCCGAAACATTGCGCGCTGCCTTCCGCGCCATCCACTCCATCAAGGGCGGCGCCAGCGCTTTCGGTTACCGCCGGCTGGTCAATTTCGCTCATGCGCTCGAGACCCTGCTCGACAAGCTGCGCAACGGCAGTGCGACGCTGACGGCCGACACGATCAGCCTTCTGCTGCGGGCCGCCGATATCGTCGCCGACCTGGTTCGCGCCGCGCAGAGCGGCGGCGAACTGATCGAGAAGCATGAAAGCGCCGTGCATGACGCCCTGGTGCTGCGCGCCGATGCCGGGCCGGAGGCCAACGCGCCCCAGGCCGCTTCGACCGTCGCCAGTGTCAGCATGACGCCTGCGCCGGCGGACAAGCATCATTTCCGGATCGTCTTCAATCCCAAGCCGGACCTCTTTCAGCGGGGAGTCGAGCCTCAGCTTTTGATTGCCGAGCTGCGCCAGAGCGGCAGCCTGACGGCGACGGCCGACGCCAGTGCCGTGCCGGCGTTGGAAGAGTTCGATCCCAAGAAGAACTACCTCACCTGGACGTTGGAGCTGGAAACAGCAGCGACGGCCGAAGCGATTGCAGAGACGCTTAGCTTTGTTGCCGATGAGGAAGAGCTGTCCGTCACCAACCTAGATCAGGCTGTCGGCAATGGCGCGATGCAGGCGCCGGCCGGCGACACCGACCAAGGCAGCAACGGCGATCTAACCTCCAAGCCGGCTGCAGAAGCCTCGCCGAAAGCTGCCGCCAACGGCGACGACGCTTCCGGCACGGCGCCGGTCGTCAGTTCCATTCGCGTCGATTTGCACAAGCTGGATACGCTGGTCAATCTCGTCGGCGAACTTGTCATCAGCCAGGCCATGCTCAACGAGCAACTGAGCCTGGTGCCTACCGACAAGTTCCCGGGACTGATCCGCGGCGTTCAGGAGCTGTCGCAGCATGCGCGCAATCTCCAGGAGAGCGTGATGTCGATGCGCGCCCAGCCGGTGAAGCTGGTGTTTGCCCGGCTGCCGCGCCTGGTGCGCGAGGTCGCTGCCGAGACCGGCAAGCGCGTCCGGCTGGTAATGATCGGTGAAGATACCGAAATCGACAAGACTGTGATCGAGCACTTGCACGATCCCCTCACCCACATGATCCGCAATGCGATCGACCATGGCATCGAGACGCCGGAAGAGCGCATGGCCATGGGCAAGCCGCCCGAGGGCGTGATCCGCGTTTCCGCCAGCCATATCGGCGGCAAGATCGTGATCCAGCTCGCCGACGACGGCCGCGGCATCAACCGCCAGAAGGTCCTGGCGCGGGCGATCGAGAAGGACATCGTCCTGCGCGACCAGCAGCTCAACGACGAGCAGATCGACAACCTGATTTTCGCGCCCGGCCTGACCACGGCAGCGGCCGTTTCCAACATCAGCGGACGCGGCGTCGGCATGGACATCGTGCGCCGGAACATCCAGCGCCTCGGCGGGCGCATCACCATCCGGTCGACGCCGGGTATCGAGTTCGATCTTCTATCTCTCCCTGCCGCTGACACTGGCGGTGCTCGACGGGATGGTTGTGCGCGTCGGCGACGAGACCTATGTGGTGCCGCTGTCCAACATGGTGGAAACGCTACGGCCCCAGCCGGGCCAGGTGCGTACGCTCGTCGGCGGCGGCGATGTGCTGTCGCTGCGCGGCGAGTACGTGCCGATGGTCTATCTGCATCGGCAATTCGCTGTTGAGCAGGCGAACACGGATATCTCCAAAGCGCTGGTCATGCTGGTGGAAACCGACGCCAGCATGCGGATCGGCCTGGTGGTGGACGAGATCGTCGGCCAGCAGCAAGTCGTCATCAAGAGTTCTGGAATCCAATTACGATGCGATCCACGGCATCGGCGGCGCCACCATTCTCGGCAACGGCCGGGTGGCGCTGATCGTCGACGTCAGCATGCTGCTGACCGGCAGAATCTCGCCCGACAGCCCTTTCGTATCGAATGCAGCCTAGAGCAAAGGAGCATTGACTATGGCCCAAGCGCAAACATCCTTCGATCCCATGCGCCTCACCGACACGGGCGACGCCCAGGACAAGGCGCTGTCGCGCCAGGTCGTCTGCTTCCGCGTCGGCGCGGAAAGCTACGGCGTCGACATCCGGCTGGTGCGCGAAATCCGCGCCTGGTCGCCGACCACGAACCTGCCGAACACGCCCGACTATGTCCGGGGCGTGATCAACATCCGCGGCTCGATCGTGCCGATCCTTGACGTCCGCGCGCGGTTCGGCCAAGGCCAGACCGACGCCAACAAGGCGCACGTCGTCATCGTTGTCGCCATCGGCAGCCGCCTGGTCGGCCTGCTGGTGGATGCGGTGTCCGATATCGTCGCCGTGAACGAGAGCGAAGTGAAGGCCGTTCCCGATGTGAGCGGCGCCTCGGCGCATGAATGCCTGGAAGGCATCGTCACGATCAACGAGCAGATGGTGGCGCTGGTCGCCGCCGAGCGCATCGCCCTGCCGGTCGCATTGAACTAGGCACCTCGACGAGGCACCCCGCAGTTTCAAGGGAAGTTGCGGGCAACGGCGCAGAAAGCAGTCCCGGTTATGGTTGAAGCGGCTCCGCAGCAAGGCGATTCGTCAGGTCTCCAGGGCCTGGATCGTTCGCTCGGCCGCTTGACGGGCGGCTTCTCAATCCGGCTGTTGCTGCTGTCCGCGATCGGATTCCTCTCCATTCTTCTGCTCACGGCCCTGGGCCTCCAGGCGGCCAGCGCCTGGGTAACTTACCGGACCGCCGCACAATTCGCCGTCCTGAACGAAGCGACCGACATCTACGTCATCGGGCTCCAGGAACTGGTCAAGGAACGGCTGGCGACGAACAATGCCCTGCAGAGCGACATAGCCACCACGGCCGAAACAATCGCCGCCATCGCCGCGTTCCGTGCCGACGCGGACGGGCGCCTGGCCGACGCGCTGGCGCGGCTCGCCGCCGTGCAGACGCCGACGGAATTCGACGAAAAATTCCACGCGGTGGTCGAGAAACGCGAGAAATACCTCGCCATTCGCGCAAAGGTCGACAAGGAACTGGCCCTTCCCTTCGCGAAGCGCGATCGAAAATTCTTCAAAGAGTATCTCGATAACAGCAATCTGCTCATCGACACCGCAGTGAACGCCTGGCGCCGCATCTCGCGGGAATCCGTCGGCACCGACGCCATCTTGCGGGACCTCGCGCAGATCAGGGATTTCGCCTGGAGTTTGCAGGACACCGCCGAGCGCGAGCGGCTCAATGTCGCTCAATCGATTGCGACGCAGACGCCGATGCAGGAGCAGATCCAAAAGGAAAACAACGCCAAAAGAGTGCAGATCAATCAGCTCAATCTGATCCTCAAACAGATGAACGTCGGTAAGATCGACCCGAAAATCGGCGAAGCGCTGACTAAGATCGAGGAAAGTTACTTTCAAGCGTACCGGACGCTCCTGACGAAGGTTGAGCGCGCAAGCAACATTGCCCTGGCGACCAACAAATCGCAGTTCACGCTCCCCAAGCCGGACTACCCGATGGACGCGCAGGCATGGTCGGATCAGACGCGGCCTCAGGTGGCGACGTTCTTCGACCTGCTTCTTGCAGCAGCTCAGGTCAGCGAGCAACGCACGCTTTCCGCGCACAATGACGCCTTGATGTGGCTGGTGTGGATTGTCGGCCTCATGATCTCCGGCGTCCTCGTCGCCGCGGGATGCGGCTACTTCGTGGTTCGCCGGGTGACCCGTCCGATCGACCAGCTTTCCTCGATCATGCAGCGGCTGGCCCAGCGGGACCTGGACGTCCTGATACCGGGCACGGAACGCCGCGACGAACTGGGCGCCATGGCCAGGGCTGTCGAGGTTTTCAAGCAGAATACGCTGGCCAAGGACCGGCTGGAGGCCGAGGCGGACGCCCGCGCCGCCGCCGCCAAGGCCGAAGCGGATCTCCGCAATACCGAGCTGCAGTTCCAGGAAGAGCTCGCGGCCCTGATCGATTCCGCCGCCGCCGGCGATCTCTCGCGCCGCATCGATCTCACGGGCAAGAGCGGCCTGATGCTGAAGCTCGGCGAGGGCATGAACCGCTGGGCCGAGACCATCAAAGTGGCGCTTGGCGAAGTGCTGCGGATGATGTCGGCGCTGGCCCAAGGCGACCTGTCGATCCGTGTCACGGGCGAGTACGAGGCCGATCTGCTGCAACTGCAGAAGGACACCAACGCCACCGCCGACAAGCTGGCCGCCATCGTCGGCCAGACGGTCGACGGCATCAGCGCCATCAAGTCCGCGACCGCGCAGCTCGCGAGCGGCTCATCCGATCTGTCCTCCCGCACGGAAGAGCAGGTCGCCAGCCTGGAAGAAATGGCGGCCGCGATCCGTCAGCTATCGGTCACGATCAAGCAGAACGCGGAGAATGCCCAGCAGGCCAATCAGCTCGCGGCGACCGCGCGCGCCGCGGCCGAAGGCGGCGGCAATGTCGCCACCAACGCGATCACCGCCATGGGGCAGATCGAAGCCTCCTCCGGCCGCATCTCCGAGATCGTCGGCTTGATCGAAGAAATCGCCTTCCAGACCAATCTTCTGGCGTTGAACGCCGCCGTCGAGGCGGCGCGTGCCGGAGAAGCGGGCCGCGGCTTCGCGGTGGTCGCAGCCGAAGTCCGCGCCCTGGCGCAGCGTTCTTCCCAAGCTTCGAAGGAGATCAAGGGGCTGATCAGCGAAAGCTCGCAGCAGGTCCGCGCCGGCGTCGAGATGGTCAACAAGGCCGGCAGCAGCCTGTCGGAGATCGTCGGCTCCGTACAGCGGGTCGCCGGCATCGTCGCGGAAATCGCCTCGGCCAGCCGCGAGCAATCCGCCGGCGTGCAGGAAGTGGACGATTCCGTCACGCAGATGGAGTCGGTCACGCAGAAGAACGCCGCGCTGGTGGAGGAGTCGACATCGTCGCTGACTTCCGTCGACGCCCAGGTCGATAGCGTTGCCCGGGTCATCAGCTTCTTCGGGGCCGGTGCATCGGCTCTGCGGAAGGCCGCCCGGCCGCAGGGCGCCAGAACATTGCAATCGCAGCTCCCTGGGCGGCTCTCCGCGGAGGTCGACACCGGTGAACCACCGCAAGCGGATCCCACTGCCTTACCGGTCGCCGAGGCCCAGAGGCCGGCAGCCGCAGCGTCCCGCCGGACCGCCGGCATGTCGAAGAAACAGGTGAACTGGGACGAGTTCTAGCTTCCAGAGCGTTCGCCGCGCCCACATCTTGGTTTGGAAAAAACCTAAATCGACTTCTCTGAAAACGACACTCTCCGCCGAAACGATTTGGCAACAAAGCCGGCGTTCACGCCTGGTGGCGCTAAACTGGGCGTTAACTATTCAGAAGGTAATCTAGCTCCGTCGACTGCCATTCGGGTTGTAATGGCGACCGGCAGCAGTGGCGCCTCCGAAGTACGACGGCAAAGTCGGTCGGCAGCGTTTGTGGACTTGGCTCATCAACGGGGCGTCATGTCGGAAAGCGTAGTGCGGCAGCGAGCGGAGAACCGCTGGCCTGGCGGCGAAGAGAGCGCCGAGCCTGCAGCCGTGAATGGCACGGCGCTGCCTAAGCCCGGCGCGGGCCGCCTGTCGCTGCTTATCGCCAAATCCCTGCAAGACGTGTCGATGGAGGACGATGACTTCCGCTTCATCGCCAAGGTCGTCCATGACCGTGCCGGCATTGCCCTAACTACGAAGAAGCGGGCGATGGTCTATGCCCGGCTGTCGCGCCGGGTGCGGGAACTCGGCATGACAAGTTTCGGCGAGTATCGCAAGCGCCTGGAAGACGGCAGCAACGAAGAAGAGATGGGCTCGCTGGTCAATGCCTTGACCACGAACTACACAAAGTTCTTCCGCGAGGAGCATCACTTCGATCATATGACCGAAGAGCTCATCCCCGCGCTGATGCGCCAGAGTCAGGCCTCGGGCAAGCGGCGCTTGCGTGTGTGGTCTGCGGGCTGCTCCTCGGGCGAAGAGGCCTATTCGATCGCGATGACGCTGCGCCATTCCTTCCCGGGCCTCGAAGGATGGGACGCCAAGGTCCTTGCCACCGATATCGACACGAATGTCCTGACACAGGCGGAGTTCTGGTCTCTATTCCAGCAAGCAGGTCGCCGATATTCCCGAAGATTTCCGCGGCAAATATGTCCGCGCCGTCGATCAGTCCAACCAGAAATTCCGGGTCGCCGGCCATGTGCGCAGCCTGGTGGCCTTCAAGCCGCTCAACCTGATCGAACCCTGGCCGATGAAGGGTAAGTTCGACGTCATCTTCTGCCGCAACGTGATCATCTATTTCGACAAGCGGACTCAGGACCAACTCATCAAGCGGTTCACCGAGGCCCTGTCCGATGACGGCATCCTGTATCTCGGCCATTCCGAGAGTCCGATTCCCTTCGAGCACCGCCTGAAGCTGATCGGCCGCAGCATTTATCGGAAGCAGTCCTGATGGCGCCGCGATCGCAAACCGCCACCTCCGACCACGGCGTCACCACGCTGCGCCGACGCATCAAGGTCGTTGTCGTCGATGATTCAGCCTTGGCGCGGCAGCTCATCTCCCGGCTGCTGCGGTCGGATCCGGAAATTGAGGTCGTCGGCATTGCTTCGGATCCCTACAGCGCCCGCAACATCATCAAATCGACCAACCCCGACGTGGTCACGCTGGATGTCGAGATGCCGAACATGGACGGCATTTCCTTCCTCGAAAAGATCATGCGCCTGCGGCCGATGCCGGTGGTCATGGTCTCATCGCTGACGCTGCGCGGTGCGGAGATCACGCTGCAGGCTCTGGAATTGGGCGCCGTGGATTTCGTTACCAAGCCGGCGCTCGACGTGGAGCGCGGCCTCGACGGCAAGCGCGAGGAACTGGTCGCCAAGGTCAAGGCGGCGTCGCAGGCCCGTATCAAGCCCCTGGGGCAGCCCTATGGCACGGTCGCTCCGGCGCCGATCCCCGCGCGCACGGGTCCGCTGCGCGGCACCGATTCCATCGTCGCTATCGGCTCGTCGACCGGCGGCGTGGATGCCCTGCGGCAGATCATCTGCGCGCTGCCGCCGGATTCGCCCGCCGTGCTGATCACCCAGCATATGCCGGCCGGCTTCACAGCCCGTTTCGCCGAGCGGCTCGATGGCCTCGCCCAGGTCCGCGTCCGGCAGGCCGAGGACGGCCAGCGGGTGCTGTCCGGCCATGTTTACATCGCCCCCGGCGACAAGCATCTGCGGCTGACGCGGTCCGGGGCGCAATATCACTGCCGCCTCGGCGACGATGCCCCCGTGGGCGGCCATAAGCCCTCCGTGGACGTGTTGTTCCAGTCCGTTGCCTCGGTCGCCGGCGGCAAGTCCGTGGGCGTGATCCTGACCGGCATGGGCCGCGACGGCGCCGCCGGTCTCAAAGGCCATGCGCGAGGCTGGCGCCCGCACTCTGGGCCAGGATGAGCAGAGCTGCGTGGTCTACGGCATGCCAAAAGCGGCTTTCAACGACGGCGCCGTCGAAACCGAGTACCCCATCCAGCAGATGGCGGCTGCGATCCTGGACCGGGTCCAAAGTCTTGCTTGAACGTTAATGAAATCGCAGCAGATTCCATTCCTTGGCATTATCATTTCGTAAACCAACATTCGCCTAATATCAGCGGATATTTTTGTCATTGGGTTTCCAGCAATGCCTGTTGTGCACAACCTCAACGTACTGGTGGTCGACGACCAGCCGAGCATGCGCGGCCTGACGAAGGTCTGTCTGAAGCGCTTGGGCATCGATCGCATCACCGACGCGGGCACGGGCCGCGAAGCGCTGGACGCCATGAACAAGCAGCGCTTCGACCTCGTCATCTCCGACTGGCTGATGCCGGACATGGATGGCGTGGAGTTCGTCAAGAAGGTGCGCGGCCACCCCATCCTCGGCCGGACGCCTTTCATCATGACATCGACCCGCGAGCTCGATGACGAGATCAGCATCGCGGTCGAAGCCGGCGTCGACAAATATCTGGTGAAGCCCTTCTCCGTCGAAGCCCTGAAGGAATGCCTCGAGGCCCTCTTGGGCGAACTCGAGACCACGCGCGCGCGCACCACTTCCGGCTCGGCCGCCTGAACTTCGCACTGACCGACGGTTGAAACCTGCCGGTGGTGCCGGCGGGCGCAATCGGCTATGACGGCTGCCAACCGCCGCTACTGCACGATTCTCCATGAATCCGATGATCGGGCTCGCCGCCCTCGCCTTCGCCTATCTCCTCAGCATGTTCTACCGCACCGCGATTGCAGTAATCGCGCGGATGGTGGCCGCTGACCTGAATCTGGACCAGGCGCAGCTCGGCGCCCTGGCATCGGCTTGGTTTATCGCCTTCGCAGCCATGCAAATCCCCGTCGGCGTCCTGCTGGACCGCTATGGCCCGCGCCGCACGGTCAGCGGCCTGATGGGCATTGCTGTCGTCGGCGCCGTTGTCTTCGCAACCGCAACGACCCAGACGAGTGCCATCGCAGGACAGGCGCTGATCGGCATTGGCTGCTCGCCGATCTTCATGGGTTCGCTGCACGCGGTCAGCCATTGGTTTGCCCGCGAGCGGTTCGCCTCGCTGTCGTCGCTGGTGCTTGCCTTCGCCACCGTCGGCGTATTGCTGAGCGCGCGGCCATTCGGACAATTGGCCGAGTGGATCGGTTGGCGATACGCCTATCTGATTATCGCGGCCATCACGCTGGCATCGCTGCTTGCCGTCCTGCTTTATGCCCGCGGCCGGCAAGGCGATGTCACCGATCATGCCGCGGCAAGCTCATGGCGCAGTGCGTTCGGCGGCGTCGGCGAGGTGCTGCGCCTCCGCGCCCTTTGGCTGATTCTGCCCCTAAGCTTCGCGGGCTATGCCTCGCTGATTACCGTTCGCGGATTATGGGCCGGCCCTTATCTGCAGGACGTCTTCGGCCTGTCCGTCGCCGATGCCGGCAACTGGCTCTTCGTCTTCACGCTCGCCATGGCCGCCGGAACGCTGCTCTATGGCGGCCTGGAGAAGCGCTGGCAGCGCCGCAAGAAGCTTCTCCAGTTCGGAAGCTGGGGAACGGCCGCCGGGCTGGCCGTGCTTGCGTTATGGCCAGGAAACTCGCTCCTGGTGACCGGCGCCGGATTTGCCCTGATTGCGTTCTTCGGCGCGACCTATGTCCTGCTTATGGCGCAGGGCAAGCGCTATCTGCCCGACCATCTGGTCGGCCGCGGTCTCGCCAGCCTGAATTTCGTCAGCTTCGCCGGAACCGGTATCATCCAGGCGGCCACCGGCGCAGTTGCCCAATCCAGCTTGGATGCGGGCGCCGTCATCGCCGCTTCGTACGGCGCCATTTTCGCGCTCATGGCCGCTCTGTTAGTGGTAAGCACTGCCATCCACGCCTTGAGCCGCGATGACTAGCGGTAGGCGCAGCGACGCGCCCGCCGTGTCGTCGATCGCTTAGCGCTTGCAGAGGACTTCTTCGAGGACTCCCTCATTGTTTATGAAGTAGGCGCTGTCCTTGTAGCCGTGCTCGGCACAAAAGGCGTTGGCTTCCTTCTGCACGCATTTCTTGCCGGTGCCGCCGGTTGGGCAGGCGGGAATCGGCGCATCGTTGCGCCGGGGCGTCGGAAAGAACCCGGCCGTGCGGCCCTCGAGCGGCTTGATGAGCGTGGGATCGATTTGCTGGATCGGCCGGATCGACGAGATCTTCTTATTCAGGCCGATCTTGCCGAGGTCGGGGACGTTGCTGCTGACGCGCTTGCAGTCCTTGAAATCCGTTTCGGCGCAGATTTCCCAAATGTCGCCCGCGCGGATGCTCAGGCTCTCGGCCTGATTGTTCCAGCCGGAATCGGACAGATTCGCCTGCTCGCCTTCGAATGGCACGGCGCCGCCCTGAAACTGGTCCTCGGAATACAGGACCAGGCTTCCGTCGACACGGGACTGCGCTACCTGTAACGACGTGTCCTCCGCATGTGCCGGAAATGACGGCACGACAAGGACGGCCGCAACACAGAACGCTGCGGTCCTGACCGTCCAATTCATCATATCGGCTCTCCTTTCCCCTAATGAGCGTCCGCAAGAATGTAGAAACCTGGGTTAACAAATCATTGATGCGATTTGTAAAGCGTCAAATGTTGCCGGGATGTCCCAGTCCTTCGCCCGGCCCCTGGCGAGGTTGCGACAGTCACTGCTATCATCGCGCCAACGATAACAAAACGGGGGAGCCGCCATGGCGCAGCGCAAAGCGGTCATGACGCCGGCGAAGAAGTCGGCGCTGCAATGGATCCAGGCCAACGAGTCCTGGTTGTCCCAGGTCCACAAGAACATCTGGAACTTCCACGAGCCTGCCTGGCGGGAGTACCGCTCCGCCGCCTATTACGTGGACCTCCTGCGCCAGCAAGGCTTCGAGGTCGAGGAAGGCACGGCCACCATGCCGACGGCATTCCTGGCCAGCTGGAGCAATGATCGAGGGCGCCGACGCGGGCCTGTCATCGCTTCCTATGCCGAGTACGATGCCGTGCCCGGCAACAGCCAGGACCCGGTCCCCTTCGAGAAGCCGCGCGATGGCGTGCACAGACATGCCGCCGGCCATACCGATCCCCATTCCGCCCTGGGAGTCGCCGCGCTGGGCGGGGTGCTCGCGGCGAAAGCGGCGATGGAACAGCATGGCATCCCCGGCACGATCAAGTTCTTCGGCGAGCCCGCGGAAAAAGTCTGCGGTTCAAAGCCCGTTCATGCGGCCCACGGCTATTACGACAGTCTGGATGCGGCGGTCAGCTTCCATCCCGCCTATTTCCGCACCTATTCCAACACGACGGTTCTCGACACCCACTGCGGCTCCTACTGGAGCAAGATCTACACTTTCGAATGCCCGCATCCCGAGCAATGGTCGGCGATGGGCGCGCGCTCAGACTCGGCAAATCCTCACACCTCGGCGCGCGCGCCCGGTGCGATCGATGCCGTGTGCCTGATGTACACGACATCGAAGTACACGAAGGAAGCGATGCTGCCCCATACGGGCACCTGGACCATCAACGAGGCGATCCTGGCGGCGGGCCAGGCGACGGCCGACAATCTGGCGCCGAACTTCGCCCAGATCCAATATGCGAGCCGCGCGCCGACTCTGGCGATGCAGGAACGCATCTTCTCCATTCTCGACAACAACGCCGAACATGTCGCGGCGATGACGAACTGCAAACTGCGCAAGGGCTGGGTGACGAAGACGCGGCCGGGACTGCCCAATCATGCGATGGCGCATCTCTGCTATGGCAACTTGGCGCTGGTCGGCCCGCCCGCCTGGGGCCCGGAAGCGCGCAAGTTCGGCCGCGAAATCCAGAAGAATCTCGGCCTGAAGCCGATGACCGATCCCCTGCTGAAGGAGATGGCGGAATTGTCGCCGCCGGAGCAAGCCGAAGCGACGCTGCGCCAAGAGCTGCCGTCCTGGCAGAAGAACTACACGTCTGACGACTATACAGACTACACATGGCATTGTCCGACAGTGCGCCTGATGGTCGGGCGGGCGACGCTGCGATCGCCGAAGCCGGGATACCAATATCCACTCTGGGTCTGGAACGCGCTCGGCGGATTCCCCTCGACCATCGATCCGACGGTCGTCTGCGCCGCACGCACCATCGGCGCGACGATGGTCGATCTCTTCACAATGCCGAAGGCGTTGAAGGCGGCGCAAAAGGAATTCAGGGAGCGCACCGGTGGCGGCATAAACGGCAAGAAATGGGTTGGCCCGCTCCTGCCTCGCAACTTCAAGGCGCCGATAAATTACCGCTGGCCTGAATACGTTACGACAGTACGCGGTACCGAATGGTGGATCCCGGAAGGCGCTTAGGGATTTTTCATGGAGACCGCTGAAACGTGATGCGGGTCACAGACGCCAGGCTGTAGGATTCCTAGGCTTTCCAATGCTAGCGTCTTGGTGGGCGCCCGATGCGATACGCCCGCGGCACGCGAATATCAGGTACCCAACCCACAAGGAAAAATGGAGGGCGGTCATGATTAGCTTGAAGCGCCTGACGCTATGTGCGGCGGCGACCATCGGCATTGCCGCGCTCAGCGTTCCGTCGATGGCGGATGTCTACTACACCATCAACGGTCAGCCGGTGCCCTATGAGTGGCAAGTCTACATGGCGTCCAATGGCCTGGTGCCCGGCAACTATTGGCTGACTCAAGACGGCTATTGGGGCGTGATGGGAAATTCCCAGCCGCTCGGGAACATCTATTCCGGCACCTATTTCTCCGGTTCCGGCAGCGGCGAGCAGGGCTCGAACGGTTGGAGCCACACCAACAATGCCGCGGACTATTGGGTCGGCGGCGACGCCAACGGCTGCATCTACACGCCGGAGTGGTCCAACTGCTAGCTGGCCGGCGCGGCGGCCCGCGCACTTTACCGCGACAACAAGAGTGCGGTCAGCGGCCGCTCGAGCGCCGGAGTCGCCGCCAGGATCATATTTCCCGCGGCGAATGCATCTGACTTGCCGAGGAAGTCGCTGTTCCGGCCACCCGCTTCCTGCACCAGCACGAGCCCGGCCGCCACATCCCACACATTGATGTGCGCCTCGTAATAGCCGTCGAGCCGGCCATCGGCGGCAAAGGCCATTCCCAGTGCGCCGGAACCGAAGCGCGTATACTCGCAGCTCGCCTCCAGGCAGGCCTGAACCGCCCGCAGATGCTCGGCCACGGGACGGCGATAGCTGAAGCCAAGGCCCATGCGCGCCTGGTCCAGGGATTGCGTGGCACTGACGCGGATCGGCTTGCCGTTGAGCCGCGCCCCTTCGCCATCCCGTGCGGCATAAAGCTCGTCGGTGATCGGATTGTAGATGATCCCCAGCACTGCCCGCCGGCCGATCACCAGCCCCAGGGAAACGCACCACAGGGGAATGCCGGCGATGAAATTGCTGGTGCCGTCGATCGGATCGATGATCCAGGCGGCATCCCCGCCAGCATTTTGGCTGCCCCCCTCCTCGCCCAATACGGAGTCCTGCGGAAATGCCTTGAGCAAACCCGCCACGAGGAACGCCTCGCAGGCCTTGTCCGCTTCGCTGACGAAGTCCTGCTTGCCCTTGCGCTCAATCTGCAACTCGTCGCGGCGGCGAAAGAGATCCGCCGCCGCCTGGCCGGCCTCACGCACCAAGCCCTGCGCGAAATGAAAGCGTAACCCGAGATCCGACGACAAATTCCCACCTCGATACACGTTATTGCATCGCAGCAACGATTTGATACTTCCCAGAAGCGGCCTGTTCGGTCAATCTGATCCGTCACAAAACTGTCATAGAAACTTGGGTTACAGCCCACAGTTACAGGTGGAGGAACGATATGCACTTCAAACAAGCAATCCGCTCGACCGTCGCAGGCTTCGCGCTCGCAGCGGCCCTGACATTTGGCGGCGCCGCAAAGGCCGATGGCAACCTGACGGTCTATTGTTCCGTTCAGGAGGAATGGTGCCAGCTGATGGTCAATGAATTCCAGAAGGCCACAGGCATCACCGTCGCGATGACGCGCAAGAGTTCGGGCGAAACCTACGCCCAGGTGAAGGCCGAAGCGGCCAACCCGAAAGGCGACATCTGGTGGGGCGGCACGGGCGATCCGCATCTGCAGGCCGCCGAAGATGATCTCACGGTGGCATACGAATCGCCGATGCTGGCCGAACTGAACGATTGGGCGGTATCGCAGTATAAGACGGGCAGCGGCAAGACCGTCGGCATCTATATGGGCGCGCTCGGCTTCGGCTACAGCGCCGACGTGTTGAAAGCCAAGGGCGTGGAAGGTCCGAAATGCTGGGCCGATCTGGTGAAGCCGGAATACAAGGGCGAGGTCCAGGTCGCCAATCCCAATTCCTCCGGCACCGCCTACACCTTCCTTGCGACGATGGTGCAGATCCTCGGCGAGGATGCGGCATTCGCCTATCTGAAAGAGCTGAACGGCAACATCAACCAGTACACGAAGTCCGGCGCCGCACCGGCGCAAGCGGCGTCGCGCGGCGAGACACTCATTGGCATCGCTTTCCAGCATGACCTGGTGACTCCGGCGGTGACATCAGCCATTCCAATGCAGGTGATTTCGCCCTGCGAAGGCACCGGTTTCGAAATCGGCTCCATGAGCATCATCAAGGGCGCGCCGAATCTGGACAATGCGAAGAAATGGTACGATTGGGCGCTGACGGTCGATGCGCAGGCTCTGGCCGGTCAGGCCAATTCCTATCAGGTCCCCTCGAACAAGAGCGCGCCGACACCTGATGTCGCGCCGAAGCTCGCTGATATCAAGCTGATCAACTACGACTTCGCCAAGTTCGGATCGTCGGATGAACGCAAGCGGCTACTGAGCCGCTGGGACACGGAAATCGGCGCCCAGTAAAGTCTGCAGCGAAGGCACCGGCGGCGATTGATCTCGCCGCCGGTTCCGTTTCGGACAAGATGGCCGCATTGTCCCGTCAGAACCGAGTCGTTGCGGCGTTGCTCATTGCCGCAGCGGCCGGCGTTTTCCTGCTGCCTTGGTATCGTCTCGAGAGCAGCGTCTGGTCACTCAGCTGGTTGGCGGCATATTCAGACGCCGCGAATGCACCCGCGATCATTCAGGCCATCGCCCATAACCGCTACTTCCTGTGGCCGGTCATTGCCGCGCTGCTTCTGCCGCTGGCGGTCCTGCTCCGCCGGGATCTGGAACATCGGATCGCCGCGCTTCTGCTGTCCATCGGCGGCGTGTTCGGGCTTGGTTACATGCTGCTGCAGGGTTTCCTGATCGGCCTGAATGGCTGGGCCATCCCGGCTCTGGACTCCCTCTTTGGCGCCGCGGCGCCACAGGAAGGCATGGGCCTGGGCGCGCTAGTCGCCGGGACTGCATTCCTTCTCCTGCTCGCCGCCGGCCTCGCGCGCAAAGGCGCAATGCGCGGCGACATCTTCCTGGTCGGCTCGATCCTGCTTGTGGTCGCCACAATCGCGCTGTTCGTTTTCTTTCCCGTCGCCCGCGTGCTGTTGGAAGCCGCAATTGATCCCGAAGGTGGCTTCTCATTTCCGGCGATGATCGACCGGCTGACCGTTGCCGACATATGGTCCTTGACCTGTGTTGCCAGCGGCAACCATTGCGGCGTGTTCTGGAACAGCCTGTTTCTTGCCGCCGCTACCGGCCTCACCACAACGCTGCTGGGGCTGGGATTCGCCTTGCTGCACCGGCGCACCGGCTTTCGCGCCAAGGGAATGCTGCGCCTGCTGGCAATCCTGCCGATCATCACGCCGCCCTTCGTTATCGGCTTGGGGATTATCTTGCTATTCGGCCGCAGCGGCGTCGCCACCGCGATGGCCAGCGATCTGCTGGGCATCCCGCCGAGCCGCTGGATCTATGGCTTCGCCGGGCTGCTGCTGGTGCAAACGCTGGCATTCGCGCCGATCGCCTATCTGGTGCTGATCGGTGTCGTCGACGGCATCAGCCCCTCGATGGAGGAAGCGGCACAGACATTGCGCGCCGACCGCTGGCGCACATTTCACACCGTGACCTGGCCGCTGCTGCGGCCGGGACTCGCCAATGCTTTTCTCATCGGCTTTGTCGAGAGCCTGGCCGATTTCGGCAATCCCCTCGTGCTCGGCGGCAATTTCGATGTGCTGTCGACCGATATCTTCTTCGCCATCGTCGGCTCGCAGAACGATCCCGGCCGCGCCGCCGCCCTGTCGATTGTCCTGTCTGGGCCTGACCCTCTCGGCCTTCATCCTGCAGCGCCAGTGGCTCGGCAAGCGCTCCTACACCACGATTTCCGGCAAGGGCGACGCCGGAAATCCCGCCGTCCTCCCGCGCGGCGTGCGGCGGGCGATCTACGCCATCACCATGCCCTGGCTGATTTTCACCGCGCTGCTCTATCTGCTGATCCTGGCCGGCGGCTTCGTGCAATCCCTGGGCCTCAACAATACGCCGACCTTGAAGCACTACATCACGGCCTTCGGCATCGATTGGACGGAGCATGGAATCCTGTGGAGCGGCCGGGCCTGGCCCTCCTTCTTCACCACTCTGGAACTGGCGGCGATTGCCGCGCCCTTCACAGCCGCCATCGGCCTGATCACGGCCTACCTCCTCAACCGGCAGCATTTCATCGGCAAGGGCGCGTTCGAGTTCGTGACCATGCTGAGCTTCGCCATACCCGGCACCGTCATCGGCGTCAGCTACATCGTGGCCTTCAACGTGCCGCCGATCGAGCTGACCGGTACCGGCCTGATCCTCATCATCTGTTTCGTATTCCGCAATATGCCGGTATCGATCCGCGCCGGCCTGGCGACCCTGAGCCAGATCGACAAGAGCCTGGACGAATGTTCGCTGACCCTGCGCCATGGGTCGTTCGCCACGCTGCGCCGGGTGATCCTGCCGCTGCTGCGGCCGGCGATCATCGCTTCCCTGGTCTACGCCTTCGTGCGCGCCATCACCTCGGTTAGCGCGGTGATCTTCCTGGTCAGCGCGCAGTACAATCTCGCCACGGCCTATATCGTCGGCCGCGTCGAGGTTTCCGATTTCGGCGTGGCGATCGCCTATTCCTCCGTGCTGATCGTCTGCATGATGCTGGCGATCGGCATCATCCAGCTTAGCGTCGGCGAGCAGCGGCGCGCCCGGCGCGGCGGTCCCATTCCCCTGGCAGTCGCGGAGAGCGCCGCATGACCATCGCCACCCGTTCGGCCGATGTCGCCTTGACCGGCGTACGCAAGGCCTATGGCCCCGTCGTCGCCGTGGAAGAAGTGACGATCACCATCGAGGCCGGCAGCCTCGTCACGCTGCTGGGGCCTTCGGGCTGCGGCAAGACGACGACGCTGCGCATGATCGCCGGCCTGGAGATGCCGACCGCCGGCCGCATCCTGATCGGCGGCAAGGACGTCACGCTGCTGCCGCCCAATGAGCGCGACGTCAGCATGGTGTTCCAATCCTACGCCCTGTTCCCGCACATGACCGTGCTAGAGAACGTCGCCTATGGGTTGGCGGGATCGGGCTTGCCGAAACCGAAGCAGCTGGAGAAGGCCCGCGAGGGTCTGCGCCTCGTCGGCCTCGACGGCTATGACGCGCGGCTGCCATCGGAGCTGTCCGGCGGCCAGCAGCAGCGCGTCGCCTGCGCCCGCGCCCTCGTCCTCGAACCGCAGGTGTTGCTGTTCGACGAGCCGCTGTCCAATCTGGATGCCAAGCTCCGCCGGCATATGCGCGAGGAGATCCGCGACCTGCAGCAGAACCTCAAGCTGACGTCGGTCTACGTCACCCACGATCAGGAAGAGGCACTGGCGGTTTCCGACAAGATCATCGTGATGAACCGCGGCCGCATTGCCCAGGAGGGTACGCCCGCCGATCTCTATCAACGGCCGGCGGATGCCTTCGTCGCGGACTTCATCGGCGGGGCGAACCTGATCCCCTGCGAGATCGTCGGCCGGGACGGCAACCGGACGACTGTCCGCTTCGGCGATCAGCAATTGGAAGTCACGGGAACGGCGCCGGCCTCAGCTGCGGCCTATCTGGTTGTGCGTTCGGCCGCTGTCTCTCTCAGTCCCTTAGGAAGTGGCTTATCGGGACCGGCACTGCCGGCGACGATCCGCAAGGCGACTTATCTGGGATCGCACTGGGAATACACGCTGGAAACCGACGTGGCCGAGGTTTGGATCACCCAGCCGATCGGACAACGCTTTGTCCCGGGAACGGCGGTGGCGCTGCAGTTGGACGCCGAGCATTTGTCACTCGTCGCCCGCGGCGCAGATGGGACCTAGCCCTCGTGGCGCTGGCGGCGCCAGCGGTCGACGACTTCGAACAGGAACTCCTGCCCGTCGCTGATGTCGTCTTTCCAGGATTTGGAGAATTTCGCCGTGGCGCTGCGCGGCCGGCGGTTCTCCGGCAATTCGTCGAACGCAAGCCGCATGGGCATGGAGATGCCTTCGCCGACGGCAATCGCTTCCGCCGTGCCCAGCGACGGCAGCGCATCCAGCAGGCCGAGTGCGCCGTCGGACAGGGCCGAACGCACCCATTGCTGATCGCGCTCGTGGCTCAGGCGCATGGCGAAGATAGTATTGCATTGCGACAGCATGCTCGACGCAAGCTCCGCCGGACGCTGCGTGGCGATGCAGAGCGAGATGCCGTATTTGCGGCCTTCCTTGGCGATACGGGACAGGGCGCGCTTGGTCGGTTCGAAGCCGGCGCCGGCATTTTCCGGTGCGTATAGATGCGCCTCTTCGCAAACCAGCAGGATGGGGATCTTTCCTTCTGACCACATGGCGAATTCGAAGGTCAGGCGGCAAAGCACGGAGACCACGACATTGAGGATCTCTGACGACACCGCCGAGAGATCCAGAATGGTGAGCGGCTTTCCCTCCACCGGCACGCGGTACAATTGCGAGAGGATCGATACCAAAGTGTCGCGGGTGGCGATGCCGCGGTCGAACATGAAGGAGAATCGCACGTCGTTCTGCAAGGTCACGATCGCGGTCTTCAACGACACATAGGGCGCGATGCTCTCCGGCCTTTCCAGGCGTCCGAGGATCTCGTCGATATAGCCGATGATCTGATTCATCCGGTAGGGCGTCGGCGTATCCGAGGTGATGTAGCGTCCCTCGGCGGCGCTGCCCAGGAACTGGCGCTTTGCCTGGGTAATCAGGTCGTTCAGCAGCGCTGCTTCTGCCGGCGCAAGGCGCGCGCCGGCGTTTGCCAAGACCTCGCGCAGCTCGGCGAAGCTGAACATCCAGAACGGCAACCGCAGCGCCTGAATATCGATGACGTTCGCCATGTTGTCGAACGCATGGTGATACTCGTTGTGCGGATCCAGCAGCAGGATATGGCCGTTGGGGTTACGCTCCAGCACCGTCTGCAGGATCAGCGTCACGGCGCAGGATTTGCCCGTGCCGGTGGCGCCGACGACGGCGAAATGCTTGCCCAGGAGATCGTCCACGTTGATCTGCGCCGGTAAGGTCGGCTCTTGGTGGATGCGGCCGATGCGGCCCACATTGGGGCCGTCGCGGACATAGACGAACCGCAGATCCAGCGGACCGGCGGCATAGACGGGCGAACCCAGCGCCGGCGATGTCGACACGCCACGGCGCAGCGCCGACAGGTTGCCCTGCCGGTCGAGCACACTCTCGCCCACCAGTTCCATTTCCAGCAGGCGCAACTCATCGCCGTCCGGGTCCGCCGCCGGCATCGGGATCGTCAGACCGCTGATCATCGCGAACACCACGGAGCGCGCCGTGGGAATTTTCACCACCGAGCCCATCTGCATGCTCGAAACCAGCTCGCCGGTGACATCCTTCTCGTCCACTTCCAGGATCATGACGACCTGGGAGCCGGTGATGGAGACGATGCGGCCGATCCGCTTGGCTTCCGCCAGGTCGAGCACGGGCTGGCCGTTGTCGAGCGATTGCTCCGACAGGCGGCGCTGCAGCGCCGCGAGCAAGGGGCTCGACGGCGACTCTTTCTTCTTCGCCTCCGGCGCGTTCTTGCCCTTGGCGGCGTTGTCCTTGTTCTTTGCCGAAGGGTCCGCGCTCATGCGTCCCTCGTCGGCAGAACGCGGCTTGCCGGGAACACGGCGCAGACGGCGGTGCCCACATCTAGCTCGCTTTCGATGATCAGCGCGCCGCCATGCATCTCAACGAACATCTTGCTGAGCGGCAGGCCCAGGCCGGTGCCCTCATATCTCCGGTTCAAGCCGGTGTGGGCCTGGCCGAACGGAGTCATGATCTGCTCCATGTCCTCGGCCGCGATGCCGATACCCGTATCGAATACGGTGATCGCCAGATTGCCGCTCTTCTCGATCAGGACCTGAACTGAGACCTCGCCGCCCGGCGGCGTGAACTTCACGGAGTTGGAGAGCAGGTTGATCAGGATCTGCTTCACCCGCCGCGCCTCGCCCCAGAGCTTCGGCACCGACTTCGGGGGATCGTAGCTGATCTTCAGATTGCCCTTCTTGGCTCGCTCTTCGATGATCGTGAGGCAGGATTCGACGACCTTAATGACGTCGACTTCCTCCTCGTTCAACTCGATATCGCCATGCTCGATCTTTGAGAGATCGAGAATGTCGTTGATCACGTCCAGGAGATGGCCGGCGGAATTGTTGATGTCGCCGACATAGCCCTTATAGGTGTCGTTCTCCAGCGGCCCCAGCATCTCGCCCTTCATGATGTCGCTGAAGCCGATGATGGCGTTGAGCGGTGTGCGCAACTCGTGGCTCATATTGGCGAGGAATTCGGATTTGGCGCGGTTCGCGGCTTCCGCCTTCTCGGCGGCACGCTCGGCCTGCTCCTTGCCGCGGCGGAGGGATTCCTCCGCCGAGCTATGCTCGTTGATGCGGACAAAGTCCGACGCATAGCGCTGCAACAATGAGTTGCGCAGCTTCGGTTGAAGCTTCGAGGTGAAGGCAGTCAGATGCGACATCGCCGGTTGTTCGAGCGCCCCAGTTAAAAAATCTTAAGACAACGCACAGCTCGTCCGACCTAACCTGTTCAGACGCCCTACAATTCTATGGGCCGGAGGTTTACGTTTAGTTGCCTCAAAGTTGGTTCTTTCTTAGCGGCATTTTTGGCCTCGCCTGATAGCGCAGGAATAGGCAATAATTCCAACCGGTTATGAAAACGGCCGGCGGCACGGCGGCAGCGGCGAGAATAATTCTTTCACTTTTTGGTTACCGCCAGCCGGAAAGATCCAGAAAATTGTCGGGGATTTCCGGCCCACCGGCACGGCAAGAGATGACCGTCAGGACTCCCGGCGCTGGCGCCGCCAGCGGTCGATGACCTCGTAGACGAACTCCTCGCCGTCGGCCATGTCCTCTTTCCAGGAGGCGGAGAACTGCGCGGAGGCGCTCCGCGGCCGCTGCTCCTCCGGCAACTGGTCGAACATCAGGCGCATGGGCATGGCGATGCCCTCGCCCACGGCGATCGCCTCGGCAGTGCCCAGGGACGGCAGGGCATCCAGCAGGCCGATCGCGCCATCGGACAAAGCCGCCCGCACCCATTGCTGGTCCCGCTCGTGGCTGAGCCGCATGGCGAAGATGGTATTGCATTGGGACAGCATGCTCGACGCCAGCTCCGCCGGCCGCTGCGTTGCGATGCCCAGGGATATGCCGTATTTGCGGCCTTCCTTGGCGATGCGCGCCAGCGCCCGCTTGGTCGGCTCGAAGCCCGCCTCGGCGTTCTCGGGCGCATAGAGATGCGCCTCCTCGCAGACCAGCAGGATCGGCACCTTGCCGTCGCTCCACATCGCAAACTCGAAGGTGATGCGGCAGAGCACGGACACCACCACGTTCAAGATATCCGACGGCACCGCCGAGAGGTCGAGGATGGTCAGCGGCTTGCCCTGCACCGGCACGCGAAACACCGTTGCGACGATCGAGGCCAGCGTGTCGCGGGTGGCGATGCCCTTGTCGAACATGAAGGCAAAGCGCACATCGTTCTGCAGCGTGGCGATGGCGGTCTTCAGCGCCTCATAGGGCGCGATGCTCTCCGGCCGCTCCAGCCGGCCCAGGATATCGTCGATATAGGTGACGATCTGGGTCATGCGGTAGGGTGTCGGCGTGTCCGAGGTGATGTAGCGCCCCTCGGCCGCCGGACCGAGAAACTGCTTCTTCGCCTGGGTGATCATATCGTTCAGCAGAGCGGATTCCGCCGGCGCCAGGCGCGCGCCGGCATTGGCCAGCACTTCGCGCATCTCGGCAAAATTGAACACCCAGAAGGGCAGCCGCAGCGCCTGCAGGTCGATGACATTGGCCATCTCGCCGAAGGCGCGGTGATATTCGTTGTGGGGGTCCAGCAACAGGATATGGCCGTTCGGATTGCGCTTGAGGATCGCCCGCAGGATCAGCGTGACGGCGCAGGACTTGCCGGTGCCCGTGGCGCCGACGACGGCGAAATGCTTGCCCAGCAGGTCGTCCACATTGATCTGCGCCGGCAGGTTGCGATCCTGGTGGATGGCGCCGATCCGCGCCACCGACGGTTCGTCCCGCACATAGACGAACCGCAGATCGAGCGGACCGGCGGCATGCACGTCGCTGCCCAGCGCCGGATAAGTGGAAACACCCCGGCGCATGGGCGACAGGTTGCCGTTCTCGTCGACCAGGCTTTCCCCTACCAACTCCAATTCCAGCAGCTTGCCTTCCGGCTGGCCGCTTTCCAGCGCCGGCATGGGAATGGTCAGGCCGCTGATCATGCCGAACACCACGGACCGGGCGGTGGGGATTTTCACCACCGAGCCCATCTGCAGGCTGCGCGCCAGCACGCCCTGGGCGTCGACCTCGTCGATCTCCAGCAGGGTCACCGCTTGCGCGCCGGTCAGGGAGACGACCCGGCCGATCCGCTGTGAGGTCGCGGTATCGAAGGATACTTGGCGGTTGGTCACCGTCAGCCGCTCTTCGATCCGCTTGCGCAGCTCCTGCACCAGGCCCTTGGTGTCGTCGGTGAGCAGTTCAGTGATCTTCGGAACCGTGCTCATGCGGCAACCGCCTTCCATCGCACGCGCACCGAGGGCAGGAACAGGCAGGCCGCCGTGCCGGAACCGGGCGTGCTTTCCAGGAACAGACGGCCGTCATGCATCTCGGCGAAAGCCTTGCAGAGCGGCAGGCCCAGGCCGGTGCCCTCATATTTCCGCTCGAGGCTCGTGTCGGCTTGGCCGAACGGCGCCATGACCTTCTCCATGTCGGCGGCCTTGATGCCGATGCCCGTATCGACCACGGCCACCACCACGCCGCCGCCTTCGGAGGCGATGACATGGACGGCGACGCGGCCCGAGGGCGGCGTGAATTTCACGGCGTTGGAGAGCAGGTTGATCAGGATCTGGCGGATGCGGCGGCCATCGGCGCGGAGCAGCGGTGGCGCTACGCCCGGCTTGTACTCCACGCTGACCTGGCCCCTGGTGGCCCGCTCGTCGATCAATCGCACGCAGCCGCGGATCGCCTCGTCCAGGTCCACGTCCCCTTCCTGCAGGTCCGCCTTGCCGAACTCGATCTTCGAGAGATCGAGCACGTCATTGATCACCTCCAGCAGGTGGCGCGCCGAGCGGTGGATATCCTGGCTGTAGCCCTCATAGACCTGGTTCTGCAGCGGACCCATCACGCCGTCCTTCATCATCTCGGAGAAGCCGATGATGGCGTTCAGCGGCGTGCGCAGCTCGTGGCTCATATTGGCGAGGAATTCGGACTTCGAGCGGTTGGCCGCCTCGGCCTTCGAGCGCGCTTCCCGCTCCGCCTGCGCCGCCCGCTCTGCCTCTTCCTTGCCGCGCTTCAGCGAGTCTTCCGCGGCGCTATGCTCATTCAGGCGGATATAGTCCATGGCATAGCGATGCAGCAGCGACGAACGCGTGCGCGGCGCAAGCTTGGCACTGTAGGCGATGAGCGTTGGCATGGCGTCTGCCGAGCATCCGTTGTGATCGTTAATTTTCGCTAACTTAGATTGAGGAAGAGTTAAGCAAGCCCAGGAAAATCGGGCAAAAGGAGCTACCCGCCGAAGATTCGCGCCGGTTGCGCCGCCGGAAAGCCGCGGATTATGCGGGCTTCGGACCTCTGAGGTTAACGCGCCGTTAGCCATTGCCTGGTGAAGGCCCGCCGGTCTGACCCAAATAGGTCAGCAGAGCGCAACAATCCCGTCGCCCGGACGTCATGCCGCTGTCACCGGAAAGCCGCGGAATTGTTAGAGTTGTTGCAGCGCGAAACACAATAGGTGGGGCAACCTGCCCTGCTAACCACAAAATCTGTTGCAATCGCGGCCGCCGCTGTTCCAATATGTTGCGGTTGGCGCCCGGTGCGACCCACCATAAGTAGCGTCAATTTAACGGTTTGCCGGCACTTCTTAACACGCAGGGTTGGGATTGCCGGCATTTTTGTCACCAAATCGGGGATTGGGGAGTGCTTGGCATGCGCATTGAGCGGCGATTCACTGAAGCCGGAAAGTCGCCTTACGACGGTATCGAGTTTCGTACGACGACCAGCGAAATCAAAAATCCGGACGGTTCGATCGTCTTTCAGGCGAGGAATATCGAAGTGCCGGCCGAGTGGTCGCAGGTCGCTTGCGACGTGCTGGCGCAGAAGTACTTCCGCAAGGCCGGCGTGCCGGTGCGCCTGAAATCCGTCCGCGAGGCCGACCTGCCGGATTGGCTCTGCCGCCATGTGCCGGATGAGGACGCGCTAGGCAAGCTGGACAAGGACCAGCGAACCTCGGGCGAGACCAAGGCCACGCAGGTCTTCGACCGCATGGCCGGCACCTGGACCTATTGGGGCTGGCGCGGCGGCTATTTCGACGCGGAGACCGACGCCCGCGCCTTACTACGACGAGATGTGCTTCATGCTGGCGCAGCAGATGGCGGCGCCGAACTCGCCGCAATGGTTCAACACCGGCCTGCATTGGGCCTATGGCATCGACGGGCCGTCCCAGGGTCACTACTACGTCGACTTCCTCACGGGCAAGCTGGTCGCCTCGGCCTCGGCCTATGAGCATCCGCAGCCCCATGCCTGCTTCATCCAGTCGGTGTCACGACGATCTGGTGAACGACGGCGGCATCATGGATCTCTGGGTGCGCGAGGCGCGCCTGTTCAAATACGGCTCCGGCACCGGTTCCAACTTTTCCCGCCTGCGCGGCGAGGGCGAGACGGCTGTCCGGCGGCGGCAAGTCCTCGGGCCTGATGAGTTTCCTCAAGATCGGCGACCGCGCCGCCGGCGCCATCAAGTCCGGCGGCACCACGCGCCGCGCGGCCAAGATGGTCACTGTCGATCTCGATCACCCGGACATCGAAAACTACATCGACTGGAAGGTTGTGGAAGAGCAGAAGGTGGCGTCCCTGGTCGCGGGCTCGAAGCTCTGCGACAAGTTCCTCAATGCCGTCCTGCAGGCATGCCACAAGCCCGAACCGGCGACCGTCGCCGACGAAAGCAGCTTCGATCCCAAGGTCAATCGTGCCTTGAAGAAGGCGGTCATCGCCGCCCGCGAAGCCATGGTCTCCGAGAACTACATCCAGCGCGTCATCCAGTATGCGCGCCAGGGCTACACCTCGATCGATTTCCGCACCTACGACACGGATTGGGATTCCGACGCCTATCTCACGGTGTCCGGCCAGAACTCCAACAACTCGGTCCGCATCACCAATGAGTTCATCGAGGCGGTGAAGGCCGATGGTGCCTGGAAGCTGATCCGCCGCACCGACAGCAAGGTGCACAAGACCATCAGGGCCCGCGACCTCTGGGAGAAGATCGCCGCCGCCGCCTGGCAATGCGCCGATCCGGGCGTGCAGTACGACACCACCATCAACGAATGGCACACCTGCCCGCAGAGCGGCCGCATCAACGCGTCCAACCCCTGCTCCGAATACATGTTCCTGGACGACACGGCCTGCAATCTGGCGTCGCTGAACCTGATGACATTCCGCAAGCCCGACGGCAAGTTCGACATCGACGCCTTCGAGCATGCGTGCCGGCTCTGGACCGTCACGCTGGAAATCTCCGTGCTGATGGCGCAGTTCCCGTCGAAGGAAATCGCCAAGCTGTCCTACGACTACCGCACGCTCGGCCTCGGCTACGCCAATCTCGGCGGCCTGCTGATGGCCATGGGCCATCGGCTATGACAGCGACGATGGCCGCGCGCTGTGCGCCGCCATCACCGCCGTCATGACCGGCGTGTCCTACGCCACCTCGGCCGACATGGCGCGGGAGCTCGGGCCGTTCCCCGGCTATGAGCGGAACCGCAAGGAGATGCTGCGGGTGATCCGCAATCACCGCCGCGCCGCCCATGGCGAGAGCGAAGGCTATGAAGGCCTGTCGGTGCTGCCGGTGCCGCTGCAGCTCGAGAACTGCCCGGACGCGGACCTGGTGCGCGCCGCGCGCCAGGCCTGGGACGAGGCACTGCTGCTGCGGCGAGTCCCATGGCTACCGCAACGCCCAGGCGACCGTGATCGCGCCGACCGGCACGATCGGCCTGGTGATGGATTGCGACACCACCGGCATCGAGCCGGATTTCGCCCTGGTGAAGTTCAAGAAGCTGGCGGGCGGCGGCTACTTCAAGATCATCAACCGCACGGTACCGGCGGCGTTGAAGAATCTCGGCTACAGCGAAGAGCCAGATCGAGGACATCATCCGCTACGCGGTCGGCCATGGCACTCTGGCCGAAGCGCCCGGGCATCAACCACAGCGCGCTCAAGGCGATGGGCTTCAACGAGAGCACGCTGCAGGCGTTGGAGTCGGCGCTGGCCGGCGCCTTCGACATCCGCTTCGCCTTCAACAAGTGGACGCTGGGCGACGAGTTCTGCACCAAGGTGCTGGGCTTCACCGCCGAGCAGCTGACCGACGTCGAGCTTCGACATGCTGACGACTCTCGGCTTCAATCGGCAGCAGATCGACGCGGCGAACACCTATTGCTGCGGCGCCATGACGCTGGAAGGCGCGCCGCATCCTGAAGGACGAGCATCTCTCGATCTTCGATTGCGCCAATCCTTGCGGCCGCATCGGCAAGCGCTACCTGTCGGTCGAGAGCCATATCCACATGATGGCGGCGGCGCAGCCTTTCATCTCCGGCGCCATCTCCAAGACCATCAACATGCCGAATTCGGCGACGGTCGAGGAATGCAAGGACGCCTACATGCTGTCCTGGCGCCTGGGCATCAAGGCCAACGCGCTCTACCGCGACGGCTCCAAGCTGTCGCAGCCGCTGGCGGCCCAAGTGCTGACCGACGATCCCGAGGAGCTCGAGGATATCCTCGCGGCTCCGGCCGCGGCCAAGGCGCCGATGGTGGCCGAGCGCATCATCGAGCGGGTGATCGAACGAGTCATCAACATGCGCGCCGAGCGCGAGCGCCTGCCGAACCGCCGCAAGAGCTACACGCAGAAGGCCATCGTCGGCGGCCACAAGGTCTATCTGCACACCGGCGAATACGAAGACGGCACGCTCGGCGAGATCTTCATCGACATGCACAAGGAGGGCGCTGCCTTCCGCAGTCTGATGAACAATTTCGCCATCGCCATCTCCATCGGCCTGCAATATGGCGTGCCGCTGGAGGAGTTCGTCGAGGCCTTCACCTTCACCCGCTTCGAGCCGAACGGCGTGGTCGAAGGCAACGACGCCATCAAGATGGCGACGTCGATCCTCGACTACGTGTTCCGCGAACTGGCGATCTCCTATCTCGGCCGCTCCGACCTCGCCCATGTGCAGAACACCGATGTCATGCCCGACAGCATGGGCAAGGGCGAGCAGGAAGCCAGCCTCGATCCCGGTGAAGCGCCGGCGATTACCGCAGTGAGGCGCTATGCCTCGACCGGCTATGTGCGCAATCTCGTCGTCTTCCATGGCGGACTGCGGAGCGGCAGCGCCGGAGCTGGGGCCGAGGAAGCCGGCACAACCAGGGAAACTTTGGCCCTGGCCACCGGCACGGATGGCTCCTATGGCAGCAACGGTGCCCTGGCGACGGCTACCGTCGAGTCCGGCCGCTACGGCGCCGCTGTATCCGTCCAAGCTTCTGTCGCCAGCTCCGTCGACTCGCGACTCGAAAAGATTCGCGAAGCGAAGCTCAAGGGCTACGAGGGCGACGCCTGCGGCGAGTGCGGCAACTTCACGCTGGTGCGCAACGGCACCTGCATGAAGTGCACGACCTGCGGCTCGACCAGCGGCTGTTCCTGAACCTGATGCCAACACCCAGCGAGGTAAGACAGGTGCGTTCCGGGCGATAGATTGCCCCGCGTTGCCCCTAAGCGGGCAACGCGGGTTCCGGTACGGCGAGGACGGGGGACCTCACCGCGCGGGAGTGAGTTTCCTTGCGAAGCGGTTCTCCCTGAAGCAACTGTAGTAACGAACTCCGCCGGGCGCGTGGCCACACCCCACGCGCCCGATTTGTCTTCAGTCACCGGCAGAGTTATCAATATGACTTGCCGAGTTTCGCCGTCTGATCCGGGGAGGATGACGCCATGAACATCTCCGCCTTCACCGCATCGCTCGACAGCAATCAACCGCCGCAGGCGCTCCGTCTGCCGCTGCAGGCGCTGTGGTGGGATGCGAAGGGCAATTGGGACAAGGCCCATGAATGCGCCCAGGCCGATGAGAAGGATCCACCGAACCAGTGGGTGCATGCCTATCTGCACCGCAAGGAAGGCGATCAGTCCAACGCCGAGTACTGGTACAGCCGCTGCGGCCGAAAGCCCAGCAAGGCCCGCCTGGAAGACGAGTGGCGCGAGATCGTTGGCGAACTTCTCGGCGCCTGAAGTCGAGGCCGTCGCGACGCAGCAGAGCCGATCCGCCCCGCATAAAGAAAAATCCCGGATGGCGCTGTGTCGCTACCGCGCCATCCGGGCAAGTCGCGCGAAGGGAGGACCTTTCTCGCGCGTAGCCGAACTCGAGAATGCGCCGCCCTAGAAGGCGCGCGTGCCCCGAGAAACTTTGGTCGGCCCGGGCGGCGGCGTTGCGTCTTCGCCGCCACCCGGTCCGTAGGAGCCAACGGCACTGCAACCCCGCGCGCGGCGATGACGACCCACTTGCTCGATGATGTGTCTCACCATTCGTTGACGTCTCCCTGTTCAAACTTGCCGTCGTCGGGTCTTGTCATCGGCGCGCCGGGTCCGCCGCCGGTCCGGCAGGATCGGCCACCGCTTGCGGCTCCCATCAATACTTATTCAAGTTCCGTGCCAAAAATGCTGCACTGCATCTCAAGCCCGATTAGTTGTTATTCTTCATACCTATAGCGGATAAGCGCAATGCTGCGCCGCACCATTTGTTGACATTGGTGCGCCTAAATCCCCGGCAAACCCGGGAGGCAATTGCCCAGAAAATCAGCGCCTTGCGGGCAGGTTTTCGGCTTCGCCGGCGGGCCGCGACCGGGCCAGGGCTGCGGCGGCCCAGAAGGCCATGGCCGCGACGGTGGAGAGCGCAAGCAGAGTCCAGAGCACCGCGCTGTAACTGCCAGATAGGGTCCAGATCAGGGCGGCCGCCAGCGGCGACAGCGCCTGCGCCGCCATGGCGGGGAAAGCCAGTACGCCGTTGATCGAACTATAGCCGTCACGCCACATCAGATCGGGCACCGCCGCGCTGCGGATGATGGTCATGATGCCGTTGGCGCTGCCGTAGAAGACCGCGGCCAGGAATAGCGCCGGTGCGGAGTCCGGAAAGCGGATCAGCAGGACGAGAGAAGCCGGCAGCGCCAGCAGCACAATCCGCCCGGTCAACGCCGTCGGCAGACGGCGGGCGAACAGGAAAATCAACAGCCGGGCTGCCACCTGCGACGGTCCGATCAGCGCCACGGCGGCGATGGCCACGGCGATCGCCACGCCCCGCTCCGCCAGCAGGGGAATCAGATGAAATGTCAGGGCCGAGAAAGTGGCGTTGTACGCCGTGAGGCATAGCGCCAAGCCCCAGAACACCGGGTTCCGCAGCGCGCGCCGCAGCAGCGCCTTGCGGTCGACAGGCGGCGGGGCTGGCGGCCGGCCACGGGCGGTGCCGTCGCGCAGCCACAGCGCATGGATCGGCAGACATACCGCGAGGTTGATCGCCGCCAGGATCAAGAGCGCGCCGCGCCATCCCTGACTCTGCACAAGAATTTCCGTCAGCGGCATGAAGATGGTGCTGGCAAATCCGGCGATGAGAGTCAGCACGGTTATGCGCGTGCGAAAGCTCTGGGGAAAGCTGCGCGTCAGCACGACGAAAACAAACTCGTAAAGGGTGGCCGCCATGGCGACGCCGAGGCCGGCCCAGATCAGATACAGCTCCGTCAAGGTGTGGACCTGCGACCAAGCCGCCAGCATCAGCGCGGCCAGTACCGTGCCGGCGGTCATCAGCCAGCGCCCGCCATGGCGATCGATCCAGCTCCCTGCGCCATAGGCGCAAAGCCCGGCTATCAGCAGGCCGAAGGACAAGGCGCCGCAGATGCCGGACCGTGTCCAGCCGAGCTCCGCCTCCATCGGCAGGATCAGCAGCGAGAAGCTGTAGTAGACCGTGCCCCAGGCAGCGATCTGCGCAACCGCCAGCGCCAAGACCAGCGGCCAGCCGCCGGCCGGCTGTTCCGGCTGCGGCTCGTGATCCAGCACGGTGGTCGAGAGATCACCGCCGGTGACGCGAAGCTCCACGATCATCGCCCTCGCAGGATGGAACCCAGCATGCCGCGCACGATCTGGCGGCCGACCTGTCCGGCCATGTTGCGCACCACGCTCTTGGCCGCAGCTTCGAGGACTCCCTGACGGCGGCCGTCGCCGAGGATGATTTTTTCCATCATGCCTTTTTCTTCCTTGGGCGCGCGGCCGCGGGGACTCGCAGGTTCCGCCGGCGCTTGCGGATAGCTGTAATCCGATGGCGTCTGGCCGCTCTGTCGTGCGCCGCCCGGCCGCTGCCAGGAGCCGGTGCCGCTGGGCGACGGTGCACCCACCGGCGGTGCCGCCTGTCTGCGGCCGACCAGCAGCTCATAGGCACTTTCGCGATCGACCAGTTTTTCGTAATGCCCTTTGATCGGGCTAGCCTCGATGCTGATGTTGCGCTCCTCCGGCGTGATGGCGCCCAAGCGCGAGGCCGGCGGCAGTACCAGCGCCCGGTCCACCACCGCCGGAGTGCCATCGGGCTGCAGGAAGGATACCAGCGCTTCGCCGACACCGAGCTCCATGATCGCCTTGCCGGTGTCGATCTTCGGATTGGGGCGGAAGGTTTCAGCCGCCGCCTTCACGGATTTCTGATCTCGCGGCGTGAAGGCGCGCAACGCATGCTGCACCCGGTTACCCAGTTGCCCGAGGATGACATCGGGGATATCCAGCGGATTTTGCGTCACGAAGAAAATGCCGACGCCCTTGGAGCGGATCAGCCGCACCACCTGCTCTACCTTCTCCAGCAGCGCCTTCGGCGCATCGTTGAACAGCAGGTGGGCCTCGTCGAAAAAGAACACCAGTTTCGGCTTATCCAGATCGCCGACTTCAGGCAGATTCTCGAACAGCTCCGACAACAGCCACAGCAGGAAGGTGGCGTAAGCCCGCGGATTCTGCATCAGCTTGCTCGCCGCCAGCACATTGATCGCGCCATATCCAGCGGGATCCACCATCATCAGGTCATTGAGATCCAGCGCCGGCTCGCCGAAGAATCTCTCGCTGCCCTGGCTTTCGAGCTGCAGCAGGCCGCGTTGGATCGCGCCGACCGTCTGCGCGCTGACATTGCCGTAAGTCGTCGTCAATTCCTTGGCGCTGTCGGCGACATGGCTCAGCAGCGCCCGCAGATCCTTGAGATCCAGGAGCAGCAGCCCCTGGTCGTCGGCGACCTTGAAGGCGAGGTTGAGCACGCCGGCCTGCACCTCGTTGAGATCGAGCAGGCGGCCCAGCAGCAGCGGCCCCACATCAGATATCGTCGCCCGCACCGGGTGACCCTGTTCGCCGAACAGGTCCCAGAATATCGCGGGGCAGGAGCGGAACTGGTGATCGGCGATGCCCAGCGTGGTCAGGCGCTCTTGAATCTTGGGCTTGGCCTCGCCGGCCTGGGACAAGCCCGCCAGATCGCCCTTCACGTCCGCCATGAACACAGGCACGCCGCGGGCCGAAAGCCCCTCGGCGATGACCTGCAGGGTGACCGTCTTGCCGGTGCCAGTGGCGCCGGCGATCAGGCCATGGCGATTGCAGAAGCGAGGCAGCAGGTTGAGCTGCGCCTCGCCCTTCGCCACGTAGATGCCGGGTATGTCGGCCATGACTTTATCATCCTTGTCGCCCACGGCGTTGGGCTGCCGCGGGACTTTATCCACACCCCGGCTACGGCAAGTCAAGGATGGTGCCGGGGGGCGGCGGCGGGGCTGGATCGGTGGGCGGCCGGCGGATATGGTGCCGCCGGCAAAATCAGCAGCACCAAGGGGAGAAACGTCATGGCCGGCCGTATCGATAAGCGCCTCGCCGAATTGAAGATCGAACTGCCGAAAGCGGCTGCGCCCGTCGCAAACTATGTGCCCGTGGTCATCACCGGCAACATGGCCTTCGTCTCGGGCCAGGTCACCGTCGTGGATGGCCAGTTCCAGTACAAGGGGCGCCTGGGCAAGGAATTCTCGGTCGAGGACGGCCAGAAGGCCGCGCGCATCTGCGGCCTCAATGTTATCGCTCAGCTCAATGCGGCGCTCAATGGAGACCTCGACCGCGTCAGACGCTGCGTGCGGCTCGGTGTTTTCGTCAATTCGACTGACGAATTCACCGATCAGCCTAAGGTCGCCAACGGCGCGTCGGATCTGATGGTCGAGGTCTTCGGCGATGCCGGCAAGCACGCCCGCGCCGCTGTCGGCGTCAACACGCTGCCGGTCGGCGTTGCGGTCGAAGTCGAGGCAGTTTTCGAGGTCGCGTAACAGGCGCGGCGATTTGTCCGCCGCCCGCATTTGCGGCTTTGTCACACCGCCTGCCCACGCCATGTTAGGCTGGTGATGGCGCAACAGTGCGAATAGCCCATGCCCGACGGCCGCGAGCCAGCCACCATCCGCAGTCTGCACGGGATCGACGAGATCGCGCCCGCCGCCTGGGATGCCTGTGCCGGCGGCGGCAACCCGTTTGTCAGCCACACGTTCCTGCGGGCGCTGGAAGATAGCAAGTCGGTCGGGCCGCGCACCGGCTGGCAGCCGCATCACGTGGTCCTGGAGGACGCCGGCGGCGAGGTCCTCGCCGTCGCACCGCTTTATGCGAAGACCCATTCCCAGGGCGAGTATGTCTTCGACCATGGTTGGGCCCAGGCCTATGAGCAGGCCGGCGGGCGCTACTATCCGAAGCTGCAGGTCGCCGTGCCCTTCACGCCGGTGCCGGGGCCGCGATTGTTGGTGCGGCCCAATGCCGATGGGCCGCAACTGCGCGCTGCATTGATCGGCGGAATGGTAGAGATCGCGCGACGGGCCGGCGTCTCCTCGCTGCATGTCACTTTCCCGAACGACGACGACATGCAGGCGCTGGAAATGGCCGGCCTCATGCTGCGCCTTGGCTGCCAGTATCACTGGACGAACCAGGGCTACGAAACCTTCGACGACTTTCTGGGCGCGCTGGCCTCGCGCAAGCGCAAGCAGATGCGGCGGGAGCGGCGCGACGCCATGGCCGGCGGCGTTGTCCTGCACACACTGGAAGGCGCCGACATCAAGGCCGTGCATTGGGATGCCTTCTTCGCCTTCTATATGGATACCGGCGGGCGGAAATGGGGCCGGCCCTATCTGACCCGGGATTTTTTCCACCGGCTGGGTGAGACGATGGCCGACAACTGCGTGCTGATTCTCGCCGAGAAGGACGGCGCCTATGTCGCGGGCGCGCTCAACCTGAAGGGCCGCGACGCGCTCTATGGCCGCCATTGGGGCTGCCTCGGCGAATACAAGTTCCTGCATTTCGAAGCCTGCTACTATCAGGCCATCGACTACGCGATCCGCAACAAGCTGGCGCGGGTTGAGGCCGGCGCGCAAGGCGAGCACAAGATCCAGCGCGGCTATCTGCCGACGCCCACCTGGAGCGCCCACTGGATCGCCGACAGCGGCTTTGCCGCGGCGGTGAAGGATTTTCTCCGCCGGGAGCGCGCGGCCATGGAGCAGGAAATTGCGGGGTTGAGCCAGTTCTCGCCGTTCCGGAAAGATGGTGACAGCGGCGACGCGGATTGACCAACGGCCGCGATCTACGCGTGGCACGCGTGGTTCAAAACTGGACGTCAACACTTCCATGGAAGCCGGAAACCGGGGAACAAAAAAGCGGCGGCGGATACTGGAATGAAAAGTGGCCGGCCGCTTCTCTCAAGGCACTTAGTCCTCTACATGCAATCTCCAGAAAATCTCCACCACTTCAGTCATCGCCGCTTCAGCGGGAGTGCTTGCCTGATTGCTTGATGGCACGCCGGGAAAACTCACGCATCGTCACGTTCGCGCGAGGCGACGTCCGAATGTGATCGCCAACACATTTGCGCGGTGCCGGCTCGCCTAGGGTGCCCGTGGGGTCGGTTGCATGTTACGGAGGATGGTCATGCGCACGGGCATTGTTCTCGCTTTCGCATTGCTGCTCCCGGGTTGCGCCGCGGAGCTAGTCGTTTCCGAATACGATTTCCGGCCGCAGACGGCGGGGTTCAGCGGTTTCATCAACGACCTCAACAGCGGCGCCCGCGAACTGAGTGAATTCGCCGCCGTGGATTGCCGGTTCCAAACCAATCTCACTGTGGCGCCGCCGACCTCGCAACACATCGATCTCGACATCAACGGCGCCGTGGGCTCACCCGGCTCGAGCGCCCACCTGCTGGCTTTCAATGGCGAAGGGATCACTTGCGTTCCGGCGCTGGCCGGCGTTCAGGGCAACCTGATCATCACCCTCGATCTCTCAAGCGACCAGCCGCTGGCCATCGGCCAGGCGGTGCCGATCCTCACCTCCACGATCGTGATGGACGACAACAGCCTGTGGCAGTCCGACGGACTCTACGGGCGCTTCACTATCACCGCGATCAATCAGGCCGAGGGCACGGCGACCGGCACCTTCGAACTGGTGGCGACGAACCGCACGGATACGAACGACACCCGCTTCCTGGTCATGCGCGGCGGGCTGTTCAACGCGGATATGTGAGGGGCGTCAACGACCAACAATTCAATCTCATTTGTCATCTCGGAAACCGCGCCTCAGCGCGGTTGTCCGGGTTGGCAAATTGGGTGTGCGGCCTGCGCCTAAAGCCGCCTACCGCTCCACCAGCTCCGGCTCTTTCTTGCCGCCATCGTCGCGGGGCGCGGGGAGGCGGGGGGTGGGGAAGCTGAAGTCGAGCTTGCCGTCCTTGACGTCGACGCGCACCACGCCGCCCTTCTCCAGCTTGCCGAACAGCAATTCCTCGGCCAGCGGCTTCTTGATGTGCTCCTGGATGATGCGGGCGAGCGGGCGGGCGCCGTAGAGCGGGTCGTAGCCTTTCTTGGCCAGCCATTCGCGGGCGGCGTCGGTCAGCTCGATGGTGACCTGGCGGTCGGCGAGCTGCGCTTCGAGCTGCATGACGAACTTGTCGACCACGCGGCCCACCACTTCCGGCGTCAGGCTGGCAAAGCTGATGATCGCGTCCAGGCGGTTGCGGAATTCCGGCGTGAACAGCCGGTTGATCGCCTCCATGTCCTCGCCCACGCGCACCTCCTGGTTGAAGCCGATGGCGGGCTTGGCCATGTCGGCGGCGCCGGCATTGGTGGTCATGATCAGGATGACGTTGCGGAAATCGACGGTCTTGCCGTTGTGATCGGTCAGCTTCCCGTGGTCCATCACCTGCAGCAGGATGTTGAACAGGTCGGGATGGGCCTTCTCGATCTCGTCCAGCAGCAGCACCGCATGGGGATGCTGGTCGATCGCGTCGGTCAGCAGGCCGCCCTGGTCGAAGCCGACATAGCCCGGAGGGGCGCCGATCAGGCGCGAGACGCTGTGCCGCTCCATGTATTCCGACATGTCGAAGCGGATCAGCTCGATCGCCAGACTGCGCGCCAGCTGCCGCGCCACCTCGGTCTTGCCGACGCCGGTCGGGCCGGAGAACAGATAGCTGCCGATCGGCTTTTCCGGCTCGCGCAGGCCGGCGCGCGCCAGCTTGATGGCGCTGGCCAGCGCGTCGATCGCCTTGTCCTGGCCGAACACCATGGTCTTCAGGTCGCGCTCCAGATTGATCAGCACTGTTCTGTCGTCGGTGGAGACGCTCTTCGGCGGGATGCGGGCGATCTTGGCGACGATCTCCTCCACGTCCTTCACCGTGATCGTCTTCTTGCGCCGGCTCTCCGGCAGCAGCATCTGCGCCGCACCGACCTCGTCGATCACGTCGATCGCCTTGTCGGGCAGCTTGCGGTCGTTGATGTAGCGCGCCGCCAGCTCCACCGCCGCGCGGATCGCCTCGGCCGTGTAGCGCACCTTGTGATGCTTCTCGTAGTAGGGCTTCAGGCCGCGCAGGATCTTCACCGCATCCTCGATCGACGGCTCGTTGACGTCGATCTTCTGGAAGCGGCGCACCAGGGCGCGATCCTTCTCGAAGTAGTTGCGGTATTCCTTGTAGGTTGTAGATCCGATGCAGCGCAGCGCCCCATTCTGCAAGGCGGGCTTCAGCAGGTTTGAGGCGTCCATCGCGCCGCCGCTGGTGGCGCCGGCGCCGATCACCGTGTGGATTTCGTCGATGAACAGGATGGCGCCTTCCAGATGCTCCAGCTCGTTGAGCACGGCCTTCAGGCGCTCCTCGAAATCGCCGCGATAGCGCGTGCCGGCCAGCAGCGCGCCCATGTCGAGCGCGTAGATGATCGCGTTCTTCAGCACGTCCGGCACTTCGCCATGGACGATGCGGCGCGCCAGACCTTCGGCGATGGCGGTCTTGCCGACGCCGGGATCGCCGACATAGAGCGGGTTGTTCTTGGAGCGGCGGCAGAGGATCTGGATGGTGCGGTCGACCTCCTGCTCGCGGCCGATCAGCGGATCGACCTTGCCGCTGGCGGCCTTCTTGTTGAGGTTGACGCAATAGGCATCCAGCGCCTCGGTGCCTGATTTCACCACCTTCTCCGCATTGGCGTCCTGATCGGCGCCGCTGACGCGGCGCGCCTCGGACTGGCCGGGCGTCTTGGCGATGCCGTGGCTGATGTAGTTGACGGCGTCGAGCCGCGACATCTCCTGCTCCTGCAGGAAGAACACCGCGTGGCTTTCGCGCTCGGAGAACAGGGCCACCAGCACGTTGGCGCCCGTCACCTCCTCGCGGCCGGAGGACTGCACATGGATGGCGGCGCGCTGCAGCACGCGCTGCAGGCCGGCGGTGGGCTTGGCCTCGGCCACGCTGGTGATCAGGCTGGAAAGCTGGTTGTCGACGTATTCGCTGAGATCGCGGCGCAGGCGCTCGATATCGACGCCGCAGGCGCGCAGCACGGCGACCGCGTCCTGGTCCTCCGTCAGCGCCAGCAGCAGATGCTCCAGCGTGGCGTATTCGTGCCGGCGCTCGTTGGCGAGGCCAAGGGCCCGGTGCAGCGTTTGCTCCAAGCGCGGGGACAACATGGGTTATTCCTTTTCCAACGTGCACTGCAGGGGGTGCTGGTGGCGGCGGGCGAAATCGATCACCTGGGTGACCTTGGTCTCCGCCACCTCGTAGGTGAAGACGCCGCAAATGCCGACACCCCGGCGATGCACATGCAGCATGATCTGGGTCGCTTCTTCGCGGTTCTTGCCGAAGAAGCGTTCGAGCACATGGACGACGAATTCCATGGGCGTGTAATCGTCGTTCAGCATCAGCACCTTGTACAGCGACGGCTTCTTCGTCTTCGGCCGCGCCTTGACGACGGTGCCGACGCGATCATCGCGGCCGATGCGATCCTTGTCGCTCATCGTTCCTCAGCGGAGTCCTTTCGGTCGGGGGGCGACTCCCTCAATGATATGGGATCGGACACAGCATCGCAAAGACCCCTGTTGCACCGCACCTCTGCAAACCTATGGTCCGGCTGCGAATAACTCTGACACAGCGCCGGTAACGAACGCGTTACAAAGCGGTGGCTACAGGTTGGGGACGCCGCCGATGCCATTCTCGCCGACCTGTATCCAGAATTTCGTCTGCATGTCGTCGCCGCCACGGCCGCTGGAGCGGTATTTCTCCCGGTCGACCATCTGGCGGGCCGGATTGACCGGGACGCCGGTGGCATCGCGGGCATAGAGGAAATCCGGGAATTTCAGCCGCTCATAGGGCGGCTCCGGATAAAGCCAGGCGGCATAGTAGAACTTCCCGTCCCGGCAGCCGCTGGCCACCCAATAGAAATCCCCGGACCAGAGCCTAAGCCCATCCGGCGACCCGTCATACATGCCGCTGGCCTGCAGCGCCTTGCCGAAGGCTTGGAATTCGGCCGGCGACAGGCTGCGTTCGGCCTTGTCCCAGCGCCAGGGGGCGAGGATGTCGTTCAGGGTGATCTCCGTCAGGTCGCCCCGCTTCTGCATGGCGCGGGCGGTCATGTGGCCCCCGCCAGAGCCGTCGGCGCTTATCTCATAGCTCCGGAGCTGCTCGTCGTAGCGGGCATTGTACACCAACCTATAGCGGTCCAGCGCACCTTCGACGCAATAGGTACGTATGTCGGCGCCATCGAGATAGCTGAACCATTCGACCTTCCGCACCGCCGGATTGTCGATGCCGCCGTCGTAGGCGCAGCCCGAAACCGCTGCCAGGGTCGCCAAGAGCCACCCAAAACCCGTCCGCATGCGCCGATTAACCATAACAACGGAATATTTCGCCACAATCGCCATCAATTGGCCATTGTCGTTAATCCGATATTAAAACCGAATATGCTATATAGACAGGGATTCAAGAATTTTTTACATTTTATTAACCTAGTCGGCCCGGTGGGAGCTATTATAGGTCATGCTAATTAGGGCGAAACGCCGCCAGGCGGCGCATTCATTTGTAGGTTTGTTGTCATTCCTAGGGCTTTTTTCCGCCCTAATCGTGGCGGGCGCGCAGCCGGCCCTGGCGGCTAAATCCGCCTCCATTGTCGTCGATGCCGAGACCGGGACAGTGCTCTATGAGAGCAACTCCCGAGCCCAGACCTATCCGGCGTCGCTGACCAAGATGATGACGCTGTACCTGCTGTTCGAAGCCGTCGAGAGCGAGAGGTTCGGTCTCGACGACGATTTGCCGGTATCGCAGCGGGCTGCGAATCAGCCGCCGACGGATCTGCGGCTCCAGGCCGGCGCGACGATTACCGTGCGCAAGGCAATCCAGGCGCTGATCGTGCAATCGGCCAACGACGTTGCCGTCACGGTCGCCGAAGCGATCGGCGGCAGCGAGGACAAGTTCGCCCGGCAGATGACCAAGACAGCCAAGACGCTGGGCATGAAGCAGACCGTGTTCAAGAACGCCTCGGGCCTGCCCAACAGCGGTCAGCTGACGACGGCGCGGGACATGGCGATCCTGGCACGGGCGCTGATGTCGCGGTTTCCGGACTACTACGAGTTCTTCAACACCCAGAGCTTCCGCTACAACGGCCGCACCTATCAGACCCATAACCGCGTGCTGAAGAACTATCCGGGCGCCGATGGCCTGAAGACCGGCTACACCCGCGCCTCCGGCTACAATCTCGCGACATCGGTGGAGCGCAACGGCCACCGCCTGATCGGCATCGTGCTCGGTGGCAAGAGCGCCCGAGGCCGCGACTCGCAGATGATGGCGCTATTGGATGAAGGCTTCGTGCTCGCCGATTCCGGCGCCATGTCGGTCGCCACCTCGCTGCCGAGCGCCCAGCGCCCGGCGGAGAAGGAGACGAAGCCGGCGGATCTGGGTGTCACCATCGCGATGATCCCGCCGCTGAAGCCGACCTACGACATCGATAATCCAAATGCCGCGTCGCTGGACAGCCTGGTGGCCCAGGTCGTGCCGACGGCGGAAGCGGAAGGCGATGGCGGCATTATCTCTGAAGCGCTGTCCGCGCCGGAGGCGATGCAGATCGCTGCCGTGTTGCCGGCGGCGGCCGCGCCTCAGCCGGTGAAGCCCGCCGAGAACGCCAATGTCACCTGGGGCATCCAGGTCGGCGCCTTTACCGCCGCAAAGCCGGCCGAGAAGGCCGCCGCCGCAGCGACGGAAAAGCTGCCGAATCTGCTCAAGGGCACGGAAGTGGCAGTTGACGAAATTACCGGCGAGGATGGAAACAAGCTGTATCGCGCCCGCCTCCTCGGCCTCGGCGAGAAGGATGCGCGCAAGGCCTGCACGGAACTACAGAACCAGAGCATGCCCTGCATGGCCTTCAAGTCCAGCCTCACCCTCGCCCTTAACCAGGCGCAGTAATCCAGCCTACCAATCCGGCGGTGTTGCCCCGGTGCTTTTCAGCGCCGCGGTGACGTCGGCCTTCAGCCGCTCAAGGCCCGCTTCATCGGCAGCCTCGCAGCGCGCCACCAGCACGTCCTGAGTGTTCGAGGCCCGCAGCAGCCACCAGCCGTCCTTGGTGCGCACGCGCACGCCATCGATATCGTTGACATCGGCGCCGGCGGCACGGAGGCGCTGCTTCACCTCCTCGACCACGGCGAACTTGCGCTCTTCGCTGGAGGGGAAGCGCACTTCCGGCGTATTGATCATCACCGGCAGCGCGTCGCGCATCTGCGCCAGGCTCTGGCCGGAGCGCCCTACCAGGCTTAACAGCCGCACCGCCGCGTAGAGCGCATCGTCGAAGCCGTAATAGTGGTCGGCGAACATGATATGGGCGGCGAATTCACCGGCCAGGGGTGCTCCGGTCTCGATCAGTTTGGCCTTCAGCAGGGAATGGCCGGTCTTCCACATCAGCGGCTTGCCGCCGGCACGGGCGATCTCGTCGAACAGCGCTTGGCTGGCCTTGACGTCGGAGATGATGGTGGCGCCCGGGCGCGTCTTGAGGATCTCCCGCGCGAACAGGATCATCATCTGATCGGCCCAGACCACCCGTCCCTGCCCGTCCACCGCGCCGACCCGGTCGCCGTCGCCGTCGAAGGCGATGCCGAGGTCGCATTTGTCCGCGTGCACGCAATCGATGAGCTGCTCGAGATTCGCCTCCACCGTCGGGTCGGGATGGTGGCTGGGAAAGCGGCCGTCGATCGTTTCGTTCAGCAGGAAGTGGCGTCCCGGGAGACGCCTGGTCAGCGCCGCCATGGCCTCGCCGGCCGCGCCATTGCCGGCATCCCAAGCAACGGTCAGCGGCCGTGGCGAAGCGCCGCCATCGGTCAGGCCGCTGGCCAGCCGTTCGATATAGGCATCAAAGACGCGGCGCTCATGAACCGCGCCGCGCGGTCCTTCGGCATAGGCGGCTGACGCAGCCATCCGGCCGAGCTCCTGGATCGCTTCGCCATAGAGCGACGCCTTGCCCAGCATCATCTTGAAGCCGTTCTGATCCGGTGGATTGTGGGAACCGGTGATCATGATGCCGCCGGCCGCGCCCTGGGTCAGAGTGGCGAAGTACAGCATCGGTGTCGGACCGAGACCGGCGCGCCAGACTTCGAGACCGCAGTCGCGCAGGCCGTCGATGACGGCGGCCTCCAATTCCGGCGAGCTCAGGCGGCCGTCATAGCCGACGCAGACCTGCCTGCCGCCCCCGCGGGCGACAACGCTGCCGAAGCCACGGCCCACGGCATAGGCGTCGTCGCGGCCGATAGTCTTGCCGACGGTGCCGCGGATATCGTACTCGCGCAGCACCGTGGGGTTGAATTTATGCGCCTTGGTCACAGCGCGTCCTTCCGCTCCGCCGGCGCCAGGCTGGTGCGGCCGATGCTGTGATACGCGAAGCCCGCGCCGGCCATCTCTGCGGGACTGTAGATATTGCGAAGATCGATGATCAGCGGCGCCCGCATCAGCTTGCGCAGCCGCGGCAGGTCGAGCACGCGGAATTCGTTCCATTCCGTAACAATGACGACAGCATCGGCGCCGTCGATGGCGCCATAGGCGTCGTCGCAATAGGCGATATCGGGCAGGAATTTCTTCGCCTCGGCCATGCCGGCGGGATCGAAGGCCTTGATGCGTGCGCCCGAGCCCTGCAGCACCGCGATGATGGAGAGGCTGGGGCTGTCGCGCATATCGTCGGTGTTCGGCTTGAAGGTGAGGCCGAGGATGGCGATGGTCTTGCCCTTCACCGACCCGCCCATCAACGCGACCACCCGGTCGGCCATACGGCGCTTCCGCGCCTCGTTGACGGCATGCATGGTCTCCACAAGACGCAGCGGCGCTGCCGCCTGCTCGGCCGTGCGGATCAGCGCCTGGGCATCCTTGGGAAAACACGAGCCGCCGAAGCCCGGGCCGGGATGCAGGAACAACCGGCCGATGCGGCCGTCGAGCCCCATGCCGCGGGCCAAATCATGGACATCTGCGCCGACTTTTTCGCAGAGATCCGCCATCTCGTTGATGAAGGTGATCTTGGTGGCAAGAAAAGCGTTCGCCGCATATTTCGTCAGCTCCGCGGTTTCCAGCGTCGTGTAGACGATGGGCCGCTCGATCAGATAGAGCGGGCGGTAGAGGCGGCGCATGACCTCCCGCGCCCGCTCGCTCTCCGCGCCGATGATCACCCGGTCGGGCCGCATGAAGTCGTTGATTGCCGAGCCTTCGCGCAGAAACTCCGGATTGGAGATGACGTCAACGTCCGCACGCGGGTTGGCCTCGCGGATGATGCGCGCCACCTCGCGTCCGGTACCTACGGGCACGGTGGATTTCATGACAATCACGGCATAGCCGTTGAGTACCGCGGCGATCTCCTTGGCCGCGGCATAGACATAGGTAAGATCGGCATGGCCGTCGCCGCGGCGCGTCGGCGTGCCGACGGCAATGAACACGGCGTCGGCGCCCTTTACCGCGCCCGCGAGATCGGTGGTGAAACTCAGGCGCCCGGCACGCAGGTTACGTGCGACAAGATCTTCCAATCCGGGCTCATAGATCGGCATCTCGCCCTGCTGCACCCGCTGGATGCGCTGGGCATCCTTGTCGACGCAGGCGACATTGACGCCGAACTCAGAGAAGCAGGCGCCGGAAACCAGGCCCACATAGCCGGTGCCCACCATGGCGATACGCATCGTCTATGTCCCTATTTTCTCGGGCCGCGAGAGGTCAGCCGTGCGCTGTGCTTCTCCAGGATCGCGAGCGCCTGGCCGCCGAGCTGCGGATGGGCCAGTGCGAGCGCCAGATTGGCATCGAGGAATCCCGCCTTGTCGCCGCAATCGAAACGCTCCCCCTCGAACCGGTAGCCGTGAAACGGCTCGCTGCCGATCAACCTGGCCATGGCATCGGTCAGTTGAATCTCGCCGCCGGCGCCCGCCTGCTGCTGCGCCAGCAGCGGGAAGATTTCCGGCGACAGAATATAGCGGCCGATCACCGCCAGGGTCGAGGGCGCCGCATCGGGCTTCGGCTTTTCGACCAGGCCGGTGACCTCTGTCAGCGCGCCGGCTTGCTTGCCGGGCTTGATGACGCCATAGCGGCCGGTCTGTTCCCGCGGCACCTCCATGACCGCAATCAGATTGCCGCCGGTATGGCGATGCTGTTCCACCATCTGCTTTAGGCAGGGTGTGGCGGCGTGGATGAGATCGTCGGGCAAGACCACGGCCACCGGCTCGCTGCCGGCCAGGTGCCGCGCGCACCACACGGCGTGGCCGAGGCCGAGGGGCTGCTGCTGGCGCACGAACAGCATCTCGCCGGCGGCTCGGACAATTGCTGTCACGCTCTCCAGTTCAACCTTCCGGCCGCGCTGGCGCAGGGTCTCGTTCAGCTCCAGTTGATGATCGAAGTGATCCTCGATCGCGCCCTTGTTGCGGCCGGTGACGAAGACAAAGCGCTCGATCCCGGCGGCTGCGGCCTCCTCGACCGCGTATTGAATGAGCGGCTTGTCGACGATGGGCAGCATTTCCTTCGGCACCGCCTTGGTCGCCGGCAAGAAGCGCGTGCCCAGACCGGCCACGGGGAAGATTGCCGTCCGCGGAGATGCCATGTCCGTATGTGTTCCTAATTCGCCCGGCGCAGCCAGACGGCGGTGTCGTGGAAGACCGCGCCGCTGTTGGGGCGGCCGGCGTCGGCGCTGATCAGCGTGTTGACACCGATTCCCTCTTCGAAGGCGCTGTTCGGCCAGATGCTCTCGATGACGATCACGCCCGGCTGAAGGCCGTCGAACGGCCGGGCATGGACGACGATGGAGCCCTGGCGGTTGCCGACCCGCACGCGATCACCTTCGACGATGCCTGCGAGATCGCAATCCGCCGGATGAACCATCACCGTCGGCCGACCTTCGCGCGCCTTTGATCCCGGCGTTTCGGTGAAGCTGGTGTTAAGGAACTGCCGCGCCGGCGCCGCCACCAGCCGGAACGGATGCTCGGCATCGGCGGCATCGATGATGGGAACGTGATCCGGCAGGGCGGGCAGTTCCCTGTGAAAGGGCCCGATGGACGCCCAATCCGGCTTGAACCGGAACTTGCCGTCCTTATGGGCAAATCCGTTGAGGAAATGGCCGCTCTCGAAATCCAGCGCGCAATCATGCCAATGGCCGGCATGGAGCGTGTCGGCGTCGGGCCAGCCGGACATTTTCAAGGTCGCGTCGATCAGCTCCCACTCTGTCATGTGGAAGCCGGGATGCTCTGCGCCCAGGCGCCGCGCCAACTCGCAAATGACATAGTGATTGGGCCGCGCCTCGCCCGTGGGCTCCACCACCTTCCGCGCGGTTTGCAGGAAGGTGTGTCCGCTGGCGGTGTAGATATCGTCATGCTCCAGGAACGTCGTCGCCGGCAGCACGATGTCGGCCATGATCGCGGTGTCGGTCATGAACTGCTCATGCACGCAGGTAAAGAGATCGTCGCGCAGAAAGCCCGCGCGCACCTTCGCGGATTCCGGGCAGACGACCGCGGGATTGGTATTCTGGATAAGCAGCGCCGTCACCGGCGGGCCATCGCCGAGGTCGCGCTTGTCGCCGGCGAGCACGGGGCCAAGCCGCGACTGGTCGAGGATGCGCACGGAGGGGTCGAGTAGATCGTGCCCTTCGATCAGTGCCTTGTTCAGCTTATAGAGCGCGGTGTTGCCATAGAGCGCGCCGCCGCCGGGATATTGCCAGGCGCCGGTCACCGTGGGCAGGCACGTCACTGCATGCATGTTCGATGAGCCGTTGCGCGACCGGGTGAAGCCGTAGCCGACGCGGATGTAGCTCCGCTGCGTGCCGCCATAGAGCCTGGCGAACTCGACGATCTGCGCCGCGGGAACGCCGGTGATTCCCTCGGCCCATTCGGGGGTGCGCGACTGCAGGTGCGCTTCCAGTTCCCCCGGGACATCGGCATACTTCGCCATGTAGGCGCGGTCTGCATAACCCTCCTTGAACAGCACATGCATGACGCCGCAGGCCAGCGCGCCATCCGTGCCCGGCTTCGGCATCAGATGCATGTCGGCGATTTCCGCCGTGCCCGTGCGATAGGGGTCGACCACCACCAGCTTGGCGCCGCGAATCTTCCGCGCCCGGCTGATGTGGGTCATCACATTGACTTGCGTCGCCACGGGATTGCCGCCCCAGACGACGACCAGGTCGGACTCCGCGATCTCCCGCGGATCGACACCACGCTTCACGCCGACGCCTGCGGCCCAGCCTGCGTCCGACAGCGCTACGCAGATCGTGTCCTTCATGCGCGAATATTTCATCGCATGGCGCAGGCGATGGATCCCATCCCGCTGCACATGCCCCATGGTGCCGGCATAGTAGTATGGCCACACCGCTTCCGGCCCATGAAGCTGGGCGGCGCGGGTGAACGCCTCCGCCACCTCGTCCAGCGCCTGGTCCCAGGAGATCGGCTGATAGGCCGAAATGCCCTGCCCCTTCGCCCCGACCCGCCGCAATGGCTGGGTCAGCCGCCCCGGATGATGCTGCCGCTCCGCATAGCGCGCGACTTTCGCGCAGACCACGCCGGCGGTGTAGGGATGCGCCGCCGCGCCACGGACCTTGCCGATGCGCGTGTTGTCGATGCGCTCGACCTCAAGGCCGCAAGTGCTAGGGCAATCGTGGGGGCAGACGGAATGGACGGTGTCGAGTGGCATGGGCAGGAGGATAACATGGCTTGGCGGAGAGGGCTAACTCCTTGGTGACGTTTCATGATTCTAAAAACATGACATTTTCCTGAGACTAGTGACATCGCGGCAGCCCGGCCGATCCATGCCGTCATTCGGAACAACTAGGAGGCGTGACCAATTCCACAGAATTGACGCTTGAATGACGCTATTGGCTTCGGTTCTAGATATGGGCCTAGAGCAATGCATATGAGTTGCCCGAATCAACGCAAGCCAAGGACTCGAACCGTTAGCGGACCCTCCGACCTCGCTCGGGGTCGCAAGGCCTATGCACAGCAGGCCTGGGCCGAGGCGTACCAGGCATTCGCGGCGGTGGATCAAGCAACGCCGCTGGCCGCTGACGATCTCGAACTTCTGGCAATGTCGGCCTATCTGACCGGACACGACGAGGCATATCTCAGCGCGCTCGAACGCGCGCATCAGGCCTGGCTGGACGGCGGCGAACGTCGCCGGGCAAGCCGCTGCGCATTCTGGCTTGGATTGCGTCTATTCTTTCGCGGCGAAGCAGGCCGCGCGACCGGCTGGCTGGCCCGCTCCCAACGATTGCTCGAAGGCGAGGCCCAAGAGTGTGCTGAGCGCGGATTTCTGCTGCTCCCGACCGTCGAACAACTGCTCGACGCGGGCGACTGCGATGCTGCCTTCGCAAGGGCAGAGAGCGCCGTCGCAATCGGCGAGGGCTGCAGGGACGCCGATCTCGTCGCCTGCGCGCGGCACATGCTGGGGCGGATACGACTGCGGCAGGGGCAGATCGAAGTGGGCCTCCTTCTGCTTGATGAAGTCATGGTCGCAGTTGCATCGCGAGAGCTTTCGCCCCTGGTGACGGGACTGATGTATTGCAGCGTGATCCAGGCCTGCCAGGAGGTTTACGCGGTCGGGCGGGCCCGCGAATGGACGGCTGCTCTCTCTCAGTGGTGCGATGAGCAGCCGGAGATGGTCGCTTTCACAGGGGTATGCCGCGTGCATCGCGCCGAAATCATGCAGCTTGGCGGCGCCTGGCAAGATGCGATCGAGGAGGCGCAGCGCGCCCGCGAGCGCGCCCACGGAACCGATCGGCAATCCGCAGCCGCGGCTTTCTACCAGCAAGCAGAGGTGCACCGCCTTCGCGGGGAGTTCGCGGCGGCGGAGGAAGCGTATCGAAGCGCGAGTCAATCGGGCCTCGAACCTCAGCCGGGAATGGCCCTGCTGCGCAAGATGCAAGGGCGTGTCGATGCCGCGGCGGCCGCGATCCGGCGTGCGGCCGGCGCGGCCACGGATCCGCTCCTGCGCACCAAGCTGCTGCCGGCCTATGTGGAAATCATGCTGGCAGCGGGCGACACTGAGGAAGCACGCACCGCCTGCCGTGAACTTGAGAAGATCGCCCAAAATCTGGATGCGGGTGTCCTGAATGCCATGGCGGCGCAGGCACTCGGAGCCGTCGAGCTGGCCGACGAACAAGTTCACGCCGCACTCAGGTCTCTTCACCGCGCATTTGATCTCTGGCAACAGATTGGCGCGCCATATGCAGCGGCGCGCGTGCGCGTGTTGATTGGCCAGGCGTGCCGCGCACTGGGAGACGAAGACGGCGCGGAGCTCGAGCTGGGCGCCGCCAGAAGGGCATTTGAAGAACTTGGCGCAGCTCCGGATCTTGCCCTAATTGCTGCGCCGACAAAGGCCGCTGCGCAACGGCGTTCGCATGGACTTACGCCGCGCGAGATTCAAGTGCTTCGTCTCGTGGCGACAGGCAAGACGAGCAAAGCCATTGCTGCCGAGTTGTTTCTCAGCGAGAAGACGATCGACAGGCATCTGAGCAACATATTCACGAAGCTCGACCTCCCGTCGCGGGCCGCCGCCACGGCCTACGCATACGAGCACAAGCTGATCTGAGTGCCCGCGCATCGGCGTGGGTGATTCCACCCATGCATCTACGGGCGGCAGCTTGGGGAGTTTCCCCGATGCGCGGCCGCAGTCCTCCCACCTAACATCGTCCCGTATTTGAATTCGTCATCGATCGAGGCGAGCCATGCCATTGGCCAGCGTTAAACTTTTCTTGGAGCAATCGCGCCTGACCAATTCCACCGATAGCACAGGAAACAGAGAGGAAATGAAATGCACTCTGCGATGAAGGAAATGCCGCTTGTCGAGGACTACGGAGACGGTTTTCGCAGTCGCCTAGTCGAATGGGGCGGGATGATCGTTTCCTATGAAACATTTCCGAAGGGCACGGATGCGACACCACTTTTCAAGGGGCTGCCAAACGACATGTGTCAATCGCCGCATTGGGGCTACCTCATAAAAGGCCGAGTTCGCATCAAGCACAAGGATGGCGAAACTATTTTGAGGACAGGCGACGTCTACTATCTCGAGCCGGGCCATATTCCTGTCTTTGAAGAAGACACGGAGATACTCGAGTTCAGCCCCAAGAAGGAATACCAGAAGACAATCGATATCGCTGCCAAGAACATAGCCGCTGTATCAGCGGCAGGAAGGAGAAAGTAATGGCTGATACGCAAACGAGGATGACAATGCAGGCGCATGCAGAGAGGAGCAGCTCTTCATCCGAAGATAGCCGCCGGCGGCTGCTGGCTACATTGCCCGTCAAGGAACGACGGCTAGAGCTGGCTGGCATATCGACTTCCGTGCTGGTGGGCGGCGACGGGCCGCCAATCATCCTACTCCATGGCCCGTCCGGCTATGCGGCCCATTGGATGAATGTCATGCCGGGGTTGGTAAGAACTCATCGGGTCATCGCGCCCGACCTGCCGGGCCATGGGGCTTCTGAAGTAGCCGACGGAGTGCTGGATACCGACCGCGTGCTCACTTGGCTTGGTGAACTTATCGCGCGCACCTGCAAGTCGCCGCCAATTCTAGTCGGTCAATTATTCAGCGGCGCCATTGCGCTCAGGTTTACCATTCGCGAAGGCCACCGGCTCAGCCAGCTCATACTCGTGGACAGCTTCGGCCTCAGCCCATTCCGGCCGATCCCTGAGTTCGGACTCGCCTTGACACAGTTCCTGGAGCATCCGAGCGAGCAGACCCATCGGAGCCTCTGGCGGTACTGTGCTTTTGACTTGAACAGCGTGTACCAGCGACTGGGCGATCGTTGGCAGCCGTTCGAAGCCTACAATCTCGATCGCGCCCACGCGCCGAGTGTCCAGGCGGCTGTAGGCGCTCTCATGCAACAGTTCGGCATGGCGGAAATTCCACCCGCAGATCTTGGGCAGATTACTGTTCCCACGACATTGATCTGGGGCCGCCACGACCGCGCGACGCCCCTGTCCGTCGCCGAAGCCGCAAGCGAGCGCTTACGGGTGGCCGCTGCATGTGATCGAGAACTGTGCCGACGATCCGCCGATTGAACAGCCCGAAGCCCTTCTGCGCGCCCTCCGTGCCGCGCCCAACAATGCCTGACATAAATGCAACGGAGGGAATAATGGATACATTGACAGAGACACGGGCCGCCTGGGACAGGATTGCACCGGGCTATGACAAAACCAACACTCCCACGCAGATGTGGCTGGGCAACGAAGGGCTTATCCGTGCTGGGCTTCGCCCAGGCATGGGATTCTTAGACGTGGCAGCAGGAAGCGGTGCCCTCAGTATACCAGCGGCGCGCATCGGCGCAGAGGTGCTGGCGACGGACCAATCGCCGGTCATGCTCGAGTTGCTCCGGACGCGCGCGCGCAAGGAAGGGCTGACAATCGAAACTCGCGTCATGGACGGCCATGCGCTGGAGCTTGACGATAACAGCTTTGATATCGCCGGATCGCAATTCGGCGTCATGCTGTTTCCCGGCATGCCTAAGGGGATCAGCGAGATGGCCCGCGTCGTCAAACCCGGCGGCCGTGTGTTGATGAATGTATATGGAGATCCTCACAAGATTGAGTTTCTCGGATTCTTCGTACGCGCCATTCAGTCGGTCCGTCCGGATTTCACGGGGCCGCCGATGGATCCGCTGCCGTTGCCGTTCCAGTTGCAGGATCCAGAAAAGCTAGGCAAGGAACTCGCCGTCGCCGGATTGAAGAACGTCAAGGTAGAGACCATCAGTGAGAAGACGGAATTCCACTCTGCGAAGGAAATGTGGGAGTGGCTGGTGTCGAGCAATCCGATCGTCGAGGCGGTGCTCGGAGAATTGAACATTGCGAACGCCGACAGAATTGTCATCCAAAAGGCGTTGGAAAAGCTCATTCGCGAGCGAGCCAATGGCAGCACCGCCGCCGTCCTGACCAGTCCCATCAATATTGGGATCGGAACGAAGTGAGCGCCGGGGTTTCCCGTCTCTTTCGTGCACGGCAATAATTTACGAATTTTTCACGCGCCTGATGATTCGAGCCCACGCCGGCATTACGGCGATTTTGCAGCAATAAACTCTTATCGCCTCCCCGTGCTTGAGGCGGTGAGCAGAATTCTATCTCTGGTTGCGGGGCAACTTCATCCGCGAGTGATTTTCATCACATCCCCACAAGCGATGCGCGTGTAGCACGGCGCCGCATCGCGTCAGGCCGGCATAGTTGTGTCGGCCCATGCCGTGCGTCGACAGGAGAGAACATAATGTTGTCTAAGAAGATATCTGGCGTCGTGGCGATTTTCGGAATGACAGCCGTAGCCCTATTGGCATCGGCGCCTGCGGCGATTAGCGGATCGCTGTCGTCGTCGCAGAGCCACGCCGAGTACAAACCGGTGCAGAGCATCAGCTATGAGTTCGGTTCGAAATCGATGAGCGGCTACTTCGTCCAGGAAGATAGCGCCTGCCTGGTGATGCTCATGATCGCCGAGAAAGGCGATCCCGAGATGTCGCTGGCGCCATCGCCCACACGCGTGCGGCTGGCGCTGAACCCCGGCCAGATCGCCGGCCTCGATAGCGAGGAAGGGCGCTCACTGAATGTCACCTGCGGCGCCGATGCCGCCACGCTGATCGTCGACACCGGCGATACGCGAAAGCTGATTGCCCGCCAGTCGTCGAGGCCGCAGCGGGACCTTGCAGAACGGAACTAGGCTTTACATCAGGCGCAATTTGCGGCGCACCCACTCACTTCATCCACTGACCTGCAGCCAGGGTTGCAAAATTACTCCGCAATCCTGGCTGTGCCATCCCATGTCAATATCAAGCGCGCCGGGAACCACAGCGCGAGTGCAGTGGTTTTAACGGGGAAGGTATCACTGCAGGGTGAAGGCGATGCGCAGATGTCACTGCTTCGCATTGATGGTAACCGCCTTGTGCCAGTCCGCCGGCGCTCCAGCGGGGGCGCAAGACAGCGAGCCCGCCGGGAAGCCATACCGGGTGGTCGATGGCAAAGTCGATACGCAGACCTATAACGGTTTCCGGCGCTACCATTCGAGTTGCAATCATTGTCACGGCCCCGACGGCATGGGCTCCAGTTTTGGGCCCTCCCTCGTCGAGGCGGTGCCGCCGATCGAGGATTTCCGCCGCATCGTGCTGAATGGGCAGGGCAGCGGCAATTCCGTGATGAAAGGCTTTGCCGGCGACGGCAACGTCGAACCCTACATCGACGATATCCACGCCTACCTGCAGGCCCGCGCCGACGGCGCTCTTGGCCGGGGCCGCCCGGAGCGGCTGGAAGAGTAGACGGAATTATCGCTGCGCCGTCAGAAGTCGCCGACGTCGAGGTCGTAGGATCCTTTCTGGCTGCGGGCATAAACCTTGGCGGCGGTCGCGTAGATTCGATCGCGATTGGCATCGAATGCGCGCAGGAGACCGGGTTCGTCGGCTTGCAGATTCGGTTGTATCCGCTTGAGCGCTTCCACGCTCACAAAGAACGGACGTTCCATGGAGCGGTCATATCCCCAAAAACGCACAACGCGCCGCGTCGCATCGTAGCTGCGGCTCTGATTGGGGAAATTCATCGGAATCCTTGATACGCCATGCGTGCGGTCACGATAGCAGAATGTTCGGCCTGAGGCAAAAAAGCGACGAGGCCGCCAACAGGCGGCCTCGCATCGTGCGGCCAGGTTAGAACTGGCGGCCCTTCATGACGGCGTCAACGTCGCGTGTGGCTTGAGACTTGTCGATGCTGTACTTCGCAACGACGTGGTTGACGAGCTCGTCCTTGTTGGTGAGCGCGCCGAGCTCCTGTTCGGAGAACTTGCTCCACTTGGAGCCAATGTCCTTCAGGAGGATTTGCTTGTTTTCCGGGGTATTGCTTGTATTGCTGGTGCTGACGGTCGGCGTGGTGGGAGTTGTGGTATTCATGTGTTTTATCTCCAAAATAAATTGTGGGAATATTGCCTGAATATTCGTAATTCAAACAACAATTCTATGTGGACATGAATAATTGTTAAAACAGGGGTCTTTGAATATTTATTCGATATAAATAATCGTGATGGAAACGGATCGCGTCTCGGCCGTCAATCGCGGTCGAAACGCTCGTTTATTCAATTGGAACAGCGGCCGCTCTGAACAAACGCGCGTTCTTGCGACGGCCGTTAGCTACCCCGTCCAGCCCAGCCCCGAGGCGATGCAGTTCATCGACAGCAGAAGCGGCACCAGGCGGTCGAAGTCGCCACCGTTGCCGCCCGCGCGGAATCGGCGGAGCAGCTCGATCTGTTGCCGGTTCACCCGGTCGATGATCGGCAGGCGCCGGGCCAGGCGCACCTTGTACTGCGCGAACCGCGCGGCGAGTTCGGCGTCGCCGCTGAGCCAGAGCAGCATGCGCACCGTGCGGTCATATTCATCCTTGATGATGCCGAACACCTGCCCGCTGATCGCGCGGTCGGGGACCAGATCGGCGTAGAGGGCGGCGATCTCCATGTCGCAGAGGCAGAGCGCCTTCTCCACCTCATCGACGGTCAGGCGGAATAGGCGCGACTCCCGGAACATCTGCCGCAGCAGCGTTTCGCCCGCTTCCTGCCGGACCTGCACGAAGCGCTCGAGTGCCGTGCCGATGCCGAACCAGCTCGGCACCATGTGGCGGTTCTGACTCCAGGCGAAAACCCAGGGAATGGCGCGGAGATCGTCCAGCGACTGGGCGCCGGTGCGGCGCGCCGGCCGCGAGCCCATCTTCAGCAGGGCCAGCTCCTCCACCGGACTCGCCGCCTGGTAATAGCTCACAAGGCCCGGATTTTCCGCGAGGCGCCGGTATGCCGCGTAGGATATCCCCGATAGCGCCTCCATCGCCTCGTCATATTCCGGATGGGGCCAGAGGCCGGGATCCTGGTTCGAGATCAGGCAATGCTCGATGACGCTGGCGGCCAGCAATTCCATCTGGTGCAGCGCCGTGCCGTGGTTGGCATATTTCGACGATACGACTTCGCCCTGTTCGGTCAGGCGGAAGCCGCCGGTGATGGAACTGGCAGGCTGCGCGGCGATCGCGCGGCCGGTGGGCGCGCCGCCGCGACTGACCGAACCGCCGCGGCCATGGAAGAAAGTGATGGGCACGCCCAGCTTCTGACTGAGCGCGGTAAGGCTGCGCTGTGCCTTTGCCAACTCCCAATTGGCAGTGAGATAGCCGCCATCCTTGTTCGAGTCCGAATAGCCGAGCATCACCTCCTGACTGCCGCCATGATCGGCGATCGTCCGCCGCACGATCGGGGAGTCCAGCAGTTCGGTCATGATCCCGGGCGCGCGGCGGAGATCGTCGATGCTCTCGAACAGCGGCGTGACGCGGAAGCTGCAGGCCTGCTCGCCTTCCGGCCCGGTGAAATGCCCGAACAGCCGCGCCAGGGCGTAGACGCCCAGCAAATCGGTGGCGTTGTGGGTCATGCTGAGCACGAAGCTGCCGACGGCATCGCGGTCCAACGCCGGCTTCAGCTCCCGAATCTTCCGCAGCAGGGTGAAGACCGGCGAGTCGATTTCAGCGATTACCCGGTAGCTGTCCACCGGCGCATTGAGTGGACGGGTCAACTGTCGTTCGACCCAAACCGCCCATTCGCCTGATGTCGGCGCCGGCGCATCGGACGGTTCCCGGCCGGTTTCCCACGCCCAAAGCTGCGCCAGCGCGAAGTTGATCTGCCGCGAATTCTCCCGAAGATCGAGGCTGGCGGTGCAGAAGCGGAACGACTCCACCTGGCGCCGCAGCGGCGTCACCCAAGCGCGGGCCAAGGACTGGCATTTCATGTCCCGCAGCGTCCATTCCATCATCCGCAGATGGCCGAGAAGCTCGTCGGCATCGCGGTAGGACTCGGGAAAACCGGCGCTGCCCGGTTCCGCCATCGCCGCGTCGATCTTGCGTTCGACGCAGGCGGCGTACTGCCGGAACAGCTCGCCGGGATTGCGGCCGGCAATGAGGTTGCGTTGCGGATCGGCGGCGAGCAGCCGGTCCAGGGCGTCTTGGAAAGCCTCGGGCACCGCCACCGCATTGCCGGTGATGCTCAGGCTCTTGGTCAGAACGCGGATGCCCTCGCGATAGCGCTCCAGAGCAGCGCGGCGGCCGGCGGCGAAAGCGGCCTCGGTCACCTCGGCAGTGACGAAGGGATTGCCGTCGCGATCACCGCCAATCCAGGAACCGAAGCGCAGGAATGGCGGCACCTCGATGCGGGCGCCGGGATAATGCCGGTCGATGGCGCCGCGCAGCCGGTCCTGCAACTCCGGCAGGCGGTCGAACAGGGTCTGCTCGAAGAAGTGCAGACCCCAGGCGATCTCCTGGGTCACAGTCGGCCGCTCCACCCGCAATTCGCCCGTCAGCCACAACAGGTCGATCTCGCCGCGCAGCCGGTCCTGCAATTGCTGGCGCTCGCGCCGGGTCCAGCGCGGCGACTCCAATTCATAGAGGAGACGATAGATGCGCCGGTGGATCTCCAGCACCGTCACCCGCTTGGCCTCGGTCGGGTGGGCGGTGATCACAGGCGCAATGTGAATCTTGTTCAGCAGCCGCTGCAGGCCGCTGGCGGTGATGCCGGAAGCCGCCGCCTCGGCCAGCACGCGGGAAAACGTGCCGGGGATGCGGTCGGGCCCGCGCTCGGTCTCGGTCTGCCGCCGATAGCGCATGGCGGCGTTCTCTTCGGCGATGCTCAGGAGCTGGAACCAGATGCCTTGGGCTTGGAGGCTACGGGACAGCAGCTCCGGATCATCCAGCGGCGCGTCGGCTTCGCCGCCGACGACCTTTTCCAGCTGCGGCAGCCGCTCCCGCACCACGCCCAGCAGCAGGCCATGGAGCTGAACGCTGAGCTCGCCCACATAGCGCTGGGCCTCGATCTGCAGCGGAATCTGCCGCGGTCCAACCGGTTTCGCATTGCCAGCGGGTTTCGGCCGCGGCGCCCGGGCGGCGGCGGTATCGGGTCCTGGCTCTCTGTTATCCGGTGCCATGCTGCGCTGCAGCATGGCCCATTCACGCGGCTTTGGCGAGAACCTTTGCAACGGATATGCCCAACTCGGCCGGGCTTGGGGCCACGGCCACGCCGGCTCCCCTCAGGATCTCGACCTTCTCCGAGGCACTCTCGCCGAAGGCGGAAATGATCGCGCCCGCATGGCCCATGCGGCGGCCCTTGGGCGCCGTCAGGCCGGCGATATAGGCGATGACCGGCTTGGTCATATGCTCGCGGACGAACTCGGCGGCCTCAGCCTCCTGCGGCCCGCCGATCTCGCCGATCATCATGATGGCGGTCGTCTCGGAGTCAGCCTCGAACAGCTCAAGGATATCGCGGAACGAGCTGCCGTTGATGGGATCGCCGCCGATGCCGACGCTGGTGGAGACGCCGATACCCAGCTCCAGCATCTGCGACGCGGCCTCATAGCCCAGCGTGCCGGAGCGGCCGACAATGCCGACGGTGCCGCGCTTATAGATGTGGCCGGGCATGATGCCGAGCATCGATCGGCCTGGGCTGATGACTCCGGCGCAATTCGGGCCGATCAGCCGCATGCGGTCCTCCCGCTTGTAGCGCTTCATGAAGCGCTTCACCCGGATCATGTCCTGGGCGGGAATGCCGTCGGTGATAGCGACGCAAGTCTTGATACCGGAGTCGGCCGCTTCCATGATCGAATCCGCAGCGAAGGGCGGCGGCACGAAGACGATGCTGGCTTCGGCGCCGGTCTTGTCGACCGCTTCCTTCACGGTGTTGAACACCGGCCGGTCGAGATGGGTGGTGCCGCCCTTGCCGGGCGTCACGCCGCCGACGATGTTGGTGCCGTAGGCGATCATCTCCTTGGCATGGAAGCTGCCGATATTGCCGGTGAAGCCCTGGACGATGACAGGCGTCTTCTCGTCGATGAGGATGCTCATGATTGTCTCCCCTAAGCGGCCTTGGCTTTTTTGGCGGTCTTGGACGAGCGCCAGGCGGACACGACGCGGTCGGCGGCCTCGGCCAATGTATTTGCGGTGATGATCGGCAGGCCGCTCTCCTTCAGGATGCGGCGGCCCGCTTCGACATTCGTTCCGGCGAGGCGCACCACCAGCGGCAGGTTGATGCCGACCTTCTGCACCGCCTGCACCACGCCCTCGGCGACCCAGTCGCAGCGGTTGATGCCGGCGAAGATGTTGACGAGGATCGCTTCCACCTTCTCGTCCGACAGCACCAGGCGGAATGCCTTGGCCACGCGCTCGGGCGTGGCGCCGCCGCCGATATCCAGGAAGTTCGCGGGCTCGCCGCCGGCATGCTTGATCATGTCCATGGTGGCCATGGCGAGGCCGGCGCCATTGACGATGCAGCCGATATTGCCGTCGAGGCCGACATAGCTGAGGCCGCGGTCCGCCGCCTTGGTCTCGCGCGCATCCTCCTGGGATTTGTCGCGCAGTTCGGCGATCTTCGGATGGCGGAACAGCGCGTTGTCGTCGAAGGTCATCTTGGCGTCCAGCGCAATCAGGCGGCCGTCTTCGGTCACGACCAGCGGATTGATTTCCACCATGGTGGCGTCGAGATCGCGGAAGGCGCGGTAGCAGCCGAGGATCGTGCTCACCGCCTGGCTGATGAGGCCCGACTCGAGACCGAGTGCGAAAGCGATTTCGCGCGCCTGGAACGACGTGCATGCCAACGGCGGGATCAACATTGGTGCGGATGATCGACTGGGGCTGGTTCTGGGCGATTTCCTCGATCTCCATGCCGCCTGCTGACGAAGCCACAACCATCACCCGCTCGGACTTACGATCCAGGACGAGACCGAGATAGAGCTCTCGCTCGATCGGCGACGGCGCCTTCGACATAGAGGCGATAGACCACCTTGCCCCGCGGGCCGGTCTGGTGCGTGACCAGCCGCTTGCCCAGCAGTTCGTCGGCGGCGTCCCACACCTCATGGTCGTTGCCGCAGACCTTGATGCCGCCGGCCTTGCCGCGGCCGCCGGAATGAATCTGCGCCTTCACCACCCATTTGTCGCCGCCGAGCTCGGTCGTGCGATAGGCCGCCTGCTCCGGGCTGTAGGCCAGGCCGCCGCGGGGGATCGGCACCCCGAAGTTCGCCAGCAGTTCCTTGGCCTGATACTCATGGATGTCCATGGGCGTCTCTCCCCAGTCCGGATTTTCGACAGGTCCTAGGCCGCGACGGAGCGCGGCAGCGCCGCCCTGCGGTGGCTATGACGGAAATGCTCCTGCGCTGCGCCGACGCCGCTGCCGGGCGCGACGTCGATGCCGATATCGCGCATCGCCATTTCGGCGCCGCCGAGCGCGGTCAGCACCATCAGCTCGTTGAGATCTGCCCAGATGGCCGATGCGGAACACCTTGCCCGCGACCTTCGACAGGCCGACGCCCAGCGACAGGTTGTAGCGGTCATAGGCGACGCGCACGACCTCGTTGCCGTCGAAGCCTTCGGGCACGCGGATCGCTGTCACCGTATCGGAGTACCAACGCGGATGCTTGGCGCAGACCGTGAGGCCCCAGGCCGCCACCGCCTTGCGCACGCCTTCGGCCATGCGGTGATGGCGCGCAAAGACATTCTCCAAGCCTTCACCGAGCAGCAGGTCGATAGAGGCGCGCAGGCCGCGCAACAGCGTGGTCGCCGGCGTGTAGGGGAAATAGCCGTCCTTGTTGGTGCGGATCATGTCATCGAAATCGAAGAAACAGCGGTAGCTCTTCGCCGTCTTCGAAGCCTCCAGCGCCTTCTGGCTGGCGGCCACAAGGGCGAGGCCCGTCGGCATCATGAAGCCCTTCTGCGAGCCGGCGACAGCCAGATCGACGCCCCATTCATCCATGCGGAACTCGATGCAAGCGATGGAGCTGACGCCATCGACGAACAGCAGCGCGGGGTGACCGATGGCGTCCAACACTTTGCGCACGCCTGCGACATCGCTGGTGACACCGGTTGCGGTCTCGTTGTGGCAGACCAGCACCGCCTTGATGGCGTGGCCCTTGTCCGCGGCGAGACGGTCGGCGAAGCGCTCCACCGGCACGCCCTCGCCCCACTCCACATCCACCACGTCGACATCGAGGCCGTGACGCTGGCAGAGATCGATCCAGAGATGGGAGAACTGGCCGAAGCGCGCGGCGAGAACCTTGTCGCCGGGCGACAGCGTGTTGGTGATCGCCGCTTCCCAGCCGCCGGTGCCCGAGGCCGGGAACAGGAACACCTGGCCGTTGCGCGTCTTGAAGATCTTCTTCACATCCTGGAACAGGCCGAGGGTGAAGGCCGGAAAATCGGGGGCGCGCTGGTCCTCCAGCGGGATGTCCATGGCGAGGCGCACCTCGTCGGGCATGTTGGTCGGGCCGGGAATGAAAAGCATGTTGCGTCCGGGCATCCTGCGTCTCCTGTGGTCTGCGAGGGAGAGAGGGAATCGAGATCGGAAGCCGCGCTCAGGCGGCGTCGTAATACTCGGCTTCGACGCGGCGCATGGCCGCGGTGAAATCCAGTGGCGGCGCGGCGATGGCGATCACCGGACGCACGACCGGCGGTATTCGGCGCCGGGGCCGGCGCCACCGCGTTCTTGGCGGAAGCCTCGCCAGCCACATGAGTGCCGGCAGCCCAGCGGCCGGCTGCAGCGCGTTCGCCAAAAAGTTCGGGTTTGCTGGTCACGGTCTGAACCTCCTTGCGGCCGCCGCCCGTTCTCGCCGCGGGGTTTGCGGGGCTTTTGCATCTATGAGCTTGACTATTGGACCACCTCTCATACGCTATGTGAATTGCAGTAATTCTCATTGGATGCATAACATTTCCTGATGGCCTCCCTCCGCTCCAAGCTGCCGCCGGTGAACAGCCTGGTCGTTTTCGAAGCGGCGGCGCGGTTGATGAATTTCACCCGGGCGGCGCAGGAATTGAGCGTCACCCAGGCAGCCGTGAGCCGGCAGATCCAGCTCCTGGAGGAGCATCTGGGGACCCAGCTCTTCCAGCGTCAGCCGCGGGCGCTGAAGCTCACATTGCCCGGCATCCGCCTGCACAAGGCGGTGACCATGAGCCTGGAGCATATCGCCAACACCGTGGTCGATCTCCGGCGCATCGGGCCGCGGGCCGATATCACGGTCGCCACCAGCGTGACCTTCGCCTCCTACTGGCTGATGGCGCATATCGCCAAGTTCCGCGCCGCCCATTCGGATGTGGAGCTGAAGGTGGTGGCCTCGGCGCCGGTCAGCGACCTAGCGGCGGCGGGCATTGACTTGGCGATCCGCTACGGATCGGGCAAGTGGCCCGGTGTGCAGGCGATCCACCTCATGGACAATGAGGTGTTCCCGGTCTGCTCGCCGGGCTATCTCGAAGGCCGCAGGCCGCCGCGAAAGCCGCATGATCTCCTGGATGAATCGCTGCTGCATCTCGTGGAGTACGACCGCAACTGGGTCACCTGGCAGGCCTGGCTGCAGCAGTTCGACGTGCCGTGGAAACCGACCAAGCGCGGCCTGGAGTTCGACAACTATCTCGTTCTGGTTCAAGCGGCACTCGATGGCCAGGGCATCGCGCTGGGTGGCGGGCGCCTGGCCGAAGATTTCATCGCCAGGCACACCCTGGTGCGACCGATCTCCTCCACCTTGCGTTCCAGCCGCGGCTTCTATCTGTTGGTGCCGCAGGATGTGCCGCTGAGCCAGCCGGCCAAGCTGTTCCGGGACTGGATCGTCAGCGAGGCCAAGGGCAGCCGGAAGACAGCCTCGAAGACGGTCGCATAAGGAAAAACACCTGACATGAACACCAGCCCAAGCCTGCCGGGTTTGCGCTATCTGCCGATTCGCGGCGCGCTCTATATGCTGGGCGCGGTCTCGAGCCTGTCGATTCTCGACGTGGCGGTGAAGGTCCTCGTCGACGATCATGCCTATGCCGTCGCCCAGGTCGGATTTCTCCGCTACGTCATCGGCGTCGTGATCGCTGCCGGCATCGCCTGGAAAGCGGGCGGGTTGCAGACCCTGCGCACCAGCCGGCCGCTGGGCCACGGCCTGCGGGCGGTGCTCAATCTCGGCACCATGATCACCTTTTATTATGCGCTGAAGCTGCTGCCCCTGGCCGATTGTTTCGCTGTCGCCTATGCGGCGCCGCTGTTCGTCACCGCCCTTTCCGTGCCGCTGCTGAAGGAGAAGGTCGGGCCGCGGCGCTGGGCCGCCGTGCTGATCGGCTTCGCTGGCGTGATGTTCATGCTGCAGCCCTCGGGCGCCGGCGTGAACACGGGATCGTTGCTGGCGCTGAGCTCGGCCTTCCTCTACGCGCTGACGCTGATCACCTCGCGCCAGCTCAGCAGCACCGAGCGCAGCCATACGATTCTTTTCTACTATTCCTGCGTCGTCATTGTCGTGCTCGGTTGCTTCATGCCCTGGCAGTGGGAAACACCGACACCGGAGCATTGGGTCATATTCATCGTCTCCGGCATCGCCGGCAGCTTCGGCCAGTTCTTCCTCAACCAGGCGTTCCGTTACGCCGAGGCCTCACTGATCGCGCCGTTGGATTACACCGGCATGGTCTGGGCGATCCTGTTCGGCTACTGGGTCTGGGGCGACGTGCCGACCTGGATCGTTCTGGCCGGCGCCGCCGTGGTGATCAGCAGCACTCTCTATATCGTGCGGCGCGAGGCGATGTTGCGGCGCCAAGGCGTGAGCCAATCGCCAAACCCGCCGCCGACACCGCCGGAAGCTGCATGACGGAACAAGTCGAATGCATCGTCATCGGCGCCGGCGTGGTCGGGCTGGCGGTGGCGCGCACGTTGGCACTCAGCGGGCGCGAAGTCATTGTGCTGGAGCGCCACGGACTGATCGGCAGCGAGATCAGCTCGCGCAACAGCGAGGTCATCCATGCCGGCATCTACTACCCCACCGGCAGCCTGAAGGCGCGTCTCTGCGTCGCTGGGCGAAAGCGTCTCTATGCCTACTGCGCGGAGCATGGCATCGCTCATAAGCGTCTCGGCAAGCTGATCGTCGCGTCCTCGCCGGCGCAACTGCCGGCGCTCGCGGCGCTGAAGGCGAAGGCGGAAGCCAACGACGTCACCAATTTGCGGGAGCTGTCGGCAGCCGAGGCTAGCGCCCTGGAGCCTGCGGTCCGCGTCGCCGGAGCGCTGTTCTCGCCATCCAGCGGCATCGTCGATAGCCATGGCTACATGCTGAGTCTGCAGGGCGAGTTGGAAGACCATGGCGGCGCCCTCGCGCTGAACAGCCCGGTCACCGGCGGCGAAATCCGCGATGGCGAATTCGTCATTGAAGTCGGCGGCACCGATCCCCTGACACTGCAATGCCGCCTGCTGGTCAATGCCGGCGGGCTCGGCGCGCAAGGCATTGCAAGCAATCTAAAGGGCCTGGACCGGAAACTCGTGCCGCCGCTCTACCTCGCCAAGGGCCACTACTTTGTCCTCACCGGCCGGACGCCCTTCACCCATCTCGTCTATCCGATGCCGGATGCCGCGAGCCTTGGCGTGCATGTGACGCTCGACCTGAATGGCCGCGCCAAATTCGGTCCCGACGTGGAATGGATCGACCGCATCGACTATGACGTCGATGCCAGCCGGTCTGCCAGCTTCTACGCCGCCATCCGCAGCTACTTTCCCGACCTGGCCGACGGCGCGCTGGAACCGGGCTACACGGGCATCCGGCCAAAGCTCCAGGCGCCCGGCGGCCCGGCGGAGGATTTCGTCATCCAGGGACCGGAGACTCACGGCATCCGTGGTTTGGTGAACCTGTTCGGCATCGAATCTCCTGGACTGACGAGTTCGCTTGCGATTGCCGACGAGGTGGCCGCGCGGTTGAGCTAGCTCGCCAATTCTAGAGACATTGCAACGTCATTGTCCCCTCTCCCTCGAACGAGGGAGAGGGTGCGCAACATTCGCGTCCAGCGAATGTTGCGCGGGTGAGGGTCAGGCGCACGAGATCCGCCAGACTACCGGACGCGACGAGGTCAAGGGCCAATGCAAGCGGGTACATGGCGGCCGCGCATGTGCATCCGGATGCATCAGCGCCGCCCCTCACCGGTGCCATCCGCTGAACGCGGATGGCACCTGCCTCTCTCCACTCCGTGGGGCGAGGCGACAATCTGCAGTGACCTTACTTGATAGTCACTCATTGCAAATCGAACGCGTATCCTAACGCTTCGGCTTCGCCACCGCCTTCACCTTTCCGCGCTTCGCAGCTTGCTTCACGCGGAACATGGCGATGCGCTCAATCAGTTTCACGGGCACGGGCTCGGAGAGCGGAAATCGGATCGTGCCCTTGCTGATTTCGTACGAAGCAAACTCGTCCTTGAAGGCCTCCGCAAGACCATCTGTTGCCGGATAGATGGAATAATGCTGCTTCCATCCCGCGAAGAAGATCACGACTCGGCCGTTCAGTTTGTAAGCGGGGATGCTGTAGGAGATCACCTCTTCCGCCTTCGGCATGGCTCTGCGTATCGTGCTGCGCACGCGCTTAAGTGCGGCGCGCGCCGCCGCGGGTTGCGCGGCGATGTAGTCGGTGACGGATTTGATCTCGCTCCTGGCCATGGTGCTGCCAACTCGAGACCTTAGGACTGATACCGCCGCTTGCGTGTCGGCAGCGCCCAATAGCGGCGCGGCTTCTCCGGCAAGGTGAAATCGGCATCCGCAAGGAGTTCGAGAACCGCCGCATGCTCTGGCGTTTTCAATGGCACGAGACTCCGGCCCGGGCTCGCCAGCGAGTCGATTGCGTCGATAAGCGATCCCGATCTTTTGTGGGCCGCCGCAAACTGTTCCGCCGTCACCCCGAGATGCTCGGCCAGGAGATCGTCGCGGATGCCGCGGATCGCCTGTTCCAGCCGCTCTCGATCCGGAGACTCCGGGTAGGCCTCGATCGCCAGATCGCACTCGGTGTCGAGATTCATGGAACGGTTGTTCAGATTGCTGGAGCCGATGCGCAGCATTTGATCATCCACCACCATGATCTTGGCGTGAACATAAATCGGCTCGCCCTTTTCGGTGACCGGCACATAGATCCGGAATCGGTCGTAGCGGTCCGAAGCGCGAATGACTTCCAGAAGGCGCAGGCGCGCCGGGCCCATGGTGGCCTCCTCCAGCCAGCCATCGGCGGATTCCGGGTTCACCACCACGATCTCGGGCCCGCCCTCTTCGCGCAGCCTCCCGGCGATCGCCTCGCAGATCCGCCTGGAGGCCAGGTATTGGCTTTCGAGATAGATCGTGCGCCGCGCCGCGCCGATGCCCGCGAGGTAGAGCGCTTCTATTTCACGGACCTCGACTTCCCCGGCATAGGCGGGCGCCGTGCGCGCGATGGCGACGTCGACGTCGGTGAGTGTGACCGGCAGGCTCTCCGGCCAGGGGTTCGCTCCCGGCGGCGGCACGGGCAGCCGCTTGCCGGTCGTTCGGAACCAACGGTCGCGGGCGAACTCACCTAGCGCCCTGGCGGCCGCGCCATCGACCGCGGTCGTGGCATCATGCCAGGCGCCATAAGGTTGACCTCCCGGCAATCGGCGGTGGCGATCTCCAGGCGCATGCGCGCGCCTGTCCCAACGCGCGCCGGTGATATCGATACCGCCGCAGAAGGCGATCGCGTCATCTATCACGACGATCTTCTGATGATGGGAAGCGCCCGTCGGATGGTGTCCGTCTGGCTGAAAATGCACCCGGCGGTGGAAGATCCATTTCAGGATGAAGAACGCTGTCGTGCCCCGCACGAGGGTACGCACAAGGCCGAGCCGCCAGGGCAGGATGTAGACCTGCAGGCCCGGCCGCCGCCTGACGATCCAGTTGATCAAATTGCCCAGCCGGTTGGGGCCGGGCTGGGTCGCCCCAGCCGGCTCCAGATGCGTGCGTGTGTCGAAATCCCAGCCGATGAGATAGATCGAATGGCGCGCCTGTAGCATCGCCGCCTTGAGCACGGCAAAGTAATCCGCCGCATCGACGATCTGGGCAAAGCGCCCAGCCCGCTCGATGCGCCAGCAAGTCGTGCCGGGTTGGAGCAGCGATTTCGCCGGGATCATGGGTGCCGAATCGGCATCCAAGCTCGATGCTACAATTGTTTCCTGCATGGGTCCTGCAGCGTATTCCATGAAAGCCCGAGCTACTGGCTCGACGCGGACGGAGCCCGCGCTCAGAAATGGCGGTAACCGTACGAACACAAGTTCGGTTACTTTGCTCCCGCAATCCCGAACATGCCACACGGCTGCCCGATCAACGCAGAGCCTACGGGTCTCCTGGCACCCCATAGGCGGGCGCCGCTGCGGGGTTGAGCGCCCGCGTCACATAATCCGCCATCTGCGGCTGATACCGGTCCCAGATGCGGCGGAGGGAACTGACCGGGCTCTGCTCGTCCCAGTCGACGCGCAGATCCACCAGCGGCCAAGGCTGGTCATGCACCACCAGGAGGCCCGCCGAGCGCACCGAGCCCATCTCGCCGCCGGCCGCCACGCCGGCTTCCAGCGACAACAGCAGCCGCTCGGCCAGATGCATCTCCGGATGCTTGGAGAAGGTGCGGGCCATTGCCGTGGGCACGTCCTGGTTGCTCAGCAGGTTGCCGGCGGCGATGCAGTCCTGGGCGGGCGCGATGGCGTTGACACCCAGGATCTTCGCGCCGGCATGGGAGGCCGAGTTGCCCTTGCCGTCGATCATCGTCACCTGGCGGTATTCCGGATGGGGCGCCTGGGCCATGGTCTTGCGCAGCGCCTCCTCGGCGCCGGCGCCCTTGGCCATCAGGTCCAGGCCCTGCGGCCCGAGCCGGGGATCGGTGATGTTCTGCGTCGCCACCGCGCCTGCGCCGGCCCGCGCCCATGGGCAGCGGCTGGCGACGGCAATGCTCGATGTGGTGATGGCGACGCCGAACATGCCCGTGCGGCCGCAACGGCCGATTACCGAAAATGTCATGGCGCCACTCCCCCTGCCAAACGCGCGCGTGCCGATTGGGATTGTTTAGCGCCGTTTGTCCCTGATGTCATCGCCAGCCGCGCGCCGGCGCTCAGCCGCCGGCGGATTTCTGACCTTGCGTCGCGAAGAACGACGCCACCTTCGCCTGAGCCGGCAGCTCGACGACCGCATCCATCAGCCGCGCCTGGCGGGATTTCTGGCCGCGGACGACCTTGCCCTCGTTGGGATTGGGCAGCGGATTGGCCGCCAGGGGAAACGCATCGGCGGCGCTGTAGACGCAAATATAAAGGCCGCGATTGGCTTTCGACCGGTTGGCGTCGGAGCCATGCACCAGCCGCGTATGCATCAGGCAGACGCTGCCCGCCTTGCCGGTGACCGGTAGCTCCTGGGCCTTCAGCCTCGCCGTGGTCTTGGCATCGATGGAGCCGACGAAGACATCCTTCTCGAACAGGCTGTAAAGCGGCCCGCGGTGGGAGCCCGGCACCACCGTAAGACATCCATTCTCCAGCGTCATGTCGTCGAGCATCAGCAGCGCCGTGACGATGTCGTCGTTGGTGTGGGGCGTGTAGGGGAAATCCTGGTGATAGCCGACCTCGGTGTTGCTGCCCGGCAGTTTCACATTGATCTTGCAATGGTGGAACTTCACGTTCGGGCCGATGAGATCGCTCACCATGTCGACGATGGCGGAATTCTCCATCACTTCGCGGTAGGCGGGCGAGACATCCGAGGGGTTGTTCACTCGGCGCAACGCCGGCCGCTCGGCAGTATGCTCCGCACCCATGTCGAAGCGGGGCCGGCCGTCGATGGTCGGCGCGCCGAAGGGCTTGGTCTCCGCCCGGCTGGCATCGACCCAGCCCGCCAGTTCGCGGCGCAAGGCCGCAAGCTGATCTGCCGTCACCGCGCTTTCAATCGTGGCATAGCCATCGCGCCAGAACTGCTCGATCTGCTCCTGGCTCAGGCGTGTCGAGATTTTCTCAGCGGCGGCCACGGCGCTTTCTCTGGGGCATGTTCTCGGACCATTCCGGCCCGGTCACTTTGCGCCGCCCTTCCTCGCCCGCGGGGATGACGGCTTCAATGTCAATTTCCATCACCCATTCCGGCCGTGCAAGGCCCTGCACGATCAGGCCGGTGGAACAGGGATAGACGCCCTTCAGCCATTTGCCGACCTCCTGATACACCGCCTCGCGGTAGGCCCGGTCGGTGATGTAGATCGTGACCTTGCAGATATGCTCGAGCCGGCTGCCGGCTTCCTCCAGCAGCTGCTTCACGTTGCGCATCGCCTGTTCCGTCTGCTTGCGCGGATCGCCGACGCCCACCATGTTGCCCTTAAGGTCCTGCCCCACCTGCCCGCGCAGGAAGATGTGATTGCCGGTGCGCACGGCCATGCAGAGGTCGTTGTCCAGCTTCTGCTCAGGATAGGTGATCTTGGTGTTGAACTTGCGCAGCCTGATATGAGCCATTGCTTTCCCGTCCGCCCTTCTTCTACGCGCGCTTGGCCGTCTGCATGACGCGATCCGACAGGCCGGCCGATTTCTTGACGAAACTCATCGGCTCCTTCCAGTCGAAATTCATGTAGACCGCGTTCAGATGGGCGAAGGGCGGCGCCTGGGCGAACAGCTCGAAGGTGACGCGGTGGCCGGCGTAGTCGGAATTCATGAGATCGCGCGCGAAGGCCAGCAGCTTGCGGCGATCCTCGGCCACCCAGTTCTCGTTGACGCTGTAGTACTTCTCCAGGAGCGCCTTGGTCTCCGGATGCTCGAACGCCGCCACGTCGGGCGTGACGCAGATCTGGCCGCCGCAGAGCTCACGGGCCAGATGCACCATGGCCGGCAGCCGCGTGCAGGCCTGGACGCGGCCGGTATAGAGCAGCGACTGGTTCGGCATCAGCAGGCCGGCCGGGCTCTTCTGCGCCAGGGCGATCGAGGCCGTGAGGTGGGCGTTGATGGTTTCGCGATAGACGGCCAGTTCCGCCAGCTTCTCGCGCACCGCCTGCTGCTGATCGAGGCCAGTCTGACGGGCATTGAACAGCGCGGCGCCGATCAGCATGTCGGCGATCTTCTGGATGCGCTGCACGAAGGCAAAGGCGCTGTAGCGGTGCAGCGTGCCGCGGATGAAACTAGCGGCACGGGTATGGCGGTAGAAAAGCACATTCTCCCAAGGCACCAGCACATCGTCGAACACGACGAGGGTGTCCACCTCGTCGAAGCGGCTGGAGAGCGGATAGTCGCGGGCCGGCGCGCGGCCGGCGAAGCCGGTGCGGCAGATATGCTTCACGCCGGGCGCGCTCATGTCGCAGATGAAACCCAGCGCGTAATCCGACAGCTTGTCGTCGCCCCAGTTGGCGATGGTCGGCTTGACGAAGGCCTGGTTGGCATAGGCCGCCGCGGTCTCGTACTTGGCGCCGCGGACGATAATGCCCTTGTCCGTCTCTTTCACCAGATGGAGCAGCATGTCCGGATCCTGATCCTGGGGCCGCTTCGAGCGGTCGCCCTTGGGATCGGTGTTGGCCGAGACATGGAAGGTGTCGGAGCGCAGCGCGCGGAAGATGTGGTTCTCGATGTTCTGGGAGAATTGCGGATCGACCTCGTCCAGCACGTCGCGGCCGTCATAGAGCGACCACATCTCGCCGATGGTCTCGTCACCGACGCGGATGACCACGCCGCCGATATCATTCATCACGGCATCGACCGCGCGGCGCTTTTCCTGCCAATCCTCCTGGGTATGGGGAAGCTTGTAGCCGATGCAGCAGGGCTCATTGCTGTCCTTGTCCACATAGGACATGAGGTCCTTGGTCTTCGCCTCATGGGCCATGTCGTAGATGCGCGCCCGCACATCGACGATCGGCTTGAAGGCGGGATGGACCGTGACGTCCTTCACCTTCTCGCCGTTGATCCAGACCTGCCGGCCGTCGCGCAGCGACTCCCGGTACTGTTCGCCCGTCCTGATCATTCTCGCTGTCCCCGCTTTGGGACAATTCTCGACTAGCCATATTGACGCAGGACCGAGAAAAGGAAAAATATAATTCGGCGAGGAAGATGATCGGAAAAACCGATGCAATACACCCTGAAGCAGCTCCGCTATTTCGCCGCCGCCGCCGAGGAAGGCAGCGTCACTGCGGCGGCCAAGGCGATCCGGGTGTCGCAGCCCTCGATCTCCGAGGCCATCGCCCATCTGGAAGAGGCCTTCGACCTGCAGCTCTTTGTCCGCCATCACGCCCGCGGCCTGGCACTGACTCCGGCCGGGCAGCGGCTGCTGGTGGAGGCGCGCAGCCTGTTGGCCCATGCCGGCGATCTCAGCCAGAGCGTCGGCGGCCTAGCGGACAAGCTGGCCGGCGACCTGGAGGTGGGCTGCTTCATCACCTTCGCGCCGATGCTGATGCCGGCGCTGCTCGGCGCCTTTGCCGCGCGCTTCCCCGATATCCGCGTGCGGCTGCATGAGGATCATACGGCGGCGCTGCTGGATGGCCTGCGCGGCGGCCGCTTCGATCTCGCGCTCACCTACGATCTCAATCTCGGACCCGACATCGCCTTTGATCCCCTGGCCGAAGTGCCGTTCCATGTCGTGCTGCCGGCACGCCATCGGCTGGCGCGGCGAGCGACCGTCTCTTTGAAGGATCTGGCGGACGAACCGCTGGTGCTGCTCGGCTATCCGCAGAGCCGCGATTATTTCCTGTCAATCTTCTACGGCCTGGGTCTAAGGCCCCGTGTCGCTCACGAGACGCCGTCCTTCGAGATGGTGCGCGGCCTGGTGGCCAATGGCCATGGCTATGCGGTCATGCATTCCCGGCCGCTCAGCGAGCAGGCGCTCGATGGCATGCGTCTGGTCTATCGCCCGGTGACCGAGAAGATCCGCGCGACGCGCCTGGGCATCGCCCGCCGCCGCGACGTGCGCCCGCGGCGGATGGCGACGGCATTTGGGGGCTTCTGCAAGGAATACCTGATCGCGGGCAGCCCGATGACGCTGAAGCCAAGGCGGCGCCTGTAGGGGCGACCGGCGGTCGCCCTTTCAACAACGCACACTGCAATAGGGCGACCGCCGGTCGCCCCTACACGGTCTCTAGATGTCAGGGCGCTTGTTAAACCACGGCCTCGCCTGCTCCAACTGCGCCGCCAGCTTCAGCAGCGTCGGCTCGTCGCCGAACCTCGCCGCGAAATGCACGCCGATCGGCAGGCCCGCTTTCGACCAGTGCAACGGCACCGACATCGCCGGCTGGCCGCTGATGTTGAACAGCGAGGTGAACGGCGAATAGCGGATCGTGCCCGTCGGACCCAACCGGTAATCAAGAAAATCCGGATTGCTCATGGCGAAACGCCCGACGACAGCCGGCGGCTCCGCCAGCGTCGCATTCAGCAGCACGTCGTACTTCTGCATGAATCGCTCGAACAGCCGGCCGGTCGCGTGCACCAGATTGATCGCCGCCAGATAGGCCGTACCGCTGACCGACGGCGCGATCTCGCAGGCGTTGAGGATCGCCGGCTCCAGATCGTCCTTGCCGGGCTTGCGGCCCAGCGCCTGCGCACGTGTCTGCACCGAGAGCGCGGTGCCGCAGAGCACCACATTGGTCCAGGCCCGCACCACCTTCTCGAAATCGAAGCTCGGCTTGTCCTCGACGATCTCGTGCCCCAGATCGGCGCAGAGCTTCGCCGCGCTGTCTACCGCCTCGGCGCAGTCGGCGTGGATCGCCTCGCCGTCATAACGCGTGCGGCAGACGGCAATGCGCAAGCGCCCCGGCGGCGACTTGATCTCCTCAATATAGGGCCGTGCCACGGGCGGCGCCCAGTATGGCGCGCCAAGTTCGGCGCCATGACAGGCATCCAGCGCCGCAGCGGTATCTCGCACGCTGCGCGACAGCAGGCCGTCGATTGCCATGCCGCCCCAGCCCTCGCCTGAGGCGGGGCCGTCGGGCAGCCGTGCCCGCGTCGGCTTCAATCCGAACAGGCCGCAGCTTGAGGCGGGAATACGCACGGAGCCGCCGCCGTCGCTGCCATGAGCCAGCGGCACGATACCAGCCGCGACTGCTGCGCCGCTGCCACCGCTGGAGCCGCCCGATGTGTGATTCAAATTCCAGGGATTGCGCGTCGGGCCGCCATAGACAATCGCTTCGGTGACCGGGCTGACGCCGAGTTCCGGCGATGTCGTGCGCGCAAACGACACAAGCCCAGCATTCTTGAGCCGCAGGTAGATCTCGGAGTCGAACGTCCATTGGTAGTTCGCATAGAGCCGCGACCCCATATGGGTCGGATAGCCGATCGCCTCGCAGCCCAGATCCTTGAGCAGGAACGGCACGCCGGTGAACGGCCCGTCGGGCAGCCCGTCGCGGATGAGCGCCCGTGCCTTTTCCGGCACGGCATGCACGACCGCATTAAGCTTAGTATTGAGCCGTTCGGTGCGCGCCAGCGCCTCGTCCAGCAATTCCTCTGGCTTCACCTCCTTGCGCCGGACCAGATCGGCCAAGCCCAACGCATCATATGACTCGTACCCGGCGATCTTTCCCACTGTGCATGCCCTCTTCTCGACTGCCGCAATACAGCAACGAACGACAGGCCGCCCGCGTCTTGTCAATGGCCGGTCCGTCCAAGTCTTTACAAACGCAGATCAATTAGAGCAGGATGGGCAATAAGCCCGCCAGCGAGAACATCAGGGAACCTAGCTCACTCGAGTCAAACTCCTGGCTCAAACCGATCTTCCCGATTCATAGGCCGCGGCGGCACGAGAATGACCCTCCCACAATATGATGTCGCGATCATCGGCGCCGGCGTGGTCGGCTGCGCCCTGTTCCGCCGCTTTTGCCTCGGCGGCGCGCGCACCCTGCTGATCGAGAAGGGCGGCGATATCCTGTCCGGCGCCAGCAAGGGAAACAGCGCCATGTTCCATACCGGCTATGACGCGCCGGCCGGAAGCTTGGAACTGGCCTGTATCCGCGCCGGATATGATGAGTACCTGGCGATTCGCGAATCACTGAGCCTTCCGCTGCTGCACACCGGCGGCCTGCTGGTGGCCTGGAGTGAAGCCGAGCAGGCGAAGCTGCCGGCCATCGCCGAGCAGGCGCGGATCAATGGCGTTACCGATGCCGACCTGATCGACGGCGCGGAGCTGCGCCGCCGGGAGCCGAACCTGGGTCCGGAGGCGCGCGCCGCCGTCGTCATTCCCGGCGAGCACATCATGGATCCCTGGTCGCCGTCGCTGGCCTATGTGCTGCAGGGCATCGCCCAGGGCGGCGAGGTGCGCCGCGCCACCGAAGTGCAAGGTGGCGATCTTGGCAACGGAACCTGGACACTGCGCACGAACAACGGGCCTGTGCAGGCGCGCCTCGTCATCAACGCCTCCGGCAACTATGGCGATCTCGTCGAGGCCATCGCCCGCCCCTCACCCTTCGCCGTCAAACCGCGCAAGGGACAGTTCGTCGTGTTCGACAAGCCGGCCTCGCGGCTCATCACCTCCTCGATCCTGCCGGTGCCGACCGAGCGCACCAAGGGCGTGATGATGTGCCGCACGATCTTCGGCAACCTGATCGTCGGGCCGACGGCGGAGGATCAGGATGACCGCGCCGACGCGAGCGTGACTGAGGAAGCGCTGCGGCACCTGATCGAGCAGGGCCGCCGCCGCATACCGCATTTGGCCGATCAGACTGTTACCGCCGTCTATGCGGGCCTGCGTCCGGCGACACAGTTCAAGGACTATCAGGTCGAGGCGCTGCCGGATCGCAACTGGATCACCACCAGCGGCATCCGTTCCACCGGACTCACGGGCGCCCTTGGCGTCGCCCAGCATGTCGCCGGACTTCTACAGCATGCATTTCGGCATATTGCGCGAGGCCATCGCCCAGGTGGCGATACAAATGCCCAATCTCGCCGAGCATCTACCGCGGCCCTATCAACAGCCGGGCTCGGGCGAAATCGTCTGTCATTGCGAGTTGGTCACACGCGGTGAGATCGACGCCGCGCTGCAGGGACCCTTGCCCGCTGGCGATCTCGGCGGCCTAAGGCGCCGCACGCGCTGCATGATGGGCCGCTGCCAGGGCTTCTACTGCAGCGCGCGGGTGTACGAGTTGGCGCAGGGCAAATTGCCGGGCATTCCCGCCAGCGCCGATGCCGCATGACCATGCATGACGTCATCATCATCGGCGGCGGGCCGGCCGGCCTGTCGGCGGCGCGGCGGCTGCTGGCCTCGGGCGTCCGCGACGTCGTCGTGCTCGAGCGCGAGAGCGAATCCGGCGGCATTCCCCGCCATTGCGGCCATGGCGGCTTCGGCATCGGTCAATATCTCAGTCTGCCCATGAGCGGCCCGGCCTATGCGCGGCGCCTCGTCGAGTCGGCCGCGGGCGCCGACCTCCGCACGCAGACAACCGTGACGTCGATCAAGCCCGGCGGCCGTGTCGACATCGTACACACCGATAAGGGCGCGCAAAGGCTGGAGGGGCGCTGCATCCTGCTGGCGACGGGCATCCGGGAGACGCCGCGCAGTGCGCGCCTGGTTACCGGCGCGCGGCCCGCCGGCATCACCACCACAGGCGCCTTGCAGCAGATGATCTATCTCAAGCATCTCAAGCCCTTTACGCGCGCCGTCGTGATCGGCAGCGAACTCGTCTCGTTCTCCGCGCTCCTGACCGCGCGCCATGGCGGGATCAAGGTCGCCGCCATGATTGAGGAAGGCGATCGCATCGTGGCGCGCAAGCCCGGCGACTGGATCGCCCGACATTTGTTCGGCGTGCCCGTGCTGACGCGCGCGAAGCTCACGGCCATCCGCGGCGTCGAGCGCGTCGACGGCGTTGAGATCGAGCGCGACGGCAGGCGGGGGATCATTCCCTGCGATGCCGTCATCTTCTCCGGCAAGTTCCAGCCAGAGACCGCGCTGCTGAAGGACAGTCACATCGTTCTCAATCCCCGCAGCAACGGCCCAGTGATCGATCAGTTCTTCCGGACCAGCGATCCGCAGGTCTTCGCCGCCGGCAATCTGCTGCGTCCGGTGGAGACGTCGGGCATGTGCTGGGCCGAAGGCCGCATCGCCGCGGCGAACATCGCCGCCGCTCTGGCCGGCAAGCTACCGCCACCAAATTCCGGCGTCGCCGTTCGGGTCTCGGAGCCTGTGAAATACGTTTACCCACAGATCATCGTGCCCAGCGCCGGCAGTCCTGTGCCTATGATGCTGATGCGTGCCCGGGTCGCCCGGGCCGCGCGCGGCAAGCTGCGCTTGACAGTCGATGGCCGGGAGATCTGGTCGCGCAGCGGCAAGTTCCTGCCCGAACGGCGACTGACGATTCCCACGGCGCGCATCCCGCAATCCGGCATCACCGATATCGCCGTCGAGCTGATCGAAGACTGAGTGCGCCCCATGCCTGCCGTCATCGCCATCGATCAGGGCACCACCGGCAGCAAGGCGGTTCGCCTCGATGCCAACGGCACCCTGGAGCCGCTCGGCAGCCTGCAGCACCGGCAGATCCTGCCCCAGCCCGGCTGGGTCGAGCACGATGCCAGCGAACTGCTCGGACATGTGCAGCAGCTCGCGGCGCAGGCTGAAGACGCGGTGGCGCTCGGCCTCGACAATCAGGGCGAAACCATCGTCGCCTGGGATGCCGACAGCGGCGAGCCCGTCTACAACGCCATCGTCTGGCAGGATGCACGCACCCTCGATGTCACGGAGAAGCTGAAGGCCGACGGCGCGGAGGCGCTGACGATCGCCCGCGCCGGCTTGACGCTCGATCCCTATTTCTCCGCCAGCAAGCTGCGCTGGATCATCGATCACGCGCCGCGGGCGATGGCGCTGCTCGATCGCGGCAAGCTGCGGCTCGGCACCAGCGACAGCTTCTTCCTCGACCGGCTCGCCGGCGTCTACGCCACGGACGTCACAACGGCCTCGCGCACCAGCCTGATGAATCTCGATACCGGCCAATGGGATCCGGAATTGTGCCGACTGTTCGGCGTACCACTGGTGGCGCTGCCTGAGATACGCTCCACGGCCGGTTCATTCGGCGCCGCCGGCAAACTCGCCGTCACCGCCAGCATTTGCGATCAGCAGGCCGCATTGTTTGGCCATGGCTGCCGCCGCGCCGGCCAGGCGAAGATCACCTTTGGCACCGGCGCTTTCGCGCTGGCGCTAGCGGATGGCAATATCGCCGCCGATCGCACCGGCGGCATGTCGCGCACTGCCGCCTGGAAGATCGGCGATGAGCCCATTGCCTATGCCATCGAAGGCGGCGTCTACGATGCTGCCTCCGCGATCAACTGGGCGCGCGGCCTGGGCCTGTTCCAGAGTTACGCGGACATCGACAAGTTTACCGCACCGCCGGCCATCGACCGGGGCATTGTCTTCGTCCCCGCATTGTCCGGACTTGCCGCGCCTTATTGGGACCGCAACGCCGCGGGCATGTGGCTCGGGCTCGGGCTCGACAGCACGAAGTCCGACATGATGCAGGCCATGCTTGAGGGCATTGCGCTCCTCGCCGCCGAAGTGATCGACAGCATGAACAAGGCGGCGCCGCTGAACGGCGCGATCTCAATCGATGGCGGTCTCAGCAACAACAGCTATTTTTGCCGGTTCCTCGCCCGCGCACTGGGCCGTCCCGTCGCCGTGCCTGGCAGCGCGGACCTCACCGCTCTCGGCACCGCCCAGCTCGCGATGATCGGCGCCGGCCTTTGCGATATCGATAGCCTACCGCGCATGCCCGCGGGGCGGCGTATTGAAACCGGCGCCGATGCACTATCAGACAAGGCCATGGACCGGTTCCGCAGTGCGATCCGCCGCTGCAGCGCCTGGCGATGATTGAAGCTTCGACCGCCGTGGACCGAACAATACTGGATTCAACGTTAAGACCTCAAACCAATTGACAAATCCACCCGGTAGGGATGAGGCCCGCTGCAGCGTCCTCAGAACCGCGGAGAAGTGCGCAGGCGCAGTTTGGGTGCAATGCACGCGAAGAGGTCGCTTGCCGTGCGCCGCCTGCGCCTGATATTCAAGACAACAAGAAGCGTCTGGGAATAAGAGTATCCTCGTTCCATGTCCTGCCGTTCTCCCGTGCCAGCCGGATTATTGTGCCGTTGCGCGATCGGCCCCTGCCGGGAGTTCGTGCCGGCATGAAGCATCGCTTTTGCCCGACAGCGCCGCATTTTCGGATCGCATCAGATGCCTAATGCGATCGTGAAATTCGTGCACTTTGTCGATGAAATGAATCGGCGGATCGGCAGGATGGTCATCTATCTGGTGGTCCTGCTTCTTGGCATTCTTCTCTATGCAGCGATCTGCAAGGCGGCCTTCAACAACGCGCCGATCTGGACCATCGAGATGGCGCAATTCACGTTGACCGCCTACTACATGCTGGGCGGGTCCTATAGCTTTCAGAACGGCGCTCATGTCCGCATGGACCTGTTCTACATGAATTGGTCGCAGAGGACCAAAGCACTCGTGGATTGCCTTACCGTGATCGGGCTGTTTGTCTATCTCGGCGTGCTCCTCTACGGCGCGGTCGAGAGTACATACTATTCATTCGAGACGGAGCAGCGCCGGCCGAGCGCATGGCAGCCCTATCTGTGGCCGATCCGCAGCATCATGGCCGTCGGCATCACCATGATGTTGCTGCAGGCGCTATCGACATTTTTCAAAGACCTGGCCATCGTCCGAGGAAAGCCGATCACATGAGTTACGAGATGATCGCGCTGACCATGTTCCTGTCGATGCTGCTCCTGCTTGCGACAGGACAACGGGTCTTCGGCGCTATCGGCTTCGTCGCGGCTACGGCAGCACTCTTCCTCTGGGGGGACGGCGCTTCAAACATGCCTTTTGCCGGCGCCGTAAAGCTCCAGGACTGGTATGCTCTCGTCACCGTTCCGGCATTCGTGCTGATGGGCTATGTGCTTGCCGAATCCGGCATCGCCAGCGACCTCTACCGCATGTTTCATGTCTGGATGGGCGGTATTCGCGGCGGGTTGGCCATCGGCACGATCGGCCTCATGGTACTGATCTCCGTCATCAACGGCCTGAGCATCGCCGGCATGGCGATCGGCGCGACCATCGCACTTCCCGAACTGCTCCGCCGCGGCTACGACAAGCTGATGGTGACCGGCGTCATCCAGGCTGGAAGCACGCTTGGGATCCTGATTCCGCCGAGTGTCGTTCTCGTGCTGTATGCCATGATTGCGCGCCAGCCCGTCGATCAGCTTTGGCTCGCCGGGGTTTTTCCGGGGCTGATGATGGCCGGACTCTTCATTGTCTACATCGCATTCCGTTGCGCCCTGCAGCCTCATCTGGGTCCTCCGCTGTCCAAGGAGGAGCGAAACATCCCCCTCGCCGAGAAAATGCGGCTGTTGGGCGTCGGCCTCGTCCCGCTTGCGGTGTTCGGGATCATGATCGGCCTGTTCGTGACCGGCATCACCAGCCTTGTCGAGAGTTCGGCAGTAGGTGCGGCGGCAGCCGTTGTCGCGGCGGCGCTTAAGGGCAAGCTGACGCGGCAGCTTATCGAGGTGACATTCACCAAGACGATGGACGTCACGGTGATGTTCATGTGGATCATCCTAGCCGCCCTCTGCTTCGGTGCAGTTTTCGACGGTTTGGGCGCGGTCAACGCAATCGAGGACCTGTTCCTTGAAAAGCTCGGCCTGTCGCGTTGGGAAATCCTTATCCTGATGCAGCTGTCGTTCATCATCATGGGCATGTTCCTCGACGACACCGCGATGCTGGTGATCGTCGCGCCGCTCTACATTCCGCTCGTGCGGGCTCTCGAGTTCGATCTCGTCTGGTATGGCGTTCTCTATACGATCACCTGCCAGATTGCCTACATCACGCCGCCTTTTGGCTACAATCTGTTCCTCATGCGGACAATGTCGCCGCCCGAAATTTCGATGCGCGACATCTACCATTCGATATACCCGTTCGTATTCGTCATGATTGTTGCCTTGGCCCTCGTGATGATCTTCCCGGAAATCGCGCTGTACCTGCCGCACCTCTATACCGGACGCTGACCGCCGATATCCTGCCGTCAGCAAAGCCCGCTTGCGCAGGCAGATTGTCTTGGTGCATGCTTTCGTGCAGCGCCAAGGTGTTAGGGGGCGGTGTCCCGAGAGAACCTGCGGCCCCTAGGCGCTCAACGTAAAACAGGGAGGGAACTGTCGTGAAAGATAGCAGACGCTTATTTCTGAAGAGAGCCGGCGCAGCGACAACTGCGGCGGCCACCATGACGGTGGCCGCGCCGTATGTGAAGGCGCAAACGCAGATCAAATGGCGCCTGCAGACCTATGCAGGCCCGGCGCTTGCCGAACACGTCATCAAGCCGGCGGTCGATGCCTTCAACAAGGCGGCCAATGGCGAAATGGTGATCGAGCTCTACACGGCCGACCAGCTCGTCCCCACAGCCGAGCTGTTCCGTTCCGTCCAGGCCGGTACGATCGATGCCATCCAGACCGATGACGATTCGGTTGGAGCACCGGTCGATGTCGCGGTTTTCTCGGCATACTTCCCGCTGGCGACCCGCTATTCGCTCGATGTGCCGGCGCTCTGGCACCACTACGGCATCAAGGAAATCTGGGAAGAAGCCTATAAGGAAGTTCCTGGCGTTGCCTGGCTGTCTACCGGTGCCTGGGATCCCTGCAACTTCGCAACCACGAAGCCGATCCGCTCACTTGCGGATTTGCAGGGCATGAAGGTTTTCTCACCGCCGACGGCCGGCCGGTTTCTCAGCCGTTTCGGCGTCGTGCCGGTTACCTTGCCCTGGGAAGACATCCAGGTTGCGATCCAGACCGGCGAGCTTGACGGCATCGCCTGGTGCGGAGCCACTGAGACCTATACGGTGGGTTGGGCAGATGTGACTAAGTACTATCTGACCAACAATATCTCCGGCGCCTGGGCCGGCTCCTACTTCGCCAACGCGGAGAAATGGGCCGCAGTCCCGGAGCATCTGAAAGCGCTGTTCCATTTGTCTGTCGACTCCTCGCACTATTATCGTCAGCATTGGTACTGGTGGGGCGAGGCCCACTACCGGACCACTGGCGGCAAGCTTGAGCTAACCACTATACCTGCGTCCGAGTGGAAGACGGTGGAAGACGAGGCTTACAAGTTTTGGGATGAGATTGCCGCAAAGAGCGATCGCAGCAAGAAGATCGTCGAAATCCTTCGCAACTATGCGGACACCATGCGCAAGGCTGGCCCTCCCTATCGCTACGACTGAGCCATTCAACTTGACGCGAAGAACGCGGGCGGCTCGAGTGCCGCCCGCTTGCGTCATGCGAGGTCATTCCAGTAACCGCATTTGATCAAACTCCGAACCGCCGTTCTGCCGGTCAGCCGTTGTTTCCGGCGATTCAATGCAGACGAACTTGCCGCCGCCGACAATCAGGACAACCATCATGCCAGCCACTCTGACCGCCGACGGCCTCAAGAAATTCATCAAATCCGGCGAGATCGACACCGTGCTCGTCTGCATGGTCGACATGCAGGGCCGGCTGATGGGCAAGCGCTATACCGGCCATTTCTTCCTGGAGAGCGGCATCAACGAGGCCCACACCTGCGACTATCTGCTGGCCATCGACATGGAGATCGAGCCGGTGCCCGGCTACAAGGCCTCCTCCTGGGAGCGGGGCTATGGCGACTTCACCCTGAAGCCGGACCTGGCGACGCTGCGCCGCGTGCCGTGGCTGCCGGGCACCGCCATGGTGATCTGCGACGTGGTGGACCATCACGGCGAGGAAGTGCCGCACTCGCCGCGGCAAATCCTGAAGCGCCAGGTGGCGCGGGCCAAGAAGCTGGGCTTCGACGTGATGATGGCCGCGGAGTTGGAACTGTTCGTGTTCGACGAGTCCTATGAGGCGCTGCGCGCCAAGGACTACAAGAACATGAAGCATGCCGGCTGGTACATCGAGGACTACGTCATCCTGCAGACCACCAAGGAAGAGCCGTTGATCCGCGCCATCCGCAACCATATGGATGCGGCCGGCGTGCCGGTGGAATGCTCCAAGGGCGAATGGGGCCCGGGCCAGGAAGAGATCAACCTGAAATATGCCGAGGCGGTGGAGATGGCCGACCGCATCGCCATCTACAAGAACGGCGCCAAGGAGATCGCGCATCTCCAGGGCAAGGCCGTATCCTTCATGGCCAAGATCGACCACAGCCTGGCGGGCAACAGCTTCCACCTCCATTCGTCGCTATGGGGCGCGAAATCGAAGAAGCCGCTGTTCTATGACAAGGCGGCGCCGAACCACATGTCGGAACTGTTCTGCCACTATCTTGCGGGTCAGCTCGCGGGCCTGCGTGAGTCAGCCTATTTCTTCGCACCTTTCGTGAATTCCTATAAGCGCTTCTCCGCCGGCACCTTCGCGCCCACCAAGGCCGTCTGGTCGTTCGACAACCGCACCGCCGGCTTCCGCATCCTGGGCGAAGGCGGCGGCATGCGTTCGGAATGCCGTGTTCCCGGCGCCGACGTGAATCCCTATCTCGCCTTCGCCGCGGCGCTGGCCTGCGGCCTGCACGGCATCGAGAACAAGCTGAAGCTCGAGTCGGCCTTCAAGGGCAATGCCTATGAGGGCAAGAATATCCGCGAGGTGCCGAAATCCCTGCGCGACGCGCTGGCGTTGCTGGACAAATCCAAGATCCTGCGCGGCGCCTTCGGCGATGATGTCATCGACCATTACCTCCATGCCGGCGAATGGGAGCAGCAGGAATTCGACCGCCGCGTCACCGACTACGAACGCATCCGCATGTTCGAGCGTGGCTGATGACATTCGCCAATAAGACCGCGATCGTCACCGGCGCCGGCGGGGGCATGGGGCTCAATATCGCCCGCGACCTCCTGGCCGCGGGCGCCCATGTGACGATGATCGACCTGAAACCGGAGCCACCGGCCGATCTGCCCGATGGACGCGCGCGCTATCTGATCGGCGACGTGACCGAGGACACCTTCGTCTTCAAGGCGGTCGCCCAGGCATTCCAGGAGACCGGCAGGCTCGACTACCTGGTCAATGCCGCGGGCGTTCTTTGGTTCGGCCGCGACAAGTCGCTGGTGGAGATCGATCTCGACCTCTGGGACAAGATTCTCACCATCGATCTGAAATCCATGGTCATCACCGCGCGCCACGCCGTGCCCTTCATGCAGAAGACCGGCGGCGGCTCGATGGTGCATATCTCTTCGATCCAATGCCTGCGGGGCGACGACAAGCCTCAGGATGCCTATCAGGCGTCCAAGGCCGCCATGCTGGCGCTGTCTAAATCCCTGGCGATCCAATTTGCCGCCGACAAGATCCGCTCCAACTGCATCCTGCCCGGACCGGTCGAGTCGCCAATGCAGGACCGCTGGCGGGAAAATCCGGCGCAGAAGAATGCGGTTGCGGGTGCGGTGCCGCTCGGCCGGGTCGGCACGACACAGGACATGACCGATGCCGTGCTGTTCCTGCTCTCCGACAAGGCCAGCTACATCACCGGCACGGAGCTCATTGTCGATGGCGGCCTGACGGCGCGGCCATAGCGCAGTCACAGTTCTTGTTCCCTATTTGTTCTTGACAATCTCCGACTCTGGAACTGTAGTTCCGGCATGTAGTCCGCCCCCGGAGGTTCGCTATGGATGAGTTTCCCCGAATTGGCCAAGAGCTCGCCGATGCGCAGGCGCAGCTCGACGAAGTGTTGGCCCGATGCGCGATTCGACTGAAGGCTTTCGACGGCGTTGCCGCCGCCAACGACAACGCGCTCTTCCCCGGTCGGAGTGCGTCATCAAATGATTCGACAGTCGCTACCGCCAGTTCTGACAATTGTGAGATAGCGGGTTAGCAACAGGACGCATCGTTTTACCCTGACAGCCGCGCGGCATTGCCTCGCCGTAAGCGCCCTCCTAGAGTCGCGCCGGTTCGCCGCCATAGCGCGGCCAAGAAATTCGTCAGAGAGGATCCGCCGTCATGGCTGAGCAGAAGACCATCACCCCGATCGACGGCAGCCTGCTGGTCGTACGCAAGCTTGCGACGCGGAATCAAATCGCCGACGCTCTCACCACGGCGCGCAAGGCGCAGACTGCGTGGAAGCATGTCCCGGTGGGCGAGCGCGGCCGGATCATCGCCAAGGCGGTGGACTACTTCGTCGCCAACAAGCAGGAGATCGCCGAGGAGCTGACCCGTCAGATCGGCCGTCCCATCGGGCAATCGCCGGGCGAAATGCGCGGTTTCGAGGAGCGCGCCCGCTACATGATCGAGATCGCGCCCAGTGCCCTCGGCGACGTTCCCGTCGAGCCCAAACCCGGCTTCACCCGCTTCATCCGCCGGGAGCCTCTCGGCGTGGTCTTCATCGTTGCCCCCTGGAACTTCCCCTATCTCACCTCGGTCAATGGCGTGGTGCCGGCGCTGATGGCCGGCAATGCGGTCATCCTCAAGCATTCCGCGCAGACGCCGCTCTGCGCCGAGCGATTCGCCGCCGCCTTCAAGGAAGCCGGGCTGCCCAAGGGCCTGTTCCAGCATCTTCACATGTCCCATGACGACACGCTCAGACTGATCAGCACCGATGGGATCGATTATGTGAACTTCACCGGCAGCGTGTCCGCCGGCCATTCAATCGTGCAGGCGGCCGCCGACCGGTTCATCGGCCTCGGGCTCGAGCTCGGCGGCTGCGATCCGGCCTATGTGCGCGCCGACGCGAACCTGGCGCATGCCGTCGAGAACCTGGTCGACGGCGCAATGTTCAACTCCGGTCAGTCCTGCTGCGGCATTCAGCGGGTGTATGTACATCAGCATGTCCACAAGCAATTCCTCGAGGGCTTCGTCGAGCTGACCAAGAAGTACAATCTGGGCAATCCGCTGGAGAGCGGCGTCAATCTCGGCCCGGTCGTGCGCGCCCGCGCTGCCGATGAGATCCGCAGCCAGGTGGCCAAGGCCTCGCGCCAGGGCGCCAAGCCCCTGATCGATCCCAAGCTCTTCAAAGCCGACAAGAAAGGGACCGCCTATGTGGCGCCCCAAGTGTTCAAGGTCGACAGCAACAGCAACTCGGTGATGCAGGAGGAATGCTTCGGTCCTGTCGCCGGGATCATGAAGGTGCGGAACGACGATGAAGCGATCCGCCATATGAACGACAGCGACTTCGGCCTCACCGCCGCCATCTGGACCTCGGACGAGAAAGCGGCACTCGACATCGGCAATCGCATCGACACCGGCACCTGGTTCATGAACCGCTGTGACTATCTCGACCCGGCGCTCGGCTGGACTGGCGTCAAGGATTCCGGCCGCGGCTGCACGCTTTCCCGTGTCGGCTATGAATATCTGACTCGGCCGAAATCGTTCCACCTGCGCACGCAGATCTAGGATTACCGTCACACCGCACGCATACCGTCATACAAATAGCGGAACAACCGGCATCGCATCCTCAGGCTGTTTCTCCTAAGGCCTTGTTGAATTGGGTCTCGTATCGTTTCGCGCGCGGAAATTTACCATCTTTGTGACCAAGCTCACATTCCGCACCTCGGCGTGGTGCAATGACTCTGCCGCGCCTAGCGTAGGGATTCGATCTCCCGTCCGTGACATCTTCTTGGCCCTTGGCGAAGAATGTTCGACAAATCACACTCTGAGATCTTGGAAATCCCCATGGACATGCCGTTACCCGACGCCGCCACCCGGCCCGCTTTCCGGCTCAAGCTGCTGGGAGGCTTTTCCGCGCATGGCCCGCGCGGCGAGCTGCTGGAGATCGTCGGCCAGAAGGATCGCGCCCTGCTCGCCTATCTTGCCTTGTCGCCCGGCGTGGCCCACGGCCGTGACAAGCTGGCAGCGCTGCTGTGGAGCGACCATGGCGAGCGGCAGGCACGCGACAGCCTGAAGCAATGCCTGCTCCGGCTCCGGCGCGCCCTGGCCGCCATCCAGCCGGACGCCGTCGCCGGCGACCGCCAGACCGTCGCCTTCCAGCCTGATGACATCGAGGTCGACGCCGTCAGGTTCGCGCAGCTCGCCACGACAGCGGACGGGCTGGATCAGGCGGTCGACTTGTTCCAAGGAGATCTGCTGGATGGGCTCAGCGTCCGCGCCGCCGCCTTCGAGGACTGGCTGCTGGTGGAACGGCAACGGTTGCGCCAGCTCGCCATTGACGCGCTCTCGCAATCTCTCGCCCAGGCCCAGGCCGCCGGGCTGCGCGACAATGTCGCCGCGAGGGCCCGGCGCCTGTTGTCGCTCGACCCCCTGCAGGAAGGTGCCTGTCGGGCGCTGATGCAACTCCATGCCGACCGGGCGGAACGCGCCCAGGCGCTGAAGCTGTTCGAAAGCTTCCGCGACCGGCTGCAACAAGAACTCGGCGTCAAGCCGGAGTTGGACACGCAGCGTTTGTACGATGCGATCCGCCTGCAGCGCGCGGGCGCATCGCCTTCGACGCCCGTTCCCGAGACGCCCGTCGCAGCGGCGCCCACGGAGCAATCCGTCAAGCCGTCGATCGCCGTGCTGCCCTTCCAGGCCGCGAGCGACGATCCCGAGCCCGAGCAATTTGCCGACGGCCTGACGGAAGCAATCATCATCGACCTGTCTCAGGTGTCCGGCCTGTTCACCGCCGCGCGCCACAGCGTCTTCGCCTTGAAGGGCCAGCCGCTTGATATCTCGCGCATCGCCCGCGAATTGAATGTCCGATATGTGATCAGCGGCAGCGTGCGGCAGGCCGGAGACCGCCTGCGCATCACCGCCCAGCTCATCGACAGCGGCACCAGCGGCCATGTCTGGGGCATGCGCTATGACCGCAGCCTCAGCGACATCTTCGCGCTGCAGGACGAGATCTCCAAGACCATCGCTGACGTGCTGAAGGTACAGCTATTGCCGTCGGAGGTGGAGAGCATCGCCAGCCGCTCCACCAGCAGCAGCGCCGCCTACGAATACTTCCTGCGCGGCCGCTCTTTCTATCTGCGCGGCCTCGACAAGCGCTGCTTGCGCATCGCCCGCGACATGTATGCCAAGGCGGTGGAGATCGATCCAGGCTATGCCCGCGCCCATGCAGGCATCGCGATTTGCGACGGCTATCTCACCATGAGCGATCCCCGCATGTCCTGGGCCACGGCGCTGCGGGAAAGCGAGCACGCGCTGAAGCTGGAGCCCAATCTGGCGGAAGCCCATGCGGCCCGCGGGCTCGCGCTTTATGGCACAGGACGCCTTAAGGACGCGGTTCTCGCCTTCCAGCAGGCTCTTGAACTCAATCCAAATCTGTTCGAAGCCTGCTTCTTCTGGGGCGAAGTCTGCCAGGTTCAGAACCAGCGTGAGCAGGCGGTGGCTCTGTTCCAGCGCGCCGCCGAGCTCCGCCCCAATGACTATCGTTCCCTCGGCTTTCTGGCGACAGCGTACAAGATCATCGGCGATCAGGATCAGGCCATGGCCGCGGCTCGCCGCTGCTTCGAGCGCGTGGAAGCCGCCGTCAAGCTGCATCCCGACAATGCCGGCGCGCTGGCCTTCGGCGCTATCGCCCTCGCGGAGATGGGCCAGACGCAACAGGCGGAGGATTGGGCCACCCGCGCGATCATGATCGGGCCCGACGATCATCTCGTGCAATACAATGTCGCCTGCGCCCAGGTGCTGCTCGGCAATGCCGATGCCGCCGTTACCCATCTGGAAAGCGCCTTCGCCGCATCGCCGGATTTCCGCCGCTGGCTGGCAGAATGGCTGGCCCATGACGCCGACTTCGATCCCCTGCGCAGCCATCCGCGCTTCCAGGCGCTGACCGAGCGGCTGAACTTCTGGAGCACCATGCGGATGCCGCCGGCGACCGTCCGGCCATCGCGGTACTGCCCTTCGTCAATATCGCCGGCGATCCCGAGCAGGAATACTTCGCCGACGGACTGACAGAGGACATCGTCACCGATCTCTCGCAGGTGTCGTCGCTGTTCGTCGCCGCGCGCCACAGCATGCAGGCCTTCAAGGGGCGGCAGCCCGACATGCGCAAGCTGGCCCATGATCTCAACGTGGACTATGTGCTCGAAGGCGCGGTGCGGAAGGAAGGGCGCTGCGTGCGCATCAATGCGCGCCTCGTCGACGGCGCCACCGGCGATCACCTCTGGGCCAACCGTTATGACCGGAGCGTCGACGACATCTTCGCCCTGCAGGACGAGATCTCCAAGAGCATCGTCGACACATTGCGTGTGAAGCTGCTGCCGGTGGAAATCGAGACCATCGCCAGCCGCTCCACCAAGAATCCGGCCGCCTATGAGCACTACCTCCTCGGCCGTTCTTTCTATCTCCGCGGCATGGACTCGCGCAGCCTGCGCATCGCCCGCGATCTCTACGCCAAGGCTTGCGAGATCGATCCCGGTTATGCCCGCGCCCGCGCCGGCATGGCGATTTGCGAATCCCATCTGTCGATGCGCGATCCCGGCGCGACCGAGGCGCCGCTCCGCAACAGCGACCGGGCGCTGGAACTGGCGCCGAACTCCGCCGAGGCCCATGCTGCAAAGGGTCTCGCCCTCTACGTCACCGGATACTTCGCCGAAGCCGCGGCCCTGTTCGATCGCGCCATGACCCTCGATGCCAATTTGTTCGAGGCCTATTTCTTCGATGGCCGCTGCCGCCGCATCCAGGGACAGCGGGAGCTGGCGGCGGCGCGCTTTGCCCGCGCGGTGGAACTGCGACCGAACGATTTCCGTTCCGTCGGCATGCTCGCCGAGGAATACCGCGCGCTGGGCCGCATCGAGGAAGCCCGCGCCACGGAGCGCCGCTGCCTCGAGCGCCTCGCCGCTGAGGTGAAAGCCCATCCGGAAAATGCCGATGCCTGGGCCTTCGGCAGCGCCATCCTCGCCCATCTGGACGAGCCGGAGCGCGCGGCGGTGTGGGCATCGCGAGCGCAGATCATGACGCCCGGCGACTATCTCGTGCTCTACAACGTGGCGCGCACCTATGCGCTGCTGGGCGATGTTCCGGGCGCGCTCGACCGCCTTGAGCAGGCTTTCGATGTCCAGCCGGCGATCCAACGCCGGCTTGCCGCCTGGCTGCCGCTTGACCAGGACCTCGACGCATTGCGCGGCGAGCCGCGATTTTGCGCGCTCAAGACAAGGCTTGGCCGTAGATTTCCCGAACCCGGCTGATCGTTTTGCAACTCCGGAGACGTTGAGTTCGCCTCTGCGTGCCAGGCGCATCGTTGCGCCGATCAACCTATCTGAATGTGCAGTTCAGATGCATCACCTTCGATGCGGCAGTGGTAAGATCACTGACTTCAAACAACCTGAACTCCCAGAGTTCCTGCTGCTCCGGCTGCCAGCTAAACAGATAGGTCTTATCCCGGTAGGTCAGGATGCCGTTCAAGCTCGATTGCGGCTGATTTGCCTGATAGTCATAGGGATCCTCCGGGCTGAGGATATCGGCCGCGAGGCAGGCGGGTCCGCGAACCATTTTGTAGTTGCTGCCCCAATAGTTCGACATTGCCGGCACTTTCTCGGGCGGCAGAATGTCATTCCAATTCGCATCGACCGGCGGCAACGCCAATTCGAGCCCGGGAGCTTTCAGGATCGCTTCCCAATAGCTGTAGGCTCGCTCTGAATAGAACACGACTTCGTCGCCATTCTTCGCGTCGTTGTCTATGTCCGTGACATACAGCTTGAAGTTTCTGGTGCCATATTCATATCCGTCCAGCAGCCTGCCATCGGACATGTGGTATGGCAGTTGCGGAAAGTCATTGTACAAGAGCAGCGGAGCGGGACCGAGCTGCGAGTTCATGGCAAGGGTGGGGCACCTGTCCTGCCACGGGCGAAACGCGGGGTCGTCGTAGCGCTCGGACCGGGCCACCGGTTCGACGATGCCGACGGCAGCGCCCGCTTCGAAGTCCGCGAGGAACTGCCGGCACCAGCTCCGCTGCTCTTCGGTTTGCGCCGGCGGCGCCATGAGAAACAGCCGGGTTCGCTCATCTCGCAGCATCTTTTCGAGTTGCGCCAGTTTGGCCGATTCCGGCGCGATCGGCGGTGGATAGTTGTCCTGCGCGGCGCCCGCCAGCGGGAGAAGGAGGACGTAGCCGGCCAGTACAGCCTTCGAGAGAATTCGCCCTGCCGCGACCATGTTGTTCACCCATCCGCTTCTTGCATCTCTCGACTATAGGTTTATCGGCGCACCATCAATACAACCGTTGGAATGGGGCTTGTCCATGGGAGTGCGCCCGCTGTCGCTCGTTCCGCTGGCATGCCATAAGAGCAAAACGCTACGGATTCGCGGCCGGCAGACGATCGAACGGATTGCCGCCGTTCCGGCGCTCTTCCAGAATCGATTCCAGATGGGCCTTGTTGGCCTTCGTTGCATACTTCGCGGCCAAAAGAACGCCGTTGGCAGCTGCGCCGGGAATGGTCACGCTTCTGGCAATATTCGCCGCGCCGGCGCCGACAAGGCCCAGCTCGCCGATGTCCTGCGCGTCGCCGGCATAGTCGAGAATGTTGAGGAAATCTCGGCGCCGGATGTGATCGCTAATCTCTTTATCGGACATCGACCATAGCGACTGGTATGGGCTGGCTTTTGCTGCGGCGACATGTTCTTGCAAGCGGCCTGCCAAAGGCCAGAGGTCGGGACGATATTCGCTCGTCGCCATTTTGTTGATCAGGCCAAGGACATTCCTTTGCGATCGGGGATCCAGATGCCGATAGGCGTGGATGCCCGCGAGGATCGGGACGATGTCCGAGTCCGCATGCAGCGCGAGGTCCCTGCTCTCGCCCCTGAGGTCGACATACTCGACCATGGCGAGCACCGCCCAGCGCCATTCCGAAATCGAGTCGTCCCTTTTGAATTGCAGAGAGTCCAGATCATCCGCCGGACCGCGGCTACTTTCCGCCGTCGCGGCCGCAAGCTGACGTTCCGCCTCGTCGCGGAGGGCGTCGGCGGCGCCGTGACGCGCTTCGATAGCCTGAGCCGCATCGCCGACAGTGGGCCCCTGCGCCGGCCGCGCCGGCTTAGGGATCGACCAGCCATGAGCCTGCAGCCGGTCCATCATGCTGGCCATACGGCGTTTTCGCCGATCCTCCTTGCCCAACAAGCTGCGCACCCGCGAAGCCGCATCGCTGACGTCTTTGCCGGCCATCATGTCCTCCCGCTGCAGGATACGCGATATACTGTATTATGCGTATTTCTGCCGAAGTGTCAAGAACAAAAAGAGAACAATCATCGGATTTCACCCTGTCAAAGCCACTCCCCGGCGCTAGATTGGCGCCTCTTCCATCGCCAAAGACCCAAGCAAGAAACACAACGAGGACCCGTCATGACCGCTGCTGCTCCCCGCGGAAATTGGAACTATCCCACCAAGGTGAAATTCGGCGCCGGCCGCATCGCCGAGTTGCCCGACGCCTGCAAGGAACTGGGCATGAAGCGGCCGCTGATCGTCACCGATCCGGGCCTCGCCGTGCTGCCGATGATCAAGGACGCGGTCGCCGCCTGCGAGAAAGCTGGGCTCGGCGTCGCTGTGTTCTCCGACATCAAGAGCAATCCCAACGGCAAGAATGTCGAAGACGGTCTCAAGGTCCTGCGCGCCGGCAAGCATGACGGCGTCGTCGCCTTCGGCGGCGGCAGCGCGCTCGATGCCGGCAAAGCCATCGCACTGATGGCCGGGCAGAAACTGCCGATCTGGGACTTCGAGGATGTGGGCGACAACTGGCTGCGGGTCGATCCTGCCGGCGTAGCGCCGATCATCGCCGTGCCCACCACCTCCGGCACCGGTTCGGAGGTCGGCCGCGTCTCCGTCATCACCAAGGAGGACACGCACCAGAAAAAGCTGATCTTCCATCCGAAGGTGCAGCCCTCGATCGTCATCGACGACCCCGCGCTCACCATCGGCCTGCCGCCGAAGATCACTGCCGCGACGGGCATGGACGCGCTGGCCCACTGCTTCGAGGCCTATTGCGCCCCCGGCTATCACCCGATGGCCGACGGCATCGCGCTCGAAGGCATGCGGCTGATCAAGGAATGGCTGCCGATCGCGGTCAGGGACGGCAAGAACCTGGAGGCGCGCTCCCACATGATGGCGGCGGCCACCATGGGTGCCACGGCGTTTCAGAAAGGCCTGGGCGCGATCCACTCGCTCTCCCATCCCGTCGGCGCGGTGTATGACACCCATCACGGCCTGACCAATGCCGTGGTCATGCCCTATGTCATGCAGTTCAACCGCCAGGCGATCGAGGAGAAGATGACGCGGCTCGCCGCCTATCTCGGCCTGAAGAATCCCGGCTATCAGGCGGTGCTCGACTGGGTGCTGGCGCTGCGCCAGGAGATCGGCATCCCGCACACGCTCAAGGACATCGGCGTCGGCACCGACAAGTTGGATTCGCTGTCACAGGAAGCCTTCAACGATCCGTCAACGGGCGGCAACCCCGTCCCCGCCGGCGTGCCGGAGATGAAGCAGATGTTCATCGCGAGCATCGAGGGGCGGTTGTAGGACACAACGGCACGGATCTTGTAGGGGCGGGTTTCAAACCCGCCCCTACCGATGCGGGAATAATTTCCAGAAGCGGTGCTACGTCGGCAGGGCGGGTTTGAAACCCGCCCCTACTGATTGCACACAGCGCGCATAACAGATTAGATGCCGATGTGGCCCGGTGTCCTGGAACAAATGATGACAACAATCTACGACAGCATTGCACAGCTCCTGATGCGCGAGCATGCCGAAGGCGTGCAGTATCATCTCCTGCCGCCGGAAACCGGCGTCACGAACCTGGACGCCGCCTACGCCGTCCAGCGCCGCTTTGTCGACCTGATGATCCCCAGTGCCGGCAAGCCCGCGGGCTATAAGATCGGCCTCACCTCCGCGCGCATGCAGAAGATGTGCAACATCGACCGGCCGCTGGCGGGCGTGGTGCTGGCCAGCCGCGTCATGCAGAGCGGCGTGGTGCTGAACACCGGCAACTATGGGCGCATGGGCCTGGAGTTCGAAGTCGGCGTCCGCATCGGCCGCGACCTGCCGCCGCGGGCGACGCCGTTCACCATCGACGAGGTCGCACTGGCAGTCGACGGCGTCTGCGCCGGCGTCGAAGTGGTCGACGATCGCAACGCCGACTACAAGGTCCTGGAAGCGCTGTCGCTGATCGCTGACAACGCCTGGAACGCGGGCATCGTGCTCGGCGATTTCACCAAATCCTGGGGCGATCTCGAGAGCGCCTGCGGTGTGATGAGACTCAATGGCGAGGAAGCCGACCGCGGCTTCGGGCGCGACGTGCTCGGCCATCCCTTCATTCCCCTGACCTGGCTGGCCAACCACCTCGCCGCATCCGGCAGCGGTCTCAAAACCGGCGACATCGTGATGACCGGCAGCCTGATCCCGACGCGCTTTCCGAAAGAACCGGGAAAGTTCCGGTTCGATCTCTCCGGCGTGGGCTCGGTCGAGTTGTCGGTGACGGTGTAGCGGAGCTCAACGCGGCACGGTTCAGGCGGCTCCGCCTGCACTACCCCACCTCCACCACCAGCTCCGTCGGCCCGCCGGGCGCGTTGATGGTCCAGCCGGGGATCGGCAGGTCGAACGGGCAGGACGACACCACGCAGATCAGGTCCATCCGCGCCCGGAGTTCCACATAGGCGCCCGGCGGCACGCTGTTGGGGGGCGACAGCAGTTTCCCGTCGGCCTCGACCACCGTGTTGGTGAAGAAGTTCACCGGCTGCGGCACCACATCGATCGGATGTCCGAGGCGTGCCATGGCGCTGCGGAGATTCTCCGAGCAGCTCGCATGGGGGCCGGCAAAGCCGAACTGCTCATAGCGCGCCTGGTCGCAAGCGGCGATCATCATGTCATGCATGCCGCCGGTGCCGTCCTCGACCAAATCCAGCATCGGCCGCCGGAAGCGCGACAGGAACGTATCGCCCGTCCGCGGCTTGATCGAACGCGTCGTCACCCACGTATGCATCGGCGACAGCCACTCCCGCACATTCTCGGCAGCATAGGCGAAGAAATCCGCCGCCTGCGCGCCCTTCGGCGTGATGAGCCGCAGCCGCTGCCCCTCGCGCACTGAGATTGCCAGCCCGCTCCGTGCGGGAACTGTTTCGCTCTTCACCATTCTTCCCCCTTCAATCAGACGCCGCCTAGCCCGCCCCCTCCTCCAGCGACAGCAGCGATGCGTTGCCGCCTGCCGCCGTGGTGTCGATCGTCAGCGTGCGCTCGGTGGCGAAGCGGTGGAGATAGCGCGGGCCGCCGGCTTTCGGCCCGGTGCCGGAGAGGCCTTCGCCGCCGAAGGGCTGCACGCCCACCACGGCGCCGATCATGTTGCGATTGACGTAGGCGTTGCCCACCCGCAGGCGCTCATGGATGTAGCGCACGCGGGAGTCGATGCGGCTGTGGATGCCGAGCGTCAGCCCGTAGCCGGTGGCATTGATGGCGTCGAGCACCGCGTCCAGACGCTCGCCGTCATAGCGGATGACGTGGAGGATGGGGCCGAACACTTCCTTCTCCAGCCGCGAGAGCTTATCGATCCGATAAGCTCGCGGCGCCACATAGCTGCCATGAGCACATTCCGCCGGCAGTTTCAGCTCGTGGATCAATTCGCCCTCTTTCGCCATGCGCGCGGCGTGGGCTTCCAGCGCCGCCTTCGCCTCCGCGTCGATTACCGGTCCCACATCGGTGGAGAGCAGGCCGGGATCACCGATCCGCAGTTCCGCCATGGCGCCTGCCAGCATCTCCTCGATCTTCGGCGCCACGTCATCCTGCAGGAACAGCACCCGCAGCGCCGAGCAGCGCTGCCCGGCGCTCTGGAAGCTGGAGATCAGCACATCGCGCACCACCTGCTCGGGCAGCGCGGAGGAATCGACGATCATCGCATTCTGGCCGCCGGTCTCCGCGATCAGCGGCACGATGGGGCCGGTGCGGGCGGCGAGCACCTTGTTGATGCCGCGCGCCGTGTCAGTTGAGCCGGTAAAGGCAACGCCGGCGATATCGGGATGTGCGACCAGCGGCGCCCCCACATTCGGTCCGTCGCCTGGGAGCAGGTGCAGAGCGTCGGCCGGCACGCCCGCCTGATGCAGCAGCTTCACCGCCGCTGCGGCGATCAGCGGAGTCTGCTCCGCCGGTTTGGCGATCACCGCATTGCCCGCGGCCAGTGCCGCCGTCACCTGGCCCATGAAGATTGCCAATGGAAAATTCCAGGGCGAGATGCAGGCGAACACGCCGCGCCCTTCCAGCGCGATCTGATTGCGCTCGCCGGTCGGCCCCGGCAGTGGCAGGGGCGCGGCGAAATCCGCCCGCGCCCGCTCGGCGTAGTAGCGGCAGAAATCCACGGCTTCGCGCAGTTCGGCCAGCGCATCGGGTATGGTCTTGCCCGCCTCGCGCACGCAGAGCGCCATCAGCCGGCCGCGATCCCGCTCCATCAGGCCGGCGGCGCGGTCCAGGCAAGCGGCACGCTCGGTCGCCGGCGTGCCGTCCCAGGCCGGCGCAGTGCGCAGCGCCCGCTGCATGGCCGCGTTCACATCATCCTTGTTGGCCTCGGTCACCTGGCCAACAACGCGGCGGCGGTCGGCGGGATCGGTGACCGGACGGCTGGCGCCGCTCCGCGCGACGCCGCCCAGCAGCGGCGCGGCACTCCAGGTCTCCGCCGCCGCGCGCTCCATCTCCTGGCGCAAGGACTCCAGCTCATTCAGGTCCGTCAGGTCGATGCCGCGGGAATTGCGCCGCGCCTCGCCGAACAGCTTGGCCGGCAGGGGAATGCGCGGATGGGGCTTGATCATATGCTTGCGCAGCCGCGCCACCGGATCGGCGATCAGCGCGTCGATCGGCGCCGCCTCATCGACGATGCGATTGACGAATGACGTGTTGGCGCCGTTCTCCAGCAGCCGCCGCACCAGATAGGCCAGCAGATCCTCATGGCTGCCCACGGGCGCGTAGATCCGCGCAGGGATGTTCAGCTTGTCGGCGCCGACCACCTCGTCATAGAGCGCGTCGCCCATGCCATGCAGCCGCTGGAACTCGAAATCCCTGACATTGCCCGCCATCTCCACGATCGCCGAGAGCGTGTGGGCATTGTGGGTGGCGAACATCGGGAAGATCGCTTCGCCATCGGCCAGCAGCTTGCGGGCGCAGGCTAGGTACGACACATCGGTCGAGGTCTTGCGCGTGAACACCGGATAGCCCTGCAGGCCGCGCTCCTGGCTCCATTTGATCTCGCTGTCCCAATAGGCGCCCTTGACCAGCCGCACCATCAGCCGCCGCTGGTGCCGTTGTGCCATTGCCTTCAGCCAGTCGATCAGCGGCAGGCAGCGTTTCTGATAGGCCTGGATCGCCAGTCCCAACCCCTTCCAGCCTTTCAGACGACCCATCGCCGCTGACCGCCTCGATCACGTCGAGCGAGATATCGAGCCGCTCCGCCTCTTCCGCATCGATGGTGAAGCTGATGTCGGCCGCCTTCGCCGCCTGCGCCAGCTTCACCACCCGCGGCACCAGCTCGCGCATCACGCGATCGGCTTGCGCGAATTCATAGCGCGGATGCAGTGCCGACAGCTTCACCGAAATGCCCGGCCCGGCGAACGGCCCACGCCCCGCCGCCGCCTTGCCGATGGCGCCGATGGCGGCGTGGTAGGCGCGGTCATAGCGTTCGGCATCGCGCATGGTGCGCGCCGCCTCGCCCAGCATGTCGTAGGAGTAGCGGTAGCCGCGCTTCTCCATCGCCTCGGCCCGCTCCAGCGCCTCGCCGATGTCGCGGCCCATGACGAACTGGCGGCCGAGGATGCGCATCGCCTGGGTCACGGCCTGGCGGATGACGGGCTCGCCGCTGCGCACCACCAGCCGCTTCAGCATGCCGCCGAGATCCCGCGCCTCCGGCGCTTCGAAGCGCATGATGCGCCCGGTCAGCATCAGCGCCCAGGTGGAGGCGTTGACCAGCAGCGACTCGCTGGTTCCCAGATGCTTCTCCCAATCGGCATCGGCCAGCTTGTCCTTGATCAGCTCATCGGCAGTTTCGGCGTCGGGAATGCGCAGCAGCGCCTCCGCCAGGCACATCAGCACCACGCCTTCGCGGCTGGAGAGCTGGTATTCATGCATGAAGGCGTCGATGCCGCCCTGGCCGACTCGCTGCTCCCGCACCTTCTGAACCAGTTCGCGGGCGCGCCGGGCGATACGGTCCAGCAGTTCGGCAGGCATTTCCGCCTCGCGCAGGAGCTGCTCGACGACGGCGGACTCGTCGTCGCGGTACATGTCGCGCAGCCGCTGACGCAACGGGTCGGCGGCGGCGGGCGGCTCAGGCAGGATCATGGGCGGCATGGGCACTGCGATCGGATGATGGCGTTCCGCCGCCACCTCTACCATTCCCTCGCCTGCCGTCCAACGGCGCCGGGGTCCGCGGCAAATCTATGCTGCCGAAAACCGGTGGATTGTCATGCTGGCGAATGTCTCGCGGGGACGGAGAACTGTGGACGGAAAATACGGCTTGTTTGGAGAATCCGGGAAATGCTGGGTCTCCAAGCACAGGCCGCTATGCTTGCGGTAGGTGCCGCCCGATCCCGGCGGCGTGCCGTCAAGGAAATTGCCGGCATAGAACTGGATGCCCGGCTGGTTGGTTTGCACCTCCATAATCCTTCCGCTGGCTGGATCCTCCAGCCGCGCGGCCGGCACCGGCATCTTGCCGCCGCCGCCTTTCACCACCCAATTGTGATCGTAGCCTTTGCCATTCAGCAGCTGCGGGTGGAGTTCGCCGATGCGGTCGCCGATCCGGGTGGCGGTGCGGAAATCGAACGGCGTGCCGCCGACCCCGGCAATGTCGCCCCGGGGGATCGAGGCCGCGTCCACGGGCGTGTACTGGTCGGCATTGAGCATCAGGCGATGATCCAGGATGTTGCCGGCGCCATTGCCCGCGAGATTGAAATAGGCGTGATTGGTCAGGTTCACCACCGTCGGCTTGTCAGTGGTCGCCCGATAGTCGATGCGCCATTCATTGCCGAAGCGCACGGTATAAACCACGGTGACGGTGAGGTTGCCGGGGAAGCCCTCAGTGCCGTCGGGGCTGCGATGGGTCAGCTCCAGTCCGGCGCCGTCGGCGATCTCGATCTCCCGCGCCCGCCACACCTGCTTGTCGAGGGCGTAGGGCCCGCCATGGAGGGTGTTGGCGCCGTTGTTCGCCGGCAGCCGGTACAAGACGCCGTCCAGGGTGAATTGCGCGCCGCCGATGCGGTTGGCGTAGCGGCCGGTGATGCAGCCGAAATAGGGGCTGCGGGCGCGGTAATCCTCCAGCCGGTCGAAGCCGAGCGTCACGTTGCCCATCTTGCCGGTGCGGTCCGGCACCTCGATTCGCGTGACGATGCCGCCATAGGCGATGACGCCCAGGCGCAACGTCTCGCCGCTAATGAGCAGGTACTCGTCGATCGGCATCCCGTTCGGCATGGTGCCGAATGGCTTTTTTTCGATGCGGCCGGCGGCGCTCTCTGGCATTGGAATTGCTGATTCCTTCATTGCGGATGAGGCGCAATTTCCGCCGCCGGTCCCCGCGCTGTCAAGCTGCGGCCCGAAACAGCGGTGGCTGCACCGTGGCTTCAACGATCGGTAAGCATTGACTTACATATGGCGGTCCGACTATAGTAAGCCATGACTTACGGTTCTGCCCTGGTTGCCCTCGCCGATCCGACGCGCCGCGCGGTGTTCGACCGGCTCCGCCGCGGGCCGCGCAGCGTTGCGGAGATCGCCGGCGGCCTGCCGGTCAGCCGCCCCGCCGTGTCGCAGCATCTGCGCGCCCTGAAGGATGCACGGCTGGTGCGGTTCGAGCGGCGCGGCACGCAGAATCTCTATGCGGTGAATCCCGCCGGGCTGGCGGCGTTGCGCGCCTATCTCGACTCGTTCTGGGACGACGTGCTGGCGCAGTTCGCCCTGGCGGCCGAAGGCATGGAAGGAGGAGACGATGCCAAGGGAAAACGGCGGCGGCCTGGCGCCGGTGCGAAAGACCGTCCGCGTCAAGGCAAGCGTTGATGCCGCTTTCCGGCTGTTCACCGCCGGCATCAATGGCTGGTGGCCACTGGTGTCCCATTCGGTCTGCGAGGAAGATGCGGCTTCCTGTGCCGTGGAGGGCCGCGTCGGCGGCCGCTTCGTCGAGCGCGCTCGCGACGGCAGGGAACATGTCTGGGGCACCGTGACCGCCTGGGAGCCGCCGGTTCGTCTCGCCTTCACCTGGCATCCCGGCCGCACCGCCGAGGGCGCGCAATCGGTGGAGGTGAGATTCAGCGACGCCGGCGGCGGTCTCACACTGGTGGAACTGACCCATAGCGGTTGGGAGAAGCTGGGCGAAAAGGCGATGACTGTGCGCGAGAGCTACGAGAAGGGCTGGGACTTCGTCTTCGGCGAGTGTTTTGCCAAGGCGGCTCAGTGAAAATCCCGCGACGGAAATGACGGATCGCGGCGCGGCAGCGGGGCGCGCTTAGCGGCTTTGACCCGGTGATCCTGGCCGGGCCGCTGCACCTCGTCGGCGCGGGCGAGAGCGATGGGCATGACTTCGTTGTTGTCGTTGCTGCGCGGCGGCGGCTGGTCAACTTCCGGAACCTCCGTCATGGCCGCCATGTCCTGGAGCTGATCGGTGAGATCGACAATGCGGTCGGCGATGACATGGATGACGATGCCCTCGCGCTGCAGCTTGCCGGTGACGCCCATCAGGCTGCAGGTCAACACCGTGCGGCGGAAGCGCTCGAACGCCTTCGGCCAGATGATGATGTTGGCGACGCCGGTCTCATCCTCCAGGGTGGCGAAGATGACGCCGCTGGCGGTGCCCGGCCGCTGGCGCACCAGCACCAGGCCGGAGACCTTCACCGTCGTGTCGTTGGCGATGGTGGCCAGCCGCGACGACGGTACATAACCCTGCGCCTGCATCCGCGCCCGCAGCAGCGACAGCGGATGGCGCTTCAGGGAGAGATGCAGCGTGCGGTAATCCTCGGCCACATGCTCGCCGATGCCCATGGCCGGCAGCGCCGCCGCCGGCTCGCTGCCCTGCTCCTCCTCGCCCATGGCGGCGAACAGCGGCAGCGGCTCGGCCGGCAGGCCTTTCACCGCCCACAGCGCCTCGCGCCGGTCGAGGCCTATGGAGCGGAAGCCGTCGGCCCGCGCCAGCGCCTCCAGCGCGCGGGTGCCGATGGCGGCGCGGCGCCAGAGCTGCAGGGGATCGCCATAGCCGTTGCCCCGCGCGGCCACCAGCCGCAATGCCTCGGCCTCCGCCAAGCCCATGATCTGCCGGAAGCCGAGCCGCAGCGCGTAGCCCCCGCTTCCCGCCGGCTCCAGCGTGCAATCCCACTGGCTGCAATTCACATCGACAGGCAGAACCGTGACGCCATGATCCCGCGCGTCGCGCACGATCTGCGCCGGGGCGTAGAAACCCATGGGCTGGCTGTTGAGCAGCGCGCAGGCGAACACCGCGGGGTAATGGCACTTCATCCAGGCGGAATCGTAGGCCAGCAGCGCGAAGCTGGCGGCGTGGCTTTCCGGGAAGCCATATTCGCCGAAGCCCTCGATCTGGCGGAAGCAGCGCTCGGCGAACTCGCGGTCATAGCCGCGCGCCACCATGCCCTCCACCAACTTGGTCTGGAAGGTGTGGATGGTGCCCACCTTGCGGAAGGTGGCCATGGCGCGGCGCAACCGGTCGGCCTCGTCGGGCGTGAAGCCGGCGGCGACGATGGCGATGCGCATCGCCTGTTCCTGGAACAGCGGCACGCCCATGGTCTTGCTCAGCACGTCGGCCAGCTCGCGCGAGGGATAGGTCACCTGCTCCTCGCCGTTCCGCCGCCGCAGATAGGGATGCACCATGTCGCCCTGGATCGGGCCGGGGCGCACGATCGCCACCTCGATCACCAGGTCGTAGAAGGTGCGCGGTTTCAGCCGCGGCAGCATAGTCATCTGCGCCCGGCTTTCGATCTGGAACACGCCGATGGTGTCGGCGTTGCAGATCATGTCATAGGTTGCCGTATCATCCTCCGGCACGGTGGCCAGGTCGAATTCCTGGCCGTAGTGGCGCTTGATCAGCTCGAAGCCCTTGGCCAGGCAGGTGAGCATGCCCAGCGCCAGCACATCGACCTTGAGAATCCTCAGCTCGTCCAGATCATCCTTGTCCCATTCCACCACCGTGCGGTCCTCCATGGCGGCGTTCTCGATCGGCACCAGCTCGTCCAGCCGGCCGCGGGTCATGACGAAGCCGCCGACATGCTGGGACAGGTGACGCGGAAAGCCGATGAGCTGCCGCGTCAGCGCCAGGGTGAGCGCCAGCCGCGGCTCCGCGGGATCGAGGCCGAGCTCGCGCAGCTGCGCTTCGGCCACGCCCTCGTTGCTCCAGCCCCAGAGCTGGCCGGCCAGCGCCCCCACCGTGTCCAGCGACAGCCCCATGGCCTTGCCCACCTCGCGCACCGCCGAGCGGCCGCGATAGCAGATCACCGTCGCCGCCAGGCCGGTGCGCTCGCGGCCGTACTTGCCGTAGATGTACTGGATCACCTCCTCGCGCCGCTCATGCTCGAAATCGACGTCGATGTCGGGCGGCTCGTTGCGCTCGGCGCTGACGAAGCGCTCGAACAGCAGGTCGACCCGCGTGGGATCCACGGCGGTGATGCCCAGGCAGAAGCAGACGACGGAATTGGCGGCCGATCCGCGCCCCTGGCAGAGGATGTCCTGGGATCGCGCATAGCGCACGATATCGTTCACGGTGAGGAAATAGGGCGCGTAGCGAAGCTGCTCGATCAGCTTCAGCTCATGCTCGATGGTGGTCCTGACCTTGTCGGGCAATCCGGCGGGAAAACGCCAGCGCGCGCCTTCCCAGGCCAGCACCGCCAGTTCCTCCTGCGGCGTGCGGCCTTCATGGGTCAGCTCATCGGGATACTCGTAGCACAGCTCCTCCAGGCTGAAGCGGCAGGCCTCGGCGATCTCCAGCGTGCGGGCGATGGCGTCGGGATAGCCGGCGAACAGCCGCGCCATCTCCTCCGGCGATTTCATGTGCCGTTCCGCATTGGCGGCGAGACGCCAGCCGGCGTTGTCGATGGTGCAATGCTCGCGGATGCAGGTCAGCACGTCCTGCAGCGGCCGTCGCGCCGGCTCGTGGTACTGCACGTCGTTGGTGGCCACCAGCGGCGCGCCGCAGCGCGATGCGATCCCGGCCAGTTGCGCCAGCCGCCGCCCGTCATCGCCGCGATAGAGATAATGCGCGGCGAGATAGACGCGGCGCGGGAAGGCGGCGGCGAGAGCGGGAAGCGTGCTCTCGAGTTTCGCCATATCTTCCTCCGGCGGCAGCGCGATGAAGATCTGTCCCTCGCCATGGGCCATGACGTCGTCAAGCGTCAGATGGCACTCGCCCTTCGGCGCGCGGCGGCGGCCGATGGTGAGCAATCTCGACAGGCGGCCATAGGCGGCGCGGTCGGTCGGATAGGCGAGCAGGCTCGGCGCATCCTGCAGATCCAGCCGCGCGCCGACGATGAAGCGCACGCCCAGCTCCTTCGCCGCCGCATGGGCGCGCACCACGCCGGCCAGCGTGTTGCGGTCCGTGACGGCGAACGCCGCCATGCCGAGCTCCGACGCGGCCAGCGCCAGTTCCTGCGGATGCGACGCCCCCTTCAGGAAGGTGAAGTTGGTGAGCGTCTGCAGTTCGGCGTAGGCGGTCATGGCCGCGCCCATCGATTCATGACGCAAACGCTTCCGGCGGGATGTGCACGAGCTCGAACTTCATGCCGTCGGGGTCGGCGAAGTAGACGGCGTAGTAGCCGCGCACATATTCGTACTCCGCCGGCGTGTCGATCACGGTGGCGCTGATCTTGCGCAGCAGCTTATGCAGATCGTCGACTTCTTTCCGGCTGTCGGCGTTGAAAGCGAAATGATGGAAGCCCGGCGCGTAGCGCTGATGGGTCACGCCCGCGAGGTCCGGCTTCGCCTGCCAGAGATTGATCGAGCAGAAGCTGGCGTCGGAGAACCACAGCGTCATCTCCGGGCTGTCCTCTACCTTGGCGTAGCCGAGGAATTCCAGCACCGGCGCGTAGAACGCCGCCTCGGACACCCTGAGATTGCGCAAGGTGAGCGCCAGATGATTCATCGTGCCGAGCGCCATGAGCTCCTCCTCCATTGCAGCCAGCTATTCACGAAAACAATCCATGCAGGTACCAGCGGCCGTCCTCCGGCGGCAGGCCTTCGCGGAACAGCCAGAAGCGGCGGCCGTCCTCGCCCTCGACGCGGAAGTAGTCGCGCCAGCGCCGCGACGAATCCTCCGGCCGCCACCATTCCGGCTCCAGGCGCTCCGGCCCTTCGGAACGGCGGATGCGGTGCAGCCGCGACTGCCAGCGGAACATGACCGGCGGATGGTCGGGCAGCAGCGCCATCGCCTCGACCGGATGGGGCCGCGGAAACAGCCGCAGCGGCCGCGGCGGCAAGGACGGCCAGGCCGACGCCTGTCCCTCGGCGAACGGCGCGACGGCGGCCACCGCGCGCTCGGGAATGTGGCTCTCCCGCGGCACGAGGCGGCGGACATTGGCGAAGCCCAGGCGGTTGGCGAGGGTGTCGATCAGCGGCGCAAGGGCTGCACTTCTGTTCCGCCCCCCTGCTTAACCCCCTCGAGTCGCGACGATCGCTGCGCGATCGCGTGGGGGAGTCGCGACGATCGCTGCGCGATCGCGCTGGGGTAGGGGGAGGGTTTTGCTCTTCAGCACCATCTGCAGCGCGGTCAGCGGCTCCGTCTTCACCGCCGCCAGCGCCATCGCCTCGATGCCGAAGCCGGGGTCGATCTTCTCGATCTGCTGGGCAAACAGCGCTGCAGGGCCGCGGCGTCGCGACTCGGCCGGCTGGTGCCGATGGCCAGGCGCTGCAGGCTGCCATCGACGCGGTAGAGGGCAAGCTCCAGCCGCCGCAGGCCCTGCTGCGCCTTCTCCAGCCGGCGGCAGAGATCGTGCAGCAGCCGCTGCAGCACCGTGGCGATGGACTCGGCGGTGCTGATCGGCTCGGCCAGCGGCTGGAAGCTGCGGAAGAGGGCTGCCGGCGGCGCGGGCGAGATCGGCTCGTCGATGCTGCCGAGGGCCTGCTCCAGGCGCCGCAGCGGCAGGCCGCCGAAGCGCCGCGCCAGCCCGGCCCGCGGCAGGCCCAGCAGATCGCCAATGGCATAGAGTCCCAGCCGCTCCAGCTCTGCCGCCATTGCCGGCGGCAGACGGAGCGCCGCCACCGGCAGCCGGTCCAGCGCCGGGCGCGACACATCCTCCGGCACGATCCAGCCGCGGCCGCCGGGAATTTTTTCCAGGGTCATGCTGGGCCGGCCATCGATGAAGCGCGCTACCGCCCACGCCGCGCCCGGCGTATCGGCGATGGCGGCGCGGGCGCGATAGCCGAACCGCTCCAGCCGCAGCAGCAGATCGGACAACAGCGCCGCCTCGCCGCCGAACAGATGGGCGCAGCCGGTGATATCGAGCCAGAGCCCCGCGCCGCCGCCGGCATTGAGGCCTTCCTCCGCCGTTTCCGCCGCCGTCCAGGGGGTGTAGCGGGTCGCCCAGTCCGCCAGCCGCCGCAGCATGGCGCCATCGCCGGCCGGATCGGCCGGATGAATCTGCAATTGCGGCAGCAGCGCCCGCGCATCGGCCAGCGGCATGTCAGGCGCGGCTCCGCCGGCCGCGGCCCGCTCGTCGACCGCCGTCAGGATGGCGCGGCCCGCCACCTCCCGCATCGTCACCAGCGGCGAGGCGGACCGGCGCGCGCCGGCCGCGTTACGCGCCAGCTTGTGCCGCAACCGGTCCGTCGCGAACCGGGGCAGCCATAGCGAGATCACCCGCCGCATGGCGCCATGCTCCTTCCTGCCAAGTAGAGGGTCCAGGTCCCGGGCCGGCCGCCGCGGCAGCGCAGCAGTTCCGCCTGCCAGCCAGGGCGCTTCCGGCCAGGGCTGGAACGCCGAATCCCCTGCCGCTGGGCGCCGCCGTGATCCGCCAGCGGGTGGCGGCCACCGCCGCCGCGCCGTCGGCAGGCACGCCGGTGCGCAGCAGGAAGGCGGTGACCCCGCCGGTCTCGCTGGCCAGCTGCAGCCGCCGGGCCGCCGTCAGGGAAAGCCGGTCCACTTCGCCGACCACGGCGGCGAGGGCGCCGCACCGCGCCCCCTCCTCCATCGCCCACAAGCCATCGGCCGCCCGTTCCGTGGTCGCCAGGATCAGCCGCGCCGGATCCAGCCCGGCCGCCGCCAGACCCGGTCCATAGAGATCGGGCCGGGGCAGGCACCAGAGGATGGCGCCCCGCCCGCCCGCCACTCCGGCAGCCAGGGCGGCCACAAAGCCAGTCGCCGCTCCATCGCCGGCCATGCCGATCACCTCATGGAGGCAGCCGGTGGCCAGACCGCCCCCCAGGGCCCGGTCCAGCGCCGGCAGGCCCAGGGGATAAGCCGGCCGCGGCTGCCCGCCGGCCCGTTCCAGGACCCGGAGTTGCTGGCGCAACTGGCCGATATCGGCGCGCTTTTTCTCTTCCACCTTATTTTCTGCAGGCAATTCCAACATGGCTTTCCGTCCCGGCCGGCAGGCAACCCCGCCAGCCTGATATCTGATGGTCTTATATGTTCTTGTTTTGTTCTATTAGAGCCGGAGACGATATCGGAGTCAAGCGGCCGGGTTCGTACCCCGTGACAGAAAACCGCCATCCCCCCGCCTCCGTGGAGGCAGGCAACAACCCAATCCTGAATTGCTGGACTACAGGCCGCTAATCGCGGACCGCCTCCGCCACATCGCCCTGCTTATCGCCACGGGTTTCCAGCATCACGCCCTGGCGCATCGCTTCGGCCTCGAGTTGCCCGGTGAACGCCAGGTAGCACATGCGCAAATCCGCAATAGCGCCCCAGAAAGCATTAACCGTGATCAGCGGCTGATTTCCCTCGATCGTCCAATGGGACAGCACGGCGATCACATAGCCCAAGGCGATGCCCAGCGGAAACAGCCAGAAAACACCCGTCGCCAGGGCCGCAACAGCGCCGGAAACGCCCACCGCAGTCGCGACATAGTGGAGGGCCCGCGTCGCCGACCGTTGATGGGCGCGCAGATACATTGGCCAAAAACGCTTAAACCCCACAACAACCTCCCCGCCTTGCATGCTTCTGTTGGGAATAATTCTAACGCCAACAAGCGCCCCAACCAAACATAAACTCTTCCACAATCTTCCAGATTCCCGGATTACGCGCGGATTACGGCAAATCGTTCAGCGGCCGTGAAACAGCGGCCGCGACTTCGCCAGAAAAGCCTGAACGCCATTCCGGTAATCATTGCTACCGCAAATGGCATAGCCTTCCCGCAGCTCCGCCACCGACAGCGGACGCGGATCGAGCAGCCGGCGGACCGCCCGCTTGTGCCAGCGGTGGGAAAGCGGCGCGCCATCGGCGATCCGCCGCGCCGCCGCCAGCGCTTCCTCCGCCAGGCGGTCGTCGGGGATCACACGGGTGACCAGACCCTTTTCCCGCGCTTCCGCCGCGTCGAACATGCGGCCTTCCAGCAGGATCTCCAACGCCGTCGCCGCGCCGACCAGTTCCGCCAGCGCCGCCAGCTCCGGATAGGGCAGGCCGATTCCCATGCGCTGAATCGGAATGCCGAAACGGCTGCCCGACGCCGCCAGCCTGATATCGCAGTGGATGGCGATTTCCAGCCCGGCGCCCGCGCAGGCGCCATGGATCTGCGCCAGGATCGGCACGGCACAGGCGCGCACGGCGAGCAGCGCATCGCCCATAATGCCGGCATAGGCCTCGGCAGCGGCCGGCGTGTGGCGCTCCGTGGCGAACTCCGCCAGATCGGCGCCGGCGCCGAAGGCGGCGCCATTGCCCCTGATGACGACGCAGCGAACGCCGTCATCGGCAGCGATCTCGTCCATCACCGCCGACAGCCGCCGCCACATCGCCTTGTCCAGCGCGTTCAATTTGTCGGGCCGGTTCAGCGCGACGAATGCCAGATCGCCGTCGCGCGTCAGCTCGATGACATCGGCCATGAGGCCACCTCCGAATCAGTGTTCTATCCGTAAGTCTATGCGCGGATCGCCGATGCGTCATGAGCCGCGAAAGCCGGATTGCAGCCCACGCCGATTGCCGTTAGGAAGATCGCAATTTTCCAGGGAGACTTCGTTGACCGCCGATTCGAGCTTCGCCACCGATGCCGCCCGTACGACCGCACGCATCCTGCTGGAGATTGCCGCCGTGCATTTCCGGCCGCAGCAGCCCTTCATCCTGACTTCCGGCCGCGCCAGCCCGGTCTATATCGACTGCCGCAAGATCATCTCCTTCCCCCGCGCGCGGCGGAAGATCATGGAACTCGGCGGTCGGCATGATCGAGCGCGAGGTCGGCTTCGAGTCGCTGGATGCCGTGGCCGGCGGCGAGACCGCGGGCATACCCTTCGCCGCCTGGATCGCCGATCTGCTCGACCTGCCCATGCTCTATATCCGCAAGAAGCCGAAGGGCTTCGGCCGCGGCGCGCAGATCGAGGGCGAGATGAAGCCGGGCGCGCGCTGCCTGCTGGTGGAAGACCTGGCCACCGACGGCGGCAGCAAGGTGAACTTCGTCAATGCCATCCGCGACGGCGACGGCCAGATCGCCCATGCCTTTGTCGTGTTCCACTACGGCATCTTCCCGCAAAGCCTGGAGACCCTGGGCAAGCTGGGCGTCAAGCTGCACGGCCTCGCCACCTGGTGGGACATGCTGGAGGCAGCGAAGTCGACCGGTCTGCTGAGCGGACCGGACGCCACGGAAGTCCGTGCTTTCCTGGAGAATCCCGAGGGCTGGTCGTCAGCCCATGGCGGCAAGGTCGCAGCGCAGGCTTAGGCTGGGGATCGCCGCGGCAGCGCCGTTCCCAGCGCCGCGCCATAGCCGGCTTGCCAGAACGCATAGAGCAGCAGGAATCCCCGGCCCCAGGTGCTGTTGTCTTCGATGGCGACATGGAGCAAGGCGCCCAAACCCGTTCCCGCCGCCACCATCAGCAGGCATGGCCAGAGTTGCCGCGTAGACGGCAGGAGCGCCAGCGACGACATCGTCAGACAGGCGGCGCCGATCAGTCCGGCCGCCATGCCCAGGAACGCCGCGCTGTCGATCGTGTCGATCATGTTCGCGGCAAAATTCGTGGCGATGAAATTCGAGACCGTTGCCGCAATGATGTAGGCCACAGCGCGGCCAGCGCTCATCCGCGCAAACCGCACCAGCGCAAGGCCGACCGCATTACCGAATATAAAACCGGGAACCAGGGTGAGATGGCCAAAGGACAGATCCCAGCCGGCTATTGAAGCATGGGCATCTAATCCGATCAGCGGTTCCCAGACGAAACTGATGACGAGCCAGACCAGGATCCCGGCCGCAAGCCCGACAAGGCCGAAGGCCACCACATTGCGAATCATAGGCGAAACATTGACCGATACCGGCACTGCGCTTCCAAGATGTTCCCCGTTGCGGCAGCGTTGACTCAAAGGGGCGATGACAGGGGACGCTCCCACGGATTACTCTCGGCGGCAAGAAGGCAAGGTCGGAAGGGCTTTGACACGATGGCGGGATGGCGTGGCTGGCGAATCGCTTTGGCCTGGCGGCGGACAGCAGTCCCATTCGCGCTGCTGCTGGCGATCGGCACCGGCTTCTGGAGCCCGCCGGCCGCGGGCCGCGATCAACTGGTCATCGGCGTCACCCAATATCCGTCGACGCTGCATCCGAACATCGAATCGATGCTGGCGAAGAGCTACGTCCTGGGCTTCACCATGAGGCCCTTCACCACCTATGACGAGAACTGGCAGCTGATCTGCATGCTCTGCACCGAGCTGCCGACGCTCGAAAAAGGCAGCGCTAAGGTCGAAGATATTCCGCCGGAGGCCCAGGCCGCGATGGCCGAGCGTCCGATGTGCAAGACCATGGACCCGGCGCTGCGCGGCAAGGGCATTGCCGTCACCTATGCGATTCAGCCCAACGCCACCTGGGGCGACGGCACGCCCATCACGACCGACGATGTCCTGTTCACCTATGAAGTGGGCAAGCATCCCCAGAGCGGCATCAGCAATGCGGAACTCTATAAGCGCATCCTCAAGATCGACGTCATCGACAAGAAGACCTTCACGATGCATTTCGACCGCGTCGATTCGAACTATGCCGGCATCAATGATTTCCAACTTGTGCCGGCGCACCTGGAGCGCGAGGCCTTTGCCGATCCCGCGGAGTATCCGAAGCGCAGCAAGTATGTGACCGACCCGACCAATCCCGGACTCTGGTTCGGGCCTTATCGGGTGACGCAGGTGGAGCCCGGCGCCGACATCGTGCTGGAAGCGAACCCCACCTGGTGGGGCAAGACGCCGCAGATCAAGCGCATCGTGATCAAGACGGTGGAGAACACCGCCGCACTGGAGGCCAATCTGCTTTCTGGCGCCATCGACTACATATCCGGCGAGGCCGGCCTGACCATCGATCAAGCAATCGCTTTCGAGCAGCGGCACGGCAGCGAGTACAACATCATCTACAAGCCCGTGCTGTTCTACGAGCATCTGACGCCCAATCACGACAACCCGGTCCTCGGCGACAAGCGGGTGCGCCAGGCGCTGCTTTATGCGCTCGATCGCGCGGCGATCACGCAGCAACTCTTCGGCGGCCGCCAGGAAGTGGCGCTGACCAATGTCAGCCCGCTCGACTGGATCTTCACCGCAGAGGTGCGCCAATACGCCCACGATCCGGCGCAGGCAGCCCAGCTACTGGACGAGGCGGGCTGGACGCTCGGCAATGACGGCCTGCGCCACAACGCCGCCGGCGAGGCGCTGCAACTCGACCTCATGACCACGGCCGGCGACCGGACGCGGGAACTGGTGGAGCAGGTGCTGCAGAGCCAGTGGAAGGCCATCGGCGCCGATGTGCGGATCAAGAACGAACCGGCGCGTGTCCTGTTCGGCCAGACACTGAGCGAGCGGCAATATTCGGGGCTGGTGCTGTTCGCGTTCCTGAGCTCGCCGGAAAACGTGCCCTTCACCACGCTGCATTCCACGATGATCCCCACCAAGGAGAACGGCGGCGCGGGGCAGAACTATGGCGGCTTCAAGAATCCGGCCTTCGACGACTTGATCAATTGCCTGGAAGTCGAACCCAACCGCGAGAAGCGCGGGGCGATGTGGCATCAGTTGCAGCAGCTCTATGCCGAGGAACTGCCGGACCTGCCGCTCTATTTCCGTTCCCAGGCTTTCATCCTGCCGAAGTGGCTATCGGGCGTGCGGCCGACGGGCCATCAATACGGCTCGACCCTGTGGTCGGAGGATTGGGCGATCAATGAGTAGCGGCGCCGCGACGCCGGCATCGGATGCGCCGCGACGCCTGAACCTGCGTCGATGCTGAGCTTCCTCACCCGGCGGCTGATCGAATCCGCCGTCGTCCTGCTGATCATGTCGTTCGTTGTCTATGGGCTGATGGGATTGATGCCCGGCGATCCCATCGACCTGATGGTGACCTCGAACCCGAACTTGACTCCCGCCGATCTGGCGCGGCTGAAGGCGCTCTATGGCCTGGACCGGCCGTTGCTGGCCCGGTACGCCGCGTGGCTCGGCGCCGCACTGCAGGGCGATTTCGGCTATTCGCGGCTGCATCTGGTGCCGGTGCTGGATGTGCTGGGGCCGCGCCTGGCCAACACGCTGGTGCTGATGGGCGTCAGCCTTGCCTGCGCTTTCGCCATCGCCCTGCCGGCCGGCGTGTTTGCCGCCGCCAAGCCGCATTCGGGCCGCGCCGGCCTGATCAATCTCGCCGCCTTTGCCGGCATTTCCATGCCGCCCTTCTGGCTGGCGATCCTGCTGATCATTCTGTTCGCGGTGAAACTGCGGATATTGCCGGCCAGCGGCATGGCGACAAGCGGCGCGACCGGACTAGGCGATCGTCTGTACTATTTGGTTCTCCCGGTCATGACCCTGACGCTGGCGACGGTGGGCGCGCAGCTGCGCTACGTGCGCGCATCGATGATCGAGGCCTTGCGGCAGGATTACATCCGCACCGCCCGGGCCAAGGGTGTCGGCGGTCTGCAGCTTCTCTACGGCCATGCCCTGCGCAACGCGATGATCCCCATCGTCACCATCCTGGCGCTGGATTTCGGCACGCTGTTCTCCGGTGCGCTGATCACCGAGACCATGTTCGCCTATCTGGGCATGGGCAAGACGATCTACGACGCCATTCTCGGCAGCGACTACAACCTGGCCATGGTCGGGCTGCTGCTGGCGACGGCGACGGTGCTGCTGGCGAACCTAGCGGCCGATATCGCCTATGCCGCACTCGACCCCAGGATCCGCCTGCGATGAGCCTGCAGCCCCCTTCAGCGGTCGAGCTCGCCGCGTCGGCGGCGAAGGCTGCCGGCCCGCGCTTCCATCGCAGCCTCTGGCAGCGCCTGCTGGAGCGGCCGCAGACCGTCGCCAGCGCCGCCGTCCTCGTAATGCTGGTGTTGCTGATCCTCTGTGGACCGCCGATCGGCCGTCTGCTGGGGATCGATCCTGCCGCCGTCGATCTGCTCAGCCGCTTCGCGCCGCCATCGCCGGGGCACCCGCTGGGCACCGACGAGGCCGGGCGTGATCTGCTGCTGCGCCTGCTGGAGGGCGGCCGGATCTCGCTGGCGATCGGCGTCACCATCGCCATCTGCGCCGCCGCCATCGGCACGGTGATCGGGCTGATCGCCGGCTACTTCGGCGGCCGGTTCGATTCATACCTCATGCGCTTCACCGACGGCATCATTGCCCTGCCGCTGCTGCCACTGCTGATCGTGCTGGCGGCCGTCGACCTGGGCAAGCTCGGTTTGCCGCGTGCAATCGCCGAATCGGCGGCAGCGGATTTTTGGCGGATCGCCATCATCATCTCGCTGGTCGGCTGGACCACCGTGGCGCGGCTGGTGCGCGGCGCCACCCTGTCATTGCGGGAGCGGGAATTCGTCCGCGCCGCGCAGGCGCTGGGCGCCCGTCCTCTGCGCATCATTTTGACCCACATTCTGCCGAACGTGACCGGGCCGATTGTCGTTGCGATGACGCTCACAGTCGGCGGCGCGATCCTGCTGGAGTCCGTGCTGAGTTTCCTTGGCCTCGGCATCCGGCCGCCGCTGGCGAGCTGGGGCGGCATGCTGACCAACGCGCAGGAGATGATCTGGGCCTCGCCGGTGCTGGCGATTTGGCCCGGCGGCTGCATCTTCGTGACGGTGATCTGTTGCAATCTGCTGGGCGACGGGCTGCGCGACGCGCTGGATCCCCGCAGCGGAACGTGACTCGGGCCGGCGCAAAATGGAAACGCCGTGCACTGCGGATGCAGCGCACGGCGCCGGAATGCGTCGAACTTTAGACCGTGACGTCCAAATTCCCGTTGGTGACCATATCCGTCAGCGTGAGACCGCTGACGCCCGTCAGCACGACAGCGTTCTGGAACCCGTAGGTGGTGGCGCTGCCGTCGATATCGACACGGACCAGCGTGTTGCCATCGCCGGTGTCGTTCACCTGCACGAAGTTCTGCAGGTCGCTGCCGGAATAACCCACCAGCAGCTCCGCGATATCCAGCACGTCGCCGCCGGCGCCGGCCTGGAAATCGCTGATGGTATCGGTGGGTGAGCCCGCGAGATCGCCATTCACATACTCGAAGCGGTCGGCGCCGGTGCCGCCGGTGAGCAGATCGGCGCCCATGCCGCCGCGCAGTTTGTCGGCCCCCAGGCCGCCGGAGATCTGGTCGGATCCCAGGCCGCCGCGCAGGATATCGCCAGCAGACGAGCCCGACATCGTGTCGTTGAAGCTGCCGCCGATTGCGCCTTCGATATTACTGTAGCTGTCGCTGCCGAGGCCGGCCGCGGCGAACACCGTTGCCGAGCCGCTTTGGACCAGGCTGAAGTCGATGGCGCCGGTCGCATCGGAGAAGTCGATGACATCCTGGCCGGCAAGGCCATTGATCACGTCATTGCCCGCACCGCCGCGGATGAAATCGGCGGCAGCGCTGCCGGTCAGCGTATCGTTGAAGCCGGTGCCGATTACGCCTTCGAAGTTCGAGTAGATGTCGGTGCCAAGCCCGCCGGCCGTCAGCACGGCATTGTTGCCGGTGGCGCTTTGCACAAGGGTGAAGGCGACTGCACCAGTCCCATCGGAGAAATCCATCATGTCTTCGCTGCCGGCGCCGCCGTTGAGAGTGTCGGCGCTGGAGCCGCCGCGGATCACATCGTTCCCTGCATCGCCGATCAGGCTGTCATTGCCGCCGCCGCCGACCAGCGTGTCGTTGGCGCCGCCGCCGCTCAGCGTGTCGTTGGCGGTGTCGCCGAGCAGCATGTCCTGCCCTGCGGAGCCGATGATCTGGTCGGAGTTCGTGCGGGCGTCGATATGGCTCGAGGTGAACGGATTGGTTCCGCCGGTGCTGAGCGCCAGATTGATATTGTCGAAGCCCGATCCCGTCTGGATCAAGCTGATCGACGAGGTCGCAGTCGCCGTCGCGGTGCCGTCGCTGATCGTATAGGTGAATTCCGACGACGTCGTCATCGATGCAAGCGTCGGCGCCGACATCAGGATGCTACCGTTCGCCAGCAATGTCAGGGTGACGCCATTCGACAAGGTCACCGGCGTGCCGGCGGCCGCGCCGTTGATAGCGGTGATCTGCAGCTGGCCGCCATCGCGGTCGCTGTCGTTTGCCAGCATCCGTTCCGCGCCGATGATCGTGCTGGCGGCCGTGGAGACGTACCAGATCTCGCCGTTCGCCGTGGGTCCGTCATTGACGGGATTCACGGTGACCGTGACCGTCGCCGTCGCCGTGCCGCCGTGACCGTCGCTGACGGAATAGGTGATCCGGTCGGTGCCGTAGAAATCGGCGTTCGGGAAATAGTCGATCGAGTTGTTGGCGTTGACGACAACAGTGCCGTTGATGGCGGATGCTCCCGTGACCGTGAGCTGGTCGCCGTCCACATCCATGTCGTTGGCGAGAACGGCGATGCGCACCAGGCCGTCTTCGTTGACCACGGCCGTGTCGCCGTTGGCGACCGGCAGATCGTTCACGGAGTTGACGGTGACCATGACCGTCGCCGTGTCGGTGCCGCCCTGGCCGTCGCTGACCGTGTAGGTGATGATATCGGCGCCATGGAAGTTCGCGACCGGCGCATAATGCAGCGTGCCGTCGCCATTGATTGTCACGGTGCCGTGGGCCGCCGCGGCCTCGGTCACACTCAGCGCATCGCCATCGACATCCGAATCGTTGGCAAGGACGTCGATATTGAGCGGGGTATCTTCATTGGTGACGGCAAAGTCGGTGATCGCGACCGGTGGATCGTTCACGGGGTTGACCGTGATTGTCACGGTGGCGGTTGCCGTTCCGCCATTGCCGTCGCTGATCGTGTAAGTGACGGTGTCCGTGCCATTGAAGTTGGCGTCCGGCATGTAGGTCAGCGTGTTGTCGCTGTTGACGACGATCTGGCCATGGCCGGCCGTCGCGCCGCTCACCGTGAGCGTGTCGCCGTCCACGTCGCTATCATTGCCAAGGACGCCGAAGGTGACGCCGTTATCCTCGTCGATGCTGACGGCATCGTTGCCGGCCACCGGCAGGTCGTTGACGCTGTTGACGATGACGGCGATGGTCGCCGTGGCGACGCCGCCGTGACCATCATTGATCGTATAGGTGACTGTGTCGGGGCCGTGGTAGTTGGCCGCCGACGCATAGGTCAGGCTGCCATTGCCATTGATCGTGACAGTCCCGTGCTGGGCCGACGCGCCGGTGACGGATAGCGCATCGCCGTCCACATCGCCGTCATTCGCCAGGACATTGATGGTGACCGGCGTATCTTCGTCGGTAACGGCTGAGTCGTTGCCGGCCGTGGGCAGATCGTTGACCGAGTTGACGGTGACGGCGACCGTTGCAGACGAGGTGCCGCCTTTGCCGTCGCTGATGCTGTAGGTGATCGTATCGGTGCCGTTGTAGTTGGCATCGCCCTTGTAGCTCAGCGTTCCGTCGCCATTGACAGTGACCGTACCATGGCCGGCGGTGGCGTCGGTGACGGTGAGCGCATCGTTATCCGCATCGCTGTCGTTGCCGAGAACGCCGAAAGTGATGCCGTTGTCCTCATCGACGCTGATCGCATCGTTCTTGGCAACAGGCACGTCGTTGACGCTGTTCACGGTTACGGCGACCGAGCCGGTGGCGCCGCCGCCATGGCCGTCGCTGACCGTATAGGTGATGGTGTCCGGGCCGTTGTAGTTCGCGCCCGGCGTATAGGTCAGGCTGCCGTCACCGTTGATCGCGACAGAACCATGCAGCGCCGTGGCGCCGGTGACCGACAGCTTGTCGCCGTCGACATCGCCGTCATTCGCCAGCACATTGACGGTGACCGCCGTATCCTCGTCGGTCGTCGCCGTGTCGCCGCCGGCGGTCGGCAAGTCGTTCACCGAGTTGACGGTGACAGACACCGTCGCGGTCGTGCTGCCGCCTTTGCCGTCGCTGATGCTGTAGGTGATCGTGTCCGGGCCGTTGTAGTTCGTGCCCGGCATGTAGTCGATCGTGCCTGACTTGTTGACGATGACCGTGCCATGTTCCGCCGAAGCGCCGGTAACCGTGAGCTTGTCGCCGTCGACGTCGCTGTCATTGGCCAGGACGGCGATGCGCACCAGGCTGTCTTCGTTCACAGTGGCCGTATCGTTCTTGGCCACCGGCGCGTCGTTGACCGCATTGATCGTGACCGCCACGGACGAGCTGGACGTCCCGCCCTTTGCGTCGCTGATGCTGTAGGTGATCGTATCCGTGCCATTGTAGTTCGCCACGGGCGTGTAGGTCAGCGTGCCGTCGCCATTGATCGCGACCGTGCCATGGCCGGCCGAGGCCTTGGTGACCGTCAGGGTGTCGCCATCCACATCGCCATCGTTGCCGAGCACGTTGACGGTGACCGCGGTGTCTTCGTCGGTGACGGCGGCATCGCCGGCAGCGACCGGCGCGTCGTTGACCGAATTGACCGTCACGGCCACGGTGGCGCTGGAACTGCCGCCCTTGCCGTCGCCGATGCTGTAGGTGATCGTGTCGCTGCCGTTGAAGTTGGCATCGCCCTTGTAGGTCAGCGTGCCATCACCGTTCACCGTGACCGTGCCATGGGCGGCGGAGGCGCCGGTGACCGACAGCGCATCGCCGTCCACATCGCCGTCATTGCCCAGCACGTTGATGGTGACCGAGCTGTCCTCGTCGACGGAAGCCGCGTCGCTCTTGGCGACCGGCGCATCGTTGACGGCATTGACCGTCACCGCCACGGTCGCCGTGGCGCTGCCGCCATGACCGTCGTCGATCTTGTAGGAGATGCTGTCGGTGCCGTTGAAATCGGCATCGCCCTTATAGGTCAGCGAGCCGTCGGCATTGATCGTGACCGTGCCATGGCCGGCCGTGGCGCCGGTGACCGTGATGAGGTCGCCGTCGACATCGCCGTCATTGCCCAGCACCGTGATCGTGACGCTCGTATCCTCATCGGTGGTGGCGGCATCGTCGCCGGCCACGGGATTGTCATTCACCGAAACGACCGTGACGTCCACCTGGGCGTCGGATGTCGCTTCCTGCCCGTCGGTGACGCTGTAGGTGATGGTATCGCCGCCATGGTAGTTGGCATCAGGCGTGTAGGTCAGCGTGCCGTCGGCATTTACGACGACGGTGCCATGCAGCGCCGAGGCGCCGGTCACCGTCAGGCTGTCGCCTTCAACATCGGAGTCGTTCCCCAGGACATTGACGGTGACGCTGCTGTCCTCATTGGTCGAGGCGGAGTCGTCGCCGGCCACGGGCGCGTCGTTCACCGAATTGACAGTCACGGCCACGGTGGCGCTGGCGGTGCCGCCCTCGCCGTCGCTGACCGTATAGGTGATCGTATCGCTGCCGTGGTAGTTCGCATCGGGCGTATAGGTCAGCGTGCCGTCTTCATTGAGGACCACGCCGCCATGCAGCGCCGAGGCGCCGGTCACCGACAGGCCGTTGCCTTCGGGATCGCTGTCGTTCGCCAGCACGTCGACCGTGACTTCGGAGTCTTCCGACGTGGTGACGCTGTCGTTCTGCGGCACCGGCCCGTCATTGTCGGGAGTCACGGTGACGTCGACGGTGGCGCTATCGGAGCCGCCCTTGCCGTCGCTGACGCTGTAGGTGATCGTGTCGCCGCCGCTGTAGTTCGCGTTCGGCGTGTAGGTCAGCGTGCCGTCGGCGTTGACGACCACGGAGCCATGACCGGCGGAAGTGCCGGTGACCGTCAGCGTATCGCCGTCCACATCGCCATCATTGCCCAGCACATTGACTGTGACGGAGGTATCCTCGTTTGTCAGGGCGCTGTCGTCATTGGCAACCGGGTCATCGTTCACGGCGTTGACCGTCACCGCGACCGTCGAGGTGGCGTTGCCGCCTTTGCCGTCGCTGATGCTGTAAGTGATGGTGTCGCTGCCGTTGAAATTGGCATCGCCCTTGTAGGTCAGCGTGCCATCGGAATTGACGGTGACCGTGCCATGGCCGGCGGAGGCGCCGGTGACCGACAGCTTGTCGCCGTCCACATCGCTGTCATTGCCCAGTACATTGACGGTAACCGCCGTGTCTTCATTCGTCGATGCCTTGTCGGCGCCTGCAAGGGGGCCGTCATTCACGGCGTTGACCGTCACCGCGACCGTCGAGGTGGCGCTGCCGCCCTTGCCGTCGCTGATGCTGTAGGTGATCGTGTCGCTGCCGTTGAAATTGGCATCGCCCTTGTAGGTCAGCGTGCCGTCGGAATTGACGGTGACCGTGCCATGGCCGGCGGAGGCAGCGGTGACCGACAGCTTGTCGCCGTCCGCATCGCTGTCATTGCCGAGCACATTGACGGTGACCGCCGTATCCTCGTTCGTCGATGCCTTGTCGGCGCCTGCAACCGGGCCGTCGTTCACGGCGTTGACCGTCACCGCGACCGTCGAGGTGGCGCTGCCGCCCTTGCCGTCGCTGATGCTGTAGGTGATCGTGTCGCTGCCGTTGAAATTGGCATCGCCCTTGTAGGTCAGCGTGCCGTCGGAATTGACGGTGACCGTGCCATGGCCGGCGGTGGCGGCGGTGACCGATAGCTTGTCGCCGTCCACATCGCTGTCATTGCCGAGGACATTGACGGTGACGGCGGTGTCTTCGTTCGCCGTCGCCTTGTCGCCGACGGCAACGGGACCGTCGTTCACCGCAGCCACTGTTACGGCAACGGAACCGGTGGCCGTGCCGCCCTTCCCGTCGCTGATCGTATAGGTGATGGTGTCGCCGCCATTGTAGTTGCCCACGGGCGTATAGGTCAGCGTCCCGCCCGAATTGATCGTCACCGTGCCGTGCAGAGCCGAGGCGCCGGTCACGGTCAGAGCATCGCCATTGGCGTCCTTGTCGTTGGCGAGCACATTGACCGTAACGGCCGTATCCTCGTTCGTCGCGGCGGTGTCGTTGTTGGCCACCGGCGGCGTGTTGGGATTCGGCGGCTGCTGGCTGAGCGTCATGAAATCTTCGGCGCAAAGCTGAACCTTGCCCTCGATGCGGATCACCATGTCGACGGTCTTGGGATTGCCGTCGAGATCGACGCACACGAGGGTGCAGCCGCCCTTCTGCGAATACCAGACGCCATAGGCGGTCGGCTTCGTGCCGCACCAATTGAAGGTCAACGTCGCCGAGTGCGCCCTTCAGATCGATCTTGTCCTGGCCCTGGACGAAGTTCCGGATCAGGTCCGCGCCCCAGCCGTTGGAATCGTCGTCCGTGTTGAAGACGAAGACATCCGCGCCGGCGCCGCCATCCATGATGTCGAAGCCGCGGCCGCCGACGATCGTGTCGTTGCCGCCTTCGCCGAACAGAAGATCGCTGCCGCGGCCGCCCTCGATCAGGTCGTTGCCGCCGGCCGAACCGCCGTTGCCATTGTCGCCGAAAATCAGGTCGCTGCCGTTGCCGCCGCGGATCGTATCATTGCCAGGCGCGGTGACTTTCTTGCCGCTCAGCAAGTCGCCGAAACTTTCATAGCCGTCGCCGAAAAGCGCGTCGGCGCCATTGCCATGGTGGTGGTGGCCGTTGGCTGCGACATCGAGCAGATCGTTGCCGCTGCCGCCGAAGACCATGTCGCCGCGCTTGCCGCCGGCCAGCTGATCGTTCCCGCTGCCGCCGAACAGGAGGTCGCGCCCGCTGCCGCCGCTGATGCTGTCATTGCCGGCGCCGGCATCGACGATCTGCGTGCCGCGGCCGCCTTCGATGACGTCATTGCCGTCTGTGCCGGCGACATAGTCCCAAGAATGGCCCTTATGGACCTTCTTCGGCGTCGCCATTGGCGTCTTGGCCCCGTGCGTCTTGGTCATCGGACCCGTTCTCCGTCTGTACGGGGCGTATCCCGATTGCCTTGACGGGCGTGCTCTCAGAAAGCCGCGCCACCCCGCCGATACAATCGCGGCCCGCAAAGGTCTTCCCGACCCCCTGCGCACCGGCTACGCCCGTTTCCACCCACCCGACCGGTTGCTGCGGCGCAGGCATTTTTGCCCACATTCTCGCCCCACCCGGAGTCCCTCGAACACCGAAGTATTCGCCAAGACTATGCAACGATACGGGTTACGAAAGACTCAAGCAATATTATTATATTGAGAAAGATTTATTGATCCTAATATGGTTTAATTTACGGCACATTAGTATTTATTGGAAGTAAATCATTCAAATTTTCGACGATAACCAATCCATACGCCGATGGTGAATCAGGCGGAGGACGCAGCGGCGGAGGAGAATCCCAGCCGCCATTTTCCGGACGCTATCCGCTTGAGTTTCCGGCCGTTTCCCGCACCGTTTTCCTTCCGGAAGAAAACGGTTAAGCTGCCGTCCCTGCAGAATTCCAATCTCCCAAACTGAGGTCAAAACTCCATGGCCAAGAACCAGGATCTCGTGTCGCGCCGCAACGCGGCCGTTCCCCGCGGCATCGCCACCGCGACGCCCGTCTATGCTGATCGCGCCGAAAACGCCGAGCTGTGGGACGTCGAAGGCAAGCGCTATGTCGATTTCGCCGGCGGCATCGCCGTGCTCAACACCGGCCACCGCCATCCCAAGGTGATGGCTGCGGTGGAAGACCAGATGAAGCGATTCACCCATACCGCATTCCAGGTGGTGGCCTATGAGTCCTTCATCGCGCTGGCCGAGCGGCTCAACAAGCGCGCGCCGTTCCCCGGCCCGGCGAAGACCATCTTCTTCACCACGGGTGCGGAAGCGGTGGAGAATGCCGTGAAGATCGCGCGCTCCTATACGAAGCGCACGGCTATCATCTCCTTCTCCGGTGCCTTCCACGGCCGCACGCTCATGACCATGGGCCTGACCGGCAAGGTGGTGCCATACAAGGCGGGCTTCGGCCCCTTCCCGGCGGAGATCTATCACGTGCCGTTCCCGATGACCGTGCATGGCGTGACGGTGGAAGAGTCGCTGCATGCGCTGGAGACGCTGTTCAAGTCCGACGTCGAGCCGGCGCGCGTCGCCGCCATCATCATCGAGCCGGTGCAGGGCGAAGGCGGCTTCTACATTGCGCCGTTCGACTTCATGAAGAAGCTGCGCAAGATCTGCGACGACAACGGCATCCTGCTGATCTCCGACGAGATCCAGGCCGGCTTCGCGCGCACCGGCAAGCTGTTCGCCATCGAGCATTCCGGCGTCGCCCCCGATCTCATCACCATGGCCAAGAGCCTGGCCGGCGGGTTCCCGCTGTCGGGCGTGCTGGGCAAGGCCGAGATCATGGATGCACCCGGTCCCGGCGGCCTCGGCGGCACCTATGCCGGCAGCCCGGTGGGCTGCGCGGCCGGACTCGCGGTCCTCGATGTCATCGAGGAAGAGAAGCTGATGGAGCGCAGCACCAAGATCGGCGAGCGCGTGGTCAAGCGGCTGAAGGCCATCGCCCAGCGCAATGACGTGCCGCCGATCGGCGAGATCCGCAATCTCGGCGGCATGATCGCCTTCGAGCTGGTGAAGAACCGCGGCAGCCACGAGCCGGATGCCGACGCCACCAAGGCGCTGACGACCAAGGCGCTGCAGAACGGGCTGATCCTCCTGTCCTGCGGCGTCTACGCCAACACCATCCGCATCCTGATGCCGCTGACCGCCAGCGATGCGATCATCGACGAAGGCATGAGCATCATCGAGAGCTCACTGTCACAGATCGCCCAGTCAGCCGCCTAAATTCCTGGCGCATAGCGACCGAGAGCCCCCGGACCTAATGGTTCGGGGGCTCTTTTTTGACTTTGGCGCCGATTGCCCCGATATTTGCCGCTTCCCTGGACAACGGCCCCGGCGCTGCACGCCCGGGCCATTTTGCTGGAAGAGGCCCCCATGACCGTCATGCCCAACTCGCTCGCGGCGCGCGACATCGCCTACCACCTGCATCCCTACACCAATGCGGTGAAGCATGAGGCCGAAGGTCCGCTGGTCATCAGCCACGGCAAGGGCATCTATATCTACGACGAGAACGGCAAGGAATACATCGAGACGCTGGCCGGCCTCTGGTGCACCGCGCTCGGCTTCGGCGAGGAGCGGCTGGTGGAAGCGGCGGCGCGGCAGATGCGCAAGCTGCCCTACTATCACAGCTTCGGCCACAAGTCGTCGGACGTGATCATCGAGCTTGCCGAGCGGCTGGTGAAGATGGCGCCGGTGCCGATGTCCCACGCCTTCTTTTGCAATTCCGGTTCCGAGGCCAACGACACCGTCGTCAAGATGGTCTGGTACTACAACAACGCGATCGGCCGACCGAAGAAGAAGAAGATCATCGGCCGCATGCGCGGCTACCACGGCGTCACCGTCGCCGCCGCCAGCATGATGGGCATCCCGATCAACCAGCGGGATTTCGATATCCCGCTGCCGGACAAGTTCATTCACACCGATTGCCCGCACTATTACCGCAACGGGCTGCCGGGCGAGAGCGAGGATGATTTCGCCAGCCGCTGCGCCGCCAATCTGGAGAAACTGATCCAGGACCATGGCGCCGACACCATCGCCGCCTTCATCGCCGAGCCGATCCAGGGCGCCGGCGGCGTCATCCTGCCGCCGAAGGGTTATTTCGAGAAGATCCAGGCGATTCTCAAGAAACACGACATCCTGTTCATCGCCGACGAGGTGATCTGCGGCTTCGCCCGCACCGGCAACATGTTCGGCTGCCAGACCTTCAACATCGAGCCTGATATCATGACCATGGCCAAGGCGCTGTCCTCGGCCTACCTGCCGATTTCCGCCGTCATGTTCAACGAGAAGATCTACAAGGCGCTGCGGGACAACAGCGGCAAGATCGGCACCTTTGGCCATGGCTACACCTATTCGGGCCATCCGGTCAGCGCGGCCGTCGCCATCGAGACCCTGAAGATCTATGAGGAGCGCGACATCCTGAGCCAGGTGCGCCGGGTTTCCCCGGCGTTGCAGAACGGCTTGCGCCGCTTTGCCGATCATCCGCTGGTCGGCGAAGTGCGCGGCATCGGCCTGATCGCCGGCGTGGAACTGGTGCGCAACAAGGCCACCAAGGAAGCCTTCGATCCCACGCTCATGGTCGGCGGCCAATGCGGCCGCATCGCCCAGGAACATGGCTTGCTGGGCCGGCCGGTCGGCGACACCTTCGCCTTCTGTCCGCCGCTGATCATCAACGAGGCGCAGATCGCCGACATGCTGAGCCGCTTCGCCGGCGTGCTCGACGAGACCTATAATTGGACGAAGAGCCAGGGATTGCAGGCGGCCTGAACTGCCACGATCAGGGCCGGGGGAATCCCACCAATATGAGCCTCGACCTGCCGGCCCTGAAGACGATCCATAACGGCGAGAAGGTGAAGGGCACCTTCTCCGCCGCGGAAATGAACGCGCGGCTGAGGAAGCTGCGCCGGCACATGGCGGAAAACCAGCTCGACTACGCCCTGTTCACCTCGATCCACAACATCAATTACTACAGCGATTTCCTGTATTGCTCGTTCGGCCGGCCCTACGGCCTGGTCGTCTCTTCGGACGCAGCAACCACGATCTCCGCCAACATCGATGCAGGCCAGCCCTGGCGCCGCAGCCCGGGCGACAACCGGGTCTACACCGACTGGCAGCGCGACAATTATTTCCGCGCCGTCAAGGAACTGGTGAAGGACGGCGGCACGGTGGGCGTGGAGTGGGATCACCTCAATCTGCAGAACTTCGAGAAACTTAGAGCGGCGCTGCCGGACAGCAAGCTGGTGGACGTCGCCGCCGGCTGCATGAGCCTGCGGATGCTCAAATCGTCGGAAGAGGTCGCCGTCATCAAGCAGGGAGCGCGTATCGCCGATATCGGCGGCGCGGCTTGCGTCGAGGCCATCGCCGAGGGCGTGCCCGAGCATGAGGTGGCGCTGCATTCGACCCAAGCCATGGTTCGCGAGATCGCCCGCACCTATCCCCATGCCGAACTGATGGATAGCTGGACCTGGTTCCAATCGGGCATCAATACCGACGGCGCCCACAATCCCGTCACCTCGCGCAGGATCAGGCGCGGCGACATCCTCAGCCTCAATTGCTTTCCGATGATCGCCGGCTACTACACCGCCCTCGAGCGGACGCTGTTCTGCGAGGAGGCGTCGAAGGAGCATCTCCGCCTCTGGGAAATCAATTGCCGCGTCCATGACGAGGGCAAGAAGCTCCTGGTGCCCGGCAACAGATGCAGCGATATCGCCCGGCAGCTCAACGAGATCTACCGGGAGCACGATCTGCTGAAATACCGCACCTTCGGCTACGGCCATTCCTTCGGCGTGCTCTGCCACTATTATGGGCGGGAGGCCGGGCTCGAGCTGCGCGAGGATATCGACACCGTCCTGGAGCCCGGCATGGTGGTTTCCATGGAACCGATGATCATGCTGCCCGAGGGCCTGCCTGGCGCCGGCGGCTACCGGGAGCATGACATCCTCGTGATCACGCCTGACGGCAACGAGAACATCACCCGCTTCCCCTATGGCCCGGCCCACAACATCATCAGGAAGAACCGGGGCTGAGCCGCCCGCGCCATATGGTCGCGGACATCAGGTTACTTGTTGCAGCGCAAAAAAATTTGACTCCAAATTCGCCTGAGGTTGACTTATAGAAGTAATACAAGCTGTGGCCTGTCGACCGGGAATACCCGGCGCGGCCGAAAAAGCAGCAGCAAAAGACAACGAGGGAACAGGGCTTTACGGGGCTGGGATGGCGACAGGCCAGGACAAATACGTCCAATTTATCGATATCCAGAAGAGCTATGACGGCGAAACGCTGGTCGTAAAAGACCTTAACCTAAGCATCCGCCGCGGCGAATTTCTGACCATGCTGGGGCCTTCGGGCTCCGGGAAGACGACCACGCTGCTGATGCTGGCCGGCTTCGAGGTCCCGACCCACGGCCGCATCATGTTGGACGGCCGTCCCATCGACAACATGCCGCCGCACAAGCGCAACATCGGCATGGTGTTCCAGAACTACGCCCTCTTCCCCCATATGACGGTGGAGGAGAACCTCGCCTTCCCGCTGGAAGTGCGGAAAATTCCCAAGGCGGAGCAGCAGGCCAAGATCAAGCGCGCGCTGGAAATGGTGAAGCTGGCGGCTTTCGGCAAGCGCCGTCCGGGACAGCTCTCCGGCGGCCAGCAGCAGCGTGTCGCCGTCGCCCGCGCCCTGGTGTTCGAGCCGCAACTGGTGCTGATGGACGAGCCGCTGGGCGCCCTGGACAAGCAGCTGCGCGAGCAGATGCAGCTTGAGATCAAGCATATCCACCACGATCTCGGCGTCACCGTCGTCTATGTCACCCACGACCAGAGCGAAGCGCTGACCATGTCGGACCGCATCGCCGTGTTCAACGACGGCGAGATCCAGCAGCTCGCAACGCCAGGCGATCTCTACGAGCAGCCGCAGAACTCCTTCGTCGCCCAGTTCATCGGCGAGAATAACAAGATCCGCGGCAAGATCGTCGCCGTGAACGGCGTCGGCTGCCAGGTCGAGGTGCCGGGCGCAGGCAATGTCCAGGCGCTGGCGGTGAAGGTCGGCATGGGCGACGCCACGACGCTGTCGCTGCGGCCGGAGCGGGTGCGGGTCAATCCGGCGCCGGGCACGCTGCCGAATATTTTCACCGGCAAGGTGGAAGAGCTGATCTATCTCGGCGACCACACGCGCGTGCGCGCCTCGGTCTGCGGCAATAGTGATTTCGTGATCAAGGTGCCGAACGCCGAAGGCGTGCCGGCGCTGTCGCCGGGTGTTGCGATCTCCGTCGGATGGAAGACGGAAGATTGCCGGGCTCTTGACGCGTTCTGAGTTGGAAAGCTCACGGAAGGCCGCCGATCGGCATTGTCTGGATCTGCGGAATATGTGCAACCGCCGGCAATGGCCGGCAATACAGGGAGACTGCAAGAAAATGACAGCGAAGACTAGAGTAACTGGCATGCTGTTGGCATCGGTCGCCATCGGCGCGCTATGGACGGCACCGGCTGCGGCGGAGGATCAACTGACGATCGTCTCCTGGGGCGGCGCCTATCAGGAAAGCCAGCGCGAAGCCTTCATGAAGCCGTACCAGAAGGACACCGGCGCAAAGATCACCGAAGAAGAATACAACGGCGAAATCGCCAAGATCCGCGCGATGGTCGAGGCGAACGCGATTACCTGGGACGTGATCGATGTCGACACGCAGACCGCGCTTGCCGGCTGCGCCGAAGGTATCCTCGAGCCGGTTGACTGGGCGAAGCTCGGCCTCGACAAGTCGAAGTTCATCGGTTCGGATCAGTTCGACTGCGCCGTTCCGAACATCCTGTATTCGACGATCATCGCCTACGACGCAGACAAGCTGAACCCCGGCCCGACGACGATCTCCGATCTGTTCGATCTGCAGAAGTTCCCGGGCAAGCGGGCGCTGCAGAAGAACCCCTTCGTGAATCTGGAATGGGCCCTGATCGCCGACGGCGTGCCGATCGGCCGACGTCTACAAGGTGTTGAATACGCCGGAAGGCGTCGATCGCGCCTTCGCCAAGCTCGACACGATCAAGAGCGAAGTCATCTGGTGGGAAGCCGGCGCCCAGCCGCCGCAGATCCTCGCCGAGGGCGGCGCCGCGATCGTTTCGGCCTGGAACGGCCGCATCTATAAGGCGATCGCCGAAGACAAGAAGAACTTCAAGATCGTCTGGGATGCCCAGGCGCCCGACTACGACTTGTGGGCGATTCCGAAGGGCAATCCCCGCATGGATGCCGCCTATAAGTTCCTGAGCTATGCGAGCCAGCCGCAGGCGATGGCGAACCAGACCAAGTACATCTCGTATGGTCCGGCCAACAAGGACGCGATTCCGAACGTCGAGCCGGGCATCCTGCCGCACCTGCCGACGGCGCCTGATAACATGACCAACATCCTGACGCTCGACCCGCAGTTCTGGGCCGACAAGGGCGAAGAGCTGCGTGAGCGCTTCAACGCCTGGCTTGCTCAATAGTGAACTGAAGTTCGGGGGAGGAGGCGGCGCGCTTCCTCCCCCTGTTCCCTGTTACGCGGGACGACACGATCAAATGGTATCCGCCACCGCAACGCCTCTCATCGGCATGTCGGATGGAGTGCCGCTCAAACTGCAGCTCCGCCGCGTGGAGCGTGTGCGGAAGCTGAAGGCGGTCGGCTTGGTGCTGCCGCTCTTCCTGTTCATCGCCATTAGCTTCGTCCTGCCGCTCATATACATGCTGCGAAACGCTGTTTATGATCCGGACATCCGCGACAATCTCCCGCGAACGGTCCAGGCGCTGGACGCCTGGGACGGCACGGACACGCCGGATGAGGCGGCCTACGCCGCATTGGCGGCGGATCTGCGGGACGCGCAGAAGAACAAGACCGCGGCGCTCATCGGCAAGCGCCTGAACTACGAGATCTCGGGAATCCGCAGCAAGATCATTACCACGGCGCGCAAGGCCGCGACTCTGGAAGCCGCGCCCTACAAGGAAGCGCTGATCGCGATGGATCCCGCTTGGGGCGAACGCAATACCTGGGCCACCATCAAACGCGCCGGGCACGCCATCACCCCCAACTATCTGCTCGCCGCCTTGGATCTTGAAATGAATGCCGACGGCGATTTGGCCTGGGTTCCCGCCAATCGCGCCATCTACCTGACCGTCCTTGCCCGCACATTCTGGATCAGCATACAGGTAACGGCCTGGACGTTGCTTCTCGGGTTCCCCTTGGCCTACCTGCTGGCCACCCTGCCGACGCGCACCTCGAGCTTGTTGCTGATCCTCGTGCTGTTGCCGTTCTGGACATCGCTGCTGGTGCGAACAACGGCCTGGTTCGTCTTGCTCCAGGATTCCGGGCCGATCAACGACTCGCTGATGTTTCTCGGCCTGACGGATCATCCGCTGAAACTGATCTTCGCCCGCGTCGGCACGATCGTGGCAATGACCCACATCCAGTTGCCGTTCACGCTGCTGCCGATCTACAGCGTCATGAAGACAATTCCGCCGAGCCATGTGCGGGCCGCGCGTTCGCTGGGCGCCGGGCCGTTCTACGCCTTTTGGCGGGTCTACTTTCCGCAAACAATTCCCGGCATCGCTGCCGGCTGCCTGCTCACATTCATCCTTAGCCTCGGCTACTACATCACGCCGGCGCTGGTCGGCGGGGCATCGGATAGGATGATGAGCAACATCATGGCCGAAGCCTTGCATGCGGAGAACAACTGGGGGAAGGCATCGGCATTGGGGACCATCCTGCTGACGGCGACGATGATCCTCTACTTCGTCTACAATCGCCTCGTCGGCATCGACAAGATGAAGTTCGGGTAAGCGGAAATGGCCCTATCGCCCTATGCAGGTCCGGCCGAGCGCGCGTGGTACTACACGCATCGCGTACTGTGCGCCGCCGTGCTGTTGTTCTTGATCGCGCCGATCCTCGTGATCATGCCGCTCTCGTTCAATGCCGAGCCGTATTTCAGCTATCCGATGCCCGGCCTGTCGCTGCGCTGGTACGAGGATTTCTTCACCAACGAACGCTGGGTGCTGGCGCTCAAGACCAGCATCATCGTCGCTGCCTTCACGACGGTCATCGCCACAACGCTCGGCACGCTCGCCGCGTTGGGGCTCAGCCGAGCGAACTTCCCGGCACGGACATCGATCATGAGTGTGCTGATTTCGCCGATGATCGTGCCGGTGATCATCTCGGCGCTCGGCATGTATTTCTTCTACACCCCCATCGGCCTGACCAACAGCCTGCCCGGTTTGACCCTCGCGCACACGGCCCTGGCGACGCCATTCGTCGTGATCGTCGTGACAGCGACGCTGACGGGGTTCGATCACAGCCTCTCCCGCGCCGGCGCGAGCCTGGGCGCCGATCCTGTGCGAGTGTTCCGAAAGGTCATCCTGCCGCTCATCCTGCCCGGCGTCATTTCCGGCGCTCTGTTCGCCTTTGTCACGTCGTTCGACGAGGTCGTGGTTGTCGTTTTCCTGGCCGGCCCGGAACAGCGCACTTTGCCCAAGCAAATGTTCAGCGGCATCCGCGAAGACATCAGCCCGACGATTACGGCAGCCGCCAGCATGCTCATTGTCTTTGCCGTCGTCATGCTGACGGCGGTCGAACTGCTCCGCCGCCGGTCGGAGCGCCTGCGCGGTATCAGGAACTAACCGCCTGTCGCGGCGGCAGAATCCGGCCGCGGTGGACTTCTTAACCCGCCCGACCTATCTTTCCGTGCATGTATAAGGACAACAGCCTGATCCCGACCGAGGCGGTGCGTTTGGCCGCGCTCGGCACGCTGCATGAGGGGCCGCGGCGCTACGCCGACCTGGCCGCCGAAGTGCGCGGATTCGTCGGGCATATCGTGGGTCCCTCGCTGGACCTGATCGGCCCGCCGATGGAGTTGCTGCGAGTCGAAGGCCTGATCGAGGCCGCCGACGGCGGCGGTGCCGAGGCCGAGCTGCGCATAACCCGCGGGGCGTCGAGGAGTTGAAGCGGCTGTTGGGCGCCAACCTGCGCGGGCCGATCGGCGAATTCAACAAGCTGGTCATCGCGCTGAAACTGCGCTTCCTGCCGGTGCTCGACCGCGACGGGCAGAAGCTGCAAGCGGAACTGTTGGCCGAGATTTGCGAGCGCGAGCTCAGCCGCCTCACCAGCCTGCGCCGCCAGATCGATGGGCGCCGCGACACACTGACCGACTGGCTGGAGCACGACATCGCCCAAGTCACCGCGCGGCTGGAGTGGTTCCGCCGGCTCGGCGAGAGTCTCTAAGCGCCGCCGGCCGCTGCCGGCAAACCCACCTAGTAGAGATGCTGCCCGCCGGTGACGAAGATTTCCGTCCCCGTGACATAGCCGAAATCCGCCGTGCAGAGGCGATACACCGTCGAAGCCACCTCCTCCGGCTTGCCCATGCGATGCATGGGGATGCGGGGGATCAGCGTCTCATATTCCGGGCCGATCATCGCGGTCTCGATCTCGCCGGGCGCCACGGCATTGACCCGCACGCCGAGGTCGGCGAACTCCACCGCCATCTCCCGCGTCAGCGCCGACAGCGCCGCCTTCGAGGTGCTGTAGGCCGAGCTGGCGAAGGGATGGCGCGCATGGCCCGGCGATCGAGGTGATGTTGACGATCGAGCCCTGGCCGCGATGGAGCGCCTGGGCGAAGCCGCGCGACAGCTGCAATGGCGTGAAGAAATTCAGCTCGAACACATCGCGCCAGGCCTGCACATCGCCATTGAGGCAGCCGAGGCGTTCCTTGAACTCGGTCTTCGGCGACACCGCGGCGTTATTCACCAGGGCATGGACCGGTTGGCCGTCGATGATCCTGCCGGCCTCGGCGATGAAGCGGTCGACGCTGGCGGTGTCGGCCAAATCCGTCACCACATGATGGGCCCAGTTGCTGTCGCGCTTGCATTCCGGCGGCACGTCGTCGCGGCTGCAGGTGATGATGCGCCAGCCTTCCTGCATGAAGCGCATGACCGTGGCATGGCCGATGCCGCGGCTGGCGCCGGTGAGGATGACGGTTTTCACGGAATCGTTCATGGCCGGCAATCTAGCCGAACGATAGGCCCGCGTCACCGCAGGAGCAATCGCCCCGCCTAGTGCGCCATCAGCACCGGGATTCCCGCGGCCGACAGCACGTCGCGGGTCGCGCCGCCGAGGATCATTTCCCGCAGGCGACTATGGCCATAGGCGCCCATGACCAGCAGGTCGGCGCGGCTCTGCTCGGCATGGGCCAGCAGCGTGGCGCCGGTGGAGGCGCCACCGGATGCGATGGAATCATGGGAGGCGCTGACGTCGTGGCGGCCCAGATAGGCGATCAGGTCCTGGGCCGTGGCGACGCTGTCGATGGTGCCGACCGTGAGCACGGTGACATGGTCGGCCACCTCCAGGATCGGCAGGGCTGCGGCCACCACCCGCGCCGCCTGGGCGCTGCCGTTCCAGGCCAGCGCCACCCGGCCCGCCACCACCCGCGCCGCCGTGGGCGAGGCCACCAGCACCGGCCGCCCGGTATCGAACAGCGCCGCATCCAGCGTCGCCGCCAGGGGCGCCTCGGCCTCGCCGCTCGGACGGCCGATGACAACGAGATCGGTCAGCCTTCCGGCGGCCGCCACCACGTCGGCCTCGCGTCCGGTGATCTCGCGCCAGGACAGCTTGGCGCCGCCGGCTGCGCTGACCTTCTGATAGGCCTCGCGCGCCCGCGCGGCGCGGGAAGAGATCGTCTGCGCCATCGCCGCCATCAGCTGCTCCACCATGGCGCCGGACATGCCCTCGCCGATGACCGGCACGACGCTGTTCACATCGGCCATGACATGCAGCACGTCGAGCGCCGCGTCGAAACGCTTGGCCGCTGTCACCGCGGTTTCCAGCGTCGCCTGGGTCGTCGTGCCGCCATCGGCCACCGCCAGGATGCTGCGTATGGTCATCGGGCTCTCCTCCTATTCTGTCGCGCTCAACCTATCACAAACCGGCATTTTTTCGCGTTGACATGCATCAAGTCCCAGGCCTGGACGCGGACTGCCCGAAAGGCGGATGTATCTCGACAACGCCGGCCGGGTCTTCATGGACGATCACCTCCGCCCCCGGGAAGGCCGTCATGACCGCCACCTCCACCGCATCCGCCGCCTCGTGCGCCACGCGCAAGGTCAATTCCGGATCCATCACCAGATGCATCTGCACGAAAATCGACTGGCCGGCGGCGCGGGTGCGCAGATCATGCACCGACTTCACCCGCGGATTGGCCAAGGCGATCTCGCGGATCTTTGCCCGCATCTCGTCCGGCAGCTCGTGATCCATCAGCATGTCCAGCGCCCCTCGGAAAATCCTCCAGGCCGTGAACATGATGTAGGCAGCGATGCCGATGGCGAACAGGGGGTCTGCGGCATTCCATCCCCACCACACCGCCAGCAGCAGCGCCACGATCACGCTGACATTGACGAAGAGGTCGCCGACATAGTGCAGGGAATCCGCGCGCACGGCGAAGGAGCCGGTGCGGCGGATCACCCGTCGCTGATAAAGCACCAGCACGAGCGTGGTCGCGATGGAAAAGACCATCACGGCGATGCCGATCTCGCCATGCTCCACCGCTGACCGGGCGTGACCAGCCGGCCGATCGCCTGGAAGGCGAGGAAGGCGGCCGATCCGGCGATGAAGGCCGCCTGGCCCAGCGCCGCCAGCGGCTCGGCCTTGCCATGGCCGAAGCGGTGTTCGCGGTCGGCCGGGATCAGCGCATGGCTGATGGCAAAGAGGTTGACCAGCGAAGCGCCGGCATCCATCAGCGAGTCCAGCATGCTGGACAGCAGCGCCACCGATCCCGTCAGCAGGTAGGCGGCGACCTTGACGCCGATCAGCAGCAGTGCGGCGCCGACCGAGGCGTAGCTGGCGAGCCGCATCATCCGCGCCCGCTCCGGCTGGGCCAGCGTGCCGTCGCCCAAGATGCCGTGCGCCTGCTGCATCGCCCCGCTCCCTAGGGAAACAATCGCTCGGTGCGCCAGCCGTTCCCCTCGCGATGATAGACCAGCCGGTCATGGAGGCGGAAAGGCTTTTCCTCCCAGAACTCGATGCGGCCCGGCAGCACGCGGAAACCCGACCAGTGGTCCGGCCGCGGCACGGCGCCCAGGCCGAACTTGGCGGTGAACTGGGCGATGCGTTTCTCCAGCTCGAACCGCCCGGCCAGCGGCCGCGATTGCTGCGAGGCCCAGGCGCCGATCTGGCTCGAGCGGTGGCGCGAGGCGAAATAGGCGTCGGCCTCCGCCGACGTCACCTGCTCCACCTCGCCCTCGATGCGGATCTGCTTCTTGAGGGATTTCCAGTAGAGGCAGAGCGCCGCCTTCGGCTGCGCCTGGAGCTGCGTGCCCTTGCGGCTCTCATAGTTGGTGTAGAAGACGAAGCCCCGCTCGTCCCGTCCCTTCAACAACACCATGCGCAGCGAAGGCATGCCGTCGGCGCCGACCGTGGCCAGCGCCATGGCGTTCGGGTCGTTCAGCTCCTTGGCCTCCGCCTGCCGGAACCAGTCGTCGAAATGGTCGAAGGGATCGGTCTCGCTCATGCCTGCCGCCGGGTTTGTTGCCGCGAACCCAGATACAGACTATCGCGCTGGGCTTGGCAAGTCCCGCCGGGCGGCCTTGCGAATGCTTCGCGCCCGCGCACCCCAGCTAGCGCGGCTCGTCCGCCAGCGCCCGTTGCACCGCCGGCCGGTCGGCCATCAGCAGCATATGGGCATGCACCCTAGCGAAGCGCGCGGAATCCACGCCGTCGGCCTTCAGCCAGCGGGTGAGCGTGAAGAGATAGGGATCGCAGACCGTGAAATTCTCGCCCATCACCCAGGGGCCCTTGAACATCTCGTTCTCGATCAGGCCGAAGCATTCGCCGACCGATTGCGGCACCTTCTGCTGCATGGCCTTGATGGCGGCGGGATCGTCGGCCCAGCGATAGCCGCGCATGCGGTGCGCATGCGCCACGTGAACGGTGGAGCAGAGATAGCTGTTGAAGGACTGCACCCGGGCGAAGGCAAAGGCATCATCCAGCGGCGCCAGGTTCGCCTTCGGATGAGTCTGGGCGACATAGGCGAGGATCGCCGGCGTCTCCGTCAGGATGCCCTGGTCGGTGACCAGCGCCGGCACGCGGCCCTTCGGATTCACCTTCAGATAGTCCGGCGAGCGCTGCTGCGTGCTGGCGAAATCGACGCGCACCGGCTCGTACTGGGCGCCCGCCTCCTCCAGGGTGATGCGCGACGCCAGCGCACAGGTGCCCGGCGCGAAATAGAACTTCAACATGGCGCTCTCCTCTTCGCTGACCATTGGATGGCATCCGCGTGGCGGCCGGTCAACTCGCGAGCGTTGCCGTTTTCAGTGACAATTTTCCGCATATTTTTCATGCTCAAGTTTCTGATGCAGCAAACAGATTCCGCGAAATGCGCGATTCCCGAGGGACCCTGATTCCAGGGAACGATGCCATACAAGGGAATTCCCACTCGGCGCGCGGCGATCGTCGGAGAGTATACAATCACACAAACCCATCCGCGCTCACCGCAGGCGCGGATGGCCGATGACCAATACACAATGTCCAACATCGAGGCGCGCAAGCGACCAAATTCGCGCGTTGATTCAGTATAGGTGGTTGTTCCTATAAATCAAGAATTTCGCGCGGAGGCGCGAAGACGCGAGGGGAATTCTCAGTTTCGATGCACTGGGTTTGACCACCGCCACATTGTCACCCTTGTGAAAGCGCGAGGCTGTGCACATACCCGATGCAGTAAAATACAGTCCCCTCGCCCCGCTTGCGGGGAGAGGGTTAGGGTGAGGGGCCACGCCACTTGTTCTGGTGCCCGGTGAATTTTCTGGCTGCATTGTGACCGTTGTCGACACCCCCTCACCCTGCCCTCTCCCCCACTTCGTGGTGGCGAGGGGTCATACTTCTATAGTTCGGCTTGGCAACCAACACTCGCATTTTGTGTGCATGCTCCAGTGCGAACGCGAGGATGACAAGCTGGGGATATTGAGGACTGAGTCTTGATGCGCGCAGCGAGAACGATATTTTCGCCGCGCGCACGTCGCGGTATGTATTGGCGGTCACCAAATTCCAGATCCGGACCCATGCCATGCCCACCTCCCCCACCCTCTCCGCCATCGGCTTCGATGCCGACGACACGCTCTGGCAGAACGAGCAGTTCTACCGGCTGACCGAACGGCGGTTGACGGAATTGTTGGCGGCGCATGCCGAGCCCGGCGATATCTCGCGGCGGCTGCTGGAGGCGGAGAAGCGGAACCTGGAGTTCTATGGCTTCGGCATCAAGGGCTTCACGCTGTCGATGATCGAGACGGCGATCGAGGTCACCGAAGGCCGCGTGCCGGCCGCGGTCATCCAGGAGATCCTGGCGTCGGGCCGCGAGCTGCTGCGCCATCCCGTAGAGACGCTGCCCCATGTGCGGGAGACGCTGGAGCTGCTTGCGGGCAAGTACCGGATCATCCTCATCACCAAGGGCGACCTGTTCGACCAGGAACGGAAGCTGGCGCAGTCCGGCCTCGGCGAGCTGTTCGATGCCGTGGAGATCGTCAGCGACAAGAATGCCTCGACCTATCAGCGGGTGTTCAGCCGCCACGGCGACGGGCCGGGGCGCAGCATGATGGTGGGCAATTCGCTGAAATCAGATGTGGTGCCGGCGATCGAGGCGGGAGGTTGGGGCGTCTATGTACCTCACGATCTCACCTGGTCGCTGGAGCATGTCGACGAGCCCAAGGATGCCCCGCGCTATCGGCGGGTGGAGCATCTGGGGGAGCTGACGCGGCTGATTGCGGAGATCGGGTGAACGCGGATCAGGATGAGCTGCCGGCCGCCAACTTCTTCGTCACCGGCAACGCCGCCGCGTCCTCTGGGCGGGTGTGCCAAGCGACGGCGCCCTGCGCCTTCGAGAGCAGTTCGGCTTGAACGACCAGCCCGGCGATCTCCACCGACATTGCCGAATCCGCCAGGCTGCCGAGGCATTTCGCCTTGAGCCGAAGCAAGGGGGCCTCGAAGAACTTGCTCCCCCAGACTGTCCGCAAGTTCCAGGCCGCGCTTCACATTTTCCAGGGCGCGCTCGGGGTTGCCGACAGCGAGGTACCGCTCCGCAAGGATACTGTAGAAGAAACTCTGCTCCACCATTTCATTGGCATTGCGGAAGCGGTTCATGGAGGCTTCCATCACCTCGAGACCGCTGCTGTCGCCATCGAGCGCACTGGTCCAACCGAGGAAGAATTTCGCCTGGTGGTACCACATCGGAAAGCCCTTTTCCTCCGCCAGCCGCGTCAGCTCGCTGCAGGTTTTCCGCGTCTGCTCGACGTCGCCTTGCATGTAGAGCAGATAGAGCGTGTTGCCGAGCGCGGCGGCAAGCACACTGGCGCGGCGGCGGCGCGCAAGCTCGATGGCGACCGCGCAGAGTTTGTTGGCTTCCTCGGTGCTGCCGAGGATATGCACCGTCAGCCCCAGATACACCAGCGCAAGCCCCTCATAGGCTTCGGCACCCTCATTGCCGTGGCTCAGCAGCGCCAGGGCTTCCTCCAGGTGCATCCGCGCATCGTGAAACTGGCCCGTGGCAAAACTGCACATTCCCGCGCTGACCATGCCGATCGCCGATGCCCGCTCATTGGCATGGCGGACTCCATAGTCGATCAGCTCCTTGGCGACCGCGCTCGCCGCGGAGAAGTCCGCGGAATTATATTTGAGGAAGGACAAAGATATCCGGGATTCGATCAACGCGCTTGCGTCCTGCAGCGCCTCCGCCAGGTTGGCGGCGTCCGCCAGCGCTTGATGCGCGCTGAGCTCGGTCGGACCATAGTGGGAGTTTATCACCGCCGCGCGGGCAATCTGGCAACGCATCCGGATCGATCGCGCATCGGCGACGGCGCCCGCCGAGTCCAGGCACTGCAGGCAGCGATCGAGCCGCGTCATGGCTTCGATCGTGGAACCCATCTCCTTCGCCGCGATGCCAGCCTGTAGCCAAAGTGCTGAGGCATCGAGCCAGCGGCCGGACACCGTCAGGTGCTGCGCGAGCATCTCGGGCCTGGTGTCTCTAAGTTCCGGATAGTCCAGCTCATAGATCCGCGACAGGGCGGAATGGAGATTCACCGCATCCCGCCGCAGCAGGCTGTTGTACGCGGCCTCGCGGATCAGCGCATGCCTGAACTCGAATTTCGTCGCCACCGATGTGCTGCAGAGTCTGACCAGCCCGGATTTGATCAGCGTTCCCAGGTCACGCTCCAGATCCTCCTTCGGCCGCGGCGCCAGCTTTGCCAACACATCGATCTCGAACTCGCGTCCGACGACGGACGCGATCTGGGCAAGCTCCTTGGATTCTCCGAGGCCATCGAGCCGGGCGAGCAGCGTCCCCTGCAGCGTGTCGGGGATCGGCAGGTGCATGTCCAGGGAATGATTGCCGTCAGGCCATGGCGAGGGACCGATCCAATGCAGGCCGCCGGTTTCCGAAACCGTGCGGGCCAGCTCCTCGATATATAGCGGGATGCCGTCGGACCGCTCCACGACATGGGCGAGCATGGATTTGGTGACAGCCGCCCCTTCGACGATGTTGTTTGCCAGCTTGACGGCCTGCACCGTGCTCAGCCGGTCAAGGGACAGGTTGGTCACCAGCGGCGACACATTGCCGAAATCCTTGTCCTGCCGGCAGGTCGCGAGCACCAGCACCTGCGTGCCGGCGGCGCGCTCGATCAGCGCGGTGAGAACCTCTTCGGACGAAGGGTCGATCCAATGGATGTCCTCGAGGACAATGATCCTTGCCTCATTGTTCTTCTGTCCAACGACATGGTCGGTTATCGCCGCGCGCAGCGCATCGAGCTTGCGAGCCGGGTTCGCGTCATCCTGTGCGGCGAGGTCGCCGCCACCCTGGGCGACGAGCGACAGCACAAAGGGGCGCAGCCAACCGCTGTCGGGAAACGACCGGTCAAAGTAATCCCCGACCTTCCGGCGCCGCTCCTCGGCCGAATCGTTCGGCAGGAGCTGGGCCGCGTGGCGCATGTAGTTTATCCAGGGATGCAGCGGCTCGCTGCCGTGATCTTCCAGGCATTGAAAGACCAGCGGCGGTTCGCGCAGCGCGTTTCTCTCGATGAACTCGAAGACCAGCCGAGACTTGCCGATGCCGGCCTCGCCGGTGATCAGCACGGTCTGGCCGGACCCTTGCTTGGCGAGGCCCCATCGCTCGTCCAGCACTTCAAGCGCCCGGTTGCGGCCGACAAACGGCGCCAGCGGTTCGCGGCGCTCCTCGAAACGGAACTCGACCTTCCGAGGGTTGCCGACCTGCCAGACACGGCAGGGTTCGGCGAACCCCTTCAGCGTCTGCGCCCCGAGATCGAGAAACTCGAAGCCGCGATGCGCCAGTTGATAGGACGTGGCGTCGATGCATACCTGGTCCGGCGGAGCCATTGACTGTATGCGGGCCGCCAAATGGACCGGCGCGCCAACCGCGAACGTGTTGGAGGAATTGTTCTGGCGAACGATCGTGCTGAAAACCACAATGCCGGTCGCAATGCCGATGCGCACATGGACCCGGGTCCCCTTGGGGAAGGTCTGGCGCGACAGCGCTTCTATGACGGCGCGCCCGCACGCAATAGCCTCATGGGCATTGCGGCCCTGGGTTCGCGGCGAGCCGAAATAGGCGGTGAATCCATCGCCCGTGTGATGGGCGAACGTGCCGCGGTGCCCCTCGACGATAGCCTTGCAGGTGTCGAAGAAGACGGTCATGAGGACCTCGAAGTCCTCAGGATCCATCGAATCCACGAAGTGCGTGGAATCTACGATGTCGCAGCTGAGAATTGTGAGCTGACGTCTCTCGGCAGGCATTTCGGGGCCGGACTCGTCAATGGAGTTACGCGGCTCATACTATCATCGCGAATTTTGAGTGTCACTCGATAAGAACGCCGCAGGGGTGTGGATTCCCACGCGTTAATCATCGGGCACGGGCTCGCAGCCGGAGGGAAAGCCCGGGTTGAACTTTTGGTGGACCGCGCCATGATCTAGGCGCCCGAGCCGGATGCAAGTATCACCGGATGGGATTTAGCGGAGGTTTTGACGAGCGCATGGCGCATGTGCACAGCGAACTGGTCGAAGTCAGGTGGACCCGCAAGAAGGGCCGTGGTGTTTTCGCGCGCCAGAAAATCGGCAAGGGCGCCGTGATCGAGCGGGCGCCAATCATCCTGCTGCCCACGAAGGAGGTCTTCGACAGTTCCGTGGAACCGAAGCTTGCCGGCTACGTCTTCGAATGGGGAAAGGACACTGTCGCGGTGGTGCTGGGCTATGGCTCCCTCTACAACCACAGCTATCAGCCGAATGCCGAGTATTACGACAGCGGCCGCCTCACGCAGGTGTTCACCGCCCTTCGCGACATCCGGAAGGGCGAGGAGATCACGGTAAACTACAATGGCTGGCCGGGGGGCCGTGTGCGGGTCGGCTTCCGTGTCGCCTAGGCGGGGCGCCGCGTTCCGTCTAGAGAGATGGCCGCGCGTACTGTGGGTCAGGCGCGGAACGGCCGGGGCGTTCGGGCTTCCGCTCCGGACGAAGCGGCCAGGGCGCGCGAATAGCATCGGCGATCAAGCGAAACCGCTCATCCGACCAGAGCATGCGAAGGCGCCCCGCCGGGCACCTGTCAATGAATACCTCTGCCGATCGCTCGAGATAGTCATGGCCCCAGCGCTCGCGCTCCTCGGGTGACGCTTTTTGCAAGCGCAGAATGGTGTCGTTCGCGGTCTGCGCTATCTCGCGCAGGAGGCCATCGCATTCACCGGTCGAGTCATGCTTCGACCAGAGCGGGCCGCGCGCGATCCAGTGCGCCATCAGCCGCAGGCAATTCGGAAGCGCGATGAAAAACCCGCCGACGCCGATATAAGGCTCCAGCGTGATGACCTTGTGAGTCAGATGCGCCGGCAGGAACAAGGTTTCGCCGGCGCCGACCAGGAACCACCGCGCGCTGCGCAGGCCAAGCCAGGCCTTCATGTCGAAGCGGGCCTGAACGGAAAGGGGCACCCGCTCCACATCCTGCAGCCCGTGCCTTGCCCCTTCGTATGTGTCCCACACCAGCCACAGCTTCCTTCCCGTGAAGCAGTAATTGCTGCTGTCCGGATCATCCGAGTGGGAATCGGTCACATGGCCGCGCGTGCTGATGACGAAGCTGAACATCTCCTGCGCCTGCGCGCCGACGCTGGAATGCGGCAGGAGATTGAAGGCGCTCAGCACTTCGGGGGCAATGACCTCCTCCATCATCGTTCCCCGGATATGCAGATCGGTCACGCCGAACCGCGTGCGGTTCGCGCGCCATTTCGCGGCGATCCGATCGAGAGTCAGGGCGCGCCGCACGCCGGTGGGCCCGGTGAAGATTCGATAGGTCAGGCGACTCCGCCGCTTTGCGAGCCAATCGACGATGGCATGGCCGGCCTGTGCCGGCGGCAAATGACGGGTGAAGCTTCGCGCGGGACTGGGAAACCCGGTCAGAATGGCCGGCATCCCGGCAAGCATTCGCTCGAACAGCACGGACCGGCTATAGGGAACCGGCGCCACGTAGCGCGCAAGCATTCGCTGGAAGACGCGCGCCTCGCACCGGACTGTCGGATCGAAGCGACCCGCATCATCCAGCGCCGCTCGAAGCTGCTCGGAGGATGTAACGGTTTGTGACACTCTTTCCGCGCCAATGCCTTGTCGAAATTTTGCGGCACCCACGTCCTCTGAAGACAAGACCCTCAATCTCCTTGTTAATCGGTCAACCGGCCGCGGCGAGGTTTCGGTTCGCGCATGTCCGTAATTTAATTTTCCACAGTACTTTAATAGCGCTACGCCCGATGCTATTCTATGATCCTAATGAAGAGTCCTTGCCGTTTCTTGACCAATGGGGCCAGTTTCCTCGGAGGATGCAAGATGAACAGGCTCAAGGCACTGCTCGTTCCAGCACTCGCAATATACAGTCTAGCAACGCCGGCCTATGCGCAGGAAGACCCTTGCGCCGACATAGATGTGACGACGAAGGAAGATAGCCTCAAGGCGATCTATTATCGTGGGGGCACTCTGCCGGCCGCGCCTTCCGCGGCGGAGCTTCAGGCATTGCAGCAGCTGAAAGCCGATACCGCGCATCCGGCGCGGACGAAGTTTCTCGAGGACGCCTTTCCCGACAACGAGATACTCCAGGCCTTTGCGGTTCGCGATCGTGACGGTGACGGGATCTCCGACTATCGGATCAGCAGTTGCGGCCTGTTTCGCGAAAACGATCCCGACGTCGATTGCGACGGCATCGCCAATATCCTGGATGACAAACCCTATGGCAGCGTGGCGGCACCCGGCTCCCAGGCATGTGCCGCAGAGCCGGATTGGAGCAAGTTCGGCCAGGACGCGAACAACAATGACCTGCCGGACAAGATCGACTGGAGATTGACGGCCACAAGCGCCGCCGAAAAGCAAGCCGCGGACGTGCAAGAGCGGCTTTACAAGGATTACAAGATCGTTCTGGTCAATCGCCAGGCGTCAATACCCACCGATGTGGCGATAGAGCTGGATCAAATCATCCGCGTGATCTTTCGCGATCAGATTCCGCGGAACTTTCCGCCGCTCCGGGTGATTACGGCCGACAAGGATATGTGTGAAGGCACCGATTGGGCCTCGGCGAGTTCTGAAAACTCCACCGTGTCGATGGTGCCGGAGACGGTAACGGACCTGAAGCCTATTCTACGGCTGGAAATCCTTGTTCACGAGATTGCCCACACGCTGCAATACAACATGGACTTCACGACGGCGGACCTGCTTGGGTTCAGGACGGACAATAGTTGGAACTCGGTTAAATATCACGAGTACGCCAAGACGCTGGGGTGGACGGCCGATCCGTCGTCAAGTCAAACCCCCGGCCTTTGGCCGGTGGTCGACAACTGCAACCCGTTCTACCCCTTCGACGTCGGTTACAAGGGCAAGTCGCCTGATGAGTGGCAAAGCGATTGGGACAGCTTCAGCGAAGCAAAGCGGCGGAGCAACCATATGGTCAGCCACTATGCAGGCACGGATGCCTTTGAATGGGAAGCGGAGTACAAGGCCGCCTTCGTCTTGAATGGTCTCTTCGATACGGCCAGCCGGCTTTGCAAGCCTGACGAAGTGGATGAGCTCAAGAGGCTGACGCGCGCTGACATGGACACTAACGTGTTCCAGTATGCCAATGAAAATGCACTCGGCTTGGATTCATACGAGAACGTTCTGGCTCCCCAATTCAAGATCGACGAGGATAGCTGGGTCACGCTGACCCGGACCTTCCTCCTCCGCAGCTATCCGGATGTTTGCACCGAATAGCCGCAACAGCGGACGCGGCGCGGATAACAGATGCCGATCGCCTGATCTTGTTGGTGTCAGGGAATGATGCTCGCCCGGTAAGGACGGTCAAACCGGGCGAGCCGATCGCAATTCCGTGATGTAGAGGACGGCGCGGCCTTCAGTGTGTGATTTCGGCCGCCGACTTTCGGCCACGCCATCCGTCCCGCCACATGATATCTCGCTATTGTCCGATATCCCGACGGACCCTGTCGCTACCCCTTGTTATGACCGTTGCGGGGCCTCTTCGGTCTATGCTTTGGCCTCGCCTTTTTCTTTGCCTTCGCCTTCTTCTTTCTCTTGGCCTTGCCCTTGCCTCTACCCGCCGCCTCAAGAGACCGATCCCATTGCTCGATATCGGAGACCCTTGTTCTCATACTCGCGATCTGCGTGGACAGGCTCCGGATAATAGCCCCGAGCTTTTCGACCTCCGCATGCACGCCCTCTAGGGTCGTGCCGCTGCCATTGGACATCACATTCTCCCTTCCCCATTTGAGCTTCTATGTCTTTCATTTATACAGCCATTGGCAATTCAAATGAAGCGATTCCTGTCGCCAAGATTTCCGGCGGGCGGAATTAAAGCGGCTCCATCCTTGCCCGCCCTGTTCTCTGTTGCCACCGGCAAACTCGCGCGCCCGCGCCGGCCCGCTCAATCTATCGTGATGCGGAACCCCTACAACTAAACGTTCAGGTTGCAGAACATTTGACGATGGGGCGCCGGCTGTATTCTATAGCGCTTCTCCGCGTCACCCCGTGCCCATTCACGCTACCGCCGGCAGTTCTCCCATCACCTGCTGCACAGCCGCCAGAGCGATATCAACCATCTCGTCGATCTCCGCTTCCGTCATCACCAGCGGCGGCGCAAACCCAAGGATGTCGCCGTGGGGCATGGCGCGGGCAATCAGGCCGCGGTCGCGCGCCGCTTTCGATATGCGCGCGCCGACTTTCAACGCCGGGTCGAAGCGTCGCTTGCCGCCGCGGTCGGCGACGAACTCGATCGCCGCCAGCATACCGACGCCCCGCACCTCGCCGACGATCGGCAACTGCGAAAACGCGGCCTGCATCCGCTTCTGCAGATGGGCGCCGCTGCGCGCCGCGGCGCCGGCGAGGTTCTCGCGCTCCAGGATATCGAGACAGGCGTTGGCAGCCGCCGCACCCAGCGGATGACCAGAATAGGTGTAGCCGTGCGAGAAGGCGCCGACGCGGTCTGCGCCCTCCTCCATCACCCGATAGACCTTCTCGCCCACCAGCACGGCGGACATCGGCACATAGGCCGAGGTCAGGCCCTTGGCGACGGAGATCATGTCCGGCTCCATGCCGTAGCGATGGGAACCGAACGGCGTCCCGAGGCGGCCGAAGGCGGTAATCACCTCATCCGCCATCAGCAGCACATCGTACTTTTTCAGCACCGCCTGGATCTCCGGCCAATAGCCCTCCGGCGGCGGGATCAGGCCGCCGGTGCCGAGCACCGGCTCGGCAATGAAGCCTCCGACGGTATCGGCACCTTCGCGCAGAATGAGCTGCTCCAGCTCGCGCGCGCGCCGGCTCGAGAACTGCTTCTCGGACTCACCGGCTTCAGCGCCCCAATAATGGTGCGGCACGCCGGTGCGCAGGATGCCGGCAACCGGCAGGTCCATATGGTCGTGATAGAAGCTCATGCCGGTCATGGAGCCGGAGATCACCGAGCAGCCGTGATAGCCGCGCTCCCGCGCGATGATCTTCTTCTTGCGCGGCCGGCCCAGCAGATTGTTGTAGTACCAGACCAGCTTGGCCTGGGTCTCGTTGGCATCTGAGCCCGACAGACCGTAGAAGACTTTGCTCATCTTGCCGGGCGCCATCTTGACCAGGCGGTGCGAGAGCCGCGCCAGTTCCTCGGTCGTGTGCGCGGCATAGCTGTGATAGTAGGCGAGGCGGTGCGCCTGGCGCGAGATCGCTTCCGCCACTTCGGTGCGGCCATAGCCGATGTTCACGCAATAGAGTCCGGCGAAACCGTCGATATATTCGCGCCCTGCCATGTCGCGGACGCGCACGCCCTTGCCGGTATCCATGACGACGGGATCGCCCGACTTGCCTGAAGCGAAATCCTTGAGCTGGGTGAAGGGATGCAGAACCGACTCGCGGTCCATCGCCACGATCTCGTCATACGCCGCCACGCTGTCCTCCCCACTGGGTTCTTGTCGTGAGGACTCGTGCCACAGCGGTTGGCTTCTGGCTACCCCCTCCGCCTGGGCTTCTCCCGCGCCTCCGGCAGGCTGGCGGTGATCTCGGCGCCGAGCAGCACCGTGCACCAGCAGCAATAGATCCAGAGCAGGAAGATCGGAATGGCGGCGACGGCGCCGTAGATGGCTTCATAGGTGGGGAAGAAGTAGAGATAGAGCACGAAGGCATATTTCACGATCTCGAAAATCCCTGCCGCCACCGTGCCGCCGATCAACGCGTCGGTGAATTTCACCCGCCGGTTCGGCGCGATCAGGTAGAGCAGCGTGAAGGCGATGGATTCCAGCGCCCAGGGCATGCCCGGCGTTACCCAGGCGACATAGTCCGTGAAGCTGCTGCCGGCGACCGACTTGCCCGCGGACATCAGGATGCCCGAGGCCGAGAGTGCCGCGCCGACCAGCAACGGCGCCAGCGTGATGATTGCCCAGTAGGCGAGGAAACGGATCATCAGCGGCCGTGGCCGCTGCACACGCCAAATGACATCGAACGCGTTGTTGATGGTCGCCAGCATCAGCAAGGCCGTCACCGCCACGGCGACGATGCCGAGACCGGTCAGCTTCTGCGTCTGGGCGACGAAACTGCGGAACTGCTCCACGGCTTCTTCGCCCGCCTGGGGCAGCAGGTTCTGGGTGATGAACTGCTCCGCCTCGGCCTTCACATCGGTAAACTGCGAGAAGGCCGAGATGAAGGAGAGGGAGATCGCGAGAAACGGCACCAACGACAGGATGGTCGTGAAGCTCAAGGAGGCGGCCACCTGCATGCAGCGATCGTCGAACAGCCGCTTCGCCGCATGCTCCAGCAGATGCAGGAGACCGAGAACGAGGTCGCGTGTCTGGGCCATGAAGCCGGAATCGGCTTCAGCTGCCGGAGGAACGCTGTCCTCGGGCTCCGTCTGGTCGCGCCGCTCCGGCTGGTTGTTCATGGTCCCCTCGCACCGCTGCTGAGTACTGCCACAAATTGACGGGATTGTTAAACCCACGCGCGGCCGAGAGCGCCGCGGCCGACCCGCCCGGGCCGCGATTTGACCCCCCATCTGTTTCGTGTAGGATGCCCGCAAATCCTAGGGATTTGTTGTTTTTTCAAGGGGTTCCGATGACGGACGGCAAGCAGCTGATGACGGGCAAACGCGGCCTGGTCATGGGCGTCGCCAACGACCGCTCGATCGCCTGGGGCATTGCGCAAGCCGTGGCCGCCCAGGGCGCCGAACTCGCCTTCACCTATCAGGGCGAAGCGCTGGGCAAGCGGGTGATCCCGTTGGCCAAGTCGCTGAACTGCGATTTCGTCGTGCCGTGCGAGGTGACCGACGACGCCAGCATCGACTCCGTGTTCGCGGAGATCGGCAAGCGCTGGGGCAAGATGGACTTCCTGGTGCATGCCATCGCTTTCTCCGACAAGGAGGAGCTGAAGGGGAAGTACCTCAACACCTCCCGCGGCAATTTCACGCTGACCATGGACGTGTCCTGCTATTCCTTCACCGCCGTCTGCCAGCGCGCGGCGAAACTGATGCCCGACGGCGGCAGCATGTTGACGCTCACCTATTTCGGCGCCGAGCGGGTGATGCCGCACTACAACGTCATGGGCGTGGCCAAGGCGGCGCTGGAGGCGAGCGTGCGCTACCTCGCTGCCGATCTCGGTAGCCAGAATGTGCGGGTGAACGCCATCTCCGCCGGGCCGATCAAGACGCTGGCGGCCTCGGGCATCGGCGATTTCCGCTACATCCTCCGCTGGAACGAGCTGAACTCGCCGATGAAGCGCAATGTCACCACCGAGCAGGTGGGCGGCTCCGCCCTCTATCTGCTAAGCGATCTCGCGGCCGGCGTGACCGGCGAGGTGCATCACGTCGACAGCGGCTATCACGTCGTCGGCATGCTGCGCACCGACGCGGCGGCGGAAGCGGCGGAGATGCTGGCGAATTTCCGCACGCAGGATTCCGGCTGACGCAGAGTTCGACTGAGATGTCCGCCAACAGCTTCGGCACCCTCTTCCGTTTCACCACCTGGGGCGAGAGCCACGGGCCGGCCATCGGCTGCGTCGTCGACGGCGCGCCGCCGCGCATGGCGCTGAGCGAGGCCGACATCCAGCCCTGGATGGAGAAGCGCAAGCCCGGCCAGTCGCGCTTCACCACGCAACGGCGCGAGTCGGATACCGTGAAGATTCTCTCCGGCGTGTTCGAAGGCCTGACCACGGGTACGCCGATCAGCCTGATGATCGAGAACGAGGACCAGCGCTCGAAGGACTACAGCGACATCAAGGACAAGTTCCGTCCCGGCCACGCCGACTACACCTACTGGGCTAAGTACGGCATCCGCGACTATCGCGGCGGCGGGCGCTCATCGGCGCGGGAAACGGCGAGCCGCGTCGCCGCCGGCGCTGTCGCGCGCAAGCTGCTGGACCATGTGCTCGGCGCTCCCGTCACCATCCGCGGCGCGCTGATCAGCATCGGCAAGCATGGCATCGATCGCGGCCGCTGGGACTGGGGCCAGGTGGATCAGAACGCGTTCTTCAGCCCGGACGCCGGCATCGTGCCGGTATGGGAGCAGTATCTCGACGCGACGCGCAAGGCCGGCTCCTCCGCCGGCGCCGTCATCGAAGTGGTAGCCAGCGGCGTGCCGGCAGGCCTGGGCGCGCCGGTTTATGGCAAGCTCGATGCCGACCTGGCGTCGGCGATGATGGGCATCAACGCGGTCAAGGGCGTGGAGATCGGCGCCGGCTTCGGCGCGGCGGAATTGTCGGGCGAAGAGAACGCCGACGAGATGCGCATGCAGGACGGCAAGGTCGCCTTCCTGTCCAACAAGGCCGGCGGCATCCTCGGCGGCATCTCCACCGGCCAGGACATCGTCGTGCGCTTTGCGGTGAAGCCGACGAGCTCGATCCTGCAGCATCGCAAGACCGTGGATGTCCAGGGGCACGACACGGAGATTTCAACCAAGGGCCGCCACGACCCCTGCGTCGGCATACGCGCCGTGCCTGTAGGCGAAGCGATGATGGCCCTGGTCCTCGCCGACCATCTGCTGCGGCATCGTGGGCAGTGCGGATGACGCGACAACTGTAGGGGCGGGTTTCAAACCCGCCTACTTCTTACTTCTTAGCGCCGGAACACCGCCACCATCTCCACATGCGCCGACCAGACGAACTGGTCGATGGGTGTCTCTGACTCAAGGCGATAGCCGCCGTCCACGAGGATGCGCGCGTCACGGGCTAAGCTGCCGGGATCGCAGGACACGGCGACGATCGTGGGCACACGGCTCTTCGCCAGCATTTCCGCCTGGGCCCTGGCGCCGGCGCGCGGCGGATCGAAGACGACGCAGTCGAACGGTTTCAATTCATCCGGCTGCAATGGGTTGCGTGCGAGATCGCGGCGTTCCGTGGTGATGCGGCCAAGGCTGACGCGCCGCGCCGCGGCCGATAGCGCCGCCAGCGAGTCCTTGTCGCCCTCCACCGCGTGGACTTTGGCCGTCTTTGCCAGCGGAAATGTGAAGGTGCCGCAACCGGCATAGAGATCGGCGATACGCTTTGCGCCGCCCGCCGCGGCGACGACAAGGTCGGTCATCGCCTGCTCCGCTTCGGCGCTGGCTTGCAGGAAGGCGCCAGGCGGCGGATCGGCGACGACGCCGCCAAACAGAACTTGCGGCGTGCGGTGTTGGACGATCGGCTCAGGCTCGTCCTTCCCGGCCTGCCAGGAGAAGCGCGCCAGCTTCTGCGCCCCGGCGAAAGCTGCCAGCGCCACGCGGCTATCCCGGCTGGGCTGATGATCGGCGCGGACCAGGAGATCGATCCCCGTGCCCGTCGCTGTGGCCGTGACCTCGGCCTTTGTACCCGCCCGCAACTCGCGCCCCAGCATCGCCCGCAGCGGCGCGATCAAGGCCGCCAGGGCGGGCTGCATCACATGGCATTCCCGGAGATCGACGATGTCGTGGCTTTCATGGGCATGGAAACCCAGCACGGCGCCGCCCTTCCCCACCCGCGCCGCCAGGGTGATCCGCCGCCGGCTGCCGGCCGGAGTCCGGACCAAGGGCCCGACGGGCGCCTCGGCCAAGCCCTGCTGCCGCAGCGCTTCAACCACCCGCCCACGTTTCCACTCGGCATAGAGCCCGTCTTCGACATGCTGGAGAGCGCAGCCGCCGCAGCGGCCGAAATGAGCGCAGGGCGGCTCCCGGCGCGCCGGCCCCGCCTGCTCCACCGCTAGGATTTCCGCCGTCAGCCCCTGGCCCCGGGGTTTGCCCAGCCGGACTCGCACCCGGTCGCCTGGCACGCCATAGGCCACATAGACCGTCCGGTCCTCGACCATGGCGATTCCATCGCCCTGGCCGCCCAGCCGGTCGATGGTGATCACGCATTCGTGGCTGGCCGAGGGGCCGCCGGACGCCGTTCCCATAATCTTTCTTAACAGCCTGAGGCCACAGGGTTTTTGTTGGATAAAAATTACCGCGGCCGGGCCGCCGACAACAGTTGATACTTGAAAATGTATCCATGACGTCATTTATTGGGAAACAGAAAGCCCTGAAGCGGCCTCTCTCACCCGCGGGGCGACACAATGCACGATACCGAGCCCATGGACGATTGGAGTTACGACGCCAGCCGCATCAAGATTCACGACGCGGCGGCATTCGACGCGATGCGCAAGGCCGGCCGCCTGGCGGCGGAGACGCTCGACTATCGTCACGCCCCATGTGGAGCCCGGCATCACCACCGGCGAGCTGGACAAGCTGTGCCACGACTACATCGTGTCGCACGAGGCCATTCCGGCGCCGCTGGGCTATCGCGGCTTCCCGCGCTCGATCTGCACCTCCATCAATCATGTGGTCTGCCACGGCATTCCCGGCGACCGCAAGCTGCTGGACGGCGACATCATCAATATCGACGTCACCACCATCGTCGATGGCTGGCATGGCGACACCAGCCGCATGTTCTATGTCGGCAAGGTGGGGATCAAGGCGCAGCGGCTGGTGGACATCACCTATGACGCGATGATGCGCGGCATCGAATTGGTGAAGCCCGGCGCCCATCTGGGCGATATCGGCCAAGCGATCCAGACCTTCGCCGAAGGCGCGCGCTTCTCGGTGGTGCGGGATTTCTGCGGCCATGGCATCGGCCGGGTGTTCCATGACTCGCCGAGCGTGCTGCATTTCGGCCGCAAGGGCATGCGGGCCGACTCTGAAGGAAGGCATGTTCTTTACCGTGGAGCCGATGATCAATGCCGGCCGCCGCGAGGTGAAGGTGCTGGAGGATGGCTGGACCGCGGTGACCCGCGATCGCTCGCTGTCGGCCCAGTTCGAGCATACGGTTGGCGTGACCAAGGACGGCGTGGAAATCTTCACGCTGTCGCCCACCGGGATGCACCGACCGCCCTATTCGGCCTAGGTCCCCGGCCGCCATGGCCGCGGATCGCCCCGGCAAGGACGCTTCCAATAAGGCCACCAGCGAATCCGATAAGATCACCAAAGAAACTCCGGATCATCTCGGCCACCGCCAGCGGCTGCGCGAGCGGTTCCTAAGCGGCGGCGCGTCCGCGCTCGCGGACTATGAACTCCTGGAACTGCTGCTCTGCCAGGCGCTGCCCCGCATCGATACCAAGCCGCTGGCCAAGGCGCTGCTGAAGCGCTTCGGCAGCTTCGCCGCCGTGATGGCCGCCGCGCCGGAACGGCTGCAGGAGATCAAGGGCGTCGGCGCCGCGGCCGCGGTCATGATCAAGACCGTGCAGGCGGCGGCCTTGCGCATGTCGCAGCAGGAGGTGGTGGAGCGGGACGTCATCGGCTCCTGGAAGAAACTCCTCGACTATTGCCGCATGGCCATGGCGGAAGAGAAGACCGAGCAGTTCCGCCTGCTGTTCCTCGACAACAAGAACGCGCTGATCGCCGACGAGGTGCAGCAGCGCGGCACCGTCAACCACACGCCGGTTTATCCCCGCGAGGTGGTGAAGCGAGCGCTGGAGCTGGGCGCGACGGCGATCATCATGGTCCATAACCATCCCAGCGGGGATCCGACACCGTCAGCCGACGACATCGCCATGACCCGCGAGGTGGCGGAGGCCGCGGACAAACTCGGCATCGCCTTGCACGATCACATCGTGATCGGGCGCAAGGGCCATGTCAGCCTGAAGAGCCGGGGGTTGATTTAGATATTGTGTGAACGGCAGCGCGAGCCGCCGGAAATCAGAGCGAGCTGTCGAGCCCGAGGAAGTTGTCAACCGCGCCGCTGACCTTGTCAGTGACGCCCTTATTGGCCGCGGCATCGGCGGCGACTTGCACATTCTGATGGGCCGAGGCCGCATTGTTCTTGGCGTCACTCAACTCGCGGTTTGCCGCTGCCAGTTCCATTTCGGCGGTAGCGACTTCGGAGTCGATTCCCTGGGCGTTGCCCGAACCATTCGTCGCCGCGTCAAGCCGCGACCTGGCCTCGTCGACACGCACCTGCGCCTTGGCGACGGCGCGGTCGGCGGATTTGGCGGACTTCACAGCATCCTTATAGGCGGAGATACGGTTCGCCTGCTTGGTCGCGGGCGCCGTCGAAGCGGTAACGGCCGGAGCCGCTGTGCCCTGTGTGGCCGTACTCGCGCTGGCACCGGTAGCGCTGGATGTTCCGTCAGCGCTGCCCGTGCCACTTGCGGAACTGCCGGAACTCCCGGAGCCGCTCGAGCCGCTGGAACCGCTCGAGCCACCGGAGGCGCCTGAGCCCTTGGAACCACCGGATCCCTTTCCGTTGCCCTTGCCATTGCCGCCGGCATTGCTGCCGCCACTTCCGCCGGCATTGCCACTCTTGGCGAACGCGGACGCGGCCTCCACCTTGCCGCTGCCGGGATCAAAATGGACCGGCAACGCGACAAGCGCCGCAGCGATAGCTACGCTGAGAAATATCCTGGTGCCTCGATCGTGCATTCCCGTTCTCAACATCGTGCCTGTCGGTTCGGCAGAATTCTATCAGGCAGTATCATCGCGGCGTATTACTTTTCATTTAAACTTTATCGTAAACACCGGTCATGCTTAACAAACGCTAACCATATCGGCATGAATTGCAGAGAAATTGAGCCTATTCGCCGCAATGCAAGGTTCGCTTAAGACTGCTGCAGATAACATGGCATTCAGTGTGATCCGGCTTACTAAAGGAATCGGATCTGCGAAAGCAGCTCAGGATCGAAAACCTGCGCTGCCAATCCGGCGTGCCAGTGATAGCGAGTGTCGTGAGCGCAGTGGAACAGGCGAATGCTCAAACGGAGACCGGCGGTCCGCCGGCGGTCCTCCCGATGTCGCGCCAGCGCGAGGCCGCGCGGCTCGCCCGGCTGATGCATCGCCTTGCCTGGGCCGTCGCCGCCATTGTCACGCTGCTGATCCCCACCAGTTATTTCGTCGTCGGCTACAGTTACGAAGTCCGGCATCTGCTGTCGGAAGCCAGTCTGCAAGGCACCAGCCTTTCCCAGGCCGGCGACGGCGCCTTGGAAACCTGGCGGACCGATCCCGAGACCTTGGCGGCGCTGCTGCCGCTTTCGGCAGATGCTCACAAAGATGTGGCCTATCGCATCATCGATGAACATGGCCAGATCATTGCCGTCATCGGCTTCGAACAGCAGGACCCCATCCTGACGCGCGGCGCGCTGCTGACTTTCGACGACGGCGACGTCGCGCTGCTGGAAGTGCAGCGCAGCCTGCTGCCGCTGCTGTCACGCACTGCCATCGCCGGCGCCGTCGGCATCGCGCTGGCCACCGTGTTGCTGCTGATCTTCTGGCTGCTGCCGACCCGCATCATCAACGGCGTGTTCGACCGCCTGGCGCGATCCGAAGTCGACTTGATGTTGGCGCGCGATCACGCGGAATCCGCAAGCCGGGCGAAATCCGAGTTCCTGGCCGTCATGAGCCACGAATTGCGCACGCCCCTCAACGCCATCCTCGGCTTCGCCGAGATGATGCAGCGCGGCAGCTTCGGGCCGCTGGGACATAAGCGCTACGATGAATATATCGGCGACATCCACGCCAGCGGCCGGCACCTGCTGGAGATGGTCAACGACATCCTTGACTTGACCAAGGCCGAGGCCGGCAAGCTCGATCTCGTCGAGGTCAGCGTATCGGTCGCGGAGATCGCCGATGCCGCTTGCCGCATGGTGGCGCCGCAGGCCCGCGCCAGGCACATCGTCGTCAGCAACCGCATTGCCCGCAACCTGCCGATGCTGCGCGGCGACGAGCGGCGCCTGACCCAGATCATGCTGAATTTCGTGGCGAACGCCGTGAAGTTCAGCAATGACGGCGGCCGCGTCGAACTCGATGCTTTCCTCGATGAGGATGGATCATTCGCCGTGATGGTGCGCGACAACGGCATCGGCATCGCCGAAGCCGATATCCCGCGGGTCATGCAGATCTTCCAGCAGGCCGACCACGGCCATGCACGGCGTTATGGCGGCACCGGTCTGGGGCTGCCGCTGGCCAAGAAACTGATCGAACTCCATGGCGGCAACCTGGTCCTGGAGAGCAAGCAGGATTCCGGCACGCGCATCATCGCCCGGTTCCCGGTCTCGCGGGTCATCGCCGTGGCGGAAGCCCCGGCGGCAAATGTCATTCCGCTGGTGCGCGCGAGCTAGCGATCTCTCGAAGAGAAAACGCACCGTCACGGCAGGACGGTGACGACCCATTCCAGGCGGGTGTCGTTGTAGTGGGCGGCGCCCTTCTCCGCTTCCCAGTTTTCGATCTCCAGGCACTGGTCGACCAGGTCGCCGCTCTGGGAAATCGGAAAGACGGCAAATTCGCAGGTGAACATGGTGACGCTCGAGAGCGTCGCGACCGTGCAGCCGAAAACCGGGCGGGCGGATTCCATGGCACGCTTGTAGACGCCGGCCCAGGTATCCTGGCCGCCGGCGACGTCCATCTCATCCAGATACCGGCCGGCGATGTTGTAGCCCAGCGCATCGTTCACCGCAGCACCACCGAGCCGGTAGCGCACGCGGAAGGGATTGCGCTGCAGTTCGCCGATGATGATGTAGGGAAGCAGGTCCTTTAAATCGGTGGGATCGATGTCGCGCCGCAACGGCACCTGGCGGTTGCCGCGGCGCTCTTCCCAGTAGGCTTTCAGCCGTTCGATGCGCGGCAGCTTCCGCGAGCGCCAATTGGGGCGCGGCAAATCTCCCTCAAGCACGGCGGGCGCCAAAGCGCCGCTGCCGAAGCTGTCTGCAATTTCCGAATGAAGGCGATCGCCCATCGTCCGACCAAAGTTCACTGTCGATACCATCAGACAGAATGCCGGCGATTGGTTAAGAATCGTTGAGAATCGCTGCGTATTCTATGATTTATCGGCCGTCCGATAGGTTCTAGGCGCGCTGTTTCTGGCGCCGCGGCAGCCGGTGGGCGGATTGCGCCAGCACGCTGTCGAGCACATCCAGGAATGCGCGGGCGGCTGCCGTGGTCTCCGAACCGATGCGGGTGACGATGCCGATATCGCGCTTAATCACCGGCTCGACCAGCGGCACCTGCACCAGGGTGCGCGAGTCCACCATCGGCACCGCGAGATCGGGCAGTGCCGTGATGCCCAGGCCCGCCTCCAGCAAGCCGCAGAGCGTGGCCCAGGAGCCGACTTCGAAGGCCGGCTGAACGATGGTGGAGAAATCGCCGAAGGTGTCGTCCAGCAGCCGCCGCATGCTGGTATCGGGAGTCAGCATGAGGAAGGATTCGTTTTTCAGCACGCTCCAGGGCACCTGGTTGCGCTGCGCCAGGCGATGGTTGGTCGGACAGACGAGGACGAAGCGGTCCTCGGCGATCGGCCGGAACTCCAGGTCGGGCTGCGCCTGCCAGTAGCTGCTCATGCCGATATCGGCATCGGCCTGGCGCACGGCCCGCAGCACCGCGGCAGCCGTACCGTCGCGAATCTGGATGGAGATGTCCGGATGCTCTTTCTGGAACCGGGTGATCGCTTCCGGCAGCACGCGGACCGCAAGCGACGGCAGGCAGGCGACCGTCAGCATGGAGCGCCTCTCGGCGGCGGCTTCCTTCACGTCGCGAATCGCCGCCTCGAAATCCATCAGCAGCCGCTCGGCGGTCGGCAGCAGGCGCAGCCCATCGGCGGTCAGCCCGATGCTGCGGGTGGTGCGGTCGAGCAGGCGCAGGCCCAGGGCCGACTCGAGCTGCCGCAGCGACAGGCTCAAGGCCGGCTGCGAAACGCCGAGCTGCTGCGCCGCGCGCGTGAAGTTTCCGCAGCGGACAATCGTCACGAAGCTGCGCAACTGCCGCAGATCCACATTCATCGGTTTGTTTTGAGAGCTGGAGGTCATGGTGAATATGTCAAACTAGACCGCCTCTAGAAAGGGCTCAAAGTAACTCACAGTTAAGTGTATTCCAGTATGACCGCATTTCAGACGACAGGCACATCATCATTCGGACTGGCCACTGGAGCAGAACGCCGCACCCAACGGGACCAATTACCAGAATGGTCCGCCCAAGTGGTAGTAATCTGCTGCGGTTTTATTCAGCAGTTACGAATTTCGATATTGGTGAGGTTGCGACGCCTCGTTGCCGGCGCTTATGGGCGGCCCTTCCGGCCTCGGGCGAGATCTAGCTGTTCTGGCAGGCGATCTTCACCACGTCTTCCATGCGGAAGGGTTTCTGCAGCAGGGCCAGGGCGCCGGCCGCAACGGCCTGCTCGACAGCGGCCTCCGTTAAGCCCGTCATCAGGACGATTTTCGCGTCCGGATAGCGTTCGCGAACCGCGAAGAAACAATCGACGCCGTTCATCACGGGCATGCGGAAGTCGACAAAGCTGAGATCGTATTTTGTTTCGGCATAATGCTGCACCGCCTCGGCACCATTGCCGGCGATACGCACCGCATGACCCGCCATGCTCAAGGCCTCGGCGATGCTTTCGGCAAGATCGGAATCGTCGTCGACGACAAGAATATTGAGCGCCGTCATGCGGCTTTCTCCTGCGGCAGATCGTCAGGCCCGATCATCAGCAAGAGCGTACCTAAGCCGGCAATGATCGCCGTGCGGACGCTGAACCTCTGCAATGCTCTTGCCATCAGATTCGCCGGCACCTGTTGATCTCGACCAATCGGGAATAGCGGCTTTCGCCAGAAGACGCCTCTGGTTGCCGAAACTCCGCACTGGATGGGCTACGGCGTCCCGGCGTCTTGCCGACACCCCCTGACGGATGTCTTCCGGATTGCCGAGATGATTGCCAAACATGTGTAATTCGACCGCTAGAACCTGCCACGACAGGCCTACGGTCGGCTCGGAAACGACGTATCGGAACGGGAATATAGAACTATAGAATCAGTAGATTATCAGGAGCACTCTCAGTTGGTTTTCGGTGTGCCATATGACGTAAAATCGCGTCATGGGCGGTCGAATCTTGCATCCCGCCAGGCCAGAGCCGCCTTGAGGCCGTCGCGCCGGACGATCTCGTCGAACTCGCGGCCTTCCGGCGTGTCCATGGCCTCGATCTGCACCTCCATCTCCATGCCCATGGTCAGGGCCTCGCGGAAGCCCATGATGTCCAGGCTGCGGTTGATCGCCTGCTTCACCATCGCCACCTTCTGCCGGTCGTTCACGGCGATGTCCCGCGCCAGCTTGAGCGCTGAGTCCAGATGCATCCCGGCCGGAACGGCGCGGTTGATCAGGCCCCAGTTCAGCGCCTCCTCGGCGCCGATGCGGTCGAAGCCCGACAGCAGCCATTCCTTCGCCTTCTTCGGTCCGGCCATCCAGGGCATCAGCAGCGCGACGATGCCGCTGCCGAATCGCAATTCCGGCTCGCCGAAGCGCGCGGTGGCGTCGGCGATGGTGATGTCGCAGGCCATGGCCAGCTCGCAGCCGGCGGCAATGGCCGCGCCATGAACAGCGGCGATGGTCGGCTTCGGAAAATGCCAGAACTGCATGATGAAGTCGAAGTCGCGCTCGATCACCGGCCGCCACTCGGCGATGCCCGTGCGCTCCGTGGCCGCGCCGTCCTTCAGATCGAAGCCGGAGCAGAAGCCGCGCCCGGCGCCCTGCAGCACCAGCACCCGCAGGCTGTCGTCTTTCTCCAGCGCCGTCAGCAGCTCCTTCGTCTCGTCGATCATCTGCCGGTTGATGGCATTGAGCCGTTCGGGGCGGTTCAAGGTCAGCAGGCCGATGCCGCCGCGGTTCTCGAATTGGATGGTTTGATGATTCATCGCTTCTCCCCAGGGGCGCCTTGGTTGGCGCCGCCTTGCACGCATACCCGGCATCCTTTCCGCGCCATCGTCAAGCGCCCGGCGACCGGCTAGTCTCGCGCCATGTGGCTCGCCAATCTGGGCCTGCTTGTCGTGGCCTTCGCCTGGGGCTCGCAGATTCCCGTCCTGACCGTCCTGCTCGCCCACTGGGATCCCTATTTCCTGGCGGCGGTGCGCTATGTGCTGGCGGTGCCGGTGCTGCTGCTGTTGCTGCGGCTGCTGGAGCCCCGTCACTACGATCTCAGCGGCCTGGCCAGCGGCCGGGTGTGGATACTCGGCATCGCGCTCGGCCTGTTCGTGCCGCTCTATACCATCGGCATCGCCCATGCCGACCCCAACACCGCGGCCATCATCGGCTCGATGGGGACGGTGATCGGCGGTCTCGTCGGCTGGATCGGCTTCCGCATGCCGATCGAGCGCGCCCTTTGGCCGGCGATCGTTCTTGCCCTCGCCGGCGGCATCCTCGCCACCTTCAGGCCGGACATGGCCGGCAGCGGCTTCGATATCCGCGGCGGCGAGTTCCTGGTGATCCTCGCCGCCGCCTGCTGGGCCTGGTACTCGCTGGCCGCGCAGCGCTGGCTGGGACACTGGTCCCAGCTCAAGATCAGCGTCATCACGATGGTGCCGGCCACCATCGTCTCGGTGATTGTCTATGCCGGGGCGGCGCTGCTGGGCGAGGCTCCCTGGCCGCCGCCGCCGCAGCGGGATGCATTGGACATCGGCCTGGTCATCTGGATGGTGGCGATGGCGGTCATCGCCGGCCTGATCTTCTGGAACTACGGCATGCAGAAGCTCGGCATCATCATCAGTTCGATCTACCTGAACTTCGTGCCGATCTTCGCCGTCCTCATCATCGCGATCCTGGGAACGCCGCCGCGATTGCTGCAGATCGCCGGCGGCGCATTGGTGCTGATCGGCGTCTTCCTGTCCCAGCGGCATCACTTCGCCTGGTATCGCCGGATCACGGGCGCGGCCGGTAGCGGCGCACGCACCGGGGCCTGAGCATGGCCCCCGCCAAGGCCGGAAGCGGCAATTTCAGCCTGCTGTTCGTCGCCATCACCTGGGGCACGATGATCCCCGGCCTGAATCTGCTGCTGCACAACTGGGACCCGTTCTTCCTGGCGGCAGCGCGCTATGCATTCGCGGCGCCGATCCTGATGCTGTTCCTGCTGTTCCTTGACGGCAACCGGCGCACGCCCGTGCATGTGCCGATGTGGCGGCTCTGGCTGCTGGGCGCGATCGGCATCGGCAGCTTTGCGCCGCTGTTCACCATCGGCATCGCTCACGCCAATCCGGTCACGGCGGCGATCATCGTGTCGACCGGACCGGCCGTCGGCGCGCTGGTCGCCTGGCTGTTCTTCCGCATCCCGCTGGATCCCGCGATGATCCCGGCGATCGTGCTGGCCATACTCGGCTGCAGCCTCGCCACCTACGATCCAACCGCCGCGAGCCATGGTTTCGAAATCCGCGGCGGCGAATTCCTGATAATTCTCGGGTCGGTCTGCTGGTCCTGGTATTCCCTGGCGGCGCAACGCTGGCTGCAGGGCTGGTCGCAGGTCCGCATCGCCGCCGCGACAACCGCGACGGGCTCTGTCGCGACGATTGCTGTCTACCTGGTGGCCGGCCTGCTCGGCGCCGCCCATTTGCCGCCGGCGCTGCCGTCATCCTGGCAGGACGTGGCGATCCTGGCCTGGATCGTGGTGGTGCTGGTGGCGATCGGACTCATTGCCTGGAACCATGGCGTCAACCGGGCGGGTATCGTGGTGGCGCTGATTTATCTGAACATGATGCCCGTGGTCGCGATCGCCATCACGGCGCTGCTGGGCACGCCGCCGCGCTTGTTCCAGATCGTCGGCGGCGGCCTGGTCATTGCCGGCGTGCTGCAATCCCAGCTCCGCCGCCTGCGCAAGGCGCGAAGAGCGGCTGTCCCTGGCGAGGATCAGATCTAGCCGATAGGCTTCCCCTCATCGTTCAACGGAGGGGTTCCCATGGCCAAGCACATCCACTTCAAGCGCGGCAAGATCAAGTTCGACAAATATGGCGGCCCGCCGGGCAAGGCCTCCATCGCCCGCCTGATCACGCCCGACATCAGCAAGACCATGGGTGCCGGCATCGCCAAGTTCGACGGCTGCTCCCTCGAATGGACGGTGCTCTATGACGAGGTCATCGTGGTGCTGGAAGGCAAGTTCCGCCTGCGCCTGGGCAAAGGCTACCGCACGAAACTGGAGGCAAAGCCCGGCGACGTCATCTGGCTGCCCGAGGGAACGCCGCTGAAGTACGAGGGCGACAAGGCCACGGTGTTCTACGGCCTCTATCCCGTCGACTGGCGGGCGAGGCATGGGATGTAAAACTTATTTCGCCTCGCACCTCGGACCTCACCCCTCACCCTAACCCTCTCCCCGCAGGCGGGGAGAGGGGACTGTAGTAGTATGTCCCCTCTCCCCCACGCAGTGGGGGAGAGGGTTAGGGTGAGGGGGTGTCGATTGAAAGCACCATACATCCCGAAAAACATCCCGAAAAGCGAACGCCTCGGATCGAGGGATCAGATCCGAGGCGTCCATTTCACCCAACTTGTCTGAAGTTGAACGTGATTCGTCGATCGCGTTCCGCGTATCTAGTTCATCACTTCCGGAAAGCGGACGATGTGCTCGGTCTGATGTCCGCCGCCCACATTCAGGGTGAACTCATTGCGGTAGGCGCTCTCGGCGACCGCCGCGATCCGGTACTTGTCCGGCGGCAGGTTCACGAGCAGGAACGGCCCGTCGCATACTGCCTCGAACACCGGCTCGCCCTTGGCGTTCTCGATGCTGACGGCGATGTCGGAGAGATAGTCGCCATTGCCGCCGGCGAACACCAGCTTCGCCGGATAGTTCATCCAGCGAGGGTCGTTCTGGCTCTCATCGCCGACGCCGGCGCAGGCATAGTTGATGCCGTTGAAAGACTTTTCCTGGTCTGCCGCCAGCGCCGCGCTCGACAAAACAGCCAGCAGTCCGGCAACGGCAAGATTGATTCCCGCTCGCATGGCAATCTCCTTTTCGATGGGAAGAGGTGAGCTTAACCGGGCGCTGGCCGCTTTCTGTGGCCGCAACAAGGCGAAATTGGGGCCGAGGCTACAGCGCCGTCGCGACCTTCAGGCCCTCCAGCACGGCTTCTTCAGCCGTGCGTGGCGTGGCGCAATCGCCGATAAGATGGACTGTCGATTTCAAGACCAGTCGCAAGTTCCGTTTCCAGTTCGGCGACGCGATGCTGCCCATAGGAGGTGACGAGGGTATCAACACCCTCGAGCACGATCGGTTCCCCGCTGGAAGCATGCTGAAAATAGACCGTACTTGCCATCGACGCCGAAGAGCCGCGCATAAGGCACGATCTCGACGCCGAGCTTGTGCAGATGCCGATCCAGCTATCGCGCACATACTGGGGAGGCGCTGCCCGGCCATGCAGCCGTCGACGCAAAGCCGCACGCGGCAGCCCTGGCGCGCCAGCATCTCGGCCAGGCCCAGGCCGATCCAGTCGGCAGCGCCAATCGGCGATCGACGACGGAAGCGCCGACATTGGCCTCGTTCGCGCAGCACCTGCCAGGCATTGACGACGTGGCCGCGTCGTCGCCGCCTTCGATCTCGGCCATGCGCGGCTTGGCGCCGGTGGCGATGATGACCGCGTCCGGCTTCTCCGCGTTCGACCAGCGCGCGCGTCACCTTGGTGCGCTTCACCACCTTGGCGCCGGCCAGCTCCATCTCGCGCGTGAGATTGGTGACGATGCCGCCGAACTCGGCGCGGCCCGGGCAGCAATCTGCGCCAGCAGCGCCTGGCCGCCGAGCCGCTCGCTCGCCTCGTAGAGCGTCACGTCATGGCCGCGCTCGGCCGCGACCGCCGCCGCCTTCATGCCAGCCGGGACCGCCGCCGGCGATCAGGATCTTCTTCTTGCGCGCCGCCGGCTTCAGCGTGCCATAGGTCAGCTCGCGCCCCGTCTCCGGATGCTGGATGCAGGAGATCGGATAGCCGAGATGGAAATGGCCGATGCAGGCCTGGTTGCAGCCGATGCAGGCGCGGATGTCGTCGAGGCGTCCTGCCTCGCGCCTTGTCGGCCATCTCCGGATCGCAGATCATGCGCGCGGGTCATGCCGCACATGTCGGCCTGGCCGGAGGCGATGATCTTCTCGGCGATCCTGCGGCTGGTTGATGCGGCCGGCGACGAACACCGGCCGCCTTCACCTTCGCCTTCACCGCGGCGGCGAAGGGCGCGACATAGGCGTTGGCGATCGCCATCGGCGGCGCGATATGCACGGCGCCGCCGATGGCGGCCGACGATCCGGCGATCACGTTGAAGTAGTCGAGCGACCTTCGGCCTCGAGCGCGACGATGGCTTCCAGCGCTCTCGATTCCTTCAGGCCGTCAGGATCCTGTCTCGTCGCCGCAGATGCGCAGGCCGCACGACGAAGTCCGCGTCGTCGACATCGCGCGCGGATCGAGGCGATCACCTCGCGCAGGAAGCGCAGCCGGTTCTCGAAGCGGCCCGCCATATTCGTCGTCGCGCCGGTTGACGCGCGGGATTGAGGAACTGCGCCGGCAGATAGCCATGGCTGGCGACGATCTCGCAGCCATCCAGCCCGGCGCTGCGCATCCGCCGCGCCGCGGTCGCCATAGCCGTGCGACGATCTCGTCGATCATCGCCTTGGTCATCGGCCGCGGCATGACATGGAAGCGCTCGTTCGGCACCGCCGACGGCGCGTAGGCGACCGACGATGGAGCCGTCCTGGCTTTCCATGATCTCGCGGCCGGGATGGAACAGCTGCCCGAACAGCTGCAGTCGTGCTTGTGCACATCTCGGCCAGCTGGCGATAGCCGGGGATGCATTCGTCGGTCGTCGCCATCAGCACATGCGAGGTGTAGAGCGCCGGTCTCATGCACGCCGGCTACCTGCGCCACGATCAGCCCGGCGCCGCCCTTCGCGCGCGCCTCGTGATAGGCGATCAGCGGCGTCGTTGACGGCATGTCGCCGCGGCAGGCTGGTGTCATGGCCGGTCGACAGGATGCGGTTCTTGACCGTGACATTGCCGACGGTGACCGGCGAGAACAGGTGCGGGTATTTGACGGGCATCTTTGGTGCTCAGCTACTTCCGCGATCCCGGGAAGCTCTCCTTGTCCTTGTAGGGGAACCACCAGAAATCGTGGGCGCTGGCGGCGGGGTCGATCATCGCCAGCTTGGTGTGGCGGAAGCTGTCGAGGCCTTCGGCGCCGAGCTGGCGTCCCATCCCCGACATCTTGCGGCCGCCGAAGGGTCCGGCGTCGTTGTCCAGCAGCGGCGCGTTGACCCAGACCATGCCGGCCTCCAGCTCGTTCACCGCGCGCATACTCTCGTTCAGGTCCGCCGTGTAGATCGTCGAGCCCAGGCCGTACTTCGAACGGTTGGCATGAGCCATTGCCTCGTCGAAGCTCTTCACCTTGCAGACCGGCAGCACCGGGCCGAAGCTCTCGATGTTCAGGATCTCCGCCTCCGGCTGCACGCCCACGAGGACAGTGGCGTCGACGAAGTATCCCTTGTTGAATCCCGACGGACGCCCGCCGCCGATGGCGACCTTGGCGCCCTGGCTGACGGCGCGGGCCAGCAGACCCTCATAGCGATCGCGTTCCCGCTTCGCGCCCATCGGTCCCATATCCACCTTGTCGAGGCCGTTGCCGATGCGCACCTTCTTCGTCTCCGCCACCACGCGGTCGACGAATTCGTCATGGACCTTCTCATGGACGTAGAAGCGTTCCGCCGCGGCGCAGACCTGGCCGCAATTCAGATAGGCGCCGAAGGCCGCACCCCGCGCCGCGATATCCAGCGGCGCCGACGGCATGACGATGAAGGGATCGTTGCCCGACGCCTCGATCAGCACCCGCTTGAACGAGCCGGCGCAGGCCTGCGCCACCGCCTGCCCCGTGGCAATGCTGCCGGTGAAGGCCACCATATGGGTGTCCGGGCTGTTGACGAGCTGCTGCCCGACGCGGCCGCCGCCGGTGACGCATTGGATGACGCCGGCCGGCAGATGGGCGAAGGCCTCCATGAATTTCAACGTGGTCAGCGAGGTAATCTCCGACGGCTTGATGATCACGGTGTTGCCGCAGGCGATCGCCGCCGCCGCTTCCCAGCAGAGCAGGCAGAGCGGATAGTTGAAGGGCAGGATGATGACCACCACGCCCAGCGGTTCCTTGACGGTGAAATGCATCTGGCCGTCGGTCGCCGGCCCGAGCATCCGCCCGGCTTCATGCCGCGCCACTTCGGCGTAGTAATCCACTGCCGTCGCCGACCACTCCACCTCGTCAGTCGATTCCTTGTAGGGCTTGCCCATCTCCCGGGTCATCATCTCGCCCAGCACCGGCTTCAGCGCCCGCATCTTGTGCGCGGCTTCGTGCAACAGCTCGGCGCGGGTCAGGCTGTTCTTCGTGTTCCAGGTCTTCTGCGCCTTGTTGGCGGCCGCGATCGCCGCGGCGACTTCCGCCTCCGGCGTATCGGCGATCTCGCCGATCTTGTCCTCGGTCGCGGGATCGCCCACATCCAGGAGCGACGCGGCGGCGCTCTTGCGGAACTCGCCGCCGATGAAGACATGGCGGCTCAGCCGCGTAAGCTCATTGAGCGCTGACATTCCTTGGTCTCCCTTAATCGATGGTTTCTTCTGATTAGTGGCTACGCCGCGAGCGCCCGCACCTGCTGCGCCGCTTCGCGGAACGCGGCGCGGGTGATGGCCAGCGCTTCCTCGTCATGGGCGGTGGACAGCAGCGAGCGGCCCCAGGCGCCGGGCTTGGTCATGACGCCCTGGCGGCGCAGCGCCATATGCACTTCCGACCAGATGTTCGGCCGAACCAGCTTCACGCCTTCGGCATAGTCCCGCGGCGGCTGGGCCGTGAACCAATAGCCGAACACGCTGCCATAGCCTGAGGTGCTGAGCGTCACGCCCTCTGCGGCAAACGCCGCCTCGATGTCGCGCCGCAGCCCATCGCCGCGGGCCACCAGCGCCTTGTAGTCGATCTCGCCGATCAGGCGCGCGCTCTCCGCCACCGCCGCCGCCATCAGCGGATTGCCGCTATAGGTGCCGGCGCGGGTCACCTTGCCGTTGGTCAACAGCGCCATGACCTCCGGCTTGCCGACGACCGCGGCGGCGGGAATTCCGCTGCCGATGGTCTTGCCCAGGGTCGCGAGATCGGGATCGATGCCGAAATGATGGCTGCTCAGGGCCGGGCTCAGGCGGAATCCCGCCAGCACCTCGTCGGCGATCACCAGCGCCCCATGGCGCCGCGCCGTCTGTTCGAGCGCCTGCAAATAGCCGGGCGCCGGCGTGATGCAGCCGGCATTGCACATGATCGGCTCGAAGACGACTCCGGCGATATCGGCGCGCTCTCTGAACAGGCGCTCAACGTCGTCGATGTCGTTGTAGCGCAGCAACACCGTGCGCCCGTTGTCCGGCCGCTCGCCGGCCATCAGCGACTCCGGCGCGCCCACCATGCCGAAGGCCACATCCTCGTACCAGCCGTCATAGGAACCCGCGAGCTTGGCGATGCGCGAGCGGCCGGTGGCGGCGCGGGCGATCTTGCAGGCGAGATGCACCGCCTCGCTGCCACTGTTGACGAAGCTCACCTGGGTCAGCGCGCCCGTCAGCTTGGTCAGCGCACGGGCCGCCAGCTCCTCGCCCTCATAGGCGAAGGCCGGCAGCGACCCGTTTGCCACCGCCGCCTGCGACGCCGCGACCACATCGGGATGGGCATGGCCCAATATGGTGCCGCCGAATCCCAGGGCGAAATCCACATAGCGCCGGCCGGCCTGGTCCCAGAGATACGGCCCCTGCGCCCGCGTCACCTTGAACGGCACGCCGTTGTCGTCGGGCAGCATCCGCGCGGCGCTCGAAATGCCGCCGACAAGCGCCGTTTTCGGCGCCGCGGCCTTGCGTTCGATGTTCATGACTGGCCTCCCGTTATCGGGATATGAGCCGACCGCCGAAGCCCTGGCAAGCCGGTTGACTCCCGGCGGCGAGTCGGGTCCGTTGGCCTGGAAAAACAGCGAAAGCAGGCCCCATGATCCCCCGCTACAGCCGCCCGGAAATGACCAAGATCTGGGAGCCGGAGAACCGCTACCGCATCTGGTTCGAGATCGAAGCCCACGCCACCGACGCCCTGGCCGAGCTGGGCGTGGTGCCGAAGGCGGCGGCGGCGAAAATCCGCAAGCGCGCCCGCTGGGACGTGGCCCGCATCGACGAGATCGAACGCGAGACCAGGCATGACGTCATCGCCTTCCTGACCAATGTCGCCGAGCATGTGGGCGAGCCCGCGCGCTTCCTGCATCAGGGCATGACCTCGTCGGACGTGCTGGACACCTGCCTTGCGGTGCAGCTCACCCGGGCGGCCGATCTGCTGCTGAAGGATATGGACGGCCTGCTCGCAGCGCTGAAGCGGCGTGCCCTTGAACATAAGGTGACTCCCTGCATCGGCCGCAGCCACGGCATCCATGCGGAGCCAACAACCTTCGGCCTGAAGCTCGCCGGCCACTATGCCGCCTTCGCGCGCGGGCGGGAGCGGCTGGCGCGGGCGCGGGAGGATATCGCCACCTGCGCGATCTCAGGCGCGGTCGGCACCTTCGCCAACATCGATCCGCGGGTGGAGGAGTATGTCGCGGCCAAGCTCGGCCTGAAGCCCGAGCCGGTCTCCACCCAGATCATTCCCCGCGACCGCCATGCGCAGTTCTTCGCCACGCTCGGCGTCATCGCCGGCTCGATCGAGAACCTGGCGATCGAGATCCGCCACCTGCAGCGCAGCGAGGTGCGCGAGGCCGAGGAATATTTCTCGCCGGGCCAGAAAGGCTCGTCGGCGATGCCGCACAAGCGCAATCCCGTGCTGTCGGAGAATCTCACCGGCCTGTCGCGGCTGGTCCGCTCCACGGTGACGCCGGCGCTGGAGAACATCGCCCTCTGGCATGAGCGCGACATCTCCCACTCGGCCGTCGAGCGGGTCATCGCGCCCGACGCCACCATCGCGCTGGATTTCGCGCTGGGGCGCCTCACCGGCCTGATCGAGAGGCTCGTGGTCTATCCCCAGGCCATGCAGCGCAATCTCGACGCGCTCGGCGGCCTGGTTCATTCCCAGCGGGTGCTGCTGGCGCTGACCCAGGCGGGCCTCAGCCGCGAGGAGGCCTACAGCACCGTGCAGCGCAACGCCATGCAGGCCTGGGAACGGGGCGGCGATTTCCGCAAGCTGCTGGAAGCCGATCCCGCGGTCGCAAAGCGCCTGCCGAAGAAGATCCTCGCGGCGCTGTTCGACCTCGCCTACCACAGCAAGCATGTGGACACGATCTTCGCCCGCGTGTTCGGTGCGGCAAAGAAGAAGAAGGCGAAAAAATAGCCGCCGGTTCAGCTTCCGCCGCCCGCAAACGGCGTCCTCATTGACCTAAATCAAAGCCCGCCATGGGGCCGGCATGTCCTCATGCCGGCAGGTCGGCCGGCAATTCGCCTGCCGGCATCCTCCTGTTGGAGCAGTCCCATGGCGAATATGGCAAGGGCCGGCAGCGATACCCTCTCCTCCTGGTGGAACATCGCGGCGGCCATCACCATGCTGTTCGGCTTCGGTTTCCTCATCCTGATCACCGTCAAGGCCTATGAAAATGCGCCGCCGATCCCAGCAACCGTGCTCGATCCCGCCGGCGCCGTCCTGTTCACCAGCGACGATGTCGCCGCCGGCCAGCAGGTGTTCCTGAAGCACGGTCTCATGAACAACGGCACGATCTGGGGCCATGGCGGCTATCTGGGTCCGGATTTTTCCGCGCAGTATCTGCACAACTGGGCGCTCGACGCGGCGGAACACAACGCGCAGGCGCGTTTCGGGCGGCCCTATGCCGAGCTTTCGCAACCCGATCAGGCCAGCATCGACGGCATGGTTGCCGCGACGATGGGGCAGAACAACTATGATGCCGCGACTGGCACGCTGACCCTCGATCCGGCCGGGGCCGAATCGTTCAACCGTCAGATCTCCTACTGGCGGGACTATTTTGTCCATCCGGCAGGAAATGGCGGGCTCATTGCCCAGGCGGTCTCCGATCCGCAGGAGTTGCGGGAGCTCACGGCTTTCTTTGCCTGGACAGCCTGGGCCTCGGTCGCCGAGCGGCCCGGCACGTCAAACTCCTACACCAACAACTTCCCCTATGATCCGCTGGCCGGCAACACGCCCACATCCGGCACCCTGATCTATAGCGCCATCAGCCTGGTCTTCCTGCTCGGCGGGACGGCGATTGTGCTGCTGGCATTCGGCAAGTTCGACTATCTGGGCTGGCATCGGGCAGATTCACCTCAGCCGCCCGCGCCGCCCCTGCCGGTGACGGCCGCTCAGCTGGCAACGCTCAAATTCATGGCGATTGCCGCATTGCTTTTCGTCGCGCAGACGCTGATTGGCGGCGCCGTGGCGCACTACCGCGCCGAGCCGGGCGATTTCTACGGCATCGACCTTTCGGCATACCTGCCCAGCAACCTGCTCCGAACTTGGCATCTGCAACTGGCGATTTTCTGGATCGCGACGTCCTATGTCGGCGGCGCGCTTTATGTGGCGGGCATGCTGGGCCGAACCGAACCCGCCGGGCAGCGCCTGGGCATCAACCTGCTCTTTGTCGCCGTCGTCGTCGTCGCCGTCGGCAGCCTGCTGGGCGAATGGGCCGGCCTGCTGCAATGGCTCGGTCCGCTCTGGTTCTGGTTCGGCAATCAGGGCTGGGAATTCCTCGAGCTCGGCCGCGCCTGGCAAATCCTGCTGGCCATCGGCCTGATTTTCTGGTTCTGGCTGCTGTGGCGCAACCTGGCGCCGGCGCGGCGCGACCCCGAACGGCGCGGCCTGGTCACCTTCTTCCTGATCGCAGCGGCCGCTATTCCCGTGTTCTATCTTCCGGCGCTGTTCTTCGATGGATCGACGCACTACACGATCGCCGATACTTGGCGGTTCTGGATCATCCATCTGTGGGTCGAGGGTTTCTTCGAGCTCTTCGTCACCGTCATCGTCGCGGTCATCTTCTACCAGCTCGGCCTGGTGCGGCGGATCACCGCGCTCCGCGCCATCTATCTCGATGTGATCCTGGTTTTCGGCGGCGGCCTGATCGGCACCGGCCATCACTGGTACTTCACCGGACAGACCGAGTTCAACATGGCGCTGGCGTCGGCGTTCTCGGCGCTCGAAGTCGTGCCGCTCACGCTGCTGACACTCGATGCCTGGGATTTCGTCACGGTGACCCGCGGCAAGACCGGCGAGCCTTTCAAGCATAAATGGACGTTCTATTTCCTGATGGCCGTCGGTTTCTGGAACTTCACCGGCGCCGGCGTTTTCGGCTTCCTCATCAACACGCCGATCGTCAGCTACTTCGAGATGGGCACCAACCTCACGCCCAACCATGGACATGCGGCGATGGTCGGCGTGTTCGGCATGCTGGGTGTGGCGCTGATGGTGTTTCTGCTGCGGGAAATCGCGGCACCGGCCACCTGGGCGAGGGCCGAAAAATTCGTTCGCTGCGGCTTCTGGGGCCTCAATATCGGACTCGCCATGATGGTTGTCCTCAGCCTGTTCCCGTCCGGGGTCCTGCAGCTGGCCGACGTGCTCGAGAACGGCTACTGGCACGCCCGGAGCCTCGCATATACCAGCGGCACGCTGCCGCGGCTCTTCGAATGGCTGCGCCTGCCCGGCGATCTTGTATTCATCCTCCTGGGGGCGCTGCCCATTCTGATCGCGCTCGGACTCGGCTATCTCGCCCTCTGGCAGGGGCGGCAGCCGGTCGCCGCGGTCAGCCGCGCACCGGCGGAATAGAGGTTCGCCCCGGGCGGCGGCGCGTGCGGCAGAGTGACGCGTGAGCAGGCGAAATCCGGCAAGCCGCCCCATCCGCAGCAGAGAAACTCCGCTTGCTGGCGCATTTTTAGTAAACGCGCCTGCCTGTTCCCGGCACTAGGTTGTGGTACGAATCACAAATTCCCGCTAAAATTGCCGCGAATAATGTCGCTGTAGACAGCAATACCGGTCTCATCCGTGACATCCGGTTGCGCAGCTCCGGTCGCGCAGGCGGGAAACGATTTTGCGTTGGTTAACATTCCCACGGCGAAAGCGACAAGTTTCGCCAAATTTCCGCACCGTGGAAACCATCCTGCTCGGGATGTCCGGAAACTCCGATTAACTCTAGAACCCCATCAATATTTAAGCCTCGCCTGATAGAAAACCGGTAACAACCCTTGCCGTAGCGCAGCGTCAACAGAACATGAAGTCCGTCATCGCCACTCGCCTGGAGCTCGGCGCGATTCCCAGCGACCTGCTGCAGCGCATGTTTGCCTATTGGCAGTCGAAATGCGGCGGCCATGCCATGCCCGCGCGTGCCGATATCGACCCCGTCGAGTTCGCCTGGGGCCTCGGCAATGTCAGCTTGCTCGACGTGGAGCGGGATCCCCTGCAGTTCCGCTACCGGCTGGCGGGCTCAAAGCTCACGCGCATCATGGAAGTCGATCTGACCGGGCGCAGCATCGACGACATCAAGCATGTCGATTTCCGCGATCTCATGCGCAAGCATCTGCGGGAAATCGTGGAGACGGCAAAGCCCAGCGTCTATTGCATCTCCATCACCAACGGCGGCGGGCCGCAGACCTATGTGCGTCTGGCGCTGCCGCTGCGGGGCGCCGATGGCGGCGTCGCGATGATTCTGACCATGATCGAAATGATCGGACCGCTGCCGGACCGCGACGACACCGCGGGCGGACAGCGCCGGGGTTCCTCGTTCGATTGAACTAGAGCTCTACTGCGCCGCCGCCAGCGCCGCGCTGTTGCGCGCGCCGCAAAGCTTGCGCGCCAGATAGCCCTGGAAGTCGTGCAACTCGCGCTCGAGCCAGCTCATCTGGCCGGACTGCGCCAGCGGCGCCTTGGCCCCCTGGTAGATCGCCTCGACCACGAAGCGGTCCTCGGCATTCACCCGGTCGAAGAAATCCACCGTCTCGGCGATGTAGTTGTCCTTGTCCGGCAGGCTCGCCAGCACCTCCGGCGCCAGGGCCGCGCCGAAGCGCACATGCACCTGCCCGCTGCCCTTCGGCCGCAGCGACAGATACCAAAGATGATCCGGCGCGATGACGATCATGTGGGTGGGATAGATCGTCGGCATGACCGAGGTGTAACGCCACTTGCCCTCGAGGACGGTGTTGTCCTTGTGCGCCAGGCCGTATTTCGCATCCTGGTTCTTGATGAAGGTCTGATAGGTGAAGGCGTCGAACACCTGGTCGGGAAAGCCGGTCTCCTCGGCGGGAAACCAGGCACCGACAGTACGCTTATGGGCCACCGGCAGGTGATAGCCTTCCATGAAATTCTCGGTCAGCAGCTTCCAGTTGGTGTCCCACAGGTGGTCCTGGGTCGCGAACGGCACATAGCCGGCCATGCGATAGGGCGCCACCACGGTTTGCAGCGGCTGCAGTTTCCTGGCGACGCTGTCGATATCGGGATCGAGAGTGACATAGATCCAGCCTTCCCAGATTTCGGTGCGGATCTCCGGCAGGCAGATCTTCTTCTTGTCGAAGCCCTCGCTGCGGGTCATGTGCGGCGCGCCCATCAGCCGGCCCTGCAGGTCGTAGGTCCAGGCATGATAGGGACAGGCAAAGACGCGGGCGCTGCCGCGGCCCTCCACCAGCCGCGACATGCGGTGGCGGCAGACATTGGACAGGCCGCGGATCGTGCCGTCGGCGCCGCGCACCAGGATGATCGGCTGCGTGCCGATGGCGAAGGTCAGGTAGTCGCCGGGCTTGGGAATTTCCGCCGCAAGGCCGGCGCAAAGCCACTCATGGCCGAAGATGCGCTCTTCCTCCAGCCGCAGGATCTCCGGGTCGGTGTAGATCTGCGGCGGCAGGCCGACCGCCATGTTGGCCGGCCGCCGGGCATTGTCGGCGAGGCGCGTGAGCAGGTCGGCAGTCGGGCTACCCGGCTCGGACATGGCCTGAGACCTTCTACTTGACCTCGGTCATGATCTGTTGGCGCGCGGCCTCCAGGAGGTCACCCATCTGCTTGCGGATCCGGTGCTCGGAGATATCGACGCCCTTGGCCTGGGCGTCGGCGACGATCTTCTCCACAACGTCGTCGTCGCCCGGCTTCTCGAAGTCGGCCATCACCACGCTCTTGGCGTAGGCCTCCGTCTCGGCGGCGGGAATTCCCAGTTCCTTGGCCGCCCAGAGCCCCAGCAGTTTGTTCCGGCGGGCGTTGACTTTGAACGCGAGCTCCGTGTCGTGCTTGAACTTGTCCTCGAATCCCTTTTTGCGATCATCGAAACTCGCCATGGACCTGGGTTCTCCCTCGATTGAATGCGGATGGGCGGAATTTGGCTACTCGGCGGCGGTACCGCAAGGCGTTTTACGGCCGTTCCGGGAGCGGTTGACGGACCGGCCGGAGTTCGATTGAAGTCCGCCGGCCCACCCCTGGAACCAATTCCGATGTGCAGCGTCGTCATCCTCCTCCGCCCCGGCCATGACTGGCCCGTCATCGTCGGCGCCAACCGCGACGAGATGGCGCAACGGCCCTGGGCGCCCCCGGCCCGCCACTGGCCGGACCGGCCCCAGGTGGTCGCCGGCCTGGACAAGCTGGCGGGCGGAAGCTGGCTGGGCGTCAACGACCACGGGGTGATCGCCGCCGTCATGAACCGCATGAACAGCCTGGGGCCGGTTCCGGACCGGCGCAGCCGCGGCGAACTGGTGCTGGAGGCGCTGGACCATGCCGACGCCAAGGAAGCCGTGAAGGCGTTGCAGGACCTGGACTCCGGCGCTTACCGCCCCTTCAACATGGTCATCGCCGATTCCGATGGCGCCTTCTGGCTGCGCAGCCTGGGCCACAAGCAAGGCTGGGTGGAGGCGGAAGCGCTGGTGCCCGGCGTCTCCATGGTCACGGCCTATGATCGCGACGACACCACTGGCAGCCTGCGCATGCGCCATTATCTACCGTTGTTCCAGGCGGCGCCGCCGCCCGATCCGGCTAAGGACGATTGGCGCGAATGGGAAGCGCTGCTCTCCAGCCGCGCCCACGATGCCGATGGCAACGCGACCGATGCCATGGCGATCATGACCGACAGCGGCTTCCAGACCGTCTCCAGCTCCCTGATCGCCCTGCCCCAGCCATCGCCGAAGAGCCGCGCTCGCTGGCGCTTTGCGGCAGGTCTGCCTGGAGATGTACCCTTTGAACCGATCCTCACTTGAATCGACGGAGACCATGAGCAAACGACCCCGCATTGCCATCGCCGGCCTCCAGCACGAGACCAACACTTTCGCGCCCTTCGGCGCCACCTTCCATGATTTCGAGATCGCTGATGGCTGGCCGGAACTGACCAGGGGCGCGGATGTCCTGAAGGTATTTCCGGCGCTGAACATTCCCATCGGCGGATTCATTTCCGCGGCTGGCGGCGCCGATCTGGTGCCGATCGCCTGGGCGGCGGCCGAACCCTGCGCCCATGTCAGCGACGACGCCTTCGATCGCCTGAGCGAGATCGTCTGCGGCGGCATCGAAGCTGCCGGCGCCATCGACGGCATCTATTTGGATCTGCATGGCGCCATGGTCACGGATTCGCATCAGGACGGCGAAGGCGAGTTGCTGCGCCGCCTGCGGGCGCGCGTCGGCGCGGACATGCCCATCGTCATCAGCCTGGATATGCATGCCAACGTGACGAAGGCGATGAGCGAGCTCTGCGACGGCATGACGATCTATCGCACCTATCCGCACATCGACATGGCTGACACCGGCAAGCGCGCTTACGATCTGCTGCTTGGCCCGGATACTGGCCGGCCGGCCGCTGCATCGCGCCTTCCGCAAGCTGCCCTTTCTGATCCCGGTCTGCGCCCAGAGCACGATGGCGGAGCCCTGCAAGGGCCTCTACGATTCCATTCCCGCACTGGAATCATCCGCTGTCAGCAATGTCGATTTTGCCGTCGGATTTCCACCGGCGGACATCCACGATTGCGGTCCCGCCATCGTCGCCGCCGGACCCGATGCGCAGGCGGTGGAAGCCGCGGCCGACCGGCTGCTCGCCGCGGTCTCCGCCAGGGAGCGGGAGTTCCTGGCCGACATGCTGACCCCGGCGGATGCCGTGCGCCGGGCGATCCGCGCCGGTAAGCCGGGGCGGCCAGTGATCCTGGCGGATGTGCAGGACAATCCCGGCGGCGGCGGCACCTCAGACACGGTCGGCATCCTCGCCGCCTTGGTGCAGCAGAAAGCCCAGAACGCCGCGCTCGCCCTGCTTTGGGACCCGCACGCCGCCGAGGCCGCGCATCAGGCCGGCGTCGGCGCCGAGTTGGATCTCGCGCTCGGCGGCCGCTACGGTTATGACGCCGCTCCCTTCCAGGGCCGCTTCCGGGTGGAGGGAATTTCCGACGGCACCGTCGTCGGCAGCGGCGCCATGGCCGGCGGCGTGACCATGCATCTGGGGCCCTCGGCGCGGCTGCGGGTGATCGACAGCGGCGCCGACGTCACCGTGGTCATCTGCAGCCACCGCTTCCAATGCCTGGACCTGGAGCTGTTCCGCGGCTTCGGCGTCGAGCCCGAGCGCCAGGCGATTCTCGCGGTAAAGAGCACCAACCATTTCCGCGCCGCCTTCCAGCCGATCGCCAGCGAGGTGCTGCTGGTGGAATCGCCGGGCGCCAATATCTGCCGCCTCGACAAGATCCCGTTCAAGAATCTGCGATCGGCAGTCCGCATCGCGGCCAGCTAGCAACAACGCTCACTCCACCAAATCCCAGTAAGGCCGCGGGCCGAAACGCTCCGCCAGGAAATCCACGAACACGCGCACTTTGGGAAGCAGATGGCGGCTGTGGGGATAGACGGCATGGATGGCGGTGTCCTGGGGCATGTAGCCGGATAGCACGGATACCAGCGTTCCCGCCTGCAGGTCGCCGCCGACGAAGAAGCTGGGCAGATAAACCAAGCCGACACCTTGCAACGCCGCGATGCGCAGCGTGTCGCCGTTGTTGGCACGGAGGCGGCCTTTGATCTGGACCATGAGCGGCCGGCCATCGCCATCAACCAGGCGCCATTCATCGATCAGCGCGTTGGTGCTGTTGCACAGGCACAGATGCCGGCGGAGATCATCAGGCGTTTCGGGAACGCCGTGCTCCCTCAAATAGCCCGGGCTGGCGCAGATCATCGGCCGTATCGGCGCCAGCTTGCGCGCGACCAATGACGAGTCCGCGAGCCGGCCGATGCGCACCGCGAGATCGAATCCTTCTTCCATCAGATCGACGTAGCGGTCGTTCAGCGTCATATCCAGATCGACCTCCGGATATCGCCGCAGGAAATCCGGAATCGCCGGCGCCAGATGCAGGAAGCTGAAGCTCATCGGCGCGTTGACCTTGAGCCGGCCGCGCGGCGCCGCTTGCATGCGGCTGACGGAGAGGTTCGCGTCCTGGATCTCCGCCAGGATGCGCACGACTTCGGCGTGATAGCCGCGACCTTCCTCGGTCAGCATGAGCGATCGCGTCGTGCGATGGAGCAGCCGCGCGCCGAGTTCCGCCTCCAGCGCCGCCACCTGACGGCTGACCAGCGACTTCGATGTCCCCAGGCGCCGCGCGGCCTCGGAGAACGACCCGGAGTCCGCTACCCGGGCAAAGGCCTCCATATTCGCCAACCGATCCATGGTGGTACGCTACCCTATTGTTGCATATATTGCGACAGTATTGTTCCAAATAGGCAGATTGTTTCCGACTTCGGTAGGTGCCAAATCATGCGCCTGAAGGCGTGGGACAGGCCCTCGCCGCCGTTTGGGAGCAATCCATGACCGATCTATCGATCTCTGGGGCCAAGCCACTGGTCCCCGCCTTTGGCGCCATCCAGAAGTCGCTGGCGCCGTTCGTCGAGCCCGCCATCCGCGTCACCGCCGGCCTGCTGCTGGTGCCCCATGGCAGCCAGAAGCTGTTCGGGTGGTTCGGCGGCTATGGCCTGGAAGCCACCGGGCAGTTCTTCGAGAGTATCGGCTATCCGGCGTCGATGGCGCTGGTGGTCGGGCTCGTTGAGTTCGTCGGCGGCATCTTGCTGGCCCTCGGCCTGGGCACGCGCATCGCTGCGGGCCTCATCGCCGGCTTCCTGGCGGTCGCCGTCGTCCAGCATTCATCGGCTGGATTCTTCTGGAACGATGGTGGCTACGAGTATCCGCTGCTGTGGGGTCTGGTCGCGCTGGGCTTCGTCATCCGCGGCGGCGGCCGCTATTCCGTCGACGCCGCGATCGGCCGCGAAATCTAGGCGCGCGAGCTTGGCTCCCATGGGCCGGCGCGCCATTCTCTGGAGTATGCGTAAAGGAGGTCCATCATGACTCTCGCCCTTCGTCCTGCCGCTGCGCGCGGCCACGCGAACTTCGGATGGCTCGACAGCCATCACACCTTCTCGTTCGCGAATTACTACGATGCCCAGCATATGGGCTTCCGCCAGCTGCGGGTGATCAATGACGACACGGTAAGTCCCGATGGCGGTTTCGACACCCACGGCCACCGCGACATGGAGATCATCAGCTATGTCGTGCGCGGCGCGTTGGCCCATCGCGACACCACCGGCGGCGATGGCGTGCTGAAGCGGGGCGACGTGCAGGCCATGTCGGCCGGCACCGGAGTCCGCCACAGCGAGTTCAACGCCTCGGGCGAGGAGGATGTGCGCTTCCTGCAGATCTGGATCTTGCCGGAACGCGACGGCCTTCCTGCTGCCTACCGCCAGGCGCACTTCCCCGATGAGGCGAAGCGCAACACGCTCCGCCTGATCGTGGCGCCCGGCGGTCCGGACGGTGCGCTCGACATCAACCAGGACGTGCGCGTCTATGCCAGCCTGCTGGATGACAGCGCCTCGGTCAGCCACAAGCTGGCGGCGGGACGCGGCGCCTGGGTCCAGGTCGTCGACGGCGGCATCGAGGTCAACGGCAAGATGCTGACGTCGGGGGACGGCCTGGCGATCGAGGACGTGGAGCGGCTCGACATCGCCGCCCGCGGCAAGGCCGAGTTCCTGCTGTTCGATCTCGGCTGAGCGTTCGACACAACACGAACTTTGACATCCACGGCCGGCGGCGGGGCAACTCGCCGCCGGTTTTATTTCGATCATCTCCTTGAACGAACTGCGATTTGAAACGGCTTTCGCAATGCCGCAAAAACCCGGGATTCGTTGTTTCAGCGCGACTCCGCTGCTATATCCTGCCTATCCAAGGCTGGTGGACTTTGAACGTTCTCTAAACGTTCACACCTGGAGCGGCACCGGTGCCCGTTAATCCCTCAACCCTCACGCCGGGATCGCACGGGAGGAATCCAACAATGACCCGCCGCCGCCGCATCTATGAAGGAAAGGCCAAAGTCCTGTTCGAAGGACCGGAGCCCGGCACCCTGGTGCAGTACTTCAAGGACGACGCCACCGCCTTCAACAACCAGAAGAAGGGCGTGATCACCGGCAAGGGCGTCATCAATAACCGCATCTCCGAGTACCTGATGACCCGGCTGGGCGAGCAGGGCGTGCCCACCCATTTCCTCCGCCGCCTCAATATGCGCGAGCAGCTGGTGCGCGAGGTGGAGATCGTGCCGCTGGAAGTGGTGGTCCGGAATATCGCCGCGGGCTCGCTGTCGAAGCGCTTCGGCATCGTCGAGGGAACGCAGCTCCCCCGCTCGATCATCGAGTTCTATTACAAGTCCGACGAGCTGGGCGATCCCATGGTGTCGGAAGAACACATCACCGCCTTCGGCTGGGCGACGCCGCAGGAGATCGACGACATCGTCGCGCTGTCGCTGCGCATCAACGACTTCCTCTCCGGCCTGTTCCTGGGCGTCGGCCTGAAGCTGGTCGACTTCAAGCTCGAATATGGCCGCCACTTCGAGAACGAGGAGATGCGCATCGTGCTGGCCGACGAGATCAGCCCGGATAGCTGCCGCCTCTGGGACATCAAGACCAACGAGAAACTGGACAAGGACCGCTTCCGCCAGGACCTCGGCCAGGTGGCCGAGGCCTATCAGGAAGTGGCGCGCCGCCTGGGGATACTGCCCGAGGCCGGCCTGCGCGACCTCAAGGGTCCGGAGACGATGCAGTAAGGCATGGGTTGCGAATGAAGGCCCGCGTGCATGTGACTTTGAAGAACGGCGTGCTCGACCCCCAGGGCCGCGCCATCGCCCACGCCTTGTCGTCGCTCGGTTTCGGCGGCGTCGACGATGTCCGCCAGGGCAAATTCATCGAGCTCGATCTCACGGAGACCGACAAGACCAAGGCTCGCGACCAAGTGGAAGCCATGTGCAAGAAGCTGCTGGCCAACACCGTGATCGAGAACTACGCGATCGAGATTGCCTAGACTGGAATCGAAGCAGGGTTCCCGCCGAGAATGAAAGCCGCCGTCATCGTCTTCCCCGGCTCCAACCGCGAGCATGACATCAAGGATGCGCTCGCCCAGTCCATGGGACGCGAGCCCGTGATGGTCTGGCACCGCGACATCGGGATGCCAGACGTGGACCTGATCGTCGTGCCCGGCGGCTTCTCCTACGGCGACTATCTGCGCTGCGGCGCCATCGCCGCCAACTCGCCGGTCATGCGCGAAGTGGCGGCCCGGGCGAAGAAGGGCGTGGCCGTGCTCGGCGTCTGCAACGGCTTCCAGATTCTCTGCGAGACCCAGCTCCTGCCGGGCGTGCTACTCTCCAACGCCGGCCTCAAGTTCGTCTGCAAGAACGTGACGCTCCGTGTGGAGACCAGCCAGAGCCTGTTCACGGCGGGCTATTCCACCGGCCAGACGCTCTCGGTTCCCGTTGCCCATCATGACGGAAATTATTTCGCCGACGACGCAACGCTCGACCGGCTGGAAGAGCGCGGCCAGATCGCCTTCCGCTATTGCAACGAGAACGGCGAGCCGGCCGCGGACGCCAATCCCAACGGCTCTGCCCGCAACATCGCCGGCGTGTTCAACGACACCAAGAACGTGCTCGGCCTGATGCCCCACCCCGAAAACGCCATCGATCCCCTACTGGGCTCCACCGACGGCAAGCCCCTGTTCGACGGCCTCGTGCAGGCGCTCGCGTAGGAGCGCGGGAAACTACATCGGCTGCTCGTCGGTGCGGCGCAGGCGGATGCGCTTGCCGTCGTCGGCATAGAGCATCAACTCCGCGTTGTTGCGCACTTCGTAGCTGCTGACGCGGCCAAGCAGGTCGAGATAGGCCTGCTCCTGCTCCATGATCGCCCCGTCGCAGGCCATCTTGGTGGAGACCATGGCGCCGAAGCTGATGCCGGTGCTGTTGTCGGTCGTCTGATAGGGTCCGCTATACTGGTTGCAGCCGGCCTTGCCGGCGGCGCTGCCGTCGGCGGCGAATTGCAGCGTCACCTGCGGCTCGGTGGGCAGCGCGGCGCCCGCCACCTGCTCGGCGAGCCAGACCGGGCCGACGAGAGTGCCGCTCTCCTCCGGCGTCGCGGTGCATCCCGCCAGAAACAACACCGCCGCCGCGAAACTCTTGCCGTAGCCCATTGCGCTCCTCCCGTTCGCTTATTCGTCAGGCCCCGGTTCCGGCCAGGGCTCCTTTGCCGCTTCAGCATACCATTTCTTCATCGCGGGAGTCGCCAGGATTGCGTCGACATAGGATCTGATATCGGGGTCGAGCTTTCCGCCATAGGTATCGAATCTGGTCACGACCGGCGCGTACATGGCGTCGGCGGCGGTGAAATGCCCGAACAAGAACGGCCCGCCCTGGCCGTTGACGGCGCGGCACTGGCGCCAGATCGCCTTGATGCGCTGTTCATGCTGCGCCCCGGCGCCGTCAAGATCCTTGCGCCCCTTCGGCCGCCGCAGATTCATCGGCCAGCCATAGCGCAGCTCGAGGAAGCCGCTATGCATCTCCGTCGCCACGCAGCGCGCCAGCGCCCGCGCCTCGCGGTCCTCGGGCCACAGCCGCTTCTCGGGGAACAGGTCGGCGAGATATTCCAGGATCGCCAGCGTCTCCCAGACCAGCATCTTGCCATGCATCAGCACGGGCACGGTGCCGGTGGGCGACACCTTCGCCAGGTTCGCCGCCGTCTCCGGCGTGCGGAGGCGGATGGTGGTCTCCTCGAACGGAATGCCGCACTGCTCCATCGCCACCCAGGGCCGCAGCGACCAGGAGGAGAAGCACTTGTTGCCGATGTAAAGCCGAAACTCCGCCATGCGCCCGCGCTCCCGTTGATGTCACAACGGGTCGCCGATATCTGCAGTGGAGTCAAATCAGCGAGGAAGAATCCCCTCTCCCCCGAGCGCGATCGCGTAGCGATCGTCGCGCCAAAGGGAGAGGGGAATCAGAATAGCTACTCTTTGATCACGTGCCAGACGCCGCCCTTGCCGTCGCCGGTGACTTCGCCGGGGGCCTTGTCGTTGATGAAGGTGTAGAGCGGCTTGCCGTCGTCGGCCCATTGCAGGCTGCCGTCGTCGCGGGTGATGATCGTGAGGTCGCCCACCGGCTTGTCGGCGGCGGTGGCCATGACCGGCGGCCAGTTGGTCGCGCAGTCGTTGTAGCAATTGGACTTGCCGGCTTCGTCCTTGTCGAAGGTGTAGACCGGCATGCCCTTGGCGTCCGCCAGGATCTCGCCGAAGGTCCCGGCTTCGACCACCTTGAGCGGGCCGTAGTCTTCCTCCGCCTGCGCCGGCGCGCCGAACGCCGCCGCCGTCATTGCCATTGCCGCCGCGATGCCGAATGAATAAGCGCGTCGCATCTCTTCCTCCATAAATGCTGTGGTGTGTCATGTCGCTGCGCCGGCGCGGCCTCCCCAGGGGGCGCCCCGCATCGTGTCTATAGAACAGCGGCGGCGCTGGATTATTCCCGGGCCAATGCGCAGCATTGTGCCCTGGCCGATGCGAAGCATCGTGCCCGGGCTAATGCGAAGCACGAAAGCAAGGTTCACCACAGAGGCACAGAGACACCGAGAAAGCTAAGAAGCTTAACCACAGATGCACGCAGATAAACATAGATGCATCGCGCCGCTTGTCGCAAAGCATGCTCAGTCTCGCAATCCAGGAGTATCTGCGCGCCGTTGGCGCGCAACTTTCCTATCTGTGTCCATCCGTGTGCATCTGTGGTTCACCTCTACTGCTTTCTTCTCTGTGCCTCTGTGGTGAATCTTTCTTGCTTGATTTCCCGCCCCCGCAATCCCCTACTCTTCTCCGAAAGCAACTCCACCGCGAGGACTCCCCCATGACCCGCACCGCCGCCTGTTCCTGCGGCCAGCTCCGCGTGATCGTGAACGGCAAGCCCGGTTCGGTCGGCGCCTGCAGCTGCCGGGAATGCCAGAAGAGCACCGGCAGCGTCTTCGGCATCTCCGCCCTCTGGCCGAAATCCGCCGTCGCCGCCATCGAAGGCAACAGCACCGTCTGGCGCCGCATCTCCGAATCCGGCCGCTGGATCGACAGCCACTTCTGCCCGACCTGCGGCAGCACGCTCTACTGGTACGCCGAGGCCCTGCCCGACATGATTGGCATCTCCACCGGCAACTTCGCCGACCCCAACTTCGAGCCGCCTGGTTTTGCCTTCTGGTCCGAGACCCAGCACCCCTGGGTGAAATTCCCCGAAGGCTGCCAGGTCAATCAGCGGCAGTTGGGGTAGGCGCCGGAACGCGACTATTCCAAAATTTGTCATCCCGGAAACCGCGCTTCCGCGCAAACGCGAAGCGTTTGTCGCGAGCGCGGTTGTCCGGGACCCATGAACACAAGCCTTGTCAGGTAACTTCGGTAGCCGTGCAATGTCATGAACAAAGGCGGAGCGCGAAAGCCGCACGCCTGCTTGCCGCAGCGAGCTGCCACCGACACAACCTGGAAAAGTTCGTGTTCTCGGGTCCCGGGTCATGTCGCTGACGCGCCATGCCCGGGATGACAGTGTTTAGCGGCTCTGCCAGCGAGCGTCTGCCCAACTACCCCATCTGCACCCCATGGCTCCCCGCGATGGCGACGATGCGCGACGGCTGCAGGCTGCCCGACGCCTTCCTCTCGCGGTCGAACTGGCGGAACATGTTGGCCGCTGCAACCCCCGGCCCGCAGATCGTGAGGATGCGCACCGCGCTGTCCATGTCGTTGCGGAAGCCATGGCGGCTGCCCCGCGGCAGGCAGACGGTGCTGCCCGGGCCGGCGCGGTACTCGCCGTCGGCGCCGGTCACCGTCAGCACGCCGTCGAGGATGTAGAAGATCTCGTCGTCCTCCTCATGGCGGTGCAGCGGCACCTCGTGATCCGGCGGCAGCAGGTTCTCCGCCAGGAACGGCCCGCCCTGGCCGTCGCTTTTGACCGTCATGGTCGAGCCCAGCACATCCAGCTTCTCGCCGGCGCCCGGCGGCACCAGCCTGATTTTCTCCATCGTCTGCGTCACGACTTCCTCCATTCCCGTTACCGGTCCCAGGACTTGAATCTGGCCTGCCTCGCGCCCCGCGTGTAGACGGAGAGGCTGGACAGACTGTTCGCCGTGGCGAACAATCCCGGCCATGGACAGCTTCGCCGGCATGGAGATCTTCGCGCGGGTGGTGGAGAGCGGCAGCTTCACCGCCGCCGCCGCGTCGCTCGGCACGGCCAAGTCCTCGGTCAGCGAGGCGGTGCGCGCCCTGGAGGACCGGCTCGGCGTGCGGCTCCTGGACCGCACCACCCGCCGCGTGCGCCCGACCGATGCGGGCCAGGCCTTCTATCGCCGCTGCCGCCGCCTGCTGGACGAGGCCGCCTCGGCCCGCGCCGAGCTGCGCGCCCAGGCCAAGGCCATGGCGGGAAAGCTGCGGATCGCCGCCCCCGACGGTTTCACCTCGCGCTTCCTGGTGCCGGCGCTGGCCGGCTTCCTCGGCGAGCATCCGGGGCTGGAGGCGGAGCTGGTGGTGGCCACCGCGGAGGTGCGCCTGGTGGAGGAAGGCTTCGATCTCGCGATCCGCGTGACGCGCACGCCCGGCCCCGGCCTGGTGGTGCGGCGCATCGGCTCCTCGCAGGTGGTCGTGGTGGCGACGCCGGCCTATCTCGCCGCGGCGGGCGTGCCGCGGCGGCCGGAGGAGATCGTCAGGCATCGCTGCGTCGGCTTCACGCCGCTGCCCTGGCGCGACACCTGGCAGCTCGGCAGCAAGCGCATCGCCCTGCGCCCGCGCCTCCTCACCGACAACACCGAGTCGGTGCGCGCCGCGGCCCTCGCCGGCGCCGGCCTCGTCGCGCTGCCGAACTGGATGGTGAGCGACGCGCTGGCCGCCGGCCAGCTCACCCGCGTGCTCTCAGACCACCCCGGCCCCACCAGCGGCATCTACGCGGTGTATCCCGGCAACCGCCTGATCACGCCGGCGGTGAGGGCGTTTGTGGAGCAGCTGGTGAGGGAGTTGACGGCGCGGGGGATGGGGAGGTAGCGCACCGCCAGCGACCATCACCAGATGAGATTGCTTCCCTCGAGTGCCGAGGAACGAGTAAGTACAAGTAATGCAGCATTGATGCGGGCTTCTCGCATGCCATGCCGTGATGTTGGGCAGAACATGGGCACAGGCGCGAGGATGATGCCCAAATCCGAGTGCCGATGCCGGCGCACCGTGATCGCACGGCCTTTTTTCCTACGTTCGCAAGGGGTGGCGTGGGGTTGCGGGGTATACTCCCGAACGTGTCGCGCGAAAGTACTTGGTTCTGTGTTGAACAGCGACGGCCCGGCATTTTGGACCGTGTCTTGGTTCTTCGACTGGCGATCCCAAGAGCGGATCGCATTGTCAGACCGCTGCGTGGTAGTTGTCAGTTGATGGACGAGTGATTAAGCTGTTTACTTTGACTTCTACTATGGCAGGTTGCACAGATGCCAAAACGATGGCCCAATTTGTTGCCGTTTCTGATAACAATCGCGCTATGCTGTGTATTTGTCTTTGGTCTGTACTTGGTCGCGTCGTCGACTAGTTCACCATGGGCCGATGTCATTCTGAAGCACTTGACTGACATCCTTATTGCGATATTTGCCGGCACCCTTTGGTGGACAACTCTAGGGCAGGTAAAACACTTCAAGGCGACCGAGCGCGCCTACGTGAAGATGTCTCACGTTGAACCCGGAATCACGTTCGGAGACGACGGCAGCATTTCATTCCAAGTTCAAATCAAGAATTGGGGCAGCACTCCTGCGCGCGTCACAGACGCCGTTATCTGTTTGATCCACACGGAGGGGCCGCCGCGTCGGTGGCCGCAAAAGCCAGTGTATCGCATAGATGACAATCACTCCGAGGCGAAAGCCTTCCTCGTACGTGAGGACTATTTTTTCGTTCCCCGGCTATACGAGAAGCAAGCGTTCCCAGAAGGGATGGTCGCCAAAATCAAAGCTGGCGACGCGGCCCTATTGGTGTTTGGCTATGTTCAATACATCGATGCTTTTGATCAGCCCCATCAAGCGGGCTATGGCCGCTGGTACGACTTTCGTCGTGACAAGCCCAAAGCGGGCTTAACGCCCGAACAATGGCAGAAACGATCAAACCTCGCCTTCATTCAGAGCGAGGAATACAACTACGACCGCCCTAATCAGCAAGGCGTGTGAAATTCCATCAGCCTCCGTGCAGACAACGGTACATTGTCCGGTTCGATGGCGATCCAGATGCCCAAATCCTGAGTAGCACGGGGATAGCCGTGATAGGCAACCGCATAGCCGCCGATCAGCAGATATGCGACCTCATGGGCCTGAAGCAGTCTCAAGAACTCTTTGAAGTCTTGCGGTAGCGTCAGGTCCATAATTCATCCGGCGGAGGATTTCGACGTGGCGCAATCGCTCATGCGGCGTCCGTGCAAGCCAGTAGATCTTGCCATCCGGCTCTTCCGAGAGAGTTGAGACGGAGAATGCCGCCTTGTCGAGACGCGATGTCGGGAAATCTTTCGTGCTCAAGATCGGCCCCTGGAAATAATGCGCGGGCTGCGGGATCTTTTGGCATGTTCCCGCTTGCCATTTGGGGGCCCGATACCCGCAGTCCCCGGTCGATTCCGCTCGGGCCAAGGCGGGACCGTAGCGGAGTTATTGCGAAGAAACGTCCATTGCACAACGGGGCCCCTACCTCTCCGCCCCCTGCGGATAGTGCCCCACGCTCACCTCCGCCGCGCCCCTTGCCCCGCAGCGCGTGCATTTGAATTTCCGCCGGAGGTCCGGCAGCGGCATGTCGTAGCCGAGCTTGTCCGCCACCTTCGCGGGGTCGAGGCGCGCGCGGTGTTCGCAGCCCTTGCAGGTGACCCATAGCGGCAGCCGGTCGCGCACCGCGTCGCCCACCAGCGTCGATCCCCGCCACCGACTGGCCCGTTTCATCCGTTTCCCTCCCACTTGGGAATGCCCGTGACAGCGCCCCTTTCTTGACTTCCGGGGGCGTTTTTTCGATACTAGAACAAATAGGGAACATACACGGTCTGACCGTATGCCATCAATCGGGATTTCAGGAGGCGGAGAAGGCAGACGAGCCGACCCTCACCGCGCAGCTCCGCGGAGCGGATGCTGGCGGTGCCGGCTCGCTCCGCGGGTGCAGAGGGGACGGCCAATTACGGCTTGGCGACTGGCCGACGGCCAACGCCGGGATCGCCGTTACGACCCGCGGCAGCGGGGCGAGGTTCGAGGCACGACTCGGTCGCGTCGCGACCCGGTGCGGGTGAGGGGCAGCTCCCATGCCGCCGCCGCAGGATTCCCTTGCATGGCATCGTTCCCAAAAATCAGGGTCCCCCGAAAATCGCGGATTCCGGCGGAAAACCCAGCCGCGCCCGGCACTTATGCCGCGGGAAAATGCCGGAAAATGTCGCGCAGAGAGAGGGCGGGTTTGAAACCCGCCCCTACAAGTTGACGGGGTCCCTGCCGCATTGCAGAAATCCCCGCCCCGGCATACTCCCTGGCTCAAGGATTCGCGCTTGTCCCCGACATCAGCCCCGACTTCCTCCGCCGCGGCTCCCCCGCCGCCAAGCCCGCCGGGCAGCGCCAAACTCCCCTGGCGCCATCACCCCCAACATCATCGCCGAGCACGGGCTGACCGCGGACGAGTACAAGCTCATCCTCTCCATCATGGGCCGGGAGCCGAACCTGACCGAGCTCGGCATCTTCTCGGTGATGTGGAGCGAGCATTGCTCCTACAAATCCTCCAAGGTCTGGCTGAAGAAGCTGCCGACCACGGGCCCCCAGGTGATCCAGGGCCCGGGCGAGAATGCCGGCGTGATCGATATCGGCGACGGGCTCGCCGCCGTCTTCAAGATGGAGAGCCACAACCACCCCTCCTTCATCGAGCCCTATCAGGGCGCGGCGACCGGCGTCGGCGGCATCATGCGCGACGTCTTCACCATGGGCGCGCGGCCGATCGCCAACCTGAACGCGCTGCGCTTCGGCAGCCCCGACGATCCGAAGACGCGGCACCTGGTGGCCGGCGTGGTCAAGGGCATCGGCGGCTACGGCAATTGCATGGGCGTGCCGACCGTCGGCGGCGAGGTGAATTTCCACCCCTCCTACAACGGCAACATCCTGGTCAACGCCATGACCGTGGGGCTGGCGCGCGCCGACCGCATCTTCTATTCCGCCGCCGCCGGCCTGGGGAACCCGGTGATCTATGTCGGCGCCAAGACCGGCCGCGACGGCATCCACGGCGCCACCATGGCCTCGGCGGAATTCAACGAGGACAGCGAGGAGAAGCGCCCGACCGTGCAGGTCGGCGATCCCTTCACCGAGAAGCTGCTGCTGGAAGCCTGCCTGGAGCTGATGGCCACCGACGCCATCGTCTCGATCCAGGACATGGGCGCCGCCGGCCTCACCTCCTCGTCGGTGGAGATGAGCAGCAAGGGCGGGCTCGGCATCGAGCTCGATCTCGACCGCGTGCCCATCCGCGAGCCGCGCATGACGCCCTACGAGATCATGCTCTCCGAAAGCCAGGAGCGCATGCTGATGGTCCTGAAGCCGGAGGCGCGGGACCTGGCGCGCAAGATCTTCGACAAGTGGGAGCTGGATTTCGCGGAGATCGGCCGCCTCACCGACAGCGGCCGCCTGGTGCTGAAGATGAAGGGCGAGGTCGTCGCCGACATGCCGGTCGCAGCAGCTCGTCGACAAGGCGCCGATGTACGAGCGGCCCTGGGTGGCGACGCCGCCGCGGCCGGAGATCGATGGCGCGAGCATGCCGGCGCCCAAGGACATCGGCGCGGTGCTGGAGAAACTCATCGGCTGCCCCGACCTCGCCAGCAAGCGCTGGGTCTGGGAGCAGTACGATCATCTGGTCATGGGCCACACCGTGCAGCGGCCGGGCGGCGATGCCGCGGTCGTGCGCCTGCCGGACTCGCGGAAGGCGCTGGCCATGACCAGCGACTGCACGCCGCGCTATTGCCAGGCCGATCCGAAGCGCGGCGGCGCGCAGGCGGTGGCCGAGAGCTGGCGCAACCTCACCGCCGTCGGCGCGCGGCCGCTCGCCGTCACCGACAACATGAATTTCGGCAACCCGCAGCGGCCGGAGATCATGGGCCAGTTCGTCGGCTGCATCGAAGGCATGGCCGAGGCCTGCCGCGCGCTGGACTATCCCGTCGTCTCCGGCAACGTCTCGCTCTACAACGAGACCAACGGCAAGGGCATCCTGCCGACGCCGGTCATCGGCGGCGTCGGCATGCTGGACGACTACGCGAAGGCGATGTCGCTGGCGCTGCAAGGCCGAGGGCGAGACGTTGATCCTGATCGGCGAGACCAAGGGCCATCTGGGCTCGTCGCTGTTCCTGCGCGAGATCCATGGCCGCGAGGACGGCCCGCCGCCGCCGGTCGATCTGGCGGTGGAGCGGCGCAACGGCGACTTCGTGCGCGCGCGAGATCCTGGCCGGCCGGGTCAGCGCCTGCCACGACCTCGCCGACGGCGGCCTGCTGGTGGCGCTGGCGGAGATGGCCATGGCCGGCGGCATCGGCGCGACGCTCGATGGCTAGTGACCAGGCGGCAAACCGGCTGGCTGTTCGGCGAGGACCAGGCGCGCTATCTCGCTGGCCGTCCCCGCCGCCGGCATGGCTGCTATGCTTAACGCGGCCAAGGCCGCCGGCGTCCCGGCCACGGCGCGTGGGCAAGACCGGCGGCGCTTCGTTGACAGTGACCGGCCGCGGGACCATATCCCTGGAGCGGCTGAAGAAAGCCCATGAATCCTGGCTGCCGGCCTATATGAACGGCAAGGCGAGCTAGGCGAGGAAACGACGATGGCGATGGAAGCGGCCGAGATCGAGAAGCTGATCAAGGATGCGCTGCCCGACGCCGATCGTGCGGATCGAGGATCTGCGCGGCGACGGCGACCATTACGCCGCCTATGTCGAGGCCGCGGCGTTCGCCGGCAAGACCCGCGATCCAGCAGCACCAGATGGTTTACCAGGCGCTGCGCGGCAAAATGGGCGACCAGCTCCATGCGCTGGCGCTGCAGACCGCCGCCCCGAAATAGCGTATAGTCACGACAACTTTTCAGGACCCAAAGGACGCAACTATGACCAACCCGGTTATCGACCGCATCAAGAAGGACATCGGCGAGAACGACATCGTTCTGTTCATGAAGGGCACGCCCGTGTTCCCGCAATGCGGCTTCTCCGCCGCCGTCGTGCAGGTGCTCACCGAGCTCGGCGTGAAGTTCAAAGGCGTGGACGTGCTGACCGATCCCGCCATCCGCCAGGGGATCAAGGATTTCTCCCAGTGGCCGACCATTCCGCAGCTCTATGTGAAGGGCGAATTCGTCGGCGGCTGCGACATCGTCCGCGAGATGGCCAGCTCCGGCGAGCTGCGCGACCTCCTGCACAGCAAGGGCATCTACACCAAGGCGGCGTAGGCGTCTTAACGAGAAGGGGGCGGTCGCAGCCGCCCCTTTTCTCAGGTCTTTATATGGAATTTATTCCTATGTTTGGAACATCAAGAGATCCATCCCGCCATCAACCGTCACCGGCGTCCGCCGCCCCTGGAGCCACCAGATCTCGACGATCTCATGCTACTGCCGCCGCGGTTGCTCTGCATCCTGACGTTCGAGCCGCGGTCATAGCCGCCGAAGGCGCCCGAATTGGATCTCGATCGCGCTCGGTCGCTCGACCTGTCGCGATTCAAGTCGGTGCCCTGCAGGCTCCGGCTGCCCTGGTCGCGCGAGTTGTAGGTATCGCGGCTGGATTTATAGTTGCCGAGGGACGATTTGCTCTCGCCTCTGAGATTCGTGTCGCCGCTGAGTTTCGCCGGGGCGCGAAAGGCCGGGTTCGTGAGCTTCGGCGCCGTGCCGGTGGCCCAATTCTTCGCCGGCAGCGTGCCGGCCTTGTTGCGGCCCGGATTCTTGGCGCCCGCCGCCTGCTTCTGCCGGGCCTTGTTCGGATTCCATTTCAGCTTGTCCTTGCCGTTCGCCCACTGCTTGTCCGCGTTGAAGCGGTCGCCGGTGCGGTGATCGACTCTGTTGCCGCTGCCGATGTCGACATTGCCGCCGCGGCAGCAATCGGCGCCGACATTGATGTCGATCTCGCTGTTGTTCCAGTCGAACCCGTAGCCGAATGCCCCGCCGAGAACGGCGCCAGCAAAAAACACCGCGCCCGGCGACCAGTAAGGCTGGTGGGTCGCATAGGGCGGCGGCGGGTAGGCGATGGGATGCTCGGGGTGGGGGGCGATGGCGCCCGGCGGCAGGGCAATGGGATGCTCGGGCCGCGGGACGGAGCCATCCGGCAGTTCGGCGATGGGCGGCTCGGGACGGACTCCGTCAGGCGGACGGAAGATCGGATGGTCGGGCGGATAGTCCGGGATGTAGATGTAATCGGGATCGGACGAATCGATATACCAATAGTCGTTCAGCCAATACACCACCTGAAATTCATTGGCTTGCAGGTAGCCGCTGCCGGCGGCCTCGGCGCGGAGTTGCTGGATCATGTCCATGACGTCGTCCAGCTGGTCGATGACGGCATTGCCCAGGGCCTGGGTCCAGGCGAGGTCGGCGTTCAACTTCTCGATGAGTTCCGGATAGTTGATCAGCGCCAGGATCGAGGGATCCCACTCGGCATTGGGCTCGAGCTTCTGATCCTTCTTGCGCGCCTGCAGGAAGCGCTGCGCCTCAACGATCTGCAGCGGGTTGGTCGAGGCCGGGAGGACGATGGCCAGGAGATCGTCGGCATAGAATGCCACCGGCGCCACCACCCGGCGCAGTTCATCGGGCCCGAGAAGATCGCCCGGCAGCGTCGCCGCGGCCTCCTGGGCCTGCGTGTCGTCCTGCGCCAGGGCAGGCACCGCCGACCAAATGAACATGCCGGCAACCGCGCTGAAACCACAGCGGACAAGGCAGCCCAGCACTTGCCCAAGCTGCGTTCTAGGTTGGCGTTCCAGGTTCCACATCGCCGGCAAACGTTATGCCAGAACAGCCACGAGTTCTACTGCTGTGCTGGATCTTCGGTAACGCTCAAGTGCAGCGCAAACTGCGGCTCAGCCCCAGGCGTACGACGCCATGCTCAGGCTGCCATGGGCGAAGCTGCGATGAAGCGCCCGGCCGGGGCGGCCGTCGCCCGCGCCCATGGCCACGAACAGCGGCAGGAAATGCTCGTCGCGGGGATGGGCCATCTTGGCGTCAGGCCGGGTCGCGCGGTACTCGACCAGCGCCTCTTCGTCGCCGGCGAGGATGCGGTCGTTGAGCCATTCGTCGAAGGCCAGCGCCCAGGGCGCCGCGTTCTCGCTGTCGACGGCGAACTGCCGCAGGTTATGCACGGCGCCGCCGCTGGCCAGGATCAGGCTGCGCCCCTCCTGCCGCAGGTTGCGCAGCGCCTGGCCGATCCGCCGGTGATGGGCGGGATCCAGATGCGCCTGGATCGAGAGCTGCGTCACCGGGATATCGGCGTCGGGATAGATCAGCGTCAGCGGATTCCACGCGCCGTGATCCAGCCCGCGGCCGGGATCGACCGCCGCCTGGAAGCCGGCCGCCTGCAGCTCCTTCTCCACCCGCGCCGCCAGTTCGGGCGCGCCCGGCGCGGGATAGCGCAGGCGGTAGAGGGCCTCGGGGAAGCCGTAGAAATCATGGATGGTCTTGGGTTGCGCCACGCCGCTGACTGCCGGCTGCTCCGTCTCCCAATGGGCGGACACGCAGAGGATCGACTCCGGCCGCCCCAGCATGTCGCCGAGCCCGGCCATGTACTGCCGTGCCGGAATATCCTCGAACACCAGCGTCGGCGCGCCGTGGGAAACGAAAACTGCGGGAAACATCAGCCACTCCTAACTATCGAACCAACCACAGATGTCGTTTGTGACCGCGCCTGTAAAGAAGGCACGGCAGCGTAACCGCCTTCGATCAGCTACGGCTATCGATTGCGGAACGCGCCTGTTCGACCGGAATGTCCTGCCGTCGCCGCCCAACGGCAGCTTCACAACGGAAATGCGCCACTGCTCCATGCTATCCGTGTTAGTGTCAGGGTCCAGCAGTGCCCAGGGAAGATGCCGAATGGATTGGCCGCAACTCCAGGTCATCAAGTCAGCCTTAGAGATGTTCCGGGAAACGCGCGCTGTAAAGAAGGCACGCCCACGTAACCGCCAAAGCAAAACGGGCCGGCATCGCTGCCGGCCCGTCCGTAACTCGCTTACCCGCCGCTCAGTGCGAATAATATTCGATGACGCGGTTCGGCTCCATCTGGACCGGGTAGGGCACGTCGGCCAGCTTCGGCGAGCGCAGGAAGGTCGCCTTCAGCAGCTTGTGGTCGACATTGATGTAGTCGGGCACGTCGCGCTCGGACGACTGGATCGCTTCCAGGATCAGCGCCATCTCCCGCGACTTCTCCTTCACTTCGATCACGTCGTTGTCCTTGATGCTGTAGGAGCCGATGTTGACCCGGCGGCCATTGACCTTGACGTGGCCGTGATTGACCAGCTGGCGCGAGGCGAACACCGTCGGCGCGAACTTGGCGCGGTAGACCACCGTGTCCAGGCGGCGCTCCAGCAGCGCGACCAGGTTCTCGCCGGAGTCGCCGCGGCGGCGCATGGCTTCGTCATAGATGCGGCGGAACTGGCGTTCGCCGATGTTGCCGTAATAGCCCTTCAGCCGCTGCTTGGCGGTGAGCTGCAGGCCGTATTCCGACGGTTTCTTGCGGCGCTGGCCATGCTGGCCGGGGCCGTATTCGCGCTTGTTGATCGGGCTTTTCGGGCGACCCCAGAGGTTAACCCCGAGGCGGCGGTCGATCTTGTATTTCAATTCCTGCCGTTTCGACATGGAATCTCCTTTCTTTATCAATATGTTGTCCCGATAGTTCCAGCAACCTCCGGAGAGGCTCGGACGGGGTTGCGGCCATACACCGCCACCCGCTTTTTCGGGAATAGGGCCGGGGTTTCTAGCCGCCGCCCCGCGCCCTGTCAAATCGCCGTGCCGGCCCGTGATCAAGGGCTTTTCCAGCGCGAACGGCTACGCCGGCAGCCGCCGATGCGTCATACTCCGGTGCTATCCCTGCAATCGGGGGATGCAGCTTCAGGGGAGGAACGACATGGCCCGCAAAGCAAAGCGTTCAACCAGATCAGCCAAGCGCGCGCCGGCGCGCAAGCCCGCGAAGAAGAAGGCGGCCGCCCGCAAGCCGGCGGCGAAGAAGAAAGCTGCTGCCCGCAAGCCCGCCGCGCGGAAACCGGCGCCGCCCTACGGCTATCGCAGCGTGACGCCTCATATCGTGCTGCGCGGCGCGGCGCAGGCCCTCGATTTCTACAAGGCCGCGCTCGGCGCCATCGAGCGCATGCGCATGGCGACACCCGACGGCGCGCGGCTCATGCATGCGGAGATGCAGATCGGCGATTCCGTCATCATGATGTCCGACGAATTCCCGGAGATGAACACCGGCGCCCGGGCGCCCAATGTGCTGGGCGCGACCACGGGTTCGATCCATCTCTATTCCGAGGATATCGAAGAGCTGTTCAGCCGCGCCGTCGCCGCCGGCATGACCGTGCTGATGCCGCTGCAGGACATGTTCTGGGGCGATCGCTATGGCAGGCTGCGGGATCCCTTCGGCCATCAATGGAGCATCGCCAAGCAGGTGCGCAAGATGACGCCGGAAGAAATCGCCGAAGCGGCGGCGGCCGCGTTCGCCGCCCACAAGTAACGCTACGATCCGGCGGGGCGCCGCTTCGGCCGGCGCACCCGCTGGTGGGCCAGCTCCTTGACGATGCCGTGCAGCGTGCGGATCTCCTGCTCCGTGAGATCGGCGCGCTGAAAGATGTTCCTGATATTGCGCACCATGCTCGGCCGCTTCTCCGCATTGCGCAGGAATCCGCAATCCACGAGTTCCTGCTCTAGATGGGCGAAGAAGTTGAGCAGCTCCGCCTTCGAGGCCAGGCCGGTCTGATTGGTGACGAGCTGCCGCGCCGGCACGCCACTGCCGGCCTGGAACCACTCATAGCCGATCAGCAGCACCGCCTGCGCCAGGTTGAGCGACGAGAAGGCCGGATTGAGCGGCACCTGCAGCACTGTGTCGGCCAGCGGGATGTCGTCGTTATGCAGGCCCGTGCGCTCAGGCCCGAACAGCACGCCGGTCTTCTCGCCACGTCCCAGCGCCGCCCGCATCTCCGTCGCCGCTTGGCGCGGCGTCACCACCGGCTTGATCTGGCCGCGATGGCGCGCCGTGGTGGCGTAGACGCGGCTGAGATCGGCGACCGCCTCGGCCGTGCTGTCGAACAGGCGCACATTCTCAATCACCGCGTCGGCGCCCGAAGCCGCCGCCACCGCCTTGCGGTTCGGCCAGCCGTCCCGCGGGCGCACCAGCCGCAAATCCACCAGGCCGCAGTTCAGCATGGCCCGCGCCGCCGTGCCGATATTCTCGCCGAGCTGCGGCTCCACCAGGATGATGGCCGGCCCAGCGCCGGGCTTGGCGCGGCCGTCCTTCATATGGCCGGGATAGACCCGATCGGATTTCTTGCTGCGGTCGGTGCCGGACATGGCTCAGCCGGCGGCCGGCGCCTTGGCCGCCGCGGCGCCGGCGCGAAACAGCTTCCAGGTAATGGCGTCGTTCAGCGCGTTGAAGGAGGCGTCGATGATGTTCGGCGACACGCCCACGGTGCTCCAGCGCTCACCGGTTTCATCGGCGCTTTCGATCATCACGCGGGTGACCGCGCCGGTGCCGGCGTTGGGCGTGAGGATCCGCACCTTGTAGTCCACCAGCCGCATGTCCTGCAGATCCGGGTAGAGCGGCAGCAGGCCCTTGCGCAGCGCGCCGTCGAGCGCATTCACCGGGCCGTTGCCGGTGGCCACGGTCATCAGCCGCGCGCCGGCGACTTCCATGGTGATCGTCGCCTCCGATTCCGTGACCAGCTCGCCGCGGGCGTTCCAGCGCCGGTCGTCCATGACACGAAAGCGCATGACGCGAAAGTAATCGGGCACGGTTCCCAGCGCGCGCCGCGCCAGGAGCTCGAAGCTCGCTTCCGCGCCGTCATAGGCGTAGCCGTCATATTCCCGGGACTTCACCGTCTCCACCAGCGTCGAGACTTTCGGATCGTCGATCGCCACCTCGAGCCCGATGTCGCGGAAGCGCGCCAGGATATTGGCGCGACCAGATTGATCGGAGACGACGATATGCCGGCGGTTGCCGACCAGCGCCGGCTCGATGTGCTCGTAGGTGCGCGGGTCCTTCTCGACGGCCGACACATGCAGGCCGCCTTTGTGGGCGAAAGCGGACTCGCCGACATAGGCGGCGTTGCGCAGCGGCGCGCGGTTCAGCCGCTCGTCCAGAAGCCGCGACACATGGGTGAGCTGCTTCAAGCCGGCCTCGCTGACGGCGACCTTGAAATCCGTCTTCAGCATGAGCGAGGGAATCAGCGACACCAGGTTGGCATTGCCGCAGCGCTCGCCCAGGCCGTTCAGTGTGCCCTGGATCTGCCGCGCGCCGGCGCGAGCCGCCGCCAGGCTGTTGGCCACGGCGCTCTCGGTGTCGTTATGGCAGTGGATGCCCACATGACTGCCGGGGATCGCGGCGCAGACTTCGCCGACGATGCGCTCGATCTCATGGGGCAGCGTGCCGCCATTGGTGTCGCAGAGCACGACCCAGCGCGCCCCGCTGTCATAGGCCGCCTTGGCGCATTGCATGGCGTAATCGCGATTGGCCTTGTAGCCGTCGAAGAAATGCTCGGCATCGAACATCACCTCGCGTTTCCTGGTCTTGGCCAGCGCGACGCTCTCGGCGATCATGTCCACATTCTCGCTGTGGCTGATGCCGAGCGCGACATCCACATGGAAATCCCAGCTCTTGCCGACCATGCAGACCGCATCTGCCTTGGCACCCAGCAACGAGGCGAGGCCGGGATCGTTGGCGGCGCTGCGGCCGGGCCGGCGGGTCATGCCGAAGGCGGTGAAGACGGCCTTCTTCAGAGACGGCGGCGCGGCGAAGAAGGCGTCGTCGGTCGGGTTCGCGCCCGGCCAGCCGCCCTCCACATAGTCGATACCAAGCCCGTCCAGCGCCACGGCGATGGCCTGCTTGTCCAGCACGCTGAAATCGACGCCCTGGGTCTGGGCGCCGTCGCGCAGCGTGCTGTCGAACAGATAGAGGCGTTTATCGTCCATAGCGGCGATCGGTTAAGGTCCACATTTGCAGGCCGGGGCTGGCCTTTCTGCCCTGCCCCGGCCGTGGCGTCAATTCAGCCGCCCTGTGGCCCGCCGGCCGGTCTGGGCAGTCCGGGGCGAATCCCCTAAGGTCCCGGCCATGCTGGATTTCATCCCCGATTGGAGCCGCCTGCTGCCGTTCCTGGTGGCGGGCCTGAGCCTGAACCTCACCCCCGGCGCCGACATGACCTATGTGCTGGCCCGCAGCGCCGGCCAGGGCCGCGGCGCCGGTGTGGTCTCGGCCTTCGGCATCTCGACGGGATCGCTCGTACACAGCCTCCTGGCTGCCGTGGGCGTGTCGGCGCTGCTGGCGTCATCGGCGGCGCTGTTCTCGGCCATCCAGTACGGCGGCGCGGCCTTCCTGCTCTATCTCGCCTGGAAAGCCTGGCGGGGCGCCCGGCAGCCGCTGGCGCTGCAGGAGCGGCCAGCGGCCAGCCTTGGGCGGATTTTCCTGGAGGGCGCCTGGACCAACCTGCTGAACCCCAAGGTGGCACTGTTCATCCTGGCGTTCCTCCCGCAATTCGTCGACCCGGCGCGGGGACATGTGATCGGGCAGATGCTGTTTCTAGGCCTGCTGTTCAATATCGGCGGCACCACCGTTAATCTGGTGGTGGCGCTGGTGGTCGGCTGGATCAGCGACCATCTGCGGCAGTCCGCGAAATTTGCCCTCTATGTCGGGCGCTTTTCCGCCCTGGTGATGCTGTGGCTGGCGGTGCAGACGCTGTTCCTGCGCCGCGCCGCGCCGGCCTGACCGCCATGGCCGCGCCGCCGCGCTTTCCCGTTTCCGTGAAGGGCGTGCTGCTGATCGAAGGCGCCGTGGTGCTGTTGAAGAACGAGCGCGACGAGTGGGAGCTGCCCGGCGGCCGCCTGGAAGCGAGCGAAGACCCGGCGGTTTGCGTGGCGCGGGAAATCCAGGAGGAACTCGGGCTCGAGGTCCAGGTAGCCGGCATCATCGATTGCTGGAACTACGAGGTGCTGCCCGGCCAGGAGGTGGTGATCGTCACCTATGGCTGCCGCCTCGACGGCCATGACGAGATCGAGATCAGCGCCGAACACAAGGAAGTCGGCCTGTTCTCGCCGGAAGCTCTGGCCGAGCTGCCGATGCCCGAAGGCTACCGGCGCTCGGTCAAAGCTTGGCTCGCGCAGCTTCGTTGATCGGCGGGATTAGCCGGCGCGCCGCCAGGTTGTACCGCTGGGTCCGTCTTCGAGAATGACTTCGGCGTCGGTCAATTCCTTGCGGATACGGTCGGCCTCGGCAAATTTCTTGCCCTTCCGCGCGGCGACCCGAGCGGCGATCTGACCTTCGATCCAGGCATCGTCACCAGCTGCATTTGCCGCCGTACCCTTCAGCCAGGCCACTGGATCGTTCCACAGCAACCCCAGCAGCTTGCCGTCGGTCAGCAGGACAGCTTTCCAATGCGCCTTCTCCGCCGTCGTCGTTGCCGTGTTCAGCGCCCGCAGCGCCTCATGCAGATGCGACAGCGCCATCGGCGTGTTGAGATCGTCCTCCAGCGCCGCCAGCACGTCCAACGGCGGCGCCTTCATCGTCTCCGGTGCGATGTCGCGGACCTTGTCCAGGGCGATGTAGAAACGGTCGAGCTGCTCCTTCGCCTCCTTCACGGAGTCGCGGGAGATGTCCAGCGGCTGCCGGTAATGGGCCGTCATCAATGCCCAGCGGATCGCCTCGCCGCGATGGCCTTCGGCGATCAGCTCGCGCACGGTGAAGAAGTTGCCGAGGGACTTCGACATCTTCTCGCTGGCGATCTGCACGAAGCCGTTATGCATCCAGACATTGGCCAGCGGAGCGCCGTCATGGGCGCAACGGCTCTGGGCGATCTCGTTCTCGTGATGGGGGAAGACGAGGTCGAGGCCGCCACCATGGATATCGAAGGTGATGCCCAGGATCTTTCGCGCCATGGCCGAGCATTCGATATGCCAACCGGGCCGCCCCTTGCCCCAGGGGCTGTCCCAGCCGGGCTCGCCGGCCTTCGCCGGTTTCCAGAGCACGAAATCGGCGGGACTCTTCTTGTACGGCGCCACCTCGACCCGCGCGCCGGCAATCATGTCGTCCTGCGAGCGGCGCGAAAGCTGGCCGTACTCAGCCATCGACGGCACATGGAACAGCGCGTGGCCTTCGGCGGCGTAAGCGAAGCCCTTGTCGATCAGGATCCGGATTAGCGCGATCATCTCCTCGATGTGGCCGGTAGCGCGCGGCTGATGGGTCGGCGTCAGCGCGCCCAACGCCGCCATGTCCACTTCATAGGCATGCGCTGTGCGTGCGGTCAGATCGGCGATCGGCTCGCTGTTCTTTGCCGCCGCCTGGATGATCTTGTCATCAACATCGGTGAAGTTGCGGACATAGGTGACATGGCTGTCGCCATAGATATGCCGCAGCAGCCGGAACAGGATGTCGAACACCACCACCGGCCGCGCATTGCCGATATGGGCATAATCGTAGACCGTGGGTCCGCAGACATACATCCGCACGTTTTTCGCATCGATCGGCGCGAAGGCCTCTTTGCAGCGCGACATCGTGTTGTAGAGGTGGATCGGCACGGTCTGGTCCTTCAGGTCATAAACGGATCATGGCAAGCAAACGGGAGCCTGTCTTGGCCTCCGGCTTCATATCCAGAAAATTGGGAAAACGCGACTGGATCGCCGGACTTAGGCCCGGCAACAACAGCAGAGAACGGCTTGGCGCGTCGCGATCATGGGTTTTGCATAGCATAACCGGCCGCCAGCCGCTACGCCCTTTCCCCGCGCAGGCGCGCCAAGGCCCGGTCGCGGCCGATCAGCGGCAGGAATTCCTTCATTTCCGGGCCATGGTCGCGGGCGGTGAGGGCCAGCCGCAGGGGCTGAAACAGTTCTTTCCCCTTGCGGCCGGTGGCCGTTTTCACCGCCCCGGTCCAAGCCGACCAGGTTTCCGGTCCCCAGGGCTCCGGTGGCAATAACCCGGCGGCGGCGGCGGCAAATCCGGTATCGGCGATGACGGGTGCAATCGGCCCGCGGCTCACCTCCAGCCACTCGCGCAAGTCCGAGAGCTTGTAGATGTTGGCGCGTGCGACGGTCCAGAGCGGCTCGTCAACGGCGTCAAGTTCCATCGCGACAAGTTTCGCCTTCACCTTTCCAAACGGCAGCAGATGCAACAGGCGGGCATTCAGATGCACCAGTTCCTGCAGGTCGAACTTCGGCGTCACCGCGTTGTAGTGATTAAGGGCGAAGGTGGCGGCAAGTGCCTCCAGCTCCGCCACCGGTTCGATCTTATCGGTCGTGCCGACCCGCGCCAAATAGCTGTTGATGGCCATCGCCTCGATGCCATCCGCGCGCAGTTCGGCGATCGACAAGCTGCCCGTGCGCTTCGACAAACCTTCGCCGGAGATGTTGGCCAGCAGCGGCAGATGGCCGAAGCGCGGCGGCTTCGCACCCAGCGCTTCGAAGAGCTGCGCCTGGGCGCCGGTATTGGTGACATGGTCGGCGCCGCGGATGATGTGGGTGATGCCGAGATCGATGTCATCGACGACGGAGGTAAAGGTGTAGAGATAGCTGCCATCGCCGCGAATGAGCACGGGGTCGCTCTGGCTCGCTTCGTCGATATCCTGCGGTCCGCGCACGAGGTCGTCCCAGCGTTCATGGGCGGCGTTCAGCAGAAAGCGCCAATGGGGCTGCAGACCCTGGGCCTCCAGCTTCGCGCGGTCCTCGGCCGTCAGGTTCAGCGCGGCCCGGTCATAGACCGGTGGCAGATGGCGCTGCTGCTGGCTGCGCCGCTTGAGGTCAAGTTCCTCCGGCGTCTCGTAGCAGGGATAGAGCCGCTTGCTGGCTTTCAGTTTCTCGGCCGCCGCGTCATATAGAGCAATCCGTTCCGACTGCCGCGCAAACTCCTGCCAATCGAGGCCGAGCCAACGCAGATCTTCTTCGATCCCGGCAGCGAACGCCGCCGTCGAGCGCGCGAGGTCGGTATCGTCCATGCGCAGCAGGAACACGCCGCCGGCACGCCGCGCGAACAGCCAGTTGGCCAGGGCGATATAGATGTTGCCGACATGGAGCCGGCCCGTGGGGCTCGGCGCGATGCGCACCCGCGCTGTCATCAGCCGCCCCGGTAGGCGTTGGTGATGGGATAGCGGCGGTCGCGGCCGAAGGCGCGCCGGGTGATCTTGACGCCCGGCGGCGCCTGGCGGCGCTTGTACTCGGCGCGGTCCAGCATGCGCCAGATGCGTTCCACCGTGGCGCGGTCATGGCCGCGGGCGACGATCTCGTCGACGCCCATCTCGTTCTCGATCAGGCATTCCAGGATCTTGTCGAGCGTCGCGTAGCGCGGCAGGTCGTCCTCGTCCTTTTGGTCGGCCTTCAGTTCCGCCGTTGGCGGCCGCGTGATGACATTGTCGGGCATGACGCGGCCAGCAGGACCGCGCGCATCCGGCAGGCGGTTCTCGTTGCGCCAGCGCGACAGCGCGAACACGGTCGTCTTGTACACGTCCTTCAGCACGGAATAGCCGCCGCACATGTCGCCATAGAGCGTGGCATAGCCCACCGACATCTCCGACTTGTTGCCGGTGGAGAGCACCATATGGCCGAACTTGTTCGAGAGCGCCATCAAGGTCAGGCCGCGGGCGCGGCTTTGGATATTCTGTTCGGCGATGCCGTCGTTGGTGCCGGCGAACTGCGTCTTCAGCATGTCGGCAAAGGCCTTCATGGCCGGCTCGATGGAGACGTTGTCCAGGCGGATGCCCAGCAGCCGCGCCACTTCCGCCGCATCATCAAGGCTTTCCTGGCTGGTGTAGGGCGAGGGCATCATGACCGCCCAGACGCGATCGGGCCCCAGCGCATCCACAGCCACCGCCGCCGTGATCGCGGAATCGATTCCGCCGGACAAGCCCAGCAGCACGCCGGGGAAGCGGTTCTTCTCCACATAGTCGCGCAAGCCCAGCGTCATCGCCGCATAGATGCTCGGCAGACTGTCCAGCGGCTTGGTGAGCTCTCCGGCGACGCAGCGCCAGTGATCGCCCTGGCGCTGCCAGCGAGTTAACGACACCTTGTCCATGAAAGCCGGAAGCTGCGCCTTCAGGCTGTAATCGCCGTCGACAACGAAGGACGCGCCGTCGAACACCAGCTCATCCTGGCCGCCCACCTGGTTCACATAGATGATCGGCAGCGAAGACTCTTTCACCCGCTGCACGGCGAGCTGGATGCGTTCCTCCTGCTTCTCATGCTCATAGGGGCTGCCATTGCCGAGCATGAGTATTTCCGCGCCGGTCTCCGCCAAGCACTCGGTCACGGTCGAGTACCACATGTCCTCGCAGACCATGACGCCCAGCCGCACATTGCGGAAATTTACCGGCCCCTGGGGCGGGCTCGGCGTGAACACGCGCTTCTCGTCGAACACGCCGTAATTCGGCAGATCGCATTTATAGCGGGCGGCCGCCACGCGGCCCTGATCCAGCAAGACGGCGGCGTTGTACAGCTTGCCATCCTCGCGCCAGGGCGAGCCCACCAGCAGCGCCGGGCCGCCATCGGCCGTCTCTTCCGCCAGCTTGGTCACCGCGGACTCGCAAGCCTCCTGGAAGGCGGGCTTCAGCACCAGGTCTTCCGGCGGATAGCCGCAGACATTGAGCTCGCTATAGATGACGAGATCGGCGCCCTGGGCCTTGGCTTCGGCGCGACCCTTGCGGATCTTCGCGATGTTGCCCTCGACATCGCCGAGAATGGGATTCTGCTGGGCCAGGGAGATGTTCAGGCTGTCGGTCATTTTGCAAATGCGGCAATTAGTTGCGCAACTTCCGCAACAATAGCCGACAGCGGCAGCCCTGACCATTGCGCCGGGCGCAACCCTCGTCAGCCCAGAGATCGCATGCTAGCGTCCCATTTCCCATGGCTGAGAGAACAAGAAAATGCCCAATACCGATGCGACCAGGAAGATCACCAAGGCCGTCGATGACGGCTTCGACGCCCAGCTCAAATTCACCGCCGATCTGACCCGCCTGCCCTCGCTCCGGGGCCAGGAAGCGACGGCGCAGGATTTCATGGCCCGCGCTTACCGCGACCGGGGCCTGGCCCTCGACCGCTGGAAGATCGAAGTCGAGGACATCCAGGGTCTGCCGGGATTCTCGCCGGTGGCCGTCTCATACGATGACGCCTGGAACGTGGTCGGCGCGCACCGGCCGAAGGCGCCTTCGGGAAAATCCGTCATTCTCAACGGCCATATCGACGTGGTGCCGACCGGCCCGCTGGACATGTGGACCACGCCGCCCTTCGAGCCGCGCATCAGCGACGGCTGGCTCTATGGCCGCGGCTCCGGCGACATGAAGGCCGGGCTGGTGGCGAACCTGTTCGCTTTCGACGCGCTGCGCCGCGCCGGGCTGGAACCCCAGGGCGAGATCTATTTCCAATCGGTCATCGAGGAGGAATGCACGGGCAACGGTGCGCTCGCCTGCCTGCAGCGCGGCTATCGCGCCGACGCCGCCATCATCCCCGAACCCAGCGGCACTCATCTTGGCTCGGCGCAAGTAGGCACGATGTGGTTCCAGGTGAAGGTGCGCGGCCGGCCCGCCCATGTGGCCTATGCCAGCCGCGGCAGCAATGCCATCGAGGCCTGCTTCCCGCTGATCAAAGCCTTGCACGAGATGGAGCATCGCTGGAACGAGAAGGGGCATCCCGCTTTCGCTGGCACCGACCATCCAATCAATTTCGTCGTGTCGAAGATCGAAGGCGGCGACTGGACCTCGTCAGTACCGGCCTGGTGCACCTTCGACATGCGCATCGGCATGTTCCCGGGCATGGATTTGGCCGATGTGCGGCGCGAAGTGGAGTCGACCATCGCCGAGGCCGCGCGCAAGGACAACTTCCTCGCCAACAGCCCGCCCGACATCGTCTATCACGGCTTCCAGGCCGAGGGATATGTGCTGGAGCCGGGCACGGCGGCGGAGAAGCTGCTCGAGCAGTGCCACCTGGCGGCCCACGGCAAGGAACTTGGCCGCCGCATCTTCACCGGCACCACCGACGCCCGCTTCTTCGGCCTCTATGCCGGCATCCCCGGTTTGGTGTACGGACCGACGTCCCACGACATCCATGCCTTCGACGAGCGCGTGGATATCGAGTCGATCCGGCTGACGACGCAGGCCATCGCGCTGTTCATTGCCGACTGGTGCGGGGTGAAGGCGGCGTAGCTACTTCCTGAACAGGAACTCTCTGCCCACCTTCACGCGCTTGACGCCGTTATATTCGATGATGTCGGCGGTGGCGTAGGTTTCGGTCCAGCGCTGCGGCAGGAAGGAACCAGTGCCGATGACGTCCACCGGCGCCTTGGCCTCGGCCATCACCTTGCACTTGGCAGGATCGAAGCCGGAGGAGGCGACGATGCGGACCTTGGGAAAGCCCGCCTCGTTCAATGCTTCGCGCGTCTTGTAGATGGCGGCGGCGGTGACGCCGGCGCCGACGAGATAGCGCAGCTCCGTCTCGCTGCGGTAGCCGCGGATCACCGCCGGCACATGGCGCTCCAGCACGGCGTAGGACACCGACGGATCCAGCCCTTCGATAAAGCGGCTGCCGGGCGTGTCGAGCCGCACGCCGAGCTTGCCCTGCGCGGCCAGCTCGGGGAAGCGGCGGCAGACCTCCAGGGAGTCCGTGATCTCGCGGCCGAAGTAGTCCACCAGCACCGTCATGTTGTCTTCGGGGAAGGCTTCATGGAACATCTCGGCCGCGCGCAAGGTCGAGCCGGCATAGCCGATCAGCGCGTGGGGCATCGTTCCCATGCCGTCCTGGCGCCCGAAGTAATGCGCCGTCGCCGCCGTGGCGTTGCCGATGAAGCCCTTGGCGTTCACCTTGCGCTTGGCCCGCGCCGATCCCACCGAGGCGGCATAGGCCATGATATCGGCCATCTCCGTGCCGGCGCAGTGCCGCGCATCCATCGCCAGGAATTCCACCTGGGGCAGGTCGGCGCACATGGTGAAGGCGTTGAAGGCCGCAACGCAGGCCGGGCCCAGCTTCATCAGGAAAACAGTCTCGGTATCGGCCAGGGCAGCGAAAGAGCCACTAATGTAGAGGATAGGCTCGCCGGCGCCGACCCAACGGCCTTCGGCATAGTTTATCTGAATGTCGAAGCTGGTATTGCGCGCCTTGGCGATGCCCTGGAGCCATTCCACCGCCAGCCGCGGCGCCGACACCACCGGGCGGCGCATGAACACGGCATACATGACCCGCTGGTCGCCGAATTTCTCCACCGCCTGCTTGGTGCGCAGGAAATAATGATCGGTCCAGGCGGGAAGGTTCTTGAGATCGGGATGCATGATGTCTGCTTGATGCAAGGTGAAGGGCGGGCCGACGGCCAGCATACCCCTCCTCCTCCCCCCATAAGCAAGGGGCGGCCCTCGGACAGATCGCGCCGCGATCCCGCCGAAGCCGCCCGGACGACTGATATCGGCCGTTTTGCGCCTATGCCGACGCCAACAGCCGCTTGCCATTGCTGCCGGCGCGCTCGGCCTTCAGCCCTTCGGCCAGCAGGAACGCCAACTCCAGCGACTGGCTGGCGTTCAAGCGCGGGTCGCAATGGGTGTGGTAGCGGTCCGCGAGTTGCTCGTCGGTGATTGCCTGGGCGCCGCCGATGCATTCGGTGACGTTCTGTCCCGTCATCTCGAAATGCACGCCGCCGGCATGGGTGCCCTCCGCGCGATGCACGGCGAAGAAGGAGCGCACCTCCTGCAGGATGCGGTCGAACGGACGGGTCTTATAGCCGCTCGCCGACTTCACGGTGTTGCCATGCATGGGATCGCAGGACCACACCACCTTGGCGCCATGGCGCTTCACCGCGCGCACCAGCCCCGGCAGTTTCGCTTCCGCCTTGTCATGGCCCATGCGGGCGATGAGCGTCAGGCGGCCCGCGATGTTCTGCGGGTTCAGCGCATCGATCAGGCGCAGCAGATCGTCGGCTTCCAGCGACGGCCCGCACTTCAGGCCGATGGGATTTTCGACCCCGCGCATGAATTCGACATGGGCGCCGTCGAGCTGGCGCGTGCGATCGCCGATCCAGACGAAATGCGCCGAGCAGTCGTACCAGCGCCCGGTGAGGCTGTCCTGCCGCGTCAACGCCTCTTCATAGGAGAGCAGCAGCGCCTCGTGGCTGGTGTAGAACTCGGTCTCGCGGATCTGCGGCGTGGTTTCCGAGTTGATGCCGCAAGCGGCCATGAACTCCAGCGTCTCTGACAGCCGATCCGCCAGCGCTTCATACTTGCCGCCCTGCGGGCTTTCGGCGACGAAATCCAGATTCCAGCGGTGCACTTTGTGAAGGTCGGCGAAACCGCCCTGCGCGAAGGCGCGCAGCAGGTTCAGCGTCGAGGCCGATTGATTGTAGGCATGCACCAGCCGTTCCGGATCGGGGATGCGGGCCGCCGGCTCGAACTCGATGCCGTTGACGATGTCGCCGCGATAGCTCGGCAGCTCCGTGTCGCCGATCTTCTCCATCGGCGCCGAGCGCGGCTTGGCGAACTGGCCGGCCATGCGGCCCACCTTTACCACGGGACAGGCGGCGCCGAAGGTCAGCACCACCGCCATCTGCAGCAGGACCTTGAAGGTATCGCGGATGTTGTTGGCGCTGAACTCGGCGAAGCTTTCCGCGCAGTCGCCGCCCTGGAGCAGGAAAGCCTTGCCCTCAGCCACGCGGCCGAGTGCCGCCGTCAGGTTGCGCGCCTCGCCGGCAAACACCAGCGGCGGCAGCGCCTTCAGGCGCTTCTCCACGGCCTGCACCTTGACCGGATCGGGATATTCCGGGACCTGGCTGATCGGCTTGGATCTCCAGCTTTCCAGGCTCCATTTGGTACTCATGACGGGTCTCTTTCTCTGGTGTCCTGCGCGAAGCTGACGCATATACGCTGGAACTGCCGCCGATTCAACGAATCGGGTGATCGGCAATGTTTGTATCAGTGCGCGTTCGCCATGCTTAACCCATTGGGCCACAATGGATAATCCGCTGAAGGCCGGCATCGTCAGGGCACTGGAGCGCCGCGGCATGGTGCTCGCCGGGGGCGAAGCCAACCTGACCAGGCTGACCGGCGGCGGCTGGAATGATGTCTTCCGACTCCAGGCCACGGGCGTCGATTGGGTCGTCAAGCTCTACAATTCGGGTCAGCAGGCGAGCCTGTTTCCGATGATGCCGGAGGCGGAGAGCCAGGCGTTGGAGGCGCTGCGCGGCCGCAAGGTGGCGCCCGAACCGGTGGCCTTCCTGAAGACCGAGAACGATCTCCAGGGGCTGGGCCGGCCAATGCTGGTCTATGTCTACTATCCCGGCCAGCAATGGGTCGCTGGCGTGGAGCCGGTGGCCGAGCTGTTCAAACGGCAGCATGGGCTGGAGCCCGGCAACCAGAGGCCGCTGGCCAGCGAGTCCGGCGCGATCCTCTATCAAGGCGACCAGCTGCTGACCAAGCTTGCCGATGATGCGTGGGCGCAGCGGCTGAAGGCGGCGCGGCCGGTACCGCCAGCGGCGATGCCGCGCGGCCGCCGCTCTCTCGTGCACACCGATGCCGGGCCGGGAAACATCATCCAGGGCGAGGACGGCTTGCGGCTGATCGGCTGGCGCTGCCCGGGAATTGGCGACCCCGCGGAAGATCTCTACGGCTTCCTGTCGCCGGCTTTCCAGATCATTTCCAAGAGCCCGTTGCTCAGCACCGACGATCACGGCCGCTTCCTGCGGCACTATGGCGATGCGGTGACGGCCGAGCGGCTGGACCTGCTGTGGCCAGCCTATTCCTACCGCATGCTCGCCTATTGCCGGCTGCGCGTGCTGGAATTGCAGCATCGCGATCCCAAGCTCAGCGAACGCTACCGCAAGGCTTTCGAAGCGGAGTTCGCAATGCTCTAGGCGCCGCCCTACTCCGCCGCCTTCTTCTGCGGTTCCGGCAGCGGTGTGCGCAGGGTGACGAATTCCTCGGCGGCCGTCGGATGCACGGCCATGGTGGCGTCGAACTGCTGCTTGGTGGCGCCCATCTTCACGGCGATGGCAATCGACTGGACGATCTCCGGCGCATCCAGCCCGACCATATGAACGCCGACGACGCGCTGGGTGGCGCGGTCCACCACCAGCTTCATCATCGTTTTCTCGTCGCGGCCCGATAGCGTGTGTTTCAGCGGCCGGAAACTGGTGCGGTAGATATCGACGGCGCCGCAGTGCATGCGGGCGAAGGTCTCGGTCATGCCGACGCTGCCCACGGGCGGATGGCTGAACACGGCGCTGGCCACCGTGTGGTGATCGACAGCGGTAGGCCGCTTGCCGAACACCGTATCGGCGAAGGCGTGGCCCTCGCGGATCGCCACTGGCGTCAGGTTGAGGCGGTTGGTGCAATCGCCGACGGCGTAGATGTTGGGCACCGCCGTCTGCGAATATTCATTGACCATGACGGCGCCGTCGCCGCCGAGCGAAACGCCGGCCGCTTCCAGGCCCATGCCACCCGTGTTGGGAATGCGGCCGATCGCATACATCACGAGATCGGTCTCCAGCACCGTGCCGTCGCTCAGCGTCAGCCGGTAGCCGTTGGCGATCTTGTCCGTGCGCTTGATGATGGTGTTGAGGCGAATCTCAATGCCCTTCTTGCCCATCTCTGCAGCGAGCGTGTTGCGGATGTCGTCATCGAAGCCGCGCAGGATCTGCTCGCCGCGATAGAGTTGCGTCACTTTCGCGCCGAGGCCGCTGAAGATGCCGGCGAACTCGACCGCGATGTAGCCGCCACCGGCGACGACGACGCGGCGCGGCAATTCCTTCAGGTGAAACGCCTCGTTCGAGGTGATGCCGAACTCGGCCCCCGGCTCCTTCGGCAGCGACGGATGGGCGCCGGTCGCCACCAGGATGTAATCGGCGGTGACGCGCTTGCCGCCGACATCAAGTGTATGGGCATCGACAAGCATCGCGCGCGATTCGATCAGCGTGACCTTGGATTCCGACAGCAGACGTTTGTAGATGCCGTTGAGCCGGTCGATCTCCCGGTCCTTGTTGGCGATCAGCGCTTCCCAGCTGAACTTCGCGCCGCCGATGCTCCAGCCGAAACCCGCCGCATCCTCGAAGTCCTCGTGAAAATGCGCGGCATAGGCCAGCAGCTTCTTCGGTACGCAGCCCCTGATGACGCAGGTGCCGCCGACCCGAAACTCCTCGGCGATCGCCACCTTGGCGCCATAGCCGGCCGCGATCCGCGCCGCCCGCACGCCGCCCGATCCGGCGCCGATGATGAAGAGGTCGTAGTCGTACTTGGCCATGGATACGGCGTCCTCCGCCCGGCGCCTCTTACATAGATGGGAATGCCCGGAACAAAAAACAAAAGCCCTCACGCCCAGCTTGTTGGGGCATGAGGGCTTTCGTCAAGCCAGCGCAGATTGCGGGCGGATCAGATGCCGCCCATGCACAGATATTTGATCTCCAGGAAATCCTCGATGCCGTATTTCGAACCTTCGCGGCCGTTGCCGGATTCCTTCATGCCGCCGAATGGCGCCACTTCCGTGGAGATGATGCCGGTGTTGATGCCGACGATGCCGGCTTCGACCTGCTCGGCCGCACGCCAAACCCGGCCGATATCCCGGGCGTAGAAGTAGGCGGCCAGGCCGAACTCCGTATCGTTGGCGAGGCGGATGCCGTCTTCCTCGGTCTTGAAGCGGAACAGCGGCGCCACCGGGCCGAAGGTCTCTTCCCGCGCCACCTTCATCTGCGGCGTGACCTCGGTCAGGATGGTGGGCTCGAAGAAGCTGCCGCCGAGAGAATGACGCTTGCCGCCCGCCACCACCTTGGCGCCCTTGGAGACGGCGTCGGTGATGTGCTCTTCCACTTTGGCGACCGCCTTCATGTCGATCAGCGGGCCTTGCTGGGTTTCGCCCTTGAGACCGTCGCCGATTTTCAGCTTGGCGACCGCCTTCACCAGCTTCTCGGCAAAGGCGTCATAGACCTTGTCCTGGACCAGGATGCGGTTGGCGCAGACGCAGGTCTGGCCGGTGTTGCGGTACTTGGACATCATCGCGCCCTCGACCGCCGCGTCGATGTCGGCGTCGTCGAAGACGATGAACGGCGCATTGCCGCCCAGTTCCATCGACACCTTCTTCACGGTGGAGGCGCATTGCTGAATCAGCTGCTTGCCGATCTCGGTGGAGCCGGTGAAGGACAGCTTGCGGACGATCGGGCTCGAGGTCATCTCGCCGCCGATCTCCTTGGCCGAGCCGGTGATGATGTTCAGCACGCCCGGCGGGAAGCCGGCTCGATCAGCCAGTTCCGCCAGCGCCGTCGCCGAGAACGGCGTCTGGGTCGCCGGCTTGATCACGACCGGGCAGCCCGCGGCCAGCGCCGGCGCGCATTTCCGGGTGATCATGGCATTCGGGAAGTTCCAGGGCGTGATCGCCGCGACAACTCCGATCGGCTCCTTGATCACGACGATGCGCTTGTCCGGCTGATGCTGGGGAATGGTGTCGCCGTAGATGCGCTTGCCCTCTTCGGCAAACCATTCGACGAAGGAAGCGCCATAGGCGATCTCGCCCTTGGCCTCGGCCAGGGGCTTGCCCTGCTCGGCCGTCATCAGGATCGCAAGATCGTCCTGGTTCTCCATCATCAGGTTGAACCATTTGCGCAGGATGGTGGCCCGCTCCTTGGCGGTCTTCTTGCGCCAGGCCGGCCAGGCCGCATTCGCCGCCTCGATCGCCCGGCGGGTCTCGTTCGCGCCCATGAAGGGAACGGTGCCCAGTACCTCGCCATTCGCCGGGTTGGTGACCTCGACGGTGCGCTTGGAGTCCGCATCGGCCCATTTGCCGTTGATGTAGCATTGCTGCCGGAACAGGCTCACGTCCTTGATCGGCGGCGGGGTCATCTTGCGAACGGCTTGCTGCATGGCGCTTATCCTCGCTGAATGCTTTGAAAAGTCGGATGCTGGGATTGGCCGCCATTATAACCGCGGGCGGCCGCACCGGCAAATCCGCGGCCGGACGGGATGTCGCAGGGAGAATCGCGGTAACCGGAGCGTAACCCTGATTTCCCGCCCATTCCCGGCCCATTGAAATCGCCCTGTTTCGCCCTTGATTCCGCTATAGTTAGGCCAGCCGAAATCAAGAAGGATTGCCCCTTGGCAATGTGCGACCAACCAATGCCCCAGCCTTCAGCGCGCGAGCGGACATTACGGCGAGCCCTTGCCTTCGCTCTGGCCATCGCGTGGCTTGGTCCTGCTGCGGCCGCTGCCCAGGACGGGGAAACGGCCCGTGAGCGTGTCGTCGACAATACCGAGCTTGAAGACCTGCTGCGCAACCGGACGATCCACGGCATCTACGCCGACGGCAACAAATGGCTCGAGTACCATGCGCCCAACGGCCTCACCGCCTATTGGGATGGCTGCACCCATCCCGGCAAATGGTGGGTTGCCGACGGCCTGGTCTGCTACCGCTATCCTGAGGATCCGGCTCAGGCGGATTATTGCTGGTTCCTCTATCGGGAGGACGGACAAATCGAGTTCGTCTCTTCTCCCGACGGTCCCGACGGACCGGTCGGCGCCTACTCCGAGGACATCACCAGCGGAAACTCCGAGCATCTGCCGCTGGGCGCCTCTGACTGCCTGTCGGCAGATGCCGGCGCAAAGAACGGGCCGCAACTGCAGTAGGCCGTGACGGGGCCATCATTGGTTACCGAGAGCAGCCCGCCGCACCAGGTCGTGAAAATAGGCAAGACCGGCTTCGTGCTTGGGACTTAGCGGACCGGATTGATAGACCCCTGCCGCGTAGTTGCGTTGCACGATGGCGCAAATCGGAAAGTCTTCCTCGACGACGTCGCAAGTCGCCTTCGCCGCGATGTCCTTTTCTGCGTCGCTCAAATCCGCCGCCGGATCGAAAAAGAAATCGAAGACCAGCCGCAAACGGGATTCATTTAGCGGCAGGATGCGGCAGATATTGAAGCCCTGGCCATAGACTCCGATCGTGTTGTTGGGCCACCGCCACATGAACAGGCCCTGGTACACCGCACCGCCGCGCGCTGCCGACCGATGCACGCAGATGCGATCGCCGTTCTCCACCCGGTATTGCGACATCTCGAGATCGGCCGCCAGCGACGGATGCAGATAGGGGATGTGATAGCCCTCAAGATAATTGTCGGTGTAGGTCTTCCAATTGCAGTCGAGGTCATAGGCCCTGCGGCTGTGAAACTTGTAACGTTCGATTGCCAGGTCCCGCGTTATGGCAGACAAGTCTCCCAGCCCCCCTTCCAGAGGGCCGGCGTCAACGTCCAGATTGACGAAGATGAATCCGCGCCATGTTCCGGCATTGACGGGGAACAGCGCCAGGCCCGAGGCCGCCGCATCGTCGACCTCGGCAAAATCCGGCCGCCGCCGCAAGCGGCCATCGTGATCATAGAGCCAGCCATGGTAGCGGCAGCGCAGCTGCTCGCAATGGCCCGTGCCGTCATTCACCAGGTTGCCGGCTCGATGCCGGCAGACATTGTGAAATCCATTGAGTGCGCCATCGCGGGATCGAATCACGAAGACCGGCCACCCGGCGACGTCCGTGGCGATATAGTCGCCCGGATTCCGCATCTCGCTTTCATGACCGACGAGCAGCCATTCACGGCCGAAGATCGCCGCGCGCTCTCGCTGGAAAACTTCCGGCGAAGTGTAGGTTTCCGCGGGCAATGTCCAGACAGTGGGGGCGGCGGACGCGGTCATCAGCCCAGCCTGCCTCTAAGCCAGTCGCACATCAGGCTGAATTCGCGCCGCGCCAGCTCGCTATAGGCGCGGGCGCGCAGGAATCCGTGCATGGCGCCGGGCACCACACGCAGTTCGGTCGCCACGCCGCCGTCCGACAGTCGCTGCGCATAGTCGACCGCTTCGTCCAGCAACACGTCATGATCGGCGGCGAGAACATAGGCCGGCGGCAGGCCCGCCGTCGTCTTCACCCGCATCGGCAGGGCGCGGGGATCGCCAATATCGAGACGGCCCTGCAGATAGGCGTTGAGGTAGTAGATCATGTTGTCCCGCAGCAGGAAGGGATCGCAGCCGGCCTTGTAGCTCGGCCGGTCCGGGTCCGCGTCGACGACCGGATAGATCAACCCTTGTGCCCTAAGCTCGGGGCCGCCGGAATCCCGCGCCGCAATGGCGATCGCCGCCGCCAGATTGCCGCCGGCACTGTCGCCCGCGACGGCAACCCGCGCGCCGTCGATGGCCCACCGCGCCTGATTGTCGATCGCCCACTGCACGACATAGAGGCAATCCTCGAACGCCGCCGGATAGGGATTTTCCGGCGGGCGGCGGTAGTGGACGCCAATGACTTCGGCGCCGGTCTCCAGGGCCATTTGCGCGGTGATCATCTCGTGGGACGCGATGCCGCCGCAGACCCAGCCGCCGCCGTGGAAATACACGATCAGCGGCGGATGCTCTGCGCCCACCGGCCGATAGCGTCGGATGGGAATCTCCCGGCCAGGCGCGCAGACGAAGTGATCGATGGTACGGACAGTCTCCGGCACCGGCAGGCGGAATTTCTCGCCCCGGATGTTGAACCAGGCGCGCCGGTCCTCCGCTGTCACCAGCGCCGGCGCGGCCTTCATTTCCTCGCGGAGTGCCGCGACAAAGGCGGCGATGCCATTCTCCAGCGGCGGCAGGGGTTTCGCATCATCCATCAGGCGATCCACTCAGAAACCGGCGCGCGCGCCTCATGCAGAGGCTGGGTCACCACATCGACAAGTGTCGGTCCGCCAGACTCGACCGCAGCTTGCAGCGCGCGCCGCAGTTCAGCCGGCTCGGTCACGCGCCAGCTCGTCAAGCCGTAGGCGGCGGCGATCTTGCCGTGATCCGATGTGGTGAAATCAACCTGGTGATAGCGGCCGCCGAAACCCGTGCGCTGCCCGGCCTTGATCCAGCCATAGCCGCTATTGGAAATGACAATCAATGTGATCGGCAGATTGAGCCGCACCAGCGTTTCCATCTCGCCGACGGAGAAGCCGAACGCGCCATCGCCCATGACGGCGACGCACTTTGCTGTCGGACGCGCGTAGTAAGCGCCGATGACGGCCGGCAGCGAATAGCCCAGCGCGCCATGGGCACGGTTGGTGATCAGGTGCCGGCCGGTGCGGCGGATTTCGTAGTAGGCGGAGAGATAGGGACAGGGCGTGCCGGGATCGGCGACGACGATGGCATCGTCAGGCAGCACCGCCTGCAGCTCGGCCACCAGCCGTTCGGGCCGGATCGGCGTGGCATCCGATAACGCGAGCTCGCGGAATGATGCAGCCTTCTCCCGTTTCGCGTGGGCGACCGGCTCGATGGCCCAGGCGCCGTTTGCTTTCTTGCCGCGCCGCTGCAGCGCCTCGCGCAAAGCCGCCAGGCTCAACCGCGCATCGCCGATCAGCGCCGCCTCGGCCCGATAGTTGGCGCCCATGACAGCCGCGTCGACATCGATGTGGACGACCGGCGTGCCCGCCTTCGGATGGCGCCAGCGCTCGGTGGTCACCGACCCGGCGCGGCAGCCGACGAAGATGACGAGGTCGGCTGCATCCACCAGCGCCCTCGTCGGCGCGGTGCCGCCATTGCTGCCGACCACGCCGGCGCAGAGCGGATGGGTCTCCGGCAGGCTGCCCTGGCCGCTGATGCTGGTGACCACGGCGGCGCCCAGCAGTTCCGCCAGCGCCGCGAGTTCGGCTTCCGCGCCCGAGATCACCACGCCACCGCCGCAGATGAAGATCGGCGCCCTCGCCTTGGCAATCCGCTCGGCGGCAGCATCGACTGCATCGGGATCGGGCGCGGTGCGCGATGATGGACAATGGCTCAGCACCGCATCGGCCCAGACATCCGCCTCGTCCACCGGATCCTTCTGCACATCGAACGGCAAGCCGAGATGCACGGCGCCGGGGCGGCCGGTGGTCATCTGGGTGAAGGCGCTGCGCAAGGTTTGCGGAATCTCAGCGGCGCGGTCGATCACCCGGTTCCACTTGGTCACCGGCCGGAACAGCGCTGCCTGATCGAGCTCGGTCAAGGTGAACCGCCCGCGCGACGTCGTCGATACATCGGTGGTCACCGCCAGCAGCGGCACCGAGGACTCATTGGCCTCGGCGACTCCCGGCAGGATGTAGGTCGCGCCGCCGCCGCTTGGTCCCTCGCATACGCCGACCCGGCCGGAGATCCGCGCATAGCCGTCGGCCATGTAGGCGGCCGAGCGCTCGTCCCGCGTCAGGATATGGGTGATGCCGTGATCGAGGCGCGCCAGCGCGTCATAGAGCGGCAGGCTGGTGTCGCCACACAGGCCGAAGACATGGGTGACGCCATGCCGCTGCAGCATGCGCAGAAACGCTTCGGCCCCTGAAAGCTGATTTCATCGCCGGCCCGGTCGAGAACGATCCAGGCCGGCAGTGTCACGGCCGCCGCGGGCGGCGTCAATGCCTCCAGTTTGGAAGTCAGGTAAGCACGGCTAGTCGCGCTGCGTTGGGGAGTCCAGCGTGGGATTTCTCGCGGATAGCTAGGCAAGTCTCAAAGCCGTATACGTTTCCAGCGCATACTCGGGTTCAAATGCATGAGGTGTTTCGACCAGCCCTCGTACAGCCAGAGAATACGGCAATGCTCCCGCTGTGATGATGATCTGCCTTCCATCAATCGATTCTAGGTTCACACCGGACTCGGCTGTAACACCCGATTCAACAATGATGAGTTTGGTGACCTTTAGAGGTGCGTCGAACGTAACCGGCACGTCTATTTCGTCCGCATCTGCCGAATTGACAGACCTAAAGTACAAAACCCCCACCTCTGTGCGCGGACCCAGATCATGCATCTTTGATTGAATTCGCAAGCCACGCCCATTTGGGCGCCATAACGTCAGCGCCATCGGCCGGCCATGTTTTCCTGTGTCGATCGACGCCCGCGCTATTGGCGCGGCAAGTTGATCCACAAGGGGAGCTGCTTCGGACCAACCAAAGCCGATATGTCTCATTTATCGTCTGTCTCGCATTGAAAACTCATGTTTTGAGATACGATGCTCCATCGGACTGTAGAATGACAGTAACAGCCTACCATTCCCGAAACTGTCTATCGCAAGATCGAAGGTGCCGCTTTCCGACATCTTCTGCGCCGCTTTGCGGATGTGAAGCTATGTGCTGGAGAGGATCGCCGTCAGATGGATGGACAGGAAGTTGTTGAAGTCAGCCTCTTTCTCCACGGCGGAAATGTGCGATGCGCCCTTGATCACTCGCAGCAACGCCTGCGGGATGCGGTCGGCGATCACCTTTCCCATCGCCGTCGTGGTGCCGAGGTCCTGGTCGGCAGTGATAACCAAGGTCGGCGCGGTAATCTTCCGAAGTTGGCTGGCATATCCTAAACCCTGGATCGCGCGGCCGCAGCCGATGAGCCCTGCCGTCGGCGTATTGCGGATCATGTTGGCGACCCATTCCATCACGGCCGGGTTGGCGCGGCGGAAGGGTTCGGTGAACCAGCGGCCGAGTGTCGACTGCACCTGACTCTCCATGCCGCCCTTCTCGACCTGGGCGATGCGCTCGTCCCACATCTCCTTCGGCGGTGGTTCGCTGGTGGTGTTGGCCAGCACCAGGCCGCTGAGGCGGCCGCCGTGATTGATGCCCAGCCCCTGGCCGATCATGCCGCCGATGGAAATGCCGACGAAGGCCGCGCGCTCGATCTTCAGGTGATCCAGCAGCCCGACCACATCTTTCGCCAGCATGTCGAAATTGTAAGGCCCTTGCGGCGCCGCGCTCTCGCCATGGCCGCGCATGTCATAGCGCAGGACGCGATACTTGGCGGCCAGCATCGGCACCTGGCCGCGCCACATGTCCATGGTGGTCGACAGCGAATGGGACAGGACGACGACGGGCGCGTTTTCCGGGCCGTCCAGGCGGTACGCGATCTCCGTACCGTTAACCGGTGCTTTCATGGCTCCCCTCCTGCAGGGAACTTATTCCACCGTCACGCTCTTGGCCAGATTGCGCGGCTGGTCCACGTCGGTGCCCTTGGCCACCGCCGCGTGATAGGCCAGCAGCTGGACCGGGATGGCGTAGAGGATCGGCGCCACGAAGGGATCCACATGGGGCAGCTCCAGCTCCGCCCAGGGCTTCAGATTGATGCGTTTCAGCCCCTGGGCGTCCGACAGCACGATCACCTTGCCGCCGCGGGCGACCGCTTCCTGCAGGTTGGATGCCGTCTTCTCGAATACATCGTCACTGGGGGCGGCGACGATCACGGGCACGTTCTCGTCGATCAGCGCGATCGGCCCATGCTTCATCTCGCCGGCGGCGTAGCCCTCGGCATGGATGTAGGAGATTTCCTTCAGCTTCAAGGCGCCTTCCAGCGCGATGGGATAGGACGAGCCGCGGCCGATGAACAGCACGTCCCGCGCCTCCGCGATCTTCTGCGCGATGTCCCGCAGCTTGTCGTCGTGGTTGAGGATTTCCGCCGCCCGCGCCGGCACTTCCATCAGCGCCGCCGCCAGCTCGGCCTCGCGGTTGTCGCCGATGGCGCCGCGCGCGCGCGCCGCCCCAATCGCCAGGCAGGCGAGCACCGTCAATTGCGTGGTGAAGGCCTTGGTCGAGGCGACACCGATCTCCGGCCCCGCCAGCGTCTGCAGCACCGCGTCGGATTCCCGGGCGATGGCGCTCTCGGGCGCGTTGACGATCGAAAGGATCTTCTGTCCTTCCTTCTTGGCGTAGCGTAGCGCCGCCAGGGTATCGATCGTCTCGCCGGACTGGGACACCACCAGCGTCACGCCGTCCTTGGGCATCGGTGCGGCGCGGTAGCGGAACTCCGAAGCGATATCCACTTCCACCGGCAGCCGCGCCACCTGCTCGAACCAGTATTTCGCCACCATGCAGGCATAGTAGGACGTGCCGCAGGCCAGCAACGTCAGCCGCGATACTTTCGCCCAGTCGACCGACAGATCCGGCATTTCGATGCGCCGCGCCAGGGGATTAATGAAAGTGTGCAGCGTATCGCCGATCACTGCCGGCTGTTCGGCAATCTCTTTCATCATGAAGTGACGGTAGTTGCCCTTGCCGATTAGGGCGCCCGACAGCGCCGTCTGCCGAATCTCCCGCTGCACTTCTTTGCCGTTGTTGAAGATGCGCGCGCCCGTGGGCGACACCACCGTCCAGTCATCCTCTTCCAGATAGCAGATACGCTGGGTCAACGGCGCCAGCGCCAGGGCATCGGTGCCCAGATACATCTCGCCGTCGCCATAGCCGATGGCCAGCGGGCTGCCGCGCCGCGCGCCGATCATCAGGTCGTGGCGGCCGGCGAAGATCACCGCCAGCGAGAAGGCGCCGTGCAGCCGCTCCATGGCCAGCGCCATCGCCTGTTCCGGCGTCTTCTGTTCCTCAAGGTAGCGCGTCAGCAGATGGGGCACGACTTCGCTGTCGGTCTCCGTCTCGAACTTGTGGCCGAACTTGATCAGCTCCTGCCGCAGCTCGGAAAAATTCTCGATGATGCCGTTGTGGACCACGGCGACGCGGTCGGTGGCATGGGGATGGGCATTGACCTCGTTGGGACGGCCATGGGTGGCCCAGCGCGTATGGCCGATGCCGATTGTGCCCGGCAGCGGCTGGCGGGCGAGAAGCGCCGCCAGATTGGTCAATTTGCCCTCGGCGCGGCGGCGGTCGATATGGCCGTTCACCAGCGTGGCGATCCCGGCGGAATCATAGCCGCGGTATTCCAGCCGCTTCAGCCCGTCCAGCAGCAGGGGCGCTGCGTCGGACTTGCCGATGATGCCGATGATTCCGCACATGAGAACCCCCTTCGCCTAACGCTTGCGCTTTTTGGCGGCCGATTGCGGCTTTTTGGCGGATGCGGCGGGCTTGCGCTCGGCCGGTTTCGCCTTCGATTTTGCGCTGGCGGCGCCAGACTTCGCCGGTTTTGACGGTGTCATGCGCTGCGGCGGTTGTACCGTAACCACAGGCCTCACCTTCGGCGCAGCGGCCTTCTGCGGGTGCCGGCTCACCACCGTTCCATCGGCCTTGCGCACCGTCACGGTCACAGGCGGCTTCGCCCTGCCGTTGGATTTCGGCCGCGCCGCCGCCAGCCCTTTCTTGTACTCGCGGAACTTCGCCGCCCAGCCGGGCCGCTCCGTCTGCTCGCCGCGCGCCACCGCCAGGGCATCGGCGGCGACGTCGCGGGTGATGACGCTGCCGGCGCCGACGATGGCGCCGTCGCCTACTTTCACCGGCGCCCGCAGCACCACGTTGGAGCCGATCGACACGCCGGCGCCGACCTCCGTGTGATACTTGCCGAAGCCGTCATAGTTGGCGGTGATGGTGCCGGCGCCGATATTGCTGGCGGCGCCGATGGCGGCATCGCCCAGATAGGTGAGATGGTTGGCCTTGGCGCCCTTGCCGACCCGCGCATTCTTGGTCTCGACGAAATTGCCGATATGGGCGTTCTCGCCGATGGCGCTGCCCGGCCGCAGCCGGGCATAGGGGCCGATGCGCGCGCCCTTCTCGATCTTCGCCCCCTCGATATGGCAGAACGCCTTGATCTCCACGCCGTCGCCGACGGTCACGCCGGGGCCGAACACCACATGGGGCTCGATCACCACGTCGCGGCCCAGCTTGGTATCCCAGGACAGGAACACGCTGCCGGGATCGGTCAGCGTTGCGCCATCGGCCATCGCCGCCAGCCGCAGCCGCTCCTGCATCACCGCTTCGGCCACCGCCAGCTCGGCGCGGCTGTTGATGCCCAGCAGCTCGTCTGCCGGCGCCTCCACGACGGCGCAGGCGGCGCCATCGGCGCGCGCCACGGCCACGATGTCGGTGAGATAGTATTCTTTCTTCGGATTGTCGTTGCCGATCCGGTCGATCAGCGCGAACAACAGACGCCCGTCGATCGCCATGACGCCGGAATTGCACAGGCGGATCGCCCGCTGCGCCGGCGTCGCCACAACATACTCCACGATCGCCTCGAGCTTGCCGTCGCCGCTGGTGATCAGCCGGCCATATTCCGCGGGATCGCCGGGCCGGAAGCCCAGCACTGCCACCGCCGGCCTGTCGGCCGCACGCCGCCGCTCCAGCAGCCGGCGGATCGTCGCCGTGGTGATGAACGGGCAATCGCCGAACAGGACCAGCACATCGCCGGTGAAGCCGCCGAGAAGCGGCCGGGCGCAGAGCGTCGCATGGGCGGTGCCGCGCTGCTCGGCTTGGATCACGGTCTTGTGGGGCGCCACGACCTTGGCGACGCTGTCCATGCCAGGAGCGATCACCACCGCGACGGGATCGCAAGCCAACGGCGCCAGATTCGCCAGCAGGTGCGCGATCATCGGCCGCCCGGCGATGCGATGCATCACCTTCGGCAACTCTGACTTGATGCGGATACCCTTGCCGGCGGCAAGGACGATGGCGGCAGCGCGGTTGTCGTTCATCTGATGGCAGGAATCACATGATTTGTCCGATAGCGGCGGCAAAGTGCCACAGCGTCAGCATGTTACCAAGAGTGGATTTGGCCATGGCGCGGCCGTGGCGGGATTCCGGCGTCTTGTTGATTTTCCGCGGGCCGGCGGGCACTTTGCCCTCGCCTTTCCGCCGCCCCAGCCTCATCTAGGAACTCCATGCCGCCCCGCCGCAATGCCCTGGTCTTCGATCTCGACGGCACGCTGTTCGACACGGCGCCCGACCTGCATCGCTGTATGAATTCGGTCCTGGCCGAGCAGGGCCGCCGCGCGGTGCCGCTGGAGGATGTCAGGCATATGGTGGGCGACGGCGCGGCAAAGATGCTGGAGCGTGGATTCGCCACCACCGGCGAGCCGTTGGAGCCCAGCCGCCTGGCGGAGCTGATGCAGCGCTTCCTCCATCACTACCACGAAGGCCGCCATGCCATGACCCGGCCTTTTCCCGGCGTGGTCGATACCCTGGTGGAGCTATCGGCCGCGGGTTTCCGGCTGGCGATCTGCACCAACAAGCCCTACGGCCCCACCATGGAGATCCTGGATGTGCTGGGGCTGGAACATCTGTTCGCCGCCGTCGCCGGCGGCGACAGCTTCCCGGTGCGCAAGCCCAATCCGGGCCATTTGCTGGGAACGCTGAATTTGATGAGCGCGCAGCCAGGCTCTGCGGTCATGATCGGCGACAGCGGCAACGATGTGGCGGTGGCGCGGGCGGCTGGGGTTCCGGTGATCGCGGTCAGCTACGGCTATACTACCGTTCCCGTAGACCAGCTGGGCGCCGATCATGTGATCGACAGTTTCGCCGCGCTGACCGCGATCGTGGCGCAGATAGTGCCGGTGGGCCAGGATTGACGGCACCGCGCGCCATGCCAGTTCAGGCCAAAGGGTTAGTGAAGATCCGGCGCTTGCCTGGCGAGGCTCCCTGTCCCGCATGACCGGCGACCCTGGGGCACGGATAGAGGGCATCCGTGTCGTCCGTTGGGGGGACTGCCCTGACCGGGACAATCCAGGGTCGTTTACCCAAGGCCTTTGCCGGGGGAGCAGCCGCCGTGGGGGTCACACAGGTCCGGGTTCGATGTTCCGGACTCAAACTCTTCTGGCCCAAATTGCCGAACCATGTTCGGACCAATTAACGCTCCCGACTGTGATAAAAGTCACAGAGCAGGTGACAGTTCGACGACGGCGGCGGGTGAGCCGAGGCGTCTCTTGCGCCGTCCAGAAATAGGGAGGGGCGCTGTCACGGTGGCCAACGCCAGCGGCCCTGAGCCGTCGACGGCGCCGGCGCTCTTCATCAATCCATTGATCTAGTGCAGATTTCCGGAACGGCCTGCGCCGTCTCAAGCGTCGCCTCAACGGTCATTCGTTGACAGTGGACCGTCCGCTGCCGTAAGACCCTGCCGCCCCGGACAAGGCGGTTGTCTCGAAAACCGCGACCACCGAAGGGCCCCATATATGATTATGGGATCGTCTTCCGGGATTCGGTCCGATGGGACCGCCGATTCCGAAAGCCGAAACGGGCGCGTAGCTCAGCGGGAGAGCACTCCCTTCACACGGGAGGGGTCGCAGGTTCAATCCCTGCCGCGCCCACCATCATCCGGCACAGTGCCATCGGCCTTGGGAGCGGGCAGCAGCGGCGCCGTCAGCGCCCGAACTGCCGGATCAGCGCTTCAAACTTCGCTTCGCGCTTCGCCAGGATGACCGCGGTCTGGTCTTCATAGACCAGCGCGAAGTCGCCGCGGTCGAGCAGAAGCTTCCGCACCGGCGCTCCGGGCGGGCACAGGATCAGATCGATCCCATATTTGTCGAGCAGCCCGTCCCAACCATCGCGGCCGCGCTCGATATCAAGATGCTCGCGGAACAGTCGGTCGCCGTAGAGATCGGTGCGCCCGTCGATGAAGACAAGCTGCCGGCCCTGGAAACGATGGATCAGATAGCCGCCGAAATGCAGGCTGTTGAACATGCGCCCGTCGATCCCCTGCGCCTGCATGAAATCGGCGGCGCCGACCGGCATCGCCTTCCGCAGCATGACGTCCTGTTTCGCCGCCAGCGACGGATAGTAGATCGCAGCACCCAGGACGATCAGCGCGCAGGCGCCGAAATTCAGCAGCGCTTCCGTGCGGCCAAGCGGTGCGGCATCGCCGGCCACGGGCCGCCGCCATCTGAAGGCAAGGCGTGCCAACGGATTCGCCAGGAGCAGGCCGCCGCGGACCGCCCATGACGCCAGCACGATCATCGTCAGCAACGCGAAGGGCACATGCCGCAGGGAAGCGAACCCGGCAGCGATCATCAGGCCGGAAAGGCCGATCTCCGTCAGATCCGGCCGCTGCCGGCGGTAGATCAGGCACAGCGCGAACAGGCCGGCGCAGAGGAAGTAGAGCTTTCCGTAGAGGGTCTCGAGCGTCGCCGGCTGCCATTCGGACAGCGCCTTCGTCGCCTCCATGTTGACGATCTGGAAGGGATAGAGCAGATGCGCCGGTCCGTCGGGATTGAGGAAGCTCGCCAGCAGGCAAAGCACCGCGATGATGCCGAGGGCGCGGAGCTGCGCAACTGACATTGTCGTCTCCGCGCGCATCAGCCGGCGCGCCCACTCCATGCCTGCGAAAGCCCAGACGACCGCCAGCCCCACCGCGTAACCGCCATGCAGATTGACCCAAGCCGCCATCAACAGCGGCAGCCAGAGAATCAGGCGGCGGTCATCGAGATATTTGGCGAACAGCAGCGCGCGCAAGAATAGGACGAACAGCAGCAGGGTGGCGATCTGCGGCCGCGGTTCGATGAACGGATAAAGCGGCAGCAGCGACGCCAGCGTCAGCGCGATCGCGAAGCCGGCCCGGCCGCTCAGCCGCCAGCTCGTCGTGAACAGAATGCCGAAGAATGCAGCGCCGGTTACAGCGCAGAGAAGCCGGACGCCGATATCGCCGAGCCCGGCATAGGCCAGATACAGGACAAGCTGGAACAGCCATTCATGCAGCACCCAATACTGCCCTTCATACATGAAGGAGAATGTGTCCGCGGCCGGCAGCGCCCGGTTCTGCACGATCAGGCGGCCCGTTTCCAGGTGCCAGTAATAATCCGGATCGATCAGCATCGGGCAGAAGAACAGCAGCGCGCCGATGGCGACGATGAAGACCGCCAGGCGGCTCAGCCGGCTTAACCCGGCCGCGGTGTCGAACCACGCCGGTTTCTCCGAATGCGATGCCGAGATTGCCATTGCCCGTGCCCGAGTGACGCTATCGGCAGTTGTGGCGGAACATGGTGAAACAAGTATTAACCCATGGCGCGCGGTCTTGCCGCAGGAGCCCGCCGGCCGGCCGGGTGCGAAAAATAGACTAATGTTAATGAAGGGTTAGCAATTCTGCCGAATAGTTACGACGCATTCGCGAAAAGGCTAACCATGTCTGAAACTAAAAACGCGGCAGCCCGGGCATCCGCGACTGTTGGCTTGTCCCTCGTGGTGCCCGTGTTCAACGAGGTCGACACGATCGACCTGTTCCTGGCGCGCGTGCTCCCCATCCTGACCGACCTGATGCAGCATCGCGGCGGCAGCGGCGCCTTCGAGATCATCTTCGTCGATGACGGCAGCCGCGACGGCACCTTTGCCAAGCTGCAGCAGCTCAGCCGCGAAAATGCCGCCATCAAGGTCATCGGCCTGTCGCGCAATTTCGGCAAGGACGCCGCCCTGTCCGCCGGCCTCGATTTTTCGCGGGGTGCGGCCGTGATCCCGGTCGATGTCGACCTGCAGGACCCGCCGGAGACCATCCCGGAACTCTATGCCAAGTGGCTCGAAGGCTATGACGCCGTCTTTGCCACGCGCGCCGATCGCACGTCCGACGGGTTCGCCAAGCGGATCACCGCCAACGCCTTCTATCGGGTGTTCAATCGCATCGCCGATACGGAGATCCCGCCCAATGCCGGCGACTTCCGCCTGCTGGACCGCAATGTGGTCGACGCGCTGAAGCTGCTGCCGGAGCGCAACCGTTTCATGAAGGGCATGTATGCCTGGGTCGGGTTCCGGCAAACTTCGGTGCCGATGATCCGGGAAAAGCGTTCGGCGGGCAGTTCCAAATTTCCCGGCTTGCGCCTGTGGAGCTTCGCCCTCGACGGGATCATCGCCTTCAGCACCATGCCGCTGCGGCTCTGGACCTATGTCGGCGCCTTCATCGTCGCGGCCGACTTGCTCTATGCGCTGTTCCTCGTGCTCCGCACCATCGTTCTCGGCGTGGATGTTCCCGGCTATGCCTCGCTCATGGTCGTCGTGCTGCTGATGGGCGCGATCAACCTGATCACCCTCGGCATTTTCGGCGAGTACCTGGCGCGCGTTTATACCGAGGTCAAGGGACGGCCCCTCTATGTCGTCCGCGACAGCATCGGATTTCAGAGACTTGAGTGAAAAATCAGCGGATCAGGAGAAATGGACCCCGCAATCTACAACCGCATGGCGGACGTCGAAGACAGCCACTGGTGGTTCGCCGCGCGCCGCCAGCTGATCGCCGGACTGATCGCCCGGCGGATCGCCCCGTCGGCGAATGCGAATGTCCTGGAGGCCGGCTGCGGCACCGGCGGCAATCTCGCCATGCTCGGGCAATTCGGCCGCGTCCGCGCGTTCGAACCCGACGAGTCCGCGCGCGCGCGGGCGGCGGCGAAATCGGGCCTCGATATCCGGCCCGGATTCTTGCCCCATGACTTGCCGGCGGATTACGATGGTTTCGATCTGATCGCCGCTCTCGATGTGCTCGAGCATGTGGACGACGATCTCGGCAGCTTCCGCGCCCTGGGGCAACGCCTGCGGCCGGGCGGCCATCTGTTCGTCACCGTGCCGGCCTATCCGTCGCTGTGGAGCCGCCACGACGATCTGCACCATCACAAGCGCCGCTATGACAAGGCGCGGCTGCTGCAGGCGCTCGGCGGCGCCGGCCTGGAGCCGCGCTTCCTGAGCTTCTTCAACATGCTGCTGTTCCCGCTCGTCCTGACCAAGCGGCTGGTGGACCGGGCCACCAACGGCGGCGGCGATGACGACCGCCTGCCGCCGCCCTTGATCAACGAAACGTTGCGGCGCGTGTTCGCCGCCGAGCGCCACGCGCTGAGCCGCACCGCGCTGCCCTTCGGCCTGTCGCTCGTCGCCATTGCCCAGCGGCCCTGAGATGAGCGCTGCCACCCTGCGCCAGTTCCTGCGCTTCGGTCTGGTCGGCATCGCCGCCAGCCTGACGCATGTCGCCGTGGCGCTGACGCTGATCGAACAGGCGGGGATCGACGTGATGGCGGCGAACGCCCTGGCGTTCTGCATCGCCGTGCTGGTTTCCTATGCCGGCAACCATGCCTGGACATTCCGCGCCGATGGCCGTCACGGCCGGCATTTTCCCCGCTTCCTCGCCACATCCCTGGCCGGCCTGGCCCTGAACCAGGCGATCGTCTTCCTGGCCACCCGGCATTTCGGCCTCGGCTATCTCGGCGCAATCCTCATCGTCGTGGCGCTGGTGCCTTTGCTGACCTTCGCCGCCAGCAAACTCTGGGCCTTCGCCGGCGCCCGCGCGTAGTCAGACGGCACCGCCGCGGCCTCAGTTGCGCGCAGCAGCGGCGTCCTTGCGCCCCAACGGCGGTCTAGTGGCAGTGCAGCCATCGCAAACATCGGCCTCGCCTCGAAGCAGGTTAGGCCTCACCCGTTTGCGATGCCCGTATCCCGATGCAATTATGGGTTTGTCTCATCCTCGACTTCAACCTGGAGTGGCTGCGATGCGCTGGTTCTTTTGCCTGCTATGCCTGATCTCTGTATTGAGCGGCTGCGGTACGCCAAAGCAGTCGGCGCCACAGGTAAGTTTTGAGAATAGCCTGACCCAATCGATCGAATCCGGGCAGCTCACCGGCAGCGCCCTGGCCGAGGCACATCTCATGCGCGGGCAGCAGCGCTTGCTTCACGATAATGCCGATGGCGCCCTTGCGGATTTCGCCAAGGCCGAAGCAGAAGCGCCGGGAACGGCTGATATCTATATCTGGCGCGCCAATGCCTATGTCAAAAAGAAGGACTTCGCGGCGGCGGCGGCTGACTACCAGAAGCTTCTGCAGCTCCTGCCCCAGGACAAATCATGGATCATCTGCATACGGGCGGCCGCGTGGCGCGAGGGCGGCAGATATTTCGAGGAGCTTGCTGACTATGAAACAGTCTTGCGCGAGGAGCCGGACTTCTGGTTGGCCCGTGCCGGCCGTGGCATGATGTTGGCAAAGTCCGGCAGAAGCGACGAAGCCTTGCCGGACTTGACCTATGCGATCGAACGGGCGCCCAAGAAGCTGGACTTTCCAGAACGGCTTTTGTCGCTGCCGCGCTATGGCGGCTTCCTGCTGGTGAAATACGAGGTTGCGGTTACGTCGGATGCAGGCGTGAAGGAAGCGCTGCGGGAGCGCGCCTACATCTATTTCCGCCGCGCGGACTACGAACGCGCAATCACTGACTTCGAATCCTACGCCGAAAAATCATTCCGCGATCCCGAGCCCAAGGTGCAGATCGGCCTGGCCCAGTTCGCGCTCGGCCAGTGCCGGATTGGCTATCAGTCCATGCGGACGGCGAATTGGTTCACCGACGAAGATCTGGACCAGATCCTCGAAAAGAACCGCGCCTTCATCGAAAAGACCGAATGCGCCGACTTCGTGTTTTGACGTCTAGGCCCGACTATCCTCCGACTACCTCGATCTGCACATCCACATTGTTCCGGGTAGCGTGCGAGTACGGGCAGATCCCCTCATGGGCCTTCTTCACCAGCGCGGCGAGGTCCGCCTGGGGCAGGCTCTTGTCCTCGACACGCATTTTCACGGCCAGGCCAAAGCCGCCGAGGTCGCGCGGACCAATGGAAACGGCGGCGGTGACTATCGCCTTGGTCGTGTCCTTCTTCTGCTGCTTCGCGACGAAGTCCAGCGCACCGTTGAAGCAGGCGGCATAGCCGGCGGCGAACAGATGCTCCGGCGTGGTGGTGTTCGGCTTGCCCGGCCCGCCCATTTCCTTCGGGACCGACAGGTTGACCGCGACCGAATGATCGCTGGCTTCGGCATGGCCATTGCGACCGCCGGTCGAGGTGGCTGTTGCGGTGAACAGCGTCTTGATCTTGTCCATGACTCCTCCTGATGGATCGATGGGGCATTCCGGTCCGGATTGCATACCATCGGCGGCCGGGTTTGGCATCCGCTGTTAACTTCTGACGCGCGCTCGATTTCCAACCTTCCCTCTTCAAGATTGTCGGCGAAACCGAAGAAATTCCGTGATTCTCAACGTTCTTGCGGGCGCTCCCCGAAACGTCGCGCGCCCGGACGCATTGACGATCGCGTCTGGCCGTTAACCACCAATTGACCTTTCGGCGTCACACTTCCCCACAGTCCGGCGATGTGTCGGCTGTAGCACCGGCCTCAAGGATTTCCGGGAGCTCAGTGATGTCGCGCAAGCCCCTGTTGCTCACCTACGCCGCCCCTGCGCTGCTCGCGCTCGCGCTTTTTTCCGTGCCTGCGCAGGCAGACCTGGCGGCAGGCAACGCTGCCTACCAGGCCGGCGACTATACAACGGCACTGACCGAACTCGTGCCGGTCGCCGAGCGCGGCAATGTCGAAGCACAGGCTATCGTCGGCAGGATCTTTCTCGACGGCAAGGGCGTGGCGAAGGACAGGGCGCGGGCGGCAAAATATCTCACCGCAGCGGCCAGAGCCGGAAATCCACAAGCGCAGAGCGATCTCGGCGAGATGTATCGCGAAGGCCTCGGCCTGCCGAAGGACGATGCAAAGGCGTTGCACTGGTATCGCCTCGCCGCGGAGCAGGGTGACAGTCAAGCGCAATACCACGCCGGCCTGCTGCTGCTGGAGGGGCGCGGCGGCCACAAGGACGTGCCGCAGGGCATGAAATTGCTGACCCGTGCGGCCGAGAACGGCAACATGACCGCCGCACTCCGCCTCGGCGATATCTACGCCGAAGGTGCGGCCGCTCCGGCCGTTCCGATGGCGCCTCACCTCGCCTCGATCTGGTATGAGCAGGCATCGCTGGAGGGCAATGCCACGGCGCAACAGAAGCTCGGCGTGCTCTACCGCGACGGGATCGGTGTGCCGCAGAATGCTCTCAAGGCATATTCCCTTTTTCGCCAATCGGCGGAGTCCGGCGATCAATGGGGCGAATACTATTTCGGCGAAGCCTACCGGAACGGCAGCGGCATCGCGCGCGACTACGATATCGCCCGGCAGTGGTTCGCGAAATCGGCGCAGCAGGGCAACGCGGCGGCGATGATCGCCCTCGGTGACATGAACCGCGACGGCAAAGGCTCGAAGCGCAACTATCCGGCGGCGATGGACTGGTACTTGAAGTCGGTCGCAGCGGGAAATTTCACCGCGGCCTATAACATCGGCAAGCTCTACAGTTGCGGCTGGGGCGTGCAGCAGGATTATGGGCAGGCAATGGATTGGTTTCGCAAGGGCGCCGACCGCGGCGATGCACGTAGTATGTATGGTATCGCCACGCTGCATCGGCGCGGCGAAGGCCTGGCCGCCGACCCGGACACGGCCCGCGCCTGGTATCTCAAGGCGTGGCAGCGCGGGTTCAACGTCGCGGAACCCTGGGCGACCACGCCAATCGCCCGCTGGGGCAAGCTGGACGGCAAGCGCGCCTGCACCAAACGATATCCGGAGGCCTGAATTCGGCCGCGTCCTTGCTGCAGCGCGACGCGCTGTTTAGACTGGCGACGCGGAACTGATTCCGCGCTAGCAGCCGGTATCGTTCCCCTTCCGCCATGGCCATCGACATTGCAAACCTGACGCGCCGCAGTAGCCGTCCGCGGCCGGAGACCCGGCCGTGAGCCTCTGGCGCCTGCTGCTCATCGCCATCGTCATCATCGACGGCGCGGCGTGGGGCGGCCTCTACACCGTCGCCAAGGCGGTGATCGATCGCGGCGCGCATCCCCTGGGCGTCGCGATCTATGAAGGCCTCGGCGCGGGCATCTTCCTGCTGTCGATCTGCCTGGTCACCGGCCGCCGGCTGCCAATCGCGCTCAGGGATCTGCGCTTCTATCTGATCAATGGCGTGCTCGGCGTCAGCATTCCGGCGGTCGCGATCTTCTTTGCGACGGAGCATCTGCCGGTCGGCATCGTCACCCTGTTCTTCGCCCTCGTTCCCGTGATGACCTATGGCTTCGCGCTGGCGGCCGGCATGGAGGGCGTGGATGCGATGCGGGTGGGCGGCATTGTCTGCGGCCTCCTGGGCATGCTGCTGATCGTGCTGCCGGACGCCAGCCTGCCCAATCCGGGGGCGGTGGGCTGGGTGTTGATCGGTTTTGCCGCCTGCTCCTGCTATGCGATCCAAAGCGTCTATATTGCGAAGCGCACGCCGTCGCATATCGACACGCTGATGATGGCGGCGGGCACCATGCTCTGCGGCGGCGGCGTGCTGCTGCCGATCGGCATCGCCACCGGCACGGTGGTGTTGCCCTGGCCGCCCAATGACCTAATCGTCCTGGGGCTGGTCGCGGTCGGCGCGATCAACTGCGCAGCGATCCTGCTGTTCTTCTGGCTGATCCGCGTCGCCGGCCCGGTGTTCGCGGTGCAGACCGGCGCGACGACCATCCTGGCCGGCGTGATCTTCGGCTACGTGCTGTTCGACGAGCGGCTCAGCCTATGGGTCTGGGGCGCCATCGCGATGATGGCCATCGGCGTGATGCTGGTGCAGCCGCGGTCGAAAGCGGCTGCGATTCAAGCCGCCGAGAAGCGCTTGTAGAAAAAGCCCGACGCAGCGCCCAGCGCCAGCCAGAACAACAGCATCGTCACCATGACCACGAGGATGAACTCGTGGGCCAGCGATTCCGGTGCCAGGCCGCCATGGGCCTCCGGCTGCGGCGCACCGATGATGTGCGGCGCCGCGATCAGCGCAACGGCGATGACGTAGTACTGAATGCGGCGGCCATAGACGATGAGCGCGATGCCGCCACCGGTGGCCAGCACCGTGGCCCACCACCAAAGCTGACGGTCGGCCAGCGGTGCTGCTTCCGTGCCCGGCACTTCCGGCGGCAGGCCAAGCGATGGCGCCAGCACGAAACTCGCAAAACCCGCCAGGCCCCAGAGCAAGCCGCGCTTCAGCGTCGCCTCGCCGGTCACCGCGAAACCGGCGCCCAGCAGCAGCGAGAAGCCCACGGCCATCAGCGTGTTGTTCAGAAGGGTGTAGAGCAACCGCTCCGTACCATCTTCTGGCGCCCAGGCCTCGGCCCCATGTTCATGCTCGTGGGACTGTGCGGCGGCCGTTTCCCCGGCCGCGGCGTCGGTCGTCACCGCCGGGGCTTCGGCGGCGGCGTTTTCATAGGTCTCCGCCTCCAGGATCAGCGACGAAACTCCAACATGGCCGACGTTCCACAGCAGCGTCAACAAGGCGCCGCCGATCAGACCGGCGACAACAGCGGTGAACAGAATCTGGCGGAAGACGGACATGACCTACCCGATATGCTGGAATGGAAAATTAGTGGCAGGGAAACGCGGCGCCGTGGCGGGTATCGTGAGCGGCGTTGTGCAGCACATCGGAACCGGCAAACCCGACCATCGTGATGACGAAAAGACCGATCGCGGCGGCAAGCGCGGCGGGCACCACCACAGCGGCCCGGCTGCCGGCGGCACTAGTCTTCAGCGTCTTGGTTTCGTTGGGGGATTCCATGGCAGAAGCGACTCCTCTGTTCTAATCAGCAAACCATGCCGGAACCGTTCGGACTCGGCAAGATGCAAGCCGACAGCAAAGCGCCGGGAAGCGACCTGCGGCTCGTCAGGCCGAGTCGATCAGGTGGCAGAAGGAGCCGGCGACTCTGCCCCGGCGCAGGCCCATGGACCCCACGGACTCGCCCCGCGCGTTGGCGGCGCCGAACAGAGGCTCGCCGTCCTCCCGCAGGATGGTGGCGTAGTGGAATTCATGGCCGCGGAACTTCTGACCTGCTCTGCCGATAGCCGTGTCCTGCTTCAAGGCGACCTGACGGTATCCCAGATGGAGCCGGCGCTCGGCGAAACTGGTGGCCACGGGCAAGAGACCCGCCATGGGGTGGCGCTGGCCCTCGGCATCCACAAGCGATTCGCCCATCACCATGTAACCGCCGCATTCGCCATAGACCGCCGCCCCGCGTGTGGCGGCTCGGCGAAGGCCATCCTTGAACCGGCAAGCGGCAGCGAGGCGGTCGCCATGGAGCTCCGGATAGCCGCCCGGCAGATACACGGCGTCCGCGTCTTCAGCCGGCGGCTCATCGGCCAGCGGCGAGAAGAAGCTGAGACCGGCGCCCTGCCGCTGCCATCCCTCCAGCACTGCTGGATAGGCGAAGGAGAACGCGGTGTCCCGGGCGATGGTGATCCGCTGGCCGAGCGGCGGCGTCGCCAGCCCCGTGCCGGCATCGGCCACCTGGAGCGGCCCGGCCAGATCTGCGAGACGCGGGAGATCGACCGTCGCTTCCACGCGTTGGGCGGCACGGTCCACGAACTCCTCCAGCCGCTCATGCTCGGCTGCCTGCACCAGGCCCAGATGCCGGTCCGGCAGCACCAGCGCCCCATCGCGCGGCACGGCGCCTAGCACTGGCAGCCCCAGCGGCGTCACGGCCTGGCGCAGCATGGCCTCATGGGCCGGCCCGCCGACGCGGTTGAAGATCACGCCTGAAATCGGCACATCGGCACGATGGCCCATGAATCCCCGCAGCAAGGCGGCGACCGACGCCGCCTGGCCGCGCACATCCACCACCAGCACCACCGGCAATCCGGTCAGCGCCGCCACATCGGCCGTCGAGCCGGAGTTGTCGGCGGCGCCGTCGAACAGCCCCATGACGCCCTCGCCGACGATCAGGTCGGAATCGTCGTCGAGGCGCCGCAGGATCTGCGCCACCGTCGCCGGCCGCATGGCCCAGAGGTCGATGTTGAAGCTAGGCCGGCCGGTGGCGGCGGCGTGAAAAGCCGGATCGATGTAATCCGGGCCGACCTTGAAGGCGCCAATACGTGGATATTGCCGCGACAGGGCGCGGAGCAGGCCCAAAGTCAGCACGGTCTTGCCGCTGCCGGAGGCGGGCGCGGCCAGGATGACGCCCCGCGCGGCCATCAGCCGGTCTCGGTCTGGCCGCGATCGCCCAGAGGATCGGCGGTCAGGCTGCGGCCGGTCAGGGCGCCCAGCCAATCCAGCCCGGCGCGCAGCCGCACCACATCGCCGATCACCAGCAACGCCGGCGGCTCCAGCCCACTGGCAGCGGCATCGGCGACGCAAGCGCCGAGCGTGGTCTCCAGCACCGCCTGGCTGGGCAGGGTCGCCTGGCTGACGATGGCCATGGGCTCGGAAGGCGATCGGCCATTGTCCAGCAGCCGCTGCGCGATCAACTCCAAGTGCTTCAGCGCCATGTAGACAACGATAACTGGCGAACCGCGGGCCACGGCCGCCCAATCCACGGAGTCCGGCACCAGGCCGGTCGCGTCATGGCCGGTGACGAAGGTGACTACGGAGTTGACGGAGCGATGGGTGATGGGAATGCCGGCATAGGCCAGACCGCCGACACCCGCGCTGATGCCCGGCACGATGCGGAACGGCACCCGCGCTTCCACCAGCGCCAGGGCCTCCTCGCCGCCGCGGCCGAAGATGAAGGGATCGCCGCCTTTCAGCCGCAGCACCCGCTTGCCCTCGCGCGCCAGCTGGATCAGCCGGCGGGAGATATCCGGCTGCTTTGGCGACGGCTTGCCGCCACGCTTGCCGGCATACTCCAGCAGCGTGCCTGAAGGCGCGAGCTTCAAAATGTCGGCGCTGACCAGAGCGTCATAGACCACCACATCCGCCTGCTCTAGGGCGCGCACCGCCAACAGCGTCAACAGCCCTGGATCGCCGGGCCCGGCGCCGACCAGCCAGACCCAGCCGGATTCGAGGGCAGGAAGATTCGGGAGCGAGGACTGGTTCACGCGGCCTCTTGCATGCGGTGCTTAGCCAATATATCGGGGCAGCCATGATTCCCCAACGCCATCGTCGCGGACTAGCCATTTCAGGACATCAACCCCTACAATAGCGCCATGAGCGAGCGCCCCAGCCAAGCCGAGCGAAAGGACCTGCGCCGCGGCTGGACCACCGGCGCCTGCGCCACCGCCGCCACGGCCGCGGCCTATACCGCGCTTTTGACCGGCGAGTTCCCCGATCCCGTGACTATCACCCTGCCCAAGGGCGAAACGCCGAGCTTTGCGCTGGCTCGCGAGGCGCTGCGCGACGGCGTGGCGAGCGCGGGCATCATCAAGGACGCGGGCGACGATCCCGACGTGACCCATGGCGCGCTGATCCTGGCGGAGCTGCGGCGCGGACCGGCGGGCAGCGGCGTGCGCTTCCGCGCGGGCCGCGGCGTCGGCACGGTCACCAAGCCGGGCCTGCCCATCGCGGTTGGCGAGCCGGCGATCAATCCGGTGCCGCGGCGTCTCATGACTGAGGCGGTGCAGGCGATCGCCGTGCAGCATGGCGTTACCGGCGATGCCGACATCACCATCTCCGTCGATGGCGGCGAGGAGATGGCCAAGCACACCTGGAACCCGCGGCTCGGCATCACTGGCGGCATCTCCATTCTCGGCACCACGGGAATCGTGCATCCCTTCTCCTGCTCGGCCTGGATCGCCTCGATCCACCGCGGTATCGATGTGGCGCGCGCCAGTAACTTGCCGCATATCGCCGCCTGCACCGGCTCCACATCGGAGGCCGGCGTGCAGCGGCTCTACGAGCTGCCGGAAGTGGCCTTCATCGACATGGGCGATTTCGCCGGCGGCATGCTGAAATATCTGCGCCGCCATCCGCTGCCGCGCCTCACCATCGGCGGCGGCTTCGGCAAGCTGTCGAAACTGGCCGCCGGTTTCGGCGATCTCCATTCCGGCCGCAGCCAGGTGGATCGCGGATTGCTGGCGGAGCTGCTCGCGGCGTTGCAGGCGGCACCTGCGATGATCGCGCGGGCGCACGAGGCGAATACGGCGAACGAGATTCTCGACATGGCGCAGAAAGATGGGCTGCCGCTCGGCGATGCTGTGGCCGTCCGCGCCCGCGATGAAGCCCTGAAGATCGCCGAAGGCGCGCTGGAGATCGAAGTCGTCGTCTTCGACCGCGAGGGCAAGCCGGCCGGTCGTGCGCCATTTGCCAAGGGCGTGCCATGAAACGGATTCTGATCCTCGGCGGCACGCGCGAAGCCGTGGATCTCGCCCAGCGCCTCAACGGGCGCGACGGGTTGCACGCCATCAGTTCCCTCGCCGGCCGCACACAGACGCCGCATCTGCCGCCGGGCGAGGTGCGCGTTGGCGGTTTCGGCGGCGCTGGCGGACTGCGCGACTATCTCAAGCGTGAACGGATCGACTTGATCGTCGATGCGACGCATCCCTTCGCCGAGCGGATGCATGGCAATGCCGTGGAGGCCAGCCGCAGCGGCGGCGTGCCCCTCTTACGCCTGGAGCGGCCGCTCTGGCAGCCGCAAGCCGGCGACCACTGGATCATGGCGGACAGCGCCGATCATGCCGCGAAGCTCGCGCCCCACCACGGCAAGCGCGCATTCCTGACCACCGGCGTCAAGGACCTCGGCGCGTTTCGGGATATCGAGCCGGTCTGGTTCCTGGTGCGGTTGGTCGAGGCGCCGGACGGGCCACTTCCATTGCGCCATTCTGAATTGATCCGTGGCCGCGGTCCCTTCGGCGCCGTGGATGAAGAGGCGCTGATGCAGCGCCATGACATCGATCTGCTGATCAGCAAGGAAAGCGGCGGCGACTCGACTTATGGCAAGATCGAAGCGGCGCGGAAACTGGAGATCCCCGTCATCATGATCCGGCGGCCGGCTTCCGCAGAGGGCGTCGAGGTCGCGCTGTCGATCGACGCGGCCGTATCGCGTCTCGACCAGCTTACGCGATAGCGAAGAGCCTAAGCCGCCCGCGCGCCGCGCAGGTTGCGCTGATCCGGCCCGGCGGCGGCCATGTCGATGACCGACATCAGTCCCGCCACTTTCTGATCGACGGCGGCGAGGGTGGCCGTGGTTTGTTCCACCAGGGCCGCGTTCTTCTGGGTCACCGCTTCCATCTGCGTGACCGAGTCGTCGACCTGCTGCACGCCGGACGACTGTTCGCGGCTGGCCTTGGCGATCTCGCCGACGATCGAGGCCACGCGTTTCACCGCGTCCACGATATCGCCGAGGGTGGTGCCGGCCTTGTTCACCAGCTGCACGCCCTGGCGCACCTGCGTATCGCTTTCGGCGATCAGCGATTTGATGTCCTTGGAGGCCGACGAGGCGCGCTGGGCCAGCGCCCGCACTTCCGCCGCGACCACGGCAAAGCCGCGACCGGCGTCGCCGGCCCGGGCCGCTTCGACGGCGGCGTTCAGCGCCAGGAGATTGGTCTGGAACGCGATTTCCTCGATCAGGCCGACGATGCTGGCGATCTGGCCAGACGAGGCTTCGATGCGCTTCATGGCATTGACGGCCGCCGTGGCGATTTCGCCGCCGCCGCTGGCCGCGGTCTGCGCACCTTCGGCAAGCGTATTGGCTTGCTGCGCATTCTCCGCCGTGTTCTGCACGGTGATGGTGAGCTGGCGGATCGCCGCCGCCATCTCCGACAGGCTGGAAACCTGGGTGTCCGTGCGCATCGACAGATCGGCGGCGCCGGACGCCAACTGTTCGGTTGCCGTCTTCAAGGCCTCGACGCCGACGCTGGCCTCGCGCACGATCGAACTGAGCTTGCCCGAGGCGGTCTGCAGTCCGTCATGGGCCTGGCGGAGATCCAGCTCCGCGCGCTTCTGGTCGGTGATGTCGGTGTAGGTGCCGACGATGCCGCCTTCGCTGGTGCGGTGCTCGCTGATGCGCAGCCAGCGGCCGTCGGCCATCTGTTCGACGCGCTCGGCGCCGCTGCCGGCCGACAGGCTGTCGAACCCTGACTTGTTGATCTCCCATCCGAGCGACCTGAAGCGGTCGTTGCTGAGGGTGATCTTGCCATCGCGGTCATAAAGCGCGAAGCCTTCGGTGAGATGGCCGACCGCGTCGCTGAGGCGCTGCTCGGCCTTGCGTGCGGCCTCAATGGAGCCTTGCGAGGCAGCGACGGCCCGGCGCAGCTCGAGTTCCACCCTTACGCGCTCATCCAACTCGCGGCGCAGATGGCCGGTGAAACGCCGGTCGACGATGGCCGCCATGATGCCCAGGGCGAAGATGGCGATGCTGATGCCGCCAATTCCCATTCCCAGCCCATAAGCGGAGATGGAAGACGCAGCCAGCGGCGGACCTTCGGCAGGCGTGAAGATTGTCGCGGCCATGCCGGTGTAGTGCATGCCGCAGATCGCCGCACCCATGACGAAGGCGGCGGCGACCTTATGCCAGGTGGCATTCAGGTTGAGCGCCAGCCACAGCGCGGCGGTGGCGGCGACGATGGCGATGACGATGGATGCGGCGAACAGCAGCGGGTCGTAGCTGATGGTCGCGTTCATCTCCATCGCGGCCATGCCCATATAATGCATGATGGCCACGCCGATGCCCGCGAAGACGCCGGCGATGCCCAGGCTCAAATGGCCGGCCCAGCGCGTCACCGTGTAGAGCGCGATTGAGGCGACGATAATCGCTGCAATCAGGGATACGACGGTCAGTTCCACATTGTAGTGGATCGGCATATGCAGGCTGAACGCCAGCATGGCCACGAAATGCATCGACCAGAATTCCGCCGCCGAGCGCCGTTGCGGCGCCGAGCAGCCAAACCGTCCGGGCGCGGCCCGACAACTCCTTGACCCGGCCCACCAGGGTGAGGGCGGTGAAGGAGGCGAGGACGGCGATTAGGATCGACAGCCCCACGAGCACAGAATCGTAGGCGCCGTGAAGGCTGTGCATATTGTCCATTAGGAGTGCTCCGGAGGTCCTGGCCGTCTGACGGGCATACAGTATGAGATACCCTAGTTTCCTATTAGTTAACCTCCCAGCCTTCCTGTCTCACATCACAGAAATTACTAAATTGATATCAATATCATGAAGGAGAGTATGCGCGATGGCCCCACGGCAGCGTGGATTGCCTAAATAGATAACTTTAGGCTGCCGGCGGCCGCCTCTTCGCGGCTGTGCCCGGCCGCAGGATATGCCGGTGCGCGGCGTCGTAGAGTTTGCTGTCGCTGAACTCCCGGAACTCGAATACCCGGCCGACGAAAATCAGCGCGGTGCGAGTGATCTTCGCCTCGCGGATCTTTGCGCCGATGGTCTCGAGCGTGCCGCGCAGGATGAGCTGGTCGGGCCAGCCGACACGATAGGCGACGACGGCCGGGCAATCGGCGCCGTAATACGGCGACAGCTCCCGCACGATCTCCCGCACATTGCGCACGGAAAGATGGATCGCCAGCGTGGCGCCGGAGGCGCCGAGCGTCGACAGGTCCTCGCGGTTCGGCATCGGCGAGGCCTTGCCGTCGGTGCGCGTGAGGATCACGGTCTGGCTCACTTCGGGCAGCGTGAGTTCGGTTTTCAAGACGGCCGCCGCCGCCGCGTAGGCCGGCACGCCGGGGGTCACATCGTAGTCGATGCCCAGTTGATCCAGCCGGCGCATCTGTTCGGCGATGGCGCCATAAAGCGAGGGATCGCCGGAATGGACGCGGGCGACATCCTGGCCCTCCGCCTGCGCCGCTTCCATATGGGCGATGATCTCCTCGAGGTTCAGCGGCGCGGTGTCGATCACCAGCGCCTCCTGGGGCGCCAGCGCGACGATGGCCGGCGGCACCAGCGAGCCGGCATAGAGCATGACCGGGCAGCGCGCGATCAGATCGCGGCCCGCGCACGGTGATGAGATCGGGAGCGCCCGGCCCCGCGCCGATGAAATGCACGGTCATGCGGCGTCGTCCTTGCGTGGCTTCGCTGCGCCCTGCTTCGCTTCATATCCCCGCGGCGTGTAGAGCCACTCGCCGCCGTCGGGACGCGATACGCGGCGCGTGGTGCTGCTGCCGACAAGCACCAGCGAGAGCATGTCGACCTGGTCGGGATCGAGCGCCGCCAGCGTCGTGATCGTGACACGTTCACCGTCGCGGCCGAGATTGCGGGCGATAGCGACGGGCGTGTCCGGCGGGCGCGCGGTCAGCAGGATGCTGCGCGCGCTGGCGAGCTGCGTGCGGCGGCGCTGCGACACCGGATTATAGAAGGCGACGACGAAATCGCCGGCGGCGGCGGCGCGCAGCCTTTGTTCGATCACCGGCCAGGGCGTGAGCAGATCGGACAGCGAGATGGCGCAGAAGTCGTGGCCCAGCGGCGCGCCGAGCCGGGCGGCCGCCGTCTGCATCGCCGACACGCCGGGGGCGCAGGAGATCTCCACCCGCGCCCAATCGGGCCGTGCGCCGCGGTCGATCAGTTCGAACACCAGGCTGCCCATGGCGTAGATGCCGGCATCGCCGGAGGAGATCAGCGCGACATCCCGGCCCTGCGCGGCGAGGTCGAGCGCATGAGCAACCCGCGCTTCCTCGGCGCCGAGATCGAAATCATGGCGCGCCTTGCCGCCCGTGAGCGATCCCAAGAGATCGAGATAGAGCCGGTAGCCAACGAGATCGGTCGAGGCGCGGATCGCGTCTTCGGCTTCGGCCGTGCGGGCGGCCGCATCGCCCGGGCCGATGCCGACGATGAACAATCGGCCCCGGGCCTGCCCGACGCTTTCAGCGCGGATGATGCGGGGCGAGCGCGCGATGGCGCAGGTGGCGCGCGCGCTACGTTTCTTGCTGAGGATCAGCGTGGCATCGGCACCGGATGCCGCCAGCGCCGCACCCTCGGCCACGCCCCAGCAGCCGGTCTCGCGAAACACGATCTCGGACTTTTCGCTAAGGCGCGGCGTTTCGGCGAGAAGCGCATCGGCGGAGAAAAAGCGCGCGGGAGCGCCGAGTTGTTCAGCCAGATCATGAATGGCCGGTTCGGCGGCTTTCAATGCGATGGAGAAGATGCCGGCGACGGACTGGGGTGCAATGCCTGCGTCGGCTAGGCACCGCATCACCAGTTCACGGAGTTCCTCTGGATCAGCGCCACGCTCGCACCCGACGCCGACGGCGATGGAGGCGGGGTGGAGATGAAGCGTGTTGTCGGATGGGGCAGCCGCGCGATCAGTGGCCAGGATTCTTTGCGTAGCAGAAACCCCCTCACCCTGACCCTCTCCCCGCAAGCGGGGAGAGGGGACATTCAAGAGTTGTCCCTTCTCCCCCTGCAAGGGGGAGAGGGTCAGGGTGAGGGGACTTAGCCACTCGCAGTCATCTTTCGCCGCTTCGACAACAAGCTCGACCGACGCCCCCGCCAAGACCGCCGCCATCACCGCCTTCGCCGCCGCCGGATTGCCCACACGCCAACCATCAGGCGGATCATCCAGCGCAACGCCATGCACCACATCGCCAGCCGTCGTCACAGCCGCGGAGACGCCGAGCGCATCGGCGATCCGCCGCGCCAGTTCGTTTCCGCCATGATGCCCTCCCAGCAGCGGCACGACGGCGCTGCCGTCTTCGGCGATGGCGATGACCGGCGGTTCCGCGCGCTTATCGTTCAACAACGGCGCCAGGCAGCGGATCAGGATGCCGGCGGCGCAGATGCCGATGATCGGCTCGTTCGCCGTGAAAAGACTGCGCAAATGCTCGGCGGTATCGTCGAACAGCACATCCGCCGCGCCGACACGGCGGCGCAGCCCGTGAATCCGCGCGTCGGGCAATGCAGCCTGCAACCGCTTGGCCAGTGCCGCACCGCCGGCGCTCAAGGCAATCAACACCGTCATGGCACACCCTCGCCGGCCACGAGGATCATCGAGAAATAGGGCGCCGTGCCGTCACGCACATCGGCTAGCCGCCGGACGCGCTGCTCGGCCAGCGTCGCCCGTTCCACCAGCAGGGACCGCGGCAGCAGACCCGTGCTGTCGAGCACGGCCCGCACCCGCGCCAGGTGCCGGCCGACCTTGATGACGGCGGCGGCGCTGCAAGTGGCAAGACGCACGCGGAGGTCATCGTCCGGCAGCGGCGCCGGGATCACAATCAGGGAGTCGTTGCGCGCGGAGAGCGGCACGCCCGCCATGGCGGCGCAGGCCATCAGCGAGGAAACGCCGGGCACGACGGTGACCGCGCACTCCCGCGCCAGCCGCGCATGCAGATACATGAAGGAGCCGTAGAAGAAGGGATCGCCCTCGCAGAGCACCGCGACGTCACGGCCGACGCCCACCTCCGCGAGGATCTCGCGCGCCGCCCGGTCATAGATATCCGCCTTCGGGAAGCTACCATCGCCAAGCGGCATGCGGATGGCGATCTCCTTCTGCCCGCCCGGGAGATGGGGCGCCACGATGCTGCGGGCAAAGCTGTCGCCGCTGTCCGGCGCCGGATAGGCGATGACGGGCGTTGCGCGCAGCAGCCGCAATGCCTTCAGCGTCAGCAGCTCCGGATCGCCGGGTCCGACGCCCAGGCCGTAGACTTGCGCCGCGCTCATGAATGGCTCCGCGGCTTGGTAGCGGCATACTGCGTCACCGGCATCAGCGGCCGCCAGCCGAGATGCGGGCCGATGACATCGGCGCGGCTGATGGCGATGCGCTTGAGATCGCCGCCCCAGCGGGCGCGCGCCGCGAACAGCGCCGCCTCGCCCTCCACGGTCACGGCGTTGGCGACCAGGCGTCCGCCCGGTTTCAGCGGCTCCCAGCAGGCCTCGGCGAGGCCGGCGGTACTCAGCCCGCCGCCGATGAAGATCGCGTCGGGCGCGGGAAGGCCGGCGAGCGCGGCCGGCGCCTCGCCATCGACGACCTTCAACGCAGGCGTCCCGAGCGTGATGCAATTCCGGTCGATCATCTCGCGGCGTCCGGAGTTGCGTTCGATCGCAATCGCGCGCATGCGCCTGTTGGCGCGCAGCCATTCGATGGAGATGGAACCGCAGCCCGCACCCACATCCCACAGCAATTGACCAGGGAGCGGCGCCAGAGCCGCCAGCGTCGCCGCGCGCACTTCCTGCTTGGTGAGCTGGCCATCGTGATCGAATGCATCGTCCGGCAGCCCGGCGAGGCGCGAATGCGCCACGGCATGGGGGCCGGCGTTGCATTCGACGGCAATGGTGTTGAAATCCTCGACCTTCTCCGTGGCCCAGTCCCGGGCGAAGCCGGCAATCTGCCGCTCCTGCGGCGAGCCCATATGCTCGAGGACGATAACGCGGCTCGGACCATAACCCAACTTGACCAGCAGCCTCGCCACGGCCATCGGCGTCGCACCGTCATTGGCCAGCAGCAGCAGCTTCGCCCCGGGCGCAAGCGCTGGCCGCATCAGCGCCAGGGCGCGGCCGTGGAGTGTCAGGCATTCCACATCGGCGAGCGGCCAGCAGAGGCGGCTCGCGGCCAAGGTGAAGGCGGAGATGCCGGGGATGATCAACATTTCCTCGGCCGGCACATGGCGCGCCAGCGTGACGCCGATGCCGAACCACATGGGATCGCCGGTCGCGAGCACCACCACATTGCGGCCGCGCCGGCGCTTGATCTCCTCGACGGTCTGGGACAGCGGCGAGGCCCAAGTGAGCCGCTGCGCGCGGCCGTTCGGCACCATGGCAAGATGACGTTCGCCGCCGACGAGGATTTCCGCGCCATCGATGATGCGGCGCGTGACCGGCGACAGGCTGTCGAGCCCCTCCTCGCCGACGCCGATTATGGAAAGCCAGGGATTCACGCGGCTTCTCCGTCGCGGCCGAGGATCAGCGCGTTCACGGCAGCGGCCGCGAGCGCACTACCGCCGCGCCGGCCCCGCAGGGTGAGATACGGTACGCCGTGACTGTTGGCTATCAGCGCGTCCTTGGACTCCGCCGCGCCGACGAAACCGACAGGGAAAGCCAGGATTGCCGCCGGGCGTGGTGCGCCATCGGCCAGCAGCTCCAGCAGATGGAACAGCGCCGTTGGCGCGTTCCCGATGGCAACGATGGCGCCAGTAAGGCGATCGCGCCAGAGATCCACAGCGGCAGCCGACCGCGTCGTCGCCTGCTCTTTCGCCAGCGCGGACACGCGGGGATCGGCGAGAGTGCAGATCACCTCGTTCTTGGCCGGCATCCTGTCGCGCATGATGCCGGCGGCGACCATGGCGCTGTCGCAGAACACCGGTGCGCCCCTTGCCAACGCGGTGCGCGCGGCGAAAGCGGCGTCGTCGATGCAGGCAAGATCGTCGACGATGTCGATCATGCCGCAGGCATGGATCAGACGCACGGCGATGTCGGCGATGTCTGATGGCAGGCGATCAAGCCGCGCCTCGCGCCGGATGGTGGCGAAGGACTCGCGGTAGATGGCGGCGGGGTCGCAAAGATACCTATATCTGTCAGGCACCGAGCCAACCCCCTCACCCGCGCAACCTCCGCTAAGCGGAGGTTGCTTGCCCTCTCCCCCTTCGCAGGGGGCGAGGGGACTTTGCTGGGTGGACGCCCCTGGAACTGTCCCCTCTCCCTCGACTGAGGGAGAGGGCCAGGGTGAGGGTTGTCGACGGTTGCCGCTCATTGAGAACTCGTCCTACTTCAACCGCTCCGGATTCCGCTTGCCGGGACCATGCGGGTGATCCGCATGGGGATGGGGTGGATGATGGTGCGCCTGGTCGTGGCCGTTGGCGCCATTGCTGTGATGGTGCTGATGATCGTGATCATGTGCGTGCTGGTGATCGTGATCGTGGTCATGGCTGTGATCGTGATCGCCATGATGATGGTGACGATGCCCGTCGCCGTGATCATGGCCGTGGTCGTGGTCATGATCATGGCCGTGATCGCCATCGGTGCCGATGCCCTGCACATGATGGTGGTGGCCGGCCTGGGGCAGGCCGACTTCGGCCTCGAAGCCGATGACCTGCTCCCGGTATTTGCACATCTGGCAGTTCATGTTGTTCTCGCCGCCGAGGATTTCGCGCACCCGGTCGGCGAAGGCGTCGAGCACCAGCGGGTGATCGTTCAGGTACTGCGCCTTCAAGAACTCGATCTCCGGATGCTGGGCCGCCATCTCGTCGGTGATGCTGTAAATGCGTTTCACCAGCACGCCGGTGAACAGGAAATAGGGGAATACGATGATGCGGCGGTAGCCCAGCTTCACTGCGTGTTCGAGGCCGGGTCCAACAAGAGGAAAGGTGACGCCGCTGTAGCAGACCTCGGCCCAGCCGAAGCCCATGCCTTCCCAGAGCATGCGCGCGACCTTGGTGATGTTGGAGTTGGCATCGGGATCGGAGGTGCCGCGGCCGACCACCATCAGCATGGTCTCGGCCCGCGGCACGCGGCGGCTGGAGGCGCGCTCAGCCTGTTCGATGCGCTCGCCGGCGGCGCGCAGCAGCCGCGTATCGATGGCGAGATCGCGGCCATATTCGATTTTCAGCTTGGGAAACTCGGCGCGGTATTCATTGAGCACCGACGGCACGTCGTTCTTCACATGGCCGGCGGCAAACAGCATGCCGGGTACGGCAAGGATATGCTCGACGCCCTTGTGGCGCAGCTTCTCCAGCCCGTCGCGAATGATCGGCCGCGCGAACTCCAGGAAACCGCTTTCGACAGGATATTCCGGCAGGCGCTTGGCGATGCCTGCGGCCACTGCACCGAACTCGGTGATCGCCTCGACATCGCGGCTGCCATGGCCGCACACCATCACGCCGATCTTGCTCATGCCCTTGTCGCCTTCCCTGTTCTGGTAATTTCAACTCTGCATTGACGCGGCGAGGCCGGGGCCGCACAGATTGGCCGCCCATGATCGACTTCGCCTGGATATTGCTGCTGGCCGCTCTCCTGGACGCCGCGTTCGGCGACCCGGTCTGGCTGTATCGCGCCGTGCCTCATCCGGTGGCGCTGATCGGCCGCCTGATCGGCTGGATGGACAGGCGTTTCAACGATCCGCTGGACCCGGAAGCCCGGCGCAAGCGCAATGGAACCATCGCGGTCATCGTGCTGACAGCCGGCGCCTGGATGCTTGGACGGGGCTTGGATGAAATCTTGAGGCCAAGCCTCATCGGCCAGGCGATTGAAGTGATACTGGCCAGCAGCTTGATCGCGCAGCGCAGTCTCTACGATCACGTCGCCGCGGTCGCCAACGCGCTGGCCAAGGACGGGCTCTCCGCCGGCCGCGCCGCCGTCGCCAGGATCGTCGGCCGCGATACCGCGGAGCTGGACGAAGCCGGCGTGTCCCGCGCGGCGCTGGAATCCCTGGCGGAGAATCTGTCCGACGCCGTGACGGCGCCGCTGTTCTGGGGCCTGATCTTCGGCTTGCCGGGACTGATCGTATATAAGGTGATCAATACCGCCGACAGCATGATCGGCCATCGCACGCCCCGGCATCAGGCATTCGGCTGGGCGGCGGCGCGGTTCGACGATCTGCTGAATCTGATTCCGGCGCGCCTCTGCGGGATGGTCATCGTCGTGACCGCGGCGTTCGTGCGCGGCGCCGACAGCCAACGCGCCTGGCGGGCGATGTGGCGCGACGCGCCGAAGCACCGCTCGCCCAATGCCGGCTGGCCAGAGGCGGCGCTGGCCGGCGCTCTCGGCTTCGCGATCGCCGGGCCGCGCCGCTATCATGGCGTCGAGGAAAGCAGCGCCGCCTATATGGGCGCCGGCGGCCGCACAGATCTGACGGCTGCCGACATCCGCCAGGGGTTGCAGCTTTTCGTCGCCGCCTGCGCGCTGCAGCTCGGCATCGTCGCAGCGATTGCGCTTCTGTGACCTACCGCGCGCCATGGGCGATCTCCAGGATGCGGTCGAGGGCGACATGGGCCGCAAGATGATCGGCCAGGGAGTCGAGCGTGCGTTCGACCTCTGATTCATAGGCAACGCCCGTCACGGCCCGCGTCCTGATCGACGATAGATAGGCATGGCGGAAGTCATCGGCGGCGAAGAGGCCGTGCAGATAGCTGCCGGCCACACGGCCATCGGCCGACACCGCGCCCTCGGGCCTGTCGCCGCTGCCGTTCCTGAGCGACAGGAACGGCCGCGCCAGGCTCGGCCCGGTGCTCCGGCCGATATGCATCTCATAGCCGCGCACGGTGGTGCCGCTGGCTGCATGCCGGCCGGCGGCCTCGGCCAGGGTCTTGTCGCCGGTCATCTCCGTGTCGATATCCAGCAGCGCAAGGCCGGCGACGTGTCCGGCCGACCCCTCGATGCCCTGGGGATCGTCGAGGCTGCGGCCGAGCATCTGGTAGCCGCCGCAAAGTCCGAGCACGAAACCGCCGCGGCGGTGATGGGCCTGGAGATCGATATCCCAGCCCTGCTCGCGCAGGAAGGCGAGATCGCCAACAGTGGATTTTGATCCCGGCAGGATGACCAGATCGGCATCGCCGGGTAGAGGCCTTCCGGGCGGCACGATCTCGACGATCACATCGGGCTCGGCCCGCAAGGGATCGAGATCGTCGAAATTGGCGATGCGGGAGAGCTGGGGGACGGCGATCTTGATTTGAGTCGCGCGCCCATTTTGCGACGTCCCCCCTCCCTTACCCTCCCGCACAAGGCTGGAGGGAGAAGTTAGGGCCATCGCGTCTTCTGCGGGCAGGCGCACGGCATCGGAGAACCAGGGCACCACACCGAGATCGGCAAGCCCGGTGCGCTCGACAATGATCTTGCGGCCACCGTCGAACAGCCGGAGATCGCCGCGGAATTTGTTGACCAGGAAGCCTTTCAGCAGCGCACGTTCCTCGGGCTCCAGCAGCGCGACCGTGCCGACGAGACTTGCGAGCACGCCGCCGCGGTCGATGTCGCCGATCAGCACCACCGGCACCTGCGCCGCGCGGGCAAAGCCCATGTTGGCGATGTCGCCATCGCGGAGGTTGATTTCCGCTGGGCTGCCCGCCCCTTCAATGAGGATCAGGTCCGCTTCGGCGCCAAGCCGCTCATAACTCTCCAACACCTTCGGCATGAGCGTCGGCTTCAGCGCATGGTATTCCGCCGCCTTGGCCGTGCCTTGCATGCGGCCCTGCACCACCACCTGCGCGCCGATATCCGTCTGCGGCTTCAGCAGCACCGGGTTCATATGCACGCTCGGCGCCACGCCGCAGGCCCGGGCCTGCAGCGCCTGGGCGCGGCCGATCTCGCCGCCGTCTGCCGTCACCGCCGCGTTGTTCGACATGTTCTGCGGCTTGAACGGCCGCACGCGCAGCTGCCGCCGCGTGAAGGCGCGCGCCAGGCCGGCGACGATCAGCGACTTGCCGACGTCCGAACCCGTGCCCTGGAACATGATGGCGGCGGCGGCCATGGTCAGAACTCGATCCCCATCTGCGCCTTCACGCCGGAGCGGAAGGGATGCTTCACCATGGTCATCTCCGTGACCAGATCGGCGGCCTCGATCAGTTCCGGCTTGGCATTGCGGCCGGTGACCACGACATGGAGATCCGGCCGCCGCGCCTTCAATGTCTCCACCACCTCGTCGATGGGCAGATAGTCATAGCGCAGCACGATGTTCAGCTCGTCCAGCAGCAGCAGGTGAATCTCCGGGTCGGCCATCAGCGCCTTGGCCTCCTCCCAGGCGGCGCGGGCCGCCGCCACATCGGCGCCCCGGTCCTGGGTCTCCCAGGTGAAGCCGCCGCCCATGGTGCGGAAGGTGATCAGGTCCGGATATTCCGCCAGCAGCGTGCGTTCGCCGGTCTCCCAGCCGCCCTTCACATACTGCACGATACCGACCTTGAGCCCGTGGCCTAGGCAGCGCATCACCATGCCGAAGGCCGCGGTCGATTTCCCCTTGCCCTTGCCGGTATGGACGATCAGCAGGCCCTTCTCGATTGTCTTGGTCGCCATGATCTTGGCCCGCGCCGCCTTGCGCTTCGCGGCTTTTTCGTCGGCACGCTGGTTGCGGTCTTCGGTGGCGGGAGTTTGTTCAGCAGTCATTGCGCGATCTCATTCCTGGCCGGGGGCCGCGGGTGGGTTCAGTTTGAGTAGCCGAAAATCTCCGCCCTGCTCGCCGAGCAGCTGACGCAGGGTCGGCTCGGCGCCAATGGGTTCTATCAACGCCGACGGCTCGTTTTCCTCCAATGGAGCGGCGGCGTTGGGTTCTCGCAAAGCCTGCAGTTGATCAACGAGCACGCGGAAGAGCATAGCGTCCATTGTCGTCCCGTCGGCTCGCTCTAAGGTGACCAGCGCGATGATGTATTCCTTCACGGGCAATTTGGCGACCTCCGGCAACCGCGAGGTCAGGTTTCCTTCGCGCAGATCCGACTGCCGCAAAGGTTCCGGCGCGAACTCCGGCTGCAGAATCAGCGCCGCCGAAACGGTGAGATCGGCAAACTCGCTTTCCCCGATGGGCGGAGGCGCCCGGAAAGACCCCGCCTCATCTGTTGCGCTACCGGCGTTGAATAGGTCAATTTCCAGCGCTTCACTTCTCGTTCTTTCAGCCGCTGCCGTTCCCTCATCCGCGCCATGCTGCCCTTCGAAACGAGCGGCTGCACCCTCGGATAGCTCAGGGGCATTCGACAACGGCAGGGCATCCGTGTCCGCTGCTCCGGCGACCGGCGCGGACGATGCCGGCGCAGCGACCTTGCTTGATGCATCCGGCTGTTCGAGTGCGCCGGACGTCGTCGATCTGAGCTCGCTTTCCGGCGCAAATGCCATTTGCTGGGGTTCGACATAGTTCGACAAGTTCACAACGATCAGGATCGATGCTGCAACAGCGGTAATCGCGCCGCCGATGCCGTACCACAGGCGCGGCGAACCGCGGCGTTGCGGTGCGCTCTGCGCAATCCTGCTTGCCAGCCGCTGCGCATTGGCAGCGGCTAATGGTGCCGCACCCGTCAGTTCGGTGCGCACGGCGCCGATATCGGCTTTCTCCAATGCCGCGAGTTCGCACTCATCATCTTCGGCGGCGAGCGACTTTGCCAGTAGATCGGCAGCAGGCGACCCCGTTTCTTCCGCCAGCCGCCGGCCGAAGCGAACGGCGCGCTCCGGATCGATGCCCAGCACCGCCAGATCGGCCCGCACTTCATCCAGCGGCGCGGATTCCAACTCCATCTCATCGATCAGGCGCGCCAGCAGATCGCGGGCGGCATTGTCTGCGCGGGCGCCGCTCATGATCCGCCCTCCGACAGGTATGCCTGCACCGCCCGCTTCAGGCGCTTGCGGCGGTTGGCGACTTCGGCCGCCGGGATGGCGAGGGCGCGGCTCAGATCCGCGGTTTCCTGCATATCGCCGACCAGCATCAGCTCGGCCATGCGGCGGAGATCGACATCGAGCGCCTCCAGATGATCCAGCAGGCGCCGCTGCTCCGACCGCCAGGCGATCACCGATTCCGGATCCGGGGCGCCATCAGCCACCGTGGCCGTCAAGCTCGCCCCGGCCGCCGGCGACGGGCTATCCCGCAGGGTGATGCGGTTCTCCGCCGATTGCGCGGCATGAGAAATGTCGCTGACGACCACGCCGGCCAGATGCTGGAACAGGGAACAGGCGGCCGGATTCCAGATGCGCACCCCGGCGATGGTCTTGGACACCGCGTCATTGACGAAATCCTCGGCCTCGGCCGCGCCTGGTGGCGCGCCCCGGCGCTCGCCGTGCCAGCTCATGCGGCGCAGGCGGGAGATCGCGAGCAGGAGCAGCCGGGGGATCAGGTCCTCCCAATTCTGCGCGCGCCAATCCACCGCTGCGCCGGGCGCACGCGCAAGCGCGTCTCCCCGGCCGTCGGAAACGGCCGGGGAGGAACGCAGCTCGGCAGTGAAGGGAACGACTGTCGTCAGTTCAGGCTCTCCATGATCGGGACCGATTGGGCGACCTGCACCAATCGCAGGAACTCGCTGCGGTAGCCGGACTCATCCTCGCCCCGCGCCGCCGCGGCGATGCGGTGCACATCGGCATAGGTGAAAGCGCCGACATTCGGGTCGTGCCGCAGCAGTTGGCCGAACGCCGCCACGGCGGTGGCGAAGCGTGCATCTGCGGGCGCCGCGTCGAAACCGGTGCGCGCGGCCGCCATCACCGGCTGCTCGATCAGCGTGCTCTCGGCAGCGCCCGGCAGCTTGTAGCGGATGCGCACAAAGCCGACCTCGCCGGAACCCTCCGACGGCACCGCGGCTTGATTGACCGTAGCGCAGATCGTCCACCAGCCGCGAGGCGCTGCTCGGCGGCGTGATCTCATACAGCGCCGTGACCGAGCTGCCGCTGCCCACTTCGCCCGCATCAACCTTGTCGTTGTTGAAATCCTCCCGCGCCAGCAGCCGCGTCTCGTAACCGATGAGCCGGTACTCCGCGACCTGCTGCGGATTGAACTCGATCTGGATCTTCACGTCGTCGGCGATGGTGAAGAGCGTCGAGCCCATTTCCTCCACCAGCACCTTGCGCGCCTCCATCAGGGAGTCGATGTAGGACGCATTGCCGTTACCGGCCTGGGCCAGCTTCTGCATCATCAGGTCGTTGAGATTGCCGGCGCCATAGCCGAGCACCGAGAGATAGACGCCGCTCTCGCGCTTGCGGGCGACGAAATCCTCGAGCTGGTCGGGATCGGTGATGCCGACGTTGAAATCGCCGTCGGTGGCCAGGATCACGCGGTTCAGCGCCTCTTTCTGGAATACCGACTCCGCCAGCGCATAGGCCTGGCGGATGCCCTCGCCGCCGGCGGTGCTGCCACCGGCCACGAAATTGTCGATCGCCGCCTCGATCTTCCGGTGATCGGAGCCCTTCGTCGGCTCCAGCACCACACCGGCGTCGCCCGCATAGGCGACGATGGCGATGCTGTCCTGCGGTCCCATCTGATCCACCAGCAGGCGCAGCGACTGCTTCACCAGCGGCAGCTTGTCCGCATCCTGCATCGAGCCCGATGTATCCACCAGGAACACCAGATTGGCCGGCGGCCGCGTCGCCGCGGGGATGTCATAGCCCTGGATGCCCACGCGCAGGATCTGGCTGCCGCTGTCCCAGGGCGAGTTGAACAGCGCCACATCGGCGCGGAACGGCTCTGCCTTGCTCTCCGGCAGCGCGTAGCTGTAGTCGAAATAGTTGATCAGCTCTTCCGTGCGCACCGCATCGACAGGCGGCAGGATGCCCTGGGTCAGGAACCGCCGCACATTGGCATAGGAGGCGGTGTCCACATCGATGGAGAAGGTGGAGACCGGCTCTTCCGCCGTGAGCTTCACCGGGTTGGTCTTGAAGTCCTGGTAGTTCTCGCCGGCAACGCTGGGTGCTTGCCACTGCGCGTAGCCGTCCGACACGCTTCTGAGATATATCGCTTCCGGCTCGGCCAGGCCACCGGCCGCCTGCAGCCGAAATTCACTCGAACTGGCGTCCATATTGTAACTACGCGATACTACATCGGTCTCGTTCGCAGGCGCGGTCGGCATCGGCGGCGCTGCGCTGACAATCGCTGGCTGGTCGGACTTTGCCGGCACCTGCATCTGCTGGCACCTGCTGCTGCGAAACAGGAACTTGCGATTGTGCGGTACCGTTCAGCTTCTCCTCCGGCAACAGAGACCTGGCGTTTCCCGATATGCCAGGTCACCGAAAAGTGCCGACTGAACATAACTGCGCAGCCAGTAATTGTTCGTTGCCGCCGCGATCCCGCCGCCGATGAACAGTACCGCCGCGGTAGCCATTAACCATTTCCGGAACATGAAGCGATCCCCTTGCGAGTGGCTCATGCTCCCGTTTGCCGGCGCGCTCTGGCGCCGATGCCATGCCCCGAAAGAAAAAGTTGCCGCGGTCATGCCGCCACTCCCGCCGCCAGTTCCCGCAGCCGCAGATGGGCCGCGTTGGCCCGGGGCCGCCACAATCCGCGGTCCTGCGCCTCCAGCAGCTTTTCCGCCATCTCTCGCGCCGCGGCCGGATTGTTCGCCAGCATGAAGTCCCGCACTTGATCGTCGCCGATATAGGCGTCGAACACCGCGTCGAAATGATGGTCGGCGACGCAGTCGGCGGTGGCGGCAAAGGCGAACATGTAGTCGACCGTCGCCGCCATCTCGAACACGCCCTTGTAGCCGTGGCGCATCACGCCCTTGATCCATTTCGGATTGACCACGCGGGCGCGGACGATGCGGGCGATCTCCTCCTCGAGGCGGCGGATGCGCGGCGATTCCGGGCGCGAGTGATCGTTGTGATAGACCACGGGCTTGCGGCCGGAGATTTCCTTCACCGCCGCCGCGAGGCCGCCTTCGAATTGGTAGTAGTCGTCGCTGTCCAGCAGGTCATGCTCGCGGTTGTCCTGGTTGTGCAGCACGCCGTCGACGGCGCCGAGGCGCGTCTCGAACAGGCGATGCTCGGCGACGCCCTGCGATGCCGCTGCCATAGGCATAGCCGCCCCAGGCCACATAGGCGCGCGCCAGATCGGCCGAAGTTTCCCAGCCGCGCTCGTCGATCAGTGCCTGTAGCCCCGCGCCATAGGCGCCGGGCTTGGAGCCGAAGACGCGGAAGCCGGCGCGGCGCTGCGCCAGCTCCTGCGGCAGGCCGGAGGCGATCATCGCCTGCGCATCCTTCTGCACGCGGGCGGCCAGAGGGTTCAGCGCTTCCGGCTCATCCAGCGCGGCGACGGCGCGCGCCGCGCTGTCGATCAGATCGATCTGTGCCGGAAACGCATCGCGGAAGAATCCGGACACCCGCAGCGTCACGTCGACGCGCGGCCGGTCGAGGATCGACAGCGGCATGATCTCGAAGCCGGCGACGCGGCCCGAGCCCTGGTCCCAGGTCGGCCGCACGCCCATCAGCGCCAGCGCCTGCGCGATATCGTCGCCGCCGGTGCGCATGTTGGCCGTGCCCCAGGCGGAGAGCGCCAGGGATTTCGGCCAGGCGCCATGCTCCTGCCGGTAGCGGTCCAATAGCAGGCAGGCGGATTTCCAGCCGAGACTCCAGGCCACCGGTGTCGGCACTGCGCGCGTATCGACGGAGTAGAAGTTGCGGCCGGTGGGCAGCACTTCCGGCCGTCCGCGGGTGGGCGCGCCGGAGGGACCGGGCGCGACGAAGCGGCCGTCGAGCCCGCGCAGCAGGCCGGCGATCTCGCTCGCGCCGCAGGCGGTGACGGCGGGGTGGAGCGTCGCATTGATATAAGCGAGGACGGCGTGGGTGCGGGTCCAATCCAACGGCGCTTGCTTTTCGCCGGCGACGAGAGAACGGGCCAGTAGTTCCAGGCGTTCTACGGCATCTCCATGCGTTCGCCATACACCGAGCGAGTTCTGCACCGCCCCCTCACCCTGACCCTCTCCCCCGCTCCGCAGGGGCGAGGGGACTGGAACTCGGATTCCCCTTAACAGACCCCTCGCCCCCGGAGGGGGAGAGGGATGCAACATCCGCGTTCAGCGGATGTTGCGGGGTGAGGGGACTTTGCTCGTTCCCGCCGAGCATCAGCGCCTTCGGCCTCGCCCCCGTCCACACCGCAGCCATCTCCGCCGTCAGCGGATCGAAATCGAGTTCGAGATCCTTCGCCAGCGCGCGGATCAGCGATGCGTCGGCGCCCTCGCCCTGACGCCGCGGCACGCGGGTCAGCGCCACCAATAGATCGGTGAGCTGATCACCCTCGGGCGACACGCCGAACACATGCAGACCGTCGCGGATCTGCAGTTCCTTCAGCTCGCAGAGATGATTGTCCAGCTTGCCCAGCGCTGCGTCGGCGCTGTCGTCCCGCACCACGCCGCAATCCTTGTCGAGGCCTATTGACGCCGCCAATTCCAGAATGCGATCGCGCAGCGTCTTGCAGCGCCGCGGATCTAGACCCGCCGCTTCGTAATATTCGTCGACGAGCTGTTCCAGATCGCGCAAGGGGCCATAGCTCTCGGCGCGGGTCAGCGGCGGCGTCAGGTGATCGATGATGACCGCGGCGGCGCGGCGCTTTGCCTGGCTGCCTTCGCCGGGGTCATTGACGATGAAGGGATAGAGATGGGGCAGCGGCCCGAGCGCCGCCTCCGGCGCGCAATCCGCCGACAGCGCCAGCGCCTTGCCCGGCAGCCATTCCAGATTGCCATGCTTGCCCATATGCACGATGGCATGGGCGCCGAACTCCCGCCTCAGCCAGGCATAGAACGCGAGATAACCGTGAGGCGGCACCAGATCGGGCGAGTGATATGTGGCGGCGGGATCGATGTTGTAGCCGCGCGCCGGCTGGATGCCGATGACAATGTTGCCGAAGCGGTGGGCGGGAAGAAGAAATGCGCCGTCGGCGAAGAACGGATCCTTTTCGGGCGCACTCCATTGCGCGGTGATTTTATCGCGCAGGGTTGGAGGGAGAGTGGCGAAGAAAGAATTGTATGCGGCGAGCGCAAGGCGATGCGTTTTGTCTTGATAACCACTGTCGACTGCAGCAACCACCTCACCCTGACCCTCTCCCCCGCTTCGCAGGGGCGAGGGGACATTACTCACTGTAGTCCCCTCTCCCCCTGTTGAGGGGGAGAGGGTCAGGGTGAGGGGGTTAGCAGGGGCAGTGCGGTTCGTCACCCCACTCAGCAACATCTCCATCAGCGCCGCACTACTCTCCGGCGCACCTTCAACTCGATACCCCGCGCCGCTCAGCGCCCTCAGCACCTCCACCGTCCCAGCCGGCGTGTCCAGACCCACGCCGTTGCCGATACGGCCATCACGGTTGGGATAGTTGGCGAGAACCAGCGCAACGCGGCGCTCGGCCGCCGGCGCTGCGCGAAGACGCGCCCAGGACATCGCGAGCTTCGCCACAAACGTCACACGATCCGCAACAGGCCGATAGGTGACGACGGCGCATTGTGTTCGCTCGTCGCGCAGGGCCTCGGCCTTGAACGACACGGCGCGCGACAGCAGGCGTCCATCCACTTCCGGCAGCGCCACATGCATGGCGATGTCCCGTGCAGAAAGTCCCTGAGTGCCGCTGCGCCAGCTCTCCTCGTCGCCGGAGGCGAACACCACCTGCAGCACCGGACAATCAGCCGCATCGAACGGCGTCGGCTCTCGCGTCGCGCCCGGCTGGCCCAGCGCAAAAGCAGTGGCATTGAGAATGACCGATGGCGCCGTCGCGGCAAACAGATGCGCCAGCAGATCGGCGGCGACGGAGTCCTTCAGGCTCGCCGCATAGATCGGCAGCGGGTTGAGCCCTTCCCCGCGCAGCGCGTCGATCAGCGCGTCGACCACGGCGAGGTCGCCGCTCTGCGCCAGGGCGCGATAGAACACCAGCGGCGCCACCGGCGCATCGGCGCGCCACTCCCGGCGCAGATCGTCGAGCCCGGGCCGGTCCCTCCCCGGCCAGTAGAGTCCCGCCCGCATCAGCGCCACCGGCTCGCGCCAGTCGGCGTCGCGGCCAATTAGCGTCGCCGCATAGGCGAGCAGATTCTGCGCATTCTCGATGCCGCCCTGCACGCCATATTGCCAGAGGCGGTGCGCCGCATCGGCCGGCAGAGTCGAACGCTCCGACAATTCGGGATCCGGCTGATCGTCGCCCGGCAGGAAAGCCAGCGGAATGCGGCGGGCGCGGCAGACATGGACGAGCTGCTCGACGCCATAGGGCCAATAGCGTACGCCGCCGAGCAGCCGCACGATTACCAGCTTTGCATGCACGATCACCGACTCGACATAGCGGTCGACCGAGAGGTTGTGGGCGAGGAACAGCAGATTGGCGAGGCGCAATGTCGGCGCTTCATCGCCGCGCCGCGCTTGCGCCTGCGCCAGGCAGGCCAGTTCCGTGTCCGCCGCCGAGAGATAGACGATATCGCCGGGCGTCTGGCCGAGATCCACGGCCTCGCGGCCGTCGCTGATCGTCCCCGGTTTGGCAGCGAGGAGATGCATGACGCTGGCTTCAGCCGATAACGTCGGCGGTGATGGCGGCGCGATCCAGGCCCTTGAGGCCGATCACCACCAGATGCCCCGCCCGCGGCTCGTCGCTGCGCCAGGGGCGGTCGTAGTAATGCTGCAGCCGCGCGCCGACGCCCTGCAGCACCAGCCGCATCTCCTTGCCCGCGACATCGAGGAAACCCTTCACCCGCAGGATGTCATGGGCATCGATCGCCATGGAAAGGCGCGCGAGCAGCGTCGAGGGATCGGCCAGGCGCGGCACGGCGATGGCGAAGCTTTCGAAGTCGTCGTGATCATGCTCCGCCTCGCCATCGTGATGGGAGCGCCGCGCGCCGAGATCGTCTTCGGCCGCAGCACCGAGCCCGAGCAGGATGGCCGGATCGATCGCGCCGAAGCTCGCCGGCAGGATCTTCGGCTGCCGCACCGGATGGGCGCGGATCGCCTCTTCGGCCTTGGCCCGCTCGCCATCGACAAACAGGTCCACCTTGTTCAGCACCACAAGGTCGGCGCAGCCGATCTGGTCCTCGAACAGCTCTTCCAGCGGGCTCTCATGATCCAGCGACGGATCGGCGGCGCGCTGGGCAGCGATCGCCTGGGGATCGGTGGCGAACAGTCCCGCCGCCGCGGCCGGCCCGTCGACCACGGCGATGACGCCATCGACGGTGACGCGGGTGCGCACCTCCGGCCAGTTGAAGGCCTGCACCAGCGGCTTCGGCAGCGCCAGGCCCGACGTCTCGATGATGATGTGATCGGGCGGCTGCGGACGGTTCAGAATCTTCTCGATGGTCGGCAGGAAATCGTCGGCGACGGTGCAGCAGATGCAGCCATTGGCCAGCTCGATGATATCGTCGTCGGAACAATTCTCGATGCCGCAGCTTTTCAGGATCTCGCCGTCGACTCCCACTTCGCCGAATTCATTGATGATCAGTGCCAGGCGCTTGCCGTTGGCGTTGCGCAGCAGGTTCTGGATCAGCGTCGTCTTGCCGGCGCCGAGGAAGCCGGTGATGACGGTGGCGGGAATCTTGGTGCTCATGTTCTGGCGTTCTTTCTCTCGATGCGGTGAACGGAGGCGACGGCGGTTTCATCCTTCATCACGAGCGGCAGGCCGGCGGCGATGAAATAGACGCGGGTTGCGGCAGCGGCGACAGCCTGGTTGACGCGCCCGGCCTCGTCGCGGAAGGCGCGGGCCAGCGCATTGTCGGGGACGATGCCGAGTCCGACTTCGTTGGCGACGAAGACGATTGGAGCTGCGAGCCTGCGGGAGCGCGGCAATGAGGCGTTCCGTCTCCGCCGTCACGCCGCGGCCGACGGCCATGAGATTGCTGACCCACAACGTCAGGCAGTCGACCAGGATCGCCCGGCCCTCGCCCGCTGCGCGTTGCAGCGCGCCCGACAGGTCCAGCGTCTCTTCGATGGTGATCCAGCCCTCGCCGCGCCGCTCGCGATGATGGCGGATGCGCGCGGCCATCTCCGCATCGCCGGCCTCGCCGGTCGCGAGATAGACCCACGGGCCTGGCGCGGCGGCGATCAGGCCTTCGGCAAAGCGGCTCTTGCCCGAGCGGGCGCCGCCCAGGACCAGCGTCACCGCCGGCAAGGCCGTCGCAAGTTGCGGGGTAGTTCGGCCGGCGGCCGTGCCATGGGTCGACTCCTTCCTCCCACCGAGGATGCGCGTCTGCAGTTCGGGGCTTGAGGAGGTCTCCTGGCTCGGGGTCATCGGCCGCCGACGCCTTCCCGACTCGAGATGAGCCAGTGGCATCAATGTCATCGGCCTCGCCGCTCACAGTTGCGGGGGCAGCGCCGGAATTGCCTGGGCGTCCTTCGCGGACGCTGCAAACCTCACCGGCTTCCCTGTTCTCAAGCTGGCAATAAGGTACTGGATCGGCCGGGCCAAGACCAGCGCCGGAGTCGGCCGGCCTATCCTGCCGCCGCCGCCGGCTTGAACTGCAGCGTCACTTTCAGGCCCGGCTTGTTGTCGCCCAGGCTGAGCCCGGCGCTGTGCAGGCGGGCGATGGCGGCCACCAGGCTGAGGCCGAGGCCATTGCCGGGCGAGGTGCGGCTCGCATCCAGGCGCACGAAGCGTTCGAGGACGCGGTCGCGGTCGGTTTCCGGAATCCCCGGCCCGCGATCGCCGACGATGACGGCAGCACCGACGCCGTCGACAGCGGGCTGCAGTTCGAGGGAAACGACTCCGCCGCTGGCGCCATACTTGGCGGCATTGTCGACCAGATTGCCGATGGCCTGGAACAAGCAGCTGCCGGTTGCCGGTCACGATGGCCGGGCCGCGAATCGCGCTTTCGAATTTCAGGCCGTGATCCTCGACCAGGGCGCCGTAGAGTTCCGCCACATCGTGGGTCAGCGCCTCCAGGTCCACCGGCACCAGATTGCCGCGGCCGGCACCCGCTTCGGCATCGGCGATCGACAGCAGTGCGTTGAAGGTCTGCAGCAGCCCGTCGATATCGCCGATCGCATGCTCCAGCTCCTCTTGCTGGCGCGCCGGTTCGGGGAGTTGCCGGTGCATCGCCTCCAGCCGGTTGCGCAGGCGGTTGAGCGGGCTGCGCAGATCGTGGGCGATGTTGTTGGTGGCGGCGCGGATCGAACCCATCAGCCGTTCGATCTCCTCCAGCATCGCATTCAGGTTCTGCGCCAGGCGGTCGAATTCGTCGTCGCTGCCGCGCACGGGCATGCGGCGCTTCACCTCGCCCTGCTTGATGCGGTCGGCGGCATCGTTGATCACCTCGATGCGGCGCAGGATGGTGCGGCTCATCAGGAAGCCGACGACGGCGCCGAGCACGATCATCAACACCAGCGAGGCGGCGAAGGCGTTGAAGATGGCGGCCTGGAACTGGGATTCGATGCGCCGCCCGACCAGCAGGCGGTTGCCGTCGGGCAGAATAACGACCTTGGCGTCGGCCCAATAGGGCGAGGGATCGCCGAACTCCCGGCGGCCGAACTGGAATCGCATCCAATCGCCATTCATCACGCCGCCCTGCGGCCAGCCGCCGAGGATATTGCCGGCGATCGGCTCATAGGTGGGTCCGGCGAGAAGATAGAGGCCGCCGCCGGCTGAAGGCAGCGTCCGATCCACCAGCGCCTGCGCGAGGCTCGGCAGGTCCGCGCCCTTGTGAATCGCCAGCAGGTCCAGGATGTCCCACTCGATGATTTCGTGGCGGTCGCGGGTGTCGATGGTGTCGGCGATCCAGTAGACGATCGCGAACAGCGCCACGACCGACAGCGAGAACAGCCCGGCATAGAGCAGCGCCAGCCGGAACGTGGTGGTGCGGTAGAAGTCTAGGTCTCAGCACGCAGGCAATACCCCGCGCCGCGCATGGTGTGCAGCAGCGGCGACGGAAATTCCTTGTCGATCTTCTGCCGCAGCCGGCTGATATGCACGTCGATCACATTGGTCTGGGGATCGAAGTGATAGTCCCACACGCCTTCCAGCAGCATGGTCCGCGTCACCACCTGGCCGGCATGGCGCATGAGATATTCCAGCAGCCGGAACTCCCGCGGCTGCAGGTCGATGGTCTTGCCCGCCCGCTTTACCGCGCGCGACAGCAGGTCCATCTCCAGGTCGCCCACCGTGAGCCGCGTTTCCACCGTCATCGGCGCCTTGCGGCGCGTCAGCACCTCCAGCCGCGCCAGCAATTCGGAGAAGGCGAAGGGCTTGGTCAGGTAATCGTCGGCGCCGGCCTTCAGGCCCGTCACGCGCTCGTCCACCTGGTTGAGAGCGGAGAGAATCAGGATCGGCGTCGAGACATTGGCCGCCCGCGCCGCCTGGATCACCGCGAGGCCATCCAGCCCCGGCAGCATGCGGTCGATGACCATGACGTCGTAATTGCCGCTGGTGGCGTGGAACAGCCCGTCGCGGCCGTTACTGGCGTGGTCGACCGTATGGCCGCTCTCGGTCAGGCCCTTCACCATATAGGCGGCGGTTTGGGCATCGTCCTCGATGACAAGGACCCGCATGCGTTCCCAACTCTCCCTGGCTAAAGGCCGGGCTGTCCCGGCGGCGCCGAATTTAGCTGCAATCTCGCGGGGTTCAATGGCGGCCATGGCGGCGCGTCCGAGTCAAAGCCGGCCCTCTGAAAATGAAAAAGCGGCGCGACCGTTTGGAGGGGCGATCGCGCCGCTAAATTCGTTTTCGGTGTGGGGACGCCGAATTCGATGATCAGAATGTAGGCTGTGGTGGCTAACAGGCCAAATGCGGGGCGATTAATTAATTGTAATGTTCGCCCGGGCCGTTTGCCGGGGTTTTCCGCGCAAGCCTCTGATTCTACAAAGCAAAAGCGGTGCGACCTTGGAGGGGGACCGCACCGCTTAATTTCGCCAATCGGTGTGTGGGGCACACGATTTATGGTCCTGACTATACCCCCGCCTGTCTCTCGCCACGTTGACCGGGAGATTAACAGTTCGTCATCTGCCGACGCCGGCCCGCGGCGCCGACGTCGAGGGCGTAAGCGGTTGATATAATTCTCCGTTTTCCCCGGCGGCGATTCCCGGTCATAACAACGGCGCATGTGGTCAGAGATTTTCCGCGGCGAGCGGGCCGCCTACACGGTCGTGCTGACGCTGGGCGTCGGGCTGCACGCCATCGATGTTTTCGTCATTTCCTCGATTCTGCCGACGGTGGTCGGCGATATCGGCGGCGAGGCCTACTACGCCTGGTCGACGATGCTCTACATGGTGGCGTCGATCCTCGGCACGGCCGGCGGCGGCATCCTGAAGTCGGCGATCGGCGCGCGCCGCGGCTATGCCCTGGGCGGGCTGATCTTCCTGGCGGGCACGGCGGTCTGCGGACTCAGCCCGTCGATGCCGGTGCTGCTGGCGGCGCGGGTGGTCCAGGGCCTGGGCGGCGGGCTGCTTCTCAGCCAGTCGCTGGCGCTGGTGAGCGAACTCTACCCGCAGGAGCTGCGCACGCGCATCCTGGCGCTGATCTCCGCCATCTGGGGCGTGGCGGCGCTGATCGGCCCGCTGATCGGCGGCATCTTCGCGGAGATCGGCTGGTGGCGCGGCGCGTTCTGGTCGACCACGCCGATCATCGCCGGCTTCACCCTGGTGGCCTGGCTGTCGCTGCCCGGGCAGGCGGTGCCCGGCAAGTTCCCGCGCTTTCCCATCCGCCGGATGAGCACGCTGGCCATCGCCGTGCTGGCGGCCGGCATCAGCGGCAGCGCCGGCGACATGCTGGGCAGCGCCGGCGACAATGGCGGCGAGCCGATCCTCGCCGGCGGCGCGTTGCTGGCGGTGCAAGGCGCGCTCCTGCTGCTCAGCCTGCTGCTGCTGTTGCGCACCTTCCGCATCGACGCCGTGTCGGAGAAGCGGCTGTTCCCGCCGCGGCCGCTGGCCATCCGCACGCCCGTCGGCGCCGCCTACTGGATCTTCATCCTGTTCTCCGTGACCCACACCGCGCTCGGCATGTTCCTGCCGCTGTCGCTGCAGGTGCTGCATGGGGTGACGGCCCTGGCGGCGGGCTACAGCGTCGCCGCCTTCGCGCTGAGCTGGACGGCGGCGTCGTTCCTGACCGCGAGCTGGCGCGGGGCGGCCGAGCGGCGGGCGATCCTGGGCGGGCCGCTGCTGACCGCCGTCAGCCTGGGCCTTCTGACGCTGACCATCGACAACGGCTCGGTCTACGTCATCTATCCCCTGGTGATCGGCGCGGGCCTGGGCATCGGCGCGGCCAACCTGCACCTGACCTCCACCACCATGCGGCTGGCCGAGCCGGGCTATGAGACGCTGACGGCCTCCTCCATCCCCACGGTGCGGTCCCTGGGCATCAGCCTGGGCGCCGCCGCGGCCGGCCTGGTGGCCAACGCCGCCGGCATGGACCGGGGCATCGACCCGGAGACCGTGCGCCGCGCGGTGCTCTGGGTCTACAGCCTGGCGACGCTCTGCCCGGCGGCGGCGTTCCTGCTGGCGCTGGCGTTCATGCGGATGACGGCAAGGCGGGATGCGGTGACGGCGGTCGCGGCGAAGTAAGCAAGCCGGATTCACCACAAAGTCACAAAGGGCACGAAGCAAGCGAGCTTCGGCTTGCTCCGCTTTCACCAGAAGGGATTGGCGGCGCGGGCTTCGCCCACGCCAAAGTTTAAGAGCGAACGCAGGGACTCACTCAGCCGCTTTCGACTCGGTGGCTTCGTGTCCTTTGTGACTTTGTGGTGAACGCTACTTCCTCCAATCCGTGACATTTTGCATCATTTTCCGCGCATGCAAAGCGCTGATCCGCTTCGGCAATCGGGCGAAATGCGCGATTCCCAGGGGACCCTGATTTTCGGGAACGATGCCATGCAAGGGAATCACCCCCACACCGGCGGCCAGAAACCCGGCGCGGCGCATACGGCATTCCGATAGACAATTTCCAACATCGAGGCCGCGGACGCGATCCGCGGCGGCTTCCGATGTAGGAACGCATTCCACACTTTCAAGGGGCCGGAATGCCACTGGGAAAAACAAGGATCGGCCCGCGTCCGACAGGATGCTCTCTTGCCTCAATCCATGATTGTGGCGATCATTTCGGCGAATCTCCGGGGAGCCGCCGCCCATGTCCGTACCCGCCTCCGAACCGTTGCCGCCGCCGGCCCGCAAGGTGCCCTACTTCAAGGGGGCGTTTTTTTGGTATGTGGTCCTGCAGGTGACGCTCTCCACGGCGATCATGATAGCGGTTTCTGTTTATTTCTTCACCGCTGGAGTCATCTACGCCGACAACCCCGAAGCCCTCGAGGCGCAGTCTGATTTCTTCGACAAGGCCGTGCAGCCCATTGGCTCAATCCTGACGCTTGCCCTCTGCATGAACGTGGCGAAACGGCACGGGACCGGCTTTGGCCGAGGCATCCTGCTGTTCTTTGGCGGCAACATTACCGCGACCGCGATCTGCATCCCGCTGATCGCCGCGGCCATGTTGGGTGAGGAAAACGCCGGCATGACTTGGTTGGCCGGCTATCTCTTCACCATTGTGGTATACGCGGTCGGCTGCATCGTCGTTATCGTCCGGCGCCGCCGGAAAGACGCCGCCAGCCGGCTGCAGCGCGACTCGATCGCCAGGTTCGATTGAGGCGGGTCACGCGGAGGCGTTACTTCGCCGCCGGCACCAGTTCGCCGAGCTTCGCCAGCCAGCGCTCGATCCGCGCGCGATTGACGCCCATGTCGCCATGGCCGAGCTGGGAGCGGGAATAGAGCGCGATCGTTGACCGGCCCTCCGGCAGGTCGAAGAAGCGCACGACGATGGTGTCGGGATAGCGCATGAGGGCGGAGCGCTGGATGTAGCGGTCGGTCATCGTGGCGTCGTCGGAGGCGACGGCAGTGAGGCGCGGCTCGGAGGCTATCACCTTGGCGAAGGCGACGCGGAGATCGGCGGCACTGACCGCGAATTCCGGCGGCGTCACATCACTCCCGGCTTTGCAGACGTCAGGCGGACAGGCGAGCGCATCGTTCGGCGTAGTTCGCCGGACGAACGTCTCAATCGTGACCGGCCCGAGATCGGCTGGGCCGAAGAGAGACCAGATGCGCTCGGGGCCGAAGAGGAAGAAGGCCGCGATGAGGGTGGCGGGGAAGAGGAAGCCGGCGATGGCGAGGCGGGAGCGACGAGTTATCGAGGGCAACCGTTTTTGAATCCGTCTCGAAGCTCTACGGCACCCAAAAATGGGGACTATGGACTCCGCGCATTACGTTTCACTTCGGCGACCAGGTCCCGTCGGGCGACATGAAGTACTCGCCGGGGGACGCCTGGCGCTTGATTTTTTCCGCCGCCAGCGCGCCGACCTGGGCGACCGGCACGTTCTCCTCCGCGGCGAGGTTTTCATAGACATCGCGGCGCTTGGCGTTGATCTGCCGCACGAGTGCGACGAGTGCTGCAATGTCGGACGAGGGATTCGGCTGCACGGCGGCGACATAGCCGTCGGGCAGCTCGCCGATGAGTCCGGCGGACTTGGCATCATCGAGGGGTGCTGCCCAGCTTTCGGCGGCCGCGCCCCAGAGCATGACGGCCGCCAGACCGGCGGCGGCGATCAGCGTCTTCCACGAAACCTGCAAACGGCGCTTCATGATGCGGCGGCTCCCTAAAATATGTCAGGATTCGTTTTCAGCAGTTCCTCGACGTCCTTGTCGATCTTCACGCGGATGTCGTGTTCGATCTTGACGTTGAGGTTGATGACGATCGGCTTGTCCGGCGCCTCCACCTTCACGGTCGGCGTACAGGCGGCGAGCAGCAATGCCGATATCGCGAGGGCTGTCGGCGCTCGCAGTTTGCCGATGCAGTTCAGAGGCATCTCGATATCTCTCCTTCAGTCTTCGCTGGATTCGCCGACATCACGATCATCCTCCGCCATATTGCCCGATGTCCGATGAACCGGGCATGAACCGAAAATCGGACCGTTTTCGGGAGCGGGACCTTAACCCTATTTCCCGAAATCGCCCAGCTTTTCGCGGATCGCCTCGGGAATCCGGTAGCCCTCGAGGCTTTGGTCCAGGATCTCATCGAGCTTGCCGGAAACGTTGAGATTCAGCTCCACGGGATAGCCGTCATAGAAGTTGGGGTTCGACCCCTTGACGTGCAACAGCGCGACGGTATCGCCGCCGGGCTCACGGCTCAGGGTCAGCGTGAGTTCCTTATATTCGAAGTTGCTCAGCGCCTGCAAAGCCATCGCCACGCTTTCGCTGCTGCCGAGCAGGGCGGACGCCGACTGCGTCGGGGTATAGCGCAGGGTTCCCGGACCGGTGGCCGCGAGTGCGGCCTGGTGAATGGTGATGTCCCGGCCGGAGATGTTGACGGGAATGCGGCCCGCAAGGGTTCCGGTGCCGGCCAGCCCCTCGACCTGGGCCAGCTGCAACAGCTCACCGAGATTGACATCCTTCACCGTCAGCGCCAGGTCGGCCCGCGGATCCGTCAAATCGAAAGCGACCTTCGGCAGGCTCACCTCGCCGCCGGTGAGCGCCAGCCGCGCCGACTCGATGACGAGCCGGAAGCCCTGCTCGATATGGAAATCCGCGACGAGATCGTTGAGCGGCAGGCCGACATCCACCATGCCCGCGGCAAGCTGCTGAGCCGGTCGCGTCGTGAAGGGCATGAGGCTGTTGATTTTCACCACGCTATTGAGCCTGAGGATGTCCGCCTGCGGCGATTTGAACGAGACATCCTTCAGAAGCAGCTCTAGGTCCGTTGCCATCTTGCCTTGCTTCCAGCGGATCGTGCCGGCGATGGCGGACTCGCCCGTCACCTCCTCGACCTGAGCGCCGATCGCCGGGATCAGATCCTTCGGCTGCAGCCCGCCGGGCGCGAACGTGACGGGTTGCATTTTCACCGTTGCCTGTCCCGTATTGGCGGTAATCGCATGTTCGATGCTGACAGTGGAACGGAGCCGCTTACTCCGGTCCCTCAGCGTGCCGGTGAAGGTCAGCTTGTCGCCGCTCGACTCCGCCTTCCCCGTGAGCGTCAGCGGCACGTGCAGCGGCGGCTTGGCGGTGCTTGCAATGCTGACGACGGTGAGGTCGGCGGAAGCCTTGCCGGTTTCCATGGCAACTTCGGCGCGCACGCCGCTGGCAGCCATGCCGAGACTCGGGAGCGAAAGCGACCCGCCATCCAGATGGAGTGTGGCGGCCTGACCGACGGCCGAATTCCAGGTGCCGGCCCATCGCAATTCCGGCGCCGCCAGCGTGACACGCAACGGCTTCGGGCCGCCGACGAGCAGTGGCGCTGTCGCCTTGATCGCCCCGAGCCGCAGATCAAAGGCAACGCTCGGCGCAGCCGGCTGGTTCAGATCCATCGCGAGCAGCGGCGCCTCGCCCACGAGGATCGGAAGGATCAACTCCGGCAGCTTGCCTGCCAGCACGCCTCCCGCAATCTGTTGCGCGGTTGCCGTTCCGCTTTTCAGAAGACGCACAGTGAGGCGGTCCTCCGCCCAGTTGATCGAAGGATCCATGTCGAGATCGACGGAGTCGGCCCGATAGGCGCCGATCTGCAGGTCCGAGAGGTGGCCGCCCATTTTCAATCGGCCGTCGAAGCGTTCCGGCGTGCCGGCGATAGCGCCGGCAATTTCAACGCGCGCTCCCGCTGCAGGCGGCATCGGGCCCTCGAACACCGCCGTGCCGTCATCGATCGCGAACCGGTTGACTGTAAGGTCATCAGCCAAAACCGCAGTGCCGTTGGCCTCAACATCCAGCCTCGCGCCTGCGGCGGACTGCAGCTTCAACTGCAACCCGCCCGCGGCATCGGTCACGCCGTCGCCCGCCGTGAGGCGAAGAGGCTGCGGCAGCGCAAGGCTGGCGGTCGAACGTCCCGTGAGCGCCGCCGCGAGCGCGGGAGGCAAATCCAGGCGCCCCAGGAATTCAGGCGCGACCGTTGCGACCGCACGCAGGCCGGAATTTTCCGTGATCGACACGGTTCCATCGGCGGCGGTGATCCCGGCCTGCCCGGTCGCCGACTCGACGGAGATGATCCCCGAATAGACGAGACCGTCGACAGTGATTTTCACATCGCCGCTGACATTTCCGTCGGCGAGTACGCCGATCAGCTCCGTTGCTGTCGTCAGGGGCCGGCTCACCAGGGCGCCGTCCGGCAAAGGTCCCTGCAGTCGAAGCTCGAGCTGAGCGCTGCCCTCGCGCGGCGGCGGCAGGCCGAGGACCGGCCAGAACCAGGCGCTGGGGGTCGCGAGCACCTTGGCGGCGGCGCTCAGATGCGGTTCGCCGTAGGGGTCGGTGACAGTTAGCGCGGCCTCCAAGTTGGAAACGCCCTCGTCCTGCGCCATCGCTGCCTGTGCGTGCCAGCGCGCGTCGGTGATATCGACGGTGAGCGTTGTCGGTGGAAGGTCTGTGGCTGCGACCTTCGCCGCCCCTAGCTCCAGCGCGGCGGTGATCTGCGGGCGTCCCCCCTGCTCCCAGCCGAGTTTGACGCCGCCGCTGAAGGCGACCGGCGTGTCCGTCCCGCGCGCGATCGAGCCGGCGTTGATCGTGAGATCGGCATCGACATGGCGCTCCTGCACGACCAGCGCCAGCGCGCCATCGATCGTGCCCCGCTCCGATTCGACCTGCACATCGAGCTTTCCAGCCAGGCTGCCGTCGGCCTTGGGCACCAGCAGGCCGCGAACGGGCAGGACAACCGGGCCGATCGGCGTCGCCAGATCGATGCGGCCGCTTTCGATTTCCACCTCCGGCATCGCCTGCACGACCGATGCCGGCAGGAGAGGTCCGCCGCTGTCGCTCGCCGGGCCCAGGCGTCCGAACAACAGGCCATTGGCATCCAGCCGTCCCTGCACGCGCACATCACGGACCACGACGCGCTCGAGCGGCGACCCGAAAATCTCCGCGAGATTGTAGGAGGCGATGACCTCTCCGGCCGAGAATTGGCCGTCCTCACCCAGCCTTACATCGGCGATCCGCGCCTCGTTCAGGCCGGCGGCGGTGACATTCAGGCTGGCGACTGTGACGTCCGCTGCCCGCAGCGCTTCCAGGATACGGCTCTCCACAAAGGCCGGCAGCAGCAACCAGCCGATCCCTGCGAGGATTGCGAGCCCGAGAAGGGTCGCGGCCGTTTTGGTTCTCAGTCGCCGGCCGATTTTCCGCACGCGCGGCGAGACACCGCGCACCGGTTATTCTTTCTTCAGGCGAAACGCCTTATGGCAACCACCGCAGGCGTCACTGCCCAGCGAGGCAAACTGAAGCTTGATTGCCGCAGCGTCACCGGCCCCGGCGGCCGCCGCCAGCTTTTCGGCCTGTTCCTCAAGTTGATAGGCCGCCTTCTCGAAATCCGGCATCTTGGCCCAGATATCCGCCTTCGCATAACTCTTGCCCGGCATGTCATCGGCACTCGTTCCGGCGGGAAACAAAGCCGGGATCCGCTTGGCATTGGCCTGCAACGCCTCGGCATGCGTCTTGACATCGGCGGCGGTGCCCTTGCCGTTCTCGACGAATTCGCTGATCGCCTTCATATGCATCCCGTTGTCCTTCATCATGTCCTGGCGCTGGATCACGACCTGCGACGAATCCGCCGCCATCTCCTTCTTGTCTTCGCAAGCGGCAAGCCCCAATGCACAAACGGCAATGGCAATACGAACGCATAGGCTTCTCATGGTCGTTCCTTCTCGTGATGGCATCGAACCGGGGCGTGCAAGAGATATCCGTCGGGCAGTCCGCCCGCCAAGGGAGCGCAACATTTGCAGGGGACAAATGTTCCTCTGGATGAGGGCGCGCCGTTGAAACGTCGCCGTAGTTTCCTCACCCGTCAACCGCCAAATCGCATGCCCCACGCCGTCCGCCGCCAGCAGGGACAAACCATCCGGCCCGATGGTGACGCCGGCCGGCGCGCTAGCGATGCTTTGGCCTGTCAAGATCCCGCTCCATCGCCGCAACCTGCTTGCGCAGCTGGGCGTTTTCTTCCTCCAGTTCCCTCAGCCTGCGCTCATCGGGTGGAAGCGAATCGCCGTCGCCCATTTCCCAGCGGTAGGGCGCCGCCGTTGCGACGTTCTGCGCCTGGGGTGATGGCCGCGGCGCCGCGCGCGCGCCGCCTTTGCTTGCCCGCTGCGCAGGCTTGGGGCTGTTCTTGGCGCGCCAGCGGCACAGGCTGGCGTTGAACTCGGCGCCGTAGATGAAGATCACCGCGGAGATGTAGAAGAACACCAGGGTGATGACGACGCCGCCGAGAGTCCCGTAGGTGGCGCCATAGTCGGCGAGGCGGCTGAGATAGAGGGTGAACAGGGCGGCGGCGATCAGCCACAGGATGCTGGTGGCGATGGCGCCGGGCAGCACTTCGCGGAGTTCGAGGCGGTGCATCGGCAGCATCAGATGCACCAGGGCCACGCCGAAACTGAGCAGCACCGCGCCGACGACATATTGGCCGAGGATCAGCAAGCCGCGGTTGGCCATGGGTAGGGACAGCAGGTCGGCGACGACATGCCAGAGGAACGGGCCGACGACGACAACAAAGGCGATGACGAGCAGAAAACAGCTCGCGAACATCACGAAGACGATGCTCTGCATCTTGAGCTGCCACATCCACCGGCCTTCCGTGATGCTGTAGGCGTGATTGAGCGACAGCCGGAGCGCGTCCAGGGCGCTAGCCGCAACCCAAAGGGCAAAGACCAGGCTGACGGGCACCAGCCCGCTGGGCGGCTTGGTCACCACCTCGACGATGACAGGCGCCAGCGTATGGGCGACATCGTTGGGCATGAGCCGGAACAGGAAGTTGACGAGGATGTCCAGCGCTTCATGGCCGCTGACCAGGCCGCCGAGCACGAAGAGAAAGACCAGGAAGGGGAACAGGGCCAGCAGCGCGCTGAAGGCGATCGAGGCCGCGAGATCGAAGCCGTCATGCAGCACAAGTCCGTGGATCGCATCGAGCGGGACAGCGACCGCGGGGTGCCGGCGCCATCCGCTGATCCGATGCCAGGACATGCTACCCGACTGGCGCAAGGGTTCGCACAACCCCGGGGCCGGCGGTTTCGCGAATTATTTTGCCCGCCAGCGCCAAGGCCTCACCGAGAGAACTCACCAGCAACTCGACGCCCGTACCGTCGATGATTTCCTGCTTTATCGTGTCGGTGGTCTGCGTCCAGAACGCGACGACAATCTTGGCCTTCGGGAATTTGCGGCGCAACCGCCGGACGAGATAGCGCACATGGGTCGAGAGGCGGGGATCCAGGCAGGAGATGAAAAGCAGCTCTACGCCGGTTTCGTCGAGCAGCGAGAGATTGCCGGCCGTTGTTGCCGCCCAGGGAATCACGCGGGCGCCGATGCCGTGCTTGCCGAGCAATTGCGCCAGCATATAGGCCGCGACCGCATCGAGATCGGTGCGGCTGGCGACGCACAGCACGGGCTTGCCCTGCCAGGCCGGCGGCAGCTCCGATGGGTCGAAGCTGGGCGCTATCGGAGTTGCTGCCGCGGGTTCCGCTTGCTTGTCAGCCGGCCGCGAGTTCTTGGGCAGGATCACATCCGTCAGCGATTTCTCGGGCTCCGGCATCACGTCGTCATAATCAGACAAATCCTCAATGACTTCTTCCGCGGCGGCGCGGATCAGCCCCTGCTGTTCGCCATCGAGCACGCCGCGCCGCACGTCCTCCTGCGCCAGCGCGAGCGCGCGGATCATTACTTCATCATAGAAACCGGATAGCGGCTGGAGTTTGAGATAGGTTTCCGCCTGCATCGCGGCTTCGGAGGGATCCCCGGCCAGGAGGCGCTGATAAAGTCCTTCTTCCGGCGCCAGCGCCGGCTGGTCGCTGAGCGCCACCTCGAGGAACTGCAGCCCCGGCACATGGCGGCCGAGGACCACGAGGCTCGAGGTGAGCGGCGTCGACAGCAGCAAGCCGATCGGGCCCCAAAGCCAGGTCCAGAACGTCGCCGCCAGGATGATCGCCAGCGAGGACAGGCCGGTGCTGCCGCCATAGAGCCGCGGCTCGATGAAATTGTTGCTGACGATCTCGATGGTCACGAAGAGAGCGGCGGTCCATGCCAGCATGCTCCAGCCGGGATCGACGGCGACACTCAGCAGTAGCGGGAAGGTCGCGGCGATGATCGGCCCGATATAGGGCACAAAGCGCAGGACAAAAGCCAGGATCGCCCAGAGGATCGGATTGGGCACGCCGATGACCCACAAGCCGATGCCGATCGGCAAGGCATAGGTCGCGTTGACGACCGTCTGCATCAGCAGATAGCGGCTCACCCGCTCGGCGGCATCGGTGAGGGCCTGGGTGGTCCTCTGGAGGTCGCCGACACCCGCCAGGCGGACCAGCCGGTCGCGCAGATCCTCCCGCTGCAGCAGGATGAAGATCACGAAGACGATGACCAGGCCGATCGTCGCCATCTGCCTCAGAACCGGGCCGATTACGTCGAGGATGATCTCGAGCGGCCGCAGCGCCGGCTGCTCGACGCGGACCGTCACAGGTTCGTCCGGTTCCGCGCTGGGGACTCCGGTATTTATGGCCGGTTGTTCCTGCTGATCGGTCCGGGACACCTCCTCGCTGATATTGCGCAGCATGCGGGTGGCGCGCTCGAAAATGCTGATCTCGCCGAGCGCGGTTTGCAGGGAGTGGATCTTGCCGGTGACCGTCGACTCATAGCGCGGCAGGTTTTGCGCCAGGGTTCCGACTTGCGTTCCCACCACCGCGCCAAGAGCGAGGATGACCGTAAAAGCAAACGCGACCATTACCAGAACCGACGTTATCCGCCCGACATGCCAACGGATCAGCCAGCGCACGCCCGGCGCCAGAACGAAGCTGAGGAGCAGCGAGAGCGCGATGGGCACCAGGATCTCGCGGCCGAAATACAGGCCGGTCACCACGATCGCGCTGGCGATGAGCAGGTTGAGCTTGCTGCCGAAATAGGTCCGCGGCGCCGCATAGCGGCTTTCCGCGCCGGCGGGAATCGATTGGGGAGGCGTTGGCGGGAGTACGGCCGGCATGGGCGAGGAGCCTGTATCGATCAGCCGGCGAAAGTTGGCTGACGCTGGTTGGGGGCAACCCTAATGGAGCGCAGCCGGCAATAGGATTCCGTGCGCGTGATGACCAACGCACGGGGTCGTGTTTTGTTCCGCCGCTCCCCTGCTCTCGGGCGTAGGCGGACCCGTTAGCCCGTCACCCGCCAGATCGCATCCCCCACATCATCCGCCACCAGCAGCGACGATCCATCCGGCCCGATGGTCACGCCGACCGGGCGGCCGTAGGACTCCTTCTCGTCCGGCGACAGAAAGCCGCTGAGGATATCCCGCGGCGGGCCGCTGGGGCGCCCGCCTTCGAACGGCACGAAGACGACCTTGTAGCCGCTGAGGGTGCTGCGGTTCCAGGAGCCGTGCTGGCCGATGGCCATGCCGTCGGGGTAGCCCGGCAGCGTGCCCTTGGGCAGCCAACAGAGGCCGAGGGAGGCGGTGTGGCCGCCGAGCGCGTAGTCGGGCGTGATCGCCCTGGCGACCAGGGCGGGATCCTGGGGCACGCGGTCGTCGACCGTCTTGCCCCAATAGCAATAGGGCCAGCCATAGAAGCCGCCGTCGCGCACGCTGGTCAGGTAGTCTGGTGGAGTCTCGTCGCCCAGGCCGTCGCGCTCGTTGACCACTGTCCAGAGCATGCCGCTGGCCGGCTCCCAGGCCAGGCCCACGGGGTTGCGCAGGCCTGACGCGAAGATGCGGCTCTTGCCGCCGGGGAGCTCGATCTCGTGGATGGCGGCGCGGCCCTCCTCGGCCGCCATGCCGTGGTCGGCGATGTTGCTGAGGGAGCCGACGCCGGCATAGAGCTTCCGCCCGTCGGGGCTCGGCAGCAGGCTGCGCGTCCAATGGCCACCGGGCTTGAAGTCGCAGAGCTTCCGGCCGGCGGCCGTGATGCGGGTTGCTCCGGCTTCGTAGGGGAAGGTCATCACGCCATCGGTGTTGCCGACATAGAAGGTATCGCCCAGGAGGGCCATGCCGAAGGGCTGGCTCAGGCCCGACAGGAAGGTGTCGCGGGTTTCGGCCACGCCGTCGCGGTTGGAGTCGCGCAAGAGGGTGATGCGGTTCGGGCTGACGCCGACGGCGGCGGCGCGCTTCATGGTGCTGACCATGGCGTAGTCGAACAGGCTGTCGACTTTTCCGGGCAGGAAGAGGGCCTCGGCCGTGAGCACGTCGCCATTCGGCAGCACATAGATCCAGCGGGGATGCTTGAGGCCGGTGGCGAAGGCGTTGACCTTGAGCCCGGGGGCGGCCACCGGCGTCTGCCCCGGCGCAAAGCCGCGGGCGGTCGGCATCTTCAGCGTGGGGATGGATCCCTGCGGCTTTGCCGCGGGGATCGAAGGCGTGGCACCGAAGGCCGGCGCGGGCTCAGGCGCTCCCATTCGGCGCCAGAGAATGGCCGCGTCGCCGATGAGCGCCACGACGCGGGCGAAGGTGTCTTGAAGCATGCTGTGTTCCCTTTTTCGAAGCGGCGCATGTTAGAGAGAAATCCGCTTCATTCAAATCTCTCCCAGTTGTCATCCTCGCCGTCGCGCTAAGGCCTGCACGGATTCTGCGGCGAAATAGACCCCTCTCCCCCTTCAACGAAGGGGGAGAGGGTGCCCAGCGACCGCAGTGCGGGCGTTGGGCGGGTGAGGGGAATTGGGTGCACCTTGCGTCAAGCACTGCATCAGCTTCGGGCCGCAATGTTCGCGGACGATCATGGCCTTCGGAGGTGACACCAGTACAATTTGAAGCGTCGGCGGCGGCCCTCACCCCGCAACATCCGCTGGGCGCGGATGTTGCCTCCCTCTCCCGCTCCGCGGGCGAGGGGTCTACATCTTGCACTGGCGCAAAATGTCCGCATGGCCCGAGATTCCATTCACGATTATTGATTCGCGCGGGAATGCTATGACGGCGACGGAAACTTCGCTAATCGCACATGACCGCAAATGACCGCGATGCGCTGCAAGGCCACGTAACTTGTGACGCCGATCACAACATCGGCGCTTTCCGAGTCTGAAACCTCAAAAGCAATAAAAGAACCGGACTTGTGACGCCGGATTAAGTGTCTTTTGACGAGACCGTGACGGCCACTGCCTATCTCTAGCGCCGGCCACACAAGCCAAGGCGGCGGCCGGAGGTCCTTAACGAGCGGGATCGCCCGGCACGCCTGGGAAAGAGCGGGAGAACTATGATGCGGATCTTCTATCATGACGCGTTGCCTTTGCAGAACGCGCCTTTCGAACCCGGGAATGGTCCCGGCATCTTCAAGCGGATGGCGGCGGCGATCGGCCGCACCGGCGGTCGCTTGGCGCTGGCGATGGAGCGCTCGCGGCAGCGCCGCGCCCTGGCGCTGCTCAGCGACCATCAGCTCGCCGATATCGGCCTGAGCCGCGAGCAGGTGATGGCCGAGAGCACCGCGTCGGTGTGGCAGGACGATGCTGCGCCGGCGACTCCGCGCGCGACGGTGCTGGTCGATGACATACGCCATGCCGCGTGAGCGCGAGCGCTCCGGCCGGAGGTGCCCATGAACAGCGGCCGGCGGCGCGGATTCACCGACCTGATCATCCAGTCGCTGGGCGCCGCGGCGAGTGCTGCCTTGCCCGCGGAGGGCGAGACGGCCGGGAGCGAAGGCTTGCGTGCCAAACGGCAGGCAATGTCGTCGCTCCAGCCCGGCGCCCCAGCGAACGCGAGTAACGTCAACCAGCTGGAGGAGAGAAGGAAGCCCTGACAATTCGTTAGTCTTACCAAGCGTACCCCTGACCACCACCTGTCCCCTGCTCTCACTTCCTGCCCCATTACCCGGTGAGATGCAGGGGCTCTTTTTTTACCGGGCCCTACGCGGACTAGGAATGCGGCGCGGTCAACGCCGCCAGCATCTGCACCAGCGCCGCGGTGTCGACGGGCTTCTGCAACGTCGGCACGGCGCGGAGATGGGCAGGCAGCAGAGACGCGGCGTCATAGCCCGTGGCGAAGATGATCGGCACCCGGCGCGCGATCAGGCGCTCGGCGGCGGCGTGACTCATCTCGCCATCGAGATTCACATCAAGCACGGCGGCGGACAACCGGTCTTCGGCGGCGTCCAGCGCCTCCTGGAGCGTGCTGGCGACGGCGGCGATCTCGGCTCCGGCATTCTCCAACGCCGACTGGATCTGCAGGATACTTAGCGGATCGTCCTCCACCAGCAGGATGCGGCGGCCGCGTAGCGGCGACTTGCCTGGGGCAATCGTCGGGCCGGCCGCATTGGCGGCCAGGCCATCGGGCTTCCGCCCCTGGCCACGCGGGCGCAGCTTCAACTTGATGGCGCAGCGCAAGCCCGCCGGCTCGTACTGCAATTCCACCTTCGGCAGCGTGCCCTGGATCAGGCGCGTCCCGAAGCCCTGGCGCGAAGGCGCATGCACCGGCGGCCCGCCGCGCTCCTGCCAGAGGAAGTGCACGCGGCGCTCGTCGCCCTCGCCCGCGATATCCCAGCGCACATCGACCTTGCCGCCGGGCGCGGAGAGCGCGCCGTACTTCGCCGCGTTGGTGGCAAGCTCGTGCAGCACCAGCGCCAGGTTCAGCGCATCGCGGGCGCGCAGCGGGCAATTGGCCTTTCCGTCGATCACCACCGCCTCGCCGAAAGCCTGCAGCGCGACTTGCACGATGTCGGCGAGATCGGCCCCGTCCCAATGCTCGCGCGTCAGCAGGCCGTGGGCGCGCGCCATGGCGGCGATGCGGCCCTGCAGCTTCTCGGCATATTCTTCCTTGGTCGCGGCGGTGCGGCCGGTGAGCAGCGCCATGGACTGGATCGAGGCCAAACTGTTGCGCACCCGGTGATCCAGCTCGGCCATCAGGAAGGCCTGGCGCTCTTCCGTCGATTTGCGCTCGGTGATGTCGCGGCCCACCGCCAGAATGGCCGGCTTGCCGCCATCCTCGAACGGCACCGCCTGCACCTCAAGGACGATGGTGCGGCCCTCGGGCCCCAGGAAGCGCATCTCGGTCAGCGGCACAGCCTCGCGCCGCTCGAGAAGCTGCCGCATCCGTTCGGCGGCGCGCGGCCGCTCGTCGGGGTGGGCCAATTCGAGCACCGGCTTGCCGACCAGGTCATCGGCGCTGGCGGCGCCGAACATGCGGGCCGCCTGTGCATTGGCAAAAATGATGCGGCCGTCGCGATGGGCCCAGATGCCCTGCAGGCTGACCTCGACGATCTGCCGGTAGCGGGCCTCGCTGGCGCGGAGCGCGGCCTCGGCATTGCGGCGCTCGGTGACGTCGCGGACCGTACCGATGACGCGGACGGGCGTGGAGCCCGAAAAGATCACCCGGCCGGCGGCCTGGACCCAGCGCACCCGGCCGTCCAGCGGGCTCACCGTCCTGTGCTCGAAGCCGAAACGGCCGGCGCCCGCGGGATCGAGTGCGGCCTGATAAGCGCCGGTGACCTGCTCGCGATCCTCAGGATGGATCGCCTGCCTGTAGACCTCGTAGGTGATCTCGGCATCGGGCGCCATGCCGTAGAGTTCCTTCAGGCGCTGGTTCCAGATCAGTTCACCGGAGGCGATGTCGAAATCCCAGAGGCCGAGCTCCGTCGCCTCCACGGCGAGGCGGAGCATTTCCTCATTCTCGCTGAGGACGGCTTCCATGCGCTTGCGGTCGGTGATGTCGATGACCGAGCCGAGATGACCCTGGTAAGCGCCGTCGGCGCCGAAGATCGGCGTCGAGGTGTCGATCACCCAGCGCCATTCGCCGTCATGGCGCCGCATGCGGTATTCGGAGCGGTAGGGTTCGCGCTTGGCGACGGCAGTCAGGAAGCCGTTGCGGAACGTGGCGCGGTCATCGGAATGCACCGCATTCGACCAGCCCTCGCCGAGGCCCTCTGCCTCGCTCAGGCCGGTAAAGTCGCACCACGAGCGGTTGAGATAGATGCAGCGGCCCTCGGTATCGTCCATCCAGACGATGGCTGGCGCGCTGCCGCCGATGGCGCGGAACAGGCGCTCGCTCTCCCGGATGAAATCGACCGGCGCCGCCGGATCATGCACGGCGGCCGGGGCATCGCCCTGGCGGCTGAATTGAATGCGAGAGGTCGGTTCGCCCATACAGTCTTCGTTCAACCCGCCCCACCAACGGGATGCCGGCCGGGCACGGAAGAACACAGAAGACCGGCAGGTTTGATTTCAAAACCCAAGAGGCCGGGTAAACCCCAGTGCGCACTCCCCGCGTCAGGAGAAACTCAAGAACGCAAGAAAAGTTCCATGGCCGGAATTGACGGTGGCAAGCATTTGCGAACCACTCACAACTATTTGATAAATAATAATATTTCTTCAAGTGTGGAGCGCCGCAACCGCCCCAGACCAAGTCAAACCAGCCGACTGCTCACCGGGCATGAGTGCAGCGGAAGGAGTCCTCGTGCGTCCGCCAGGGCTTTGTGCGAAAAATCCAGGATTAGGTCACGATCCGCCAGACCAAGCTGGAGAGCATGCCAATGTCCACTGAAATGAATCCCGCAGCGCCACATCACCTGCCGATGTTCATCACTGCGCCCGGACAAACCGATTGGCTGTTCAACGCCGTGACCGTCGTTGTCATTGTCGCGGTCGTCGGGCTCGGCGTCCTGTATTTCCGGCTTCACTCCCTGCCTGAGCACCTTGCGCATCGGACAACGAAGATCCAGTACGAGCTGGTGGCCGTGCTCGGACTTCTTTCGCTGTTCACGCACAACCACATCTACTGGGTTGCCGGCTTGATTCTGGCATTCATCCAGCTTCCGGATTTCACCAGTCCGCTGACATCGATTGCCGGCTCGGTGGAAAAGATCGCAAACTCCGAACGCCGCTCCCCTGATATCAAGGCCGTGCCGTCGCACCCCCCTGCGCACACGGGGCAGGCGTCGCAGCAGCATGCTGACATTGCCAAGGTTGCCGACCATGTTTGAAATGATCCTGTGCTCCTTGTTCACTATTGTCCCGGATTACCTCTTTCGCCGTTACAGACAGGGAAAGAGATGGGGCCGCGAGCTCACGCTTTATTCGGTCTGGTTCGAGCTGCGCTGGGGAATCACGACATGCATTATTCTTACGGTCTTACTCATCACGCTGATTTTCTACTATCATCCATCGACCAATAAGGCGATTTCCTTCTTCCGTACTGTGCCGCTCCTCCCGGAGGGCATCGGCCGAGTCGATGAGGTCTATGTGAACGGCCGGGTAGAGGTCAAAGCCGGCCAGCCCATCTTCAAGCTTGAAAGTTCGAAGCAAGAAGCTGCGCTGGAGACGGCGCAACGGCGCATCACGGAGGTCGACGCAGCCCTTTCCCAGGCGAAGACCGAGCTCCTCGTGGCGGATGGACGGATCCAGGAAGCCCAAAGTTCCTTGCAACAAGCTCAAGATGAATTGGCGACCCAGCAAGAGCTTTTCCGGCGCAAGCCTGGTCTGACGGTCACTGAACGCGAGATCGAGCGGCTCCAGGTCCTTGTCGCGGGCCGGGAAGGTGGTTTGGCCGCTGCCGTCGCGGGCAAGAAGAGCACCGAGGAACAGATCGCCTCGCTCCTTCCGGCACAGAAAGCCAGCGCAGAAGCCGAACGCGACGAAGCCCAGGTCCAGGTCGACAAGGCCACAATCTATGCCGGCGTGGACGGCATCCTCGAGCAATTCGCGCTCCGCAAAGGCGACATCGTCAATCCGTTGGCGCGGCCGGCGGGCATCCTGAATTCCTTCGGAAGCCGGGCGGCAGGGTCTCTGGGCGGGTTTCGGGCAGATCGAGTCTCAGATTGTGAAAGTGGGAATGCTGGGCGAGGTCGCCTGCGTCGCACAACCCCTTAGCATTATCCCGATGGTCGTGACGGAGGTTCAAAGCTTCATTGCGGCCGGTCAGGTCCGGCCCACGGATCAGCTTATCGACCCGCTCCAGTCGACCCAGCCCGGGACAATCACGGTTTTCATGCAGCCTCTGTACGCGGGGTCTTTTGATGCGATTCCGCCCGGGAGCCACTGCATCGCGAATGTCTATACCAGCAATCACGACCTTCTTGACGACGAGAATCTGGGCACGGGGCGGTGGATCTTCCTTCACGTCATCGACACTGTCGGGCTCGTGCATGCGATGATCCTTCGCGTCCAGGCGCTGCTGCTCCCCGTGCAAGTGCTTGTGTTCTCGGGCCACTGAGCGATGTGCCGCCACATACGGAAGTATTGCTTCCGCCGAGTCTGAACTTAGACCCGGGGCCTCAGCCAATTTCTGCATCGCTTCCTGCAGCGACCTAATCTGACTCAGGCCAAAGCCAAGGTTGCATCTTGGCGGATGGCTCAAGGGATAGTCGCTGTCAAACCTGACTTTTCACTTTCGGCACGGCGGTCTAGCATGGCGGCCGGTCAGGGGGCTGGCCGCACTAGAATTGTATGCACGAGCATTAGGGAGACCGTGATGCCTAGGAGCACCAGGTTCCGTGCCGCCCTCCTTGTTCCACCGCTGCTCCTGGCCTTGGCAGGGCTCGCCGCCTGCGAAGAGAAGGAACAGGCGGCAGCGCCGCCTCCGCCGCCGCCGGCGGTCATCGTGGCCAAGGTGGTCAGCAAAGAGGTCACTCCCTCCTCCTCTTTCACGGGACGCATCGAAGCCGTCGACAAGGTGGATCTGCGCGCCCGGGTGGACGGTTTCATCGAGCAGCAGCTCTTCAAGGAGGGCGCCGACGTCAAGGCCGGCGACCTGATGTTCACGCTGGAGAAGGGCCAGTACGAGGCCAGCATCGGCGAGATCAAGGCGACCATCACCCGCGCCGAGGCGACGCTGAAACTGGCCGACATCGACACAGGCCGGCAGCAGGAGCTGGTGAAAAAGCAGGTCAAGGCACAGAGCACCCTGGACGAGTCGCTCGCCAAGCAGGCCGAGAGCCGCGCCGATCTGGAGAGGCAGAAGGCCGCGCTGCAGAAGGCGGAGCTCGACCTGCAATACACGGATATCAAGGCGCCGATTTCCGGACGCGTCGGCCGCGCCACCTATTCCGTCGGCGATTACGTCGGCCCGGCGAGCGGCACGCTCACCACGATCGTCAGCCAGAACCCGATCTATGTCACCTTCCCCGTCAGCCAGCGCGAACTGCTGCAGGTGCGGCGCGACGCCCAGGCTTCGGGCATCGATCCACGCAACGTGGCCGTCAAGGTGCAGCAGGCCGACGGTACGATCTATGAGCATCCCGGCAAACTGAACTTCGTCGACGTCCAGGTGAGCACTTCCACGGACACCATCGCCATCCGCGCCGAATTGCCCAATCCCAAGGGATACCTGGTGGACGGGCAGCTGGTGACCGCCATCGTCGAGCAGGCAACACCGGAACGCGTGCTGGAAATTCCCGTGGCGGCCGTACAGATCGACCAGGGCGGGCGCTATGTGCTCGTCGTCGACAACGAGAAGAAGGTGCAGGTGCGCCGCGTCGAGATCGCCCGCATCTACGAGGGCAAAATCGTCATCACCAAGGGTCTGGAAGAGGGCGAGAGCGTCATCACCGAGGGCATCCAGAAGGTGCGGCCGCAACAGGTCGTGGAGCCGACGGAAGCGGCGACGCAGGCCCCCGCATCATGATCTCCGCAGTCTTCGTCGACCGGCCGCGGCTGGCGCTGGTCATATCGATCGTCATCACGCTGGCCGGCCTGATCGCGCTGCAGGCCATCCCGCTGGCGCAGTTTCCGGAAATTGTGCCGCCGCAGGTCCAGGTAAAGGCCACCTATCCCGGCGCCGGCGCCGAAGTGGTGGAAGCGACCGTCGCCCAGCCGATCGAATCCCAGGTCGTCGGCGTCGACAACATGCTCTACATGAAGTCGACCAGCGGCAATGACGGCAGCTATACGCTGACCATCAGCTTTGCCATCGGCACCGATCCTGACATCAACACGGTCAATGTGCAGAACCGCGTGGCCCTCGCCGAACCGCAACTGCCGGACGAGGTCACTCGGACCGGCGTTAATGTGAAGAAGAAATCCTCGGCGCTGCTGCAGATCATCAACCTCTATCCGGAGAAAAAAGGCGCCTACGACACGCTGTTCCTTAACAACTACGCGACGATCAATATCCTCGATAACATCAAGCGGATCACCGGAGTCGGCGATGCGTTCCTGTTTGGCAGCCTGCAATACAGCATGCGCATCTGGGTCGAGAGCGACCGGCTGACAATCCTGGGGATTACGCCGAACGATATCATCAATGCCCTCAAGGCCCAGAATATCCAGGCCGCCGTAGGCCGCATCGGCGCGCAGCCGATGACTGACGACCAACTTTACCAGCTCAACATCCAGACCAAGGGTCGCTTGATTGAGGTTTCGGAATTCGAGAATACCGTTGTTCGCGCCAATGCCGACGGCTCCTTCGTCCGGATCAAGGATATTGGCCGCGTTGAACTGGGTGCGAAATCCTCCGATACCTTCGGCCGCCACAATCAGGGCGACGGGGCAGTCATGGCCATTTATCAAGCGCCCGGCGCAAATGCCGTCGCCGTCGCAGATCGAGTCGCCGCCGAGATGGAGCGACTTGCCCGGAATTTCCCCGATGGCATGGCCTACAAGGTCACTTACGACACGACCGCTTTCGTCAAGGAAAGCATCCATGAAGTGGTCAAGACGCTTCTGGAGGCCTTCATCCTTGTCGTCATCGTCGTCTACCTGTTCCTCGGAAACCTGCGCGCGACGCTGATTCCGTTGATCGCAGTGCCCGTGTCGCTGATCGGCACTTTCGCCGTGATGCTGGCATTGGGATTCTCCGCCAATACCGTGTCGCTGCTGGCCCTGGTGCTGGCCATTGGCATCGTCGTCGATGATGCCATTGTCGTGGTGGAGAACGTCGAGCGCATCCTCGAAGAGAATCCGGAACTTTCGCCGAAGGATGCGACCAAGAAGGCGATGGGCGAAATCACCGCGCCGATCATCGCCATTACCCTGGTGCTGCTGTCGGTGTTCGTGCCCGTCGCCTTCATCCCGGGCATCAGCGGCCAGCTCTACCGCCAGTTCGCCGTGGCCGTATCGGTGTCGATGATCATTTCGGCATTGAACGCCCTGACTCTCAGCCCGGCGCTTTGCGGCATGCTGCTGCGGGCCTCGCACGGACCGCGGCGCGGCCCGATGAAATACATCCAGAAGGCGATCGACAAAACGCGAGACGGCTATGCCGCCGTGGTGACGCGGATGGTGCGCAAGGCCGTATTCGGCCTCGTCGCACTTGCGGCCGTGGTCTTCGGTGTCGGCTATTTGACAAAGATCACGCCCACTGGGTTTCTGCCCAGTGAGGATCAGGGGGCTTTTTTCATTGAGATCCAGTTGCCCGAGGGCTCCTCCGTAAATCGCACAACTCGAACGACGGAAAAAGTCGAAGCGATACTAGCGCAACACGCCGGCATTTCGGACATCACCAGCATCATCGGTTACAGTTTCCTCGACGGCATATCCAAGTCGAACAGCTCATTCATCGTTGTGCTGCTAAAGTCGTTCGAGGAACGTGCAGATCCGTCCCTTAGCGCCGACTCTCTGATCGCCAAGGTCCGTAGAGAATTCGGCGCCATCGCGGAAGCGAATGTGATCGCCTTCAACCTGCCGCCGATCATCGGCCTGGGCACCGGCAGCGGCTTCGAATACCAGCTCCAGGACCTTCAGGGCGGCAGCCCGGTCGATTTGGCCGGCACCGCACGCGGCCTGATATTTGCCGCCAACCAGGACCCGGCGTTGCAGGCGGTCTTCACCACCTATTCGGCGAACACGCCGCAGCTCTATCTCGATATCGACCGCGACAAGGTACAGACCCTGGGAATTCAGGTGAACGATGTGTTCACCGCCCTGCAGGCGACGTTGGGCGGCTACTACATCAATGACTTCAATCTTTTCGGCCGCACCTGGCAGGTAAATGTGGAAGCTGAGGCGACGGACCGCGATGAAGTGGCTGATATTTACCGGATTCACGTGCGCAACAGTTCGGGCGATATGGTCCCGTTGCGGTCGATCGCCGAACCGCGGCTGATTGTCGGACCGCAGATGATCATCCGTTACAACAACTATCGCAGCGTCACGCTCAATGGCGGCCCGGCGCCGGGCCGCAGCTCCGGCGAGGCGCTCGCGGCGATGGAGCAGTTGTCGAATACGACGCTACCGACGGGTTATTCCTACGAATGGACGGGGACGGCGCAGCAGGAGAAGGAGGCCGCCGGCCAAACAGGCATCATCCTCGCGTTGGCCGTGCTGTTCGCCTACCTGTTCCTCGTGGCGCTGTATGAGAGCTGGACGATCCCGGTGCCGGTGCTGCTGTCGGTGTCTGTGGGATTGTTCGGCGCCATGGCGGCGCTCTGGGTCGCCGGGCTGGACAACAATATCTACGCCCAGATCGGCATCGTCGTGCTGATCGCGCTGGCCGCCAAGAACGGTATCCTGATCATCGAGTTCGCCAAGGAGCGGCGGGAGCATGGCGTCAGCATCACCGAGGCGGCGATCGACGGTGCCCGCACCCGGTTCCGCGCCGTCATGATGACCAGCTTCGCCTTCATCGCCGGCCTCTATCCCCTGGTGGTCGCAGAGGGGGCGTCGATGCTGAGCCGCCGCGGCGTCGGCACCGCCGTGTTCGGCGGCATGATCTTCGCGTCGGCCTTCGGCATCTTCATGATTCCCGTGCTGTACGTCATCTTCCAATGGCTGCGCGAGAAGCTGAAGGGGCTTGGGAAGAAGCAGGCCAAACCGCCGAAGAGCGAGCTCGCAGCGTCTCCGGCAGCGTGACCAGCCCCATCTGCCCGCTGCAGAGGCCGGGCGTCAGAATTTCTCGGGGATGAGCTTGCCGGTGATATCCATTTCCCGGTAGCCGGCGCGCTTCTGCCGTTTCGGCAGCTTGATCTTCTCGCGCTTCAGATCCTCATAGGGGATCTTGCTGAGGAGATGGGTAATGATGTTCAAGCGCGCCCGCCTCTTGTCGTTGGACCGCGCCACATGCCAGGGCGCCCAGGCGGTATCGGTGGCCCGGAACATCTCGTCGCGGGCCTGGGAGTAGTCATGCCAGCGGCTGTAGGATTTGAGATCCATCGGCGACAGCTTCCAGATCTTCCGGCCGTCATTGATGCGCTCCTCCAACCGCCGGGTCTGTTCCTCGGAGCTCACTTCCAGCCAGTACTTCAGCAGGATGACGCCGGAATCGACGATGGCCTTTTCGACCAGGGGCACGGCCTGCATGAACCTTTTGGCCTGTTCATCGGTGCAAAAACCCATGACCCGCTCGACGCCGGCGCGATTGTACCAGCTGCGATCGAAGATCACGATTTCGCCGGCCGCCGGGAGGTGGGGCAGATAGCGTTGCACATACATCTGGGATTTCTCCCGCTCGGTCGGCGCCGGCAAGGCAAAGACGCGGAACGTGCGCGGGCTGACCCGCTCGGTGATTGCCTTGATCGTGCCGCCCTTGCCCGCCCCGTCCCTGCCTTCGAACAGGATGCAGATCTTCAGCCCCTTGCGCTTGACCCATTCCTGGAGTTTCACAAGCTCGACATGCAGCCGTGCCAGCTCCTTGTCATAATCCTTGCGTTTGAGCTGGCCGCGGGAACCGGACGATTCCTTGACTGGGGCTTGATTTTTCTTAGCCATTTCTTCCTCTCCGCCAGGCATCGGCAATACTTGCCGCTTTGGCTCCTTGAAACGGAAAATACTGTCTCTCCGACATTGGCCGGTTGATCCAGGTCAATAGTGGGGGCATCATTCATAGTATTGAGTTACACGTCAAACGAGGAAGCGCGATCAGCAGCCGCCTGAGGACGCCGCGACAGTTCGAAACAGAGACCCGGAGGTGCCTATGACCGACATCCTGCGACCCGATGATCTCAAGAAGATCGCCGACGATGCCGATATGGCGAAGGCTCGGGAGCATATGAGCCGGGCAAAGAAACTGGAGGAAGAGCAGGCGCAGATGCGCGAGGCCTTCCTGGGGCGGGAGATCCGGCCGGAAGCCAGGGACCGCATCAACAAGGCGATCCGCCGCGCCGCGGAGCAGGGGCAGCGCGAGTTTCAGGTGTTCATTTTTCCGGCGAGCTTCTGCACCGACAAAGGGCGGCGGATCAACAACAATGAAGCGGACTGGCCCGAGTCTTTGGACGGCTTCGCCAAGAAGGCGCATGAATTCTACGAAAAGGAACTGCGGCAACTGGGCTTCACGCTGCACGCGCAGATCCTCGACTACCCCGGCGGCATGCCGGGAAACATCGCCATGGTCCTCAAGTGGTAGGGATGTCTGCCTGTTGATGGCGGCGGCGGAAAATCGCGCTGCCGGCCGGCGGCTCTACTTCTGCAGCAGTAACGCCGCGAGTTCCGCGGCAATCTCATCGGCACCGAAGGCGGGCGCGATGCGCAGCGAGGCGCCATTAAGCGCGGCAACGGCGCCGGCAAGGACCAGGGCGTTCCGTTTCTTCCTGCCGGGTGAATCCAGCAAGCGGGCTTGCGGCCAGACTGCGGATATCTGTTCGGCATAGCTTCGCGCGGCCAGATCGTCGTCATCGAGGACATGGATGTTGGCGATGAAGACTCCGGCGGGATGGGAAAGGCGACGGCGCACGAGTTGCAGAAACGCCGGCGTCGCCAATTGCGGCGGCAACCGGTCGCCCGCATAGGCGTCGAGCACGATGCCGTCATAGCACCGGGTGCTTGACTGCAGAAACGCGGCGCCATCCATCGCATGGCAGGCAATATCGGCGGGCAGATGGAAATACAGCCGGGCCAAGTGGAACGCCTGAGCATCGACGTCGGCAATCGTCACCCGCACGCCCGCCCCGTGAAGCATGGTGGCAAGGGTGCCGCCGCCGCAGCCGATCATCAGTACGTCGCGGCAGCCGGCCTGCAGCAGCAGATCGTAGACCGCGTGAATGTAGGCGACGAGACTGACACCGCCGGCGTCGGCCTCGCTCTGATGGGTCTGGCCCTGGTCGTAGCGGACGGCGCCGGAGGCGCTGTCCCGGAACACGACGATCTCCCCGAGCTCGGAGGGCATTTTGGCGATGGGGATCATCGGGGGAGAAAAGCAGATTCGCTGCGAAATCACAAAGGACACGAAGAAACTAGCCACGGCGCCGGCGGGCATGATACGGTGATGACCGAACTATCCCTGTCACCAGCAGACTAGGATACGCGCAAACAAGCCGGAGACACGCCATGTCCAGCAATGCCGCCTTTGCCGAAATCGCCGCCCTGGCCGGCGACCCCGCTCGCGCCGCCATGCTGAATGCGCTGATGGATGGCCGCGCCCTCACCGCTTCCGAGCTTGCGGAAACTGCCGGTGTCACGCCGCAGACGGCGAGCGGGCATCTGTCGCGATTGACCACGGCGGGGCTGTTGGTGCTCGAGAAGCAGGGCCGCCACCGCTATCACCGGCTGGCCAGCCCCGCGATCGCGCAGATGATGGAAGGCATCATGCAGGTGGCGTCGGCCCTCAACCCACCGAAGCGGAAGGTGGTGGTCGGCCCGCGGGACGCGGCGCTGCGCACGGCGCGCACCTGCTACGACCATCTGGCCGGGCGCTGGGCCGTGGCGGTCGCCGACGCCCTGGTGGCCGGCGGCCATGTGGAACTGGCCGGCGATGGCGGCCTGGTGACCGGCAAGGGCGCGGCCCTGCTGCGGCGTCTCGGCGTCGAGGTGGATGGCGTGACAGTGGCGCCGGGCCAGCGGCAACGGCGCATGCTCTGCCGCCCCTGCCTGGATTGGAGCGAGCGTCGCCCCCATTTGGCCGGCGCCATCGGCTCGGCACTGCTGGATCACTATCTCGAGAAAGGCTGGGTGCGGCGGCTGAAAGGCACTCGCGCCGTGGAGATCACGCCGAAAGGCCAGCGCGGATTTCGCGAGACGTTCGGAATCAGTGCCGGTTGACGCTGTGACAAGTGTCGAGCCGCAACCGTAGTACTCGCTTTCGCGGGCCCAATCGCTGTCCCCTCGCCTCGCGAAGCGGGGAGAGGGATATCGCATTCGCGTTCAGCGAATGCGACTGGGTGAGGGGCATGGCACGACACAAATCGCGCCTCACTTCTTCCCGCACCGCGTACTATGCCGCCACCCGCTCACCCTGCCCTCTCCCCCACTTCGTGGTGGAGAGGGGACAATTTCTGGATTGCAGACGAGTCTCTTGCGGCGGACTTCCTTCTAAAGCATCACCGCCCCGCCGTTCGGGCTGATGCACTGACCGGTCATGAAGCTGTTCGCGGGATCGGCGAGGAACAGGGCGGCGGCGGCGATCTCCTCCGGCCGGCCGATGCGGCCCAAGGGGATATCGGCTTCCCTGGCGCGGGTCTCCGCGCTCATGCTCGCGAGGTCGAGCAGCGGCGTATCGACAGGGCCGGGGGCGATGGCGTTGACCAGGATATCGGGCGCAAATTCCCGCGCCCAGGAGCGGGTCAGCGAAACCACGGCCCCCTTCGACGCGCAATAGACCGAGAATTCGGCGCGGCCGAGATAAGCGAGCTCGGAGGCGATGTTGATGACGCGGCCGCTCTTCCGCTTGACCATGGCGCGCAGGCCTTCGCGGCCGACCAGGAAGGTGCCCCGCAGATTGACCGCCATCAGCCGGTCGAAATCCTCCGCGGTGGTTTCCAGCAGGGGCTTCTCGAACAGCACGCCGGCGCAATTGACCAGGATGTCCAGGCCGCCGAGACGGGGCAGAGCTTCGGCGAAAAGCGCCAGCACGCGGGCCTCATCGGCAATGTCGGCGCGCAGCGCAAAGGCGCGGCCGCCGGCCTGCTCGATGGCGTGCACAACGGCGGCGAGCGGTCTTTTCGTCGGCGCGGTCGACGAGCGCGACATGGGCACCGGCGCCCGCCAGCGCAACGGCGATCGCCCGGCCGATGCCGGAGGCGGCGCCGGTCACCAGCGCCCGCTGCCCGGCGAGCTTGCCGCTCACGACAGAACCTCGCCGCGATCGACGTTATAGGCCTGGCCGGTGATGTTCTTCGCGGCATCCGACGCGAGGAAGAGATAGAGGCTGGCCACATCCTCCGGCTCCATCAGGCCGGTCAGGCACTGTGTCGCGAACAGCTCGCTCAGCAGATCCTGCTCCGAGCGCTTGGAGCGCTTCGACATGTTGGCGAGCGAGCGCATCGCGGCGCGAGTCTTCACCCAGCCGGGGCAAACCGCATTGACGCGAATGCCGCGCGGCCCCAGCTCCTTTGCCATCGTGCGCATGAAACCGATGTTGGCGTGCTTGGACGTGACATAGGCGGAGAACTCCGCCGCCGCGGTCTTGCCCCACACCGAGGCGGTCAGCACGATGCTGGCGCCCGCCTGCATCGATTTCACGGCCTCGCGGGTCACATAGTAGGTGCCGATGACATTGATCTGGATGATGCGCTCGAAGGTCTTTTCCACCTCGTCACCGGGCTCGAGGATCGGCGTGATCAGCTCCAGCCCCGCATTGTTGACCAGCACATCGAGCTTGCCGAGGCCGCCGACGACCCGCTTCACCGCCGCGCGATCGGTGATGTCGCAGATTTCCGCGGTCACCGGCCGTCCCGCCGCGGCGGCGATGTCCTTGCCGGTGGAAATGATATCCTTGGTGCTGGAGAGAATCGCCAGATCGGCGCCCGCCTCGGCAAAGGCTGTCGCAACGGCCGCGCCGATGCCGTGGCTGGCGCCGGTGACCAGCACGCGCTTGCCCGTGAAATCGAAGTTGCTCATGGGACCGGCCTTTCTGCCATCATGATCTGTTCGTTGCGCAGCGCCTGGGCGCGGGTGATGCCGAGGATCTGGTTGCGCAACTTGAAGAAGGTCTCGCTGTCCTTGGTTTCCAGGTTGCGCTCCGTCGGCAGGATAGTCGGTGACGCGCACCTCCTGCAGGATGCGCGCCGGGCGGGCAGAGAAGATGAAGATGCGGTCGGCCAGGAACACCGCCTCCTCCACGTCGTGGGTGACGAAGATGATGGTCTTCTGCTCGCTGCGCTGGATGACGTCGAGCTGGGCCTGGAGGAAATCGCGGTTCTGGGCGTCCAATGCGCCGAACGGTTCGTCCATCAGCAGCACGTCCGGTCCCGCCGCCAAGGTGCGGGCGATGGCCACCCGCTGGCGCATGCCGCCGGAGATCCTGTTGACGTAGTAGCTCTCAAAGCCCTTGAGGCCCACCAGCTCCAGATAATGCCGCGCCCGCCGCTCTTTCTCGGCTTCATCGAGATCGTCGCGGAACTTGAGGCCGAAGCGGATATTGTCGATGACGTTGAGCCAGGGAAAGGAGGAATAGGACTGGAACACCATGCCCTTCTGCCGGTCCGGGCCGGTCACCGGCTTGCCGCCGATCAGCACGCGGCCGGCGCTCGCCGTCTCCAGCCCGCCGACGATGCGCATCAGCGTGGTCTTGCCGCAGCCCGAGGGGCCGAGGAAGACGATCAGTTCGCCCTTGTCGATGGCGATGGAGATATCGTCGATGACCGGGATCGGCGTCGCGCCCGCATCCGTCTGAAACGACTTGCTGACCCGCTCGATGGCGATGAAAGGCAGGGGCGCGGCCATGGCTTGCCCTAGCGCAGATAGGCAAAGTAGCGCCGATGGTACCAGCGGATCGCCTGGTCCGTGGCCAGGCCGATGACGCCGATGGTGAGAATGCCGGCGAAGATCGTATCGACGGCGCCATAGCGCCGGGACGCCATGATGACATAGCCGATGCCCGAATTGGCGGCGACGATCTCGGCGACGATCAGATAGGTCCAGCACCAGCCGAGCGTAATCCGCAGATTGTCCACCATGTTGGGCAGCATGGCCGGCAGGATGATGTGGCGCAGCACCGAGCGCGGCCTGGCGCCGACGGTCATGCCGATTTCTATATATTCCCGGGGCACGCGCCGGGCATCGTCGGCAATCAGCAGCACGAGCTGGAAGAAGGTGCCGATCCACAGCAAGGCGATCTTCGAGGTCTCGCCGATGCCGAGCCAGATTACGGTGAGCGGCACCAGCGCCGGCACCGGCAGGTAGCGGATAAAATCGATGATCGGCTCGCTGAGGCCGTTCACGATGCCGATAGGAGCTCATGAGGATGCCCAGCGGAATCGCCATGACGGCCGAGAGCAGAAACGCTGCGCCCACGCGGTAGATGCTGATCGTGATATCCCAGGCGAAGCTGTGGCCCACATTCTCGCCGGCAAACATGCCGTACAGCCTGACAATGACCTCGGGGATCGAGGCCAGGAAGCTCGGCCCGACCCAGCCGAAGGTCGTTGCCATCGACCAGAGGATCAGCAGGAACGCAAAACCGGCGATGCCGACATAGACATCCGTCCTGCGGCTGGTCGCGCCGCGGAATCCGGTCAGGGATTCCCAGACCGACGGCGGCGGCGGCGCGGGCGCAGGGTCCGCGCCGGCGCGCGGCCCTGCCCCCTCATCCGGCGTTTCCGGCGATGAGCTGTTCTCGGCCACCTTGGCGAGCCGAGCGCCCTAGCGCTTATGATCCTTGAACAGATCGGTGATGATGGAGTTGTCGATCTGCTGGTTGGAGTCGAGCTTCACGTCAGCGGCGCCATTCTCGATATTGAGCAGCATGACCGTATCGAAGAGATCATGCATCTTGCCGCGCTGGCCGTTGGTGCCCAGATACTCCACCGCCTGCTCATAGGGCGTGTATTCCAGGTTCACCAGGAGCTCTTCATATTCTTCCGGCGACAGCTTGAAGTGCGGCGCCATGATCTTGATGGCGTCGGCACGATTGGTCTTGAAATAGTCGATGGCCCGGTAGATGCCCCGCAAGAACTTCCGGTATTGCTCCGGATTGGCCCTCAGGTCCTCGGTGCGCGCCACGATCACGTCGGTGATCAAGCCGGGATAATCCCGGGACGACACCAGGATATGGGCGCCTTCCTTGTTGCTGGCCTTCAGCGCCTGGGTCAGCGTCGGCTCATAGGTCGCGGCGGCCGCGACTGTCGGATCGGCGAACACGGCGATGGCATCGGCCGACGCAATGTCGCGCACCTCCAGATCGGCGAAAGTGAGGCCATGCTCCTTGAGTGCGAGCTGGGCCAGCAGGCGGGCCGGCACGTTCGGCTCCGCCGCGAAGACCTTGCCCTTCAGATCCGCCGCCGTCTTGATCGAACCGTCGGCCACCACGCCATCGCCGCCGAGCGAGATGTCGATGGTGCCGATGATCGTGCCCTGGGTTACCGGCGTGCGCGGGCGGCCCTGATGCTCGCCGACCGTGCGCATGTCGCATTGGATGTCGCCGCGCTCCAGCGCCGGCAGGACGTTGCTGCGGTCGTCATCGAAGGTCTCGTTGACCGTCAGGCCCTCTTCGGCGAAATAGCCCAGCTCGTTCGCCAGATGCACCGGCGCAAAGCCGGGCCAGAACGGATAGGCGCAACTGATGGTGTCGTCGGCCGCGGCGGGTCCGGCAAAGCCGGCCGCGGAAATCGCCAACGCTGCAAGAATTGTCGATAGCCCACGCGTCTTCATGTTTCCTCTCCCCGTTTGCTGCTTCTTCAACCGCGCCCCAACAGCGCTTGAACTCCAGGCTAGCCTCGTTTTCCACGCCGCGCCACGGCATCGGCGAGGATGCACAAGATCTCGAACATGATGGTGGCGCCCACCAGGGCCGTGTTGCCGCTGGGGTCGAAGGGCGGAGACACCTCCACCACATCGCCGCCGATCAAATTCAGCCCTTGCAGGCCGCGGATCACATGCTGCGCCTCCAGCGTGGTCATCCCGCCGATCTCCGGCGTGCCTGTGCCCGGCGCATAGACCGGGTCCAGGCCGTCGACATCGAAGCTGACATAGGTCGGCCCCTTTCCGGCGATGCGGCGGGCCTCCTTGATCACCTTGTCCACACCGAGCTTGGTGAACTCCTCCATATAGATGACGCGCATGCCCGAGGTTTCGGCGAACTCCATGTCCTTGGCGCTGTAGATCGAGCCGCGGATGCCGATCTGCACGGTGCGCTTGGGATCCAGCAGCCCCTCCTCCACCGCGCGGCGGAAGGGCGTGCCGTGAGTGTATTTGTGGTCGCCGAAATAGCGGTCATTGGTATCGGAATGGGCGTCGAAATGAATCATGCCGATCGGCCGGTCCTTGGCGATGGCGCGGAAGATCGGCAGCGTGATCAGGTGGTCGCCGCCGGCCGACATCGGCAGGCAGCCGGCGGCATGGACCTTGGCAAAGAAACGTTCGATCTTGCCCAGGCTGTCCATCAGGTCGATGGGATTGCAGGGTGCGTCACCCAAATCGGCGACCCGCGCCAGCTCATAGGGCGCGATGCGGCTGACGTGATGCACCTTGCGCATGAAGCTGGACATGTTGCGGATTTCCCGCGGCCCGTGGCGCGCGCCCGCGCGATTGGTGGTGCCGCCGTCCCAGGGCACGCCGATCAGCGCGATATCCAGCTTCGCCGGATCGCGGGTATGGGGCAGCCGCATGAAAGTGGGGATATCGCCGAAGCGCGGCGTCACGGCCGCATCGACGGGTTGCGGGAATGCCTGATTCCGGCTGGTTTCCTTGGCCATGGGGTACTTCTGTAATCCGTGCAGGCGCCAGACTACAGACCCCCAGCCGGGGCGACAACCTCGCCCCGGTGTACCTGATAGCGCGCGCGCCTAGCCGAGCTTCGGCCGCGTTTTCACTACGCTCGGACGGTTCGAAATCTGCTCGAGCCAGCGCTTGACCCGGGGTGACTTGGACAGCGCCGCCTTGCCCTCCGGGGTCGCCGAAAAATACTCCATCAGCGGCGCGACATAGAGATCGGCCAGGCTGAGATCCTTGCCGCAGAGGAACGGTCCGCTGCCATCGGCGAGCGCTTCGATCGCCTCCAGCGACTTCTCGGCCTTCGGCTTGGCGTCCGCCACCGCCTTCTCATCCACGGGCGCGCCCAGCAGCGGATTGACCACCCGCTGGAACACCACGGAGATCATCGACGGATAGGCATAGCTGTCGACGACGCCCATGATCTGATTCATGCGCGCGCGGGATTTTGCATCGCCCGGCTGCAGCTTCGGGCCGGGCACCACATCGTCGACATAGTGGGTGATGGCCGAGGTCTCGTACATCGTCATGCCGTCATGGCTGAAGGCGGGGACCTTGCCGAAGGGCTGGCGGGCCAGATGCGCCGGATCCTGTCCGGCGCCCTTGAGAACATCGACCTCGTCCAGTTTGTAGCCCGCTCCCTTCTCTTCCAGGGCGAGCCGGACCGTGCGGGTGTAGGTGCTATAAGCGGGGCCGTGAACGACGGGCTGTGACATTGTCTTCCTCCCTCTGGGACGTCCCGCCGCCGCGGCGGCGGAAGGCTCTAAATGTCTCTGTTGGTGTGATTTTTTGGGCATGCGGGACGCCGGAGCCAATCACGATAGCGTGACGCGGCCGAAGGTTCTATAGTCCTCGTTCAGGTGCGCGGTCGACGGGGCCGCCCACGCCTCGTCCGGCCGATCCGTTAAATCGCAGGCGCTAAACTTGCGCCTACAGGAATTTGGAGGCGATAGATGCATGCACGCGACATCCTGAAGAACAAGGGCAACCGGGTCTTCAATGCCAAGGCCGAGATGCTGGTGTCGGATATCAGCCGGATGCTGCATGAAAACCGCATCGGCGCGGTGCTGATCCTGGATGCCGCCGGCAAGATCGCCGGCATTCTGTCGGAACGGGATATCGTCTCGGGCATGGCGAAGCATGGCGCGGCGGTGACGACGATGACCGTGGGCTCGCTGATGACCCGCGAGGTGATGACCTGCCAGCCGACGGACCTGATCGCCGATATCATGGCGACCATGACGGCGCGGCGCATCCGCCATCTGCCCGTGGTCGAAGAGGGCCGCCTGCTTGGTGTCATCAGCATCGGCGACGTGGTGAAATACCGGCTGGACGAAGCGGCGCATGAAGTCAACTCCCTGCGCGAATATGTGATGACGGCGCACTAGGCGCTCGCTGCTGGCACCATACTGGCTCTCGTACAATCATTGCCCGGCGAAATCGGTGCGCCTAGATTATTGGGCGGATTGATTTGACGGATAGGGCAATGAGCGAGGCGATAGATTTTCTGGCCATCTGCAAACCGGGGATGACGCTGCGGACGCGCGGGCGCACGGAGGCGCGCATCCTCCAGGTCGATGCCGCCAGTGGACTGATCCATGGCGAGATCCCGATGTACGGCCCGGCCGTCTGGCGCGGCGATGGCGTCTACAAGGACTCGCCGGGCGGGGCTGCCGGGCCGTTCGACCTGATGCCGCCCAATTCCGCCGTGGCAGCGGCGCCGAAGCAGTCGGTCAAGCTGAGCGAAGCGCTGGATGCCGAAGGCCGCGCCTTCTGCTGCGATTGACGCCGCGAACCGGTCACCATGAGCGACGACCGCCTGCCCGCCGATGTCTGGGTGCATGCCCAGCTGCGGCGCTGGAACAGCGAGGGCTTTCCCGCCGTGCTCCTGCGCCGGGGCGATGCCCATGGCGGCGCCATCATCCTGAAGATCGTCGCCGCCGATGAGACCTGCCGCATCCTGACCCAAACCCGCGACAACGACGGCAACCCAGCCTGGATGCAGGCCCTGCAAGGTCTGGCCGCAAACCCCGCCGATGCCGAGGCCTATGTCGGCCGCGCCGTGCAGCGCGACCCCGATCTCTGGGTGATCGAGATCGAGGACCGCCGGGGCCTGTGGAGCCTTGATGGCAAGGTCCTGAAATAAAACGGCGAAAGCCGATTCAGCCAATCTTTACGGCGCTCCCCCACAATCGGCCGTCAGGTGCAACAGCCTGATGTCGCCGGAGAATTCGCCGTATTGCCGCGGCGCCGCGCCATCGGCCAAGCCCCAGAAACAGACCCGTCAACGCGGCAGCAAGGACAGCGCGGCAGAGCATCGCCATGGCAACGCCTGTGAAGGACTCGGTTCCCCTGACCGGCAACCCGTTGATCGACGGGCTTGTCCAGGGCAGCTCGTGGCAATTTTCCGGGCCGCGCAACCTGACCTATTCGTTGCATGAACTGGGCGAAGGAACCGTGACGCCGGCCTTCACGGCGGCGATCCAGAATTCCTTCGCGGCATGGGCGGCAGTGGCCAATGTCACCTTCACCCAGATCAGTTCCGGCACGAACGCCTATCAGAGCACCGCCGACCTGGCGATCACCCTGACTGGCGACGAGTTGGTGAATGAGTTTGGGGCGCTGGGCATCGGCGTCTTCCCGGATTCCGATACCGGCGACGGTTGGCTGAGCGATGTTGACTGGCTCTACAACATGAATCTGTACCGCGGCAACTATGCGAAGCCGGAAGGCGACATGTATTTCGACGACATGCAGCAGGAGTTTGACTTCCTGCATGCCGGCAGCCTGGGCTTCGCGGTCATCCTGCACGAGATCGGCCATGCGATCGGCCTGAAGCATCCCCACGACGATGGCGGCAACGGCCGGCCGACATTCGCGGAACTCAATATGGCGGGGAAGGATGACGGCCTGTGGTCCGTCATGAGCTACAATGACATCGGCACAAAGATCAGCGCCGGCCATCAGGCGACGCCGATGCCGCTGGATATCCTGGCGATCCAGCAGATCTACGGCGCCAACATGACCTATCACACCGGGGACGATGTCTATCAGCTCACCGACGACAATGCGGTGCGCACGATCTGGGATGCCGGCGGCATCGATACCATCTCAGCCGCCGGCCTGAATTTCGCCGTCACCATCGACCTGCGCCAGGGCGGCTTCAGCCGGCATGGAAACGCCACCGTCGACGGCGTCGAAGCGCAGACCGCCGTCGCCTACAACGTGGTGATCGAGAACGCCACCGGCGGCAAGAAGAACGACATCATCTACGGCAATGATGCCGCCAACATCCTCACGGGCGGCGGCGGCGCCGACAAGTTCTTCGGCTTCGGCGGCGACGATACCTATTACATCACCGGCGGCACCATCAGCGAGGGAACGGGCGGCGGTTTCGATATCGTCTATTCGACGGTCAGCCATGCGCTGTCGGCGAATCTGGAGAACCTGTTCCTCACGGGCATTGGCAATATCAATGGCACCGGCAATACCCTCGGAAACGTAATCGAGGGCACCAGCGGCAACAACATCCTGAACGGCGGCGCCGGCGTGGACACGCTGACCGGCGGCGACGGCAATGACACCTATGTCGTCGACAACTCGGCCGATGTCATCGTCGAGCTGGCCGGCCAGGGCATCGATACCGTGCAGAGCGCCGTTGCCTATGTCCTTTCCGGCAATTTCGAGAACCTGACGCTGACCGGCTCGGCCGCCATCGACGGCACCGGCGACGGCAATGGCAATGCCATCTCGGGCAATCTGGGCGTCAACCATCTGGATGGCGGCGACGGCAATGACACGCTGAACGGCGGCGGCGGCGCAGATACGTTGACCGGCGGCCTCGATGACGACGTCTTCATCCTCGACAACATCGGCGATCTGGCGGTCGAACTTCCCGGCGGCGGCGATGACAGGGTGCAGAGCAGCGTCAACATGACCCTCGCCGCCGAGATCGAGGACCTGACGCTGACCGGCACCGGCGCGATCAGCGGCTCCGGCAATGAACTCGACAACCAGATCCTGGGAAATGCCGGCGCCAACAAGCTGACAGGAGGACTCGGCACAGATACGCTGGCCGGCGGCGCCGGCAATGACACCTACATCATCGAGGACGGCAGCGACTCGATCGTCGAAGCGGCCAAGGGTGGCATCGACCTGATCCAGAGCAGCATCACGGTGGATCTGGGCTTGGGCGCGCTGACCGAGATCGAGAACCTGACGCTGACCGGCGGCGATGCGATCAATGGCAAGGGCAACGCCTATGCCAACATCCTGACCGGCAACGGCAATGGCAATCTGTTGGATGGCGGCGCCGCGGCGGACCGGCTGATCGGCGGCGGCGGCAACGATGTCTATGTCGTGGACAATGCCGCCGACATCGTCGCGGAGACTTCAGGCAACGGCGACGACACGGTCCAATCCTTTGTGACCTGGATCCTGGGCGCTGAACTGGAGCGCCTGCATCTGCAGGGCGCCGCCGGCATCAACGGCACCGGCAATCTGCTGGGCAACGAGCTGCTGGGCAATGACGGCAACAATCTGCTGAACGGCATGACCGGCGCCGATTCCATGGCCGGCGGCGACGGCAACGATACCTACATTGTCGACAACACCGGCGATTTGCTGACCGAAGATCCCGGCAAAGGCGCCGATATCGTCAGATCGAACGTCACATTTACCTTGGGAGCCGAGATCGAGAACCTGGTCTTGACGGGAACGCTGGCGATCGCCGGCACCGGCAACGACAGCGCAAATTTGATCACGGGCAACGCCGCCGGGAACAGCCTGACCGGCGGGCTGGGCGCCGATACGCTTAATGGCGGCACCGGCGCCGATAGCATGACCGGTGGCGATGGCGACGATGCCTATTTCATCGACAATGCCAAGGACACCGTCAGCGAACTCGGCGGCGAGGGCAGCGACACCGTCAATTGCATTTTCGCCATCGACCTTAACAGCAGCGGCCTCGCCAACATCGACAACGGCACGCTGACAGGCGCGGGCAACATCAGCGCGACCGGCAATGGCGACGGCAACCTGCTGAAAGGCAACATCGGTGCGAACCTGATCGACGGGCGCGGCGGCGCCGACACGATGCAAGGCGGCGCCGGCAACGACACTTACATCGTCGACGATGCCGGCGACGAGGTCACCGAACTCGCGAAGGGCGGCGTCGATACGGTCAAGAGCGCCGTCACCTTCGATCTCAGTACCCCTACACACCTGGAGATCGAGCGCCTGACCCTCACCGGCGCCGCTGACATCGACGCCGTCGGCAATGGCTGGGCCAACATCCTGGCCGGCAATGACGGCAACAACCTGCTGGACGGCGGCGCCGCCGCCGACCGGATGATCGGCGGCAAGGGCGACGACATCTATGTGGTCGGCTCGGCTTCCGACATCGTGATCGAGCTCGCCGACGGCGGCGACGACACGGTCAAGTCCTCCGTCAGCCGGGCCCTGGGCGCCGAGTTTGAGCGCCTGCATCTGCTGGGCAGCCTCAATATCAATGGCAATGGCAACGCCGTCGCCAACGAGCTGCTGGGCAATGATGGTAACAATATCCTGAACGGCCTGGGCGGGGCCGACAGCATGGCCGGCGGCGCCGGCAACGATACCTATATAGTCGACATCGCGGGCGATACCGTCTCCGAGATCTTCGACGCAGGAATCGACCTGATCCAATCCCGCGTCACTTTGTCGCTGGGCATCGATGTCGAGAACCTGACGCTGACCGGCACGGCGGCCATTTCCGGCACCGGCAACGATCTCGGAAACGTGATCATCGGCAATGCCGCAGCCAATAGCCTGGCCGGCGGGCTGGGCGACGATACGCTGAACGGCGGCGGCGGCGCCGACACCCTGACCGGCGGCGACGGCGATGACTGGTATTTTATCGACAATGCGAAGGACATGCTGGTCGAAGGCGGCGGTGAAGGCAGCGACACGATCAGCTCGACGGGCAGCGTCGACCTCAACCTGGCGCGATTCGCCAACATCGAGCATGTGGCGCTGATTGGCGGCGGAACTATCAATGCGACAGGCAATGCCGACGCAAACTTGCTGCGGGGCAACGCCACCGCAAACATTCTGACCGGCGGCGACGGCGCCGACACTCTGGATGGCGGCCGGGGCATTGACCGGCTTGCCGGCGGCGACGGCAGCGACCTGTTCCTGCGTCACGCGCTCAATGAGGGCCGCGACGTCATCACCGACTTCCAGGCCGGCGCCGGTGGCGATGTCCTGGATATTTCCGACATGCTTCTGGGCTTTACCGCCGGAAACGAGGGCCAGTTCGTGCAATGCGTGGCCTCAGGCGGCGCCACGATCGTCCGCGTCGACGCCAATGGCAGCGCCGGCGGCGCGCATTTTAGCGATATCTTCATCATCAGCGGCGGCGGCCTGTCGCTGAACACGCTCATCGCGGACGGGAATCTCGTCCTCACTTAGGACCGGGCCGACCGTTTCTCTCCCAATTGCGTCATCGCCATCGCCGCTGCCGCTCGCGAAGCAGCACGCATGCCCAGTCTGCTTAATGGATGGGTAATATTTCTCTACGGAAATTTAACCTAGAGAGCGGTCGCGAAGCCGCGATTTCACGATATTTTTGCGCCTTTTCCCGGGTCAGAATATAGACCTACGACTGCAGAATTAATTCATTCCTATCAGCGCCGTACCCCAAAATTTACTATTCCTCAATCTGGCCCGTACTAAGTTTCATATTGGGTCACTGGTGGTCACTTGGCTTTGCGGAGCCGCAGCCTGCCGACATCGCTTTGTCGATCATCATCTCAAAGAACATTGGGCGTCGTAAAAAAACCAAGACTGGATCATGACGGTCATAAATCGCGAACAGACAACTTTTCAAAAATGCGAGTCACCCGCTGACCTTCCCAACAAGCTGAAGGATGGCGGCGAGCGCGGCGTCATGCTTCAGCAAGGCTTCGTGCCGGCGACAAACGTGCTGGCGCCGGATGCCGGAGAGACCATTGTCGTCGATCCGAAGCTCGGCACCGTCCTGCAGTTTGCATTCAATCTCGCCGAAGCTGATATCAAGCCGACCACCGATGGGATCAAGATCGAGCTGCCCAACGGCGGCGCGGTCATCCTCAAGAACCTGACGCTGCTGGAAGCGGCGCCGGTCGTCGGCATGGCGGCCGGCACAGCCGAGCCGCAGCTCTGTTTCACGGAGACCGGACAGGCGGTGCAGATCGTCGATCGCACCGGTTCGGGCTTCCGCCACGTGCATCAGCCGCAGTCCAGCATGGTCCTGTCGACGCTGATCGCCCATGGCGTGCTCGACGCGACCGCCCTCGACTATCAGGCCGCCGAGCCGAACGTCACTTATCGCGAACTGGAAGACAGTCCGGGCGCCGAGAACAGCAATGGAATCCTCGCCGGCAACGACGCGCTGACGCTCAGTGAAGACGGCGCGATTTCCGGCGGCAACGTCCTGACCAATGATTCCTCGCCGACGAGCACTCTGTCGGTCATACGGGTCAATGGCGTGGACAGCAATGTCGGCATCCAGGTCCCCAGCGACCATGGCTGGCTGACGGTCAACCCCGACGGCTCCTACAGCTACGAGGTCGACAACGCCGATCCGGACGTGCAGGGACTCGGCGTCGGCGAAAGTTTCACCGAAACCTTCAGCTACACCGTATCCGACGGCAATGGCGGCACGCAGACCGCGACCATCACGATAACGATCACCGGCACCAATGACGGCCCAGTCGCCACTGCCGACGTGGCGGCGATCGCGGAAGACGCGATCGCGCCTGTCACCGGCAATGCGCTCGCCAACGATACGGATTTAGACGGCGATGCGCTGACGGTCACCACGACCGGCCCGCAAGCCGGCGGCTATGGCACCCTGACGCTGAATGCCAACGGCAGCTACAGCTACGCTCTCGACAGCAGCAATCCGGTCATCCAGGAGCTGGGCGTCGGCGAGAGCCTGACCGAGACGTTCAACTACAGTATTTCCGACGGCAATGGCGGCACCAGCAGCGCCGTCATCACCATCACGATCAACGGCACCAATGACGGCCCGGTGGCGACTCCGGAGACCAACACGGTGGCCGAAGATGCGATCGTCCCGGTAACCGGCAACGTCCTGACGAACGACTCCGATATCGACGGCGATACGCTGGCGGTGACAACCACCGGCCTGCAGTCCGGCAGCTACGGTTCGCTGACGCTGAACGGCGATGGCAGCTACAGCTACAGCCTCGACAATGCCAACCCGGCCGTGCAGAGCTTGGGAAATGGCGAGACGCTGACCGAAATATTCACCTACTTCATCTCCGACGGCCAGGGCGGCGCCTCCAGCTCCACCCTGACGATCACCATCACCGGCACCAATGACGGCCCAGTCGCCAATGCCGATGTGGCGACAATCACTGAAGATGCCGCACCGGTCACCGGCAATGTGCTCGCGAATGACACGGATCCGGACGGCGACGCCCTGACCGTGACCACCACCGGCGCCCAGGCCGGGACCTACGGCACGGTCACCATCAATGCCGACGGCACGTTCAGCTATGCTCTCGACAACGCCAGCCCGACCGTGCAGGCGCTCGGTGTCGGCGACACGGTGACGGAGACATTCTCTTACAGCATCTCCGACGGCAACGGCGGTACCTCCACCTCCACCCTGACCATCATCATCAGCGGCGCCAATGACGGCCCGGCGGCGAACGCCGATACGGCGACGATCACGGAAGACGAAATCGCGCCCATCACCGGCAATGTGCTTGATAACGATACGGATGCGGAGGGCGATACCCTCTCCGTCACCAATTCAGGCACTCTGCCCGGCAGCCACGGAACACTTACGCTGAGTGGCGACGGCAACTACAGCTACAGCCTCAATAATAGCGATCCGGCCGTCCAGGGTCTGGCCGTCGGCGAGACCCTGACGGAGACCTTCACCTACATCGTCTCCGACGGCAATGGCGGCACGGCGACCTCGACGCTGACCATCACCATCACGGGCACCAATGACGACCCGGTGGCGAATGCCGATGTGGCTGTCATCGCGGAAGACACTGCCGCGCCGCTTACTGGCAACGTCCTGGCCAACGATACGGATGTGGACGGCGATGCCCTTGCCGTCACCACCACTGGCCCCCAGGCGGGCAGCTATGGGTCTGTCACTATCGCGGCTGACGGCAGCTACAGCTACACCCTGGATAACGCCAATCCGGCGGTTCAGTCTCTGGGTGTCGGCGAAACGGCGACGGAGACCTTTAATTACTCAATCTCCGACGGCAATGGCGGCACGGCAACCTCGACCCTGACCATCACCATCACCGGCAGCAATGACGGTCCGGTGGCCAACGCCGATGTAGCTGATATTGCTGAAGATGACGCGACGCCGGTCACCGGCAACCTGATCGCCAACGACACGGATGCTGACGGCGACGGCCTGGCGGTCACGCCGACCGGCGCGCAGACCGGCAGCTACGGCACGATCTCCATCTTCGGCGACGGCAGCTACAGCTACGCGCTCGACAACGGCGATGCGACCGTGCAGGCGCTGGGCATCGGCGAGACGCTGACGGAGACGTTCAACTACAGCATCTCCGACGGCAACGGCGGCACTGCGACCTCGACCCTGACCATCACCATCACCGGCGTCAACGACGCCCCGGTGGCCGATGACGACAGCTACGGCGTCGCCGAAGACGGCTCGGTCACCATCAACGCTGCCAATGGCGTGCTCAATGGCGACACCGATGCCGACGGGGACACCCTGACGGTCACCGGCCTGCTCAGTGGGCCGGGTAACGGCGCGCTGACGCTGAACCCCGACGGCAGCTTCACCTATACGCCAGCTCCCGGCTTCAACGGCACCGACAGCTTCACCTACGAGGTTTCCGACGGCAACGGCGGCACCGATACGGCCACGGTGACGATCAATGTCGGCGGCGTGAACGACGATCCGGTTGCCAATGCCGATGTGGCTGATATTGCCGAAGATGCGGCCGCACCTGCCACCGGCAACGTCCTGACCAACGATACTGACGCCGACGGCGACATCCTGACGGTATCGAACCCGGGCAACCTGCCGGGCGGCTTCGGCACGCTGACGCTCGATGCCGATGGCAGCTACAGCTACGCGCTCGACAACGGCAACGCCACGGTCCAGGAGTTGGGCGTCGGCGAGACACTCACCGAGACCTTCACCTATTCCGTCGCGGACGGCCAAGGCGGCACAGCCACCTCGACCCTGACCATCACCATCACCGGCACCAATGACGGCCCGGTGGCGAACGCCGATGCGGCTGTTATCGCCGAAGACGCGGTCCCGGTCACCGGCAACGTCCTGACCAACGACACGGATATCGATGGCGACGCGCTGACGGTCACCACCACGGGTCCTCAGGCCGGCACCTATGGCTCGGTCACAATCGCCGCGGATGGCAGCTACAGCTACGCCCTGAACAGCGCCAACCCGATCATCCAGGCGCTGGGCGTCGGCGAGACGCTGACGGAGACCTTCACCTACGCCATTTCCGACGGCAACGGTGGCACCAGCAGTTCGACCCTGACCATCACCATCACCGGCACCAATGACGGCCCGGTCGCGAACGCCGACGTCCACCGTCATCGCGGAAGACGCCGCGGCCCCGGTCACCGGCAATGTGCTGACCAACGACATCGATGTCGATGGCGACGCGCTGACGGTCACCACCACGGGTGCCCAGGCCGGCACCTATGGCTCGGTCACCATCGCTGCCGACGGTACTTACAGCTACGCCCTGAACAGCGCCATTCCCGCGGTCCAGGCGCTTGGTGTCGGCGAGACGCTGACGGAGACCTTCAACTACAGCATCTCCGACGGCAACGGCGGTACGGCCACCTCGACCCTGACCATCACCATCACCGGCACCAATGACGGCCCGGTGGCGAACGCCGATGCGGCAGTTATCGCCGAAGACGCAGCGCCGGTCACCGGCAATGTGCTTGCCAATGACACCGATATCGATGGCGACGCGCTGACGGTCACCACCACGGGTCCCCAGGCCGGTACTTATGGCTCAGTCACCATCGCCGCGGATGGCACTTACAGCTACGCCCTGAACAGCGCCAACCCGGTCGTCCAGGCCTTGGGCGTTGGCGAGACGCTGACGGAGACCTTCAGCTACAGCATCTCCGACGGCAACGGCGGCACGGCCACATCCACCCTGACCATCACCATCACCGGCACCAATGACGGCCCGGTGGCCATTGCGGACACCAACACGGTGGCCGAGGATGCCGTGGCCCCGGTCACAGGCAACGTGCTGACCAACGACACCGATGTCGAAGGTGATGCCCTGACGGTCACCACAACCGGTGGCCAGGTCGGTACATATGGCTCGGTCACTATCGCGGCCGACGGTACTTACAGCTACGCCCTGAACAGCGCCATTCCCGCGGTCCAGGCTCTGGGCATCGGCGAGACGCTGACGGAGACCTTCAACTACTCGATCTCCGACGGCAATGGCGGCACGGCGACCTCGACCCTGACCATTACCATCACCGGCACCAATGACGGCCCGGTGGCCGATGACGACAGCTATGGCGTCGCCGAAGACGGCTCCGTCACCATCAACGCCGCCATTGGCGTCCTCGACGGTGATACCGATATCGACGGGGACACGCTGACGGTCACCGGCGTGCTCAGCGGGCCGGGTAACGGCGCGCTGGCGCTGAACCCCGACGGCAGCTTCACCTATACGCCGGCTCCCGGCTTCAACGGCACCGACAGCTTCACCTACGAAGTGTCCGATGGGAACGGCGGCACCGATACCGCCACTGTCACCATCAATGTCGGCGGCGTGAATGACGATCCGGTGGCGAATCCCGATACGGCTGTTATCGCGGAGGACGCGATCGCGCCAGTCACCGGCGACGTCCTCGCCAACGATACGGATGTCGACGGCGACATCCTGACGGTGTCAAACCCGGGCAACCAGGCGGGCGGCTTCGGCACGCTGACGCTCAATGCCGATGGGACCTACAGCTACACGCTCGACAACGGCAATGCCACAGTCCAGGCGTTGGGCGTCGGCGAGACACTCACCGAGACCTTTACCTATTTCGTCGCCGACGGCCAAGGCGGCACGGCCACCTCGACTCTGACCATTACTATCACCGGCACCAATGACGGCCCGGTGGCCAATGCCGATGCGGCTGTAATCGCCGAGGATGCCGTCGCGCCGGTCACTGGCAACGTGCTGACAAACGATACCGATGTGGACGGCGACGCCCTTGCGGTCACCACCACGGGCGCCCAGGCCGGCTCTTATGGCAGCGTTACCATCGCCGCCAACGGCAGCTACAGCTACACCCTGAACAGCGCCAACCCGGCAGTCCAGGCGCTGGGTGTCGGCGAGACGCTGACGGAGACCTTCACCTACGCCATTTCCGATGGCAACGGTGGCACCGGCAACTCGACCCTGACGATCACCATCACCGGCACCAATGATGGTCCGGTGGCCAATGCGGACGCCAACACGGTGGCCGAGGACACGATCGCGCCGGTCACCGGCAACGTCCTGACCAACGACACCGACGTGGATGGCGACGTCCTCACTGTGACCACGACCGGCGCCCAGGTCGGCACCTATGGTACCGTGACCATCAATGCCGACGGCACCTACAGCTTCGCGCTGAACAATGGCAACGCCGGCGGTCCAGGCGCTGGGTGTTGGCGAGACGCTGACCCAGAGCTTCAACTACTCTATCTCCGACGGCAACGGCGGCACCAGCAACTCGACCCTGACCATCACCATCACCGGCACCAATGACGGCCCGGTGGCCAATGCCGACGTGGCTGTTATCGCGGAAGACGCGGCTGCTCCCATCACGGGCAATGTCCTGACTAATGACACCGATGTGGACGGCGATGCCCTCACCGTCACCACCACCGGCGCCCAGGTCGGCTCCTACGGCACGGTCACAATCAACGCCGACGGCAGCTACAGCTTCGCGCTGAACAACGGCAACGCCGCGGTCCAGGCGTTGGGTGTCGGCGAAACACTGACCCAGAGCTTCAACTACTCGATCTCCGACGGCAATGGCGGCACGTCAACGCTCGACGCTGACCATCACCATCACCGGCACCAACGACGGTCCGGTCGCGAATGCGGACACCAACACGGTGGCCGAGGACACGGTCGCGCCGGTCACCGGCAACGTCCTGACCAACGATACGGATGTCGACGGCGATGCATCTGACGGTGACCACCACCGGCGCCCAGGTCGGCCCCTACGGCACGGTCACCATCAACGCCGACGGCAGCTACAGCTTCGCGCTGAACAACGGCAACGCCGACAGTCCAGGCGCTGGGCGTCGGCGAGACGCTGACCCAGAGCTTCAACTATACGATCTCCGACGGCAATGGCGGCACGTCCAACTCCACGCTGACCATCACCATCACCGGCACCAATGACGGTCCGGTGGCGAACCCGGACACCAACACGGTGGCCGAGGACACGGTCGCGCCGGTCACCGGCAATGTGCTGACCAATGATACGGATGTCGACGGCGATGCCCTGTTGGTCACCACCACCGGCGCGCAAGTCGGCACCTACGGCACGGTCACAATCAACGCGGACGGCACCTACAGCTTTGCGCTGAACAACGGCAACGCGACAGTCCAGGCACTAGGTGTTGGCGAAACGCTGATCCAGAGCTTCAACTACACGATCGCCGACGGCAACGGTGGCACCAGCAGCCTCGACGCTGACCATCACCATCACCGGCACCAATGACGGCCCGGTGGCCAATGCCGACGTGGCCACAATCGCGGAAGACACGGTCGCGCCGATCACCGGCAACGTCCTGGCCAATGACACCGATGTGGACGGCGATGCCCTGGTGGTCACCACCACCGGCGCCCAGGTCGGCCCTTACGGCACCGTCACCATCAACGCCGACGGCAGCTACAGCTTCGCGCTGAACAACGGCAATGCCGCGGTCCAGGCGCTCGGCGTTGGCGAGACGCTGACGCAAAGCTTCAATTACACGATCTCCGACGGCAATGGCGGGACGTCTGCCTCGACCCTCACGATCACCATCACGGGTACCAATGACGGCCCAGTCGCCAATCCGGACACCAACGCGGTGGCTGAAGACACCGTTACGCCGGTCACCGGCAATGTGCTGACCAACGATACGGATGTCGACGGCGATGCCCTGATGGTCACCACCACCGGCGTGCAGGTCGGCCCCTACGGCGCGGTCACCATCAACGCTGACGGCAGCTACAGCTTCGCGCTGAACAACGGCAACGCAGCGGTCCAGGCGCTAGGCGTCGGCGAGACGCTGACCCAGAGCTTCAACTACACGATCTCCGACGGCAATGGCGGCACGTCGAACTCCACGCTGACCATCACCATCACCGGCACCAATGACGGTCCGGTGGCGAACCCGGACACCAACACGGTGGCCGAGGACACGGTCGCGCCGATCACCGGCAACGTGCTGACCAACGACACCGACGTGGATGGCGACGCCCTCACTGTGACAACCACCGGCGCCCAGGTTGGCACCTACGGCACCGTGACCATCAACGCGGACGGCAGCTACAGCTTTGCACTGAACAACGGCAATGCCGCGGTCCAGGCGCTTGGCGTCGGCGAGACGCTGACCCAGAGCTTTAATTACACGATCTCCGACGGCAATGGTGGGACGTCCACTTCGACGCTGAACATAACCATCACCGGCACCAATGACGGCCCGGTCGCGAACCCCGACACCAACACGGTGGCCGAAGACACCGCGGCTCCGGTCATCGGTAACGTCCTGACAAATGACACCGATGTGGACGGCGATACACTAACCGTCACCACCACGGGCGCCCAGACCGGCCCCTTTGGCACAGTGACGATCGCTGCGGACGGTACCTACAGCTTCGCGCTGAACAACGGCAATGCGGCGGTTCAGGCTCTGGGTGTCGGCGAGACGCTGACCCAGAGCTTCAACTACACGATTTCCGACGGCAACAGCGGCACGTCCACTTCGACCTTGACCATTACGATCACGGGCACCAATGACGGCCCGGTGGCCGTTGCCGACACAGCTGTTATCGCGGAAGACACAGTCGCTCCGGTTACCGGCAACGTCCTGACCAATGACACCGATGTCGATGGCGATGCCCTGGCGGTCACCACAACGGGCGCCCAGGCCGGCACCTATGGCTCGGTCACCATCGCGGCCAACGGCGCCTACAGCTACACCCTGAATAGTGCCAACCCGGTGGTCCAGGCCCTGGGTGTCGGCGAGACGCTGACGGAGACCTTCACCTACGCCATTTCCGACGGCAACGGTGGCACCGGCCACTCGACCCTGACCATCACCATCACCGGCACCAATGACGGTCCGGTGGCGAATGCGGACGCCAACACGGTGGCCGAGGAAACGATCGCGCCGGTCACCGGCAACGTCCTGACCAACGACACCGACGTGGATGGCGACGTCCTCACTGTGACCACGACCGGCGCCCAGGTTGGTACCTATGGCACCGTGACCATCAATGCGGACGGCACCTACAGCTTCGCGCTGAACAACGGCAACGCCGCGGTCCAGGCGCTGGGCGTCGGCGAGACGCTGACCCAGAGCTTCAACTACACAATCTCCGACGGCAATGGCGGCACCAGCAACTCGACCCTGACCATCACCATCACTGGCACCAATGACGGGCCGTTGGCCAATGCCGACGTGGCGACGATCGCGGAAGACACGGTCGCGCCGATCACCGGCAACGTCCTGACCAACGACACCGATGTGGATGGCGACGCCCTGGTGGTCACCACCACCGGTGCCCAGGTTGGCCCTTACGGCACTGTAACGATTGCGGCCGACGGAACCTACAGCTTCACGCTGAACAACGGCAACGCCGCGGTCCAGGCGCTCGGCGTCGGCGAGACGCTGACCCAGAGCTTCAATTACACGATCTCCGATGGCAATGGCGGCACGAGCAGTTCCACGCTGAGCATCACCATCACCGGCACCAATGACGGCCCGGTGGCTGTTGCAGATGTAGCCACCATCGCGGAAGACACGGTTGCTCCGATCACCGGCAACGTCCTGACCAACGACACCGATGTTGATGGCGACGCCCTGGTGGTCACCACCACCGGCGCCCAGGTCGGCCCCTATGGCACGGTCACCATCAGCGCGGACGGCAGCTACAGCTTCGCGCTGAACAACGGCAACGCCGCGGTCCAGGCGCTGGGTGTCGGCGAAACACTGACCCAGAGCTTCAACTACACGATCTCCGACGGCAATGGTGGCACCAGCAGCTCAACGCTGACCATCACCATCACGGGCACTAACGACGGTCCGGTGGCCAATCCGGACAGCAACACGGTGGCCGAAGACACGGTTGCACCGCTCACCGGCAACGTACTGACCAACGACACCGATGTTGATGGCGACGCATTGACGGTGACCACCACCGGTGCCCAGGTCGGCCCCTACGGCACGGTCACCATCAATGCGGACGGCAGCTACAGCTTCGCGCTGAACAATGCCAACCCGGCCGTCCAGGCGCTTGGCGTCGGCGAGACGCTGACCCAGAGCTTCAACTATACGATCTCCGACGGCAATGGCGGGACATCTGCCTCGACCCTGACCATCACGATCACCGGCACCAACGATGGTCCGGTAGCGAATGCGGACGTGGCAACGATTGCCGAGGATGCCGCCGCGCCAGTCACCGGCAATGTGCTGACCAATGACACCGATGTGGATGGCGACGCCCTCACTGTCACCACTACGGGCGCTCAGGCTGGATCTTATGGCTCCGTCACCATCGCTGCCAACGGTACCTACAACTACGCCTTGAACAGCGCTATCCCGGCGGTCCAAGCCCTGGGTGTCGGCGAGACACTGACCGAGATCTTCACGTATAGCATCTCCGACGGCAATGGCGGGACATCTGCCTCGACCCTGACCATCACCATCACCGGCACCAACGACGGCCCGGTCGCGAACCCGGACACCAACACGGTGGCCGAGGACACGGTCGCGCCGGTCACCGGCAATGTGCTGACCAACGATACGGATGTCGACGGCGACGCATTGACGGTGACCACCACCGGTGCCCAGGTCGGCCCCTACGGCACGGTCACCATCAACGCCGACGGCAGCTACAGCTTCGCGCTGAACAACGGCAACGCGACAGTCCAGGCGCTGGGTGTTGGCGAGACGCTGACCCAGAGCTTCAACTACACCATTTCTGACGGCAATGGCGGCACGTCTAACTCCACGCTGACCATCACGATCACCGGCACCAACGATGGCCCGGTCGCGAACCCGGACACCAACACGGTGGCCGAAGACACAGTGGCGCCGATCACCGGCAACGTCCTGACCAACGACACCGATGTCGATGGCGACGCTCTTACAGTCACCACCACCGGCGCCCAGGTTGGCTCCTACGGCACGGTCACCATCAACGCCGACGGCAGCTACAGCTTCGCACTGAACAACGGCAACGCCGCGGTCCAGGCGCTGGGTGTCGGCGAGACGCTGACCCAGAGCTTCAACTACGCGATCTCCGACGGCAATGGCGGCACGTCAACCTCGACGCTGACCATCACCATCACCGGCACCAACGACGGTCCGGTGGCCAATGCCGACGTGGCGACGATTGCGGAAGACACGGTCGCGCCGATCACCGGCAACGTCCTGACCAATGACACCGATGTGGACGGCGATGCCCTGGCGGTCACCACCACCGGTCCCCAGGCCGGTACCTATGGCACCGTGACCATCAATGCGGACGGCAGCTACAGCTTCACGCTGAACAACGGCAACGCCGCGGTCCAGGCCCTGGGCGTCGGCGAGACGCTGACCCAGAGCTTCAACTATACGATCTCCGACGGCAATGGCGGCACGTCGCAACTCGACGCTGACCATCACCATCACCGGCACCAATGACGGTCCGGTGGCGAACCCGGACACCAACACGGTGGCCGAGGACACGGTCGCGCCGGTTACCGGCAATGTGCTGACCAACGACACCGATATCGATGGCGATGCCCTGGTGGTCACCACCACCGGTGCCCAGGTCGGCCCCTACGGCACGGTCACCATCAACGCGGACGGCAGCTACAGCTTTGCGCTGAACAACGGCAACGCGACAGTCCAGGCACTAGGTGTTGGCGAAACGCTGATCCAGAGCTTCAACTACACGATCTCCGACGGCAACGGCGGCACGTCCACTTCGACGCTGACCATTACGATCACCGGCACCAATGACGGTCCGGTGGCCGTTGCCGACACGGCCGTTATCGCGGAAGACACGGTCGCCCCGGTCACCGGCAGTGTGCTGACCAACGACACCGATTTGGACGGCGATGCCCTGGCAGTCACCACGACGGGCGGCCAGGCCGGCACCTATGGCTCGGTCACCATCGCGGCCAATGGCGCCTACAGCTACAGCCTGAACAACGCCAACCCGGCGGTCCAGGCCTTGGGAGTCGGTCAGACCCTGACGGAGACGTTCAGCTATAGCATCTCCGACGGCAACGGCGGCACCAGCAGCTCGACACTGACCATCACCATTACCGGCACCAACGATGGCCCGGTGGCCGTCGCCGACACGGCTGTTATCGCGGAAGACACGGTCGCGCCGGTCACCGGCAATGTGCTGACCAACGACACCGATGTCGACACCGGCGATACGATGACGGTTACCACCGCCGGCCTGCAGACGGGCACTTATGGCGCGGTCACCATCGCCGCCAACGGCGCCTACAGCTATACCCTAAACAACGCCAACCCGGTGGTGCAGGCCCTCGGCGTCGGCCAGACCCTCACGGAGACCTTCTCCTACTCGATCTCCGACGGCCAGGGCGGCACGGCGACCTCCACCCTGACCATCACGATCACCGGCACCAATGACGGGCCGGTGGCGAATCCAGATACCAACACGGTGGCCGAAGACACGGTCGCGCCGGTCACCGGCAATGTGCTGAGCAACGACTCCGACGTCGACACCGGCGATACGCTGACAGTCACCACCACGGGCGCCCAGATCGGCACCTACGGCACTGTCACCATCGCGGCCAATGGCGCCTACAGCTTCGCGCTGAACAACGGCAACGCTGCGGTTCAGGCCCTCGGCGTCGGCCAGACGCTGACCCAGAGCTTCAACTACACGATTTCCGACGGTCAAGGCGGCACGTCGACTTCGACGCTGACGATCACCATTACCGGCACGAACGACGGACCTGTCGCGAACCCGGACACCAACACGGTGGCCGAAGACACGGTCGCGCCTGTCACCGGCAATGTGCTGACAAACGACACCGATGTCGACACCGGCGATGTGCTGACGGTTACCACCACCGGCGCCCAGACCGGCACCTACGGCACGGTCACAATCGCGGCCAACGGCGCTTACAGCTTCGCTCTGAACAACGGCAATGCGGCGGTGCAGGCCCTCGGCGTCGGCCAGACCCTGACCCAGAGCTTCAACTACACAATCTCCGACGGCAATGGCGGCACGTCGACTTCGACGCTCACCATCACCATCTCCGGCACCAACGATGGCCCGGTGGCCGTCGCCGACACGGCTGTTATCGCGGAAGACACGGTCGCGCCGGTCACCGGCAATGTGCTGACCAACGACACCGATGTCGACACCGGCGATGTGCTGACGGTAACGACCACGGGCGCTCAGGTTGGCACGTACGGCACCGTGACCATCAACGCGGACGGCACCTACAGCTTCACGCTGAACAACGGCAATGCGGCGGTTCAGGCCCTGGGTGTTGGCGAGACGCTGACCCAGAGCTTCAACTACTCGATCTCCGATGGCAATGGCGGCACATCGAGCTCGACCCTCACCATCACCATTACCGGCACCAACGACGGACCTGTCGCAAACCCGGACGCCAACACGGTGGCCGAGGACACGGTTGCGCCGATCACCGGCAATGTGTTGACCAATGACACCGATGTCGATGGCGACACCCTGACCGTCACCACCACGGCGCCCCAGACCGGCGCCTACGGGACAGTCACCATCGCGGCTAACGGCAGCTACAGCTTCACGCTGAATAATGCCAATCCGGCGGTCCAGACGCTCGGCGTCGGCCAGACGCTGACCCAGAGCTTCAACTACACGATCTCCGACGGCAATGGCGGCACGTCGACCTCCACGCTGACCATCACCATCACCGGCACCAATGATGGCCCGGTGGCCACCCCCGACGTGGCGACGATTGCGGAAGACACGGTTGCTCCGATCACCGGCAATGTTCTGACCAACGACACCGATGTCGACACCGGCGATACGCTGACTGTCACCACGACGGGCGCCCAGACCGGTCCCTTTGGCACGGTGACGATCGCTGCAGACGGCACTTACAGTTTCACGCTGAACAACGGCAACGCGGCGGTGCAGGCCCTGGGTGTCGGGCAGTCCCTGACACAGGCTTTCAACTACACGATCTCAGACGGCCATGGCGGCACGTCGACCTCGACGCTCACGATCACCATCACCGGCACCAATGACGGCCCGGTAGCCACGCCCGATGTGGCGACGATTGCGGAAGACACGGTTGCTCCCATTACGGGCAATGTGCTGGCCAACGACACCGATGTCGACACCGGCGATACGCTGACTGTCACCACGACGGGCGCCCAGACCGGCCCCTATGGTACGGTGACGATCGCTGCGGATGGCACCTACAGTTTCACGCTGAACAACGGCAATGCCGCAGTCCAGGCCCTGGGCGTCGGCCAGACACTGACCCAGAGCTTCAACTACACGATCTCCGACGGCCATGGTGGCACATCCACCTCGACGTTGACTGTTACCATCACCGGCACCAATGACGGCCCGACGGCCAACGCCGATGTGGCTGTTATCGCCGAAGACACGATTGCCCCCATCACCGGCAATGTTCTGACCAACGACACCGATGTCGACACCGGCGATACGCTGACTGTCACCACCACGGGCGCCCAGACCGGTCCCTTTGGCACGGTGACGATCGCTGCGGACGGCACCTACAGCTTCGCGCTGAACAACGGCAACGCGGCGGTGCAGGCGCTGGGTGTCGGGCAGTCCCTGACACAGGCTTTCAACTACACGATCTCAGACGGCCACGGCGGCACGTCGACCTCGACGCTCACGATCACCATCACCGGCACCAATGACGGCCCGGTGGCCAACGCCGATGTGGCTGTTATCGCCGAAGATGCGGTCGCGCCGGTCACGGGCAATGTACTGACCAACGACACGGACGTTGACACGGGCGATGTGCTGACTGTGACCACCACTGGCGGCCAGGCCGGCGCTTACGGCTCGGTCACCATCGCGGCCACCGGCGCTTACAGCTATACCCTCAACAGCGCGAATCCGTTGGTGCAGGCGCTCGGCGTCGGCCAGACCCTGACGGAGACCTTCAACTACTCGATCTCCGACGGCCATGGCGGCACGTCGACTTCGACGCTCACGATCACCATCACCGGCACCAATGACGGCCCGGTCGCCAATGCCGACGTGGCTGTTATCGCGGAAGACACGGTCGCACCGGTCACGGGCAATGTGCTGACCAACGACACGGACGTCGATACCGGCGACGTGCTCACCGTGACTACCACCGGCGGCCAGACCGGCACCTACGGCTCGGTCACGATCGCGGCGAATGGCTCCTACAGCTATGCCCTGAACAACGCCAATCCGGCGGTGCAGGCGCTCGGCGTCGGCCAGACCCTGACGGAAACCTTCAATTACTCGATCTCCGATGGCCATGGCGGCACGAGCAGCTCGACTCTGACCATAACCATTGCCGGTACGAATGATGGCCCGGTCGCCAATCCGGACACCAATACGGTGGCTGAGGACACGGTTGCCGCCGTGACCGGCAATGTGCTGACCAATGACACCGATGTCGACACCGGCGATACGCTGACCGTCACCACGACGGGCGCCCAGACCGGTCCCTTTGGCACGGTGACGATCGCTGCGGACGGCACCTACAGTTTCGCGCTGAATAACGGCAATGCGGCGGTGCAGGCGCTCGGCGTCGGGCAGTCGCTGACACAGGCCTTCAACTACACGATCTCCGACGGCCATGGCGGCACATCGACCTCGACGCTGACCATCACCATCACCGGCACCAATGACGGCCCGACGGCCAACGCCGATGTGGCAACGATTGCCGAAGACACGGTTGCCCCCGTCACCGGCAACGTCCTGACCAACGACACGGATCCGGACAGCGGCGACACGCTGACGGTCACCACCACGGCCCCCCAGACCGGCCCCTATGGCACGGTTACGATCAATGCGAATGGCAGCTACAGCTTCGCGCTGAATAACGGCAGTGCGGCGGTCCAGGCGCTCGGCGTCGGCCAGACGCTGACCCAGAGCTTCAACTACACGATCTCCGATGGTCATGGTGGTACGTCCACTTCCACCCTGACCATCACCATTATCGGCACCAATGATGGCCCGGTGGCCGTTGCCGACACAGCGACGATCGCCGAGGACACCGCGGCCCCGGTTGCCGGGAACGTCCTCACCAACGATACGGACGTCGATACCGGTGACGTGCTCACAGTGACCACCACTGGCGGCCAGACCGGCACATACGGCTCGGTCACGATCGCAGCGAATGGCGCCTATAGCTACACCCTGAACAATGCCAATCCGGCGGTCCAGGCCCTCGGTGTCGGCCAGACGCTGACGGAGACGTTTAATTACTCGATCTCCGATGGCCACGGCGGCACGTCGACCTCGACCCTGACCATCACCATCACCGGCACCAACGATGGTCCGGTGGCGAACCCGGACTCCAATACGGTAGCCGAGGACACGGTTGCCGCGGTCACCGGCAATGTGCTGACCAACGATACCGATCCAGACACGGGCGATACGCTGACTGTCACCACCACGGGAGCGCAGGTTGGCACCTATGGCACGGTCACCATCGCGGCCAATGGCGCCTATAGCTTCGCACTGGACAACGGCAATGCAGCGGTCCAGGCGCTCGGCGTCGGCCAGACGCTGACCCAGAGCTTCAACTACACCATTTCCGACGGCAATGGCGGTACGTCCACGTCCACCCTGACCATCACCATCACTGGGACGAATGATGGCCCAGTGGCCAATCCGGATACGAACACGATCGCCGAAGATGCGGTGGCGGCCGTCACGGGCAACGTTCTCACCAACGATACCGATGTCGACACCGGCGATGCCCTGACCGTCACCAGCACAGGCCCGCAGACCGGTCCCTATGGCACGGTCACGATCGCTGCGGACGGCGCCTACAGCTTCACGCTGAATAATGGCAACGCGGCGGTCCAGGCACTCGGCGTCGGCCAGACGCTGACCCAGAGCTTCAACTACACCATTTCCGATGGCAATGGCGGCACCTCGATCTCGACGCTCACGATCACCATCACCGGCACCAATGACGGCCCGACGGCCAACGCCGATGTGGCAACCATTGCCGAAGACACGGTCGCGCCGGTCACGGGCAACGTCCTCACCAACGACACGGATGTTGATACCGGCGAAGTACTGACAGTGACCACGACGGGCGGACAGGCCGGCACCTACGGTTCGGTCACCATCGCGGCCAACGGCGCCTACAGCTATACCCTGAACAACGCCAATCCGGCGGTGCAGGCGCTCGGCGTCGGCCAGACCCTGACGGAGACTTTCTCCTACTCGATCTCCGATGGTCATGGCGGCACGTCGACATCGACGCTCACGATCACCATTACCGGCACCAACGACGGTCCGGTCGCCAATGCCGACGCAGCGACTATCGCGGAAGACACGGTCGCGCCGGTCACCGGCAATCTGCTGACCAACGACACGGACGTCGATACTGGTGACGTACTGACCGTCACCACAACCGGCGCCCAAGTGGGCACCTACGGCACGGTCACCATCGCGGCCAATGGCGCCTACAGCTTCACGCTCAATAACGGCAATGCCGCGGTCCAGGCCCTCGGCGTCGGCCAGACGTTGACTCAGAGCTTCAACTACACGATCTCCGATGGCCATGGCGGCACGTCGACGTCGACGCTGACCATCACCATTACCGGCACAAATGACGGCCCGGTGGCCAATGCGGATACGAACACGATCGCCGAAGATGCGGTGGCGGCCGTCACCGGCAACGTCCTCACCAATGATACCGATGCCGACACCGGCGATACACTAACCGTTACCACGACGGGCGCCCAAACCGGCACCTACGGCACGGTCACCATCGCGGCCAATGGCGCCTACAGCTTCACGCTGAACAATGGCAATGCGGCGGTCCAGGCCCTCGGCGTCGGCCAGACCCTGACCCAGAGCTTCAACTACACGATCTCCGACGGCAATGGCGGCACCTCGACCTCCACGCTGACCATCACCATCACCGGCACCAATGACGGCCCGGTGGCGAATGCCGACACCAACACGATCGCAGAAGACACCGTTGCCCCGGTGACCGGAAACGTCCTCACCAATGACACCGATGTCGACACCGGCGACGTGCTCACGGTCACGACGACAGGCGGCCAGGCCGGCACCTACGGTTCGGTCACCATCGCCGCCAACGGCGCCTACAGCTATACCCTGAACAACGCCAACGCTGCGGTCCAGGCGCTGGGTGTCGGCCAGACCCTGACGGAGACCTTCAACTACTCCATCTCTGACGGCCATGGTGGTACGTCGACCTCGACCCTGACCATCACCATCACTGGCACCAACGACGGCCCCGTAGCGACGCCGGACACGGCGACGATCGCCGAGGACACCGTTGCCCCGGTGACCGGCAATGTCCTCACCAACGACACGGACGTCGATACCGGTGACGTACTCACCGTGACGACCACGGGCGGCCAGACCGGCACCTACGGTTCGGTCACCATCGCCGCTAATGGCGCCTACAGCTATACCCTGAATAACGCCAACGCTGCCGTCCAGGCGCTGGGCGTTGGCCAGACGTTGACGGAGACCTTCAACTACTCGATCTCCGACGGCCATGGCGGCACGAGCAGCTCGAACCTGACCATCACCATCACCGGCACCAATGACGGCCCGGTCGCGAATCCGGATACGGCGACCATCGCCGAGGACACCGTGGCGCCGATTGCCGGGAACGTGTTGACCAACGACACGGATGTCGACAGCGCCGATGTGCTGACCGTCACGACGACAGGCGCCCAGGTCGGCACTTACGGCACGGTCACCATTGCAGCCAATGGCGCCTACAGCTTCACGCTGAACAACGGTAATGCCTCGGTTCAGGCGCTGGGTGTCGGCCAGACGCTGACGCAGTCCTTCAACTACACGATTTCCGATGGCCATGGCGGCACGAGCACCTCGACGCTGACCATCACTATCACCGGCACCAATGACGGCCCAGTGGCGAATCCCGACACCAATACGATCGCCGAGGACACGGTCGCCCCCGTCACCGGCAACGTCCTCACCAACGACACGGACACAGATACCGGCAGCACGCTGACGGTCACCACGACGGGCGCCCAGGTCGGTACTTATGGCACGGTCACGATCGCTGCCAACGGCACTTACAGTTTCACGCTGAACAACGGCAATGCCGCGGTCCAGGCGCTCGGCGTGGGCCAGACTCTGACCCAGAGCTTCAACTACACGATCTCGGACGGAAATGGCGGGACGTCGACTTCGACACTGACCATCACCATCACCGGCACCAATGACGGCCCGGTTGCCAATCCGAACACCGCGACGATCGCCGAGGACACTGTGGCCCCGGTGACCGGCAACGTCCTGACCAACGACACGGATCCGGACACTGGGGACGTGCTGACGGTCACCACGACAGGCGGCCAGACCGGCACCTATGGTTCTGTCACCATCGCCGCTAATGGCGCCTACAGCTATACCCTGAACAACGCCAACGCTGCTGTCCAGGCGCTCGGCGTCGGCCAGACCCTGACGGAGACCTTCAACTACACAATCTCCGACGGCCATGGCGGCACGTCGACTTCGACGCTGACCATCACCATCACTGGCACCAACGACGGTCCGGTCGCCAATGCCGACGCTGCGACTATCGCGGAAGACACGGCCGCGCCGGTCACCGGCAACGTCCTCACCAACGACACGGATGTCGACACCGGCGATGTGCTGACCGTCACGACCACCGGCGCCCAGGTCGGCACCTATGGCACGGTCACGATCGCCGCCAACGGCGCCTACAGCTTTACGCTGAACAACGGCAATGCGGCGGTGCAGGCGCTCGGCGTCGGACAGACGCTGACGCAGTCCTTCAACTACACGATCTCGGACGGTCACGGCGGCACCTCGACTTCGACCCTGACCATCACCATCACCGGCACCAATGACGGCCCGGTGGCCAATCCGGATACGGCGACGATCGCCGAGGAAACCGTGGCGCCGATTACTGGCAATGTGTTGACCAACGACACGGATGTCGATTTGGGTGACGTCCTGACTGTCACGACCACAGGCGCTCAGGTCGGCACCTATGGCACGGTCACGATCGCCGCCAACGGCGCCTACAGCTTCGCGCTGAACAACGGCAATGCCGCGGTCCAGGCGCTGGGTGTCGGCCAGACCCTGACCCAGAGCTTCAACTACACGAATTCCGATGGCCATGGCGGCACGTCGACTTCGACCCTGACCATCACGATTACCGGCACCAATGACGGGCCGGTGGCAAATCCTGACACCAACACGATCGCCGAGGACACGGTCGCCCCCGTCACGGGCAACGTCCTCACCAACGACACGGACACCGATACCGGCAGCACGCTGACGGTCACCACGACGGGCGCCCAGGTCGGCGCCTATGGCACGGTCACGATTGCCGCCAACGGCGCCTACAGCTTCACGCTGAACAACGGCAGCGCGGCGGTCCAGGCGCTCGGTGTCGGCCAGACCCTGACCCAGAGCTTCAACTACACGATCTCCGACGGCCAAGGCGGCACGTCGACCTCGACGCTGACCATCACCATCACCGGCACCAATGATGGCCCGGTGGCCAATCCGAACACGGCGACGATCGCCGAGGACACCGTGGCGCCGGTCACCGGCAACGTCGTGACCAACGACACGGATGTCGACACGGGCGACACGCTGACCGTCACCACGACGGGCGCGCAGACGGGCAGCTATGGCACCGTGACCATCGCGGCCAACGGCGCCTACAGCTATGCCCTGAACAACGCAAACCCAACGGTCCAGGCCCTGGGCGTCGGCGAGACGCTGACCGAGACCTTCAACTACACGATCTCCGACGGCCATGGTGGCACGTCGACCTCGACCCTGACCATCACCGTCACCGGCACCAACGATGCACCGACCACCACGGGCCTGGTCAACCAGGCCGGAGTCGATGCCACGTCGTTCACCTACAACACAGGCACCGCTTTCTCGGATGTGGAAGGCGATACCCTGACCTTCTCGGCGAGCGGCCTGCCGGCCGGCGTCAGCATCGATACAAACACCGGCGTGATCTCCGGCACCTTCGCCAATGACGCCTCTGTCGGCGGCCCGTACACCGTGACGGTCACCGCGAATGACGGCAATGGCGGAATGACCTCGGCCAATTTCGTGCTGACGGTCACCAACCCGCCGCCTTATGTCATCGGGCCGTCGAACCTGCCGGTTTATGTCGACTCCAACAGCAGCGGCGGCTTCAACCCCGGCGAGACCAACTCGACCTTCACCAACGGCGATATCGCTTCGGGCACTGGCGTCACTCATACGCGCAATTTCGATGTGCCGGCCGGCGCGGAAGCCGGCGATGTACGCATCGTCGTCACCCTGACCACGCTGGACAACAGCGGCACGATCGTCATCAACGGCACCAACCTGTCGTCCACAGGCTCGTTCGAGTTCGAGCTCGCAAACCTTAACTCCGCCACGGATACCGGCGCCGGCCGCGACGATACGCTGGTGCAGTTCGTCGGCGGCGGCACGATGACCCAGCCCTGGGTTGCCAACGTCAATGGCTTGCCGCGGATACAGTTCATCGTCACCGAGAATGGTGTGGAGATCTGGGGCACACCCCTGACCACTTCGGCGGCGCTGGTGCGAATGGAACTGGTTGGGGGTACATTCAATCTGCCGGTGCTGGTCGACGGTCAGAACACGATCGCCTTCACGAATTTCAATGACAATGGCCTCGATGGCGTGAATGGCTCAATCACCATTACCCACGATCCGCTGCCCAACCAGGCTTTCAATGAGGGCGCTACGGTGTCGTTCGATACGGCTGATAACTTCGCCGATCCGGACAATGACGTACTAACCTATTCGGCGACAGGACTGCCGGCCGGACTCAGCATCGACACGAACACTGGCGTGATCTTCGGCGTGCTCGATCCCAGCGCGGCGACCGGCGGCGCGGGCGGTGTCTACACCGTCACTGTCACGGCCAATGACGGTCAGGGCGGCACCGCGTCCGATACCTTTACTTTCACCGCTGCGGCAATCAACAATCCGCCGGTAGCAAATGCGGATGCGGCGGCGATTGCCGAAGACACGGCTTCGACCGCGGGCAACGTGATCACCAATGACAACGATCCCGAGGGCGCGGCGATCACTGTCACGCAGGTGAACGGCTCCGGCGCCAATGTAGGCGCATCGCTGGCCGGCACCTATGGCTCGCTGGTCCTGAACAGCAACGGCACCTACACCTACTCGCTCAACAACGGCAATCCGACGGTGCAGGCGCTGGGCGTCGGCGAGTCGCTGACGGAGACCTTCACCTATCAGATCACCGCCGGCGGACAAACCGCCTCGACAACGCTGACCATCACCATCAACGGCACTAATGATGGCCCGGTCGCGGACGACGACAACTACAGCACCTCGGAAGATACGCCGCTGATCATCGCGGCGCCGGGCCTGATGGGGAACGACACGGATCTCGACGGCGATACGCTGACACCGTCGATCGTCAACGGACCCACGAACGGCATCCTGACGCTGAACGCGGACGGCAGCTTCACCTATACGCCGAACAGCGACTATAGCGGCCCGGATTTCTTCACCTACCAGGTCTCCGACGGCAATGGCGGCGTCGATACCGCGACCGTCGTCATCAACGTCAACAGCGCCAATGACAATCCAGTGGCCGTCAATGACAGCTATCAGGTTGCCGAGGACGGCGTGCTGACAGTCGGTGGCGATGGCGTGCTGACCAATGACAGCGACGCGGATGGCGACCTGCTATCGGCTTCGCTGGTCTCTGGTCCGGCCAATGGCAGCCTGACCCTGAATGCCGACGGCACCTTCACCTATACGCCGAATTCGAACTACAACGGCCCCGACAGTTTCACCTACCAGGTTTCCGACGGCAACGGGGGCACCAGCACCGCGACTGTCAATATCGACGTCGTGCCGGTCACCGATCAGCCGGTAGCGATCGACGATGTCGCCACCGTCGACGAGAGCTCGTCCGGCGGCACCTCCAGCAGCAACGTCATCAATGTCGTTGTGGTGCTCGACCGCTCCGGCAGCATGGATGCCGATCCCGACGGCGCCGGCCCGTATACAACGCGCCTCGAACTCGCCCAGGCGGCCATCAACAACATGCTCGCCCTCTATGGCGCGAACGGCCAGGTCAATGTCCTGGTGGTGGCGTTCGACAGTTCTTCCATGACATCCGGCTGGCTGACTGGGTCCGGTTCAGTCTCATCCGCTCAAACCTATGTCAACAGCATCACGCTTGGCGGCAACACAAACTATTCGTCGGCCATCGGCACGGTTCAGGCGGCTTACAGCCACAACACGCCGCCTGCCGACAATACGGTGCTCTACTTCATCACCGACGGCGTCCCCACGGGCGGCACGTCGCTTTCCTCGACCAACACGGTCACGGTCTGGGAAAACTTCCTTTCAAGCAACGGCATCACCCAGGCGTATGCTATCGGCGTCAACTCGGCTGGCGTGGCTCCGGGGCCACTGGACGAGGTCGCACATCCGGGTTCGGCGACGATTATCACCAACGAGACGCAGCTGCCGACCATCCTGACCAATACAGTCGAGCCCGTCACGAACACGGTCAGCGGCGATGTCGATCTGAACGACAACTACGGGCCGGATGGCCCGGGCTATGTGCAGTCGATCCAGGTCGGCGCGGTGACCTACACCTACAATCAGGGCACCAACCAGTACACCGACGGCACGACGACATTCGCCGGCTCGACCTTGACAGCTACGACGCCGCTGGGCGGCGAGCTGGTGTTCAACTTCCTGACCGGCCAATACACCTACACGGCGCCGGAAGTCACCTCGGATCAATCAGAGACCTTCAACTATGTGCTGCGCAGCTCCACCGGCGGCACGGACGGCGCCAGCCTGACGATCAACATCAGGAACGTCACCCGGGCGCCGATCGTCAACTCGCGCGTGCTGTGGATCCCCGACGACATCGCGCTGATCCCGACGACGCAGGGCTATCCGATCCTGGCGGCGCCGCCGATCGACCCCGATGGCGATCCCGTCACGATCATGATCACCGGCACGCCCGCGGACGGCACGCTGTACTATAACTCGACGGGCGGTGGCATTTGGGTTGCCCTGCCGGTGGGATCGCAGTCGACCGCCCTGACCAGCGCCCAGTTCCTGACGTTGCGCTACCGGCCCGATGGCGATGGGGTGCAGGAGACGCTGACGGTCACCTATACCGCCACCGACGGCACCCGGACCACCGTCGGCACGATCACCATCAATACCATGGTCGGCGGCCCCGGCATCACCGTGCCCGGCTCCTCCAGCGACGACACGATCTATGGCACGCCCAACGCGGATACGCTGAACGGCAGCGGCGGCGCCGATATCGTCATCGCCGGCGCCGGCAATGACAGCGTCAATGGCGGCGACGGCGCCGACCGGCTCGAGGGCGGCGATGGCAACGACACGATCGACGGCGGCAACGGCAATGACAGCATGCTCGGCGGCAACGGTAACGACGTGCTGATCCTGAGCGCCGGCACCGACGTGATCGACGGCGGCGCCAATACCGACGTGCTCGATTTCACCGCGGCGACCGGCGCCGTCACTTATACCGTTGTCCAAGGCGCGACTGACAGCACACTGAATCTCGCGACTTCGGGCCTCGGCGTCGTCGTGTATCGCAACATCGAAGGCGCCATCGGCGGCGCGTTCAACGACTCGATCGCCGGCTCCGGCAGCGCCGATTTGATCGGCGGCGGCGGCGGGGACGATACGCTGCTTGGCAATGGCGGCGCCGACGTCATCTCAGGCGGTGACGGCAACGACAGTATGGATGGCGGCACCGGTAATGACACGATGGCCGGAGGCGACGGCAGCGATATATATGTCGTCAACAGCACGAGCGACGTTGTCACGGAACTGGCCGGCGAAGGCACGGACAGCGTTTTCAGCTCGGTAACTCTGACGCTGGCGGCCAATGTTGAAAATCTGACCTTGACGGGAACAAGCGGCCTCGGCGGCACCGGCAATACGCTTGACAACGTGATCACCGGCAACAGCGGTGCCAACGCCCTGTCGGGCGGCGGCGGCAATGACACAATCGACGGCGGGACCGGCAACGACACAATGACCGGCGGCACCGGCGACGACCTGTTCTTCGTGAATAGTTCCTCCGACGTCGTCACTGAAGCCAGCGGCGAAGGCACAGAACTCGGTGCAAAGCTCCGCAACCTTTACCCTCGGCAACAATGTCGAGAACCTGACGCTGACCGGAGCCGGCAACATCAATGGGACCGGCAACACGTTGGCCAACATCATCGCCGGCAATACCGGAAACAACAGCCTAAGCGGCGGCGACGGCAATGATACCGTCGACGGCGGATCTGGCACTGACACATTGGCCGGCGGCAACAACGACGACTCGCTGACCGGCGGCGCTGGTGCAGACAGCCTAAATGGCGGCGCCGGCAACGACACGATGGCCGGCGGGGCGGACAACGACACCTATGTCGTCGACAGCGCAAGCGACGTCGTGAGCGAGAACGCGGGCGAAGGAACCGATAGCGTGCAGAGTTCGGTCACCTACACACTGAGCAACGACGTCGAGAACTTGACGCTGACCGGCAGCGGCGCGATCAACGGGACGGGCAATTCGCTGGCCAACATCCTGACCGGCAATACCGGCGCCAACATTATCATCGGCGGCGGCGGCAACGACACGATCGACGGCGGAACGGGCAACGACACTGTCACTGGCGGCGCAGGCGCCGATAGTATCAGCGTCAATAGCGGCAATGATCGGCTGCTCTACTCTTCGACGCTCGACGTTGGCGATGTCGTTACAAACTTCGACAATGCCGGCGGCACAGGTGCGCAGGATTTCATCGATCTGGACGGGCTGTTCGACAGCCTGGGCGTCGCGGCGGCGGCACGCGCAGGCCGTACAACCCTGGTGGATACCGGCGCCAATGTCGATCTGCGAATCGATGCCGACAACAATGGCAGTTTTGAAACCACTGTCCTGACGTTCTCGGGAATGGCGAGCACAGCCGGCATGACCATCGGCACGGCAGCCGCCGACGATATCCAGGTCGGCACCTGATAAGAAGCTACCCCTTGGGCTGCGGCGCCGCTTCCTTTTGCGGCTTTGCGTTCGCGCCGCCGACGCGGCGATAGACGAAGGCGTCGGTCTGTGCCGCCAATTCCACCTCGGCAATCCCCACCAGCTCCTGATGCGCCGATGACAAGCCGCAGGCCGGATCCGCGGCCACGGCCGTGCCGGTGATGGCGAAGGCCTGGCAGCGGCAGCCGCCCCAATCGATCTCGCGCCGGTCGCAGGTGCGGCAGGGTTCGGGCATCCAATCGGTGCCACGATAGCGGTTGAAGGCCTCTGAATTCAGCCAGATGTCGGCCAACGGGCGCTGGCGCACGGAATCGAAGCTGAGATCCGTGATCGTCTCCGCCGCGTGGCAGGGCAGCACCTTGCCCGAAGGCGAAATGTTGAGGAACTGCCGGCCCCAGCCGCCCATGCAGGATTTCGGCCGCTTCGCGTAGTAGTCGGGCACGACGGCATCGATGACCAGGATGCCCTTCAGCCGCTCCCGCGCCTCCTCCACCACCTGCACCGCAGCCTCGATCTGCTCGCGGGTCGGCATCAGCGCGGCGCGGTTCTTCAGGGCCCAGCCATAGTACTGCACATGGGCGATTTCGACCCGATGGGCGTCCAATTCAACCGCGAGATCCAGCAATTCCCGCAGATGATGGAGATTCTGGCGGTGAACGACGAAGTTCAGACGTCAGCGGCAGTCCGGCAGCGCGAATGAGACGCGCGACGGCAAGTTTCTTTTCATGGCCGCCGGCATAGCCGCCGATGCGGTTGCCGCCACCCGCTTCGCTGTCCTGGAAGCTGAGCTGGACATGGTCGATCCCGGCGTCGGCAAGCGCCCTCACGCGCTTCTCATCCAGCAGAACACCGGCTGTGATCAGGTTGGTATAGAGCCCCGCCGCCCGGGCATGGGCCACGAGTTCCTCGAGGTCCTTGCGCGCCGTGGGCTCACCGCCGGAGAAATGGATCTGCAGCACGCCCATGGCCGCGGCCTCGTCGATGGCGCGTTTCCATTCGGCGGTCGTGAGCTCGTTACTGGCCCGCTCCAGCGCCAGGGGATTAGAACAGTAAGGGCATTGCAGCGGGCAGCGGTGGGTCAGCTCGGCCAGCATTGCCAATGGGGGCGAGACGGCGTTCATGCGGTCATTACCCCCTTGTCGGCGAAGTTCTGCAACAGCGAATTGACGTCGCGGGCAATCATGTCCCGCGGCGCGTTGAACTTGGCCGCGAGGTCGTCGACGATCGCCGTGACGGTCGCGGCGCCGGTGCAGCGCTGCAGGATCTCGTGGGCGATGGCGTCGAGAACGAAGACCCGCTCCGGCGCCTGGATGATCCACTGATCGCGCTGCTTGTCGAATTGCAGCCGCATGCCGCGCGCCAGGCGCGGCGCCGAGGACTCGCCGATGACGACCGGCGTACTCATCAGCGCTTGTCCGGCACGAAGGCGCCCGGCGGAATCAGGGCGGGCGTGACATAGGCGTGATGCAGGGCATCGAGCTGCGCCCACAGCACGTCGGTCTTGAACCGCAACGCCGCCAGGGACGACTCCTGCTGGTCCCGGGTGCGCGCCTCGCGCATCACATAGGACAGGCCGAACATCACGTCGCGGGGCGCCTGATCCAGCCGCCGGCGGAAATAGGCGAGCGTCGTCTCGTTGGCGAAGGAGTAATTCTTCAGCAAGGCGTCGATACGGGTCTTATGCAACTCTGGCGCGAACAACTCCGTGAGAGACGAGGCCACCGCCTCCAGCAGCGTCTTGTCTCGGACGAAGCGTACATAGGCATCCACGGCGAATTTGGTCGCCGGCAGGATACCAACCATGGATTGCACATAGTCGCGATCCAAGCCGACGCCCTCCGCCAGGACCAGCCAGCGATCGATGCCGCCATTGCCGGCCTCCGTGCCGTCATGGTCGATGATGCGGTGGATCCATTCCCGGCGGAACTCCGGATCCTCCGCGCGGGACATGAGCGATGCGTCCTTCAGCGGAATGCTGCGCTGATAGTAGAAGCGGTTCAACACCCAGGCTTGCACCTGACCCTGCGTCAGCTTGCCCTCATGGAGCAGCTTATGGAACGGATGCTTGCTGTGATAGCGCTCCTCGCCGATCTGGCGCAGGCGCCGCTCGAATTCGTCGGGACGCAGCAGCTCGGTCATATCCTGATCTCCATCCCGTCATGAGCGGCTTCCCAGCCAGCCTCGGCGATGGCGGCCCGTTCGGGCGTGTCGGCGAGCAGGATCGGGTTGGTGTTGTTCATATGCACGAACACTTTTCGCTTCACCGCCAGCGGCTCGAAGGCGGCGATGCTGCCCTCCGGGCCGGAGACGCTGATATGCCCCATGCGCTTGCCGGTCTTCGGGCCGATGCCGGCGACGATCATCTCGTCATCGCGCCAGAGCGTGCCATCGAACAGCACGAGCGGCGCCGATTTGAGCCGCGCCCCGAGCTCCGGAGTCATGCCAGCGCAGCCCGGCACATAGTAGAAATGCGACGTACCGTCGCGCGCGGCGATTTTCAGGCCGATGGTATCTCCCGTCTGCGTGCCGAAATCGGGGCCGGCGGCGGCGTTCTCCAGATACAATGCAACCTTTCCGGGAACTGGAAAGGCTTCGACTGTCAAGCCCGTCGGCCGGCCGTCGCGAGTCTCTATTTCCTGGGCCTTTTCCAATGGAAGCGTCCGGCGCTCCACCAACTCTGGGTTGAGGACATTGAAGATGCTGTTGGCCTGCAGCACGGAAAGGACACGGCCGGTGGCGTAGATCGAGAACGGATGCGCCTCGCGCAGCGTCAACAGGCCGGCCACATGGTCGACATCGCCATTGGTCAGCACGACGCTGCAGATCGGGCTGTCGCGCTTGCCATTGCGGGGATAGAGCGCCGCGGTGCTGTTGATCTGCTGCCGCAAATCCGGCGACGCATTGAACAGCACCCAATGGGAATCGTCGGTGGAGACGGCGATGGAGGATTGTGTTCTCGGTGGTGCAGCGGGATCGCCGCTCCGGGCCCGCCGAGAGGCCGGATCGTTGCTATTCCATTGGGGGAAGCCGCCACCGGCGGCCGACCCGACGACGATCAGCCGGAGCATTTCTTAGGGCCAGAATCACTGCGCCCCGGCCCACCTCAGTTTTCCCCGGGCGTCCGAAGACGCCCAGTCAAAACCAAGACGAAAGCCGAGGCGCGGAGTTTGGTTCCGATTTTAGAGTTCGGCGCAGGCGTAGCTGTTGATTTCCAGCCCGACGCAGATCTCAATCACCTTCGGCGCAGTCCATGCCATGGCAATTTCTCCCTCGGTTGACGTGACACTGGGAATGGTCGAAACTTCAACAATCGAGCAATTCTAAACTACGGCCAATCACTCCATTCCTGCAAGAGTTTTTTCGGTTCACGAGGTGTTTTTTGGCCCTGGAATTGGCAATTCTTAACCCCTGGGGACAAGGGGTGAAAGTCGGCCCAAACGGGCTCCAAAAAATCGTGAACGAACAACGAACTACCGCAGTGCAGCATGGCAATTATCTTGCCGCACTCCTTCTTGCCGGCCTGTTTTTGGGAATTATCGGTGTCACGCCAGCGCAGGCGGGCGGCGATGAGGAATCAGCCGCAGCCGACTCCGGTGTGCCGGAACCGGCCGGGTATCGGATGGACGAGTACCGGGCGCCGACTCCCACCACATTGGCCGGCGGCACCGTCGTGGATACGGCCGGCGTTCAGCAGCTGCTCGGCGAGTCCGGAATCGTGCTGATCGATGTGCTGCCGCTGCAGAAGAAGCCGGACAATCTTCCGGCGAATACGCTGTGGATTCCCAAGGTGCGTCACAATATCCCCGGCAGCGTCTGGCTTCCGGAGGTGGGGCGTGGCGCCTTGAACGCCGAAGTCGAGGATTACTTTCAGCGAAATCTCAGGGAGCTGTCGGCCGGCGACAGGAGCCGCAAGATCGTCATCTACTGCCTGGCCGATTGCTGGATGTCGTGGAACGCGGCGAAGCGGGCGATCGAATACGGCTACACATCGGTCTACTGGTATCCGGGCGGCACCGATCATTGGACCGCGGCGGGACTGCCGACCGAGGAGAGTCAGCCGGTGCCGACGGAAGGCTTGTCCTCGCAGACGAACTAGATCCCACGCCGCGGCCAGGCCTATTTGAGATGCGCCTGGATCTCGCGGCCGATGGCGAAGGCGCGCTGTTCGAGGAGCACCGGCTGCTCGCAGACATAGCGCAAAGATTTTTCGCGCTCCTGGAAGATGCGGACATCCCATGCCTGGACGTCCAGGAGATCCTGTCGCTGCGCCACCGAATCCTCGCTGTCGTCCTGCGGCAGTTGGCTCAATTCAGCCATTTCGTCTTCGATCTTCTTCGACAGCGCCCGCTGCCGTTTCGCATAACGGCCGATGCCGGCGATGATGGAGGCACGCTCGCTGTTGATCAGCGTCAGCGTTCCGGCAAAGAGCGCTGTCAAGGGGCGGCTCTTGTCGCCTTGCCGGCTCGCAGCGAAATCGCCGATCAGCGTCTTTGCCTCCTCCAGCGACGTGCGCCGCTCGGAAAGCTTCTGCGCCAGGTCGGCGATCGCCGGGTCTTCGCGCCAGGCCTCGCCAATCTCGTCGACCGGAGGGCCGTTCCAAACCTGCCCGGCGGCGATCTGCGGTACTTTCGGCTGGATGCAAGGCCATTCGGGATCGGTGGGGCTCGCCGCCTGACTTGCGCCTGCCAACAGCGCCGGCGCAAACGCGCAGACAGCCGAGAGCCGGCGCAGGAATCCAATTCCCTTCGTCATGCGGGGCCCCCAGGCCCGCCGCGCCGGGCAATGACGCCCCGCGATGGATCATAGCCATAGATTGCACAAGCGAGGAACAAGATCAGGAATCCGGTCACGATAAGAAGAGATTGTAAGACAGTGGGATTGGCGACCGAGAACTTCAATGCCGACTCGGAGAACAGGTTGAATTTGCCATGGAGTGCAAAGCGGATCAGCTGGATCACATGGGTGAAGGGGTTCCAAGCGCAGATATAGAACAAGGGCACGCTCGACTCCCGGATGCGCCAAAGCGGATTGAGCGCGTTGGAGGCGAAGAACATCGGGAAGATCACGAAATTCATCACGCCGGCGAAGTTCTCGAGCTGACGGATCAGCGAGGACAGCAGCAAGCCGACCGAGCCCAGCATCATCCCCGTCAGGATCAAGACCGGGATGATGTAGAAGAAGCCCATGACCGGGATCTTCAGGTTGAACACCAGCGACGCGATCAGCAGATAGGCATAGACCTGGAGAATCGACACGAGCACGGAGGCCAGAAGCTTGCTGGTCAGCAGATACCAGCGCGGAAAAGGGCTGACCATGAGGGTACGCATGCTGCCCATTTCCCGGTCATAGACCATGGAGAGCGAGCTTTGCATGCCATTGAAGAGCTGGATCATGCCGATCAGACCGGGCGTGATATACACCTCATAGAGGACGTAGGTGTCATAGGGCTCGATCCGCGAGACGCCGAGCACATAGCGGAAGCCCGCGGCAAAGATGAAGAGCCACACCAGGGGACGCACGAGGGCTGCGAAGAAGCGTCCATACTGATTGACGAAACGCAGCACCTCGCGAACGAAGATGCCGTTGAAGCAGCGGCCATACTGGACGAGGGTCATGGCTTGGCGCCTCCCGTCAGCTTGCCGTAGGCTTCCTTGACCGTGCGCGCCCCTGCGGACTCGACGACAGCCGACATGCTGCCATGGGCCATGATCTTGCCCTTGTGCAGGATCACCAGGCGGTCGTCGGCATGCACTTCATCGTCCAGATGCGTCGCCCAGAGCACGCCGAGGCCGTCGTCTTTGCAGAGGCGATGTACATGCTCGACGATCGTCTGCCGGCTGGCGATGTCGACGCCGACGGTTGGCTCATCCAGCAGCAGCAGGCGCGGCTGATGCAGGAGCGCGCCGGCGATTTCCACGCGGCGCATCTGGCCGCCGCTCAAACTGCGTACGCGGTCATTGAGGCGTTCGAAAAGCTCGGCGCGCTTGAGCTCGAGCTCGATCCGGCCTTTGGCTTCGGCCGGGTTCATGCCATGCAGCGCCGCGTGATAGCGGAGATTGTCGGCCACCGTGAGATCGAGATCCAATGTCCGCTGCTGAAACACCGCCCCCATCTGCGCCAGGGCCTTGGAGGGCTGCTGCCGCACTTCATGGCCATAGATGCGGATCGAGCCGCTGCGATTGTTGTAGAGCCGGGTGACCAGAGAGAACAAAGTCGTCTTGCCGGCGCCATTCGGGCCCAGGAGCACGGTAAATGAGCCGGAACTCGATATCAAAGGTCACATTGTCCAGCGCCTTGCGCGCGCCAAAGCTGTGGCTGAGCTCCTTCACGGCAAGCGCGACCGCCGGCATCTCCATGTTACCGTCCATCAGTTCGATTCGATCAGCGAATTATTTTCAATCGCGACAATGATCATTTTACAACGATCTTGCCGCGATAAGCATCGCCGCTGTTCGGCATGAAGTATTCGAACTCGCCCGGGCGGATCGGCACAAAGGAGATGACGGCGGCGCCGGCATCGTCGAACTCGATTGAATCGAGACCCAGCGGCCGCACTTCGATGTCGTTGATGACGACCTCATTAATCCAGATGAAGCGGAAGAACTCCGGCGCGGCGATCGCCATTTCAGATGAACCGTCGCTTTCGATTTTCCAGCGATAGTACTTTCCGGCCTCGAGCATAATCGGTTCCTTCGGGAAGGCCTTGCCGGCCGAGAGCTGCAGGGGCGCGAGATCCGTGGCCTTGGTGACAAGATTAGCCGCCATCGAAGGTAACGCCGCGACACTAGAGGCGAGAGCGCCGGCGACTACCGCGATCCCGAGCATTGATGTTCTCATGAGATGGTTCTCCTGGTTCCTTGCGATGATGGATTCGACCTATGGCATCACCGCGACGCCCCAGGGTTGATTGCCGACGGTAATGGATTTGATCACCTCGAGGCCGGGAACATCGATGACGGAGATGTCGTTACTGATCCCGTTTGTGGTGAACAAGCGCGACTGGTCCGCATTGAAGGCGAGCTGCCAGACCCGCTGGCCGACGAGGAGGTAATCTTTCACCTCGAGTGTCTGGGCGTCGACGACAGCTACGCGATTGGCTGGCCCCAACGCCACAAACGCAAGCTTGAGATCCTTGGTGACGCGCACGCCGACGGGCTGGATCGCCTCCTTGGTGACTCCAGGCACTTCAAAGCCGATGGTCTTGATGACTTGGCGTGTTGCCGAGTCGATGACGCTGACGGTGCCGCCGATCTCGGAGGAGACCCAGACCTGCTTGCCGTCGGCGGTGAATTCGGCGAAACGTGGCCGCGAATCCACCAGCACATTGTCGACGATTTCATATGTCGCAGTATCGATGAAGTGCGCCATGTTGGTGGTCTCGGAAGTATTCACCAGCCACTTCCCGTCCGGGCTGATGCCCATTCCCTCCGGTTCGACGCCGACAGGCACCTCCGCGATCGGCTCGCCGGACTCGACATCGACAATGGTGACCATGTTGTCGTCCTCGTTGGCGATGTAGAGCGGATTCCCTGATGGCGAGAGCACAAAGAGCTCGGGATCGGGTCCCGAGGGCAGCGTGCGGACGATCTCATATGTCGAGGTGTCCATGACCTCGACATGATTGTCGTCGCTGGCGCAGATATAGAGATGCTTGTTGTCGAGGCTGAGCGTGATACCGCGAGGGCGCTGGCCGACGGCCACGGTCTTGACGACTTCCAGCGTGGCGCCATCGAGGATGGAGATGCTGTTGTCCTTTTCATTGGAGACAAAGATCGTTTCCGCCACCGCTGGAACTGCAGGGATCACAGCGGCAAGGGCGAAAGCAGCAAAGGCCCATCTCATACTCATTCCTCCCGATGTGGCATCTTGTTTCCTAGGCGATCCGCGCCGGTCCTATTGAAATTTGCAGGTGGTATCCGGGCGGTCGTAGCCGAGGGTGTCGAGTTCGCTGAACTCATGCAGGAATCCTTCCTGCGGCGAGACGGAAACGAGCACGCGGGATGTCGCCAGCAGAATCGGCTGGCGCAGCTGTCCGTCCCAATCGCGGAATGTCAATTTCTGTCCCTTGAAGCCGGCAACGCCGAACTCAGGACTGCGGATATAAGCCGATACCGTCGGCAAATCTGCCGCCTTGGTCCGGGTCGTCGCTTCCGAGACGGCGCGCAAGGCGACCCAGGCGGCGTAGTCGCGCTCGGTCATCCAGCGGCCGGCAAACCGCGCAAAGCGATTCTGCATCTGGGTGGCGCCCCATTGTTCCTGGCTGCGATGCCAGGCTGTCGGGAACAGCCCCTGGGTGCCGACAACCGGCCGCGGATCCCAGGTGCGGTATTGCAGATACTCGCCGAACGCATCCCGGACATCGGAGACGACAAGCACGTCGTAATCCTCGGCATCCTGGGTGAAGACCGGCATCTGCTTCTGGATTTGCGCATGGCCCGTATCGGTGCGGCGCGAGCCGGTTTCCGCGTCGAAGATGCGCTCTTCGACAATCGTGGCGCTGAATTTCTCGGCGGCGTGACGCAAAGCGTCAGCGAAATGCTTGTCGTCCTCGCCCGTGCCCGTCACCAGCAGCCAGTTCGCCCAGCGCTTCCAGATCAGGTATTGCGCCAGACCATCGGCAAGCATGGCATAGTCGGGAATTGTATGCAGGACATTGGCGCGGCACTGGTCGTTTCTCAGGCTATCGTCCTTCGCATGGATATTGAACAGCAGAGCGTCCTTCGCCTCCGGCAGATCGGCGACTTCCAGCAATTGGGCCTCCGGCAGGTCGACGACAAAGAAGCGATTGCCTTTGCCGTAGAGATCGCGAAAGGCGGCGGCGATATCCCCGTCTTCCGCCACAACGGCTTCGCTGAGGACGAAATTCTGCCCCGTGAACTTGCCGGTCGTATTGTTGTCTTCGATCCCAAGCCGGGCACCCCAAAGGCCGTTGTTCTCGGTCGGCTGATCGGCGAGCGACAGCGGCGGCAAGGTCTTGGTGTGCTGGGTGAGGTAAGCGATGGGGATATTGACCAACGTCGTTTCCGACTGGGCGGCAAGGTCCGCCGGGCAGCCGGCCGACAAGAAAATGAACAGGCCGCAGGACGCCAAGTACCGCAGGGTTTGCAAGCCACACCTCCGCAATCGCTTCCTCTGGAGCAGCGTCCGACCGGCTCGCTACCGGGCCGTCTCAGGCAATCGCGGACGATGCGTTTTTCCTTTGTAAATGTTATAATTCCCCCCGCAAACTACTGCAAGAAGAGGAACTATCTCAAATCCTCAGGGTTGGCAGGCACCCAAGCAGGGCAAGACACATCTCCAGGAGGGAACCAATCATGATCGGGTGGCGATCGAAGCTTTCACTGACCGGGGGCCTGTTCGGTCTCGCCCTGCTGTTGTGCGGCGCAGCGGAAGCCGGAACGGTCAAGATCGGCGTGCTGAAGTTCGGCACGGTCAGCTGGGAGCTCGATGTGATCAAGCAGCATGGACTCGACAAGGCGGCAGGCATCGATCTCGACATCGTCGAGCTCGCCAACAATCAGGCGACGGCCGTGGCGCTGCAAGCCGGCGAAGTCGATGTCATCGTGACCGACTGGCTCTGGGTGTCGCGGCAGCGGGCCGACGGGGCACCCTTCACATTTGCCCCCTACTCCACCTCCGTCGGCTCCCTGATGGTTCCCGGCGATTCACCGATCAAGAGTCTCGCCGATCTTGCGGGCAAGCGCGTCGGGATCGCCGGCGGGCCGGTCGACAAGAGCTGGCTGGTCATTCGCGCCATGGCGGCGCAACGGGACGGGCTGGATTTGGACGCCAGCGTTGAGAAGATTTTCGCAGCACCGCCATTGCTGAACGAGCAGATACAGCTCGGCGAGATCGACGCGGTGATCAACAACTGGAATTTTGTCGCCCAATTGGAGGCCAAAGGATACCGGAAGATCACCGGCGCGGAAGAAGCCGCCCATGAACTCGGCATCAAGACGGCCGTGCCCCTGCTCGGATATGTGTTCAGCGCGGATTGGGCGGCGGAACACAAGACGGATGTTCTCGGCCTGATCGAGGCGAGCCGTCAGGCGAAGAAGATCCTGGCGGAATCGGATGAGGAATGGCAGCGGCTGCGGCCGATGATGAAAGCAGCGGATGATGCGACGTTTGCGGCGCTGCGCGACGGATTCCGGTCCGGCATTCCGAAAGTCTGGGGCGATGCCGAACGAACCGACGCGGCGGCGCTCTTCGCCATCATGGCGAAACTCGGCGGCAAGGAGCTGGTCGGAAAATCCGCGACCCTGCAACCCGGCACCTTCTGGCCCGACCTAAGCTATTGATCGCCTCGCTCGATCCCGCGATTTCGTCATCAGGGTCGCTTCGTTGGCGGCCTTGATCCTGTTATGGGAAGCCGGCAGCCTCTTGCTCGGCCACCGCAAGCTGCCAAGCCCGGTCACTGTCGCATTCGTTTTCGGCGACGAACTTTCCGATGGGAGCCTGCTCTACCACCTCGGCATTACACTGTTGCGCGTGGCGGCAACCTTCGTCGTCGCGATGGCCATCGGTTGCGCCGTGGGAATTGCCATGGGCCGGCTTCCGGGTTTCAACCTCTTCTTCGACAGCTGGCTCATCGTCCTGCTGACATTTCCGGCGCTGGTCGCGGCAATGCTCTGTTATCTCTGGTTCGGGTTCTCCGAACTGGCAGTCGTCATCGCGGTCGCCATCAACAAGATCCCCAATGTGGCGGTCACCATGCGGGAAGGCGCACGCGCGATCAGCCGGGACAACCTGGAAATGGCCGCCATTTTCCGCTTTAGCCGGATCAAAGTGCTGCGTCATGTCATCATCCCCGAGCTGGCGCCGTTCTTCATTGCTGCCGCGCGTTCGGGGCTTGCCCTGATATGGAAGATTGTCCTGGTCGTGGAACTCCTGGGCCGAAGCAACGGGGTAGGATTTCAGATCAACCTGTTCTTTTCCTTTTTCGACGTCGCCTCAATCATCGCCTACACGATCGCCTTCGTCGCCGTGGTGCAGCTTATCGAGTTCGGCCTGCTCCGCCCCCTCGACCGCTATGTTGTCCGTTGGCGCCGATGAAGGAGGTGACGATCGACATTGCGCTCAAGCGCTTCGTGCCCGTGGGAGCGGCGCTGCCTGTGGTGGCGCTGCGGGATCTGCGTTTCAGCGTGAAGCCTGGCGAATTCGTTTGCGTTCTCGGGCCATCGGGCTGCGGCAAGACGACGCTCCTCAACATCATCGCAGGCTTGGACAGCGACTTCTCAGGCGACGTGAATGGCGGCGGCAAACCGGGGATGGCAAGCCCTGTTATCGGTTACGTCTTTCAGACTCCGCGACTTCTGCCTTGGCGCACGGTTGCAGAGAACATTCAACTTGTGCTGCGGCCGGGACAAGAAACCGGCATTGTCGACGAACTGCTGGCGATGACCGGATTGAGCGCGTTCCGCGACACCTTTCCGGAGCGGCTTTCGGTGGGCATGAGCCGGCGAGTTGCCCTGGTCCGTGCCTTTGCAGTTGAACCGGATCTGCTGCTGATGGACGAACCTTTCGTGTCGCTGGATGAAGCGACGGCGCACAGACTCCGGCAGATGTTGATGGATATCTGGCAACGCCGGCCGACGACGGTTCTATTCGTTACCCACGATACGCGCGAGGCTGTCTTGCTAGCGGACAGGATCGTCAGAACTCACTGCGTCGCCGGGCACCGTGGATAGGATCATCACTGTCGATGTTCCGCGCCAGCAACGCAGCGACTCCGCAATCATCGAGTTCCTGGCGCGCGCTACATCTTCGAGAAGTCTTGAGACGGCGCGTTGCGCTGCGGCGGAAACTACTGCGTCAGCGGCTTGCCCTGGGAGTCCAGGAGTGGAACGCCATAGTCCAGAAGGATCTTGTTTATCTCAGCCTGGTGCTCGCGGATCAGGCCGTTCACCTTGCGCTTCCACTCCGGCTCGTTGTATCGGACGCCCATGGTGATGCGATAGTCCATCTGCATCGGCATGTTCGTGCTTTCCAGGGGAACCACCGACAAGGGAACGGACTCCTGTTTGGCATAGAACCCGGCAATCGGGCCCCAGAGCACGCCGACATCGATCGTGCCCGCGGCGATGTCATGAATCATCTGGGCGGCCGGGTGATCGAAGCGCGTATCGACGACAAGCTGATAGCTTTGCAGATTGTTCAGCAGCCCCTGCGTCGCGAGTATCGTGGTCGGCGGCGTGCCGGCGATCGCACCGATCTTCATTGTCTGGAGTATCGGATCGTCGAGCGATTTCAGCGTCAGACCGCGATCGGCCTTGTAGATCAGCGCATAGGTCGACCGGTAGTAGGGATTGGAATTCTGCAACAGCTCGTTGCCGGAGACAGTGCCCATGACGATATCGCAGCGCCGCGCATTCAGCGTCGAGCGGATGAACCCCATGGAATCGGGATAGTAGGTATAGCGCACGGGAATGCCGAGATCGGCTGCGAACAACTCCGCGATCTTGTTCTCGAAACCTTCGCCCTTGTCGTTGGAGAAAGGAAGATTGCTCGGATCGGCGCAAACGCGAAGAGATGTGGTGTCAATCGTCTCCGATGTTTGCGCTCGCACGGAAGTCGAGAAGGGCGACAGCGCCGCAAAGGATATGACGGCGCAGATGCAGATCGCGGCGAAACGCATGCTGGTGCTGATCGGCGGATTGTGTTTCATGTTTCCGCCTCGCGGCGTTTTCGGCGCTCAGCTACCGAGGCAGGCCGTGTCGCGTTCCTGCGCTTCCACCGGCTTCTCGGCTTTCTTTTCCGGCCTGCCGCGCGGCAAGACGCCATCGGAGCGCGCCTTCAAGTAGGCATAGATGTCGTCGACAAAGCACATGACGTTCGGATTCAATCCGAAGGACGGCATGACCTTGTCGCTGGAGGTCGTTACGTTCTTCCTGCCGTTGGTGACGATATCGAGAAAGTCCTCATAGCTCAGAACCTTCAGCGAGTTCGACCAACGCCGGACCGAACGAGCTGCCCAATCCGTCGGGACCGTGGCAGACGTGACAGTCGGCGTGATAGCGGCGAAATCCGCTATAGGTGTACCAGTCGACGGTGCCGTCTTCGGTGATCTTGTATGGCTTCTCTTCTTCTTGCGCCTTTGCGGGCAGATCGATTCCGGCGATCACCAGAACCGCCAGCCAGAGCGACACGTGGCGGATAAACTTCATCAGCATTCGGCCCGTTCCTCGTCGTAATCATTGCTTCGGATGCTACGAGCAAAACAGCGCACCCCCGCTGCAATTCGCCCCCGCCCGTTCAACTCATCCGAAGTCATGTTGATTGAAAAAAGGGCCCGGCAGGGCGATTTGATTTTCGCCGTGCCGGGCCTGATCGCTTCAGGTCACAGGTTGAAGCTTACGGCAGTGAGAACACCGTCAACACACCGCCAAGCTGGGTGTAGCTGTTCAGCGCCTTGTAAGCGCCGACCGCACCCAAGCCGGCCGTGTCTTCCGTTAGTCCGGCCGCCAGACCGATGCCGGCCCAGCCGCCAACGCCCGACAGTATGCCTACATACTGCTTGCCGCCATGCTCCCAGGTGTTGACGTTGCCGATGATGCCGGACGGAGTCTTGAACTTGTACAGTTCCTTACCCGTCGAGGCATCGACAGCCTTCAGATAGCCTTCGAGCGTTCCGTAGAACACGATGTCGCCGGCAGTCGCCAGGGCACCGCTCCACACGGAGAAGGGCTCCGGATCCGACCAGACGATCTTGCCGGTTCCCGCATCCCAGGCGATGAAGTTACCGAGATGCGTGCCGCCCGGCGCCGGATACATGCTGAGCGTAGCGCCGACGTAGGGCTGACCCGCCGTGTAGCTGACACGGAACGGCTCATAGTCCATGCAAACATGGTTGGTCGGCACGTAGAACAGCTTCGTCTTCGGAGAGAACGCCGCCGGCTGCTGGTCTTTGCTGCCCAGAGCCGCCGGGCAAATGCCCTTCGAGTTGACATCTTCGCCGTTCTGATCGGTCGAGTACTGTGCCACGACCTGGGGACGTCCGGTTGCCATGTCGACATGCGTCGCCCAGTTCACGGCCGGATCGTACTTTTCGGCAACGAGCAACTCGCCCGTGGCCCGATCCATCGTGTAGCCGAAGCCATTGCGATCGAAGTGAACCAGGACATTGCGGGCCTTACCGCCGACGTCGATGTCAGCGAGGATCATCTCGTTGACGCCATCGAAGTCCCATTCGTCATGGGGCGTCATCTGATAGACCCACTTGGCCATGCCGTCGTCCGGATCGCGGGCGAAGATGGTCATCGACCAGCGATTGTCGCCGGGCCGCTGCTTCGGGTTCCAGGTGCTGGGATTGCCCGAGCCGTAGTAGAACAGGTCGAGGTCCGGGTCATAGGAATACCAGCCCCAAGTCGTGCCGCCGCCGATCTTCCATTGATCGCCTTCCCAGGTCGCCGTGCCGGAGTCTTTGCCGACCGGCTGGCCGAGATGGGTGGTCTTCTCCGGATCCAGCAGAGTGTCGGAGTCCGGACCCATGGAATAGGCACGCCACGCCAGTGAACCGTCTTTCAGGTTGTAGGCCGTCACGCTGCCGCGCACGCCGAACTCGCCACCGCTGATGCCAACGATGACCTTGTCCTTGATGATGTGCGGAACGCTGGTGCCCGTTTCACCCTTCTTCGCGTCGCCATTGGCGACCTTCCAGACTTCCTTGCCGGTCTTGGCGTCGAGCGCCACGACCGTCGTGTCAGCCTGGTGCAGGATGACTTTGCCATCGGCATAGGAAACGCCGCGATTGACGGTATCGCAGCACATCACCGGGATCGTATCCGGGTCCTGCTTCGGCTCGTATTTCCAGATCACGCGGCCATTGTCGTTCAGGTCGAGCGCGAAGACGATGTTCGGAAACGGCGTATGGATGAACATCGTGTCGCCGATCACCAGAGGACCACCCTCGTGACCGCGCAGAACGCCGGTGGAGAACTGCCATGCGACCTGCAGGCTGCCCACGTTGCCGGCGTTGATCTGCGACAACTCGCTATAGCGCGTATTGGCGTAGTTGCCAGCTGCCTGGGTCCACTGTTTTGGATCCTTCTGCAAACCAAGTAGCTCGTCGTTTGCCGATGACGCAGCCGGCAGTGCCACGGCAGCAGCAAGGGTCATTAGACCCGCTCTCAATAGTGATTTTGACTTCATTACCCACTCCTCCCTTGTTGCCGAAATCTCACGGAAAAACGCCCGTGCCGCACAGGCGGGAGCCGTTCGCATCTCATCAATTGTATGAGTGGCGCCGCTTGCTCCCTGGACAACACCTCCTTTAGTCAGAGGCGGCTGGTACTACACCAGCTCGCTATCACGATTGTCCGCAGGGGCACACTATGTTGGGTGCCCCCGTCCCTCGCCCGGTTGGACGTCCGCTCGATAGGGTAGCGACAAAAATCATTATGCAGACTTTGCAATCGCCCGCAAGCGCCGTTTGTAAATTTTCCAGCGAGTGATGCTATGATCCTGTCGGACCAACTGCTATTGGCGTTGTCAGTGCTCATTGTGCAGCGCGAAAAGAGCATCCGGGCGCTTGTTTATGTCGCTCGCCGATCTTGAGTAGAGCAAAGGAAACTATGGCACAGTTGTCCCCGGAATTCGGGCCAAACGCGATGCAGCATCCGCTACCGGGTGCGAGGCGGTCATGAAATTGCTCCGCCTGACCATGCTGACGGCTGCGATCATCGCGTCAGCTTTGTTGACCGGTACGGGTTCATCCGCCGCCGCGGAATTGACCGCGGATGAAGTTCGCGGGCTCCTTGCCGCGCATCAAGGCGGCACGGCGCTCGACCTCTCAGGCAAAGATCTTTCCGGCCTGGATCTCGCCAATGTCGATTTTCGCGGCGCCAACCTGACGGGCGCCAATCTGAAAAAGGCGAACCTCGCCGGCGCCGATCTTTCTGGTACCTTGATCGATCTCGCCATCATGCGGGGCGCCAACCTGACCGGCGCAAAGCTGAGAAACGCCAGCGCCTTTTCGACCATCCTGGCGGAGGCTGATCTGACCGGCGCCGACCTCGCCGGCGCCAAACTGGTCTGCAACTTCGAGAATGCCATTCTCAACAACGCCAATCTCGAAGGCGCGGCCATGGGTGCCGACATGCGCAATCAATCCATGGGGCTGATGCGGCTTTCCATGCGCAATGCGACCCTTCACGGCGCCAAGCTGGCGGGCGCCGACATGTCGCGGGCGATGCTGGAATTCGCCGATTTCAACGGCGCCGATCTCGCCGGTGCGAACTTGATGCGGGCGGAGGCCGGCGGCGCCGACTTTTCCGGGGCGATGCTGCACGGCGCCGACTTCACGATGGCCGACCTGCAAGGCGCACGGTTCCGCGGCGCAAAAGGCGTCGACAAGATCATCGGATTGGACAGCACGACCAACAGGGATTCCGCCGTGTTCGAATGAGCGTTGCGGGCTCCATCACCGAATTGCCACAGCTTCATCCCCATCCGCCCGCCCTGGGCCGGCGTCGCGCCTGTGGATGCCTGCTGTCGGCGGCTTTCTGCTGCCTGCCGGGATTGAAGGCGCAGGCGGCCGCCCTTGCCACCAATGCGCTCGAGCTGACTGAGGTCGCCACCGGCGTTCACGTGTTCCACGGCGTTCATGAGGAGGCGACCAGCACCAATCTTGGCGCGATCGCCAACATCGCCGTGATCATCGGCAACGAGGCTGTTGCGGTTGTCGATACCGGCGGCAGTCTGGCCTGGGGAAATCGCCTGCGCAGCGCCGTCCGCACCATGACGTCGTTGCCGATCCGCTATCTGATCAATAGTCACGTGCATCCCGATCATATCTTCGGCAATGCCGCATTCGACAGCGACGCTCCCGAGATCTGGGGCCACTACAAGCTGCCGGAGTCTCTGGCGGCGCGGGGCCAGTTCTATCTCGACCAGATCAATGAGCTCCTTGGCGGCGCAGCCGAGGGAACCCGCGTCGTGGCGCCGGCGCGACTGGTCAACGGCACGCAGGAACTGGATCTTGGCGGTCGCGTTCTGCGTTTGGAGTCGCACCCGACGGCCCACACCGACAATGACCTGACTGTCTTTGATGCCGCTACAGGTACGCTGGTCGCCTCGGACTTGTTGTTCATGGAACGGCTGCCGGCCATCGACGGCAGCCTCAACGGCTGGCTGTCGGTGCTGGCCGCCTTGCGCAACATCCCGGCCGCCCGCGTTGTTCCCGGCCATGGCCCGCCCGCCGCGGCTTGGCCCGCCGCGCTGGAACCGCAAGAGCGCTACCTCCAGCGGCTGCGAACGGATCTGCGAAACCTGATTGCCGCCGGCATTCCCATGGAAAAGGCCGTCGAAACGGCCGGCCAATCCGAGCGGGCCAATTGGGTGCTGTTCGACGACTACAATGCTCGCAATGTCGTGACTGCCTATGCCGAATTGGAATGGGAGTAGGCCCCGGCTAATATGTGCTAGGATGTGCCAATTCCTCAGAAGGTACTGCCCATGATTTCGCGTCGCATTTTCTTCCTGTCGGCCGCCCTGGCACCGCTCCTTGGGCGAACCGGGCTGACCCACGCCGAAACGGCGGACGATCCCTGGCCGGATATCCGTGACGCCCTGTTCGGCGACAAGGTCATCGCCGAGAACGACGGCATCATTACGGTGGAGGCGCCGAAGCGGGCCTATGACGCCGCCATCGTTCCCGTGACCGTGCATGCCGCGATCCCGCAGGCCGTCGACCGTTACATCAAGACCGTCCATCTGATCATCGACAAGAACCCGGCGCCCGAAGCCGGCGTTTTTCATTTCACGCTCGATAGCGGCGATGCGACGTTCTCGACCCGGGTGCGCGTCAACGAGTACACGAATGTCCGCGCGATCGCGGAGTTGAACGACGGTTCATTGCACATGGCTGTGCAGTTCGTGAAGGCGGCGGGCGGCTGTTCGGCGCCGGCGCTGAAGGACAAGGAAGAGGCCTTCGCCAATCTCGGCCGGATGAAGCTGAAGCAGCCCGACCAGGTCGCGCTGAACCAGCCAAACCAGGCGCAGCTCCTGGTCAGCCATCCCAACTTCTCGGGCATGCAGTTCGATCAGATCTCCCGCAACTACATCCCTGCCCATTTCATACAGAACGTTACCGTGCGCTATGGCGACCGCACGGTGATGACGGTGGAGGGAAACATTTCGCTCAGCGAGAATCCCAGCTTCCATTTCAACTATATGCCGACGGCGGAAGCGGAGATGAGCGTCGAGGTCATCGATTCCGACGGGATGAAATTCAGCCAGACCTGGCCGGTGTCGCCGGCGCCGAGCCTCTAGCCGGAATCAGAAGCAGCGGATCTCGGCTTCGGCCTGCGCCCGTCGCAGGTCCTCGACGACGGATTTCGTCCAGGCGGCATCGCGGAATACGGACGTCGACTCTCCCGGACGCTGCACCAGGCGCAACACCGTCTCCGCCTGCACATATTCCTCGTAGGGGATCAGCGACGAGATGACGTCGATGCTGCAGGAGCATTTCTGCAGCATTTCCTGGGTCTGGCCGTTGCTGGCCATGCAGCCGAAGACATAGTCCGCCAGCGTGGCCGTGGAATAGTCATTGGCAGCCGAGGCGGAACCTGCCGCCGAAAACAGGATGGCAAGGCTCAGACCGGCGATGGCTTTCGCGTCGAGCATTCTCATGGTCCTCCTCCCGCCGGATGCAGCGGTCACGGAACCGTATCCTGGAACTGCAGCAGATTTTCCTCAAGCGGCTTGTCTACCGACCCGCCGGGCGTCAGCACCCGGATGCTGTAGACGCCCCCCGGCACATCGGGCGCCAGATAGAACTCATAGGTCTTTTCCGCGAACTTTTCGAAACGTTCGCGCAAGGGATCCTGCAGGAAAGGCTGCAGCGTTACGCGCGTTGCCGGGACTTCCTTGCCGTCGTAGGGGACCATGACCTCTTCCGCGGTTGCCCGATCGACAAAGGCGTCCCGGATCCGATTGCGAAAATAGACGGTGGACCCTCCGGTCTGGCTGCTCAGGCCCGCCACATCATGCTCCAGGAAAATCATGATCACTGGGTTGCTATGAAACCCTTCTATTACGGGAAAATCCTGATGATGCTTGTCGGAAAGAAAATTGAAGCTGACGTCCCGGCCGCCATCCGGCATCACCTTGGTTATGGTGACATCCACGATATCGTCGAACGCCTGTTCCATGGTGCCTTGATGCTTGTATGTGTATCTCAGCGTTACGGGTTCCGTGATGTTTGCCAGATGTGGCGTATTGAAGATGGCGCGTTGAGCAGCCGACAAATCCTCGGCGTGGGCTTGTACGCCAAGAAGAGCGAGCATTGCGGCGATGGCGATCCGGACAAGCATGATCAATGACTCCGTGGTCACTCTGGGCGCTGGTTGAACCATATCGGCAGTCCGGCGTCGAGGACTTGAGTTCCGGGGGTCTGCCGCGAGATACTGGCAGCAAGATGTCCGATCGCGGAGAGCCGCATAACCACCTCAGCGTCCTTGGCGGCTTTGCTTGAGCGCCGAAACGCTCCGGCAGCTTGTCGCCGACCTGATTGTCGCAGTGTCGGCATTATCGGGTTACCCGGCGCCTGCCGACAGCCCGAATGTAGTGTTGATGGCCCACGAATTGCTCGAGGAGAAGGCCTGCGGGCAGCCCTGCCGCGTCTATGGCTGGTCCCCGCCGGGCGCGACCATCTACCTGGATAACCGGCTCGATCTCGACGGCAATCTGTTCGCCCGCAGCATCCTGGTGCATGAGCTGACCCACTACCTGCAGCAGGAGAGCGGCAAGTACAGCAAGCGCTGGACCTGCCGCGAGTGGATCGAGCGGGAGCGGGAAGCCTACTTGGTGCAGTTTCGCTGGCTTGCCCGGGAACAAGGCGCCCCCGTCACGGTTCCACCGGAGGTGGGCGGAATGCCTAGGCTGGTCAACTGCCAGGATGAGCCGGAAAGCGGCAATGGCGGCCTCGGCGGCTAGGTTAACCATACCGGCGATTTTCGGCCGCGTTGCTACGCGGCCCCCTTTTCTGCCAGAATTGGTGAAGAACTAAAGGCGGCCCCAAGAACCGGTCGCCAAAACGATGCGAGGTCCCCTTTGTCCAGCGAGCGTGGCGTAGCCGTCCCCCTGCCGGTCCCGGACATCCTGGAGGCCGATGAGCATCACTACCGCATCCTGGTGCGGGACCTGGTGCTGGATTGCCGCATCGGCGCCTATCCGGAAGAAAGGCTCAAGGCCCAGCGGGTGCGGTTCAACCTGGATCTGCGGGTCCGCCGGCCGATCCCGCCGCTGAATGACGATCTCGAGAAGGTCATTTCCTACGACAAGATCATCGCCGAGATCCGCAATCTCGTGGCGTCCGGCCATATCAACCTGGTGGAGACGCTGGCGGAGCAGATCTGCGATATCTGCCTTTCCGACCGCCGCGTCGCCCGGGCCAAGGTGATGGTGGAGAAGCTCGAAGTCGAGCCGGCCGCCGCCGGCGTCGGCGTCGAGATCGAACGCAGCCGTCCTCGCAATCCCACGGTCGCCGAAGTATTCCCGCTTGTCTTCGACAGCAGCGGCCAGTCCGGCGGCAATCGCTGACGCTTGGGCGCCAGCCTTTCACGGCAATCCTCGCGGCCCTGGGTCGTCAAACTCGGGGGCAGCCTCCAGGGCTCGCCGAACCTGCGCCACTGGCTCAAGGTCATCGCGGAAACGGCAGCGCCGGTGGTCATCGTCCCCGGCGGCGGTCCGTTCGCGGATGCGGTTCGCCTGGCGCAGAAACGGCTGAAATTCTCCGACGCGGTCGCGCATCACATGGCCCTGCTGGCGATGGAGCAATATGGCCGCGCCATTGCCGGCATGGCCCCTTCGCTGCGGAACGAGGGGACGCTCCCATCGATCAAGGCCTGCCTGCGGCGCGGGCAAGTACCGGTCTGGCTGCCGACAAGAATGGCTCTTGGGCGGCCGGATATCGCCGAGAGCTGGGATGTCACATCCGACACCCTTGCGCTCTGGCTGGCGCGGCGATTGAGAGCCCGGGGCCTGCTTCTGGTAAAATCGGCGCGTTTGCCGAGAGGCCCCCGAACCGCGGTTGAGCTTTCACGGCGCGGGATCATCGACGCGGCCTTTCCCCGCATGCTGGCAGAACATCCCTGCCCGAGCTGGTGCATAGAAAGCCGCAATCACCGGCTGGCGGCACAGGCCTTTCGCACCGGCGCCGATCCGCTCGCGACCAACATATTGCCGACGTAGGGATTTCCCGGATTGTGCCTTGCGGTAGGCCCGCTCTGCGGTGAACATGACGCTGCAATTCAGTAGAATTTCAGCGGAACACCTGACCCGAATGTCCAAAGCCCGCGAAAGCAAGACCCAGCGCCTGGCCTGGGCGCTCACCGGTTCCGGCCATTTCTTTCCGGAGAGCCTAGAACTCATGCGCCGGATCGCCGATATCGACGTCTTCGTCAGCCGCGCGGCGGCCGAGGTCGTGCGCATGTACCGGGACGACATGAACAAGCTGCCGTCGACCGCGCGCATCTTCAAGGATACGACGGCCAGCGCGGCGCCGGTCGGGCATTTCTATCATGGGGTCTATCACACGCTGGTCGTCGCACCCGCGACCTCGAACACGGTCGCGAAATGCGTCTACGGCATCTCCGACAATTTGGCGACCAACGTCTTCGCCCAGGCCGGCAAGTGCCGCGTGCCGATCATCGTCTTCGCCTGCGACACCGCACCGGAGCTGGATACCAAAGCGCCCCACGGCATGGTGAAAGTCTATCCCCGGCGCATCGACCTGGAGAATGTCGAGAAATTGAAATCCTTCGAGGGCACGCAAGTGGTGGAGTCGCTCGAGGATCTGACCAAGTCCCTCGCAGCGCGTCTGGCATGTCTGAACATCTCCTTTTCCTGACCGGGCACCTGGCGCTGCCGCGGCTGGGCAAGCTGCTGGCGGCGATGCAGCCGACGCCCTTCACTTTCGAGGTCCGGGATATCGGCGTGAAGGTCGCGTCATTGATGACGCCTGAAATCATCCGCCGCCGATTGCCGCAGCCGCTGCAGGCCGACCGGGTCATCCTGCCCGGGCGCTCGCGTGGCGATCTGGACGCGCTGGCGCAGGAGTTCGGCGTGCCCTTCAGCCGCGGCCCCGATGACCTGAAGGATCTGCCCGAATTTTTCGGGCGGCAGGGAAAGCCGGTCGATCTCTCGCGCCATGATGTGCGGATATTCGCCGAGATCGTCGAGGCGCCGTCGCTGGATGTTCCGGGCATCCTCGCCCGCGCCGCGGCCTATCGCGCAGCCGGCGCCGATGTCATCGATATCGGCTGCCTGCCCGATACACCCTTTCCCCATCTGGAGGACAGCGTCATCGCGCTGCGCGACGCCGGCTACAAGGTCAGCGTCGATTCCGCCGACAGCGAGGAGCTGCGGCGCGGCGGCAAGGCCGGCGCCGATTTCCTGCTGAGCGTCAGCGAGGATACGCTGGATGTGCTGGACGGCGTGGCCTCCACGCCGGTCCTGATCCCGGCGCAGCATGGCGATCTGGACTCGCTGCTGCGCGCCATCGACCGGCTCGACGCCACGGGCCGCGCTTTTCTCGCCGACCCGATCCTCGATCCCATCCATTTCGGCTTTGCCGATTCCCTCGTGCGCTATGTCGAGCTTCGGCGCCGCCGGCCCGATGCCCGGATTCTCATGGGGACCGGCAATCTGACCGAACTGACCGATGCTGACAGCAGCGGCGTCACCGCCATGCTGATGGGGATCGTGTCGGAACTTCACATCACCAATGTCCTGGTGGTCCAGGTGAGCCCCCATTGCCGGCGCGCCGTGCAGGAGACCGACGCGGCACGGCGCCTGATGTTCGCCGCCCGGGAGGAATCCAGCCTGCCGTCGCAGATCGATGCGTCGCTGCTGAGCCTGCATGACCGCAAGCCCTTCCCGGCCGATGCCGCGGAGATCGCCGAGACGGCGAGCGCCGTGGCCGACGACAATTTCCGCATCGAGGCGGCCGAGGACGGCGTTCATATCTACAACCGCCAGGGGCATCACATTGGCGCCGATCCCTTTGATTTGTATCCTCGGCTCGGCGTGGAGAGTGACGGCGGCCATGCGTTCTATCTCGGCTTCGAACTGGCCAAGGCCCATATCGCCTGGCAGCTCGGCAAGCGCTATGTGCAGGACCGGCCTTTGGATTGGGGCTGCGCCACCGACCGGCAGGCGGAAGACTTGCAGCACTTGAAGGCGGCCGGCGTTACGCTCCAGGCCAAACAGCGGCGCGGCGGCGAGTCATGATCCGCGAGACCATCGTCACCACCCAGGATCTCGCGGGCCACGTGCATATCGCGCCGCTCGGCCTGATCGTCGAGGACGAGCATCTGATTATCGCGCCGTTCCGCCCCTCCCAGACGTTGGAGAACCTGCGCGCCAATCCCCATGCCGTGGCGAACTATACCGACGACGTGCAGATCTTCGCCGGCTGCCTGACGGGGCGAAAGGAATGGCCGGTTCATCCGGCGACCCACGTGCCGGGCGCCGTGCTCGATGCTGCCCTGGCTCATGCCGAACTTAAGGTCGAGACCGTCACCGAGGACGAGCTTCGGCCGCGCTTCCGCTGCAAGGTCGTGCATGAGGCGGTGCATGCGCCTTTCCACGGTTTCAACCGCGCCCAGGCAGCGGTCGTCGAGGCCGCCATTCTCGTCAGCCGGTTGCACATGCTTCCCGCCGACAAGATCGATCGGGAACTCGGCTACCTGCAGATCGCCATAGACAAGACGGCCGGGCCGCGGGAGCGTCAGGCCTGGGCCTGGCTGATGCAGCACATCGAAGCGCATCGGGCATCGGCCGGCAGTGAAACAGCGACGGGAGAGAAACGCACGTGACCGGATTTCTGGCCAGCGTGACCTCGATGCAGGAGGCGGAGATCGCCCTCGCGGGCGGCGCGGATATTCTTGACCTGAAGGATCCATCCCGTGGCGCGCTGGGCGCGCTTCTCGCAGAAATCATTACGGCCTGCGTGGCCGGCATCGCGCGGCGGCGCATCGTCAGTGCAACGGCGGGCGATCTCGTGATGGAACCCGATCTGGTGCGTAGCGCCGTGCAGCGGTTGGCGGCGTGCGGCGTGGATATCGTCAAGATCGGATTGTTTCCGGGCGGCGACGTATCGGCCTGTATTTCGGCCCTAAGCCATGAGACGTCGCGGGGAACCCGCCTCGTCGCCGTGATGTTCGCGGATCAGGCGCCCGACCTCTCGCTCATCGGCCCGCTGCGCGATGCCGGCTTCACCGGCGTGATGCTGGACACGGCCGACAAATCCGCGGGCGGACTGCGGCGTCATCTAGACGGCGACGTCCTTGCTGATTTTGTCGAGTCCGCGAAGACCTCCGGCTTGATGAGCGGTCTCGCCGGTTCCTTGCGGCTGGAGGATGTTGCGCCGCTTGCTGCCTTGAGCCCGGACTATCTCGGTTTCCGCGGCGGCATTTGCGATCACGGTCGCCAATCGGCTCTAAGCCCGGAGCGGCTTCGCGCTGTCCGCACGGCCATTGATAGCGCGAACATTCACCAGCGCGCGGCAAGAATGGCAACGGCCGCCGCCGGCGCGCAGCGCGCCGCCCATTCCGTGGCCTGAACCTCGCCGCTCACCAGCGCGCTGAAATCGACATAGGGCCGCCGCAACCGCTCAGCCAGCCGCTTGGCGAGAAAACGGCCGACCCCGGCGCCGACAAGCGGCGCGTCTTCGGCGAGCAAGCTCTTCGACAAAACACGGTCCGCCGCCACGAGCAATTTATCGCTTTGCCGCTCCGACAGATGCCACGCCAATTGGCGCCAGGGCGCGAGGTCTGCCGGATCGGCGTCGCGGCCGAGCATGCGCGCCAGCCGCCGCGCACTGTCGCCCAGGGTCTTGCCGCGCCCATCGGCCGTCGCCTGCTGATCGGCATCTGCGGACAGCTCACCGGTCAGGCGGTGGATATCGGCCATGGTCGCGAAATGCTCGGCCATCACAAGCTGACTTGCCCCGGCGAACGGCACCCGGTCGACAATCGCCATAACCGGCGTCCGCGTCACGCCGGTGTAGACCAATTCTTCGCTGGTCAGCCGTTCTTCATCGCTATAGCCGGTGAATTCGACACGGCCGTCGCGGAAGGCGACCAGATCGCTCGTTGTACTACCGACATCCACGAACAGGCCCTGCTTGATCCGCGACGACGCAAATGCCGCGCTTGCATGCCAGTTGGCGGAGGCAATCGCCTGCCAATACCTGACCGCGTCCGACGGCGCATGAAAGCCGTCACGCCCTCCGTAGATCCGCAAGTCCGCGTTGTTGATGCTGCTCGCCGCCGCCATGGCAAGCCGGCCGACACCATCGGCACGGCTTTCGAAGAGATCCACCAGCTCGCCAGTCATCGTCAGGCCGTGGCGCGACATGCCTTGAAGCTGCGGGCGGATCTGCTCGATGGCAGCGGTCAGGTGCTCCATGCCGCGCCACAGCGTGCAGGGCACCTGCCAGGCGCCGGCAATCTGTCCGCCGGCATCGGCCACCACCGCCTTGAGGTGGGCGCCGCCGAGATCCCAGCCGATTGCCGATGTTTCAGCCATCCGATAGGTCCAGGTCAATTCGTTGCGGGGTCACTTGCAGCGGCCGCTGGATATCGGGAATTTGCCACTTCAGCAAATCCAGCACCAAGCCCGCGGGATTTGCGCCGACGGCGTCTCTCAGCCCGGCATAGGACGTCGTCAGGCGCGGGTTGATTTCCAACACCGCCGGGCCATCTGGGCCATCAATCAAATCGACACCCACATAGCCCCAAAGACCGGGAATGGCCGCTGCAACCGCCGCGGCGATCGGCTGATACTCCCCGCGGCGTGCCTCGCGGCCACCGACAACGAAGCCGCGATAACGGAATTGATTGCCGGCGATTTCGATAAGTTGCTCGTTGCAGGACAGCAGCCACGCAGCGCCGTCACGGCAAAGCACGGACAAGCTCGCCGCAGGTCCGCTGACATAGGGCTGCAGGATCAAGTCGGAGTTCGGATTTGCTACCATCCAAACATCGAGCTTGCCGGCAGTTTCGAACAACAGAGTATTCGCCGCGCCAGCACCATCGTCGGGCTTGACGACCCAGGCCGACGCCGTGCGGAAATTCTCGCCATCCCTGATCGGTGCTATCGGCACTGTCGGGATCCCGGCTTTCGACAGATGCCTTGCCGTTGCTAGCTTGCTGCCGGTCAACCGCACGGATTGGGGATCGCAAGCCAGCAGGCAGCGCCCAGCATCCACCGCGAGCTCGCAAACACGGGACAGAACGCCGCCGCTCTCCGGAGCTATCGGCCAAACCGCATCAGCCGAACGGATCAATTCGGTCCAACAGCGCCAGAATTCGCCGGGTGTGTCGATCGTCAAGACGTCTGCTTCCGCCGCGAGCGCGGGCAGTCGCTTGTCGCGGATTGTGACGATTTCGACGCCGTCCACCAACGCGAGATCCTTGACAAGCGCCGTCAGCATCATGTCGCCTTCCCGCGACAAGCTGGCGGGGAGCGGCTGGCCGCAGAGGCCGCCGCCTGTCACATACTCGCAGACGAATATCCGCAAGGCGGCACTCCGTGGAAATCATTCCAGTCATCGACCTGATGGGCGGCATTGTCGTCCATGCCCGTCGCGGCGAGCGGCAGAACTATCAACCCCTGCAATCGCCCCTCTGCGCCGGCAGCGAGCCCGCCGCCGTGGTTCGCGGCTATCTGACGGTCCATCCGTTCTCGACCGTCTACATTGCCGATCTCGATGCCATCACCGGGAAAGGCGACAGCGATCCGGTCATCGCGGGGCTGCGGCGACATTTCCCGGACCTGCGGTTCTGGGTGGACAATGGGCTTGCGGATGCAGGGGCCTGCCGAAACTGGCTCCAACAGGGATATGGCGATCTCGTGATCGGCAGCGAAGCGCAGCGCGATGCGTCCGCGATCAACGGCTTGGCGCAGGAGGTAGCGGCCGACCGCATCGTCCTGTCCCTCGATTTCAAGGATGGGAGGTTCCTGGGGCCTGATGGCCTGCGGGAGCAGCCGTCGCTCTGGCCGCAGCGCATCATCGCCATGACACTGAGCCGTGTCGGCAGCGATACCGGGCCCGATTTCGCACTGTTGGATCAATTGCGGACGAAGGCTCCCGCCAAAAAGCTCTTCGCCGCCGGCGGTGTGCGCGGCGGCGAAGATCTCATCGAATTGAACCGTCGAGGCATCAGCGGCGTTCTCGTGGCCAGCGCCCTCCATGCGGGGCGGATTGGCAAGCGCGAGATCGCCGCTGTCTGCGCCTGACAGACAGTGGCGCCAAAGCGCCGCAGCTGTTAGCCGGCGTAGAACGGATGCTTCACGGAGTCCTTCTTCGCGGTGACGTCGCGAGCCTTCGGCTCACCGGCGACGGCGCGCTTAATGGATTCCTTCACGGCCTGATAGTTGTAGTTGTGGATCTTCTTGTCGTCGGCGGCTTCCCAGTGGATGAACACGCCAACGCAGATGAACAGATCATCGGCTTCATCGGCCGGGATCGTGCCATCGGCAACGCAATCCTGCACGGCCATCGCGACCGCATGCTGTGCCGGACCGAACATCTGCACCGCCTGCTTCGCGCCCTTGATGGTCACTTTGTTGAACATCACGGTGTTCGGCTTGCAGGCCAGGTTCGGCGAAATCACGGCCAGCAGTGACGTGAAGCCGTCCTTGTTGTTGACCAGCGCATTGCAGAACGCTGTCTCTGCCGCGCTGTTACGCGGTCCGATGAGCAAATCGATGTGAGCGACTTCATTGCCCTCGCCGACCAACGATTCACCGACACAGACCTTGTTGATCTTCGCCATCAGTTAATCCTCCCTAAATGTGAATGGCTCTGAAACGAAGCCTCACCATCCGCCTGCCCGGGGCCGGTCGGCCTCGGGCTCGGTGAGGCAACTTCTCTCCCACCGCCTGGAGCCATCCTTGTTTGCAGCATCCGGCCGTTGGGCGGCCGGACCGGTTGACCAGACAACACTCCCCTGACGGGCAGAGTACTTGCGGGCCGATGGTAGTCTCAATCATCGCCCATCATCAAGCGCCTAATGAAACAGCAGGAAATCGCCCCGGTGCGGCGCACAAACCGGCTGCCCAACGCCGCCGGATTTGCACCTGCCGCCGCTACTAAAGATTTGCAACAAACAGCGTTGCCACCGTGAGATCGGCGCTGGTGCCGGGATTGATATCCTTATCCTTCAATGCGCTGTCGAATGTCTGAAGATCGGGTAGAATGACGCGCGGGTCCGCGCTCCCGGACAGCAGCGTATCGAATTTCCGCGCCTCCAACATGATGGCTTCGGCTGTCTCCAAGCCGAACTTGCGCTGGATGTGACTGTCCGGAAACGCGCCGAGAAAACCCAGATAGGTCGATGAAACGGCCCATTCGAAATCGCGCCAGCGCTGTCGGCCAGCGATCAGGCGCCCAAGACCAAGCCCGAAAACGTCGGCGAAATCGGTGACATACTGAGCCGCGATGCGATCCCGGTCCGATGCAATGCGCATGGCCTCCAGCAGCGTGACCTGCGACGGCTCCCGCACGTCGTGTTGGGGACTGCTGCCGAGGCCGCCGGGGTTCGCCAGCCTAATCGCCTCATAGGCGCCGGCCGCATCATCGACAGTCAGCGCCGCCAGAACCGCATGCAGTGCCTGACGCAGGTCGCCGCCGGCCGATTGGAGCGCGGCCTGAGCCAGCGGCGCGCAGAGCAGCAGGATGCCCAGGTTGGTGTTGCTGGACACGGCTTCGCGCGTCCGGTGCAGCGCCGTCAGAATCCGTTCGCCCACCGTCAAATCGGGAGCCGCGATCGCCGGCGCGCTCAGCCTGGCGCTGGCTTCGAAATCCGCCACGGTCATCCGATGGCCGGCCGCATAGGCGTGGACATTGCCCGGCTTCAGCGCCGCCAATTCAGCCAGGCAAGCCGTGAGATAGGCCTGCTCGACTTGGCTTGCGGCGACCATCAGCGAGTCAGGGAGCGCTTGGCCGGCGATGGACCGCGCCGCTTCTCGCCCGCGATCTTCCCCACGACGTGGCCGGCAAGAGTCTCGGCGATATCGATGCCGGTCGCCGTCTGCAACGCCCGCCAGGCCGGCATGCTGTTCACCTCCAGCACTAGGTAGCGGCCAGACTGGTCCTGGATGATGTCCACACCGGCATAATCCGCGCCCATGGCCGACGTGGCGCAGATGGCGAGATCGGCGATCTCACCGGCGGCGGGCACCGCCTGGCAGCGGGCGCCCTGGGCCGCGTTCGTCCGCCATTGCACGCCGTGACGGATCATGGCGCCGACGGCACGGCCGCCGATGACGAAGACCCGCCAGTCGCGCCACCCCGCCGTCGGGCCGGTGACGTAGCGCTGCAGATAGAAAACGCCCTGCGCTTCCTCCGCGGTCGGCAGATCCCGCAGCTTCTCGATCAGCTTGAGGCCCCGACCTTGGGAGCCGAACAGGGGCTTCAGCACCAGCGGCCGTCCGGGCCGCGCCTCGCTCCTGACGATCTCCTTCGCGGCCGCCGGCGTCTCGATCGCCCAAGTCGGCGGTGTCGGAATGTCCTGCTGCTGCAACAGGAAACTGGTCATGGACTTGTCGACGCAGCGCTCGATGGCGCGGGCATCGTTGATCACCTGCACGCCGAGTTCCCGCAGCCCATGCAGCACGCCCAAGCGCATGGTCACCTGCTCGAAACTGCCGGTGGCCACCGTCTTCACGATCACGGCCGCGGGCAGTTGATCCTCGAACTTGGGCAAGGTGATGACCGGACCGCCAAGCCCGACGCGAAAGCCGCAGCTTGCCAGGGGCATGCAGCGCACATCGGCGCCGAGATGGGCGAAGGCGCTCTTCAGCCGGCGGGCGTGCCAGTCCAGCTTTTCAGCGAATATCGCAACCTTAGCCGCCGGCATATCCGAATGATCTGTCGATCAGCGCTTCGTCCAGCGCGCCGCCATGGAAGGTATTGCCGCTGTCGAGCGCCGTCACGATCGCCTGCGCCGGGCTGAACAGCAGGCGGTCCATGGCATAGAAATCGCCATTGTAGGCGTTGAAGACCTCCGCAAAGGGCCGGCCATAGTCGCGCGACCCTTTGCTTGGCATGTCCGCTGCGAGTTGCCGCGCCTCGTCATCGGGGCCGGTGACGAAAAGCTGCACCGAGCCGCCATAGATGATCGCGTCATTGGTACGGCCCATGGCGTCGATGAAGGATTTCGCCGGCGGCGGCAGCGGTGCGGCGCCCATGCCGTCGATCACGCGGTCAAGCGGAAACTTCAGCTCATGAAGCTTATGCAGCGCCACCTCGAGCACGCGGCCGACGATCTGCACGGTGCCCGCCAGGCTGCGCGTCGGCGTCAGGATGAGCGTCAGGTTCTTGGCCGCGATGCCGCAGGCCTCGAGGATCTTCTGGATGAGTTCCGCCGGCGGACGCTTGTCCACTTCCAGCACCAAGCAGGTCGAGTCCGACTGATCCTGGTAGCGCAGTTCGTCGAACAGCGATTCCTTGCGCGCGATCGCGCGCGCCGGTCCCGATCCCAGCGCATAGAAGGCCGTCTTGCCCTCGCCCGATGTCAGCTGCCAGCCGGCGAGCTGGCTGCCCAGGCAGGCGAGCACCGGCGCCGCGCTATGAACGTTCAGCATCCAGGGCCAATGCTTGAATGAGTTGCCGGCGGTCAAGCTGACGCGGCCAAGCCCCGCCATGCAGATCTCGGTGATCAGGCGGCCGGCTTCCAGGCCACCGGTACAGCCGATGCCCGCGTCGACCAGCCGATAGCCTTCGGGCGGCGTTTCGACATTGATCCCCAGACTGGCGGCGTCATCGATCAAGCGCCGGAGCGCCGGCGCCACTGTCCGGTTCAGGCTCAATGCCCTCGTGCCGATGCTCCTGCGTTCAGACATGCCCCGCTTCCGCCAATGCCTGTTCTGTGTTGCCAGGCAAACCAGCCGGCTGCTCGTCGCCTTCCAGCAGCGCCGACACCATCGACCTTCGCTGTGCCATCATCCGCCGCACAGGCGGCGCCGCTGCCCCGGCAGCCAGCACCGTGCAAACCGGCGCACCCTCGGCGATACGCGCACCCGGCGCTGGTCGGTCTGCGACCCATTCCGGCCAATCTGTATCCGGGCATGCCCGGCACGGCCGCATCGCATAGAGGATGGACATCGCCGATGCGGAAGCCAAAGCCAGAGGCCCGTCGGGCAACCGTCCGCCGCAGGCCGCAATATGCCGGGCGAACAGCTGTGCCGTCCCGGAACTGTCATAGACATCGAGGTTGGCTCCCGGCCGCGGATTAACTTCCAGGATCCAGTAGTTTGCGCCGTCATCGATGCCATCCAGACTGTTGAGTCCCACCAGGCCGAATTCGCGAACCAGAGCGTCGAGCACTCCTGCCGCATCGCGGCGCAGACGATCGCTTACCGCGGCAGGCTGCAGCCCGCCGGCAAACCGATAAGGCTGCTGCGGTTCGCCGGGGTCGGTCCATTGCTCGTTGAAGCCTATGAGAACGGCCCGGTGGCCATCGGCCAGGAACGAAATTCCGACCGGTCGTCCCGCCACAAAGCGCTGGAAGTAGATCTCGTTGCCGCCGCGGCAACGCGCGGCCGGCTGGACATGCGTGCCGCCGGAGCCACCGATCTTTTTCGACAGCCAGCCGCGAGCATCGGCCGGCGCCGACCAGCGAACCTCCGGATGCGGAATGCCGTGGCGATCGAGACCGGCGAAGAAATCATTGGGATTCTTCAGCCGGCGCACGGTCTCCGGCGGATTGCCATAGAGCTTGCGGCCCCGTGAGAGCCGCTCGATCAGTTCGGGTTGCGCTTCCAGTCCGGTGCCATAGACGAAACCGAAGGGCTCGGCGGATGACGCAGGCGCCAGCTTTTCCGCCGTCGCCACCAGCGCATCGGCATCGAAGCCGGAGTCCAGATTTCCTTCGGCAATCGCAAAATCGTCGGCGGCCGTCCGCATGTCCATGTCGCCAAACAGATCGATTGCCGCGACGCGGTAACCGGCGCGCTTCGCCGCCACGGCCAGCGCGCGGCCGGACAATGCAACAACCAGGACTGCCGCGGCGTCAGGCAACGATTTCGCGCGCCAGTTTGAAGGCGTCGCGGAAATCGAGATAGAGCGGCTTTTCCGTTTCGATCATGCGGCGGAGCAATCCCGCCTCGACCCGGTATTTCACGCCGCCGACGGCAAGCGCCCCGATGCCGAGGCCGGACCCCACTTTGACGCCATTGTCCTGCGCGCCGATGCCCTCGATGCCCGAAGGCGGCACGGCGTTGATGTCGGCAGCCACTTTCAGAGTCTTGGATTCCGAGATCTGCTGCGCGGACAGGATCTGCACGCCGGCCCGGCCGGCGCAAAGCACGACTTCAGCGTCCTTGAGCAGCGCGGCTTTCAACGCATCGGTGCTGCCATCCGCCGACTGGAGATCGACTTGAAACCGCTCCTTGGCCGTCTCGGCCAAGCCTTTCACGCGCGCCGGCCCGTCATAACCCACCAAAGTCACTTTTGCCTGCTCCAGGGCCGCGATGACGCTGGCGGCAAAACCAACCACGCCGGTGGCGCCGAAGACGACGACCCGCCGGCCGCTGAGCGGCGTCTGGAATTTATCGCGCAGTGTCTTCTCAACGCAGGCCACCATCGCCGCCGCCGTGGTGAAGGAGCCCGCGGGATCGGCCAGGACCGAAACAGCGAACGGCGGCACCATCGCTTTCTTTGCCGCGTTCAGCATGTCCAGCGCCAGGATGGCGTTCTTGCCGCCGATGAAGACCGATGTGCGCTGCGCAAGCTTTGGGCCGCGGGAAAAAATTGCGTCCTGCACCAGGCCCGCAACTTCCGCCAGTTCGACATTCGTGTAGGGCACGGCGGCGTTGAATCCCGCATCCAGCGCCATGTTGATGTCGAACGGACTCACATGCCGAAGCGGGCTCAGCATATGCAGGATGTAGGGCGCGTCCATGACTCCTCCGCGGCGACCGGGAAACCTGGATCAAGAGGGCGGAGAGTGTTGCCCACAACCGCGCGGAAGCACAAGAGCTTTGCCCGGGCCGTTGCCCGTAACACAGAAGCCGGTCAGGCGGCGCTGTGGATCACGTCGATATCGCCGCCGCGATTTCGGCCGCGTGCGATTACAAATTTCAGACCCGTTCCGGAAGGCCATTTCTGCTGCATTTCTCCCAGCAGCGTGCCGGCCTTTGCCTCCGACTCCACCAGGCCGAAACCGGTCGGACCCCAGGAGCTTTGCCCCACGCCCTGAACCCCTTGGGCGCGAAGCCAATCCAGAGTCTGCGTCACCGCGGCGCTGAGAAACCGCGCGCCCTGCACCGGTGCGAAATGATCACCGATGGCCGCCTGCAATTCCGCGATGGCGCCGCCGAAACGATTTAGATCCTGCTCCGCAAGCGCCGGCAGCGCCACCATCAGGACCAGACGGCAAAGCCGTGCCGCGCGATCCGCCGGCATCGGCGGCAATTTCTGGAATGCTTCGCTCTCGGCACTGCCATGCAAACCGCGCCGCGCCTGGTCGAAGATCAAGAGGATGCGCCAGGATTCTGGAAACGGCAGCCGGCTGATGACCGGCGGCGGTTGATCCAACGCGCCGCGGCCGCCATCGAGCACCACGCCGCCTTGCTCGAAGGTGGCAATACCGATGCTGGAACGCGCGCCGCGATCCAGCAGCTGTGCAATCTCGCGGGCATCGCTCTCCAGGCCGAAAAATCGCGAGACAGCCGTGCCGACCGCCAGGCAGAGCTGCGTCCCCGAACCAAGTCCAACATGGTCCGGTATTGCGGACTCGACGCGAAGCGCCAAGTCGGCGCCAAGCCGATAGTGGCGGATCAGCCGCTCGGCATAGATTCTGGCCCGCTCGGCATCGGCGCCGGATATCGTGAGACCCTTGCCGGGCGTCACCGTCACGCGCGTGAGCGGCGCATCCAGGGCGATCCCCAGGCTGCCGAAACGGCGGCCCATATCGCCGTTAAGGTCGACAAAACCCGCATGCAACCGGCCGGGAACGGTCACGGTTACGCGATCGATCGTGCCCGACCGCGCCGCATCCGAAGTTCCGCCGAGGTTCGCGTTGCTGGCCTTGTTGTCAGCGAGTATCATGATCCCTTCACTGCTGACTTGCCTGAGCGATGTCAAGCTTTGCGTCTGTCGCCCATGGAGACGCCTGTCGATGGCCGAGAAAGAACGCGTTTACAGCGAGGATGAGATCGTTGACCGCCTGAAGCGGGACCTGCCCCATTGGTACTATGAGGGCGGTTGGATCCGGCGAAAATACAAGACGCATAGTTGGAAAAGCACACTCATGGTCATCAATACCGTGGGCCATCTGGCGGAATCGGCCTGGCATCATCCTGACATCACGGCCTCCTATGCCTGGGTCGAAGTGCGGCTGATGAACCATGCGGCAAAGGGCGTGACCGACAAGGATTTCGCACTGGCCAAAAAGATCGAAGACGTCGTTCAATGGCAGCCGGGTAAGGAGGGCGGCGGGCTTGAAGGCACGCCGCAGACCGATCAGCGCTTCGCCTACATCAAGTACGACGCTTAGCGGTCAGGTTCTCATGACAAAGGGGGGCACGACATTGGTGCGCGATGTGGCTTGCCCTTTCTGCGCCCTCGCCTGCGACGATCTGGTGGTCGAACCCGCCGGCAAAGCGGGCGTGGCCGTGCGCGAGAACGGCTGCGAACTGAGCCGGCGCGCCTTTGCGGTCGCCTCGACCAATGCATCGCCGGCAATCGGCGGCAAGGCAGCGAGCCTCAAGGACGCCATTTCAGCAGCGGCTGACTTGCTTGGCCGCAGCCAGGCGCCGCTGTTCGCCGGTCTCGCGGCCGATGTCGCGGGCATCCGCGCTGCGCTCGGCTTGGCGGAGCGACTGGGCGCCGTGGTCGATGACCTCAACTAGCGACGGCCTGTTCCGCAATCTGCGGATGCTCCAGGATAGCGGCTGGATCACCACCACCTTGAGCGAAGTGCGCAACCGCATGGATGTCATGCTGATCGTCGGCCCGGATCCGGCGGCGGCATACCCGCGGTTTTATGAACGCTGCGTGACGCCCCGCGATACGCTGTTCGGCGAGATTAGGGAACCGCGCCGCCTGTACCGCATCGGCGCACCGTCGGGCGCAGGAGGTCCGGACAAAAAGGAAATCCCCTGCGATGATGCGAGCCTGCCGGCGGCGCTGACCGCACTACGCGCGCTCATCAACGAGAGACCCGTTGCCGCCGACATTGGCGCGGCCCTGCCGCTCGCGGCGCTGCGCGACGTGGCCGCGGCCCTGCGCAATGCCAAGTACGGCGTCGTCGCCTGGAGCGCCGGCGCGTTCGAGCCTTCATCGTCCGAACTCATCGTGCAGGTCACAGTCGAATTGGTCCGCGATCTCAACCGCACGACGCGCTGCGGCGGACTGCCGCTCGGCGGCAACGACAATCTGATGGGCGCCAACCAGATCTGCACCTGGCAATACGGCCTGCCGCTCCGCACCAGCTTCGCCGGCGGTGTTCCCGTGCATGATCCCCTGCTCAATTCCGCGCGGCGCCGGATTGCCGCAGGGGAAGCGGACGCCGCCATCTGGATCTCGGCCTTCCGAACCGATACGCCCGCCGGGCTGCCGGCAAATCTCATCGCCCTGGCGCCGCCTGCGGCAAAGTTCGAGCGCCCGCCCGCTGTGCTGATTCCCATCGGCACGCCGGGAGTCGATCATGCCGGGCAGATCTTCCGCATGGACAATCTGGTCGCGCTGCCGGTGCAAGCGCTGCTGCAGCGGAACCTGCCGAGCGCCGCCGACGTGCTGAATCGGATCGCCCAGGCGATGGCGAAGGAGCGATCCGCGGCATGACCTATGTGAAGCTCGCCGGCGGCCGCATTTTCGATCCCGCCAATCGCCGCAACGATGTCACCGGCGATATCTTCATCCATGACGGCCGCATCGTCGCCGATCCCGGCCCCGGCGCGAAGATCGACAAGGTCATCGACATCTCCGGCCGCGTCGTGATGGCCGGCGGCATCGACATCCACAGCCATATCTGCGGCGGCAAGATGAACCTGGCCCGCACGCTAATGACGACGGAGCACCGCGAGCATCAGACGCCGGCCACCGCCCTCACCCATAGCGGCAGCGGCCATATGACGCCATCGGCGGCGATCACCGGCTACCGCTATGCAGAAATGGGCTACACCGCCGCCTTCGAACCCGCGATGGTGGCCGCCAACGCGCGGCAGGCCCATGCCGAATTGGCCGATACGCCGATGATCGACAAGGGCTGCTACGTCGTGCTCGGCAACGAGGATGCGTTCCTGCGCATGCTGGCGGAAAACGCGCCGCAAGCGGCGATCAACGACTATGTCGGCTGGATGGTGCAGGCGACCCAGGCCCTGGCGATCAAGGCGGTCAATCCCGGCGGCATCAGTGCCTTCAAATTCAACGGCCGCAACCTCGGCTTCGAGAGCGCGAGCCCGCATTACGGCCTGACGCCCCATCGCATCGTGACCACGCTGGCCCAGGCGGCGCGCGATCTCGGCCTGACCCATCCGCTGCATCTCCACTGCAACGATCTCGGCGTGCCCGGCAATATCGACACGACCCTCCAGACCATCGGCGCGGTCGACGGCCTGCCGCTGCATCTGACCCATGTGCAGTTCCATGCCTATGGCACCGAGGGCGACCGGAAATTTTCCTCCGGCGCCGCGGCGATCGCCGAGGCCGTCAACAAGCGGCCCAACATCAGCATCGATGTCGGACAGATCATGTTCGGCCAGACCATCACCGCGTCGGCCGATTCCATGTCGCAGCACCGCAACCACGCGCTCGGCCGGCCGCGCAAATGGGTTTGCATGGACATCGAGTGCCAGGCCGGCTGCGGCCTGGTGCCGTTCCAGTATCGCGACCGCAATTTCGTCAACGCGCTGCAATGGGCGATCGGCCTCGAATTGCTGCTGTTGGTGGAGGATCCCTGGCGGGTCTTCCTGACAACAGATCATCCGAACGGCGCGCCATTCACCACCTATCCCCACCTTATCCGGCTGCTGATGGATCGCGACTTCCGTGACGACCGGCTGCGGTCCGTCAACAAGCATGCCGCCGCCGCGAGCGCCTTGCGCAGCATCAAGCGGGAATACTCCCTGACGGAGATCGCCATCCTGACTCGCGCCGGGCCGGCCCGCATTCTCGGCCTTGCCGGACGCGGGCATCTCGGGCCCGGTGCCGCAGCGGATATCGTGGTCTACAGCGATCAGCCCGATCGCGAAGCGATGTTCGGCAAGCCGGACTACGTCTTCAAGGACGGCCGGCTGGTCGTGCGCGACGGGAAGCTGATCGAGGTCGCCTGGGGCGCCACCCATGTCGCCCGTCCCGCCTTCGATGGCGCCATGGATCGTCAGATGGGCGCCTACTTCGAGCGCTTTCAGACGATCCGCAGCGCCAATTTCCGTGTCGCTGACGGCGAGATCGAGGACGTGGCCGGCGGCCGCCTGGTCAAGCATGCGCCGGCGGGAGCCCGCGCGTCGTGAAGATCAACGGCGTCGCCATCGACGATACCTTCGCCGAAGCCTTCGGCATGCGGGCGACGCGGCTGATCATCACCGCCGATACGCCGGGCTGGGCGCAGACAGCGGCGGTGAGCCTTTGCGGCTTCGCCACTTCGGTGATCGCCTGCGGTTGCGAAGCCGCTATCGAACGCGAACTGCCGCCGGACGAGACGCCGGACGGACGGCCCGGTATCGCCGTGTTGATGTTCTCCATGTCGCTCGCAGATCTGCAGAAGCAGGTCCGAGATCGTGTCGGCCAAAGCGTGCTGACGACGGCGGGCTCGGCCTGCTATTCCGGGATCGACGGCGAGGAAGCGGTCAAGATCGGCGGCGCGCTGCGCTATTTCGGCGACGGCTTCCAGATCGCCAAGAAGGTCGGCGACCGGCGCTTCTGGCGTATTCCCGTGATGGATGGCGAGTTCGTCTGCGACGACCGCGCCGGCGTCGTGAAGGCCGTCGGCGGCGGCAACATTCTGATCGTTGCAACTTCCCGAGCTGCGGCGCTGGAGGCGGCGGAGCGCGCCGTCGCCGCCATGCGGAAGTTGCGCGATGTCATCCTTCCGTTCCCCGGCGGCATCGTCCGTTCCGGTTCCAAGGTTGGATCGAAGTACAAGGCGCTGGTCGCTTCCACCAACGATGCTTATTGCCCAACGTTGAAGGGGCAGACGGCGACGGCGCTTCCGCCGGAAGCCGCGTCGGTGCTGGAGATCGTCATCGATGGCCTGACGCCCGAGTCCGTGCAAGCGGCGATGCGCGCCGGCATTGCCGCCGCCTGTGGTGTAGGCGCTGCCGGCGGCATCATCAATATCAGCGCCGGCAACTACGGCGGCAAGCTGGGCAAGTTCCAATTCCCGTTGCGGGAGATCATGGCGTGAGCGGCCTTACCTTCCGCTTGAAGGCCGCGCCGACTTGGCGCCTGGACATGACGCCGCTGACACCGGATCGGCTTGCCGGCATGAGCGCGCGCGACATCGGGCGGGTGGGCTTGCTCAGCGGCAATAGCCGGATTCCCGCCGGTGACCTGTTCGACGTGGCTGCGGGCGATTCTGCCGACATCCGCGTCCAGAGCGACAGCGACAAGCTCGACTTCATCGGCAGCGGCATGGACCGGGGCCGGTTGACGGTCGAAGGTTCCGCCGGCGCCTATTGCGGACTCAATCTCGCGGGGGGCGAACTCATCCTGCGCGGCAAGGCCGGCCCCTATGCGGCCGCCGGCATGACCGGCGGCAGCTTCGAAGCGACGGGGGATGTCGGCGACAATTTCGGCGGCGCCCTGCCAGGCGAAATGCGCGGCATGGGCGGCGGGATCGCCATCCTCCGCGGCAATGCCGGGCAGCGGATCGGCGATCGCATGCGCCGGGGCACGATCATCGTCGAAGGCAATGTCGGCGCCTACGCCGCCTCGCGCATGATCGCCGGCACCATTATCGCGCTCGGCGCCACGGTCGGCGCCTATCCCGGCTTCGCCATGAAGCGCGGGACGCTCATCCTCCGCGCCGCCGCGAATCAGATGCTGCCGACCTTCGCGGATTGCGGGCGGCACGAGCTCGGATTCCTGAATCTGCTCTTTCTGCAGCTGCGTAATACGAGCAGTCAGCTCGATCAGTTGGCAGCGCAAACAAAATTTGTGCAGCGCAGGGTCGGCGATCAAGCCGCTGGCGGAAAGGGTGAATTGCTCTTCTGGCGGGACTGAAGCTGCGGCAGGCAAGACATCTCATATCGCACTGCGGAATAAATCCCGTTGCCGTCAAGAGAATCTATCGCACAATTTTGTCACTGTGTTAGGCTCCTGCTGTCGTCTGGGCTGCTGGACGTCACGGGGGATTCTAGAAAACAAGAAGCTGCACATGACGTGCCGAAGCGGCAGGGCACGTCTGCCTCCATCACGGCGGTCCTTGCGATTTTTCGCAACACATGACGGAGGGAGTCATGCCACAACTTGTCGCACTTTCTGTGAGTATCGCTGTTCTTGGCGCCATCTGGGCCTTTCTGGCGCTCGGTCCGCTTGCTGGTTTTGTCCTGGTTTGGGCCGGATTCATTGCCTGGGGTTGCTTCTTTCACACCGGTGGCGATCAGAAGGCTCTGATCAAGACGATCTGCGGAAACATCTTCGGAATCGTCGTTGCCTGGATCGCTTTGCTGCTCATCGTCAAGATCAACGGCGGCCTGGTGGCCAATGCGATCATCGTCGGCATCACCGTGTTCTTCCTGGTGATCGTCGCGAAGATCGATCAGCTGTCGGCTGTGCCCGCGAATGTCTATGGCTACGCGGCCACCGTCGCCTATTCGCTGCATCAACCGTCAGCGGCGGGCGTGACGCCCGACGTGATGGGAACCGGACCGCTATTCAGCCTGACCGCGCCGACCTTCGCCAATCCATTGGTTCTGTTGATCGTCTCCATGGTTCTGGGTGCGATCTTCGGCTTCGTTTCCGGTAAAGTAGCCGGCGCATTGACGAAGAAGGCGTGAAGACGCTCTAAGAATCACCAACGTTCGAATTGACGCCGCCGCAGGTTTCTCGCGGCGGTGTCTATTCGGCGGCGCGCTGATCCGTGACTGACTTGCCGAGGAAGTTGCGCAAGAGATCGTAGCCATGCTCGGTCAGCACGGCTTCCGGATGGAATTGCAGCCCGACGATCGGATGGCGGCGATGGGCCAGTGCCATGATCTCGCCTTCCTGGCTTTCCGCAGTGATTACAAGATCTTCGGGCAGATCCTCCTTGGCGACTACCAGGGAATGGTACCGCGTCGCCCGCAATGGATTTGGCAGCCCGGCAAAGATACCGCCGCCGCTATGCTGGATCATCGACGTCTTGCCATGCATCGGCCGCCGGGCGCGAACGATCCTGCCGCCGAAAGCCTGACCGATACTTTGATGGCCGAGGCAGACACCGAGAATTGGAATGGTCGGACCGAAGCGCCGTACCGTCGCCACGGAGATTCCAGCTTCGTTGGGTGTGCAAGGCCCCGGCGAGATCACGATATGGGACGGCTTAAGCGCCGCGATTTCATCCAGGTTGAAGCCGTCATTTCGCACGACCTGCGTGGACCAGCCGAGCTCGCGCAGATAGCGCGCCAGGTTGTGGACGAAGGAGTCGTAGTTGTCGATCACCAGGATCACGACCCGCCTCCCGGGCCGGTCAGCGCCGCAATCAGGGCCCGCGCCTTGGCGACCGTCTCGTCATATTCGTCCGCAGGGCGAGAATCCGCGACAATGCCGCCACCCGCCTGGAACGTCACCATGCCGTCCTTGATGCCGAAGGTGCGGATGGTGATGCTGGTATCCATCGAGCCGTCGAAGCCGATATAGCCGATGCTGCCGCAATAGGGGCCGCGGCGGGTCGATTCGAGCTCGGCGATAATTTCCATCGCCCGGATCTTCGGCGCGCCGGTGATCGATCCCCCGGGGAAGCAGGCCGCCAGCAGATCGACCGCCGTCTTGCCCGGCTGCAATTCGCCGGTGACCGTCGACACCAGGTGAAATACCGTGGCAAAGGTCTCGAGCTCGCACAGCCGCGGCACGTCGACCGATCCGTCGCGGCAGACACGGGAGAGATCGTTGCGGAGGAGGTCGACGATCATCACATTCTCGGCGCGGTCCTTCTCGCTGGCCAGAAGCTCGGCGGCCAGCACCTCATCCGCCTGGGGCGTCGATCCACGCGGCCGGGTTCCCTTGATCGGGCAGGTTTCGACCTTACCATTCTGCAGTCTTAGGAAGCGTTCGGGCGACGCCGAAACGATCTCGACATCGCCAGACTTGATCAGGGCCGCAAATGGCGCAGGATTTATCTTTCGCAACCTGCGATAGAGGTCAAAACCAGTGAGCGCCTTGGGCAGCCTTGCTTGCAAGCACTGTGACAGGTTGGCTTGAAATATGTCGCCGGCGAGGATGTAGCTTATGACCCGTTCCACCGCGGTTTCATAGCCGGGCTGCGTGAAGTTGGATTGCAATTCGACCCGCCCGCTTACCGGCGCCGGCTGCGGCAGCGTTGCCGCCGATTCGATCCGGCGAAGGATGTGGTTTAGTCTCTCAATTGCAAGTTGTTCTCGATTGGCCGCGCCGGCATCGGAAAATCCGCTCGAAAAAATCCAAGCGCGTTGCGCCTGATGATCGACGGCGATGACGACGTCGTGGAATCCGATCACCAGATCCGGAAACTGCATCTCGTCAAAGCGCGCCATCGGCACGCGCTCCAGATGCTGGGCAAGCTCATAGCCGAAATAGCCGACCGCGCCGCCTTGAAACGGCGGCAGATCTGGCGCCGGCGAAAAGCTGAATTGGCTGAGCTGTTCATCCAGTAGTTGAAACGGATTGCCCTGAAGGGTGCGCTCGCCCAGGGCAATATTGCCATTCTTGCTGCTCAGAATCTGGAATGGCTCGACGGCGATGTACGAGTAGCGGCCGCGCTCGCCGTCGGTCACCGCGCTCTCCAGCAACACGGCATGGCGATCCCTGGCGAAGGGCGCAAATAGCTCCAGCGGATCGCGATAGGCGATCTCGCGGACCAGCGGAGAAATAGCCTGGCCGGCAGCCGCGATATCGGGCGCCCGGGGATGCGGCGGCAATCTCGGCAGGGTCTGTTGCATCATGGCGCCGCATTGTTCCCAGGCGCGGCACAATGTGCAACATTTGAATGGACCCGCCAGTCGGCACTAACCTGTTCATGGATATGGCAAAATCAGAACTGCCCACGACTGTTCCGGAAACCGCGCACTGCTATCTGCGCCCGCTGGGACTGTTTCGGCGCGGCGAGGACAATGACGCGGACGAGTTTCCCCGGCTGTTTGGCGGTGCGCAGCGCATCGGCGCCTGGGAGACAACAATCCGCATTGGCGCGACGATCCAACGTGCGGTCGCGACGGCGCCAGCCCTCAATGACTGGCGCGAACGGCAGCCGAACGCCGTGAAGGCCAGGTTGGCGTTGTTGATCGATCGGTTTACCGCTTCGCGCGGGTACGCCATCGACCGGACGGATGCTGGGCCTTTGCTCATGGGCATCGTCAATGTGACGCCCGACAGCTTTTCCGATGGCGGCCGGCATGAAGATCCCGCGGCTGCCCTGGCCCACGCTCGCGAACTCGTCGACGCCGGGGCGCGTATCCTGGATATCGGCGGGGAATTGACCCGGCCCGGCGCGGAGCCGGTATCCCCGCCTGATGAAGTACGGCGGGTTATGCCGGTGCTTCAAGGGCTGCAGGATCTGCGTCAGGGTTCGCCGCGGATCATGCTCTCGATCGATACCCGGCATGCCGCCGTGATGAGGGCCGCGCTGCAGATCGGCGTGGATATCATCAACGATGTCTCCGCCCTGACAGGTGATCCGGAAAGCCTCGCGGTCGCGGCCGGCAGCAGCGCGGAAATCGCGCTCATGCATATGCAGGGCGAGCCGCCGACCATGAACCAGGCGCCGGTCTATGCCGACGTCCTGTTGGATGTCTTCGACTATCTGGAGTCGCGTATCCAGTCCTGCGTGGCGGCGGGAATCCCTCGCGACAGGCTGATCGTGGATCCGGGCATCGGCTTCGGCAAAAGAAGCGCCGAGAACCTGGCGATCCTGCGTAATCTCGCCCTCTTCCACGGCCTCGGCTGCCGGACGCTCCTGGGCGCATCGCGAAAGGGTTTTGGGGCGAAAACTCAGGCGCTGGCACCCCGGGATCGGCTGCCGACATCCCTGGCAGCGGCGGTATGGGCGGCAGCGCAGGGCTTTCACATGCTGCGCGTGCACGATGTGGCAGAGACAAAGCAGGCGCTGGAGGTCTGGCGGCACATCGCCGAAAACTCAACGGATTGAGCCCGTTTGGCAATTTAGACCAATTCCAAACCATTCGTCTGGGCTTTCAATCGAGGCGGGTTCGTTACGAACAAGCGCTTGCGGGCCATCCGCCGTCGCGCTTTGATATCAACTCGATAAGAACGGGCTTTGCACTGAGGCCAGGTATCGAAGGCAGACCCGAGCAAAACAAGTCCAGCAGGGAGATAAATTCATGAGCTACAAATTACGCACCAGCGCCATTGCCGCGGCTCTCGCGGCGGCCGTGTTGGCGGGTGGGAGCAGCCCGGTGACGGCGGCGGCGCCGGAATCGTCTGACCCCATCAAGATCGCGCTGTTCGATTGGACCAGCGTGAACATCAACGCCAACATCCTCGGCGGCATCCTGAAGCGGCTCGGCTACAATGTCGAATATGTCCCGGCGGACTACATTTCCAGCATGACCACCGGCCTAACGACCGGCGACATCACCATCGCCCTGGAATATTGGGATACGACGGCCGGCGAGGCCATGGCGGCCTCCGATGCCACCGGAAAGACGGAGCGCCTCGGCGCGCTCGGACCGAAGGCGAAGGAAGAATGGTGGTATCCCCTCTATATGAAAGACAAATGCCCGGGCCTGCCGAACTGGGAGGCGTTGAAGGAACCGGCCTGTGCCGCGGCCTTCGCAACGCCCGATACGGCGCCGAACGGCCGCTATCTCGGCGGCCCCGTCACCTGGGAAGGCTTCGATGACGAGCGCGTGCAGGCGCTGGGCCTGCCCTTCACGGTCATCCATGCCGGCACCGATGCGGCGATGTTCGCCGAACTGGCCTCCGCCATCGAGCGCAAGGCGCCGATCATGATGTGGATCTACTCGCCGCACTGGGCGCCCGCGAAGTATGAAGGCGAATGGGTGGAATTCCCGGAACACACGCCGGAGTGCTATACCGACCCGGCTTGGGGTTCCAACAAGGACATGGCCTATGACTGCGGCAAGCCCTTCGGCGAGATCTGGAAGTATTCCTGGATCGAGCTGAAGACCAAGTGGCCGGTCGCCTACAACGTGGCGAAAAACTACAGCATGGACGCCAAGGAATTGGGTCTGTTGGGCGGCCAAGTCGACCTCGACGGCAAGACGATCGAGGAAGTCGCGGAAGCCTGGATCGTCGCCAACGAGGCGAAGTGGCAAGCCTGGGCGAAATAGGCCCACGGCGTAGTCTGCCTCAGTGTGTTTTGTTGACGGGTGAGCGGACGAGTTTTCGTCCGCTCACTTCAATTGGAACAAATCATTGAACGGAATGATCCAGGCAGGGACGACCGAGATCGCGCCGGCGCGGCCGGCCTCGAAGCCGGTCCAAATCGCTTGCCGCAATGTATGGAAGGTCTTCGGCCGCAATGCCGAAGAATTTCTGCGCGGGCGGGCGGCAAATCCGACAGCCGACGAATTGGCAAGCGGCGACCTGATCGGCGCGGTCCAGGCCGTCAGCATCGATGTCCATCAAGGCGAGATCTTCGTCATCATGGGCCTGTCGGGCTCAGGCAAATCGACGCTGGTGCGCTGCATGTCGCGGCTGATCGAGCCCACGGCCGGCGAGATCATCTTCGAGGGCCGCGACCTGTTGAAGGCGACGGAGCGCGAACTGATCGAGATCCGCCGCCACAAGATGGGCATGGTGTTCCAGCATTTCGCCTTGCTGCCGCATCAGACCGTGCTGGGCAATGTGGCGTTTCCGCTGGCGATCCAGGGCATCGACCGGGCGACGCGGGAGGCGCGGGCGCGCAAGATCATCGAGCTGGTCGGACTGAAGGGCCGCGAACTCTATTTCCCGCGGCAGCTTTCCGGCGGCCAGCAGCAGCGAGTCGGCATCGCGCGCAGCCTGGCGGTGGAGCCGGAGATCTGGTTCCTCGACGAGCCGTTCTCGGCCCTCGATCCCCTGATCCGCCGGGAGATGCAGGATGAGTTCTTGCGGCTGCAGAACATGCTGCATAAGACGATCGTGTTCATCACCCACGATTTCGACGAGGCCATCCGGCTGGCCGATCGCATCGCCATCATGAAGGACGGCGCCATCATCCAGGTCGGCTCGCCGGAGGATCTGGTGACGCGGCCGGCCACCGACTATGTGCGCGAATTCACCCGCGACGTGCAGCGCGCCAAGGTGATTTCCGCCCGCTCGCTCATGCGGCCGGCGGCGCCGGGCGGCCGCTACGCCCGCCATGTGCAAGCCGGCGCGCGCATCGCCAGCTTCGCCGCGCAAATCGTGGCATCCGACCAGCCCTTCGGCGTCATCGGCGAAAACGGCCAGATTGCGGGCGAAATCCACCGCGACGCCGTGGTGGCGCTGCTGGCCGGCCCCGATCATCAGGCATGAGCGCGACGACGGCCATCGGCAGCGCCCCGCGACCGGCCGCCCGGCCTTGGCCGCTGTTCTGGCTGGCGACCCTGGCGGCGACAATCATCCTGGTCGCGTTCCGCGAACAGCTGCAGCCGCTGTTCCCGCAGCTTTTCGACTACCCGCGGGCCTGGATCATTCCGGTGGCGAACTGGACGACGATCTTCATGCGCGACGTCGTCATCGAGTATTTCTTCACGATCACCCGGGCTTTCTCGGAAGTCTTGAGCCTGCCGCTGCAGCTCTCCTACGGGCTGTTCGACCGCGGTTTCACCTTCGGCAATGGCGCGGAAGCGGTCACGATCCCGCCGCTCTCTTGGGTCGGCGTGACGGCCACGCTCGCGATCATCGGCCATGCCTATGGCGGCTGGCGACTGGCGCTGGTTGGCGGCTTGGGTTTCCTCTATCTCGCGGTATTCGGCCAGTGGTCCAGTGCCATGCCGACGATGGCGATGATCGTTATCTCCGTGCCGCTCGAAGTCCTCATCGGCTTGTTGTTGGGAATCCTCGGCTACCGGCACCCGCGTTTCAACAAGGCGGTGCTCGTGCCGATGCTGGACATCGCCCAGGCGACGCCGCAATACGCCTATCTGGTGCCGATCCTCATGCTGTTCGGCAACAACCCGGTGTCGGCGATGATTGCCACGCTGGCCTTTGCCGTGCCGCCGATGGTGCGGGTGACGACGCTGGCACTCGGCCAGGTGCCGGGTGAAATCCAGGATTTCGGCAACATGGCCGGCTGCACGCGCCGCCAGCATCTCTGGCGCATCCTCGTCCCGTCGGCGCGGCCGACGCTGATGGTGGGTGTCAACCAGGTCATCAACATGACGCTGAACATGGTGATCATCGCCTCGATGATTGGCGCCGGCGGCCTGGGCTTCGATGTGCTGACCGCGCTGCGGGCCCTGAAGATCGGCCCGGCACTGGAGGCCGGTATCGCCATCGTCGTGCTGGCGATCGTGTTCGACCGCATCAGCCAGGCCGCCGCGGCTCAGCCGCCGGGCATGCTGGTGCCCGGCCTGCCGTTCTGGCGCCGGCATCCCCACATTCTGCTGGCGCTCGCCGCGCTGCTGTCGACGACGCTGCTGAGTCTCTTCCTGCCCGCTCTGCGCGTGTTGCCGGACAGCGCCACGATTTCGACCGGCGCCATCTGGCAGTCGGCGATAACCTGGATCAACGTCAATTTCTTCGACTATATCGAGGCGGTGCGGGTGTGGCTGGTGCTCAACATCCTGCGGCCAGTGAAGGACTTCCTGCTCACCCTGCCCTGGATATTCGTCGTCGCCGTGCTCGGTGCGGCGGGTTATCAGCTCGGGCGCTGGCGGCTGGCGCTGGGGGTCATGCTGACGACGATGTTCTTCGCCGTCACCGGGCTCTGGGATATCACGATGACGACGATCTACCTGGTTGCCGTTTCCAGTGTCATCGCCGCCATGATCGGCATCCCGCTGGGCATTTGGGCGGCGCGCAACGACCGGGCCGACCGCATTCTGGCTGTCATCGTCGACATCCTGCAGACGATTCCCGCCTTCTGTTATCTGATTCCCGCGGTCATGCTGTTGCGGGTCGGCGATGTCGCCGCCATGCTCGGCATCGTCCTCTATGCCGTGGCACCGGCCATCAGATACACGCGGCACGGCATCCGCCGGGTTTCGCCCCACCTGATCGAGGCCGGCAATGTATCCGGCTGCACCCGCTGGCAGCTGCTCTGGCGCATCCAGCTGCCGTTGGCCCTGCCGGAGATCATGCTCGGCATCAATCAGGTGGTGTTCCTCGCGCTGTCCATGGACATCATCGCCGCGATGGTCGGCACGTCGGATCTCGGCCAGGAAGTGTTCAAGGCCCTGTCCAAGGTCGACGCCGGGCGCGGGTTGATGGGCGGCCTTGCCGTTGCCTTCATCGGCATTATCGCCGACCGGCTGATCAGCGCCTGGAGCCAGCGGGTGAAGGAACGCTACGGCCTCGCCTGACCGCCGCACCTGGAACCTCGCACCGGAGCGCGCATTGTTTTCTACAGATGGAAAACAACCGGCAACGAGGTGTCCCATGCCCCGCGGCGACAAATCGGCTTACACCAACAAGCAGAAGCGCCAGGCGCGTCACATCGAGAAAGGCTATGAGAAGCAGGGCCTGTCCGAGGACGAGGCCGAACGCCGCGCCTGGGCCACAGTGAATAAGATGACCGGCGGCGGCAAGAAGAGCGGCTCCGGCGTCGGCAAGCCGGTCAATAAAGCGCCGGCGCGCAAGGGCGGCCGGCTGGGCGGCAAAGCCGCCGCAGCGAGGCCGGCCGCGGAACGCTCGGCATCGGCAAGAAAGGCCGCGGCGACAAGGGCGCGGCGGCAGCGGCGCGGCCGGGGATAGGCGCTCCGAAACGGGCGAATGCAGCAAGTCATCGCCCGGCATTGTCGTTGCGACCTGCTTTCTTGCCGCAAGCACGGGCGGGCATTTTTGCGCTATTTTCCGCCGCTGAAGTATCTCTGCGGGCAGGACAATTTACTGAAAAGCAGGATTCCCGGGGGACCCTGAATTTCGGGAACGATGCCATACAAGGGAATCCCCGCCGCGTCCGGGCACACTCGCCGGATGCCATAATCAGATACACAATGTCCAACATCGAGGCCGCCATCACTGGCTGCGGAACAGACAGGTGGGAGGGCCGGCGGCGAGCTTCAAGGAAAATTATCCTGCCCCTGACGATCCCTTTCCGGCCGTCATGCTGATGCCTGCAGGAGGCGGCGCCTCAGCCTCACCCGCTCCGCGGGCGTAGCGATGAGCGTGCCTAACTCTTTCGAATGGCATCGAAATTCCTGTCACCGCCAAGTACCGGAACAAAATTCCGGGATCGTACATTGTTCAGTTTGGGTCGCAGGATGCCGCGCAGACGCATCCATCAGGGCAAGCAGGCGTAGCAGCTTGGATAGGATGGCCCCGATGAATACAGACAACCGCCTTACTTCTTCTTCCATGAAAATATTCTCCGGCGTTGCGGTGATTGCGGTGCCGATCGTTCTCGACACGCATTCGGCCCAAGCCGGCACGATCTATTGCGGCGCGCGGCCGGATGTCGTCGAACTGTTGGCGAGCGATTTTCGCGAGCAGCCTTCCTCCGTTGGCGTTACCGGCGATGGGCGGTTGCTTGAGGTGCTCACAAACGAGGATGCCACGACTTGGTCCATCCTCTTGACGGACAGCCGCGGCCAAAGCTGCATCGTCGCCACAGGCGAAGGATGGCAGAACCGCAAGGTCGATCCAGCCATGCTCGAACCGCAGCTCTAGGGGCATTCGATCATGACCATTGCGAACTTCGAAGCACCGGCCGATGACGAACCCCGGGATGCCGACTGGTACAGAGGGGCCATCGATGCGGCGCGCAGTTCCACCGCGAACACACAAATCGGCGTCCAGCCCGACCCGAGAGTTGGTGACATCGCGACAGCGCGCGCCGCATCTTTGGATGCGGCGTTTCTTTCGCGCTTCATCGTTCTGCAGGCCATCGGCGCCTCATTCGTCACGGCATTGTGGATCGCCGGCGTCGCGAGCCGTCCTTTCGAGGGCGCGACCGCGGCGCTCTGCTGGATCATCGTCGCTGTCGGCGGCGTCGGCGTGCTCTGCGCCCTCTTCCGGCGGTGGCGTGATGTGCAATGGATCGCCACCCATGTGGTACGCATCGGGCTGCTGGGCACCGTCGTCGGCCTGATCATCGCCTTCTCCGCGGCGCGCGACAGCGGGGGCGCCGATGTGAATGGGGTGAAAGCCATGATCTCGGCCGTCGTGGACGGGATGTATGTCTCGCTCTACGCCACGCTTCTCGGGATCGGCATCAATCTCTGGCTCAAGATCAACCTGCGTCTGCTCGGCGGCAGCGATGGATGAGGAGACGCTCACCGTCTGGCTGGACACGGCCCTGCTGATGCTCGGCGGCTTCGTGCTGATGACGGTCCTCATGATGACAGTGGTCAATCCGCCGGCCAAGTCGGCGGAACAAGAGGGCGATCAAGTACCGGGCAACGTGGTCATTGAAGCTCAATGGCAGGACCGGCTCGACGCCGATGTGGATCTATGGGTCGAGGCGCCCGGCGATAGGCCGGTAGGCTATTCCAACAAGAACGGCCGTGTGTTCAACCTGCTGCGCGACGACCTCGGCATGGCTCAGGATATGACCGATGTGAACTACGAGATCGCCTACAGCCGCGGCATGCCGGCCGGCGAGTATGTGGTCAATGTGCATCTCTACCGGGTTATCGGTTCGTCCGGTCCGATCGAAGTGAAGCTGGTCGCGAGCCGGCGGACCGACGAGGCGGGCCAGACGCAGCAGCTGGCAATCACCACCGTTCGATTGCTGCATCTCAACGACCAGGTGACCGCCTTCAGGTTTGATCTCGATAGCGACGGCAATCTGGTTCCCGGCAGCATGAATACGCTGTTCAAGGAATTGCGCGTGGCCTCGCAATGATCGCCACTGCCATCATCTTCGCATTGCTGTTGGGCGGCCTCGTGTTCCGTGTCCTGCCAAAGGGTGTCCTGTGGCAACGTGGCGTGTCGACGGCCCTGTTCCTGCTGTTGGTCGGACTCGTCTATGGCGGCGCGGTCGAGCTGCTGGGCCAGCCCAAGCCGATGCGGCTTGAGTGGCGCGGCGGGGCCGAGGAAGCCGATGTACTTGGCGCCTCGATGGCGGAGGGCGAAGCGATCTATGTCCTGTTGCAGTATCCCGACGGCACGCCGCCGCGCTACTATCAGATTCCCTGGTCGCAACCGGCCGCGGAAGAGCTGCAGCAGGCATTGCGGCAAGGGCAGGAACAGGGCACCGGCGTCAAGATGACAATGCCCGGCGGAGAGGCCGGCCAGTCCGGCAATGACACACGCGAACCGATGTTCTACGCCCCGCCCCAGCCGGCCCTGCCGGACAAGAACTACAGCGCGAATCTTTCGTCGAACTGAAAACACCCGAACGTCTGATCAAAACAATTCGAGGCTGAATGTCCCCTCGCCCCGCGTCGTGGGGAGAGGGGACATTACTAGAAACGCACCGCGTTTGGCTAGCAGAGCACGCCGGATGACGGATCGCCGCAGGGACCCTCGCCGGTATCGACGACACCCAACTCGGCGTCGTTCAGAACCTTGGCGACCTTGTCGGCCGCTTTCTTGCCCTTGGTGTGAATCGTGCCCGTCTCATCGTCGGTGACAATGTAGCCCGGCCCCATCGGATCTTCGCGCACCACCCATTCGCCGGCCAACAGGACGGCAGGCGCGGTGAGCGCATAGACCAGCCCGAGGAAGCTTGCACTTCTCGAAATGACATTCGCCATGATCGATCTCTCCAATCGGTTTCTGGGTTTCAGCAAAGCACGCCGGAGCTGGGATCGCCGCAGGGACCTTCGCCGGTGTCGACGACTGCCTTGTCCTTATCCAGCGCCTTGTTGACCTTCTTGGCGGTCCGGGTGGCCTCTTTCTCCGTGAGGTCCAGCGGGATCTTATTGCTGCCCTCGCGGATGCCGTAATGGGTGCCGTCGTCGGTATAGGCGCTCCAGGTGGCGAACGCCGCGCCGGGGAACACCGCAAGCGCCGCCACCAGAATGAGCGCCGGCATGCCTGCGAACTTCATGAGCTTCATCTTCTCCTCCTTCGCCGCAGACGGTCTCTGGTCTCGCGGCCTTGGTGCCAATGACCGGAACATGGGCACGCCGCGCGACAGCGAATGTGATGCGCAGCACACCCGCGGGCGAATTAACGTCGTCGTTCCGATCTCAACTGAATCTTTCCCGGCGATTCACGCTGGTTTCACGGACGCCGATGGAATGGGCGGGTTTGAAACCCACCTCGGCACGCGGTTCGCGATTCATGTGTAGAAACGAAAAAGGCCGCACCGTTGCCGATGCGGCCTTCTCCGTCCCGTCTCGTCACCATCGCCTCACGCCGGTTCCGGCGCCTTCAGGCGCAGGAGCTTGCTGAGGAGGGCGTCGAGGCCCTGCGCTTCGCCGGCGTGGAGGTCGATGCGGCCGACCTTCTCGACCAGCGTCTCGAGGCTCTCGAGCTCCTTCAGACGGAGCAGGAGCGGGTTGTCCTCCATCAGCTTGGCGGTGTTCAGGAGCGAACGCGTCGCCGCGGTCTCCTCCTGGCGGCGGATCAGGTTGGCCTTCGCCGTCGCGCTCCGCCTCCACCACCTTGTTCACGAGCTCGCGGATCTCGCCGGGCAGGATCACGTCCTTCACGCCGAGCTCCGTCGACCTCGATGCCGGTCTCGCCCAGGCGCTCGCGCACAAACGTACGCAGCTCCGGTCGAGCACGCACTTGGCGGAGAGCACCTCGTCCAGCGTCCGCGCCGCCACCGCCTCGCGGATGGCGAACTGCACCAGGCGGTACAGCCAGCCATCCACGTCCGCGACCGCGCTCGACCGCGCGCTCGGGATCGACGATGCGGCGGAGCGCCGACAGCGTCACGCGCAGGGCGATGCGATCCTTGGTCAGCATCTCCTGCGCGGTGATCTCCACCGCCTGCGGCCGCAGATCGACCCGCTTGACCTCGACCTTGCGGTTGACGGTCCAGTAGGCGTGACGGCCCGGCGCCAGGCGTTCGACCAGACGGCCCTCGACATAGAGCAGGCCGGCCTCGTGGTTCTCGACCACCGTCTCCGCCAGGTGGACGTTCCGCGCGCGGTCGAGCAGCGTCAGGTGCCGCGCGGCCACGCGTCGGGCTCGCGCGCGACATCGATGCGCTCGACCTCGACGGCCGTGACGACCTTCCAGAACACGCGCACCTGCCACGGACCGGCCAGATGGATCGGCCGGCCGTCGAGGCTGACGATGGCGAGCTCATCGGCCCGCGTCTCGACCGCCTCGAACAGTTCGGCCGCCATCGCCGGCCGCTCCGCCTTCATCACGGCATAGCGGTCTGCCGCGAACTCGGCGCGCACGACCTGGAAGATCTCGACCTTCAGCGTGCTCAGCGGATCGAAGACCCAGTGACGGCCCGGGCCGAGCACGCGCTCGTACCGGCCGTTCCGCGCAGGAGGGCGCGCTCGCCATCCTTCACGGTAACGCGGAGATCAGAAGAAGCCGACTCATGGTAACCTCCACACTTCGGCCTTGCGGCCATGCCGCAGAGACTTCGTTGCAACTCTGAGGATACGGGTTCCGGACGCGTCTTCCCGAAAGACCGGCGGGCCGGGGCTTGAGCCCGCGCGGATCAGCGGGCACGCGCCGCGCTCGCCGCACCGAGGTGCGGCGAACGGCAGCCGAACCCGACGATCCGCGCGGGCGGTATCCGCCCCGGCGCAGAGCCGGTCTCAAGGTGTCTGGTACGTTCGAGAGGCCTCTCGGCCAGCCGACCGGACCGCGACTGAAGCGCGCGTCCGGTTCCCTAAAATGGGTATTCAGTTTTTCAGGCTGAACCGGAGCGTTGGAGCGGGATTCGAACCCGCAACAAGATGCTTAACAGGCATCTGCTCTTACCATTTGAGCTATCCTCACTTGGGCATTCGGACGGAATCGAACCGTCACCTCCGGGGACAATCCCCGGCTGCTCTGACCACAGAGCTTCGATCGCGTTCTTCGTCAGGCGGAACACGGACACGCAGAGCGCACCGCGCCGGCCGGGACATCAACGAGCCCGAACCCGAGGCCGAACGAAGGAGCGGGCTTATGCGCCAACTGGATTTCGAATTCAAGATGAAATCTGCACCGCATGGTTGCGGCCGCACGTTTTTGCAATGCGTTGTGGCGCAGAAGACACAGGTGGCATGTGCGGATATGGACGATCCGCAAACGCGTATTCCACTCGATTTGATTCATCAATCTGCCAAACCGCCCCCCTTGAGGGGGCGGTCGGTGCATCGAGCAAAGCGAGAGGCTCCGGGTGGGGGGACGGCTCGAGCTATTTAACCCCAACTACCTTCGCTTCAGTTTTCACCAAATGCGACCGGCATTGAGATACCCCCCATCTGGCTCATCTCGCTGGCGCTCGATAAGCCATCTTCCTCCTCAAGGGGGGAAGGTTATGCAATTTTGATTCAGTTGGACCACGCGTCAGCCGCCGACCTTGGCTTCAGTCACCGACTTCATTTGCGCCAGACCCTTCTCCATGTCGCCGCCGAGCATCTTGTCCATGTCGACGAACAGGCACATGGCCTTGCCGATGAAACCGTTGCGCCCGGACATGGTCCAGGTGACGGCGGTCTGGGAGCCGTCGGGCTTGAAGGCGAACTCGCTGACGTTGCCGCCTTCGAACGGCCTGACGAAGGCAACCTGGATACGGATCAGCTCGTTCGGCCGGCTCTCGGCCAACGTCATGCTGCCTTCACCCACATCGTCATTGCCGGACCAAGTGAAGACAGCGCCCTGCCCCGCCGGCGCGCCTTCGAAGGTTACCTTCGCCTGGGGATCGAGCTTCGCCCAGGGCGACCAGGCCTGCCAATTGTGGAGATCATTCACCTGCGCGAAAACGTCAGGCGCCGGCGCCGCGATGGTGGCCGTACGCTCGATACGGAACTCGGCGGGTTGCAGCGCCACGAAGACCGCGAAGGCGCCGATGATGACGGCGATCCCAGCGATGACGATGAGGATTTTCTTGATCATCGGATTTCAGATGGATTCATAGTTGTGTTTTAGCGGATGCGGACATCATCCCAGAAACTGATCCAGTGATCGACGCGCTTCATGCCCGCGCGCGGTTGTTCATAGGACCAGGCGGCGCGCTTGCTGCGCACGGTCTTGCCGCCCACGTCATAAAACTGCACGCCGTGGGGACATTCGAGATCGCTCTTGGTCTTGCGCGCCTTGCGCAGCAGATCCATGCGCACGGAGTCGCGGGGGAAGTAGCGGTAGCCGTGGGCCTCGCGGATGCGGCCGCTCTCGGCGATCACCTCGCCTCGCCAGATGGCTTTCATGGCGGAACTCCCTTGTTGCAGCCTGCCTCGATCATAGCACGGGCGCAGCAGCGCGCTAGCCGTTCACCATGACCTTGAAGCCGCCATAGGTCATGCGCTTGAGTTCGAACGGCATCTTCACGTTCTTCATCATCCTGTTCATGCGCGGATCCTTCATCACTTTCGCGTTGACCCGATCTCGGTCGGCGCGGGATTTGAAGCGGATCCAGGAGAACACCACTGTCTCGCCGCGCTTGAGCTTGACGAGCTTCGGAAACGGACATGCCGAACTTGGTCGCGAGGTCGTCGCCGCTGCATTCCAGCACTTCGAGCGCGCCGTGATCGCGCCAGACCTTCGCCGCCTTGCGGGCGATGCTGCGATAGGTGCCGAGGTGCTTCTTGGGAACCGGGATCACAAATCCGTCGACATAGGGCATGGCAAACTCCTTATGGTTATTTGGAGGACACAGCGGGGCCGCCCGGCAGGCGATGCTGGCCGGGCGGTTCTTGCTATTTAGGCGTTTGATGGCGGAAAGTTAAGGTCCGGCCTTCATTTGCAACAGGTCTTATGCCGCCGGATAGCGGTCGTGGTGGCGCACCCAGGCCATGGTCCAGGGCAGCTTGTCCTCGTCGCGGCCCTTGGGCACGAGGTCGAGGAAATTGTAGGCGCCGACCAGGATGTCGAGGCCGCGGGCATAAGCGGAGTAGGTGTGGAAGATCGCGCCCTTCTTCTCCTTGTAGAACACGCTCGCGCCCGGCATTTCCTCGCCCATGGATTCCTGGAGCTTGTAATTGTAGAGCACCTTGCCGTTGCCGGATTTTTCCTCGGGGAAGGAGACGTGGAAATCCTCGTTGAAGTCGTTGCCGTGGGACGACACCCACTTGAACTGCCAGCCCATGCGTTTCTGAAAGGCCTTGATCTCCTTCAGAGGCGCCCGCGACACGACCACGAATGTCACATCGCGCTGGGCCAGATGAACCGCGGCGCCGTCGAAGTGATCGGCGAGGAAGGAGCAGCTCGGGCAGCCCTGCTTCCAGCCAGGGCCGAGCATGAAGTGATAGACGATGAGCTGGCTGCGCCCGTCGAAGAGATCGGCGAGTGACTCTTTCCCCGACGGTCCGTCGAAGACGTAGTCCTTCTCAATCTTTTCCCAGGGAAGCTTGCGCCTTTCGGCGCTGAGCTTGTCGCGCGCCCGGGTGAAGGTTTTTTCGCGGGCCAGCAGTTTCTTGCGCGCGGCAACCCATTTGTCGCCGGATACGACGGCGTGCTTCATCTGAATTCTCCTTCCGATGCGCGGCGTTCAGAGCGACTCGACGTAAGCCGCCAGGCGGAGCATGGACTCGCTCCAGCCCGCGTTGTGGGCATCGCGCGCGGTGACGGATTCGAAGACGGCCTGATGCAGCGTGAGCTTGGTCTTTGCGCCCTGCTCCACCATCGTCACGGTGACCAGGGTCTCATGGCCGAGCTGGCCGTTCTCGTCCTCCCAGGCCCAGGTGAAGACCAGCCGCTCCGGCGGCTTGATCTCGCGGAACACGCCGCGAAGCCGGTGCTCGGTGTTTGGCGCGTGGGTGCCGGCGCAACCCTCTTCGCCCGAGCGCATGATGTAGTGGAACGCGCCGCCGGGACGCAGGTCCATCTTGCATTGCGGCAGCGTGAAGCCGCTCGGGCCCCACCAGCGCACCAGATGCTCGGGCCGGGTCCAAACACGAAAAACGAGGTCGCGGGGCGCGTCAAGGACGCGGGTGATCGTCAATTCCGGCTGCGCGGATTCCGCCGACTTCGTGGCGGCGCTACTTTTTGCGGCCATTTTTCTTTCCCTTTCCTTGCAATTCGTCGAGATAGGATTCGAGGCGGTCGAAGCTGCGCTCCCAAAAGCGGCGGTAGAACTCGAGCCAGTCGGCGACGCTCTTCAGCGGCCCGGCCTCGAGCCGGCAGGGCCGCCACTGCGCCTCGCGGCTGCGGGCGATCAGGCCGGCGCGCTCCAGCACCCGCAGATGCTTGGACACGGCGGGCAGGCTCATCTTGAACGGCTCGGCCAGTTCCGTCACCGACGCCTCGCCGCTCGCCAGCTTGGCGAGGATGGCGCGCCGGGTGGGATCGGCGAGCGCGGCGAAAGTGGTGCTGAGGCGGTCTGGGGTCATTCGAACTAAACTATCCGGTTATGTAACCTATGGGTTAAATAAGACGGATCGCGGCGAATGTCAAGCGGGTCCAATTACCCAACCAATTCGATGATTTCGCCGTTCGGCTTTTCCGTGCGGACGCGCACTCTGCCGCCCCGCTCGCTGGCGGCACGCAGGCTGTTCAAGGCTTCGTCAAACCGGGAATTGGTCCGCAAAAGCTTGTAGATACGTGCGGACTCGGCAAACATGACCTCCGCGCAGTCCGAACGCAGGCGCAGATTGACGACGGTCATCCACCGCTCTTGCCGCTCATCGCCACCGGCTGAAGCCGATCCCATCATTGCGCGACCGCTTGGGCCTATCTTGTTGCCGCGCCATCAACCTGCCGGTATCACGGACAGGTGGTCAAGCCGCTGTAGCCCACAAGCGTGTTCAGCGTGTCCACATATCCGGGATCGGTGACAAAGGCCGTGCCCGCGTAATTTGCCGGGCCATAGGCGGATCCCGGCTGAATCGAATAGGCCGAGACATTGGCATCCGGGCTGCAGCCCGAGTTCTCCTGGGCGGCGAGCCAGGTGCTGAGCAGCACCGGCTTGTCGAACATGCCGGGGTCGATGACCATCGCCAGTACGAGCTTGGCGCCCCGGCAGCCTCTCAACTTCAGCCGCACACGGATGAGCGGCGCCACGTGATACCACCAGGTGACGCAGCAGCCGCCCCATTTGTCGGCCTTCACGGCAAGCGTGTCGTTTCCCTGGTTCGCAAAGCTGAACACTTTTTCGCAACAATAGCCGTAGCGCGTCGTGATGATCCGCCGCATCTGGTGCGCCCGCGCATAGCAGCCGTCGCGGACATATTGAAAGGGGATGCAGGGCGGCACAGGGTATGGGCCGGGCAGATGGCAGGAGAGCTGCGCGCAAAAGTCAAAGATCTGCTTCGCCTTGGCGTAGTTCGGCACGATCTTGGTGCAGCGCCGGAAAGCCGGCCATTTCAGATAAGTATCGGCGAAGTTGAAAGTGGTCGGATCGATCTTGCGGACCTGGATGCGTACGATCTTGTCCGGCTTTTCCAGCGGCACGCGTTTGCGAGAATATTCTTCCAGTTCGCGCTTCGTCGGCTCGGACACGCGCTCGATCAGCCCGCGCCTGAGGTTCATCACGACCTTTACGGGCCGGTTCCGGCCACGCGCAGCCTTCAGGTAGCCTGACGTCCGCTCGTCCGAAGCAGCTTTCTCGGCAAGGGTGAATATCCGCTGCCGCTCGTTGAAGATGTACTCGACGGGTCTGTTCTTGCCGCTGCGTATGGCCGCAACAGTCAGAATGCCGGTTTCACGTGCAGTGGTCATGATGCCTCCTCCACGTCGATATGTGACGGGCCGGTAAGCGCTTCTTACTGCTGTTGTGCGGTCCGGCCGGTAATTTGCACGAAGTTGCCGCAGGATGATGACCCGGGCGACAGCTTCCTATGATGCGCGCCATCGGCGCGGTTGAACGCCAGACAATACGCCGCATGCCCGGAGCGGGGTGTGACTATTCTCACAATTCGCGAGTGGCCCGGCCACAGCGCGGAACACCGCGTCGTGGCAGCTATCGCGAATACTCGAGCACGCTATGCCGTGAGCGATCTATTCGACCCCGTCGACAAATACCGCATTGCCGACCGCGGCCTTCAGTCTGAGCGGCAGGATCGCCTGGTATTCCGGCGACCGGTACCAGCCCTCGGCGGCGGCGCGCGAGGCGAACTCGATGATCACCAGCCGCGGATGCGGCCATTCGCCTTCGACGACTGATATCGCGCCGCCCCGCACCACGAACTTTCCGCCGTGGGCGGCGAGCGTCGGCATCACATGCTTGCGGTATTCCGCAAACATCGCCTCGTCCTTCACGGTCTCCTGGAAGATGCCGTAGGCTTTCATGTCATTCTCCTGTTCAGGGCTGGGTGAACATGTTGGCCTGCCCGACCGCTGCTTGCCAAGCCATGCGGCGGCGGCCAGACTGGCGCAAGCGGACGTGCGGATCATCGAAGCCGGCGCAACTTGAGGGGCGTGATGGATCACAGAGCGGAGGCGCGATTCAAGACGCTGATGCTGAAACATGCCAGCCCCGCGGTCGATCCGCCGAAGCTGGATGCAGCGCATGCCGGACGGCTGCTGGAGCGAACGGCCAATGTGCCGTTCTTCGCCCATAGCTATTCCTTCTATCGCAGCATGGAGCACGGGTTCGCGCCCCGCGACCTCATCGACTTCGTCTACATCCACGACCTGCACGGCGCCTGCCTCCATCTCAATGACGGTGGCGACACGTCGGTCGGCAAGATGTCGGGAAAAGACCGGGAGATATTCCGGCGCCAGCTCGAGGATCTGGGCTTGGCGCTGCATCTGGAGATCAGTTCGACCGAGCGCCGGGAGATCGACCGGGCCATTGACTGCGCCCTCGCGCTGGGCGTCACCAACATCAGGCTCTATGCCCGGCATCAGGGCACGCTCGCCGAGGTGATGGAAAGCGTCTATGCGGATCTCGCCTATGCCTGCGAACGCGCCAACAAGCTCGACCTGCAGTTCGACTACGAACAGCACGAGGATCTCAAGGCTGCGGAGATCGCCGCGATCCTGCAGCGCCTCGGCGACCGCCGCATGAATGCGCTGTTCGACTACTCCAATTCCCTCAACGCCTATGAGGAGCCGCTGGCGGCGCTGCACATCCTGGCGCCCTATATCCGGCAGGTGCATATCAAGGGCGCGCGCAAGACCGTCGAAGGCAATGGCTGGGGCCAGATCGGCGTGCCGCAAGGCTGCGACGAGGACGAGCTGCCGGGTGCCCGGATGCTGCACGACCTGCTGATGCTGGGCGACGGCAAGCCGCAGGTGATCTGCTTCGCGCTGGAGCAGGAAGTCGACTACTACGCGCCCGCGTTCCGTCTGAAGGATGAACCGCGCGAACCGGTCATCCGCTATCGCGAGCCGAGCGAGACGCCGCAGGACAAGAGCAAGTCAACGGAACGGCTGATCGCCGACGAAAGGCGATGGGCGGTGCAGCAGCTGAACTGGAACCGCGCTTTGGTCGCGACTTTTCGCGAGCTCGCTCTGCAAGTCGCGCCCGAAAAGCGCGGCCGCGACCTGCCCTCGGTCGTGAGCCTGCCGGAGGCAAACTACGCGATGAAGAATGTGACTCGAGTGGCTTGAACCCGGCAGCCGTCCGTACGGATTCGTACGCTACTGAAAATTGACAATGCCACGATAGCGGCACTTAGAATCCGGAGCGATGGTCGGGCCGGTGCTGAAAAACTGCCGAATTCTGCTTGTCGAGGACGAGCCGGTGCTCGCGCTTGAACTCGTCTCGATTCTTGAGGATGAAGGCGCCATCGTCGTTGCGGTGGCGCAATGCGTAGCGTCAGCCCTCGATTCCGTACGCGAGTACTGGATCAACTGCGCGCTTCTCGACATCGACCTGAAAGGCGAAACCTCGTATCCCGTCGCGGACGCGCTTTCAGAACTCAATTTGCCGTTTGCGTTTGTGACGGGTTACACGGAGTCCGCACCGCCCCAGCGGCACATCCATCGGCCTGTTATCAACAAGCCGTTCAGTGCGACGCACGTCGTTGAGGCCGTCGCGATCATGGCGTGGCGGTAGCGGTGACGAGCGGCAGTCCATCGGAATAAGCCGGGACATGCCTATCAGGGTTGCTCAGGCTTCGGCTTCCATTCGCGTGCCTTCCGCTTAGCGTCGGCGATTTGTTTCGATGTCATCTTGCTGGCAAAGCTATTGCGGAATTTAGTCGCGTCCTTGAAACCGGCAACCGCAGCCAAGTCGCACCACATATGCGCAAGCACCAAGTCTTGCGGGACTCCGCGGCCGTTGGCGTACATGACGCAAAGGCCGGCCTGAGCCGCGCCAAATCCCTGATCGGCAGCCTTGCGATACCAGGTCACCGCTTCTTTGTAATCCAGGGTCACGCCCTGGCCCTTCGCATACGCCACGCCGAGATTATGCTGGCATTGGACGAAGCCTTGATCGGCGGACTTGCGGGCCCAGCTCGCCGCTTCATCGTAGTTTCGCGGCACACCGAGACCGGAATAGTAGGCAGTCGCGACGCGGCACTGGGCCTCGGCCAATCCCTGATCGGCAGCCTTGCGATACCAAGCTGTCGCTGTTTTTTGATCCTGGGGAACGCCCTGACCGGTGGAATACATCGCACCAAGCGCGTTCTGGGCCGCGGCATTTCCCTTTTGGGCAAGACGGCGGCACGCGGACACCGCCTTGGAAGCGTCAGCAGCGACTAGTGCGTTTGCATTCGCGCAATCTTCGAAATCGCCAGCCACGACTGACGTTGACAAAGCGGTTATCGCCATCACCGCGGAGAACACAAAAGGTATTATGAGTTTCACTGGCCGGTGCGCTTTGTTTCTGCCGCCCAAATGCGCTTCAACTCCGACACGCCCTCGCCGCCCCAGTCCGGCACGGCATCGGAGAGAGCTGAGATCCTGTTGAGGAACCGTTCTGGGACAACGTTCCTCCAGCCCGCCACCGATCTGTTGCTATTTGATTTTACTGGCGACCCCACGGGGATTCGAACCCCGGTTTGCGCCGTGAGAGGGCGCCGTCCTGGGCCTCTAGACGATGGGGTCGTGCCGGAGGCCGAAGGGCCCTGACTTAGTGGAAGGGCGGCGCAGGATCAAGCCCTTTCCGGCCGCGGCTAAGTGGCACCACGCGGAAAGCGTTGAAACTACGGGATTTCGTGAGATGGAAAGGACGCCGGGGCAGCCTACGCCGTCATCGTCACAGGGCCGCCGATTGCGAGTTGCTGGGCGGCGGTGACGAAGGCGTCCACGGCGGTCACGTCGGTGTTATAGGCTGTCACCAGCCGGATCGTGCGCACGCCGCCTTCGCGGTAGAAGCCGAAGCCAGCATGCTCGAGGCCGTCGATCACCCGGTGCGGCAGGGTGACGAACAGCAGGTTCGCCTCGCGGGGATGCACCAGCCGGCAACCCTGGATCTTGGCCAGCCCGTCGGCCATGCGCCGCGCCATGGCGTTGGCATGGCGCGCATTGCGCAGCCAGAGATCGTCGGTGAGATAGGCTTCCATCTGCGCGCTGACGAAGCGCATCTTCGAGAACAGATGCCCGCCGCGCTTCCGGCGGAAGGCCACGGTCGCCGCCATCGCGGGATCGAAGAAGATCATCGCCTCGGCCGCCATGGCGCCGTTCTTGGTAGCGCCCAGGGACAGCACATCGACGCCAGCGCGCCAAGTGGCATCGGCTGGCGAGCAGTTCAAGGACACCAGCGCATTGGCGAAGCGCGTGCCGTCCATATGCACCAGAAGGCGATGGGCGTGGGCGATCTCGGCCAGGGCGCGGAGCTCCTCGATGCGGTAGACGGTGCCGCATTCCGTCGCCTGGGTCAGGCTCAGCACCGCCGGCTGGGAATGATGCACGTTGCCGCGCCATTCCTGCGCCAGGACCGCATTCAATACCGGCGGCGTCAGCTTGGCGCCGGAGCCGCCCAGGGGGATCAGCTTGGCGCCGCCGGTAAACAGCTCGGGCGCGCCGCATTCATCCACATGGATATGGGCCTGCTCGTGGCAGTAGATGGCGCCGAAGGGCGGCGTGATGGCCGACAGCGCCAGCGAATTGGCCGCGGTGCCGGTCGCCACCGGAAACGTGGCGACGCTGCGCTCGAAGATATCGGCGACGCGCTGCTCCAGGCGCTTGGTAACCTCGTCCATGCCGTAGGGCATGGCGGGGCCGCTATTGGCCCGCTCAAGCGCCGCCATGATCTCCGGCGCGATGGTCGTGACGTTGTCGCTGCAGAAGTTATGCATGATCCCCGCACAATCCTAAGACGCCCGGCCCCTAGGGGCTCGGGACAAAATTGAGCCGGCCGGTGACGGCGCCGGACCGGATGTCGATGACCAGCAGCTGGTCGCAGCGGCCGCCAGTGCCCAGCCTGACGATCAGCCGGTTGCCCTCGGCCCGCGTTTCCACGATCGAACAGCCGGCGGGAATGGGCACCGAGGCTTCGCCGAACCCCCCGCCTGCAGCCGCCGGTTTTTCGCCTTCGCCCAGATTACTCAACCTGGTGGCGATGGTCACGCCCACCACCACCATGCCGGCGACGATCAGCAGGCCCATGAAGATGACAAGGGCCAGCAGCATCCGTAGGTTGGACCGGGATTCGGCTTTCGGGCGCGGGGATTCGGTATTGGACATCGATCTATGCCAGGGAATGACGAGCCAGCGCAGCATCAGGTAACCGCCGGCCCGTCCCAGGCCGGCGAACGGCTGGACCGTCTGCTGGCCGGCACCCTGCCGGACCTGTCGCGGAGCCGCCTCAAGAACCTGATCATCGAGGGCCGCGTCCGCCTGGGCGAGGCGACCTTAAGAGACCCCTCCCACCGGGTCAAACCCGGGCAAATATTCACGATTTCCATCCCGCCGGCCCGCGAAGCCAAGCCTGCCGGCCAGGCGATTGCCCTGGATGTCGTCTTCGAGGACGACGACTTGATCGTGGTCAACAAGCCGGCGGGCATGGTGGTGCATCCGGCGCCGGGCAATCCCGACGCCACGCTGGTGAACGCGCTGATCGCCCATTGCGGCGCCTCGCTCTCGGGCATCGGCGGCGTGCTGCGGCCGGGCATCGTCCACCGCCTGGACAAGGACACCAGCGGCCTGATCGTGGCGGCGAAGAACGACGCGGCCCACCGGGCGTTGTCGGCCGCCTTTGCCGCTCATGATATCGAGCGCGCCTATATGGCCGTGGTCTGGGGCGTGCCGGCGCGGCCTCAGGGCGAAATCACCGGGAATATCGGCCGCCATCCGGTGGACAGGAAGCGGATGGCGATCGTGAAGCGCGGCGGCAAGCCCGCCCTCACCCGCTATAAGGTGATGCGCCGCCTCGGCCGCGGCGCGAGCCTGGTGGAATGCCGGCTGGCCACCGGACGGACCCACCAGATCCGGGTCCATCTGGCGGCGCTCGGCCATCCCGTCATCGGCGATCCCGTCTATGGCCGCTCCACCCCGGCCCGGCTTGCCGCCCTGGAACCGGCCGCGCGGGCAGCGGTTAGGTCTTTTGGGCGCCAAGCGTTGCACGCCTATCTGCTCGGTTTTTTGCATCCGCGAACGGGGATTCCGGTCCGCTGGGAGGGACAACTCCCCCAGGATATTATAAGCCTGATCAATAGTTTAGAATGATTGTAATCAAGGCCCTATTCTTGACTAAATTGGTCTGATATACTTGATTGCGGAAATCGGGGGGCCATCTTAACGGGTTGGCCGAGTCGGCCGATCCGACCGGTCACTCAGGGAGCGTTCAATGGCTGCAGCCACCAGTACTCGTAATCTTCCGACGGTCGTCTCCGAGAGCAATCTCACCCGCTACCTCCAGGAGATCCGCAAGTTCCCCATGCTTGAGCCGCAAGAGGAATACATGCTGGCCAAGGGCTGGCGCGAGCATGGCGAAGTCGAGTCGGCCCACAAGCTGGTCACCAGCCATCTGCGCCTGGTGGCGAAGATCGCCATGGGCTATCGCGGCTATGGCCTGCCGCTCAACGAGCTGATCTCCGAAGGCAATGTCGGCATGATGCAGGCGGTGAAGCGCTTCGAGCCGGAGCGCGGCTTCCGCCTGGCCACCTATGCCATGTGGTGGATCCGCGCCGCCATCCAGGAATACATCCTGCACTCCTGGTCTCTGGTGAAGATGGGCACGACCGCCGCGCAGAAGAAGCTGTTTTTCAACCTGCGCAAGATGAAGAACCAGATCAAGGCCGTCGAAGAGGGCGACCTGACGCCGGAGCATGTGACGAAGATCGCCACCGAGCTCAATGTCGCCGAGGATGATGTCGTGCAGATGAACCGCCGCCTCGCCGCGCCGGATCATTCGCTGAATGCGCCGCTGCGCATCGATGGCGATGGCGAGTGGCAGGACTGGCTGGTCGACGAGACCGCGAGCCAGGAGATCACGCTGTCGGAGTCGCAAGAACTTTCCCAGCGCAAGAAGCTGCTGGAGAAGGCATTGAAGGTGCTGAACCCGCGCGAACGGCGCATCCTGATGGAGCGGCGCCTGAAAGAAGAGCCGACCACGCTCGAGGACCTGTCGAAGGAATACAATATCAGCCGGGAGCGCGTGCGGCAGATCGAAGTGCGCGCGTTCGAGAAGCTGCAGAAGGCGATTCGCAACTCCGCCATCGAGCAGCGGCTGACGACCTAACAGATCGACGTACAGACCGCGAGAAGGAAAGCAAAGGGCGCCCCTCGGGGCGCCCTTAACCATTTCGGATTCCCAGAATATTCCTGCCGGCGATGGCCGGCGGACGGGCATCCCGCCGGCAAACATCCGGAGAGCTTCCTGTCGGCGGAAGCACCGGTGCCGCGCGGTGCGGCGTCCGGCGCTGCCGGCATATCCTGGGAGATTAACGTGAAAAGGCCATTCCTGGCGGCTACGGCCGTCGCCCTCTTCCTGCCGGCGGCGCAACTCAGCGCGGCCGAACTCACGGCGCGCGCGCCGATCAGCAACGTGATCGTCTATCCGGACCGCGCCGAAGTCACCCGCAGCATCGAGGTCAGGGTTCCCGAGGGCTCGACCACCCTGATCGTGCCTGGATTGCCGGCCGATATTGTTCCGCAGTCGATCCGGGTCTTCGGTGAGGCCGATGGCGGCGTGCAAGTGACGACGATCGCCACGGAGCTGGTGCGGGCGGAGATCGTGCCCTTCAAGCCCGACCCAAAGATCGAAGCCGAAATCCAGGCGCTGCTGAAGCAGAAACCGCCGATCGAGGACCGGATCGCGTTGGCGCAGATGCAATGCGATTACTACAAGCTGCTGCTGGCGGAGGCGCCGCAGGTCTCCGACAAGGAGCTGATCAAGTCGCTGGACCCGCAGCAATGGGACAGCGTTTGGTCCAAGCTGAGCGCCAAGCTGGCGCAGGCGCAGGACACGATCCGAGTGGCAAGATCGGAATTGCAGGCGATCGACGACGAGATCAGCCGGGCATCGGGAACGGCAGAAACCGGACCGAGACCAAGCCGATCGAGCGCCCGACGCTCGCCGCCCATGTCGGCGTCGATGCGGACAGTGCCGCGACCGCCAAGCTTCGCATCTCCTATCAGATAGCGGGCGTTTCCTGGCAGCCCTTCTACCATGCCAGCCTGAACTCCGGGACCGGCGAGGTTGCGCTGGTCCAATATGGCGAAGTGCGTCAGCACACCGGCGAGGATTGGCGCGGCGTTTCGCTGGTCCTGTCGACCGCGCGGCCTGCCGTCGGCGCGGTCCTGCCGGAACTGACGACTTGGCGCCTGCAGGACTATCTCCTGCAACGTTCGAAGGAAGAGATGTCAAGGATCGGGATTGGTTCGGATATTGCTGGCGGGCTTGCGCCTCCTGAGGCCGTAGCAATTCAGCCTTCCGTAGCGCAGATCGCGGCAACCGAATTCGCCGCGGAGTACCGAATCCCTGGAAAGGTCGACCTGGTCTCCGGCGCTGATGCACAGCGCGTTGCCATTGCCGAGCATCGGCTGAAGAGCCATCTGGCGGCACGCGTCGTGCCGAAAATCTCTCTGCAAGCCCATCTCTATGCCACGGCCGCCTATGACGGCCGGGATCCGCTGCTGCCCGGAGCCCTCACCGTCTTCCGCGACGGCGCCTTGCTGGGAACCAGTACCCTGCCGCTGCTGCGCCCGCAGGAGGAGTTCCATCTGGGCTTCGGCGCCGACGACAAGATTCGCATCGACCATACCGAAACGCCGGTCGACCCCGAAGCCGCCGGCATCTTCGGCGACAAGCGCCGGATCGAACGCCAGTTCGTGACGACGATCGCCAACTATCATCAGCAGCCGATCGACATCACCCTGCTGGATCAACTACCGGTCAGCAGCAGCGAAATCGATCGAGGTGGAGCTGACACGCAACACGACGCCGGCTTCCGAAATGAAATGGCAGGATCAGGAGGGCGTGATCGCCTGGACCGGCACTTATGCGCCGGCCGAGGAGAAGGCAATCAACTTCGGCTACACGATCACCTATCCGCAGGAGATGGTGATCGGCGGCATGTGATTGAGCACCTGGTCGCGCGTTTCTAGCTTGGAAGCGCGCTGCCTGGTCCTATTCGGCGCCGCCGATATCAAGCGCATACGGCACGTCTCTCCCCCACTCCGTGGGGGAGAGACGCCATTACAGTTACGCTCGAGAGTTACGCCGCCTGTTGCAGCGCCGCGGTGCGGTTGGATTGCGCGGCGGCGCGGGCCTTGTCGGCGGCCGGGCGATCGCCCAAGCCGTCCAGCGACCGCGCCGTCAGGATCCAGTTGAACGGGCTGGAGGGCTTCAGCTCCGTGCGTTCGGCCGCCAGCTCGCGGGCCAGCCGCGACCGGTTGCCGCGCAACGCCGCCTCTATCAAGGTGAGGCTGAGCACGTCACGCTGCGCATGGCTGCCGCCGAAGCGGTTGGCGATCGGCCGCACCGGCAACAACAGATCGGCGGTCTTGCTGTAATCACCGGCGGCATAGGACGCGATCGCCTGGCAGACCGGCAGTCCGACATCGCGGGTCATCATGGCGTTGGTGTCGCCATTCTGCGCCCGCTGCTCCATGTTCTTCAGCAGCGTCTTGGCTGCGGCGGAGCGTCCGTCGCCGATGAACGACATCATCGCGTGCATGTCGTTGAAGGCGTAGTTGAGATCGCCCGTGCGGGCTTCCCACTTGTCCGCCAGCTCGTTCCAGCGATTGCCGACATCGATATCCCGCAGGTGCAGGCGCCAGAGCAGCGCCGTGCCGTCCAGCATCTCCATCGGCAGGTTCGAACCGGTGTTCCGGATGCGGGTGTCGTAGAGGTCGAGCACCCGGTCGAACTCGCCGAGATCCAGATGATAGAGCGCCAGATGCCACCAATTGTGGAAGGCGAAACCGTTGTCGGGCGCCCAGTCGCCGATCCGCTGGGTCATGAACTTGATACCGTCGGCCTGGCGGCCCTGCATCTCCATGACGTGGGCCGCCGCATGGACTGCCCAGGGATCGCGCTTGTTGAGGTCGAGCGCCTTGCGCGCCCGGTCCTCGGCCCGGGCATAGTCGCCCATCTCTTCCAGACCGAAGGCGTGCATGCCCAGCACATAACCGTAGCCGGGCGTTTCCTCGTTCCAGAACGGCAGCACCCGCGCCACGCGGTCGCGAAGTTGCACGGCATGGCCAAGCAGGAAGTCGCCGAGATGGGCGATCTGCAACGCCAGCCCGTCGAGCGGGTAGTCCTCGAGGATCTTGCCGTAGCGGGTCATGCTGCCGGCGTAGTCGCCGTCGAGCCAGGCACGTGCCGCCGCCATGTGCTGGCGCTCGCGGTCATTGGCCTTGGGCGCAAGGGCCTCAAGCCGTTCCACCGTGCTCTTGAGCTCCGATTCGAAATTGCGGTCGGTGGCAGAGACGATCAGCGCCGCTCGCAGGCAAAGTCCCATGATGAACTCGGGATCTTCCGCCAGCGCCGAATCGATGGTTGCGAATGGATCGTTGAAGTAGCCTAGGAAGAGGTCGGCCGCTCGCTCGTACTTCTCGAGCGACGCCCGGTTGGTGGTCGAAACGGGGACACCGCGAATGTCCGTCAGTGACATGGAATTCTTCCTCCGAATTTCCGTCGCCATGATAGTTCTTTCTAAGTTTGAGTGCTTGGTCTATGCGCAAGCCCATTGGCCTGTGGGACCGGGAACCTATGTCGGCGGCGTCATTGAAGCGTGATAAAGCCCACTCTAACCCGTCACAAGCGGGGAACGAATCTTTCCTTTTTAGCCGGTTCGCGATAACTATAGCCTTGGCGTAAGGCTGGCGATAGACCGCGCCGACGGCTCCCACTCTCTGGAAATGGCTATGGATATCAGACTGCTGGGTCAGTTCGAAGTACGGACGGGCGATCCGGAACCGCTCAAATTGCCGACCCGAAAAGCGGAGGCGCTGCTGGCCATGCTGGCGGCGAAACCGGAAACGCGGCATCGGCGCGACCATCTGGCGGGCGTGCTTTGGCCGCAAAGCGACAGCAAGCAGGCCCGGGGCAGCCTGCGGCAAACCCTGAATCTCCTGCGCAAGGCATTGGGTGAGAAGGGCGCCGCGGCCGTTTGCGCGACGGGCGACGATCTCTGGCTGGATCCCTCGGGCGCGTCGATCGATACCCGGCTGTTCGAGATCGGCGCATCGGCCGCAACGGCGGTGGCGCTCGAGCAGGCCGTCACCCACTATCGCGGCGACTTTCTCGAAGGCCTGGAGGTGGAAGGCGAGGAGTTCGAGGATTGGCGCATGGCCGAGCGGATGCGGCTGCGGGAAGTCGCCATCGCCGCATTGTCCCGCCTGCTCGAGCAGCATGTGACCGACGGCGCCGCCGAGAAGGCGATTGCCGCCGGCGAAAGACTGCTGTCGCTGGATTCGACGTCCGAGGCGGCCTACCGCTCGCTCATGCAGGCCTATCTGACCCAGGGCGCGCGCGGCGGCGCCATCAGGCAGTATCAGCGCTGCCGCAAGATCCTGCGGCGCGAGCTCTCGGTCGATCCCTCGCCGGAGACGGAAGACCTTTACCGGAGAATCACCGACGGCGTCGCCGTGTCGGCGCGGCTGCCGGCGCGGGAGCGGCCGAGCATCGCCATCCTGCCGTTCGACGTGCCGCAGGGCGATGAAGACATCTACTTCGCGCAAGGCGTGGTCGACGACATACTCAGCGAGCTGTCGCGGTTCCGCAGCCTGCGGGTCATCGCCCGCCATTCGTCTTTCTCGGCGGCGCGGCTCGGGCGTGCGGCGAATGAGATCGGCCGCGAGCTGGGCGCGGATTTCGTGCTGGAGGGCAGCATCCGGCGCAGCGACGGGGAGATGCGCATCGCCACGCATCTCAGCAGCACGACCAGCGGCTTGCATGTCTCCTCCGACCGCTACGACGTGCCCGCGAAGGCGGTTTTCGATCTGGAGGATCGGATTGTCCGCCAGGTCGCCGGCGCGCTGGCGATCCGCATCGACAGCGAGATTCTCGACCGGGCGCAGCGGCGCGGCGCCGAGGATCTTGGCGCCTATGATTGCTGGCTGCAGGCGATGTTTCATCTGCACCGGGACAAGCCGCGCGGCGTCGAGAAGGCGCGCAAATTCTTCCAGCGCGCGATCACGATCGACGCGAACTATGCGCGGGCCTATTCCGGCCTGGCGCTCACGCACTACAACGACTGGAACTGCCACAACTGGGATCGCTGGGCGGAATGCCAGTCGCAAGCCTTCGCCCATGCGCGCAAGGCGACGGAGCTGGATCCGTCGGATCACATTCCCCACTGCATCCTGGGCCAGGTGCATATCTATCGCCGGGAGTTCGAGCTGGCCGAGAAGCATCACGGCCGCTCCCTCGCTCTCAACCCGAACGACGCCGACTGCCTGGCGCGCATGGCGCAGGCGAATTGCCAGCAGGGCGATCCCGCGGCCGGGATCGAACTGGGCGAAGCGGCGCGGAAACTCAACCCGCGCTTTCCCGACTGGTATGTGGGCTTTCTCGGCCTGCCCTACTTGATGGCCGGCCGTCCCGACGAGGCCGTGGCCGTGATGGAGCAAGCGCCGGATGCCTTCATCGACACGCGCGGGTTTCTGGCGGCGGCCTATGGATTTCTCGGCAACAAAGCCAAGATGCGCGAGCATGGCGAGGCGTTTGTTGCCGGCTTCGAAGCCAAGATCATGCCCGGCCGCAAGGCCGAGGCCGCCGATGCTGTGCGCTGGCTGCAGCAGGTCACGCCGTTCCGGCAGGAAACCGACGCGCGCTATTTCCGCAAGGGGCTGAAGAAAGCCGGCCTGCTGACCTAGGCGCCGATCAGATCGATCCAGCGGTCGGTGACGGCCTCGGCGAAGCTGCGCTGCGCCGCGGCTTTCTGCTTGTTGTCGTTACGCGTGGCCGCGATGACCGAGTCGGCATTCGCGCCGAGACGATGGCGAAGGCTGCCGTCGCAGACCGTGATCCAGTGATCGACGATCGGCTGCGTTGCCTCGAAATGGCATTGGAAGGCATAGGTGGCGCGGCCGATGCGGAAGGCTTGGTTGGCGCAGCCCGTGCCGGCCAGCAATTGCTCGCCCTCGTCGGGGATGTCGAACGTGTCTTCGTGGAACTGCATGATCGCCGGCTGCGGCAGGCCCTGCAGCAGCCTGTCGCGTTCGGCGGCGTCGGTCTTGGCCAGCGGCACATAGCCGAATTCCAGCTCGCTGTGGCGCCGCACGGTCTTGCCGAAGCAGCGCGCCAGGATCTGCGAACCCAGGCAGATGCCGAGCAGCGGCTTGTCGGCGCCGTGGAAATCCCGCAGGAGATCGCGCATCGGCGCCAGGTTGGGAAACTTGCCGTCGTCATTGGCGCTCATCGCGCCGCCGAGGATCACAGCGCCATCATAGCCGCGATGGGAATTAGGCAGCGCGTCGCCGTGGAGCACGCAGCGCTTTTCCATCTCGCCGCCGCGCGCGGCGATGCGGTCGCCGATGGTGCCGGCCGGCGAGATGGGATCGTTTTCCAGGATCAGGATTTTCATGGCGCTAGAAGGTGGCGATAACAGGGCATTTCGTCAATCCGGCCGGTCATGCAATGGCGTTGTGGGAGGGCCGCGTTGCCGTCATGCCGGGCCGGGCGGCCATGCGTTGCCACCAGCCGGCCAGCGCCGGCCGCTCCACCAGCATCGCCACGCCTTCCGGCGCTGCGAGGAAATAGGCGAACATCGGCGCGGCGTGGAGATCGGCCAGGGTCAGCGCATCGCCGGCCAGGAACGGCGCCCGGCCCATCAACCGCGCCAGCTCGTCGAGGCAGATGCGGGCACGCGGCAAGGCAGCGGTGATCTTGGCCTCGTCGGCGGCGCGGCCTTCCCGCGGTGCGCCGACGCGTTCCATATAGATGTCCCAGACGAGAGTCCGGTAGGCATAGCTGTCGAGCATGCCGATGATCTGGTTCATGCGCGCGCGGCGCTTCGCATCGTCGGGCTGCAGCGCCGGGCCATCGAAGGCTTCGTCGATGTAACGGGTGATGGCGGCTGTTTCATAGAGCGTGAAGCCATCATGCTCGAAAGCAGGAATGCGGCCGAAGGGCTGCCGCGCGAGATGGTCCGCCGGCGGGCCACCGGGCGCGAAGGCATCGACCTCCTGCAGCCGGTAGGACACCTGCTTCTCCCACAACGCGAGCCGCACGATGCGGACATAGACGCTGTAGGCGGCGCCGAAGACGATGGGCTGGCTCACCGGGCAGCCTCAATCCGCGAACGGATCTTTCACCAGGATCGTGTCGTCGCGCTCGGGGCTGGTGGAGAGCAGCGCGACCGGCGCCTCGATCAGCTCCTCGATGCGGCGGATATACTTGATCGCCGTCGCCGGGAGCTGCGCCCAGGAGCGCGCGCCCTTGGTGGATTCGCTCCAGCCTTCCATGGTCTCGTAGATGGGCCGGGCCGCGGCCTGCAGCGCGGCACCCTGGGGCAGGTAGTCGTGGCGCGTGCCGCCGATATCGTAGCCGGTGCAGACCTGCAGGCTGTCGAAGCCGTCGAGCACGTCCAGCTTGGTGAGCGCGATGCCGTTGATGCCGCCGACCTTCACCGCCTGGCGAACCATCACGGCGTCGAACCAGCCGCAGCGGCGCTTGCGGCCGGTGACGGTGCCGAACTCGCGGCCGCGCTCGCCGAGCTTCTCGCCGGTGGCGTCGGTCAGCTCGGTGGGGAACGGCCCGCTGCCGACGCGCGTCGTGTAGGCCTTGGTGATGCCGAGCACGTAGTTCACCGCGCTGACGCCGATGCCGCAGCCGATCGCCGCCTGGCCCGCCACGGTGTTCGACGAGGTCACGTAGGGATAGGTGCCATGGTCGATATCCAGCATCGCCGCCTGCGCGCCTTCGAACAGGATGCGCTCGCCGCGGCGGCGCAGCTCGTCGAGCCGCTGCCAGACCCGGCCGACGAAGGGCGCGATCTTCGGCGCCACCTCGATCAGTTGCGCCAGCAGTTGCTCGCGATCCACCACGGCCGCGCCCATGCCCTTGAGCAGCGGGTTGTGATGCATCAGCAGCGCATCGACCCGGTCGCCGAGCGTGGCCTTGTCCAGGAGATCGCAGACGCGGATCGCGCGCCGGCCGACCTTGTCCTCATAGGCCGGGCCGATGCCGCGGCCGGTGGTGCCGATCTTGTGCTCGCCGCGCATCTCCTCGCGCAGGCGGTCGAGCGCGCCGTGCAGCGGCAGGATCAGCGCCGCGTTCTCCGCCACCACCAGGCTCTCCGGCGTGATCTCGACGCCCTGCTCGCGCACGAGGGCGATTTCCTTCAACAGCGCCCAGGGATCGACCACCACGCCATTGCCGATGATCGACAGCTTGTTCGGCCGCACGACGCCCGACGGCAGCAGGCTCAGCTTGTAGGTGCGGTTGCCGATGACCAGGGTGTGGCCGGCATTGTGGCCGCCCTGGAAGCGCACCACCACATTGGCCCGCTCGGAGAGCCAGTCGACGATCTTGCCCTTGCCCTCGTCGCCCCACTGGGAGCCGACCACCGCCACGTTCGCCATCCGCCGAGTCTCCCGTCCGATCCCGCGCCCAGCCATCCAAATCCACCGGGGCGCGGCAGGTTGATAGTCGGTTAGGCCGGAAACGGCAACCGGCGGGGGGTTATGTCCTTCTGGCCGTTGAGTTTTTCTTCCGCCGCCGCTTTCGCGGGGAAAGAACAATTGGCAGGCTATTTTTCGCTATTTTCCGCTGGCTCAAACCATTCAGCGGACAGCGCTTTTCCGCAGAATCCGCGATTCCCGGGGGACCCTGATTTTTGGGAACGATGCCATGCAAGGGAATCACCCCGCCGGCGACGCCGTCCTGCCTCGCAGGCGGCGCATGCCATATTCCGATAGACAATGTCCAACATCGAGGCCGCCGAGACGTGTCTCGAAGGCGGATTCCGATGTGGGAACATTTTCCGGCGGGACAAGGGGTGTGGGTTGAAAAAGTCGTTTCACCACAAAGTCACAAAGGACACGAAGCTGACTGTGTGCCTGTGCCGTCCTTGCCGGACGTGAGAAGAATTGGCACGCGGCCGGCACGATGCTTCGCATCGGCCTGCGGACGCGGAGGAGAAAGCAAAGGATTTCAACCACAGATGCACACAGATAAACACAGATAAACACAGATGCGCTGAGTAAGTTGGATGGATCGCGCAACTCTTGCTTCGATCGTATTCTTGCGCGCCGAAGGCGCGCAGGAATCCGTCATCGGCTGCAGTAGTGCGATCACCGCCTGAATCTCGATCATCTGTGTTTATCTGTGTGCATCTGTGGTTAGCGTTTCCAGCTTGCTTCTCCGCGTCTCGCGCCTCCGCGTGCCAATCTTCGTGCCTGCATTTCGCGGTTTCGCCTATAGGCTCGCTATCTTCGTGCTCTTCGTGACTTTGTGGTGAACCCACTCTTTCTTCACCCCATTGCCTCCCAGCCCGCTCTCCGCCAGCATGGACACCGCACCCATCGCGATAGACCGGAGGCCCCGCCATGACTGCTCCCCGCATCCAGAAACTCGAGCCCTTCGGCCCCGGCGGGACCGCCGCCGCGACCGGGCTGGCCCCGTGGCCGGAGATCCCGGCCACCGCGCTCACCGCCGGCAAGCCGGTGCAGCGCGGGCATTACTACCTGGAGGACAAGGCGCTGGGCCTCACCGCCGGGGTGTGGGACTGCACCGCCATGACCGAGAAGGGCGGCCCCTACAGCGTCAACGAGTTCATGATCCTGCTGGAGGGCGAGGTCACGCTCATCGAGGCCGACCGCCGCACGACCTACAAGGCCGGCGAGAGCTTCATCATCCCCAAGGGCCTGCCCTGCCAATGGCACCAGGACGGCTATGTGCGGAAGTTCTTCGTCATCTTCGACGACGCCTCGGGCCTGACGCCGGAGAACCCGGCCGATCTGGCGCCGCTCCGCCCCGACCCGCGCGCGGACTTGGCGCCCTCGGCCGGCCCGGCGCCGGAGCTGCTGCTGAGCGGCGCGCCACAGCAGCGGGACAAGCGCTACTACGCCGACCTCACCGGGCAATGGACCGTGGGCGTCTGGAGCTCGACGCCCTATCACCGCAAGACCATCCCCTTCCCGCGCCACGAGCTGATGCACATCCTCGAGGGCGAGGTGACCATCACCGAAGACGGCCAGCCGCCGCGGACCTTCAAGGCCGGCGACACGTTCGTGGTGCCGCTGGGCACGCCCTGCGACTGGAAGTCGACGGTGGATGTGAGGAAGTTCTACTGCATCTTCCAGCCGAAGGCGGACGTGGCGGGGGCTAAGGGGAAAGAGGCGGCGGAGTAACTAAGGCCCCCAGACAGCTGAACTCTTAATCACCGGGTCGCAGGTTCGAGTACTGCTGCGCCCACCAATTAAATCAATGACTTATAGTGTATAATTTCTTAACTTATCCTGTTCTGGGGTTGCTCCGAGGCAGGGTTTGCTGGGAGCCCAATCAGCTCTTGGCCAAATCGGCTCGCAAAAAGCAAGAATGTTCGCGGAGGATCGGCGCCCGGACCCGCGCTGAGGCCGGCTTCAGAGCAACGGTTGGTTAATGGATTCTTGCCGTAGTGCCTGGGCCGGTTGGCATTGCTGGCGAGGCAACCTCAACCCCAAGGGTCGTCCCTAGGACCAACCAGGGATTGCGTTGGCGCAACTTCACAATCCCTGGCCTGCCTTGGCGCGCCATACACTGGCGTACCGCCCCCATGGCTCACCGGGAAACCCTACATTGGCATACGATGATCTCGTCGGCGAGGATTTAATGCTACGAGCAGATTTCATGCCGGACGTTGGCCAGGTGCCGCGTCGCCAACGAAAAGCCCCGGCGGTGAAGCCAGGGCCAGTTTGAGTGGGTCGTGAGTACGAGGGGCCAAAGTCAGATGACTCATACCTGACCAAACAACATGTGAGCAGAACCGATTATTCCGACCCTCGTGATCGTGCCGGCCGTGGCGCGACGTACTTTCGACTTCCACCGGGTTTTCGCGCCTCGTATTCCACCGCGACAAGTCCTTGCGACTTTAGTCGCTTCAACGCTACGTCGCTGACGCCCCGAAGTATCGAAAAGTCACGCACTGACAACTGTACGAGATCAGCAACTTGCGCAATGCCGACTCCTTTTAACGCCACCCGAGCCATCAATGGCAAGTCCAGCGCGTCAATGCTTTTGGCTTGTTTGGCGAGCAATAGGGCGGAGGGTGCCCAAGTCAGGAGTTGTTTCATTGCGCAAGCCATCTCTCTACTGCGGCGTGATTGCCGGGATTGCGTGTGCGGGCCATTCCTGATCAAAGAAATCGGCAGACGGGTGCCGGAGGCAGCGCAGCTGCGGCTCTCTCGGCGTCCCCTTCATTTCCCTTTTCGAATTCAGCGCGCACAACGGCAGCCTGCACCTGGTCACTGGCGGACAAGTCGTGAAACCAATTCCAGCACGCAGCGATATAACCCGCAGGGAAATCCTTCCCCGCGTCTGTCCTGTCGTGATTTAGTACCGCTAGCAGCTTGTGTGCTGGTTCCGTCGATAGCTCATCGTCCATGCTAGACATCGAACCACGGAGCCAGCCCGTCAGCAAGGCGGCCATAGTGCAAGGCCGCGGGATTGGGTAGGCTCGCCCGATGTGTGGCCGCTACTCCATTACTTCCGCCCCAGAGGCCATGCGCCGGTTGTTCAAATTCACGAACGACACGCCGAACCTGCGGCCGAGTTACAACTGCGCTCCGACCCACACTTTGCCAGTGGTCCGCCTGACCGCTCAGGGCGAGCGCGAGCTGGTGACGCTGAAGTGGGGGCTGATCCCCTTCTGGGCCAAAGATTCGAAGATTGCTTACAGCACGATCAATGCCCGCGCCGAGACGGTAACCCTAAAGCCGGCCTTCCGAGCGGCATTCAAAGCCCGTCGCTGTCTAATCCCGGCAGATGGATTCTATGAATGGCAGCCTGGCGAAAAGAAGCAGCCCTACCGGATCACGATGAAGGACCGGGAGCCGTTCGCCATGGCCGGTCAATGGGAACAATGGGACAAGGGCGAGACACCGCTGCAGACCTTCACGATCATTGTGACCGAAGGCAATGCGCTGATGAAGCCGATCCACGACCGGATGCCCGTGATCCTGCCGCCAGATACATGGGATCACTGGCTGACATCAAAGGATCCCGGCATTCCGACAGCGCTGCTGATGTCCTACCCGGCGAGTAAGATGCTGGCCTACAAGGTCAGCACGCGGGTCAATTCGCCGAAGAACAATGATGCGGCGATCTTGGAACCGGTCTAGCGGCCTGGCCCGGTTTCCTGGAGAACTCACGCAGGCACGGCGCGCATAGTGGAAGCGGATGCCATTGACGCCGCTGTCGCTGTGGTTTCTTATTTTGTTTCCTTTGCGGAAGGCGGGGCCAGATTATGCGTGTCATCGGCCTATTCTGCGCATTAGGCGCAATTGCGGCTTCAAACCTCTTTGCCAGCGGCGGACCGACGGCAGCACAGGACGATCTCGTTGCCGCTGGCGAGAAGGTGTTCGTCAAGTGCCAGACACTGTCACGCGGTAGGCGCGCCGACGAAGTTCAAGAAGGGCAGGGCCCCATCTGAATGATCTGTTCGGCAGAAAGCCCGCTAGCCTTCCGGACTACAAGAGGTATTCCGAGGGGCTTGTCGCGTTCGGTCAGGACAAGGTCTGGGACGAGGCGACCTTAACGACCTTCCTCCGTGACCCGCAGGGGGTGGTTAGGAACACCAAGATGGGATTCCTCGGCCTCCAGACAGACGAGGAGATCAAGGCCGTGCTCGCCTATCTGGCAACCTTCGACTTGGATGGGGCGGCACCAAAATAAGGCCGCGGGTCTCGGGCGGGCATTCGCGATTTCTGTTATCAGTTCAGCCCGCATCGCTGGTCCTACCGCGCCAGCTCGTGGACCTTCACGCTGTTGCCAAACCTGTTGCCGCACTCCACGCATGCAAACCGCTCCTCAAGGTCTGACACACGCTGATTCTCGCCGAACCGCGCCAGTAGCGGCAACGGACTAACGTTGGCGGTATGGCGGCAACTGAAGCAGGTCACGCGCAAGACGTGCCTCGGCTGCAAATCGCCGAGTCGTACGGCGTATTTCGGACCGAGCGTTACATCGGGCATCTTGTTGCCTCGTACTACTGAGGCAGTGGAATCTGCTCCTACAGGAACTCCGATTGCAAGCAACACACTCCCTTGTGGCCCGCGAGTTAAGCGGTCACCGAGGGATTGTGTCTGCGGGCGCCAGAGGTTTCGGTAGTGTGCGAATCACCAGACCCATTGCGTATCTGCCAGAGGACTTGTCGCCCCCGCTAGCTTCGGACGCGATCGATGATAGGATACGGACCACCATGGACTTCTTCTGGGCCTACGGCGAAGTCATAGTCCCCGCTGCCTTTGTCGGATTATGCTGCTTGATCGCGCACATTTGGAGAAGCTTTCGCCCGCGCCCACACGCGACAAAGACCCGCCCAGGGAGAGTGCGATCAAGGACTAGTACAAGGGGTCTCATTGAATCATCCTAAATGGAAGCAAGCCACAAATAGACCACCACGAGACTTATGAGAACATTGGTCAGCGCGCTCAGGCGGATGACCCACGAAACCGCTTGGCTGTTTATCACCTCCGCAACCATCGGGTACTGTGAGCCGGAATACTTCTGCCAGGAGGCTGTCGCCAATCGTTGCAGGTGCGACGGGTAGAACAGAATGAAGCAATTTATGAGCACAAAGAAGGCCAGTAATCCGGCTGCGATGATGACCCGCATGAGTTGCCCCCTGGTTGCCCGGCCCGCACCCATTTTGACACCGATTTCGAGATCGGCGCATCGGTCGGCCGTTGGCGAGGCGGCGGCTTAGGAGAATCCGGTGCCGGTAGCTGACAGGAAAAAAGCCCCGGGCGCGTCCGCGCCGGGGCGAGTAATTCTGTTGAGGGTACGGAGTTTTTGCTAAATGCCCGTACTTGATCTGATGAAACTCCTCACCAAGTTGCGGTTCTAGGATAATATGCAAAGCTCTGCATTAATATTTGGTAATGTCTCTAACGCGATCTCCCGCACTAATCAGATATCGCGCATCCACCGCCAGCGAAACGGATGATGCGAAGAAATTTCCCCAGGCAAGAACAAGTAAGCGGCTACCTAAGTTGGCTGAAGTGTTGACCGCTGCGCTCGGCCGCAGTGGCTTCCGCCGACTTACGAACGCCAACGTCAAGCGGGCGATGTGACTGCAATGGAATGAGGGCGGGTTTGAAACCCGCCCCTACAATTCTCTTATTCTTTGTCCACCTTCGGCAGATCGCCAATGCTGCCCACCCAGGGCTGCGCTGACCGCGTCCAGTATTGGATCTTGGGCACCAGCTCGCCGCGCTGGCGGATCGAGCCGACGCGGAGGCCGTAGGTTTTCGGGCCGGCGCCGGCCGAGGTGGCGTAGAGCGGCGTGCCGCAGTTGCCGCAGAAGCCCTGCTCCCGCTTGTTGCCGCTCTCGGCGGTCTTCACATAGGTCTGCGGCCGGCCGGTGAGGATGCGGAAGCTGTCCTTTTCCGCCGGCACGACCGTGCGGAAGGTGGTGCCGGTCAGCGTCTGGCAGTCGGTGCAGTGGCAGATCTCGACCTTCTGGGGATCGATGTCAGCTTCATAGGTGATGGCGCCGCAGTGGCAGATGCCGTCGATTTTCATGGCGGTGGTTCCCTGGCTGCCGGTGCATTGATTGTAGTAAGCGAAGAGTCTTGGTTAGACCCCTCACCCTAACCCTCTCCCGCAAGGGGAGAGGGGACATGCTTTTGAAGGTGACGCAAAGGAATGAGGGCGGGTTTCGATCCCCGGGTCGAGCGCGGGGACGCCCCTACAGGCACTCGCCCGCCCGGGCCTCCACGGCCTCAGCCTGCTTCTCATCGAAATTGCGGGCGGCCATGAATTGCAGGTGATGCACCATCTCATGCACCAGGCCGGGCCAGTCGTTCGGCGGCGAGACGATGGTCAGGGTGCGGAAGTCATACATGGCGCGGGCGTTGCGCGGCCGGTTGGTCAGCAGCCGCTCCTCGCGCGTGAGGTTGCGCGCCTCCCAATGGGGCAGCGGGGCGCCGTGATCGGGAATGCCCGAGAGCTGCACGGCACAGGCGAACGCCAGAGCAAGAGGATCCATCGTCACTCTCCCTATCGGGAAAGTGTTAACGCCGATTTTGTGGCGTCGTGCCAGGGTTTTTTCTGAGCGGCGATTCGCGGAAGTGATTCGGCGAAGCGTTTGCGCGGCCCGTGCCGGTCAGCTCGCGTGCGGCTGCTGGCCCTGCTCTATCGGTGGTGCCATGAGTTCCTCCGGGGCCGGCGGACAGGCCGGCAGGTTCGACACCAAGGCCTCGGCCGCATCGATGGCGCCCGCCAGATACGCGGTGCGGGCCCGCTGCGCCAGCAGCCGGTCCAACTCCGTGAAATCGTCGTACCAGAGGCGGCAGGCCTCGAGATACCGGGCCGGCAGAGGCTTGTCCGCGCTGGCGAGGTCGGACGCCATCACGGCCTGAAGCTTGTCGGCGGGGTCGTAAGACAGGATGCAGTTCCGCAAATCCATCCTCCCTATGCAGGATCACCAGGCTCGGAATTGATCTTCTGGAAACCCGGATTGACGTCCTCGGGAGCATCGAAGGGCAGCGGCTTGCCGCAATTTGCGCAGACGGTCACGGTCCGGCCGTCAGGGCCGGTCTCCATCAGGAAATTGACGCCATGGCAATGGGGACAGGCGGCGGGCACGACAAGGCTCCTCTCAGGTCCATTGCCGTAACACGCTTCCCGGGTCCTGGTTCCGGCGGCGGGGCGGAGAATTGCGTCCGATTTCGCGGGCCGGCGGCCCGGCCGATCGCCCCTACCCGGCCATCCGCCGCTTCCACTCCGCCAGCGCGCCGGAGAACCAGCGATGGCCGATTTCGCAGGCAAGATTGGTGCCCTTGGCGCGCACCGGCTGGTTGTGCACCTGATCCTTCATCCAGACCGTGCAGAACTCGTCGATCAGCGCCACGTCAGCGTCTTCCACCGCATCCATGTCGAGCTTGGCCAGTTTTTCGAACTTTTCCGGGTTGAGGCCGGCGGGGCAGGAGAAGGCGCCGCTGTTGGGATCGCAGAAGGGCTGGATCAGCGGGTTCATCCTGACGATTGAGCCGTTGCCGACGGAGCCGGCGCCGCGGGGCGGCAGCGGCTGGTCGAGCATGACATGGGCGATGAAGGTGGCGGCGTCGGGCGGATCGGCGAGGATGCTACTGCTGATCTTCTTGACGTCGGCCAGCAGGTTCTGGCTGGCGCGGGGCTGCATCATGGCGGCGGCGGGACCGTCGGCGAGCGGCAGGAAGACGTTGCCAGTGCCGATGCTCAGCACGTCGATGTCGGCATTGGCCGCGCCGTTGGCCTTGGCCTCTACCACGGCGGCGACCACGGGATTGTTCAGGCCGGTGATCGCGCCGTCCCAGAAGCGCCGCGTGCGGCTTGCCGGCTTCCGGGGCCGGGATCAGCGCCGGCTCGTCGAAATAGTTGATCGGCGCGTTGGTGGAGGCATGCACCGCCTCGGCCAGCGGCGTGCGCGAGGCCGAGGCGCTGCTGCTGGTGAGACTCTCCGCATTGGAGCGGAAGAACACCGCGCGTTCCCGGTCATAATCGAAGCCGACCAGGAGGAAATGGCTGCGCTTGCGCGCACGGTGGCGCAGCGTATCCGGCAAATCGGCCATGGCGCGGCGGCCGGCGGTCGGCATCACCGCGCGCAGGCCGTCCAGCTTCGCCGCCGCATAGTAGCGCGGGCCGAGGCCGAGCACCCGGGCGACGCGCCGGTAGAAGGGCATCTTGACGAAGATGGCGCGCCGCTTCTTCTCGTCCTTGAAGTAGGTGAGGATTTGCGTCAGCGACAGATCCTCGGCCAGGCCGGCGGCGACGATGCTGCCACCGCTGTTGGCCGCCACCAGGTCGAAATCGGCGAGAATGTCGTGGCCTTTCGCCGCCTCGCCATAGATCGCCGCCAGCGCCCGCACCTGGATCAGCGCCCAGGCGCCGCCGCCATCCAGCGACAGGATGCGATATTTTGCCATGTGATGGTTCCCCCGGGGCGATGCTCCGGCCCGGGGGCAATTCTACCGCAGGTGTCGCGGCTCCTCCAAAGCAAGATTTGGCACGCGGAGCTCGGTGCGCCGTCAAGGTTCCAGAATCACTACGCGACAAACGCTGCGCGTTTGCGCGGGCAGTGATGCCAAGAGCTCGCGACAAACGCTGCGCGTTTGCGCGGCTTACGCCGCCATCTGGCTCGCTTCGTCGAAGAACACCAGGGTGCGCACTTCGATGCTTTCTCGGGGCCGCGCGTTCGCCGGCGAGGTGGGGTCAGCGAAAGCGGTGTGGGGGCTGAAGCGGGCGCGGCCGTCGGTGGCGGAGTCGTAGCATTTCAGCAGCACCGCCTCCTCCCGCGTCATCTCGGGAAAATAGAACCAGCGCTGCGCCGGGTTGTGCGCGACGTAGTAGATCTCGCCGGTGCGGTCGGGGTAGAGCAGATCGGTCGCCACCCAATCCTGGGGCGCCACGCTGCGCGCGTCGCAGAGCGCCAGCGGCTTCTCTTCCACCACGCCGCGGATCGGCCGCCAGACATTGATCACGGCGAAGCGTCCGTTGAGCAGGTCGCCGGCTTCGGCGCCCATGAGGTCGCGCACGCGCTGCGGCCCGGACTTCACGGTGTAGTCGTTATGCACGCGCAGCACCGGCTCGCGGATGAGCTGCTCGCCCTCCTTCTCGGCCGGGCGCTCGGGGATGGCGCCGTTGCGGAGCGTGTGATCGAAGATGTGGACGCGCGAGGCGCCGGTCTCGGCCTTCACCAGCCGCTCGACTTCCGGGTAATAGACGCGCTTCAGCTCGTCTTCGTCATAGAAGTCATGGACGCGGGTCTGGTGCGGCACCAGCTTGAAGCCCTCGCGGTCCAGCGACAGGGCGCCGGCCAGGGGGCGGGCATCTCGCACGCTGACGGTGCTGTCGGCGAACTGGCCGCTGCGGCGCGGCACGCCCGGCGGCGGCTCGTAGTTATAGGAGACGGGCTTGGCGCCGTCGGGCGGGGGCACGGCAAAACTCATCGCCGCGGGGACGGAATCCAGGGTCCAGTACTTCGCGCCATCCATGACGAAACCTCTTCCATTTGCATTGCCCAGGCCGGTCTCCCGGGGGCTCCTGACCCAACAAATGGCTCATTTCGCGCGGATAGACGAACGATTAGTTCTCACCCCTCACATTAGATTTTCTCGTATGAAGGGCTTCAGGGCTGCAGCGGGTGGGAGACGCGGCGGTCGGCCTCGGCCATCTCGGCGACCATGCGGGCGAAGGCGGGGCGCGTGCCGGTGCGCCGGTGCCAGGCGGCGAGGACGGGATGGGCGTCCAGGCGCGGACCGTTCAACCGCAGCCCATGATGCAGCGTGGCGAACATCCCGATGTCGGCGGCCGTGAATTCGCCGCAGAAGAAATCCTGCCGGCCGAGGAAGCCCTCCAGCTTCGTGTAGTGCTCGCGCAGCGCGGCCTCGGCCTTCACCGCGTCGATGCGGCGCTGTTCGCGCACGGCGGGATCCCGGTGCGCCGATTCCGTGCGGTAGAGCAGGCGCACCACCGGCTGCAGCAGAATCTCATCGGCGTAGAGTTCGAGCTGGCGGCAGCGGGCGCGGCCGGCCGGCGACTTGGGATAAAGCGGCGGCGTTGGATAGGCGTCCTCGAGATACTCGAGGATAACAGTGGAATCGAACAGCCTGACATCGCCGTCGACCAGAACCGGCACCTGGCCCTTCGGATTGACCTCGGCCACCACCGGATTTTTCGGCCGGTAGCCCTCGTCCTGGGTGAAGGGCACGTACTCGACCTCGAAGGCCAGGCCCTTTTCCCGCAGCGCGATTTCGATCTTGCGCGAGAACAGGCTGACCGGGCCGGAATAAAGTTTCATGGCGGGGATTCTCCGATGCTGCGCGCCCACTGCTGAACCAGGCGCACCGGACCGGCAACCGATTGTTTCTCACGCGACAGGTGAGCCGTGCTGAGGCGATGGGACGGGGCGGCGCAACGCCAAACCGGCGAACGATGGCAGAACATCTGATATTCCCTCCCATCCGGCGGTAAGAGAGATCAAGAAACACCGTAAAAATGCTGATTTCCTAACTGGTTAACTGGGAGTCTGTACAAAAATTCACAGGCACTCCGCCGCGAAAAATGCTATCTTGTTGTCTTAAGATTGCGTCAATTTATGCACGCAATCAGTGGAAAAACGAACTGCGTGTCGGGTGGGACGGTAAGTGGGGCGGCAGCATGTGGCCGCGGCGTCCGGTTCATTCGGCGGAAACTTTGCCCCTGCAATGAATTGAGGCTGATGTCATGCGCGTTGATGTGATCGACAAACTGGAGCTGCTGGAAAAGCTGCGGGCCAACTGGGACGCCGTCTATGAGGCCGATCCGGAGTCGCAGTTCTTCCTGTCCTCGCTCTATCTCTTCAAATGGCTGGCGCGCCTCACCTACCCCTCCGTCGTGCTGGCGGTAAAGCCCGACGGCGATTCGACCGACTACGTCGCCTTCCTGCCGATCTGGATCAAGACCAAGGAACGCAAGAACGGCGAGATGTATAATGTGGTCCATATGGGCGGCAATCACTTCGCCGACTATACCGGATTCATCTGCCGTCCCGAATGGGCCGAGCAGGCTCTCCCGGCGCTGGGCGAGAAGATGCGGCAGATGAACTGGGCGCAGCTGCATCTGCAGGATCTCCGCGCCTCCGAACATCGCACCGCGCTGTTCATGAAGGGGTTCCGCAAGAAGGATTTCAAGATCGAGGAGTACCAGCGCGAGATCCAGGACAATATCGACCTCGGCGTCTGTCCCTATGTCCGGCTGCCGGGCGATTGGGACGCCTATCTCGACGGCAAGCTGAGCGCCAATACGCGGCAGAAGCTGCGGCGCCTGCTGCGGCAGATGGAGACCATCAACGGATCTGCGCATCACCCAGCCGACGCCGGAGACCATCGACCGCGACATCGATATCCTCATGGGCTTCTGGGCCAAGCGCTGGGGCGACAAGAAGGGCGTGCGGCTGGCGGGCATCATCGAGAACAACAGGAAGATGCTGCGCCATTGCTTCGAGGCCGGGGCGCTGTTCCTGCCGATCCTCTGGCGCGGCGACAAGCCCGGCGGCGCGCTGGCCACCTATATCGACCACAAGAAGAAGACCTTCCTGTTCTTCATCACCGGCCGCGACCCGTCCTTCAACAATCCGCAGCCGGGCCTGGTGCTGCATGCCCACAGCATCCGCTACGCGATCCAGAACGGCTTTGCCGAGTACGACTTCCTGCGCGGCAATGAGGATTACAAGTATTCCTTCGGCGTCGATGAGCGGCCGATCAAGACCTTCGTCCTGAATACGTGGGACAAGAAGAACCTCGGCGGCAAGCTGGACCTGCGCTGCATGCCGGTGGTGCTCAACCGCTCGACGCAGCATCTGCGTACCGGCGCGCTGGACAAGGCCGAGATCGGCTATCGCCATGTGCTGGCGGCGGAGCCGAAGAAGTCCGCCGCCCTCTACGGCCTGGCGCGCATCGCCGCCGCTCGCGGCGAGGAGTCGGAGGCGACGGCGCTGCACAAGACCTTGCAGGAAGTCAGCCCCGACGGCTTCGAGGTCTGTTTCGTGCAGGGCCGCATGCTGCAGGCCCAGGGCAAGATCGCCGAGGCGGCGGACGCCTATGCAATGGGCGTGGAGCGCGAGCCCGATGACGCCGACGTCTATTACGATCTCGGACAGATCCTGTTCAGCATCGGCCTGTACGAACTCGCGATCGCGGCGTTCGACGTGACGGCGGAACTGGAAGCGGATTTCCCTGATATCAACCTGACGCGGATGAAAACGGTGAAGCTGCGGGACCGGCAGTCAGCCGCAACCCGGATGAGCCTCACCACATCCCATGCCGCCATGATCGCCCGCATCGGCAAGCTCAAGTCGATCGCCAAGGCCGTCGCCCGCAACAAGCCGAAGGCGGAGGTCCCGCTGGTGCTCGAATGGCAGCAGAAAGGCCCGGAACGCCCGTTCAGCTTCAGCCGCAATGCGATGCCGACGGCGGGGGCGGTAAAGACCTCGGGGCAGAAGGGCTGAAAGCCGGGCGGAAATTTGCGCCCGGCATCCCTGCCGGATGGATCACGACTGCAGGACCGGCACAGGCATTGTCGCGGCCGGCCGCTTCTGCAGTCGCACGGCGAATAGCGCCGCCAGCGCCAGCGCAACGCCGATTCCGATGACGCAGGCGGGCCAGCCAAAGCGGTCGAACAACTGGCCGAGGACGATGCTGCCGGCGATCCCGCCGAAGAAATAGCAGGCGAGATAGATGCCGCTCGCCGATCCGCGGTCGGCCGTGGCGGCGCGGCTGACGAAGCCGGTCGCCGTCGCCTGAGCGAAGAAGGTTCCGGCGCCGACCAGCGCCAGCCCGGCGGCAACCGCGACAAGAGACGGCAAAAGCAGGAGCGGCAAACCAAGCCCCGCCACCGCTAACGCACCCCACATCGTGCGCCGCGTGCCGAACCGGTGCGCCGCGCGTCCCGCCAGGGGCGTCGTGACTATCGAGGGAAGAAACACGAAATAGACCAGCCCCAGAACCATGGGCGGCAAGGCGATCGGATCGCGCACCAGGACGAAGTTCACATAGGTGAATGTGCCGATGAACGCGAAGAGGATGAAAAATCCGATGGCGAAAGCGGCGCGCAGGGGACCGTTCCGCAGATGGTCGGCCCAGGCGGCAAGAGGCCGCCGCCCACCCGCGGCCCCGGCGGCGGCCGGCGCTGTGGACCTGAGCGTGAAGAAAACGAGAACCGCGCCAGCGAGGTTGAGCAGCGCGAAAACATAGAAATTCACGGCCAATCCCAGGTGGTCGGCGACCCCGGCCGAAACCAGCCGGCCGATGAGGTTGCTGGCAACGTTGCCGGTAATGTAGGCGGCGAATGCGCCGGCGGCGTCCTTGGCGCTGCACTGCTCGCCCAGGTAGGCCAGTGTCAAGGCGAAGGCCGCGGCCATGAAAACGCCCTGGACGATGCGCAGCAACGTGAACGTCGTGAGATCGGGAGCAAGCGCCAGGAGCGCGGTCGGGATCGACAGCAGAGCCAGGCTTAGCAGGACTCCAAACCGGCGATTGATGCTGCGGCTGAGATAAGCGACCGCGAGGCCGGAGACGGCCATGCCGAACGTGCTGGCGTTGACAGCGATTCCCATCGCGGACGGTGTGACGCCGTAGGCGCGGGCAAGGGATGGCAGGATCGCCTGGGTGGCGAAGAGATCGACAACCGTCAGGAAGGCGATCAGGCCGATCACCAGCGTGCGCACCAGAGACCCTGAGGACTCCAAGCGCGCCACCGGAAGCGCCACAGGCCCGATTTCACTCAGGTTCGTCATGTTGCCTAAATCTCCACCCGAATGAACGAGGGAGGGTGGCGCCCGGGCCATTGCGCCGGGCGTCACGCTCCTATGGATCGGAAACTATCCGTGGCAACGACTACATCGTGTTTGCGTCGTCCTCGGCGCGCAGAAGATCGGCGGAGATCAGGATAACGGTACCGGCGCCGGTGTTCTTCCACCAATGGGCAACGCCGTGGGTCTCGACCGAGACTTCGCCGGTCATATGAACGATCGGCGCCGCGCATTCACTGCTGTATTCGGTGACCTCGCCCTGCACGACATAGATGATCGCCGGCCGGTCCTCATGGCTGTGCCAGGGGACCACGCCGCCCGGCTGGATCTCGAGGCGCCGCATGCGCAACTGGCGGTCCTGAATGGCCACCGGTTCGTCTGCGAGAGCGATCGAGCCCAGTACCATGTCCGTGACGTCCTTCGGCATGGTGGCCCCGGCCTTCTGGCCCTGGCCGCTGGCCACGACCTTGTCGGCGGGACACTCGCCCGCGGTCGCTGCCGTTGCGATGAACGTCATCGCGCCGGCGATGATGGCTGACATTGCCTGATTGCGCAGCGGTATGCGCCCTCTGGTCATATTCGTAATCATGAGCTTTCTCCTTTTTGATGCTGTGGGCTGATGCTGTGACGGCAGCCGGAACGGCCACTGTGCATCCGGATGATCGGGGAATCGGCCGCCGAACGGAAATGCCGGCTGTCTTTCGATTTCATACAGCCGGACTATGGTCCTGGCGGTGCGCGGGGGACGGGCATCGCACCCGCGCTGCATCGAATCGATAGGAGATCGATATTTCAGATGCGGCAATCCGGCCGCTAGCGTTGCGCCAGAGTCACGGACAGGCCGAGGGGCTAAACATGCTGCTGCAACGGGAACTGATGGTCGCCGCGCTGGCTTTCGGGATTGCCATAGCGCTTTACGTGATCAGCTTCGGCGACCTCATCGCTGCGCCATCAGCGCCGATCGAGATCGCGCAGACCCGGCCTTAAGTCGGCCACTTATAGGCTTTCAGCGCCTTCACAAAGGCGGCGACGGCCGGCGAGAACCGGCGCCCGCTAACCGTCACCAGCGAAACCTCGCGCACGACTTCCGGGTCGATCACGCGGCGAGTGTGCAGCCCCGGCATGGTCGGCGAATATTCAGGCATGAAGGATATGCCCATGCCCGCCATCACCATGCTCTGGATCCAGTCCTCCCGCTCGCTGCGATAGGCATCCTTGAGCGGCGCATTGGACCTGACACAAATCTCGCCGAGCTGGTCGTAATACTCGCAATTGATGCGCGACAAGTAGCTTTCACCGGCCACGTCGCGGATCCGAACGGCATTCATGGCCTCGAACCGGTGCCCGGGCGGAAAGGCAACGACGAAATTCTCGCGATAGAGCGGATGGACATCGAACCGGTCCGGATATGGGTCGGGCTGCGCCATGACGGCCACGTCGATCTTTCCCTCCTGCAACAGTTCGATGAGTTGGCCGGGCGTGTCTTCCGACATCGACAGCTCGACACCCGGATGGCCCTGGTGGAACCGCGACAGGAAACCGATGCAGCGCAGCGGCCCGATCGTGCACATGATGCCGAAGCTGAGCGGCGCATCCTTCATCCGCAGAAAGCTGTTGGCGGTGGATTTGGCGCTGTCCGCTTCCTTGGAGATCTGCTCGAGCCGCGGCCGCACCAGCTGGCCGAGATCCGTCAGGTGGGTCGCGGCACGTTCGCGCCGGAACAGGAGGCCGCCCAGTTCCGCTTCCAGTTTCTGGATGGCGCGGGTCAGCGAAGGCTGTGAGACATTGCAGCGTTCCGCCGCCCTGGTGAAGTTGAGGGTATCGCAAACCGCCAGAAAATAGCGGACTTCGTGCATTTCCATCGCCAGCGTCCCCCGGGGCCGATAGCCCGCCTGTATTGCATCCATACACACTCGGCATTTCCGCCGGCGCGGCACCACCGGCACACTCTCGCCGTACCCCAGATGTTGGGCGAAGCGAGACTGGACCAGAACCGCCTCAACCTACACGCAGCACCAATTAAGCGGCAAGGAGGCCGCTATCCCATGCTGATGACCAAGACCGAGCGCCCCCTGTCGCCGGTCCAGCGCGAGCTGGAGGGTGAGACCGCCATCGTGACGGGCTCGACCAGCGGCATCGGCCTGGGCATCGCCCGTGCCCTGGCGCAGCGCGGCGCCAATGTCGTCTTGAACGGTTTCGGCGACGCCGGCGAGATCGAGATCGTGCGTGGCGCGCTCGCCGCGGAGAACAATGTCGAAGTCGCCTATGACGGCGCCGACATGAGCAAGCCGGAGGCGATTCATCGCATGATCGACTCCGCGGCAGGCCATTTCGGACGCATCGACATTCTCGTCAACAACGCCGGCATCCAGCATGTGGCGCCGATCGAGGAATTCCCGCTGGCCAAGTGGGACGCCATTCTCGCCATCAATCTGAGCGCCGCGTTTCACACGACGCGTGCCGTTTTCGCCGGAATGAAAGAGCGGGGCTGGGGCCGCATCGTGAATGTCGCATCGGCCCATGGCCTGGTCGCCTCGCCGTTCAAGTCGGCCTATGTGGCGGCCAAGCATGGCGTGCTCGGCTTGACCAAGGTGACCGCCTTGGAAGGCGCCGAACATGGCATCACCTGCAACGCCATCTGCCCCGGCTATGTTTGGACGCCCCTGGTCGAGAAGCAGATCGACGATCAGGCCCGCAGCCACGGCATCCCGCGCGACCAGGTGGTCCGCGACGTGATGCTGGTGAATCAGCCGACAAAAAAGTTCGCGACGGTCGAAGAAATCGGCGCGTTGACCGCCTTCCTCTGCGGCGAAGCCGCCGCTTCCATCACCGGCACCGCGCTGCCGGTGGACGGCGGCTGGACCGCCCGTTGATCAGATCAGGAGAGATGCAAATGGACGTCATGACCTATTCCGCCCGTGCTGCCGAGGATTCATCGGCGCGACGGTCTCCGCCGCAGACGGCGAAGAAGCCGAAGGCCGCCGCGAAAAGCACCGTCAAGGCCATCAATCTCGCGCTTCAGGGCGGCGGGGCCCATGGCGCCTTCACCTGGGGCGTGCTCGACCGGCTGCTGGACGACGAACGCATCGCCTTCGAAGGAATCAGCGCCACCAGCGCCGGCGCGATGAATGCGGTCGTGCTCGCCTATGGCCTGACGGAAGGCGGCCGGAAAGGCGCACAGAAGGCGCTCGCGGGCTTCTGGCGGCGGGTCAGCCACGCCGCCGCCATGAGCCCGCTGCAGCCGACCTGGCTGGACCGCCTCACCGGCAATCGTTCGCTGGAATGGTCGCCGGCCTTCTTCGCGCTGGACATGATCTCGCGCGTGCTGTCGCCCTACCAGTTCAATCCGCTGAACAACAACCCGCTGCGCGAGGTGCTGCTGCAATCGGTGAATTTCGAGCGGCTGCGCTCGGCGCAGTGCCCAGTGAAGCTGTTCCTGTCAGCGACGAATGTGCGCACCGGCAAGGTCAAGGTATTCGAGAACGACGTGATCTGCCCGGAGCGCGTGCTCGCCTCCGGCTGCCTGCCGTTCCTGTTCCAGGCCGTGGAAGTCGACGGCGAGCATTACTGGGACGGCGGCTATATGGGCAATCCCGCGATCTTCCCGCTGATCTACGGCTGCGACAGCCGAGATGTCATGATCGTCCATATCAATCCGCTGGAACGGCAGGCCTTGCCGACCAGCGCTTTCGAGATCATGAACCGCGTCAACGAGATCAGTTTCAATTCCTCGCTCATGCGGGAGATGCGCGCCATCAGCTTCGTCACCGAGATGATCGACGAGGACCCGGCGGCACACAAAGCACTGAAGCGGATCCTGGTCCACGCGATCGCCGCCGACGACATCATGTCGGAGCTGGGCGCCGCCAGCAAACTCAATGGCGATTGGGAGTTCCTGACCTATCTGCGGGACCAGGGCCGCGACCATGCCGACAAATGGCTGGCCGCCAACTTCGACCGCCTCGGCCGCACGTCGACCGTCGATATCCGCAAGGAATATCTCTGATCAACCCCGATGTCCTGGAGATGAAAATGACCAACACGACAATGACGACGTCGATGCCCATGAATGGCATCGCCACACTTTTCCTGAACGCACTTGCGCTGCTGGAGCGGGTACCATTTGCCATCGCGCCGCTGCTCATGCGCTTCGGCATGGGCCTCGTGTTCTGGCGCTCGGCCCAGACCAAGCTCGCGAACTGGGACACCACGCTGCTGCTGTTCCGCGAGGAGTATCGGGTTCCCGTGCTGCCGCCGGAGCTTGCGGCTTACCTGGCGACGGCGGTTGAACTGACCGCTCCGCTTCTCCTGGCCTTCGGCCTGGCAGCGCGCCTCGGCGCAGGCGCCATGCTCGGCATGACCTTGGTGATCCAGCTCTTCGTCTATCCGCAGAGCTATCCCGACCACCTACTGTGGGCCGGCCCGCTGGTCTACCTCGTCCTGCGCGGCCCGGGTGCGATGTCCATCGATCATTTGATCCGCAAGCGATTTTCCGCAGCAGACTAGCTCAAGCGGGCGGTCCCGAAAGGGGCCGCCGATCTTCAGAACGCCAGCGCCTCCGCCTGAACCACACCGGGGATGGCGCGGACGCGGGCCAGCAAATCCTCGCCCAGCGCCTGGTCTACTTCGATCAACGCGATGGCGTCGCCGCCGGGGGCGCTGCGGCCGAGATGGAAGGTGGCGATGTTGATGCCGGATTGGCCGAGCAGCGTGCCGAGGCGGCCGATGAAGCCGGGCTTGTCCTCGTTGGTGGTGTAGAGCATGTGGCGGCCGAGCTCGGCCTCGATGCGGATGCCCTTGATCTCGACGATGCGCGGCTTGTCGCCGCCGAACAGCGTGCCGGCCACGTCGCGGCTGCGGCGGTCGGTGACGACGGCGAGGCGCATCAGCGTCTGGTAGTCGCCGGGGCGGTCGTGGCGGATCTCCGTCACCTCGATGTTGCGCTCGCGTGCCAGCACCGGCGCATTGACCATGTTGACGCTGTCGAGCAGCGGCGTCAGCAGGCCGGCGAGTGCCGCCGCGGTGATCGGCCGCGTGTTGAGTTCGGCGGCATGGCCTTCATATTCGATGGTCACGCCCTTGAGGCCGGAATGGGTGAGCTGCCCGGCAAAGGAGCCGAGAAGTTGCGCCAGCGCCATGTAGGGCCGGAGGCGCGGCGCTTCCTCCGCCGTCACCGACGGCATGTTGAGGGCGTTGGACACGGCGCCGGTGAGCAGGAAATCGGCCATCTGCTCGGCGACCTGGATCGCCACCTTCTCCTGCGCCTCCGATGTCGAGGCGCCGAGATGGGGCGTGGCGATCACCGTATCCATGCCGAAGAGCGGATTGGACTTCGCCGGTTCCTCCGCGAAGACATCAAGCGCGGCGCCGGCCACATGGCCGCTGTCGAGCGCGGCCTTCAGCGCCGCTTCGTCCACCAGACCGCCGCGGGCGCAATTGATCAGCCGCATGCCCGGCCGCGTCTTGGCCAGCGCCGTCGCATCGATGATATGCCGCGTCGAGTCGGTGAGCGGCGTATGCAGGGTGATGAAATCGGCGCGGGCCAGGAGATCGTCCAGCTCCACCTTCTGCACGCCGAGATCGCAGGCGCGCTCCTCCGACAGATAGGGATCGAAGGCCAGCACGCGCATCTTCAGGCCATGGGCGCGGTCGGCGACGATGGCGCCGATATTGCCGCAGCCGACGACGCCCAGCGTCTTGCCGGAGAGCTCCACGCCCATGAAGCGCGATTTCTCCCACTTGCCGGCATGGGTGGATTTGTCGGCGGCGGGGATCTGGCGCGCCAGCGCCATCATCAGGGCGATGGCATGCTCGGCCGTGGTGATGGAATTGCCGTGGGGCGTGTTCATCACGACGATGCCGCGCTGGGTGGCGGCGGGCACGTCGATATTGTCGACGCCGATGCCAGCGCGGCCGACGACCTTCAGATCCTTGGCGGCAGCCAGCACATCCCTGGTGACCTTGGCGCCGGAGCGCACCGCGAGGCCAGCATGGCCGTTGAGCGCGGCCGCCAGTTCCGGCGGCTTCAGGCCGACGCGCACTTCCGTGGCGATGCCGCGTTCCCCGAAGATCTCGAGAGCGCGCGGGCTCAATTCGTCGGCGATCAGGACGCTGGGCATGGTCACTCCTTACGCCGGAACCTTGATTTCGCCATAGGCCCATTCGAGCCAGGGGAACAGCGCCTCCAGATCGGCGCGCTCCACCGTCGCTCCCGCCCAGATGCGCAGACCCGGCGGCGCATCGCGGTAGGAGGCGATGTCATAGGCGACGCCTTCCGCTTCCAGCAAGCCTGTCATCTTGTCGATGAGCTTGAGTGCTCCGGCATTGTCCAGCTTGGCGAAGGCGGGATCGGCGAGTTTCAGGCAGACCGAGGTCGACGAACGCGTCGCCGCATCGCGGGCGAGGAAATCCACCCAGGGCGTCTTGTCCACCCAGGCGGCGATGGCGATGAGATTTGCATTGCTGCGGGCGATCAGCGCATCCAGGCCGCCGATGGACTCCGCCCAGCGCAGCCCGTCGATCGCGTCTTCGGTTGCGAGCATCGACGGCGTGTTGATGGTGTCGCCCTTGAAAATGCCGTCGATCAGCTTGCCGCCCTTGGTGAGCTGGAAGATCTTCGGCAGCGGCCAGGACGGCTTGTGGGATTCGAGCCGCGCCACCGCGCGCGGGCTGAGCGCGATCATGCCGTGGGCCGCCTCGCCGCCGAGCACCTTCTGCCAGGACCAGGTGACGACATCGAGCTTGTCCCAGGGCAGCGGCATGGCGAAGGCGGCCGAGGTGGCGTCGCAGATGCTGAGCCCTTCGCGGTCGGCGGGGATCCAGGCGCCGTTGGGCACGCGCACGCCCGAGGTGGTGCCGTTCCAGGTGAAGACGATATCGCGGTCGCGGCCGGCCTGCTTCAGGTCCGGCAGCGCGCCATAGTCGGCCTCGAATGTGCGTACGTCCTTGAGGCGCAGCTGCTGCACCACATCGCCGACCCAGGTCTTGCCGAAGGCTTCCCAGGCGAAGATGTCGACGCCGCGCGGGCCGAGCAGGGACCAGAGCGCCAGCTCCACCGCGCCGGTATCGGAGGCCGGCACGATGCCGAGCTTGTAGTCGGCTGGCATTTTCAACACGCGCCGGCTGCGCTCGATCACCTCGGCCAGCCTGGCCCGGCCTTCCTTCGAGCGGTGCGAGCGGCCGAGCACGGCCTTTTCAAGCGCCGCCAGCGACCAGCCCGGCCGCTTCGCGCAGGGGCCAGAGGAAAAGCAGGGATTACGCGGACGGGCGCTGGGTTTCATTGCCGGAAACGGTCTTTCACTGTCGCGACTTCGACAAAAAGCGCCGCATCCTATGGATTATGTTGCGGTGCGTCAACGGAATGCATGCCGATTTTGCCAACTACTCCAACGATCGCCGCATGAGCAGGCCGGGGAACGCGACAGCCGGCGACAGTTGAATGGCAATGGCGCCTACAGCCACAAACCCTGCCGAACGATAGAAGGACTCGGCGGTCAGAGTGGAGAAGCACTCAAGCGTCTCGACATTGCGAGACTGCGCTTCCTCGATGCAGCGATTCAACAATGCCAAGCCGACCCCCCGGCGCGTCCAATCCGGATGAACGGCAAAGTGGCGGATATGGCCGACGCCGGGCTTGCCCTCTCCACCGCCCGGCGCTTCCGCCGTCCAACCGCCGCAGCCGATGATCGCGCCGCTGCCGGTTACCGCGACGTGGAAGGTGCCGGAGGCGAGCAGACGCGGGTTCGCGCTGGTCATCAACGGCAGCGCCGCAGACAACAGACGCGGATCGTAATCCTGCGCCAGGAGCACTGGATAGCTTGCCGACAGCAAGTCACTCACGGATTCGTTATCGCCGGGATCCGCAACTCTCACTGCGTAGGTTTCACAACTGCCCATCAATGCCGGTCCTGTTTTCTCCCGATGGCAAAAGATTCTTCACGACCGCTGCATCCCTGCCCGGCCGTCGCCCGTAACAGGAGTCCGGACCGTAACCCCCGGGCGAACTCGCAGCGCCCATGGCAATCGGTCCTTCCGCACCGGTCGTATCAACGCAACCAATGTTGGAGAACAAACCTATGAGGAAGCTCGCATCAATCGCCGCCGCCACGGCCATCGCCCTCTCCGCCGCGACATTCGCGTCGGCGGAAATGACCGTCATGGTCGGCGGCGCGCCGATGTATCCGTCGAAGGATATCATCGACAACGCCGTCAACTCCAAGGACCACACCACCCTGGTCGCCGCGGTGAAGGCGGCGGGCCTGGTGGAGACACTGAAGGGCCCCGGCCCGTTCACCGTCTTCGCCCCGACCAACGAAGCGTTCGCGGCGCTGCCGGCCGGCACGGTCGACACGCTGCTGAAGCCCGAGAACAAGGGCGATCTGACGAAGGTGCTGACCTATCACGTCGTTGCCGTGAAGGCCGATGCGGCCGCTCTCACCGGCATGATCAAGAAGGATGGCGGCATGCATCCGATCAAGACCGTGGCCGGCGAGACGCTGACCGCCAGCATCGAGAACGGCAAGGTGGTGATCACCGACGCCAAGGGCGGCAAGGCCGTGGTGACGCAAGCCGACGTCTATCAGAGCAATGGCGTCATCCATGTCGTCGATCACGTGCTGCTGCCATAAGGTCTGACGTTCCCATCGTCATTCCTTAACGTGGAGAGGCTCCGGGACCGCGCCCCGGGGCCTCTTTGCATCTAGGGCCTGAGATCGAGCTCCGCGTAGAGAACGCCCGGCAGCGGATTGTCGTAGTAGGCGGGAATCTCGCGGAAGCCGAGATCGGCGTAGAGCGCCCGCGCCGCCTTCATGTCGGCGAGCGTATCCAGCACCAGCTTTCGATAGCCGATGGTCCGCGCCTCCGCGATGATCAACTCGGCGAGACGGCGGCCCAATCCGAGGCCACGGCAGATGGGGCGCAGATAGAGCCGCTTCATTTCGCAGCGGTCATCGCCGGAATCGAGCGGACGCAGCCCGACGCAGCCGGCCGGCTGTCCATTCACATTGACGAGAAACAAGCGTCCCGCCGGGGCCGCATAGGCGCCGGGCATTTCCGCGAGCTCCTGGTCGAAGCCCTGAAAGCAGAGGCTGACGCCCAGAGAACCGGCGTATTCCCTGAAAAGGGTTTTCACCGTGGCGATCTCGTCCGCGCTGCGCGCCGGCAGGATTTCGATGCGCGCCGCGGCCGGCGCATCAGACACGGATGCGGCCCTCGAGATAAAGCACCGCATTGCCGGCCAGGATGACGCGGCGGCCCTGATCCTCGCAGAACAGTTCGCCGCCGCGCGCGGAGATCTGCCGCGCATGGAGCTTGGTCTTGCTCAATCGGTGCGCCCAATAGGGCACCAGCGTGCAATGGGCCGAGCCGGTCACCGGATCCTCGGGAATGCCGGCATGGGGCGCGAAATAGCGGGAGACGAAATCGCAGGCATTCGGGCCGCTGGCCGGCCCCGGCGCGGTGGCGATGATGCCGTCCCTGTCGGCGTCCTTGAGCACGGCGAGATCGGGTGCGAGCGCCGCCACCTCTTCGGCCGTGTCATACACGACCATGTACATCTTTGCCGCCAGCACCTGCTTCGGCGGTTTGCCGAGAGCGGCGAGAAACTTCGCCGGCATCTCCACCGGCTTCGGCGGGTTCGAGGGCAGGTCGAGGGCAAAGCGCGGGCCATCGCGGGTAACATTGAGGATGCCGCTCTTGGTGTGAAAGCGGGCCGACGTCTTCTGCGGCGACAGCTTGGTCATGATGACGAAGCCGGACGCCAGCGTGGCATGACCGCAGAGATCGATCTCGACCGTCGGCGTGAACCAGCGCAGTTCATAGTCGTCGCCATGGCGGACAAAGAAGGCCGTCTCCGAGAGATTGTTCTCGGCAGCGATGGCCTGCATCATCTGGTCAGGCAGCCACTTCTCCAGCGGACAGACGGCCGCGGGATTGCCGGCGAAGAGACGCCCGGCGAAGGCATCGACCTGATAGATCGGTACGTCCAACTGGCCCCCCATAGGACGAACATCCTGCACGACGTCCACGGATCTACTCCTGCCAGAACGGCTTGCGCGCCTCGCCCCAGATATCGGCCCGGGAGAGGCCAATGTCGCGCAGCATATGGTCGTCCATCGAGAGCAGAGCCTGACGCTCGCGGGAGCGATCGTACCAGATCAGGAACGAGTCCGCTGCCTTGATCAGGCGCAGATACAGTTCTTTGTACCAACTCAATCCGCTCTTCAGTCCGGTAGGTGTTCTCGATATTGTGTGCATACAATATCTCCTAAATCCAATATTGTTTCCGATTGTCATCATCACTTGACATACAATCAGGGTCAACATAAACATTGTACCCATGACAATTTGGGTACCCGATATCGCCAGCTCATCGCGCGCCCGCTATCTCGCGATCGTCGATGCGCTGGCGTCCGACATCGCCGAAGGCAAGCTGGAGCAGGGCCGCAAACTGCCGACCCACCGGGATCTCGCCTATCGCCTGGGTGTCACCGTGGGCACAGTGACCCGCGCCTACCAGGAAGCGGAGCGCCGCGGCCTGGTCAGCGGCGAGGTGGGACGGGGTACCTATGTGCGGCCGCCCGGCTTCACCATGCGCGGCATGTCGATTCCCGAGCCGGACGCCACGGGCGGCGGGCCTATCGATCTGAGCCTCAACTTCCCGCCCTCGAGCGAGGCGGCGCCGATGATTGCCGCGGCGCTGCAAAGCCTCGCCGGCAGCAACAGCCTGCCGCGCCTGCTTGAGTACCAGCCCCATTGCGGAATCGCCCGGCATCGCGCGGCCGGCGCCTGCCTTCATGTCGCGGCCGGATTTCACGGTGGATCCCGAGCGCGTGGTCGTCACGGCCGGCGGCCAGCATGCGATGTCCGTCGTGCTCGGCGCGCTGGCCTCGCCCGGCGATTGGGTGCTGACGGAGACACTGACCTATCCCGGCATGAAGGCGCTGGCGACCACCATGCGGCTCAATCTCAAGGGCGTGGCGATCGACAATGAAGGCCTGATCCCCGAGGCCTTCGAGCAGGCCTGCCGGCAGCATCAGCCGAAGGCGGTGTATTGCACACCGACGCTGCAGAATCCCACCACCGCCACCATGAGCGAAAACCGCAGGCGGCGAATCGCGCAGATCGCGCAGCATTACAACGTCGCCATCGTCGAGGACGACATCTACGGCTTCCTGGTGCCGGAGGGACCGCCGCCGCTGACCAGCTACGCGCCCGACATCAGCTACTACATCATCAGCATGTCGAAGACTTCGGCGCCGGGGCTGCGGATCGGCTACATCGCCGGGCCGTCGCGGGCGGCGATTGCCGACGGCATCCGCCACACCATCTGGATGGCGCCGCCGCTGATGGCCGAGGTGTCGACGATGATGATCGAGAGCGGTGCGGCGAAGGATCTGGCCTGCCGCCACCGCGCCGAGGGCGTCGTGCGCCAGCGCCTGGTGCGGCAGAAGCTGACGGGATTCAGCTACACTGCGACCGACACCGCCTTCCATGGCTGGCTCAATCTGCCCGCGCCCTGGCACGGCACCGATTTCGCCAATGAGGCCAAGGCGCGCGGCGTGCTGCTGAAGCCGGCCGATGTGTTCGCCACGACCCAGCCGGTGCCGGATGCGATCCGCATCTGCACCTGCGCCGCGCGCTCGGTCGCCGATCTGGATCGGGCGCTGGATGTGGTGGTGGATCTCCTGCGCAACGGCCCCGCGCCGGCGCTCGCGGTGGTCTAGAGAGTCGGCCTAGCCCGCCTTGCGCTTGATCGCCGCGGCGATATCGTCGACGACGCGCCCAACCAGCAGGGCGTCCTCGCCTTCCGCCATCACCCGGATCACCGGCTCGGTGCCCGACTTGCGCACCAGCAGGCGGCCCTGCAGGCCGAGAGCTTTTTCGCCCTTTCTAATGGCGGCCTGCACATCCTCGTCGTTCAGCGGCTGACCGCCGGCGAAGCGCAGGCTGACCAGCCGTTGCGGCAGCGGCTCGAAGACGCGGCCGACTTCGCTCATCGGCTTTCCTGCCTCCACCAGCACGGCCAGGGTCTGCAGCGCGGCGATCAGCCCGTCGCCGGTGCTGCTGTAGTCGCCGAGGACGATGTGGCCCGACTGCTCGCCGCCGAGATTGAAGCCGCCGGCGCGCATGCGCTCGACGACGTAGCGGTCGCCAACGGGCGTGCGCACCAGGGTCTGGCCGAGCGATTGCACGAACCGCTCCAGGCCCAGATTGGACATGACGGTGGCCACCACGCCGCCGCCCTGGAGCCGGCCGTCGCGGGACCAGGAGCGAGCGATGAGGGCCATGAGCTGGTCGCCATCGATGATCTCGCCATGCTCGTCGGCGACGATCAGCCGATCGGCATCGCCGTCGAGGGCCAGGCCCAGATGGGCGCCATGCACGATCACCTGCTCGCGCATCATCGCGGTGGCGGTGGCGCCGCAGTCGCGGTTGATGTTGGTGCCATCGGGTTCGACGGCGACCGGAATCACCTGGGCGCCGAGTTCCGCCAGGACCGTCGGCGCCACCTTGTAGGCGGCGCCGTTGGCGCAATCGATGACGATCTTCAGGCCCTCGAGCGTGGCGCCCTTCGGGAAAGTGTTCTTCACGAATTCGATGTAGCGGCCTGGTGCATCGTCGATCCGCTTGGCGCGGCCGAGGTGGTTTCCCTGAGGCAACTCACGCCCCTCGCCGCCATTGTCGATGGCCATGCGGGCCTCGATCTCGGCTTCGACGTCATCCGATAGCTTGAAGCCATCAGGCCCGAACAGCTTGATGCCGTTGTCCTGAAATGGATTGTGGGAGGCGGAAATCATGACGCCGAGATCGGCGCGCATGCTGCGCGCCAGCATGGCCACGGCCGGCGTCGGCAGCGGGCCGGTGAGCATCACATCCATGCCGCCGGCCAGGAACCCCGCTGTCAGGGCGTATTCCAGCATATAGCAGGAAAGGCGCGTATCCTTGCCGATCACCACCCGATGCCGATAGCTGCCGCGGGTGAAATGGGCGCCGGCGGCCAGGGCCAGCTGCAGCGCAATGTCGGCCGTGATGGGGTCGCTATTGGCCGTACCGCGGATACCGTCGGTACCGAACAGCCTGCGGACGGGCTTCTCAGATGGCCCTGATGACATGACCAAGAACCTACATTGGATTCGGCCGGGGTAAAACTGGCCGCCAGATATGTCCTCGCGGCCCGGATCGCTTGTCCCGGATTCTGCAGCTAACGCGGGCAAGAGTAGCGATACAATAAGAAAAATTATGGGAAGTTGGCGGCAACAGTAAGGCTCACCGCCGACCAATCATCAGATGGTTGAACCATTCTCCCCCTAAATGGGAGGGGTGGCGCGAACATCCTGAAATGGCTACATAAATCCCCGGCTGCCATGGCAGGCAGATTTTTGCCATGCTAGGCTTCTTTTTCTCACATGAATGGTTCGACGAGGGGCCAGTGTCGGAGCGAGTAGTCGTACGGCGGCTAGCGGCTGTACTGATCGCGGATGCGGTCGGCTACAGCTTGCGCATGACCGACGACGAGACGCGCACCCATCGGCAGTTCATGTCGGACATGGACTCGGTCTTCAAGCCGCTCATCGGCTCTCACAGCGGCCATGTGGTCAAAACGACCGGCGACGGATTTCTCGCCCGTTTCGACAGCGCGGTTCAGGCGGTCGAATGCGCCACCGCCATGCAGCAGCAGATGAAGGAACGGTTGGCCGCCCTGCCGCCGGAGCGGCGCATGCCCTATCGCATGGGCATCAACGCCGGCGACATCATCATCGAGCCGGAGGACGTCTATGGCGACGACGTCAATCTGGCGCGGCGCCTGGAGGAGATGGCGACTCCCGGCGATGTCTATATCACCGCCGCGGTCCTGCGCTATCTCCGCGGCAAGGCCACCGTTCAAGTGGAGGACCTGGGCGCCCATCAATTCAAGAGCGGCGCCGAGGCCCAGCAGGTCTACCGCATCCGCATCGGCGGCGGCGCGGTGCCTACCGCCGTTCCGCCGACGACGCGGCAATATCCGCCCCTGCCGAACCGGCCGGCGATCGCCGTGTTGCCGTTCGAGAATCTCAGCGGCGATTCCGAGCAGGCCTACTTCAGCGACGGTGTCACCGAGGACATCATCCGCGAGCTGTCGCGCTTCCGCGAGCTGCATGTCATTTCCCGCAATTCCTCCTTCCGCTATCGCGGAAAGTCGGTGGATATGCGCCAGGTCGGGCGTGAACTGGGCGTGCATTATGTGGTGGAAGGCAGCATCCGGCGCTCCGGTCCGCAGCTGCGGATTTCGGTCCAGCTCATCGAAGCGGAGACCGGGAACAATCTGTGGGCCGAACGCTATGACCGCAAGATCGAGGATGTCTTTGCCGTGCAGGACGACGTCGTGCGCATGATCGTCGCCGCCCTGCCCGGCCAGATCTCCGTCGCCGTCGCCCGATCGGCGCGGCGCAAGCGGCCGGATGGCATGTCCGTCTATGACTATCTCCTGCGCGGCATCGAGTACAAGCAGACCTTCGACCGCAGCGAAGAGCCGAAGGTGCGCGAGATGTTCGAGCGCGCCATCAAGGCGGATCCGGAACTGGCGATCGCCCATACCTGGCTGGCGGAGCTGGAGATGCGGGAATGGGAGCGCAATCTCACTGCGGCGGCGAAGGAGCGGGCCCTGGTCCTCGCGAAGCGCGGCGCAATGCTGGATCCGACCGATGGGCAATGCCACCGGGTGCTCGGCTATGTCTGCTTGTATCGCAAGGAGTTCGACGAGGCGGCGCTGCAGTTCGAGCGCGCGCTCACGCTCAACCCGAACGACTCCCACACGATCGTGACCAAGGCCTGGCAGCTCGCCTATGAGGGCCATGCGGATCAGGCCTTGGAGTGGGTGCAGCGCGGCCTGCAGATCAACCCCAACCACCCGGACTGGTATGTCTCGGCCTATGGCATGGCGCTGTTCTGCAGTCGCAGCTACGCCGAAGCCGTGATCCAGCTCGGCCGGAATTTCGTCAATCCGGCAATCTGGGAGATGATGTACATGACCGCCAGCCTGGCGCAGTTGAACCGCCTCGATGAGGCTCGGCAGCAGGTGGCCCGCTTCAACGAGCAGATGCCCACCCGGTCGTTGATGGTCTATGCGCGGCAGGAGCCCTACCGTCACGCGGAGGGGCTCGAGCATCTGCTGGAGAGTCTGCGCAAGGCGGGCGTGGAGGAGTAGGCCGATGATCAGCCAATCGGCGAAAGCAGCCGCCTTCAAGACTCTCCACGAACAGCCCGGCGCCTTCGTCGTTCCGAACCCCTGGGACATCGGCAGCACGCGCATGCTGGCCACCTTCGGCTTCAAGGCGCTGGCGACGACCAGCGCCGGCTTCTCGTTCTCGCTCGGGCGCGCCGACGACATCGGCGTCGTCGGCCGCGAAGAGACGCTCGATCATCTGCGCATGATCGTCGGGGCGACCGAACTCCCGGTGTCGGCGGACCTGCAGCACGGCTTTGGCGATGCGCCGGAAATCTGCGCGGAGACCATCCGGCTTGTCGCCGGCGCCGGGCTTGTCGGCGGCTCGATCGAAGACGCGACCGGGCGTGCGGCGGAGCCGATCTATCCCTTCGATCTGGCGGTGGCCCGCGTAAAGGCCGCGGTTGCCGCAGCCCGGGCGCTGCCCTTCCCGTTCATGCTCACGGCGCGGGCCGAGAATTATCTCAACGGCCGGCCCGATCTCGACGACACGATCCGGCGGCTGCAGGCGTTCGCCGAAGTTGGCGCCGACGTGCTGTACGCGCCCGGTCTGCGCACAAAGGAAGACATCGCCGCGGTGGTCAAAGCCGTCGCGCCGAAGCCGGTGAATGTGGTGATGGGATTGTCGGGCGCCGATTTCTCCGTGGCTGAGCTGGCCGCCCTGGGCGTGAAGCGCATCTCCGTCGGTTCGGCCATGGCCCGCGCCGCCTATGGCGCCTTTCTGCGGGCCGCGCGCGAAATCGCCGAGCGCGGCACCTTCACCTTCGCCCGCAACGCCGTGCCGTTTGCGGAGATCAACAGGATCCTGGAACAATAGAAAGCGGGAAACCGGACTACCGGATGATTTGTTCGATGCCTAGTTCTGCACACCGCTGCTAGCCGACGGATAGGTGTAGATTGTCGCGCCGAGGATCATGCAGACCTCGCCGGCCTCGTTCTGCAGCGGCAGCATGGCATTCTCGAACTTCAGCCACTCCTTGCGCAGGTAACGCACGCGGCCGGCGACAAAGAGCGGGATGCGCTCGTTGACCAGCCGCGTCGCCCAGGCCACCGATCCGTCGGCCGGTTCCTCCTCCAATGTTTCGTGGAAAGTCTTTCCCGTGCGGTCGCGGCCGTGAACGCGCGCCAGCTCTGTGCCGAACAGCCGGAAGCGGAAGCGGCTGCGCGGCTCTTCACGCATGTTAACATCCATCAGAAAGAGATTCGGCAGGATGAACGAGAGATCGGCCGGATCGATGTCGGCCCGCGCCGGCAGTCGACCGTTACAGCACTTTGACTGCCAGTATTCCAACAGCTGCCGCAGACCAGGAGCCGATGGCTCGCTGGGCGTAACATAGCCCGTATACTCTTCCACGCCGAGCCCCCTGACCCCCGCACTTCGCGCCTAACCTACCCGCGCGGCGACTGATGGTGCAACCATTGGGTGAGGAGAACATGCTTAACAACCGGCGATGGCGCGCCAGATTGCCAGCGCCTGCGCGGCCTCCGCGACATCATGCACGCGATGAATCTGCGCGCCGCGATCCAGCCCGGCGAGAGTCGCCGCAATCGTGCCGGGCAAGCGATGCTCGGCATCTTCGCCGCGGCTGAGGCGGCCGATGAAACTCTTGCGCGAGACGCCGAGCAGAAGGCCGCAGCCGAGTCCATGCAGCAGCGCCAGATCATCGAGCAGCGCGATGTTGTGCCGGTCGTTCTTGCCGAAGCCGATGCCGGGATCGAGAACCACCCGGCCGCGTGCGATGCCGGCGGCCGCGCAGGCATCGAGGCGTGCCTCGAAGTAATCATAGATATCCAGCGGCGCATCGCGGTATTGCGGATCCTTCTGCATGGTGCGCGGCTCGCCCTGCATATGCATGAGCACGATCCCCGCACCGCTCTCTGCCGCCGCCTTCATGCTGTCGGGATCGCCTGCCAACGCTGTCACGTCATTGATGATGCGTGCGCCCGCATCGACGGCGCGGCGCATCACCAGGGCGTGGCGCGTATCGATGGAGACCACCGCGCCATCCTTGGCAAGCGCCGCGATCACCGGCAGCACCCGCGACAGCTCTTCATCGATCGTCACCGGTGCAGCACCCGGGCGCGTGGAACTCGCCGCCGATGTCCAGGATATCGGCGCCTGCCTGCATCAGGGCGCGGCCATGGGCGATGGCGGCGGCGCCGTCGTGATAGCGGCCGCCGTCGGAGAAACTATCGGGCGTGACATTCACCACGCCCATCAGCCGCGGGCGGTCCAGCGGCAAGCCCGTGAAATCCGCGCGGGGTGCTGCGACGGCATCGAGCGCCGTCTCGAGTGCAGCAGAAAGCACGGGATCTTCCGTGCGCAGATTGCAGGATTGCAAGCTGCTGATATCCAGCAGAGCCGCTTCGCGCTGATCCTCGGACCCGCGCCGTATCAGATCGACGGCGGTGAACGCCAGGGGTCCGCCCGCCAATCTGCGCGCGATGCCACTGGCCACGGCCTGGCGCGCCGGTTCGCCCGGCAGCATTCCCAGCGGCTTGAGATAGAATTCAGACGGCATGTTCGGCCATGGCCCGGGCGATCTCGTTCTCGCCCATGATGGTGACAGTGGCGCCCAGGCGCTGCAGATGCTCCACCTCGGCATCGAAATGCGCGCGGGCGATGATGGGCAGTTGCGGATTGAGCGCCCGCGCCTGCTCGATGATCTGGCCGGCTTCGAAGGCGTTGGGCACGGCGACGAAGCACCAGCGCGCTTGCGGCAGGTTGGCGGCGTCGAGAATCTCCGGCGCGGCGGCGTTGCCGGCGATCACCTCGACGCCGCCGCCGCGGAGCCGGGCGGCGATGTCGCCGTTGTCCTCGATGGCCAGCACCGTGTGGCCTTTGCTGCGCAGCGTCTCGCCGAGCCGGCCGCCGACACGGCCATAACCGATGATGACGGCGTGGCCGGTCAAGGCGGTGGGCGAAATCCCGGTCACGGCGGCGGATTCACCTTCGGGCGAGCCAACGGCGGGGGCGAGCGCTGCGGCGATCTTGAACCGGCCGATGGCGGCGAAGATCGCCGGATTGACCAGGATCGACAGGATGGCGCCGGCGAGAATGAGATCGCGGCCCCGTTCCGGCAGCAGTCCGAGATCGACGCCGAGATTGGCCAGGATGAAGGAGAACTCGCCGATCTGCGCCAGGCTCGCGGCGATCATCAACGCCGTACCCACCGGATGGCGAAAGGCGATGACGATAGCGAAGGCAGCGACCGACTTGCCGATCAGGATGATCGCCAGAACCGCCAGCACCGGCAAGCGGCTCCTGCAGCAGGATCAGCGGGATCGAACAGCATGCCGACGGAGACGAAGAACAGCACGGCGAAGGCGTCGCGCAGCGGCAGCGACTCCTCCGCCGCCCGATGGCTAAGCTCGGACTCGGCCAGCACCATGCCGGCGAAGAAGGCGCCGAGGGCGAAGGAAACGTCGAAGAGCTGCGCCGCGCCATAGGCGACGCCGAGCCCGATCGCCAGCACCGCAAGCCGGAACAGCTCGCGCGATCCGGTATGGGCGACGTAGTGCAGGATCCAGGGGATCACCCGGCGGCCGACCACCAGCATCAGCAGCGACGAATGCCGCGACCTTGCCGAGCGTGATCGCCAGCGCCAGGACGACATCGGAGGCGCTGAGCGATTCGGCGGCCGCCTCGGCGCTGCCATCGAGCAGCGCCGGCCAGCGCCGGCAGCAGCACGAGCGCCAGCACCATCGCCAGGTCCTCGACGATCAGCCAGCCGACGGCGATGCGGCCGCGCTCGGTCTCGATCAGCTGGCGGTCCTGCAGCGCGCGCAGCAGCACCACGGTGCTGGCCACCGACAGCGCCAGGCCGAACACCAGGCCCGCGCCCAGCGACCAGCCGAGCGCCCAGGCCAGGCCCAGGCCGAGCAGCGTCGCGACGGCGATCTGCGCGATCGCGCCGGGAATGGCGATCGCCCTCACCGACAGCAGATCCTTCAGCGAGAAATGCATGCCGACGCCGAACATCAGCAGGATGACGCCGATCTCGGCCAGCTCCGCCGCCAGCGGCTGATCGGCGACGAAGCCCGGCGTATACGGACCGACCACCACGCCTGCCAGCAGATAGCCCACCAGCGGCGACATGCTTCAGCCGATGGGCGATCGCGCCGAAGATGAAGGCCAGCACGATGCCGACGACGATCGTGGCGATGAGGGGCGTGTGGTGCAGATTGGATCTCCGCGGTTGAGGCCTATGGTTTCAGCGCAGTTCGTTATACAAAGCCGCGGCGCGGATCAGCCAACAAAAAAGCCCCGCTGATGCGGGGCTTTTCCGATGATCGATGCAGCGGCCGTCAGCTGCCGGGCTGCGGCTCCGGCTCGAGACCGGTCGGGCCGGGCCGTCCGCTGTGGGCGGGCGTTCCGCTGCTGGGCACGGAAGACCGCGGCCGTGTCGCCGTCGGCGTGTCGTCGGGGCGATTGATCTGCTCGCCGCGCATCAGCGCCTTCACCTCATCGCCCGAGAGCGTTTCATATTCGAGCAAGGCGTTCGCCACCTTGTGCAGGTCGTCCAGCTTCTCGGTGAGGATGCGCCGCGCCGTGGTTTCGGCCTCGTCGATCAGGCGGCGGATCTCCTCGTCGATGATCTTCGCGGTCGCGCCCGACACATTGATGCGGCGGGTGACCGAATGGCCGAGGAAAACCTCTTCCTCATTGCTGGCATAGCGCAGCGGCCCGAGCTTGTCGGACATGCCCCACTCCGTCACCATGGCGCGGGCGAGATTGGTCGCCTGCATGATGTCGTTGGAAGCGCCGCTGGTGACATTCTCGTCGCCGAAGATCAGCTCCTCGGCAACGCGGCCGCCGAACATGCTGGCCAGCCGCGACTTCATCTCGATCTTCGACATGCTGTAGCGATCGCGCTCCGGCAGCGACATGGTCACGCCGAGGGCGCGGCCGCGCGGGATGATCGTCACCTTATGCAGGGGATCGTGCTTGGGCATATGCAGGCCCACCAGGGCATGGCCGGCCTCATGATAGGCGGTGAGCTTCTTCTCGTCTTCGCTCATCACCATCGAGCGGCGCTCGGTGCCCATCATCACCTTGTCCTTGGCGCTTTCGAATTCCGCCATGGTGACGACGCGGCGGCCGCGGCGCGCGGCCATCAGCGCCGCTTCATTCACCAGATTGGCCAGATCGGCGCCGGAGAATCCGGGCGTGCCGCGGGCGATGGTCCGCGGCTCCACATCGGGCGCCAGCGGCACCTTCCGCATATGCACGCGCAGGATCTGCTCGCGGCCGGCGATATCGGGATTGGGCACCACCACCTGGCGGTCGAAACGGCCGGGGCGCAGCAGCGCCGGGTCCAGCACGTCGGGCCGGTTGGTGGCGGCGATCAGGATGACGCCTTCGTTGGTCTCGAAGCCGTCCATCTCCACCAGCAACTGGTTCAGGGTCTGCTCACGCTCGTCATTGCCGCCGCCGAGTCCGGCGCCGCGATGGCGGCCGACCGCGTCGATTTCATCGATGAAGATGATGCAGGGCGCATTCTTCTTGCCCTGCTCGAACATGTCGCGCACGCGGCTGGCGCCGACGCCGACGAACATCTCCACGAAGTCAGAGCCGGAGATGGTGAAGAACGGCACGTTCGCTTCGCCGGCGATGGCGCGGGCGAGAAGCGTCTTGCCGGTGCCCGGCGGGCCGACCAGCAGACAACCCTTGGGAATCTTGCCGCCCAGGCGCTGGAATTTCTGCGGGTCCTTCAGGAAGTCCACCAGCTCCTGCAGTTCCTGCTTGGCCTCCTCGATGCCGGCGACATCGTCGAAGGTGACGCGGCCGGTCTTTTCCGTCAGCAGGCGCGCCCGCGACTTGCCGAAGCCCATGGCCTTGCCGCCGCTGCCTTGCATCTGCCGCATCAGGTAGATCCAGACGCCGAGGATGACGAACAGCGGCGCCCAGGTGATCAGCAGCGTCGGCAGCGGGCTGCCGCTATCGAGCGGCTTCGCGTCGACGTTCACGCCGCGGTCCTTGAGGGTCTTGATGTAGTCGGCCGTCGGCTCGAACGGCAGCAGGGTATTGAAGTCCTTGCGGTTGTCCTTGAACGAGCCGGTGACCTCGCGCCCTTGGATGACGACGTTCTGGATGTTGTTGTTGTCGACCTCGGTGGCGAAATCGCCATAAGGCAGTTCCGACGTGCTGCGCGAGGAGTCGCCGCTGAACATGTTGAACAGCAGGAACAGCAGGATGATCAGAATGGCCCAGACGGCGATATTGCGGCCGAGATTGTTCACGTTGAGATCACCTTTCGGATGCCCATCCCGGGCAAGCCCGGATCAGCATAGCGGTCCCGGGGCTTAAGCAGAACCTGTTGCACGATATAGATAATGCGGCGATGGCATTAAGCAACTGTAAACCTTGATTGTGCCAGCGCCTGGGGCGGAACGAATTCAATCGATACAGATACTTGTGGGTTACTGACCCAATAATCAAGGTGCGGTACCGCCAGGAGTTCCCGCCGCGACTTCCCGGCCCTCCAGATCGCCGGCAGGACCGGCCGTACAGCCGCCGGAATAGGCCCATGGCGCAGGTCCGGACGCTCTGCCAGGACGCTGCGATTGCCGTCAGGACCGAGTGCGGCCGCCTCGAGATGGCCCACCCCGCGCCGGCCGCGCGCCAACTTGACGGTAAAGCGCCCATCCCAGATCTGGCAGGCGCCGGGGGTGAGGGCGATGGCGGAACCGGCCGCAGCCAGTTCGCGGCAGATCAGCAACCGTCCGCTCTTGCCGCGGATCTGGCAGCCGGCCAAGGTCGCTCCGGACGTCAGAGGGCCGCCGGCGATCTGGTCATAGAGCCGGTTGAGGCGCTCCGAGCGTGGCGCATAGCCGCCGCCGCCGATGGCTAGCAGGCAACGGGCCAGGACCCGCCGGCCGACCTCCGCAGGCGCGCCGACGAGGGCCGAGGGGTCAAGCCAGAGATAGCCGGCGGGATCGATTTCGACCCCCGCCGCCAGGATGCCGGCCACGGCCTCGTCCATCGAAGCCCGCAATGCCCCAAGGGCCGCGGCGGTTTCCGCCAGAAATGCTCCGCTCACACCTGCTTCGGCCAGGGACGGCAGCAACCGCCGCAGCCGGATGCGGGTGTGGGCCGTGTTCTCATTGGTCGGGTCGTCGATCCAGTTCTGCCCCCAGGCCCGCAGCGTGGCGGCGAGCCGATCGCGGGTCACCGGCAGCAGCGGCCGCAGCAGGCGCATGCCGTCCCGCTCGGTCACCGCAGCCATGCCGGCGAGACCGTCCGGCCCGCTGCCCCGGCCCAGGCGCAGCAGGACCGTTTCCGCCTGGTCGTCGCGCTGATGGCCCAGCGTCAGATGCAGGATGCCGAGATCGCGGCAATGGCCGCAGAGCAGCCGGTAACGCGCTTCCCGCGCTGCCGCCTGGAGACCGCTCCCCGGCAGCGGCTGGTTGCGGCGGTTCCAGGTCAGAATGCTATGGCCGATCTTGTGCGCCCGCAGCCAGCGCCCGACGGTCCGCGCCTCCGCGGCGGAGTCCGGCCGCAAGCCATGATCGACGGTCAGGGCGGTAATTTGGCCTCGGCGACGGCGCGCCCAGCGCTGCAGCAGTAGTGCGAGACACAGGCTGTCGCGGCCGCCTGAGACGGCGACGGCGATATGAGGCCGCGCTTCGAAGGGCCCCAGGCGGTCCATCAGCGCGGCGAATTCGTCATCGGTCAGCGGCGTATCCGGCAACGGGGAAACCCTGAGAATGACTATGGCGCCGACGATCCGCCGGCACCGTTCAGGGTGGGGCCTGCCGCTAGGCCGCGCAAGGGACGCGCGGCCGCGGGCGCCCGCTGGCTATTTGCAGCCGTTGCGCTGCTGCTCCTTGACCACCCGGTCCTTCAGGGTGTCGGAGGCCTGCGGGTAGCGCTTGCCCACTTCACTAAAGGCGGTGCAGGCATCCTTGACTTGATCCATCGCCGCCAGCGCCATGCCCAGCTTCATCATGTTGTCCGGTCCCTTGCCGCTCTGCGGATAGTTTTTCACGCCCTGGGCGAAGGTGATGGCGGCATTCTTGTAGTCGCCGCGCACATAGTAGGTTTCGCCGAGCCAGTAATTGGCATTGCCGGTCAACTGATGTTCGGGATTCTCACTGATGAAGGTGCGCAATGCCTTCTCGGCTTCGTCGTACTTGTTCTCGCGCAGGAGACCGAAAGCGTACTGATACTGCTCGTCAGCGGTGGCGCCCGGCAGTTCTGATGGCGCGACCGCCGCGGTCTGGTCCGCGCCGGTCTGGGCATTCGTTGCGTCCATGGCCTGCTGGGCGGCGGTGGCAGAATTCTGCTGCCCGGCAACCTGAGCATCGTACTCCGTCTGGGTCAGCGTTCCCAAGACCTTCGGACCGGTGCCGGGAGTTGAAGCAGCGACGCCATCGCTGCCTGTGGCGGGCGCGGTCTCTGTCACGGGCGGCGGGGCGGGAGCCTCTGCTGTCGCCGGAGCCGGGGCGGAATAGTCCGGGCTCGCGCCCGTGCTATTGGCGCCGGCGACCGGTCCGGCGCCGTCGCCCTGGCCGCCGCCCTCGAGCTGGGTCAGGCGGAAATCGAAATCCGACGCCATGCGGTCCAGCTTGTCGGTCAGTTGGCGCACTTGATAGGAGAGCTGCTCCACCTGGCCGGTCAGGGCGCTGATCTGCGACTCCAGCTCCTGGATGCGCAATTCCTGCTGCGCCGCGACGGTGCCGGTCGCGCTCTGCGCCGCGGCCGCGCCCGGCAGCAACAATGCCCCCAACAGGACGAAAGTAGTTACCGGATGGAAATATGCCCGGCGGTTTCGCGGGTTCATCATGGTTTGCAGCCCAGTTGTTTGTCCTAAAGAAACCGGCCCAGGCCCCCAAAGTTTCGCCGACAAGCCGTTCCTATGATGGAACCATTGCCGGAACTTGGCGGCGAAATTGTGGCATGGAGCGGACGGCATCGGGGCCCTATCGGCAGATATGGGGCTTGGCCTCAATAACTCCCGGCCGCGAGCCCCAAAAGCTAACGGGCGCCGGCCCCTCTTTGGGAACCGGCGCCCGCCAGTCTTAACTCAGTCGGAAACGATCCGGCCTTACTGCAGGACCGTCACGCCGCGGCGATTTTGCGCCCATGCCGACTCGTTGCTGTCGGCAATCTCCGGCCGCTCCTTGCCATAGCTGATGGTCTGGATGCGGTTCGGATCGACGCCCTGTGCCACGAGATAGTTGCGCACCGCGTTGGCGCGGCGTTCGCCGAGCGCCAGGTTGTATTCGCGCGTGCCGCGCTCGTCGCAGTGACCTTCGACGGTGATGGCATAGTTGCCATACTGGCCGAGCCACGCGGCCTGACGGTTCAAGGTATCCTGTGCATCGGCACGGATCTCATAGCTGTCGTAATCGAAGAAGACGCGATCGCCGACGTTAACCTGAAAATCCTCGACCGAACCGGCAGCCGCTGTCGTGCCGCTGCCCGAGCTGCTGGAATCGCTGGTCGACGGCTCCTTGTCCGAAGCGCAACCCGAGAGCAGCAGGGCCGCCGCGATAAAAGTCACAATCTTTAACTTCATTTGCCTACCTCTTACCCCTTTGTGGAGGAACCTCTAGCCCGCAGACCGGGCTTGATTAAACAACAGAAAAACGCTGGCGCTGCGCGTACCCGCCGCCACGCTCCCCTTGGCCTGTTCGCCCGTGCAACATAGTACCGCTTTCTCTAGGGAATCAAGGGCGACCAGGCTGGATCGGAGCCGTCCTGAGGCGTCTCAACGAGGCGCTCATTACGTCCCGTCAGGTCGATGGTGTAGAGGCGGGTTGCAGCGCCGCCGCCATCCTGACGGAAGAAGGAAATCACTCGGCCGTTCGGCGACCAGGTCGGGCCTTCGACCAGGTAGCCGTTGGTGAGCATGCGCTCGCCGCTGCCATCCGGCCGCATCACGCCGATGTAGAACGTGCCGCCGACCATGCGGGTGAACGCGACGAGATCGCCGCGCGGCGACCAGACCGGCGTGCCGTAACGGCCGTCGCCGAAGCTGATGCGCGTCACGCCGCCGCCATCGGCGCCCATGACATAGAGCTGCTGCGAGCCGCCGCGGTCGGAGTTGAAAACGATGCGCGTGGCGTCGGGCGAAAAGCTGGGCGACGTGTCGATGCCCGGGCTGTTGGTCAGGCGCGAGGTGCGGCGCGTGCTGAGATCCATGGTGTAGATCTCGGTGTTGCCGCTGGCGGCCAGACTCATGACCACGCGCCGTCCGTCAGGCGAGAAGCGCGGCGCGAAGGTCATGCCCGGGAAATCGCCGAGCACTTCCTGCTGGCCGGTCTCCAGGTTCAGCAGATGCACCCGCGGCCTGTTGTTGACGAAGGAGAGATAGGTGATCTCCTGGGTCGAGGGCGAGAAGCGCGGCGTCAGCACCAGGTTCTTGCCGTTGGTCAGGAACTTATGGCCGAAACCGTCCTGGTCCATGATCGCCAGCCGCTTGACGCGGGCGGTCGCCGGGCCGGTCTCCGATACATAGACGAGGCGGGAGTCGAAATAGCCGTCCTCGCCGGTGATGCGGCTGTAGATCGCATCGGCGACGCGATGGGCGATGCGGCGCCAGTTGCTGGCCGGCGCGGTGAGCGCGAGGCCGGCCATCTGCTGCTCCGCCAGCACGTCCCACAGGCGGAATTCGACCCGCAGACGCCCGTCGGCCTGTTGCGTGACGGCGCCGCTGACCAGCGCATCGGCATTGATCAGGCGCCAATCGCCGAAACGCGGCACGCCCTGCAGATCGCCGGCATTCTGGATGAAAGCGGCGCGGTCGATCGGCCGGAATAATCCGGAACGCTCGAGATCGGCGGCAATGACCGCGGAAATCTGCGCGCCGAGATCGCCGGCCTCGGCCGAACCGCCGGTGAAATCCGTCACCGCGATCGGCAGCGGTTGGATGTTGGGATCGGAGATATCGATCTCGATCACCGCCTGCGCCTGCGATGCCCAGAGCATGAGCGGCATCAGCAACAGCACAAACGGCTTAGCGAATGAGGTTGGAACTTTCATTGGGCTGCATCTCCTCACTAAAACCGGAATTCTGGAACCTACCTAAAGTCATTCATACGAAAGCGGGCCGCTATCTCGCTCCATTCGGAATAGGGCCGATCCCGATTGATTGGAAATTCTTGGCCACCCTCTCCGCATTCCATCACAGCTTGCAGCGCACTGTCGGCAAACTGCTTGTACTCGCGATCCGCCATCTTCGCCCTGTCAGCCGGAATAATCTCGGCGCTCTTCAGGGTCCTGTCCGGATTCATTTGCATGACAATTGTCACGGCCAAGTTATCGCCGGTGGTATCTCCGCCGTGGCGCCAGCAACTGCGCAAGAAACTCTTTAGCTCAGCTTCTTGCGCCGTCGCGTCGATCGTTTCTGACGCTGGCGCCTTCGATTCGCAGGCGGTCAGCGTCTCCGCCGCAATCAAAAGGCCGCAGATTCCTGCAACACGCGGGAGGCTGGAGTGGATTGGGGGAAAGGACATCTTTCTGTTTACATCCCCTAGTAGAAGTCCGACTCGCGGAAGCGTGCCAGGATGTAGCCCCAGACCGCGTAGTCGCGTTGCAGGTTGAGCGGAAAGGGCTGCCCGTCGGCACCGCATTTGTTGACGGCCCGTCTCGCGCTCTCCGCGAACGATCTGAACGCGGGATCGCCCATGCGTCCCCGGTCCTTGCCGGAAATCTCCACGTTGCGCAGCGTTGCGTCAGGGTTGAGCTTGATTTCCAAGGTCACGACCAGTTCGGTGGCCGATGCACCGCCCCCTGCGGAAAACCAGCAACCCCTGATATAGTTCCGCAGCGCGTCTTCTTCGCCGGCAGGCAGCCGTTGCGGAATACCTTCGGTCTGCGGCTCGTCGGCGGGCGCTTCTTCCTGCGGCGGCACTGCAGCGGTCTGTTCCTTGGCCAGTTTGTCGACCAGGGTGCTCATATCCTGCTCGTCATTGACGGGCTTTTTCTCGTCCTTCTTTTTTACTTCCGTCTTTTTCGGCGGCTCCGGCTTCTGCGGCGGAATGGGCACGTCCTGCACTTCAGCCACCTGCTCCGTAGGAACCGGGACGGGAACGGGTTCCGGCGGCGGCGGCTCCGGCGGCGGCTCGGCGATGACCGGGTCCGGCGTGTTTTCCTCCTGCGGATTGGCGCTTTCTTGCGGCTCCGGATTGGGTGCTTCAACCGGAGGTATTTCGTTCTGAGTTTCCTCGGTCACCGCCGGCGGCTCCGGGATGACTTCGGGTTCCGGCAATGTCGGCGCAACCGGCGCCGGCGGGATCACCGGGGCCGGCGGCTTCTCCTCCGGCACGTCCGTCCGCCGTTCCTGCGCCACCTTCGGTGCCGTCAATTGATCCGACGTGACGACCGTGATCGGCGTCGCCGTCATGCGCATGACCTCCGGCTCCCAGAAGAAAGGGAGTCCGAACAGCACCAACAGCAGCACGACAATGTGCAGGGTGCCGGAAAGGAGTACGCCGTCACGCATGTCGGTCGACGCGCCTCAGTTGCCTTCGGTCTCGCCGGCCGGCGCCGGCGGCTTGTCGGCCGCCTCCGTCACCAGCGAAAGCTTGGTGAAGCCGGAACCCGTGAGCAGGCCCATCACCTCGATCATGCGGCCGTAATTGATCGACTGGTCGCCGCGCACATAGATGGTGGTGTCCGGCTTGTTCTCGGTGATCGCCAGCAGGCGGGGCGCCAGGGTTTCCAGCGTCACCGCCGTTTCCTGGATGAAGATGGCGCCCGTCTTGTCGACGGAGATCACCAGCGGCTCTTCCGGCTGGTTGAGCGGCGGCGCCTCGCTTTTCGGCAGCGTGAGCTCAACGCCGGAATTCAGCAGCGGCGCGGTGACCATGAACACGATCAGCAGCACCAGCATGACGTCGACCAGCGGCGTCACGTTGATCTCGGACATCCGGCCCTGGCGGCTGCGGCGGCTGTAGCGGTGCGTGACACCGCCGGCATTGAGACTGACGGCCATTAGCGGCGCTCCTCCAGCTGGCGGGACAGGATGGCGTTGAACTCGCCGGCGAAGGCTTCGAGCCGATAGCCATAGCGGCCGATATCGCCTGACAGCTTGTTATAGGCGAGCACCGCGGGGATCGCGGCGACCAGGCCGAGCGCCGTAGCGAACAGAGCTTCGGCGATACCCGGCGCCACCACGGCGAGGCTGGTGTTCTTGGCGGCGGCGATGGAGGCGAAGCTGTTCATGATGCCCCAGACCGTGCCGAACAGGCCGACGAACGGCGCCGAGGAGCCGACCGAGGCGAGGAAGCCCATATGGCGCTCGAGCTGCTCCATCTCGCGGCCGAGCGTGATGTCCATGACCCGCTCGATGCGCTCCTTCAGGCCCGCCTTGAGCTCGGTTGTGGTCAATAGACCCTTTGCCGCCGAGCGGCGCCATTCACGCATCGCCGCGACGAAGATCGAGGACAGCGGATCGGGCGGCTTGTTGCCCAGGCGATCGAACAGCTCTTCCAGCGAGCCGCCGGACCAGAAACTTTCCTCGAACTGTTTGGCGCGGCCGCGCAGGCTGCGCATGCGGATGATCTTGGTGAAGATGATCGCCCAGCTCCAGAACGAGGCGAGGATCAGCATGACGATCACCACCTTCACCACGATATCCGCCTGCCAGAACAGGCCGACCAGGCTGAAATCGTAGGCGGCCTCGGTCCCCGGCATCTGCGTGATGTCGAGCGGCGTGGTCGGCACAGCCGTGACCGGCTCGGTGGGAACCGCTTCCACCGTGCCGGTGGCGTTCTGGGCGAGTTGGATAAAATCGGTAGCCATTATTGATCGATGCCCCCGTTACGAAGAATGGGAATGGGAAAAATTCTGCAGCGCTTCGTGGATCCGCTCCGGCAGCCGCGCCGGCCGGCCGGCCTGGTTCAGGCAGGCGAGCTTGACCTTCAACCGCGCCAGATCCTCGCCGTCGCGCTTGACCGTCTGCAGCGCCTCGAGCGACGCGCCGCCGACATTGGTGATTTGCGTTTCCACCTGCAGCAGATCGTCGAGCCGCGCGGGCTTCAGATAGTCGACCTCGCAACGGCGCACGAAGAAGCTGAGCCCGGTGTCCCGCAGCATGCCCGCGTGATCGGCCCCGGCCTCGCGCATGAACTCCGTGCGCGCCCGCTCGGCGAAGCGCAGATAGTTGGCGTAGTAGACGACGCCGCCGGCATCGGTGTCTTCGTAGTAGACGCGGATCGGATAGATGTGGGTTGGATTTTGAGCAGTCCCCTCACCCTGACCATCTCCCCGTTTCACGGGGCGAGGGGACAGGTTTTTCTTTGTCCCCTCTCCACCCGCTTGCGGGGGGAGAGGGTTAGGGTGAGGGGGGCACCGCGATGATTGATTACGCATCGGCCGCGCCCTCCGCTTCATCGCCCAACAGCTCGAGCTGCTCGGCTGCCCGCTTGCTAATGGCGAGGCCGAGATAGCGGAAGCCGTTGGCGGTCAGCAACCGGCCGCGCGGCGAGCGCTGCAGCAGGCCCTGCTGGATCAGATAGGGCTCGATGACTTCCTCGATGGCGTCGCGCTGTTCCGACAGCGCCGCTGCGAGAGTCTCCACGCCGACGGGGCCGCCCTCGTAATTCTCGGCGATGCAGCGGAGGAAGCGCCGGTCCATGGCGTCGAGGCCCTGGGCATCCACCTCCAGCCGGTTCAGCGCGGCATCGGCCGCGGTGGCGTCCACTTTCTTCGTGCCGGCGACCGAGGCGAAATCCCGCACCCGCCGCAGCAGGCGCCCGGCGACGCGGGGCGTGCCGCGGGAACGCCGCGCGATTTCCTGGGCGCCGCTGGAGGTGATGTCGAGTCCGAGCACCTTGGCGCCGCGCAGCACCACGCGCTCCAATTCCTCCGCCGTGTAGAATTGCAGCCGCAGCGGAATGCCGAAGCGTTCGCGCAACGGCGTGGTGATCAGTCCCGAGCGCGTGGTCGCGCCGATCAGCGTGAAGCGCGGCAGGTCGATGCGCACCGAGCGCGCCGCCGGCCCTTCGCCGATGATGAGGTCGAGCTGGAAATCCTCCATCGCGGGATAGAGTATTTCCTCCACGGCGGGATTGAGGCGGTGGATCTCGTCGATGAACAGCACGTCCCGCGTTTCGAGATTGGTCAGCAGCGCCGCCAAGTCGCCGGCGCGGGCGATGACGGGTCCCGACGTCATGCGGAATCCGACGCCGAGCTCGCGGGCGATGATCTGCGCCATCGTGGTCTTGCCCAGGCCCGGCGGCCCATGCAGCAGCACATGATCAAGCGCATCGCTACGAGCCCGCGCGGCCGCGATAAAGACGCCGAGGTTCTCCCGCACCGCCTGCTGGCCGACGAAATCGCGTCAGGCGCTGCGGCCGGATCGAGGCTTCGGCGGCGTCTTCGCCGGCGGCGGCGGGGCTGACCATGCGGCGCTCGGTCATGCGCTGAGCTCCTTCAGGCCGGCGCGGATCAGCGCTTCAAGCGGCGGCGTGCCGCCAAGCCGCCTTGCCGCCTGGGCGACCGCGCCGAACGCATCGGTGCGGCGATAGCCGAGATTGACCAGGGCCGACACCGCATCGGCCATCGGGCCGATGGGCTCCGCCTCCGGCGCCAGCGCGGCCAGGCCGCCGAGGGCGATGCCGCCCGACCTTGTCCTTCAGTTCGGACAGGATGCGACTCGCCAGCTTCGGACCGACGCCGCTGGCGCGGGTCAGGCTGCGCCTTGTCCTGGGCGGCGATCGCCTGGGCCAGTTCGCCGGGGCTGTGCACGCCCAGGATCGCCAGCGCCAGCCTGGCGCCGACGCCCTGCACCGTGGTCAGCAGGCGGAACCAGTCCCGCTCCGCCTCGTCGGCGAAGCCGTAGAGATGGATATGGTCCTCGCGCACATGGGTCTCGATCAGCAGGCTGGCGACGCTGCCCGCGCGCCGGCAGGCGATGCAGCGTCTTGCCCGAGCAGAACACCAGATAGCCGACGCCGTTGACGTCGATGATGGCGGAGTCGGTGCCCGCATTGTCGACCAGGCCGGTGAGCTTGGCGATCATCGCAGGCCTCCTGCCATCGCCGCGGCGATACGACGCGCCGTGCCCGCATGGTGGGCATGGCAGATCGCCACGGCCAGCGCGTCGGCCGAATCCGCCGAATTCAAGACGACAGCCCGGCAGCAGGCGCCGCACCATCATCTGCACCTGGTCCTTGGTGGCATGGCCGACGCCGACCACGGATTTCTTGATCAGGTTGGCCGGATATTCCGACACGGGCAAACTGGCCAGCGCCGGCACCAGCACGCACCACGCCGCGGGCCATGCCCAGCTTCAGCGTGGAAGCCGCGTTCTGGCTGACGAAGGTCTCCTCCACCGCCGCCTCGGCCGGCCGGTGATCGGCGATCACCTTGGCCAGGGCGTGGTGGAGATGCACCAGCCGCTCCGGCAGGCCCAGATCCGCCTTCGGATGGATGGCGCCATCGGCCACATAGCGCAGATGGCTGCCCTCGACATCGATGATGCCCCAGCCGGTATGGCGCAGTCCGGGATCGAGTCCGAGCAGCCGCATGCTTCAGGCCGTCATCTTTGCCAGCACGTCGTCGGCCACTTCGAAATTGGCCACCACGTTCTGCACGTCGTCGTTGTCTTCCAGCGTATCGAGCAGCTTGAGAAGAGATTCCGCAGCCGGCCCATCCACCGGCACCGTGTTCTGCGGCCGCCAGCCGACCCGCGCTTCCTGGGGGGCGCCGAATTTCGCCTCCAGCGCATCGCGCACGACGGCGAACTGATCGATGGCACAGAGCACCTCATGGGCGTCGGCGTCGCTGCTGACATCGTCGGCGCCGGCGTCCAGCGCCGCCTCGAACATGGCGTCGCCGCTGGCCGCCTTGGCGGGATAGCGGATGATGCCCTTGCGGTCGAACATGAAGGAGACGCTGTTGGTCTCCCCCAGATTGCCGCCGAACTTGGTGAAGGCGACGCGGATCTCGCCGGCGGTGCGATTGCGGTTGTCGGTCAGCGCCTCGACGATGATGGCGACGCCGCCGGGACCATAGCCCTCATAGCGCACCTCGTCGTAGTTGGCGCCGGTGTCGCCGCCGATGCCGCGCTTGATCGCCCGCTCCATGGTGTCGCGCGACATGTTGGCCTGGCGCGCCGCCGAGATCGCCGCCCTTAAGCGCGGGTTCATGGCGGGATCGGGCAGACCCGATTTCGCCGCCACCGTGAGCTCGCGGATCAGCTTGGTGAAGATCTTGCCGCGCTTGGCGTCCTGCGCGCCCTTGCGGACCATGATGTTCTTGAATTGTGAATGTCCGGCCATCGCGAATTGTTCTCTGTTCCCGCGGTTTTCAGGTTGATAAGTAGCGAGCCAAAATTGTGAAGGCGCGGACAATCCAACGCCGTTAGCTAGGCTGTCAATATGGCAAGAATACGGCGATTCGGGGCCGTTTGGGACAAGTTGCGGACATGCCCGCGGGCAAAAAAGAGCGGCCGCCGGTTGAGGCCGGCGGCCGCTCGAAGACTGGCAGTCAGTGGACGGTCAGCCGAGGTCGAGATTGCCTTCGAGCACCGCCTGGTTGACGTTGGTCAGGGTGACGCTCTGCAGAGTCGCCACCTGGACGAAGGAAACGCCGTTGAGCGTGCCGTCCACATCCACCAGGACGGCGGTATTGCCGCCGCCGGGCACGAACTGCACGAAGTCGTGGGGATTGGAGACGCCGACGGTGTAGCCGGTCAGCAGGTCTGACAGGTCGAGCGTATCGCCCAAGGTACCCGCATTGAAGTCGGTGACGGTATCGATGTTATCGCTCGTCCAGACGCGGAATGTATCGCGGCCGGCGCCGCCGGTCATTGTGTCTGCGCCGCCATAGCCTGATAGCGTGTCGTTGCCTGCCAGGCCCTGCAGATTGTTGCCGATTGAGCCGGTACTCTGTCCCTGAATGAGATTGTTGAGGCCGTTGCCGACACCGGTGATCGCCGGGCCGGACAACTCCAGATTCTCTACATTGTTCGCCATCGTATAGCTCGTGGCAGTGCTCCTGATGAGGTCGAAGCCCTTTCCCGCAGCCTCGACGACCACGTCGAGCGAGCTGTTGACGATATAGGTGTCGTTGCCCGCGCCGCCGGCCATCGAATCCGCGCCGTCGTCGCCTGCCAGCGTATCGTTGCCGGCGCCGCCGATCAGGCTGTCATTATCGTTGCCAGCGTCCAACGAGTCGTTGCCGGCACCGCCATCCAACGTGTCATTGCCCGACTGGCTGTCCAGCGTATCGTCGCCGCCCAAGCCCGCGAGCTTGTTGGCAAACGAGCCCAGGCCGAGGATGACATTGCCTAGGCCATTGCCGGTCCCCTTGGCGCTGTTCAGCATCATGTTGTCGACATTGGCCGCCATCACATAGTCGATTTCGGACATGACGAGATCGGTGCCGCCGGTTGCCGTTTCGACGATCTTGTCGCCGGCAACGTTGACAAAATACACGTCGGTGCCGTCGCCGCCGATCATGGAGTCCGCGCCGTCGCCGCCATCGAGCGTGTCGGTGCCGTTGCCGCCGATCAGCGTATCGGCGCCCACGAGGCCGAGGAGCTTGTTATCCGACGATGTGCCTTCGATTCTGTTATTGAGCCCGTTGCCCGTTCCGTCGAGCGCCGTCGAGACCAGAACCAGATTTTCGATGTCGCCATTCAGCGCCGCGATATCTACCCGAGAATTGATGGTGTCCTTGCCGCTGCCGCCCGAGCCCGCGGAATCATCGACGACATCCAGCACCGAGTTCGACATGGTAGGTATCGTTGCCCGCGCCGCCGATCAGCGTGTCCGCTTCGCCGGAGAAACCACCCGTCAACGTGTCGTTGCCGCCCATGCCGCTGAGTTTGTTGTTGGCGGTATTGCCGCCGATGTAGTTGGCGCTCGCATTGCCGGTGCCCGAACCGGCGCCGGTCTCAAGGTAGAGGGTTTCGATGTTGGCGCTCAGCGTGTAGTCGGCAGTCGCGTGCACAATATCGGCGCCCGCATTCACGCCTTCGACGATCTTGTCATTCTTGTCGTCCACGAGATAGGCGTCCTCGCCGCCGCCGCCGGCCATGGTGTCCACGCCGATGCCGCCATCCATCGTGTCATAGGTGGCGCCGCCGATGAGCGAGTCGTTGCCGGCATCGCCATGCAGGCCGTTGAAGCCACCGCCGCCGATCAGCGTATCGGCGCCGTCCTCGCCCTGGAGATAGTCGCTCTGCGCGCCGCCCATCAGCTTGTCATTGCCGATTCCGCCATAAACCGTGTCGTCGCCCGCGCCGCCGTCGATCGTGTCGTTGCCGTTCAGACCCGACAGCGAGTTCTTTGCCGCCGAGGCCAAGGATGACGTCATCAGAAGTATTGCCATTGATGATGTTATCCAGCGCATTGCCGGTGCCCTTCGAGGCCGCGTCTTTCATGGAGAGGTATTCGACATTGGCGGCCAGCGTGTAATCGACGCCGGCGAAGACGACATCGGTGCCCTGCCCCACCTGTTCGACGATCTTGTCGCCGATGTCCTCGACGGCGTACCAGTCGCTGCCGCGGCCGCCCACCATCAGGTCGTTGCCGGCCTGACCTACGAGCGTATCGGCGGCACCCGACGAAGGATCGTGGTCGCCGATCAGCGTGTCGTTGCCGTCGCCGCCCTGGAGGATATTCCCCTTGTCGTTGCCGGAAATCTTGTTCGCGAGGCCGTTGCCCTGGGCGTTGTTGGCGTTGCTGGCAAGGAACAGGGTTTCGATGTTTTGCAGTGCGGCAAGTGACAGATCGGTGAAGTTCACATCGGAGATGATCGTGTCCTTGCCAGCGCCGGCACCTTCCACGATCGCATCGCCGGCATCGAGCAGATAGTAGGTATCGTCGCCGACGCCCCCTTCCATCGTATCGTCGCCGGCGGCGCCGTTGAGGATGTCGTTGCCGTCCTTGCCGAAGAGCTTGTCGCCGCCGTCGTCGCCTTGGATGGTATTGCTCAGCTTGTTGCCGGTGCCGACGACAGCAACCGCGCCGACATCGAAAGAGAGATTCTCGATGTTGGCATGGGCACTCAGATCGAACGTCGTAACGTTCGACACAATCTCGTCGGTGCCGCTGCCCGCAGCCTCGACAACAACTACTGACGCGTTGTCGACGAAGTATTCATCGTTGCCCGCGCCGCCGATCAAGGTGTCCGCGCCGGAGCCGGACCGCAATTCGTCGTTCCCAGTACCGCCATTCAGCAGGTCGTTGCCGCTGCCGCCAAATATGCTGTCATTGCCGGCGAGGCCGAACAGCTTGTTGTCGCCCCCGTTGCCGTTGAGCAGGTTGTTCCCGCCATTGCCGAAAGCGGTGATCGCGCTGCCCGTCACAACCAACGACTCGACGTTGTTGGCCAGCTTGGTCTTGTCGACCGAAGAGAACAGGGTATCGAAGGAGAATGCCTCCGGCGCCTCGATCACGACATCCTTGGCGGAATTGACGTAGTAGAAATCCGTACCCTTGCCGCCGATCATCGTGTCGTCGCCGATGCCGCCCTCGATCGTGTCGGCGCCCTCGCCACCAGTCAGCTTGTCGTTGCCGGAGCCGCCGTCGATGCTGTCGTCGCCGGTCTTGCCGTCGACGGTGTCGTTGCCGCCCTGGGCCAGCAGTGTATTGCTGTTTGAATTGCCGATGATGAGGTTGGCGCCGCTGCTGCCGGAGGCGATGACCGCCGGCGTGAACTCGAGCAGGGTCAAATTCTCGACATTTGCGTAGGATACGAGATTGACGCCGTCGTACATCGCAATCAGGGTGTCGATGCCCTGCCCCGGCGATTCCAAGGCCTTGTCGCCGGCCTGGTCGACGTAATAGCTGTCGTTGCCCTCGTTTCCGGCCATCGTATCGGCGCCGGCGGCGCCGGAGAGCGTGTCATTGCCGCCGCCGCCGGCCAGCGAATTGTCGCCGGCGTTGCCGAAGATGTAGTTGGCGAATTTGTTGCCCGTGGCGTTGGTGCCGGCATTGAGGAAAAAATACTCAATAGCGGCCGCGTCGGGCAGGACATAGTCGACCTTGCTGAAGACCTGGTCGATTCCCGGCCCGGTCTCCACCACCACGTCGCCGGAGCTCTCGACGAAGTAGAGGTCGGTGCCGGCGCCGCCGGCCATGGTGTTGTTGCCGCCATTGCCGAGCAGCTGGTCGATGCCAGCGCCGCCAGCCAGGCTGTCGTTGCCGCCATTGCCTACCAGCAGGTCATTGCCGGCACCGGCGTCCAGAGTGTCATTGCCGCCGGCTCCGGTAATCGTATCATTACCGCCGAGGCCGGCCAGCTTCGCCGTCAGCACGAAGCTGGTAATCGAGTTGTTGAGGCCGTTGCCGGCCGCCATCTTCCCGCTGCCATAAAGCTCCAGATTTTCTGCATTCGCGGCCAGCGTATGGTTCGCGAAGGCAAAGACGGTGTCGTTGCCGCCGGCGAGACCGGCCGCCTCGACGATCTTATCGCCGCTGTCAAAGACGTAGTAATTGTCGTTGCCTTTGCCGCCGATCATCACATCGACAGCGCCGCCGCCGTCGATAACGTCGCTGCCCTCGCCGCCCAGCAGCGTATCTTCGCTGCTTTCGCCATTGAGCGTGTCATTGCCCGCGCCGCCCAACAGCGAGTCGCGTTCGGTGCCGCCCAGAATGTTGTCCTTGCCGGCGCCGCCATCGATGGTGTCGTTGCCGTTGAGGCCATCGAGAACATTGTCTTGGTCCTGACCGATGATCTTGTTGGCAAGCCCATTGCCGGTACCGTTGGCAGCCGCGGCCAGTAGCGTCAGGTTTTCGATGTTCAGGGACAGCGTGTAGCTGGCAGCGCTGCTGTTGACCGAATCCTTGCCTTCGCCCAGGGCTTCGGTCACCTGATCGGCGGTTTCATTCACGAAATAAAGGTCGTCGCCCTTGCCGCCGAACAGCGAATCGATCCCGGTGCCGCCGTTCAGCGTGTCGTTGCCATCGAAGCCAAAGAGCTGGTTCTTGCCGCTATTGCCGGTGATTTCGTTGGCGGCCGAGTTGCCCTTGCCATAGAAGTCGCCGCTGCCCCCCAGCAGCAGATTCTCGAAGTTGGCGAGCAGCGTGTAGTCGTCTGACGTTTGGACCTTGTCGACGCCCTGTCCCGGCATCTCCGTGATCTTGTCGATCGACTCCACATCCGCGTAGTTGTCATTCCCGGAACCACCGGCGATCGTGTCGGCGCCAGCGTCGCCACGGAGGATATCGTTGCCGGCGCCGCCGAGTATGCTGTCATTTTCCGTGTCGCCATGAAGGATGTCGCCACCAGCGCCGCCGTCCACCGTGTCCGCTCCGGCATTGCCGAAAAGGATATCGGAGCCGGCGCCGCCGGCGACGCTGTCATTGTTGTCGTCGCCATAGGCAATGTCGCCGCCGCCGCCGCCGATGACCGTGTCGTTCCCAGCCTCGCCGTGAAGGATGTCGCCTTCCGCGCCGCCGTCGAGCAAGTCATTGCCGTTGCCCGCGTAAACGATGTCGCCGCCGCCGCCGCTGCTGACGGTGTCATTGCCGCCGTAGGTGAAAAGCGCATCGCCGCTGGTCGAGCCGGTCATCTTGTCCGGACCGCCGAACAGCAAGGCCAGGGCGCCGGCGTTATCAGCGGTTTCCAGATCCGTCCGGAAAGTCGCGACCGGATAGCTGAAGCCCGAGAGCGTGAACTCGGTGCCGCCATTGGTGGTGCGGGTCCAGCCGGTGATCGTGCCGCCGATCAGCACGCCGTCGAAATCATAGATGAAGTTGCCGGTGAACTGGTCGAAGCCCGTGCCGTCGGAAACACGGTAGGTCGTCGCATTGGCGATCGTCACCGCTCCATCAAGGAACCGGAGGATATTGAAGTTGTTGAAAGTGCTGATCTGCCTGTTGCCGCCGACGAGTACCGACATCGAAGTCCCCTCCTCCGCACACGCTTGCGCGCCCCGCCTGATGGTGGAGCGCGCATTCCGCAATATTGTCCATAAGCTCCCGCGCGGCGCGTGACCGGTGTCACAACCACCGGTGATATTCCTAGGAAGACGGTAACATTAACACTGCGCCGCGGCGGGGCCGAGCCCGGCGGCATAGGAACATAGGCGGATGGGATTGTCTTGGTGAATTTGCCGATCAGGCCCGGATTAACTGGTGAATCGCGGCATTCGCCGGCGTGTGATGATTAATTTCCGGCCCGCCGGCCGGCCGATGGTCAGGCGCGAGCCATCTCCACTTGCGGCATCTGCGGCGAAAGCTTGCCGCCGATGCGCAGCGGAGAAACGCGGCGGGCGAGGCCGGTCTTGTCGTCGGTTTCCACGAACACGGCGCAGAGCGTCCCCGGCCCCTGCGCCGGCGAACAGCCGGTCCGTGGGCAGCTTGCGGGTGAAGCGGGCGATCGGCAGCGCCTTGTCCATGCCGATCACCGAATCGTAGTCGCCGCACATGCCGGCGTCGGTCTGGTAGGCGGTGCCCTTGGGCAGGATCATGGCATCGGCGGTCGGCACATGGGTGTGGGTGCCCACCACCAGCGAGACCCGGCCGTCGCAGACATGGCCCATGGCCATCTTCTCGCTGCTGGCCTCGGCGTGGATATCGACGATGATGGCGTCCACCGTGCCGCCCATGCGCTGGGTCGACAGCTCCTTCTCCAGCCCGGCGAAGGGATCGTCGAGCGGGTCCATGAACAGCCGGCCCATGATGTTGACCACCATCACCTTGCGGCCGTTCGCGGTCTGATAGACGTTGCTGCCCTTGCCTGGCGTGCCCACCGGAAAATTCTGCGGCCGCAGCAGGCGCGGATGTCGGTCGATGAAGGCCGAGGTCTCCCGCTGGTCCCACACATGGTTGCCGGTGGTGATCACGTCGATGCCGGCATCGTAGAGGTCCTGGCAGATCTTCTCGGTGATGCCGAAGCCGCCGGCCGCGTTCTCGCCATTGGCGATGACGAAATCCAGGCCGAGTTCCTTGCGCAGCCGCGGCATATGCTCGATCAGCACGTCGCGCCCGGACCGTCCGACAATGTCGCCGCAGAAGAGTAATCTCATGGTCTCAATATCGCGACTGCGGGCCGCTACGTCCAGGGAGCAGGCCCGGCAAATCAGCCAATCGCAATGGCTTCGCGCTCCGTGACGATCCAGTCCAGCGGCTGGTCGGAGTCATCCCGCGGCACCGCCGGCACCTCCTGGGCCGAGAGCGCGACGCCGACGGCGAGAACATCGCCGCCCGCGGCGCGCAGCTTGTGCAGCGTCCGGTCGTAGAATCCGCCGCCATAGCCGAGCCGGTAGCCGGCCCGGTCGAAGGCCAAGCAGCGGCACGATCAGCAGCGACGGCACGACCTCGGGCGACTCCGGCGGTGGCGTCATCACCCGGAAATTGCCCTGCACCAGTTCAGTGCCCGGCGTCCAGCGCCGGAACAGCAGCGGCTCGCCGCGCTTGATCACCACCGGCAAGCCGATCTTATGGCCGCGCGCCGCCAGCGCCATGATCAGCGGCCGCGTGTCCAGCTCATCGGCCAGCGGCCAGAAGGCGGAGATGGCGTCATGATCCGCGGTCGGGATCGTGGTCAGAAACCGGAAGCGCAGATCCTCGCCCGATCGGGGCAGGCTCAAGAGCGCCCGCCGCCGGCCCTCTGCCGCGGCAACGCGCAACTCCCGTTTCGTCGCGTTGATGTCAGCCGGCGTCGCCATGGCACGCGATGATCACGGTTGGGAATGTCCTGGAGGAGATGGAATCAGCGCGGACGGACCACGTTGGCCGATGACTGTATGATTCCTCATGTGGCCTGCGTTGCAGGTGGGCGCCATGTACCGAAACCAGGGTCCCGGCAGGGACAGCTCCCGAGAGGTAGATATTGGCCCCAGGGAATGACGGTCTGTCGCACCGCGCAGCGCCGCCCGCAGATTGAATCTAGGCGGCCTCGAGCTTCGCCGCAATATCCTGGATCTGCTTGGCCAACTTTTCTATGGAGCCGGCGACGGCGTCTTCGTTGGCGATCGCCGAGCCGCCGCGCTGGATCCGGTCCAGTTCGCCGTTGGAATCGTTCAGTTCATCGGCCAGCAGCAGCGACACCATCAGCAGCAGCCGCGCTTCGCCGGCCTGGCCGACGGTCTTTACCAGTTCATCCACCCGGCGGCCGATCTCATTGGCCAGATCCTGCAGATGCTTCTCCTGCCCGTCATTGCAGGTGAGGTCGTAGGTGCGGCCGTTGATCACCACGGGAACGTTCGACATCGCTCAGGCCTCCACCAGGGCCTTGAGGCGGCCGATCGCCGCATCCAGCCGGTTGGAGACGGTGCGCGCCTCCGTCTGCAGCGCATTGTGGTGCTGCTTCAGTGACTTCAGCTCATCGGACAGGCGCGTGCGCTCGGAATCATGGCGCTCCAGGTGCAATTCCACCGCGGAATGCAGCCGGTCGATGGCGGCGTCGAGTTGATCCAGGGCAGTCATGAGACGAGACATCTCGGCGGTTTCAAGCCGTTAGCGGATTTTTCAGCGGTTCAGTCTGAATACGCGGAAACATTAGGCGGGCGGGCATCGGCCCGTCAACCGCCGAAGCCCATGGCGGCTCTGGGGAATATGACCGTTGACGGGGCCAAGACCCGTCGGCAATTTGCCCCGCAACCGCCGGATCGCCGTCAAATTCCGCCAGCAAATCATCAGAGGAAGCGCAGGATATGCAGGGCGCCACGCCAAGCCGCCAATCGTCAGCCATTGCCGCAGGGGTCGACCACCGCGACATGGCCAACGCCATCCGCGCCCTCGCCATGGATGCCGTGGAGAAGGCCAATTCCGGCCATCCGGGCATGCCCATGGGCATGGCCGATGTCGCCACGGTGCTGTTCACCCAGTTCCTGAAGTTCGATCGCCGCCGATCCGCACTGGCCCGACCGCGACCGCTTCGTGCTGTCGGCCGGCCACGGCTCGATGCTGCTCTACGCGCTGCTGCTATCTGACCGGCTACGCCGACATGACGCTGGAGGAGATCAAGCGCTTCCGCCAGCTCGGCTGCAACACCGCCGGCCATCCGGAATACGGCCATGCGGCCGGCATCGAGACCACCACCGGACCGCTGGGCCAGGGCCTCGCCAATTCGGTCGGCATGGCGATGGCCGAGCGCCAGCTGAACGCGCCGCTTCGGCAACGACCTGGTCGACCACAACACCTATGTGCATCGCCGGCGACGGCTGCCTGATGGAAGGCATCAGCCACGAGGCGATCTCGCTGGCCGGCCATCTGAAGCTCAACAAGCTGATCGTGCTGTTCGACGACAACAGCATCTCCATCGACGGGCCGACCTCGCTGTCCGTATCCGACGACCAGCTCGCGCGCTTCACCGCCAGCGGCTGGCGCGTCGAGCGATCGACGGCCACGACCCCGACGCGATCGCGCCGCGCTGAGGCGGCGCAGAGCAGCGACAAGCCCAGCCTGATCGCCTGCCGCACCATCATCGGCTATGGCGCGCCGACGAAGGCCGGCACCGCGGCCACGCATGGCTCGCCGCTCGGCGCCGAGGAAGTCGCCGGCGCGCGCGAGAAGCTCGGCTGGTCCCATGCGCCGTTCGTGGTGCCCGACGAAATCCTCGACGCCTGGCGCGCCGTCGGCGCAACGCGGCGCCGGCGCCGCACGCGGCCTGGAAACGCACGCTCGACGGCACAGCCAAGGACCGCGCCGAGTTCGACCGCCGCATCAAGGGCGACCTGCCGGCGGACTTCGCCGCACGTCGTCGCCGCGCTGAAGCAAGCGACATCGGCGAGAAGCGCCGAAGATCGCCACGCGGCAATCCTCGCAGAAGGCGCTGGACGCGCTGACGCCGGCGCTCCCGGAGACTGATCGGCGGCTCGGCCGATCTCACCGGCTCGAACAACACCAAGGCCAAGGACATGAGCGCCGTTCGACCGCCGACGACTACGGCGGCCGCTACGTCTATTACGGCGTGCGCGAGCACGGCATGGCCGCGGCGATGAACGGCATGGCGCTGCATGGCGGCGTCATCCCCTATGGCGGCACGTTCCTGGTCTTCACCGACTACTGCCGCCCCTCGATCCGCCTGTCGGCGCTGATGGGCCAGCGCGTGATCTATGTGATGACCCACGACTCCATCGGCCTCGGCGAGGACGGCCCGACCCATCAGCCGGTCGAGCATCTCGCCGCGCTGCGCGCCATGCCGAACCTGCTGGTCTTCCGCCCCGCCGACGCGGTGGAGACGGCGGAATGCTGGGAGCTGGCGCTGCAGCAGAAGGACCGGCCGTCGGTGCTGGCGCTGACGCGCCAGAGCACTGCCGACGCTGCGCACGGAACACACGGCGGAGAACCTCTGCGCCCGCGGCGGCTATCGTGCTGGCCGAGGCCGGCAAGCCGGCAAAGGTGACGCTGATCGCCACCGGCTCCGAGGTCATGCTCGCCATGGAGGCGCGGGCCAAGCTGGAGGCCGAGGGCATCGGCGCGCGCGTCGTGTCGATGCCCTGCACTGGAGCTGTTCGACGCAGCCAGGATGCCGCGTATCGCAAGTCCGTGCTCGGACGAGAAGACCGCGCGCGTCGCCATCGAAGCGGCCGTCGCCTTACGGCTGGGAGCGCTACCTCGGGCCTGCGGGCGCCGTGATCGGCATGAACAGTTTCGGCGCGTCGGCGCCGGCCGGCGATCTCTACAAGCATTTCGGCATCACCGCCGAGGCCGCCGTCGCGGCGGCCAAGCAGCGTCTGTAAGGAGAAGAACATGGCCATCCGCCTCGCCATCAACGGCTTCGGCCGCATCGGGCGCCTCGTCCTGCGCGCCATCCTCGAGGGCGACCGCCGCGACGTGGAGGTCGTGGGCATCAACGATCTCGGCCCGGTGGAGACCAACGCCCATCTCCTGCGCTACGACACCGTGCATGGCCCGCTCAACGGGCAGGTGACGACCAAAGACGGCGGCATCGACGCCGGCCGCGGCTGGATGAAGGTGACGGCCGAGCGCGATCCGGCGAAGCTGCCGTGGAAGCGAGCTGGGCGTCGACATCGCGCTGGAATGCACGGGCATCTTCACCAAGCGCGACGATGCGGCGAAGCATCTGCAGGCCGGCGCCAAGCGCGTGCTGATCTCAGCGCCGGGCGACGAATGCGGATCTCACGGTGGTCTATGGCGTCAATCACGACAAGCTCGAGAAGAATCACACGATCGTTTCCAACGCCTCCTGCACCACCAACTGCCTGGCGCCGGTGGCGGCTGTCATGCACAAGGCGATCGGCATCGAGCAAGGCTACATGACGACGATCCACAGCTACACCGGCGACCAGCCGGTGCTGGACACGCTGCACAAGGATCTCTACCGCGCCCGCGCCGCGGCGCTGTCGATGATCCCGACCACGACCGGTGCGGCGAAGGCCGTCGGCGAAGTGCTGCCGGAACTGAAGGGCAAGCTGGACGGCTCGTCGATCCGCGTGCCGACGCCGAACGTCTCGATGATCGATTTCAAGTTCGTGCCGAAGCGCGCCACGACCGTGGATGAAGTCAACAAGATCGCGATCGAGGCGGCGACCGGCAGCAACAGCCCGCTGAAGGGCATCCTCGCCGTGAACGATCAGCCGCTGGTGTCCAGCGACTTCAATCACAATCCCGCGAGTTCGACGTTCGACCTGAAACAGACGCAGGTGATCGAGGGCAAGCTGGTGCGCGTGCTGTCCTGGTACGACAATGAGTGGGGCTTCTCCAACCGCATGGTGGATACCGCGGTGGCGCTGGCGAAGCTGGGTTAGCGCGAAGCTCGGCTAACTGCCGAACTCGTTCTCGGCTTCTTCGTCGTCTTCAAAGTGGTCGCGTTCGTCGAAATGGCCCTGCCGCTCGGCGGCCATGAACCAGATGCGGTAGAATTCCGTCATCGCCGCAGCGGCGGCGTCGCGGTCATACCCTGATAGCATGGTCCACTCGCGGCGGGCGCGGTCCAGCCGCACGGCTTCGTCGCGCAATCTGCGCTGGTCGGCGCTGGGAAACTGTACGATGTCGCCCATAGTCGGCTCCTCAGGCTCCTGTACATAAGCAGTCTAAGGCCGCGATACATACCCACCGGTTAACCAATCCGTTATCGATTCGTTAGCGCGCCGCAAGCGGCTGGAATCGGATGCGAATCGCTCGTCAGCCGCGTGGCGCGGCTGATAGTCTCGTTGCGGATTTCAGGGACTGGACCGGGGGTAAAAGAGTGAGGCGCGCATCAAATGGCCAGGGAGGCTAACCGAAAATGATGCGCGCCTCGACAGCGCTGATGTCTGGTTGGCGAAAGGGGCCAGGAATATCGCCAACACGAAAGAATATAGGCGGGCTTCACGCCGCGATCCGTGACGCCCGTCACAATGCCGGCAGATTTGCGCGGACGCCGCTCAAGTGCTTGCAGCAGAGGGCAAATATCCTCCGATGAAGCGCGCATTTTTCGTCGTCCATTCTTTGTCACAGGCAAAAGCGGCGGTTTCGGCTACCGCGGAGCGCAATCTTGCCGTGACGCTGCTGAGCGCGCCGGGTGCAGCGGCGTTTGCCGGCGCCGGCTGGTTCGCCGCGGTGATTCGCACAGCGCGTGAGTCGCGACCGGGCGCTGGATATCGCCGCCATCCTCGATTGCGGGCCGCGTGCCGATCTGGTGCAAGCGGCGTTCCGTGAAGAGTTGAAGCAGGTCATCTTCACCGGCGATGCGCGGCAGCTCCGGCCGCTGCGGGATATCGCGCGGCAATGGCAGGCGGAAATTTTGCGACGGCGGCCCCGGGCCTGCGATCTGCGCCACGCCGCGGATCCCACCGCCGTTTGCAATGCCTGGCTCGATGGTGGCGCGGATTTGAAAAAACGCCGCCCGCGCGCTATCCAAAGGCCGGCAGCCCGAAGCATGAAAAGAACAGGCAGGTAACCGTCATGGAGCTCACCCCGCAGGTCCGCAAGATCCTCTCCTGGTACGAAAGCGACAGCCCGGGGACGAAGGCGAACCTGGCGCGCTTCCTGATGCAGGGGCGCCTGGGCGGCACCGGCCGCATGATCATCCTGCCGGTCGACCAGGGCTTCGAGCATGGCCCGGCCCGCAGCTTCGCCATCAATGCGCCGGCCTATGATCCGCACTACCATTTCCAACTGGCGATCGATGCCGGGCTCTCCGGCTATGCGGCGCCGCTGGGCATGATCGAGGCGGGCGCCTCCACCTTCGCCGGGGCGATTCCCACCATCCTGAAGGCCAACAGCTCCAACAGCCTGGCCAACGCCAAGGACCAGGCGGTCACCGGCTCGGTGCGCGAGGCGTTGCGGCTCGGCTGCTCGGCCATCGGCTTCACCATCTATCCCGGCTCCGACCATGCCTTCGCCATGATGGAGGAGATCGCGGAGATGGCGCGGGAGGCGAAGTCCTACGGGCTCGCCGTGGTGGTCTGGTCCTATCCCCGGGGCAACATGTCGAAGCCCGGCGAGACCGCGATCGACATCACCGCCTATGCCGCCCACATGGCAGCCCTGCTCGGCGCCCATATCATCAAGGTCAAGCCGCCGACCGAAGTGCTGGAGCAGGACGAGGCGAAGAAGGTCTACGAGAAGGAAAAGGTCGATGTCGGCAGCCTCAAGGCCCGCATCGCCCACATCATGCAATCCTGCTTCAACGGCCGGCGCATCGTGGTGTTCTCCGGCGGCGCCGCCAAGGACGTCGAGGGCCTCTACGAAGAGGCCCGCGGCATCCGCGACGGCGGCGGTACCGGCCTGATCATCGGCCGCAACAGCTTCCAGCGGAAGCGCGAGGACGCGCTGAAGATGCTGGATAACCTGATCAAGATATTCCTCGGCCAGGGCTGATCGGGTTCCTGTCCGCCGTATCCTGCGGCCGCGTAAGAGCGCATTTTCCGCTATTTTCCACGCGGTCAAGCCGCTGATCCGATAGGCGAAAACGCGGGAATCCACGATTCCCGGGGGACCCTGATTTTTGGGAACGATGCCATGCAAGGGAATCACCGGTTGCATGCCCGCTCTTGCGAGCGAGACGCGGCGGAACGGCAGCAATGGCATGATGGAATTATCATAGCATAATTTTCCTATAAGTAAATCGGCGCTCGGCACGCACCACCCCTCACCCCCGCAACATTCGCTGAACGCGAATATTGCGATCCCTCTCCCCACTTCGTGGGGCGAGGGGACAGTTTCCGCAGTGCTGTCTCGCCAATGTCCCCTCTCCCACGGCGTGGGAGAGGGCCACAACATTCGCGTTCAGCGAATGTTGTGGGGTGAGGGGACAGGAAAGAATCTACTTAACAATATAAAGATATCCTTATATACTATTCCCCTCGACCCCGACCGGGAGAGCCTGGATATGCGCGTTCTCGATGCACCGTCAGCCGGATTTGCCGGGCTTCTGGCCGGCCTACGGGCCGTGGCCGAGGGCAGCCGGCTGCGGCTGCTGGCGCTTTGCGCGCAGGGAGACCTGACGGTGGGCGATCTCTGCGCCATCCTCGGCCAGAGCCAGCCGCGGGTGTCGCGGCACCTGAAGCTGCTGTTCGAGGCCGGGCTCCTGGACCGGCTGCCGGAAGGCAATGCGGTGCGGCTGCGGCTGGCCGATGGCGGCCCGGGCGGCGCCCTGGCGCGGCAGATCCTCCAGCGCCTGCCCGCCGAAGACGAGACACTGCGGCTGGACCGGGAGCGGCTGGAGCAGATCCGCGGCGAGCGCGCCGCCGAAGCCGCCGCCTATTTCCGCAAGAACGCCGGCGGCTGGAACAAGCTGCGTTCGCTCTATGTCGATGAGGAGCGGGTGGCGGCGGCACTGCGGCGGCGGCTGCCGGCGCAGCGGAACATCGAGCTTCTGGATGTGGGCACCGGCACCGGGCGCCTGCTGGAACTGCTGGCGCCCCATATCGGCCGCGGCACCGGCATCGACCTTTCGCGGGACATGCTGGCGGTGGCGCGGGCCAACCTGCTCCGCGCCGGCGCCGGCAATTGCCTGGTGCGGCAGGCGGACATGTACCGCCTGCCCTGGACCGAACCGCAATTCGATCTCGTCACCATCCATCACGTGCTGCATTACGCCGAAGACCCGGCCGCCGCGGTCGCCGAGGCGGCGCGGCTGCTGAGGCCGGGCGGACGGCTGCTGATCGTCGATTTCGCCCCCCACAATCTGGAGCGGCTGCGCAGCGAGCATGCCCATCGGCGCCTCGGCTTTGCCGACAGCGAGGTCGTGAAATGGTGCCGGGCGGCAGGCCTGCGCGCCGCCCGCGTGGAGCATCTGCCGGGCAAGGAGCTGACCGTCAGCCTCTGGCAGGCCGACCGCGCCTCCCAGCGCAACGCGGCCGCCGTTAATGGCGGGAGGAACGCCGCATGAGGCACCTGCCCCGCACCTTCCTGCGTGCCGTTCCCGCACTGCAGCCCGCCGGGCCACCGAAGATCTCCTTCGAGTTCTTCCCGCCGAAGAGCGAGTCGGCCGCGATCCAGCTCTGGGCCACCATCGATGCGCTGAAACCGCTGCACCCGCGCTTCGTCTCCGTGACCTACGGCGCGGGCGGCAGCACGCGCGAGACCACGTTCGACACGGTGCAGCGCCTGGCGCACCATGCCGGCCTCGCCGCCGCGGCCCATCTCACCTGCGTCGGCAGCAGCCGTGCGGAGATCCGCGATCTGCTGCAACGCTATTGGGAGATCGGCATCCGCCATATCGTGGCGCTGCGCGGCGATCCGCCGGCGAATGACCCCGCGTTCCGCCCCCATCCCGACGGCTATGAATATGCCGCCGACCTTGTGGCGGGCATCCGCGCCGTCGCCGATTTCGAGATCAGCGTCGCGGCATTCCCGGAAGGCCATCCGCAGGCGCAGGACCTGGACAGCGACATCGTCAACCTCAAGCGCAAGATCGAGGCCGGCGCGGCGCGGGCCATCACCCAGTATTTCTTCGACGCCGCCACCTATCTCCGCTTCCGCGACCGCGCTGCCGCGGCCGGGATCACGGCGCCGCTGGTGCCGGGCATCCTGCCGGTGACCAACTTCGCGCAGGTGGTGAAGTTCAGCCGCCTCTGCGGCACTGCCATCCCGCCCTGGCTGGCGGAGCTGTTCGACGGCCTGGACGACGATCCGGAGACTCGGAAGCTGGTGGCGGCCATGGTGGCGACGGAGCAATGCCGGGCGCTCAGGGCCGAGGGCGTCAATGAGTTCCACTTCTACACGCTGAACCGCGCCGACCTGACCCTGGGCATCTGCCGCCGCCTGGGCTTGAAACCCGCGCCGGCGGCCGGCTTGGCGGGCGGCCTGGCGGCCCAGCCGGTGCCGCCGGCAGTGGATCCGACGATCGGGTGAGCCTGCGACGCCACACATCTCATACCCGAAACTGACCCCTCGCCCGCGTAGTCGCGACAATCGCTTCGCGATTGCGCTGAGGGAGAGGGACGCAACATCCGCGTTCAGCGGATGTTGCGGGGTGAGGGCCGGCGCCGCTAGTCCCATTGGGCACGGGTGTCATCTCCCAAAGTCATAGTCGTCAGAGAGCATTGCACTCCACAAACGGATGCAACGCTTGACATGCCAGTGCACCCAATTCCCCTCACCCGCCCAGCGCCCGCGATGCGGCCGCTAGGCCCACTCTCCCCCTTCGTGGGAGGGGGAGAGGGGTCTACGTTCCGTGCGTGCCGAAGCGTTTTCGGGGGAAGCAAACGAGGAAACGCACTAAAACGCGGCAAAACGGCTTTGAATTCACAAGACTATCGGGTGCTGCACAGGGCACCCCCGGCATGGACTCATCTGGGCCCAACTGTTACGTTCCCGCCGCTTTTGGGACCGCCCGACAGCTTCAGCACACAGGACTAAGGATATGAAGATCAGCGGCAGCGAAGTCCGTCAGGGCTACGTCATTGAATACAAGGGCAAGCTCTACCGGGTCGCCAAGGCGCAGCCGGTGCAGTTGGGCAATTGGCGCTCCTACCTGCAGGTAGAGCTGCGCGAGCTCCATGGCGGCACCAAGCTCAATGAGCGCTTCCGGCCGGACGAGACCTTCGAGAAGGCGATGCTGGAGGAGAAAGACTTCCAGTTCCTCTACAAGGAAGGCGAGCAGCTCACCTTCATGGAGAACGAGACCTATGAGCAGATCTCGCTGAACCAGGAGGAGGTCGGCGACAGCGCCGTGTACCTGAAGGACGGCATGATCGTCACCATCCTGTTCCATGACGGCAAGGCGCTATCAGTCGCGCTGCCCGATACCGTGACCATGGAGATCGTCGAAGCGGACCCGGTGGTGAAGGGGCAGACCGCGTCATCCTCCTACAAGCCGGCGAAGCTGGAGAACGGCGTGCGCATCCTGGTGCCGCCCCATATCGCCGCCGGCACCCGCGTGGTGGTGAACACCGCCGATTCAAGTTACGTGGAGCGGGCGAAGGATTGATCGGCTTTATCAAACTGAAAGATCAAACCTCCCCCCTTGAGGGGGAGGTCGCAAGCGAAGCGAGCGGGCGGGGGCTTGGTGGTGCAGGAACGACTGGGATCGAGTTCATGCAAGATTGCGCCGCCGGCGACCTGCATAGAGATACCCCCCTCCTGGATCATCTCGCTGACGCTCGATGATCCTTCCTCCCCCTCAAGGGGGGAGGAAATACGATTTCAAATCTAACTCGATCACTGCTCACCGAACATTTGAAAGCCCCCACATGGCGTCGCGCTCTGCCGTCATCAATGTCATGGTCCGCGCCGCGCAGAAGGCGTCGAAGCGGCTGAAGCGCGACTTCGGCGAGGTCGAGCATCTGCAGGTCTCGGTCAAGGGGCCTGGCGATTTCGTTTCCAACGCGGATCTGCGGGCGGAGCAGACGCTCCGCGAGGAGCTGCTGAAGGCGCGGCCCGACTTCGGCTTCGTGCTGGAGGAAGGCGGCATCCAGGAAGGCAGCGACCCCGATCACCGCTGGCATGTGGACCCGCTGGATGGCACCACCAACTTCCTGCACAGCATTCCGCATTTCGCCATCTCCATCGGGCTGGAGCGCGCGGGCGAGATCATCGCCGGCGTGGTCTATGACCCGATCAAGGAAGAGCTGTTCTGGGCCGAGAAGGGCATCGGCTGCTATCTCAACGACCGGCGGTTGCGGGTCTCCGCCCGGCGCAAGCTGGGCGAGTCGGTGGTCGCCACCGGTCTGACGCCGCGCAACCGCGCCAAGGAAACGGAACGGCAGGAATTCGTCGCCCAGATCGACCGGGTGGTGGAAGCGACCGCCGGCCTGCGGCGGTTCGGTTCGGCATCGCTGGACCTTGCCTACGTGGCGGCCGGCCGCTTCGACGCGTTCTGGGAAAGTGAACTGGCGTCCTGGGACATCGCGGCGGGCATCTGCCTGGTGCGCGAGGCCGGTGGCTTCGTCACGGAGATCAATGGCGGCCCGAACCTGCTGAAGACCGGCAGTACGCTGGCCTGCAATGTGCATCTATATCAGTCATTCAAGAAGCTGCTGAACGAGGCGGCGAAGGCCCGCTGAGATCAGGCGCATTGCGGCAAGAATCATGGCGAATCGGCGGGGTCTAGCGTGTTGTCGGATTCGGGCGGGCTGGACTATAGTGGCGCCGTTCGAATCATTGTTTTGTCAGACCCTGAGACTTCTCCCTGCCGACCGCGGCCAGCCTGCATGAAAACAAATCACCGCCTTCACCCTCTCCTGTCAGCCGCCCTGATCGCCGTTGCCGCGGTCCTGTTCGCGCCGCAGGGCCTTGCCCAGGAACAGGAAGAGGCGCCGAGGGTCAATGTCATCGTCAATGACAGCGCGCTCGACGATCTGCCCTATGGCAGCGAGGAATTGCCGCTGCCGCCGCCGGACAAGCGGCCGATCAGCCGGCTGCTGATTGCGCCGAACGGCCGCATCGTCGGCACGGCCGATCTCTCGAGTTCGCCGGAAGCCACGGTTTCCGCAGCGCCGACGACGCCGATCCTGTCGACGGAACTGGACACGACGGGCGGGGAAACCGCGCCCACGGACGCGGAAGCTGCGCCCGAGCCGTCGGCCGAGGAAACAACCGCCGGCGAGCCGGCGCTGACTTCGGCGAACACCGAAGGCCTGCTGGAAGGGCAGCTCCGCATCCCCTTCGAGGAAGAGTCCAAGGTCATCCCGGAGACGGTGAAGGGCCAGATCGTCGGCCTGATCGAGAGGATGAACAGCGACTACGGCCTGCAGCTGCAGGTGCTCGCCTATGCCAGCGGCGACGATGACGAGATCGGCCATGCGCGCGGCGTGTCGCTGGCGCGGGCGCTGGCCATGCGCAACTTCCTGACCGAGAACGGACTGGACCTCTCGCGGATGGAAGTGCGCGCCCTCGGCAACACCGCCCAGGAAGATCCCGCCGACCGCGTGGATCTGATCCCGCTGGTTCAGTGACAGGTCCCGGACAGATCCTCGCCGCTGCGAACAGGACGGTCGCATGACCCGGCCGACCCGCTATCTCCTGCTGATGATCCTCTGCATGATCGCGGTCGTTGCGCTGGGCGTGGTGCTGACGCCGCAGCTGAGCGCGGCCTATTCGCACAATCCCGCGCTGAATGCCGGCATCTTCGTCGTCTTCCTGATCGGCGTGGTGTTCATCTTCTGGCAGGTGTTGCGGCTGAAGCGGGAGATCGTCTGGATCGACCGGTTCCGCTCCGGCGATCCGACGCTGTCCACCGACCGCGGACCGCGGCTGCTGGCGCCGATGGCCGCGCATGCTGCGCGACCGCAAGGGCCGCTTCAGCCTGTCGGCGGCTGTCGCTGCGCTCGCTGCTGGATGGCATCAATTCGCGCCTCGACGAGTCCCACGACATTTCGCGCTATCTCATCGGGCTGCTGGTCTTCCTCGGCCTGCTCGGCACCTTCTGGGGCCTGCTGAAGACCATCGACGGCGTGGCCGGCACGCTCTCCACCATCAGCGTGGCGGGCGACGCCGACACAGCTTTTCGACCAGCTCAAGGCCGGCCTGCAGGCGCCGCTGGCCGGCATGGGCACGGCGTTCAGCTCGTCGCTGTTGGGCCTCGCGGGCTCGCTGGTGCTCGGCTTCCTCGAGCTGCAGGCGAGCCAGGCCCATAACCGCTTCTTCAACGAGCTGGAAGACTGGCTGTCCGGGCAGACGCGGCTCTCCTCCGGCGGGCCGCTGGGCGATGGCGAGCAGCCGATCCCCGCTTACATCCAGGCGCTGCTGGAACAGACCGCCGACAGCCTGGACAATCTGCAGCGCACCATGAGCCGCGGCGAGGAAGGCCGCGCCCAATCCAATGCCAGCCTGAATGCGCTGGCCAACGGCCTGTCGGACTTGACCGACCAGATGCGCAGCGAACAGCAGCTGATGAAGAAGCTGGCGGATGCGCAGGCGGAGCTGCGGCCGGCGCTGGCGCGCATGGCGGAGCTGGCGGCGTCAGGCGGTTTCGGCATCGACGACACCAGCCGCAACCACCTGCGCAACATCGACTTGCATATCACCAGGCTGATCGACCAGATCGGCCACGGCCAGCAGAACACCGTGCAGGAACTGCGCGGCGAGATCCGCATGGTCGCCCGCACCATCGCCGCCATCGCCGAAGGCGAGCAGCAGAGGTAGCCGCCCATGGCCGCGATATCGCGAAGCCGCCGGCGCGATTTCAACGCCTGGCCGGGCTTTGTGGACGTGCTGAGCACGCTCCTGATGGTCGTCATCTTCGTGCTGATGGTGTTCGTCATCGCCCAGGTGTTCCTGAGCCGGGCGCTGACCGGCAGCCAGGATGCGCTGGCGGAATTGCAGACACAGCTTGCGGCGCTGTCGAACACGCTGGCGATGCGGGTCGAGGAAAAGGAAAAGCTTAGCGCGCAATTGACGGAGTTGTCGTCGACGCTGGCCGCGGTGACCGCCAAGCGGGATGACCTCAGCCAGCAGCTCACGGTGGTGATCGGCGAACGGGATGCGCTCAGGAAAGAGCGCGACGCCTATGCCGCCGAACTGGCGGCCGCCCAGCAGGGCGCGGCCGAACTCGACGACAAGGCCAAGGCGGACCTGGCCGCGAAAGCCAAGGAGATCGAAGAGGCTTATAAGACCGTCGAAGCCGACCGGGAGAAGATCACGGCCCTGCTGCGGGACATCGCCGTGCTGGAAAGCCTGCGGGACGAAATGGCGCGCAAGCTGCTGGCCCACGAAGATGCGCTCAAGCAGGCGGACGCAACGCGCTTGGCGACAGAGGATCAGCTCAAGAAGGCGGAAGCGACGCGGAAGGCGACGGAGGAAGAACTCAAGAAGGCGGAACTGTCGCTGAGCCTGAGCGAAGAAGAGCGGAAGAAGACCTCTTCGGACCTGATCGAGGAAAAGAAGATCTCGGAATCGGCGAGGCTGCAGATGGCGATGCTCAATCAGCAGCTCTTGGAATTGCGCAACCAGCTCGCGACGCTGAATGCCGCGCTCGACGCCTCCGAGCAGAAGGCCGAGGACCAGGAGGTGCAGATTGCCGACCTGGGTTCGCGGCTCAACGCGGCGCTGGCCAACAAGGTGGCGGAGCTGGCGTCCTACCGCTCGGAGTTCTTCGGGCGCCTGAAGGAAGTGCTGGGCGAGCGGCCGGATATCCAGGTGGTCGGCGACCGCTTCGTGTTCCAGTCGGAAGTGCTGTTCGCGGTGGGCTCCGCCGACATCGCCGAAGCGGGCAAGGCGCAGCTCGCGGGTTTCGCCAAAACGCTACTGGAAATCGCCGACAAAATTCCGCTGGAAATCGACTGGATCCTGCGGGTCGACGGCCACACCGATGCGCGGCCGATCGCCACCTTCCAGTTCGCCTCGAACTGGGAACTGTCATCGGCGCGGGCCATCGCCGTGGTGAAATACCTGGCGAGCCAGGGCGTGCCGCCGAACCGGCTGGTGGCGGCGGGCTTCGCCGAGAACCGGCCGCTGGATGCCTCCGGCAGCGAAGACGCCTACCGCCGCAACCGCCGCATCGAGCTGAAGCTGGATCAGCGCTAGCTATTCCGCGATCTGCCGCAGCGATCGCTCTGCCTCCGCGAGCGACGGCTGCTCGAACTGCAGCGCGGCGAGGCGCGCATAGAGTCCGCCCTTGCGCACCAGGTCGGCGTGGGTGCCTTCCTCGACGATGCGGCCGTGATCCATGACGACGATGCGGTCGGCCTTCAGCACGGTCGCCAGGCGGTGGGCGATGATCAGCGTCGTGCGGCCCACCATCAGCCGGTCCAGGGCCTGCTGCACCATGCGCTCGCTCTCGGCGTCCAGCGCGCTGGTGGCTTCGTCCAGCAGCAACAGCGCGGGATCGCGCAGGATGGCGCGGGCGAGCGCGATGCGCTGGCGCTGGCCGCCTGACAGACGCACGCCCCGCTCGCCCAGCGCCGTGGCGAAACCCTGCGGCTGGCGGTCGAGGAACTCGGTGGCGTAGGCGGCATCGGCGGCGGCGCGCACGGCGGCGTCATCGGCATCCGGCCGGCCATAGCGGATATTCTCCAGCGCCGAGGCGGCGAAGATCACCGGCTCCTGCGGCACCAGGCCGATGCGCGCCCTGACTTCAGCCGGATCGGCGGCGCGCAGCTCGACGCCGTCGAGCGTGATGGAACCGGATTGCGGATCGTAGAAGCGGAGCAGGAGCTGGAACACCGTGGTCTTGCCGGCGCCCGAGGGGCCGACGATGGCGACTTTCTCGCCGGCGCGCACATCCAGCGTGAAACGGGCGAGCGCCGCCGTCTCCGGCCGCGTGGGGTAGTGGAAGGTGACGTCATCGAACGCGACCGCGCCCGCCGCGGATTTCGGCAGCGGCACGGGACTCTCAGGTGCTGCGATCAAGGGCGGCGTGTTCAGGATCTCCGCCAGCCGTTCCATGGCGCCGGCCGCCCGCTGCAGATCGCCGAACACCTCGGCGATGGCGCCGATCGAGCCGGCGACGAAAGCGGCATAGATGATGAAAGCCGACAGCTCGCCGCCGCTGAGCCGTCCGGCCAGCACGTCATGGCCGCCGATCCACAGCACGAAGGTGATGGCGCCGAACACCAGCAGCATGACGATCGCCACCAGCAGCGCCCGCTGGCGGATATAGGCGAAGGCGGCGGCGAGGCCGGCATCGATGCGGGCGCCGAGGAACTGCCGGTCCACCGCCTCATGGGTGAAGGCCTGCACCGTGCGCACCGCATGCAGGCTCTCTTCCGCGTAGGCGCTGACCTCGGCGATGCGGTCCTGGGTCTGGCGCGACAGGCGGCGCACCCGGCGGCCGAAGACGATGATCGGCAGCACCACCAGCGGCACCACCAGAAAGGCCAGGCCGGCCAGCTTCGGGCTGGTGATCAGCATCATGGTCACGCCGCCGGCGAACAGCAGCAGGTTGCGCAGCGACACGGAGACCGAAGTGGCCACCACGGTCTGCAGCAGCGTGGCATCGACGGTCAGCCGCGACAGCACCTCGCCGGTGCGGGTGGATTCATAGAAGGCCGGGCTGAGGCCGATGATGTGGCGGTAGAGATGGCGGCGGATATCCGCCACCACCTGCTCGCCCACAGCGGCCAGCAGGGACACGCGGATAAAAGTGGCGGCCACGAGGACCGCCGTGCCCGAGACGATGATCAGCAGCGCCTGGTCCAGCAGCCGGGCGTTCCCGGTGCCGAAGCCGCTGTCGATCAGGGCGCCGATGCCGCGGCCCAGGGCCAGCACCATGATCGCCGCCACGCCGGCCGCGGTGACGGCGGCGGCCAGGCGCCAGCGGTAGGGCTTCACGAACGGCCAGAGATCCGCCAGCAGCCAGAGATCGCGGCTGACGGCGCGGTCTTCGGCCGGTCGGGCAGTGCTGCCGATGGGTCGTCGGGCCATGGTTGGCGGAGCCACCTTTCGAAGGGCCGGTTTGGCGGGCGGATGCTACTGCCCAAGTAATTGACAATCCAATGGAATTTGCCGAGGCCTGGAGGCCCGGGGTGCGGCATGGGCGCGCTCTTGCGCCGCCGCCGCCCGTTGGTTATAACCCCGGCCTCTTTTCCGGAGCCCGGTACCATGAAAAAAGGCATTCACCCCGACTATCACGAGCTCAACATCGTGATGACGGATGGCAGCACGTTCAAGACCCGTTCCACCTATGGGAAGCCGGGCGATACGTTGCGCCTGGACATCGATCCGAAGTCCCATCCGGCCTGGACCGGCGTGCATCGCCTGATGGATACCGGCGGCCAGCTCGCCAAGTTCAACAAGCGCTTTTCCGGCATGGGCCTGAAGACAAAGTAAGGCAGATCAAGGAATTCGGTTAACGCGGCCGCCTTACGGGCGGCCGTTGCCGTTAAGGGCGATTTTTGCCCCGGGCGCCCGCCGCAAGCCCTTGAACCCCCCAAGTCCGATCCCACATCCACGGTCGCGAGGACGCCCAACCGGGGTCTCTCGCACTAACCGCGGCACATCGCCGCCCCATGTTGCTCAACTCTGGAGGATATGGATCCCATGCGGACCAACTTTGATCTTACCCCCCTCTTCCGTTCCACCATCGGTTTCGACCGGATGTCGCGCCTGCTCGACGCCGCCATGCGCGCCGACGACAGCGCCGTCTCCTACCCGCCCTACAACATCGAAGTCCTGGGCGAGAACGCCTATCGCCTGACCATGGCGATCGCCGGCTTCGGTGAGAACGACATCAACATCATCGTGCAGGAAAACTCGCTCTTGGTATCCGGCAAGACCGGGAAGTCCGAGGAGGACAAGAAGTTCCTCTATCGCGGCATCGCCGGCCGCGCCTTCGAGCGCCGGTTCGAACTCGCCGACCATATCAAGGTCACGGGCGCGAGCCTGGTGCACGGCCTGCTCCATGTGGATCTGGCGCGCGAAGTGCCGGAAGCGATGAAGCCGCGCACGATCAAGATCGAGACCAAGTCGCAGCCGAAGCCGACGGTCATCGAAGGCGTCAAGGCTGCCTAAGCTTTCTAATCTCCGGCGTAGAATGTCCCAGGGCCGGACGGGCAACCGTCCGGCCCTTCCCTTTTCCAGAAAAGAAATCAGATCACCAATCCATCAAACCGCCCCCCTTGAGGGGGCGGTCGGAGCATCGAGCAACGCGAGATGATCCGGGTGGGGGTGGCTCGCTTTACGAAACCACGACCAGCTTCGCTTCAGCTTTCACCGATGGCGGCCGTGTCTGAGAACCCCCCATCTGACTCATCTCGCTGAAGCTCGATGAGCCATCTTCCCCCTCAAGGGGGGAAGACTGCGTATTTCGCCTGAACGGGTTCCGCATTAAACAAAATCCCTGAGCGCATCGGTCACGGCATCCGGCTGTTCGGTCATCATCATGTGGCCGGCGGTGGGGAGCGTGATCGTGCGCGCACCTGATAGCACGTCGATCAGCGGCTTGGCCTTCGACGGAGGCGTCATGCGGTCGGCGGCGCCCAGACAGGAACAGCGCCGGGCAGCGAACGGCGGCGGCACGCGCCTTCGCCTGATCATAGGCATTGCAGGCGGCGAGATCGGCGGCCAGCACGCCGTCATCTGCGCGGTCGATCAGCCTGACGGCGCCGCCGGCCATCCACAGGCCGGGCGCCGGATGGCCACCCACCTGACCGCGGCGGGCATGCCCCCAGGACGTGACCAGCTCGGCCGCCAGCACTTCATTGTGGTCGGCGGCGGCCTGGAGATCCGGATGCACCGGCATCCGCTCGGCCACGCCCAGCAGCGCCAATGCCCGCACGCGCTCCGGCCGGCGGGCCGCCAGATCCATGGCTATCAGAGCGCCCATGCTGTGGCCCACCAACGCCGCCTGGGCGATGTCCAGCTTGTCGAGCAGTGCTGGGACCCAATCCGCCATCTCCGCGATGGTGTTCAACGCCGGACCGGCGGACTTGCCGTGCCCCGGCAGATCCAGCGCCAGCACCGCCCGACCATGATGGGCGAGATAGCGCGCCTGCAGGCTCCACACCGTCCGGTCCATGCCCGCCCCATGGATGAGAAGCACGGCGGGGAGAGACTTGTCGAAGGCGCGCCCGCCGGTTGCGGCAAAGGCGGTGCTGTTGCCGATTTCAAACTGCATCAGGCTCTCCGACCGGCTACTGCGCAATGGATACGATACACATCCATCACAAACGCATAGCCGATTAGTCCCCTCGCCCGCTCTGCGGGAGAGGGGGCGCAACATCCGCGTTCAGCGGATGTCGCGCGGGTAAGGGCTAGGTGCACGGGAAGTGAAAGCGCGGCGCGAGCGAGAAAAGGCAAAGCTCGAGTAGAATGTGTCCGGTTGCGGCTGCGTCGGCGCAAGTTGTGATTCCGGCGTCGACCCCTCACCCGCAACATCCGCTGAACGCGGATGCTGCGTGCCTCTCCCCCGCTTCGCGGGAGCGAGGCGTCAGTTTCATGCCCTGCAAGAAGACTGTGCATCACTGCTTCTGCGACGCCTTCAGCGCCTGGCCGAGATCGTCGAGGATGTCGGCGGGGTCTTCGATGCCGACGGAAAGGCGGATCAGGTCTTCGCTCAAGCCCGCGGCTTTCAGCGCATCGGCGTCGAGCTGCTGGTGGGTGGTGCTGGCGGGATGGATGACCAGCGTCTTGGCGTCGCCCACATTGGCCAGGTGGGAGGCGAGTTTCAGAGCTTCGATGAACTTGCGCCCGGCGGCACGTCCGCCTTTCGGGCCGAAGCTGACGATGGAACCCGGGCCCTTGGGAAACAGGCGCTGCGCCAGCGCATGATCGGGGTGATCGGCGAGGCCGGGATAGTTCACCCAGGCGACCGCCGGATTGGCTTTCAGGAATTCCGCCACGCGCTGGGCGTTTGCCACATGGCGCGCCATGCGTAGCGGCAAGGTCTCCACACCCTGCAGGATGTGAAAGGCGTTGGCCGGACTCATGCAGGCGCCGAAATCGCGCAAACCCTCGGCGCGGGCGCGCATGATGAAGGCCTGCGGCCCGAACTCCTCGGCGAAATCGATGCCGTGATAGCCGGCATAGGGCTCGGTCAGCGTCGGAAATTTTCCCGACTTCTCCCAATCGAAGCGGCCGCTGTCGACGATCACGCCGCCGATGGCCACGCCATGGCCGCCGAGCCACTTGGTGGCCGAGTGCATGACCAGATCGGCGCCATGCTCGAACGGCCGGTTGAGGCAGGGCGTGGAGAAAGTGGAGTCGATCAGCAGCGGCAGGCCGGATTCATGGGCGACAGCGCTGACCCGTTCGAGGTCAAGCACTTCCAGATTGGGATTGCCGAGTGTCTCCGCGAAAACCAGGCGCGTCTCCGGCCGGATCGCCTTGCGCAGCGCGTCATGGTCGCGCGGATTCACGAATGTCGTGGCGATGCCGAAGCGCGGCAGGGTCAGCTTCAGCAGGTTGACGCTGCCGCCATAGATCGACGCACTGGCGACGATGTGGCTGCCCGCATCCATCAGCGTGGCGATGGCAAGATGCAGCGCCGCCTGGCCGCTGGCGGTGCAAACGCTGCCGACGCCGCCTTCCAGCGCGGCGATGCGTTCCTCCAGCACCGCGACGGTGGGATTGGAGATGCGGGAATAGAGGTGCCCCGGCCGCTCCAGATTGAACAAGGCCGCCGCATGATCGGTATCGCGGAAGACGTATGACGTTGTCTGGTAGATCGGCACGGCGCGGGCGCCGGTGACGGGATCGGGTTCCTGTCCCGCATGCAGGCTGAGGCTGTCGAAATGCAGGAATTTTGGATCGGCCATGATGGTTTCTTTCGGCGGCGCGGGCTGCTGGCGACGCAGCATCTGCGGAGTTCTATCGCCCGCCTGATGGCAAAAAGAAAGGCCGCCTGCCCGTGGGCGGCGGCCTATATTCTTGTTGCAGCCTCAACCTGTGTAACTTGCCGTGGGTGGGACGCTATTGACGACGGTTTCTAGCGTCAAGCTGAGAAATTTCCATGAGCGCTCATTTTTTGCTTGCAAGCGCCATCATCCTAGCGAATCGATTTTTTGGGGCCCTGGACGAAAAAAAACCGCCGGGGTCGAAGCCGGCGGTCAAGTTAGACAGGGAGGCGTCAACAAGGATCAAAGAGACCCTTGGAATGATCCCCATGGCAGGGATCGACGCTGCCAAACTAGGCCCCAACCCGTTAAGCTATGGTTAACGACGTTTGGAAAAATCGGGATTCATGAATTTAGATATTTCAATCAGTTAGATGATTTGAACAGGGTGGCGGCGGCGCCCAGATGGGCTTTTTTCGCCTCGATCTTTACCTTGGTGCGGGCAATTTCGGCCTCCAGGGCGTGCACATAGTCGTTCAGCTCCTCGACCGACATCACATCCAGATTAACCGGCGGAATGATCTTTTTGCGCGGTTCCAGGTCTTCGATGTCCATGCCTGCCTCCCTTGTCGACGCCGATACCCCGGGTTGTCCCGGCCTGCCGTCCATAATAAACGAAACCGCGCCCCGCCTTCCGCAACGAAATCATCCAGGGAAACCCCATGGCCGCCCCCTTGCCGCGCGATATGACCGCCATCGAAATCGCCCAGCCCGGCGGGCCGGAGGTGCTGAAGCCGGGCCGGCGGCCGGTGCCGGCGCCCGGCGCGGGCGAGGTGCTGATCGAGGTCGCGGCGGCCGGCGTGAACCGGCCGGACGTGCTGCAGCGCCAGGGCGGCTATGCGCCGCCGCCGGGGGCATCGGACATTCCCGGGCTGGAAGTGGCCGGCAAAATCGTGGCGGTCGGCGACGGCGCGGGTGCCTGGAAAGTGGGCGATAGCGTTTGCGCACTGTTGGCCGGCGGCGGTTATGCCGAGTATTGCGCGGCGCCGGCGCCGCAATGCCTGCCGGTGCCGGGCAAGCTGGACCTGATCCATGCGGCCGCCCTGCCGGAAACATTTTTCACTGTCTGGACCAACGTATTCGACCGCGGCCGGCTGCAGCGCGGCGAAACCTTCCTGGTGCATGGCGGCAGCAGCGGCATCGGCACCACGGCGATCCAGCTCGCCCATGCCTTCGGCGCGCGGGTGATCGCCACGGCGGGCAGCGACGAGAAATGCGAGGCCTGCCGCAAGCTGGGCGCGGATATCGCGGTGAACTACCGGACCGAGGATTTCGCCGCCAAGGTGATGGAGGCGACCGAGGGCAAAGGCGCCGACGTGATCCTGGACATGGTGGGCGGCGACTACATCCCGAAGAATCTGTAACTGCCTGGCGGTCGAAGGACGGCTGGTGCAGATCGCCTTTCTGCAAGGGCAGCAAGGCGGAGATCAACCTGGCGCCGATCATGATGAAGCGGCAGACGCTGACCGGCTCGACGCTACGGCCGCGCTCGGTCGCGCAGAAGGCCGTGATCGCGCAGTCGCTGCGAGAGAAGGTTTGGCCGCTGCTGGAGTCCGGAAAGATCGCGCCAGTAATCTATAAGACCTTTCCGCTCGCGCAGGCCGCCGAGGCGCACAAGCTGATGGAAAGCAGCGCCCATGTGGGCAAGATCGTGCTGCTGACGGGGCAGAAATAGAGTCCCGACAAATCTACGACCAAACTTGCACCGCTACTCGCACGAACGTCAGATCCTCCAATCCCAACTGCTTCCACTCCCCCCATTTGGGAGGGCGAATTAACGCCGACGCGTGCTAATGTCCCGGCGTACTTGCCCGGCATGACCGCAGGCATGCGATCGGCGATCGCCACGAAAGCTACGCGCAACCTCCTGACCGCAGGCCAGACGCCGCGGCCGCGGAAATCTTGCCGGGCCGGCGAACCGCCGGGTCAGTCAACATCGGGGCATAGCATGGCAAAACGCGACACCAGCCGGGATGGATTCCGCAACAGGGTCGAGACCTTTGTCCTGACTCATTTCAAGCCCGTCTGGCTCTGGCTGAACCGGAGCAAACGGCTCGGCGATTTCGTCAATGGCAAGATCATCGACGTTGCGGTCAGGAAGACCAAGTCGCGGCCGTTTCAATACTCGACATTCACGGACTATACGTCCTGGCGCTCGCTGACCGACCGCACCTGGAGCGGCCGGCACTTGCCGCAGAAGTCGCAGGACGGCTTGCCCGACCTCGCCGATGTGACGCAGCTATTCCAGCGGAAGCCGGGCAGCGCCGGCAAGCTATCGACCAAGTCCACGCTGCTCTTTGCGTCGTTTGCCCAATGGTTCACCGACGGATTCCTGATGACCGACAGCGTGGACCGGCGCAAGACCTACTCGAATCATCAGATCGACGCGAATCCGCTCTACGGCCTCAACCACGACGTAACTCTGCAGCTTCGCTGCTGCTCGCAGGCAAAGGGCAGGAAAGGCCGCCTGAAGTCGGAATTCATCGGCGCGGAAGAATACGCGCCCCGGCTGATTGAAGCCGATGGCGTGACCAAGAAGCCCGAGTTCTCGCGCCTGCCGCTGCCGCTGCGCTTCGATGGAAGCTGGGAGGCGACGCGGCGAGACACGATCTTCGCCTTTGGCGGCGACCGCGCCAACGCCACGCTGGTGACCGCCGCCTTGAACACCCTGTTCCTGCGCGAGCATAACCGGATTGCGGGCATTCTGGAAAAGGCCCATCCGGATTGGGATGACGATCGGGTCTTCGAGACGACCCGCAACATCGTCATCGTCCTGCTGATCAAGCTGGTGGTCGAGGAGTACATCAACCACATCTCGCCCTATTGGTTCAGGCTGCGGGCGAATCCGCAGGCTGCCTGGAACGCCGGCTGGAACAAGGCGAACTGGATCGCCTCCGAATTCAACCTCCTCTATCGCTGGCATGGCCTGATCCCCGACGCGTTTGCGTTCAACGGACAGGAAATTCCCATCGCCACCACGTTCCTCGACAACAGGCTCCTGCTGCAGGCCGGCTTGGGCCGCACGCTCGACCACGCCAGCCGCCAGCCGGCCGGCCGCCTTGGTCTTTTCAACAGCACGCCCAGCCTGCTCAGCGTCGAACGGGACTCGATCAAGCAGGGCCGAGACAATGGCCTTGCGTCCTACAACGATTATCGCGAGGCGATGCGGTATCCGCGGCTGACACGCTTCGAGCAGATCAGCGGCGATCCCGAGGTCGTCGAAGGACTACGCCGCGTCTACGGCAACGACATCGAGAAAGTGGAATACTTCGTCGGCCTCTTCGCCGAAGACACGGATGAGCGGTCGGTGGTGCCGCCGCTGATCGGCCGCATGGTGGCCATCGACGCCTTCTCCCAGGCCTTGACCAATCCCTTGCTGGCCGAGCGCATCTTCAATGAGCAGACCTTCAGCGCCGAAGGCATGGCGATCATCGCCGCGACGAAAAGCTTCCGGGACATCGCCGACCGCAACATTCCAGGCGGCGCCGGCGGCCTCGTCATGTCGATGGAGCAGCTGGAACTGAAGCCCTAAGGCGCCGGGGCGCTAGGACAGCATCACCAGGTGATTGTCCCAGACTTCCAGCGGCAGGCCGGCAAGCGGAGCCGAATCGATCGGCGGCGCGCGGCCGGGCGAGAGATTGAGAACGGCGCAACCCTCATTGCCCGAGCTGGCGACGAATTCGGCGGCGTGGGCCGCGGCAGCGATGCCGCAGACATCGGCCATGCGGCGGGAGCCGACGAACTCGCCGCTGCGGATGTTCCAGAAGGCGATGCGGTTGCCATGGGGACTGGTGGCGGCGAGGATTTCGCCGTCGCGGTCTACGGCGACGGAGCCGATGTAGTTCTCCAGCGCCGCGAGTTCCTCGTCAGGCGTCGGCAGCAGGCTCATTTTCCCGCTCGGATGAGATCATGCCGGCCAGCAGCGGCAGATCCCCGGCCTCGCCCTGATACTGGCCGCCGAAGAGGATGTCGCCGCGCGGCGTCAGCGCCAGATGGCGCAGGCTGAGATCGCGGCAGGATGCGTCGAGCTCGAACCGCGCCAGCAGTTCGCCCTGCTCGCGGCCGACGAGATCGATCGTGGAGCGCATGGTGTTGGGGTTGAGAACCTCGCGGCCGCTGTCCGGGAGGGTCATCAGGCCGCCATTGGCGACCACCAATGTCCGGCCATCGGATAGCAGCGCGATATCGTGCGGACCGATGCCGTGGGATGGAAACTCAGCGAGCCGCCGGTAGTCAGATGCCGCATCGTAGATGCCGATGATGCCGTTGCCGGTCTGCGTGTCGTTCTCGGTGGCGTAGAGAAGCTTGCCATCGGCGGAATAGACGCCGTGGCCGAAATAGTGGCGGTTCCCGATCGCCGTTTGCTGCCGGATGATCCCGCCGCTGCCGCTGTCGACGACGACGAACCAGGTGCCGGGGCGGCGGGCGAAAATCGCCGCCTCGCGCGAACCGGGCCGCAGCGCGATGTCGTGGCCGCGGGCGGGAAGGTCCACAGCGAACAGTTCGCGGCCCGATAGATCGAAGGCGGCCGCGCTTCCTGAATTCTCATTCTTCAATCGGCAGCCGATGTAGCTTGCCGCCGGCGCTGTTACAGCGCGCGCCGGCCGGGCGGCGAGCGCCGCCGCGCCGCCGAGGCCTTGCAGGAAGTGTCTGCGGTCAATCGCCATCGAGACTGTTGAACCCCACGGTCACGCCCAGCACGAAGGGCACTTCTTCGAACGCGCGCTTGCCTGCGGCATCCACGAGATCGCGCAGCAGGATGAGATTACTGCGCCGCGGCCCGGCGGCGAGCCAGCCCAGACCACTGTTTAGGCCGTTTAGGCGCTCGGCAACGCGAAGCGCCGTGACGTTATTGCGGAGCGCGCTGCTGTCTTGTTTCGGCATGCCGTCGGCGAGGATGGTCAGGATGGCACCGGCCGTCTCCAGATTAAGCACGATGGCGTGCAGGGACCGGCCGCTGCGCCAGCCCTCGGCCATCTTCTGCCGCACGCTGGCGGGATCCTTGCCCATCGTGGGATCGAGTTTCTTGTCCTTGAGCAGCACATAGGCGCCGAGCAGATCGGTGGCCAGCGCCGCCTTCAGGCCGCCGGCGATCTCCGGCGCGGACAAGGCGCTTGGCGATGGCGTTGTCGCCGTCGACCCAGCCCGCCTGCACTTCCCGCGCGATGGCGAGGATGTTGGCGGCGATCGTGCTTCCCAGCCGGCAGCGGAACTCCGCTTCGGGACTGCCGGCGAAATCGGGTTCGCTGGCGCCTACGGAGAACAGCAAGCGCTCCAAGGCCGGCAAGCCCTGCACGCCGGCGCTGCCCTTGCGGAAGGTTTCCGGTGCCAGCGATGCGTCATCAGCCTTGGCCAGCGACGCCTTCAGCGCCTTCTCGACTGCGTTCTTGCGCTCGGGCCAGAAGCTCAGCCGCTCGCCGCGGAAATCCTCGGCGATCGGGCCGTAATGGACCAGTTCGATCGACGACCAGGCGTCGGCGGTGCGGTGATAGGCGTCGCGGAGCGATGTCATGCCAGCGGATGAGGGCGCCGGGCAGAAGCTTTGCCATTGAGCGTGCTGTGCTTCAGCGGCGGACTGCACGAGATCGGCGTAGCCGGGGACGATGACTTCATCGACGACGCGCTTCAGGAGTTCATCAGGTGACGGTTGTGCTTGCGCGCGAATCGACGGCCACGCCAGAATGATCACCAGGAAACAGCAGACGAAACGTATCAACGGACCTCCTACAACTTCGCCAGCCATGCCAACAGCGTCGCGCGCTCTTCTGCCGTAAGGCCGAGATAAAGTTTGCGGGCTGCCGCCGCTTCGCCGCCATGCAGGCGAATGGCCTGGTCCAGCGTTGCCGCCTCGCCGCCATGGAGATAGCGACGCTTGCCCTGCATGGGGTCGAGATCGATCAGCGGCGCGGTGCGCCATTCGGCGGCAGTGGCTGCATCGTCGCCGATCTTGCCCGCGGCGTCCGCGCCGAGATCGTGCAGCAGCAGGTCGGTATGGACGGGCAGGAGATTGCCTTGCACATCCGGCATGTTCGGATGGTGACAGGCGGTGCAGCCGCTGCTTGCCAGTAAGGCTTCGGCCTGCGGGTCGGACGGATATTTCGGCGGCGGCAGGGAGCGGACATACGCGGCGATCAGACGCACGATCTCCACCGACATCTCCTCGCCATCCAGCTTGTCGCTTTGCCCGGTAACCATGCGCAGGCAGTCGGTTTCCATCGGCGTGCAATCGCCATAGGGCGAACGGTTGTAGGGCGAAGACAGGCCGAGATCGATCGAGGCGGCATCGGCAGTCTGCGCTTCCAGCGTCGCCGCCGTGGCCTTGGCGCCGAAGCGGCCGAGGCGCGCAACGCCGTCATCGCCCTCGATCAGGCGCGCGCGGCCGGAGATGCCATCACCATCGCGGTCGTCGGAATCGGCGAGGGCGAGGACCGCGCGCTCGTCGATCCGCTCCAGCAGGCCGCGGCCGCGCAGCGACGGCGCGACGCGGGGTTCGTAGACAAAGGGGTCCTTCAGGGGATCGAGCAGGGTCTTGATCTGCACCATCAGCCGGTCGCCATCGAGGCTCGCCAGCACTTCACCCTCCGGCATCAGGCCGGGTACCGCGCGGTCCTGAAGCTGCTGACCCAGGAGCGGATGCGGCGCTCCAGCGGGCGTCGCCACGCGGACGACGAGCCCGCGTGTCACCAGCCGGCCGTCAAGTTCGAAGAAACGCGCCGCCCGCGCCTCCTTGTGGCAGGAATTGCAGGCTTTGCCATTGAACAGCGGGCCGAGGCCGTCGGCCGCGTCGGTGGAGGCGGGTGCGGCGATCCAGGCACGCTCGAACAGGGCCTTGCCGGCGACGGTATCGAGATCGCCGGCAAGCGCGGGGGCGCCGGCCGCAGCCCACAGCGTGGCAGCCAGGACAGCCCGCTTCATGCGATTCTCAAATAGCCCATCATGCCCGTCTCCAGATGCTCCAGGATATGGCAATGGAACATCCAATCGCCAGGACGCGCGACGAAGGCGATCTCGACGCGTTCCTTCGGCGCGACCAGGACCGTGTCGGCCTGATGGACCGGCAGCGGCCGCTTGCTGGAGCTGAGCACGGTGAAGGTGTGGCCATGCAGATGGATCGGGTGGGGATGGGGCGTGCCGTTCTGCAGGATGAATCGATAGCTCTTGCCGGCCTGCAGCCGGGCCAGCGGCGGCGGCAGCTTCTCATGGCCGTCGCGGGGCCAGGACAGCTTGTTGATTGACCAGAAGGTCTCATCGCCGGTGCAAAGGCTGTCGAGGATGACGGCAGAGAGCGGATCGTTTGGATCGAGGGAGTCGACGAAGCTCGCGATGGAATCCGAGGCGGCGCCGAAGAGATAGGTCTGGATCTCCGCGCCGGCCAGATCGGGCGCGGGGATCGGCGAGGCGATGAGCGGCGCCGGGCTGAACGGACCCGAGCGCATCGGCGCGCCTTCCGCCGTCAGCACCGCGAGGTCGTAAAGTTCAGACGCGCCGTAGTCGATGAGCTTGAAGTTTGCGCCTGATGGCGGCGAGCGCACGGCGAGGTCCAGGCGCATCGCCGGCCCCATGCGCCAGGTGTCCAGCGGAAACGGCGGCACCGCATTGCCGTCGATGGCGATGACCTGCGCTTCCGCGCCCTCGACGCCGACTTCGATCATCCGCGTCGCATCCAGATTGAGCAGGCGCAGGCGAAGATCGGCCGATGCCGGCACGGTGCGCGCGAAGGCAGCGGCGCCATTGACCGTCCGGACCGTGCCGAAGGTGCCGGCGCGGCTGGCGCCCTTGATGGTGCTGAAGGGCAGGAAGGAACCATCGGGCGCCAGGCGCCAATCCTTGGCCGCGAGAATGATGTCGTCATCGAATGGCGCCGTTGCGTCGCCATCGACGATGAAGAGGCCGGCGAGCCCCTGCCCCACCTGTCCCGCTTCGTTGCAATGGGGATGGAAGAAGAAGGTCCCGGCATCCGGCGGCGTGAACTCATAGACATAGCCGCTACCGGGCTCGACCGGTTCCTGGGTGATGTAGGGAACGCCATCCATGGCATTGGGGACGCGGACGCCATGCCAATGGATGCTCGAATGCTCTGTGGGCAGATCGTTGGTGAAACGGATGCGCACGGGTTCGCCCCGCGTGGCGCGGATCACCGGCAGCGGCGCTTCGGCGTAAAGCCAGAGCGGCGTCAGCGGGCCGTCTGCGCCGAGCAACGGCATGGCAGCCTGGCGGGAGCGCAAGTGGAAGGTCTTGACGCCTTGCTCCATCTCGGAAGGCAGCGGCGCGAGAACACCCGATAATGCCGATTGCGCCGAACGCGGCCATGCGAACGGCAATGCCGCCGCGGCGGCCGCACCACTAATTGCTGTGAGAAATCTTCGCCGCGGAATCATGCTGGCCGCTCCGGGGGCCGATGCCTGGGCTGTTCGCAGTTACATCCGCCGGCCCGGCGGCCGGGGACGCTGTGCGTCCCTCGGTCCGCCGAAAGCCGGCGATGGCGCGTCATTCAGTGGTGACGGCGGACGGATTGTCCAGGCTGTCGGAGCCCTCGACCGTGATGGCCAGCTTGAGATCGGCCACGACAGCCTCGATGCCGTGGGTCTGCGCCACCAAGCCATCGATCGCCGCCTGGACCAGCGCGTTTCCTTCCGCGTTGCCGTCGCCGATCATCTGGTCATAGGCCTCCGTGCCGCTGTCGGCCCGGTCCTTGACCGCCTTCAGCTTCGCCAGCGCGTCGGCCATCAGCGCGTCGAGCGCCGCCGCCTTCTCCGGAGTCTTGGCGGCCGCCAGATCGCCGATGCCCGGGCCGTCCAGCACGGAGCCGTCGCGGCGGGTGTAGCTGCCGCTGTAGATCGCCGCCATGCCGGCTTCGTCATAGTAGTGGGAGTTGTGGGTATTGTCGGAGAAGCAGTCATGCTCCTCCTCGGGATCATGGAGGATCAGGCCGAGCTTCATGCGCTCGCCCGCCAGCTCGCCGTAGGACAGCGAACCGAGGCCGGTGAGGATGGTGGCCAGCGCGCCCTCCTCGCCCTTGGCGTCCAGATCCTTGCGCGCGGCGGCGCCCGCCTGCCAATTCGCCACCATCTCCTGAAGATCGGCGACCAGCAGATCGGTCGCGGCCTTCAGGTAAGCGGCGCGGCGGTCGCAATTGCCGTTGGTGCAGTTGTTGACGTCGAAGTCAGTGGCCGCGCGATTGCCCGCGCCCGGTCCGGTGCCGTTGAGATCCTGGCCCCAGAGCAGGAATTCGACGGCGTGATAGCCGATGGCAACATTGGACTCGACACCGCCGCCTTCCTGCAGGGTCTTCAGCACGTCGGGCGAAATGGTCGAGACATCGACCGTATCGTTGCCGATGCGGATTTCCTTGCTGCCGATGACGTTGGCGACATAGAGCGGATTTTCGTCGGAGCTGTCGCCGTAGGATTTCGTATCCACATAGTCGATCAGTCCTTCGTCGAGCGGCCAGGCATTCACGCGCCCTTCCCAGTCATCGACGATGGCATTGCCGAAACGGAAGCCCTCGGTCTGCTGATACCAGGGGCGCGAGGCGATCCAGGCCTGGCGCGCGGCCGCCAGGGTATCGGCCGAAGGTGCCGCGATGAAGGCATCGACGGCGGTCTGCAGATCCTGGGCGGCCGCAAGGGCGTCGCCATACATGGCCGCAGCCACGTCGCCATAATGCTGGATGACGGCGGCGCCGGTGACGTCGTCGGCCCTGGCCGTTGCGGAGAAGGCCACCGGCGCCAGAGCGGCGCCGGCGATCAGGGCAAGCCATGGAAACTTCATTTGTTGCACCTCGTTCTTCGGTTGGATTTTCGTTGGGGCACTTCGGATGGATGGAATCCCTGCAGGAAGCGGCGGAAGGCGCCGGCCCCGATATGAGAGTCATTATCAATAACGCCCCGCTGTGCTGCAACTAATAATGTGTTTCAATTGCAGCAGGCCTATTGCCGCAGGAGGCGGTCCGTGCCGGCCCAAAACCGGCAGCCGACCCTCGACTCCCCCCGGGAATTGGGCTATTCCACCCTCGCCTTAATTCGGCATCTCCTGAAAATCTGGTGCTTGGAGTTGCCGTGGCTTGCCGGTGCCGCCGGTGGGCCGCAGGGCAAGAAACTTACGGTTTTGCAAGGAGATGGATCATGGCCCGGCTCTTGATGCCCAAAGCGACGGCGGTCTGGCTGGTGGAGAACACGACCCTGAATTTCGAGCAGATCGCCGATTTCTGCGGCCTGCATACCGCTCGAGGTTCAGGGCATCGCCGACGGCGAAGTGGCCCAGGGCATCGTCGGGCTGGACCCGACCCTGAACGGCCAGCTCTCGAAGGAGGAGATCGCCCGCTGCGAAGGCGATCCCGAGGGCCGGCTGAAGATGGCCAAGGTCGACATCCCCCTGCCCGCGCCCCGCACCAAGGGCCCGCGCTACACGCCGGTGGCCAAGCGCCAGGACAAGCCCGATGCGGTGGCCTGGCTGATCCGCCATCACCCCGAGCTGAGCGACAGCCAGATCTCCAAGCTGATCGGCACCACCAAGCAGACCATCGCCGCCGTGCGCGACCGCAGCCATTGGAACTTCGCCAATCTGCGCCCGCGGGATCCGGTGCTGCTGGGGCTCTGCAGCCAGACCGACCTGAACGCCGCCGTGCTGCGCGCGCGCAAGGCCATGTCGAAGACCGCCGCCGGAACCGAACAGGCGACGATCGAAGCCGGCAAGGCGGATGAAGGCGAGGACAGCATGTCGCGCAAGACGCTGGATATCAGCAAGTTCCTGCCGGGATCCGGCGACCCGCAGCCCTAAGCAGCCGCTTGTCAGGCCGCCATCTTGGCCTGGCCGACCTCTACGAGATAGTAGATGAGGTCTATATCCGGCAGCTTCTGCCCGCGCTGCAGCAGCACGCTATAGATCTGGCCGCGGTGATGGGTCTGGTGGTTGAACATGCCCGCCAGCATGTCCCAGACCCGCGCCTCCATGCGGCGCGTTCCGTCGGCGCTGGTGTAGCGCACGGTCGCCTGCAGCTGCTCCGGCGTCAGCCGGTCCATCAGGCCGATCAGGCGCGTATCCTCCTCGCGCCGCGCGGATTGCAGCGACTTGAAGTCGTCATGGAGAATCTGGTTGAGGGATTTGACGCCGCGGTCGATGCCTTCGACGCGGCCGGTCCAGAGACGGTCGACGATCAGGATATGATTGAGCGTGGCATGCACCGAGCCGAAGAACAGGCCGGCATCGGAGCGATATGAGGCGTCGTCCAGCTTCGCCACCTCGGCATAGATCCTCTCGTTCACCCAGCGATTGAAGCGGGCCATCATCGGGAAATGGTCCATCGGCGGATCTCCTGATTTTCGCGGGCCGGCAAGGCGCGGCCCGGCGTTAGCTGGAATTTAGCGGATCGGCCGGAGGGGCGCTGTCGAATTCTTGCGCAGAGCTGCGCGCTGAGGGCGGGTAGTTCGGGCGCGCAGCGACGACGGCGCCATGCCGAAGCGGCGGCGGAAGGCGTCGGTGAAATGGCTGTGGCTGGAAAAACCGAGGTCGAGCGCCAGGGCGGTAAGATCGTCACAACCATCCAGAATCGTCCGCGCCGCGGCGGTCAACCGCAACTGCATCCGGTATTGATGAATTGTCGAGCCGGTCTCGGCGCGGAACAGGCGGAGCAGATGATAGGGAGAACTGCCGACACCCCCGGCAAGGTCGCCGAGAGTCCAGTTCTCGAACGGCCGCGCCGCCACCCATTCCTGGGCCGCCAGGGCGGTGCGGCGCGCGCGGGGTACATTTGGCGCAGCGCACGCGCCCCGCCGCGGCGGGCGGATCGCCGCAAAAGCCAGGCGCAGAAGTTCCACAGCGCGCTCCTCGGTGGTCAGAGCGGATTTGTCGCCGTGATTCAGATCGGCGAAGAAGACCTGGCTCTTCAGTGCAACGTCAGCGCCAATGGGCGCATTCATCGCCGGAAACCGCCGTTTATCGCGTGTGTCCGCGGCAACGCCGGCCGTTACCGCAACCTCGTCCAGGAGATCATCCGCGAACGAGACTGCGGTGCAATCGTCGCCGGCAATATCCAGGTGACTGATCCGATGCGGGTGGCCGGCATTGAAGAAAGTCACCTGGTTCGTATCCACGACCGCGCGCTTGCCATCCTCGTGCAGCACGAAGGCGCCGCGGCGCGGCAGCACCAGCATATGGCGGCTGGCGCATTCCTCGCACCCGCAGGCCAGCATCTCCGGCCGGCAATGCACATCTTGCACGCCGACGAGAGGACTGAGATGAATCTGGCGCGAATGCAGGCTCAAAGTTCTAGCTCGCGACGTCGAAGTTGATGCCCTGGGCCAGCGGCAGGGCGCGGGAATAATTGATCGTGTTGGTAGCGCGGCGCATGTAGGCCTTCCAGGCGTCAGAGCCGGATTCGCGGCCGCCGCCGGTCTGCTTCTCGCCGCCGAAGGCGCCGCCGATCTCGGCCCCGCTGGGACCGATATTCACATTGACGATGCCGCAATCGCTGCCGCCTGCCGACATGAAGGCCTCCGCCTCCCGCATATTGGTAGTGAAGACGCAGGAGGCAAGACCCTGGGGCACGTCGTTATGCATCGCCAGCGCCTGGTCGAAGCGGCGGTATTTCATGACATAGAGGATCGGCGCGAAGGTTTCCTCGCGCACGATCTCCGACTGCTTCGGCATCTCGGCGATGGCCGGCCGCACATAGTAGGCATCGGGGTGGCGGCGCGACAAAAGCCGCTCACCGCCGGTGACCTTGCCGCCATCGGCGGCCGCCTGCTTCAGCGCCTTCTGCATTTTCTCATAGGCGCCGCGGTCGATCAGCGGCCCGACCAGGGTCTTGCCGTCGCGGGGATCGCCCACCTTCACGCTGCCATAGGCGCGCTTCAGCTTTGGCAGCAGCCTGCCATAGACATCCTCATGGACGATCAGCCGCCGCAGGCTGGTGCAGCGCTGGCCCGCCGTGCCGACGGCGGAAAAACAGATCGCCCGCAGCGCCAGATCCAGATCGGCCGAGGGCGCCACGATCATGCCGTTGTTGCCGCCGAGTTCCAGCAAGCAACGGCCGAAGCGGGCGGCGACCCGCGGTCCCACCTGCCCGCCCATGCGCGTCGAGCCGGTAGCGCTGACCATCGTCACCCTGGGATCGTCCGTCAACTTCTCGCCGACGGCGCGGCCGCCGATGACGATCTCCAGCAGGCCCTCTGGCACGCCGCCGAAGCGCTTCGCCGCCCGTTCGAACAGCTTGGCGCAGGCGAGCGCCGTCAGCGGCGTCTTCTCCGACGGCTTCCAGATGACGGGATCGCCGCAGACGAAGGCGAGCGCGGCGTTCCACGACCAGACGGCGACCGGAAAGTTGAACGCGGTGATCACGGCGACAGGACCCAGCGGATGCCAGGTTTCCATCATGCGATGACCCGGCCGTTCCGACGCGATCGTCAGGCCGTAGAGCTGGCGCGACAGGCCGACGGCGAAGTCGCAGATGTCGATCATCTCCTGCACTTCGCCCTTGCCCTCTTCCAGGATCTTGCCGGTCTCCAGCGTCACCAGCGCGCCCAGTTCCGCCTTGGCGGCGCGCAGCTCCTCGCCGAACAGCCGGATCAGCTCGCCCCGCCGTGGCGCCGGCAGGTTGCGCCATTCGGCGAAGGCCGATTGCGCGCGGCCGATGGCGGCTGCGACCTCGGCCGGACGCTGCGACTTCAGCCGGCCGAGCAGCCGGCCGTCGATCGGCGAATGCACGGCGATGTCGCCGGTGCGCAGGCGCGCAGAAGACAAACCGAGAGACTTCAGCAAGGCAGTGGGGCTCATGATGACTCCAGATTGGAAGGTTGGACGCCGTCAGGCTTTCTTCTTGGCGGGATCGGGCGGCTGGACGCCGCTGCTGCCGGACGCCGGGAAGCGGGGCAGATCGTCGCCCATATGCAGCCAGGGAATCTGCTCGGCCACATGGACATGGAATGTCGGCTGGAAATCCTGCGGCCGGTCCAGCGTCCCCATGTTGATATGGATCTCATCCGCCCATTGCACGGATTCATAGGTAATCGGCGAACCGCATTTGCCGCAGAAACTGCGATGGACCTGCGGCGACGATTTAAACCGCACCGGCCTGCCCTTCACATAGCGGAACTGCTCCCGCGGCAAGCCGACGAAAGCGGCAACCGGCGCGCCGGTGTTGCGCCTGCAGCTCTGACAATGGCAATAGCCAACCCATTTCGGCGGGCCGGGAAACTCATAGCGGAGGGCGCCGCAAAGGCAGCCGCCGCCGTGGACTGACGTCATGACGAAAGACTCCTATGTCTGCTCATGGTGGTGAGCATAGCCGATCGCGCGGAGGCTTTCAGTAATTTCGCCGAGGATGGCCGGGTCGTCGATGGTGGCCGGCATCTTGTAGTCCTGGCCGTCGGCGATCTTCTGCATGGTGCCGCGCAGGATCTTGCCCGACCGGGTCTTCGGCAGGCGCTTCACGACAGCGGCCGTCTTGAAGGCGGCGACCGGGCCGATCCGTTCGCGCACCAGCGAAACAACTTCCTTGACGATATCGGCCATGGGCCGCGTGACGCCGGCCTTCAGCACCAGGAAGCCCAGCGGCACCTGGCCCTTCAGATCGTCGGCGGCGCCGATGACGGCGCATTCCGCCACATCCGGATGGGAGGCCAGCACTTCTTCCATCTGACCCGTTGAAAGGCGGTGGCCGGCCACATTGATGACGTCGTCGGTCCGCGTCATCACATAGACATAGCCGTCCTCGTCCATGTAACCGGCATCGCCGGTCTTATAGTAGCCGGGATACTCGCTGAGGTAAGAACGGACGTAGCGGTCGTCGGCGTTCCACAGCGTCGGGAAGCTCCCCGGCGGCAGCGGCAGCTTCGCAACCAGCGCGCCGATATCGCCCGGTTTCACGTTCCTGCCTTTCTCGTCGAAGACCCGCAGATCCCAACCCGGCGCGGCGCGCGTCGGCGAGCCGTGCTTCACCGGCAGATGCTGGATGCCGATGCAATTGCCGGCGATGGTCCAGCCGGTTTCCGTCTGCCACCAGTGATCGATGACCGGCACCTTCAGATGCTGCTCGGCCCAGACCAGCGTCGCCGGATCGGAGCGCTCGCCTGCGAGGAACAACGTGCGGAAGTGCCTGAGATCGTACTTCTTGATCAGCTCGCCATTGGGGTCGTCGCGCTTGATGGCCCGGAACGCCGTCGGTGCGGTGAACAGCGCCTTCACCTTGTGCTGGGAGACCACGCGCCAGAAAGCGCCGGCATCGGGCGTGCCAACCGGCTTGCCCTCATAAAGCACTGTCGTGCAGCCATAGAGCAGCGGCGCATAGACGATGTAGGAATGGCCGACCACCCAGCCCACGTCGGAGGCCGCCCAATAGACCTCGCCCGGCCGCATGCCGTAAATGTTGCGCATGGTCCAGTTGAGCGCGACGGCATGGCCACCATTGTCGCGCACCACGCCTTTCGGCTGTCCCGTCGTGCCTGACGTATAAAGAATGTAGAGTGGATCGGTGGCCTTGACCGGCACGCAATCCTGGGGCGGCGCCTTGGCCACGGCTTCCGCCCAATCCACATCGCGGCCGGGCTTAAGCTCGGCCTTCACCATCGGCCGCTGCAGGATCATGCAGTGCTGCGGCCGGTGATGGGCTTCGGCGATCGCGGCATCCAGCAGCGGCTTGTAGGGAATGATGCGATTGACTTCCACGCCGCAGGAGGCGGAAACGATCACCTTCGGCTTGGAGTCATCGATGCGCGTCGCCAGTTCGCTGGCCGCGAAACCGCCGAACACCACGGAATGGATGGCGCCGATGCGGGCGCAGCCGAGCATGGCGATGATCGCTTCCGGCACCATCGGCATGTAGAGGATGACCCGGTCGCCGGCTTTCACGCCGAGCTGCACCAGGGCGCCGGCGAAGCGCGCGGTCTCGTGCTTGAGCTGGCGGAAAGTGATGGTCCGGACCGTGTTTGTGACTGGGCTGTCATAGATGATGGCGGCCTGCTCGCCACGGCCCGCATTCACATGGCGGTCGACGGCGTTGTGGCAGGTGTTGAGCAGCCCGCCGACGAACCAGCGGTAGAACGGCGCGTTCGAACGGTCCAGCACCTCGTCCCATTTGAAGATCCAATCGATGCCCGCGGCGGCTTCGGCCCAGAAGCCCTCGGGATCCGACAGGGAGCGCGCATAGACGGCGTCGTAGGTGGAGGATTTTGCGGGAAGCTGCTTTGGCGCGACTGTCGCCGGGCGGGGCACCGGGACCTTGGTTTTCACTACAGGCCTGCGTGCCTTTGCTTTCGCCGGCTTGCGCGCCTTTGCTGCCGCACGTTTCGGCGCCGCTTTCCGCGCCACGTTCTTTCGCCGCCCCGACTTTGGCCGGGCGACTGGCTTCGTCTTCAGTTTTGATTTCCTGCGGGCGATGGACTTTTTTGCAGATTTTCGCACGGGCTTGCGCCGCGGCTTGACGCTTTTCTTGCCGCGCTTCGACGATTTTCGCGCCATCGATGTCCCCCGATCGGCAATTCTTCTTCTGCGTTTTCCCGCCGCCGCATCATGCGCAAGCGGCGTCGGCTTGCCAAGGCCCGGGGGTCTGCCGGTGCGCGGCTAACGCGCCAGCCAGTCGTTGTAGTCCTTCGCCAGAAACTCCGCGGAGACCGAAAGAAATCGCGCCCCTGCCTCCGCCGTCGCCAGGCCGGGATTGGAGCCGATGCGGCCATCGGGGAAGGTGCGGCGATAGTCTTCCGCATCCGCGAAGTCGCCATTCGGGGCGATCGGCGGATCCATGGTCATCGGCCGCGCCGCCTCGGGATAGGCATGCCAAGTCATGGACACTTCCGAGGGCGTCGCGTGGCTGCCTTCGGAATTTCCATAGAGTTCCCGCGACAGGTTCTTGACCGCCGGCGCCTCCCACCAATTCTTCAGCCGGCATTTCAGCGACGGCTGATTGCCGCTGCGCTCCATGCTGGCCTCCGCATAGATCTCCGAGAAGGCCGCGGTGACCGTGGCGATGTTGCCGCCATGGCCGTTGACGAAATAGAAGCGCCGGAAGCCGTGCCGCGCCAGCGACAGGACGTTATCCCGCACCACGGCGATCAAGGTGGAGGGCCGCAATGTCATGGAGCCGGCGAAGGCGAGATGATGCTGCGCCATGCCGACGGAGATCGTTGGCGCCACCAGGGCGCCGGCCAGCTCGCCCACCCGCTTCGCCACCACCTCGGCGCAGATCGCATCGGTGCCGATCAGGCCGTTGGGGCCGTGCTGCTCCGTCGAGCCGATGGGGATGATGATGCCCTGGCTCTTCTGCAGATAGGCGTCCACATCGGTCCACGTCTTCAAATGCAGCTGCATATCGGCTCCTTTGACCGGCGAATTGGCTGTCGGCATGATGCTTCGGCGCCGCCGTTGCAACAAGAGAAGAAGCGGGCGCAAAACGGGAGGTCCGGCATCGATGCACAGCCAATATGACACCGATCTGGACAAGAACGCCGCGAACTACACGCCGCTGACGCCACTGTCCTTCATTGCCCGCACGGCGGCGATCTATCCGCAGCGCATCTCGGTGATCCATGGCGCACAGCGTTTTACCTGGGCGGAGTCATATGCCCGTTGCCGCCGGCTGGCCTCGGCCTTGAGCAAGCGCGGCATCGGCGCCGGCGACACGGTGGCCGTCATGGCGCCGAACGTGCCGGCCCATTTCGAGGCGCATTTCGGCGTGCCCATGACCGGCGGCGTGCTGAACGCGCTGAACTACCGGCTCGATGCCGAGACCATCGCCTTCATCCTCGGGCATGGCGAAGCGAAAATATTGATCACAGATACCGAGTTTGCACCCGTGATCGAGAAGGCACTGTCGCAGGTCGCAAAACGGCCGTTGGTGATCGACATCGCCGATCCGGAAGGCCCCGGCGGCAAGCGGCTGGGCGAAACGGATTATGAGAGTTTCATCGCGGCGGGCGATCCCCAGTTCGACTGGCGGCCGCCGGCGGATGAATGGCAGGCGATCGCCCTCAACTACACCTCGGGCACGACCGGCAATCCCAAGGGCGTGGTCTATCATCACCGCGGCGCCTATCTGAACGCGCTGAGCAACATCCTGGTCTGGAACATGCCGCGGCACCCCGCCTATCTCTGGACGCTGCCAATGTTCCACTGCAACGGCTGGTGCTTCCCCTGGACGGTGACGGCGCAGGCCGGCACCCATGTCTGCCTGCGGCGCGTCGATGCCCAGCATATCTTCGCCGCCATCGCCGATCACGGCGTCACCCATCTCTGCGGCGCCCCTGTCGTCATGAGCATGCTGATCAACGCCGACGACAAGTCGAAGCGCGAGTTCGACCGCACCATCGAGCTGATGACCGCCGCCGCCCCGCCGCCGGCCGCCGTGATCGAGAAGATGGAGCGCATGGGATTTCACATCACCCATGTCTATGGCCTGACCGAGGTCTATGGGCCCGCCGTCGTCTGCGAATGGCATGACGCCTGGAACCGGGAGACGACCGCGGAGCAGGCCCGGCTCAAGGCGCGCCAGGGCGTGCGCTATCCCGTCCTGGAAGGCCTGATGGTCGCCGATCCCCAGACCCTGCGGCCGGTGCCGGCCGACGCGGCGACCATGGGCGAGGTCTTCTTCCGCGGCAATGTGGTGATGAAAGGCTATCTGAAAAACGCCAAGGCCACTGGCGAAGCCTTCAAGGAGGGCTGGTTCCATTCCGGCGATCTTGGGGTGATGCATGCCGACGGCTATATCGAGCTGAAGGACCGCTCGAAGGACATCATCATCTCCGGCGGCGAGAACATCTCGACCATCGAGGTGGAGGGCGTGCTCTATCGCCATCCCGCCGTGCTCGAAGCCGCCGTCGTCGCGCGGCCCGACGAACATTGGGGCGAGACGCCCTGCGCCTTTGTCACGCTGAAGGACAATGCCGTGGCAACACCGGAGGAGATCATCGCCTTCTGCCGCGACAACATGGCCAAATTCAAGGTTCCGAAGACCGTCGTCTTCGGGCCGCTGCCGAAGACTTCCACCGGCAAGGTGCAAAAGTATCTGCTGCGCGATAAGGCGAAAGCGCTCTGACCAGCAGTTGTGGCATATATAGGCCGCCGGCACATAAAATATTCATATTAGAGAAAACGGTCCGCTGCTGCCGCATACGTTGTTCCTTCACGGGCATACCACTTCCTTCACACAGCACCGCAGAACCAAACGGAGTACATGGACGTTGGGTCTGAATTCTTCTCCGCTGGATCTCTGGGGGCCGGCACGGCGGTGATGTCTGCGTTTGCTAAGGGAGTCGGCCATGGATACTGCGCGGCACACGGTGCCGGCGAACACGCCGGACCTATCGGACGTGAGCCAAGCGGCCGCTTGGGATAGAAGCCACGCGCTTGAGCGGCATCTGCCGGATCTCCGCCGCCGCGCCCGAGCCCTTTTGCATCGCAGCAGCGACGCGGAAGATTTGGCGCAGGACTGCATGCTGCGGGCGTTGCCGCACCTCGATGATATCGACGATCTGCGCGCCTATCTCTTTCAAACACTTAGGAATGCGTACGCCGACCGAATCTCGGTCTTATCGCGCGAAGCCGGCGCGGTGACGCTTGAAGACGCCGACTCCCAACTGGTCGACCGGCATACCCCGCAGCTGCGGTTGGAACTACGGGACGTCGCGCGGCAGGTCGCCAAGCTGCCGCGAGAGCAACAGCAAGTGCTGCTGTTGATCGCCGCCCTGGGCGCCACCTATGACGAAGCAGCCACGCGTCTCAATATTCCCGTCGGGACCGTGATGTCCCGTCTGTCGCGGGCGCGAAAGGCGCTGCGCGATCAGTTCGCATTGGGCGATACGACTGCCTGAGTCCGCTGTTGTGGCAACGCCGTGGCCCGGGCGTGGCAAGTTAGGCTTTCCTCCGATTCCACCGATATTTCCGGAACATTCTCCGCTTTAGACCGTCATCACTAATGCGGGTCGTGTGCTAACAGGCCGGCGCGGCGGCCCTTTGGGTCCCGCAAGGGGAATATTTCGTTTCACAACTGTTGAGGAGAATGCCCATGCAACGCCCCAAGAGTTTCAAATTGGGACTCATGGTTTCCGCTAGTGCGCTGGCGCTGGTCATGATGGCCGCACCATTTACACCCGACGTTAGCCAGATCCAGTTCAAGGCGGTGAACGCTGAGGCTGCATCGGCAAGTGCGTCGTCGGAAAGCCATTCGTCCGGTAGCGCAGGCGGGGGTTCAGCGAGTTCTAATTCAAGTGCCGGCGCCTCCGCGGAAGGCGCGGGCGCGTCCGCGAGTTCCAATGCGGGTTCAAGTGCCAGCTCTGGCGGTTCCAGCGCTTCGTCTAACGCCGGTGCTTCCGCAGCGGGCTCCGACGGGACAGATACGTCCAGCGACGCCTCCAGCGGATCGACCGCTGGCGGCGGGAGTGCCGCTGCCGATGTGGATGTCAGCGGCAGCGGGCCCGGCGCCTCGGCGACCGGCAGCGCGACGGCGACCTACACCGATGACGAAACCACGTCCACGGCGACCGTGAACGGGGCCGTCGAAGGCTTGGGCACGGCCGCCGGCCATGCAGAAGCCAGCGGCGATAGCGAGACCACCAGCGGTCCTGGCTCCGCGACGTCTCATTCCCAGGCGGCAGCGGAAGCCGACGTCCAGACCTCGGGCGGCGGCACGGCCGATGCGGGCGCCTCATCCACCAGCACGGGATCGGCTGACAGTGGCGACGGTGCCACGGCCGACACCTCGGCGTCGGCGGAGGCGAACGCAAGTTCGAGCGGCGACGGCAGCGCAGCGTCGAGCGCCGACTCCGCATCGGACGCGTCAGCGTCGATCGATGCTGAAGGGAATGTCGCAACCGACGCCAGCGCCTCGGCGAATGCCGCCGTGGACACTGAAGGCGATGGCGCTGCCGGCAGTGCCGCCGGCGGGTCCACCGCTGCTGCGGAAGCTGGCGTAGACGGCGGAGCAAGCTCCACGTCCAATGCGGCCGCCAACGCGGCTGTCGAAATCGAAGCCCCCGGCGACGGCGACGGTGATGGAGACGGCGACGGCGACGGTGATGGAGACGGCGACGGCGACGGTGATGGAGACGGCGACGGCGACGGTGATGGAGACGGCGACGGCGACGGTGATGGAGACGGCGACGGCGACGGTGATGGAGACGGCGACGGCGACGGTGATGGAGACGGCGACGGCGACGGTGATGGAGACGGCGACGGCGACGGTGATGGAGACGGCGACGGCGACGGCGACGGAGATGGTGACGGCGATGGCGATGCCGATGAGTTGGCCGCCCTTCCGATCATCACCACCGACGGCAACACCGCGAACGCGTCGGCTCAGGTCACCGTTGACGAAGGAAATCTCTGGTAAGTCAAACGGATAACCTGGTGTGAGGCCACGGCCGGTTCGTTCGAAAGAGCGAGCCGGCCGTTAGGCTGTCCGACGCACTCAAGATCGAATAGGAGTACGCACGATGGACGGAATCTCGCTGAGGAAGTCTCGATGGGGCGGAACCAATAGGGCGACGGCTGGTTTGTTGCGGTATGCGGCGCCTGTGGCAGCCTTGTGTCTGGGACTTGTTGTCTATCCGGTTTTCCCAATTTCAGCGGAGGACACCGCCATGCCAACCGCCGGTAACAAAGCTGCGGCGACAACCGATGCCAATGTTTCCAAAACCACGACAGGGGGTTGCAAGGTTTCGGCATCGGCCTCCTCAAGCAGCTCCAGCACCGGTAGCGGCGAAACTGTCACACGGGAATCCCACAAGTCCGTCGAGGGGCCCTGCGGCAGCGCGACCGCCAATGCAAAATCCACAAGCGGGAATGGAGCAGGTGAATCAAATGGACAGGCTGAATGACAGGGAAGTGTCCCGAATGGTGCGTGCGGCAGCATGTGTGGCTCTGGTTGGCCTACTGGGAGCCTGCGGCAGCAGCGATTCGAGCGGGCCGGCGCAGCAGACCACACTAAGACCTGATGGCATCTACATCGTTCAGGATGGCAAGGCGGGCCGCCTGAATGAGGATCCTGACAAGATCGTCAAGACGTGGGATCAAAGAACGAACCTCACACCCAATGTCCAGTTTCTGGTCATCGATCCCTCGGTTGCGGCTCGCCCGCCCAATGCCGATTCCATCTCACTGCAGCGGGTTTCCAAGGTCCGGAGCGTGGTGAACGCCAATGGCAAGGCCAAGAAGACGACCAAATCCGAATGGGTTGTCGCGAACCTGCCTGAGGACAGGATCCCCGTAACCGTCGTCCGTGACTCAGATACATCGCGCCAATTGCGCGTCACGGCCAATCAGCCGCTGGCCGCCGGCCTCTATTCCATCACCTACAATACTGGCGTGGAACGGGTTGGCGGGCGCTTTGGCGTGGGCTGGGCCGCCGCAGACAAGACCCAATATGCCAGCCAGCACTGCGTCGATCGTTATGCCGGGAATCCGGCCAGCTATCGTCCTTGCAGCGAATTCGTGGCTGCAAAGCCCAAGGCTGCCGCAAAGCCGGTACAACAAGCTACCGCAAAGACCGCCGTGCAGCGCACCACGGCATTGGGACCAATCGAGATTTCCGGGTTGAAAGTCCAGAAGGAGATCGTCGGCGGCAAACCGCTGCTGGTTCTGCAAGGCCAAATGGTGAATGTCACGTCTTCGCCGCAGAAAGTGCCGTTGCTGATCGCGATCGTGACCGACAAACAGGGCCGCGAACTTTCGCGCTGGTCATTCCGAACGCTGGCGGATCAATTGCCGCCCGGAGGAACCGCAACCTTCCAGACGTCGACCGACTCACCGCCCAAGGGTACGGCTCACATCGCAGTATTGACCCCCGACAGGCTGAAGCCGCAGCAGGAGGCGGAGTCCCAGCCGACGGATCCGTCATTCATGCAGGTACAGGAACTGCCCGCGCCCTAAGGCAGTTCGAGAGGACCGGCGCCCGCCGTCGCATTGACTTGCGGCGGCGGGTTTTTGCTGCCGGTCGACCATGCTCTTCCCATGACCGCTTGATCATCTGATTCCTTGCCTAAGGGGGCGGGACCGTAGATTCTGGACGTCTCCGAGGCAGGTCATTCCCTTCATTTCCCCTTGATCGCCATTCCGCAGAGCTTCCATCACCGGCGTACGGCCAAGCAGCCCGCTGCGTGGCATGTTTCGCCGCGCTGAGGGATGGCGCGCGGCATGGAGTTCCTTCTCGGCATCGATCAGGGGACGACGAACACCAAGGTCGTCCTGGTGGATGACCAGGCGCGGATACGGGCCGTCGCCGAGCGTCGCATCGCGACAAGTTCGCCGCAGCCGGGCTGGGTCGAGCAGGATCCGGAGGCGATGCTTCGCAATGTCCTGGACTGCATCCGCGATGTGCTGGCGCAAGGCGGCGTCGCACCCGGCAAGATCGCCGGCGCCGGAATCTGCAATCAGACCGAAACATTGGTGGTGTGGGACACGGCGACCAGCCGGCCGCTGCATCCTGCCATCGTCTGGCAATGCCGCCGCAGCCAGGCCGATGCCCAGGCCGTGCAGCAGAGTGACGCGGAAATCGGCGCAAAGACCGGGCTCGATCTGGATCCGACCTTCACCGCCACCAAGCTGCGCTGGCTGGGGCGCGAGCGGCCAGACATTGCGGCGCGGCTTGTAAGCGGCCAAGCGCTCTGGGGCACGGTGGATAGCTGGCTGGTCTATGCCCTGTCCGGCGGCAGCGCCTATGTCACCGAGCCGGGCAATGCCTCGCGCACTATGCTGTTCGACATCTCGAAACTGCGCTTCGACGACGAACTTTTCCGCATCTTCGGCCTGGCGCTCGCCCGGCGGCCGGAGGTGAGGCCGTCAGCCGCTCCGTTTGGACATTTCGCCAGGGATCATCTGGGTGCCGAAATACCGATCACGGGCATCCTCGGCGATCAGCAGGCGTCGCTGTTCGGCCATGGCTGTTTCGAGCCGGGCATGCTCAAGGCCAGCTTCGGCACCGGCGGATTCGTCTGGCTCAACGCGGGAGCGGCGCCACCATCAGGCGACCGGCAGGGATTGCTGGCCACCATCGCCTGGCAATTGGACAAGCCGGCCTACGCGCTGGAAGGCTTCGTCATGTATGCGGGTGCTGTTGTCGACTGGCTGCTGCGTATCCTGGACCTTGGCAGCGAGCCCGAGGCCATCACGCGATTGGCCCGGGAGGCCCCGCAAACCGGCGGCGTCACCGTCGTTCCCGCTTTTCAGGGCCTGGGTTCGCCCTGGTGGGACGCTGAAGCCCGCGCCTCCATTCTCGGCCTTTCCGCGGGCTCCGAGCGCGCGCAAATCTGCCGCGCGGGACTGGAGGCCATCTGCTTTCAGACCCGCGCCGTGCTGGAGGCGATGGCCCGCGTCAGCGGCAAGCCGGCCACGCTGGTCAGCGTCGATGGCGGCATGACCCGCAGCGACGAGATCATGGCCATGCAGGCGGCGGTGCTGAAAACGCCGCTGCGGCGCGCCGCCACCGTCCATGTGGCGGCGCTGGGCGCCGCGCTGATGGCGGGCATCGGCGCCGGACTGTGGAAGGGCACGGCAGAAATCAATCCACTCATGGGAGCCGGCAGCCCGGTCGACGATACAAGCTTTGCCGCAGAGCCCTGGGACGACCGCTACGCGCATTGGCGCGCTGCCGTCGACCTGACGCGGCAATGGAAGATCCATGGACGCGCCTAACGCCCGGCCGGATTGCGACCTCCTGGTCATCGGCGGCGGCATCAATGGCGCCGCCATCGCCTGCGATGCCGCCGGCCGCGGCGGCGCCGTGATCCTGGCGGAGCAGCGGGATTTCGCCGAGGGCACATCGTCGCGGTCGTCCAAGCTGATCCATGGCGGCCTGCGCTATCTCGAGACCTATGATTTCCGCATGGTGCGGGAAGCGTTGATCGAACGCGAAATCCTCATGGCCAAGGCGGCGCATCTGGTGCGGCCCTTGCGGCTGGTGCTGCCCCACGTCGCCGGCCAGCGGCCACTGTGGATGATCCGGCTTGGCCTGTTTCTCTATGACCATATCGCGCCGCGCCGGCATCTTGCGGCGTCGGAAACGCTGGATCTGGCCAGTCATCCGGCCGGTAAGGCTCTCAAGCCGGAATACCGGCGCGCGTTTGCCTATTCCGACTGCCGCGGCGACGACGCGCGGCTGGTGATCGCCAATCTGCTGGGCGCGCAACGTCATGGCGCAACGATCCTGGCGCGGCATGCTTTCGTTTCCGCCGAGCGCGACGGCCCGCTATGGCGCTGTCGGTTGAAGAACATGGAGACGGGCGGGCAGCGGGATGTTGCGGCGCGGGCGATCGCCAACGCCGCCGGTCCCTGGGTGATGCAGGCCGCGGGCACCATCGGCGGCTTTAGGACAGCGCGAAAATTGCGGCTGGTGAAGGGCAGCCACCTTGTTGTGCGACGGCAATGGCCGGAGGAGCATGGCTATTTCCTGCAGACGGCCGACGGCCGCCTGATGGAGGCGTTTCCCTACGAGCAGGATTTCACCTCCATCGGCACCACCGACGAGCCTTGGGAAGGGGCACCAGAGGATGTCGCGATCGCCGAGAAAGAGATCGACTATATGTTGGCCGAGGTGAACCGCTTCTTCCGCCGACCCGTGACCCGCGGCGACATTGTCTGGCAATATGCGGGCGTGCGTCCCCTCTTCGAGGTGGGCGGCGGCCGCGACGCCAATCTATCCACGCTCACGCGCGATTACTCATTCGAGATCGACCACGCCGATGGGCAAGCCGCGCTGCTGACGGTCTTCGGCGGCAAGCTCACCACCCACCGCAAGATGGCCGAGCAGGCGGTGGATAAACTGGCGCCGCTCCTCAACTTCCCATCGCAATGCCGCACGGCGACAGAACACCTCCCCGGCGGCAACTTCGGCGGCGCCGGTTACGAGAACATCGGCTTTCATCTAACGCGCGATTATCCGGGCTTGCCGATACGCCAACTCAGCCGATATGCAAGGCTCTACGGCATGCGCATGTTTGAACTGCTCGGCAATGCCAACAGGCCCGAAGATCTTGGTCAATACTTCGGCGCCGACCTGCAGGCCCGCGAAGTCGATTTCTTGATGCAGACTGAGTGGGCCCGGACGGCCGAGGACATCGTATGGCGGCGGACCAAGCTAGGCCTGCGGCTGACGGCGGCGGAGATCGAAGCTTTAGCTGAATACGTGCAAGCCAATCGGCCTAGGCAGTCAGCGTAGGGCTGCCATGCGGAAAGCTAGGCCGCGGGACGGCAGTTTCCCGGCGGTTCCTATATTGCCCACCTCGGGCGGCGGTGCCACATAAGCGGCTTCCGGAAGCGGGTGGCCGGCAGTCCGGCCGCCAACGTCCTCCGTGGAACCAAGGTATCGCTATGACCACCGCTACCAAGACCAAAGCCGCCGCCAGCACCGAGCGCAAGGTCCTGCGCCTGGTCCGCGGCCAGGAAACCAGCGACGGCGCCGGCGTCAGCCTGAAGCGCGTGATCGGCGGCCAGGCATTGCCGCAGGTCGATCCGTTCCTGCTGTTCGACGAGTTCGGCTCCGACGATCCCAGCGGCTACATCGCCGGCTTTCCGGATCATCCGCACCGGGGCTTCGAGACGGTCACCTACATGCTCGACGGGCTGATGAAGCACCGCGACAACAAGGGCCATGAGGGTGTCATCGGTCCCGGGGCCGTGCAGTGGATGACCGCGGGGAGCGGCTTGATTCATTCGGAGATGCCGCAGCAGTCCGAAGGGCTGATGCGGGGCTTTCAGCTCTGGGTCAATCTGCCGGCCAAGGACAAGATGCGTGCGCCGCGTTATCAGGAGATTCCGGCCGACCGCTTTGTCCAGCACAAGGCGGCGCCCGGCGTGACGCTCAAGGTTATCGCCGGCACGGTCGGCGGCGTGACCGGCCCGGTCACTGATATCGCCATCGATCCGGTCTATGTGGACCTGCGGCTCGACGGCGGTGCGGCCCATCGCATCGACCTGCCCGCCGGGCATCAGGCGTTCGCCTATCTGTTCGGCGGCACGGCGCGGATCGGCGGCACGGATGTCACAGCCGGCCATTTGGCTCTGCTGGATAACGGCGACCACGTCGCCGCCACCGCCGGGCCGGACGGCGCGGCGCTTGTCGTCATCGCCGGACAGCCAATCAAGGAGCCGATCGCGCGCTATGGTCCCTTCGTGATGAACACGCGCGAGGAGATCGAACAGGCATTCCGCGATTATCAGGAAGGCCGGTTCTAGCTCGCAACACGGCTGCGCGCCCCAGCCGTTAGCCGGATACGGAGCAATGTGGTAAGACCGCATCGCTCCGTCGCTTTCTGGTCACAACTCGATGAAGCCCACATCAGCGCCGAGTTTCCTCTTCGACCTCGACGGCACGCTGGTCGACAGCGTCTATCAGCATGTGCTGGCCTGGCATGAGGCGCTGGAGTCCTGCGGCATCGGCCTGCCGGTCTGGCGCATCCACCGGCGCATCGGCATGAGCGGCGGGCTGTTCACCAAGGCGCTGTTGCAGGAAACCGGCCATGAGATATCGCCCGAAGAGCGGGAGAAGCTCTACCGCCTCCATGCCGAAGGCTATGCGCGGCGGGCGGCGCAGATCCGGCCACTGCCGGGCGCCAGGGCGCTGCTGGATCATCTGACGGAGACCGGCGTCCCCTGGGCCGTCGCCACCAGCGGCCGCGTGGTGAGCGCCAGGCCGACCCTGGCGGTGTTGGGCATCGATATCGACAAGGCGCCTGTCGTGACCCGCGACCAGGTGCGCTATGCCAAGCCCGACCCCGACCTGTTCCTGGCCGCCGCGGCCAAGATCAACATGCCGATCGAGCAGGCCATCGTGGTCGGCGACAGCGTCTGGGACCTACTGGCGGCGCGCCGTGCCGGCGCCCTGGGCATCGGCCTGCTGTCCGGCGGCTATGGCGCTGACGAGCTGGAGCGGGCCGGGGCGTTCCGCGTCTATGAGGACCCCGCCGATCTCCTGCGGCACCTCTATGAAGTGGGCGTGCGGCGGGACTGACGGCGGATCATCTTATGAACAGCATTTCCCCAAGCGGCGCCCCCGGTGCCGCCGCCTACCGCGCGATCGGCGTGCTGTTGGCGGTGGTATCGATCCTGGCCTTCTCCATCCGGCCGGTCTTCATCAAGCTTGCCTACAGCTATGTCACCGATCCCATCACGCTGCTGGCGCTGCGGATGATCTTCTCCCTGCCCTTCCTGCTGGCCGCCGCCTGGTGGACCCAGCGGGGCAGCCGGGTTCGGCTGACGCGCAAGGATCTGGGCGTGGTGTTCCTGCTGGGCTGCCTGGGCTACTACCTGGCCAGTTTCCTGGATTTCCTGGGGCTGCAATATGTCGGCGCCGGCATCGGCCGGCTGATCCTGTTCATCTACCCGACGCTGGTCGTCATCCTCTCCGCTGTGTTTCTGAAGAAGCCGGTGAAGCGGAGGGACGTGATCGCGCTGGCCGTCACCTACGCCGGCGTGGCGCTGGTGGCCTCGCGCTATCTGGGCGGCGAGAACGCCAATTTCTTCCTGGGCGCCATGCTGGTCTTCGGCAGCGCCACGGCCTATGCGGTCTACCTGGTGATCGGCAGCCATGTGGTCCACTCCATCGGCTCCATGCGGTTTGCCGCCTACGCCACCAGCGTGGCCGGGGTGATGGCGATCCTGCAGTTCTTCGCCCTGCGGCCGATGTCCGCCCTTGATCTGCCCTGGCAGGTCTATGGCCTGGCGGTGCTGATCGCCGTGGTCAGCACGGTCATTCCGATCTTCATGACCGCCGAGGCCCTGAAGCGGATCGGCGCCAATGACGTGGCCATGATCGGCGCACTCGGCCCGGTTTCTGCCATCTTTCTGGGTTACGTGGGCCTGGAAGAGACCTTGACGCTGGTCCAGGTGGCCGGCGCGGTGTTGGTGCTGACCGGGGTGCTGCTGGTCAGCTTGAAGCCGGTTGGGAAATAAATGGCAAGCGAATCAACGATCTGTGTGATTTTTACCACAGTCCGCGGATTTCCGGCCCCGCGGTGACCGCCGCCACTGAATTCGGCTAACGGTATGTTAACCATAGTGGCATAAAAGGTACGCAGGATTCAAAAGCTGGGGTGGGCGCTGTGGCTATACGTTCGCACATGCTCAAATTCGGTCTATTCGTCTTCGGCACATTGACGGCCATGGCGGCCGGCGCGGCGATTGCGACCTGGCCCGCCACCGAGCAGACGGAAGAAGACGTCATCGCCCGTTCGCTGGCCTCGTCGGTGCAGCTCTTCGCGGAGCGCGAAGGCGGGGTTCGGCGCACAGCCTCCGGCGTAACGCTGACCGCGGGCCGCGACGGGCGCTCCATCATCGTCACCGCCGCGCATCTTCTGACACCGCAAATCGCCCAGACCGTCTATGTGTCGCCCCTGGGCAGCGGGGAGCGCGTCGAGGCGCGCATCCTCGCCATCGATGAAGCCAATGACATCGCCGTGCTTGAAGCCGGCGCCATGACCGGCGCCTCGATCCTGCTGAAGACCGAGGCGCGGCTCGGCGACAATGTGTGGGTGGTGTCCTATCCCTGGGGCGGCCGCGGCACGATCGTCGGCGGCGCCGTCAGCCAGATCCGCGCCGGCAGCGAAGCCGGCTTCCCGGTGGCCGGTCCTGTGGGGCTGATCTCTGCCGCCGTCAGCTACGGCACCAGCGGCGGCGGCGTGTTCGACGCCCGCAGCGGCAAGCTGGTCGGCATCGTGCGCAGCTACCGTACAGCCAAACTCTCTTTGCCGGGCACGCCGGCGCAGAGCCTCGAACTGCCGATCGCCGGCGAGACGACCGTGGTGCCGGTGTCGGAGATTCTCTGCTTGCTGCGGCAGATCGAAGCGCCAGAAGACGCCGCGAGTTCTCGTGGGCTTCCTCGCTGACGCGCCGGCCGGCAGCTGCACGGACGTCTGAGCTTCCACCTCTCCGATGAAAAGCGACGGGGCGGATCCGTGAACGGACCCGCCCCGATTTGCTCGACTTAAGCGAGCAGGCTCGTTACTGAGCCGGCTTCACCTCGGTCGCAGTCTTCTGGCCGTCCTTCTCCTCGAAGGAGACAGTCACGTCCGAACCCGGCTGCAGCGAGTTCGATCGCCACGGCCTCGCCGAGGATAAAGCTGCTGCCATCCTCGAGGGTCAGCGTACGGGTGGCCGGATCGACCGCCTGAATCTTACCCATCGCCTCTTCGGCCAGCGCCGCGCCGGCAGAACCGAGAATCGACAGAACAGAGAGAACCGCGAGTGTCTTCCGCATAGAGCATACTCCTCTTCTTCCAATCACGAATATGTTCACCGGCAAAGCAGGGGTGCCTCACGCGGCACCCGTTACTTACGGGGCATATCCCGAAATTGCATGTGATAAGGAGTGAGCGTTTAGGGGGCAAAAGTTGTGGTCCGGGAACAAATCGCGCTGTTCTGAATTATCGAGGCCCTTTCTGCATTTAGCGACTTTAGCGTTCTGGATTCGTCTCACGGCTGATACGTCCGCTTGATTTTTCCACAGGAAGAAACGACAACCGGGCCGCGGTGGATGGAGCGACAATCATGAATGACATGCGCGCGCTGGTGAAACGCAAGGCCGAGCCCGGCATCTGGATGGAGCGGGTGGCCCTGCCCAAGGCCGGCATGAACGAGGTGCTGATCAAGGTCGAGAAGACGGCGATCTGCGGCACCGACTTGCATATCTACAAATGGGACGAGTGGTCGCAGCGCACGATCCAGCCCGGCTTGGTCATCGGCCATGAGTTCGTCGGGCGCATCGTCGAGCTGGGGTTGGGTGTGGATAACTATCAGGTCGGCGATCGCGTTTCCGCCGAAGGCCATCTTACCTGCGGCCAGTGCCGGAATTGCCGCGCCGGCCGGCGGCATCTCTGCACACACACGCGCGGCATCGGCGTCAATCGCGACGGCGCCTTCGCGGAGTTCATCAGCGTGCCGGCGCAAAATCTGTGGCTGATCCCGCCGCAGATCCCCTCGGAGATCGCCGCGTTCTTCGATCCCTATGGCAACGCGGCCCATTGCGCGCTGTCCTTCGACGTGGTGGGCGAGGATGTCCTGATCACCGGCGCCGGACCGATCGGCATCATCGCCGCAGGCATCTGCCGCTATCTCGGCGCGCGGCACGTGGTGGTCACCGACGTGAACGATTACCGGCTGTCGCTGGCCCAGCGCATGGGCGCCACCCACATCGTGAATGTTCAGCGGGGCACGCTGGCGGAGGCGATGAAGGCGCAGGATATCCGCGAAGGCTTCGATATCGGACTGGAGATGTCGGGCAACCCGAAAGCCTTCAACGACATGCTGCACCACATGTATCACGGCGGCCGCGTGGCGCTCCTGGGCATCCTGCCGAAGGACACCCGCATCGACTGGGACCAGGTGATCTTCAAGGGCCTGCACATCAAGGGCATCTATGGCCGGGAGATGTTCGAGACCTGGTACAAGATGACCCAGATGGTGCTGGGCGGCCTCGACCTCCGGCCGGTGCTGACCCACGAGCTCGGCATCGACGAGTTCCAGAAGGGCTTCGACCTGATGGCCAGCGGCCAGTGCGGCAAGGTGGTCTTGAGCTGGAACTGAGGGCGGCGCGTGAGCCGTTCGTCAGCGGCCGTTATCAATCGTCAGGTCAGATCGAGATTTCCTTCGATGACCGCCAGATTGACGCTGGCGAGCGTCACGTTCTGGAGCAGTGCGACGTCGGTGAAGGAGACGCCATTGGCCAGGCCATCGGCATCCACCAGCACGCGGGTGTCGCTGCCGGCCGCGACGAACTGCACGAAGTCGGCTGGATTGTCCAAGGCCATATCATAGCCGGTCAACAATGCCGAGACATCGAGCTTGTCGCCGCTGACGCCGACCTGGAAATCGGTGATCACCGTGGCATTGGTGATGACACCGGTCAGTACGAACGTGTCACGGCCAGTGCCGCCGCTGAACTGGTCGCTGCCCTCGCCGCCGACCAGCGTGTCATTGCCGAAGCCGCCGTTCAGCGTTGCATCGCCGGTGAAATCGGTCAGGCGGTTGTTGAGCCCGTTGCCGGTGCCGCTGGCCGCGCCCGAAACATTGAGTTCGAGATTCTCCAGGTTCGCAGCCAGGCTGACGCCGTTGACCGACGCGCGGACGGTATCGATGCCCTGGCCGGCCAACTCGGCGATATTGTTCCCTTCGCCGACATCATCGACGTCGTAGACATCGTCGCCAACGCCGCCGGCCATTTTGTCCGAGCCGCCTTGACCGTTCAGCGTGTCGTTGCCGACGCCGCCGATCAGGCTGTCGATGGCGCTCCCGCCCAGCAGCAGATCGTTGCCAATGCCGCCATCCAGCGTGTCCGCCCCGTCGCCGCCGTCGAGCAGGTCGTTGCCGGCCACGCCAAACAGCTTGTTGCCGATGGCATTGCCCTCGACGAGATTGTCGAGCCCATTGCCGGTGCCGGTGACGAGAAGCGCCCCAGACAAAGTGAGCCGTTCCACATTGGCTGATAGCACATAGTTGTCGACAAAGGCGAACACGTGATCGGCGACGCCGTTTCCGGCGCCGGCCAATTCGATCACTTTGTCGGCAAGACTATCGATCGTGTAGCTGTCGTTGTCCTTGCCGCCCGTCATGGTGTCGACGCCGGCGCCGCCATTGAGGGTATCGTCGCCGGCATCGCCGATCAGGTTATCCTTCCCGTCCAGCCCGCTGAGATTGTTGCCGATGCTATTGCCGGTGAGGACGTTATCGAGACTGTTGCCGGTACCGGTTACGAACGTATCCTCGAGAATCAGATTCTCGATGTCTGGCGGTATTCTTGTTCAGACTTAGATCAAAATCCGTAAAGGCGCGGATCGTGTCTTTGCCTTCACCGGGATTCTCAACGATGGTGACAGCAATCGGTCCGACGACATATGTATCGTCCCCGAGGCCGCCCGCCAGCGTGTCGGTGCCCGCGCCGCCGATCAGCGAGTCATTGCCGGCGCCGCCCGCAAGGCTGTCGCTTCCCTTGCCGCCACCGAGCGAATCGTTGCCGAGCCCACCGTCCAGCGTATCGTCACCGTCATTGCCGATCAGCGTATCGTTGCCCGCCGCGCCGGACAGGCTGTCATTGCCCAAGTTGCTCTCGATCAGATTGTTCACCGCGTTGCCGCCGCCGGTCGAGTTGCCCTTGCTCGTCAGCGTGAGATTCTCGACATTGTTGGCCAGGGCCGCGATATCGATCGAGCTGAAGACGAAATCGACGCCCTGCCCTGCCGCTTCGAAGATGATGTCCTTTGCATCATCCACCGAATAGCCGTCATTACCGGCACCGCCGGCCATACTGTCGGCTCCCTTGCCGCCTTCCAGGGTATCATTGCCGGCGCCGCCAACTAGGCTGTCATTGCCGTCGTCGCCACGGAGGAAATCGTTGTTGACGCCGCCATCGGCGGTATCGTTTCCGTCGCCGCCGATGATCTCATCGTCGCCGCCAAGACCCAGCAGCTTGTTGGCACCGCTATTCCCGGTGAGCTGATTGGCGATTGCATTGCCGGTCCCGTTCAGGGCGCCAATATCGAGTTCGAGCCGGTCGATATTCGCCGCCAGCACGAGGTCCACCGACGATTTGACGGTATCGTCGCCCTTACCTGCGAGTTCAACCAACTTGTCTGTCTTGCTGTCGACGATATAGAGGTCGTTGCCGTCGCCGCCGATCAGGGTATCGATGCCGGCCGCGCCATCCAGGGTATTGGCGTCGACGTTGCCAGTGATGATGTTGTTGAAGCCGCTGCCGGTCCCTTTGAAGGCGCCGCTGAGGAGGGTCAGGTTTTCGACTTCAGTGCCGCTGAGGGCGAAGTCGATGCTGCTGCGCACCGTGTCGATGCCTTCTTTGGACTTCTCGGAGACGACGTCGCCGGCATTGTCGACGTCGTAAGTGTCGTTACCGATGCCACCGGCCATCTTGTCGGCGCCGACGCCGCCGCTCAGCGTGTCGTTGCCGGCGTTGCCATTCAGTGTATCGGCGCCGGCCGTGCCGGTGATCACGTTGTTGAGTCCGTTGCCGCCGCCCTCCATGTTCGTACCGGCCAACGTCAGGTTCTCGAAATTGTCGAACAGGGTGGCGATGGAGATTTCGCTTCCCAGGGTATCGATGCCCTGGTTCAAGAGCTCCGTGATCTTGTCGCCGCCGTCATAGTCGAGATAGGTGTCGTTGCCGGCGCCGCCGGCCATCGTGTCGCTGCCAATGCCGCCCCAGAGCGTGTCATTGCCGGCGCCGCCACTGAGATTGTCATTTCCGGCCTCGCCAAGCAGAGAGTCGTTGCCGTCGCCGCCGATCAGGCTGTCATTGTCGGTATTGCCGCTGAGAGTGTCATTGCCGATGCCGCCGTCCAGCGTGTCATCGCCGAACTCGCCGGTCATGCTATCGTCGCCACCGAGGCCAAACATCTTGTTGTCGGTTCCGGCGAAGGAGACTGTCGGTTATCCGATTGCTTCCGGCGTTGCCGGTCCCGACGACAGCGCCCGTCTCGAGCCACAGCGCCTCGACATTCGCACCGAGTTTGTAGTCGACCCTGCGCCTGCACGACATCGACGTCCGTCCCCGCCGCTTCGACGACGATATCCTTGGCGTCTTCGACGAAGTACTGGTCATGGCCCTTGCCACCGATCAACGTATCTGCGCCGCCCAGGCCTTCGAGGATATTATCGGCCGCATTGCCGGTAATGACGTTTGCAAGGTTGTTACCCTTGCCGCCGGAGGCGGCGACTAACAGGACGAGATTTTCGATCTCGGCACCCAGCGTATAGTTGGCGGCCAGGCTGCGGACCGTATCGATGCCTTCCTTGGATTTCTCATCGGTCAGATCAAACTCGTCGCTGACGTCATAGACATCGTTGCCGAGGCCGCCGATCGCCAGGTCGACGCCGTCGCCGCCCCCCAGCGTGTCATTGCCAAGCCCGCCGCTCAGCGTGTCGTTCAGACTATTACCGGTTATGCTGTTATTGAGCTTGTTGCCCGTTCCCAATTTCGCGCCCGCCTGCAGCGACAGGTTTTCCACATTGTCGGCGAGCGCCGTGATGTCGACCGAACTGAAGATCAATTCGATGCCCTGGCCCGCGCCCTCGACGACCTTGTCGACCAGATCATCGACGGCATAGAGATCGTTGCCGGCGCCGCCGGCCATGGTGTCCTTGCCGAGATTGCCGAAGATCGTGTCGTTGCCGGCGCCGCCGGCGAGGTTGTCACCGTCGATACCGCCATCGAGCGAGTCATTGCCGGTGCCGCCATCGAGGGTATCAATGCCGATGTTGCCGGCCAGCACATCGTTGCCGGCGAGGCCGAACAGCTTATTGCCGACATTCAGTCCGCTGCTGTCGGAGATATCGTTGTTTCCGGCGTTGCCGGTGCCGGTCACTGCGGCCGCCGATGTCAGCTGGAGGTTCTCCAGATTTGCAGCGAGCGCGAAGCTGACGGACGACTTGACGAGATCGAGCCCCTGGCCGGCGAATTCGGCCACTTCATCGCCGGCATCGTCGACGATGTAGGTATCATCGCCGATGGCGCCGGCCAGCCCGTCCTGGCCGCCGCCGCCGTCCAGGGTATTGTTGCCCGCGTTGCCGATAACGACATTGTTGCCGCCGTCGCCGGTGCCGGAGGTGGCGCCGGTCAGCAGGATCAGGTTCTCGACGCCCTGAGTGCTGGGAAGTCCGAGTTGCAAATCGATCCAGCTCAGGATCGTGTCGTCGCCGCCGCCGGTGTCGTTCACGGAGTCGGCGAGGCTGTCGACTTCATAGGCGTCGTCGCCCGCGCCGCCGTCCAACGAGTCGCCGCCCTTGCCGCCGATCAGAAAGTCGTCGCCGCCGCCGCCCGATAGCGTATCGTTGTTGAAGTCGCCGGCAATCTCATTGTCGAGGGCGTTGCCGATTCCGATCGATGCGCCGCCAGACAGCTCCAGATTCTCGATGTTGGCGCCCTTGGCCGTGAGATCGAAATCCAAGTCGGACCTGACGGTATCGATGCCCTGGCCGGCCAGCTCGACCAGCGTGTTGTTACTGTCGACCAGCGAATAGATATCGTTGCCCTTGCCGCCGGTCAGCGTGTCCGCGCCGGCGCCATCGCCGAGAAAATCGCTGCCCGAGCCGCCGTTCAACTTGTCGTCGCCGGTATCGCCGACCAGAAAATCGTCCAGCGCCGAACCGGTCATCGTGTCGTTGCCGCCGAACATGGCGGTGAAGAAGCCGGCGGTGTCGTTCGTGTCGAGCAGGGTCAGGAAGGTCGCGACCGAAAGATTGACCCCGGTGACCGAGAACTGATTCGAGAATATCGGGTCGCTGTCGAGGTAACGCCAACCGGTGATCGATCCGCCGGACAGATGGCCATCGGGGCCATAGGCAAAGTTGCCGCTGAATTCCACCACCACCGTGCCGATGGTGACGCGGTACAGCGTGGCCGTCGCCGCGGTGACCGTGCCCGCGGTCAGGCTCTGCAGGCCGAAGAAGCTGAACAGGGTGATGAGGCTTGCCGGCCTGGCGCCAGCTACGAGCGTTGACATTCAACTCCTCCCACCGCGCCAGCGCCCGGACGAGCCCTTGGCTATTATTCCCAGTTAAACATGGTTTGGTTACAGGCAGGGTGATGGAAGTCACCAGCGCTGTCAAAAACAACTCATAGTTAAGCGTCCGCCGCTTCGTTGCCTGGATGGCGCTCCGCTCCCGCTATCCATCCAATGACTTGATCCACCCTAAGAACTCAGGGCGGCGGAGATTCATGATGCGACGGGAGATTCAGAAATCATGAATTTCGCGGCGGCCGAAGACGGGTGGAATCGATGGCGCGCCCTGCCTGGGAAACCATGACTCTCAACCATAGATATGCCCTCTTAACCTAGTAATCACTCCCGGCTCTGCTATAGTGGAAAAGAGCATTATCAAACACCTGACAGAATATTCTCCCAATAGAGGCCGGCACGGCCCGCTTTCGCACCCCGAGGGGTGCTTTTTCATAACGGGATTCCAGCCGCAGCCGGGCCGCCGGTACGCGACAATCCATCAGATGGAGACGAGCCAGCATGGCCAAGTTCCCGGGTAGCCCCTTTCCCGACAATCTGGACGGCGGCGCCGAAAACGACATCATCACTGGCTTGGCCGGCGACGATACGCTGCGGGGTCTTGGCGGCGCAGACACCATCGATGGCGGCACCGGCAAGGACAAGATGGAAGGTGGCATCGGCAACGACGTCTTCTTCGTCGACGATGCCGGCGACAGCGTGGTCGAGGCGATCGGCGAGGGCGATGACGAAATCCGCACCACACTGTCGACCTTCACCGCGGTCGCCAATGTGGAGCGCTATGTCTTTACCGGCGCCAAGGCGGCAACATTCCTCGGCGACGATGCCACCAATCACGTCACGGGCACGGCCTTCAACGATAGCCTCGAGGGTGCGAAGGGCGATGACACGCTGCTGGGCGGTGGCGGCAACGACCTGTTGACCGGGTTCGTGGAGTTGCCGGGTGCGGCACTCGACGGCACCAACAGCCTGGATGGCGGCGCCGGCAATGACACGCTGATCGAAGGCGGTTCCAGCGACAGCACGCTGCGGGGCGGGGCCGGCAACGATCTGCTCGACGCGAAGGATACTGCCGGCGACACCACCCTCGACGGCGGCAGCGGCGCCGACACTATGCTCGGCGGCAACAGCAACGACTTGTTTGTCGTGGACAATGCCAAGGACATCGTCGACGAGCAGGATTTCAGCGGCGACGACATGGTGCAGGCCAGCATCAGCTTTAACCTGACCGACAACGGCACCACAGTCCTGGGCGATATCGAGAACTTGACTCTGCTGGGTGCGTTGAACCTGGCCGGCACCGGCAATTTCCAGGCCAACATCATCACCGGCAATCTCGGCGCCAACAGCCTGTCCGGCGGCAATGGCGATGACACGCTGCAAGGCGACAAGGGCAACGACACGCTCGATGGCGGCGACGACTCGGACGAGATGGAAGGCGGCGCCGGCAATGATCTCTATATTGTCGACGAGGCCGGCGACACCGTCTTCGAGGACAAGAATGGCGGCCTCGATACGGTCAAGAGCGCGATCAGCTTTGATCTGAGCGCCGCCGGCGACACCGAGAACCTGACGCTCACGGGAGCGGGCGCGATCGACGCCTTCGGCAATGACCTGAAGAACGTGCTCATCGGCGGCGACGGCCAGAACAGCCTGGATGGCGGACTGGGCGCCGATACGATGACCGGCGGCAAATCGAACGACGCCTACGCGGTCGACGATGCCGGCGACAAGACCATCGAGGCGGCGGGCGGCGGCGATAGCGACAGCGTCTCCCTAACCGGCGCGTTCAACTATACGCTCGCGGGCAATGTCGAGCATCTCACGATCGAGGCGGCCGCTGGCGCCGTGAACGGCACGGGCAACGGCCTGGCCAACAAGCTCACCGGCAATGCGTTCAACAATGCGCTCTTCGGCCTCACCGGAACTGGACTCGCTCAGCGGCGGCGACGGCAATGACAGCCTCGACGGCGGAGCGGGCGCGGATTCCCTTACCGGCGGGAATGGCGACGATCTCTATGTCATCGATACGCTCGCCGATATCGTGCAGGAAGCCGGCGCCGACCTGCATGACCAGATCCGCACCGCCCTGCAACTGACAACGGCCAACGACTTTGCGGGCATCGAGGATTTCACCTTCATCGGCGGCAAGGGCGTCAATTTCGATGCCAATGCGCTCGACAACAAGCTGATCGGCACGGCGGTCAACGACATCTTCAACGGCGCCAGCGGTGACGACTGGCTCGACGGCGGCAAGGGCGCCGACTGGCTGGCCGGCGGCAAGGGGCTCGATGTCTATGCGGTGGACAATGCCAAGGACCTTGTCGACGAAGAGTTCGGCAGCCGCCGGCGAGATCGACCTGGTGCGCAGCTCGATCTCTTTCAGCCTGGAGCAGAGCACACAGGTGAAGGGCGATGTCGAGCAGCTGGAGCTGCTGGGCAAGGCCAACATCAACGGCATCGGGAATGCGCTGGACAACAAGCTGACCGGCAATGACGGCAGCAACAAGCTGACCGGCGCCGGTGGCGCGGACACGGTATCAGGCGGCAAGGGCAACGACACGCTGCTGGGCGGCGATGCCAACGACGTCATGGTCGGCGGCGACGGCAACGACTCGCTGGATGGCGGCCTTGGCGCCGACGACATGACCGGCGGCGCCGGCAGCGATGTCTTCGTCGTGAATGACGTTGGCGACATTGTCGATGAAAATGCCGATGAGGGCATCGACAGCATCTTCAGCTCGATCGACTACGACCTCTCGATAGCCGCAACGAATGCGGAGAACGTCACGCTGGTCGAGGGCGCGGGAAACATCACGGTCTTCGGCAACGGCCAGAAGAACAGGCTCACCGGCAACAGCGGCGACAACATCATTGACGGCGACCGCGACGCCGGCGACACGATGATCGGTGGCGGCGGCGACGATCTCTATGGCGTCGACGAAGGCGACATTGTCATCGAGAGCCTGGCCGGCACTGCCGGCGGCGCCGACGAAGTGCGTCTGATCGGCGGCGGCAGCTTCACGCTGGGCGCCAACCTGGAGAACCTGAAGATCGTCGATGCAGCCGGCGACGCCAACGGCACCGGCAACACGCTTGCCAACATACTCACCGGCAACAGTTCCGCGAACCTGCTGGATGGCAAGGGCGGCGCGGACACAATGACCGGCGGCGAGGGCGACGACATTTATGTCATCGACAATGCCGGCGATGTGGTGATCGAAGCCGGCGTGGGCGATATCGATGGTGTCAAGAGCAGCTTTCTCATCGGCCTGATCGGCGGCATTGAGAACTACACCTTCACCGGCAACAAGGCGGTCAAGTTCACCGGCTCGCAAGACGGCAACTGGATTGTCGGCACCAGCCTCAACGACACGCTCTCGGGGGACAGCGCCGCGGGCGGCGGCGGCGATACCCTCAACGGCGGCAAGGGCGCCGACCGGATGAACGCCGGCGACGGCGATGACGTATACTTCGTCGACAACACCAAGGATGTGGTCGATGAGACCGGCGCCCTCGGCGCCGATACGGTGTGGAGCACGATCAGCTACAGCCTCGCCGAGAACGGGACGACCGTCAGGGGTGAGATCGAAAATCTGGAGCTTATCGGCATTGCGGCCATCAACGGCACCGGCAATGACAGCATCAACGTAATCATCGGCAATAGCGCCGCGAACAAGATTTCCGGCGGTGGCAGCGACGACACCCTGACTGGCAATGGCGGCAATGACACGATCAATGGCGGCGCCGGCGCCGACAGCATGGCGGGCAGCGCGGGGAACGACAGCTTCGTCGTGGACAATGCCGGCGACGTGGTGACGGAAGACGCTGACAGCGGCATCGACAGCATCTCCAGCTCGATCGATTTCGATCTGCTCACGGCCGACAATGTGGAGAACCTGACGCTGACCGGCACGGCTGTCATCGGCTCCGGCAACGCCCTCGACAACAGGATCACTGGCAACAGCCTGGCCAACCTGCTCTCCGACTCCATTACCCTGGGCAACGACACGATCGACGGCGGCGCGGGCAACGACACGGTCTCTGGCGGGTTCGGCAATGACAGCCTGCTGGGCGGTCTCGGCAATGACGAGCTCCTCGGGGCCGCAGACGCCGACAAGATCAATGGCGGCGGTGGCAACGACACGGTCTCCGGCGGCGGCGGCAACGATACGATTTCGGCTTCCGGCGGCAATGACGTGATCGTCTATGGGCTCGGCGACGGGCGCGACCTCATTGCCGGTTTCGACGGCACTGCCGCCGGCGGCCAGGATGTCCTCAATCTCGACACGCTATTTGATGTGCTCGGCTTCGCCGACCGGACGGCGCGCGTCCAGATCATCGACAAAGGGTCGACGGTCGAGGTTCGGGTCAATGGCGACGGCAACGCGGACTTCGAACTGGTCGTGGCGACCCTCCAGACGGCTGCCGCCGTCACGGTCGGCCAGGACGTGCTGGTGGGAAGCTAGGGCCTGCCGCCGCCGGCGCGGCTTACGAACCACGCCCAGGTCATGCCGTAGGCGCTGGGCGTCAGGCGGAATCCTTTGCGCACGGCCCAACTCGCCTTGGCCTCCACCACCGGGATGATCGGCCGGTCGGCAGCCGCCAGGGCGCAGGCGGAGCGCAGCAGCTCGATGCGGCGGTTCTCATCCAGGCTGGCCAGCGCCTCGCCGAGAATGCGATCGAACGCCGGATTGGAATAGCGGCCGACATTGCTGCCGCCCATGCCGCTCGCGGCGTCTGAGGTCGCCAGCAGATGCTTCAGGGTATAGGACGCCTCGCCCGTCACGTCATACCAGGCGGTCAGCGAAGCGCTGAAGTCGCCGCGGAACTGGCCATCGTAGAAGCGCAGGGTGTCCATGATCAGGTAACGCGTATCAATGCCCACCGACGACAGCATCAGGCTGAGCGCATGCACCAGCGGCATGTACGGCGAATCGTCGGGGGCATGCAGATCGAGCTGGAAGCCCTGGGGATAACCGGCTTCCGCCAGCAGGCGCCGGGCCTGCTGGGGATCGTGCGGATCGGGCATGCTGTCGCTGTTGGCGCCGCGGACAGCGGAGGCGACGACATCGCGGCCCGGATCGGCTTGGCCTTGCATCATCACGTCGCACAGGAACTGCCGATCGATTGCCAACGACATCGCCAGCCGGACTCGCGGATCGAGCAGCGGATTCTCCTGCAGCGGCTTGCCGTCGAAGCGGCGCATATGAGGACTGATCTTGCTCTGGAGATCCAGCGCCAGATGATAAAGGCCTGTCGTGGTGCCGCGCACGATCTGCATGTCAGGCAATTGCCTCAGCCGCGCCTGCGCCTGAGGATGAAGGTCGTCGACGACATCGATATTCCCGGCGCTCATCTGCTCGGTCATCTCGGTCTCGTCGAGGATGAAGTTGAACATCAGGGATCGCCATTCCGGCAAGCCACCCCAATAGCCGTCGAACCGCTCGAGCCGCAGATAGGAATCGCGCTGCACCGAAACCGCCCGGTAGGGACCGGTGCCGATCATCGCCGCCAGCGAGTTGAAGTCATCGAGAGTGGCCTCGGCAAAGCGCCGGTTGATGATGCCAATCTCGTTGATCTCGATCGGCAGGGTGGGCCAGACGCTCTTGGTGCGGATGACCAGGCGGTAATCATCCTCGAGCCCGTAGTCAGCGAACTCCGCCATGGTGGTGCCGATGGAGGACAGGTCGGCTATCATTCGCTTCAGGCGCGCGAAGGTGGCGAGCACGTCCTGGCCCGAGAACTCCGTTCCGTCGTGGAAGCGCACGTCGCGGCGCAGCTCGAACTCCCAGGTATGTGCATCGCGCTGGCGCCAGCTTGTGGCGAGGCCGGGAGCGGCGCGGCCCTGGGCGTCGATGGAGGTCAGGCTGTCGAAGACATGGGGCATCACCATCCATGTTGAGCGCAGCCGCTGGTAGTGAGGATCCAGGGAGGTCACTGCCTCCAGCATGGCGATGCAGAGCTCCGGCCGCGCGGCAAGTTTGGCGGCTTCCGCCAACGTCACCGCGGAATCCATCGGCAATAGAACACGAAACAGGCTGCCCTTGCCCGGTGCACTCTCGACGTCGATGGTGCCGCCCAGGAGATCGCAGAGGCTCTTGCAGATATAGAGGCCAAGGCCGCTGCCGCCGCGGCGGCCGGGCAATGATTTGGCGCCCACCTGGCTGAAGGGCTGGAACAGTTGCGCCTGCTCGGCGTCGGACATGCCGATGCCGCCATCGATGACGTCGAACCGGATGCAATTGTCGACTTGCCGCTCGACCAGCAGGCAGACCTCGCCGCCATCGCTGAACTTCATGGCGTTGCCCAGGAGATTGAGCAGGATCTGGCGGATCTTGAGGCGGTCGGACTTGATCAGGCCGATGTCTTCGGTCACCTGCATGCGGAAATCGATGCCGCGCTGCTGTGCATAGGGACCGAGTATGCTCTTCACCTCGGCCAGCGCCATCGGCAGATGGAATTCTTCGATCTCGACCGCGATGCGGCCGGCTTCCAGCTTTGCGGCATCGAGTACCTGATCCACCAGCGCTTCCAGATGCTGGCGCGCCTGGTTGATGTTGACAGCCCATTCCGCCAGCTGATCCTGGTTGCGCATCCGCGCTTGCATCTCGATCAACTCGCCATAGCCGGAAATGGCGCTGATGGCGTTGCGGACTTCATGGCTGACGAAGGTGAAGAGGTCGGACTTCGCCCGGTTCGATTCCTGGGTACGGCGCAGCAGGACTTCGGCGCGGTCGCGCTGTTCAAGGGCAGCGATACCACTGCGCCAGACGGCGTCCAGGGTCGCGCTGTCGTTGGGGCCTGTCGCGTCCTCAGGACTCCGTTCCCTGGGGAACTGCTCGGGCCAATCGGCGCCAGGCAAGAACGGCGATGCGGGATTCCTGGTGTTCATTTCAAACGCCCTGGCCCTCGGCAAGCACGAAGCCCGCCGGCCAGAATTGTCAGAGGGGACGACGATATGCGCCCATTCTGACAAGACAAAGTTAATGATATCTAACGACCAGTTCGCGCCATCCGATCGCAGGAGCGCCGCAAAACGCTAGGTTGTGATCGGTCCCGTGCGCCGGCTGACCGTGAGCGCGGCCGGTCGATTAAGGGTCTGAAAGACCACGCAATAGCGCTCGGTCAGAGTCATCAACTTATCGATTTGCTCGGCCGGCGCATCGGTGTCGAGATCGAAGCGCAGGCGGATCGCCTGAAAGCCGACCGGCGCATCCTTTGCCACGCCGAGCGTGCCGCGGAAATCCAGATCGCCTTCGGCGCTGACGCGACCTTCGCGGATCGGAATCTGCAGTGCGGTCGCCACCGCTTTCACTGTCACGCCGGCGCAGGCGACCAGCGCCTCCAGCAGCATGTCGCCGGAACAAAGCGACAGACCATCGCCCCCTGTTGCGGGATGCAGCCCCGCTTCGGCGATGGCGCGGCCGGTCTCGACTTTGCAGGTGATGGACTCATCGCCGAGCCGCCCGGTGGCGCGCAATGTAATCAGGGCGCTGCCGGGCTCCTCGCGATATCGCGATTTCAAGGGGGCTTGCATCGTTCGCAGCTGGTCGGCGTCCATCTCGGCACTCCAAATCCCGGTGAATTGCTTGAGGGCCATAACGTGGCCCGCGTGGCAAAAAAGTCCAGCGCCAGATCGCCGTGATTTTTCATCTTGACGGCTGCATCGAGCATACTTAGATTTCCCGATAGCGCCGATTTGAGCCTCAGCTTGCGGGCGCTTTACAAATACGGCTAAAGCGTGGGCGTTCCGCCCAGCAATAGCTGCGGCGGATTTTTCGTTTTGGCCCCTTGGCCAACTCCGCCGTGTTGACAGTCAACCCGACGGGGATGCGTGAAACCGCATTCCCGCCACAGGAGGAGTGTTGCCATGCTGCGCAGAACTTTTCTGACAATCGCTACGGCCCTTGTCGCTTCGACCTTTGCTGCCACTGCACCGGTGCAGGCCGCGCCTGAAACGATCCGCATCGATTTTGCCTACTACAATCCCGTCAGCCTGTTGTTGAAAGACAAGGGCTGGCTGGAGGAGGAGTTCAAGGCCGACGGCATCGGCGTCGAATGGGTGCATAGCCTCGGCAGCAATAAGGCGCTGGAACTGCTGAACAGCGGCAGTGCCGATTTCGGCTCGACCGCCGGCGCCGCGGCTTTGCTGGGCAAGATCAATGGCAACCCGATCAAGTCGATCTATGTCTATTCCAAGCCGGAGTGGACCGCGCTGGTGACGCGCCCGGATACGGGCATCACCAAGATCGAAGATCTGAAGGGCAAACGCGTCGCGGTCGCCCGCGGTACCGATCCCTATATCTTTCTGCTGCGCGCGCTCGATAGCGTGGGCCTCAAGGAGACTGACATCGAGGTCGTCCTGCTGCAGCATCCGGACGGCAAGAACGCCTTGGTGAACGGCGATGTGGACGCCTGGTCCGGGCTCGATCCTTATATCGCGCAGGTCGAAGTGGATCATACCGGCGAACTGTTCTACCGCGACGCCAACAAGAACACCTGGGGCGTGTTGAATGTCAGCGAGCAGTTCGCCAAGGATAATCCGGAAATCGTCGAGCGCGTGCTGGCGGTCTATGAACGCGCCCGCAAATACTCGATCGAGCATCCGGATGAAGTGCAGGCCGCATTGATCGCGGCCGCCAAGCTGACCGAGCCGGTCGCCGCCCGGCAGCTAGGCGAGCGCACCGACCTGGCCAGCGCCGGCATCATCGGCGACGAGCAGAAGCAATCCATCCTGGCCGCCGGGCAGGTCCTGCAGCAGTCCGGCGTGATCAAGCCCGACGTGGATGTGGCCAAGACCGTCGATGAACTGATCGATCCGCAATATATCGAGCGGGCCTTGAAGCGGTTGGCCGCGCTCTAACGACTGGGCGCCGCCCGGTTGTGGAGCCTGGTCCTCCCATGGCTATCTCTGCATCTTCCCTGACGCGGTGGCGCCGCACTGCCCTCCGCCTCCCTCGAGGCGGAGGGCAGACCAATTTCCGCGTCCTGCTGCGCGGCCTGGTCCTGCCGCTGCTGCTGCTCCTGCTGTGGGAGATGGGCAGCCGCGCCGGCTTGTTGCCGCCGAACAAGTACTCCTCGCCCTCGGCTGTTTTCCGCGAGATGTGGGGGCTTGCCGCGAGCGGAGAGCTTGCAGGACATATTCTGATCACGCTCTACCGTGTCTTCTTCGGCTTCGTGGCCGGCACAGCGGCCGCCACGATCCTGGGTTCGCTCACCGGCTATTCCAAGCTGGTCCGCGAATTGCTGGACCCGACCATCCAGGCTTTGCGCAACGTGCCATCCATCGCCTGGGTCCCGCTGTTCATCGTCTGGCTCGGCATTTACGAGACGTCAAAAATCACGCTGATCGCCGTCGGCGTTTTCTTCCCCGTTTATTTGAACCTGATGAGCGGCATCCAGAACGTGGACCGAAAGCTGGTGGAGGTCGGACGGATGTACCGTCTCAACGGCTTCCGGCTGGTGCAGCGCGTGCTGCTGCCGGCAACCTTGCCGTCCTATCTCGTGGGTCTGCGCAGCGGCCTGGGTCTGGGCTGGATGTTCGTGGTCGCGTCCGAACTGATGGGCGCGAGCCGGGGCCTGGGCTATCTGTTGATCGACGGCCAGATGACCGGGCGCGTGCAAGTTGTCATCGGCAGCATCGTGCTGTTTGCCATACTGGGTAAACTGACCGACGTGGCTTTGGCGCGACTCAGCCAGCGTTTCGCCGGCTGGCAGGATTCGTACAAGAGCACGGAATTGAGGGACCGCGATGTTGCGCGTTGACCAGGTTTCCAAGCGGTTTGAGAGCGACGTCGCCGCACTGCACGGCATCAGCCTTGAGGTCGCGCGCGGCGAGATCGTCAGCCTGGTGGGCACCAGCGGCTGTGGCAAAAGCACCCTGCTCCGCATCGTCGGCGGCCTCGAGTTTCCGTCGTTGGGTCAGGTGTGGATCGACGACGAGGCCGTCCGCGCGCCGCGGCCGGAGATCGGCATTGTCTTCCAGGAACCGCGGCTGATGCCCTGGCTCAACGTCGCCGACAATGTGAAATTCGGACTGGAGGGTTTTCCGCGGGCGCTGCGCGACGAGCTCGCCGCCGAGGCGATCCACAAGGTGGGACTGGAAGCGTTTGCCGGCGCGCTGCCCAAGCAGCTCTCCGGCGGCATGGCACAGCGCGTCGCAATCGCCCGCGCCCTGGTGACCCGGCCGCGGATCCTGCTGCTGGACGAGCCCTTCAGCGCGCTCGACGCCTTCACGCGGACCAAACTGCAGGATCATCTGCTGGCGATCTGGGCCGAGATGCGGCCGACCATGCTGTTCGTCACCCATGATGTCGAGGAGGCGTTGGCGCTGAGCGACCGCGTCATCGTCATGCGCGGCCAGCCCGGCCGCATTCACCGGGACTATGCGGTCGACCTGGACCGGCCGCGGCTGCGCGGCTCAGTCCAATTCCAGACCATGAAGGAGCGGATTCTCGGCGACCTCGATCTGGAGCTCGAAAGTTAACAATTCTGGTTAGCAAGGGCTCCCCTTCGGGCCAAGCCCGAACGGGCAAATGCCGGCGAAGTTACTTTCTCTGGGAATCATATCTGCTATTGTGACCGGCGACGCAAACGATCGGGGCAATCGTCGGCGCGATCATCATGGATTCCCAATAATCTCTGATCACCGCAGAATGGGACGTTCTGAACTTCCAGGAGCCCGTTCTGCAGCAGCTGCATGATTATTGGCGCCGGCAGCGCGGGCAGCGCGCCATGCCGGCACGTCCGGATATCGATGTGGCCGAGATTCCTGTCTTGTTGCCCTACATCTTCGTCATCGATGTGCTGGAGAATCCCCGCGACTTCCGCTTTCGCGTGGCCGGGACTCACATACGTCAAGCACTCGGCGAGGAATTGACCGGCCGGCATATCGCCGATGCGTTTCCGCCGGAATTCGGCGGCGAGGTAAAGGCGATCTGGAGTCAGGTCGTCGATCAGAAAATCCCGGTCCACGGCTGGGGCGATCTCTGGGTGCCCGGCAAGGAATTCATCAAGTGGGAAGGGATGGCCATGCCGCTATCATCCGACAGCGCGGCCGTGAACATGCTGCTGGGTGGCGTGATCTTCCCACAGATCGCCTACAAGTGACCTGACCTATAGCGCTTCTCAACCCATGCGGAAGTACGTCAGATAGATCACGCCAAAGGCGATGATCACCAGGGCGAGCGAAATCCCCAGCACATAGCGCATATGGCCTGTGGGCACGGCTTGCCGAGCTTCCGTCTCGTTCAGTACCGGGGATTCCGGATGGCGGCTGAACGGTGCCGGTTCGTCCTCATATTCGGGCGCGCGGGTTTCTGGCGTCATCGGCTCCTCCGATCGTCTGAGAGAGCAACTCTAAGACCGGGGTCCAGTTCCCCGGACCTCCGGGAACCGCTCGCGCTACACCGTGTTACCTCAGAATGTCGCCGGCATGGCAGCTTGGCACAGAGCTGATGTTGAGCCGGTCTCATGGCCCCCGCGCTGTGGAATCTCCTAGCACTAACTGCCCCTGGACGTTAGCTTTCGTGATCTGCCGGCGCACCGGAAGAGGCGCCGCAGCCGACCGTGAAGAGTTGACAGAAGGGAGGCCCTCCATGAGCTATCCGATTTTACGCAACAACCTGGCCCGCGGCCTGGCAGCCATGTCGCTCGGCCTCGTGCTGGGCCTGGCATCGGCCGATGCCGGGGCCATCGACGACCTCAAAATCATCGCTCCGGCAAAGCCCGGCGGCGGCTGGGATCAGACGGCACGCAGCATGCAGGAAGTCCTGCAGGCCGCCGGCATCGCCAAGGCAGTGACGGTGGAGAATATCGCCGGCGCCGGCGGCGCGGTGGGCCTGGCGCAATTCGTCGATCAGGAGAACGGCAAGGGCAACGCCCTGCTGGTCAACGGACTGGTGATGGTCGGCGCGCTCCTGACCAACCAGTCGGCGGTGACGCTGGACCAGGTTACGCCGATCGCGCGCCTCACTGGCGAATATGAAGTGATCGTCGTGCCGGCAGCGTCGGAGATTCAGAACCTCGGCGACCTCGTCGCCAAGTTCAAGGCCGACCCCGGCGCCGTTGCCTGGGGCGGCGGTTCGGCGGGCGGCACGGACCACATCCTGGCGGGGCTGATCGCCCAGGCCACCGGCGTCGAGCCGGCGAAGGTGAATTATGTGCCCTTCTCCGGCGGCGGCGAGGCGCTCGCAGCGATCCTGGGCGGCCATGTGACCGCCGGCGTCAGCGGACTTGGCGAATGGGAAGGACAGATCCAGTCGGGCGAATTGCGCGCGCTGGCGATCTCCTCCGCCGAACGGCTGCCGGGCCTCGATGTCCCCACCTTGAAGGAACAGGGCGTGGATGTGGAACTGGCCAACTGGCGCGCCGTTGTCGGTCCGCCGGGCATCGATGACGCCCAGCGCAAAGAGCTGCTGACGACCGTCGAGCAGATGGTGCAGAGCGACGGTTGGAAGAAGACGCTGACCGACAAGAAGTGGCTCGATCTCTATCTCGCCGGCGATGATTTCGCCAAGTTCCTTGCGGATGAAAACACGCGGGTCACGGCGACTCTTAAGTCGATCGGTCTGGTGCAATAGCCGGCAAGCGGGTTTGCGTGGATCGGGGCTCGCAGCCAGTTCCCGATTCACGCTTCCTCACGATAGAATCCCAGCCACCGCACGAACATGAATCCGGAGTCAAGGCTGCCGGAAATCCTGCTGGGCCTGGGCTTGATTGCGCTCGGCCTGTTCTTTGCGGTCGAAACCACTGAGATCAAGGTCGCGCCGATCTATGCCAAGGTCGGGCCGACGGTATTTCCCTGGATTGTCGCCGGCGCATTGATCGTACTCGGTGTGCTGTTCGCCATTCAGGCATGGCGGCGCGGACACCATAGCCTTTCGCCCGGTCCCATCCCCGGACAGGGATATCCCGCAACGCCGCAGGCTCCGGCCAGCGACTGGCGTGCGCTCGCCGTGATCAGCGCGGCACTGCTGTTGCAGGTTGTTCTCCTGCGCAGCGCCGGGTTCATCGTCACCGCGGTTGTCTTATTCATGGCGGTCACCTACGCCTTTGGCAGCCGGCAGTATCTGCGCAATCTTGTGATCGCAATCCTGCTTGCCGTCCTCGTCTATGTCGGCTTCACCCGCGGGCTGAATCTGCAGCTGCCGCCGGGCGTGCTTGGATTCTGAGGCGCCATCATGGACACGCTCAGCGCCCTGCTCGACGGCTTCGCCAATGCGCTGACCCTGGCCAATCTGGGCTGGGCCTTCCTGGGCGTGACCCTCGGTACGGCCATCGGCATCCTGCCGGGGATCGGGCCGGCGCTGACCATTGCGCTGCTGCTGCCGCTGACGGGGCATCTGGACCCGACGGCGGCCTTCATCATGTTTGCCGGCCTGTATTACGGCGCGATGTATGGCAGCTCCACCACCTCGATCCTCTTGAACACGCCGGGAGAGAGCGGCTCCATCATCACCGCCATCGAAGGCAACCTGATGGCGCGCCAGGGACGGGGTGCGGCGGCGCTGGCGACGGCGGCCATCGGCTCCTTCGTCGCCGGCACCATCGGCACGCTGCTGCTGACGTTCGTGGCGCCTTTCGTGGTGAAGATCGCCATCAAGTTCAGCCCGGCGGCTTATTTCTCGCTGATGCTCCTGGCCTTCACCACGGTGTCGGCCATGCTCGGCGCCTCGCTGCTGCGCGGGCTCATTGCCTTGTTCGTCGGCATCGGAATCGGCCTGGTAGGCACCGATAAGCTGACCGGCCAGGGCCGTTTCACCATGGGATTCCTCGAACTGTTGGGCGGCATCGATATCGTGGTGGTGGCGGTCGGGCTGTTCGCCATCGGCGAGGCGCTCTATGTCGCCTCGCGGCCGGAGCTGCGCAATGCCGAGATCTTGCCGGTGAAAGGCTCGCTGCTGATGACCCGGGAGGAATGGCGCCGTTCCTGGAAGCCCTGGCTGCGCGGCACTTTCATCGGCTTTCCGTTCGGCGCGCTGCCGGCGGGCGGCACGGAAATCCCGACCTTCGTTTCCTATTTCACGGAGAAGAAGCTGAGCGCCAAGCCGGAGGAATTCGGCAAGGGCGCGATCGAAGGCGTGGCCGGACCGGAAGCCGCCAACAATGCCGCTGTCGCGGGCGTGCTGGTGCCTCTGCTGACGCTCGGCCTGCCCACCTCGGCAACGGCGGCGATCCTGCTGGCGGCATTCCAGCAATATGGGCTGCAGCCCGGCTCGCAGCTCTTCACCGCCAATGCCGGCCTGGTCTGGACCCTGATCGCCAGCCTCTATATCGGCAATGTCATGCTGCTGGTGCTGAACCTGCCGCTGGTGGGGCTGTGGGTGCGGCTGCTGTCGATCCCGCAGCCGCTGCTCTATGGCGGAATCCTCGTCTTTTCCACGCTGGGCGTTTACAGCGTCAACAATCGCGTGTTCGACCTGATCGTGCTCTATGCCATGGGCCTGGTCGGCTATCTGATGCGGCGGTTCGAATTTCCCGTGGCGCCCTGCATCATCGGCCTGATCCTGGGTCCGCTGGCGGAGGAGCATTTCCGGCGCACCATGTCGATCACCCAGGGCGACGCCAGTGTGTTCTTCACTGACCCGCTGTCGGCCGTGATTCTGGCGCTGGCCGCCGCCGTGTTCGTGCTGCCGCTGCTGATCAAGCTGAAGCGGGGCTGATCTGCTGACAACATCCTGTCAGTAGGCAGCCGCCCGACCCATTGGCCGCTGCAGCGGGCCGCCCTATATTGTCAGCATGTCCTTAGTCATTGCCGAAAGGCCGCTGCCGGCCACCGCGGGCGTCACCTTGCGGATCCATTCCGACTATCAGCCGGCGGGCGACCAGCCGCAGGCGATCACGGACCTGACCGCGGGACTACGAAAGGGCGAGCGCGACCAGGTGCTGCTGGGCGTCACCGGCTCCGGCAAGACCTTCACCATGGCCCACGTGATCCAGAACCTGCAGCGGCCGACGCTGATCCTGGCGCCGAACAAGACGCTGGCGGCGCAGCTCTATGGCGAGATGAAGGGCTTCTTCCCCGACAATGCGGTGGAGTATTTCGTCTCCTACTACGACTACTACCAGCCGGAAGCCTATGTGCCGCGCACGGACACCTATATCGAGAAGGATTCCTCGATCAACGAGCAGATCGACCGCATGCGCCACTCGGCAACGCGGGCCCTGTTCGAGCGCCACGACGTGGTGATCGTCGCCTCGGTGTCCTGTATCTATGGCATCGGCAATCCCGAGGACTATCAGCGCATGACCATGGCGCTGAGCAAGGGCATGACGTTGGACCGGCGCGAGCTGCTGCGCAAGCTGGTGGAATTGCAATACCGTCGCAACGATGCAGATTTCAGCCGCGGCGCCTTCCGGGTGCGCGGCGACACCATCGAGCTGTTCCCGGCCCACTTGGACGACAGCGCCTGGCGATTCTCCCTGTTCGGCGACGAGCTGGAATCGATCCATGAATTCGACCCGCTGACCGGCGAGAAGCAGGCGGCGCTGGACTATGTGCGCGTCTACGCCAACAGTCACTATGTGACGCCAAAGCCGACGCTGCAGCAGGCCAGCCGCTTCATCAAAGAGGACCTGAAGCTGCGCCTGACCGAGTTCAACGCCCAGGGCAAGCTCCTGGAAGCGCAGCGGCTGGAGCAGCGCACCATGTTCGACCTCGAGATGATCGAGGCGACGGGGAGTTGCGCCGGCATCGAGAACTATTCCCGCTATCTGACCGGCCGTAAGCCGGGCGAGCCGCCGCCGACGTTGTTCGAATACCTGCCTGACGACGCGTTGCTGATCGTCGACGAGAGCCACGTCACCGTGCCGCAGATCGGCGGCATGTATAAGGGCGACTATGCGCGCAAATCCGTGCTGGCGGAGTTCGGTTTCCGCCTGCCCTCCTGCATCGACAACCGGCCGCTGAAATTCGACGAATGGAACGCCATGCGGCCGCACACGGTCTATGTCTCGGCGACGCCGGGACCGTGGGAGATGCAGCAGACCGGCGGCGTGTTCGCCGAGCAGGTGATCCGCCCCACCGGCCTGATCGATCCCGTCTGCATCATCCGCCCGACCGAGACCCAGGTGGATGATTGCATCAACGAGTGCCGGGAGATCGCCAAGAAGGGCCAGCGGGTGCTGGTCACTACCCTGACCAAGCGCATGGCGGAGGATCTGACCGAGTACATGCACGAGGCCGGCATCCGCGTGCGCTATATCCATTCCGACGTGGAAACCTTGGAGCGCATCGAGATCATCCGCGACCTGCGGCTGGGCGCGTTCGACGTGCTGGTGGGCATCAACCTGCTGCGCGAGGGCCTGGATATTCCGGAATGCGCGCTGGTCTGCATCCTCGATGCGGACAAGGAAGGCTATCTGCGTTCCCAGACCTCGCTGGTGCAGACCATCGGCCGCGCCGCGCGCAATATCGACGGCCGCGTGCTGCTCTATGCCGACAAGATGACGGACTCGCTGAAATACGCGCTGGCGGAGACCTCGCGCCGCCGCGAGAAGCAGCAGGCCTACAACGTCGCCAACGGCATCACGCCGGAGAGCGTTCGCAAGGGCATCTCCGACATCATGCAGAGCGTTTATGAGCGCGACCATGTGACCGTCGATACTGGCGTCGCCGGCGAGGCGGCGCTGGTGGGCCACAACTTGAAGGCGGTCATTGCAGACCTCGAGAGCAAGATGCGCGCCGCAGCGGCCGATCTGGAGTTCGAGGACGCCGCGCGCTTCCGCGACGAGATCAAGCGGCTGGAGTCGCTGGAACTGGAGATCCCGACCGGCGGCTTCGCCGAGTCCGGCACGAGTTACAAAGGCGGCGACAGCGCCCGCCCCCGCGCCCGTTCCAAGGGCGGCCTGCCCGGGACCACCAAGGGCAAAGGTTTGTTAGGGGGAAAGAGTGCGAGCAGGGAGGGCGGCTTCGGCGGCCGGCCCAGCGGCAAGCGGCGGCGGGGCCCTTGAGCGGCCGCGACGACCCTCTATCGCCTGGCCCCGCCTTGTGACAGAATAACCGAACTTGCAGTCCCCGCTTGTTGGCGTTGAGGCAACTCCGTTTCCAGGAGGGAGGGACAGATGGCTGACACATTCAGCCGCGAAGCAGTCGGCATATTTCATGACGAGAAGAGCCTAAGGTCGGCGGCCGATGCCCTGATGATCTCCGGCTTCGACCGCTCTTATCTCAGCCTGCTGGCGAGCGACAAGGCGGTCGATCAGAAACTCGGGCACCACTACGAACGCGTCGCCGAGCTGGAAGACGATCCGGATGTGCCGACCCAAGCCTATGTCGGCAGCGATTCCCGCGTCGAAGGTCAGGCCGCCGTCATCGGCGGGTTGGTCTATGTCGGTGCCATTGCTTCCATCGGCGCCGTCGTTGCGTCAGGCGGGACGGCGACAATTGCGCTGATCGGCGCGATGGTTGCCGGCGGCGCCGGCGGCGGTGCACTCGGTGCCGTATTGGCGCGCTTCCTGAGCACGCAGCATGCCGCGCGGCTGGAGACGCAATTGCAACGGGGTGGCCTGCTGCTGTGGGTGCGTACGCCCGATGCCGAGCATGAGCAGCGCGCCATCGACATCCTCCGGCAGCATGGCGCCGAGGATGTGCATGTGCATACGCTGCCGGGGGAATTGGAAAACGCACCGATGGCGTGTCCCATGAGCTGAGCTTCATGAACGCTCTAGGAATGTAGGGTGCCATCGGCGGCGGCCTACACCGCCGGGAACGAATCTCAGCGCGAACCGAGGCGGTAGCTCCGCTTCTCCGGAACGAAGGTGCGGTTGGGGATGCGGTCGGGCGGCACGCCCGCCAGGACCTGTCGCACATCGGCGACCACTTCAAGCCGCTTGCGGTAGTACTGATGGCGGACGTCGGAGATATCCGGCTTGGTCTCGCAAACGTCCCGGCAGTCCACCAGCGTGATCTTGTGCGGCAGATTGGTCAGGGTGCGCGGCCCGGTGCTGCCCAGGCGGTCGGGATTGCCCTTGGTGGTATCGCTGATGATCAGTGCCCGGTCGCTGCCGGAATAATAGACATGCACGGCCTCCGCCAGCTCCGGCAGCCGCGCCATCTTGTAGTCCAGCTCGAGGGTATCGTTGTCCTCGTCTGCGGCCATCAGGAAGATGTTCTGGAATACGCGGGGCATGGTGCGGCTCGGATATTGGGCGATGATCTCCTGCAAGGCGTAGCGCAGGGTATAGTTGCCCATGCTGTGGGCAACCATATGCAGCTGCTGCCAGCAGAACTGCGACGGGCCTATGTCACGAAAGTATTGCAGCATCTTGAGGAACGCTCGGGCGATGGCGATCGCAGAGGCCTTCGCGTCGGTGCGGTCTTCGTAATAGGAGACCTCTGGAATCATCTCGCCATTGGCCGGCCAGGAGAACACGGCCACTTCCAGCGGCCGGCCGGCGGTGCCGTATTCCTGCTTGATCTGGGCGGCGCGCGTCAGCGCTGTGGTGAAATCGGATGCATAGCCGTGGATCAGCAGGAGCAAGTCGCTCTTCTGATTCTTCATGTTGTGGCGCAATTCCTCGAAGATCTCCCGACTGCCGAGCACGGTCTTCTTGGACTTGGAAGCCGCGCCGGGAAGCTTTTCCGGCGCCAGATAGACCGACTTCACCTTGTATTCGCCGCCGGCCTTGGCGGGCGGGTCCACCTCAGCCGAACCGAAGCGCAGATAATGCGGGCCCTTGGCGTGAAAGCCTGGACCGAAGCTGGGCTTCGCAGCCGTGCCGGTCTCGCTGCGATTCGTGGCGTAATAGACAGTGATGGCCATTTTTATGGATTCCCCCTCGTCAATTGTCGGCCCCTGCGGATTTCTGCAACTGAAGTATTGAGCGGAAACCTGGGTCATGGCGAGGGCGCAAACAGTGACAAAATTCACAAGGAGCGGCCAACTTGCCCGTGCCGGGCCGGCCTAGTAGCTTGCCGCGATGGCACAGAACATTCTCATCACCGGTGGCGGCCGGGGCATCGGCGCGGCTATCGCGGTTGCGGCGGCACGCGCCGGCTATGACGTGGGACTCTCCTACAAGAGCGACGGCAAGCGGGCCGAGGCGGTCGTCGCGGAGATAAAGTCGCTCGGCCGCAAGGCCTTTGCGCTGCAGTCAGATGTGGCGTGGGAGGATGAGGTGGTCGCGCTGTTTGCCCGTGTCGACAAGGAACTGGGGCCGCTGAACGCGCTGGTGAACAATGCCGGCATTACCGGCCGCGCCGTGCGGGTGCAGGACGTCGATGCGGCGTCAGTCAACGAAGTGATGGCGGCCAATGTAACCGGCAGCTTCATCTGTGCGCGCGAAGCCGTGCGGCGGATGTCGACCCGCCAGGGCGGCCGCGGCGGCGCCATCGTCAACATTTCCTCGGCCGCCGCGCGCCATGGCAGCCCCGGCGAATACATCCACTATGCCGCCTCCAAGGGCGCCATCGACACCTTCACTGTCGGCCTGGCCAAGGAAGTGGCCGACGACGGCATCCGCGTGAACGCCATCCGGCCCGGACTGATCGATACGGAGATTCACGCGTCGTCGGGCATCCCCGACCGCGTTGCACGCATCACGCCGACAATTCCTCTGAAGCGCATCGGCAGCGCGGGCGAGGTGGCCGCCGCTGTTCTCTGGCTGCTGTCGGACGCCGCCTCCTATGTCACGGGCGCGATCCTGGATGTGTCGGGGGGACGGTAGAGCCTCAACCGGCCGGCGTCAGCCACCCGCGATAGCGCACGATCAGGCCGGTCAGTTTGTGGCCGATCTCGACATGGAAGCGAAATCGGCCTTGTTCGACGAACTCATAGCTGTCGCGCACAGGCAAGAGGCTTGATGGCAGGGGAAGTCCCAGAAAGCTCCACCGCCGAGGCACGAGCCAGAGGCGATCTTCGGTCCACACCACGGCAAGACTGACGGCGAAGGGGCCAAATCTCTCGACGATCAAGCTATCGGAGCGACCGTTACCCGCGCATTGGACACTGGCGAACGAGCGGCCGGCGAAGGTCCGCAGCCAGACTTCCTTTCCACCGCGGCGCGTGAATTCGACTCGGACGGGGACGTCACGGCCGGCCGCTGGAAAGCCGATGAGCGCCGCGACAACACGGGCGAGAAAACCGTGACCGCGCTCGATCGTGGCGACACCTTCGGCCGCCAAGCTATCGGTGAAACCGTGCATCACCTGCAACGGCTTCGGCAATGACCTCCAGGCAGCGCCCAGCATTCGATGGTAGAGAGGCATGGGCGGATCATTCGGCACTACTTCCCGCACACCGTGGCTGATAGCGCGGCCATCGAAGAAGGGCTGGTAATCCACGAGATCCAGATCCGTCGCCGGCGAGCGCGCCCCGGATGCAGGCCGCCGGCCGTCAAGGCAGCGCCTGATGATGGCCGCGGCCGCCATCGACGGAATGAAGGGGCCATCGTCGCCATCGGCCAGCAGGTGCCAGGAGCGTTCCAACCGCTGGCCGTCACGGGCCGAGCCGGCGACCGCGACGAACATGCCGCCGCGATTCTCACCCCATGTCAGCCGGCTGTAGACGCTGTAGAACCACCCGGAAAATGGCGCCAGCGACGGCAGCAGGTGAAGCCGCACCAGCCACGCGAATACATTGAACGCCCGATGCAGGATAGCCGGCACGGGTCCCGCCCCCATCCATACCGACGCGGCATCCGGCCATAGGGCCGGCAGCACATGGAGATCCGGCACATCCACCAGCGAAAAGCGCCGGCTCTCGAGCGGCAAGCGGCCCGGCGGCGCAATCGTGTAGCGCATGCTCTCCGTCAGCGCATAGCCGACGGCGCGGCGCCCACCGCGAACCAAGCTGACCGGCTTGCCGGCATACTCGGCAATGGCACGCAGGACGTTCGGGCCGATGGCCTGCGGATTCGGCGATGGCGCAATGCCGCCTGTGATCGTCTCGATGCGCGTCATGTCCTTCGTCAACAGCCGCACCACCGCTGCCGTGAGCATAGGAAAGCTGCTGACGCCGGCGAGGATGAAAACTCCGCGCAGCGCGCGCTTCTGCATCGAATTGGCCGATTCCGCCGACAAAGCCGGCGCCGTCGGCGAGATCGAGATAGTCGGCGCCAATCGACAAGGCAGCCCTTACGACTCTGTAGGGATCGTCGCCATAGGCCTGGAACGGACCGCTGGCATCGACAATCAGGTTGGGCCTGATCCGCGCGAGCTGCAATTCGACATCGCCGTTCCGGTCGAACGCCAGCGGAAGTCTTTCGGCTCCCGCCGGCAGCCGCTCGCAGAATGCCAAGGCCCTTTCGAATGAGCGGCCCGCGACGAGAAGGGTCAAGCGGCCGTCACCGGCGAGCAACTGCACGAGCCGCCCGCCGAAAGTGCCATAACCGCCGATGACCAGGATTTTCATGACCACAGCCAGCTTTGGATGCTGCCGGACATTGCGGGGCTCTGCGTGCCGACTAGTATCGCGGTGAGGCAGTGGCCACAGGCGCTTCGGCGATAAACGCCGCCCCGGCCGCCTTGAACTCCGCCCGTTCGCGGGCGCGGCGGCGGAAGCGGGCGACCGCGGAGACGTTGAAGAAATGCATGGCGCCGAGAACCACCAGCACGAGGCCGACCTTGGTGCTGAGATACTCCATCACTTCGGCGGCATCGACCGGATGGGTGCCGTAGCGCAGCGACAGCGTCACATAGCCGACATTGATGAGATAGAAGCCGACAACCAGCAGATGGTTGACCGAGTTGGCGAGCGCTTCGTTGCCGCCGAAGCTGTCGACCAGGAAGATGCGGCCGTTCTTGCTGAGGGTGCGGGCCACCCAGACCGTCAGGACGATGCTGATCGCGAGGTAGAGCGAATAAGTGATGACCATGATCATGATGGAGTCTCCATGAATTATCGGCAGCGCTCTCATGGCGCCGGGCAGAGATTGGCGCCGCCGCAGGACCTGCCTTCGGCAGCCATGCGGCGGCGCAGGTCGCGCACATAGATGATGCCGTAGAGCCCATCGGCGATCTGCCGGACACCCGGCAGTCCGACGATGATCCCGAGCGCGCGATAACCCGGCAGCTCGCGCCACAGCCGCGCGAAAGCCGCAGCGCCGCTCAGCAGGCGGCCGTCATCGGTCACTGCATAGAGGCGCACCACGGCCTCCGATGGATCCACATGCCAGCGGCGCAGCGCCCAGGGCGCCGCATAGGAGTCGGCCCAGGCGATCAGGCGCGAGCGGCCGGCACTGATCTTCTGGAAGCGGCTGACATGCTTGCGGCAGACCGGGCAGGCGCCGTTGTAGTAGACCGTCAGCGCCACATGGTCGCCCTCCTCGCCCGGCGCCGGTGATCGGCGCCAAGCTCGACAGAAGCCGCGGCGCGACGGGCGTCGTCACGGCCTCCGGCGGTGACTCCGGCCGTCGCGATTGCCGTCATCGCCAGCCGGCCCGACCGGCGCTTGCGGCCATTGTCCCAACCGCGCAGGAACGCTTCCATGATCGTCTCCATTTCTATCTGTTATTTCTGTACAATCAGAAACAAATCGACAAAAAAATATCGCGCAGATTCCTACGCGACCTTGGCGACGAATTTCGCGACGCGCGCACCCATCTTGATCAGGGTGATCAGCGTGGATTTCGGCAGCGATTTGACTTGGTCGTACCAGCTGGTCATGCCTTCGAGAAACAATGTCATGGATTCGATGCGCGCCTTCACTTCCGGATCCGTCTTCGCATCCGATGCTGCTTCGGCGGCGCATTGCCGCAGCATGGCGATGGTCGGATCGATCTCGCGCCGCTTCCGCTCCTCGACGATGATGCGGCACATCTCCCAATTGTCCTTGATGCTCTCGAAATGATCGCTGCGGTCGCCCAGCACATGGGTGACGCGGATCAGGCCGAGGCTCTGCAGTTCGCGCAGGCTGGTGCTGACATTGGAGCGGGCGATGGACAGTGTGTCGGCGATCTCCTCCGCCGTCAGCGGCGCCGGCGAGAGATAGAGCAGCGCGTGGGCCTGGGCGATCGAGCGGTTGACGCCCCAGCGCGTCCCCATCTCGCCCCAATGGAGGATGTAGCGTTCCATAACCGGTGTCAGTTTGATCATTGTCTTCACAAATTTCTGTTGTGACAGAAATGTATGACATCACGAGAAGAAAGTCAAGACCGCGAAAACCTATATTATTTCAGATGGTTAAATGGCATCGGACTTGGGGCAGGCTTGTGGGCCCTGCCAAACTTACGGCCAGACGATCTGTCCGGCGACGTTTCGGCCGCCTCTACCCTCGCGAGAACGTGTGGTGTAGTGATGCAAGGCCGCGCCCATATATTCGCCGAAAGCGGAGGATGATCGACATGGACAGCAAGACATTGAAGAAACCCAATCCCGCCGATGCAGCCAAGTCGGATGCCGAGTGGCGCCAGAAACTGACGCCCGAGCAGTACCGCGTCACCCGCGAGCATGGCACCGAGCGGGCCTTCAGCGGCAAATACTGGGATAACCACGAAGATGGCATGTACAAATGCGTCTGTTGCGGCGAACCGCTGTTCGATTCCGGCACGAAATTCGAATCGGGAACGGGCTGGCCCAGCTTCTACCAGCCGGCCGCCGCGGAATCGGTGGAAACCCATGAAGACCGCAGCTTCTTCATGCGCCGCACCGAAGTGCACTGCGCCAAATGCGCGGCGCATCTGGGGCATGTCTTCCCCGACGGTCCGAAGCCCACGGGATTGCGCTATTGCATCAACTCGGCGTCGCTGGATTTCGAGCCGAAGAAAGCCAAGTAGCGGCTTGCGCCGCAGCGGGCGATAGAACTCTCCTCCTAGGGCGGGCCGCAGGGTCCGCCCTTCTTCATTCCTACGAAAGCGGGATCGATTTCATGAAGGTGCTCACCGTTTTCACTCATCCGCGGCGCCAGTCGCTGAGCGGCGCTGTCCTCGACGCCTTCACCGATGGCTTGCGCACGGCCGGCCATGAGGTGGAGATCGCTGACCTCCATGGCGAAGGCTTCGATCCCGCGATGACCGAAGCAGATGAGCCGGATTGGAACGACAGCCGGAAACGCTACAGCGACGCGGTGCTGCGGGAACAGGCGCGCATCGCCAGAAACGACGCCCTCGCCTTCGTGTTTCCGGTCTGGTGGTGGTCGCTGCCGGCCATGCTGAAAGGCTGGATCGACAGGGTCTGGAACAATGGCTGGGCCTATGGCGATACGAAACTGGCCCATCGCCGCGCCGTTCTGCTGGCCTTGGCGGCGGGAAGCCAGCGCAGCTATGAGAAGAACAAGTATTAACTCGGCCGTCGATGCACAGGTCGTCCACGGCATCATGCATTATTGCGGCATCGCCGACGCCCGCTTGCACATGCTGTATGACACGCTGGACGACGACGCGACGCGTGTTGCGCTGATTGCTCGAGCTCAGGAACTCGGAAAGACCTTTGGCGACTAGCCGCCGGGGCAGCCTTGCCCTGAGCTGGTGCCTGTTCCATCTTGGCCCGCATGACTGAGCCCGCAAAAGGCATTGCCCTCGTCACCGGCGCCGCCAAGCGCATCGGCCGCGCGATCGCGCTGGATCTCGCCGCCGCCGGCTGGGACGTCGCAGTGCACTACTATAAATCGGCTGATGAGGCGGCGAGCGCGGTCCGTGAAATCGAAGCCATGGGCCGCCGCGCGGTCGCCATCAAGGCCGACCTGACGCGCGAACCGGAAGTGACGAAGATGGTGCCGGAGGCCGCAGCGGCATTGGGGCCTCTTACCTGCCTGGTGAACAGCGCCTCCACCTTTGTTATGGATGATATCCGCAGCGTGACCCGCGCCGGCTGGGACAGCCACATGGAGACCAACCTGCGGGCGCCGCTGGTGCTGAGCCAGGCCTTTGCCGCGCAGCTCCCCGGCGGCCAGACCGGCGCCATCGTCAATATGCTGGACGAGCGGGTCTGGAAGCTGACGCCGTATTTCCTGTCCTACACGGTGGCGAAATGCGGCCTGTGGACCCTGACCCAGACCCTGGCGCTGGCCCTGGCACCGCGTATCCGGGTCAACGGCATCGGCCCGGGGCCGACCCTGCCCAGCCCGCGCCAGACCGAGGCGCAATTCAAGGCCCAATGGGATTCCATGCCGCTGAAGCGCGGCACGACCCCGGCGGAGATCTGCCGGGCGGTGCGGTTCATCCTGGAATCCCCTGCCCTGACCGGCCAGATGATCGCCCTGGACGGGGGTCAGCATCTGGGCTGGGCCGTTCCCAGCCGGGGATTTGTTCCCGAGGAATAAAATCGGCTGCCGGGGGCCGCCGGCCGGGATTTGCGCCCCCGCAACGGCCGGACCCTCGCGTTACAGTTGTGCACATCGGGAGGCTGAGTAATTTCCTGGCCGGATTGTCAAGACTTAAGGCTGTTCCATTGCGGATACATGGCACACGCATTACGACCGCCAAATGCAGAATCAGCCAATTTCAATACCTTAGACATTCATGCCCAAAATTTGGGCAATCCGCCCAAAGCCGCGCATTTACTTTGTTTCAACCATTCAGGCAGGGTGTTTCCAACAGACTTATCCACAGGCGGGGTGGACAGGCCGATAAAATGCTATGCATCTCCTGGCCGGGCGATGGCCCTGTCATTGGCCGCCGGAATTACTACGTGTTTGGCCGGTTCCGCTGATGGAGAATACCGGCAATGCCGGATCCAAAATCAACCCGCGAGACGATCCCGGCCGGCAACCCGGATGCCGCCTTCGATATTGATTCGCCAAACGAATCCACAGGCGGGCCCACGCGCTTGCAGCGCGGCGTCGAGGTGATATCGGCGCAATTGAAGAACCTGCCGAGCGGTCCCGGCGTCTATCGCATGCTCAACGACAAGGGCGATCCGCTGTATGTCGGCAAGGCACGGAGCCTCCGCAAGCGCGTCGGCACCTACACGCAGATCGACAGGCTGGCCAACCGCCTGCAGCGCATGGTCGCGGAAACGACCACGCTTGAGGTGATCGCGACCCACACCGAGGTCGAGGCGCTGCTGCTCGAGAGCAATCTGATCAAGCGCCTCGTACCGCGCTACAACGTACAATTGCGGGACGACAAGTCCTTCCCCTACATCCTGATCGCCAGGGATCACGCTGCGCCGCAGATCCTGAAGCATCGCGGCGCCCGGGACCGGCGCGGAGAATATTTCGGTCCCTTCGCTTCCGCCGGCGCCGTCAACAACACGATCACGGCGTTGCAGCGCGCCTTCCTGCTGCGCTCCTGTTCCGATGCCGTCTATGCCAGCCGCACCCGCCCCTGCCTGCAGTATCAGATCAAGCGCTGCTCCGCGCCCTGCGTCGGCCGCATCACCGATGCGGAGTATGGACGGCTGGTGGATGAGGCCGGCGATTTCCTCTCCGGTCACAGCCGCGAAGTGCAGGACCGTCTCGCCAAGGAAATGCAGACGGCCAGCGACGCCTTGGAGTTCGAGCGCGCGGCGCGGCTGCGCGACCGGGTGCGCGCCCTCGCCCACATCCAATCGCACCAGGGCGTCAATGTGGCCGGGCTGGACGAGGCCGACATCATCGCCGCACACCAGGCGGGCGGGCAGACCTGCGTCCAGGTCTTCTTCTTCCGCGGCGGCAGCAATTACGGCAACCGCGCCTATTTCCCCAGCCACGACCGGGAAATGGAAATTCCCCAGGTGCTGAGCTCCTTCATCGGCCAGTTCTACGACAACAAGGAACCGCCGAAGCTGGTCCTGGTGAGCCATACGCCGTTGGAATCGGCGCTGCTGCAGGAAGCGCTGAGCGTCAAGGCCGGGCGGAAAGTGGAGCTGATTGCGCCGCGCCAGGGTGGCAAGCGCAAGCTGATCGATCAGGCGCTGGTCAATGCAAGGGAAGCGCTGGAGCGGCGGCTGGCGGAGAACGCGACCCAGCGGCAACTCCTGGAAGGGGTGGCGCAATGCTTCGGCCTGGAGAGCGCGCCGCAGCGGATCGAGGTCTACGACAACAGCCACATCTCCGGCCGCAACGCCTATGGCGCGATGATCATCGCCGGGCCGGACGGTTTCCAGAAGAATGCCTATCGCAAATTCTCCATCGATCCCGAGGGCCTAACACCCGGCGACGACTACGCGATGATGCGCCAGGTGCTGACCCGCCGGTTCTCCCGCGCGCTGAAGGAAGACCCGGAGCGCGACAAGGGGACCTGGCCCGATCTCGTGCTGGTGGATGGCGGCGCCGGGCAATTGGGCGTGGCGCTGGAGGTCTTCGCCGAACTCGGCGTCACCGACGTAGCACTGGTGGGCGTCGCCAAGGGACCGGACCGCGATGCCGGCCGGGAGCGGTTCTTCATGCCGGGGCGGGAGCCCTTCGGGCTCGAGCCGCGGGATCCCGTGCTCTATTTCCTGCAGCGCCTGCGGGACGAGGCGCACCGGTTTGCCATTGGCGCCCATCGCAACAAGCGCTCGGCGCAGATCTCCCAATCGCCGCTGGACGAGATCCCGGGCATCGGCGCCAAGCGGAAGAAGGCCCTGCTGCACCGTTTCGGATCAGCCAAAGCCGTGGCTCGGGCGGGATTGGAAGACCTTCAGACGGTGGACGGTATCAGTGCCGCCGTTGCCAAGAAGATCTATGACTACTTCAATAGCAGCAGCTAAAATACGAGAAACCCGGCCAGGATCGTCGCATTCATGCTGTTCAATCTGCCCAACTTCCTCACGCTGTCGCGGATCTTCGTGATCCCGGTCATCGTCGGCCTGTTTTACCTCCGTGGCGACGAGGCTCGGTGGCTGGCGCTGGCCTTGTTCATCCTGGCTGGCATCACCGATTACTTCGACGGCTATTTCGCCCGGCGCTGGGCGCAGATCTCGCCGCTGGGACGTTTTCTCGATCCGATTGCCGACAAGCTGCTGGTCGCCGCTGTCATCCTTATCCTGGTGGCAAAGGATCAGATCACCGGCTGGGTCGTGCTGCCGGCGCTGATCATCCTCTGCCGCGAGGTGCTGGTGTCCGGCTTGCGGGAGTTCCTGGCCCAGGCCAATGTGGGCGTGCCCGTCAGCCGGATGGCGAAATGGAAGACCATGCTGCAGATGGTGGCGCTGGGCTTCCTGCTGATCGGCGATACGGCCGATCCCTGGGTGAGGCTGGTGGGCGAAGTGGGGCTGTGGATCGCCGCCGCGCTGACGATCATCACCGGCTATGACTATTTGCATGCCGGGCTGAAACACATCGTCGCCGAACCGCCGCCGGCGCCAACCGTGAAACCCAAGCCGGCGCCCGGGCCGATCGCCGAACCGAGCCGGTCCGTCCACTGACGGACGGCGCGCTTTTCGGAGAGTTGCCATGAAATTGTTCGGCCTGGCCGGATGGAGCGGCAGCGGCAAGACGACACTGACGGCGAAGCTGCTGCCCGAACTGATCGCGCGGGGCATCATCGTTTCCACCATGAAGCATGCGCACCACAATTTCGATATCGACCAACCGGGCAAGGACTCCTACGTCCACCGCATGGCAGGCGCCCAGGAAGTGCTGGTGGCATCAGCAAATCGATGGGCGCTGATGCATGAACACCGGGGTGCTCCGGAGCCGACGGCGGCCGAACTGATCGCCCATATGACGCCGGTTGATTTGCTGCTGGTCGAGGGATTCAAGCGAGAGCCCCATGACAAACTGGAGATCCACCGCGCCGCCAACGGCAAGCCGCTGATCTATCCGGATGACCAGTACATTGTTGCCGTCGCCAGCGACATCCTGCTGCGCGGATTGCCCCTTGCCGCAATTGCCCCTTGATGATGTGCCGGCCATCGCCGCCTTCATCGTCAACCATTGCGGCCTGGTGCGGCCGCGCCCGCGAGCCACGCAGGCTACTTAGACTTTGCGCGGCTATGGGCTAGTGTGATTGGCGTGAACAGATCGGGACAACAGGAAATGCGCGTTCTCTATTTCGCCTGGGTCAAGAGCAAGGTCGGCATCGGCGAGGAGCAGGTCGAGCCGCCCGCGGGCGTGGGCACGGTCGGCGCCCTGCTGGACTGGCTCTCCCAGCGCAGCACCAAGCATGCCGCGGCGCTGGCCAACCGCTCGGTGGTGCGCGTGGCCGTCAATCAGGAATATGTCGGCGCCGATCATCCGGTGAAACCGGGCGACGAAGTGGCGCTGTTCCCGCCGGTGACTGGCGGATAGCCGCCATGATCCGCGTGCAGCAAGAGGACTTTGACATCGGCGCCGAGATTACGGCGCTGACGGAAGGACGCCGCGACGTCGGCGGTGTGGCGAGTTTCGTCGGCTTGGTGCGCGATGTGGCCGGCGGCGAGTTCGTCGGCGCCATGACGCTCGAGCACTATCCCGGCATGACCGAGAAAAAGCTGCAGGAAATCGATGAAGAGGCCAACCGTCGCTGGCCGCTTTTGGCCAGCCTGATCGTCCACCGCTATGGGCGGCTCGAGCCGGGCGATCGCATCGTGCTGGTTATCACCGCCTCCCCGCACAGGCAGGCGGCGCTCGAATCCTGCGCCTTCCTGATCGACTGGCTGAAGACCAAGGCGCCATTCTGGAAGCTGGAGGAGACCGGCGCGGGCGCGCAATGGGTGGAGGCGCGGGATAGCGACGACAAGGCTGCGGGGCGCTGGGTTGCCCGAACGCCGGGCGCCGAATAGAACTCATTGCAGAATACCCGGGCGGGCAATGACCCGCCTTTTTTGCCGGCGGGTGCAAGGCACACCGGTTTTGCCAGACAACAATAAACCGGGGGAACTGATGTCCGATCTTGAACTCTGCTATTTGCCGGCGACCGAGGCCATTGCCCGCTTCAGGGCCAAGACCCTGTCGCCCGTCGAACTCATGCAGGCGGTGATCGACCGCGCGGAAAAGGTGGAGAAGAAGATCAACGCCTTTCCGCTGAAGTTCTATGACCGGGCGCTGGCGCAGGCGAAGAAAGCCGAAGAGAAGTACAACAAGACGGATGGCCGGCCGCGGCCGCTGGAGGGCCTGCCCGTCGCGATCAAGGACGAAGCTCTCATCAAGGGCGAGCGCGTCACCTTCGGCTCTTTGATCTACAAGGACTTCGTTGCGGATGAGACCAACCCGTCAATCGGCCGGCTGCTCAAGGCCGGCGCGATCATGCATGCGCGCTCGGCAGCCCCTGAGTTCTCCTGCGCGCCCTATACTCATTCCCGCATCCACGGTGTCACCCGCACGCCCTGGAACACAGCCTATTCCTGCGGCGGCTCGTCCGGCGGCGCCGGCGCCAGCCTTGCTGCCGGCACGACGGCGCTCGCCAGCGGCTCGGATATCGGCGGCTCGATCCGCATTCCGGCCTCGATGACGGGTGTTGTCGGCTACAAGCCGCCCTTCGGCCGCAATCCCGACACACCGCCCTTCAACCTCGACCAGTACTGTCACATCGGGCCGATGGCGCGGACGGTCGCCGACGCGGCGCTGATGCAGAACATCATGTGCGGTCCCCATCCCGAGGACATCGCCACGTTGCGGCCAAAGGTTCGCATTCCCGCCAATCTCGGCGACGTCAAGGGCTGGCGCATCGCGCTCTGCGTCAATCCGGCGGAGTACGATCTCGACCCCGATGTGGTGAAGAACACCCGCGCCGCCGCCGACATGTTCCGCGCCGCCGGCGCCATCGTGGACGAAGTCGATCTCGGCTGGAAGCGCGTCGACGTGGTCCGCGCCGTCGAGGCGCATTTCGGCACCATCTTCGGGCCGCAGGTCGACCGCTATGTCAGGAAGCACCGCAAGATCATGACCGATTACGCGATCGACTTCGCCAAGGAGGCAAAGAGAATCAAGAAGGAGGATTTCCTAGCGGGGCTGGAAATCGAGACCGCGATGTACAAAACACTCGGGCCGATCCTGGAGAAATACCGCATCCTGCTCTGCCCGACGCTGCCGCTGCCGGCGACCAAGGCGGGCGAGTCCTATGTCGGCAAGAAGCTGATGATCAATCGCAAGCCGCAGGCTTCCATCGCCCATTGGCTGATGACCACCTGCTTCAACATCATGAGCCGCTGCCCGGTCATGAGCATGCCCTCAGGTTTGGCCGCCAATGGCGTGCCGACGGGCCTGTCGATTGTCGGCCGCACCTATGACGATGTCAGCGTGTTCCGTGCCGCCAAGGCGTTCGAGGGCCAACGGCCCTGGTACCGCACGGCGGAACTGCGGCCGAAGCTTTAGGTCCGCAGAGGGAGCCGTCGCTGATCTATCTGGTACGTCATGGCGAGACGGAATGGAATTTGGCCTTGCGGATGCAAGGCCGAATGGATTCGCCGCTGACGCCGCTGGGCCTGGATCAGGCCCGGCGGAATGCGGCGCTGTTGCGCTCGCAGATCGGCGATCCCAGCGGCTTTTCCCTGATCAGCAGTCCGCTCGGCCGCGCCCGCAAGACGGCAGAGATTGTCGGCGAAGCGCTGTCGCTAGAGCCGTCCTTCGATCCGCGCCTGGTGGAGATCGGGCTCGGACAATGGGACGGGCTGACGGTCGATCAGATCAATGAGCGCTCGCCCGGCGCCTGGGACCGCACGCGTCTTGGTGGCTCTCTGTTCGGTGCCCCAGAAGGTGAGACGTATGAAGAAATGGAAGCGCGGCTCGCGTCCTGCGTAGCGGAACTGAAGCGTCCCGCCATCGTCGTCAGCCACGGCGTATCCATCCGCTTCCTGCGTGGCCTGTTCCTGCGGCTCGACCGCACCGGCATTTTCGGCCTGCAGCCCTCGCGCCAGGATGGCGTGTTCCGTTGCCTCGACGGTCAGGTGGATTTTCTCGAGCCATAGGCCCGCAGCCGGTTATCCGAACGGAGCGAAAAACTCCAGCAGCCGCTGCGCGGTCAGTTTCGGTTCTTCTTCGGCCAGGTAGTGATTGCAGGGCAGTGTGCCGCCAAGCAAATCAGCGACAAAATCCTTCCAGACGCTCAGCACATCGAAGTTCCGGCCGACGACGCCCTTCTCGCCCCAAAGCAACAACACCGGGCAGGATAGCTTGCGGCCCTTGTCCGCACGATCATGCTCGAGATCGATCGAGGCGCCGGCACGGTAGTCCTCCATCATTGCGTGCAATCGCGCGGGATCGCGAAAGGCTTTGGCGTAGCATTCCATTGCCTGGGGATCGATGGCGCCGGCACGGCCGATCCGGCCGAAGGTGCGCTCCAAGAAGTAGTCGGAGTTCGCGCCGATCAGGCGCTCGGGAAGGTCGAACGGCTGGATGAAGAAGAACCAGTGATAGTAGCCTGTGGCGAAGGCGCGGTTGACGTTCTCGTAGTGATAGATCGTCGGCAGGATATCCATGATCGCCGCGGCCGTGACGCGCTCCGGATGATCCAGCGCCATCCGGTGCGTGGTGCGGGCGCCGCGGTCATGGCCGCAGACCAGGAATTTCTCGAAACCCAAGGCAGTCATCACCGCAAGCTGATCGCCGGCTATGGCCCGGAAGGAGTATGAGGCGTGGTCGGGTAGCGTGGCCGGCACCGAACTCTCGCCATAGCCGCGCAGATCCGTGGCGACGACCGTGAACCGCTCCGCCAACACTGGCGCGACCCGGTGCCACATCACGAGGCTCTGCGGAAATCCATGCAGGAGGAGCAGCGGCGGCCCGCTGCCGCCGACCACAGCCGCGATCTCGGCACCGGAAACGGCGATGCGTTTGCGCTCAAAACCTGGGAAGAAATCCGGCGGCAGCGCCACGGATTGTGCTAGGCGCGAACGAGCGCGGCGTAGTCGTCCATCATCTGGCGGGTGACATGGCCGACTTGGAAATTGTACTGGCCGATCTCACCCACCGGCGTCACTTCCGCCGCGGTGCCGGTGATGAACACCTCGTCGGTCTTGCCCAGCTCCTCCGGCATGATCGCCCGTTCCACCACGTCATGGCCGCGCTTGCGCAGCAGGTCGATGACCGTGCGGCGGGTGATGCCGTCGAGGAAGCAATCCGGCTTGGGCGTATGCACCTTGCCGCTCTGCACGAGGAAGACATTGGCGCCCGTGGCCTCGGCGATCTGCCCACGATAGTCGAGCATCAGGGCGTCGGCATAGCCGTCATTCTCCGCCGCGTGCTTGGACAGGGTGCAGATCATGTAGAGACCAGCGGCCTTTGAATTCGTCGGCGCGGTGTCGGGCGCCGGCCGCCGCCATTTGGAGAAGGTCATGCGGATGCCGCGGGACTTCAGCTCCGGCGAGAAATAGGACGGCCATTCCCAGGTGGCGATGGCCAGATGGATGGCGTTCTTCTGCGCCGACACGCCCATCATCTCGCTGCCGCGCCAGGCGACCGGACGCACATAGCAGTCGGTCAGCTTGTTGGCCGCGATGCACGCCATCTTGGCGGCGTCGATTTCCGCGAGGCTGAAGGGGATCTTGAAGCCGAGGATTTCCGCCGAACGGTGCAGCCGTTCGCTATGTTCGGTCGACTTGAATACTTTGCCGTTGTAAGCGCGCTCACCCTCGAAGACGCAGCTCGCATAATGCAGGCCGTGGGTCAGCACATGGACCTTTGCATCGCGCCAGGGCACCAGCTTGCCGTCAAACCAGATAACGCCATCGCGATCGTCAAAGGGCAGCACGCTCATGGGGTCCAGCCTTGTTGCAATATGTTGGCAAACTATTATGTCGGATGTTACCGGGAGTCATACCCGATTCCGGAAAATATGTCAACATAGCTGACGTAAATTCATGGCTGATGTGAAACCCCTGGCCAACCCCTTGTTCCTGCGCGAGGAAGAACTGCGCCAGGGCATCGAGATGCTGTTCTACGCCTATCGCGATTTCACCGCGGAGGCCGATGCCATGCTGGCCCAGTACGGATTCGGCCGCGCCCATCACCGGGTGATCTATTTCGTCGGCCGCAATCCCGGCATGACCGTGTCGGCGCTGCTGTCGATCCTGAAGATCACCAAGCAGAGCCTGAGCCGCGTGCTGAGCCAGCTGGTGAAGAAGGGCCTGATCACCCAGCGGCCCGGCCCGCGCGACCGGCGGCAGCGGCTGCTGGAGCTGACGGCCTCGGGCGCCGATCTGGAACGCCGGCTGACCGAGGCGCAGCGCGCGCTGGTGGCCAAGGCCTATCGCGCCGCCGGCGCCGAGGCCGTCGACGGGTTTCGCAAGGTGCTGCTCGGGCTGATCAACGACTCCGATCGCGGCAAGTTCGCACGTCCGGGCGGCGTGCGCCGCTAGGCCGCTGAGACGGGCAAGGGAGCGAGAGATTCTCAACGTGAACGTCGCCGCGGACCCGCAAGAGCCGCCCCATATCCTCGTCGTCGATGATGACAAGCGGCTGCGCGACCTGTTGCGCCGGTTCCTCAGCGACCAGGGCTTCCGCGTCACCATCGCCAATGACGCGGCCGATGCTCGGCGCAAGCTGGCCGGGTTGAATTTCGACCTGCTGGTCCTCGACATCATGATGCCGGGCGAAAACGGGCTCGACCTGACGCGCTCCCTCCGGCAGCAGAAGGCGGTGCCGATCCTGTTGCTGACGGCCATGGGCGAACCCGATGACCGCATCACCGGGCTCGACAGCGGCGCCGACGATTATCTGGCGAAGCCGTTCGAGCCCCGGGAGCTGGTGTCGCGCATTCGCGCCATTCTGCGGCGCATCCCACGGGAACCCGAATCGGCTCGCCGCATGGTCCGCTTCGGCCCTTTCACCTTCGACTTGGACCGGCGCAGCCTGCGCCAGGGCACGGCCGATATTAGGCTCACGGGCGCGGAGGCCGATCTGCTGGCGCAGCTCGCGGCGGCGCCGGGCACCGCCGTCAGCCGCGACACCCTGGGCCAGAGCACCAGCGCGGAGAGCCGCATGGTGGATGTGCAGGTGACGCGGTTGCGGCGCAAAATCGAAACCGACCCCCGGTTCCCCCGCTATCTGGTGACGGTACGCGGCCGGGGCTATATGCTGCAGACCGACTGAGTTGATCGAACGGGGAAACGCTTCATGGCGGTGATCGCCGACCGATTCCGGCAGATAGGATCCATCAAAAACATCCTGCCCCGCTCGCTGCTGGGCCGTTCCGTCATGATCATCGTGACGCCACTGATCCTGCTGCAGCTGGTCACCACCTCGGTCTTCTACGACAGTCACTGGGACACCGTCACCAAGCGGCTGGCGCGCGGCGTCGCCGGCGACATTGCCGCCATGATCAGCATGATGGAACAGGATGGCAGCGGCGCGAGCTGGCCGCGGCTGTTCGATCTGGCACAGCAGAGCATGCAGCTGAAGATGACGTTCGAACCGGACGCGCGGCTGCCGGACGTTTCCTTCACCCTGCGCGAGACCCTGGTCGATCGCAATCTTGGCACCGCTCTGGCGGAGCTGGTGAAACGTCCCTTCCTGATCGATACCCGATCGCTGGAAACGGAAGTCGAAATCCATGTGCAGATGGATAACGGCGTGCTGCAGATCGTGGCGCCGCGGCGGCGCCTGTTCAGCTCCACCACCTATGTGGTGATCCTCTGGATGGTCGGAACGTCGCTCGCCCTCTTCACCGTCGCGGCGCTGTTCATGCGCAGCCAGGTGCGGCCCATCCGCCGGCTTGCCGCGGCGGCGGAAGCTTTCGGCAAGGGCCGCGACAGCGACGAGTTCACCGTCGAGGGCGCCAGCGAGGTGCGTCAGGCGGGCAACGCTTTCACCGTCATGCGCGACCGCATCCGCCGCCAGATCAGCCAGCGCACGGACATGCTGGCCGGCGTGTCCCATGACCTGCGCACGCCGCTGACCCGCATGAAGCTGGCGCTGGCGATGATGGGCAGCGGGCCGGAGGTCGGCGATCTCAAGGCCGATGTGGCGGAGATGGAGCGGATGGTCGGCGGCTATCTCACCTTCGCCCGTGGCGCGGGCCGGGAGGCAACGGCGCCGATCGATCTTGGCGAGCTCCTGCAAGACGTGGCTGCTACGGCCCGGCGCGAAGGCGCGGATATCAGCCTGGAGATCGCCGAGTATCTCGAAGCCACGGTGCGCCCGGAAGCAATGCGGCGGGCGCTGGTCAATCTTGTCGGCAATGCGCAACGCTATGCAAAGAAAATCCGCGTCAGCGGCCGCCAAGGAGCGGAAGCCATCGAGATCATCGTCGACGATGACGGCCCCGGGGTGCCCGCCGACAAGCGTGAGGAGGTCTTCCGGCCCTTTTTCCGCATCGAGGAATCGCGCAACCCGGAGACTGGCGGTATCGGCCTTGGCCTGACCATCGCCCGCGACGTCGTGCGCGGCCATGGCGGCGATGTCATCCTCGCGGACTCGCCGATGGGCGGGCTCCGCGTCATCCTGCGCCTGCCGATATAGTCCCCACAATTACAGCCGAGAGTTCAGTCGATGCAACAGGTCACGCTGCCGTCGGGAGAGAAGGTCGCCGCGCTGGGTCTGGGAACCTGGCAGATGGCCGAGGACCGCGCCAAACGCGCCGATGAGATCGCGACCATTCGCCTGGCGCTCGATCTCGGCATGACGCTGCTGGACACCGCGGAGATGTATGGCGAAGGCCGCGCCGAGGAACTGCTCGCAGAAGCGCTTCCCGGCCGCCGCGATCAGGCCTTCATCGTCAGCAAGGTCTATCCCCAGAACGCGACGCGCAAGGGCACCATCGAGGCCTGCGAGCGCAGCCTGAAGCGGCTGAAGACCGATCGCATCGATCTCTATCTCCTGCATTGGCGCGGCAATGCGCGGTTGGCCGAAACGCTCGAGGCCTTCACCGCGCTGCAGAAGGCTGGAAAGATCCGCCATCACGGCGTCAGCAATCTCGACCGCGCCGATATGCAGGAATTGTCGGGCCTGCCCGGCGGCAAGGCCTGCGCCACCGATCAGGTGATGTACAATCTGGCGCGGCGAGGCATCGAGTGGGATCTGCTGCCCTGGTGCCGGGAGCGAAAGATGCCGGTGATGGCCTATTGCCCGATCGAACGGGCGGATCTGCAGAAGGATCAGCAAGCTGGCCAAGTTCGCCAAGCAGCACGGCATGACCTGGGCGCAGGCGGCGCTGGCCTGGCTGCTGAGCAAGCCCGACGTGATCGCCATTCCCAAGACCAGCCGCCCCGAGCGGCTGCGGGAGAACCATGGCGCGCTGAAGTTCAAGCTCGACGCCGCGCAGCTGGCGGAGTTGGACCGGCTGTTCCCGCCGCCAAAAGGGCCGGGGCCGCTGGATATGAGTTAGGCGAAGCCGGGAACTTTGACGCCGCCGTCAGAGTTTTGCCCAGGTGCGTTGCCAGAATGCCCCGTGCAAACGGCAATGGACCCGGCTATCTATGTCGCCGCCGGAAGGAATTCAGCCAATGAGGACACGAGGCCATATGCAGCGAGTCAGCCTGTTGATCACCCTGTCTCTGTGTCTTGCCGCCTGCCAGTCGAACGGCGCGGGGAACACGGAGCCTGGCCAAGGGGACACGACGGCGGCCGGCACGACGGAGAATGTTCCGGACAAGCAGTCCTATTCGGAATGGCTCGATGATCTGCGCGACGAGGCGATGGCGGCCGGCGTTTCCGGCGACACCTTCGACAGCGCGTTCGCCACTGTCCGGGTCAACCCGGAGATCGTCGCCAAGGACCGGGACCAGTCGGAATTCACCAAGCCGGTCTGGAGCTATCTGGATTCGGCCGTGTCGCCCGAGCGGGTCGCGAACGGCAAGATCAAGGAGGCCGAACAGCAGGTCCAACTGAACGCCGCTGCCCAGCGCTATGGCGTGCCCAAGGAAATCATTCTGGCGATCTGGGGACTCGAGAGCGCCTATGGCGCCAATACCGGCGGCTACAATGTCATCGAGTCACTGGCGACGCTTGCCTATGACGGAAGGCGGCCGCAGGTGTTCCGCGAGCAGCTAATCGACGCATTGCTCATCCTCGAGGCCGGCGATATCGAGGCCGCGGCGATGCGCGGCTCCTGGGCCGGCGCCATGGGGCAGACGCAATTCATGCCCTCGGCGTTCCGGCAATATGCCGTCGATGGCGACAATGACGGCAAGCGCGACATCTGGGGCGATCACGCTGACGTTTTCGGCTCGACGGCGAACTACCTCGTGAAAAAGGGCTGGCGAGCTGGAGAACCTTGGGGCGCCGAAGTGAAGCTGCCCCGGGATTTCCCGTGGGAGCAGGCGGAGATCGATATCAAGAAGCCGGTCACGGAATGGCGCACGCTCGGCGTGCGGTTGGCCAACGGCGCCGAACTGCCGGCGGTCGCATCGCAGGCATCGGTCATCGCGCCGGCCGGACATCGCGGGCCTGCCTTCATCGTCTATGAGAATTTCCACACCATCCTGGCCTACAACTACTCGTCGGCCTATGCGCTGGCGGTCGGGCATCTGGCCGACCGCATCGCCGGCGGCGGGCCGCTGATGGCGAGCTGGCCGCGGGACGATCTGCCGCTGACCAAGGACCAGCGGGTCGAACTGCAGGAACGGCTCGCCGATCTCGGCTACGATCCCGGCGGCGTGGACGGCGTGGTCGGTCCGAAGACGCGCACCGCGCTCCGCCAGTACCAGCGCTCGATTGGCGAGATTCCCGACGGCTATCCGACGTCGCAGTTGCTGCAGCAGCTCAAGGAGAGCGCGCCGTCGTAAGCCGGCGTGGCGGTTAGTAGAGCCTGCCGCCGTTCGGCACCGTCTTGTCCGGCCGGATCAGCGTGACGTTGCCGCCTTCATCGCCAAAGCCGAGCACGAGCACTTCCGACATGAATGGGCCGATCTGCTTCGGCGGGAAATTGACCACCGCAGCCACCTGGCGCCCGACCAGTTCCTCGAGCTTGTAGTTCGGCACGATCTGCACGGAAGTGCGGCGCACGCCGATGCTGTCGCCGAAATCCACCTTCAGCTTGTAGGCCGGCCGCCGCGCCTCCGGGAATGGCTCGGCGGCGACGATGGTGCCGACGCGGATATCGACCTTGCGAAAATCATCATAGGTGATCGCGGACGCGACCGGCTCGACCTTGCTCACGATGTCTCGAACTCCCCAGCTTCCAAACAGGCGCCCGCTATTAGCGTTGCCGGGCACTGGCGGCAAGGACCGCACCAGAAAGCAAAACCGCCCCGGCCTTGCGGCACGGGGCGGTTCGCGAACAAATCCCGAAATGGGGGACGGGATCGTTAGTTCTTGACGGCCTTGGTCTTGAGAGCGGCCTTCACTTCGTCGAAGTTCGCGGCGACGCGCTTGCTGATCACTTCGATCGCGTCTTCGCTGGTCTTCTGCACCAGTTCACCGATCTCCCGCGCATTGGCGAGGGCGGACTCGAAGGCGGCCTTGCTGAGCTCAGCCTGCTTCGCCAGCTTCTCCTCGGCGCTGCCCGGGGCAACGAAATCCTTGGAGACGCTGCCGAACCGGTCGAACGCCTCGCGGACCAGCTCAACCTGCCGGCGGAACACGGCCTGGGCGCCCTGGAAGGCGAGTTGGTTGGCGGCGGTCAGGGCCTCGACGTTTTTGCGCTGCGAAGCGAAGGCGGCCTCGAAATCGAAAGACGGCGCCTTGCCGTTCGCGAACATCTTGCTGTAGTCGGCGGCGAACTTGTTGAAGTCCGCGTAAGTCTTTGTAAAGTCACCGAACTTGAAGCTGTCGGTGGTGAAATCGGATGCGGTGGCTTTTGCCATAGGGTCTCTCCTCAGTGTCTCGGTGTGGGGACTATCTTTGCTGCACTGCACAATCTTGGGCGGAATATGTTTAATTCAAGATCGGCAGTCAAGAATATTTTGCAGTGCAACATAAAAGAAATGGATCGGGTCGATCCGAATCCCCGTTTCTGGACCCTGAAAAGTCGGAAAAGAGCAGTCTAGGCGGTTTCGCCCTGGCTCGTCTTGCGGCCAAAAGTCATGGATTTCAGCGAGTTAGCCCAGCCCTCGGCGCGCCGCAGCCGGCCATCCAGGGCCGCCATGGTCCGGCTCTTGTCGGCTGTGTCATCCTTGAGCCAGTCCCGCAGGGTGGCGGCGTAGATCGCGGCGAGGCCCTTGGACTTGATGGTGCCCCGAATCCCATCGCTGGGTACGCCGGCTGCCTCCAGCATCAACCCCATGGACCGGAGCAGCGAGCCCCCGGCGCAGAGCCCCACCAGCGGGTCACGCCAAGCCGCCGCCAGGAGCCGACGGACAGCCTCCTTGTAGAGACTCCAGGACATCGAACCGCTGCATCAGCACATCGAACAGCTGGTCGCGGGCGGAGCTGCTGTCGGCATCCGGCGCGAACTCGGCCAGGACCTTGCGGTCGATGGCTTTGGAGAAGGCATCCAAGAATCGTCATCTTGGACGGATACTCCACCAGCAGATCGGACAACTTGATACCTGCCGCTGAAGCGATCTCAGCCAGACCGATTTCCCGCCAATCGCGATCCGCCGCCAGGGCGATCGCCGCCGCGACAATCGGGCCGAGCCCGTCGTCCCGTGCCGGTTTCCTTGCCTTTGCCGGTCGTTTCGCCATCAGCGGATCCTTGATATCGGCAGCTTGATGCCATTCACGCTAGCAGGAATTTAGGCATCCAGGAGGATGAGTTGAAGGCCAAGCTGTGGCGACAAAACGGCATTAACCTCAACCCTCCTTCAAGACCGCGACGCGCCCGCCGGTGATCCGTTGCAGTTCCGTTGGGGTCAGCCGGAACACCGAGTGCGGCGTGCCCGCCGATGCCCAGATCTCAGCGTACTGCGAAAGATCGTCATCGATGAGGATCAGCGGCTTTTCCGTGTGGCCGACCGGCGCGACGCCACCAATGGCAAAACCGGTCTTGTCGCGGACGAACGTGGCGTCGGCCTTGCCAATGCCCTCGCCCACCGCCGCGGCCAGCTTCGCCTCGCTGACGCGGTTGACGCCGCTGGCGATGACCAGCACGGCGCGGCCCGAGGGCTTCGCCTTGAAGACCAGGGATTTTGCGATCTGCGCGACAGTGCAGCCGATAGCCGCGGCGGCGTCCGCCGAGGTGCGGGTCGAGGCGCCGAACTCCCGGATATCGGCCGCCAGACCCAGCGCCGCCAGCGCCTGCCGCACGCGATCGGCGCTGGTTCCCGAACCTTCCGCCATGGCTACCCTGCCAGTTCCCGCGAGCGCTTCGTGGCAGCGGCGATGGCTTTCGTCATCATCGGCTGCAGCCCATCATCGGCCATCAAGATCTTCAGCGCCTCGTAGGTCGTGCCCTTTGGGCTGGTGACGTTCTGGCGCAGCACGGCCGCGGGTTCTGGAGATTGCCGAGCCAGTTCGCCCGCGCCGCTCACAGTCGCCCGCGCCAAGCGCATGGCGAGATCGGCTGGCAGGCCCGCCGCCGCGCCGGCTTCCGCCAGGCATTCGATCAGCAGGAATACATAGGCCGGACCGCCACCGCTGACGGCCGTCACGGGGTCGATCAAGCCTTCATCATCGACCCAGGCCACCTCGCCCACCGCCTCCAGCAGGCTGTGGCAGAGATCGCGCTGAGCCTTGCTTGCCTGGGCGCTGTTGCAGGCCACGGTAATGCCCCGCCCGACCGCAGCCGGCGTGTTCGGCATGGCCCTGACGACGATCGCCTTGTCGCCGAGATGCCGATGGAAATAGGCCACCGTCTTGCCCGCGGCGATCGACAGGAACACCGTGCCGGGATTCACCAAGCGCCGATAGGGCGGCAGGGCGTCGTCCATCATCTGCGGCTTCACCGCCAGTAGAATCACCGCCGGCTTGAGATCGGCGGGAAGTCCCGCGGCATCTGGCAAGACCGACACGCCCCGCGCCCGCAAGTCCTCCAGCGGCGCGGCATTGGGCTCAACCACGGTGACATGCTGCGGCGGGACGCCGCGGTCGAGCCAGCCGCGCAACAGCGCGCCGCCCATCTTGCCGCATCCGACAAGAAGCAGCCGGCCGTCGATGGTCATTGGTGTCTAGGCCTCGCCGACCGGTTCCAGCATGGCCGCATCGAGCGCTTCGCGGGGAGACTTGCCGCCCCAGAGCACGAACTGGAAGGCGGGGAAGAACCGCTCGCACTCGTTGAGAGCGATGTCGACCAGATCCTCCAGCGGCTCGATCGAGGGATTGCCGCCACGCATCAGCATGGTGTGGCGGAACATCGGCACCAGATCCTCGGAGCAGAGGTCGAAATGCCCGAGCCAGAGCTTCTCGTTGATCATCGCCACCAGATCCGCCGTCTGGAGGCGCTTTTGCGGGGGGATGCGGACATCGAAGAGACAGGAGAAATAGACCGCGGAGAGATCCTCCTGCCAGGCGAAATACATTCGGTAGTCGCACCAGTTGCCGCCGATCTCGACGACCATTTCGCCGTCATTGGTGCGATCGAAACGCCACTCGTTTGCGCTTACCAGTTCTTCCAGAAGATCGATGGGATTGGTGTTGTAGTCCTGCCGACCCGTGGAAAGTGAGGCCATGCCGTCACCCTCAGCCATTGGACCCTAAGACCCGGGAAGTGTTCCGGAGTGGACTGGCCGGACCCCCGATATATGGCCCACCTGTTGCGATCGCCCACTAGATATAGCGTGCCAAAGAACCGGAGTCGGCGCAAGAAGAAATTTGGCCATCACCCTGTGGATAAATGAAGATTCCGGATTCAGGGTCTCATCAGGCCGAAGGTGGGGCTGATTTGCGCGGGGTTTTCAGCTGTTTTTCCAGCTCCGCGAGCCGCTGGGACAGGAGCTCCTGCTCCTCCCGCGCCTTCGCAGCCATCGCCTTAACGGCCTCGAATTCCTCGCGCTGCACCAGGTCCATGCGGCCGAGAATGCGCTCGATCTGCTCGCGCGCCCGCATCTCGATCTCATGGCGCAGGCCCGAGAGGCCGCTCATGGCGCCGGAGGCCATCTTCGCGAGATCGTCGAGTATCCGGTTTTGCGTCTGCATCTGCTTCAACTCCTGCAAGCCGGCGCCGCCGGCACAGCGCCGGCCTCGCTTGTTCACCATCTGCGCCATCTTTATATAGGGCCGCAGAACCCCTCAGACACAATCATATGTTCAATCCTGTCGCCTTCTCAATCGGGCCGTTCGATATCCGCTGGTACGCATTGGCCTACATCGTCAGCCTGCTGATCGGCTGGCGTTATTGCTTGTGGCATGCGAAGCGGACGCCACGGTTGGTGTCGCGGGATCAGCTCGACGATTTCTTTATCTGGGCGATCCTCGGCGTGGTTCTCGGCGGCCGTATCGGTTTCATCCTTTTCTACGATCTCGGCCAGTATCTCGAGCATCCCCTGAACATGCTGAAGGTGTGGGAGGGCGGCATGTCCTTCCATGGCGGGCTGGTGGGCGTAATCCTGGCCATGATCCTGTTCACCCGAATGCGCAAGCTGCCGTTCTTCTCGCTCGCCGACATCGTTGCGACGGCAACGCCGATCGGCTTGTTCTTCGGCCGCCTGGCGAACTTTCAGAACGGCGAGCTCTATGGCCGGATCACCGACGTGCCCTGGGCGATGAAGTTTCCCGGTGACCCCGCGAATTTCCGCCATCCCAGTCAGCTCTACGAAGCCGCGCTCGAGGGTCTGATCTTGTTCGTCGTACTGTTCCTGCTGTCCTGCTCTGATTCCGTTCGCCGGAAGGTGGGCACACTTTCCGGCGTGTTCCTCGCCGGCTACGCCTTGTCGCGCATCATTGTCGAGCTGGTCCGCGAGCCCGACCCGCAGCTCGCCTTCCTGCCACAGATCTCATTCCTCAGCATGGGGCAATGGCTGTCGATTCCCATGCTGCTCTACGGACTCTATGTGATCGCGACCGCCAAGAGAGTGCCGTAGCGATGACTCCCCTCGGCGAGATCCTGGCCAAGCGGATTCGCCTGGCCGGGCCGATGACCGTGGCGGAATTCATGGCCGAGGCGGTGAACCACCCGCAGCTCGGCTACTACAAGCAGGGCGATGTCTTCGGCTTGTCGGGCGATTTCATCACTTCGCCAGAGATCAGCCAGATGTTCGGCGAGCTGATCGGCGCCTGGTGCGCCGCTTGCTGGGACAAGATGGGCCGGCCCACTCCGGTGCGGCTGGTGGAGATCGGTCCCGGCCGCGGCACGCTGATGGCCGACCTGCTGAGGGGCACGCGAGCCGTTGCGGGGTTTCACGATGCCATCGACCTGCATCTGGTGGAGACCAGCCCGGCGCTCCGGGAATTGCAGAAATCGGCGATCGCCAAGGCGGCGCCGTCGCTCAAACCCCATTGGCACGACATCTTCGACGATGTGCCGGAGGGACCGCTGCTCCAAGTCAGCAACGAATTCTTCGACGCGCTGCCGATCCATCAATTCGAACAGCATCGCGGCCGCTGGCAGGAGCGCATGGTGACTCTCAACGGCGACGGCGACGGTTTTGCCTTTGCCCTGCGCGCGCCAGGCGCTGCCTTCGCACTGGCGCGTCCGCCGATCCCGGCGCCGGAGGGAACGGTGCTGGAAGTTTGTCCGGCGGCCATCACTGTGGCCACCGCCATCGCCCGCCGCGTCGTTGCCTTTGGCGGCGCCGCGCTCAATTTCGACTATGCCATCGGCGAAGGCGGCGTCGGCGACAGCCTGCAGGCCGTGCGCCGTCATGGGAAACATGGCGTGCTCGAAGAACCGGGTTTGGCCGATCTCTCCGCCCATGTGGACTTCTGCGCCATCGCCAGCGCCGCCCGGGAGTCCGGCGCCATCGTCCATGGCCCCATCGCCCAGGGCGAATTGCTGGAACGCCTGGGCATCCAGGCCCGCGCCCAGGCGCTGCAGCAGCGGGCCACACCGGAGCAATCCGCCGATATCGCGGCCGCCATGGAGCGCTTGCTCGATCTTCAGCAAATGGGCACCCTGTTCAAGGCGCTGGCGATGACCGCGCCCGGACTCCCCACACCAGCCGGATTTCCATGACAATGCTTACGCCCTTGCAGTCGGAATCGCTTGCGCGACTGGATGGCGTTCGTCACGCCTTCTACACCAGGCGCGGCGGCGTCAGCGAAGGCATCTACGATTCCCTGAATTGCGGCCTGGGGTCGGGCGATCTGCGCGATGCCGTGGTCGAGAACAGGCGGCGCGCCATGGCGTTTCTCGAACTGCCGGAAGCGGCGCTCGCCACCAATTTCCAGATTCACAGCCCCGACGTCATCGTCGTGGATCAAGTCTGGCCCCGCGACGAGCGGCCGAAGGCCGACGCCATGGTCACGCGCACGCCCGGCATCGCCTTGGGCATCCTGACCGCCGATTGTGCGCCCGTCCTGTTCGCCGACACTTTCAACGGCATCGTCGGCGCCGCCCATGCGGGCTGGCGCGGCGCGCTATCGGGCGTCGCCGAGGCCACCATCGCCGCCATGGTCAAGCTGGGCGCCGAACCCCACAGCATCCAGGCCGCAATCGGCCCCTGCATTGCCCAGGCTTCATACGAAGTAGGCCCTGAGTTTCCGGCGCCCTTTCTCAGTCAGCATGAAGACAACCGGCGATTCTTCGGCCCGTCGCAGCGGACGAGTCATTTCATGTTCGATCTCGGCGGATATCTCGCGGCCCGCCTGCGGGCCAGCGGCATCGCCGGGGTGGAGATCGTCGCCCGCGACACCTGCGCCGAAGCGGAGGAATTCTTCAGCTACCGCCGCACAACTCTGTCCCAAGGCAAGGATTATGGCCGGGGGCTATCGGCGATCGCTCTTGCCGGCTAACGCCGCCAAATCGACAGCGAGGACCGGCCCGTGCCGCACCTGTTGTATCTCATCTTCTTCTGCATCGCCGGGCTGATCGCCCTGGTCGTGCTGTTCTAGACGATGCGGCCGGCTTACGCGACCGCGCGCATGGCATTCACCCGGTCCTGCGGAAAAGTGACTGTGACCCGTGTGCCGACATTGACCTCGCTCTCAATCGTGAGCGAGCCGCCGAGGAGCTCGGCAAGCTTCTTGGAAAGCGGCAACCCAAGCCCGGCACCGTCATGTTTGCGTCCGAGGCGGGAATCGACTTGGCCAAACCGCTCCAGGGCAATGCGGATCCCCTCGGGTGCCATGCCGATGCCGTTGTCCTCGATGACGAGGGCGACCTGTGCACCATCGGGAAACGCGGAGAGCCGCACCTTGCCGCCCGCCGGCGTAAACTTCGCCGCATTCGACAGGAGATTAAGCAGGATCTGCCGGATGCGGCGCTCATCGCCCCGAAGGTGCGGCAGCGCCGGATCGACTTCGGTGGTAAGCACGACTTGCGAGCGTTCGAGCTGATTCTCCAGCATGCGCGTTACTTTGGCGATGACCTGAGGAAGCTCAATGATCTCGTCTTCGATCTCGAGTTGGCCCCCATCCGCACGGGAGAAATCCAGGATGTCGTTGACGAGCCCGAGAAGATGCTGACCGCTGTCGTGCACATCCTTGACATAGCTCTTGTAGCGGGCGTTGCCGATCGGCCCGTAAATCTCGGCATCAAGTATACCGGAGAACCCGATGATTGCGTTGAGCGGCGTTCTCAGCTCATGGCTCATCGTCGCGAGAAACTGCGACTTGGCCTGGCTCCCCGCCGCTGCGGCGGCAAGCGCAAGCTCGAGACTGTGCGAGGTCCTCTGCAGCTCGCCGCGCGTCTTTTCCAGCTCCGCGACATAGCTCCTCAGCCGCTCCGCTTCCTGAATCGCCCGCTCGGCCAAGCGCTGGTCGAAAACCGAGCCTGACAATGCAAGTGCGATGATCATCACCATGACGACCGCAATGGCAACCGCGAGCCAATCCGGCGCAAGCAGTGCGGCTGCCTGCCCCGACAGGAGCGGATCGGGCGTCAAGGTCAGGGCGGACATGGCGGTAAAATGCAGCCCCGCAATGGCGAGCGCGAGTCCCTGAGTTCCTGCGATACGCCACTTTAGAGAAGGGGCGCGGGCAAACATGGACAACCCGAAGGCACCCAGAATGGTGCCGATCGCAATGGAGGCAACAACGTAGCCGAGATCCCAGTTCAACTCCGCCGGTGCCGTCAATGCGGCCATGCCGGTATAGTGCATGGAGCCGATGCCGAGCCCGAACAGCGCGCCGCCTAGAGCCCAGGCGCGAAAGCGAAACGCCAAAAAGAACGCAATACAACTCGCAAGCACGGCGATCGCTATGGAAAGAGCAGTCAGCCCGATTTCGTATCCCACAATGACCGGCGTCCGGTAGGCCAACATCGCAACGAAATGAGTCGACCAGATTCCCGCGCCCGCCACCGCCCCTCCGGCAGCAATCCAGCGGAGAGAGGGGTGTGTCTGTCCGTGCTTTGAACTTCGCGTGAGCAGGCTCAGGGCCGTGTAGCAGCTCAGTACGCATACAATTACTGCGAGCAGTAGAAGCCTGATGTCATGCTGCTCGGCGATGCAACTGTAAATGCGGATCATTCCAGATTCATATTACGACCCAACTCAAGAATCCGTAAATTTGGGACAGTCGAACACCCTGCACCGCATGCTTAAAAGATGGTCAAGCCGTCGTGGAAACGACGGTGAATATTGGACATTTAGGCTCGACGATCCGTTATCCTGGTGCGGTCGCGAAACCGAAGGAAAGCGAGATGAACGTGGGCCGAGCAATCCTTACAGCTTTCCTGTCCGGCCAAAAACAAACCCGGCGCCGCGATAATCGCCAGCGCCGGGCTTGCATCGTGGAAGCTTAAACTTGTCGAAGCGAGAAGCTCGACAACGCCGGCGGCGAGTATCTATGCGCTTCGCCGGCGCAGAGACGGCAGACTACTTGCGCTTGGAGCGCTTCGCCGTCTTCTTCACCGAACGCTTCTTGGCAGCCACGGACTTGCGCTTCGTGGCCTTCTTCCGCTTCTTTGCCTTCATAGCCATATCAGAACTCCTACGTCTTGTTGTGGTCCTGCGCGGCGAACATCGCCGCCACCACCGGTCCACTCGTACGGGAATTTAGTTAACAAATGTTTATCAAGAATCTTTTCTGACGGCAGCGCTGGACCCTGCCGGGCGCATCGTCGACGCCGCATGAGCATTGCCGGTGCAAGCTGCTGGGATCGCTGACAGCGCCTTGATCCTGCGATGACGCATCGTTCGATGCGATGAAATGCGACGCGCGATTCGCCGCGCCGACGCCGGATTTTCCGCTGTCCGCAGCGGTTTACAGGCTTATGACAGGTTGTTATATGTCCGCGCGCCCGGGACGACGCCGATTCGAAGCGCCGGCAGGGCAAGGGGAAGCGTCAGGGTCGGTCTCATGAAACTTATCACCGGCAACAGCAATCGCCCGTTAGCCGAGGCCATCGCGGCCTATCTAAATTTACCGCTCACCCAAGCCCATGTCCGCCGCTTCTCGGACATGGAGGTCTTCGTGGAGATCCTGGAGAACGTCCGCGGCGAGGACATGTTCGTCATCCAGCCCACCTCATACCCCGCCAACGACAATCTGATGGAACTGCTGGTGACGATCGACGCGCTGCAGCGCGGCTCGGCCCGGCGAATCACCGCCGTGATCCCCTATTACGGCTATGCGCGCCAGGACCGGAAATCCGGCCCGCGGACGCCGATTTCCGCCAAGCTGGTGGCCAACCTGATCACCGTCGCAGGCACCGATCGGGTGCTCACCCTCGACCTCCATGCCGGCCAGATCCAGGGCTTCTTCGACATTCCCACGGACAATCTGTTCGCCGCTCCGGTCCTGGTGAAGGACATGAAGCAGCGTTACCAGGGCAATGACGTCACCATCGTTTCGCCAGATGTGGGCGGCGTGGTGCGCGCCCGCGCCATCGCCAAGCGGATGGAGGCCGAATTGGCCATCATCGACAAGCGGCGCGAGCGGGCCGGCGTTTCCGAGGTCATGAACATCATCGGCGACGTCGAAGGCCGACGCTGCATCCTGGTGGACGATATCGTCGATTCCGCCGGCACGCTCTGCAATGCAGCCGTCGCGCTGAAAGAGGCCGGTGCCGTGTCGGTCAGTGCCTATGTCACCCATGGCGTGCTCTCCGGCGGCGCCGTGGCCCGGGTGGCGGCGTCGCCGATGGAATCCCTGGTCATCACCGACAGCATCCAGGCCACCGAGGCCATGCGGATTTCCCAGAAGATCCGCCAACTCACCATCGCCCCCCTGCTGGGCGAGGCGATCCAGCGCATCACCGACGAGAAATCGGTCTCCAGCCTGTTCGACTGAGCCGGATCTGGCCATGATCGCCGGCAATTGACGCGGCAGGGCGGTTGCGGCAGTAATACGCGCCTTTTTGGCGACCGGACGCCCGGTAACGGGCGCTGCTGCGGTTTCGATAACTCCCCTTAGGGTATTGATTCAAAGGGATTATCCCCTGCACTCCGCCGCCATGGCTGGCCCGAGGGAAATGATCCCGATGGCCGGCCGAACCCGGAGAGCGGCACCCCTGGAGGCCGTCTCCATATCTGACCAACGGAGCAAGGACCAATGAGCGAAGTTCACACCATTACCGCTAACAAGCGGGACCGGGCCGGAAAGGGGGCCGCCCGGGCGACGCGACGCGAAGGCCACGTCCCCGGCGTTATCTACGGCAACAAGCAGAGCCCCGTGCTGATCGCCCTCGATCCGCGGGAAATCGACCGCGAGATCCACAAGAAGGGCTTCTACACCACGCTGTTCGACCTCAAGGTCGGCGGCGACGCCCACCGGGTGCTGGCGCGCGATATCCAGTTCGACCCCGTGACCGATCGCGTGGTCCATGCGGATTTCATGCGTGTCACCGACGCGACGCGGGTGCGGGTGCATGTGCCGGTGGCCTTCACCAATGAAGGCCTGTCGCCAGGCATCAAGCGCGGCGGCGTGCTGAACGTGGTGCGCCACGACATCGAGATGTACTGCTCGGCCGGCAATATCCCGCAATCCATCCTGGTGGATGTGAAGGAGCTGGATATCGGCGACTCCGTCCACATCAGCATGATCAAGCTGCCCGAAGGCGTGCGGCCGGTGATCACCGACCGCGATTTCACCATCGCCTCCGTGGCGCCGCCCACCGTGGTCGTGGAGACCGTGGTTGCCGCGCCGACGGAAGTCACCGCCGAGGCCGCAGCCGCTGCTGCAGCCGCTGGCGGCGCTCCTGGCGCACCCGGCACGGCACCCGCCGCTGGCGCTGCCGCGGCCGCCGCGCCCGCCAAGGGTGGCGCAGCCCCGGCTGCACCGGCCAAGGGCGGAGACGAGAAGAAGGGCGGCAAGAAGTAGCCGCCGGGCAGATGCGGTATGCGGCTGCTCGTTGGCCTGGGCAATCCGGGGCCCGGCCATGCGGGCGACCGGCATAATATCGGCTTCATGGCGGTGGACGAGATCGTCCGCCGCCATGGCTTTTCCGCCTACCGCCAGCGCTTCCAGGGCCTCACCGCCGAAGGCACGGTCGGCGGCGAGCGCATCCTGGCGCTGAAGCCCGAAACCTACATGAACCGGTCGGGTCCGGCCGTTCAGGAAGCCGCTCAATTCTACAAGATCGAACCGCAGGACATCCTCGTCATCTATGACGAGATCGACCTGGCGCCCGGACGGATCCGGGTCAAGCTGGGCGGCGGTTCGGGCGGGCATAACGGCATCCGCAGCGTCGATGCCCATATCGGCCCGGATTTCTGGCGTGTCAGGCTGGGCGTGGGCCATCCCGGTCATCCGGATCTGGTGGCGCCCTATGTGCTGCGGCCGTTCGACCAGGAGGAGCGGCCGATGTTCCGGAAACTGATCGAGGCGGTGGCCGAGGCCGTTCCGCTGCTGGTGGTCGGCGATCCGAATGGCTTCATGAGCAAGGTGAACGTCCTGGCGCCCGCCCCGAAACCGCCGAAGCCGGAAGAAGAGACGCCGCCGAAGTAGATGGCAGCGGCGCGAACTGCAAATTTCAATCAATAGGAACGGATCATGGGATTTGAATGCGGCATCGTCGGCCTGCCCAATGTGGGCAAATCGACGCTCTTCAACGCGCTGACGGCGACGGCGGCCGCGCAGGCGGCGAACTATCCGTTCTGCACCATCGAGCCCAATGTGGGCCGGGTCGCTGTTCCCGATCCGCGCCTGGAGAAGATCGCCGTGCTGGGCAAGTCGGCCAAGATCATTCCCACGCAGTTGGGCTTCGTCGACATCGCCGGGCTGGTGCGCGGCGCCAGCAAGGGCGAAGGGCTGGGCAACCAGTTCCTCGCCAATATCCGCGAAGTGGACGCCGTCATCCATGTGCTGCGCTGCTTTGCCGGCGAGGTGACCCATGTGGAGGGCAGCGTCGATCCGATCCGCGATGCGGACACGGTGGATACCGAACTCATGCTGGCCGATCTCGACAGCCTGGAGAAGCGCACCGACGCCACGGCGAAGAAAGCGCGAGGCGGCGACAAGGAGTCGAAGATGTTCCTGGCGGTTATGGAGCCGGTGCTGGAAGCGTTGCGCGCCGGCCGGCCGGCTCGCAGTGTCAGTCTCTCCAACGAGCAGAAACCTCTCCTGCGGCAACTGCAGCTGATGACTTCTAAACCCGTGCTCTATGCCTGCAACGTCGACGAGGCCTCGGCCGCCACGGGCAATGATTGGTCGCGCAAGGTCGAAGCGCGCGCCAAAGAGGAAGGTGCGGAGGCGGTGGTGATCTCCGCCGCCATCGAAGCTGAGGTGGCACTGCTGACCGATCCCAAGGACAAGCAGGAATTCCTGGCGTCGCTGAATCTCACGGAAGCCGGTCTCGATCGCGTCATCCGCGCCGGCTATCATCTGCTCGATCTCATCACCTTCTTCACCGTCGGCCCGAAGGAAGCCCGCGCCTGGACCGTGCATCGCGGCGCCAAGGCGCCCGAGGCTGCGGGCGTCATCCACACCGATTTCGAGCGCGGCTTCATCCGCTCGGAAACCATCGGCTATGACGATTTTGTGACCCTTGGCGGCGAACAGCCCGCCAAGGACGCGGGCAAGATGCGATCCGAAGGCAAGGATTATGTCGTACAGGACGGCGACATCGTGCATTTCCGCTTCAACGTTTAGGCCGCGATAGTCACCGGCCGGTGACTTTGTCACCGGCTTTTTCAATCGGTGGTTACGCCCTCGTGCGTACTTGCGCCTGAAAATGCCGGTGCTATCTCCCTGTCACTGAATTCACCCAAGCAAACGAAGATTCTTACGGAGAGGACATCCCCATGAAGCTCTATTTTTCACCGGGCGCCTGCTCGCTGTCGCCCCACATCGTCCTGCGCGAAGCCGGATACAAGTTCGATGCCGAGCAGGTCGATCTCGGCGCCAAGAAGACGAAGAGCGGCGGCGACTTCACCAAGATCAACGTCAAGGGCTACGTTCCTGTGTTGCAGCTCGAGAACGGTGAGAATCTCACCGAGGGCGTCGCCATCGTCAGCTACCTCGCCGATCAGAAACCCGAGTCCAACCTGCTGCCGAAGAACGGCACCTTCGAGCGCTACCGCGCGCAGGAATGGCTGACCTTTGTCAGCTCGGAGATCCACAAGACATTCTCGCCGCTGTTCAATCCGAACACGCCGGACGCCTACAAGCAGATGGCGCTCGACAAGCTCGGCCAGCGCTTCGACTACCTGAACAAGCATCTGGACGGGAAGCAGTACCTGATGGGATCGCAGTTCACCGCCGCGGACGCCTACCTGTTCACAGTGGCGAGCTGGGCGCCCCATCTGAAAGTCGATCTCGGCAAATGGCCGGCCCTGAAGGCCTATGTCGACCGTATCGCCGCGCGTCCCGCGGTGCAGGCGGCGTTGAAGGCGGAAGGCCTGCTTCAGTAGTCTTGTAACTTCTTGTCATCGAGACAGAGCGCGGCCGTGGGCCGCGCTCTTCTTTTGTGCCCCGGCAAATCAGGAGCTGGACGCGGTCACGAATTCGACGATCGCGCCGTTGGTCTCAGCCGGCGGCACGACGATACCGCGCGGCGTCGGAATGACGTCACGCCTCGCGCCTCCAGATAGTCGGCCGCATCGGCGAGGATCAGCACGCCGATCCGCATCGCGGCACACCAGGGCGGCGCGATATCCGGGATCTCGATATCGGGATAGGAAGCCAGCAACTTCGGCGCGGTCATGAATTCCAGCAGCCCGCCGCCGGTGCGGACGATCACAGCGCCATCGCTCGCACTGACGGCATCCTCGCCGAACAGCTTGCGGTAGGCCGACGCGACCCCTGCCGGATCCGCGACCACCGACACCACCGATTCCAGCGACACGGCGCGCAAGGCATGAACGATCCAGTTCCTGCCCCGGATAATCTCCGGCGACAGATGCTGGCAGAAGAAGGCGCGCAATCCCGGCGTCTCCTCCGACGGAAGATGCACCAGCTTGAAGGCCGGCAGGAGGTCGCCATCGGGCATCTCCAGCGCGCGTTTCAGATCGCGCGGACCTTCGGGATGCAGGCCCTGCGCCTTGAGCCAGGCTGCCGTGGCATCGGCGTCGCGGCTGTTGAAGGCGAGCCCCAGCAGCCCTTCCCGCTGCTCCAGAAACTTGTCGAGGTTGTTGGTGAATTGAGCGGGGTCGACGATGCCCAGCAGCTCGATATAGCCGCGCTCCAGCATGATGCAGTAGTTCGCCGTGCCCCAGCCGATATGGCGACCGCGGGACGTTATCTGCAGCCCCAGCCTCCCCCAGGCGGTGCGCGCGGCCTCGAGATCGCGCACGCCGATCAGCGTGTGATCGATCCCGGTGATAGAGCTCTGTTTGATCATCCGATGGCGGCTCCAAATGCGAAAGGGCGGATCGACGACCCGCCCCTTCCACTCACACTCAATACGCGGCGAACGTCAGTGCAGCTCCGACCAGATCTTCTTCTTCGTCGCGAACATCATCGCCGACAGAATGACCAGGAACAGCAGCACGCCGACGCCGGTTTCCTTCCGGCTCTCGGTCTCCGGCTCCGCGGCCCAGGCGAGAAACGCCGTCACGTCCTTGGCCATCTGGTCCACTTCTTCCGGCGTGCCGTTGAGCGGCGGCGGCATCGCGATCTGGTGGCCGGGGAAGTACTTGTTGTAGTTCATGCCGTCGGCCATCTTCATGTCCGCCGGCGGATCGCCATAGCCGGTGAGCAGGCCATGCAGATAGTCCGCGCCGCCGACGCGCGCCTTGACGATCAGGGACAGATCCGGCGGCAGCGCGCCGTTGTTTGAAGCGCGCGCCGCTTGTTCGTTGGCGAAAGGCGCCTTGAACTTGTCGGACGGCGAGCCGGGCCGATCGACGATCTCGCCCTCGTCATTCGGCGGGGCGGGAACCGACACAGCGGCGGCAATCTGCTTGATCTGTTCTTCGTTGAAACCAATCTTGTCGAGATTGCGATAGCTGAGCAGATTCAGCGAATGGCAACCGGCGCAAATGTCGGTGTAGACCTGGAATCCGCGCTGCAGCTGCGCGCGATCGAATGTCCCGAAGATGCCGCTCCAGGACCAATGAACCTCCGGCAGCGGCTCGCCGCTTTCGGAGGCCTGGGCGACTCCGGACAGGCCGGTCAGCGCTGCAACGAACGTTGCGGTGATAAACTTGCGCATCAGGCCTTCTCCATCGTCTTCGCATGGGCGCCCGCTGGAATGGCGCCGCCCTTGATCACCGCTTCGCCGATGCTTCGCGGCAGCGGCAGTGGCTTCTCGAAAATACCCACTAGCGGAGTCAGGATGAGGATGTGGGCGAAGTACCAAGCGGTGGCGATACGGCCGATGGTGACGAAGGCGATCCCATGCCACTCGCCGTCGGGCGGATTGGCGCCGACCCAGCCGAGGATCAGGCAGTCGATCAGAAAGATCCAGAACAGCCACTTGTAGACCGGGCGGAAGCGGCAGCTCTTCACCGGTGAGCGGTCGAGCCAAGGCAGGAAGACGAACACGGCGATCGATGCGAACATGGCGATCACGCCGGCCAGCTTGGCGTTGATGATGACGATGCCGAACGGCGCCCAGCCGATGAAATTGTCATCCACCGCCCGCAGGATCGCGTAGTAGGGCAGGAAGTACCATTCCGGCACGATATGGGGCGGCGTCTGCAGCGGATTGGCCGGGATGTAGTTATCCGGCTCGCCAAAGAAGTTCGGCGCGAAGAACACGAAGCCCAGATAGAAAATCAGGAACACGGCGATGCCGAAATTGTCCTTCACCGTGTAGTAGGGGTGGAACGGGATCGAGTCCTGCGGCCCCTTGATGTCGATGCCCAGGGGATTGTTGGAGCCGAAGCGGTGCAGCGCCAGGATATGCACCACCACCGCGCCCAGGATCACGAACGGCAGGAGGTAGTGCAGCGAGTAGAAGCGGTTCAGCGTCGGATTGTCGACGGAGAATCCGCCCCACAGCCATTGGGTAAGGCTCTCGCCCACGAAGGGGATCGCGGTAAAGAAGCTGGTGATCACCTTGGCACCCCAGAAGCTCATCTGGCCCCAAGGCAGCACATAGCCCATGAACGCCGTCGCCATCATCAGCAGCAGAATGACGATGCCGATGATCCACAGCAGCTCGCGCGGCGCCTTGTAGGATCCGTAGTAGAGCCCGCGGAAGATGTGGATATACACGACGATGAAGAACATCGACGCGCCGTTCATGTGCAGATAGCGGATCAGCCAGCCATAGTTCACATCGCGCATGATGCGCTCGACGCTGTCGAAGGCCATCGTCGTATGGGGCGTGTAATGCATCGCCAGCACGATGCCGGTGACGATCATCACCACCAGCATGAAGCCGGCCAGCGAGCCGTAGTTCCACCAGTAGCTGAGGTTCCGCGGCGTCGGATACTCGTACAACTCGTGATGCATGAAGCTGAACACCGGCAGGCGGTGATCGAGCCAGCGGATGATCGGATTCTTGAATGCGGGAGCGGTCATGGCGCGTCCTTACCCGATCACGACGACGGTGTCAGTCTTGAAGGCATATTTCGGCACCTCGAGATTCTTCGGCGCCGGGCCTTTGCGGATGCGGCCGGAGGTGTCGTATTGCGAGCCGTGGCAGGAGCAGAGCCAGCCGCCGTACTCGCCGCGCACATCCGTCGGCTTTTGCCCCTGGGGAATGCAGCCCAGATGGGTGCAAACGCCGACCAGGATGAGCCATTGCTCCTTGCCGGGCTCAACGCGCTGATCGTCAGGCTGCGGATCCTTGAGGTCGGCGAGATTTACGTCCTGGGCCGCCTTGATCTCTTCCGGCGTGCGGCGGCGGATGAAGACCGGGCTGCCGCGCCACATCACAGTGATCGCCTGGCCGACTTCGATCTTGGAGATATCCACCTCTGTCGTAGACAGCGCCAGCACGTCGGCCGCCGGGTTCATCTGGGTGATGAACGGCCACGCCGCGGCGGCAACGCCGGCGACGGTCATCGCGCCGGTAGCCAGATATAGGAAATCGCGGCGAGTGCCGCCGCCTTCATGCTGGCCGCTGGTATGGCCCGATGCCGGTGCGCTATGCGCCATCTTTACCACCTCTTGCCGAGCGGCCGCGGGCATGGAATCACACGCCTGACGGCCCAAAAAATCTGCTGCTTATATCAATTCAACTGGCGCCGGGCGCCCCGCCTGCGATGTGACAAACCGCCGCGGATTTCCCCGCCGACCCCCCTTGGGCTGGGCGCCGGTATATCGGAAAAACCGGATCGTTGCAAAGCAGCCCGCGATATAGCCTAAGTCCTTATCAGGTCTGCCATACTGGCCGCCGGCCGCAATGGAATTTGCGCCTTGTCCGAACCCCTCACCCTCGCCCTGTTTGAGCCCGATATTCCGCAGAATGTCGGCACGCTGCTGCGGCTCGCCGCCTGCCTGGATCTGCCGGTCGAGATCATCGAGCCCTGCGGCTTCATCTTCAGCGACAGCCGCCTGCGCCGGGCCGGGATGGACTACCTGGATGCGGCCAAAAGGCGCCATCACAATTCATGGGATGCGTTTGTTCGGGAACGCGCTGCGAATGCCTCCGCCGGCCGCCTGCTGCTTTTGACCACCCGTGCCGCGACGGCCTATACCGATTTCGCCTTTGCCGCCGGGGATACGATCCTGCTGGGCCGGGAAAGCGGCGGCGTACCGCCGGCGGTGCTTGAAGCCGCCGATGCGCGTTTGACAATTCCGATGCGGGCGGAGATGCGGTCGCTCAATGTCGCGGTGGCGGGTGCCATGGTGATCGGCGAGGCGCTGCGGCAGTTGAAGGGATTTCCAATTCGATGAGCAAGACCCAGCCGACCGACGCCCAGCGCAACCAGGCCTCCGCCTGGTTCAGCGAACTCAGGGACAAGATCTGCGCCGCTTTCGAATTGCTGGAGGACAGCCTTACCGGCACTTTCTCAGACCGTACCGCTCGGCCGCTTCGAGCGCACGGAATGGCGGCGGCCCACGGAGGACAGCAGTCCCGGCGGCGGCGGAGTCATGTCCGTCATGCGGGGCCGGGTCTTCGAAAAAGTCGGCGTCAATATCTCGACCGTGCAGGGCGCTTTCTCCGAGGAATTTCGCAAGCAGATGCCCGGCGCCGCCGCCGACGGCCGCTTCTGGGCCAGCGGCATCAGCCTGGTCGCCCATCTGCAGTCGCCGCTGGTGCCGGCGGTGCATATGAACACGCGGCACATCGTCACCAGCTTCGGCTGGTTCGGCGGCGGCGCCGACCTGACGCCGATGTTCCCCAATGCCCAGGATACCGCCGAGTTCCACACGGCGTTGGAAAGCGCCTGCGCCCGCCACGATCCCGGTTACTATCCGCGCTTCAAGAAATGGTGCGACGAGTATTTCTACTTGCCCCATCGCAACGAACCGCGCGGCGTGGGCGGCATCTTCTACGACAATCTGGACAATGGCGACTGGGCCAAGGATTTCGCCTTCACCCAGGATGTGGGCCGCGCCTTCCTGGACGCCTATCCCCGCATCGTCGCCAGGCACATGAACGAAGCCTGGACCGAGGAACAACGGCGGCGGCAATTGATCCGCCGCGGCCGCTATGTGGAGTTCAATTTGCTCTATGACCGCGGCACGCTGTTCGGCCTGAAGACCGGCGGCAACATCGACGCCATCCTGATGAGCCTGCCGCCGACGGTGATGTGGCCGTAGCCTTTATCGCGTGCCCACAACGCCGACCCAGGGGATGGCGCAGTAGAAAGTGCCTTTGGCGTCGCGGTCGCTCAAGTCTTCGCGCCAGCGGCGCAGGCGCGCGGAGTCGGTGCCGGCCGGCGCCGCATCGTAGAGCGATTGCAGCAGGTCGAGAATGCTGCCATCGCTGCCGAGAGCTAGATCGACATCCAGGGTAGACACGGCCTCAAGGTCCCGGAACGGCGACTGCGCCATCAGCGCCGGCAGCTGCCGGCCCATCTGCGCATCGGCGGATTTCATGCCCGGAAGCTGCATCGAGGCGTAGCCATGAACAAGGCTCTCGGTCAGTTCCCGATCGCTTGAGGTCAGCAGCACGGCGTCGAAATCGTGATGGCCCAGCAGAAGCGCGCCGCCCGGCCGCAGGACGCGATGGATCTGCGCCAGAAACGGCGCCTTCTCCGGAATACATTCCAGGACATTCTGGCAGAGCACGGCATCGAAGCTGGCGTCGGAGAACGGCAGGGCCAGCGTAGCGTCATGCTGCAGCACCTGCAGGCGGCCGGCGGAGACCTCGCGATGATAGGCACGCTCGGCCAGTTCCAGCAGGTCCGCTGAAAGATCCAGTCCCACCGCGCGTCCATCGGGCGCGATCAATTCCAGGAGATAACCCAATGTGCGCCCGCGGCCGCAGCCGAGATCCAGAACAGTCTGTCCCGGGCGCAGCCGGGTCAGTTTCGCCAGCGCGCGGTGAAAGCCGCTGGAGTTATAGGCAACATTGCCGGATCGCATGATTCCCCGATCTCGCGATTCCCCTGGGGCCTCGTTTCCCGGAGCGCCCCGAGTCCGGAAATCTAGGGTGCGCGGGTGTCCACGATCGCCCTGAGCTTGTCCAGACATACTGTCCTATCGGCCGTAAAGTCGCCGGCCACCCACCATGCATGGATTTGCTCCATGACTTCGCCAATTTCCGGGCCGCCGGTCATGCCGGCGTCGATCACGTCGCGTCCTTTCAGGGGAAACACGGGCACCGTCCATTCCCGGGCAAAGCGGATCAACTCGATCCAGCTCTCAGAGACGCGGCGTTCCTGTGGCCCACCCTGTGCAATTACTCCGGCCCAAGCCAGCAGCGCGCGATCGATGAAGCAATCAGTGCCCAGGCGATAAATCAGCCGACGGCGCGCCACCGGATTCAAGTCCGGATCAATTCCACCCTCGCTTTGCGAGACTATACTCCTTAGTCGCTCGCGGTCGCTATTGGAGAATCGCAGGCGCGACGCCACGGCAGCCGCCATCTCGGCGCCGTCACCCAGCAGCGCGCCGAGCCGGCGGATCGCATCGCCGGGTTCCACAAGTGGTGCGGAAACAATGCCTTCGATGGCGACCAGGGCGGCAAGGCGATCGATCTGCGTCGCCTCCGGTAGGAATTGCCGCAAAATTTCCTGATCTCCCATCAAGCGGAAAACCGACGCGGGGTCGTGCGCGCGCAGCAATTTCAGGGTTTCCTGGCATACCCGTTCGCCCGACAGGGTCGGCAGCAGATGGGCGAGATCGCGGCAGGCTTTCAGGGCCGCGGGATCGGGCGGCGGCGTTCCGTAGTGGGCATAGAAGCGGAAATAGCGCAGCAGCCGCAACACGTCCTCGCGAATGCGCGCCTCCGCCTCGCCGACAAACCGCACGCGCTTCTCGCGCAGGTCTTTTATCCCATCGAAGGCGTCATAGAGCGTGCCGTCGGGCGAGCAGAACAGCGCGTTCATGGTGAAGTCGCGGCGCGAGGCATCGGCTTCCCAGCTGTCGGTATATTCGACGCGGGCATGGCGGCCGAAGTTCTCCACGTCGCGGCGCAAGGTGGTGATCTCATATGGCCGCTTGTGCAGCACCGCTGTGATCGTGCCGTGCTTCAGGCCCGTCGGCACGACGGTGAGTCCGGCCGCGCTCAGCAGCTTCATGACTTGCTCCGGCTGTTCCGGCGTGGCGATGTCGATGTCGGTGATGGCGCGGCCCAGCAGCGCGTCGCGCACGCAGCCGCCGACGAAGCGCGCCTCCTGCCCGCCGGCGGTCAGCGCCTTCAGCACCGCGACCGTATCCGGTGCGGTCATCCAGGGTTGCAGATCGAGCCGATGTTCGCTGCGCATGTGTGATCGGATGTTGTTCCCCTTGCCGATGATGCGACATGGGGCAGCGGATGGCCAGCGGCGGCGCTAGCGGTGACTGCGCAGGACATCCGCCAGATTCACCAGCATGCCGGCGGTGGCGCCCCAGATGAAATAGCTCTGCCAGGGAAACACATAGAAGTATCGCGTGCGGCCCTGGAACTCGCGGCTATGGCGCTGGGCGTTGCCGGGCTCGGCAATGAAAGCCAGCGGCACCTCGAACACCTCCGCCACCTCGAAGGGATCGGGGGCGAAGGATGGCGGCGGATCCACCAGGCCGATGACAGGCGTCACCTCGAATCCCGTGCGCGTGATGTAGGTGTCCAGGCGGCCGACGATTTCCACCCGGTCGCGCGGCAGGCCGACCTCCTCTTCCGCTTCGCGCAGCGCCGCGGCCACGGCGTCGGCATCGGCATCGTCGATGCGCCCGCCGGGAAAGCTGACCTGGCCGGCATGGTCATGGAGATGGTCGGCGCGCTTGGTCAGCAGCACCGTCAGCCCATCTTGGCGGTCGACCAGGGGCACCAGCACTGCGGCCCGGGTCAGCGGGCGCTTCGGCTCCATGTCCGGGTTCAGGTCCTGATCGCCGCGCCGGATCCCCGGCGCCGGCGCGCCGCGCAGGCATTCAACAATGCGTGAACGGGTAAACACTAACTTTCGGCCCGGCCCAGGGAAAAGAACCGGCCGGCGCTCCAGATGCCGATTTCCCCGACGTCCCCGTCGGGCGCCGGCTCGGCCATCGCCACCAGTTCGTAGAAGACCGGCCTCAAAATTCGTGCCTCCAGCCGGCCGCGGACCCGGATATAGGGCCGGGGCTCGCCGGTTTCGCCGCGAAAGCGCACTTCCAGGGGGTGTTCGGCGTCCAGCGGCACGTCCTCGTCCAGGTTGGTGCGGAACATTAGGGATTGGCTCCGGCCTTTACCGTCGGCGTTAACCTCAACCGCCGTGAAAGGCGCGTCATCCACGCGAATCCGGGCCTTTTCGACCGGCGTCACCAGCCAATAGTCCCCGTCATCTTCTCGCCGCAATACCGAGGCAAACAGCTTAACCAGCGGTTTGCGGCCAATCGGCGAGCCATGATAAAACCATGTACCGTCATGGCCGATGCGCATGTCGATATCGCCGCAGAATTGTTGACGCGTCTGACCGCCCCGCTGGGCTGCGGCGGGTCCGGCGCCCAGATCATTGAGGGCGCTTCCGATGGAGGACAACGGATCCGACATGTCCGCTAATTTCTGCCAGAATTCATTGCTGCAACAGATATAGGAGAAGCCGGCGTGAGCAACATCGACGTCATGAGCCCTTCGGGTCCCACCGGCGAAATCTCGGCCGAGAGGCTGGCAGGCGAAATCGAGACGCTGGGCCACCGGCTGGCGCAGGTGCGCCAGAGCATCGGCCGCGTCATCTTCGGCCAGCAGGAAACCATCGAGCAGACTCTTATCACCCTGCTGGCAGGCGGTCACGTGCTGCTGGTCGGCGTGCCTGGCCTGGCCAAGACGAAACTGGTGGAAACGCTGGGCGTGGTGATCGGCCTCGATGACAAGCGCGTGCAATGCACGCCCGATCTGATGCCTGCCGATATTATCGGCTCCGAAGTGCTGGAGGAGAGCGACTCCGGCCGCCGCTCGTTCCGGTTCATCCAGGGTCCGATCTTCTGCCAGCTGCTGATGGCCGACGAAATCAACCGCGCCAGCCCGCGCACGCAGTCCGCGCTGCTGCAGGCGATGCAGGAGCATCGGGTGTCCGTCGCCGGACAGTATTATCCGCTGCCCGGTCCGTTCCATGTGGTGGCGACGCAGAACCCGCTGGAACAGGAAGGGACGTATCCGCTGCCGGAAGCGCAGCTCGACCGCTTCCTGATGCAGGTGGATGTGCCCTATCCCGAGGAGGATGCCGAACGGAAAATGCTGATCGCCACCACCGGCAGCGCCGAGGACAAGCCGCTGGAGGTGATGTCGGGCGAAGATCTGCTGGCGGCACAGCGGCTGGTGCGGCGCGTGCCCGTGGGCGAGAGCGTGGTGAACGCCATCCTCACCCTGGTGCGCAACGGCCGCGCCGAGACGACGAATGTGGACGAGGTGCGCCGCCATGTCGCCTGGGGTCCCGGCCCGCGCGCCAGCCAGGCGCTGATGCTGGCCTGCCGCGCCCGGGCGCTGCTGGGCGGCCGTTTCGCACCCTCCATCGATGACGTCGTGGCGCTGGCGCATCCGATCCTGCGCCACCGCATGGCCTTGAATTTCACTGCCCGCGCCGATGGCGTGACCTTGAACGAGGTCATCGATCGGCTCTGTGCGCCGCTCAAATAGCGCCGGAGACCCGCGCGGCATGGCCAAAGACGCGCCCGCACTCCGCCAGAGGGCGGAGGCATTGGCTTCGACGCTGCCGCCATTGCAAGTGGCGGCGGAGCGGATTGCGTTGACCGTGTCCCAGGGCGTCCATGGCCGGCGGCGGGTCGGCCAGGGCGAGACTTTCTGGCAATTCCGGCCCTATCACATCGGCGATTCCGCCCAGCGCATCGACTGGCGGCAATCGGCCAAGCGCGAGCGGCTGTTCGTGCGGGAAACCGAATGGGCGGCAGCGCAGAGCGTGTGGCTGTGGCGCGACGGTTCCGCATCGATGAAGTGGCGCTCCCGGGAGATCTGGCCCGAGAAGCTGGAGCGCGCCGATCTGCTGACTCTGGCGCTGGGCGCCCTGCTGATCCGCGGCGGCGAGCGCATCGCGCTGCTGGGTTCCGGCCGGCGGCCTTCGACGGGCCACACCGCGCTGAACCGCATGGCCGTCCAACTGCTGCGCCCCGGCGCGCCGGATGCCAGCATGCCCAAGATGGAACCCCTGCCCCGCCATGCCCACGCGATCTTCATCGGCGATTTCCTGTCACCGCTGGAGACCGTGGAGAAGCTGGTGCGCGGCCTGGCCGCCGAGGGCGTCACCGGCCATATCCTGCAAGTGCTCGATCCTGCAGAAGAGGCGCTGCCGTTCGCCGGCCGGGTGGAATTCGAAGGCCTGGAAGGCGAAGGCAAGGTGCTGCTCAGCCGGGTCGAATCCTTGCGCGGCGATTACGTGGCGCGCATGGTCAAGCATATGCAGGGCATTGCCGATATCGCCCGCTCGGTCGGCTGGAGCTGCGTGCGCCATCGCACCGACCAGCCGCCGCAGGCCGTCCTGCTGGCGCTCTATCTGCGCCTCGCCGACCGCTTCAGCCGCACGGACCTGGGGGCGGCCTGAACCATGTGGAGCATCGGCAGCTTTGCCTTCGTCGAACCGCTGATCCTGCTGGCCCTGGCCAGCCTGCCGGTGCTCTGGTGGCTGCTGCGGCAGACGCCGCCGGCGCCGCAGCGGCTGCGCTTTCCGGCCATCCGCTTGCTGATCGACCTCATTCCGAAGGAAGAGACGCCCTATCGCACGCCCTGGTGGCTGGTGCTGTTCCGGATGATCGTCGCGGCGATCCTGATTTTTGCCCTGGCCCATCCGTTGATCAATCCGCTGCAGAACTTCGCCGGCAGCGGGCCCCTGCTCTTGGCCGTGGACAACGGCTGGGCCGCCGCACCCCATTGGCAGGAGCGCCAGGCCGCCATGAAGGAATGGATCGAGCGGGCCGACCGCCAAGGCCTGCCGGTGCAGATCCTGGCCACCGCCGTGGGCGGCGACGGCCAGCCGATCGCGCTTTCCGACGAGATGGCCGGCGGCGAGGCCGGCCGGATCGCGCAGGGCCTCTCGCCCCAGCCCTGGCCGACCGACCGTGCCGCTGCTGAAAAGGCGCTGGCTAGCCTGCCGAATGGCGCGGGCTACAATGTCGTCTGGCTGGCCGACGGCGTGTCCACCGGCAAGGACGACGCCGCGACCGCCTTCGCCGACCGGCTGCAGCAACTGGGCAGTGTGACGGTGCTGCGCAATGCCCCGGAAGACCTGGCGCTGCTGCTGCTGCCGCCGCCGATCGAGCCCGGCGCATTCGAGCTGCGGGTGGCGCGGCCCGAGGGCGGCCCGGCCCGCCGGATCGCCATCCGCGCCACCGGCCCCGATGGAAGGCTGATCGCCCGCGAGGAAATGACCATCGGTACCGGCGAAACCCTGGCCACGCATCGCATGCGCCTGCCGGCGGAAATGCGCAACCGCATCGCCCGTTTGGACATCGAAAGCCAGAGTTCGGCCGGCGCCGCGATTTTGCTGGATGAAGGCTGGCGCCAGCGGCCGATCGGCCTGGTCGGCCAGGAAGAAGCCAGCGCCACCCAGCCGCTGCTGGGCGATCTCTTCTATCTCGAGCGCGCGCTGGCGCCCTTTGCCGAACTGCATCGCGGCAGCATCGATACCCTTGTGCAGTCGAAGCAGGCGGTCATCGTGCTGGCCGATGTGGGCACGCTCTCCGAGTCCGACCTGCAGAAGCTGAAGATCTGGGTCGACAAGGGCGGCGTGTTGCTGCGCTTCGCCGGCAACTGGCTGGCGCAGAAGCCGGACGAGTTGCTGCCGGTGCAGCTCCGCGGCACCGAGCGCGCCATGGGCGGCGCGATGTCCTGGTCCGAGCCGCTGACCTTGTCGGCCTTCCCGCAACAGAGTCCCTTCGCCGGTCTTGCCGTGCCCGACGACGTGGTGGTGCGCCGGCAGGTGCTGGCCGAGCCCGACATCAATCTCGGCGACAAGACCTGGGCCCGCCTCTCCGACGGCACGCCGCTGGTCACCGGGGCGCGCCGCGGCGATGGCTGGGTGGTGCTGGTCCATACGACGGCCAATGCCGACTGGTCCACGCTCGCCCTTTCCGGCCTGTTCGTGCAGATGCTGCAGCGGCTGATCGGCCTCAGCCAGGGCGTGGCCGACACGGAGTCCGCCGAAGCGATTCCGCCGCTGCAGACGCTGGATGGGCTGGGCCGGCTGGGAACGCCGCCGGCCGCCGCAGTCGCGATAACAGCGAAAGAGATCGAGGCCGGCACTATCAGCCCCCGCCATCCCCCCGGCTATTACGGCCGCGGCGATACCAAGCGGGCGCTGAACCTGTCGGCGACCATCAAGGAGCTGAAGCCGCTGCCGACGCTCCCGACGAGCATGCTGCAGACCGGCTATACCAAGGCCGAGGAGATCGACCTCAAATACTGGCTGATCGCCGCTGTGATCGCGCTGCTGGCGGTCGATCTCATCATCTCGCTGGCGCTGCGCGGCCTGCTGCGCCCGCGGCGCCTGGCCAAGGCCACCGCCGCTTCGTTGCTGCTGCTGGCGCTGACGGCCGGCGGCGCATCGGCGCAGGATGAGGCCGATGCCTTCGCGCTGAAAGCCGTGAGCCAGACCCATCTCGCCTATGTGCAGACAGGCATTCCGCAACTTGACGCCACGTCGCGCGCCGGGCTGGTCGGGCTCACCTACATCCTGAATGACCGCACGGCGATCGAAGCCGGCGAGCCGATCGGCGTCGATGTGGAGAGCGACGAGCTGGCGTTCTTCCCGCTGCTTTACTGGCCGATTTCGCCGGATCAGCCGAGCCTCTCCGACCGCGCGTGGGCCAATCTCAATACCTTCATGAAGAACGGCGGCATCATCGTCTTCGACACGCTGGATCAGAACAGCGCCCGCGCGGCCGACCCGCAGGGCGGCGGCCCCGGGCTGCAGCGGCTGCGCGATCTCGCGGCCAATCTCGACATTCCGCCGCTGGCGCCGGTGCCGCCGGACCATGTGCTGACGCGCTCGTTCTATCTGATGCAGGCGTTCCCGGGCCGCTGGGCCGACGGGCAGGTCTGGGTCGAGGAAGGCCAGGACCGGGTCAATGACGGCGTTTCCAGCGTCATCATCGGCGGCAACGACTGGGCCAGCGCCTGGGCGCTTGATGACAATCAGAAGCCGATGTTCGCCACCGTGCCCGGCGGCGAGCGGCAGCGCGAGATGTCCTACCGCTTCGGCGTCAACCTGGTCATGTATGCGCTGACGGGCAACTACAAGTCCGATCAGGTGCATGTGCCGGCGATCCTCGAAAGGCTGGGCCAGTAATGCTGAGCCGCATGCAGATCGATTTCTCGCCGTTACTGCCGCCGGGCGTGCTGCTGGCGCTGTTCGTCGTCGTCGTGGCGGTGCTGGCACTGGCGGCCTGGCGCCGGGCGAGCGGGCTGTTGTGGCGCGGCATCGCCGCGGCCTGTCTGTTCGCCGGCCTGCTCAATCCGTCGCTGGTGTCGGAGGAGCGCAGCTATTTCGACGATGTCGCCGTGATCGTGCTCGATCAGAGCGCCAGCCAGAAGGTCGGCGACCGGCAGAAGGTCAGCGAGGCAACGCTGGCGACGCTGCAGGAACAGCTCAAGCAATATGAGAATCTCGACGTGCGGGTGATGCGCGCGCCGCTGGACGCCCGCCGCGGCATGGGCGAGGGCACCCGGCTGTTCGACGCGCTGACCGGCGTCCTGGCCGATGTGCCGTCGCGCCGCGTGGCCGGCGCCATCCTGATCACCGACGGGCAGATCCACGACGTGCCGGCGACGCTGGCCGAGCTTGGCTTCAAGGCGCCGGTGCATACGCTACTGACCGGCACGGCCGATGAAGGCGACCGGCGGCTGCTAATCACCAAGGCGCCGGCCTATGGCATCGTCGACCAGGAGATCCAGCTCAGCCTGCGGGTCGACGACCTCGGCGGCGGCAGCGGCCGGGCGAATGTCCGGCTGTTCCAGGACGGCCAGCCCAAGGATGAGATGGTGCTGCCGATCGGCGTCGAGCATGAGCTGTCGCTGAAGCTCGACCGTGCCGGCCCGACGGTGCTGGAGTTCAAGGTCGACCAGGGGCCCAAGGAGCTAAGCCTCGCCAACAACAGCGCGGTCACCGTGATCAACGGCGTGCGCGACCGGCTGCGGGTGCTGCTGATATCGGGCGATCCTCATCCCGGCGAGCGCACCTGGCGCAACATCCTGAAGTCCGATCCCGCCGTCGACCTCGTGCATTTCACGATTCTGCGGCCGCCGGAGAAGCAGGACGGCACGCCAATCAACGAGCTGTCGCTGATCGCTTTCCCGATCCGCGAGCTGTTCGAGGTGAAGCTGGATGAATTCGATCTCGTGATCTTCGACCGCTACCGCCAGCGCGGCGTGCTGCCGCGGGCCTATTTCGACAACATCGCCCGGTATGTCGAGGCCGGCGGCGCGCTGCTGGATGCCGCCGGCGCCGGCACCGAGGGCGCGCTGGGCCTGACGCTGTCGCCGCTGCAGGTGGTGCTGCCGGCGGAGCCCAGCGGCCAGGTGGTGGAGGCCGGCTTCCGGCCGCAACTGACCGCCGCGGGCAAGAAGCATCCGGTCACCGCCGGTCTCGACGGCGGGCGCGGCGACAAGCCGAGCTGGGGCCGCTGGTTCCGCATCATCCAGGGCAATGCCTTGCGCGGCGTCACCGTCATGAGCGGCACCGACGATGCGCCGCTGCTGATCCTCGACCGGGTCGGCGAGGGGCGCGTGGCCCAGTTGATGAGCGATCAGATCTGGCTCTGGTCCCGCGGCTTCGAGGGCGGCGGCCCGCAGGCCGAGCTGCTGCGCCGCATCGCCCACTGGCTGATGAAGGAGCCGGAGCTGGAAGAAGAGGATCTCCGCGCCGTGGTCATCGACGGCCGGCTGGAGATCGCCCGCCGCAGCCTGGGCGACCAACCGAAACAGGTGGATGTCACCACGCCCTCCGGCGAGGCGAAACAGGTCGCCCTCACCGCCGACGACAGCGGCCGCGCCACCGGCGCCATCCCGGCCGAAGAGGATGGCCTCTACCGGGTGACCGACGGCACGCGCACCGCCTTTGCCGCCAGCGGCGATCTCAATCCCGTGGAGATGGCCGACCTGCGCTCCACCGAAACCGTCCTGGAGCCGCTGGCCCAGGCCTCGGGCGGCGGCATCTTCCGCCTCGCCGAGGGTGGCCTGCCGCAGATCCGCCGCGTGCGGGCCGACCGCGACACCGCCGGCTCAAGCTGGCTCGGCCTCAAGGCCAACGAGGACCACATCGTCACCGGCGTCGACCAGCTGCCGCTATTGCCGGCGATCCTGCTGCTGCTGCTGGGCCTTGGCATGACCGTCACCGCCTGGTGGCGCGAGGGTCGGTAGAGCCGATCACCCCCGCAGGAATCGTGCACCGAAACAAAACGCGGCGCCGAAGATGGCGCCGCGTTTTTTCATGAACCGGTTACCTGCGAACTAAAGCACCGGCAGCAGCTCCTGCTCAAAGAGGGTGCGGTACTCGCCGACCTTGTCGCTGTCGCAGCCCCATTTCGTCACCAGCTCGTAGGCGTTGGATTTCGCCTGCTCGATCAGATGCAGACGTTCGCCGGCGCCGATCTGGTTGTTGACGTGCTGATCGATGTAGGTCGCCATGTGCGATTGTTCGACATCGTTGAACACTTTCTCCTCGCACTTGGCCGTCACGGCGATCGCCTGGTGATAGCGCAGATAGGCGTCCTTCTGTGCCTGGTCCTGCGCCGCTGCCGGCAGCGCAATTGCGGCGATCGCGGACAGGGCGCCCGCCGCCAGCAGACCGCGAATCGAAACTTGCTTCATAGCCGAACTCCTTAATGAATGTGGGCCCGAGGCGCGCCCCGAGGAAAAACGTCCGCTGCGGCGCAAGGTTCCCGCCGGAAACCCCGGTGCATTGCGAGCTTGGCCTGCCTTGAGTACCGTCGCAAGAGGGCAAAATCGCGGCAGCCGCCGCCGCCCTTTCGGGAGGCCAGCGATGAACCGGACCAGCAGATTTCGCCAGATGATCGAAGCGCCGGAAATCCTGGTGCTGCCGGGGGTGCATGACGCGCTGTCGCTGCGCATCGCCGAGCAGGCGGGCTTCCTGGCGGTCACCTGCGGCGGCTATAGCGCCACCGCCGGCCTGCTGGGTCAGCCCGACGTGGCGCAGTTAACCATGACCGAGATGGCGGAGATGTATGCGCGGCTCTGCGACTCCACCGAGCTGCCGCTGTTCGCCGATGCCGACACCGGTTACGGCAACACCACGAATGTGGCGCGCACGATGCGCGCCTATGAGCGCGCCGGCGTCGCCGGCCTGTTCATCGAGGACCAGGTATCACCGAAACGCTGCGGCCATATGGAGGGCAAGCGGGTGGTGCCGGCGGCGGAGATGGTGGCGAAGCTGAAGGCGGCGCTGGATGCGCGCGTCGATGCGGACCTGATCATCTGCGCCCGCACCGATGCGCGAGCGGTGCAGGGCCTGAGCGAGGCGATCGACCGCGCCCAGCTCTATCGCGAGGCCGGCGCCGACCTGCTGTTCGTCGAGGCGCCGGTCACCGTGGAGGAGATGCGGCGCGTCTGCTCGGAGATTCCGGCGCCCTGCCTCGCCAACAACATCGAAGGCGGCCGCACGCCGATCCTCTCGGCGCGGCAACTGGAGGAGATGGGCTTCGCCACCGTCACCTGGCCGGTGAGCGCCTGCTACACCATGGCGAAGGCGCTACGCGAAACCTACGCCGCCCTCCTCCGCGACGGCCACACCAACAATGTCCGCGACCGCATGGTGGATTTCGAGGAATTCAACAACCTGATCGGCCTGCCGCAAGTGCGCGAGGCGGAGGCGGCGTATGACGAGTATGCGAGGGAGATGGTGGAGATGGGGGAACGGGGGGACGCGACCAGCTAGGTGCCGAGTGGCGCCCAGGCGCTCTGCCAATCGATTCAGCTCCCAGTCGCGGGCGAGGGCCGACGCCTTGGCCCAGGTGGGCCGCTGATCCTTCAGCGAGGGAATCGGCGCCGACGCATCCATCGTGGCGATGGAGCAGTAGATGCGGAGTTGCTTTGCCTGTGGCGCCAGACGCTCGTCGGCGAGGGCGGCTTCGAGTGTTCCATATTGATCGAGGAGTTTCGCGGCACCCTTGGGACCGACACCCTTGGCGCCCGGCAGCTTGTCCGAGGGATCGCCGCGCAGCGCGATGAAATCGGGCACCTGTTTGGGATTTACGCCGTAGCGTTCCCGCACCTGCGCCGGCCCGATGCGCGCCATCTCGCCGGCGCGAAGCGGCTGGATGATCGTCGTCGATTTTGAGGCGAGCTGAAAAGAGTCGCGGTCGCCGCTAGCCACGATCGCCTTGCCGCCGCGCTTCTCCTCGGCGGCAACTGCGGCGGCCAGGAAGTCGTCGGCCTCATAGCCGGCGGCCTTCGCATTGGCGAAGCCGCAGGCGGCGACGAATTGCGGCAGCAGTTCGAGCTGTTCGACCAGCTCATCGTCGAATTCGCGGCCGCTCTGGTAGGCCTCGAAGGCCCGGTTGCGGTAGGTCGGTGCGTCGAACGTGTCCCAGCCGACCAGGACGGCGCGGGGTTTTTCGTCGGCGTAGAGCCGTACGAGGAAATTGGCAAAGCCGAGAATCGCGCCGGCGCTCTTGCCGCCGCGACGCCGGATCGAGTTCGGCAACGCATGATAGGCGCGATGGGCGAACGAATCGCCATCGACAACGAGCAGCGGCCTTTTGGCCGCTGCTCGTCGCTTAGCAGGCCGGGTCACGGCGTCCGTCGCCGCGTGCTAGATCACTCAGGCCGGCACCAGCGTCGACGACTCCACCACCTGCAGCGCCAGGAACCGCGAAGGCGGCTTGGCGGCGCTGAAGATCGGCGGCTTCGGCGCTGTCTGGCGAACGCGAACCTTGGGCTGGCGCAGCGCGTCGTGCAGTAGATCGCGCTGGCCGTTACTGATGATCTTCATGAAGCTGCCCGGCTTTATCTTGCGGTGCATTTGCAGGCCGGCCAGGGACATGGCGCGCAAGTAGAACAGGGTTTCGCGGGCCACGGTGTAGAAGGCCTTGTCCTGCGGCAATTCCGGCTCCAGCCGCTGGATCTTTGCCGCCAGCGTCAGTTCCGCATCGCCTTCGGCGACGTTCTCGAACAACCGGTAGAGCTGGCCGGCGATGCGCGCGGCGCACTCGCTGTCGAGCCGGTCGAGATTCCGTCCTTCGATATTGAGGCCGACATGGACGCAAGCGCCCAGCAGACGCGCCTGACCGTCGAGAGTATCGAACTCGGTTTCCTTGGGGACGATGAGCAGATCCTGCTCCGCATCATAGGTCGCGCGCTCGGCTTTCTCGTCGATACGCAGGCGGACAGCGTATTGCACCTGCCGGTGATTGACGCCGTTCCATTTGCGCGTGCCGCCCGTCGGCAAACCTTCGATCGCGGCTGCCGTCTCGGCAAAGAAGTTGCGGTGTATAGGGGCGGTGCCGATCGCGAAAGAAATCGTCCGGCAGGATGGGCGGCGCACCAGCGCGGCCAATCGCTGGCGATAGCGGGTCGTGCGCAGCTCCTCAACGTAAGCGGTTGCCATGATATTCCTCCAAACTTCGCTTCTTAACGCCTGCCCCGGTTAATTGTTCCGGCGCAGTCTCATTTGATTCAAATATAATCGATTCCATACCGGATCACTAGCGCGCTCTGACGCTGTGCAGCACAAAACCCCTGTTTTGTTGGGGAAATTAACTATAAGTCTTAATTCTTTGCGCGACTTGCCGCGCCAGCGGCTACACAAACCCGTGATCGAAGTCCGGCACGCCGCCCGGTGCGACCGCTCGGTGACCACTATCGTGGCGCCGGGACCAGCGGCGGTAACTTGAATAAAATCCTATCAGCGTGGCGCCTTCCCTTCATACACCGCCTCTATCTCTCTGAGGCACCGTAGGTCAGTTTCGGATACCAATCGCGGCCGCGGCCCTCGGGCGTGGAATCGAGGATCGTCCAGATCGGCATGAGATCGGGCGCGCCGCGTGGATCCTGGCCGGGATCTGCCATCTCCATGGTCATCTCGCCGCCCCAGAAGTGGCGGATCTTGCCGTTGCGCTTGATGAAGACGTTGAACGCCGGATCGTCCTCGCCCTGCGGGCCTTCGGCAAAGTAGTCGCGGTTGAAGCTGTTGCCCGCCGACGAGTACAGCTTGAGATAGCGCCAGCCGCGCTCTCGCTTGAATTCTCTCAGCCGCTTGATCGGCGACTTGGCCACGACCGCGAGCGCGACACGCTGCTCGATATCCGCCGCCTCGCCGTCCCACGAACTCAGCAGCGACGTGCACATCGGGCAAGGCCGCTTGCGCTGCGGCCCGTACATATAGTTGTAAACGATCAGGGTCTTGTGCTTGCCGAACATCTCGGAGAGGCGCACCGGGCCGTTTTCGCCCTCAAACAGATAGTCCGCCGGTACCTCGCCGCCCGGCGGCAACGTCCGCCTTTGCGCCGCGACGCGCTCGATCTGACGCCGCAATTCGATCTCCTCGGCGAGCAGGTTCGCGCGCGCCCTGCCATATTCGCGGCTTTCGTTGGGATAGGCCCGACGATGTTTTGCCAGCTGCTTGGCGGGGCGCAGTTTGCGCTTCGTTGCCACGATACCCTCCAATCCAGGCCGCTTCCTCGTAAATAAGCGGCGTTCGAGCCCGTGCTGTTGCGAGATTGTGATATCTTCGCGAATGGCCGGTGCAGTTGCTCCAGATCGCGCAGACCCGGCTCAGCGGGGGCGCTCTCGACACTGATTGGAAAACATTTGGGATATGCGCTTGGTTCCGCTGGCCCGCGGACTGTTACGCGGGCCGCCGCCGGAAAGGATGGGTGATCTGGGCGGCCAGGGTTGCCGGCATCGGCTCGCGGACACCGATATCGGCGGGCGGGCGGCGGTTCGGGTTGATGAAAGTGCCGAACAGCAGGTCGAATAGCATCAGGTTCTCGCCGTAGTTGCGGTCGCCTTCTTCCCGCACCATCGAATGATGCCAGCGGTGCAGTGCCGGCGTGTTGAACAGGTAGTTGAGCACGCCGAAGCGCATCTCGACATTGCAATGGGTGAGCAGGCCGACATAGGCGGTGATGGCGCTAACCCAGATGAGGATATCCTTGGGCACGCCGGCGGCCAGGGCGACGCCGGTGCCGAAGGCGACGCTGATGATCGTGTTGATGAAATGGAAGCGGCCGGTGTTGACGAACCAGAGCCGCGTGACGCTGTGATGCACGGCATGGAAGCGCCAGAGCAGCGGACGCTCATGGGCCAGGCGATGGGCCCAGTAGAAGCCGAGTTCGGCAATCGTCATGCCCAGCAGCACCTGCAGCGGCAGCGGCCAGCCATGGGGCCACCAACTGGCGCCCGGCGGCGCCACCGCTTGCACCGCGCCCATGACACCCACCGACAAGACCAGGGCCTGCACCGCCAGCTTGCTGAGCAGCGTGTGGCCGATATCCGGCACGAGCTGGCCGTCATTGGCGAGCCATTGCCGCTCATGGGGCATCAGCCGCTCGAACAGGAATAGCAGGCCCGCCAGCGAAAAATAGGTGACATTGAACCAGAGTATCGGATGGGCCGTCTGCGTACCGGCATAATTGGCCGCGATCGCAGTGATCATAAACAGCGGCCACAGCAGAAATGAAACCGTCCACCTGATCCGCGCCGCGGGCGTGGCGCGCGGCTGGATCTGCGGCGTGCCGGCAATGGCATCGCGGCCGGATTCCGGCTTATCAAGAAGTTCGGCGGACGAACTCATTATGCCCTGGTGCTTGTACGACCCTGCGGACCACATGTATCACAACAAATCGCTGCAGAACATCCGAGACGTTGGAAAGAATAGGTCTTGAGTAAATCACCCCGGATCATCCTGCTGAACGGCGTCGGCAGCGTCGGCAAAAGCTCCATCGCCAAGGCATTGCAGACGATCACTCGGGATCCCTTCCTGTATGTCGCCATGGACGCATTCCTCGAGATGCTGCCAGAAGCGTTGTGGGGGCATCCGGACGGGATCGTTTTCGAAACAGTTCAGGAGGGTGGCAAGCCGTCGGTTATCATCCGCAGCGGGCCAACGGCGGAGCGGCTGCTCGGCGGCATGCGGCAGGCCATCGCCGCGATGGCGCGGCAAGGGAACAACCTGATCGTCGACGATGTTCTCCTCGAGGGCGACAACGCGGCCTATGAAGCGGCGCTAGCCGGGCTTGACATTGTCAAAGTCGGGGTGTTCGCGCCGCTGGATATCCTAGAAGAGCGGGAGGCGGCCCGCGGCGACCGTACGATCGGTCTGGCACGATGGCAATTTGACCGCGTTCACAAGGACATGACCTACGATCTGGAAGTCGATACCAGCCGTGCCACGGCGACGCAGTGCGCGGAAATGATACGGAAAAAGTTCGGCCTGTGAACAGTTTTAGCGCGGCAGAAAGCCGCTACCCACTAACCGGGCCGCGGAGTAGATTGACAACCGGTGCCGGAATCCAATCTCAAAGATGCACAGACACCAACCAAGAACCTCGGAGGAAATCCAATGACACGGAAGCTTATTGCAGGCTTTGCCGCCGCGCTGATGATCGTCGGCGTCGGGGCGGCCTTCGCCTATGACGCCGCCGGCGAAAAGAATGCGCTGGCCGCGATCGCGGAATTCAAGACCGCCGATCCCAGCCTCGACGCCTTCTTCAAGGATGCCTATGGCTATGCGATCTTCCCGGAGATCACCAAGGGCGCAGTCGGCATCGGCGGAGCCGCCGGCGACGGCACCGTGTTCCAGGGCGGTGAGGTCATCGGCTCCAGCACCATGTCGCAGGTCACGATCGGCCTGGCGCTTGGCGGCCAGGTCTATCGCGAAGCGATCTTCTTCAAGGACCAAGCAGCGCTCGACGATTTCAAGAACGGCAACTACGAGTTTGCCGCCGAAGCGTCGGCGGTGGCGGTCAAGACCGGCGCCGCGAAGAACGCCGGCTACGATCATGGCGTCGCCATCTTCACCATGGCCAAGGGCGGCCTGATGTTCGAAGCCAGCATTGGCGGCCAGAAGTTCTCCTACGAGCCGAAGTAGATTTCCGCCGCAATTTCGTTACGGCATCCGCCCGCGCGCCTATTCGAACCATCCCTGCAAAATTGGTTCGAGCGCGGGCGGACGCCGATAGTTTCCAGAAACCTCCATATTTCCTGACTGACTTGCACGCGCTCGCTGGGGCGCGCCGGGCGTTGACTCCGCGCGCCGCCGGTCCGATGCTCCGCCGCCATAAGAAGCCAATGCGGGGAGACAAAAATCATGGCCGAACTCACGGGCATCAATCTGGCGATGCAGACGCCGTTCGACGCGGCGGGCAATCTGGATTTCAAGCGCTATGAAGAGCTGATCGACATCTATCTCGATTGCGGCGTCCACGGCTTCGTGCTCAGCGCCGGCACCGGTCAGCACGCCTACATCACCGAAGCGGAATGCGCGAAGATGTTCCAGCTCGGTTGCAAGCGCATCGCCGGCCGCGCCAAGGTAACCTGCCAGACTTCGGCCCTCAATCAGGACGAGGTGATCCGCCGCTCCAAGACGGCGCAGGATGCCGGCGCGGATGCGGTCATGGTGCTGCCGCCCTATTTCGAGGGACCGACCCATGACGACGGCATCGTGAAGTTCTATGCCGCGATCGACAAAGTGGTTGGCATCGACATCGTCGGCTACAACATCCCTGCCGGCACCAAGATCGAGCTGACGCCCACGATGTTTCGCCGGCTGCTGCAGCTCGAGCATTTCAACTACATCAAGGATAGCTGCAACGACCTGGGCAAGCAGCAGGCGCTGATCGCCGCCGGCAAGGCCAATGGCGGCAAGGTGCTCAACGGCGCCGACCCGGTGGCGCCGCTGGCCTTCATCCTCGGATGCGTGGGCACCATCTGGGGCGGTGTGAACTTCATGCCGCGGGAGTCGGTGCAACTCTGGAACCTAGTGCAGGCCGGAAAGATCCCGGAGGCGATGCAGCTCTGGTCGGCGATGTTCCCGGCCGCCGCCTTCTGTTGGTACGGCGACTATAATCCGGCGGTGAAAGCCGCCTGCCGCATCATGGGCTATGACGGCGGCACGCTGCGGGCGCCGGTCTGCGAGCTGGAGCCGGCGGCGGTCGCGGAACTGGAGAAAGCGCTGGCGCCGTTGAAAGCGCTGCGCCAAGGCACACGGGCAGCCGCACAGTAGCGCGGAGTCAGCGGGGAAATGCCGCGGCCAGCTTGCCGAAATCGGCCAGCAGGCGGTTCTCATCGAACAGCGGCAGCTCGGCCATCGGCGGTATCACCCGCCGCCAGGCCGGCTGTTGCATCGCCTCGGCGATGACAGCTTTGATCGAGGGAATGAACGGCCCGCGGGACAGGATGCTGTCCACCGCCTGCACCGACGGCACATAGCGCCGCCGGTCCGGCAAAGTCGGCGCGTCGCTCATGGCCCGCATCAGCCGCGCGATCACATTGGCCAGGCCACAGATGGTGCCGCGCGCCCCGGCGGCGAGCGCCGAGGGCACATGGGTCTCGCTGCCGGTATAGACGGCGAGATGGGAGAAACGGCGCAGCACATCTTCAGTGAAGCCGAAATCGCCGCCGCTGTCCTTCACGCCGGCGATCACCGGGCCATATTTCTCGCTGAGCCGTCGGATGACCCGCGTCGTTACCGGCACGCCGGAGATATCCGGGAAATGGTAGAGGTAGAGCCGCAACGCATCGCTGGCCACGCGGTCGATAACAGTGGCGTAGAACCGGAACGTGCCGTCATCGCCAATGCCCCCGCGATACATGCAGGGCGGCATCAGCAACACGCCGGCCACGCCCTGCTGGGTTGCGTGCGCGGCAAGCGCTGTCATATCGGGCAGGGTCAATGCGCCGGCAGAGACGATCAGCCGCTGCGGATCGAGTCCGCCGGCGACCACTTGCTCCAGGATTTGTTGTCGGTCGGCGACGGCGAACTCTGCACCCTCGCCTGTCGTGCCGAACAGCGTGATGCCGTCGCAGCCTTCCGACAGCAGCTGTCGGCAGCGCGCCAGCAGCAGATCGCCGTTCGGCCGGTAGTCGGCACCGACCGGCGTCGCCACGGCGGCGATCACGACATTGCGGGCCGGAAGACCGGTCACGCGCGGTTACTCCCCGATGTTTTTGGTTCGTTGGCCGGCATCTTGGCGCGAGATTGCTGATTGTCAACAATCGGGCCTTGACCCCCCGACGGCGGCCATGCAAGCCTTGCGGCAACGGAATGGGAGCGGCTGCCGGACCTGCGGGAACCAACCTGCGAAGTCCGGGCGGCAATATCCAAGAGAAAGCGACGAGGCGACGGCCATGCCCTTGGCGGCACTCGATCTCAAGCTGCCGAAGAACCGGCTCGACAACCGGGCTGCCGATCTATTGCGCGAGCAGATCCTCAGCGGCCGCTTCGCGCCGGGGTTTCGGCTGGTGGAGGCGGCTCTGGCGGAGCAGCTGGGCGTCAGCCGCGGCACCATCCGCGCGGCCCTCAGCCAGCTCGCCCATGAAGGGCTGGTGCTGCAGGTCGCCTACACGAAATGGATGGTGCCGGCGCTTTCGGCCGAGGATGCCTGGGAGCTCTACACGCTCCGCGGCAGCCTGGAGGGCCTGGCGGCCAAGCTCGCCGCCCAGCGGCAGACATCAGATACGCGAAAGCTCCTGGTCGAGGCCTATGACCGGCTGGCAAAAGCAGTGTCGACGGGCAAGCACGCGCCTGTCGCGGAAGCCGACCTCGGCCTGCACAAGACCATCGTCGCCATGACCGGCCATCACCGGCTGATCGCCCAGTACAAGCTGCTGGAGCAGCAGGTGCGCCACTACATCGTCACTTCGAATTCGCAAATCGTCGATCTGCACGCCATCCTCGACGAGCATCAGCCGATGGTGAAGGCGATCGCCACCGGCGACGCCACGAAAGCCGAGAGGCTGGCGCGGGAGCATAACGCGCCGGAAGTCCAGCGCTTTGCCGATGAGCTGGCGGTAGCGCAGCTTAAGCCGAACGACGTGCTGGAGCTGCCGGCGCAGCCAAAACGCGCCGCCGGCAAGCGGAAAACCGCGTAGAACAACAAGCACAACAAATCCACTAAGGCCAAGGGAGGCAATAATGATCAGGACCAGCAACAGAAAAAGAAATCTGACCCGGCGTACGTTCCTGGCGGCCGGCGCCGCCGCCATCGCGATGCCCACCGTTCTGCGCCACAGCCGAGCCGCGGCGAAGGCGCTGCGGGTTTCCACGCCCGGAACGCCCGAGGAATGGCAGTCCAAGGCGCTCGAAGTGTTCAAGACCGAGCTGGACAAATCCGCCCCCGGCGCCTTCGACGTGCAGCTGCATTTCAACGGCACGCTGTTCGCGCAAGGCACGGAAATCGAGGCGATGCAGCGCGGCAATCTGGAATGCGCGCTGACCTCGCCGCAGGACATCACCAACTTCATCCCCGAATATTCGATCTTCACCACGGGCTATCTGATGCGCGATCCCGCCCATCTGGATGCGGTCTATGACGGCGAGGTGGGCGAGGAGTACAAGGGGCGCGTCTCCAAGGATGTCGGCCTGCATATCGTGCGCAGCCAGTATCTCGGCACCCGCCACGTCATCCTGCGCGAGCCGCGGGAAGTGAAGACGCCGGCGGACATGGCCGGTCTGAAGCTGCGCATGCCCGGCTCCGAGACCTGGCAGTTCCTCGGCAACTCGCTGGGCGCCAATGCGACGCCCCTGGCCTTCGAGGAAGTCTATCTGGCGATGCAGACCGGCACCATCGACGGGCTGGAGAATCCGCTGCCGGACGCGATGGCGGCAAAGTTCTATGAAGTGTCGAAGCAGGTGGTGCTGACCGGCCACATGGTGTCGAACGTCTTCGTCAGCCTCGCCAACGGTTTCTGGGATGGCCTCTCCGACGACGAGAAGAAGGCCATTGAAACCGCCGAAGCCGCCGCCAAGAAGCACAACGACGAAGGCGTGATCGCAACCGAAAAGGATGCGGCCGCGTTCTTCGAGGGTAAGGGCGTCGCCGTCACGACGCCAGATGTCGCCAGCTTCCGTGACCAGGTTCAAAAGAGGTTCCTGGAATCGGAGTTCGCCAAGAGCTGGCCCGCAGGCATGATCGACCGCATCAACAAGGCCGGAGCCTAGGCCCACTAGTTGGGGACAGACCGCTGGGGGCGGACGCCGCGTGACATCAGTCAAGGCTGGCGTCTGCCCCTATTTTCTCAATCGAGCGGCTTGAATTTCGTAGCCAGCATTGAACCTGCCGATGAAGACGCTTCACCGCGCCGCAGAACTGATCGCCGCCGCGCTGTTCGCGGCGATGTTCGGCGCGTTCCTGGTGCAGGTGTTCACGCGCTATGTGCTGAACCATCCGGTCGCCTGGTCGTCGGAGGCCTGCTCGCTGGCCTATATCTGGATCGTCTTCTGGTCCGCAGCGGCGCTGGTGAGCGAGCGTCAGCATATCGGCTTCGACCTGCTCTATAAGGCGCAGCCGCCGGCGCGGCGGCGACTTCTCGCCATATTCATCACGGCGTCCATTCTCATTGTCTTCGTTGCCGGGCTGCCCGGCAGCTACGACTATGTGAGCTTCCTCCGCCGCAAGACCATGTTCCTCCACATCCCGATGGCGCTCGCCTATAGCTGCTTCCTGATCTTCCTGGTGATCGTCATTATCACCAGCTTCATCCGCTTGCGCCGCCTGTTCGGCCGCGGCTGGCAAGAGCATCTGTAAGGCGGGCGACGGACCGTGAGTTACCCCGCCATCGTCATGTTCGTCTGCTTCTTTGGTTGGTGCCTGCTGGGCATGCCGATTGGTTTCTCCATGCTGGCGTCAGGGTTCATCTATCTGTTCCTCGCCGGCAAGGATGTCGGGCTGGTGGCCGAACAAGGCCTCAACGGGCTGTTCAACAAGTTCGTGCTGCTGGCCGTGCCTCTTTACATCCTGGCCGCCGATATCCTCAACAACAGCGCTGTCACCGACCGGCTGTTCCAGTTCGCCAACCTGATAGTGGGGCGGTTTCGTGGCGGCCTGGCCCATGTGAACGTGGTCGCCAGCATGATCTTCTCCGGCATGAGCGGCAGCGCCCTGGCCGATGCCGCCGGGCCTGGCAAGCTGGAAGTCGACATGATGGTGAAGGCCGGCTATTCGCCCGGATTCTCCGCCGCGGTCAGCACCACATCGGCCATCATCGGGCCGATCATCCCGCCGTCGATTCCCATGGTGCTCTACGGATTGATCTCCGATACCTCGATCAGCGCGCTGTTCGCCGGCGGTGTCATCCCCGGCATTCTCTTGGGATTGGCGCAGATGAGCGTGATCGCCTGGCTGGCCCGGCGGCGGAATTTCCCTGTTGAGGCGCCGGTGTCGCGGCGCGAAGCCCTGCGGATCTCAGTTGATTCTTTTCCGGCCTTGCTGCTGCCGGTCATCCTGCTGGGCGGCATCTATTCGGGCATCGTCACGCCGACGGAAGCGGCTGCCATCGCCGCCGCTTACGCGCTTATCATCGCCGTCTTCTGGTACCGCACCATGGGCTTGAGCAAGCTCATCGAGACTTTCATCCAATCGAGCAAGTCGACAGGCATCGTCGCCATCACCATCGCCGGCGCGCTGTTCATGAATCATGTCGTGGCCGCAGAACAGATCCCCGGATGGCTGGGCACGCAGATTGCGCATCTTGACGTTTCGCCGCTTGCATTTCTGCTGATGATCAATGTGTTGTTCCTGATCCTCGGCTGCTTCCTCGACACGCTGCTGATGTTGCTGGTGATCGTCCCGATCATCCTGCCGTCGCTGGCGCTGTTCGGCATCGATCCCGTGCATTTCGGCGTCGTCATCGTCATCAACATGATGATCGGGCTGGTGACGCCGCCCTATGGCGAGCTGCTGTTCCTGATCGCCGGCGTATCCGGCGTGCCGCTGCATGCGATCATGCGCGAGCTCGGGCCGTTCCTGGTGGTGCTGATCGGCGTACTCGTGCTGATGATATTGTTCCCCAGCCTGGTGCTGTGGCTGCCGATGCAATTGGGCTATGTGCCCGTCGGCTGACTTCGACGTTTTTCAAGGACGAAATCCATGGCTGTCATGAAGGATCTGGTCGCCGGCATCCCCCGCTACCGCCATTTCATCAATGGCCAGTGGACCGATTCCACCGGCAAGGAATTCCTGGAAGTGGAGAACCCGGCCACACAGGAGATCATCGCCACTGCGCCGAAGGGTACAGCCGATGACGGCGACCGCGCCCTCTTGGCGGCGCGCACAGCGCAGCCCGCCTGGGAAGCGCTGCCGCCGGTGGAGCGTGGCCAGCTGTTGCGCCGCCTGGCACAGCTCATCCTGGAGAACCGCGACCGCCTGGCGCGGCTGGTGGTCGCCGAGCAAGGCAAGCCGCTGGTGGAAGCCCGGGGTGAGATCGAAGGCACGGCGCTGTATCTCACATACGCGGCCGAAGAGGCCCGGCGCATATCGGGCGATATCATTCCCTCGGACAATCCGGACGAGCAGATCTGGATCCAGCGTGTCGCCCATGGCGTGGTCGTCGGACTGACGGCGTGGAACTACCCGGCCGCCCTGACGACGCGGAAGATGGGTCCCGCGCTGATCGCCGGCAATACCATCGTGATCAAGCCCCATGAGGGCACGCCGCTGTCGGCGCTGGAGATCGCGCAACTTTCGGTGCAGGCGGACTTTCCGCCGGGCGTGTTCAATGTGGTGACGGGAACCGGCGAAGGCCTGGGCGCCGCGCTGGTGAGCCATCCCGTGCCGCGACTGATCACGCTGACCGGCAGCGTGCGCGCGGGCAAGGAGATCTTCCGGAACGGCGCGGAGGATCTGAAGATCCTGCGGCTGGAGTTGGGCGGCAAGGCGCCATTCATCGTCGGCGAGGATGCGGATATCGGCGCCGCGGTGAAGGCCGCCGTCGCCTCGCGCTTCGAGAATTGCGGGCAGATCTGCATCTGCAATGAGCGCATGTATGTGCATGAGCGCATCGCCGACGAGTTCATGGAGAAGTTCGTCAATGCAGTGTCGAAGCTCAAGGTCGGCAATCCGCTGGAGCCCGTGGATGTCGGGCCGAAATTCAGCGCGGCGGAATTGACGAAGGTCGAGCGCATGGTGGAAGCGGCGACAAAAGCGGGCGCCAAAGTGCTGACCGGCGGCCGGCGCTTGACCGAAGGCGAGTTCGGCCGCGGTTACTGGTATCAGCCCACGGTCATCACCGCGCCCGACAACCGGCTGGCAATCATGCAGCAGGAGGTCTTCGGCCCGGTGATACCGGTCATGACCGTCACGGATTTTGACGAAGGGCTGAAGCTGGCCAATGAATCCAGCTACGGCCTCTCGGCCTATGTCTTCACCAAGGACATGCGGCGGCTGATGCGCCTGGTGCGCGAACTGAAGTTCGGTGAGATCTACGTCAATCGCCCGGGCGGCGACGCCGTGCATGCCTATCACGCGGGGTTGCGGCACAGCGGCATCGGCGGCGAGGACGGCAAATACGGACTGGACGGCTACTTCCAGAAAAAGACTATCTATGTGAACTATGCTTGAGGGCGCTGAAGCCGACCGTCACCAGATGTTCCAATGCAAACGCTTGAGGTCGACCGGTCCCTCCGCGGTTTCGGCAAGGCGGATGACCGTCTCCAATGGCGCGAAAGCTCCGTCCAAGGTCCGGGCGTTGGCCATCACCGACATCGTCGTGCAGTCCACCAGCGAATAGCTGCCGTTCTTCTGCCGCTCGATGATGAAGATCGGATTGGACGAGTCCGGCATATAGATCAGCACGGTGTCGAAGCCGGGCCCCTGCGCCGCGCCAACATATTGGACGCGGCCCCAGATTCCCGTGGCGATCATCGCCGACGCCACCTCATGCAGCCGCGCTGCATCGACGACGGTAAAGCGATGCGACGGAAATGGAATGATCGTGGCGGACATCTTCGCGCTCCCGTGGACTCCCCTTGGGGGCATCAACGGAGAAGGAACCAACCGGCGAGGGAAACGTTCCATCTCCCCGGCAGCGGCAATTGGGCCCTCGGCGTAACGGGGCGCACGGAAAGGAATATCTGATGTCCAATCTTGCACGAATTCTTACGGTCTTCGGCCTGTTGGCCGTGCTTGGAGGCTGCACCGCCGCCGCCAGCGTGTTCGACAATAACTGCAGCGGCAACGGCTGGATCTATCCCGGCGACGATTTCTGCGCCGATTATGTCGATGGGCCGTGATCGCGAAGCCAAAAGGCTTCGTTGGAACTTCTAACTGTTCTCAGCTGATTTCCGGGAACGTGCTGCAGCGGACCGGAACCGGGCCGTTGCAGCGCGATCTTGGGAATGGCTGGGGCGCTAGGATTCGAACCTAGGATCACGGGACCAAAACCCGTTGCCTTACCGCTTGGCCACGCCCCAATCGATGCGCCGATTTGCCGAGCACTGACCTGCCCGGCGGCCGCGCGAGACAAACGCTGCGCGTTTGCTCGGGAAACGGGCGCCACCATATGGGCCCGGCCCGCGCCGCGCAACAGGCCCCTAGGCCGTGCCGACGGCCTGATCCGACAGGCGGAGCCTGGTCGCGATCGCCCACCAGCCGGGCCGCGACTTAAGGATTGCGGCGGCTGCCGTTCGCGCGGCAGCCGCATCGGAGAACAATCCGAAGCATGTGGCGCCGGACCCGGAGAGGCGCGCGAGCCGGCAACCCGGCTGGCCTCCAATTGCCTCCAGCACATCGGCGATGGCCGGAACGATCGCAATGGCCGCGTCGGTCAGATCATTGCGGCAATCGGCCAGGCGGCGGAACAACTCGTCATCGGAGGCAAGCATTCCGCTCCAGCGGCCTGGATCACCGAACCGCGCACCATCGCCCCCCGCGGCGCGGCGGCGGAAGACATCGATCGTCGGCAAGGGAATCAGCGGATTGACCAGCAGAATGTAGAGATCGGGCATCGGCGGCACGGGTTCGATATCCTCGCCAATGCCGCCGACGAAGCTGGGCTTGCCGGCAAGACAGACCGGCAGATCGGCGCCGAGCATTAACGCCAGTTCCGCCAGACGGGCGGCGGGGATCCGCAAGCCCCAGAGCTGGATCAGCGCTTTCATTGCCGCAACCGCGTCGGCCGATCCGCCACCGATGCCGGATGCCACCGGCAGTTGCTTGGTGAGGCGCAGCCGCGCACCCCGGGTCACGGCATCTTCGGCCATCAGCAGGCGCGCGGCGCGGAGCGCGAGATTGTCTTCCGTTGTGGACAGCCCCGAGGCAAAGGGACCATCGATGGCGAGCGACAAATCGCCGGCGGCTTCGACCGACAGTTCGTCGCCGTAATCGGTAAAGGCGATCATGCTGTCGAGCAGGTGGAATCCATCGGCGCGCCGCCCGACCAGATGCAGGAACAGATTGATCTTCGCCGGCGCGCGCAGGCGGATGACGCGGGAACTGGTGCTCAACGGAGAACCGTCTCAAAAGTAAGAACAACCACAGAAGAAACAGAGATCACAGGGTTTGATGATTGCCTGGCCCGTGCTGCTTCGAGCTTATTAAGTCGGGTTGTCGCCCAGGCCGCTGTCGAGTTTGGTTTGCAGCGGCGCGATCCGTTCCTGCTCCGGCTCGAAACTGAGCGCGCGGCGCCATTGGAACTTCGCCTCTTCATGCCGGCCGATCTTCCAATATGCATCGCCCAGATGTTCGTTGATCGTCGAGTCCGTGGGTTCGAACTCGACGGCGCGCTCGAGATAGTCGACGGCTTTCACATAGTCCCCGATCATGTAGTAGGCCCAGCCGACGCTGTCGATGATGAAGCCGTCTTCGGGCCGCTGTTCGACGGCCTTCTTGAGCATGTCCAGCGCCTGATCCAGATTCTCCTTCTTCGTCACCCAGGTGTAGGCCAGGTAGTTCAGCACCGTCGGCTGATCCGGGTTCAGCTCCAGCGCCTTCATGAAATCGGCTTCGGCCAGTTCCCATTGATTGCTGCGCTCGAGAGCGACGCCGCGGTAGTAGAACAGCGTCCAATGGTGCTGCTTGATCGTGCCGATGCGGGAGATCATCTTGTCATAGGCGGCCGCCGATTCGGCAAAGCGCTCTTTCAACCGCAGCATATTGCCGAGCGCCAGCGCCGCATCGGCGACATCTGTTCGCTCTTCCGTCATGTCCTGCAGGATCTTGAGCGCCTCGTCGGTGCGGTCGGTCCGATCCAGCGCGTCGGCCAGTTTCTGCCGCGCATTCCAGGAATAGGGCGAGGCTTTGTCGACCCGGCGATAGGCCTCCACCGCATCCCCAAAGCGACTCGCCGCCATCAGCAGATCGCCGCGCAGCATCTGCGCCGCCGGCAGATCGGGATTGAGGTCGAGAGCCAGCTGGGTGAACAGCATCGCCGGCTGCTCGGCGCCATCCACGAGCAGGCCGGTGGCGATGGAGTAATAGGCCTCGGCCAGGCCGTCGCGCTCGTTGGCGATCAGCGGCCGCGGCTTCTGCTTCAGTTGCAGCCGCAGCAAGCCGATCAGCGAATTGTCCGGATAGATCTTGGTAAAATCGTCCAGCAGTTTGGTGGCGGCTGCCGCGTCGCCTTTGCGCAGGAAATAGTTCACCGTCAATTCGACGGTCCGGAACGACAAACCTTCGGGCTTTGTGGCGAGCGCGGCATAGCCCACAGCCGCCGCCTTGTCGCCAGCCACATCATTCAGCAGCGCTGCTGTTACATCATGCAGCAGTGTCACGCTCTTGTTCTCGGCCAACGGCGCCAGGGCCGACCGCGCCTGATCGAGCTTTCCCTCAGCCAGTTTCATCCAACAGAGGATCAGCGGCTTGGCGAATTTGTTCAGGGCACTGTCCGACAGCTTTTCGATCAGCACGATCGCCGCGGCGTTATCGCCTTGCTTGAACCGGTCCATCGCCAGCAGCAGCATGACACCGTCGGTGACGGTGCCCTGTTTCTCCAGACGCTGGGCGATCGGCAGCGCCTCGGCGAAGCGACCCTCATGAACCAGCGCCGCCAAATTGGCCTGCAGCAGATCCTCGTTGCCGGGGTTCTTCGCCAGAACCGCGCTGAGATAGTCGGCGGCGGCGGCGTGGTCGCTCACCGCCCGCGCATGTTCGCCGGCCAGGAAGTTGCCCGACAGCGAACGTTCGCCCGGCGCCTGCGCAGATGCCGCCGGCACCACAGCCGCCAGCATGGCCAGCAAGGCCACACCCGCCGTGCCGCGCAGCCCGCCCAGCCCCGTCCGAAGCATGACCTGGGAATTCGCGTCGATGATCTTCACTCTCTACCTCCTCGAACAGGCCATGGATATGCAGGCGGAACGCGGTCGCTCACATATTCGGATAGTTGGGACCGCCGCCGCCTTCGGGAACGACCCAATTTATATTCTGTGTCGGGTCCTTGATGTCGCAGGTCTTGCAGTGCACGCAGTTCTGCGCGTTGATTTGCAGCCGCGGCGCGCCCTGCTCGCGGCCGACAATCTCATAGACGCCGGCGGGACAATAGCGCTGTTCGGGCGCTTCGTACTCGGCCAGATTGACGCGGATGGGGATGGAAGCGTCCTTCAACGTCAGATGCGACGGCTGGTTTTCCTCATGGTTAGTATTGGACAGGAACACCGAGGAGTTGCGGTCGAATGAAACCTTGCCGTCGGGCTTGGGATATTCGATCGGCTTGCAATCGGCCGCCTTCTTCAGGCTGTCATGGTCGGGGTGGTGATGCAGGGTCCAAGGCGCACGGCCGCGCAGGACATAGGTGTCCAGGCCGCCATTGATCAGGCCACCCCACATGCCCCAGCGGAATCCCGGGCGTAGGTTACGGACGCGATACAGCTCGTCCCACAGCCAGGTCTGTTTCAGCCGTTCCGGATAGGCGGTCACCTCCGGCGGCGCATCGGCGCCCAGCGCATCGAACACCGCCTCGGCCGCAGTCATGCCGGACTTCATGGCAGTGTGGGTGCCCTTGATCTTCGGCACATTGAGAAAACCGGCAGTGCAGCCGATCAGCATGCCGCCGGGGAAGGTCAGCTTGGGGATGGACTGGAAGCCGCCTTCGTTGATCGCCCGCGCGCCATAGGCAATCCGCTTGCCGCCTTCGAAAAAGGGCCGGATATGGGGATGGGTCTTGAAGCGCTGGAATTCCTCGAACGGGCTGAGATAAGGATTCTCGTAGTCGAGGCCGACGACATACCCGACGGCGACCTGGTTGTTCTCCAGGTGATAGAGGAAGGACCCGCCATAAGTGCTGCGGTCCACCGGCCAGCCGATGGTGTGGATGATCGTGCCCTGCTTATGGCGGGCCGGATCGATCTCCCAAAGCTCCTTGATGCCGATGCCGAAGGTCTGGGGATCGACGCCCTCCCGCAGCTTGAAGCGTTCGAACAGCGTTTTGGTCAAAGAGCCGCGGCAACCCTCGGCGAACATCGTGTAGCGGCCGCGCAGCTCGACGCCAGGTTGGAAATTGGCGGTGGGCTGGCCATCCTTGCCGACGCCCATATTGCCGGTGGCAACGCCCACCACGCGCCCATCCTCGCCATAGAGGACTTCGGCGGCGGCGAAGCCGGGATAGATCTCCACGCCCAACGCTTCGGCCTGCGTACCAAGCCAGCGGCAGAAGTTGCCCAGGCTGATGATGTAGTTGCCGTGATTGTTCATCTGCGGCGGCGTCGGCAGCCGGTAGGCCTTGTTCTTGGTCAGAAACAGGAAGCGGTCTTCCTGCGCCGGCGTGTTCAGCGGCGCACCCTTCTCCTTCCAATCGGGGATCAGCTCGTTGAGCGACCGCGGCTCCAGCACCGCGCCCGATAGGATATGGGCGCCGATCTCCGAACCCTTCTCGATCACGCAGACGGAAACCTCGCGGCCCTTTTCCGCGGCGAGCTGCTTGAGGCGGATCGCGGCCGACAGGCCCGAGGGGCCGCCGCCGACGATCACCACATCATACTCCATCGCCTCCCGATCCATGGTCCTGGCCCTTTTCCTTATAGTCGCCGGGGGTTTAGCACAGATATCGATGGTCCTGTAAGTCGCATGCCCGGGGTGTTAGGAGTTGTCGGGTGACGACGAACAACGCACTCCTAGAGGCACTTCGCTGGCAAGTCGAGGCCGGCGCCGACGAAGCCATCGGTCCGTTGCCCGTGGACCGCTATGTCGAGGCAGCCGCGCCGCCGCCCGCGCCGGTGGCCGTCGCGGTTTCAGCGGCACGCCGGCAAGAGCAAGCTATCCAGCGGCCTGGGCACGCGGCGCAGGCAGCAGGCGCGCCGGTGCCCGCCACCGCGGCCAGCCTGTCTGCCCGCGGCCTGGCCGGCGCGGCGCGGACGGTGACGGAACTGGCGGAGGCGCTGTCGGCCTTCGACGGCTGCCCGCTCAAACTCACTGCTACGAATCTGGTGTTTGCCGACGGGAATCCCAGCGCCAAGGTCATGGTGATCGGTGAGGCGCCCGGCGCCGACGAGGACCGGGCCGGAAAACCCTTCGTGGGCGTCAGCGGCCAGCTTTTGGACCGCATGCTCGGCTGGATCGGCCTGGACCGGAACAAAGCCTACATCACCAACGTTCTGTTCTGGCGCCCCCCGGGGAACCGGCAGCCGACGCCGGCGGAAATCTCCGCCTGCCTGCCCTTCGTGGAGCGGCATATCGAGCTGGTGTCACCTGATGTCCTGCTGCTGGTTGGCGGCGCCTCGGCCAAGACCCTGCTGGCCCGCAGCGAAGGCATCACCAAATTGAGAGGCAGGTGGTTTCAATATGAAAGTGCCGGAATGTCCCGGCCGATTCCGGCCCTGCCGACCTACCACCCGGCCTTCCTGCTTCGCCAGCCGGCGCAGAAGCGGGAGGCTTGGCGGGACCTGCTGCTCCTCAGCGAGCGCCTGGGGCAAGCGAAAAGTTAGCTTGACATCCCACAGGTAGTGGGTCGAACGTTCAGGCATACCATCCCTGGTGTTAATCCTTGGATTTGAGGCTTGTCATAGCTGATTTTTATCGGCTAGGAGTCCGCATGCGGGTATTTACGGAATATTTACCATATCTATCAAAGGGATGGGCTCCCTCGGTCCGGCGCCTCTGCCTATCACTGGTGGCAGGAGCCATGCTCGGCGCGCAGCCGGTGAAGGCCGAGGATTTCGGCACCGACGTGACCGCCATCCTCATGCCGCCGATCAAGGACAATGCGGCCCATGTGCCGCGTCCCCTCTCGGCGCCAGATGCCGATCGCTACCGGCGGATCTTTTCTCTGCAGGACGACGGCAATTGGCGGGGCGCCGACCGAATGGTCAGCCAGCTGGAAGACCTCCGCCTGCTCGGCCATGTCCTGGCCCACCGCTACCTCCATCCCACTAAGTACAAGACTCGCTATGTCGAACTGCGCGACTGGCTCGCCAAGTATGGCGACCTGCCCGGAGGCGCCGCAGATCTATGCGCTGGCCCTCGGCCGCCAGCCTTCTGGCGCGGCCGCCCCACCGGCGCCGACCGTCACCAAGGTGAAGTTCTATGGCAATCCGGACAGCAGCCGGGAGCCCACCTTCTTCAATTGGCGCGCCGGCCTGGAATTCTGGCGCAGCGGCAAGATGGAGACGGCCGCCGCTCATTTCGAGAAGGTGGCGACCCGCAAGGGCGGCGATGCCTGGAGCCGTGCCGCCGGCGCTTTCTGGGCCGCTCGCAGCCACCTGAAGGCCCATCACCCGGAAGAAGTTACGAAATGGCTGAGGGAGGGGGCCAAGTATCCCCGTACCTTCTATGGCCAACTGTCGCGCCGCGCGCTGGGCATGGATACGGGCCTGCAGTGGGACGTGGCCCCCGTGGAGAAGACCGCCGCGCGCCAGATCCTGGAGACCCGCGCCGGCGCCCGCGCCCTGGCACTGATTCAGATCGGTGAGTACGACCTCGCGGAAAAGGAGATGCATCAGCTCCTGCAGGGCAAGGGCGGCAAGGAGCTCGGCCCGGCAATCCTGGCGGTGGCGCAGGCCGCGAACCTGCCGTCGCTCTCCCTGCGCCTCGGCGTTCAATATGAAAACCACTCCGGCCAGACCCTGGATCCCGCGATCTATCCCTTGCCCACTTGGGAGCCGCAGAACGGCTTCCTGATCGATCCCGCGCTGCTGTTCGCGCTGATGCGGCAGGAGTCGGCCTTCAATCCCGAGGCCAAAAGTCACGCGGGCGCATCGGGCCTGATGCAGCTGATGCCGGCGACCGCGGCCGCCATGGACGAGGTCGGCGATCTCCTGGGTAGCAAGAAGCGCGCCCTGATGGACCCCGAGACCAACCTGACCCTGGCGCAACGTTATGTCCGCGAGCTGTTGGGTCTGAAGATGATCAAGGGCGACCTCCTGCAGTTCCTCGTCGCCTACAATGCCGGCCCGGGCAACATGCAGAAGTGGCGCGGCCTGACCGGCAATGACCAGGATCCGCTGCTGTTCGTCGAGAGCATTCCCGTGTCCGAAACCCGCCACTATGTCGAGCGGGTCCTCACCTACTACTGGATCTACCAGGAGCGGCTGGGCCAGCCGACGACCTCGCTGGACGCGCTCGCCTCGGGCGCCTGGCCGACCTATACTCCGCCGCCGAAAGCCACGACGGCGGCCAGCAATGTCACGTATTGACGAAACCCGGCCCTTCCTGCCGGTCAACATCGCCATCCTCACCGTTTCCGATACCCGCGGCGTGGCCGACGACAAATCCGGCCAGACGCTGAACGACCTCGTTACCAAGGACGGCCATCGCGTCGCCGCCCGCGTCATCGTGCGCGACGATATCGCCGCCATCGTCAGCCAGCTCAATGCCTGGATCGCCGATCCCAGCATCGATGTGGTGATTTCCACCGGCGGCACCGGCGTCACCGGGCGCGACGTGACGCCGGAGGCCTTCAAGCAGGTCTATGAGAAGGAGATCGAGGGTTTCGGCGAGCTGTTCCGCTGGCTGAGCTACGAGAAGATCAAGACCTCCACCATCCAGAGCCGGGCCACCGGCGGCGTGGCCGGCGGTACCTACTTGTTCGCGCTGCCGGGATCGCCCGGTGCTTGCCGCGACGGTTGGGAAGGCATCCTGCGCGCTCAGCTCGACAATAGGCACCGCCCCTGCAACCTGGTGGAGCTGATGCCCCGCCTGCAGGAGCATCTGAAGAGCGCCTAGCCGCCTACAATTTCGCCAGGGCGTGGCGGACCACTTTCTTCATCAGCGTCGGCAGCGCGTGGTCGGAGAGCCGGTCCACCTGGCTCCAGACGCCCTTGGATGCGGCGCCGCCGGCGGCTTTGCCGGCAATCACCATCATCTCGATATCGAAATGCGTGAAGCCATGGCGCACGACGCCATCCAGGAACCGCCAGCGGGCCTTTGCCGGCGCCGATCCCAGCGCTTCCTCCACGGTCCAGGGATCTTCGCGCCAGGGCGTCGACGGCATCTCCATGAGGCCGCCCAATAGTCCCTCCTCCGGCCGGCGCTGCAGCAGGATGGCGCCGTCGGGCCGGGTCAGCCAGAACACCACCGCATGCTTCTGCGGCCGGAACGGCTTCGGCGATTTGCGCGGCAGGGTCTCGGCGATGCCCTGGCGCCGCGCGAGACAAGGCTCCTGCCACGGACAGATTATGCAGCGTGGTTTTCGCGGCGTGCAGATCGTGGCGCCCAGATCCATGACCGCCTGAGCATAGTCGCCGGGCCGCTCCGCCGGCGTCAGCGCCGCCGCGAGGCGCCGCAATTCAGGCTTCGCCGCCGGCAGCGGCGTTTCCACCGCATGCAGCCGCGCCATCACCCGCTCCACATTGCCGTCCATGACCGTGGCCTGACGGTCGAACGCAATGGCGGCGATGGCGGCCGCCGTGTAGGCGCCGATCCCCGGCAGTTTCAGCAATGCCTCCTCGCGCTCCGGAAAGCGCCCGCCCAACTCCCGGCTGACCACCTTGGCGCATTTATGAAGATTCCTGGCCCGGGCGTAGTAGCCCAGGCCCTGCCAAGCATGGAGCACGGCATCCAGATCGGCTCGCGCCAAGTCATGCACCGTGGGCCAGCGCGCCAGAAAGTCCCGGAAGTAGGGCCCCACGGTGACCACCGTGGTCTGCTGCAGCATGATCTCGCTGAGCCACACGCGGTAAGGCTCGGTCCGCCCGCCCGCCGGCGCGCGCCAGGGCAGGCTGCGCCGGTGGCGGTCGTACCAAGTCAATAGCAGGGCCGGCAAATTCGCGGTCTTTGTGGCGGTCTTGGCGTGGCGGCGGGACATGATGGTCTCTAGGATAGGAACTCCGGTCGTGACAGGCCAGTTTGCCGGCGGCCAAAATCTAACTCCGGGTGCCGATGGCCGAGAACGATACCGACCGTAAGACGAGTGACCGGAGCTGGCGCACCCAGAGCCTGGGCAGCCTGCTGCCGAAAGTGGCGCGGCCGGTGCTGGGTCGTCACGGACTCGCCGCCGGCGGCATCGTAGCCGACTGGCCGTCGATCGTTGGCGCGCAATTGGCGGAATGCTGCGTGCCGATGCGGCTGGCCTTCCCCCCGGGCGAGCGATCGGCGGGCACGCTGCATCTGCGGGTACAGGGTTCGCTGGCGCTGGAGCTGCAGCATCTGGAGCCGGTGGTGTTGGAGCGAATCAACAGTTACTTCGGCTACCGGGCCGTGGTCAGGCTGCGCATCCAGCAGGGGCCGGTGCCAAGACCGGCGCGGCGGAAATCACCTCCCGTAATGGTCAACAGTGAAGACCCCGCAGTCGATGCACAGGTCGACACCATCGCCGACGAGGAACTCAGGCATCGCCTCGGACAATTCGGCCGTGCGTTGAAGGCCCGCAAACCTTTGTGACAATTAAGGTTTACGGCTTGCCGCAATTTCTCCCGAGCGGTCACGGCATTGCATCCAGCAACGAATCCTGCCACATAGCCGCCATCAAATCGGGCTGTAACGGCAGCCTTGGAGGGCAGCAGTAATGAACAGGTCCGTCGCGATAATCGTGGCGCTTGTGGTGGTCGCCGGCGCGGGTGTTGCCGCCTACATCAACTTCGGCGACCGCGGCCCGGCAACCGAGACCGCCGCCGCGCCAACCGAGACCGCGACACCACCGGCAACGCCGCCAGCGACGACAACCACGGAGAGCAGTGCCGCGGCGGCCACCGCACCCGCAGCGACGACGGAGACGCCAGCGGCCGCGACCTCTGAAACATCTTCGAGCGCTGAGACGAATGCTCCATCAGCACCGTCGACCGATAGTTCCGGTGCGGCGACGACGGCCGCCGACGCCACCTCATCTTCCACCGCGCCGGCTCAGACCGCGGCGACGACTGCGCCTGTCCAGCCAGTCATCACACCCGAAGACCATGTTCTCGGCAGCGCCGACGCGCCGGTGACGATCGTCGAGTATGCGTCGATGACCTGTCCGCATTGCGCGGCGTTCCATGCGGAGTCGATGCCGAAGCTGAAATCGGAATTCATCGACAAGAACCAAGTGCGCCTGGTCTTTCGTCCTTTCCCGCTCGATCGGCTGGCGCTGCGCGCTTCGCTGATGGCAGAATGCGCGCCGGGTGACACCTACTTCGTCCTCCTCGACAAGCTGTTCGCGACTCAGAAAGAATGGATCCAGGCGGCAAATCCGCTGGATGCGCTGCGCGCGCTTGGCAAGGAAGCAGGCATCGAGGAAAGCAAGATCGATGCTTGCATGACCGATGAAAAGGCAATCGACAGGATTGCCGCGAACTACAAGGACGCGGTCGATGTCCATGGCGTCAATTCGACGCCAAGCTTCATCATCAACGGCACGAAGTATGCCGGCGCGCTGCCGTTCGACGATTTGACGAGCGGCGAGACTCCGGTGAGCGGCCTCTCCACCATCATTCGCGAGCTTCTGCCGAAGTAGATCGCAGACACAACGTCATCACGGCGCCATTAAGCGCGGAGTCAGAATTTGGTCAGCTTCAACAAGCTTCGTCTCGTCGGTTTCAAATCCTTCGTCGATTCCACCGAACTGCTGATTGAGCCGGGTCTGACGGGCATCGTCGGGCCGAACGGCTGCGGCAAGTCGAACTTGGTGGAAGCGCTGCGCTGGGCCATGGGCGAGACTTCCGCCAAGCAGTTGCGCGGCGGCGAGATGGACGACGTGATCTTCAGCGGCAGCACCACGCGGCCAGGCCGCAATGTCGCCGAAGTCATGCTGCTTCTGGATAACAGCGACCGCAAGATGCCGTCGCAGTTCAACGACAACGATCTTCTGGAGATAACCCGCCGCATCGAACGCGGCGCGGGTTCGTCCTATGTGGTCAACGGCAATGAAGTGCGCCAGCGCGACGTGCAATTGCTGTTCGCCGATTCCGCCACCGGCGCCCATTCCACCGCGCTGGTCAGCCAGGGCCGCGTCGGCGCGATCATCAACGCCAAGCCGACCGACCGACGCTCATTGCTGGAGGAAGCCGCAGGAATCACCGGCCTGCATTCGCGCCGTCATGAGGCGGAGCTTCGCCTGCGCGCCGCGGAAGCCAACCTCTCGCGGCTGGACGATGTGATCGTCACGCTGGAAAGCCAGTTGCAGACCCTGAAGAAGCAGGCGCGGCAGGCGTCGCGCTACCGCAACATCGCCGACCAGATCCGCAGGGTCGAAGCGACGCTGTTGAATATCCTCTGGCGCGATGTGGTGGCACGGCGCGCCGCCGCCCAAGCCGAAATGCAGGAAGCCGAGGCGAGCGTGGTCGATCTGACCGGCAAGGCCGCTGCGGCCGCCAGTCGTCAGGGCGAGATTGCCGCCGACCTGCCCGACCTGCGCGATGCGGAGGCCGCCGCCGCCGCCGAGCTGCAGAGGTTGACCATCGCGCGCGAGTCCCTCAATCAGGAGGAGGCGCGGGTCAATGCGGCGCGTACAGAAGCATCTCAGCGCCTGACGCAAGTGCTCGGCGATATCGGCCGCGCCGGCGCGCTGATTGAAGACGCAAAGGCGAACGACGCGCGGCTGCAAAGTGAGCATGACGAACTGACCGCCGCGGCCGCAGCCGAAGCGGGCGCCGCATCGACCGCCGGTGAAGAGGTGACGGCCGCGCAGGCCGCCGTCGATGCCAGCGAGGCGACGCTCGCTGGCCTGCTTAACGATATCGCCTCGGGCGAGGCCCTGGAGCGCGCGACCCGGCAGCGGATCGCGGAACTGGAAGACCGGCTGGAGCGTTTGCGGCGCCGGTCCGCGGAGATTGCCGAAGAGCGCGCGCGGCTGGAAGCCGCATCGACCGATCATACCGCCCTGGATGTCGCCCGCCGTGCGCTGGCCGAGCGCCAGGCCGATCTGGACGGATTGCAGAATCAGGCCACCGATCTGGAACAGGCGCGGGCCGCTGCGACCCAGGCTGAATCGAGCGCCCGCAGCCGCTGGCAGGAACTCGCTGAATCCCGCGCGCAGCTCTCCGCCGAGCAGCGCACCCTGGCGAAGCTCCTGACCGCCAATCAGTCGGATCTCTGGCCGCCGATCCTCAATGACGTGACCGTCGCAGCAGGATATGAGGCGGCGCTGGGCGTGGCGCTGGGCGATGATCTTACGGCATCCGCCGCCGCCGGCGCGCTGATCCGCTGGGAAGCCCTGCCGCCGTTGGAAAACGCACTGCCGCTGCCTGAGGGAGCGGCCCCGCTGTCGCAGTTCGTTCAAGGTCACAAGGCGCTGCAACGCCGCCTGAGCCAGATCGGCGTGGTGGAAACCGAGGCCGAAGGCAATCGCCTGGCAGCCTCCCTGGCCCAGGGCCAGCGGTTGGTGACTCGTCATGGCGCTCTCTGGCGCTGGGATGGATTCCGCGTCGAAGCCGGCGCGACGACCGCCGCCGAAACCCGTCTGAAGCAGAGGGCGCGGCTGAACGAGGTGGAAACGGAGCTTGCGTCGGTGGAACGCCAAGCGGCCGAAGCCGAGAGCAAGCATCAGGAGGCCCGCAGCGGCGCCGAAGCCGCGGAAATGGCCGCCCGGCAATGGCGCGACGGGCTGCAATCCGCGCTGCGGGCCATCGAACAGGCGCGCAGCGCCTTCGATACCGCCACCAACGCCGCCGCCGCGACGGTATCGCGCCTGGCGACCTTGGAGGAAATGTCGGCCGGCGCTGTGCGCGATATCGGCGACTCCGAGACAGCCTTGGCTGCGGTGCGCAAGGATGCCCATGCCATTCCGGATCTCCTGGCCCTGCAGGCTTCCGCCAGCGAGGCGCGCAGCAAGCTGAGCGACCTGCGCACCCAGCTCATCGACCGCCGCAGCACCCATGACCGGCTGGAGCGCGAGGCCGAGGCCCGCCGCCGGCGCCTGACGGCGATCGCCGGGGAGCGGCAGTCCTGGATGGACCGGCTGCAATCCGCCGAGCAGCAGAACAAGCTGTTGGACGAGCGCCGGATCGCCGTCGAGGCGGAGATCGAGGCCTTGACCAAGCGGCCGGCGGAGATCGCCGAGCAGCGCGGCAAGGTGAACGAGCTGATCGACACGGCCACGGTGAAGCGCCGCGAGGCCGCCGATCGTCTGGCGGAAACCGAGACCCGCCTGGCCGAAGCCGTCCGGCAGCTGAAGTCGGCCGAGCATGACCTGGCGGAGGCGCGGGAGAATCGCGTGCGCGCCGAAGGCCATGTGGCACAGGTGGAAGAAGCCGCCCAGGGTCTGGAAGCCCGCATTCGCGACCGCCTGGACTGCACGCCGGAAGAGACCGCCGGGATCGCCGAACTGGATGAAGGCGAGATGCCCGAACGGGACGCCATCGAGGCCAAGCTGCTGCGGCTGACCCGGGAGCGCGACAATATGGGCCCGGTCAATCTCCGCGCCGAGACTGAGGCGACGGAAGTCGAACAGCAGATCGCCGGCCTCCAGTCGGAGCGGTCGGACCTGGTGAACGCCATCGCCCGCCTGCGCAGCGGCATCCAGAGCCTGAACCGGGAAGGCCGGGAACGGCTGCTGGCGGCCTTCGAGCTGGTCAACAATAACTTCCAGAAGCTTTTCACCCGCCTCTTCGGCGGCGGCCATGCCCATCTGAAGCTGACCGAGTCCGAGGACCCGCTGGAGGCTGGCCTGGAGATCATGGCCAGCCCGCCGGGCAAGCGGTTGCAGGTCATGTCGCTGCTGTCGGGCGGCGAGCAGGCCCTGACCGCCCTGTCCCTGCTGTTCGCGGTGTTCCTCACCAATCCGGCGCCGATCTGCGTGCTGGACGAGGTGGACGCGCCGCTGGATGACGCCAATGTGGACCGCTTCTGCACCCTGGTGGAGGAGCTGGCTCACTCCACTTCCACCCGCTTCCTGGTCATCACCCACCACCGCATGACCATGGCGCGGATGGACCGGCTGTTCGGCGTCACCATGGCCGAGCGCGGGGTGTCGCAACTGGTGTCCGTCGACCTGCAGCGGGTGACCGAACTGAAGGCCATCGCCTAGGGCGGAAAGACCATAGTTTTCAGGGATTTCGCCGCCTTCGCGCGGCGCCCCGTCGCCTTGACAGCCCTGGGGGTCGCCCCTATGTTGCGCGCCGGTTGCGGCGGGGGCTGCAGGGGTTGTAGCAACGTCGCATCAGGCCAATGACCGAGGGAAATTCCCCTTCGCCCGAGAGTGATTTCGACGCCCGCTTGCGCCGCCTGAAAGAGCAGGTTCGCGAGGAACGTGGCGACGATGGGCAGCGCGATGGCGCGCCGCTCTCCTCAGGCGGATGGGCGATGAAGCTCTCGGTGGAATTGGCGGCGGGTCTCCTGGTCGGGGGCGGGATCGGCTGGTTCCTGGACTATCTCATGGGAACCAAGCCGTTGATGCTGATCCTGTTCTTCATCCTCGGCGGCGCGGCCGGCATGTGGACGGTGTACAAGTCGTCGATGGAGCAGATGAAGCGATCTGCGCTCGACGACGACAGGAAGCAGAAATAGCGGAGCGCTTCGCCGGCGCGGCCGCAAAACTCGGGGATCGAACGTGGCGGAAGGTCATAGCCCACTCGAACAATTTCTCGTCACGCGCATCGCCGAAATCTGTATCGGCGGCGATGATCCAAACCCCAGCGATGGTGTGTTCCAGTGCGTCGGCGGTCTCGACGCTTCATTCACGAATGCCTCGCTGTTCATGCTGATCGCCGTGGCGCTGATCACCCTCTTCCTTGTGTTCAGCATGCAGGGGCGCTCGCTGATACCGACGCGGTGGCAGTCGATGGCGGAACTCAGTTACGAGTTCATCGCCAACATGATCCGCGACAATGTGGGTTCGGAAGGCAAGAAGTACTTCCCCTTCATTTTCTCGCTCTTCATGTTCATCCTCTTCTGCAATCTGATCGGGATGATCCCTTATACCTTCACCGTCACCAGCCACATCATCGTCACCTTTGCGCTGGCCTTCGTCGTCTTCATCGGCGTGACGATCATCGGCTTCGCGCGCCACGGCACCCACTATCTCCGGCTGTTCGTGCCTGCGGGCGTGCCGCTGCCGCTGCTGTTCCTGCTGGTGCCGATCGAGGTGCTGTCCTACCTGATCCGCCCCGTCAGCCTGTCGGTCCGACTTTTCGCCAACATGACCGCCGGCCACACCATGCTGAAGGTGTTCGGCGGCTTCGTGGTCACGCTGCTGGGACTGCTCGGCGGCACCGCCGGACTTGTGGGCATCGGCGTCGTCGGAAGCATTGCCGCGCTGGCCTTCACGGTCGCGCTGACCGGCCTGGAAGTCGGTATCGCGCTGCTGCAGGCCTATGTGTTCACCATCCTCACCTGCATCTATCTCAACGATGCAGTGCATATGCATCACTGAAACCAACCTCGGACGAAACGAAAGGACTACAATCATGGAAGCAGATGCCGCAAAGCTGATCGGCGCCGGTCTTGCCACCATCGCCCTCGCGGGCGTGGGCGTGGGTATCGGAAACATCTTCGGCAGCTTCGTCTCCGGCGCGCTGCGCAATCCGGCCGCCGCGCCGAAAGTGTTCGGCAACGTGCTGCTGGGCTTCGCGCTCACGGAGGCCATCGCGCTGTTCGCGCTGCTGATCGCGCTGCTGCTGCTGTTCGTGTTCTAAGGCCCTGCCGGCGGCCTCAGGGACGGCCGGCGCGGGATCAATCGGACAAGGACAGCGGCGAATGCCGGCCCGGCTAGGGGCGCCGGCATTCCCGCCGACGGAGTATCGAGATGCTGCAGCTCAGATTGGATGACGCAACCTTGCAAGGCCTGACCGGCACTGGTCAGGGCCAGGATGCGCCATCCATCATCCTGGTGCAGGAGTACGGCACCGGCGAACCGGAAGGCACCACGGCAGCGGAAGAAGCGACCGCGGGCACCGAGGCCGATACCGATACTCATGCGGAGACGGCCGCCAGCGATCATGGCGGCGCGGAAGCCAAAGGCGGCATGCCCCAGCTCGATCCCGCTGATTTCTCGCCGCAGCTGATCTGGCTGGCCATCAGCTTCATCCTGCTGCTGGTCCTCATGTGGAAGGTGGCGCTGCCGCGGGTGAGTTCGGTGATCGAGGAGCGCGAAAAGCGCATCCAGGCTGACCTGGAGAAGGCCGACCGCGTCAAGGCAGACGCCGATAAGGCCAGGGCCGCCTATGAGAAGACGCTGGCCGATGCCCGCGCCAGGGCCCAGGCAGAATTGGCTGCTGCAACTCAAGCCATCCAGGCCGAAACAGGCAAGCGCGACGCCGCGTTCATGTCGCAATTGATCCAGCGCACCAAGACAGCGGAGGACGCCATCGGCGTGGCAAAGAACAAAGCCATGGGCGATGTCCGCTCCGTTGCCGCCGAGGTCGCTGCCGCCGTCATCGGCAAGGTCGCGGGCGCCGATGCAAGTGCGGCAGAGATCAGTGGCGCCGTAGATGCCATTGCCGGGAGGCGCGCCTGATGTTGGAGCATTTCAGTCTCAGCAATCCCGAGACCTGGGTTGCCATCGCCTTCATCATCTTCGTGGTGCTGGCCGGCAAGCCGCTGGTGCGCATGGTCGGCAAGACGCTGGACGCCAGGGCCGCCCGCATCAAGGCCGAGCTGGACGAAGCCCGCGCGCTGCGCGATGAGGCGCAGAAGCTGCTGGCCGACTATCAGAAGAAGCAGCAGGAGGCGATGCGCGACGCTGAGGCCATCGTGCGCCAGGCGCGCGGCGAGGCCGAGCGGCTGAAGACCGAGGCAGCCGCCAATCTGGACGCCGCCTTCGCCCGCCGCGAGAAGATGGCGATGGACAAGATCGCCCAGGCGGAGGCCCAGGCAGTCGCCGATGTGCGCAACCACGCCATCGACGTGGCGGTCGCCGCCGCCGAGCAGCTGCTCAAGAGCAAGACCGATGCGCAGCGCGGCGAGCGGATGATCGACTCCGCGATCGCGGAGTTGGAGCGGAAGCTGAATTAGCGCAGCACGCTGTTTGGGTGCATGCAAAGGCGGCTCTAGGGCCGCCTTTTCTGTTGCAGGGCTACAGCCAGCGCCGTACGCGGCGCTTGTAGGCGAGATAGCTCTCGCCGAATTTGGCCTCGAGATAGCGCTCTTCCCGCGCGATCACGCCGTAATGCATGATGAAGTATAGCGGCACAGCCAGCGGCAACAGCCAGCCATTGCCGGTCACCAAGGCGATGCCGAGATAAAGCACGAACATGCAGAGATAGAGCGGATTGCGGGAGTAGCCGAACGGACCTTTGTCGACGATGACCGTCGTCGGCTTGTAGGGCTCCACATTCGTGCCGGCGCGAATGAAGAGGTTCCGCGCCCAGATCGCGATCGCGATCGGCACAATGATCAAGACCACACCGAGGATGTCGTAGCCGATGCCGATGGCGAAGGGCAGCGGCCAGATCCAGTAGAGCAGAAATCCCACCACCACGAAGGCCAGGACGATCAGCGGCGGCGGTGCGACGACCTGCGGCGTGTCTTTCCCTCCGATGGCCATCGATATCTCCCGTCTGTGTTTGTCTAGGACGCCACGCCCTCCGCCTCGTCGGCAAGCTTGTCCAGTTCTGCACCGGTCAGGCGATAGTCATGCCATTTGTTCTGCGGTTCGAAGCCGAGGCGCTCATAGAAACCGCGCGCCGGATTCCAGGACAGCACGGAGAGATCGAGCTTGGTCGATCCCCGTTCGCGGGCAAGCCGCGCCATCTCCGCCATCAACCGCCGGCCAACGCCATAGCCCCGCGCCCATTCCCGGACATAGACATCCAGCAGATAGATGCCGGGCCGCCCGGCCCAGGTGGAGTAGTTGTGATAGAAGACGACGAAACCGGCCGTCTTGCCGTCCACCTCCGCCAGGATGGTCTCGATGCGTGGGGCCGCGCCGAAGGCATCGCGGATGATATCCGCTTCCGTCAGCTTCACGTTATCCAGCGGCTCCTGCTGATACTCGGTCAGCTCGCGCACGAGCTTGACGATCAATGCCGCATCGTCAGCCTTGGCGAAGCGTATCCGTACCTTGCTCGCCACCAGTTGCTGCGCCTTGTCGGCCATGATGTTGCGCGCGCCTACTCCGCCGCCTGCCCGGTGATATTCGACGGCCGCCAGCGCAGCACCGGCTTGCGGGCTGCCGCCGTCTCGTCCAGCCGGCGGCGCGGGCTGAGCCGCGGCGCACCGTGGAAATAGGCGCTGTCGCCGCTCTTCGCCCGCCGCGCCAGGCCCTTCATCACTTCGATGAACTGGTCGAGGGTCTCCTTGCTCTCGGTCTCCGTCGGCTCGATCAGCAGCGCGCCATGGACCACCAGCGGGAAATACATGGTCATGGGATGATAGCCCTCGTCGATCATCGCCTTGGCGATGTCGAGGGTGGAGATGTCCGTGTCCTTGAGGAAATCGTCGTCGAACAGCGCTTCATGCATGCAGGGCCCGTCGAAGGCCGGCGACATGTCGTCCTTCAGGCTGGCTAGGATGTAGTTGGCGTTCAACACCGCATCGGCCGCCACCTGGCGCAGGCCATCGGCGCCATGGCTCATCATGTAGGCCAGCGCGCGCACGAACATGCCCATCTGGCCGTGGAAGCCCTTGAGGCGGCCCAGCGCCTTGCCGGTCGCCTGGGGATCGTCGTCATGCTCCACCAGCGCGAAGCCCTTCGGCCCATGCACCACATAGGGCAACGGTGCGAACGGCGCCAAAGCCTCCGACAGCACCACCGGGCCGGCGCCCGGCCCGCCGCCGCCATGGGGCGTGGAGAAGGTCTTGTGCAGGTTGATATGCATGCAATCGACGCCGAGATCGCCCGGCCGCACACGCCCGACGATGGCGTTGAAGTTGGCGCCGTCGCCGTAGAAATAGCCACCGGCGCCATGGATCGCCTCGGAGATCTCCAGGATCTCGCTCTCGAACAGGCCGCAGGTGTTGGGGTTGGTGATCATGATGCCGGCGACGTCGGTGCCGAGTTTGGCCTTGAAGGCGGCGAGGTCCACGCGGCCGCGGTCGTTGGCGGGGATGGGATCGACGCTGTAGCCGACCCCGGCCGCTGTCGCGGGATTTGTGCCGTGGGCGGATTCAGGCACCAGGATGCGCTTGCGATGGCCCTCGCCCTTCGCTTCATGGGCGGCGCGGATCGCCATGATGCCACAGAGTTCGCCATGGGCGCCGGCACCCGGCGACAGCGCCACGGCCGGCATGCCGGTCAGCGTCTTCAGCCAATGGGCCAGCCGGTCGATCAGTTCCAGCGCGCCCTGCGCCGTCTTGGCCGGCTGCATCGGATGCAGATCGCCCAGGCCCGGCAGCCGCACCATCTTCTCGTTCAGGCGCGGGTTGTGCTTCATGGTGCAGGAACCCAGGGGATAGAGCCCCATGTCGATGGCGTAGTTCTTCTGGCTGAGGCGCGTGTAGTGGCGGATCGCCTGGGGTTCGGATAGTCCCGGTAAGCCGATCTCGCCCTTGCGGTTCAACCCACCGAGGCGATCTTTGACCGCCGGCGGCGCCGGCAGATCGACGCCGGTGCGGCCCGGCTGCCCCTGCTCGAAGATCAGCGGCTCTTCGATCTGCAGCGCGCGATTGCCGCTGAAAGTTCCGGTAATCGGATCGGGAGTCATTTCAGGATCTCCTGCAGCGCGGCGGCAAGGGCAACCGCATCCGCATCGGTGTTGGTTTCCGTGGCGGCGAGGATCAGCAGGTTCGCCGCATTTGCCTCGTGCGGATAAAGCCGCGACGCCGGCACGCCGCCGAGGATGCCGCGATCGGCCAGCGCATCGACGACAGGCGCCGCCGGTTTCGGCAGCGCCAGGGTGAATTCATTGAAGAAAGCATCGGTCATGAGCTTGACGCCGGGCAGCGCCGCCAGCTTGTCGGCGAGCTGCACCGCCTTGCCGTGATTGATCGCCGCAAGGCGAGTCAGCCCAGCCTCGCCGAGCAATGTCAGATGAATCGTGAAGGCCAGAGCGCAAAGGCCGGAGTTGGTGCAGATGTTGCTGGTCGCCTTCTCGCGCCGGATATGCTGCTCCCGGGTGGAGAGCGTGAGCACCCAGCCGCGGCGGCCGTCGGCATCGACGGTCTCGCCCACCAGGCGTCCCGGCATCTGCCGCAGGAATTTCTCCCGCGTGGCGAAAAGCCCGACATAGGGACCGCCGAATCCCAGGGAATTGCCCAGCGACTGGCCTTCGGCGGTGACGATATCGGCGCCCATGCGGCCCGGCGCCGTCACGGCGCCCAACGAGATGATCTCCGTCACTGCGACGATCAGCAGCGCGCCGGCCTTGTGGCAGGCTTCGGCCAGCGCCGTGTGGTCGCGGAGGTGACCGAAGAAACCGGGATTCTGCACGACGACGCAGGAGGTCGTGTTGTCGATCTGCGCAATCAGATCCTCGCGGCCCTCGGGATCGGGCTTGTTCGCCACCGCCGTGAAACCGGCGAAATGCGAGTGGGTCGCCACGACGTCGCGATAGTGGGGATGCAGATTGCCCGAGAGGATCGCCTTGCTGCGCCGGGTGACGCGGTTGGCCATCATCACGGCTTCGGCCGTCGACGTGGCGCCGTCATACATGGAGGCGTTGGCGACATCCATCTCCGTAAGCAGCGCGATCTGCGTCTGGAACTCGAACAGATACTCCAGCGTGCCCTGGGTCACTTCCGGCTGATAGGGCGTGTAGGAGGTCAGGAACTCGCCGCGCTGGATCAGGTGATCCACCGCCGCCGGCACATGATGGCGATAGGCGCCGGCGCCGAGAAAGCTGGGCGCCCGGCCCGTGCCCAGATTCTTCGCCGCCATCGCGGAGATCGCCCGCTCCACCTCGAGCTCGCCCATATGCATCGGCAGATCCACCGGCTTCGACAGGCGAACCTTTTCCGGCACGTCGCGGTAGAGACTGTCGATCGAGGGCACGCCGATCCGCGCCAGCATGGCGCGGCGGTCCGTTTCGGTCAGCGGCAGATAGCGCATCAGCCCAGCCCCTCGACGTATTTCTTGTAGGCGGCCTCGTCCATCAGCTTGTCCAGTTCCGACGGATTGCTGAGCTTGATCTTGACGAACCAGCCATCGCCCATGGCGGCGGAATTCACCGTCGCCGGCTCCGCCGTCAGCTTGTCATTGATCGCGGTCACCGATCCCGACACCGGCGCATAGACTTCGCTCGCCGCCTTGACGGATTCGACCACGGCCATGTCCTTGCCCTTCTCGACCTTGCGGCCGACATCGGGCAGTTCGACATAGACCACGTCGCCGAGCTGCTCCTGCGCATAGTCGGTGATGCCGATGGTCCCGGTATCGCCCTCGATGCGGATCCACTCGTGATCTTCGGTAAACTTCACATTGCTCATGAATATCCCCTCAACCTCGGTAATAGCGATGCTTGACGAAAGGCAGCGGCGCGACGGCGCAATCCAGCGGCTTGTCGCGGACAATGACCTGCAGCGGCGTGCCGGGCGCTGAATGCGCCTTGGTAACATAGCCCATGGCGACCGGCGCATTGGCGGTCGGGCCGAATCCGCCGCTGGTGATCATGCCGATGGGCTCGCCTGCGCCGTTGCGGATTTCCGCATGGGCGCGCACGGGCGCGCGGCCTTCGGGCTTGATGCCCACCAGCTTGCGCGGCGCGCCTTCGCGGAATTGCTTTTGAATGACATCGGCGCCGGTGAAACCGCCTTCCTCGCGCCGGCGCTTGGCGATCGACCAGTTCAGGCCGGCCTCCACGGGTGTCGTGGTCTCGTCGATATCGTTGCCGTAGAGGCAGAGGCCGGCTTCCAGCCGCAGCGAATCCCGCGCGCCGAGCCCGATCGGCTTGACCTCGGGATAGCGCATGAGCTCGCGGGCAATCGCCACTGCCGCCTGGCCGGGCATCGAGATCTCATAGCCGTCCTCGCCCGTGTATCCGGAGCGGGTGACATAGCAGGTGAGGCCGTCGATGGTGAGGAACGCAGCGGTCATGAACTGCATGCTGCGGCAGTCGGGCGCGAAATGGCCCAGCACATCCGCCGCCTGCGGCCCTTGCAGCGCGATGAGCGCGCGGCTGCCCAGTTCCTCGATCTCGACCTTGTCGGACAGCCGCTGGCGCAATAGCGCGGCGTCTTCATGCTTGCGGCTGGCATTCACCACCAGCATCAGATGGTCGCCGGTGTTCGCCACCATGAGATCGTCGAGGATGCCGCCCTTGTCGTTGGTGAACTGGGTGTAGCGCATCTTCCCGGGCGTCAGGCCCTGGATATCGCCCGGCACCAAGGTCTCCAGCGCCGCGGCGGCAATGTTCCCGCCCTTCGCCGTCAGGCGGATCTGGCCCATATGCGAGACATCGAACAGCCCCGCGCCATTCCGCGTATGCTGATGCTCGGCGACAATGCCGCTGGGATATTGCACCGGCATCTCGTAGCCCGCGAACGGCACGAGGCGGGCGCCGAGTTCCATATGAAGGGGATGCAGGGGCGTTTTGGCTAAGGGCCCCGTGGCTTCACTCATGACTCCGGTCCTCCGACAGATTGACCGCCATCGCGCCCTCAGGCGAGACGGGGACCCCCTCTGTCTTCGGACCTGAAAGATTCGCCTGGCGGCGCGAATGGCCGATCAGACTTACATCTTCGGTGAGGCAGCGGACACGGACCCTGCCGCGCCGGATGCCTTCTTTCCAGAGTGCCGCTATGCCCCGCGGTCCTTTTGCCTGAGAGTTTCCGGGGCGGTTGCTCCTTCGGCGCCGGCCTCGAAACGGCCGATCTCTCCCGCGTGGCCAGGCCAGAATCCTCCTTCACCAGGAGTCGGTCAAGGGCTTCCTGGGCCGAAAAATCAACGGGTTGTCCGATGATGCGTCAGCGGCGCCCCGACCTGTTTCCAGAGCCTCAGCGTTTCCGGCGGAATTGGCCGCGTTCAATGTTCAGGTGTTGGCCTTCGCGAGCCGCCAAATGCGATGGCGACGGGCTCTGCAGGAAAATTTTCAGCGGCGAATAGCGCTACTCCTTGACCTTGATCTCGCCTTCCGGCACCGGGCGGCCAAGGATCTTCGGACTGCGAGCATACTCGAGTTCGTCCTCGGTCACGATGAGGCCGACGATGATCACGAAGTTGCTGCCGGGCTCGCCGACTTCGATTGGAATCGACTCGTCGAACTCCTCTGTGATGAACGCGACTTCGCCGAGCCGCATTTCCGTGTCGATTTTATAGGCCTCGCGGAAAATGATCGTCTTGTCGGTGCGGGCAATGGCGACGAAGTACTCGAAGTTGATCTCGCGATCTTCCATCGCCGGACCGCGCTCGACATAGATCGGTACGGTCATCTCCACCTCAATCGAGTTTTCATTGAGGAAGCAGCCGCCATTCGGGACGGCCATCTTGACCGCATAGAGAAGATTTGCCCTCTTGCTGCCGTTGCCGTCGAAGCGCGCGACATAGCCGACATCGTCGCCGATGGCGACACGCGGGCATGTGGGCCCAAGTTCGAGTGTGTTGTCCTCGCCAAATCCGAGCCAGCCGCCGACGGTGTCGCAACCACCCAAGGCCAGCGCCGCCATCAACAGGACGGCCCGGCCAATTCCACTCCAACCCACGATCATACGCGCCGAAACCTCACAGACTTTTATGGGTACCGTCACAGAGCGGCCGATTCTTTGTCGCTTTGCAGCCACAGAACCATACCGTTCCCGACTTAGTCGCCTCGTAGGGTAGCGGAGATAGGCCGACGGCCTTGTGGGAGCCGTCGCAGAAGGGCTGCTTCTGGCTCCGTCCGCAGGCACACCAGAAGTACTTTCTGCCGGCCTCGACCTCCACCGCGTAGGGCGCCTTTTGTGCCGGGATGGGTTCCGCCATGTCATTGCTCCGCTTACCAATTCGACCTGCTTGGGGCGTCCGGGAGCCTGTCCCGAGCAGGGCCGGCAGGTGTGGCCGGGACTTTAGAGAACGCCACCAGCCGGCACAACCCGCCAAGGGCTGGCAATCGCGTGGCGGCTCGTTAGGCAGGCGTCGCGCCGTTCCGGTAGAAAATGAGGGCCTCGTTGCAGGTCTCGCGATTGCCCCGCCGCCCGGCGTGCCCATATCAAAACAGGAGAGTCGGCGATGAGCGCAGACAAACTGCCCTTGACCATCCTTTTGGCGGCGCCGCGCGGTTTTTGCGCCGGGGTGGAACGCGCCGTGGCGATTGTGGAGCAGGCGCTGGCTCGATTCGGCGCCCCGGTCTATGTCCGCCGCGAGATCGTGCACAACCGATTCGTCGTCGAGCAGCTGGCGGCCCAGGGGGCGGTGTTCGTCAGGGAATTGGACGAAGTCCCGGCCAATGGCGTAGTTGTCTTCTCGGCCCATGGCGTGTCCCAAGCGGTCAAGCTGGAAGCCGCGCACCGTCGGCTGAAGGTGCTGGACGCAACCTGCCCGCTGGTGACGAAGGTGCATCGCGAGGCCATCCGGCAGGACAGCGCGGGCCGGCATGTCATCCTGATCGGGCATCGCGGCCATCCCGAGGTGATCGGCATACTGGGCCAACTGCCGCCGGGCTCCATTACATTGATCGAGACCGCGCAGGATGCGGCGCATGTCGTGCCACCGCCCGGCCGTGACCTCGCCTACGTGACCCAAACGACGCTGGCCTCGGACGAAGTCGACGGCATCGTCGGCATCCTGCGGCGGCGGTTCCCCGGCATCACCGGCCCCCGCTCTCAGGATATCTGCTATGCCACCACGAACCGGCAGCTGGCCGTGAAGGCGCTGGCGCCGCAGGTCGAGGCCCTGTTGGTGGTCGGGTCGCCGAACTCGTCGAACTCGCAACGCTTGGTCGAGACCGCGCGCGCCGCGGGGTGCGAACGCTCGTACCTGGTGTGCCGCACATCCGACATAGACTGGCGGTCGCTGCATGGGATCAAGCGCCTGGGCGTCACCGCCGGCGCATCGGCGCCGGAGATCCTGGTGCAGGAAGTGCTGGCCGCCTGTCGGGCGCGATATGACGTGACCGTCGAGACATTCTCTGTTATCGAGGAGGACGTGCATTTCAGGCTGCCACGCGCGCTCAGCGCGTGAATAGCTTTTCGCGAAACCTCTCCGCCCTGCCGATGGCCGTCTATACCGAAGTCTCGAACGGTGACCTGGACGCGTTCATCGCGCTCTACGACATCGGCCAGCCTGTTTCCTGCAAGGGCATCGCCGAGGGCGTGGAGAACAGCAACTTTCTGCTGGCCACCGATCGCGGCAGCTACATCCTGACCATCTATGAAAAGCGCGTGGCCAAGGCCGACCTGCCTTACTTCCTCGGGCTGATGCATCATCTGGCCGCCAAGGGCATTGCCTGCCCGACCCCGATCCACCAGAGGAACGGCGCGGTGCTCGGCGAACTCTGCGGCAAGCCGGCGGCGATCATCAGCTTTCTCGACGGCCTCTGGCCGCGCAAACCGGCGCCGCGCCATTGCCAATTGCTGGGCGAGGCGCTGGCGCGTTTTCATATGGCCGGCCTGGATTACGAGGGCCACCGCGCCAACAATCTCTCGATCGCGGGCTGGCGCCGGCTCGCCGAGGCCTGTTACGACCGCGCTCATGAAGTGCAGGCGGGGCTCGCCGATCAGATCGCGGCCGAGCTGTCCTGGCTTGAGACTCATTGGCCTAGGAATCTCGCCGCTGGCGTCATTCATGCCGATCTGTTTCCAGACAATGTGTTTTATCTTGGCGACCGGCTGTCGGGCATCATTGACTTCTATTTCGCCTGCAACGACTACCTCGCCTATGACGTGGCGATCTGCCTGAACGCCTGGTGCTTCGAGCCCGAGGGCGATTTCAACACGACCAAGGCGCGGCTGCTGCTCGGCAGCTACAACCGGACGCGGACGATGCCGGCGGCGGAAATGTTGGCCCTGCCTGCGCTGGCCAGGGGCAGCGCGCTGCGCTTCCTGCTGACCCGCCTCTATGACTGGCTCAATCATCCGCCGGGCGCCTTCGTGAAACCGAAGGATCCGCTGGAATATGCGAAGAAGCTGCGCTTTCATCAGCAGGTGAAAAGCGTCCGGGAATACGGACTCGACTAAACGCCAAGCAGACGGGGGCGACGTTCCGATGGCCGGCGAAAACTGCGATGTGGCGATCGTCGGCGCCGGGCTCGCGGGCGCCGTGGCGGCGGCCGAACTCCGTGCACGCGGATTGTCCGTCATCATTCTGGAAGCGCGGGAGCGGATCGGCGGCCGCGGTTATTTCCGAAACTTCGACGGGGTGCGGTCCGATGGCCGGCGCGAGGCCGATGAAGAGCTGGACTATGGCGGCTCCTGGATCACGCCCTGGCAGAGTAACATCCGGGGCCTTTGTGCAAGGTATGGCATTGAGCTGCGCCCGCGCCACCCGGTGACGGCTCGCCGATGGTTTCGCGATGGCGCCCTGCATCATGACGGGCCGACCTCCGGCGCCGACCGCGCGGCCCATGAACGCGCCATCGCCCGTATCGCCGTTGATTCTACCTTGCTGAAAAAGGGCCATCATAAAGATGCCGGTGGCCGGCCGCTCCTGGGCATCAGCCTTGCCGATTATATGCGCCGGCTCCAGGCGCCGGCAGCGACGCTGGACCTGATCGGCGCCTGGTGGACCGTGTCAGGCAATGGCGACAAGGCCGGTGTCCCAGCCAGCGAATTCCTGCATAGCTGCGGCCATGTCGACGGCACGCCCGATGCCATCATCGACGCCTGGACCGACAGCCTGATCGGCGGCGTCAGCGGACTGGCGAGCCGCATGATCGCCGATTGCGGCGCGGTGCTGTGGCTGAATGCAGCGGTTTCGGCGATCGAGCATGACGGCGAGTCGGTGCGGCTTGCGACCGCCGATGGCCGCAGCATCGATGCCCGGGCCGCCGTCATCGCGACCGGCATCAATCCGATGGCCGGACTGCAACTCGCTCCCCCTCCTCCGGCTGCGAAAACCGAAGCCCTGGCGCGCGGCCATGCCGGGCGGGCCGTCAAGGTCTGGGCCAAGGTCAGGGATGTCGCGCCCGGCATCCTCGCGACCGGCGGCGGTAGTGGCATCGAATGGATGTTCGCCGAGCGCGCCACCCGCGACGGCGCCACCATGCTGGTCGGTTTCGGCATCGAAGGCGAAGGTGCGACCGCCTGGGCGCAAGGGCCTGACGGTGCCGCAACGGCGATCGTCAGCGCCGGGACCGAGGCGGTTGCGAGATTCTTTCCCGAGGCGGAGCTGATAGCTCTCGACTGGCACGACTGGAACCGCGACGAATTCTCCCGTGGCGCCTGGGTCGCGTCGCGGCTGGGCGCTGAAGGCGATCTCCTGCATGAGAACTGGAAGCGCCAAGGCCGCCTTGCCTTTGCCAGCTCCGACATCTCGCCCGAAGGCGCCGGCTGGTTCGACGCCGCGGCGATCTCAGGCGCGGCGGCGGCGAGGGAGATCATGGAGTTATTGCGATTGAACTGAGAGAATGACGGCGAACATGCCGACGAATTGCGCCACCGCCGAAAATTGGTACGAGACGCAGCGCCTGGCCGACGACGTCACGCTGATCTTCGAGCCGCATATGAAGCCGTTCTACCGCTGCAACATCTGGCATGTGCGCGGGCGCGACCGGGACATGCTGGTGGATTCCGGCATGGGCGTAGTGAGTTTGAGCCGGCATGTCTCGCTGGTGACAGAGCGGCCGCTGCTCGCCGTCGCGACGCACACCCATTGGGACCATATCGGCTCGCACCACGAGTTTGCCGAGCGGGCGGTGCATCCGTTGGAAGCCGGGATTCTTGCGGCGCCGACGCGGGAGTTGAGCGGTGCCGGAAATTCGGTCAAGGCTGAGAAGGACGCCGACATTTTCGAGCGCCTGCCGCCGGCGCCATATCGCGCGGAGAACTATGAGATCGAACCGGCGCCGCCGACAAGGCTTCTTGGAGACGGCGATATCATCGATCTCGGCGACCGGCATTTTGAAGTCCTGCATTTGCCCGGCCATTCGCCTGGCAGCATCGCGCTATGGGAAGCGGCGTCGGGAACCCTGTTCTCCGGCGACGTCGTCTATGACGGTGAACTGCTCGATGACGTGATCGAGGATTATGTCACCAGCATGAAACGCCTGCGGCGGCTGCCCGTACGTCTGGTGCATGGTGGCCACTTTCCCAGCTTCGGCGGCGCACGATATCTGGAACTCATCGATGCCTACCTGCAGAGCAAGCGCGGCGTAGTCGCGGCCCAAAGGGAGACTCGATCCCATGTTCCGTAGCGCCAAAAGCCGACGTCGGCTTATCCTGATCTTCGCGCTTTTGCTTGCCTGCGCCATGGCGTTCCGGCTGTATCTCAAGAAGTCGGGCTTGCCCTGAACCGGGGCAACTCCGCAAGCCGCAAGACACCCGCTCAAGGAAACCCACTCATGACTGACTCGCTTCGCGCCAAGATAGCCGCCGGCAAACGCGTCACCGGCACCTGGGTCTCCATTCCCGATATCGCCGTGGTGGAGATCCTGGCGCAGGCGGGCTTCGACTATCTGTTGATCGACGGCGAGCATGCACCGACGCCGCCGGCCGCGCTGCCGCCCTTGGCACTGGCGGCGGAGCGCCATGGCTGCCCGATCGTCTATCGCGTGCAGGCGAACCGCGGCGACCTGATCAAGGCGGCGCTGGATGTGGGCGTCGATGGCCTGATGGTGCCGCTGGTGGAGACGCCGGCCGACGCCGCGGCGATCGTCGAGGCCGCCAAGTATCCGCCCATGGGGCGGCGCGGCTTTGGACCTTGGCGAGCCTCCAACTACTATCTCGACCTGCCCGCCTATGCCGACGCGGCAAACGAACGCATCGCCATCATCCCGCAGATCGAAAGCGCTCTCGCCGTAGAGAACGCGGCCGCGATCGGCGCCGTGCCGGGCATCGACGCGCTGTTCATCGGCCCGGCGGATCTCTGCGGATCGCTCGGTGTTCCCGTGGGAGCGATCGAGCCGAAGTTCATCACGGCACTGGAGAAAGTCATTGCCGCCGGCAAGAAGTCCGGCTGCACCGTTGGCATCGATGCCGTCTCCCTGGAGAAGCTCGGGATGTTCGCGAAGATGGGCTTCACCCTCTTCACCTACGGGTCCGATCTTGGCTATCTCGCCGATGGCGGCAAAGCAGCCGCAGAGCAGGCAAAGGGCTGAACAGGAGAACTATAGTTAAATTAACTAAACACCTTTGGTTTAGGCCAAATATCTATAGTTATTGCGTAGAATTATTATAGTAAATGATGATTTCTTAATAGATTATTAAGAGTCTTCTTAAAAAATCCTTTCCGAAAGAACGTCGGCCGGCTCCCCCAGCCAAATCTTGCCGGACGACATCGCGGCTGCCGGTGGCCCCCTCACCGGCAGCCGCCACTTTCGCCAGTTAACGGAGAGGTCCTTCATGTTTGTCCCCGTCCTTCGAGCGGTCTTCGGCGCGGCGCTGCTTGTGGCCCTGTTAATCAGCGGTCCCGCCGCTGCGCAGGAAATTGCCGCCATCGATCCCAATGCGGATGTCACCACGCCCTTGGGTTGGCGGGTATCGGGCCTCACCGGTGAGGCCAGCGCCCGGCTTGGCTCGGCCCCTTTCGAGCCGCTGGCCATCGGCGACATCGTTGCCGTGGGCAGCGAGATCCAGACCGAGCGCAGCAGCGTGGTCTTCCTCTCCCGCCGGGGCGATCGCGTCATCATCCAGCCGTCATCCCATCTCCGGATCGCCGAGCCGAAGGCCGGCGGCCTCCTGACGCAATTCTTCCAGTCATTCGGCAACGTCTTCTATGACGTGGAGCCGCGCAGCAGCCGGTCGTTTGGCGTTCAGGGCCCCTATATGGCCGCGGTGGTCAAGGGCACGCGCTTCCTGGTGACGATCAAACGAGATGCCGACAGCGTCCGCGTGGATGAGGGGCGCGTCCTCGTGGAATCCGCCGATGGCACATCCTCGGCGATGGTCGGCCCCGGCAATGTGGCGACGGTGGAGCGCGGCGGCGATGGCCATGTGCAGCTCTCCAGCAGCACCATTCCCGTTTTGCCGTCCGTGCTACCGGTCCTGGCCAAACCGACATTAGCGCCCGAACAAGGCGTGCCCGGCGTCGAAGCAGCGGCCGAGACCACGAACGGAACGACCGGCTCGACCGGCAGCGCCGTCGGCGGAGTCGCGGGCGCGGCCGGTGGCGTGGTCGGCGGTGTTGCTGAAGCAGCCGGTGGCCTCGTCGGCGGTGTTGCAGAAGCGGCCGGCGGTGTGGTCGGCGGCGTTGCAGAGGCGGCCGGCGGCGTCGTGGGCGGCGTGGCTGATACGGCTGGCGGAGTTGTCGGCGGTGTCGCGGGCGCAGCCGGCGGACTTGTCAGCGGTGCCGGCAGAGCCGTCGGCGGATTGCTGGGCCGCAACTAAGGCGCCACGGAACGACCGCCTAAGGCTTCCCGAGATGACGCGGCTCATCCTGAATCTGCCGGAGACCTGCCGGAGGCTGGCCGAAAGGCGCGGCACGGCCCCGGCGGCGATTGCGGTTCTGACGGCGTTGCTCGTCACCGCCCTGGGCTGGATCGAGCCGCTCGAACATAAGCTGATGGAGCTGCGGTTCTGGCTCACGGATCATCAGGCGACCGGCGACATCGTTGTCGTCGAACTCGACAATAAGAGCCTCGAAGCCATGGGCGTCTGGCCCTGGCCGCGCGAGCGCCATGCCGCGCTGATCGATCGCCTCCAGCGGGCAGGCGCGCGTGGCATTGCCCTCGATATCGATTTCAGCTCTGCCTCGACTCCGGATGGCGACGCGGCCCTTGCCGGCGCGCTGGCGCGGGCGGAGCCGCCGGTGGTGCTGCCGGTGTTCAAGCAATACGCATCGCTCGAACGGCGGGAGGATCAGCTTCGCTATACCGCGCCATTGCCCCGGTTCACCGAGCAAGCGCGGCTGGCGTCGGTCAATCTGCAGCCGGACTCGGATGGCCTGGTCCGCCGCTATGCCCTGACCCAAACATCGGATGGAAACCTGTATCTCTCGATGGGCGCGGCGTTCGCCACCATCGATCAGCCCAGTTCCGATGGCTTCTACCTGGACTTCGGCATCCGCCCGGAGTCCATCCCCCATCTGTCCTTCAGCGACGTGTTGAACGGCACGGTGGACGACGAGGAGCTGCGCGGCAAGTTTGTCATGGTCGGCGCCACCGCCATCGAACTCGGCGACGATGTGACGGTGCCGATCTACCGCTCGCTGCCGGGCGTGACACTGCAGGCCCTTGCTTACGAGTCGATCGTGCAGGGCCGCATGATCCAGCGCAGTTCCCCGGCCGTCACCTGGATCATCGCGCTCCTGCTGGCTGTAATTGCAGGTTCGCGCTTCAGCCGCTGGCCCTGGCGCCGCGGCTTGCTCGCCCTGTCCGGTGCCGCCGCCGCCCTGGTTGCCGCCAGCGCCGGCCTGCAGACCATCCTTCCCTTCAGCCTGGATGTGGTGCTGTGGATACTCATGTCCAGTGCGGCCTATGTTACCGCCTTGATGTGGGGCAACGATGCCCTGGCGGCGCGCATCTTCCACAAGGGCATGGCCCTGCTTCATCGCGGCGCCGTCATGCGGGCCATGTTCGATGACAGTTTCGACGGCATCGTCATCGTCGACGAGGCCGGGCGCATCGAGCATGCCAACCCTGCCGCCGCACATTTGCTTGTGCAGTCGGCGGAAGCGCTGCTGGGAAAGCCGGTCCTGGACCTGTTCCGCAATGGCCGCCAGCTTCGTGAACAAATGGAACCGATCATCGAAGCCGAGTTGGCGCGCGGCGACGGATCGGGCATCGCCGTGGAGCTGGTGATCAGGAACTCGCCGCTGCGGCGCAGCCGTCACCGGCTCGAGCGCCGCCGCAAGTCACGGGAAATCTCCGTCTGGACCTTCCGCGACATCACCGAACGCAAACGAGCCGCCGACGCGCAGAAGGCGGCGCTGCAGCAGGCGGTGGCCGCCGGCCGCGCCAAGAGCGAGTTCATCGCCAATATGGGCCATGAGCTGCGCACGCCGCTGAACGCCATCATCGGTTTCTCCGAGATGCTGAAGAGCCAGGTGCTTGGCCCGATCGGCAAGGCGGACTATCTCGCCTATGCCTCGGGCATTCATGCTTCGGGCATGCGGCTTCTCGATTCCGTCAACAGCATCCTCGATTTCGCCTGCATCGAAGGCAGCCGCTACGAGCTGGAAGAAGTTCCGGTGGCGCTCGTCGATACCATCGCGGATGCGATCGGCACAATCGCCGGTGCCGCCAAGCAGAAGGGCATCGAGATCGAGAATCGCTGCCCGGCGATTTCCCTGAACGCCGATGGGCGCGCGATCCGCCAGATCCTCGCCAACCTGCTGTCCAATGCAGTGAAGTTCACCGGCGACGATGGACGAATCGTGATTAGCGCTCATATCGACGGCTCCGACGACTGCCTGCTGTCGGTCGCCGACAACGGCATCGGCATGCCCAGGGATCAGCTCGAGAAGGTGCTGGAGCCCTTCCAACAGGCGGACAGCCGACTGGCGCGCAAATATGAAGGTGTCGGCCTTGGCCTATCAGTCGCGGCCGGGCTCATGCAGCTCCATGGCGGCGCACTGCTGATCGATAGCGCCCGCAGCAACGGCACCACTGTCACCTTGCGCTTCCCCGCCGTCCGCCTGCTGAGTGCGCCCCCTGCATTCGGCACCACCCAGAAGGCGAACGATGGCAATTCCCGGCCGTCAACAGCCACGATCCATCGGCTGACACCGCGCGCCGCGGCGCCGCGGAGCTGACCCTTAAAAATACGTTCGGATACCGCCCACTACATTCATCGCGGCATCGACTTCATAGATGAGCTGCCAGCGATCGAAGGTGGTGCAGGGATGGGACACGCCGAAGCAAAGGCGGTCGCCCACCTGCAGCGGCGAGTTATCGGGCACCTCGATATGCGCATGCTGGTCGTTGAGCCCGGCCACCTTGTGGTCGCCTGATAGTTTGCTCACCGGCTGTGGCGCGGTATGCAGGCCGGGCCTGTACCAGCGGTCAAGCACAGGGAGCGTGACGTCAAAACCGACATCGCGCTTGCCCATGGTAGCAATGACCTTGCCCGGCTCCGGCCGCGACTGCACATAGGCCCAGACGAACAGCGCCGCCTTCAACCCCTCGCCCAGTTTGCGCGCGGCGGGAAGACGCTCGACCAGCCGCTCCACCAGCTCGCGGTAGGATTTGGAATCGTGCGTCAGATAGCAGCCGCTTCGGATGATGATCTGGCTCTCGCGGCCGCCGAGCTCGTTATGCAGGCGCGTCGCCGCCAGATCGAAAAACGCAGAGCCACCGGCGGTGAGGATCACCGGTCCCGGCGCGAACAGATCCTCCGCCGCGCAGGCGCGGGCGATGGCGACCAGGAAATCGATGAAGGCGGCGACTTTCGAGTCCTGCTCTTGCGGCGTGGCGCCGCCGATCAGCCCCTCGAAACCTTCGACTCCCCTGAGCGATAGCAGCGGACCGGCCTCGCGCACCGCGCGGGCGACGGCGAGCGCTTGATCCACCGTGCGGGCGCCGGTGCGTCCGCCCGCTATTCCTCCTTCGAGCAGCAACTGCAGGGGCCGGCCGATCTTGCGCCGTGCCGCCGCTTCGCGCAGGACAGCGACGCCTTCCAGCAAATCGATGAGGCAGTAGAAGTCGAAGGCGGGATCGGATGCGAGTTCATCAAGCACAGTATCGATCTCCAGGCACCCCGTGAGCTGATTGGCCATCAGCACCCGGCCGATACCGAAGGCGCGGCAGATCTTGAGCTGATGCATCGTCGCTACGGTGATCGCCCAGGCGCCGTCGCGAAGTTGCAGATCGAAGAGTTGCGGCGCCATGGTGGTCTTGCCGTGGGGCGAGAAACCCACCTTCGTCAGATCGAGAAAGCCGCGCATCCACTTGCTATTGTGATGCAGCGCGTCGCGCTCGATGACAGCGGCGGGCAGCGGCAGATCGCCTTTCAAAAGATTCCACCCCCGCGCGCCGATGTCGGACAACCGCGTCGTACCGGCGGCAGGAGGCAGACCCTTCACCGTCGAATCGAGAATGCAATCGAGAGCAGGAGCGAGGTTCATGCTCATAGTCCTGTGTGTGATAAGGATTGGAGTCTCACCACAAAGTCACAAAGGACACAAAGGCGACGAAGCTTGAAGCAACTGTCTGCATACAATTCGCCGGATGGCGGATCGTCCCAACTTGCTTCCTGCACTTCGTGACTTTGTGGTGAAAACGACTTCTGCACCTATGCAAGCTGCAATGCTGATATGAACGCACTTCGCTTGCCTCCCCGACGGTCAGCCGCCATATTCCCCGCATGTCCGATTTCGCGTCCCCAGGAATGCCGCAGGATGCTGCCGGCAAAGGCAGCCGTGACGGCCGCTGCGATCATCCCGCCTGCGCCGCCGAGGGACTGTATCGCGCGCCAAAATCGCCCCAGCGGTTGAACGAGTATTACCGCTTCTGCCTGGACCATGTGCGGGAGTACAACCGCGCCTGGGATTATTGCGCCGGCTGGAGCGCCGACGACATAGAGGCGGAAACCCGCCGGGCGCTCTGCTGGGACCGTCCGACCTGGCGCCTGGGGGAATGGACTACCGACTCCCTCGGCAAGGTCCACCGGCCCAAAAATAGCCCTGGCACCGACGGCGTGAATATTGAATTCGATGACGTATTTGGGATATTCTCTGAGGGCGAGACCAGCGACGGTCGCCGTCACCGGCAGAACCCGCCCCCGCCCAAGGCCCCGGCGGCCGAGCGCAAGGCCCTGCACACATTGGGCCTGGACGGCGAAGCCGATTGGCCGGCCATCAAGGCCCGCTACAAGCACCTCGCCAAGCGCTTTCACCCCGATGCGAACGGGGGCGACAGGCAAGCCGAAGAACGGCTAAAAGAGATCAATCTGGCCTATAGCGCCTTGAAAGGCCGAGCCAAGATTTGACCTCCCTCCCTACCCCGCGACAGGCTGGGGCTGCGGAACCTCCCAGCAAGCCTGTCGGACCCAAACAGCCGGACCATGGGCGGAGCCCCGCACCCGGCAGGACAGCGACCAGAAAGAGCAAGATGGCAACCCAGACTTCCACCCCGGTCCACAATCCGGCGGTCCCCGATATCACCATTTCCGTGGCCCAGACGTTCGGCATCGAATGCGACATGCAGGTGCCGGCCTTCAGCCAGACGGCCGAGCATGTGCCCAATGTGGACGATGCCTACCGCTTCGACCATGACACCACGCTCGCGATCCTGGCCGGCTTTGCCTACAACCGCCGCGTCATGATCCAGGGCTATCACGGCACCGGGAAATCCACCCATATCGAGCAGGTCGCGGCGCGCCTCAACTGGCCCTGCATCCGCGTCAATCTGGACAGCCATATCAGCCGCATCGATCTCGTCGGCAAGGACGCCATCGTCCTGCGCGACGGCAAGCAGGTGACCGAGTACCGCGAAGGCCTGCTGCCCTGGGCGCTGCAGAATCCTACCGCGCTGGTGTTCGACGAGTATGACGCCGGCCGTCCCGACGTGATGTTCGTGATCCAGCGCGTGCTGGAAGTGGAAGGCAAGCTGACGCTGTTGGATCAGAACCGGGTGATCCGGCCCCATCCGGCGTTCCGCCTGTTTTCGACCGCGAACACGGTCGGCCTCGGCGACACCTCCGGCCTCTATCACGGCACCCAGCAGATCAACCAGGGCCAGATGGACCGCTGGAACATCGTGGCGACGCTGAACTACCTGCCCCATGACGACGAGGTCAACATCGTGCTGGCCAAGGCGCCCAGCTATGACACCGAGGCCGGGCGCAAGACCATCGGCGCCATGGTGCGGCTGGCCGATCTCACCCGCGCCGGTTTCGTGAATGGCGATATCTCCACGGTGATGTCGCCGCGGACGGTGATCACCTGGGCGGAGAACGCAAACATCTTCAACGATGTCGGTTTCGGATTCAAAGTCACCTTCCTCAACAAGTGCGACGAACTGGAGCGGCCGGTGGTCGCCGAGTACTACCAGCGCTGCATGGGGGCGGAACTGAAGCTGGCCGGCAACGGCAAGGCGCAGTTGGTGTAGGGCAGGTTTAGAACACGCCCGCATATCCAACGCTCACCCCGCCATGTCCGACAAGGAATCCCGCACCGAGGAGTTCAAGCGCGTTACCGGCGCCACCATGCGCGCCATCTCGCGCAAGAACGAGCTGACGGTCAGCTTCGCGCCCGGCCAGCATGGCCTGTTCGGCGGCGAGGCGAAGCTGCCCCTGCCGTCCCACGACCTGCCGTCCCATGAGGTGGCGCAGGTGCGCGGCGAGTCCGACGCCATCGCCCTCAAGCTGCGCTACCACAACGAGACCGTTCACAGCCGCGAGGCGCCGCGCAGCGAACTGGCGCGCACCATCTTCGACGCCGTCGAGCAGGCGCGTGTCGAGGCGATCGGCGCCAACGCCATGGTGGGCGTGCGCGACAATCTGGGCGCGGCGCTGCGGGAGCATTGCCGCCAGCGCGGCTTCGCCCGCATTGCCGAGCGCGAAGATGCGCCGCTGTCGGAAGTCATGCGCCTGCTGGCCCGCCAGGCCCTGACCGGCGACAAGCCGCCGAAGGAAGCACGCAAGCTGGTGGAGCTCTGGCGGGAGCAGCTCAGCGACCGGGTCAATGCCGATCTCGACCGCATGGCCGAACTGATCAACGACCAGAGCGCCTATGCCAAGGCGACCCGGCAATTGCTGTCCGACCTGGAGCTGGACGCCACCGCCGAGGATATGGATCCGGCGCAGCAGGACGCCGAGGACCAGGACACCGAGGATCAGGACGATCCCGAGAAGAGCAAGGGCGAAGGCGGCCAGAAGGAATCGGCGGAGACCTTCGCCTCCATGGAAGGCGAACAGGGCGACGCCGGCGACGAGGACGCGGAGGACTCGGCGCAGGCCCAGGCCGACATGGACGCCGAGGCAGGCGAAGACCAGGCCGGCAAGCCCGGCCGCCCGCCCACCTATGACGACCGGCGCAACGAGCCCGTCTATCATGCCTTCACCACAAATTTCGACGAGGTGGTGGAAGCGATCGATCTTTGCGATGCCGACGAGCTGACGCGGCTGCGGCAATTGCTCGATCAGCAGCTCTCTCATCTGCAGGCGGTCGTCGCCAAGTTGGCCAACCGGCTGCAGCGGCGGCTGATGGCGCAGCAATCCCGCGCCTGGGAATTCGACCTGGAGGAAGGCCTGCTGGATAGCGCGCGGCTGGCGCGCGTCGTGGTCAATCCGATGACGCCGCTGTCCTTCAAGCGCGAGAAGGACATGGAGTTCCGCGACACCGTGGTCTCGCTGCTGATCGACAACTCCGGCTCCATGCGCGGCCGGCCGATCACGGTGGCCGCCATGAGCGCCGACATCCTGGCGCGCACTCTCGAACGCTGCGGCGTGAAGGTGGAAGTACTGGGCTTCACCACCCGCATGTGGAAGGGCGGCCAATCCCGCGAGCGCTGGATTGCCGCCGGCAAGCCCACCAATCCGGGCCGTCTCAACGATCTCCGCCACATCGTCTACAAGGCCGCCGACGCCCCCTGGCGCCGCGCCCGCAAGAGCCTGGGGTTGATGCTGCGGGAGGGCATCCTGAAGGAGAACATCGACGGCGAGGCGCTGCTCTGGGCCCACAACCGCCTGGTCGGCCGGACGGAGCAGCGCAAGATCCTGATGGTGATCTCCGACGGCGCCCCCGTGGACGACTCGACGCTGTCGGTAAATCCCGGCAACTACCTGGAGCGCCATCTGCGCGAAGTCATCGAGTGGGTGGAGACCCATTCGCCGGTGGAGCTGATCGCCATCGGCATCGGCCACGACGTCACCCGGTACTATCGCCGTGCGGTCACCATCGTGGACGCCGAGCAACTCGGCGGCACCATGCTGGAGAAACTGGCGGAATTGTTCGAGGAAAAGGCGGGGGCCGTTCATCAGACTCGCAGGACACCCCGCGCGCAACTCCAGCGCGCCGCGGCGGGACGGTAGCCTGCTTCATTTGATCGCAAGGTTTGCCGCTGCGGGTTTGGCGCTGGCGCTTCTAGCCAGTCCCGTTGCTGCCGACCCGCTGATCCTCTCGGCTCAATCGATCGAACTCGATCACCAGCATCCAGATCATCGCACAGTCGGGCCGCTGGAATTTCTTGCCGGCTATGAACTATCCAGCGAGAGCGAGAATTGGGGTGGGCTCTCCGGCATGGTAGTCAGCGCCGATGGGAAATTGCTGACGGCTGTCGCCGATACCGGCCGCTGGTATCGCATCGGGATGGAACATGATTCGGCAGGGCGGTTGACCGGCTTTATGGGGGCGGAGAGCGGCTGGCTGCTGGACACGCAGGGCCAGCCGCCGAAGAAGAAAGTGTATGGCGATGCCGAGTCCATCACCACCCTGCCCGACGGCAATTTCCTGGTGGCCTACGAGAACAAGCACAGGCTTTGGCTCTACAAGCAGCCGGCAGAGGGGCATGCCTTGGAGCAGCCCGCCGTCGTCGCCGGTGCGCCCGCCGGCATTGCTAGGCTGCCCCGCAATGGCGGCATCGAAGCGATGGCGCGGCTGCCTTCTGGCGAGTATCTGCTGCTCAGCGAATCCGGCGTGACTGACGACGGCGACCGGCGCGGCTGGGTCGGCCGCCGGGGCACATGGGCGGAGTTGCGCCTTGCGCCGATGGGATCCTTCGAGCCGAGCGATCTGGCGCTGCTGCCTGATGGTGATCTCCTGCTGCTTGAGCGGCGCGTCAGCATGCTGGAGGGATTCGTCAACCGGCTGTCGCTGATCGAGGGCGCCGCCGTGAAGCCGGGCGCCGTGTTGCAGCCGCAGGAACTCGCCCTGCTCTCCGCGCCGCTCAGTGTCGACAATTTCGAGGCGGTCGCCGCGCGGCAGGCGCCGGATGGGTCGACGCTGATCTATGTCTTATCGGATGACAATCAGCGAATGCTACAGCGTACCTTGTTGCTGCAATTTCGCCTGAAGAACTGAGAAGCTGTTCGCTTCGCCATTGTTTCGTCACAGCACGGCGTTAGTCTTTCGGCCATGCGCATTCTCATCCAGGCAGCCGCCGCTGTCCTCCTCGCCCTGCCGGCACAGGCGGGCGAGATCACCGTCACCGCAACGCCGGTGCCCCTCAACCCCACCGACACGCAACAGACTGAGGTCGACAGCCTGCAGTTCGTCGCTGGTTTCGAACTGACTTCGTCGGTGCCAGAATGGGGCGGCTATTCCGGCATGGTCATGAGCGATGACGGCAGCCGCATCGTTGCCGTCTCTGATGTCGGCCATTGGCTGCGGCTTGAATTGACTCATGACGCTGATGGCAAGTTGACCGGCGTGGGTGGAGCGCAAATCGAGCCGTTGCTGGACGAGACGGGCCAACCCGTCTCCGGCAAGGAATGGAGCGACGCGGAGGCGGTTGCAGCTGTCTCCGGCGGTTCCTACATCGTCGCCTTCGAGCGCAATCATCGCCTGTGGCGATACGCGTCGGTGGATGGCATTCCCGGCGGCGGCGCCGCAGCAGTCGAAGCGCCATCTGGGATCACGGCGCTGCCGGAGAATTCCGGCGTTGAGGCGCTGCTAGCCGATGATAATGGCGCGCTGACGCTGGTAGCCGAAGGCGGCGCAGCGGGCATCAGCCACAGCTGGCGGCAGCAGGGAACGGACTGGCAGAGCGTGTCGATTGAGCGCTCCGATGGATTCGAGCCCACCGACATCGCCGCGTTCGACGACCGTTTCCTCGTCTTGCTTGAGCGGCGCTATAACGAAATGGACGGCCCGGCTGCGAGGATTTCGCTTCTGCCGCGGGCACTCGATGGCGGTCCGGTCGCCGGTTACACGCTGGCAGTCCTCCGCCTGCCCCTGAGTGTCGACAATTTCGAAGGTATCGCGACGCGGCCGGCCGCCGCCGACGGCCGCTACATCTACCTAATGTCGGACAACAACCAGAACCCGCAACAGCGGACCCTGCTGCTGCAATTCTACGCCCCGGAGATCGCCGCCAGCGGCGGCGCGCTCTAGTCCCAGCCGCCCCGGTTTATCCGGTCGCCAAAGGCGGCAAACGCCCAGCGGCCGATATCTCGCCCGAATGTGACCGCAGTCACGCGGGTGCCCGGCAAGAGTCTCTAATCCAAGCCATCAGAATGGTTTGAAACCGCAGGTGTGACAGCCGTCACACTTGCGCGCGTCCAGGGATGAAAGCCGACCGCTGACTGTTTTTAGGGATGAGCCGCGCCCCCTTGCCGGCGCGACATCGAGAAGCAGGAAGTGCCTGTCCACCGGACGGACGCGAGACAGGAGCGACGGGATCATGAGTAACCCAGCCAGGCCGGAACAGCCGCCGGGCAGCATAGCGCGGACCGCCATCACCGCCGCGGATATCCGCGATGCCGGCACCACCATGCAGCAGATGGCGAGCGAACTGGATTGCCTGCGCCATCAGGCCATGGGCTGGGAATCGGCCACCAGCCAGGTGCTCACCGATGTCGGCCTGGAGCCGGGTATGCGTTGCCTCGATGTCGGCAGCGGCATCGGCACGGTGCTGCGCCTGATGGCCGACCGCGTCGGCGCTGGGGGACAGGTCGTCGGCCTGGACAGCAACAGCCGCGCCGGTCAGTTCTCCCTCTTGGACCTCCATCGCCAGGGCTACCAGCAGGTGTCGTTCCTGCGCGGCGACGTGAACCGCACCAACGAAATCCCGCCGGAGTTCTTCGACATCGTGTTCGGCCGGTTCCTGCTGTTCCACATGATCGACCCCACCGCCACGCTGCGCCGCATGTATGAGTGGGTGAAACCCGGCGGCTGCTTGGTGGTGCAGGATTACGACCTGGCGCCGCTGGATATCCATCCGCACCATGAGCTGTTCGCCGAGTTCCGGCGAATCTGCTTTGCGGTCATGGCGCAGACCGACCGGGACATCCGGCTGGGCCTGAAGCTGCGCAACCTATTTGCCGCGGGCACCGGCGCCACCGCAGATGGCGGCCGCGTCCATGCCCGGCAGACCACCCTGGCCGAGGCGGCGGAACTGGTCGCCGCCGTCTATCGCACCTTATTGCCTTTGGCGCTGGAACTGGGCGTCACCAATGACCGGGACGGCGTGTTGGCGGAGCGGATCCTGGAGATTCCCGACAAGCGCCGCCACGCCGTGCTATGGCCGTTGCTGCACTCGGCCTGGCGCCGCAAGCCGCCCCTAGGCGACCCGGCGGCGTAGCGGCGCGCGCCCCATCGCGGGCGCGGCCACAGCCGGCATGGACTGCCGGCGCTCTTCCACCAGATCCATCCAGCGGTCGGTCACCGTCTCGGTGAAGGCGTAGCCCTCGGCGAAATGGGCCGCCACTTCGGCCACCACCCGGGTTTCCACCGCTTCGGCCAGCTCTCCGTAATGGGTCTCCACCGAGGCCCAGCAGTCCCGCGGGAAGTTGCGGGCATCGCGCTCGGTCACCTCCAGGTGGAACTGGAAGCCGTAGGTGGTCTCGCCCAGGCGATAGGCCTGGTGGGCGCAGGTATCGTTCGCCATCAGCAGCTCCGCCCCTTCCGGCAGGTCGAAGCTGTCCTGGTGCAGCTGCATCAGCCGCTGCTCCGGCGCCATGCCGGCCATAAGCCGGTCGCGCAGCCCAGCCGCCGTTAGCCGCAGCGGCAGATAGCCGATCTCCAGACCGCCGAACGGGAAGACCTGGCCGTCGAAGGCGCGGGCGATGAGCTGGGCGCCCAGGCAGATGCCGAAGATCGGCTTTGCCTCCTGGTGGAAGCGGCGGATCAGCGGCAGCAGCTTCTTGAAGGCGGGATAGCCGGCATCGTCGCCCGCATGCATCGGGCCGCCGAGGATGATCAGGCCATCGAGGCCCGCCGTGGTGCGCGGCAGCCGCTGGCCCTGATGGATATGTACCGTGCGCAGCGTGGCGCCGCGCGCTTGCGCGAATTCCCCGACGATGCCCACCGGCGTCACCGGGCAGCTCTGCACCACCAGCAGCACCGGGCCGCCGCTGGCGCCGCCGGTCTTCGTCACGGCATTGCGGTTCGCGGCCTTGTAGGGCGCGGCGTGATCGGCGCTGTCGGAGATGGCGCGGGAGCGAGTCCGCGGGCGCGAGGCCCGAAGTGCCAAAGCCATGCTATCTGGTTCCTTCCAAAGATGCCGGCGACAATACCGGTCGATCCACAAAAGGACGCCTAACGTCGTAGCATAACCCTGAGCAGCAGCCGGCGGTTAGTCTTGCCGGCGCCCCCGGGGGCCATAGGCACGTGCGGGTGCGTCTTCGAGGCGAGAAAATATGATTCTTGAATTGAGAATCAAGAAGAAATTTCCCCGGCGGCGAAGATTCTTTTCGCGCTGTGGCGCTGAGGGCACAGAATTCGTGGTGAAGATTAAGCAGACGTAAAGATCGCGCGTGTCTCCCGCTTCGTCAGGCGAAGCGGGAGACGCCGTAGACGCTCAGGCCAAATTCTTCCGCAGGAACTCCAGCGTCCGCGCCCAGGCGGTCTGGGCGTCTTCCTTGTCGTAGTTGTCGCCGGTCGGATTGGCGAAGGCGTGGTTAGCCGAGTAGCTGTAGATCTCCGCAGGCTTGCCCGCCGCCTTCAGGTTGGCCTCGAAGCCCTGCACCATCGCCGGGTTGATCCACCCGTCCTGCTCGGCGAATTGGCCGAGCACGGGGCCCTTCAGCTTCTTCAGATCGTCGGCCGAGCGCTCGACGCGGCCGTAGTAGATGACCGTCGCATCGACGGGCGTGGTGATGGAGGCGTTGAGCGACCAGCCCCCGCCGAAGCACCAGCCGATGGTGCCCACCTTGCCGTTGCCGCGGGAGTCGGCGCGGAGCCAGGCGATCCAGCTTGCCAGCGTCTCCTCGGCCTGGGCGGAATCGACGCCCTTCATGTAGGTCTCGGCATCGGCCGGCGCCGCGGCGACCTTGCCGTCATAGAGATCGACCGCCAGCGCCAGGAAACCCTCCTTGGCGAACTCGGCGGCCATGGTCTTGATCTCGTCGTTCAGGCCCCACCACTCGTGGATCAGCAGCACCGTCGGCGCCGGGGTCGCCGCGGGCACCGCCAGCGCCGCCTTCACGTCGCGCCCGCTCGGGGTCTTGATCGACACCATCTCCGTGGTCTCGGCAGCCATGGCGGTGAGGCGCGGATCGGCCAGGATGGCGGCCAGCGGCAGGCCGGCGATGCCGGCGACCATGGTGCGGCGGGCGACTTTGGCGGACTCCAAGCGGGTCATGTTCTTCCTCCGTGGATTTGATGGGGTCTGACCGGAGTTTGGCGCGGTTTCCGCCGGGATCAAGTGCCGCGGTGGTCAGCGCTGGCGCCTCACGCAGATATGAACGGCGAAGGATGGCGATGCCCGGCGCCACTAACGTGCCGGTAACCGCCACGAGGCCCGGGCGCCGGCTCAGGCGGCGAGATCGCCGCGGTCGAAGGTCATCCGCGCAAAGCGTTCCCGGTACTCCGCCGGCGTCATGCCGGTGTGGCGCTTGAACAGGCTGCGGAAGAACGCGATGTCCTCATAGCCGATCTTCGAGCAGACCGTCTGCACTGATGTCGCGCCATGCTCCAGCATTTCCTTGGCCGCGGACACCCGCAGCATCTGGATGTAGGCGCCGGGCAACCGGCCGGTGGCGGCCTTGAAGCGGCGGATAAAATTGCGCGGCCCCATGCCGGCGCGGTCGGCCAGGGTGTCGATGGATACGCCGCCTGCGAAATGCTCCTGCAGATACTCTTCGCTCTGCCTGATCTTGACGTCGGAATGGGGATGGGCCAACGGCACCACGGCGTAGCCTGACTGCCGGCTGCGCGGCATGCTCAGCAGCAGGGACTTGGCGCATTGCAGGGCGATCTCGTGGCCGCAGAACTTCTCCACCAGGTACAGGCTGAGATCGATCGAGGCATAGACGCCGCCGCTGCTGAGCAGGCGGCCATCCTCAGTCACGAATTGCTCGGGCCGCCAGTGGACCTTGGGATAGCGCTGGCGGAAATTCTCGGCCAGCGCCCAGTGGGTGGTCGCCTGCCGGCCGTCGAGCAGCCCGCATTCGGCAAGAAACCCGACGCCGGAGCAGATGCCGGCGATGTAGGCGCCCCGGGCATGCCACTCGCGCAACCAGGACAGCAGCGGCGTGTGTTGCGCGATCCGATCGCGCATGTCCCAACCGGACGCCGGAAGGATGATGATGTCGGTCCGCTTGATGTCGCGCAGCGCGAACTCCGGCGTCAGGCCCACCGAACAGAGGCTGTTGACCTTGCCGCCGTCGATCGAGGCGACCCGCACCCGGAAGCGCGGTTGCTGTGTTTCGCCGTGAAGCCAGTTCCACAGCAAGCCGGCGGAATGAAAGACCTCGATCGGCCCGATGGCGGTTGAGGCATAGCCGTCTTCCAGAAGGACGACCGTGACGTCGAGCACTCTGTTGTCCACTTTTCCGGCGGGCGTACGCTTGTTTCCGCGGCCCTGTCGGACATTGGCGCCGGATTTTCTAGCCATGGGCATTCTCCTGCGAGTTCCCTCTCAACGACTCCCACAAACCGACATGGGCGCCGACCGAATCCAGGATGAGCGCAATCCGCGCCACACCCTCGACATCGAAAGGCTGCACCAGGACCTTGCCGCCGATCGAGGCAGCGCGCCGGGCAACCGTGTCCACATCGTTGACGCGGATATAGGGCGTCCAATGGGACGGCACGCCATCGGCGACATGAGCCTGCCGCATCTGATAGAGCGACCCGACATCCTGCCCGAGAAGTTGCAGGCGGGTGAAACTGCCGCCATTCACCGAGAGTTCGGCTGATGACCAACCCAGCAAACGTCCATAAAACGCCTTCGCGCTATCGGCGTCGGTCGCGGCCAGATCGACCCAGCAGAACTGTCCGGATGCTGCTTTGCCGATATCTATCATCGCCGTGGCTTCCCAGTCTTTACGGTCTGTACGGGTTGCCGGCGCCGCCGGCCTCGCCGGCCAGGCGGCGCCGCAGCATCAGGAATTCGCCGTCAGCGGATCGATGACGTTGCGCACTTCCGTGACCTTGGTGGCCGGGAAGCCGCTCAGCTTTGCATGCTCGCGCACCGACGCTTCGCTGTCGGCGAGGTAGATGCAGAAGGTCTTGTCATCCACCACGTAGGAATGCTCCCACTGCGCCTTGCCCGCGAGCTTCGCCAGCGCGCTGTTCGACGTCGCGGCAGCGCCTTTGAGCTGATCGCGATTCATGCCGCCGACGCCGGGCAGGTCGCGTTCGATCACATAACGTTTCATCACTCTCACTCCGAGTTGTGTTGGGGGAGCGGGAAACTGGCTGAAATCCACCGTACAAGACAGATGGCATTATTGACAATGGTGATGGGTGATTATGACATGGACGCAGGAAGCGACGCAAAGGCTTGTCGCCTCGCCCCGCGAAGCGGGGAGAGGCAGGTGACATCCGCGTTCAGCGGATGGCACCGGTGAGGGGCCACGCCGAACTTTCAGGCGGCACTAGAACCGCTGCCGGAATGTTGTGTGCGAAGTCGGAGTGGCTCGTGCGCCTCGCCCTCACCCGCGCAATATTCGCTGGACGCGAATATTGCGCACCCTCTCCCGCTCCGCGGGCGAGGGGACTGTATCTCTCTAATCCACTACCCAGCGCCGGCGCAGCTCCGCCAAGGTGCCGCCGGCGATCGCCGCGCGGACTTCGGCCATCAGGCGGTTCATGACCGCGATGTTGTGGATGGAGATGATCTGCCCGGCCAGTCCCTCGCCCGCCTTCAGCAGGTGATGGACATAGCCGCGGGAGAAGTTGCGGCAGGAATGGCAACCGCAGCCGGGATCGAGCGGGCCTGTATCTTCGCGAAATTGGGCGTTGCGCAGATTGATGCGCTCACCCGGCTCGCCCGGCAGCAGCGCGCCGCCATGGCGGGCCATACGCGTGGGCGCCACGCAGTCGAAGGTGTCGATGCCCTGCTGCACATTGTCGATGATGTCGGCGAAGCTGCCGATGCCCAGGAGATGCACAGGGCGGCTCCCCTTCAGATGCGCCATCGTGTAGCCGACGACCTCGCGCATCTGGCCCTTGCTGCCACCCAGAGAGCCGCCGACAGCCAAACCGAAGAAAGACTGTGCGTCGATGAACTCCGCCGAGACTTGGCGCAGATCGGAATAGACACCGCCCTGGACGATGCCGTAGAGCGCCTGGCGGCGGGCGAGCGCGAGCTTCTCCTGGCCGCGCTCGAAGGCAGTGAGGCAGCGCTTGGCCCAGCGGTGGGTCAGTTCCATGGATTTGGCGGTGTAGTCGCGGCTGTCGTGGAAAGCCGTGCATTCGTCGAACGCGACGATCAGGTCCGCGCCCAGCTTCTGCTGGATCTCTATCGAGCTTTCCGGCGTCAGGGAGTGGCGCGAGCCATCGATATAGGAGCGGAACTCCGCCCCCTCCTCTGTGACTTTGATCAGCGTCGGCGGCCGGGCGTTGTCGCGGCTGCCCTTGATCTCCGACGCTACCGATCCGTGCCCCAGGCTGAACACCTGGAAGCCGCCGGAATCCGTCAGCATGGGCCCGTCCCAGCCCATGAATTTGTGCAGGCCGCCCATCCGCGCCACCAGGTCGGCGCCGGGCTGTAGCATCAAGTGATAGGTGTTGGAGAGGATGATGCTGGTGCCGGCTTCCTTCACCTGCGCCGGCGTCACCGCCTTCACCGCCGCCTTGGTGCCGCAGAAGATGAAGGCCGGCGTGTCGAACGTCCCATGGGGCGTCTCATAGCGGCCGGTGCGCGCCCGGCTGCCGGCGGGATCGCGGGCGGTAATGTCGAATGAGAAGCCGGGATAGTCGGTCACGAATGTTCTCTACAGCGTCGCCCGGTAGGCCGGCCGATCATCGGGCGGCAGGCAGCGCCGCGCCAGATACATGAATGGCGACTCCAGGAAGGCGAGCGCCAGTCGCAGCAAATAGGTGCCGAGGATATAGGTAAAGATCAACTGACCCCACGGCACCGGCGTCGGCGCCAGCACCTTGAAGGCCAGCAGGCTGAACACCGTGTTGTCGATCAGCGCCGACACTGCCGTGGAACCGGTGGTTCGCAGCCACAGTTGGCGCGCATGAGTCAGCCGGCGCAACAGCAGGAATATCCACATATCGTTGAACTGGCTGAGCAGGTAAGCGGTCATGCCAGCGACGAAAAACGCAGGTGCGGGCAGAAACAGGGCAACGATATGCTCATGGAACGGCAGCGCCCAGGCAGAGCCTTCGCCCGCCTGCTCCGGAGTCAACGGCGGATAGCCCATGCCGATCAGCGCGAACACCGTCGCCAGCAGATAGGCCGCGAAGCCCAGCATAATGCCGCGCCTTGCCGTCGCTCGGCCGTAGAACTCAGTCAGGCAGTCAGTGGCAAAGAAGCTGGCGGTGAATACGACCGTGCCCAACGCCACCGGGTCGGTATAGATGCCAAACTTGACGACTTTCAACACCTGGATGTTGGCAGTCAGAATGGCCACGACGATGAAGGCGAAGAGGCCATGCTTGCCGAACAACCGGAGCATGAACAGCACGCCGAGATTGCACACGAGGACATCGATAATGAGGACCAGTTCGGGCGGCAGGCCGTTGAGCAACGCCACAAACTGGGCGGGCCATTCGTTCATCGGCTATTCCTGTCCCCCTAATGCAAGAAGCCCGCGGCGGGCCGCGGGCTTCGTCGTCTTCTGAACCGATGGGCGCTTCAGGCGGCGGTGCGCGCCATCGCTTTTTCGATTCTATGCTTCAACCGGCGCGCCTCGACCGGCAGCTTGATATTCGAGGTCTTCAGCAGATAGGCATCGAGGCCGCCGCTATGCTCGATGGTGCGGATCGCGCTCACGGTCAGACGCAGGCGCACCTGCAGGCCGAGCGCATCGCTCAGCAGCCGGGTCGATTGCAGGTTCGGCATAAAGCGCTTCTGCGTCTTGTTGTTCGCATGGCTGACATTGTGGCCATACTGAACGCCCTTGCCGGTAATGTCGCATCGCCGCGCCATCTTCGTATCCTCGATCGGTAAATAGGGAGCGGGGCGACCAGCGCCCCGCAGGCCGGGGTTTCTAGGCTACCGGCCGGGCGGCGTCAAGGGCAGGGCTAAGCGCGGGCTACCGCCGATCCACGGAATAAAATAAGTCTTATCAAATAGTTAACCCGACAAAAGCGGTCATCCGCGCCCGAGGAAGCGGTTTAGCAAATCCTGGGCCGCCCGGGCGGTCGACAGCCGTCCTGCCGCTACCTGGACCTCGTAGTCCGCCAGCTTCTGGGCTATGGCGGCATCGGCCCGCAGCGCCGTCAACAGGCTGTCGGACAGCTCGTTCCACAGAGCGGATTTCGCCTGCTCCGACCGCCGCCGCGCCAGCAGCCCGGACACCGCGATTGCCGACTTGAACCGCAGGACCAGTTGCCAGACATCGTCGATGCCAGCGCCCGTCAGCGCCGAGATCTGCCGCACTTCCGGCGTCCAGCCTGGCGTGGCCGCACGCAGCAGCCGGATCGCGTGGGAATAGTCTGACGCCGTGCGGCCGGCCGCGGCCTGCAGATCGCCATCGGCCTTGTTGACGAGAATGAGATCGGCCAATTCGACAATGCCGCGCTTCACGCCCTGCAATTCGTCGCCGCCGGCGGGTGGCAGCAGCAGCAGGAACATGTCCACCATCTCGGCCACGGCGGTTTCCGACTGGCCGACGCCGACGGTCTCCACGACCACCACGTCGAAGCCGGCGGCCTCCACGGCGACGATGGCGTCGCGGGTGCGACGGGCCACGCCTCCCAACGTGTCGCCGGCGGGCGACGGCCGGATGAAGGCCGACGGATCCTTCGCCAGCTCGGCCATGCGGGTCTTGTCGCCGAGGATCGAGCCGCCGCCGATCTTCGAGGACGGGTCGATCGCCAGCACCGCCAGCCGGTGGTCTTCGCCGATGACGTGCAGCCCGAAATTCTCGATGAAGGTGGACTTGCCGACACCCGGCGGCCCGGAGATGCCGAGCCGCACCGACTTGCCGCTGGCCGGCAGCAGGCGGTCCAGCAGCGTCGCCGCATCGGCACGATGATCGGCCCGCTGGGATTCGATCATCGTGATCGCCCGCGCCAGCGCCCGCCGGTCGCCGCCGATGATGGCGGCGGCGTGGTCCTCGCTCGTCGATGTTGCGGTAGGCCGCTTTGTCATTGATACGATCGCTGGCCGGGAGATCCCATGGATTGCGCAGGGCGCGGCAATTCGCAACCAGCGTACCGCAGGGAATCCTTGTCGACCATACTCCGGATGCCTGCGTCAGCAGGTCATCGGAATGCAGGATTGAGAGGCCTGAGCGAACCTGGATCGGCCCAAACCTCTCAGCCCTGGCGCAGAGACTATGGTGTCGGCGGCACCTCTTCAGACAGGCCCGCCTCGGCTAAAGTATCTCTAACCTTGGAGTTGCTATCGGCATGTGCTTCGGCAGCAATCACATCGCCGCTGACCTGAACATCCGCCGTGGCGGATGACCCGGCATCCGCCACGGTAAAGTCGTTGTCGGGATTCACGGATGTTGAGGATTGCGCTTCGGATTCGCCAATTGCCGAAGTATCGGCCCCGGTTATTGAGGCTACCGCATTGGCGCCAGCGACCGCGCTGCCGCCTGTTTCGCCGGCCGATGTTGCCACTTCAGCGGAGGCGGCCGTGGCTGTCGACGGGGCTTCAGCCTCCTCAGAAATGTCGACGACGGTTTTCGTCTTCGACCGTGCATCGGATTTGGCGATTGTCGGAGCGCCCGCGCCTTCGGTATGCGCGGTCGTGCGGGTCTTGGTCCGCGTGTTCGTGGTCAAGGTCGCAACCGTCCCATGATGGCTGTAGGTGATCTTGGACTTGCTGGTGGCTACTGCCACCGACCGTAAGGTTGTTTCGTCATCAATCTCGGCCACCGAAACTGATTTTGCCTTGGCGACGGATTTCGACGGACCTCCGCTGCTGCCATTCGCGGCCACACCGCTGCCGGCTTCGCCTGTATCCCCGGCTTCGCTTTCACTGCTCTTCGCGTCGCCTGCACTGCTGTTACTGTTGCCGTTTCCGCTGTTGCTGCCATGACCGTTGGCATGGCCATTGCTCTTGCCGGCCCAGGCGTTTTGAGCCTCCGGCTGGAAGCTATCCCGGTCGAAATGGACAGGCAGGAGGGCGAGAACGGCCGCCAATGCGACCGTCGCTGTCAGCGTTGTCTGGCGCGAACGCCCCTGCTGTCCACGACATCCGGGCTGAATTGCGATCTTCTGCAGGTTCTGGATCATCGAGCGCTCCCCTATTTTTGGCCAAAGCGGCATGCCGTAGCCGGGTACACTGCAACAACGAGCGGCGGTGGGTATCTGTTCTCTGAGTGGCAGGGAAAGTTAAGGTTTCGGGTATGTGTTCCCACAGAGACTTAGTGTCCGACAGCCTTGCCGATCACAAAATTATCTCAATGAAACGGCTTGGACCGCCCTCCAGTTCCCCGGTGATGACGGCTGGAGCTGGCCGTTCCGAATCCGACCCTCGGACGGCGTCGGCCCGGGATAAAACGCCGCGCCGAAACAAGCATTTCCCACCTGATTCTGCGATAATTCTATTGTAATCATGGCGGCCCCTGATGGCTGCATCGCCGGGAGTTGGGAGTTCATGGCCGGAAACGAATCCGTAAAGACAGCAGCGCCGGCGGGGCAGCCGCACATCGCCGCCCTGCGCTACAGCGAGCAGGAGCTGACCCTCGGTTGGTCCGATGGCCGGCAGAGCCGCTTCGCCGCCATCTGGCTGCTGGACAACCGGCCCGATGGACGCCATGGCCCGCTGGGCCAGCGGCTGTTCGACATCGCCGAACTGCCGGAGGAGCCGCGGATCGCTGCCGCCGCACTGACCGAAACCGGCGACGTCACCGTGACACTGGCGCCGGCGAATGCGGCGCTGACCTATGGCGCCGGCTGGCTGCGCGAATATGCGCTGGATCCGGCGTCGCGGGCCGAGCGACGGCGCCCGCCGCAACTTTGGGACAAGTCTCTGGCGCAGCGATTGCCGACCGCCAGCTATCGCGATGTTGCTGGGAATGAACGGGCGCTGGCCAGCTGGTTGGCCGATGTGCGCGCCTACGGCTTCTCGCTGCTGACCGATGTGCCGACGGAACCCGGAACGGTGCTGCAGGTGATCTCGCTCTTCGGCTATGTGCGGGAGACCAACTATGGCAAGCTGTTCGACGTGGTATCGGTGGAGCAGCCGACCAACCTCGCTTTCACCGGCCTGGCGCTGGGCAACCATACCGACAATCCCTATCGCGATCCCGTGCCGCAGTTGCAGCTCCTGCATTGCCTGGCGCAGGCCAGCGAAGGCGGCGAGTCTGTGGTGGTCGACGGCTTCAATGCCGCCGAGCGTCTGCGGCGGGAATCGCCGGAGGATTTCGAACTGCTGACCCGCCACGCGGTGCCGTTCCGTTATGTCGAGGATGGCGAGGGCGGGCGCCAGGTTGATCTGCAGGCGGAATCGCCGCTAATCGAGCTGGACAGCGAAGGTGCGCTCTATGCCGTGCGCTACAACAACCGCTCGGCAGCACCGCTGGATCTGCCGGAAGAGCTGGTGATCCCCTATTACCGCGCCTATCGCCTCTTCGGCCGGCTGTTGCACGATCCCCAGGCCACCGCCGGGTTCCGGCTCAAGGTCGGCGAACTCTTCATCGTCGACAACCGCCGGGTGCTCCATGGCCGCCGCGGCTTCGGCAGCGGCCGCCGCCATCTGCAGGGTGCCTATGCCGACAAGGACAGCCTGCTGAGCAAGCTGCGGGCGCTGGAGGCTCGGCTTTGACCGGCGTCGTCACGGAGATCGAGACGCTGTTCGCCGAGCATGGCAACGAGTCCTATGGCGAAGGCGTGACCATGCTGGCCCATATGCTGCAGGCGGCGGCGCTGGCGGAGTCGCAAGGCGCCGGCGAGGCGCTGGTGATCGCGGCGCTGCTCCATGATGTCGGCCATTTCCTGCAGCCGACGGACGACAGCTTCGGCTATCACAAGCATGACCGCTCGGGCGGCGAGTGGCTGGCCAAGCGTTTCCCGCCGGAGATCAGCGAGCCGGTACGGCTGCATGTGACGGCCAAGCGCTATCTCTGCGCCGTGGAGGAGGATTACTTCGACAAGTTATCAGCCGCCTCCGTCTACACGCTGTCGCAGCAGGGCGGGCCGATGTCGGACGACGAGGTCCGCGCCTTCGCCGCCTCGCCGCATCTGGAGTCCGCCGTGCGCCTGCGCCGCTGGGACGACAGCGGCAAGGTCACCGGCGTTACCGTCCGCGACCTGCCCTACTACCGGGTCATGCTGGAGCAATTCGCCAGGATTTAGCGGCAACCTTGGCCGCAGAATCGTGTTCTAATGGCTGCCGTCAGTCTCGCGGCGGTGCAAAATCCAATCATCAGGGAGCAACCCGTGGCCAAGCCGATCCGAAGTCTTGTTCCCATGCTATCAGCTCTTCTTCTGACGGCTTGCTCGGGGGATCAGGCGAAACAGGCACCGAGCGAAGAGGCAGCAACCGCCGATCCCCGCCTGGTGCAGGCCTGCGGCGTGGTCAGCGACACCGGATTCTGCAGGGTGCGCATCGGCATGACGCTGGCGGAGGCAAGAGCAGCGTTTCCCGAGCCCTTGGATTCGTTCGGCGGTGATTCGGCCGCGTCGCTGGAATGCGTCATGGTCTATCCCGAGGGCCGGCCGGAGCAGTTCACCTTCATGCTGGTCAATGACCGGGTGGCGCGCGTCGATATCCTGGTCGACGGCTACCTGACGGACCAAGGCGCGCGGGTCGGCTGGTACGAAGACGATGTTCTCCGGGTGTATGGCGACCGCGCGAAAGTCTTCCCCAACAAGTATGACGACACGAAGCACGACATCGTCGTCGACACGCGGTTCAACTACCAGATCATCTTCGAGACCGACGGCAAGAAGGTCCTGAAATACCGCGCCGGCGTCCTGCCCGGCGTCGGCTTTGTCGAGGGCTGCGGCTAGGCGCTTAGCGCGCCGCCACCGTTTCCAGCTTCGCGCCGTCCTTCGCCACCGCTTCCTGCTGCTTGGCCCACATGGCGGCGTATTTGCCGGCCTTGGCCAGGAGGTCGCCGTGGCGGCCGCGTTCGACGATGCGGCCGTCTTCCAGCACGATGATCTCGTCGGCATGGATCACCGTGGAGAGCCGGTGGGCGATGACCAGCGTGGTGCGGTCGGCGGAGACCTCGCGCAGGCTCTTCTGGATCTCTTTCTCGGTGTGGGTGTCCAGCGCCGAGGTGGCTTCGTCGAATAGCAGGATCGCCGGATGCTTTAGGATGGTGCGGGCAATGGCCACGCGCTGCTTTTCGCCGCCGGAGAGTTTCAGCCCGCGCTCGCCTACCATGGTCTTGTAGCCGTCGGGCAACCCGCTGACGAAATCGTGGATGCGCGCCAGCCTGGCCGCTTCCTCCACCTCCTCCCGCGTTGCCAAGGGACGGCCATAGGCGATGTTGTAGTAGACCGTGTCGTTGAACAGCACGGTGTCCTGGGGAACGATGCCGATGGCGGCGCGCAGGGATGATTGCTGTACGTCCCGCAGATCCTGGCCGTCGATGGCGATGCTGCCCTCGTTGACGTCGTAGAAGCGGAACAGCAGGCGCGAGATGGTGGATTTGCCGGCGCCGCTGGGGCCGACGATGGCCACGGTCTTCCCCGGCGGCACGGCGAATGACACGCCCTTCAGGATCGGCCGGCGGTCGTCATAGCCGAACATCACGTTATCGAACACAATCCCGGCGCGATCGACCTTGAGCGGCGGCGCGCCGGCGCGGTCCTGAATCTCCACCGGCACAATCATCAGGGAGAACATCTTCTCCATGTCGATCAATGACTGGCGGATTTCGCGATAGACCGTGCCGAGGAAATTCAGCGGCAGATAGAGCTGGATCAGATAGGCGTTCACCAGCACGAAATCGCCGATGCTCATATTGCCCGCCACCACGCCGCGGGCCGCTAGCGCCATGATCAGCGTCACGCCGACGGCGATGATAAAGGCCTGGCCGGTATTGAGCACCGAGAGCGTGACGCGGCTCTTGATGCCGGCTTTCTCGTAGGCCTGCAGCGCCACGTCATAGCGGCGCGATTCGTGGCCCTCGTTGTTGAAGTATTTCACCGTCTCGTAGTTCAGCAGGCTGTCGATCGCCTTGGTGTTCGCCTCCTCGTCCGCCTGGTTCATGTAGCGGCGGTATTTGATGCGCCATTCCGTGACCGTTAGCGTATAGGCGACATAGCCGGCGATGGTGACGAAGGTGACCAGCGCGAACCAGAAATTATACAGGCCCCAGAGGATGCCGCAGACCAGGGCGATCTCCACCAACGTCGGCAGCACGTTGAACAGCACGAAGAACAGGAAGAACTCGATGCCCTTGGCGCCGCGCTCGACGATACGGGACAGGCCGCCGGTCTGCCGTTCCAGATGGAAGCGCAACGAAAGGCTGTGCAGATGTTCGAAGGTCTGCAGCGCGACGCGGCGGATCGCCCGCTGCGCCACCTTGACGAAGATGCCGTCCCGCAGTTCCGCGAAGGCCTGGGTCGAGATGCGCGCCGCGCCATAGGCCAGCAGCAGCATGACCGGCACGGCAAGCACCGTCACCGCCGCCGACCCCGGCTTCACCGTCAGCGCATCCACCATGCCCTTGAAGATCAGGGGAATGATGACATTGGCAAACTTGGCGATGGCCAAGCACACCAGCGCCAACACCACGCGGATCCGCAAATCCCAGGCACCGGCGGGCCAGAGGTACGGCAGCAGTTGGCGCAACGCGGCGCGCCGCGCGCCCGGGAGCGGCGCGGCCTTATCGGGGGCGCCGCCAGCCATGGAGGCCATAGGTGAAACTCCGAAGAATCATTGCGTCGACGGTATATGTTCATAACCTAGGCACGGAACGCGGAAACACAATGCGGATCGTCCGGGGCCAACGCCGAATTATGGTCCTTGCCCTGGAATATCAATGATTTCACCGGCTCCCGAGTTCGAGAATAGAGAACGGCCCGTAGGGGCGACTGGCGATCGTCCCTGCAAGATTCATATCCACCGTTCCCAGCGATGACGCCCATTGGCAGGGTTAGAATCGGCAGCTAGAAGGGCTCATGTCCCGCCAGCCCGCCAAAATCCTCCGCACCATCTTCGGTTTCGATTCTTTCCGCGGCCATCAGGCCGAAATCATCGAGCATGTGGTCGGCGGCGGCGATGCGATGGTGCTGATGCCGACCGGCGGCGGGAAGTCGCTCTGCTATCAGATCCCGGCGCTGTGCCGCGAGGGCGTGACCGTGGTGGTGTCGCCGCTGATCGCGCTGATGCGGGACCAGGTCGAGGCGCTGAAGCAGCTCGGCGTCAAGGCGGCAGCGCTGAATTCCTCCATCGCCTTCAGTGCGGCGGTGCAGATCGAGCGGCAGATGGCGGCGGGCGAGATCGACATCGTCTATGTGGCGCCGGAGCGGCTGCTGACCGATTCGTTCCTCGCCCTGCTCGACCGCTGCAAGCTGGCGCTGTTCGCCATCGATGAGGCCCATTGCGTGTCGCAATGGGGGCACGACTTCCGGCCGGAATATCTGAAGCTGACGGTGCTGCATGAGCGCTTTCCCGCTGTGCCGCGCATCGCCCTGACCGCGACCGCCGACGCGCCGACGCGCCGGGATATCCAGGAACGGCTGCAGCTTGAGAAAGGCCGCGTCTTCGTCGCCGGTTTCGACCGGCCGAACATCCGGTATCGCGTGCCGCCGAAGACCGACGAGCGCGGCCAGCTGCTGGAAATCATCGAAAGCCACAAGGGCGAGGCCGGCATCGTCTATTGCATGACCCGCAAATCGGTCGAGCGGGTGGCCCAGGCGCTGGCGGACCGCGGCTGGCCGGCACTGCCCTATCATGCAGGCCTCGACAAGGCGGTGCGCGACCGTCACCAGGACCGCTTCATCAAGGACGACGGCGTCATCGTCGTCGCCACCATCGCCTTCGGCATGGGCATCGATAAGCCAGATGTGCGCTTCGTCGTGCATCTCGATTTGCCGAAGAGCCTGGAGGCCTATTACCAGGAGACCGGCCGGGCCGGGCGCGACGGGCTGCCGTCCGACGCTGTCATGCTCTACGGCCTGGAAGACGTGACCAAGATCCGCCAGCTCGTCGCCGGCTCGGAAGCGCCGGAAGCGCAGAAGCAGATCGAGCGGCGCAAGCTTGAGGCGCTGATCGGCTTCTGCGAGACGACGCAATGCCGCCGCCAGGTACTGCTGAGCTATTTCGGCGAATCGCCCGAGGGCCGTTGCGGCAATTGCGACACCTGCCTCGAGCCGGTGGAAAGCTTCGACGGCACCGAACTGGCGCGAAAGGCGCTGTCCTGCGTCTACCGCACCGGCCAGCGCTTTGGCGCGCTGCATGTCATCGACGTGCTGCGCGGCACTGACAGCGAGAAGGTACAGAAGTTCGGCCATGACAATCTCAGCACCTATGGCATCGGCAAGGAGCTGTCCGTGGCGGAGTGGCGCTCGGTGTTCCGTCAGCTTGCGGCGCACGGATTCCTGGAAGTGGATATGGACGGCCATGGCGGCCTGCATCTGGGCGAGGATTGCCGCGACGTCCTGCGCGGCGAGCGCCGCGTGGAGCTGCATCGCGATACGCTGCGGGAAAAACGGCCGCGCAAGGCCCGGAAGGCCGCGGCGACGATCGACATCAGCCCGGCGGGCCAGGCCCTGTTCGATTTGCTCCGCGCCAAGCGCTTGGCGCTGGCCAAGGCCCAGGGCGTGCCGCCCTATGTCATCTTCCACGACAGCACACTGGTGGCCATGGCCACCACGAATCCGCGAAACCTGGAAAGCCTGGCGCTGATCCCCGGTGTCGGCGAGTCAAAGCTCAAGCGCTATGGCGCGGAGTTCCTGTCGGCAATCGCGGCGTTTCAGGCGGGGTGACGGGTTGCCCCGATTGTCATCCCGGGCTTGTCGCGTCAGCGACAAGACCCGGGACCCATGAACTCGGACGGTGTCGAGTAGTCGCAACCGGCGGTTCGGTGCGTGAGGATCACACGCAGCGTTTGCCGGCAGCTTCCGGAAGCTATTGGCACAAGTTGGTTTGGCCCGAGTTCATGGGTCCCGGATAACCGCGCTGAAGCGCGGTTTCCGGGATGACAAGAGTTGGGAATGTCTGGCCGGAGGAATAGTCCTGGCCACCAATACCACTACCCCGCCCGCTTATGCCCCGCGCGCTCCAGGCTGCGCTGCAGCACCAGGTACAGCTTGCCCACATCGGCGGTGATGAAGGTGGCGTTGAGCAGGCTTTCCTGGTCGGCGGCGTTGGCTTCGCGCAACAGCTCCTCGAACTTGCTGAGGTAACGCGAGACCATGTCGCGGAAGCGGTCGTCCTGCTCGTAGCGCTGCTCGATCGCCGGAATGGTGTAGCTGTCCTTGAGGCGGAACAGGCGCCGCGCGAACACCGAGCGGTCGCCGGCGCGGAAGTTCTTCCAGATCTCCTCGGGGATGTCCGAGTCCAGGAGCTGGTGGATGTCGAGCGCAAGGCCGTTGAGCTCGTCGATCATGGTGGAAGCCTGGCGCAGGAACTGATCGCGCACCGTGCGCTGCTGGCGCTGCTGGATGTTGGCGGTCTGCTCGACAGCGTTCTGCGCGGTCTTCGTCAGGTTGTCGCCTTCGGTGCGCAGCTTGGTGACCAGTTCCTCGGCGGCGACAGCCGCTTCCTTGACCGAGCTGCCGAGCAGCTGCGACTGGCGCTCGAACACCGTGCCCAGCTCGCTGGCGCGCGCCAGGGCCTTGTCGGCAGACGAGACCAGGGTCTCGGCGCGGGAGTCGATGAGCGCGCCGATCTCGCTCAGGCGCTGGCCCACCTGATCGGCCACCTGGGCCAGATCGGCCGCCTGGTTGCGCAGTTCCTCGCGCGCCGCCTCGCCGTCGGTCCGCGCCGCCGCCAGAGATCCCGTGAGCTCGCGCACCGGGCCGGCAACGCCATCGCGGAATGTGGTGGCGACCGTGCGCACCTCGCCGGCGATCTTGGCGAGATCGCCCATCTCGCGGCCGATAGCGGTCTTGACCGTGCCGATCTCGGCCAGCGTATCCCGCAGGGTCTGCAGCAGCGACGATGAATCCGTTTCGGCGTCGCGGGCAAGTTGCGTCGCCTGCCGCGTCGCCTCGCCGGCGACACTGGCCACCTCGCCGACCAGCCCGCGCACGGCCGAGCGCAGTTCTTCAATGCGGCCGCTGCCTTGGGTCGCGGCAAGGCCGATCTCCTCGGCCTGGGTGCGCAGCGCTCTGATCACGATGTCCACCTTCTGCATCGCGCCGTTGGTGGTGGCGGCGATCTCGCCCGAGCCCGCCTTCCAATTCTCCGCCGCCGCGCCGAGCCGCAGTTCGGTATCGGCGATCACCTGCTCCATGCCGACAACGCCCTGCTGCACTGCCGTGGCGATCGACTGGGACCGCTGCACCGCGGTTTCGGTCGCGGTCTTGATCTGCTCCGCCTGGGTGGCGGTGGCGAGCTGCAGCGCCGCCGCCTGCTCACCTGCATTGTCGACGACCGCCGCCAGATCCTTGATCTGCCGTTCCAGCAGGAACTTCAGGTTCGCCGCCTCGTTGGCGGCCATGCGCGCGCCTTCGACCAGGCGCTTGGTTTCCAGCTGGAAGGTGTTGGCGACGGAGGTCGTTTCCTGGGTCACGCGGGCGGCGATGGTGCTGACTTCCGTCATCTGCTTGTCCAGCGCCGAGCGCAGCGGCGAGCTCTGGTCGTCGGCCAGGGAGACCAGCCGGGCGATCTCCGTCCGCTCCTTGGTGACGGCTTCCTGCAGCGTGCCGGCGCGCGCCGTGGCTTCCTGGGTCGCCAGAGTGAGATTGGCGGCGTAGCGCGCGAAGCCCTCCCGCAGATTGTCGAGCAGCGTGGTGGCCCGCGTCTCGCCGTCATCAAGCGCCTTGCGCACCGAGCCGGCCTGGCTGTCGAACTGGCCGGACATGGCGGCAAGCGCCGCCTCGGCCTGGCCCACCAGCCCGGCGAGATTGTCGCTCTGGCCTTTCAGCGCCTGCTGCAGCCTTTCGCCCGAGGTCAAAATGCCTTCGAACGCCGTGCGCACGCCGGCCGCTTCCTGGTTCAGCTTGGCGGATACGGTAGCCGCGGCGGAGCCCGCGGCCTGGGCGATGCCCTGGGTCTGTTCGCCGAAGACGCGCTGCAGGCTGGTCAGCCGCTCGCTGAGCTTGGCGTCGAGCGCGGCCAGCGCCGCGCCCTGCTGCTCCGCCTGGGCATGGAGCTTCGCCGTGGCGCCTTCGGCCGCTTCCCGCAGCTTGTCGGCATGGCCGGCCGCCATTGCCGGCAGGCTGGTCATGCGCTGCTCGAGGCCGGCCACCACATCGGCGATCTGCTGCGCCTGCTTGATCAGCGCCTGCCGCAGGTGATCGACGGCCACGCCGGCTGCCGCTTGCAATGCCTGGGCCTGGCCCTGCACCGTCGTTTCCAGTGTCTTGGTGCGCTGCGCTGCCTGCTCGGCCGTGGTGGTCGCCACCTGGCCGATATTGCCCAGCGCCTGACGGAACTTCTCGAAGGAACCGGTGAGCGCGGCGCCGACCGCGTCGGTCTGCTGCTGCAGGGATTCGCGGATGACCGAGGCGCGCTGAGCGCCGGATTCCACGGACTTGCTCATCGCCGTCTCGAAATCGGCGAGCGAATCCGTCAATTGGGTCAAGGCCACCGTGGACGATTTCGTCAGCTGGCCGGATTGCGCCTCGACCGCCACCTGCATCTGATCGCTGCGGGCGGAGGCGGTCTGGGTGGCCGCCTCGATACGCTTGCTGAGGGCGTCGATGGCGGAGGCGAAATCGGCGGTCTGCTTCTCGGCAAAGCCTTTGAGTTGCTCCGCCTGCTGCCGGATCGCCGTCTGCAGCGCGGCACCTTGGGAGCTGGCCTGGCCGACGAGGCCGGAAAGCTGTTCGCCATGGCCGCGCACGGTCGAGCCGATCGCCTGAGCGGAGAGGTTCAGCGCTTCGGCGAGGGCATTGGTTTCCTTCTTCGCCGCCTCCACCAGGCTGGCGCGCTGCGCGCCCATGTTCTGCGACATGGAGATGAGATCGCCGGTCTGAGCGGCGATCGCGTCCTTGATCAGGTTCACCGCCGCCGTGAGCTTGCCGGCGGAATCCGCGACATCTTTGGAATGCTGGCGGAACAACGTACCGGTGGTATCCAGTGCTTGTGCCGCTTCGGTGGTCGAGGCCTTGAGCGCGTCCGCCTGACTGCGCAGGTCGGCGGCGATATGAGCGGCATGCTGCGCCGCCTCGGTGCCCGGCGCGGTCAGCCGCTCCAGTTCCGCCTTCAGCGCGGCATCGCGGCGCTTCTCGTCTGAGTGCCGGTATGACAACAACACCAGTACCCAGAGCAGCGACAGGAAGGAGACCACCGCGCCGAGACCGGCCAGCAGCGGCCCCATCTCAAAAGACGTCATTTCCCGGAGCCTGTCCAGATCGACTCCGAGCTGGACATAGACATAGTAGACGTAGCCGCCGATCAGCGCGACGGTGATCAGGAACACCAGAGCGGCCCAGTAGCGGCTTGCCGTGCGATGCGATGCCATTGTCTTCCTGTTTCCTGCCGCTTTGCCGCGGCGTTGTCTTATGCCGCTTTCCGGCGGCGGCGAATGAACCCAAGAATCTCGGAGGCGGCGAGCGGGATGTTGGTTCCCGGCCCGTAGATGGCGGCGACACCCGCCTTCATCAGGTACTCATAGTCCTGCGGCGGGATCACGCCGCCGCAGATCACCAGAATGTCGTCAGCACCGGCGGCGCGCAGCGCCGTGACCAGTTGCGGCACCAGCGTCTTATGGCCGGCGGCTTGCGACGAGACGCCGATGACATGCACGTCGTTCTCGATCGCCTGGCGCGCTGCTTCCTCCGGCGTCTGGAACAGCGGCCCGATATCCACATCGAAGCCGATATCGGCAAAGGCGGTGGCAATGATCTTGGCGCCGCGGTCATGGCCGTCCTGGCCGAGCTTCACCACCAGCAGGCGCGGCCGGCGGCCCTCCTCCTCGGCGAAGCCGCGCACTTCCGCCTGGATGCGCTGGAAACCGGTATCGCCCGCATAGGCGGCGCCATAGACGCCGGAGATGCTGCGGGTGGTGGCGCGGTGGCGGGTGAAGACCTTCTCCAGGGCGTCGGAGATCTCGCCCACGGTGGCACGGGCGCGGGTGGCCTCGATGGAGAGGGCGAGCAGATTGCCTTGGCCCGAAGATGCCGCTTTGGTCAGCGCATCCAACGCGGCGCGGCATTTGCCTTCGTCGCGGGTGGCGCGGATCTTGCGGAGGCGCGCGATCTGCTGATCGCGCACCCGGGTGTTGTCGATATCCAGGAGATGCAGCTCCTTCGCGGGCTCGCCGTCGGACTGGTACTTGTTGACGCCGACGATCACATCCTCGCCGCGGTCGATGCGCGCCTGACGCCGCGCCGCCGATTCCTCGATGCGCAGCTTCGGCAGGCCGGACTCGACCGCCTTGGTCATGCCGCCCAGCGCCTCGACTTCGCCGATCAGCTTCATCGCTTCGGCGGCGATGCTGGCGGTCAGCGATTCCACGTAGTAGCTGCCGCCCAGGGGATCGATCACATGGGGGATGCCCGTCTCTTCCTGCAGAATGAGCTGGGTGTTACGGGCGATGCGGGCGGAGAACGGCGTCGGCAGCGCGATGGCCTCGTCGAGCGCATTCGTGTGCAGCGACTGCGTGCCGCCCAGCACCGCCGCCATCGCCTCGATCGTGGTGCGGATCACGTTGTTATAGGGATCCTGCTCGGTGAGGCTGACGCCCGAGGTCTGGCAATGGGTGCGCAGCGCCAGGCTGGCGGGATTCCTCGGCGCATGCTCCGACATCAGCCGCGCCCAGAGCAGGCGCGCGGCGCGCAACTTCGCCACCTCCATGAAAAAGTTCATGCCGATGGCGAAGAAGAAGGAAAGCCTGGGCGCGAAGTCGTCGATCTTCAGGCCGCGGGACAAGGCGGCACGCACATAATCGAGGCCGTCGGCGAGCGTGAAGGCCAATTCCTGCACCGCGGTCGCGCCGGCTTCCTGCATGTGATAGCCGGAGATCGAGATCGAGTTGAACTTCGGCATATTGCGCGCCGTGTACTCGATGATGTCGGCGACAATACGCATCGAGGGTGCGGGCGGATAGATGTACGTGTTGCGGACCATGAACTCCTTGAGGATGTCGTTCTGGATGGTCCCCGAGAGTTTCTCCGCCGGCACGCCCTGCTCTTCGGCGGCGACAATGTAGCCGGCGAGCACCGGCAGCACCGCGCCGTTCATGGTCATGGACACGCTCATCCGGTCGAGCGGAATGCCGTCGAACAGTATCTTCATGTCCTCGACGGAATCGATGGCGACGCCGGCCTTGCCCACATCGCCGACGACGCGCGGATGATCGGAGTCATAGCCGCGATGGGTGGCGAGATCGAACGCCACCGACAGCCCCATCTGCCCGGCGGCGAGATTGGCGCGGTAGAAAGCGTTGGATTCCTCCGCCGTGGAGAAGCCGGCGTACTGGCGCACCGTCCAAGGACGATTTGCGAACATTGTGGCGCGCGGGCCACGGAGATAAGGCGGGAATCCCGGCAGCGAATTCACATCGCCGAGCGCTTCAAGATCGGCCGCTGTGTACAGCGGCTTAACCGGAATTCCTTCCGGCGTCTGCCAGACGAGCAAATCGGCAGCCTCTCCGCCCAGTTCTTTGCGGGCCAGAGAACCCCACTCCGCCAATGTCTTGTGCGGAAAATCCGCCAATGCCGGCCTCCCGATTAACAGATTGATAAGTATAACGCGGGCGCCGTGATGGCGTCTACGAAACGGCGGGCCAATTTTGTGTTTTGGCGCGAATACCGCTGAAAAACCCCGATTCCACGACGTATTTACCATACCGAAGGCAACCGCCGCCCCAAGAATCATTTAACCGGGACGTGGCAAGTTATGCCCGGAAACACCACTTATTTCAGTCGAAGGACCCATTACCGTGCGTACCGGCCCGCGAACCATGTTTCGAGCGTTGCCGCTTCTGGCCCTGACATTCTTCCTGTCGGGCTGCGGCACCAACGTCATGTGGCTGCTCTCCGAGGAGAGCCGGATCATGGCCGAGGCCGATCCGCTGGTGGTTTCCGCCGAGCAGGCCGGCAATGGGCTGGAAGCGCCGGTCTACGCGGCTGAAGACGCCAAGAACGCCGCCTGCGATTTCCTGCATCACGCCGTTTTCGACCGCTTTGCGCGGGATCCGAATTTTTTCGAGCAGTTCGCCTCCGACCTGTCGAGTTCCATCGTGCTCATGCTGCCGATCGCGCAGGTGGAAGACTGCGCCGAGGCTTTCGCGGCCTACAGTGCCGCGGTCGATAACCTGGCCGCCACCATGAGCGATGCGGCGAAGCTGCCGGGCTCGGATCAGACGGCCGGCGAGGAGAGCAGCATCAACTGACCATCTGTGCCGGCACGGCCTGTGCCGGCTGAGACCGCAGGCGGTGGAAGGCGATCGCCCGGTCGAAGCCCCTGATGTCCACCAACTCCCGCGATAGATCTTGATTCCTCAAAACCTCGGCGACCGCCGGATCTTCGGCCATTTCCGCCGACAGCACGATATCGCCGCCGGTGCTCTCGCCCTGCAGGCGCGAGGCGAGGTTGACCGTTGAGCCGAAATAGTCGAGGCGGTCGTTCAAGGTCACGGCGATGCAGGGCCCCGCATGGAGGCCGAGCTTGATGATGATGGCGTCGCCGCCATGGTCTGCATTGAACCTGTTCACTTGCTGCTGGATGGCGATGGCGGCGCGCACCGCCTTTGCCGGATCGGCAAAGGCAGCCATGACCGCATCGCCGATGGTCTTGACGATGGCGCCGTCGTTCTGCCGGATGATCGCGGCGAGGAAGGCGAAGTGGTCGCGCACCAGGTGATAGGCGTGGGCATCGCCGACCTTCTCGTAGAAGGCGGTGGAACTCTTCAGGTCGGTAAACATCAGCGCAATCTTCGCCACGCCCACATCGTCGCCGGGCCGCAGGGCCTCGCTGGCGAAGAGATCGCGGAAGGCCTGCATGGTGGTGACCCGGTCGGCGGTCAGCGTATCCTGCACCCAGGCGCGGTCCTCGATGACGAAGGTGAGCGGCCGGCGCGTGCGGTTGACCAGCCGGATGAATCCCGGCGTCGCCGCGCTGCCGCTGCGGACCGCGGCATCCTCGATCACCACCTCCGGGAAGCCGCCACCGGCCCAGGCGATCTCCAGCTCCGGCCCGGGCTCCAGCGTGCGCAGGCGGTAGTTGCCGGGTTTGAACAGCGCTTTCACCTCCCGCGTGGCGCCGGCCTCCACGGTGATATGCAGCCGGATGTGGGGCGTCGACATCGGTCCAAACAGGCAATACTGGCCGGACACCACGTCGCGCACGCCGGGCGCCGGGCGGAAGCTGGCCTCGACGTTCTTGGCGAAGTCGCGGTCATAGTCGATGTTGCAGGAGGAGCAATGGGCGCCGGTAGGCATTTGGTCCAGCGATGCCGAGGAGGATTTCGCCACCCGGCAGCGGGGACAGAGCAGATCCCAGCGCAGCTCCAGCAACCCCGCCTGCACCGCCTGCAGGCATAGCTCCACCGCCTCGCGCTGGCCGACCTTCCATTCGCGCGCCAGCTTCAGCGGCCGCACCTGCCAGAGATCGACCTCCTGCGCTTTCAGCACATAATCGGCGAGGCGCTGGCCCAGGCCATGGCCGTTGGGCGTGGCGTCGATCGCCTTCACCATCTGCGCCACGCGGCCCTGGATTGCCCCGTCCACCGGCGGAGGGACATAGGCAAAGGGATCCGGCCGCTGGCCCTGGGCGAAGGAATCAGCTTCCGCCGCCAGCCGGGCGAAAGTGCGGCCCGCCTTCTCCAGGAATCCACCGGCCAGCACCAGGCGGCCCAGGATGCCCGAGGGCACCGCCTCCAGCTTGTAAATGCCGCGGCTGCCGCCGCCATCCGGCGTCAACTCGAAGGTGGCGCAGAGACTGTGGAACGGGCCGTTGCGGAAGTCGCGGCAATGCTCGAACCACTGCTCGGAGATCCAGTTTACCGGCCGCTCCTGCCAGTAGATGGTGACCGGCCCCTTGCGCAGGCGGCCGGCGAAATCCACCGAACCGTCGGGGCGCGGAGTCTCGATGATCTCGTGCTTCGGCAGCGCCGCCGCCTCGTTGAAGCGGGCGGTGTCGGCCAGCGACGGCCAGATGGCGGCCGGCGGCGAGGCGAATTTCCACTCCCAGACCCGCTGCATGGATGACGTCCCTCGCCCTGGTTCAGCCGCAAGGCCCGGCGGCGCTCTCACATATACGGGCGAAAGCCCGCGGCGGATGCTTTATCCCCAGGCTCATTTTTACCAGCAGAATTCGCCGGATAGATAGCGCGGCGTGGCGGCCTTCGCGGCGGCAGAGGGCGGCAACGGCCGGCAAATCCAAGCTGTTGCCGCGGATCAGCTCCGCCCCATGGATGCCGCCGAGAATGAACAGGCTGTCGATGCCGGCCCGCGCCGCGCCGGCAATATCGGTGCGCAGGGAATCGCCGACGGCGAGGATACGCCCGCGCGGCGGGGAGCCCAGCGCGGCCAGGCAGCGCTCATAGACCTCGGGATAGGGCTTGCCGAAATAGCGCACCTTGCCGCCCAGCGCCTCGTAGCGGGCGGCGATGGCGCCAGCGCAGATTTCCTCGGCGTTGCCGCGCACGACCACGAGATCGGGATTGGCGCAGATCAGCGGCAGGTCTCGCGCCCGGAGCTGCCGCAGCAGCGGCTCGTAGTCGGCGACGGTATCCCCCGGCCCGCCGGTCCCGGTGAGCAGCGCGAAATCCGCCGCCGCCGGATCGCCAGTCCAGTCCAGATCCAACCCCGTCAGCAGGCTGCGATCCTTCGGCGGCACGATGGCCAGGCCGCGGCGGCCCAGGCTGGCGGCCCAGCTGTCGCCGCCATTCAACGCCAGCCGGGTTTCCTCGCCGGAGGAATGGAGGACGTCGTAGAGATCGGGCGTGATGCCCAATTCCGCCGCTTGATCCGCGACGGCGCTGGCACGCCGGGGGCCATTGGACAGAATGCCTATGCGCTTGCCCGCCGTCCGCAGTTCCCGCATTGCGGCGATGGCGGCGGGAAAGGCGCTGACGCCGTTATGCAGGACGCCCCAGAGATCCAGACAGGTAGACATCGTAGGCGCCGGCGATCTCCCGGAGGCCGGCAATCGTCCGAGATTGGCCGAGCGCCGGGGATGAGGATCGAGAGGCCACTAACCCGCCGCCCCGGCGCGGTGGTCGGCGCCGACGGCATCGGCCACGCCGGCGAAGCCGTCGCGGCGCAGGAGCTGCGTCAGTTCGTCCTTGAGGCGCTGCAGCAGGCCCGGTCCCTGATAGACCAGCGCCGTGTAGAGCTGCACCAGGGACGCGCCGGCGCGGATCTTGCCATAGGCATCCTTACCGCTGGATATCCCGCCGACTCCAATCAGCGGCATGCGACCTTCCGTCAGGCGGTAAACCAAGCGCAGCACTTCTGTAGACAACGTGTAGAGCGGCGCGCCGCTGAGTCCGCCGGGTTCATTCACGTGGGGACCGCGGAGCGACGAGGGCCGCCCTACGGTTGTATTGCCGATGATGAGGCCATCGACCGAACGGGCCGACGCCACCGCCGCGATATCGCGCAATTCTGCCTCGCCGAGATCGGGCGCCAGCTTCAGCAGCAGCGGCGGCGCGGCGCCGGCGTCGCTTCGCGCGCGCAGCGCCACGGCGATCAATGAGTCAAGAATCTCAGCCGATTGCAGGGCCCGCAGGCCCGGCGTGTTCGGCGAAGATACATTGATCACCAAGTAATCGGCATAGGGCGCCAAGGCGCGAACGCCCGCCCCATAATCGGCCTCCGCCTCGCCGTTCTTGTTCTTGCCGAGATTGATTCCGACGATGCCGTCACGCCGATTCAGCCGTTTTTCCAAGCGCCGCCGGGCCCGCGACAAGCCGCCGCTGTTGAAGCCCATGCGGTTGATAAGAGCATTATCCTCTGGCAACCGGAACAGGCGCGGCTTGGGATTGCCGGATTGCGGCTGCGGCGTAATACTACCGACTTCGACAAAGCCAAAGCCCATTTGCGTCAGCGAGTCGAATACTTCCGCATCTTTGTCGAAACCCGCCGCCATGCCTATCGGATTTGGAAAGATTTGATCCCAGATTCGCATACGTAATACAGGATCATCGGACGTCGGTTTTGACGGCCGTAATCGCATCCTAAGTGACGATATTGCTAGGCGATGGGCCAACTCGGGCGGCAAGCGCCGCAGGACCGAGGTGCCGAGTGAAAATGCGTCTGACATTGTATAAATTCAGCTAGTTGTAAGCGTGCGACCTGTGGTAATGGGACACTAACAGAAGTAATCAATCCAAATAAAAGCACAATCCGTAATTGCTCAGGGCTATATTCCTGAAACAGCGGACATGACCGGCAAGGAGTTTCGTCAAATGATCCGACATGCTGAAATCTGGCGTGCCATCGATCGCCTGGCAGCGAAGCATGGCCTGACCGCATCCGGCTTGGCGCGCCGCGCCGGTCTGGATGCCACCGCGTTCAACAAGAGTAAACGCAAGGGTCCGTCGGGCAAGCCCCGCTGGCCCAGCACCGAAAGCGTCGCCAAGATCCTGACGGCGACCGGCGAGACCATGGGCAGCTTCATCACCTTGCTGGGTGACAGGGCCGCCGCCGGCGCGCCGCGCTCCATCCCGCTGCTCGGCTATGCCAGGGCGGGAAACGCGGGCTTTTTCGATGATCAGGGCTTCCCGGCCGGGCGCGGCTGGGACGATGTGGATTTCCCCGGGATTTCCGACGCCCGGGCCTATGCGCTGAAGATCAGCGGCGACAGCATGAAGCCGCTCTATCGCAGCGGCGATATCATTGTCGTATCGCCGCAAGCGTCGCTGCGCGCCGGCGACCGCGTCGTGCTCAAGACCCGCGGCGGCGAGGTGATGGCGAAGGAACTGGTGCGCCAGAACGCGCAGCGCGTCGAGCTGCGCTCTCTCAACCCCGACCATGGAGACCGGACCGTGCCCCGCGGCGACATCCAATGGATGGCCCGCATCGTCTGGGCCGAGCAATAAGCGACATCTGCCCCGGCCGGCGGCAAATGCTACTCTGCCGCGCCGGGGTTTTTTGCTTGCCAAAGATAGTAATATTTTCTTATTATGATTCTTCTCCAGCCAATTTGGCGATTGGTCGCGGCAATGAGCCTTCTCGGCGATCTGCATCGAGTCTATGACGGCCCACTGCCGCACACGGCGCGGATTGCCGCGCGGCTGGGCGGTCCGGACCGGTGGGCCGACATCGCCGATCGCCGCCGGGCACTATCCTGCGAGTCGATGCTCAGAAGTGTGACAGCGCTGCAACCCAGCCTTGTATCGCCGGTGAACAGCCAGGCCGAGCTTCGCCGCTGGCGCGCCGCGGCGCTCGCCTGCCGCGACGCCGGGATCGCGCGAAATCTGCCCTGATCCGCTGTGGCGGCGCTGCAGGTTGCCAAGCCGTTTCCAGGCGATATTCTGCTGAAATCAGCCAAAACGAAGCGAACGTCGCGCGCGCAGGCAGCAAGGATAAGCCATGAATGGTCATCACTATGTCGACGGCAAATGGGTCGACGGAAATCCAACGGTCATGCGGGTTTGGGATCACGCCATCTGGATGGGGGCGGCGATCTTCGACGGCGCCCGCTGCTTCGAGGGCGTGACTCCCGACATCGAGTTGCATTGTCAGCGTACATTGCGTTCGGCGGAAGCGCTCGGCCTCAAATCGCCGCTGTCGGCGGGGGAGATCGAGGATCTGCTGCGGGAGGGCATCGCCAAGTTTCCCAAGGGCACGCCACTTTATCTGCGGCCGTTTATGTATTCCGAGGAGGGCTGGATGGAGCCCTTTCCAGAAAGTACGAAGCTGATCGTCTCGGTGGTGGAGTATGCGATGCCTGACCCCACCAAGCCCTGCAGCGTCAGCTTCTCCAAATGGCGCCGGCCCTCGCCGGAAACCGCGCCGACCAACGCCAAGGCGGTGAGCCTCTATGCCCAGGCCGGGCGCGCCGCCCTGGATGCGCGGTCGCGCGGCTTCAACGAGGCGATCATGCTGGATCCCATGGGCAATGTGGCGGAGTTCAGCGCCGCCAATCTCTGGATCGCCAAGGACGGTGCGGCCCATACGCCGGTGCCGAACGGCACCTTCCTCAACGGCATCACGCGCCAGCGCACCATCCAGCTCCTGCGCAAGGCCGGCGTCGAGGTCTATGAGCGCACGCTGACGCCCAAGGACATCCTGGAAGCGGACGAGATCTTCTCCAGCGGCAATTACGGCAAGCTGATGCCGATCACGCAGGTGGAAGACCGGCCGCTCCAGCCCGGCCCCATCTTCCGCAGGGCGCGGGAGCTGTACTGGGAGTTCGCGCACGGGGGATGAGGGAAGGTCCTCTTTCCTCGACACAAATAACTTGTCATCCCGGAAACCGAGCGTCAGCGAGGTTATCCGGGACCCATGAACACCGAGCAGTAGTCAACGTAACTTGACGAGTTCTGTGTGCATGGCTCCCGGGTTCCGCCGCTGAAGCGGCGGCCCGGGATGACAACATTGGGGTGCTTTGTATGCGCCCTACCCACCCACCATCTCGCCTGCTAGCGCGCGCTTGATCAGGGCGATGGTTTCCTTGACGCCGTAGAGAGCGATGAAGGTGCCCATGCGCGGGCCCTGGGAGGTGCCGAACAGCACTTCGTAGAGCGACTGGAACCAGGCCTTGAGATCGGCGAAGGCATGGCGCTTGCCGACTTCGTAGACCTGGAACTGGATGTCTTCCGCCGGCGCATCGACGGGCAGCTTCTCCAATTCGCGCAGCAGATCCTCGAAGGCCGCGCGCTCCATGTCAGTGGCGGCGCGGTACTTCTTCTCCGGCTTCACGAAATCGCGGTAATAGGCGACGGCATAGCCCACCAGCTTGTCGAGGAAAGGCGTCGCCTGGGGCGAGGCCTTCGGCGCGTAGCGGGAGATGAATCCCCAGAGCACCGCCTTGTCCTCGCTGTTGCAGACACTGGTCAGGTTCAACAGGATGTTGAAGGCCAGGTGCGCGTCCTCATAGGGCGGCTTGCCGTTATGTATGTGCCAGAGCGGATTTTCCATCTGCTTGGCCGCGTCTTCCTTCGGGTACGCGTCGCGGAAGCTGAGATAGTCGTCCACGGCGCGCGGAATGACGTCGAAGTAGAGCCGCTTGGCCGAGCGCGGCTTCTGATACATGAACAGCGACAGGCTTTCCGCCGGGCCGTAGGTCAGCCATTCCTCGACCGAAAGGCCGTTGCCCTTGGTCTTGGAGATCTTCTGCGCCTTCTCGTCCAGGAAGAGTTCATAGTTGAACCCCTCCGGCGGCTTGGCGCCGAGGGCGCGGCAGATCTTGCCGGCCACCTCGACCGAGGCGATCAGGTCCTTGCCGGACATTTCATAGTCGACCCCCAGCGCATACCAGCGCATGGCCCAGTCGGGCTTCCATTGCAGCTTGCAATGGCCGCCGGTCACCGGCGTCTCCGTCAGCGCGCCGTCCTCGTCCTTGTAGACGATGGTGCCGGCATCGGGCTTGCGCTCGACGATCGGCACCATCAGCACACGGCCGGTTTTCGGCGAGACCGGCAGGAAGGGACTGTAGGTCTGCTGCCGTTCTTCGCCGAGAGTGGGCAGCATGATCTCCATCACCTCGTCGTAATGCTGCAGCACCTTCAATCAGCGCTTTGTCGAACCGGCCGCTCTTGTACCAGTCGCTGGAGCTCTGGAACTCATACTCGAAGCCGAAGCTGTCGAGGAAGCTGCGGAGCATGGCGTTGTTGTGATGGCCGAAGCTCTCGAACTTGCCGAAGGGATCGGGCACCACGGTCAACGGCCGGCCGAGATGCTCCCTGAGCATGTCGGGGTTTGGCACATTGCCCGGCACCTTGCGCAAACCATCCATGTCGTCGGAGAAGGCGAAGAGACGCGTCGGGATATCCGACATGCGCTGGAAGGCCTGGCGCACCATGGTCGTGCGCACCACCTCGCCGAAGGTGCCGATATGGGGCAAGCCGGAGGGACCGTAGCCGGTCTCCAGCAGCACATAGCCCTTCTCCGGCGGCTTGGCGCTGTAACGGGCCAGCAGCTTGCGCGCTTCTTCGAAAGGCCAAGCCTTCGCCTTCAGGGCAAGTTCGCGTTCGGTAGGCATGGTGTCCAGGGGCAGAAGGTTCCGGGTTTCAAAGCAGGCTAAACGGGACCGGCAACCTAGGGGCGGCGGTGGAGTGCGTCAACGGCGAGGGCCGGACAAGCATCAGCCGCAACGATGGCGGGCAGCCAGGTCGCAACGAGCCACCGCAGATAGAAGCGGCGGAATGAGGTTTCCTTTGAGAGATCATTGAGAATCGCCATCAGTCGAATTGGCCGACAAGGGCCTGTGCTTGTCGTTGCATTCTGTGATTTAGGAGTCGGCGCATGGCAACCCCGGTGAGCAGGCCGAAGGCCGTGGCTCCCCCGACATACATCACATAATCACGCCAAAAATCGCCATGGATGAAGAGGAAACCTGGATGCGTCGATTCGGGAAACATTGCGTTCATCCACCAGCCGGCGGCATCGCCGGAAAATGCGCCAACCCAGATCGCGACAAAGCCTGCCACCGCCGATGAGGTGACCCAAACAGTGCGCGCGAACCGAGGCCCCTCAAAACATGCAGACTGCGCGAATCCGATAAGCCCGGCCGCAACAGTCGCAAGGACACTCATACTGGCACGTCTGGCCCATTCGGGGACCGAAGCGGCCGGCGTATCAAGCGAGAGCAGCATCGACCCCGCGAGCGAATGTATCGACCGGTCAGCGAATAGAAGACCTATGATGAGGAGGGGGCCACCCACACTTGTGATGACGATCCACAGCCGATGCTTTCGCAGGTGATGGCGCAGCAAACGGGACTGAATCGAGCCAACCGTGAGCCAGTACAGGAAAAGTACAGCCGTTTTATACACGAACCACTTATCCAGGTAATGGTTGAGTTCAATCCAAATGACCATTGGAGCGGCCATGCTGAGCAGCCAGAACGGAACGATCATCCAGCCCACGCCGGCAGCACGTTTTGTGTCCGGGAAGTCCCGAGCGATTGTCATTAATCGAATGGCCCGAGCCCGGCGGCCATGGCGATCGAGGGTATCGCCGGGCTCAGGCTCCGGAAGCGGACCACTCGGCGGGATACGGAGTGAGTCTTGATTGCAGCAGCGATGCCCATTTTGTCCGTCGCCCCTTCAGCACCCGCCGCACTCTACTCGAATCGCGCGATCATTGCCGCCTTTTGCCGCCACGCGCTGCGGAGGAGCAACCGGCGCAGGACGGCGCCGGTAAGCAGGCCATAGACGAACGTGCCGCAGATCAGGCCGACAGCAACTGTGATGAGCTGCGGTACGATGCTGGCTCCGACCACAGCAGGCAGATAGATTGTGAACATGGTCCAAAAATAGCCCCAGTAGCAGCCATAGCCGAGTGCTGCGGCAACAATACCACTCAGAGCTGACGCGAGGAGCCATTGCAAACGGCTACCGAGGGTGCCACCAAGACACAGGGATTGGAAGAAACTCAGAATCATAGCGGCGACGAGGACGCCGGCGACAATCGATGCAGTCGGCGCAATAGCAAATATCCAGTCGGAATGGATCACGCTGTCGTAGTCGGAGATGAGCACCTTTTCGTTGGCATAGGTCTCCAGCATCGACATCGTCTGGAGTTGGGCCAAGCCGCCGGCGAAGCCGCCGAGATTGCCGCCGACGAAGGTAGCAATCAGCCACAGGCGGCTGCGGCGAGAATAGGGCCGAAGCAGGCGATACTGCAGGTAGGCGATCAGCAACCAGCCGGGGATCGCCAGCAGCATCGCGGCCTTGTAGGCAAGGTCATCCTGCGAAAAGCTGAAGATCGCGATTCGCACGAAGGTGAGTAGCAGCGACGGTACGACAAAACTCAGCGGCCAGAACGCGACAAACTTCCAGGAGATCGAAGCGCTGGGTTCAGCGGCTTCGCCGGTCATACTGATGCTGGACATATCTTGCGAGGTACCCTTGCTAATCGAACTGGCCGATCAGCGCATTCTGGTTCCGTTTTACACGTTTTGCAAGCATACGTTGTAGGGCAATTCCGGTCAGCAGGTTGTGCGCCAAGGCACCCGCCAGGAGGCAGGCGGCAGTGATCATGTAGAAGCCCACTTCCGGGAAATCGATATAGTTGCGTTCACTCAGGATGGCGATGAGGTTGATCCCGCCCCAGAGCACCAGGAAAGCCAGACAACCGCCGGTTGCCGACCAGGCGAGCCAATAGCCGCGCTCGCGCCAGTTGGCATGCATGGTGACGGCCTGGAGAAATCCCAGGATCAGCCCGGCGACGATGCCGCTAACGCCGAACAGCAGCAGGGCCACGGGATGGTCGGGTTCGAAACCGTAATGGCTGATCTCGTCGATCCACACGGTCAGCCAGGCGAAAGTGGCGAAGCCGCTGATCAGCGCCAGCGAACCGCCGCCCCAGGTGGACACGGCCCATACCTTGGGCCGGTCAATCAGGTTCTGCAGCAGACGCCCCTGGAGCAACCCGACGGCGAACCAGTAGAGCACCGGCGTGCCCAGGATGAAGACGACGATCCAGTCCTCGAGGTCGGTGCCGCGGCTGGCCGCCGCGACGGCAAAGCCGCCGCAGACCAGGCCGGGAATCAACACGGTCAGCACCCAGCCGCGCAGGAACTTGCGCGGCGTTTGCGAAGCGAAGCTGGCGATCGTCTGGTCCATGGTCTCGAAGCAAGTGACCGGTGGCGCGTGCTGATTATTCCACGTCCGGCGCGGCTTTACGCCAAAGCTTAGGTCTTGCGGTGTCAACAACAGGTTAGCATTGTGGCGGGCCTTAACCCGGTGATTCGCCTGAAAATCCATGGTTAGCGCCCCCCTGGCCTCCGCCTCCGCCGGCACGATCCGAATGCCCCGCTCGCCGATTCTCGCGGCGGGAGCGGCGGGCGCAGCCTGGATCGAGCCCTCAGGGGAGATCCGGCTGTTGACGTTGGCGGAAGCGGCGGTGCGGGCGCGGAATGAACCGCCGGTCACCTGCCATATGCCGGCGATGGCGGCGCGTCTGGGTATCGAGCGGTTTCCGGCGCTTGACCTGCTGGAACTCTATGCCTTCGCGCGGCCGGCGCAGTTCTGCCTGCCGACGCCGCGCGGCCTGGCGCGGGCGCTGGAACTGGATGCGCCGGCGACGTTGGAGGACGAGGCGGGCGTGCTTCATCAGGCGGCGCGGCTGCTGCTGACGGAATTGGCCGAAGGCGACGACGCAAGTTCGCGCCGGGCGCGGGCGATCGCCTGGGCGATGGCGCGGGGCGGCTGGCGCTGGGGACCGGCGGTGCTGTCGGCGCTCGGCATGTCCGAGGATCTCTCGGACGGTTCGCGACCGGGCAGCATGGCGGTGTGGGAGGATCTGCCGGAATGGTCGGAACATGCGCCCGAGCCGCCGGCAGGCCATATCCCCGTCGAGCCGGCGGAAGCGCGGCAGCGGCTGATGTCGCTGCTGGGGCCGAATGCGGAGGCGCGGCCGCAGCAATCGGACTATGCCTCGGCGGTGTCGGCGGCGTTCCTGCCGCGCATGAAGATCGGCGAGCCCAACATGGTGATCGCCGAAGCCGGCACCGGCGTCGGCAAGAACTTCTCGGCTATATCGCGCCGGCCTCGGTATGGGCGGAGAAGAACGGCGGCGCGGTGTGGCTGTCGACCTACACGCGCAATTTGCAACATCAGATCGACGGCGAGTTGGACCGGCTCTATCCCTCGCCGGCGAAGAAGACGCTGAAGGCCGTGGTGCGCAAGGGGCGGGAAAACTATCTCTGCCTGCTGAACCTGGAGGAGACGGCGCGCGGCCTGACGATGCGGCCGCAGGATGCGGTGGGCACCGGCTTGATGGCGCGCTGGGCGCGGGCGACCCGCGACGGCGACATGAGCGGCGGCGATTTTCCCGGCTGGCTGCCGGATTTGATCGGCAAGGCGCGCAGCATCGGCCTCGCCGACCGGCGCGGCGAATGCGTCTATGCCGCCTGCCCGCATTATCACAAATGCTATATCGAGCGCAGCATCCGCCGGGCGCGGCGGGCCGAGATCGTCATCGCCAACCATGCGCTGGTGATGATCCAGGCGGCGCTGGGCGGATTGCCCGGCGAGGACCTGGGCGAAGCGGCGGCCGGCGCCGCGCCGACGCGCTATGTGTTCGATGAGGGACATCATGTGTTCGATGCCGCCGATGGCGCCTTTGCCGGATTGCTGAGCGGGCAGGAGACGGCGGACATGCGCCGCTGGCTGCTGGGCGCCGAAGGGCGCGGCCGCAGCCGGGCGCGCGGATTGAAGCGGCGGATCGAGGATCTGATCGCCGGCGATGCCGACGCAGATAGTGCGCTACAGCAGATTCTCCATGCGGCACGGGCATTGCCGGGCGATGCCTGGAGCCAGCGGGTCAATGGCGGCAAGACCGATGGCGCCACCGAGCAATTTCTCGCGCTGGTGCGGCAGCAGGTCTATGCCCGCGCCCAGGATGCGGACGGGCCTTATGGACTGGAGACCGAGACCAACCCCGCGCTGCCGGACCTGCTGATCGCCGCGGTGGAGCTGGAGCGCGCGCTGATGAAGCTGCAGGAACCGATGCGGCGGCTGGTGCGGCGGCTGGCGGCGCGGCTCAAGGACGAGGCCGACAGCCTGGACACGGCGACGCGGCTGCGCTTCGAGGCGGTCATCCGCGGCCTCAAGCGCCGCAGCGAACTGGAGATCGGCGGCTGGCGCTCGATGCTGCAGGCGCTGGGCCAGCCGACGCCGCCGGAATTCGTCGACTGGTTTGCCGTCGACCGCATCGACGGGCGCGACATCGATGTGGGCATGCACCGGCATTGGGTGGATCCGATGGTACCGTTCACCGGCAGCGTGCTGCTGCCCGCCCATGGCGTGGTGGTGACATCGGCGACGCTGACAGACGGCACCGGCGATCTGGAGGCGGATTGGGGGGCGGCGGAAACGCGCACCGGCGCGCGGCATCTGCCGAAGAAGGCGATGCGCGCCCAGGTGACCTCGCCGTTCGACTATCCGGCGCAGACTCGCGTGTTCGTGGTCAACGATCTCGGCAAGAACGATCTGGAGCAGGTGGCCTCAGCCTATCGTGTGCTGTTCCAGGCGGCCGGCGGCGGCGGGCTCGGGCTGTTCACGGCAATCAAGCGGCTGCGCGCGGTGCATAAGCGCATTGCGCCGGCGCTGGAGGCCGACGGCATCCCTCTGCTGGCGCAGCATGTGGACGGCATGGAGACGTCGACGCTCGTGGATATCTTCCGCGCGGAAGAGGACACCTGCCTGCTCGGCACCGATGCAGTGCGCGATGGCGTCGACGTGCCGGGGCGCAGTCTCCGCCTCATCGTGTTCGACCGCGTGCCCTGGCCCCGACCGGACATCCTGCACAAGGCGCGCCGCGCCCATTTCGGCGGCATGGCCTATGACGACATGATCACACGGCTGCGATTGAAGCAGGCCTTCGGCCGCCTGGTGCGCCGCGCCGACGATCACGGCGTGTTCGTGCTGCTGGACCGGCAGATGCCCTCGCGCCTCGCCGGCGCTTTTCCGCCCGGCGTGGAAATGCGGCGCGTGGGATTGGCGGAGGCAGTGGCGGAGACGAAGGCGTTCCTGGCAGGCAATGGCGCAACGTCTCATTTTAATAAATCGGAACACGCATCGATCGTTGAATGAGCCGCTAAGAATCGAAAAAGTTGCTGGTATTGCTGCCCTTGCCCGCCCCCGCCGCAGCCCCTAAAGTCCGCCGCCTACGGGGGACGTCCAAAGCGGATTTCCAGGAGAATTCAAATGATTACCCACCACGCGGCGCTGGTCTACACCATGGTGCTTGTCTCCGCCGCCGACAACAACATGCCGGATGCGGAGCTGCAATCGATCGGCGACATGGTCATGCATCTGCCGGTGTTCCGCGATTTCGACCGCAGCAAGCTGACGCAGATCACCGGCGATTGCGCCAAGCTGCTGCAGAATACGGACGGGCTGGAGAAGGCCCTCGGCGCCATCAAGGAAGGCCTGCCGGAAAAACTGCGGGAGACGGCTTATGCGCTGGGCTGCGAAGTGGCGGCCGCCGACGGCAAGGTGTCGCCGGAAGAATCCCGCCTGCTGGAGATGATCCGCTTCCGCCTGAATATCGGCCGGCTGCCGGCCGCGGCGATCGAGCGCGGCGCCCGTGCCCGCCATATGCATGTATAGGACATCGCGGCGGCGCTCTACTCCACGCCGAGCATCGCAAACAGCGCCGACAGCGTCGCCACCGACAAGATCGTCGAGACCAGAATCGCGGCCGTAGCGCGCCGGGTATAGACGCCATATTGCTGCGCAAGCACGAAGACCAAGGCGCCGGTGGGCAGCGCGGCCAGTGTGACCGCCGCCGAAGACCAGAGCGCGCTCATGTCCAGCAAGCCATAGGCGATGAGCGCCGTGATCGCCGGCTGCACCAGCAATTTGAAGAAGACGAGCCAGCCGGTCTCGGCTGCATCGGCCGTGAATGACCGACCGACCATGAACAGGCCGATGGCGAACAGCGCCGACGGTGGCGCCGCGGCGCCGAGAATGTCGCAGAAGGTGGCGATGGCCACCGGCGGCGCATAGCCCGTCAGGGAGAAGGCAATCCCCGCCACTGCCGATAGAACCAGCGGACTCCGGAGCACGCCTTTGGCTGCGTCGGCCAGGATATGGGCCAACCCTTCACCGCGGCTGAGATCGATCTCGACGATGACGATGCCGATGGCCATGACGACCGCGCCGTTGAGCACGGTGGCGATGATGGCCGGCAACGCTGCTTCCGGGCCGAAGGCTGTGATCAGCAGCGGAATGCCCATGTACCCGGTATTCGAGAAGATCGCTGCCAGACCATGCAGCCCCTGCTCCGCCACGCGGTTCTTGAACCAGAAGCGTCCGGCGAAAACCGCGAGCAAGGCCGCCAGCAACGCGCCGCCGCCATAGGCGAAAAGAAAAGGCCAGTTGAGGATGTCGCTCAGCGGCACCCGCGCCATGGAGATGAAGAACAGCGCCGGCAGCGCGACATAATAGACGAAAGCGTTCAGCGCCTCGCTGCTGGCGGCACCCAATACGCCGAAGCGGCCGCAGAGATAACCTGCGAGGACGATGCCGAAGACCGGCAGAACGACATTGAGGACAGCGATCATGGGCGCAATTTCACTGCGGCCCCATTGACCTCAACCAGTCCACCCGGCGCAATGAAAAACAGCAGCTCTCAGACGGCTCTTACATCGGCGGTTGCACGCCGTCCTTGCCCGCGATCACCCGGCCCGTCGAGAAGGTGCCATCTGCGGCTTTCATCGCGGGAATGAAGACTACCGTACCGGGTTTCAGCAGTTCCAGGTTGCCGGGCGCCAGGGTGACAACGGGTGCGGTTTCCGGCACCTCAATCTCATTCTCGCCGCCCTTGTATGACAGCTTCAGCACGCGGCCCTCAGGCGCTTCCATGACTTCCGCCACCGTGGCATTGGTCATGGTGCTGTCGGGCGTCAGATCCCAGGGATGATGACCTTCGCCCGCGCCGCGGGCGGCTTCCGGAAAAATCAGGACTTCCTGGGCATGGAGCTTGCCGTCGGTTCCCATGATCGCGGCAGAGCCGACATAGTCTCCCGCCTTGATGTCGGCAAGCTCGGCTTTCTGCACTGCGCTGACCCGGAGATCCTCCGCCAGCTTGATGGATATCTGCTGGTTGTCGCGGGAATTGACGACGAGCGTCTGGCCATCGAGTTTCTCGATCGTGCCGCGGATGCGCGTCGGCGTCCCGTCCTCGGCGGCGACGGGAAGAGTCAGCAAAGTGACGCTCGCAGCGAGAAGGAGGGAGAGAAGGCGCATGGCGGTTGCTCCTCTTGTCAGGTTCTGGTGATGCGGCCAGACCTAAGCGAAACACCCTCTCAGAGCGAACCACATTTCCGTGAGATCGGAATGACGCACAAAGAATAAGGGCCGCACCTTGCGGCGCGGCCCTCGATCCAGTGATAGACGAGACGGACTGGTTTAGAAGTCCATGTCGCCCATGCCGCCATGGCCACCAGGGGCCGGCGGCGTGTCCTTCTTCGGACGGTCGGCGATCATGGCTTCCGTCGTGACCAGCAGGCCAGCGACCGAGGCCGCATCCTGCAGGGCGCAACGCACGACCTTGGTCGGGTCGATGATGCCGGCCTTCACCATGTCGGTGTACTCGCCCTTCTGGGCGTCGTAGCCGTAGTTGGCGCTCTTGTTCTCCAAGAGCTTGCCGATGATGACGGAGCCGTCATCGCCGGCGTTCTCGATGATCAGACGCGCGGGATAGGACAGCGCGCGGCGGATGATGTCGACACCCACCTTCTGATCCTCGTTCTTCGGCTTCAGGTTATCAAGTGCCCGCATGCCGTAGAGGAGAGCGACACCGCCGCCGGCGACAACGCCTTCCTCGACCGCCGCGCGCGTGGCATGCATCGCGTCATCGACGAGATCCTTGCGCTCCTTCACTTCGACTTCGCTGCCGCCGCCGACGCGGATCACCGCGACGCCGCCCGCCAGCTTCGCCAGCCGCTCGGCCAGCTTCTCGCGATCGTAGTCGGAAGTGGTCTCTTCGATCTGAGCGCGGATCTGGTTGCAGCGTCCCTCGATCTCCTTCTTCTTGCCCGCGCCTTCGACGACGGTGGTGTTCTCTTTCTCGATGAGCACCTTCTTCGCCTTGCCGAGCATGTCGAGCGTGACGCTCTCCAGCTTGATGCCCAGGTCTTCGGAGATGACCTGGCCGCCGGTGAGGATCGCGATGTCCTCGAGCATCGCCTTGCGGCGATCGCCGAAGCCTGGAGCCTTCACCGCCGCGACCTTCAGGCCGCCGCGCAGTTTGTTGACGACCAGGGTCGCCAGCGCCTCGCCTTCCACGTCCTCGGCGATGACCAGCAGCGGACGGCCGGACTGAACGACCAACTCGAGCACCGGCAGCATCGCCTGCAGGCCGGAGAGCTTCTTCTCATGGAGGAGAATGAAGGGATTCTCGAGCTCGCAGGTCATCTTCTCGGCGTTGGTGATGAAGTACGGGGAGAGGTAGCCGCGGTCGAACTGCATGCCTTCCACGACTTCCAGCTCGGTCTCCAGGCTCTTCGCCTCTTCGACCGTGATCACACCCTCATTGCCCACCTTCTGCATCGCTTGCGCGATCATGTCGCCGACGGTGCGGTCGCCGTTGGCGGAAATGGTGCCGACCTGGGCGATCTCTTCGGAGGTGGAAACCTTCTTCGAACGCTTCTTCACGTCCTCGACGACAGCCGCAACGGCGAGGTCGATGCCGCGACGAACATCCATCGGGTTCATGCCGGCGGCCACGGCCTTCACGCCCTCGCGGACGATGGCCTGGGCCAGCACGGTGGCAGTCGTCGTGCCGTCGCCGGCGAGATCGTTGGTCTTCGACGCCACTTCGCGCACCATCTGCGCGCCCATGTTCTCGAATTTGTCAGCGAGCTCGATTTCCTTCGCCACCGTCACACCGTCCTTGGTGATGCGCGGCGCGCCGAACGACTTATCGAGCACGACGCAGCGGCCCTTGGGGCCGAGCGTCACCTTCACGGCATTCGCCAGGATGTCGACACCGCGCAGCATGCGATCGCGGGCGTCGCCACCGAATTTCACGTCTTTTGCAGCCATGGTTCTCTAATTCCCTTGATTGATTGCAGTCTATGGGTTGGGTCGGCAGAGGCCGGTTTAGGCGGCCTTCTTCTTGCCAACAGCGGCGCCTTCGATGACGCCCATGATGTCGGTCTCCTTCATGATCAGCAGCTCCTCGCCGCCAATCTTCACTTCCGTGCCCGACCATTTGCCGAACAGAATGCGGTCGCCCGCCTTCACGTCGATCGGAACCAGCTTGCCGTTTTCATCACGGCCGCCCGGCCCGACGGCGATGATCTCGCCTTCCATCGGCTTCTCCTTGGCGGTGTCCGGAATGATGATGCCACCGGACGTCTTGTCCTGCTGCTCGATGCGGCGGACGACGACCCGGTCATGCAACGGTCTGAACTTCATGGAAATAACCTCCTAAGTCACGGTTTTAGTTGTGTTTTTACTGGATCTCTGGGCGAAGGAAGCGCTGCTGGCACTCCCGCCTCGCGAGTGCCAAAGAAGTAAGAGGAGACACTCCGGGAGTCAAGGGTTGGGTGCGCAGAGTCACTGCGGAAACTCGCTTTTCATCCGACAATCATGCGTTGGCAGCAGTCAACGATTAAGAGTGCTACGACGTTGTTTTAATTGATTCTTTATGGTTTACGCGCAGGATCAAAGACGATGCGCCGGGGTTGATTCCGGTCATCTCGACGCAGCGAAGCAATGTCATGAGGTCGAAAGGCCATGAGTGATTTCGCCAAGCAGTTGAAGGATTACCGGCTGACCACAGCGGAGATCCTGTACCACCTGCCGGATCATCCGGCGCTGCTGCAGAGCTTTATCTGGCAGGAGCTGGATATCGCGCCGCGCTTTCCCGTGCTCAAGAAGTTCCTGAATTTCTGGACGCTCAATCTGGACGGCAAGATCCATTCCGTGCGGGTGGCCTCCACGGAACTGATTAGGCCGGCCGAATTCCGGATGGCCAACGCCAGCTTCACGCTGCACTGACGCAGCCGTCACCACCGGACTCCTGATCCGCCGGCGTTAGCGCCGGCCGTGACACCGTTCCCCGTTGCCGCCGCAATTGCCGGCGACTAGAAGCCGGGGATGCCCCGCGACGACCTCGCCCCCGCACCCACTTCCGCCGACCGGCGCGTCGCCCTCTGGCTGCTGATCTGCTGTTCCATGATATTCGCCATGGTGGTGATCGGCGGGATCACGCGGCTTACCGAATCCGGGCTTTCCATCACCGAGTGGAAGCCGCTCAGCGGCATCATCCCGCCGCTGAGCGAGGCCGAATGGCAGGCGGAGTTCGACGGCTACAAGCGCATCCCCGAATATCAGCAGATCAACCGGGGCATGACGCTGGAAGAATTCAAAGGCATCTTCTGGTGGGAGTTCATCCACCGGGTCTGGGGCCGCCTCATCGGCGTTGTCTTCCTGGTGCCGTTCATCTGGCTGCTGCTCCGGCGTGAAATCCGCCGCGAGATGATCCCGCATTTGGCCGCGCTGTTCCTGCTCGGCGGGCTGCAGGGCGCGCTTGGCTGGTACATGGTGAGCAGCGGCCTGGCAGAGCGCACGGATGTCAGCCAATACCGCCTGACGGCGCATTTGCTGCTGGCGCTGGCGATCTTCAGCTATGCGCTATGGCTGGCGCTGACGCTGCTGCGGCGCGGCGCGATCGCCGACGCGGCGGCGGCGCGGCTGCGCCCGCATCTGTGGCTGACGGCGCTGTGCCTCGTATTGACGTTGACCTTCGGCGGTTTTGTCGCCGGCCTGAATGGCGGGCTGGTCCATAACAGCTTCCCGCTGATGGGCGGACAGCTCGTCCCCGGCGATGCCTTCCAACGTCCCTTAAGTCCCTTCGAGGATCCGGTGACCGCGCAGTTCATCCATCGCTGGCTGGCGATCGCAAGCGTGCTGCTGGCGGTCAGCCTGTGGCTGCGTCGTGGAGCATTGAGAATCTCCGCATCGAAGCCCATCGGCCTGCTGGCCGCCATGGCCGCGATCCAGGCCGGCTTGGGCATCGCCACGCTGCTGCTGATCGTGCCGATTCCGCTGGCGGCCGCGCACCAGGCTGGCGCTGTGGTGCTCTGGACGCTGGTGCTCTGGGCGTTGCACGCGACAAGGCAAACTTCCGCGAGACCGTAGCCAGCCCCATCCCGGCGGGCTAACTTGCGCGCTTCATTTTCAGGGAGCGCGCAATGGAACCGGTGAAATGGGGCGTGATCAGCACCGCCAAGATCGGCGTCGAGAAAGTCATTCCGGCGATGCAAAAGAGCCGGCACTGCAAGATCGCCGCCATCGCCTCGCGCGATCTCGCTCTCGGCCGCAAATGGGCGGACAAGCTCGGCATCCCCAAGGCCTACGGCAGCTATGAAGAGCTGCTGGCCGACAAGGAGATCGAGGCGGTCTACAACCCGCTGCCCAATCACCTGCATGTGCCGCTGTCGATCAAGGCGGCGGAGGCCGGCAAGCATGTGCTCTGCGAGAAGCCGCTCGGCCTCGATGCCAAGGACGCGCAGCGCCTGGTTTCCGCGCGCGACAAGAGCGGCAAGCTTATCGCCGAGGCCTTCATGGTGCGCTATCACCCGCAGTGGCTGAGAGCGCGCGAGATCGTGCGCAGCGGCAAGATCGGCGAGCTGAAGGCGATCCAGGGCTTCTTCAGCTACATGCTCACCGATGCGTCGAACGTGCGGAACAAGGCCGACATCGGCGGCGGCGGCCTGCTGGATATCGGCGTCTATCCCGTGGTGACGTCGCGATTTCTGTTTGGCGCAGAACCCACACGCGTCGCGGCTGTCATCGAGCGCGATCCCGTCTTCAAGACCGACCGGCTGGCGAGCTGCCTGATGGATTTCCCCAAAGGCCAGGTCAGCTTCGCCTGCTCGACGCAGCTCGTGCCCTATCAGCGCATGCAGATCTACGGCACGACCGGCCGCATCGAGATCGAGATACCCTTCAACGCGCCGCCGGACCGTCCCTGCCGCATCTTCACCGACGACGGCAGCGCCCTGGGCGATGCGTCGGCCAAGGAGGAGGTGCTGCCAGTCTGCGATCAATACACGCTCCAGGGCGACGTGATTGCCGAGGCGATCCGCACCGGCAAGGCCCTGGAATTCCCACTGGAAGACTTGCTGGCGAACATGCGCATCATCGATGCGCTGTTTCGGGCGGGCAAGAGCGGGACGTGGGAAGCCGTCAAGTAGTCTCCATGCCACCGCCAAGCGGATTGGGGGAACGATGTCGAATTGTTGCGGCTTGCGCCTTCTCGCGGCACTGGCGGTTCTGGCCTGCGTTCTTCAGTTTCCGCGGGCCGTCCTCGCCGTCGAGGTTCATCTCGCCGACGATAGCCTTCTGACAGCTAGCACGGCGCCGCCGGACCGGCCGAAGCTGCCGGTTCTGTTCGTGCACGGTCACAACACCACGTCCGACGATACCGATTTCAATTACAAGAAGAACTGGTGGAATGATCTCGGCACTCTGCCCTCGTTCAAGCGCACACTGGAAGCCAATCTCGGACTGGGCATCGAGCCCTATTTCATTCGATTCGAGGACCAGGACCGGTCGATCGACCTGGACGCCAACGAGATTCTGGAAGCTGTCGATCTGATCCTGCAAAGGCACGACCCGAATGGAACAGCAAATGTTCGGGTCGCTATTATCGCCTACAGCAAGGGCACCATCAGCGCGCGGAAATACCTCAAGAATCTCGATGCGCAGCAACCCTCATTCAACCCGATCTCGACCTTCGTCGCCATCGCACCGCCAAATCATGGCATCAGCGCGACTTTGCCTGTGCTGAACCCAAGCCTGTCCACCAAACAGCTTTACAACGGCTACCGGCCGCAGGGAGTGATCTTTGATTGCGGCGTTCCGTTCGACAATCCAGCAGGGACTGACTATATCGAAGACCTCAACGCTCACCCGATCACAGACACCCTGACGCTCGATGCGACCGATGTTTATCCGAGCGAAGCACCGGGGAGCCGCGCGCCCGGCGATCCGCCGCTCGACGGCACCCTGTATGTCACCTTGTTCGCAAATGGAAACCGCGATTTCGTCGGCGGCGAAACGGCCTCCGGTGATTGCCAGGGACGAACGCTGGCGCTCAATCTCTCCCCCGATGCGGTGAACCTGGCCCTAGGACCGTCGAGCATAGCGAATGGCTCGGAAACAGTTGTCCATCAAAACACGGTGCATGCCTTTGACGTCTTGTGCCTGGCGCTTTTTGCCGCGAGATACAATCGTTCGCCGGAGGGCCAGTCCTGCCTGACAAGCGGCGACGTGCCGATCATTCCCTCCCCGGTGCGAGCTGCAGCCATGTTGACGCTCGACTTCTCCGGCAGCATGGCGTTGCAGGCCTGCGCAACCTGCGACAGCCGGGCGCAGATCCTGGAGGATGCCACCACGCTTTTCATCCAACTATGGGCCACCGTGGGCGATCCCGATGATCGTATCGGCGTGACCTACTTCCGCAGAGATATCGATCAACATGATATTGCCGGCGCGCTGCTGCCCTCCCTCGGTGACGGCGCCGACGAAGTCATCGACGATATCGGCAGCCAATCGCCGGGCAGTCTGACAGCGATGGGGGGCGGCGTGCAGCGCTCCATCGAAGCATTGGAGCCACTGACCGACGCCGAGATTCGCCGCATCATCCTGTTCACCGACGGCATGCAGAACGTCAACCCGATGATCCTGCCTGTCGGCAACCAATATGAGATCGTCAACGAACCGGGCCGGATAAGCTCGAACGTAGTGCCGTCGATACCGCCGAAACGGCTGGATCAATTGCAGGGGATCGCCATCGATACAATCGGCGTCGGCGCCGGAAACGCCTTCACGGGCCTGCTGTCGGATATCGCCGGCGAATCCGGTGGACGGACCTGGGTGACCACGGCGCCCGATGATCAGTTGCGCGAATTTTTTGTCGAAGAATTGATCAACGCGCTCCGGGGTTTCAGCCCTCAGCTCATCGACTATCGCCGCGGCGGCATCGGTTCGAACGGCGGCAATGAACCCTTCGTTGTCGAAGGCGGTGCACGGAAACTTGTGCTGAAGTTGAGCTGGCGGCGCGGCCAGGATATGACGATCCGGGTCGAGAAGGACGGGGCCGACGTAACGGGCGCCGGCCGCATCGTCAACGGCACTTTCTACAAGATCTTCGTAATCGACTTTCCCGCAAAAGGGCCGGGCGGAGCGCTTACGTCGCAGGGCATCTGGCGGCTGGCCATCGGTGGCAAGGCGGGAGCGAGATATGAAGCGGCGGCCATCGCCGACACTAAGCGTGTCAGGATCGATGCCGATTTCGCGGCGAAATCGGCCGTCGTTGGCGAACCGCTCGCTTTCGAGGTGCGTACGATCATCGACGGCAAGGTCTTTCTCGGGAAACTGAAAGCCGATGCGGTTCTGCAGCGGCCCGCAGTCGCTGCCGGCAATCTTGTTGCCGATAGGAAGCATATCGAAGCGGTGCGCAACCTTGAGCCGGGCATGAGCGCCGCGGAACAGGCGAGCCTGGCGCTGACGCTGGATCCGCGGACCGCCAAGCGCCTGCGGCCCATCACGCAACGCTTGAGCTCTGAGCCCCGCAGCCGAGGGCGTATATCGAGGCTCCTTCCGTCCGTCGATATCGGGAATTTATACCGTCGTCCTTTCGATCGAGGGCGACGATGAAAGAATCGGGCACTTCCTGCGCCGGGCCACGGTCATGATGGTCATAGGCCCAGGTCCCGCAGACCCAAAGAACAGCCGCATCACCAAAGTGGACAGCAGGTTATCCAAGGACCGCCGCTACGTGACGCTAATTGTGGCTCCGCGCAATGCCGGGAACGCGCAATTGGGCCCGGGCTATGCCGACTTCATCTCGGGAAAGCTCTCCCAGGGTCGAACGATCGGCGGCGCACAGGACCTCGGCGACGGCCGCTACATGCTGGTATTGGCCGTCGCGGCAAATAGCGATGCCGAGCTGACGCTTGGGATGGGCGGCGTTACGCTGTATGCGGGTCCGCTCTCGCGGATCGCCCAGACCGCAGCGCCATAACCACTTGATGCGCCGCAAGCAGAGCCTTTTTCACCTTGTGTGACGATGCGTCGGCGGGCTAGCTTTTGACCAAACGATCAGGAATCAGAAAAACGCACTGATCGGAAAACCCTGAAATCAAGGAGGCACATCATGACAGGGAAGAGTTTTCGTTTGTTCGCGCTGGGCAGCGCGGCCGCGATCGCGGTAAGCGGCCTTGCCGCAACGGCCAACGCCGACGCATTGCAAAGCATCGGACAAGGCGAAGGCCAGGTGGATATCGTCGCATGGCCCGGCTACATCGAGCGCGGCGAGACCGACAAGGCCTATGACTGGGTGACCGACTTCGAGGGCAAGACCGGCTGCAAGGTCAACGTCAAGACCGCGAACACGTCGGACGAAATGGTCGCGTTGATGAACGAGGGCGGCTTCGATGTCGTGACCGCGTCGGGTGACGCCAGCCTGCGGCTGATTGCCGGCGGCAGGGTGCAGGAAATCAACACGGCGCTGGTGCCGAGCTGGAGCACTGTGGATGAACGGCTGCAGAGCGCGCCCTGGCACACTGTCGATGGCAAGCATTACGGCGTGCCCTATCAGTGGGGCCCGAACGTGCTCGCCTACAACACCAACGTCTTCAAGGAAGCACCGAAGAGCTGGGATATCGTGTTCGGCGAAATGAACCTGCCTGATGGCAAGTCCAACAAGGGCCGCGTGCAGGCATTCGACGGTCCCATCTACATCGCCGATGCGGCGCTGTATCTGATGAAGCACAAGCCGGAACTGGGCATCGCCGATCCCTATGCCCTGAACGAAGACCAGTACAAGGCTGCGCTCGAGTTGCTGCGCGGCCAGCGGCAGATCGTCGGCCGTTACTGGCATGACGCGTTCGTGCAGATCGACGACTTCAAGAACGAGGGCGTCGTGGCTTCGTCGTCCTGGCCGTTCCAAGTCAATCTGCTGAAGGCGGAAAATCTGCCGATCGCCAGCACGGTGCCGGAGGAAGGCGCGACCGGATGGGCGGATTCGACAATGATGCACAGCGAGGCGCCGCATCCGAATTGTTCCTATATGTGGCTGGAACATTCGATCAATCCGAAGCTGCAGGGCGATCTCGCGGCGTGGTTCGGCTCCAATCCGGCGGTGCTGGCGGCCTGCAAAGGCAATGCGCTGCTGACCGATGCAGGTTGCGAGACCAACGGCATGGGCAAGTTCGAGCAGATCCACTTCTGGAAGACGCCGCGGGCCGATTGCGGCGCTCCGGGCGGCGGCAAGGAGTGCGTGCCCTACTACCGCTGGGTATCCGACTACATCGCCATCCTCGGCGGACGATAACCGGCGGTCTCCGACAGGCGACCGGGTGAAAGCTTGACGATATAGGGGCGGGTGCGACACCCGCCCCTATGATTGCCGGGACATCCCGATGAAAAACGATTCTCCCGCCGGCACGGCCATCAGTTTTCGCGGCGTCAGCCGGCATTTCGGCCAGGTGCGTGCGGTCGACAATGTCAGCTTCGACATCGCCGACCGCGAATTCTTCGCCATGCTCGGGCCCTCGGGTTCCGGCAAGACCACCTGTCTGCGGCTGATCGCCGGATTCGAGCAGCCGACCGCGGGCGATATCCTGCTGCACGGCAAGGCGATGACCGGCGTGCCGCCCTATGAGCGGGACGTCAACACTGTGTTCCAGGACTATGCGCTGTTCCCCCACATGACCGTGGGCGAGAACGTGGCCTACGGCCTGATGATCAAGAAGGTACCGCGGGCCGAGCGCGAGAAGCGCACGGGCGAGATGCTGGAGATGGTGGCGCTGTCAGGGATGGCCGGGCGCAAACCCGGACAACTGTCGGGCGGTCAGCGGCAGCGAGTGGCGCTGGCCCGCGCCCTGGTCAATCAGCCGAGCGTGCTGCTGCTGGACGAGCCGCTGGGCGCTCTGGACCTCAAGCTGCGCGAGCAGATGCAGGTCGAGCTGAAGTCGATCCAGCGCCAGGTCGGCATCACATTCATTTATGTCACGCACGACCAGGGCGAGGCGCTCAGCATGAGCGACCGGGTTGCGGTCTTCAACCAGGGCAAGATTGAACAGATCGGCACGCCCGCCGATATCTACGAACATCCCTCCAGCGCCTTCGTCGCCGGCTTCGTCGGCATCTCCAATCTGCTGGACGAGAAAGCCGCCGCGTCGATCACCGGCGCGCGGCAGACATTCTCGATCCGGCCGGAGAAGATCGCGCTGCTGCCGCCGGGCACCACTGTTCCCGACGACCGCCATGTCGCCGATGGCCACATCGACTCCGTGCTCTATCTCGGCGCCAGCACCCGCTACAACATCGCGCTCGATGCCGGCGGCGAACTCACTGTGATCGAGCAGAACCGCGAAAGCGCCGGCCGCGACGAACTGCGGCAGCAGGGCCGGCCCGTGCGCCTAGCCTGGCAGAAGAGCCATATCCAGCGCATCGGCGCGGGAAATCCATGACTGCCGCCGCCATCGACGCGCCTTCCGTCTCCCTGAGCAGGCGGCTTTCAACCTATTTCTATCTGCGGCCGCGCGTGCTCCTGCTGTTGTTGCTGGTGCCGCCGCTGCTCTGGCTGGGCGTCGTCTATCTGGGTTCGCTGTTGGCGCTGCTGCTGCAGAGCTTCTTCTACATCGATGACTTTACCGGCCAGGTGGTCCATGAATTCACGCTGAGGACGCTAGGCGAACTGTTCACGGCGGCGAACCTGTCGGTGATCTGGCGGACCTTTGGCATGGCGGCCCTGGTGACGATCGCCTGCGCGGTGATCGGCTTCCCCATTGCCTACTATATGGCGCGGTTCGCGGGGCCGCGGGCCAAGGCGCTGTTCTATGTCGGCATCATGCTGCCGCTCTGGTCCAGCTATCTGGTGCGGGTCTATGCCTGGAAGCTGTTGCTGGCCAAGGAAGGCGTGATCACCTGGATCTTCGAGGAACTGCATCTGAGCTGGCTGCTCGATGGGATCCTCGCGATCCCAGAAATTGGCGGGCCTTCATTGTCGACTGCCTATATCGGCACCTTTATCGTCTTCGTCTATATCTGGCTGCCATTCATGATCCTGCCGATCGAGGCGGCGCTGGAGCGCGTGCCGAAATCGATGATCGAAGCCTCGGCCGATCTGGGTGCGCGCCCGCGCGAGACGTTCTGGCGCGTGCTCCTGCCGCTGGCGATCCCGGGCGTGGCCGCCGGCTCGATCTTCACTTTTTCGCTGACGCTGGGCGACTACATCCTGCCGAGCATCATCGGCAACTCGGCGCCGTTCATCGGCATGGTGGTGCTGTCCTATCAGGGCACGGCCGGCAATATCCCGCTGGCGGCGGCTTTCACTGTCGTGCCGATCGTGATCATGGCCGTCTACCTGACGTTGGCAAAGCGCGTGGGGGCGTTCGATGCGCTCTAAGGGTTCCACGCGGACCGGCACCGGCGCCGGCTGGGGCCTAACGGCGGCCGCGGCGGGCGGGCTGTTGTTCCTGCATCTGCCGTTGGCCTTCATCTTCCTCTATGCCTTCTCGACCGACGAGAAGAGCTTCAGCTTCCCGCTGCCCGGCCTGACCACCAAGTGGTTCGGCGTCGTGCTCGATCGCCCGGATATCTGGGCAGCGATGTGGCTGTCGGTGAAAATCGCCGCGGTGGCGACGGCGGTGGCCATGGTACTGGGCACGCTGGCGGCAGCGGCCATGTACCGGCAGAAATTCTTCGGCCGCGAGGTGGTGACCCTGCTGATCCTGCTGCCCATCGCCCTGCCCGGCATCGTCACGGGCATCAGCCTGCGCTCGGCGTTCAACCTGGCGGATCTGCCATTCAGCTATTTCACCATCGTCCTGGGCCATGCCACCTTCTGCATCGTCGTGGTCTATAACAACGTCGTGGCACGGTTCCGCCGCTCTTCGCCCTCGATGATCGAGGCGTCGATGGACCTGGGCGCCAACAGCTTCCAGACCTTCCGCCATATCATCCTGCCGAACATCGCGACGGCGCTGCTCGCCGGCGGCATGCTGGCCTTCGCGCTCTCCTTCGATGAGATCATCGTAACCACCTTCACCGCCGGACAGCAGGAAACGCTGCCGATCTGGATGCTGCGGGAACTGGTGCGCCCGCGCCAGCGGCCGGTGACGAACGTCGTGGCCGTGTTCGTGATCGCCGTGACTTTCATTCCGATCCTGGCGGCGTACTATCTGACCCGCGATACGCACGACGTCGCCGGCAGCGGGAAATAGGCAAGCAGACTGTATACAAGCCTGACCTGAGCATCCGCGATTGCGCCTCAATCGCAGGATTGCAGCGCGCTGCCTCGCTTTAACCTATGCTAGCTTGCGCGGAGTTTTTCGGCTGCTTACCATCTGACGATGACTCCCAACCCGGATTCGCTTCCAGTTCGCATCGCCGATCTGTTGGACCGGCTGTCGATTCTCCAGCGCAGCCGGGAACGGTCGCAGAGTTTAGAGCCGACGGAATGGGACGCGCTGCGGTTCCTGGGCATGGCCAACCGCTATTCGCGGCAGCCCAATTCGGTCATGCAGTTTCTCGGCATTCCTGAGGGCCGCGTTTCCCAGGCCCTGATCGTGCTCGAGGGCAAGCGGCTGATCCGCCCTACGGCGACCGCCGAGGATTGGCGCCAAATCAAGTTCGAGCTGACCTCGTCGGGCCGGGCGATCCTGATGGAAGATCCCTTGCTCGATATGCGCGACGCGATGTCCTCTCTCGACCGGGCGTCGCAGAGCGCGCTCGAGCATTCGCTGACAGCATTGCTGGCCGATCTGCAACGGCGAAACGCCCGCCGCAGCTTTGGCATCTGTCAGAGTTGCCGGTTCTTCCGTCGCCGCGGCGCCGAAGGCGAACCAGGCGGACCGCACCGCTGCGGCCTGACCCAGGAAGCCTTGTCGGATGCCGACGGCAAGCTGGTTTGCGCCGAGCATGAGGCGGCGGAATAGCCAGGGCGGCGACTCGAATGGCTTGCATCCGGAAATCAACGGGCGTATGAACCTGCCCGCGGGGGTAACGCGGTCTCCCCGCCTTCCCAAGGCTTCATCGCCCAAGAACCGCTCCGGTCTCTCTGTGCTAGAGGACTTGAGCGATGAGCGATTCATTCAACAGTATTTCTCCCGATGAACTCCGGCGCCTGATCGGCCGCCCGGATTGCCCGCCTGTCATTGACGTACGGCGGCGCGCCGTATTCGAGACGGCGGAAACCCTGATCCCCGGCGCCAGATGGTGCGACTATGCGGAGGTAAGCCATCGGGCGCGGCAACTCCCTGCCGGCGCAGACGTGATTGTGTATTGCGTGCATGGCCATAATGTCAGCCAGGCGGCGATGGCCGATCTGCGGCGTCTCGGGTTCCGGGCGCGTGCTCTTGCCGGCGGCATCGAGGCCTACACCGAACAAGGCGGCCTGCTGCTGACAAAATCGGCGATGCCTCCGGGCGGCTGGGAGACGCCGAGCCGCTGGATCACGCGAGAACGGCCGAAGATCGACCGCATCGCCTGCCCCTGGCTGGTGCGGCGGTTCATCGATCCGACGGCGGAGTTCTACTACGTCGCCGCGGATCAGGTGGAAGCGGCGGGAGATGACCTCAAGGCAACGCCCTACGACATTCCCGGCGCCGCGTTCTCCCATGACGGCGACCTCTGCAGCTTCGATGCCTTCCTCCGCAGGTTCGGCATCAAGGACCCGGCGCTCGACCGGCTTGCCCTCATCGTGCGCGGCGCGGATACCGGCCATCCGGAACTGGCGCCGCAATGCGCCGGGCTGCTGGCGGCTTCGCTCGGATTGTCGGCGCTCTACACCGACGATCACGAAATGCTGCGTCACGGTTTGATTCTCTACGATGCCCACTATGCCTGGTGTCGCGAGGCGTCGGCGGAAACCCATGGCTGGCCGCCGGCCGCCACGGCCCAAGCGCCGAAGCAGAGGGCGGGGCGATGAGCGAGAGCACGCAAAACGCCGGCTTCGCCCCATCTTCAGCGGAAACCGGAGTCAGCCTCGGCGAAGCGACGCGCCTCTGGTTCAAGGTGGGATGCCTCGGCTTCGGCGGCCCGGCGGGGCAGATCGCGCTGATGCACCGGCTGGTGGTCGACGAGAAGCGCTGGGTCGGCGAAGAGCGGTTCCTGCACGCTCTCAACTATTGCATGCTGCTGCCGGGGCCTGAAGCGCAGCAGCTCGCCATCTATCTCGGCTGGCTGCTGCACCGGACGGTCGGCGGGCTGATCGCCGGGATTCTATTCGTCCTCCCCGGCGCGATCGTCATGTTCGGCCTCAGCCTGGCCTATGTGTGGGCGCGCCAGTTCGAGCTGTCGGCGGGCGTGTTCCTGGGCTTGAAGGCCGCGGTGTTGGCGATCGTCGTCGAAGCGGTGATCCGCATCGGCCGGCGGTCGCTGAAGAACCGCCTGATGATCGGGATCGCCGTGGCGGCGTTCCTGGCGATCTTCATTTTCCAGGTGCCTTTCCCGTTGATTGTCTTGGGCGCGGGCGTGATCGGCGCAATCGGCGCGGCCCGCAGGCCCGACCTGTTCAAAGCCGCCGGCCATGCAGGCGGGGCAGGACAGGCCGGCCTGATCGACCGCATTATCGACGGCGGGGGCGCGCCGCATACCAAACCGCAGCGCGGACATGTCTGGCGTACCCTGCTCTTGTGGCTGCCGCTCTGGCTCGCGCCGGTGGCTTTACTAATCCTGCTCCTCGGACCCGACCACGTATTCACCAAGATCTCGCTGTTCTTCAGCCAGATGGCCGTCGTGACCTTCGGCGGCGCCTATGCCGTGCTGGCCTATGTGGCGCAGGAGGCGGTGCAGGGCTATGGCTGGCTGCAGCCAGGCGAGATGCTGGACGGCCTGGCGCTGGCCGAGACGACGCCGGGGCCGCTGATCCTGGTCTTGCAGTTCGTCGGTTTCCTCGGCGCCTATCATGCGCCCGGCGCGCTGGCGCCTTGGTTCGCCGGCCTGATCGCGTCGCTGCTGACGCTGTGGGTGACATTCGCGCCCTGCTTTCTCTGGATCTTCCTCGGCGCGCCCTATGTGGAGCGCGTCCGCTCCAACGCCATGCTCAGCGGCGCGCTGGCCGCGATCACCGCCGCCGTGGTCGGCGTAATCCTCAATCTCGCCCTGTGGTTTGCGCTGCATAGCATCTTCGCGGAGGTGCGGCCTTGGGAGCTTGGCGTTCTCAGCTTGTCCCTGCCCGTCCTCTCCAGCATCGACTGGCTGGCGCTGGCGCTCACCGTCGCGGCGCTGGTTGCGACGCTGCGCTTCAAGACCGGGATGATTGCAACGCTATCGGCCGCCGCGCTGATCGGTGGTCTGCTTCAAGGTCTGCGATGAGGGCGTTTCGGTTGCCGCGCCGGATTGCCACAGCCAGCCGAAGAACCACACCGCGAGGATCGCGCCCACAAACTGCGCGGCAATGAAGCCCGGCACGTCCGCCGGTCGAATGCCGGCGAAACTGTCTGTCAGCGACCGCGCGATGGTCACGGCCGGATTTGCGAAGGACGTCGATGAGGTGAACCAGTAGCCCGCCATGATCACCAGACCGACCGAATAGGGCAGAGCATGCCGATGGAACCGCAGGCAGGCAAAGATCGTGCCCAGCAGCGCCAACGTGGCGACGATTTCGCCGAGCCAAACGCCCAAGCCTGTCCGGACATGATGCGACGCCGTGACCAACGGCATATCGAACATCAGGTGCGCCAACAGCGTGCCGCAGATTGCGCCGCCGATCTGCGCCGGCAGATAGATAGGCGACATCCCGCCAAGACATCTCACCGCGCAGGGCCAGGGCGAAACTCACCGCCGGATTGAACTGTGCGCCCGATACCGGGCCGAAGATCAGGATCAGGACCGCGAGCAGCGCGCCGGTGGCCAGGGTATTGCCCAGCAGCGCGACGGCATTGTTTCCGTCGGATAGCCGCTCGCCCATGATACCTGAGCCGACGACGCCGGCGACCAGCAAGGCGGTGCCGACGAATTCCGCCGCCAGCCGCTGCGGCCGCCCCGGCAATTCCAGCTCGGCAACTTGTCGCGGCATTATGCCGGCTGCGGCGCGCGCTGGCCGAGTTCGTCGAGGCGCCTCTTGAGGCTGAGCCGGTCCAGCGACGCCAGCGGCAGGCTGACGAAGATCGACAGCCGGTTATGGATCTGGCCATAGACATCGGCGAATAGCGCCCGCTTCTCCGCTTCTGTCCCCTGGAAATGGGCGGGATCTGGGAATCCCCAGTGGGCGGTCATGGGCTGGCCGGGCCACACCGGGCAGACTTCACCGGCCGCCCTGTCGCAGACCGTGAAGACGAAATCCATCTCCGGTGCACCTGATTGCGCGAACTCTTCCCAGTCCTTGGACCGCAAGCCGTCAGTCGAATGATTTAGCTTCTGCAAGAGATCAAGGGCATACCGATTGACCTGGCCGGCCGGATGGCTGCCGGCGCTGAAGGCATTGAACCGTCCCTGCCCCAGGCGGCGCAGGATGCATTCCGCCATGATGCTGCGCGCCGAATTCCCTGTGCAGAGGAACAACACGTTGAACGGCTTCGGCGCCACTTTGTCGTTCATGTCATGCCTCCACTCCCTCGGGCCGCTTTCGGCCAGCAGCTTTCAATCGCCGGGCGGTGACCCTCGACGACAACCTGACCATAGCCTCGTATTGTGACAGTCGTATGAAATGCGCTGCGCCGCGACTCCGGCGCCGAGGAAATTTGCGCGCCTACAGCGAGTTCGCCGCTGGATCCGGACGCTCGTAGATCACCGGACCCTGGCCCGATGAGACGTTCTTCTCGGGCATCGGCGGCTGGGGGATGGCGTAGAACAGCGGATCTTCGTCTTCCGGGTTTTGATCGAAGGGCTGGCGCATCTCCACGCCCGTGCCCAATTGGCCGGCCTCGTTCATCGCATCCTGCAGTTCCTGCGCCTGCTTCTGGTCCCAGGGCAGCTTGTAGGAACGCGGCTCGAGGGAACCGGGTAGCCGCAGCCAGACATAGATCGCCTCGCCCTCGATGAAGGTAGAACCCAGCACATCGGCGGCCTGCACCTGGCCTTCGGCCCAGGCCAGCGACATCGGCTTCGGCCGGCTCAGCATATCGGTGAGCGCGGCATAACCGCTGACGAAGACGACCGCCGACAACGCGACCGCCCAGCAGCGCACCCAGATGCGCCGCGGCGCCCAGATGGCCACGCTGGCCAACAGGCTGATCAGGATAACGCCGACGACGAAGACAGGAGTGACAACATCCATGATCAGGACCCCGCCGACCGCAGCGGCTTGTAGACGCTGTTGACGCTGCCGGGCACCAACTGGCCCTTGCCGTCCAGCTTGAAGCGGATGGCGGTCAACTCCTGGCCGACCTTGAACAGCGGCACATGAGTGGACACCAGCGGCACGCTCTCGCTCTGCGCCGTGGCCCGGAGGCTGGCCACCACCTGCACATCAATCGGCAAGGTCTGCGCCAATGCGCGATAGAGATGCAGGTTGATCACATAGTCGCCGGCCGGCAGGCCGCGCGTATAGGCAACCTCGTAGTTGAGATCGGTCACATCCAGCGGCTTGCCGAGATCGTCGCGCAGCAGATTGAAGAAGTTGCCAGCCTTGTTGGAGTAGCCGACCGGCCGGTCGCCGGGCGCACGCACCCAGAGATCGACGTCGGCATCGAGGCCGTCGGTCCACTGTGCCTCGATGATGACGTTGCCCGGCGCCTTGTCGCCGGCGTCGGTCTCCTTGGCTTTCGGATTGATGTGCGGCAGCAGCAGCACGACCACCGACACGAATCCGGCCAAGCGCCAGCATGATCGTGTCGCGGAATACCGTGCCGCTATCGTCTTCGCCGAATTGATCGAACTGGTTCATCGCGTTCCTCCGGGGGATCGCGCCGGCATCAGCGGTTGTGGATTTCGCCGAGTTCGACGATGCCGGTCATCAGATTGACGGTGCCGGTCACCAGGATCTGGAAGTTGACCATCAGCCAGATATTGAGGACGGAGCCGATCAGCGTCGTGTAGAGCGCCACGGACATGCCGCCGATCAGCGTCGAGACCATCGGCGCGATCGCCGAGGCATCGGCGCTGGTCTCCGGGTTGACGCCGGCGAGCGCCATGATGAAACCGACCACCGTGCCGATGAGGCCGAGGATGACCAGCAGATTGGCAATGAAGCGCACCGAGCCAATGCGGCTGGAAAGCTTCAGCTTGAGCGCGGAAGCGGCCATGCCGCGGCTGCTGGCGTCGCGGCCGCGGATCTGCGCCATGTACTTCAGCGCCAGGGACGGTTCTGGATTGAAGGGATCGAAGCGCTTGACCTTGTTCAGCTCGACGCTGGTCCGCCAGATCTTTTGCGCGCAGAGCGCCAGGCCGACGAAGAACAGGGCGGCGATGCCGTGGGATTGATAGGTTGAGTCGGCATGGTGGGCGACCAGGATCCAGCCCTGGAACCAGGCCGCGGCCAGAAGCGCAAAGCCGGCGAGATTGACCAGCGCGAACCGCATCAGCAGCAGATAGGCATGGGGCATTTCCGAGTCGGTGGCGAAAGCGCTCATCCATGAGCTCGACTCCGGCTCGGCGCGGCGCGGTGTCTCGGCTTCGGACTCGGCGATGCCATCGGAACTAAGCTCCCGACGGAACGGGAGAATGCTCTTCTCCACCATGACTCGTCTCCTAGCTAGCCTATGACCTGGGATGGTCCTCCCGGCGGCTTAAAAAACGATGTTAAATTCCCTTTCCAATGGTTAACCCTGGCATAGGCCCGGGGAATTTGCCGTGCGCGTTGTCACAATCGTTACAAGTAGTTGTCGGCCGGAGATCGACTTTTGCGTGTCGGATCAAGGCGGCCGGTGAGAAGGATTCTTAGCCAGGGTTTCTTTTCCTGGTGGCCGCGGCCGAGCAAAACGGGCGCCGCAACGGCGCGCGTCCGCTCCGGGGGTACGCGAAGGCAGGTTGCGGCGGCGGAATCACGCGATCGATGCGTGATGGCGCCGTTGTACCGGCGCGGCTTGACTTCGCGGCGGGACTCATCGAGCCTCTGCGCCATGTCCGCGTTCTCCGCCCGCCGCAATTCATGAGTTCCGCGCCGCGAATCATGCAGGGCTTTCCGCCGCCGGCGGATCGCCGCCCGACCCACGATAATTGGGACCTGCCGCCCTACAACCGCTGGTCGTTCCAGAATGTGCGGCGGGTGCTGCCCACCGCGCCGGTGTCGCGCGGCGCCGGGCCGGTGGATGCGCTGCCCACGGAGACCCAGGACCTGTCGGAAGTGCGCTTTGCGGCCATGGACGGTTCGACCCGGACACTGGCGCAGATGTTGACGGAAACCTACACCGACGGCTTCATCGTCGTGCATCGCGGGCGCATCGTCACCGAGCTCTATTTCAACGACATGACGCCCTCGACCGAGCATCTCTCGCAATCGGTGGCGAAATCGCTGGTGTCGACGGTCTGCGGCATCCTGATTCATGACGGCGTGCTCGACCCGCAGGCGCCGCTGTCGCGCTATGTGCCGGAACTGGCGCGCTGCGGCTATGGCGACGCGACGCTGAACCATGTGCTGGATATGCGCAGCGGCGTGCGCTTTGACGAAACCTATGGCGACCCCGATGCCGACATCACGCTGTTCGATATCGTGACCGGCTGGCGGCCGCCGCGCGACGGCGTGCCGCTGTCGGTCTATGACTATCTGCTCACCCTGCCGAAGCAGCGGGAGCATGGCGGCGATTTCAAGTATCGCTCGGTGGAGACGGACGTGATCGGCTGGGTCATGGAGCGCGCCACCGACCGCCATCTCTGCGATCTCGTCAGCCGTCATCTCTGGTCGCGGATCGGCACCGGCCATGGCGCCTATTTCACCGTCGATCGCGCCGGCACCGCGCTGGCCGATGGCGGCTTCAATGCCACGCTGAGAGACTATGCCCGTTTCGGCCTGCTGCACTTGAATGACGGCCGCGCCATGGGGCAGCAGATCGTGCCCGTGGATTGGGTGCGCGCCTGCCGCACCGGCGATCCCAGCGTCTTCGGCGAGCCCTACAACATCCTCACACCCGGCGGCGCCTACAGCAGGCAATGGTGGATCCGCGATGTGGAACGCGGCATCAGCCAGGCCCGCGGCATCTTCGGCCAACTGATCTGGATCGATCCGCCGGCGGAGATGGTGGTGGTGAAGCTGTCCTGCTGGCCGCAATATCTGATGCCGGAATTCTCCTACAACACCTATCGGGCTATCGAAGCAGTCGCCCGGTCGCTGACCAGAGGTTAGGAAAAGCTCGGACTTTCCATCTGGTGAAAACATCGTAAATCCGACTTAAGCGACAAGTTTCCGCCCTTTTGCGAAATCTTAAGGCTGGCCTGATACGCCAAGGATGACCCCGCAGGTCACACTGGACGTTGCCCCTGGCCGCGTCGGAGACCTGCCAAAGAATGCCCGCAGGGCCTGAGGGCCCAGGAGGACACATGTCCGGACAGAGTGAAGCGGCCGTCAACGGTAAGGCGCAGCGACAGGGCGCGGTGCCAAAGCGCATCCTCGTTGTCGAGGACAACGAGTTGAACATGCGCCTGTTCCACGATCTTCTGAAAGCTCATGGCTACGACATCCTCAAGGCCCATGACGGGCTCGAGGGCCTGCAGATGGCGCGGGAGCACCGCCCCGATCTGATCCTCATGGATATCCAGCTGCCGGGCATCTCCGGCCTCGCCGCCTCCAAGTCGATCAAGGAGGATGACATCCTCAAGACCATCCCGATCATTGCCGTGACTGCCTTCGCGATGAAGGGCGACGAGGACAAGATCCGCGACGCCGGCTGCGACGCCTATATCGCCAAGCCGATCTCGGCGCCGAGCTTCCTGAAGACGGTCAAAGATTTCCTGAGCTGAGTACGGCGGCCTCAGGCCGCTGTATCACGTCGCGAATTTTCGGTTGGGAGTGGTGCCCCTGGCCGGACTCGAACCAGCACGCTCTTGCGAACAACAGATTTTGAGTCTGCCGCGTCTACCAATTCCGCCACAGGGGCCCCGGGGCAGCAATCCGGGCCGCTGCCGGCCTGGAAAGGCGGCGGATCATAGCAACCCTTTTGCCCGGCGCAACGCCGTTCCCCGCGGCCGCAGGGGCCGGTGATTTGCCCGCCGCCGTCTCACCTGATAAGGGGAGCGCCATGGCAGGGGGCAGCGTCATTCCGCAATGCTGAGGCGTCTTTACGACTGGATCATTGCCCTCTCGGCAAGTCCCCGGGCCATGCCGGCCCTGGCCGCCGTCGCCTTCGCCGAAAGCTCTTTTTTCCCGATCCCACCGGACGCCATGATTATCCCCATGGTGCTGGCCCAGCCGCAGAAGGCCTGGCGCATCGCCACCGTTGCCCTGGTCGCATCTGTTATTGGCGGCCTCTTCGGCTATGCCATCGGCTACTATCTCTACGAGACCGTCGGGCAATGGCTGATCGATTTCTACGGGCTGCAGCACGGGGTCGATACATTCCGCCAGCAATTCAACGAATACGGATTCTGGATCATCCTGGTCAAAGGCGCGACGCCGATCCCCTACAAAATCGTCACCATCGCCTGCGGTATCGCCCATTACAGCATCCCAATGTTCCTGCTTGCCTCCGTCATCACCCGCGGCGCGCGGTTCTTTATCGTCGCGGCGTTGTTGCGAAAGTACGGCGAGCCCATCCGCGCGTTCATCGAGAAACGCCTAACCCTGGTGACCACAGCGTTCGTGGTGCTGATCGTGGCGGGCTTCGTCGCCCTGCGCTACCTGCCTTGATCGCCGGCCCAACAATCGCCATTTTCAAAGCGCAGTCATTAGTCAGACCCATGCCCGCAACACTTTCGATCCGCGCCGCCCTGTTCCTGATTGCCGTCGGCGCCGTCAGTCTCGGCGCTGCATTCGGTTCGCAGTATTTCGGCGGCCTGCAGCCCTGCGTGCTCTGCATCTATCAGCGCTATCCCTATGGCGTGGTCATCGCGCTGGGCCTGCTGATGCTGCTGGTCTGGCGGCAGCCAAAATTTGCAGGCGGGCTGGCGCTTCTGGCGGCCATCGCACTCTTCATCGACGCAGGCATCGCCACCTTCCATGTCGGCGTCGAGCAGCAATGGTGGCAAGGCACGACGGCCTGCAGCAATACCATCGATCCCAACCTCACCCTTGAGGAGCTCAAGAAGGCGCTGCAGGAAGCACCGGTCGTGGACTGTCAGAAACCGGCCTTCGTCCTGTTCGGCATTTCCATGGCTGGCTATAATTTCCTGTACGCCTCGATTAGCGGTATCATTGCCACCGTCCTGGCCTTTCGTCTGTTCAAATCGCCGCAATGAAAAACAGCGCACCCAAGGAACTGCCGGGCGATCTCAGCCATGACGAGATGACCGCGCGCATTATCCGCGTCGATCATGCGGGCGAATACGGCGCCAAGCGCATCTATGAGGGCCAGCTCGCAGTGCTCGGCCACCGGCCTGACGCGGCACCCATCCGCCATATGGCGCAGCAGGAGCAGCGCCACCTGGACGCCTTCAACAAGCTGATCAGCGAGCGGCGGGTGCGGCCGTCGGCGCTGCATCCGGTCTGGCATGTGGCCGGCTACGCGCTGGGCGCCGCCACGGCGCTGCTGGGCCGCGAGGCTGCCATGGCCTGCACGGTGGCGGTCGAGGAAGTGATCGACGAGCACTATGCGCGCCAGTCCGAAACCCTCGGAAAAGACGAGCCGGAATTGAAAGGCCTGATCGAGGAGTTTCGCCGCGAAGAATTGGAGCACCGGGATACCGGCCTCGCCGAAGGCGCGGAACGGGCGCCGGGTTATGTGATCCTGAAAGGCGCAATCAAGGCCGGTTCGCGGCTGGCGATCTGGCTCGCCGAACGGGTGTAGCGCCAGGCGCCGCCCGTCTAGCTCTGTTCCAGTTCCGTGTCCCAGTACAGGAAGTCGCGCCAGCTCTCATGCAGGTAGTTCGGCGGGAAGCCCCGACCGTTTTCCTGCAGCTCGAACGTCGTCGGCTGGAAGGGCCGCTGCTTCGGATACATCCGCACTTCATGGGGCATGTGATGCCCCTTCAGAAGATTGCAGGTCTGGCAGGCGGTGACCACGTTCTCCCAGCAGGTGCGGCCGCCGCGGGAGCGCGGGATCATGTGATCGAAGGTCAGGTCCGGCGCGCCATGGGTCTTGCCGCAATACTGGCAGCAGAAGCAGTCGCGCAGGAACACGTTGAACCTCGTGAAGGCGGGACGGCGCGCCTGCGGTATGAACTCCTTCAGCGCGATGACGCTGGGCAGCCGCATGTGGAAATTCGGGCTGCGCACCACCCGGTCATATTCGGAGACGATGTTGACGCGGTCCAGGAACACGGCTTTCACCGCTTCCTGCCATGGCCACAAGGAAAGGGGGAAGTAACTCAACGGCCGGAAATCGGCATTGAGAACCAGAGCGGGACAACTTTCGGGCGATGCCGTCAAGATTGTCCCCCGGATCAACTCGGCCTGTGTCTGTGCTCGCGCATGGCGTTCATATATCCCAAGACACGATTTGGGTCAAAATGCCGTAAATCGGTTACCGGATTATTTACAATGTGGATATTGCGAAATTTAGCCCGCAGGACAAGCGCTTAGGCGCCAGAAGCGAAGGCTCCGGCCAGGAAATGGCCGCCCAATTCCAGCCCTTCCTCATCGATGGCGTGGGCCAGGCGGGGCCGGCGCTCGGCCGTGACTTCGATGCCCACGAGCTCCAGGACGTTTACGGCTTCCCGCAGCGACTGGAACGGCACCACCGGATCCGCGTCGCCATGCACCAAGAGAATGCGCGGCCGGGACTTGATCTCCTGCGGCAGCAGATCGGGCGCGATCAGCCGGCCCGAATAGCCGACCACCGCCGCCGCGGGCCTCTGACGCCGTAGCGCCACATGCAGCGACATCATCGTACCCTGGGAGAATCCCACCAGCGCCAGCGCCGATTCATCCAGATCGCGCTTGGCGAGCTGTTCGTCGATGAAGCCATTGAGAATCGCCGCGGCCGTCTGCACCTCGCCCAGAATCATCTGCGCATCGCGGCCCTCGAAGCCGAACCATTGCCGGCCATAAGGCGCAAGCTCGCAGGGAAAGGGGGCGTTCGGCGATATGAACTCCGCGCGCGGCAGCATCTGCGCCCAATGGGGCGCCAGGCCGAGCAGGTCATGCCCGTCGGACCCGTAGCCATGGAGCAGGACCACCAGCTGCCGCGGCGCACCGGCGGCGGCGGGACCATAGGTCGGCCCGGATATGCTCATCAGCGCAGCCATCATTCAGGCTTTCATTGTCATCGCACCCACGATCATCCCCATATCGGATTCGGCGGCGACCTGCCAACCGGATCTCCGCCGATGCCGAAGCTTCTTGCCGGCCGACGGAGGCGAACGGCAAGTTGCGACCATCGACCCATGAAACGCCGCCACGCCCATCAGAACATGATCGTCACGCGCTTTGCACCCAGCCCCACTGGATTCCTGCATCTCGGTCACGCGGCTTCCGCCCTCGCCGGCTGGGCTGCCGCGAAACACGCCGACGGCCGCTTTCTCCTGCGCATCGAGGACATCGACAGCAAGCGCTGCCGTCCCGTCTTTGAAGCAGCGATCTATGAGGACCTGGCTTGGCTGGGTCTCGATTGGGAACAACCCGTGCGCCGGCAATCGGAACATATGGCGGACTACCGTTCAGCACTCCAACGCCTCGAGGCCCTGGATGTCATCTATCCCTGCTTTTGCAGCCGCAAGGAAATCGAGGCCGAGATCGCGGCGGCAGCCTATGCGCCCCACGGACCCGAGGGTCCGCTCTATCCCGGGACCTGCCGCGGACTGTCGCCGGCGGCGCGGGCCGAGCGCATTGATCGCGGCGATCCCTATGCATTGAGAATTGATGTCGCTCATGCAGCCACCCTCACCGGTCCATTGACCTGGCAGGAACAGTCCACGGGTCAAGTGGTCGTCGATCCCCTGCTGCTGGGCGATGCCGTGCTGGCCCGCAAGGATGTGGCCACAAGCTACCATCTGGCGGTCACCGTGGATGACGGCATTCAGGGCGTCAGCCTCGTGACCCGGGGCCAGGATTTGTTTCATGCCACTCATTTGCACCGACTGCTCCAGGCGCTGCTCGGCCTGCGCGGAGCCGGCCTATCGGCACCATCCCTTACTGAAGAATGAACAGGGCGAGCGCCTGTCCAAGCGCGATGGGGCCTTGGCCTTGCGGCAGATGCGAACAGAGCGGTTTTTCTGCGGCCGAGGTCCGGAAAAGGGCTGGATTTCCGGTCTGGCCATCCCCAGATGGGCCAGGGTAGACATTGGTTCCCGCCTATAGCACAGGTTTGCCTTGTCCGCTGAGCTTCTGACCGCCCTTCTCGGGATAATCTGGATTGACCTCGTCCTCGCCGGTGACAACGCCATCGTCGTCGGCATGGCTGCGGCCGGTCTGCCGAAGGAGCAGCGGACCAAAGTCATTGTCATCGGCATCGTTGCCGCGACCGTGCTGCGTATCTGCTTCGCCGGCACTGTCACGATTCTCCTGAACATCATCGGATTGACGTTGGCCGGCGGTATCCTGCTGCTGTGGGTTTGCTGGAAGCTCTGGCGCGAATTGCGGGCGCAAAGCCATCAAGCGAGCGCGGTGCATGATCTCGAAGCGGAATTCGGCAATGTACTGCCGACGGCTGACGATCCGTTGAACCGACGGCCGGCGCCCGCCCGCATCGATGGCCGGGCCGGCCAGCCGGTCAAGACTTTCACCCAGGCCGTCGTGCAAATCATCATTGCCGACGTGTCCATGTCGCTCGACAACGTGCTGGCCGTCGGTGGCATGGCGAAGGATCATCCGACCTGGGTTCTGGTGGTGGGTCTCGCATTATCGGTAGCGTTCATGGGCGCCGCCGCGACTTTCATTGCGGGCTTGCTTAAGCGCTATCACTGGATCGCCTATATCGGCCTGCTGATCATCCTCTATGTCGCGCTGCAGATGATCTGGGATGGCACCCATGAAGTTATCGACGCCGATATCGTCACGGGGCTCATCTAACGTTGCTTGGACCGGGATCGCCGTGACGGAGCCCGGCAAGTAAATCCAGATAGTCCGGCCGTTCCGGTCCGATGATGCCGTGACGGATCAGGAAATCGATCAGCACCAGGTTCACGTTGAACTTGAAGTTGTCGGTCGTCTCGATCTCCCGCAGCACCCGTGCCGCCGGCCACAGCATGAATTCCTCGATCTCGCCGTCAGTGTTGCGCGGCGTGAAATCTGCCGGCAGTTCCAGGTCGAAGACATACAGCACATCGTCGCGAAGGCCGGCCTCCCACTCCATCACATAGGACACGATCCCGGTCGGGCGCGCTTGCGCGGCGAGCTGCTCCGGAATGGCGGCTTCCTCAGCGCATTCCTTGACCAGGTTCTCGCGGATGCCCAGGCCGTAGGGCTGTCCTCCGGCTACCAGGTGATCCAGCTTGCCCGGCGCCACGGATTTATCCTTCGCACGCCGGCCGATCCAGAGATGCAGTCCGTCGGGCTTGCGCACGAAGCCGTTCATATGCACGCCGCTGGCCTTCACGCCGAAGGCAGGAACCGCGATGCGGTCGATCTTGAACAGCGGCGGCCGGCCGAATTCCGCCATGACGGGAAACTCCTCACCCCGCAATCTTCGAAAGATCCCGGCCTCCACCAGCCGGGCGCCGATTTGCGCCATCGCGCGGCTGCGCGAGTCGAAATCCGTCAGCGAGGGCCGCAGCCGAACCGCTTGATCATCGACCGCAAGGACGTCGTCATAGCGAGCCAACTGCCGCGCCAGCTCATGGCGCACCCAGCCGACCTGCACCTCGCCCGCCATGAACGGACGGAAGCGCGCCATATCCCGGCGCTGACAAAGACGGATATGATCCAACAGGCTCATGCAATCACAAACCGGACCCGGCCAAATTCGGTTCCGCCGCCAGCAGTTCCGCCAGGGCCACATAATCCGGATCATCGGCGGACAGATGCCCGTGGCGCATCAGGCAATCGGCCAGCAGCGGCACCACATCGAACAGAAAATCATCGCTGGCTTCCAATCGCTGCCGCACCTCGGCGACGGACATCAGTTCGAACGACTCCACTTCGCCATCGGCGTTCTCCGGCACGAAGTCATCGGGCAGCGTCAGGTCGTAGTTGAACAGCGTCTCATGCCAGAGGCCGCCATCCTCTTCCGCCAGGATGGTGATCGCGCCCACGGGATGGGCGCGGCCGGCAAGCGCCGCCGGCATGCCGGCTTCCTCGGCGCATTCCTTGACCAGGGCTTCGGCCAGGGAATAGCCCAGGGGAACGCCGCCGCCGACAATCTGATCCAACTTGCCGGGGCCGATCGGCTTGCTCATCGCCCGGCGGCCGATCCACATCTGCTGGCGTTCGCCGGCGCCGACCAGCCCGTTCAACTGCACACAGTAGTAGCGGATGCCGAAAGCCTTCACCGCCGCGCGTTCGATGGCAAAGAGCGGCGGTGCGTAGAACGAGGCCGCTACAGGAAAGGACTCATCGCGCCACCCGGTGACCACCCCTTCGTCCTGCAGCGTCGCGACGACATCCGCCATGCCGGCGGTTCGCGCCTCGTATCCCCTGGGGACCAATTCCACGCCATCCTCAACCACGCAAATGATGCGAGGAAAGCCCCGCAGCCGCTCGGCCAGATCCCGATTGATCCACCCGATAGCAGCACCATCCGCAAGGAACGGGCGATACTTCGCCATGTCCCGGCGATGGCATATGCGGATGCGATCCAGCAGGTTCATGGCGGTTCGGGAGTCTCTGATTGGTGCGACCGAGCGCGCCGTCGCGGGCGCGCTAATAAACTGGTAACTTTCTTCACCTTAGCTGATTCGCCCGCCGCTCCCAGCCCCGGGATGAAATCGGAAATTCGCTCAGGTCATGAAACGCAGTTCGACTTTCCTTCTGCTGCTTGCCGCTGTCGCCGCCACCGCCCTGGTGCTGGTGCTCAACAGTCGTTTCCCCTGGGCGCTCGGGAACGAAGACAATTCCTATCGGCTTGTCTACCTGCTGCTCTGGCTGGTCATCGCCGGCGGCGGCTGCCTCGCCGTGGCGCTCCAACGTCCCGCCCGCGCCATCCGCGACCTTCTCATCTGGGGTGGCCTCTTCGTCACCCTGATCGTCGGCTACAGCTACCGCGATGTGTTCCAGGACGTGGGCCGCCGGGTCAGCGGGGAACTGATGCCGAGCGCCGGCATGGCCAATTCAGACGGTTCGCAGACGTTCAAAGCCTCGCAGGACGGCCATTTCTACGTCGAGGCGGCAGTCGAGGGCACACCGGTCCTGTTTCTGGTGGATACCGGCGCAACGATGGTCGTGTTGTCGCCCGCAGACGCCCGGCGGATCGGATTCGATCTCGATGGCCTCAGCTATTCCAGCCTCGCCGAGACAGCCAACGGCATGGTTCGGGGCGCTCCGGTCAAATTGCGCAATATCGCGCTGGGGAACCTCCGCTTGACCGAAGTGGCCGCCGAAGTGAACGAGGCCGAGATGAGCCAGTCGCTCCTCGGCATGAGCTTCCTGTCGCGCCTCGGCGGCTATGACGTGCGCAACGGCGAATTGACTCTGCATCCTTAACAATACTTTACCATTGGCGGCGCAACTCGACGTTGCGGACATAACGCTGGATTAACCGCTGTGTGCTAATGACTGGCGTTATGGCACGCTCAGATGCATTGGCGATCGACGAAATGGCGGCTGCGGACAGCGCGGCTTGGCCGTATCCGCGCAGCATCGACCTAGACTTCCTGCAGCGCTGCCACCCGCGGATCGCCGATTTCTACCGCTATTGGGACGGCAAGCGCGGCAGCCGGAGAATGCCGTCGCGCGCCGACATGGTGCCCTCCGAGATGAAGATGTTCCTGCCGGGCATCGTTCTCGTCGCCGTCCGCTACAACCCGCTGCGGCTCACCTACCGCCTGGTAGGCACACGGGAAGTTGACTATCGCGGCTACGATCCGACGGGCAAGGATGTCGCCGCGTATTTCGCCGGTTCGTCGCAGCAGGAAGTCCTGCGCAACTACGAGCTGGTGATCGAGAGCAAGTCCTTCGTCTATGACGAGGATTGCCTGCTCTCCGCCGATCACAGTTTCCAGGAGGCCGGCACCCTGCTCCTGCCTCTGTCCGACGACGGCGAAACCATCAACATGGTGATCGTCTACAATCACTATCGCGTGTTGACCCCCTTCGTCAGCCGACCGAAGCCCAGAACCGCCGGACGGGCCTTTCATCAGCTCAGCGAGACGCCAGCGCAACTGCCCTAGGTATGGGGCCTACAGCGCTTCCGCATACTACTGCTGCGCACATCGCAAATTGCTTTCGGTGCGTCGGGGAAATTTCCGCGCTGTGAGAATCTTGTGGCGAGTGAGCGACCCTATACGCTATTATGGCATGCTAGTCCCATGGTGAAGGGACCAATGAATTTCGATACCATCGCAGGGCGTGAGCAAATGGGTGTCGGTCCAACGGCAACCAACTATCCCCGTTGCCTTACGCAGGAGTTTCTGGACCGCTGCCACCCCCGGCAGGCGGAATTTTTTCGCTATTGGGACAGCAAACGGCGTGGCCGCAGGATGCCGGCCCGGATCGATATCGTACCGGCCGACCTGACTCTCTATCTGCCGGAACTGATCATTGTCGATGTCCGCCACGACCCGCTGCACCTGACCTATCGCTTCGTCGGCAGCCGCGAGATCGAGTATCGCGGCTACGATCCCACCGGCAAGGACGTCAGCACCCATTTCGTCGGCCGGTCGCGCGACGAGGTGCTGCTCAACTACCGGCTCGCCATCGAGCACCGCTCATTCGTCTATGACGAGGATCCGGTCTTTTCCGCCGATGGCCGCTTCCGCGAAGTCGGCACGTTGCTGCTGCCGGTGTCCGATGACGACGAGACCGTCAGCATGGTGCTGATCCATTCCACATTCCGGGACGACACCGCCGAGGTCGGACCCGCCTCGAGGCCGCGCCGGACCGGCTGACCGGTCCCTCGGGACCCCATCTTGCCGATGACAGGATGAATCGACATCGCTATTAATTCATGGCGATGAAGGGGATCATCTGCAAATTCATCCTTGCCGCTTTTGCAGTTTGCTTGAGCGGCTGCGGTCCACAATCGGAAACAATGGTGGCATCGCCGCCGCCGCCAATCTCCGAAGGGCAATTGGCGCGCCTCGATCCGTCCGTATTGCCGAAGGGGCCGCTGAGTTGCGTTCCCTATGCAAGGCTGGTCACCGGCCTCCCGATCCGCGGCGACGCCTGGACTTGGTGGGCGACGGCCGACGGCGCCTTTCTCCGCGGATTGCGGCCGCAGGTCGGCTCCGTGCTGGTGTTCAAGCGTACCCAGCGCCTGCAGCGGGGCCATGTTTCCGTCGTCGCCCGCATCGTCAACGCGCGGGAGATCGTGGTGACCCACGCCAATTGGGGTTCGACGCCATCGAGCCGGGGCAAGGTCACCCACGATGTGCGGGTGACCGATGTGTCGCGGAACAACGATTGGAGCGAAGTGAAAGTGTGGAACGAATATACCGGCTCCTTCGGCCGAACCTATCCGACCTACGGTTTCATCTACCGCCCCACCGAAACACAACCAGCCGCCGTTTCGGCGATACCGTCGCCGGCCGAGCCATTGACCGGCGGTTGATGACGCTCAGCCTTCCCGCGCCGACGCAGCCTTTACCAAACATGCTGTTGCACTTCTGAAACAGAGATTTCGCGTTCAGCCGATGGCATCGGCATGTTACCTTCCGGCATGAAAACGCGCCGGGAATTTCTTCATAGCGGTGTCGGCTTGGCTGCCGCCGGTTTCGCGCTTGGCGGCTGCGCCGGCGAAACCGCCGAGCCCAGCTCGCCTGTCGTCACCCTCAGCGACGAGAGCGCGCGGATCGATGATGTCGCCTTTGTGAAGTCGGTGACCGGCATGGCTATTCCCGGCGAAGCCTGGAGCTGGTGGGACGGTTCGAACGGCCGCTATGCGCGGGGCCATCGGCCGATGCCGAGCGCCGTGTTGGTGTTTCGCCAGCAGCAGAACCTGCCGGTCGGGCATCTCGCGATCGTGACCAAGGTACTCTCATCGCGGGAAGTGCGCATCAGCCATGCGGATTGGGCATCGACCTGGGCGACACGCGGCCGCATCACCGGCAATGTGCCGGTCCTCGATGTCTCCCGCACCAACGACTGGACACAGGTCCGCCTGTGGTATGCCAATAGCGGCACCGTCGACCGTGTCTATGACACCTATGGCTTCGTCTATGGCGGCGCCAAGCCGGCCGACGAGCCGCTGCCGCCAAAGGAACCCGGCGTCGAGATCTGACCGGGCGCCGCCAAAAAGCGGTCGCCGCCCCCTGGCCTCTATGGGACAATGTGCCGCCGCTGCTTTTGCAGCCGGCCACAACAATCCTGCGTATTCGGCAATGGGAGGCATGTCATGGCTAAGTACATCATGCTGGTGAATTGGACCGAACAAGGGGCGCGCAATGTCAAGGAATCGCCAAAGCGGCTGGATGTCGCCCGCGGCCTGGCGAAAAAGCTCGGCGCGGAGATGAAAGACTTCTACATGACCATGGGCGAGTACGACATGGTCGCCCATGTGGACGCGCCTGACGACGCGACCGTCGCCAAGTTTGCACTGGCGCTGGCGACCAGCGGCAATGTGCGCACCAAGACGCTGAAGGCCTTCTCCGAGGCGGATTACCGTTCGATCATCGGTTCGCTGTCCTAAAGGCGCACTTCCGTTTTTGATTCCATCGCGGCGGAGCGGTAGGGTGCCGGCTCTGCACGGGGGAGATTGCATCGAAAATGGAAGCGGTTGCGCAGCGTCAGGAAAACGGGCTCGCCGAGCGGGCGCGGTCCTGTCTCCTGGTCATCGATGTCCAGCAATATTTCCTGACCAAGCTGGCGCTGCAGGAGCGCGACCCGTTGGTGCGGCGCATGGCCTGGCTGATGCAGGTGGCGCGCCTGCTGGAAATTCCCATCATCGCCACCGCCGAGGATATCGCGCGGAACGGCACGCTGGTGCCGGAACTGATGACGGAGTTGTCCGCCGGCGCGAAAGTCTTCGACAAGATGATCTTCGGACTCTGCGCGCAGCCGGACATTCGCGCCGCCGTCGACTCCGTGGCCGCCAAGGGCCGCGACCAGTTCGTCATGATCGGTCTGGAAACCGATGTCTGCATCTCCCATTCGGCGTTTGGATTGGCGGAAGCCGGCTACCGCCCCTTCGTCATCGACGACGCCTGCGCCTCGCCAGCGCCGCACCACGAGCATGGATTGCGCCGCCTGCGCGACGCCGGCATCGCGGTCACCTCGCTCAAGGGCATCTACTATGAATGGCTGCGGGACCTCGAGATCCTCGGCCGCCTGCGCAAGCAGATGAACGAGCCGCTGCCGCCGGGTTTGACCCTCTAGGCTTGCTTCGCCTGGTTGGACCGCACTCCTTCCAGCGTGCTGCGCTCCTCCTGGAACAGCAGGACCAGCGCGTCGATCACGGCACGAATTCGCGCAAGATCCCGCAGATCGCGATGAACGAGAAGCCATTGGTCGGCAGCAACATCCGCCAGAACGGGGCCGATGCGCCGTAGCAGGCGATCGCCATCGCCGACATAGCAGGGAAGCACGGCGAGGCCCGCGCCGGCTCGTGCCGCGTCGTGCAAGACCAGCCAGTCATTGACGCGCACGGCGGCCCTCGCGCCATCAAGCAGATCGAAAAGCCAGCTCTGGCCGGGCATATAGTTGTGCTCCTCGTCGAAGCTGATCCAGGGCATCTGCCGCAGCGTGTCTCGCGCCGCGTCGGCTACCGCAATCGCCGGGCTGCCATACACCGCGTAGGCGACGCGGCCGAGCCGCCGCGTGACGATGCTCGCGAGATCCGGCACCTGCTCGCGGATCAGCAAATCGGCCTCGCGGCGCGAGAGGTTGGCCAGCATGTGACTGGCGACCAACTCGAACTCGACGCACTGCAGGTTCCGGCGCAGCCGGGGTAGGTGGGACGCGATAAAGGCCGTCATGGCTTCGCCGGCCGAGATCCGCACGGTCCCGCGGGCGGTGTCGGTGAGGCCGGCGCTGCGGCGGCCTATCGACTCCGCAGCCTGCTCCATGGCCTGGGCATCGGCCATGAGTTCCTCGCCCGCCGGGGTCAGAACGAACCGGTCTGGCAGGCGATCGAACAGGCGGGCGCCGATGGCATCCTCGAGCGATTTGATCCGTCGCGCGACGGTGGGATGACTGACACCGAGGCGGCGCGCCGTCGCCGTGAGGTTGCTCTCGCGCGACAACGTCAGGAAAACGCGCAGGTCATCCCATTCCGCGGTCATATTCTGTCCTCCTTGTGCCTGTACGAAAATGTACGGCTGATCCTCGAAATTGTCCAATTGCGAACGTTCATGTTCAGGATAGAGTGACGCGGTCAACGAGTTTTTCAAAGGCAGCCCATGCATTTCGAACCGCGCTTATGGATCTTCACCGAGGGCGTGCGCCTGCGCATCGCAGGCACCGTGCTGATCGGCCTGGCCGCGGTCGGCCTAGGCGTCGCCCGGATGGGGCTGCTCGGCTGGCTGATCGGCGAAGTGTTCGCCGGCCGCGGCCTGCCTGCACTCACCTTGCCGATCGCGCTGATCGCCCTGGTGATGGTGCTGCGGGCTATCTTCGAGCAATGGCGCGCGATGGCCGCGCACAAGACCGCATCGCGCGTGCAGAAGCGGTTGCGGCGGACCCTTTACGACAGGATTGCCGCTCTTGGGCCGGGAACCGTCGGCAGCCAGCGTTCGGGCGCTCTGAGCCTGTCGCTGATCGACGGGGTCGAACAGCTTGAGGTCTATTTCGGCCAGTTCCTGCCGCAGTTCCTGATCTCGCTGCTGACGCCGGTTCTGATCTTCGCCGCCGTCGCCTTCATCGACCTGCCCGTGGCGGCGGTGATGCTGGCCTTCGCGGTCATCGCCCTGTTCGCGCCCGCGCTGTGGCACCGCTACGACGCCGCCAACGCCCTCAGCCGCCAGAAGGCCTACGCATCGTTCGCCGCCGAGTTCCTGGATTCGATCCAGGGCCTGGCCACGTTGAAGGCCTTCGGACAAAGCAGGGCGCGGGCCGAGAAGCTCGAGATCGAGGCGGACACCCTGTTCAGGCGCACCATGCGCGTGCTCGGCACCAACGTGCTGTCGCGCGGCATCACCGACAGCGCGATTGCCAGCGGCGCCGCTGCGGCGCTGGCGATCGGCGCCTTCCGCGTCGAGGCGGGCGCGATGGAACTCGGCTCGCTGCTCATCATCCTGATGCTGGGCGTCGAGGTCTTCCGGCCGATGCGCGAGCTGCGCACGGTACTGCATGAGGGCATGGTCGGCATGTCGGCGGCTCAGGGCATCTACCAGATCCTCGACGGCCGGCCGCTGGTAGCGGATGCACCTGGCGCCGAGCTTGCCGCGCCGCTCGAGCCGACGATCGCCTTCGAGGGCGTGCGCTTCCTCTATCCGGGGACGCGGCGCATCGTCCATGACGGCCTCGACTTCCATGCCGGCGCGGGAGAGCGCATCGGCATCGTCGGCGCCTCCGGCGGCGGCAAATCCTCGATCGTGCGGCTGCTGCTGCGCTTCTACGACCCGACGTCGGGCGTCATCCGTCTCGGCGGCAGAGACTTGCGGCTGCTCTCGTTCGCGCAGATCCGGTCCCTCATCTCCGTGGTGAACCAGGACACATTCCTGTTTCACGGCACGGTCGAGGAAAACATCCGCATGGGGCGACCGGATGCGACCCCAGCGGAGATCGAGGCCGCGGCCCGAGCCGCCAACATCCACGGCTTTGTCGCCTCGCTGCCCCATGGCTATCAGACCGTCATCGGCGAAAAGGGCATCAAGCTGTCTGGCGGGCAACGGCAGCGCGTCGCCATCGCCCGTGCGCTGCTGCGCGATACGCCCATCCTGGTGCTGGACGAGGCGCTATCTGCCGTGGACGCGGAGAACGAGGCGGTGATCCAAGAGGCTCTGGATCGGCTGATGCGCGGACGCACCACCCTGATTCTGGCCCATCGGTTGTCCAGCGTCATCGATTGCGACCGCATCCTGGTGCTCGATGGCGGCCGCGTCGTGGAGAGCGGCCGGCATGAGGCGCTCATGAACCACGGCGGTGTCTATGCCCGCCTGATGGCGGAGCAGGCCCGCGAGTCGGTGGCTTCCGTCATCATCGACGCATCCCCCGCGGGCCGGCCGGCCGAGGCAATGGCCGATCTGCCCGGCAGCGCCAAATCGGTGACCGAAGGCATCATCAAGGCCGAGGGATTGAGCTGGCTGCAGGTCACCACGGCACTGATGAAAGTGATCATGCCTTGGAAGGGCCGGCTCACCGCCACCTTCATCTTCGGCGTGCTGCGCGTGCTCGCTTTCATCGGCGTCGGCGTGCTCAGCGCGCTCGTGGTGCCGGCGCTGAAGAACGGCCAACCCTATGTAGCGTTGCTCTGGGCCCTCGCCGCGGTGGCGCCACTCTCGGGCGTGCTGCATTGGCTTGAATCCTGGATCGCCCATGACATGGCCTTCCGCCTGTTGTCCGAGATGCGGATCGCGGTCTTCCGCAAGCTCGATGCGCTGGCGCCGGCCTACCTGGTCCGCCGCCGCACCGGCGACCTGATGGCACTCGCCACCCACGATATCGAACTGGTGGAGTACTTCTTCGCCCACACGGTGGCACCGGCCTTCGTCGCCATCCTGGTGCCGGCCGTCGTGCTGGCCGTGCTGGCCTGGCAAAGCCCGTGGATCGCGCTGGCCTTGATTCCCTACCTCACGGCGATGGGGGTCAGCCCGTTCCTGATGCGCGGGCGCGTCGACCGCTTGGGCTCGCAGGCGCGCGAGGCCGGCGGCGAACTGGGCGCCTTTGCCGTCGATTCCGTGCAGGGCTTGGGCGAGATCGTTGCCTTCCAGCAGGAGCAGGTGCGCGGCACACAACTCGATGCTCTTTCCGACCGGCATATCTGTCTGCGCCTGCCGTTCTTCCGCGAGCTGACGTTGCAGCAAAGCCTGCTGGAGCTGTTCACCGGCCTCGGCGGTCTCGCCGTGGTGGTGACCGGCGCGGCCATGGCGGCGCGCGGCACAATCGATCCCGCAATCCTGCCGCTGCTGACGCTGCTTGCCATGGCGGCCTTTCTGCCGGTGTCTGAGATCGCCCAGGTCGGCCGCCAGCTCGCCGACACCCTGGGCGCCACGCGCCGAATCTATGGCCTGCAGAACGAGCCGGTTCCGGTGACCGACGGTCCGGGCGTTCCCGGCCAGTCGAACGCCGCCGCGCTGACGCTGGATCATGTGCGCTTCGCCTATCCCGGACAGAACCGCCGCGCGCTTGCCGATGTGACCTTCGCAATTCCCCCGGGCAAGACAGTGGCGCTGGTGGGCACCTCCGGCGCCGGCAAGACGACGACGGCGCAACTGCTGCTACGGTTCTGGGATCCGGACGACGGCGGCATCGCGCTGAACGGCGTCGATCTCCGGCAGTACAAGCTCGACGATCTGCGCCGCCGTATCGCCCTCGTGGCCCAGGACACCTATCTGTTCAACGACACGCTCCGCAGCAACATCATGATCGCGCATCCGGCGGCGAGCGAGGCGGACCTGATGACCGCGATCGAACATGCCTCGCTGAGAGAACTCGTCGAGGCCTTGCCCGATGGCCTGGACTCGCCGGTGGGCGAGCGCGGCACCAGCCTGTCCGGCGGCCAGCGCCAGCGCGTCGCCATCGCTCGGGCATTCCTCAAGAACGCGCCGGTGCTGATCCTGGATGAAGCCACGTCGCATCTCGATGCCGTGAACGAGCGCGCCGTCCGTCGCGCGCTTGATCTGTTGAAAGCCGACCGCACCACGATCGTCATCGCTCATCGCCTGTCGACGGTGCGCGACGCCGATCTGATCGTGGTGCTGGAGCAGGGCCGCGTCGCGGAAACCGGCAGCCATGCCGAGCTCGTCGCGCGCGGCGGCCTCTATGCCCAATTGGTATCCCGCCAGCTGGCGGCCTCCTACGCCCCCGCGGCCCAATAGCCAGCAGGGCCAAACAGGCAGCGCCCTATCGGGCGCTTTCTTTCCGCTTCGACCGCCCGAAGCGGGCGAATGCCAGGAGATTGCTGTCCGGCCGCACGGCTTCGTCCGCCTCCCAGCAGAGGAAGGCATTCAGCCCCGTCGAGCCCATGGCCTCGATGACGGCTTCGTTGTCGAATCCCGGCAGCGATTGCAGGCGTTCCAGCAGCGGCGAGAAATTCTCCGCGCTCTGCGGAACCGACAGCGCGCTACCGCCGGCGCGGCCCAGCAGATGCCAGACCACATCGTCGCCCCAGGGACCGGAGTCGTTGGTTTCGATGACGACAGCCGCGAGATCGCCGATCGCCATGCTGACGGGAGCGGTTCCGTCCGCGCTGAAACGAATCACGTCATCCGACAGCATGACTCGCGGCGGCGCCCGTTTCTCCAGCCGCAGCAACTTGCGCAACCAATCCATTGGCAGCGCCGGACCTACTCGTGGAACATCCGGTCGCCCTGCTCGTCGATGATCTGCTTCGCCTTGCGCACGCTGAGCGCGACTGCGTCGTCCCAGCTCGAGCTGGTGTCGGCGCGGATGAACTTGTGCTCCTTCACGCCCTCGGGAAATTCCTTGGCGATGGTGCCGACGGTGAGCCAGCCCGCCGCCTCGCGCCGCGGCGCCGGGCGTATGGTGTAGCCGTTATACTCGGTCGCATCGCCTTCCTTTGCCGCGCCCGCCGCGCCACCGCCGCCGAAGATGCTGCGAAACAAGCCAGAGATTCCCGGTGCCATCTGCGTCTCCTGTGATGGGCATCACACCAATATACCGCGCGCGCCGGGGATTTCACCGGATTTCACGGTCCTTTTCCGCTCCACCCCCCGATGGATTTCCGCAGCATCCGTAGAGTGATGTCCTCGCAATTCCCTCAATCAGACTTGGACCGGAGGACGTCAATGGCTGTCTTCAATCTGAACAACAAGAACAACTTCCAGGACGGAACGCTTGCCAGCGATCTGTTCTGGGGCAATGGCGGAAACGACACGCTCAATGGACTCGACGGTGCTGACACAATCGACGGCGGCGTTGGAAATGACGGCCTCGATGGCGGCGAAGCCAACGACTCGCTGATCGGCGGCGCGGGCCGCGATGCGCTGTTCGGCCAGATCGGCAACGACACCCTGGATGGCGGCACCGAAAACGATACGCTCATTGGTTTCGATGGCGTCGACAGCCTGACCGGCGGGGACGGCCATGACAGCCTTGATGGCGGGATCGAAGACGACGACCTTTACGGCGGCAAAGGCCGGGATACGATCCTCGGCGGCGACGGCGCCGACAACATCGAAAGCGAGAACGGCGACGATTCCATCGATGGCGGGACCGGCAACGACACAATTCAAGGCGGTGAAGGAAACGACTATGTCGCCGATTCCGACGGCCTGAATGTGATCTATGGCGGCGCCGGCAACGATACCGTCAGCACAATCGGCAATGGCGACGACAATGTCGATGGCGGCGAAGGCAATGACAACCTCTTCGGCTCAAGCGGCGTCGATACGCTGTACGGCGGCGCCGGCATGGACACTCTCAGCGGCGGCACCGGCGCTGATCTTCTCGATCTCAGCGGCGATGCGGCGGCACCGGAATCCGACTTCATCTACGCACCCAATGAGGGCGATCTCGTTTTCGGCTTCGACATCGACACGGCGGCCAATGGCGGCGACTTCATGACAATTATCGCCGGCGGCAACGGCAATGTCCTGGCCCTCGCCGATGCAGTCAGCCTGGGCTATGTGGAGTTCGTCGATGACGGCAATGGCATGACCAGCGTCCTGGTGGACTCCGACGGTTCGGCCGGCGCCGCGACGGCGGTGACGGCCTGCACCTTCAGCGACATTGCTTTCGTCAGCAACACAGCGGCCGCCACGGACTTCGCCGACAATATCGGCGTGTACGCCTAGGCCAAGGATCGCGAAAAAGCGAAACCCCGCTCCGGATCGCTCCGGGGCGGGGTTTGCAGTGTGGCCGCCTTCGGGGGGACGAAAGGCCGGCCTTGGGGATTGGTGGTTAGGTGGCTTGCGGCTGCTCGATATCCGGGCCGCGGCGGCCGCGGTCGGCCATGAACTGATCGAATTCCGCCTTGTCCTTGGCGTGGCGCAGGCGGTCCAGGAACTCCCGGAACTCCTTCTGCTCCTCCTCCAGGCGCTTCAGCGTCTCCATCCGGTATTCGTCGAAGGCGCGGTTGCCGCTGGATTCCTGGCGGCCGAAGCCCCAGCGGCCCCAGGGGCCATGACGTCCTTCACGCTCGTTGTTGAAGTACCAGCGGCCGGGGCCGCCATGCTTTCCGCATCCCATGCGTCCACTCCATATGACATAGGCCAACAGGGCCAACCCGATGGGCCAAAACAGGACAAAGGACAGCACTAACAAGGCAATCCAGGCAGCCTTGCCGTGCTCGTCAATCCTTGCAGCGATATCCATAGCAGCCCCTCATGTGAATGTAAGTAACATTCACATAAATGGCCCAACCCCCTGCCGCTGTCAAGAGACCGGCTTAGAAAAATCGACCTAGTGCTGCTTCGGCGGCGCGCCCAGGCCCTGCAGGTAGATCAGAAATCCGGCCTCCAGCAGGTCGTCGGGGGACATGGGCAGCTTGCGGCGCCCGGCATCGCCGCGGGCGAACAGCGAGGCGATGCCGTGGGCGAAGGCCCACATATGCAGGCTCAGCATCAGGGCCGGCGGCCGGCCTTCCTTGGGGATCTGCGCCGCCACCGCCTCGGATGCCGCCCGCAACACGGCAAACGCGCGGTCCGAGGCCTGCTGCAGCGCCGGCACAGCTTCCAGCGCCAGGCCGGACTCGAACATGGCGGCGTAGAGGGCCGGTTCTTCCCGGGCAAAGGCCAGATAGGCCCGGCCGACATTCTCGAAGGCGGCGACCGGCTCCGGCGTGCCGTTGTTCCAGGCTTTGGACAGGCTCCCCTCGAACTTCTCGAAGCCCTGCAGGGCCACATCGGCCATCAGTTCCGGCAAGTCCCGGTAGTGGCGATAGGGCGCCGCCGAGCTGACCCCGGCCGCCCTTGCAGCCTCGGCGAAAGTGAAGCCGGCCGGGCCCTTCTTGCCAATCAACTCCAGCGCCGCGCGGATCAGCGCCTCCCGCAGATTGCCGTGGTGATAGCCCCGGCGGCCTTGGCCGTCATCCTTGTGCCAATTCATGTGAAGGGTTCTTACATAAATCGGCGGGCCAATACAGCGGGATTCCGGCGCCTAACTAGGGCGGGCCGATATGGAGCGTGCGCAACGCCAGATGAACTTCCAGCAAGAAGGCGACCAGCGCGCCCATGAAGGCGAACATGGCAGCCACGAACAATGCGCCGATGACCGGCGCGATGGCGGTGCCGGTGATTGTGCTGGCGAACAGCCCGACGATGACGCTGCAGACCAGGAGAGCGCAGAGCGCGCAGAGCAGCATGCCCGCATAGATCATCCGCGAGCGGCGTTCCAGCACCCTCAGCTCCGACCGCAGCGTCGCCTGCTGTTCCGCCGGCGCTGCGTCATAGCGCCCCTCCAACGACCGCGCACGGTCCACCGCCCGCCCGAGCCGGTTGGTCAGCACGGCAATCATCGCGCCCACACCGGTCAGCAGGAACACCGGCGCGACCGAGAGCTGGATGACGTGGGCGATGGAGGTGACGTCGTCGGTGATGTCCATGGCTGCAGACTACGCCGCTGCCTGGTTCGCGCGGTCCACGACGTCGACGATGTCGCGCATGATCTGCGTCAGGTCGAAGTCCTTAGGCGTATAGACGCGGGCGACGCCGGCGGCTTTCAATTGCGCCTCGTCCTCCGGCGGGATGATGCCGCCGACGACCACCGGCACGTCCTTGAGCCCCGCTGCGCGCAGCTTTTCGATCACCTCGGCCACCAACACCACATGGGAACCCGAGAGGATGGAGAGGCCGATTATATGCACGCCCTCCTTCACCGCGGCGTCGACGATCTGCGCCGGCGTCAGGCGGATGCCGTCATAGACGACGTGGAAGCCGCAATCGCGCGCGCGCACCGCCACTTGCTCGGCGCCGTTGGAATGTCCGTCGAGGCCGGGCTTGCCCACCAGGATTTTCAGCGGCGCGCCGATGCGGGTGGAGATCCGCTTCACATCATCGCGCACATCGGCCAGATAGTTGCTCGCCGCCGGTGCTGCCGCGAGGCTGACGCCCGTTGGGGCGCGATAGTCGCCGAACTTGCGCCGCAGCAGCGCCGCCCATTCGCCTGTCGTGACGCCGGCATGGGCACAGGCGATCGAGGCCGGCATGACGTTGCGGTCCTCCTTGATGGCAAGTTCCAGCTCGGCGAGAGCGTCCAGCGCCAGCGCCGCATCTCGCTCGGACCGCCAGGCCTGCAGCCGCGCCACCTGGTCCGCCTCGGCCTGGGGATCGACGGCGAGGAATCCCGCGTCGCTGCCCGATGTCAGTGGCGATGGCGCCGTTTCAGTATATTTGTTCACGCCCACGACAGTCTGGTCGCCGGACTCGATGGCGGCAATCCGCCGTGCATTGGATTCGACAAGCCGCTCTTTCATGTAGCCGGACTCGACAGCCGTCACCGCGCCGCCGAGCGCCTCGATCTTCGCCAGTTCCTCCTTCGCCTGCCCCACCAGCTCCGCCACCTTGGCGGCGATGACCGGCGAGCCCGCGAAGATATCGTCATACTCCAGGAGGTCCGTCTCCTCGGCGACGATCTGCTGCAGGCGGATCGACCATTGCTGGTCCCAGGGCCGCGGCAGGCCCAGCGCCTCGTTCCAGGCGGGAAGCTGCACGGCGCGCGCTCGAGCATCGCGCGACATCGTCACCGCCAGCATCTCCAGCAGCACCCGATAGACATTGTTCTCCGGCTGCTGCTCGGTGAGGCCGAGGGAATTCACCTGCACGCCATAGCGGAAGCGCCGCAGCTTTTCGTCCTGTACCTTCCAGCGCTCGCGGCAGAGCTCGTCCCACAGCTCGCCGAAGGCGCGCATCTTGCACATCTCCGTGATGAAGCGCAGCCCGGCATTCACGAAAAACGACAGCCGCCCGATCACTTGCGGCAGTTCGTCCGGCGGCACCTGCCCCGACGCCTGCACCGCATCCATCACGGCAATCGACGTCGCCAGCGTATAGGCCAGTTCCTGCACCGGCGTCGCGCCGGCTTCCTGCAGGTGATAGGAGCAGATGTTGATCGGATTCCATTTCGGCACGTCGCGGTAGGTGAAGGCGATCACATCGGCCGCGAGTTTCAGGCTCGCCTTCGGCGGAAAGATGTAAGTGCCACGGGAGAGATATTCCTTGATGATGTCGTTCTGCACCGTGCCCGCGAGATCGCGGCGCGCCACCCCCTGCTTTTCCGCCGCCGCGATATAGAGCGCCAGCAGCCAGGGCGCCGTGGCGTTGATGGTCATCGAGGTGTTCATGCGGCCCAAGGGAATGCCGTCGAACAGCGCCGCCATGTCGCCCAGATGGCAGATCGGCACGCCCACCTTGCCCACCTCGCCTCGGGCTTCGGCATGATCGGAATCGTAGCCGGTCTGGGTCGGCAGATCGAACGCCACCGACAGCCCCGTCTGTCCCCGAGCAAGGTTGGTGCGGTACAGCTCGTTCGACGCCTTGGCCGACGAGTGCCCGGAATAGGTGCGGATCAGCCAAACGGGATCGCGGGGGCGGCCAGCCGCCCTCTCCGCCGTCCTGTGGGTCGGCGCCTTCATGCCATTGGTCGGCTTGGAACTCTCGCCCATTCCGGCACTTGCCTCGTCTCCGCTGCTTTGAGTTAGATTAGTGTGCGGCTATTGTGCAGCGCAACAACAACGGTGCGAACAACATGGAACGGAGAAAGCAGCATTTCCGTCCCGACATGAAGACCTGCCCCTGTTTGAGCGTGCAAATTGGCTAGCAGCGTACCGGCGGACACCGGAGCAACGGCCCCGCTGCCTGTTTTGACGATCGTCGGCGAGGCCTATTGGCACCTCTGGCAAAACCGCTGGGCGTATCTTGTTCAGATCCTCGTCTGGGCGATGATCCTGTGGGCGGGGCAGCTCGTTGCACAGATCATTTCCGCACCGATTGTCTGGCAATTCGGCCATACGGAAAGCGGTATCCTGGAGATGGCCGTCGTTCTGGTAGCCACTATTACCTGTCTGTTGCCGGGTGGCGGCGCTTCCTTCCTCGCCTGCGGGCAGGCCGTCCTGCAGGGAAAGCCGGTGCGGGTCGGCGATGCGCTCCGCCTGCGGCGCGTCGGCGTCTTCTGGCGGACGCTGGTCATCTATTGGTTTGCCGTACATTTGGTGCCGACCATCGGCTCGCGCGCGGCCTACATCTTTGCGAGCGCCATACCGGAGACGTATCGCTGGTCAGGCGATCTTCTGGTTTTGGCGATTTATTGGAGCTGGTGCCTCGCGCTAACGCCAGCGCTTATCTTGGCGCTGCCGATCGCTGCATTCGAGGCCACCCACGCGCCGTTTCGAGAAGCCTGGCAGCGGTCGCGAGGCAATCGGCTCAGGATCGCACTCTATGCCGCCGCTGCCGCCGCCGCGCCGACAGCGCTCTCGTTGGCTTTTCACTATGGCTGGTTTCCGCTAGCCACCGCGCTAGGTGTCGACTTCTCCGAAATGCGGGCCGCGTGGGCCTTGCAGTTCTTTCTGACGCCTGTCCGAAACATGCTTCCCTTCGTGACGATCCTCTGCCTTTCCACGGCGACTTTCTTCGCCTACCTCCGACTATCGCCGCAGTTCGACGACGTGGCGCGGGTGTTCGACTAGGATTCAGGTGTACCTGCCTCAGTAGCTGAAATCCTGCTCCACAATATCCCGCACCACAAAGCGCTGCGCGTGGTCCCATGCGTCGTCATTGTCGCCACGGAAGGTCAGCAGCCGCTCGAAGATCAGCCTGTCCAGCTTGAGGTCCAGGACCTGGACCTTCGCGAATTGCACCAGCGTGCTCATCTTATGGATGCCGCCGAACACCAGTTGCTGCGCCCCGGCGTTGCGGGCGGCGGCGATCAGCGCCTCCGCATCCAGATCGCCCGCCCTGCAGGGCGTCGGTTCGCAGACCAACGGCACGACCCGGTATTTGCCGCTGCTTTCCAGCCCGGCACGCATGGACTCGGCGAAAGATTGGAGCTGCGCCGCATGCTTGGCCCGCTGATCCTCGGGCTCGCCCGACGTGTCGATATAGTCGAATTCGGCGACAGCGATGGGAATGGGCTCGGCTGCCGCCTCGTCGGCCCGCACCGCCATTGGCGCCATCGCCAGGAAGCAGGCCGCAATGCCCGCGCAATCGTGCCAAAATGCTCTGCCCATCTTCCACCTGCCTGGCATGGAAAGCGGCCATTCATCGGCCGGACCAGCTCTGCTGGAACCGACACGATTTCTGCCAGGGAAAATGTGGAAAATCCACACCATGACGATCGCCGGCGCTGTGCCGGAAAGATGACGCCTACGACACCGCCGTCAGCCGCGGGCCGCCGGGCACCAGGCCGAAATAGCGCGCCGCCGGGCCGTCGCCGGCCAGCAGCTCGGCCGCCGGCCCTTCCTCCATCAGCCGGCCGCTCTCCACGTACCAGATCCGGTCGCAGCCGCGGGCGCGCTCCAGGTCCTGGGTGGCGATCAGCGCCGTGCAGCGGCGCTCCGCCAGCACGCGGCTGAGGGCGCGCTGGCCTTCGGCATCCAGACCGCGATCGGGCTCATCAAGCAGCACCAGCTTCGGACGGCCCAGAAGAGCCCGGGCCAGATGGATGCGCTGCGCGGTGCCGGCGGAGAGGTCGACGCCGCCATCGGCGATGCCGGTCTCCAGCCCGTCCGGCAGGTCGCGCGCCAGCACATTCAGGCCGAAGGCGCGGATCATGCGCTCCACCTCCTCTTCGCTGGCGGATTCATCGCGGTAGACCAAGTTCTCGCGGATCGTGCCCCGCAGCAGCGGCAGTTCGGCCGAGACCATGCCCACATTGCGCGCCAGCACGCCCGAGGGCAGCCGGTCCACCGCCACGCCGTCGAGCCGTACCCGCCCCCTGTCGGGCCGCGCCAACCCGGCCGCCAGGGCCAGCAGCAGCGATTTGCCGCCGCCGGTCGGACCGACGATAGCGATGTTGAGGCCCGAGGTGACTCGGGCGGAAAAGCCGTCCAGAAGGCCGTCAACCGTGACCCGGCGGAACATCAGGGCGCCCGACAGCGGCACACGCTTGGTCAGCTTCACCCGGTCGTTCTCGGCGGCCTCGGCCAGGATCTGCTCCAGCTTGCGCCGCGCCACCTTGAAGTTCTGGTAGAAATCGAACACCCGCGCGAGATCCCGCAGCGGCAGCGCCAGCAGGCCCAGCAGCATCAATGCTCCGGCCAGCGCGCCGATGCTGCCGGCGCCGGCCGCCAGACGGTGCGCGGCGAGCACCAGGATCGCGGTCAGCGCGCCGAGATAGACCGCCTCCGGCAGCACCCGCACCAGGGCCGAATAGCCGGCCCGCGCCACGGCGTTGCGCGCCACCTTGCGGCTCTGCCGTTTCAGCAGGCGCCGCTCTTCCGCCTCGCGGTCGAAGACGCGCAGCAGCGCCAGGGCCTCCAGCTTGTCGGCAACCTGCGCCGCCAGCTTGCCCCGGCTGCGGCGCAGCTCGAACACCCGCCGCTCCAGCAGCGGTCCGACCGCCAGCGTGACGGCCACACCGAGCACCAGCACGCCCAGCACGGCGGCGGCGAACCAGGGATCGAGGACCAACAGGCCGAGGAACACGCCGGCCATGGCGATGCCGCCCACCGTCAGCCGCGCCAGGCCGCGCCCGACCCAATCATGCACGGCGCTGATGTCCGAGGCGAAACGCAGCAGCATCGGTCCGCGGCTGCGCTTCTTCAGCGTCCACAGGGGAATCCGCGCCACCGCATCGAACAGCCGCAGACGGACCGTCGACCGCATAATCCTGCGCCATGGCTTCGCCCCAGCGGCGTTCGATGACCCGCAGCGCCACCAGCACCAGCGCCAGCAGCAACAGCACGCCCGCGGTCAGCGGCAGATCCAGCAGCAGGCCGCCATCGTCGGCCGGAGCGCCACCGGCGACGCCGTCGAAGAAACGGCGCACCAGCAGTGCCGCACCGACCGTGACCGCGGTCTGGAGGAAGCCGTTGGCGATGAGCATCAGGAAGTAGCGCCGGCGCACGCCCCGCAGGATGCGCGGCAGCCGCGCGGCACGAGCGGCCGATTCCGGCCGCGCCGCATCGCCGCCATTGTCATTGGCTGTCGTAGCCGGATTGTCGACGGCCGGTGCGGCCGTATCGCTCATGCGTGCATTTCCGCCGGGAGGTCCAGGCCTTCGGCGCGGCGCACCACAGGCAACGCCGGCGCGGGCCGGCACGCCTCGATATACGGGCGGAACACCTGTTCGATGCGCTCCGGCGAGGCCAGGTCATCGATGCCGAGCACCGGTGCGGCAACGGTCTGCGCCGCTTCGCGGGCGCCCAAAGGCGACGCCGTCATCAAGCCGCTGACCGCGGCCACCGGCAGTTGATGCCGCAGCAGCCAGTCATAGCCAGCCTTGGCGCCCATCGCATCGGCGGCGGCGAAGACGATCGCCGACACCCGCTGGCGGAACAGCGGCGAGGTGACCAGCCGCGCGGTCTCAGTCTGATTCAGGCCATCGGCGATCTCGATGACGATGGCGTCGGCGCCGCCGGCATCCAGTTCGCCCGTCAGCGTCAGGAAGATTTCCTGCAGCGCCGCATCGTCGGCCAGATAGGTCGTGGCATGGCCCGCATAGGTGAAATCGAGCACCGCTGCGGCACCGGCATCCGTCATATGCCAGAGATCGCCGCCGGCGCCGGTGCCCGTGACCTTCGCCGCACCGACGCGCAATCCCGACTGAGCCAGGCCGCGCACCAGGTAAGCCGCTGCGGTGGTCTTGCCGGCATTCATCGACGTACCGACCACGGCGAAGATCGGCGTGCTGACCTGCGCGCCGCGCGGCCGCAGGGCGTAGCGGTTGAGATTGATCACCTTGCCGTGGCGGTCCGCCAGGAGGCCCAGCGGCATGATCTCCGTCGGCGCCTTCATCCGCGCGTGGGAGGCGACGACGCGGCCGGCGACGCCGCCCGCGGCGGCCATCTGGCAGGGGCCGAGATCGCCGGGCACATAGGCCTCGAACTGATCGGGGGCGTAGCGGTTGCCGTAGCAGAGCACGATCTCATCGCCTTCGAACAGGATGGCGCGGCGGCCGTTGCGCAGCTCGATCCGCCGGTGCTGGCCGATGCGGCCGACCCGGGCCAGCACCAGATCGCCGGCGCGCGGCGCGGCCGTATCGCTGGCGATCAATGTCTGGATATCCCTGAGCTGAACGCGATGGGTCGCATACGCGATCTTGGCCCGGCCCAGCCTCGCCGCGTCCAACGGCTTGGCTTCGCCAATCGACTGCACAATCCCCACGTCACTTACTCCAATCCGCTCGCGGTTCGAAGGCCCCGCTTTTCTTCTTCAGTTCAGGCGCCTTTGGCGCTCTGGTTTTTGCTCCAGGAGGACTATATCCTAATTCCCGCGCATTTGCTGCAATATTGCGTGATCGTCTGCGTCGTTCATCATTAATGCCGAGCGTAAATCGGTGAAGCATCGCGGTGTAAACAAGCTGTACAAAACGCCCTCCGCCGCGCTGTCGCGGCGGCGGCTGCTGTTCGGCTTTGTCGCCGCCGGCGCGGGCGCTGCGGTCAGCCTGCCGGTCCGCGCCGACAGCGACCGCGGCAAGATCCTGCAGCGGGAACTCGACGACAGGAATAAATACTTTCTCTACATTCCCAAAGACCTGCGGCCCGATTCACCTCTGCTGGTTTCGATCCACGGCATCTCCCGCAATGCGCGCGAGCATGTCGAGGCCTTTGCCAAGATGGCCGAACGCAGGGGCGTGGTCGTGCTGGCGCCGGTGTTCAGCGACTACCGCTATGGCGACTATCAGCGGCTCGGCCGGCGCGGCCGCGGCGGGCGGGCCGATCTGGCGCTGCAGCGGCTCATCAGCCATGTCATCTTCGAGTCGGGGCTGGTGTCGTCGAAATTCTATCTCTACGGCCATTCCGGCGGCGCGCAGTTCGCCCATCGCTACGCCATGGCCTATCCCCAGGATGTCGCCGGCCTGGGGCTGAGCGCGGCGGGCTGGTACACGCTGCCCACCGACGATCAGCCCTATCCCTACGGCATCCGGCCGACATCGGACTCCTATGGTCTGACTTTGGAGCCGCGGGAATTCCTGCGGGTGCCCGCCTGCGTCTTCGTCGGCGAGGACGACATCAGTCGCGATGGCGCCTTCAACCGCTCGGACAAGCTCGAACTCGATGCAGGGACGCAACCGGATCGAGCGCGCGGCCTATTGGGTCGACGCCATGACCCGGGCGTCGCGCGCGCTCGGATACAGCACGTCATACTCCCTCCATGTGCTGCGCGACGCCGACCATGACTTCGACGAACTGGTCGGCGCAGGCCTGGCGCGGGAACTCTTCGATTGTCTTTTCGCCGGCAGCCAGGAGCCATCAGCCGTTCAGCTGTGAATGGCAGTCCGCGGCCCACATCGTCAGCGTCCTTCCACATCTTCCGGCATGGACAGACTCGGGCAAAGCATCGAGAATCGGCGTCCTTGATATTGCGGGGGAAACGATCGATGCGTGGGATTGCGAATTGGACTGCCGTTGTCGTTCCGGCTTGGCTGTTCGCCATTGTCCCGCTCGCCGCGGCGCAGGAGAGCGGCGCGGTGCGGGGTGCGGTCACGCTCGGGCAAGAACAGATTCCTCTCACCCATGTTTACGCCCGCGAAGTTCAGCAACTGCCCGAAATGGCGCTGGAAGGCCGTCCCATGCACCAGATCGCCGTGATCGTCAGCGACCGGCCCATACCCGACAACATGCCGAAGACGTCGTTCTCTATGTCGCAGATGGCCGCGGCCGGACAGATCCGCGGGCTGACTTTCGATCTTGACGCGGAAACCGGCGCCATCCTCGGCGGCAACGCCTATCTCGGCGCGGAATACTTTCCGCAGTTCTTTTCCCAGACCGGCGGTTCCGACTACTTCCAGGTCGAAGGATTCTCCTTTGCCGGCGGCGAGCTGAAGGCGAGGATGCGCAGCGCCGAACCGCAGGATCTGCTGGGGTCGGAAAGCGCCGCCACGACCTATGGCTTCGATACCACAGTGACGGTGCCGGTCGCGCCGGCACCGAAGCTGCTGCAGACCCTGGAGGGCGATGCCGCGCAGAAAAGCGAGCAGCGTGCCGCCTTCAAGAAGTTCCTCGATGCCCTGGCGGCCGGCGACGTGGCCGCCGCCAAGGCCGGTATCGTCGCCAACCATCCCGGCCAGCAGATGATGACGGCCGAGGGGCTGCCCCAGGTGAAGATCATGTTGCTGGCCGGCTACTCGGACGCCGACGCCTTCCTCGCCGACCTGAAGAAGGTCTTTCTCTACGAGACCCGCGCCATCCTGTTCTTCAGCGCCGCCGACGGCAGCAGCAGCACCTCCATGACCATGGCCCGGGAGGATGGCGCCTGGAAGCTAGGTGGGGAATAGAGCCGCCCCACCGCAAGCTGCCGCAGCGCAATATTCTTGCGTGCCCCGACATCGATTACCGAGACGATAGCAATAAAATTACCTCTATGACTGTTGATTTTACCTAATTATTGCGCTGACAGACTCTTCAGCGCAACAAATCTGCTATACTGCGTTGCAAAATTATGCTGCACTCGCTAAGCAAATAATTGCGCCTGCCGGTGGCAGCGCTGAAAAACAGGATGTTCGCGAGGAGGCCCAGCGATGACCGAGACCGCCAAGGTGATTCCCATGCCCGCTCCAGGCGGCAAGGACCTGTACGAAGTCGGCGAGATCCCGCCGGTCGGGCATGTCCCCTCGAAGATGTATGCCTGGGCGATCCGCCGGGAGCGCCATGGCGAGCCCGAGAAAGCCATGCAGGTCGAGGTGGTGCCGACGCCGAAGCTCGACAGCCACGACGTGCTCGTCATGGTGATGGCTGCGGGCGTGAACTACAACGGCGTCTGGGCCGGCCTCGGCAAGCCCATTTCCCCCTTCGACGTACACAAGGCAGAGTACCACATCGCCGGCTCCGATGCCGCCGGTGTCGTCTATGCCGTCGGCTCCCAGGTGAAGCGCTGGAAGGTCGGCGACGAGGTCGTGGTCCACTGCAACCAGGACGACGGCGATGATGAGGAATGCAACGGCGGCGATCCCATGTTCAGCCCGTCGCAGCGCATCTGGGGTTATGAGACGCCCGACGGCTCCTTCGCACAGTTCTGCCGGGTGCAGGACCGCCAGCTCATGCGCCGGGCGCAGCACCTGACCTGGGAAGAGAGCGCCTGCTACACCCTGACTCTGGCCACCGCCTATCGCATGCTGTTCGGCCACCGTCCGCATATCCTGCGCCCTGGCCACAACGTACTGGTGTGGGGCGCCTCCGGCGGCCTCGGCTCCATGGCAGTGCAACTCATCTCCACTGCCGGCGCCAACGCCATCGGTGTGATCTCCGACGAGACCAAGCGCGACTTCGTCATGCAGCTTGGCGCCAAGGGCGTGGTCAACCGCAGCAACTTCGATTGCTGGGGCCAATTGCCTGACGTGGACGATGCCGCCGGCTATGCCGCCTACATGAAGAAGTGCCGCGAGTTCGGCAAGGCGATCTGGGACGTCACCGGCAAGGGCAACGATGTCGATTTCGTCTTCGAGCATCCGGGCGAGAGCACCTTCCCCGTCTCCTGCTTCGTGGTGAAGCGCGGCGGCATGGTGGTGTTCTGCGCCGGCACCACCGGCTACAACCTCACCTTCGACGCGCGCTTCGTGTGGATGCGGCAGAAGCGCATCCAGGGCAGCCATTTCGCCAATCTGCTGCAGGCCAGCCAGGCCAATCAGCTCGTTGTCGAGCGGCGCATCGATCCCTGCATGAGCGAGGTGTTCTCCTGGGCCGACATCCCGCGCGCCCACACCAAGATGTGGAAGAACCAGCACAAGCCCGGCAACATGGCCGTGCTGGTGCAGGCCAAGCGGCCGGGCTTCCGCACCCTGGAAGACGCGGCGGAGGCGTGAACGGCTGAAACGGCCGGGCGCCGGTTGCACCTGCCATGCCCCAGACAGCACAATCGGCCGTGGCCGATACGCAACTCCTGCTGCCCGATCTGCTGCCGCTCTGCGCCCGCGCACTGAAGGCGGCTGAGGCCTATTCTGCGCAGGCGCGCACTTCGGTGGAACGGCTGGTCGCGCCGGGTGGCAAGCTTGATGCAAACCTGCTCGACCGCGAACAGCGCGCCGCCCATGGACTGTCCTGGCTCACCACCTACGTCACCGCGCTGCGCGAGACGCTCGGCTGGGCGCAGCGGCTCAGCCGGCAGCGGGCGGCTAGGTGAGCGCGAAGCGCTGATCTGTCAGGCGGCATTCGCTGAGTATCTCGCGCAAATGAGCGGCGGCCTGCCGATGAGCCAGGGCGAAATCCTGCGGCCGTCCGATCTCGACATGCAGGCTGAAGCAGGAACCTTTGCGGCCGATCCGTCCGTGGCTGCGCTTGCACGCAGCGGCGCGGGCAATGCCGTGCTGATGCGCCTCGCCGAACTGCATCGCCGACAGCGAATTCGGCGACGCGGCGCTCGACGACGATTCCCTGACCATGATCCGGGAACAGTTCCGCCGCTTCGCCGACGATCATCGCGACGATGCCCATGAATGGCACCGGCAGGACGCATACATCCCAATGTCGGTGATCGAGGCGCTGGCGAAACTCGGCATCTTCGGCCTGACCGTGCCGGAAGATTACGGCGGGCTCGGTCTCGGCAAGCTGGCGATGTGCGTGGTGACGGAAGAGCTGTCGCGCGGCTATATCGGCCTCGGCTCGCTGGGCACCCGCAGCGAGATCGCCGCCGAGTTGATCCGCCTCGGCGGCACCGAAGGGCAGAAGCAGAAATGGCTGCCCAGGCTGGCCTCGGGCGAGATCCTGCCGACCGCGGTGTTCACCGAACCCGGTACCGGCTCCGATCTCGGCAGCCTACGCACCCGCGCCGTGCGCGACGGCAATAGCTACCGCATCACCGGCAACAAGACCTGGATCACTCATGCAGCGCGCAGCGATGTCATGACGCTGCTGGCGCGCACCGATCCGAACGAGGCCGGCTATCGCGGCCTCTCCATGTTCCTGGCGGAAAAACCGCGAGGCACGGATACGGATCCGTTTCCGGCAAAAGGGATGACCGGCGGCGAGATCCGCGTGCTCGGCTATCGCGGCATGAAGGAATTCGAACTGGCCTTCGACGGCTTCGAGGTGAAGGCGGAGAACCTGCTGGGCGGCATCGAGGGCCAGGGCTTCAAGCAGCTCATGGCGACTTTCGAGTCAGCGCGCGTGCAGACCGCCGCGCGCGCCGTCGGCGTGGCGCAGAACGCGATGGAGCTCGGCCTCGCCTATGCCAAGGGCCGGGTGCAGTTCGGCAAGCCGATCTACGAATTCCCCCGCGTCGCCCACAAGCTCGCCTGGATGGCAGTCGAGACCATGGTCGCGCGCCAGCTCACCTGGTTCGCCGCGCGGCAGAAGGACAGCGACAAGCGCTGCGACATCGAGGCCGGCATGGCGAAGCTGCTCGCCGCCCGCGTCGCCTGGGCCAACGCCGACAACGCGCTGCAGGTCCATGGCGGCAACGGCTATGCCGAGGAATACGCCATCTCCCGCGTCCTCTGCGACGCCCGCATCCTCAACATCTTCGAGGGTGCCGCGGAAATCCAGGCGCAGGTGATCGCGCGCGGGCTGCTGAGCGGGCGGAACTAGCCGCAGCGCTTGGACCGTGGCGAACACCATTCAGATTTCTGCGATCTGGACGCAGCTTGCGGTTTGCAGCTACTAATCCGCGCCTTTGACCTAAGAAACTTTCACGGTGATTTGTGCTGGTGATCTTCGATTGCGACGGCGTGCTCGTGGATAGCGAGACCATCGCCTTTCAGGCCGAGAACGACATGGTGCGCGGCCTCGGCCTGGACTGGTCGATGGAAGAGTGCATGCAGAAGTTCCTCGGCCGCTCCACCAAATCCTGCGTCGAGGCGATCGAGGCCGCACTCGGCCGGCCGGTGCCCGAGGGCTGGGTCGATGCCTGGCATGACGCCGCCCACGAAACGCTGCGCCGGCATGGCGTGCCGCCGATTCCCGGCATCTTCGAAGCCCTCGACGCGTTGGACACGGCACGCGTGCCCTATTGCGTCGCTTCGTCGGGCGAGATGGCGAAGATGGACATCACCCTCGGCTCTTCCGGCCTGATGCCGCGGGTGGCCGGGCGCATCTACAACTCGGCCATGGTCAAGAACGGCAAGCCGGCGCCGGACCTGTTCCTGCACGCCGCCAAATCCATGGGCGCAAAACCCGGCGACTGCATCGTGGTCGAAGATTCGGTGGCCGGCGTCACCGCCGGCGTCGCCGCGGGCATGCGTGTGATGGCGTACGCCGCGGCCGCATATGTGGACCGCGACGGCATGCGCCGCGCCGGCGGCGAGCTGTTCGAGGATATGGCCGCCCTGCCGCGGCTGATCGGCGTCCCCTGAGGGATCGCGCAGCGCCAACTCTCTGGCCGGGTGCCCCAAGCGCCCTTATAGTGATCGCCATGGACACGCTCACGCTCGTCATCATCTTCGGCGTCGCCACCATTGCCGTGCTGTTTCTCGGCCTGTTCTCCATGGCCCGGGGCGGCGAGTTCAATCGCAAGTACGGCAATGTGCTGATGCGCTTCCGCGTCCTGTTCCAGGCGATCACCATCGCCATCATCCTGATCGCGCTGCTCATCGCCTATAACAGGTGAACTCCGCGCGTCCGCCATGGTGAAGCTCACCCGCATCTACACCCGCGGCGGCGACAGCGGGAAAACCTCGCTGGGCAATGGCCAGCGCGTCGCCAAGCATGATCTGCGCGTCGCCGCCTACGGCACGGTGGACGAGGCCAACGGAGCGATCGGCGTGGCGCGGCTGCATACCAAGGGCGACGCCGACAAGATGTTGGCGCGCATCCAGAACGACCTGTTCGATCTCGGCGCCGATCTCTGCCGGCCGGAAACGCCGGCGCCCAAGGGCCCGGTGCTGCGGATCATCGAGGCCCAGGTGACGCGGCTCGAGCGCGAGATCGACCGCATGAACGCCAAGCTGGCGCCGCTCAATTCCTTCATCCTGCCCGGCGGCAGCGCCGGGGCAGCCCACCTGCACCTTGCCCGCACCATCGTCCGCCGGGCGGAACGCGACATGACGCTGCTGGCCGGTAAAGAGAATATTAACCCCGTTGCGATCAAGTACATCAACCGGCTCTCCGACCATCTGTTCGTGCTCGCCCGCGTCCTCAACGGCAACGGCAAGCGCGACGTGTTGTGGCAGCCGGGCGCGACCCGCGACGAACGCTGACCGCCTCTCCGGCAGGTCCGGCACGCCGCGGAAACGCAGCTTGCCGCCCGCCGGCGGTGTCATATGGGGTCAGGGAATATGTCGGAAAGCGGCCGCAAACGGACTTGGACGGAGATAGTTCTTTTCGTCATTGCCGTCTTCCTGATTGGCCAGGCTCTGTATTTCAACCTCACGGCCGTCGAGCCGGGGGAAATGAAGTTTCAACTGACGGTCAACCGCGCCGGCCCGTCGTTCAAGATCGAGGCCATGGGCTCCCGGAAGATTTACGATCAGCAGTTCGAGTTCGATGGCGCCCGCATCTCCTTTGTCGCCGATATCCGAGGCGACCGCGTATCGATTGCCGGCACCATGCGCAGCGAGGATGCGGGCGAGGCGCCCCGGGATTTCAAGGCCGAAGGCAAGCTGGCCGACAACCGGGCGGTCGTGCCGCTGATGTCTCCCAAAGGGTCGCGGATCGGCAAGATCGAATTGTCCCTGGTAAAGCCCTAGGGAATCGCCCGGCGTAACCGCCGCCAGGGCCGCGAACCGGTCCTATTCACGGTTCTTGCCGCCTTCGCCGCTCCCTAACCCCATGTTTGGCCGGAAATCGGCCCGCATGCACTGGCAAAACACCCGCAAAGGCGCGGATTCACCGGCTTTTCAAGGCCCTGGCCGCGTTGACACACCGGGCCGCCAAACCTATTGTGCACCCGCGAAGTACCTAAGCAGAATGCCGCGCAAGCGCCATTTCGCGCCTTGCTGCTCTGCAAGAAAGTTGCCGGTCGTAACTCATCTAATCCAAGGGTCGCCATGAAGGTTCTGGTCGCGGTCAAACGCGTCATCGATGCCAACGTCAAAGTCAGGGTCAAGGCCGACGGCACAGGCGTCGAAACGGCCAATGTTAAGATGGCCATGAATCCGTTCTGCGAAATCGCCGTCGAAGAGGCGATTCGCATGAAAGAGGCCGGAAAGGCCACCGAGATCGTCGCCGTGTCCTGCGGCGGCGCGTCGGCGCAGGAAACGATTCGCACGGCGCTGGCGATGGGCGCCGATCGCGGCATCCATGTGCAGACCGATGTGGAACTGCAGCCGCTGGCCGTCGCCAAACTGCTGAAGGCCGTCGCCGCCAAGGAGCAGCCGCAGATCGTGCTGCTGGGCAAGCAGGCGGTGGATGACGATTGCAATCAGACCGGCCAGATGCTGGCGGGCCTGCTGGGCTGGCCCCAGGCCACTTTTGCTTCGAAGATCGTCCCCAACGGCAGCGACGCCACGGTGACCCGCGAGGTCGACGCCGGGCTGGAAACCATCTCCCTGAAGCTGCCGGCGGTGATGACCACGGATCTGCGGCTGAACGAGCCGCGCTACGCCTCGCTGCCCAACATCATGAAGGCGAAGAAGAAGCCGATCGAGGCGCTGACCCCCGATGCCCTGGGCGTCGATGTCGCGCCGCGCCTCAAGACCCTGAAGGTCGCCGAGCCGCCGAAGCGCAAATCCGGCATCAGGGTAAAGAGCGTGGCCGAGCTGGTGGACAAGCTGCGCAACGAAGCGAAGGTGATCTGACCATGGCCACTCTTCTGATTGCCGAGCACGACAACACGGCGCTGAAAGCCGGGACGCTGCATGCGCTGACAGCGGCGCAGAAAATCGGCGGCGAGATCCATCTGCTGGTCGCCGGCAGCGGCTGCAAGGCCGCGGCCGATGCCGGCGCGAAATTGCCGGGCGTGACCAAGGTGCTGCTGTGCGATGACGCCGCCTATGCCCATGGCTTGGCCGAGAACATCGCCGCGCTGCTGGTCAAGTTGGCGCCGGCCTACAGCCACGTGCTGGCGCCGGTCACCAGCGTCACCAAGAGCGCCATGCCCCGCGCCGCCGCACTGCTGGATGTGGCGCAGATTTCCGAGATCATCGGCGTGGAGTCGCCGGACACCTTCGTCCGCACCACCTATGCCGGCAACGCCATCACCACCGTGCAGTCGTCGGACAAGATCAAGTTCGTCACCGTGCGCGGCACCGGCTTTGACGCCGCACCTGCCGAAGGCGGCAGCGCTGCCGTCGACAACGTGGGCGGCGCCGGCGATACGGGGCTGTCGAATTTCGTCGGCCAGGAGCTCAGCCGTTCCGAACGCCCGGAACTGACCTCGGCCCGCATCGTCATCTCCGGCGGCCGCGGCATGCAGGCCGGCGAGAATTTCAAGATGCTGGAGAAAGTGGCCGACAAGCTGAAGGCGGCCGTCGGCGCCTCGCGCGCCGCCGTCGATGCCGGCTTCGTGCCCAACGAGTATCAGGTCGGCCAGACCGGCAAGATCGTTGCGCCGGACCTTTACGTGGCGATCGGCATCTCCGGCGCCATCCAGCATTTGGCGGGCATGAAGGACAGCAAGATCATCGTCGCCATCAATAAGGACGAGGAGGCGCCGATCTTCCAGGTCGCCGACTATGGGCTGGTGGCGGACCTGTTCACGGCGGTGCCGGAACTCGAAGCCGAGCTGTCCAAGTAATGCCCCTCGATACCCAATCCGCTTCCGGGAAGGAGAGCCGTGCCATGATCCAGAAGGTTGGCGTCATCGGCGCCGGTCAGATGGGCAACGGAATAGCCCATGTCAGCTCGCTGGCGGGCTATGACGTCAAGCTGGTGGATGTCGACAAGACCCAGCTCGACAAGGCCAAGTCCATCATCGACCAGAATATGGGCCGCCAGATCAAGCGCGGCACGATCAAGGAAGCCGACAAGACCGCCGCTTTGGGCCGGATCACTGTCGGCACCGAATATGCCCTGCTCAAGGACTGCGACATCGTCATCGAAGCCGCGGTCGAAAAGGAAGACGTCAAGAAGCAGATCTTCAAGGCGCTCTGCCCGGTCCTCAAGCCCGAAGCCATCGTCGCCTCCAACACCTCGTCGATTTCCATCACCCGGCTGGCGACCTCCACCGACCGGCCGCAGAAGTTCATGGGCATGCATTTCATGAACCCGGTGCCGCTGATGGAGCTGGTGGAGCTGATCCGCGGCCTGGCCACCGACGACGCCACCTACACCGCGGTCCGCGAGATGGCGGTGAAGCTGGGCAAGACCCCGGCGCCGGCCGAAGACTTCCCGGCCTTTATCGTTAACCGAATCTTGCTGCCGATGCTGAACGAGGCGGTCTATACGCTGTATGAAGGCGTCGGCTCGGTCGAAGCCATCGACACCGCCATGAAGCTCGGCGCGCACCATCCCATGGGTCCGCTGGAACTGGCCGACTTCATCGGCCTGGATACCTGCTTGGCGGTCATGCAGGTGCTGTATGAGGGCTTGGCGGACAGCAAGTACCGGCCGTGTCCATTGCTTGTTAAGTATGTCGAAGCCGGCTGGCTGGGCCGCAAGGTCAATCGCGGCTTCTACGACTACAGCTCGGGCACTCCCGTCCCCACGCGCTAACCAATCCAAAGCGCCAGCCCAGGGGCCAATTTTCGGCGCCTGGGCCTTTCAAACTCACGCCCGGCTCCACAGCCGTCGCTGATCTGCGGCTTTCTCAGCGGCCGATTCGGCCGGCAGCGTACATTCATCCCCGGTTCAGGCACGCTGTGCGACCCTGCAACTTGTGATCGTCATCACAGGTAGCGTGATGATGCGGGCTCGCCGCCAGAAAAACGCCCAATTTCTGCCTTTCTTGTGATGCCGGTCACTCGCATTTACGCCGTACTAATCTTTATCTTGTACATGTGAGATCGGACGCGGCGCACCGCTCCCGATCCGGGGAAATCGAAAGCCAAACTGAACCTGATGATGACGAGCAGCACCATGTCGCGCCCAGCCACGAACAATTCCGGCAACAACCAGACGAAGCGCAAATCGTCGCGCCCCCTGAGCTCCGCCGAGGAGCGCATCTTCATCGGCGTGGCCTTCGTGGTCGCCTTCGTGGTGCAGATCGCCATCGCCTTCGATCTCTCGAGCCTGCTCGGCCAGTAACCGGCCGTTCGCTCCCGATACCGGACAAAACCAGCGGCCCGACAGTTACGGGCCGCTAATGCTTTGCGGGCGCCGCCCTATGGCGCGGGCTGTGCCAGGTAATGCCGCAGCAGCGCCTTCGCCTCCGGTGCATCCCAATCCGCATTGCCGATCAGCTTGCCCACGAACAGCCCGTTCCGGCTGATCAGCAGGTTGGACGGCACGCGATCCACGCCGAGCAGCTGGGAGAAGCTGTTGGTGAAATCGATATAGATGCCGAGATGCTTGATCCCGTGCTTCTCGTAGAACGGGCGGACCGCCTTGGCGCCCTCCAGATCGATTGATAGCGCCACCACAACCAGGCCTTCGTCCCCCAGCTCCGCCTGCAGCCGGTCCAGCGCCGGCATCTCCTCGACACAGGGGGCACACCAGGTGGCCCAGATATTCAGCAGCACCAGCTTGTCGCCGAAATCCAACAGGCTGACGCTGTTGTTGTCGGCATCCTGAAACTCCGCCACCGGCGCTGGCCGTGGCGGCTTGGACAAGATAAATTGCGCCATGGCGCCGGAAATTGGCGGATCCGTCGGGTTTCCCGCCCCGTCGCTATCCGCAGAATCCCTGATAACATACGTCGCAATGGCGATGGCGGCGCCGGCCAGAACCACCAGGACCGCCACAATAGCCCACAACCGCTTGCTCATTTATCCGCCCTTGCCCCGCGTGAAACACAGCCCATGACGTCAGATCCGAAAGCCAAGCCCGCCGCCGACGCCAACAGCATGTGGGGCGGCCGCTTTGCCGCCGGGCCGGCGGCGATCATGGAGCGTATCAACGCCTCCATCGATTTTGACAAGCGCTTGTTTGCCCAGGATATCGCCGGGTCCAAGGCCCATGCCGCCATGCTCACCCGCCAGGGCATCCTGCGGGCCGAGGATGGCGCAGCCATCGAGCGCGGCCTGGACCAGATCCTGAAGGAGATCGAGGGCGGCAAATTCACCTTCAAGACGGCGCTGGAAGACATCCACATGAATGTGGAGTCGCGGCTCAAGGAGATCATCGGCGAGCCGGCCGGCCGCCTGCATACGGCGCGGTCGCGGAACGACCAGGTCGCCACCGATTTCCGCCTCTGGGTGCGGGACGCCATCGATGGGCTGGACGGGCAGTTGAGCGACCTGCTGGCCGCCTTGCTCGACCGGGCCGAGGAGTATGCCGCCACGGTGATGCCCGGCTATACCCATCTGCAGCCGGCCCAGCCGGTGACCTTCGGCCACCATTTGATGGCCTATGTGGCCATGTTCGAGCGGGACCGCGGCCGGCTGCGGGATGCCCGCCGGCGGGTCAACGAATGCCCGCTGGGCGCGGCGGCCCTGGCCGGCACCTCGTTTCCCATCGACCGCCAGGCAACCGCCAAGGCGCTGGGCTTCGACCGGCCGACGGAGAACTCCATCGATTCAGTGTCGGACCGGGATTTCGCCATCGAGTTCCTGGCCGCCGGCGCCATCCTGGCCACCCACCTGTCGCGTCTGGCCGAGGAGATCGTGCTCTGGATGAGCGATGGTTTCCGCTTCGTCATCCTGAGCGATGCCTTCACGACCGGCAGCTCGATCATGCCGCAGAAGAAAAACCCGGACGCCGCCGAACTGGTGCGCGGCAAGGCCGGCCGGATCATCGGCGCGCTGAGCACCCTGCTGATCGTCATGAAGGGCCTGCCGCTCAGCTACGGCAAGGACATGCAGGAGGACAAGGAGCCGACCTTCGATGCGGCGGACAACCTCTCGCTCTCCGTCGCCGCCATGGCCGGCATGATCCGCGACCTCAAGGCGGCGCCCGCCCGCATGGCCGACGCCGCCAGGGCCGGATACGCCACCGCCACGGACCTGGCCGACTGGCTGGTGCGGGAGCTGAAGCTGCCGTTCCGCGAGGCCCACCACGCCACCGGCGCCATCGTCCGCAAGGCGGAACAGAAAGGCTGCGAGCTCAAGGACCTGCCGCTGGCCGAGATGCAGGCCGTCGAGCCCCGGATCACCGCCGCCGTCATTGGCGTGTTGAGCGTTGACCATTCGGCCGCCAGCCGCACAAGTTATGGCGGCACGGCGCCGGCGCAGGTGCGCGAGGCGATCGTCCGGGCCCGCACACGTCTTGGGCATTGAGGTTGAGACCGATGGTCGACGGGAACCGCAAGTACTGGCTGGGCCGCTGCGCCTTGCTGCTGATCGCCGCCCTGGCGCTGCTGCCGGCCGGCTGCGGCAAGAAGGGCGATCCTGAGTTGCCGCAAGGCGAGACCGACGAATTCCCCAGGCAATATCCGGATCCCGAATCCCTATGAGTGCATTCCAGTACCGGGACGGCCAGCTCCACGCTGAAGCCGTCGCTGTGGCGCGCGCCGCCGAAGCTGTCGGCACGCCGTTCTATTGCTATTCCACGGCGGCGCTGCAGGACGAATACCGCACTTTCGATGCGGCCTTCGCCAAGATTCCGCACATGATCTGCTACTCGCTGAAAGCCAACAACAACCTGGCCGTCATGCGTACGCTTCTGGAGCTGGGCGCGGGCGCCGATGTGGTGTCGGCCGGCGAGATGCACTGCGCGCTCGCCGCCGGCGTTCCCGCCGACAAGATCGTCTTCGCCGGCGTCGGCAAGACCGCAGCGGAAATGGCGGCGGCGCTGGATGTCGGGATCCTGCAGTTCAATGTCGAATCGATCCCGGAGCTGGAGCTGCTGAACCAAGTCGCCGTCAGCAAGAACAAGCGGGCGCCGGTGGCGCTGCGGCTCAATCCCGACGTGGATGCCCGCACCCACGCCAAGATCTCCACCGGGAAATCGGAGAACAAGTTCGGCATCGAGCTCAGCCAGGCCGCGGCCGCCTATGCCCAGGCGGCCGCCGCACCTGGCCTCGAGCCGGTGGGCCTCGCCCTGCATATCGGCTCGCAACTCGCCGACCTGTCGCCCTACCGCGCCGCTTTCGGCAAGCTCGCGGCCATGGCGGTCGAACTCAAGCAAAGCGGCCTGCCGGTGAAGCACCTGGATCTCGGCGGCGGCCTGGGCATCGCCTATGAAAGCGAAAATCCACCCTCTCTGGCCGAGTATGCAGGGATCGTGGAGCAGACGGTCGGGAAGCTGGGCCTGCCCGTCATCTTCGAGCCCGGACGGCGGCTGATCGGCAATGCCGGCATCCTGGTCACCCGCGTGACCTATGTGAAGGAGGGGGTGAACCGCACTTTCATCATCACCGACGCGGCGATGAACGACCTGATCCGTCCCATGCTCTATGAGGCCTACCACGATATCGTGCCGGTGGCGCAAGCCAGGCCCGGCGGCCAGAGCCGCAAAGTGGATATCGTCGGCCCGATCTGCGAAAGCACCGATATCTTCGCCGAACAACGGCCGATGCCACCCCTGGCGGCCGGCGATCTGCTCGCCATATCTTCGACAGGCGCCTATGGTGCCGTCATGGCCTCATCCTACAATCTCCGGCCGCTGGCCCCGGAAGTTATGGTAAACGGTCACGAATTTGCGATTGTTCGCCCCCGGCCGACCTATGCTGATATGATTGGCCGGGACCGCCTGCCGGGCTGGTTTGCCGCCGGCGACAAGGCCAAGAAATGATGGAGCGTTCCGATAGATTATCGGCAGACATCCCAGGACCGCCGCACCGACGATAGCCTGTCGCCGGGCTACCGTATCTATGGCGCCCGCCTGGCGCTGTGGTGGGAGCGCGCCTGGTTTTGCCTGTGGCCCGTGCTCTGCGTCGCCTCCACTTTCCTGATCATCTCGCTGTTCTCGCTGCTCCCGGCCCTCAATGGCTGGCTGCATCTGCTGGTCCTGATCGGCTTCGGACTGGCCTTCGCCTATGCCGTCGGCTGGCTCATCCCCGGACTGCGGCGGCCGAGCCGGCAAGAGGCCATCCGCCGTCTGGAACAGGTGAACGAGCTGGAGCACCGGCCGCTGACCCGGATCGAGGACAGGCTGGCCACCAGCAACACAGATCCCGAGGCCGCCGCGTTGTGGGACTTCTACCGGCGCCGCACCAAATCGGAGATCGGCAATCTGCGCATTGGCGCGCCGCATCCGAATATCGTGGCGAAAGACCCGTTCGCCCTGCGCGCGATCCTGGGCCTGCTGCTGATCGTGGCATTGATCGTCGGCTGGAAGGACGCCCCGGAACGGATCGCGCGGTCCTTCGTCCCGACGCTGTCCGGCTTCGATTTCGGCGATGGCGTGACCGTGACATTGTCGATCACGCCGCCGGCCTACACCAATGTGGCGCCGCTGTTCCTGGAAAAGCGCCCTTCGGCCGAGGAAACGGAAGGCACGGCGCAGGCTGCGGCCACGGAGATCCATGTTCCCACTGGCAGCCTGGTGCTGGCTCAGCTTCAGGGCCTGTCGGAAACGCCGACCCTGCTGCTGGGCGACGGCAAAGTTGCCTTCGAGCCGCTGGAGCCCGGCACCTTCCAGGGCAAGGGTGAGATCAAGACCGGCACGCGGCTCGGCGTCGCCGTCGAAGATACGGAGATCGCCGGCTGGCCCATCGTCGTCATTCCTGACAATGTGCCGTCCATTGCGTTCGCCGCGCAGCCGGGCGCCAGTGAGCGCTTCGCGTTGCGGCTGATCTACAAGGCGGCCGATGACTACGGCATCCAGTCGGTGACCGCGATCATCCGCCGCGCCGATAAGCAGAATGGCCCCGGCAACATCGCGCAGATCGACTTGCGGCTGCCACTGCCGGGTGTCGATCCGAAGAAGGCGCAGCAGGCGAGTTTCCACGATCTGACGCCCCATCCCTGGGCCGGTCTGCCGGTCGAGATCCAGCTTTCCGCTACCGACGCCCTGGGCCAGACCGGCCGCAGCGCCTGGGTCAAGACCACGCTGCCGGAGCGGTTGTTCAATCACCCGGTGGCGGCGGCGGTCGCCGAACAGCGTAAGCATCTGATGTTTACGCCGGCGGAAGCCGAGAGCGTCGCGCGGCGCCTCTACAGCATCGGCGCCCAGCCGCAGCTCTACAACGACGACCTGATCGCCGTGCTGGCGTTCGAAGTCGCCATTGACCGCCTGGCCATCGCCGCGAACTCGCAGATGATCACCGCCGCGGAGCGCACGGAAGAGATCGCCAGCGTCGTCGATCTGCTGTGGGACCTGGCGCTGCGCATCGAGGAAGGCGAGTTCGCCATGGCGGAGAAGCAGCTGCGCTCGCTGCAGGAGGCCCTGCAGAAGGCGCTGGCGGAGAATGCTTCCGACGAAGAAGTGCAGAAGCTGATGGACGAGCTTCAGGAGGCGATGGATCGTTATGTCGACGCCCTGAAGGACAAGATGGACCGGGAGCCGCGCGGCCCGCGCTCGCGGCCGCAGATGAATTCCGACACGGTGGAAATGCGGCGCGAGGATCTGCAGAAAATGCTCGAGCGCGCCCGCGATCTGGCAAAGTCGGGCAACCGCGACGCCGCGCGCGAACTCCTGGCGCAGATGCAGCAGATGCTGGAAAGCCTGCAGACCCAGCAAACGGCCGGCAACATGAGCGAAGACATGGAAAAAGCCATGCAGATGCTGGAGGACATGGACCAGCTCATGGACAAGCAGCAGGAGCTGATGGATCAGACCTTCCGCGACTCCCAGCAGCAGCAGGAAGGCGATCAACCGATGCAGGGCGCCGCACAGCGAAAGCTGCAGCAGGAAGCGCTGCGGGATGCGACGGGCCAGATGATGCGGGACTATGCCGACATGTTCGGCGAGGTGCCGCCGTCGCTCGGCCGCGCCGAGGGTAACATGCGGGAATCCTCAAAGGCCCTGGGCGAAGGCCGTCCGCAGGATGCGCTGCAGCCGCAGTCCCAGGCGCTGACCGATCTGCAACAGGCCATGCAGGAGATGACCAACGCCATGGCGCAGGCCTTGCAGGGCCAGCCGGGACAGGATCCGCGCAATCAGACCGGTCTCGGCGATGATCCGCTCGACCGCGACGGCAACGGCATGGACGATTTCCTCGGCAATGTGGATATACCGGATCAGCCCGACATGCAGCGGGCGCAGGAGATCCTCGAAGAGCTGCGCCGGCGGGCCAGCGAACGCTCGCGGCCGAAGCTTGAGCGCGAATACATCGACCGTCTGCTCAAGCAGTTCTAGGCGCCACAGCTCCTACTTCAGGCCGCTGCCGACAAAGGTGATCTGCGAGCGTTCGAACGCTTCCGGCGGATTGATCGCCTCGGTGCGGAAGCGGACGAATTCGCCGGGGCCGACCACATCCTGATCGACCGCGAAGGTCCAATCGAACAGGCTGCGTTTATCGGCGTCCAGCAGGCTGGCGCGCAGGCCGGGCAGCAGTTGCGGCATGTCGGAATTGTTGACGATCTTGCCCTCGAGCACGAGCACCGTGAGACCCGCCAGCGGCTGCTCCACCAAGCGCACATCCTGCACTTCCAATGTCGAAGTCGGAACGCCGATGATATCGCCGATCAATTCGTAAACGCGTTTGGTGGACGGCCAGGTGTCCATGATTTTTTCCCGGCCGAAATAGCCGACGCCGGTACCGACGATCAGGCCGGCGATGGCGGCAGCGACGGCCGCCACGGGCCAGCGGCGGCGGCGCGGCTGATAGCGCACCGGCAGGCCGAAATTCGGCGCCGGCGGCAAACCGGGAGGCGGCGGCGGCGCAACATCGATTCGCCTCGGCTGATCCGCCGGCGGCGTCTGCATCCAGCTATGACGGCATTTCGCGCAACGCACGACTCGACCTGTCTCGCCGAGGACAGTCGCATCGATCAGGTAGCGCGTCTTGCATGCCGAGCAAGAAACGATCATCTAGTTGCCATGGCTGTGATTCTTGCCAGCACCGGTGTATCGCTGAGTCGCGGCCGGCGCAAGTTTTCCCACTGCTGCCAAGCCGTTGCCGGTGCCTTCTGGACGGGCCGGACTCGCATATGTCATTCTCCGGCCACAGTTTTGACGGTCGCGGCAACCGGGGACAGCCACCTTGGTTCTATTTGAAAATGTAAACCTTCGTTACGGCGACGGCCCCGCGATCCTGCAGCAGGTTTCCTTCACGCTGGCGCCGGGTTCGTTTCATTTCATCGTCGGTGCCAGCGGCGCCGGCAAATCGTCGCTGCTGCGCATGATGTATCTGGCGCAGAAGCCGACCAGCGGCCGCGTCAACCTGTTCGGCCAGGAGGTCGATCAGCTCAAGCGCCACAACCGGCCGCTGCTGCGCCGCCGCGTCGGCGTGGTGTTCCAGGATTTCCGCCTGCTGCCCCATCTGTCGGCGCTGGACAACGTGGCGTTGCCGCTGCGCGTCGCCGGCGTGGCCGAGAATAAAATCCGCGACCATGTGACCGAGCTGCTGAAGTGGGTCGGGCTGGCCGACCATGTGGATGCGCTGCCTGCCACGCTGTCGGGCGGACAGCAGCAGCGCGTCGCCATTGCCCGCGCCGTCATCACGCGGCCGAGCCTGCTGTTGGCCGACGAGCCGACGGGCAATCTGGACGACGCCATCGCCGTGCGGCTGATGTACCTGTTCGGCGAACTGAACAAGGTGGGCACGACCATCGTCGTCGCCACCCACAGCGAGCGCCTGGTGCAGCAGTTCTCCCATCGCCAGCTCCGGATCGAGCAGGGACATGTCCGGCTGATCCCGCCGCGCTCCGAGGCCGCCTAGGATGCGGCTGTTTCGGTCCGACCTGCCGCTTGCGGGAGACGCCTCCGGGCGCTTCCTGCCCTGGATCATCGGCTGCATGGTTTATCTCGCGGCCCTGGCGGTGGCTGCAGCGCTGTCGGCGGATAATCTTGCCGAGCGCTGGCATGCGGATCTGGCGGGCCGCTTCACTGTCGAATTGCCGCCCTCGCCGCCGTCAGACGAGAAAGAGGCGAAGCTCCGGAACATCACCGGCTTCCTGTCGACGATCGAAGGCGTCATCGCCGTGAAGCTGGTGGGCGACAGCGAGAAAGCGGCGCTGCTGCGGCCCTGGCTCGGCGGCATCGAACTGCCTGACGATATCGCGCTGCCCGATCTCATCGTCGTCGAGGCGGACAAGGCGGTCGATCTGGCGAAGGTCTCGGTCGATCTCGTCGCCATCGATCCTGCGATCCGCGTCGACGACCACGCGAACTGGAATGGCGATCTTCTGGCCTTCAGCAATTCGATGAAGATCCTGGCGCTGATCGTGCTGTCGCTGATCGCGCTGGCAGCGGTATCGACCGTGATCTTCGTCACCCGCACGGGCCTTGCGATCCACCGGCGGGTGATCGAGATCGTGCATCTGGTGGGCGCCCAGGACTTCTACATCGCCCGCCAGTTCCTGTTCCATGCCCTGCGGCTCGGCCTGGCCGGCGGTGCGGTGGGCGCGGCGCTGGCCGCAGCGACCTGGCTGGGCCTGCAGCGATGGCTGAGCAGCGGCGGCAGCGGCCTGTTGCCGTCCCTGGCGCTGTCGACCGCCGACTGGCTGGCGGTGGCGGCGGTGCCGGTCGCGTTGGCCGTCGTCGCCATGTTCACGGCGCAAGCGACCGTGATGATCCTTTTGGGGCGCGAACCGTGACGTTGGCGGCGGATGCCCCTGCGGGAACGCTGGGAACGCCGATCCCGACTCCGCTAGCAACTGGCCGGCAGTTTCCCCGGATTCCGAAGTTCACGGCATCATGAGCCGCAAGAAACGCATTTTCGGCACCCGCCGCCGATTCGCCGGGCCGCGGCGCCGGGGCCGCTGGCTGATGCGCGTCGGCATGCCCCTGTTCGCCGCGGCCATCGCCTGGCTGCTGGGGCTGGTGCTGTTCGCCGAAACAATTCCCACGCGGCCGAGCGACGACCGGACGCCGGCCGACGCGATCGTCGTGCTGACCGGCGGCAGCGACCGCCTGAAGGAAGGCCTGCAGCTGCTGGCCCAGGGCGAGGGCAAGCAGCTGCTGATCTCAGGCGTCCACGCCAACACCGACATACCGGCCCTGCTGCAGACGGCCGACCTCGCCGCAGATCTGCAGCCTTCAACCGAGACCATCGGATGCTGCATCACCGTCGGCTACGAGGCCGGCGACACCACAGGCAATGCGGAGGAAAGCGCCCGCTGGATGGCGGAGCGCGACCTGCATACCCTGCGCTTGGTGACCGCCGACTATCACATGCCGCGCAGCCTGCTGGAGTTCCACGCGGCGATGCCCGAAGTGAGGATCCTGCCGCACCCGGTGTTTCCGGAGACCGTGAAGCGCGATCAATGGTATCTCTGGCCAGGCACCACCAGCCTGATCATCCGCGAGTATCACAAGTATCTGCTGGCGACGCTGCGCATCCGGCTGGGCGGACTCTTCAACGGTTCGAACTGACTTCCTCACCGCAAGGCAGACCGAATGATCTTCATCCGCTCGCTGCTGTTCAATGTCGCCTTCTACCTCTGGACATCGGTCATGTTCCTGCTGTCGCTGCCGGCGCTCTTGCTGCCGGCGGGCGCGGTGTGGGGGTTGGGCCGTGTCTGGGTCTGCGGCACGGTGCTGCTGCTGCGCATCTTCGTCGGGCTGACCCATGAGGTGCGCGGTCTCGCCCACCGGCTGCCGGGGGCGGCGCTCTACGCGGTGAAGCACCAATCGGCCTGGGACACGCTGGTCTTCGCCCTGCTGCTGGACCGGCCGGCCATCGTCCTGAAGCAGGAGCTGCTGAACCTGCCGCTCTTCGGCTGGTACATGCGCAAATGCCGGATGATCCCCGTTGACCGCAAGGGCCGGGCCACCGCCCTCAAGCGCATGGCCGCCGATGCGCGGGACCGTGCAGCCGCCGGCCGGCCGATCCTGATCTTTCCGGAGGGTACCCGCGTGACGCCGGGCCAGCGCCGCCCCTATCAGCCGGGCGCGGCGGCGCTTTATGGCGCCCTCGGCCTGCCGGTAGTGCCGGTGGCGCTCAATTCCGGCCTGTTCTGGGGCCGCCAGAGCTTCCACAAGCGGCCCGGGCGGATCGTGGTGGAGTTCCTGCCGCCGATCGCGCCGGGCCTGGATCGCCGAATTTTCATGGCCGAACTGGAAGCGGCAATCGAAACCGCCTCTGACCGGCTGGCAGCCATCGCAATTCGTTAACCATCTTTGGCAACACTTGTGGGTAATCCTGTGGGCAAGCCTCGGCGGTTGTGAATTGGGCCGGAAAAATCCCGGTAATGCTGTGGATGAATCGGGAAAAAGGCTGTTTTTCAAGGGGGTCTCGTTTCCGCCGGATGGCAACCCGCTGTGGAAACATTTAGGGAACGGATTATTGACCGCAACAATCATCAGGCGTAGTGTTTCTTATCCAGACCCATCCCCTCGGTCCGGGCCCGGTGCGCCAAATCCGGGCGGCGTGGCTTTTTTTGTTGAACGGATAAAGCGATGGCGCAGGTAGCGGCGATCTCCCAGCAGATTTGGGACATGAAATACCGGCTGAAAGCGCCGGGTGGCGGCGCCGTCGACAAGACCATCGAGGACAGCTGGCGCCGGGTGGCGACGGCGCTCGCCTCGGTGGAGAAGGAGCCTGCGCTCTGGGCCGACCGGTTCTACGACGCGCTGAGGGATTTCCGCTTCCTGCCCGCCGGTCGCATCCTGGCCGGCGCCGGCGCCAACCGCACGGTGACGCTGTTCAACTGCTTCGTCATGGGCACGATCCCCGACGACATGGGCGGCATCTTCACCGGCCTGCGGGAAGCGGCGCTGACCATGCAGCAGGGCGGCGGCATCGGCTACGATTTCTCGACGCTGCGCCCGCGCGGCGCGCCGGTGAAGGGCGTGGGCGCGGACGCCTCGGGCCCGCTCTCCTTCATGGATGTGTGGGACGCCATGTGCCGCACCATCATGAGCGCCGGCCACCGCCGCGGCGCCATGATGGCGACGCTGCGCTGCGACCATCCGGATATCGAGGCCTTCATCGAGGCCAAGCGCGAGCCCGGCCGCCTGCGCATGTTCAATCTCTCGGTGCTGGTCACCGACGCCTTCATGACCGCGATCAAGGAAGACGCGCCCTGGGAGCTGAAATTCTCGGGCACCACCTTCAAGGTGCTGCGCGCGCGGGATCTCTGGGACAGGATCATGCGCGCGACCTACGCCTATGCCGAGCCCGGCGTGATCTTCATCGACCGCATCAACCGGCGGAACAATCTGAACTACTGCGAGACCATCAGCGCGACGAATCCCTGCGGCGAGCAGCCGCTGCCGCCCTACGGCGCCTGTCTGCTGGGGTCGGTCAATCTGGCGGCGCTAGTGAAGGAGCCGTTCACCGACAAGGCGCATATCGACGCGAAGGAGTTCGAAGACCTCGCGCGCATCGCCGTGCGCATGATGGACAATGTCACGGATGTCTCGGGCTTCCCGCTGCCGCAGCAGAATGAGGAAGCGCAGGCCAAGCGCCGCATCGGGCTGGGCGTCACCGGCCTCGCTGACGCGCTGATCATGTGCCAGTTGCGCTATGGCTCCGCCGCTTCGGTGGCGATGACGGAAGTGTGGATGCGGGCGCTGCGCCGCGCCGCCTACCTGGCTTCGGTCGAGCTGGCGAAGGAGAAAGGCGCCTTCCCGCTCTACGACAAGGACAAGTACCTGGCCGGCGAAAGCATTGGCGAACTGGAAGAAGACGTGCGCGACGGCATCGCCGCCAATGGCATCCGCAACGCACTGCTCACCTCCATCGCGCCGACGGGCACCATCTCGCTGTTCGCCGACAACGTGTCCTCTGGCTTGGAGCCGGTGTTCAGCTTCAAATACACGCGCAATGTGCTGATGCCCGACGGCAGCCGGCAGAGCGAGGAAGTCAGCGATCACGCCTACCGCCTGTTCCGCCGCCTGAAGGGCGAGACGGCGCCGCTGCCCGATTACTTCGTCGATTCGCAGCAGCTCTCGCCCGGCGATCATGTGATCATGCAGGCGGCAGTGCAGAAATACATCGACAGCTCGATCTCCAAGACCATCAATTGCCCGGCCGACCTCTCCTTCGAAGCATTCAAGGACGTCTATCTCCAGGCCTATGAACTCGGCTGCAAGGGCTGCACCACCTATCGCCCGAACGAGATCACCGGCGCGGTGCTGGAAGTGAAGGACGGCAAGAAGCCGGAGTCGCCGCAGCAGGCGGAATTGCCGCTGCCCGCCGCCCAATCGCGGCCGAAGGACATGTACGAGGCCGGCGGCGTGATCTACATGACACGCCCGCTCGACCGGCCGGAGGCGCTGCCGGGCCAGACCTACAAGCTGCGCTGGCCGGAGAGCGAGCACGCCGTCTATGTCACGATCAACGACGTGATCCAGGACGGCCGGCGGCGGCCGTTCGAGATCTTCATCAACTCCAAGAACATGGAGCACTATGCCTGGACCGTCGGCCTCACGCGCATGATCAGCGCCGTGTTCCGCCGCGGCGGCGATGTCTCCTTCGTGGTGGAGGAGCTGAAGGCGGTGTTCGATCCCCGCGGCGGCTACTGGATTGAGGGGCACTATGTGCCCTCGCTGCTGGCGGCCCTGGGCGAAATCATCGAACGGCACATGATCGACATCGGCTTCATGACCGATCCCCGGCGCGAGCAGCGGGAGATGGTGGCCCAACTGGAACGCAAGGTGGTGAACCTCAACAGCCAGGACGCCACCGACGCCCGGCTGCCCCGCTGCCCGAAATGCAGCCAACCGGCGCTGATCCGCCAGGAAGGCTGCGACCTCTGCACCAGCTGCGGCTACAGCAAATGCGGCTGATCAATGCTTTATAGGGCGTTAACCAAGGATTAGCTCTCTTGCGGGAAGATGCGCGCCGCCGGTTCGCGCAAGCCAGAGAGAGCGCCCATGAATTTCGGCATCGCCAAAGTATGCAGATCCTGCGGTCGCGAGCTGGCCGCATATCAGACCGGCTGCCTGGATTGCGACGGGGAGATCGGATTCCAGTTCCCCTGGCTGCACGCCATCGGCATCGGCGTATTCGTGATCGGCGCCCTGCTCTATCACAGCAATCCGGAACTGGGCGCAACGATCATGAGCATCGTCGGCTACGACGCCGTCCCGAAGTAACTCAAGCAACATCCTCTCAGACTGAATTACGCCTTGTTTCTTTCCCCGCGAAAGCGGGGACCCAGAGGCTGCAGAGCGCTCTGCTTCTCCTGGACCCCTGCTTTCGCAGGGGAAGATGTTTGGGGTAAAACTTCTTAAACCTTCGCCGCTGATATCGTGTAGAGCGTCACCGCTTCGCTGCGGCCGCGCACCGTCGTCCGGTCCAGTTCCTCCGTCTCGAACCAAGGCGCGATCTTCGCCTGCGTCGCCTCGCTGATGACGATCTGCCGGCCATAGGTCTTGCACATCGATTCCAGACGCGAGGCGAGATTCACCGCATCGCCGATGGCCGAATAGTCGAAGCGCGTCTCCGATCCCATATTGCCGACGATGCAGATACCGCTGTTGATGCCGATGCCGACATCGATCTTCGGCAGCCTGTGCTCTCCGGCCGCGCCTTCGCTTGCCATCTCAGCATTGAGCGTTTCCATGGCCGTCAGCATCTTCAGCGCCGCCTCGGCGGCATGGCGGGCATGATCGGGATCCGCCAGCGGCGCATTCCAGAACGCCATCACGCAATCGCCGATATATTTGTCGATGGTGCCGCCGGCCGCCAGCACGACCTCCGAAAGCCGCGTCAGCACCCGGTTCATCAGCGCCACCAGCCGCTCCGGATCGTCCTTCAGGATTTCGGAGATCGTCGTGAAGCCGCGCACGTCGCAGAACAGGATGGTCAGTTCGCGCTTGGCGCCGCCGAGCTTCAGCAGGCTCGGGTCCCGCGCCAGCATGTCCACCATGCTGGGCGCCAGGTAATGCTGGAACGCCGCGGTGATCCGCCGCCGGTTGGCGCGCTCCTCCAGCACGCCGATGCCGGCCTCGATGCCGACGGCGAAAAGCAGCGCCAGGAACGGAAAGCTCGCCCCCGTCCACCAGCGGCCAAAGCGAAGAACGAGATACGCGTCGATGATAATGAATCCGCCGCCGATCAGCAGCGTCAGGACGGCCCGCAGCGCCAGGAACCGGCGGTTGATCCAGGCCCCCGCCCAGGCGGCGACAGCCGTCAGCAGGAAGATCGCCCAATTCGGCAGCAGGCTGATCGATAAGCCGTTCCGCAGATTCTGCAGGATCGTCGTCTGCACTTCCGCGCCCGCCATCAATTGGCGCGTCCGCACGGTCGTGCTGACCTCGAAATTGTCGGTGCTGCTGCGCTTGATCTCCGCCGAGAGGTTGAGGCGAAAACCGACGATGACGATGCGGTCCTCGAAGACTCCGGCCGGCAGCATATTCTTGGCATCGAGCGCCTGATAGTAGGAGTAGATATCGATGCCGCCTCCCGTTACCGGGTCGAAATATTGGATCAGCGCATTGGGCTGCGGCGCCACCGCTTCGCCGGCCCGTTGCAAAACCACATCGGCGAATGTGCCTTCGAATGGCGGAATGCGCCGGAACACGCCATCTTCGTCTAGTTCGACGGCCGCATTTCCGGCCGCTGCTCCAGTGTCGAGAAACATTTGCAGCGGCAAAATATTCGCGTCCTGCTTCGTCTGCGGCGTGTCGATTTTGGCTTCCGTGGAGGCCAGCACAACATCCGGCCCGAGCGCCTGCGCCAGCAGTTGATCCTGTACCGCGTCTTGCGGTTCGGAGAACACGAGATCCAGGGCAATGACTTTCGCCCCGGCCGCCCGCAGGCTCTCGATCAGTTGGCCATGCAGACCCCGCGGCCAGGGCCAGGGTTGTTTGATGTCGGCGAATGACGGCTCGTCGATAGCGACCAGAACCGGTTTCGGCGGCATCGGCTCCGGCGGCCACTGGGTCGACATGAAATCATAGACCCGCCAGTCGAACAGCCGCGCCTGGGGCACCCAGAGCAGCGAGCCCAGAACCACGGTCACCGCCAGCGCGACCAGCACCTCCCGCGGCGGCAGGAATCCCCGCCGCCCGCCATTGCCGGGCGCTGCGTTCGACAGCGTCAGAAGCGCACCTCGCCGGACAGCTTGAAGATCGTGCCCTGGGTTTGATAGGTCGGCAGGAGCGCCACCGGGTCCTTGGCCACTTCGACCTTCTGGTCGAAGATGTTCAGGACGCTGGCGCCAAGGGCGAGATGCTTGTCCAGCGGCTCCCAGGAGACGGTGAAGTCCGTGGTCGCATCGGCGGAGAGTTCCGTGCCGATCAAATCGCCGTCACGCTGGCCGATCAGATTCTCCGTCAGCGTCACCCTGATCTGCTCCGGATGCACCCAGGTGATGCCGAAATTCCCCGTCCAATCCGGCACCAGCGGCAGGTCGCGCCCGTTATCCTCATTCTCGGAATCGGTGAATGTCGCCCGCGCGAAAGCGCCGAACTGATCGGTGAGCCAGGCATTTGCCGACAGGCTGACCATGTCGATATGGCCTTCCGACGCCGCGATGGGTCCGACAAACACCGAGGAAAAGATCGATGTATCGGTAAAGGTGATGACGTAGTCATCGATCTCCTGGTGCTGATACTCGACCGAGGTGAAAAAGCGGTCGGTCCATTCCGCGTCCCAGCGGGCCGCGATCGTCTGCAGCTTGCCGCCATCGGCGGTGGGCGTGGCAAACGGCACCAGCCCGACCGTGGCATCCGGCGCCAGCGAGGCCCCGAGCCCCAGCGTGCTGTCCTGCCGGAACCCGAGGCGGAGCCATTGGCCCGTCACAGGCTGCCAGGACAGGCCGATGCGCGGGTCGAACCTGGTTTTTGCCTCGCCCGCATCGGCCTCGAAATGCGAGATGTAGGCGCCGATCTGCAAATTCAGATCGGTGGCGATCTCCGTCGCGGCGTCCAGATAGGCGCGGCCGGCGATGGCGTCGCCGTCACTGCCCAGGATCCCGAACAGCGTGGTCTGGCCCTTGGTCAATTGCCCCTCGACACCGTAGCGCAGAGTGACGCCTTCGATATCGATGAGATGAGTCAAGGCGACGAGGCCGGAATCCTCGTCGGTGTCGATGACGTCAAACGTGTTGACCTCGCCGTCGCTATGACTGCCATTGGCGCCGAACAGTCCCATCAACACATTCGACTCGCCGAAGGTGTGGCTGAAGCCAATGCCGGTGTTGTAGCTGCGCCCCGCGAAATCCTCGTGCAGCCCGAGGCCGAGCGTGGATCCGTTGACATCGTCGGCATCCGACACCGTGGCGAACATGAACAGCCGGTCGCTGAGCCCCAGCTCGGCGCCGGCCAGGAATGTGCCGGTGATGGTATCGTTGACGATCGACAGCGCGTCGTCATCGAAGGTCTGATAGGAAAGGTTGGCGGCGATGGCCAGGGGCAGGCCGTCATTCATGAATGTTTCGACATCGGCGAACCCGCCGCCGCCGAGCACCCCGTCCCTGTCCAGCACCAGATTGCTGCCGAGCGTGAAATCGAAGAACGGCCGCCGGAACAGGTCGTCGTAGCGGTTGCGCGCCGAGGAGGCCAGCGGTTCGAGCAGCAGCCCCTGTATCGCCTCGTTGAACGAGCCCGTCTGTTCAACGCCATCGGCCGCGACCTCCGGCTGGATCACCGCCGACTGATAGAAGTGGCTGGCGGGATCGAAGGGATTGAACAGCCGGTCGCCGTAGTAGCGGCCCCAGTCCGACAGCGACAAATTGTCGAAGGCGTTGAACAGATAGGACCCGTCGCTGCGTGCCGAAGCCAGCGTGTTGAAGGCGCGGCCCCGCTGCAGGTAGCGGCGGTAGGTTTCCTTCGCCGCCCGGATCGCCTCGCCGGCCTCGGATTCATTGAGCGCGATCACCGTGCGCACCAGCGAGACGGCGGGATCGTCGGGGTCCAGCCGCTCGGCATCGTCAAGCGCCTGGCGCGCCAGATCGATCTGCCGGTTCTGATAATAAGTGATGGCGAGACCAAGCGACGATTCCGCCACCTGGGGATTGGCGGCAACGGCATCGAGGAACTGCTGCTTGGCGCCCTCGAGATCGCCCTGCTGGATGAGCCAGCGGCCTTCGGCGACATGGACGATATAGAAGGCCGGGTCCAGGGCCTTGGCGATGTCGATCTGCTCCTTCGCCTCGTCCAGCATATCGACATCGAGATAGACGATCGCCAGGTTCGCATGGGGCGCCAAGTCATAGGGATCGAGCCGGATCGCCGTTTCGAACGCCTCCCGCGCGCCGGCATTGTCGCCTTGGTTCGAGCGCAGCAGGCCCAGGCTGTTCCAGAGATCGGCATCCCGCGGGTCCAGTGCGAGGCCTTCCTCGAGCTCCGCTTGAGAGGCCTTCAGGTCCCAATCGAAATCCGACAGCACGGCGGCGCGCAGCTGCATCGCGTCGGGATTGCGCGGATCGATCCGGTCGGCCCGTTCCGAGGCCGCGCGGGCGGCTTCCTCATCGGCGAGGACAACGCCCAGCAGGCCGCGAATGGCCGGGAACTCGACGACATCCGGATAGCGCTTCTCGGCTTCCTCCAGGCGAGCGGCGGCGGCGTCCAATTCGCCTGTCGACGCTTCGAAGACCGCCAGGATCTGGACCGTGCTGGGATCATCGGGCAAGGCGTCGACTTCGGCCTTCATCGCGGCCGCTTCCGCGGCCCGGCCGCCGAAGATCAGCGTGAAGTAGCGGCCAAACACGGCTGAGATATGGCGGCGGCCCTGAAGCTGCGGCGCCGCCGCGGCGAAGGCTGCGGCGGCATCGTCCCAACGCTGCTCATGGGCGGCGATCGCGCCGTCAATCAGTTGCCGGCGGGCGGCGAGATCAGGCGATAGCTGATGTCCCGCAAGAGGCTCCAGCAGCCGCTTCGCTTCGACGACGCTGCCATATGACAGTTCGCCTTCGACCAGCGACAAGCGTTCATCATCGGCCAGGCTGGATTCGTCCTTCTGCCGCAGCCTGTCGTTCGCGGGGCGCAGGTCGGTGCTGCTGAGGTCGCTGACTGGCAGAAACGACAAGGCCGAGCGCGCATCGAGATAATACAGCATCTGCTCGCGGCCCGGCTTCTGAGCCAAGAAGATCTTGGTCGGCGCTCTCCCGACCTCGGCGACCGCCGCCTCGCCCGGCCCCACCAGCACCTCGCCATAGTCGTTCTTCAGCTCCACCTCGCCGGCCGTCACGGTGAGGGTCGTCTTGCCGGACGGCTCCACATTGAGCGTCCAATCGGTGCCGCGGATCGCGGCGGTCGCCGACGGCGTCGATATGCTGATGTCGCTGCCGCCGGTGGCCTCGCGCGCCCAGACCTGCCCCTGGTCGAGCTGCAGCTGCGTTTCCGCGCCGCCGCCCAGCTGCTTGATCAGCAGCTCGGTATTGCGATGGACGCGGATCAGCGTCTGGTCGATGAAGCGCAGCGCCAGCAGCCCGGCCGGCCCGGTGCGCAGATGGTCGCCGGCCAGCAGCCCCTGCTCGATCTCCGCCGCCCGCCAGTTCGGTTCGGCGACGAATTGGATCTCCTCATCGCCGAGGGCGTCGACGATGGTGCCGGTCGCCTCCCCCTGACGCGGCACGGCCGCATAGAGCGCAGCCGCCGTCCCCAGCCATAGTCCCAGTGCAATGATCGCCAGCCGCCGCCCGCGCGCCATGGCCCGCCCCCCGTTCCTGCCACCCGGCTGCTACGGTAATCGCCCCGGTGCCCTGGGGCAATCGGGCCAGCCGTTCAATCCCGTGGGCCAGCGCTCAGCCGCGGGAGGCCGCCGCTTCCTCGACGATGCGCAGCAACCGATGCAGCGCCCCCTCGCCGATGCCCAGCTCATCCAGATGGGCGACGGTGCTGCGCAGATAGTCCAGGTTGCTGCCCATGGTGCCGACGCCCTGGGCGATGTAGTCGGCGGTCCGCCGGGCCGTCAGCTTGCCGGCATATTGCTCGTGATTGCGGTCGACCACGAAGGCCGCGGCTCGGCAGGTGCCAACAGGTGTTTCAATCGTGAACCAGCGGGGATCGTAGACGCCGGTGATCATTTCCCGGTTATGCAGATAGCCGATGACATGGTCGGCTTCGGCGGCGGCCACCCGGAAGGCGCGGCCGCGGCAGGCGCCGCCCCGGTCCAGGCCGAGCACCAGCCCCGGCTTCTCCACCGTGCCACGGTAATGGGTGGAGATGACGCAGAAGGCCCGGTGATAGCCGCGCAGCAGCGCCGGCTGGCGGTCGAGAAAATTGAAGCCCGGCCGCCACATCAGCGAGCCATAGGCGAAGACCCAGAAATCCTCGCCAGCCGGCGGGTTGAGCCGGCGGCGCTCCACCAGGGCCGCCTCTTCCGGGCTGATGGGCGGGGGATATTCGGGCGGCGATGGTTCCTTGCCGGACATGGCGGCTATTTTCGCATGACCAGCGCCACTCCGGCCACCGCTGCTGCTTTGCCCAGCGTGTTGGCCACGATTCCGCTGGCCCATCTCAGGACGAACAAGGGCGGCATGAAGCCTGCCACAAGGAGGCTGAGAATCGCGAAGTCGCCAGGGATTGTCATACTGTCTGTGGCTTTGGGGCGCGGCATCTTAGCCGGGGCGCACCGCAAGACAACGATGGCAGATGCATGGCAATCCCGCTATTACCGCAGGCGCATGGTCGGTCGTTCCCGAAAAATCATCTGGCTTGTCATCGCCGTTCTGCTGCTCGCTGCTCTGTCCGGCGGCTATGCCTGGTATCGCAGCTATGTGGCGCAACAGCTCGGCCTCGCCCTGAACAACTGGATTGTCGCGCGCACGGCGGAAGGCTACGGCATCGCTGCCGATATCGCGCCGGAGTCGGGCACCCTGACGATGGTGACGCGACGCCTGAGCGACGTCACGATCGCCGCCCCGGGCTTTGCCTGGACATTGCAGTTGCGCAATCTCGATATCCTCGTCAGTCCGCTAAGTCCATTCAGCGTCGAATTCCAGGCCGATGGTTGGGCGGAACTTGGCTATACCGTTGGCGAGGAAAATTACCTTCTGACAAACGATTTCGACAACGGCGCCGCCGGGTTCAGCTATGACCGCGAGGGCCGCATCACCGCGGCGTATCTCCATGAGTCCGGGGTGCGGTTGGACGGCCCGATCAGTATGGATTTCGATTCATTTGAGGCTCGGCTCAATCTCGATCCCGCAGCACCTCCGTCGGAGGACGGCAAGAGTGTCGAACTCACCGCCGTATTCGAAAATGCAACAGTGACCAAAACCGGACCCCTGCCGCTTGGCAATCTCATTCAGCATGTGGATTTGGCGGCTTATGCGACCGGCACGCTGCGGCCGGGGCGGCCATCGGAATCCCTGGCTGCCTGGCGCGATGCGGGCGGCGTGGCGCAAATTCAGCGTCTTGTCGCCAATTGGGGGCCGCTGGCGATCGCCGGCGAAGGCACGCTGGCATTGGATGGCCAGATGCAGCCGTTGTTCGCGGGCACGGCGACGGTGCGCGGCTACAGCGAGGCCATCGACGCGCTGGTGCAGGCGCGCATGATGGATCCCGGCGGCGCCACCGGCGCCAAGATCGCGCTGGCCGCCATGGCCAAGCCCGCCGACGACGGCGGCCCGCCCGCGGCCAAGCTGCCGATTACGATCCAGGATGGGTTTCTGTTTGTCGGGCCGCTGCGGCTGGCGCAGATGCCGAGGATTGTCTGGCAGTAGGGCCGAGACCCCTCACCCGCGCCGCATTCGCTGGACGCGAACGCGACGCACCCTCTCCCACTGCGTGGGCGAGGGGTCAGATTCAGGGACGCAAAGAGAAAACAGACCCCTCGCCCGCGGAGCGGGCGGAGATGGGGCGACAGACATCCGCGTTCAGCGGATGTCTGTCGGGTGAGGGCCGGCTCGGTGTCTACGTCACCCGGAAATTCCCGAACTGCCAGGGATCCATCCGATCCAGATGCGGCTCGGGGAACAGCACGCCGCGCTTCTGCAGCGGCGTCCAGTCCGTGCGCACACCGCCCACTTTGCCGAGATAGGGCTTGCAGACGTCGATGACGAAGTCGTGGTCCAGGTCTTCCGGTTCCAGCAATCCCTGGTTCGGATTCTTGATCATGTGGATCGCGCCCGCCAGCACCGGCGAGGCGATCTGCAGCGACGTGGCGTTGAAGCGGTCGCCCAGGATGTCCCGCGCCTCCTGGATGGTGAGCTGGGAGCCGTACCAGAGAGCGCCGAAGTCGCCCATCAAAAGCGCGCCCAGCTCGTCCATGCCGGAGACGATCTCCTTGCCCATCAGCCGCACCTTCTTCTGCATCTTGAAGTTATGCATCTGCAGCTCGCGCACGCTGAGCACCGCATCGTCGCAGGGGTGATAGGCGTAATGCACAGTCGGCCGGTAGATCGGCTTCTCGCCGTCATGGGCCGTCAGATAGTCCGCCAGCGTGATCGCCTCGCCATGGGTGATCAGGAAGCCGATCATCTCGCCGTTGATCGGTGTCCAGGAGCGCACCTGGGTGACGCAGCCGGGCTGGTTCAGGTAGATGGCGCATTTCGGCCCCACCGGATGCTCGTTGGCATCCAGCGGCAGCCGCTTCTCATGGGTGCCCCAACCCAGTTCCGAGGGCTGCAGCCCCTCGCTGACGAAGCCGTGGATGCTCCAGGTGTTGACGAACTCGTCCAGCTTCTTCGGCACGTTCGCCACCTGGGTGTCGCGCTCGGCGACATGGATGGTCTTGAGGCCGACATCCATGGCCAGCCGCGCCCAGCCTTCCCGCGTCTTCGGCTCAGCCAGGTTCTTGTTCTTCTCCCGGCCGATCTCCATCAGCCCCGCCTTGACGAAATGACTGATCAGGCCGGGATTGGCGCCCATGGTGACGACCATGGTCGGCGAACCCTTCGGCCATTTCTTCGCCATCTCCCGGGTGGTGTAGCGCAGGTGATAGTTCGAGCGCTCGTTGGCCGGCAGCTTCGGATTGTCGTAATAGCCCGGCCAGGGCTCGATACAGGTGTCCAGATAGTTGGCGCCGTTCTGCTGGCACCAGGCCATCACGTCCTGGCTGCTGACGTTGACGCTGAGATTCAGCACCATGTCGCCGCGGCCGACATACTTGGCCAGCACGTCCTTGTAGTTCTTCTTGGTGATTTCCTTGTTCACATAGGTCACGCCGCGCGCCACATAGGGCGCGATCTCCTCGCTATGGTCATCGGGTTCCAGCACCGTGATCCGCGACAGCGGCATGTCCAGATGCCGGTCGAGCATCGGCATGGTGCAATGACCGACCGAGCCGTAGCCGATCATCAGGATGCGTCCCTTAAAGGGAATTTTCTTGGCCATTCTCTGAACCCCTTCGTCTTTTGGACGCTGCGCTCCACGCAGCACGCATAACCGCCACGGGGCGGATTACGTGATCCGCCCCGGGCGATGCAGTCGAAGTTTTCCGGTAGTCTAGATACAGTAGGTCGTCAACGGCGGAAAGCCGTTGAAACCGACCGAGGAATAGCTGCTGGTATAGGCGCCGGCGCCGAGAATCCGCAGCTTGTCGCCGATCGCCAGTTCGATCGGCAGATAGTACTCGGTCTCCTCGTAGAGGATGTCGGCGCTGTCGCAGGTCGGGCCGGCCAGGATCACCGGGCCGGTCTCGCCGCCGTCCCGCTCGCTGCGGATCGGATACTTGATCGCCTCGTCCAGTGTCTCGGCCAGGCCGCCGAACTTGCCGATGTCCAGATAGACCCAGCGCTTCTTGTCGGTGTAGTCCTTGCGCGACACCAGCACGACTTCGCTCTCGATCTCGCCGGCATTGCCCACGAGGGCGCGGCCGGGCTCGACGATCATGTCGGGCAGCGCATTGCCGAAATGCTTGGTCACGGCGCCCATGACGGCGTTGGCGCAGCGCTCGGTATCCGGCACGTCGCGGCGGTAGCGGATCGGGAAGCCGCCGCCGAGATTGAGCAGGCGGAGATCCAGCCCGTCCTCGCGCAGGCGCTTGAACAGCTTGGCGGCGCCGCCGACGGTGGCGTCCCACTGGCGCAGGTCGCTCTGCTGCGAGCCCACATGGAAGGACACGCCGCAGGCGTCCAGGCCGAGGTCGCGCGCCTTCAGCAGGAGCACGGCGGCCATCCGCGTGGAGCAGCCGAACTTCCGCGACAGCGGCCATTCCGCCCCATTGCCGTCGGTCAGGACGCGGCAATAGACGGAGGCGCCGGGCGCGGCCGCGGCGATCTTCTGCAGCTCGCCGTCGCTGTCCATGGCGAACAGGCGGACGCCGTTCTGGTGCGCGAAGGCAATGTCAGACGCTTTCTTGATGGTATTGCCAAAAGAGATGCGGTCGCCGGGGACGCCGGCGTTCAGGCAGAGCTCGATCTCGCCCCGGCTCGCCGTGTCGAAGCAGGCGCCGAGGGCCGCCAGGCGCTCGATGATCGCCGGCGCCGGATTCGCCTTCACGGCATAGTAAACGCGCGCCAGCGGCAGGACGCGGCGCAGCTCCCGGTAGTTCTCCTCGATCACGGAGAGATCCATGACCAGGCAGGGTGTCGCCGGTCGTCGGTCGCTGAGAAACTGGCTGATACGGCTGTTCATGGCGGTGGTCATCGGCGGTACTCCAGTCCCGCGGCGGCGGCGCAACAGCGCCAACTCGACCCGGGACTATGGGGTTAAACGGTTGAGGAAAGGTTTCCGGCCGCGGCGGATCGCCACGGGGCCAACCCCGGCGCCGGTTCCCCGGCGCAGCACCCGTCTACATCTGCCGCTGGAAGCGGGAGAGCGCGGTCGGGGATAAGGTCACGTCTCCGGCCGGCAGCGCAGTGGAACCGCGGCCAGGGCCGGAAATGACCGATTCAGCTATGACAATATTGCAGGGGGCTGGGCCTCCCTGCCGGGTTGCAATCATCGTTACCTCCTCCTCGGACCCGGCTCGAACCACTAGAGAGCCGGCTTGGCCAAAAAGGACGCGTACCGTCGTTGCATAAACCACAGAGGGCCAGGGGCACGTGCGTTGGGCGTCGTGACGCACGCTATATGGTCAAACGGATTTCAATTGCAAGAAAAAATATGAGGCGGCGGGAGATCGGCGGCGGCGCGTGGCGCTAGCGCCACAGCGCGCGAGGCCTGCGCCATGCGCCCTGCCTCACTTCATCACCGGATTGCCGCTGCGGTTGATCGTGGCGTCGCGGAGCTGCTGGTAACCATAGGGCACGCCCTCGGCGGCGAGCGTGGCGTCGACCAGGGCGGTGAACTCGGCTTCGAACTTGTCCTGCCGCTCTTTCGGCAGGGTCTCCTTGAACTGCGGATACATCGCATAGAGGAGCTGCGCCATGACGCGCCAGTAGCGCTGCTTGGCGTTGGGCCCGCCGGGCGCCTGCTGCCGGAAGTTCGCGAGGGTTACCTCTGGCGAAGCATCCTTCGGCAGGATGATGAAGGCCAGGGCCTGGTACTCGACACCGGGAATGAGCGTGTCACCCAAGGGGATCTGGGCCAGAAGGCGGAGCATTTTGTAGGCGACCTGGTTGCGCCAATCCGCATTCAGCTCCGCGCCTTCGCTGGCATTGGGATTCGGCGATCCATCTTCGCTGCGCCAGGGCGTGCCCTGCATGCGTTCCAGGGCCGTCAGCCGGCGGGCGTCGATGTGGGGGCCGCGGCTCAGGGAAGCGATCCCGTCGGCGCGATACCAGCGGAGCAGGATCTCCTCGACGCGGATCTCCAGGTTCGAGGCATCGCCGACGCCCAGCCTCGTCAGCTCCGTGACCAGCCGGAACAGTTCGGCATCCTCGCTCATGGCGGCCGACAGCCATTTGGCGTCGCCAGAGCCGATCAGCCTGGGCAGGCCTTCCGTCTTGGGATCTTCGACTTCCGGCCCGAGGAACCGGGTGTGTTGCGCGTTATAGTCCAGCCGGACGCTGCCGAGACTGCCCTTGCTGCCGTCGGCGCGGACGAAGAACCCTAAATCGCAGACCACGTTGCGGCCGAACTGCAGGACGCCCGGTGTCGATCCCGTCTCCAGGGACTTCACGCCGGCCTGCTCCAGGTATTGAAGCTCGCCCGGGTCGCTGACGCCGTCGAGATCGATATCGCGCCACAGCTTCAACTGGGCGAAGATCGGATCGGCGGCATCGACAATGCCGTCGCGATTGCCGTCCCACGCCCGCAGCCTGTTGAACCCCGTGGCGAGACGGTCCTTCTGCAGCTCCCCATAGAGATCGAGCAGAAACCAGTGACCGCCCGTGCTCAGCATCTCCGCGAGATTGTCGATCTGGCCGTTGCCGTCGATATCCTGGACCAGGAATGCATCGTCGGCGCCGATCCAGCCGGTCATCTCCGCGAACCCGTCGCTATCCATGTCGAAGAAGGCGCCGGAGCGATCGGGATCGATGAGTTCGACGCCGTCGCCGTCGAGATCGAGAACCAGGGGCGCGGTGAGGATCGCCGCCTCCTGACCGGCCGCCGCCGGCGCCAGACAGCCGAGAGCCGCGATGGCCAATGCCGTGGAGATCCAGACCTGCGTCCTCATAGGGGCCTCCCAGGCCCGCCGCCGCGCCAAACGCCGCCGGCCAGTCTAGGTCCGGGCGGTTAAATTATGTATGAAGGGAAGGTTAAAGCGGGCGCGGTGACCGGCAGCGAAATCCGCCGCCCGGTCCCGTGCTGCTGGGAGTCATTCGAGGCAGTTCCGACCTGGATATCGCTGGTGCTGAGCGTGCCGATCGAAAGGCGGCAGCGCTGGTCATTCCCGCGAATACCACTGGATCATAATCCTACTGTAACTCTGTCGAGGCTGTTTTATGGCTATTGAGCCATGTTCCGATTGACATGTGTATGTTTTGCCAGTTCTGCAGGTACTTCTTGTGATAGGATGCCTCAACTATAACGCTTCCGGCGATGAAGTAATGACTGCAACCGGGTGTTGGAAACTCGTTGTCCCCCGCACAAGTGATGAATTCCCGCGGCGTTGAGTGCATGTCGGAAAAATAGACTTCACGGGCCAACAACTTTGCGCCGGGCGGTTTCGTGGATGTGAGCCGTATAAGTCCGTTGAAGGTACTGGAAGGAACATAGGGACCATAAAGCTTCTCCACGTTGCGCCGGACCGAACGCAGGAAATGCTCGGGATCTTTAGTACCGGTGATGAGCATCCTCACCCGGCTTCCCCAACCGGGCACTTTCATGAATTCGTCCCAATTCTCTTTCGTGCGCCCTTCCAAGTCTGGCAGCAGGGCCACGAGGAGAATGTTCCTCTGATCCAGGCCGGGATCGACCGGACTGTCGAAATAGTTGGCGGGGATGTAATAGTCCTGGCCCGATAGGCGCACGTGGATGATCTCGCTGTCGGTGCGCAGCGGACTTTGCATCCACGACGGCGGAAACACTTCAGACTCCTGGGTCCACGCCGACGCCCAGACACCAAATACGACGAACAGCACCGAGCCGAGTGCCAGCACCAATGGGCAGTGGCGACGGAGTTTGCGAATTAGATCTTGGATCGCAAGCAAGTCCGATTCTCCTAGCCTGCTGTCCCGGCGGTGCCGCGCGCAAGCCGCGTGTATCCCATAAACAAAGACATGCGTTCTAACCTCACAGTGTTTCCATCAATGTCGCGAACCACCTTGATAACTATTGCATCGGGTCGAAAGGCATCAAGTGAATACTTACGGTCTAATCAGAATCTATGCATGGCTGCGGCATTGAAAAGATCTTCGAGTATTGTGATACGATATGCCAAGTGAGGTCTTGGAATGAAAATCGTACGACCTTGCATCCCTGGAAATCGTTCCTATATCGGGATTTCGATGTTGGACATTGTGAATAGGATGGCGTGCGACCGGAGGTGTCCCATCCCGGCGCCCGAGGTCATGCCCCCGGATTTGGTCCTGGGTTGTTTTCTCAAAAAACAAAAATCCGAAGAATAGCGGCTGACGATCAACAGCTTGACAATCGCACTCGTGGAAAACAACCCAACGGCTGAGTTTTTGGCGGCGGGAGGGCGGGTTTGAAACCCGCCCCTACATTCCTTCGCGCCTCCGCGTCTTCGCGTGAAACCATCTTCCTGTATGCCGGTGCCGCTGGACGGATGCCTTGCGCGGATTCCTCGCTTGGCATGGGGTCGATCGAATGGATTCGATCTTATCACATTGCGTGAGTCATCCAGCGGCGCGGTGCTCCACAGGGCGGGTGTTGAAAGGGCGACCGCCCCTACAACTCGCCGTGCCTTCGGTAGCAACTGCCTACGCCTGCTTGGCGTCGATGATGCCGCGGCGGATGCGCGCGGGTGCGGGTGAAGAGGTCTTCCAGCTTCTCCGCCTCGCCCCAGCGGATGTTGCGCTGAAGCGCGGTCAGGTCCTCGGTGAAGCGGCCGAGCATCTCCAGCACCGCCTCGCGGTTGTTGAGGAAGATGTCGCGCCACATCACCGGGTCGCGAGGCGGCGATGCGGGTGAAGTCGCGGAAGCCGGAGGCGGAGAACTTGATCACCTCGCTCTTGGTCACCTCCTCCAGGTCGGTCGACCGTGCCGACGATGTAGTAGGCGATCAGGTGCGGCAGGTGGGAGGTGATGGCCAGCACCTTGTCGTGGTGGCGCGGCCTCCATGATCTCCACGCTGGCTGCCGACGCGGCGCCAGAGCTCCGCGACGCTTCTCGACCGCCGCCTCGTCGGTGCCGGGCGGCGGCGTCAGGATGCACCAGCGGCCCTCGAACAGCTCGGCGAAGCCCGCTTCCGGGCCGGAATGCTCGGTGCCGGCCACCGGATGGCCGGGCATGAGATGCACGCCGTCGGGCAGCAGCGGGCCGAGATCGCGGATCACCGACTGCTTGACCGAGCCGACATCGGAGACGATGGCGCCGGGCTTGAGGTGGTCGGCGATGGCCGCGCCGATCGCCGCATAGGTGCCGAGGGGCGTGCAGACGATCACCAGGTCGGCATCCTTCACCGCCGCGCGCGGCGGTGTCGTGGATGCTGTCCACCAGCTTCAGCTCCACCGCCTTGTCGCGGGTGCGCTGGCTCTGGGCGTGGCCGGCGATATGGCCGGCCATGCGCTCGCGCCGGATGACGCGCGCGCGATCGACGAGCCGATCAGCCCGATGCCGATCAGCGCCGACGCGGTCGAACAGCGGCTCTCGGCCATGGTCAGCGCGCTCCCACGCGGTGGACGGCGCCGCGCGGTGCGGCGAAATCGGCGAGCGCCTCGACCACGGCCTGCTTCTCGTCGGCGGTGCCGATGGTGATGCGCAGGCAATCGGCCAGGCCGTAGGCGCCCATCTGGCGCGGCAGGATGCCCCGGCCGTTGAGGAACTGCCGCCGCCACGTCGGCCGTCAGCGCCGGATCGGGGAACCGCACGCAGGATGAAGTTGCCGACGCTGGGCACCGGCTGCAGGCCGAGCTCCGTGAGCTGCGCCGCCAGCCAGGGCAGCCAGAGGTCGTTGTGGGCGCCGCGCCTTGTCCAGATGGGCGCGGTCGGCCAGGGCGGCGACGCCGGCGGCCTGGGCCGGCGCCGGCACGTTGAACGGCCCGCGCACGCGGTTCAGCACGTCGGCCACCGCCGGCCGGGCATAGGCCCAGCCGAGCCGCAGCGCCGCCATGCCGTAGATCTTCGAGAAGGTGCGCAGTCATGACGGCGTTGCCGTGATCGCGTCGACCAGCGCAGCGCCCGTCCTCGTAGTCCGCGCCGCCGACGTATTCGGCATAGGCGGCATCGAGCACCAGCAGCACATCGGCGGGCAGACCGCGCATGCAGCCGCCGCACCTCGGCCGCCGGCAGCAGCGTGCCCGTCGGATTGTTCGGGTTGGCGAGGAAGACGATGCGCGTGCGCGGCGTCGACCTCGGCCAGCAGGGCGTCCACATCGGCGCCGTAAGTCCTTCGCCGGCGCGGCGACCGGCGTGGCGCCGACGGTCTTGGCGGCGATGCCGTACATCAGGAAGCCGTACTGGCTGTACAGCACCTCGTCGCCCGGCCCCGCATAGGCGCGGGTCAGCAGCGCGATCAGCTCGTCGGAGCCGGCGCCGCAGACGATATGTTCCTTCGGCAGGTCGGGCCGAAGCGGCGGCCGATGGCGGCGCGCAGCGCCGTCGGCGCCGCCGTCGGGATAGCGGTGGAGTCTCCGGCGCGATGGCGCGGTAGGCCTCGATGGCGCGCGGGCTGGCGGCCCAGCGGGCCTTCGTTGGAGGCCAGCCGCATCACCCGCGTCTGGCCCGGCAGCTTCGCACTCGCCGCCGACATAGGGCGCGATGTCCAGGATGCCGGGACGGGCGGCTGGCGCATGCATGGGCTCGACTCTCCTGATGCTGCGTCGCCGTTCGCCAGCGTCGGCGCCGAGCCGAGCGGTACCGCGTAGCCGCCGAGCGACCAGACATGCTGCAGCCCGCCGGCGAGCGCGCGTCCGCCACCTGCTCCGAACCGCCGCGTCGCGGGTCAGCACCGGCGCACAGATCGGCAGCTCGACCAGGAAGCAGCGGTGGAGCTGCGCGATCGCTGGGCGCCAGGCGCCGATGCAGGATGCCGACGGCTCGAGCCGCGTCGGTCATCAGTGCCGCGCAGCCGCGCTGCGGCTCAGCTCCGGCACCGCCTCCAGCACCAGCAGGCTGCGGTCGTCGCCGGTGGTCTCCGGCACCACGCGGCCGATGGCCAGCGCTTCGACCTCGGGCCGCCGGATGCTGCCCCGATCGCCGAAGGGCAGCCGCGCGAAGACCGCGGGCCTGGCGCGGCTCGTTGCTGCGCAGACAGCGGCCACCAGGGCTCGCGGTCGTCCTCCTGCGGGCATCGGCAGCACGCCGCATGGTGGCCGGGCCGTTCGCATCACGGCGCGCAGCACCTGGCCGACGGTCTCGATCGCCGTCAGCGGCGTGTGGCGTGCCGAAATGATCCGCGGGCCAGATCCCAGAAGCGCGGGCCGCGTCGTCCGGCGCATAGACGGCGACGACGAACGGGCCCTGCAGGCGCAGCAGGTCGCGGCGATCATCTCGCGCCAGAGCCGCACCAGGGCGGCCGGCGGCAGCGGGCCGTGATGGCGCGCCACCAGGCGGCGCAGGATCACGGCCTCGCGGCCGGGCCGGAGCAGACGGCGCCGTCGCGCGCCTTGGCCTTGGCCGCGCCGACCTGGCGCGACCACATCCGCGCGTCGCATCAGCAGATCGTGCAGTGCGTCGTCGATCTCGTCGATCTGGCGGCGCAGATCGTCGAGCGGGTCGGCGCTGGCAGGGCATGGTGAGCGGACTGTCGGCCGCGGAAGGCCGGCTAGTGATAGTCGCTGGTCCGGCCAAAAGCAAAGAAAACGTTGACAGCCAGCAGCGCCCGGTTGCCGAGATATGCCCAACGCACTTATGACGGCCGATTTCGCAGAAGGCAGCTCGCACCCCATGACCGCGCCTCTCCTCGCAGCCCGCGCCGCCGGCTCGGCCGCGACCTTGCCGGGCCACCGCGTCACGCGTGTTGGCGCGGACCAGCCGATGCCCCTGGATTGCGGCGTGCGAGTTCGGCCCCTTCACCATCGCCTACCAGACCTACGGCACGCTGAACGCGCGAGAAGTCGAACGCCGTGCTGGTCTGCCACGCGCTGACCGGCGACCAGTTCGTCGCCGAGACCCATCCCGGTCACCGGCAAGCCCGGCTGGTGGGAGCATGATGGTCGGGCCCGGGCAAGCCGATCGACACCGACCGCTACTTCGTCATCTGCGCCAACGTGCTCGGCGGCTGCATGGGCACCACCGGGCCGCGCGGACATCAATCCGGCGACCGGCCAGCCCTAGGGCATCGGACTTTCCCGGTCATCACCGATCGCCGACATGGTGCGGGCGCAGAAGCTGCTGATCGACCATCTCGGCATCGACAAGCTGTTCTGCGTCATCGGCGGCTCGATGGGCGGCGATGCAGGTGCTGCAATGGGCGGCGGCCTATCCGGAGCAGTGTCTTCGCCGCCGTGCCGATCGCCGACGCGGCGCGCCATTCGGCGCAGAACATCGCCTTCCACGAGGTCGGGCCGCCAGGCGATCATGGCCGATCCCGACTGGTGCGGCGGCGACTACTCAGGCGCAGGGGCGCAGCCCGCACCGCGGCCTCGCCGTGGCGCGCATGGCCGCGCACATCACCTATCTGTCGGAGGCGGCGCTGCACCGCAAGTTCGGCCGCAACCTGCAGGACCGCGACGCGGCTGACCTATGGCTTCGACGCCGACTTCCAGGTGGAGAGCTATCTGCGCCACCAGGGCTCCACCTTCGTCGACCGCTTCGACGCCAATTCCTATCTCTACATCACCCGCGCGATGGACTACTTCGACCTGGCGCGCGAGCATGGCGGCGTCGCTGGCCAACGCCTTCCGCGGCACGCCCGATGCGCTTCTGCCTGTTCTCCTTCACCAGCGACTGGCTGTTCCCGACCAGCGAGAGCCGCGCCATCGTCCATGCGCTGAACGCCGTCGGCGGCCAATGTCAGCTTCGTCGAGATCGAGACCGACAAGGGCCATGACGCCTTCCTGCTCGACGAGCCGGAGTTCCTCGCCACCATGCGCGGCTTCCTGGCCGGCTGCGCCGAGCATCGCGGTCTGATAGGCGCCGATGACCAGCACGGCCCTCGCTAGCCAGATCGCCGGGGAACGCGCGCGGCCCGCCGCCAACGGCGGCATCCGCATCGACCTGCAGCTGATCGCCGACATGTGTCGCCCGAAGGCGCGGGTGCTGGATGTCGGCTGCGGCGACGGCGCGCTGCTCGACTATCTCGTGCATTTCAAGCAGGTGGATGGGCGCGGCATCGAGATCAGCCAGGCCGGCGTGAACGCCTCGCGTCAGCCAGGGCCTGACCGTGATCCAGGGCGACGCCGACACCGACCTCAAGGACTATCCGTCAGAGCGCCTTCGACTATGTGGTGCTGAGCCAGACGCTGCAGGCGACCCGCGATCCCAAGGGCGTGCTGCAGCAGCTGGTGCGCATCGGCCGCCACGCCATCGTCTCGTTCCCGAATTTCGGCCATTGGCGGGTGCGCTGGCACCTGTTGTCCCATGGCCGCATGCCGGTGACGGAAACGCTGACCGACAAGCTGGTACGACACGCCGAACATCCATTTCTGCACGATCCTGGATTTCATCCAGCTGGCGCAGGATCTGGGCATCCAGGTGGAGCGGGCGGTGGTGATCTCCCGCCAGGGCAAGCCCAGCGACATCCGCTCGCTCTGGCACGCGAACCTGTTCGGCGAACAAGGGCTGTTCCTGCTGCGCCGCCGCTAACGTTCAGCTCAATCCTGCCAGAAACGCCGGCTTGTTTCGTGATCGACATCGGCGCGCGACAGGCCCATGTCCTTCAACATGTTGTCGCTGAACGTCGCGAGTTGCCGGCGCTGCCGCGAACGCTGGAGCCAGGTCAGAAGACGATCGGCAAAGCGCTGCACCCAGCCACCGCCGGCCGCTTCCAATGGCGGCGCATGAACACCGGCTGCGTCGAGGGTGACGGCGACATCGCATAGCCAAGGACTGAGTTCGACGATAAGGGCGCGCTTGTACGGCGCGCCCTCCTCATTTGCCGGCACCGGAAGCGAACGCCGCTTCGAGCGCGCTGCGAAAGATTGCGTCCTCATGGCTAGCGCTGCTTCCACTGCACCAGCGGGTCCTCCGCCGGCCGGTCGACGAACTTCGCCCGGGGCAGCGGGATCAACATGCTGACCTGCCGGCGATAGCGGCGATAGCGGTCGCCGAAGAGATCGATCAGGTCGCGCTCCTCGAACTGGATCGCGATCAGGATGTAGCCGGTCGTGGCCAGGGCGAACAGCAGATGACCGGCAGTCATCGCCGGCGTGGCCCAGAAGGCCAGCAGGAAGCCGAGATAAAGCGGATGCCGGACCTGCTTGTAGAGCGACGGCGTGCGGAACTCCGGCGCCACCGCCGGCCAGTGCAGCAGGCGGCCGATGACCTGGCGCAACCCGAACAGCTCGAAATGGTTGATCAGGAAAGTGCTGAAGAGAACCAGCAGCCAGCCGAGCCAGAAAATGGCGTGCAGGGCCAGAACGGCCAATGGCTGCTCGATCGTCCAGATCGGTGCGCCGATCGGCCGCCACTGCCAGTAGAGCAGCAGCAGGGCCGCGCTGGCGAAGATCACATAGGTGCTTCGCTCGACCGAGGTCGGGACGATCCTGGTCCACAGCCGCTTGAAGCCCGGCCGCGCCATGAGGCTGTGCTGAACGGCAAATAGTCCCAAAAGCGCAACATTGACCAGCAAGGACTCGATCAACGGTCCGGCGACGCCGGAATCGATCGATTTCGGCACCACCAGATTGCCGACGAATCCAATGGCATAGAGGAACGTGAAGAGGAAGATTGCGTAGGCGATGACGCCGTAGATAAGTGCAAGCAATCCGGCCATGAGCGGCTCCATAGGGAATCGGATGGGGAGCATCAGGATACGGAAGCGGCGTCACAAGGCCGCCACAGCGCCATCAAAAAAGTCTCAAAATTGCAAACCGGCCAACTTTACGCCCATGACCGGTTGTGATAGTGCCATGGCCCCCCGCCAGTGTGACCGGCGTCACAGTTTGCCGACGCCGCCGCCGTTAGTGTTTTTAGGTGATGTTCGGATTGGCACCCACGTGCCCGGAATACAACAGCCGTGGCTGTTGTTACTGCCATACAAGTTGTGCGGCATTTTTTCGCGATCATCTCCTTACATATAGCGGCAAGTGGCCCATTTTATGTGGCTAAGGCCCATTGCAAAGAGGCTAGCTGACGGTGGAGATCAAATTCATTCTTCTTGGCGGCTTTGCCGCCCAGTGGCCCGACGGCAGCGCCCTCGTGCTGCCCACGCGCAAAGCGGAAGCTCTGTTGGCCTATTTGGCCTGCCGCGCCGGGGAAGCGCAGCCGCGCGACAGGCTGACCGCTCTCCTGTGGGGCGAACGCGCCGATGCACAGGCGCGTCATAGCCTGAGCCAGACGCTGACCTCGATCCGCCGCGCGCTGAATGGCGCCGCGATGATTCTCAATGTCGACCGGGATACGGTGACCCTGCGAACCGGCGCGGCTGACATCGACATCGTCGCGTTCAAGCGTCTTGCCGCCGGCGATTCGGCCGATGATCTGCGCACCGCAGCGGATCTGTACCGGGGGCCGTTCCTCGACGGATTCAAACTGCGCGATTCCGCTTTCGACGAGTGGCTGCAGCAGGAACGCGCTCAGCTCTATGAGTTGGCGGTGACCGTGCTGATCAAACTTGCCAGATGCCAAGCGACGGCCGGCGATCTGGACGCAGCCGCGGCAGCGCTCAATCGAGCCCTCGTGCTCGACCCCCTGGCGGAGGAAGCGCATCGCCAACTGATTCGGCTTCATCTCGATCAGGGCGCCTACAACACGGCGATCCGCCGCTACCGGCAATGCGCCGAGATTCTGAAGCGCGAGATGAACACGGTTCCCGAGCCTGCGACCATGGAGCTGTATCGCGAGGCCCTCCGCCATCTGGAAGGCCATACGCCGCCGCGTCCTGAACCCATCGCACTTGTTTCAACGGACAACGGCCACGCGGGTCCACGTTCGGGCAGCAACGGCGATGGCCTTTGGATGCGTCCCGCCGTCGCCGTGTTCCCGTTCGAAAATCTCAGCGAGGATCCCGATCAGGCCTATCTCGCCGACGGCATCACCGAGGACATCATCACGGCGCTGTCATGCTGGCGGCGTTTCCCGGTCATCGCCCGCAACTCGACCGCCTTCTACATGGCAAAGCTCGGCGGCGCCGCGCGGGCAGCGCAGGAGTTGGGCGCGCGCTACTTCCTGCAAGGCAGCATGCGCCGCACTGGAACTTCATTCCGCATTTCCGTGCAACTTGTGGATTCGAATTCGGGAACGCAGCTCTGGTCGCAGCGGTACGATCGCGATGGCGGCGATTTCTTCGCCGTCCAGGATGAAATCACCACCAACATCGTCCAGAGCATCGAACCGCAGCTCAGCCGCGCCGAGATGCACCGCGCGCTGCGCAAGCATCCCGACAGTCTCGATAGCTGGGACTACACCCAGCGCGCGCTGGCGTGCCTCTACGGCGCCTTTTCGCATCTGCATGAATATGCGGGTGCCGACTCCGCCGAGGCCCGGAAATTGCTGCAGAAGGCGATCGAACTCGATCCATCCTCGTCCTATGCCCACACCTTGCTGGCGTTGTCGCATTTCCATGATGCTCTCGCCGGCTGGACGAAGAATCCGCCACGGGTCCTGGCAGCGACCCTGAGTGCCGCGCGGCGCGCCGTCGAGCTGGACGACGATGACTGGCTGGCCCATGCGCTCCTGGGCATCGGCCTGCTCTGGGTCAACCGCCAATATGATCGCGCGCAGCATGAGGTCAAGCGGGCGATCGCGCTCAATCCGTCAGCGGTCATCGCCCATCAGTTCTCGGGCTGCGTCGCCGTTTTCGCCGGACGGCCGCAGGAGGCGCAGCTGCATCTGGAGACCGTCCTGCAACTGGATCCGCGCTACCAGTCCCGTTCCCTGATCCTGGCCGATCTCTCGCTGGCCCGGCTTCTGCTCGGAGATCTGGAAGGCGCGGTGGCCGACGCGAAAGAAGCGCTCCGGCATGAGCCCGGCAACGTTCGCGCCTATCATCGCCTTGTCGCCGCGCTCGGGCATAAAGGACCGAAAGCAGAGGCTCAGAACGCTCTGCGGAAGCTGCTGCAGCTGCAGCCCGATTTGTCCGATACCTACATGCGGTCGACCTATCCCTTCCGCTTCCCGCAGCATATGGCGATCTTCGCCGAGGGATTTCAGCGGGCCGGATGGAATTGCGGGATTGCGTTGGAGGAGACGGGTTAGCCGGAGCGTTACTTCCGCTCCGGCGGCGTGAGCATGCTGCGGCCGGCGCCGCCGCGGGCGCTCTCCGGGAACGGCACGACGACCGGCGACCTCGCCCGCTTCACCCTCACCGCCGTGCCGGCATAGATCTGCTTGCCGGCCTCGACCAGCGTCACGCCGCCGAGGGCCGGGAACCAGCGGGCGCCGATGCGCTCCCAGGCCGGCGCCGTCGACAGGATCGCCAGGGAGCGGGTCGGCGGCACATAGAGCGCATGCTGGGTCTGGATGGGGATGAACATGTTGGCGCGCAGCACCTTGGATAGCTGTGACGCGGAATAGGGATGCCCCTGGCCGAAGGGCGTGCGGTCGGTCTGGGCCCAGATGCCGCGGCGGTTCGGCACCACGATCAGGATGCGGCCGCTGCCGGTGAGCACGCGCCACATCTCCTTCAACATGTCGGCGGTATGCTCGCCGCATTCCAGCCCATGCACCAGCAGCAGGCGATCGACGGACACATCGGGCAGCGGCAGCGCCGTCTCGTCCGCCAGGGCGGCGCAGTTCGGCCCCTCCGGCGGCCAGGGCAGGATGCCCTGCTGCGCCGGCATGACCGCGATCACCCGCTCCGCCTCCTCGCGGAACTGGCGCAGGAACGGCACGGCGTAGCCGAGGCCGAGCATGCTCATGCCCTTCACATCCGGCCACACCGAGCGGATCTTGCGCCGCACCAGGTGGCGCGTCACCTCGCCCATGCGGGTATTGTAGAAGTCCCGGAGATCGACCACGTCGTTCCACATGGCGCCACTATAGCAGAACCGGTTAACGAAACAGCGTGGCGATTGCGGGCGCTGGATGGTAATTTCCGCCGGCCATGGCGCTGGAAATCGTTCTCGTCCCCCTGCTGAAAGACAATTACGGCTATCTGCTGCGCGAGCCCGCGGCCAACCTGACGGCCGTGGTCGATCCCTCGGAGGCGGAGCCGGTGCTGGCGATGGCGCTTGGCCGCGGCTGGGAGCTGACCCATGTGCTCAACACCCACCATCACCACGACCATACCGGCGGCAATCTGCAACTGAAGCAGGCCACCGGCTGCAAGATCGTCGGGCCGAAGGCGGATCATGACCGCATCCCCGGCATCGACATCGCGGTCGAAGAAGGCCAGCGCTTCGAATTCGGCACCACCCATGCCGAGATCCTGTTCATCCCCGGCCATACCCGCGGCCATATCGCCTATTGGTTCCCGGAGAACACGGCGCTGTTCTGCGGCGACACGCTGTTCGCCATGGGCTGCGGCCGCATGTTCGAGGGCACGGCGCCGCAGATGTGGGCGTCGCTCGGCAAGCTGCGCGCCCTGCCCGCGGCGACGCGGGTCTATTGCGGCCACGAATACACCCAGAACAACGCGCGCTTCGCCCTGACCGTGGAGCCGGGCAACGCTGCGCTCAAGCAGCGCGCTTTGCAGGTAGACGAGCTGCGCTCGCGCGGCGCGGCCACGATTCCCTCGACCATCGGCGAGGAGCAGGCGACCAATCCATTTTTCCGCGCCGACGAACCATCAGTCGCCGCCGGCGTCGGCCTCGCCGGCGCCGATCCGGTGGCGGTGTTCGCGGAGGTTCGGCGACGGAAGGATGAGTTCTAGGGGCGGAGTGGCGTGGTCGTAAGCGTGTGCCGCCGCCGTCGTCGCCAACGTGCCATTTTCGCCTATTTTCCGCGCGGGTAAGTTTATGATCCCGAGAGGAAAACCCGCGAAATACGCGATTCCCAGGGGACCCTGATTTTCGGGAACGATCCCATGCAAAGGAATCACGCCCGGAAAATCCTCGCGAGTAGAATTCGGGGCGAGCGGCATCGTCCGCCGCCGCGCCCGGCGCGCATATGGCATTCCGATAGACAATTTCCAACATCGAGGCCGCGTAGCGCGGGCGGCGGTGTCTCTAGTATGGAAGGTTTTTCCGGAAGGTGTGAGGGAACATTATCCTGCCGGAGAATGGCCAAGGGCTGAGATCAGGGAGATCGATTTGGTGCACTGTCACCGTAATTGCCGCAATTGCTCCGACGTCAACCGATTTGACTTCATTTTTTTCTCGTTTCCTGCGTCGACATACGTTGCGCAAGCTGAAGATTTTTCTGTGTCATCCGTTTGAGATCGCTGCCCCCTGCGGTTATCCTCTGATACGCCGCTATCGCCTGCTGATATTGTCCAAGGTCGAAATACATATTGCCGATGTTGTATGTCAACGCGCCATTCGCTGGGACGAAACGTAGAGCACGCTTATAGTACGATAATGCCTTCTTTGGCTGTTTCAACCCGCAGTAACAGTCAGCAAGTGCCCAGAGTGACATCCAATCGCGACTGTCATGCTTAAGTGAAGTCCTAAAACATCGCATTGCTCTTGCATATCTGCCTTCACGAAACTCTAAGTCACCAACTATATACCAAGCATGATTTAGATCGGTATTGTATGGAGCCTTCACGCGGCCAGTCCGCGAACTCAAAAGTGTTTTCCGAGCCGACTCAAACTTCTTGTGGCGCAATAGGGTATGGACTTCGCGGAAAACCATTGCTGTGGTCTTCGATGACAATACCCTTGCCTTACCAAGGAACCCAGCTCGCGCAAGCTTTGGTTCGGATCTATTGTGCTTGCTAGCGGTTTTCATGTTGCTTCGTGGCGACCTCGCAGTTGACATATGGTCGGTAGTCCAATCGCTGCTCCAGGCCATTACCAATTCAGAGTACCGACACGACCCCCTAGAACCGAAACCGATGTCCCCTTTGTTCCATTCAATGGCCGCAGGATGTTCTCAGTTTGCTGGCCGACCAATGATCGAGCTCAGATCTTCGTCAAAGAGCGGAATTACGGTGACAGTGCATTAAATAGCCCTGCGGCCCTTCGTGCGGACGCGGCTAGGGCCCGCTTTTGTGCGGTCGCAGCGCGCGCCCCGCTTTGACACCCCCTCACCCTGCCCTCTCCCCCACTTCGTGGGGGCGAGGGGTCAAATGAGGTGAGGCGTTGTTCGAGGAGCGCTACAGGAATTTCCACGATCCGTCGGCGACCTGGCAGCGGTCGATGACGAAGTGGTAGGGATCGGCCAGCTTGGCCAGCTTGATGTCGTGCTGGATGCGGCGGCAGGGCAGCTTCTTGTACTCGAAGCGCTCGACCAGAACGGCGGTGCCGCCATTGCCGCTTTCCGGGTTTTTCCAGGCGCGGGCCGTGCCCAGGGGCACGGTCGACATCGTCGTAGAAAGGCCGAGTGGCCTCCTCCAGCATTGCAATGTCGGAATTCGAGAGGCTGAAGCCATCCCGGCTGAAGGGATTGACCTGTGCCACGGCCGGCGACAGGAGCAATGCCGTGACGGTGACTGCGGCGAATATCCGTGCCAGGATCATGGTCTTCACGCGCCTCCGATGCTTCATGTTACTGTCAGGCAAAGTTAGCATCCAGTATAGCGGCCCGGCGAGCAATAAGCACTGAGGCAGCGCGGCCCATGGAGATGGCAGGGTGAGCAGCGAGCGGAGCAATGAATTCGGTTTCGCGCCCGGCGATGACGCGCCGATCCCCTATCTGCCGCGCATCCGCGAGTATTACGCGGCGCTGGGTTATGGCGCGCCCTATGAATGGGCGCACTATGCCGAGGTGCCATTCCAGCCATTGCGCAAGCCGCTGGCGCAGAGCCGGATCGCACTGATCACCACGGCGGCGCCGTACCAGCCGGACAAGGGCGACCAGGGGCCGGGCGCGCCCTACAATTCGGCGGCGAAGTTCTACCAGGTCTATTCCGGCGACGCTGATGGCACGCCCGATCTGCGCATTTCCCATGTCGCCATCGACCGGCAGCATACGCAGGCGACGGATCAGGCGGCCTACTTCCCGTTGACGGCGCTGCGCCGCGCCGCCGGGAGCGGACGCATCGGCTCTGTCGCGCCGCGGTTCCACGGCGCGCCCACCAATCGCAGCCATCGCACGACGCTGGACATCGACTGCCCGGAGCTTGTCAACAGGTGCAAGGCTGACGACGCCGATGCAGCGATTCTCGTGCCGAACTGCCCGATCTGCCACCAGACAGTGAGCCTGGCGGCACGGGCGCTGGAAGCGTCTGGGATCGCCACGGTGGTCATGGGCAGCGCCAAGGACATCGTGGAGTATGTCGGCGTCCCGCGGTTCCTGTTCACGGATTTTCCGCTGGGCAATTCGGCCGGGCGGCCCCATGACGCGGAGTCGCAGGCCGTCACGCTCGAGCTCGCGTTGAGACTGCTGGAATCCGCGCCGGCGGCGCGCACGACCGTGCAATCGCCGTTGCGCTGGAGCGAGAGCCCCGACTGGAAGCTCGACTATTGCAACATCGCGCGCCTGTCACCGGAGGAGATCGCCCGCCGCCGCGCCGCTTTCGACAAGCAGAAGGCGGTGGCGAAGGAAATCCGGTCGGCGTGAGTGAAGGCTGGAATGTCGTCTCGCCCCCACGAAGTGGGGGAGAGACACGCGACATCCGCGTTCAGCGGATGGCGCGAGTGAGGGGGACGGCGCCGATTTCTGCGCGCGCAAATATGCCAGCCGCCAAGAGTCTTCAACGCTTGTGCACCCACCCCCTCACCCGCCACATTCGCTGAACGCGAATGTGGCATCCCTCTCCCGCAGGGGGAGAGGGGACAATTCTGGTTTATGAGGTTGCAGGTCGAAACCGATAACTACAGGACGATCTACTCCACAGCCGCCGACTGCATTGCCGGCGGCGTAAACAGCGGCGTTGGCCTGGCCGACGCATCCTCCAGATTCGCCACCGGCGATCAGCTCCAGCAGCAGCTTGCGTTTCAGCGCCTCGCCAAACGCCTTGTAGTCGTTCGCTTCGACAAGAAAGCTGCCGGGACCGGCGATGACGTTCTCGCGATAGAAGCCGACGATGCCGCCGAGGCCCCATTGCGCGCTGGCGAAGGTGGTGCGGCCGTCGAAGGAGCCGGCCCGGTTGTTGGTCATGATCGGCAGGGCATTCACGGTGATGCCCGCCTCGACGATGCGTTCGCGCACATGGGCCGATTGCCCGCCGTCGCCGGGATGATCGCTGGCCACATCGATGACCAGGCGCGCTCCGTCGAAATTGCCGGCCAGCAGCAGCTCCGCCGCCCGCCGGATGCCGTTGCTCAGCGCCGTGTTGCCGGTGCTGGAGCGCGGCGCCAACGCGACCGCGTTGCCGAAGGCCAGCGCGGAAGCGCCGTCGGTCAGCAGGTCCCAGCCCTTCACCATCATGACGCTGTTCTCGTCGGAGAACTCGACATAGGCGACGGCGATGCCGCGGGGATTCTTGGCGATGGCTTCGAGGACCTCCGGATCGGCGAAGGCGGCGCGGTAGCCTTCCTTCACCAGCTTGAATTCGTCGTCGCCCATGCTGCTGGAAACATCGGTCAGAAGCACCAGCGCCAGGTCGGCGGCCGAAACGTTTCGCCAGGGCAGGAGCACGGCCAGCAGGACAAGGGCGGCCAGCAGCTTCTTCATGGACATGGGATCCCCCTCGGACGCGCGATGAATCAAATGAAGCAAGGGACGTTAACATGGCCGGTGGTGCGACACCATCAAGCGAGGGCCGTATTGCGCGCTCATTCTTAATATCTATGGGAGGCCGATGTTTGACAGCAAAACAAGCCGGGTCCTAGACTGTTCGCGAGAAGCGGCGCTGCAATGCCGCCGGACAATGACTGGCGTCACACAACCGGGAGGAGCAACAATGATCAGGATTACACGGCGCGGCCTGTTGGCCGGCGCAAGCGCCATTGCCATCACCGGCCTCGACGGCCGCCGCCTGCTGGCGCAGGAGAATATCGAGATCCTCGCCTCGCTGCCGAACATGGCGTTCCCGTTCTTCGTCCACATGATGGGGGCGATCAAGTCGGAGGCCGAGAAGCTGGGCGGCATCACCATCGTCGAGAGCGACGGCCAGGGTTCGTCGCCGAAGCAGACCGCCGATGTGGAGACGGCGATCGTGAAGGGCGTGAAGGGCATCGTCATCAGCCCCAATGAAGTCGACGCCATGGCGCCGGCGATTGCGGGCGCGATCGAGGCCGGCGTGCCGGTGGTCACCGTCGACCGCCGCGTCGACAAGGTGGAGGGCATCCTGGCCCATGTGGGCGCCGACAATGTGAAGGGCGGCGAGGCCCAGGGCGAGCTGGTCATGGCGCTGTTCCCCAATGGGGCCAAGGTGATGAACCTGCAGGGTCAGCCCGGCGCCAGCCCGGCCATCGACCGCAATCAGGGCCTGCATAACGTGCTCGACAAGGCGGCGGACAAGTACACGTTCGTCTTCGAGCAGACCGCCAACTTCGCCCGCGACAAGGGCCTGTCGGTCACCGAGGCCGGGCTTGCCGGCATGGCCGAGGCGCCCGATGTGATCGTCGCCGCCAACGACGACATGGCGCTGGGCGCCATGGAGGCGGTGAAGGGCCGCGGCCTGGAGGGCAAGGTGGCGATCATGGGCTTCGACGCCCTGCCCGAGGCCCTGGCGGCGGTGCGCGCCGGCGGCCTGACGGCCACCATCGAGCAGTTCCCCGGCGGCCAGAGCGCGCAAGCGATGCAAATCCTCATCGACAAGCTGCGCGGCGGCAAGGACCCGGCCAGCAAGCTGGTGCTGTTGACGCCGGTCGCCATCACCAAGGAAAATCTCGATACCGCCGAACGGATCGGCGAAGTGAAGTAGGCTCGACAGCGGGGATCCGCATCCCGGATCCCCGCGCCTTCCTCTCCCCTAGTCTCCGATGTCCCGCCCGCTGTTGCGGATGACCGGGATCGCCAAGCGCTTCCCCGGCGTGCAGGCGCTGGACAACGTCGCCCTGGAAGTGGGCGAAGGGGAAGTGCATGGCCTGCTCGGCGAGAACGGCGCCGGCAAATCCACCCTGCTGAAGATCCTCGCCGGCGCGCAGACGCCCGACGCCGGGGAGATCGAGTTCGCCGGCGCGCCGGTGGTTCTGCCCAATCCCCAGGCGGCCCAGGCGCTGGGCATCGTCACCATCTACCAGGAGTTCAACCTGATCCCCTCCATGACCGTGGAGGAGAACCTGTTCCTCGGCCGCGAGCCGGTGACCGGGCCGTTCGTGAGCTGGGCCGACGATGCGCCGGGCAACCTTGGACCTGGCCCGGCAGCATGGGCTGGACCTGCCGGCGGCGTCGCTGGTGCGCGATCTCTCGGTTGCCCAGCAGCAGATGGTCGAGATCGCCCGCGCGCTCTCCATGCGCTCGCGGCTGATCGTCATGGACGAGCCGACGTCGGCGCTGTCCGAGACGGAGACCCAGCGGCTGTTCCAGATCGTGCGCAACCTCAAGCAGACGGGCATCAGCACCATCTTCGTCACCCACCGCCTGCCGGAGGTGCTGCAGATCTGCGACCGGATCACCGTGCTGCGCGACGGCCGGCCCAGCGGCAAGGCGGAGATCGCCGGCCTGACCATCGACGGCATCATCAAGATGATGGTCGGGCGCTCGGCGGCGGAGCTGTTCAAGCCGCTGCCGCTGCGCAACCCGGGAAACACCGTGATGGAGGTGAAAGGGCTGTCGCGGCACGGCGCCGTCACCGATCCGCGCGCCGTCGTGCTGCAGGACGTGTCGCTGGCGCTGCGCCGCGGCGAGATCCTGGGCATTGCCGGGCTGGTCGGCTCCGGCCGCACGGAGCTGGCGCGCTGCCTGTTCGGCGCCGATCCGCGGACCGCCGGCACGGTGACGGTGGACGGCAAGCCGGTCAGCATCAGCTCGCCGCGCGACGCCATCGCCGCCGGCATCGGCCTGGTGCCGGAGGACCGCAAGCAGCAGGCCCTGTTCCTGGATCTCGCGGTCCGCGAAAACCTCAGCATCACCGCGCTCGGCAAATTCCTGCGGCTGGGTTTCGTGCGCGCCGATGCGGAGCGGGCGCTGATGGAGCGGTACCGCGCGGCGCTCAATATCCGCATGGCCAACGGCGAGCAGAAGGTGAAGAACCTGTCCGGCGGCAATCAGCAGAAGGTGGTGCTGGCCCGCTGGCTGGCGCTGGAGCCGCGCATCCTCATCGTCGACGAGCCGACCCGCGGCATCGATGTCGGGGCGAAAGCCGAGGTGCATCAGTTGCTGCACGACATGGCCATGCAGGGCATCGCCATCATCGCCATCTCTTCGGAACTGCCGGAGGTGCTGGCGATCAGCGACCGCATCATCACCATGCATAACGGGCGGATCTCCGGCGAGATCGGCCGTGACGAGGCGACCGAGCAGAAGCTGATGTCGCTGATGACCAGGGGCGAGGCGAAGGCGGCGTGAAAATGGGAGCGAAGGGGCGCAGATGACGCAGACGACGGAAAGCGGTGCGAAAGACCGGCGCGTGCTGATTCGGCGCCTCGGCCAGTTCGCGCCAGTCATCTTCCTGGTGGCGCTGATGATCGTGTTCGCGATCCTGGAGCCGCGCTTCCTGTCCTCGGTGAATCTGTTCAATGTCATGCGGCAGATTTCCATCACCGGGCTGGTGGCCATCGGCATGACCTTCGTGATCCTCACGGCGGGCATCGATCTGTCCGTCGGCTCGCTGCTGGCGCTGGCGGGACTGGCGGCCGCCATCGTCGCCAAGGGCGGCATCGAGTTGCGATTCTCGGTCGGCACGGCGACGGAGGCGGCCGGCTATGGCTGGTTCCTGGCCATGATCGTGGCGGTGCTGGTCGGCGTGGCCGGCGGCTGGCTGCAGGGCTTCTCCATCACCCGGCTGAAGGTGCCGCCTTTCGTGGTGACCCTGGGCGGGCTTTCGGTTTTTCGCGGCGCGGCTTTGCTGATCGCCGGCGGCGGGCCGATCAGCGGCTTCGACCAGGCCTATGTCTGGTGGGGTCAGGGCCGCATCGGGCCGATGCCGGTGCCGGCGATCGTGTTCCTCGCCTTCGCGGCACTGGCCCATATCGTCCTGACCTACACGCGCTTCGGCCGCCATGTCTATGCCGTCGGCGGCAATCCGGAGGCGGCGCGGCTCGCCGGCCTGCCGGTGCGGCGCGTGCTGGTGCTGGTCTATGTCATCGTCGGATTCTTCGCCGGGCTCGCCGGCTTCGTGCTGTCGGCGCGATTGAATTCATCGGAGGCTGTCGCCGGCATCGGCTATGAGCTGACGGTCATCGCCTCGGTCGTCATCGGCGGCACCAGCCTGTTCGGCGGCACCGGCAGCGTCTGGGGCACGGTGGTCGGCTCGATCCTGATCGGCGTGCTGCTCAACGGCCTGGTGCTGCTGAACGTCTCGCCCTATGTGCAGCAGATCATCATCGGCGTCATCATCGTGCTCGCCGTCGCCTTCGACCAGTTCGCGAAATCGCGCTAGGCTGCACCCATGAGCGACGCCCTGCTGCCCCGCATTCTCGAGGTGATCGAGCATGACATCCTGCCGCTGACCGCAGCAGGTGTGGCCAAGGGCAACAAGATCTTTGGCGCGGCGATCCTGCGCAAGGCCGATCTGTCTCTCGTGATGGCGGAGACCAATAACGAGATCGAGAACCCGCTCTGGCATGGCGAGGTGCATACCCTGAAGCGGTTCTACGAGCTGCCTGCCTCGGGGCGGCCGGACACCAGGGATTGCATCTTCATCACAACCCATGAGCCCTGCTCGCTCTGCCTGTCCGCCATCACTTGGACCGGTTTCGACAATTTCTACTATCTGTTCAGCCATGAGGACTTCGCGGGATTCATTCGCGATTCCCCACGACCTGCGGATCCTGAAAGAGGTCTTCACGCTGGAGCCCGGCGGCTACAACGCGAAGAACAGCTATTGGACGGGATACTCGATCACGAAGCTTGTTGCGGAGCTGCCGAAGGCCGAGCGCGAAGCTTTGCAGAAGTGCATTTCGGCGATCACGGCGAAATACGATGCGCTGTCGCAGAGCTATCAGCAGAGCAAAGCGGCCAACGAGATTCCGCTGAATTAGGCGCCAACAGGCGCTTGACCAACCCAGTCCCCTCGCCCGCAAAGTCGCGACAATCGCTTCGCGATTGCGCTGAGGGAGAGGGATGCCACATTCGCGTTCAGCGAATATGGCGGGGTGAGGGTTCGGCGCCGGCCCCTCACCTGCGCCATCCGCTGAACGCGGATGTCGCATGCCTCTCCCCACTTCGTGGGGCGAGGCGACAGTCTATACCGTTGCCCGCGCCCGCCGCCGCCCCGTCAGCAGCCAGAGGGCGATGCCGATGTTCAGGAAGTTGAAGGCGATGCCGTTGAGGAAGGCCGCCTGATAGGAGCCCGTGAGATCGAAGATCTCGCCGGACATCCAGCCGCCGATGGCCATGCCGATGACGCTCGACATCAGCACTAGGCTGACCCGGGCGCCGGCTTCCCGCGCGGGGAAGTAGTCGCGCACGATCAGCGCATAGCTTGGCACGATGCCGCCCTGCGCCAATCCAAACAGCGCGGAAACAATGTAGAGCGACATCAGGCCGTCGAACGGCAGGTAGAAGATCAGGGCCAGGCATTGCAGCGACGATCCCAGGATCAGCGTGCCGAGACCGCCGATGCGGTCGGCGATCAGGCCGGAGGCGAGCCGGCTGACCACGCCGAACCCGAGGATCAGCGACAGCATTTCGGCGCCGCGTCCCGTGCCATAACCGAGATCGGCGCAGTAGGCGATGATATGCACCTGCGGCATGGACATGGCGATGCAGCAGGCCAGCGCGGCGGTCACGAGGATCGCCTGAAGGACTGCCGGCGACAACGGCATCCGGCCGGACGCCGTCGGCGCGGACATGGGGGCCGCCGCGTCATCGAGCGCCGGCCGCGGCCGCAACAGCAGCGACAGCGGCACCATCGTCACCACACAGATGGCGCCGACGATCATGTAGGTGTCGCGCCAGCCGAACTTTTCGAACATATCCTGCAGCAATGGCGGCCAGAAAGTGCCCGCGACATAGTTGCCGCTGGCGACGATGCCTACGGCGATGCCGCGCTGCCGGACGAACCAGTGGGACACGTCGGCCACCAGCGGGCCGAAGGTGGCGGAGCTGCCGAGCATGCCGATCAGCAGCGCCTGGGCGACGACAAACTGCCAATAGCTCGATGACAACGCCGCCGCAGCGAAGCCGATGCCGAGGGAGATCGCGCCCACCAGCATCGGCATCATGATGCCGAGCTTGTCGGCGAAGCGGCCGATCAGGATGCCGCCGGCGGCGAAGCCCACCATGGTCGCCGTGTAGGGCAGCGAGGCGCCGCCGCGATCCACCGCGAACTCGATTTCGATGACCGGCAGCACGACGACCGCCGACCAGAGGCCGACGCCGCCGATGGTGCTGAGCGCCAGCGACACGGCGAGCCGGCGCCAGGAGTAGAAACTGTCGGGCGATCTATTCATTGAGTTCCGCCGGGAAATCCTGGCGCGCGCAGATCGGTCTTCAGCGCATCCTCCAGCAGCTTCACCGACCATGGTGGACCAGGCGCCGCCGCCATAGGCGGCCGTCGCCCGTGATCGAAGGTCTTGCAGGGTCAGCGCCGCCAGGTCGAGCGGCACGCCGAACTCGCGGCCGAAGCCGCATGGCAAAGCCCAGATCCTTCAGCGCCAGATCCATGGTGAAGTCGATGTCGTAGCTGCCGTTGAGGATGAGCTGGCCCTCGGTCTCGTGGACGAAGCTGTTGCCGGAGCTGGCCTTGATGGCGTGGTAGGCCTGCGCCAGATCGAGGCCGCCGCGCTTGGCCAGCATCAGCGCCTCGCCCTCCGCCACCAGATGGATGAAGGCGAGCATGTTGGTGATGACCTTGATCACGGCGGCGGAGCCCAGCGGCCCCATGTGGAAGATCTCGCCGCCCATGGCCTCGAGCGCCGGCCGGTGGGCTTCGAACAGCGCCTTGTCGCCGCCGGCCAGCACGGTGATCTCGCCGGCCGCCGCGCGATGGACGCCGCCGGTGACCGGCGATTCCAATGTATCGACGCCCCTTGTCCGCCGCGAGCGCGGCCAGGCGAAGGATATCGTCGCGGCCGAGCGTGCTCATCTCGATCCAGCAGCCGCCGCGCTTCAAGCCGGCAAGGATGCCATCGGCGCCGCAGAGCACTTTCTCCGACACCGCTGGCGATGGCAGGCAGGTGATCACCGCATCGCAGCCGCGCGGCCAGCGCCTGCGGGCGTATCGGCCCAACCCGCGCCGCGGGCCAGCAGCGGCGCGGCCAGATCGCTTGTTCGAGATCATGCACCGTCAGCGCAAAGCCGTCGCGCAGCAGACTGCCGGCCAGATGGCGCGCCCAGATGGCCGAGGCCGATATAGCCGTAGCGGATCTGTCATGGGTTCGCCGCGGAGCTGCGTCAGTAGATCGGCCGCTCGGTCATTTCGAGATGCAGCCTTGTTGCCGGTGTAGGGATGCGCCAGCGCCACCTCCTCATTCAGCTCGATGCCGAGTCCCGGCTCGGTCGGCGGAATGACATAGCCCTCCTCCCAGCGGATCGGCTTCTTGAGGATCTGCGCATGGAAGCCGCCCCAGGTCTCGATGCTTTCGAGGATCAGGAAATTCGGGAGCGAGGCGGAGAAGCTGGATGTTGGCGGCACCCTCGACCGGGCCGCAATAGAGATGCGGCGCGATCTGCGCATAGTGCGTCTCGGCCATGCCGGCGATCTTCTTCGCTTCCAGGATGCCGCCGACGCGGCCCAGCGCCATTTGCAGGATCGAGGCGGCGCGGCATTCGAGCACGCGGGCGAATTCGTACTTCGTCGTCGAGCCGCTCGCCGGTCGCGATCGGGAATGGAGGTCGCGCGCGCCACCAGCGCCATCTCCTCCGGCATTTCCGGCGGCGTCGGTTCCTCGAACCACAGCGGATCGTAGGGCTCGAGCCGCTTGGCCAGGCGGATGGCGCCGGACGCGGTGAACTGGCCGTGCGTGCCGAACAGGAGATCGGCCTTGGTGCCGACCGCCTCGCGCAGCAAGCGGCAGAACTTCTCCGCACAGCTCCAGCGACTCCAGCGATGGCTGGCGCGGATCGAAGACGGAATAGGGCGCCGCCGGATCGAACTTCACCGCGGTGAAGCCCTGCTTCACATAGTCCGCCGCGCGCTCGCCGACATGCTCGGCATTCGTGATAGATCGCTCTCGTCCTCGCCGGCCTGTCGGGATAGATGTAGGTGTAGGTGCGCAAGCCGCTCATGGACCTTGCCGCCCAGCAGCTCATAGACCGGCTTGTCCGACCGCCTTGCCGATGATGTCCCACAGCGCGATCTCGATGCCGGACAGGACGCCCATCAGCGGAAATGTCGGGCCGCAGCGTGTAGCCGGTGCCGTAGACCTTGCGCCACAATGCTCTCGATGCGGAACGGGATCCATGCCCAGCGACATGGCGCTCGAACACGTCCTCGATCATCTGCGTCATGACCTGCGGCCCGAAGGTATCGCAATAGACCTCGCCGATGCCCTCGATGCCGTTGTCGGTCGTCAGCTTCACGAAGATGAAGTAGCGCCCGCCGAAGCCGGGCGGCGGATTGCCGACGACGAAAGTCTTGAGATCGGTGATTTTCATGGGAAGGCCGATGCAGGAAGGAAGGTCAGCGAACTTTGCCGCGCCCCCGCCGGCAAAGCAAATGGACAGCGGGATCTCTTTGTCTGGTGCTCAGAACTTCACGTCGGCGGCAGCCGCCAAGCCGATCCAATTCTTGCCGGCATCGAAGCCATCCAACAGTGCATTGTGATGAGCGATGATCTGCTCATAGGTCAGAGCGCCCGAATCGGCCGTCATATGCCCGTCGGCAAGCAGCGTGACGTCGTAGCCCAGCGACACTGCGCGGCGGCAGGTTGTATCCACACAATACTGTGTCATGCAGCCGCCGATCACCAGATGGGTGATCTCGCGCCGCTTCAGTTGATCAGCCAGATCGGTCTCGTAGAAGGAATCGCAGGAGGCCTTGCGCACCACCGGCTCGCCCAGGAGGGGCCGGATCTCCTCGCGCAGCCGCCAGCCCTCGCTGTCGACGGCAAGGCGATGGCCCGGTTCGCTGTCGTTCTGCACCAGGATCACCGGCACGCCGGCATCGCGTGCGCGCTGCTGCACCTGCTGGATCCGGCGCACGGTTTCGTCGAGCGCAGCGTCGAGCACCGCCTGGCGGCCGACGGAGCCCAGGCCGCGGAGGATTCCATTCTGTACGTCGATGATCAGCAGGGCCGAGCGCATGAAGGACCTCGCATTCAAATCCCGGCGCATGACAGACCATGGGTCGGCCCCATCCGCAAGCGTTCACAGCTGCACCGCTCAATTGGACAAGAAGCGGGCCATTCGCCATGCTCCCGCGCAACGCTTGTCTTAAAAGTCATCTTAGGAAACCGGCCATGAAGCTCTACTTTTCGGGCACCAGCCCTTTCGTCCGTAAGATCACCGTCCTCGCCCAGGAGGCCGGCATCGACGGCAAAATCCAGCGCGCGCCCGCGAGTGTGCTGGGGCCTGGCAGTGAAGTCGCGAAGGACAATCCCCTGGGCAAGGTGCCCTGCCTGATCACCGATGACGGAGAGGCGCTCTACGATTCGCCGGTCATCTGCGAGTATCTCGATAGCCAGCACAACGGCGCCAAGCTGTTTCCGCCCGCTGGTCCGGCGCGCTGGGTGGCGCTGCGGCGGCAGGCGCTGGCCGATGGCATCATGGATGCCGCGGTGGCGCGGGTGATGGAGGGACGGCGGCCGGAAAACGAGCGTTCGCCGGCCGCGCAGGAAAAAGGGCGCAAGGTTATTGCCGGTGCGCTGGATAGCCTGGAGGCCGAAGCCGACAAGCTCGGCGATCCCAAGGGCGCCACAGACATAGGCACCATCTCCATCGGCTGCGCCCTCGGCTACATGGATCTGCGGCATGGCGCCGACAACTGGCGGCAGGGCCGGTCGAAATTGACAAAGTGGTTCGAGGCCTATTCGCAGCGGCCGTCCATGAGCACCACGGTGCCCCAGGGCTGACCAAGGCGATGGCCCCCGAAGCGGCCGAGATCATCGAGCGGCTGCGGCTGCAGCCCCATCCCGAGGGCGGCCATTATGCGGAGACCTACCGCCACCAGCCGGCCGGCGGTGGGCGCGGCGCACTGACGGCGATCTACTATCTTCTAGCAGCGGGCGAAGAGTCTCGCTGGCATCGCGTCAAGGACGCGACCGAGATCTGGCTCCATCATGCCGGCGGACCGCTGGAACTGCGGCTCTCACCCGATGGAAAGTGCAGCGAGGTGATCCGCCTCGGTCCCAGCATCGCCCAAGGCGAACGGCCGCAGGCGATCGTGCCCGCGAATTGCTGGCAGGCGGCACGGCCGCTTGGCGAGTGGGTGCTGGTGACCTGCACCGTGGCGCCGGCCTTCGAGTTCAGCGCATTTGAAATGGCGCCGCCGGGCTGGGAGCCGGGGCGCTAGCGGCGGCGCAACATGTCGCCGCTGGCCAGCACTGCGCCGCCGACGATCAGGAGACAGGCCAGCGCGATGGTCCAGCTCGCTTCGGCGCGGCCGAAGAGGATCAGCAGCAGCGTCGACAGCAGCGGCGCCGCATAGGCCAAAGCGCCCAGCGCTTTGATGTCGCCATGCTTGACGCCGTAGTCCCAGACGAAGAAAGCGGCGCCGACCGGGCCGACTCCCAGGGCCATCACCGCCAGCCAGCCCGATGCATCCGGCCATTGGGTCTGCTCGAACAGCAGGTGCGAAATCAACCCGAGCAGCGCCGTGACGCCGCAGAAGCCGCCGACCGCATCGCTCGGCACCTCGCCAAACCGGCGGCTGATGACCGAATAGATCGACCAGGTGAAGGCGCAGGCCAGCGCCGCCAGATAGCCGAGCAAGAATTCGGGACGCAGCGCCATGCCGCCGCCGCGCGTCACCAGAAGGCCGGCCCCGACGAGCCCGGCAACGCCGCCGGCGAGATGCCACCAGCGCAGCCGCTCTCCCGGCAGCAGCGCCGACAGCAGCACGATCAGCAGCGGCCATAGGAAGGCGATCAGGCTGGCATCGGCCGGCGGCGCATGGCTTAGGGCCGTGAAGTAGAAAAAATGATAGCCGTACAAACCCGCGACACCAAGCACCCAGACCCGTACCGGCTGCCGCAGATGGGAGAGCACGGGCGGGCCGCCACGCCAGCGGTCGATTGACCATTTGCCGACGGCCAACAGGAACGCAATGCCGAAGGTGAGCGCCATCAATTGAAACGGCGGCACCGGCTGGGCCGCTGTCGTCAGCAGCGCCAGCACCGCCCAGAGCAGCACGGCAATGCCGCCGATCGCGGTTGCACGCAGGCGGCTCGACGCGCCAGATTGGTTGACAATGGTTTCAGCCATGGCGGAGCGTTATCGGCTGCGGTAGGAAACTGTCAAGCGGCGCTCGCCCTCTGCGGAGAAACACATGCGATTGCAGGATTTCAAGGCCCTCACCTTCGATTGCTACGGCACGCTGATCGATTGGGAGAGCGGCATCCTCGCCGCCTTCGGACCCTGGCGGAAACGCACCGGCGTCACCGCCGATGACAACCGGCTGCTGGAGCTTTTCGCCGAAGCGGAGTCGCGCATCCAGGCCGAACAGCCGGCGATCCTCTATCCGGATGCGCTCGCCCTCGGCCTGCAGCGGATCGGCGAAAAACTGAAGGCGCCGGCGACCGCGGAGGAAACCCGCGCCTTCGGCCAATCGGTGAAAGACTGGCCGGCCTTCCCCGACAGCGCCGCGGCGCTCGCCTATCTGAAGCAGCATTACAAGCTGGTGGTGCTGTCCAACATCGACCGCGCCTCCTTTGCCCACAGCAACAAGAAGCTGGGCGTGACGTTCGACGCCGTAGTGACGGCACAGGATGTGGGCAGCTATAAGCCGGCCCCTGCGCATTTCGAAGTCGGGCTGGAAACCCTGGCGAAGATGGGCGTGCCAAAGGACAAGATCCTGCACACCGCCCAGAGCCTGTTCCACGACCATGTGCCGGGCAAGAAGATCGGCCTCACCACCATGTGGATCAACCGCCGCGCGGGCAAGAGCGGCGGCGGCGCGACCATGCCGGTGGGCGCCGTCAAGCCCGACGGCGAAGTACCGAGCATGGCGGCGCTGGTGGAGATGCACCGGCGCGAGACCGGCGCATAACGGCTGCTAAGCGCGCCTCGGCTTCAGAACTTCGGCTCGAAGCGCTCGTCCAATTCGACGCGGTAGCCGTTGGCCAGCCGGTTGGTCTCGTTGGCCATGCCGATGACGGCCATCAGCTCGCCGAGCATGGCGTCGGTCATGCCGGCCTTTCGCGCCGAGGCCGTGTGGGAGCCGATGCAGTACTCGCAATTGTTGGTGGCGCTGACGGCGAGATAGATCATCTCCTTGAACAGCGGATCCAGCGCGCCCGGCGCCATCACTTGCTTCAAGCTCTCCCAGGTGCGCTTCAGGCTCGCCGGATGATGGGCCAGCACCTTCCAGAAATTGTTGATCCAGTCGATCTTGCGGGTCGCCATGATGTCGTCATAGACGGCGCGCACTTCCGGCGAGGCGTCCGCATATTCGATAGGTTTGACGCTGGGCATTCTGTCGGCTCCGCGATATCGGCTTGGATACAGGGAGTCGCAGGATAGCCCAGCGTTAGCCGTTGGGACAATTGTCCGGAGCCGACTACTCCGGCAGCGCGTTGATGATGTAGAGCGCCCGCAAGACATCGCTCGGTTTAGCATTGGCGAAATTCCGCGAGAAGATCGTGTCAATGGCCGGACTGCGGTAGAGCCGCGCCAGCGTGCGGTCGACCAGCAGCCGGAAATCGTCATCGCCGCGCGCCAGGGCCAGGGCATAGGGTTCCCGCGTCAGATAGTCCTTGGCGATCAGAAGATTCTTCGGCGAATCCGGCCCGATCAACAGGAAAGAGAGGATTGCACGGTCGGCGAAGTAAGCCGCCAGCTCGCCGTCGGCCAGCATTTTCACCCCATGCTCGTGGTCCGCGACCTCGACCACTTCCGCCTTGACGTTCAGGTCGATCAGGGTTTTTTGCAGCGCCTTCTCGGTGGTCGTGCCTGCATGGACACCGATCTTATGTCCGGACATGGAGGCGAAACTCTGCGGGCCGTCCTTGCGCACGATGACGCCGGCCCCGTCGATAAAGGTCATGAGCGAGAAGTCCACCAGCTTGCGCCGCGCCAGGCTCGCCGTCGTCGCTTCGCACAGGATATCGATCTTCCCGGATTGCACCGCATCGAAGCGGTCCTCGGCGGTCACGATGACATACTCGACCTTGACCTCGCGGCCCGCGTCCTTCTGCACTGCCGCCGCCACTTCACGGCAGAGATCGACCACATAGCCCGCCGGTTCGCCGCTGTCGGATTTATAGGAATAGGGAGCGGCATCAGTGCGATAGCCGATCTTGAAGACGCCGGAGTCACGCGCCCTGTCCAGTGCGCCGGCATTGGCTCCGGCACTTACCAGCATGGCGCCGCCGACCGCGGCACAAAGAGCTAGCTGCTTGATGTACGCCAACCGAAACAACGACACGCCCATGATTGCCTCCCTGCGTATTTGTTGTTGGCAGTATTGCGGACCTCCCGGCGCCGATGGCAATTGGACCTTAGCCCAATCCGCCATCCCAGATCGGCGCCCGGCGCCGCTTAGTACATATGCTGGCCCCCGTTGATCGACAGCGTGGAACCCGTGATGAAACCGCCATCGTCGGCGACCAGGAACAGCACGCCGCGGGCGATCTCCTCGGCCTTGCCCAGGCGGCCGACGGGGATGCGGGCGACGATCTTTTTCAGCACCTCTTCCGGCACGGCGCGCACCATCTCGGTGTCGATGTAGCCGGGGGCGATGGCGTTGACGGTGATGCCCTTGCCGGCGCCTTCCTGGGCCATGGCCTTGGTGAAGCCGTGGATGCCCGATTTGGCGGCGGCGTAGTTCACCTGGCCGTACTGGCCGGCCTGGCCGTTGATCGAGCCGATATTGACGATGCGGCCGAAGCTGCGCTCGCGCATGCTGTCGATCACGCAGCGGCACATGTTGAAGCAGGAGCCTAGAGTTGGTCTGGATCACCTCGGCCCATTGCAGCGGCGTCATCTTGTGCATGGTGCCGTCGCGGGTGATGCCGGCATTGTTGACCAGCACATCCACCGGACCGAGCTCCGCGGCGATCTTCTTCACCGCGGCTTCGCATTGCCCATAGTCGGCAACGTCGAACTTATAGGTCGGGATGCCCGTCTCCTTGGTGAACGCCTGGGCCGCGGCGTCATTGCCATGATAGCTGGCGGCGACCTTGTAGCCGGCATTCTTCAAGCCGACGGAAATCGCCTTGCCGATCCCGCGCGTGCCTCCGGTGACCACTGCGACCCGTGCCATTGTTCCCTCCCCTGTTTCGACCCCGGCAGCGCGGCCCACTCCAACAGTTGCCGCGCTATCCGATTTTGTGGCCGGACATTGCGCTGCCGGCCTTGTGCAAGATCAAACTATGCTTAGCGCTCGACGCACATGGCGATGCCCATGCCGCCGCCGATGCAGAGCGTCGCCAGGCCCTTCTTGGCATCGCGCTTCTGCATCTCATGCAGCAGCGTCACCAGCACGCGCGCGCCCGAGGCGCCGATCGGATGGCCGAGGGCGATGGCGCCGCCATTGACGTTCACCTTGCTGGTGTCCCAGCCGAGATCCTTGTTCACCGCGCAGGCCTGGGCGGCGAAGGCCTCGTTGGCCTCCACAAGATCCAGGTCCTGGTCGACTCCAGCCCGCCTTCTTCAGCGCGGCACGGCTTGACGGGATGGGGCCCGAACCCATGATCGCGGGATCGACGCCGGCCGTGGCCCAGGAGACGATGCGGGCCAGCGGCTTCAGTCCGCGCTTCGCCGCTTCCTTGTCGCTCATCAGCACCAGCGCCGCGGCGCCGTCATTGATGCCCGAGGCATTGCCCGCGGTGACCGTGCCGTTCTTGTCGAAGGCCGGCCGCAGCTTGGCCATGCTGTCCAGTGTCGCGCCATGGCGGGGATATTCGTCGGTATCCACCATCACGTCGCCTTTGCGGGTGACGATCTTCACCGGCACGATCTCGTCCTTGAAGCGGCCGGATTTCTGCGCCGCCTCGGCCTTGTTCTGCGAGGCGACCGCGAACTTGTCCTGCTCCTCGCGGGTGATCTGCCATTTCTGCGCCACGTTCTCGGCGGTGGTGCCCATGTGGTAGCCGTTGAAGGCATCCCACAGCCCGTCCTTGATCATGGTGTCCACCATCTGGGCATCGCCCATCTTGGTGCCGTTGCGCAGATGCAGGCAGTGGGGCGACTGGCTCATGCTCTCCTGGCCGCCGGCGACGACGATGTCGCTGTCGCCGGTCTTGATCGCCTGATAGCCGAGCGCCACCGCGCGCAGGCCGGAACCGCAAAGCTGGTTGATCGCATAGGCGGTCTTCTCCACGGGAATGCCGGCAGCCACCGCCGCCTGCCGCGCCGTGTTCTGGCCGGCGCCGGCGGTGAGGATCTGGCCGAGGATGACTTCCGTCACCTCGCCCGGCTCCACCTTCGCCCGCTTCAGCGACTCGGTGATCGCCGTCGTGCCCAGATAGGTGGCCGACACGCTGCTCAGCGCCCCGCCGAATGCGCCGATGGGGGTGCGGGCTGCGCCTACAATCACGACGTCGGTCATCGCCGGTCTCCTTTGCCGTTATTTCGCGTCTGCGAACGAACATAAGATGGGGTGCGCGGGGCGGTAAAGCGACTCTTCCGTGTTCCCGCCGCGCGCTTTCGCCGCGCCGGTCCAGGCAAAGCGTCGAGCCAGGCCGCCAGGGGCTTGTAGAGCTGATCCACCGCGCCGCCGCCGGCCACCATGCCGATATGGCCGGAGTTCGGCCGCATCACCGTCGCCTGGGGCATCTGCGCCACCAGGCCGAGCGCCGAGGGTGGCGGCACGATGCGGTCGGCATGGGGCACCACGATCAGCGTGGGTACCTTGATCTCCCGGGGATTTACCGGCTGGCCGGCGATGCGCCACTCGCCCTTGGCCGGCGAATTGCCGCCATACCAGCCGCCCAGGCATTCCCGGGTCACCTCGGCCGCCAGCGGCACGCCGTCGTTCAGCCAATCCTCCAGCGCCACGAACTGCGCGGCCGACGGCGAGGCCGGGTCGAGGCCGGCGAACTTGACGAATTTCCTAACCACCAGCAGCGGGTCTAAGCCGGCGAACAGCGCCTGGATCGCATCCACCGGCAGCTCGCCCTGCCTGCCGCAGCATCGGCTCCAGGGCCGGCAGGGCGGCGCCGATCAGCCGCGCCTGGTGCGGCCGCTCGGCATGGAAGTCCCAGGGCGTCGCCAGGCAGACCAGGCCGCTCACCTTGTCCGGTTGAGTCAGCGCCGGCGGCAGGGCCAGCAGCCCGCCCATGCAATAGCCGACCAGCGCCACCGGACCCCCTCGGAGATCCGCCGCGGCGTCGATCGCCCGCCCAAGCCGGCCGGCGACATAGTCGGTCAGGGTGAAGCGCCGTTCCGCCTCGCCCGGCGCGTCCCAGTCCAGCAGCAGCGGCCGAAACCCGGCGCCGGCCAGGAACCGCATCAGGCTGCGCTCGGCCGTCAAATCCAGCACATAGGCGCGGTTGATCAGCGAGGGCACCACCAGCACCACCGGCGCATCGGCGGCCGCGGGCGCATAATCCAGGAGCCGTGACGTGCCCTCCCGCCAAATCTCGGCCGGTGGAGCCAGGTTGCGGCGATAGGGGTGGTTCCGATAGGCCTCGATGCCCTGGGTCAGCAGGCCCCAGCGGCGGCGGACCTCTGTCTCAACGGCCTTGGCGAGGTTTTCGGGGCTGTGGCTTGCGGCTTCCGCCGCCAGCGCCTTCAGGCCGTCCAGCGCCGGATTCCAGCCGGGCCAGCCGTTCCTCCAGAGCGGCAAGGCGCTCTGCGAGCCGAGCCAGGTCATCCCGGCGATCGACAGATGCAGCGGCAGCGGGCGCGGTCCGGACCGCGTCTCCCGCAGACGCGTACCCTCGTCCGCCGGCCCTGGTTTCTGTTCGGCCTTCACCCTGTACTCCCGCTGCAAATCCCGCCCAGGGCAGAGGGCCCGCACCGGCCATGCCCATGCCCGCCAGCCCCATCCAGGCCCGGAAAAGCTCGCTCAAGGCCGGGTCCACGGCCAAGGCGGCAATCTGATCCTCCCAGAGGTCCACATAGCGGCTGGCCAGCGCCCTGAGATCAGCCGTTTCGTCCATTCCGCCACTATAAATGACCGTTCCAGAGGCCGCCACCGGCCTTCGCGGCGGCGCAGCAAGGTCTTTAATGCATTGCACAATACCCGAGGATTCCTGCTATCCTTGGTCACTCTGGAGTCACCGCGCAGGGAGTAGGGCCCCATGGCCGAAGGGACCGCGACCGACAAGACACCGATTGTCATAAAGAAGTATGCGAACCGCCGGCTGTATAATACGGCAACCAGCAGCTATGTGACGCTCGACCACCTGTCCCAGATGGTGAAGGACAATGTGGAATTCGCCGTCTACGACGCGAAATCCGGTGAGGACATCACCCGCTCTGTGCTGACCCAGATCATCGTCGAGGAGGAATCCAAGGGCCAGAACCTGCTGCCGCTGAACTTCCTGCGACAGCTCATCAGCTTCTATGGCGACAACCTGCAGTTCCTGGTGCCCCGCTACCTCGAGCACACCATGGAATACTTCGCCAGCAACCAGGAGCAGATGCGCAATTACATGCGCGACACCTTCGGCGGCATGTTCCCCTTCGGCCGCTTTGACGAGATCGGCAAGCAGAACCTGGCCTTCTTCGAGCGGGCGATGAAGATGTTCGCCCCCTATCAGAGCGGCGCCGCCGGGGAGCAGCCAAACAGCGGCGAAGCCCCGGCCAGTGGCGGAGCCGACAGCCTGGCCGAGCTCAAGGCCCAGATCGATGCGCTGCAGAAACGCATCGAGACCATGAGCAAGACCGACAAGGGCAAATAGCCCTTCGTCCTCCGGCCGGCATCAAATCGTCGACACGAAATCCGCGACACCGGCCAGCAGGGGGCCGCAGGATGGCTGCTGAACATGGGAATCTGAGCATAGCGTCGGTGCTGGCGCTGAGCTGGACCGTGTTCAAGGCCCGCTGGCTGCCATTCTCCGGTATCATGCTGCTGGCGGGAGTGTTGGCAGCGATCGCCATCGGCGTCCTGTTCTTCGGCTGCATCCTGGCGATCGAGATCATGCCGTCCAGCGGCGGCGGCGATGGGCTCTACATCAGCGACTCCGAAACAATGGTCATGATCGCCACGCTTGCGGTCATGGCGGCTGCAGCGCTCGCCATCCTGCAAGTCGGTGGGGCAGCCATCGCGTATGGCACGTTGCAGCATTTGCGCGGCCAGCAAGCGGATTTCGGCCGTTGCCTGGGCCACGGCTTTGCCGTCATGACGCCGGCAGCCGGTACTGCCCTGCTGGTCGGGCTGATAACAGGCATTCCCGCCGCCGGTCTCGTCGCGCTCGGCATCATCGCGGACTCGCCCATCATTTTCGTCGGGCTCGTCTTGGCGCCGCTGATCGCCGTGCCGTTCCTGGTGGCTGTGCCCGCAGCCGCCCTGGAGCGCAAGGGCGTCAGCAGCGCGCTGGCCCGCAGCATCGAACTGTCCCACGGCAACTATTGGCGGCTGCTCGGGCTTCTCCTGCTGATGGGCGTCGTCTATGTCGCCATCGTCGTGACGATGGGTGGAACTGTCGATGTCATCGTCGGCATCATCCTGCCTTTCACCCTGGCCGCCGTCCTCGCCTACGGCACCTTCGCCGCCGTGCTGGCGGCTGTGCTCTATCTGGAACTCCGGCGGGTGAAGGAAGGCCTGGACGACGACGGGGTCTCCCGAATGTCGCAGCGTTCTTGACGAAGTATTAACTCAATCCATAGGAAATGACGGCCGCTCCTGGGCAACGAGCATAGGGGATGGAGAATCATGACGTTCGTGCAATCGAGCCGGTTCCAATTCGGAACCGCGCTGAGCAAGTCGTTTGAAGTCATGTTTCAGAACATCGTGCCGTTCGGCATCATTGCGATGCTAATGACACTGCCGCTTATGCTGATCAATCTGTACTTGTACGACACTATTTTCGACATGCAGCAGGCGGTGCAGGATCCGTCGGTGTTGAGCGATCCCGCGGCGAGCGATGCGTACCTCGAATCCTTGAAATGGACTTTCGGCTATTCGATCCTGACCTGGATCATTTACGCCTTCGCCGCCACGCTTGGAACAGCTGCGATGTGCTACGGGACCTATGAATCGCTCCGCGGCCACAAGCCGAGCCTGGGACAGTGCCTGAGAAAGGGCTTGCCGCTCCTCATCCCCGCCTTGGTGATCAGCATCCTGATGCTTGTTGCCTTGTCCCTCTCGGCGATTGCGCTGTTTGTCCCAGCCGTCATTCTTGCGATGGTTTGGTATGTAGTGATCCCCGTAACAATCGTTGAACGACCGGGCATTTTCGCTGCCTTCGGCAGAAGCGCAGAATTGACCAGAGGCAATCGCTGGCGATTGTTTGGCGTGTTCCTGGTGACGATCGCAATCGGCTGGGCGCTCGGCCTGCCTGCAGGCATTGCCTCATTGATATTCTATGGCAATGCCGGCGTTCTGTCTGTGCTTTCCTGGATTACGACCGCAGCATCGTTGATCTTCAACGCTGTCGTGATTGCGGTGGTGTATTTCTATTTGCGCGCAGCGCGGGAAGGCGGATCAATCGAGGACATTGCTGCTGTCTTCGACTGATGGACCTTGACTTGGCCGAGGGTTAGGCCTGATCGAACTTGTTCTGCCGCCGTTTGCCGAACAGCAGTTTCGCTTCCAGATGCCGCCGCTGCGCGGCGTAGAAGGCCTGCAGGAAGGCGCGGGGCTCGACTGGCTGGCCCGGGGATTGCCAGCCGATTTTGCGCTGGATCCGCCGCGCCACCTCGTCGCGCACCTGGGCCGCATGCGGCCCCTCCTGACGCAGGATATGCTCCAGCGTCTGCAGTTCTTCCACGCCATAGACCGAAAGATGCTGCCGGCTGAAGCGCAGGCCGTCGACCGTGGCATCAACAGCGGCATTCGCAGATGCCGCCGCCGGCATCGCCGCCACATCCGGCAGCAGGACGGCCTTCGGCGCCAGGATCACCCAGGTGCCGCCGATCAGGTCGCCGGCCCGCAGCCGGTCCTTGTTGAAGAGCGGCAGCAGCGTCAGCACGCCCATCCAGCCGAGCAGCATCAGATACAGCCAGACGCCGCCGCCTTCCCCGCCCATGAACGGACCGATCATCAGGATCATGGCGGGGATGAACACTTCGACCTCCCGCATCAGGTTGCGGGCGAAGATGGCATCGGCGCGCAGCGTGCCGCCGCCGCGATCGATGACGCGCAGGCCGAAGACCCGCTTTCCCGGCGTCATGCCGCGCCAGGCGAGCTCGAAGGCCGCGAAATAGAAGTTCCGCAGGAAGAAGAAGACCAGCATCAGAATAATCCAGAACCAGGCGCCCATCTCCGCACCGCTGACGCCGATCAGGACCAGCAGCAGGACAGTGCAAACAAAGCCAACGATGATCGCAAACAGGTCGATCAGGAAGGCCGCGGCCCGTTCGCCCCGGCTGGCCAGATCCACCGGCAGCAGCACGCCTTCGGGCGTGGCGATCATCCGGCGCGCCGCCGGGTCGACCGCGCCCAGCATGGCGCCGATGCGGGCGCTAGCTATTGTCGCCATCTTGCGCACTCCGGGACCGGCCGCCGGTGACGTAGTAGCCGAGCCAGATCAGCAGCGTGGCGCCGGCAATCAGCAGCCGCGTGTTGGTGTCGTTGATCAACTGACGGCCGAGGCCTTCGAGCAGGCCGGCGATCAGCAGCATGAACACCGCGCCCATGACCACGATGGCGGCACGCCGCCCATGTTGGGCGAGATTGGCGAGCCGGCTCCGGGCGCCGGGGAAGGCGATGGCATGGCCCAGCATCAATCCGGCCGCGCCGCAGAGAATGATGGCGCCGAGTTCGGTCACGCCATGGATCATCAGCCAGCCGACGATCTCCACGCCCAGGCCGCGACTGTCATAAAGCGCAATGAAAGCGCCGAGCATCAGTCCGGTCTGGATCAGCAAGAACAGGGTCGGCAGCCCGAGCGCGAAGCCGAGCGCAAAGCACATCATGCCGATGCGGGCATTGTGGGTGAACAGGAAGGTGGAGAACACCGACAGGTCTTCGACATCATGGGTGTCGGCGCCCTCAAACAGCACATCGCGCAGGCTCTCGGTCGACGCGGTCGGCGTGCGGCCGCTGGCGAGCGCCGGATCGACGAAGCTATAGAACCAGTCCGAGTTCGAGATCGTCAGCCCATAGCCCGCAACCGTCCCGGCGCTCATCGCCAGCAGCGACAGGACAACAGCCGGCCAGATGCCGCGCACGGCCTGCGGCAGGCGATAGCGGAAGAACTCGGCGATCGAGCCCCAGAAATTGGCCCGCACGCCATAGACCATGAGATAGGCGCGGCTGGACAGGCTCTCGAGATAGGCCAACAGGTTATGATCGAGGGAAATGTTGCGCGCCACCGACAGCGACGACAGCGAGGCGAAATAGAGCATCGGCAGGCGGATCAGTTCCGCGAGGTCCAGATTGCGGATGCCGCCGCGCCGCTCGGCCCGGCCGAGCAGGCCCTCGAGCTCGCGCCAGCTTGCCTCCCGCTCCCGGCGGAACACGTGACTCTTGAGCTGCGGTTCGGCCATCAGATCAGCTCCCGCTGCTTGATCAGGAGATAGCGGTTCAAGAGGTCCATGCCGATGCGCTCCGGCGGCACATCCAGGCAATGCACCCCCAGGCGCTTCAGTTTTTCGAACACCACCGCGCGCTCCCGGAGGAAATTGTCGGCAACGACCGCCTGGGTCACATCCAGCAGCCGCGCCGGCCGCTGCGCCGCGGTCTTCTGCAAATGGGGATCCTGCAGCGTGACGAAGATCACCAGATGCTTCTGCGCCAGCCGGGTGACATTCTCGAGCATCAGTTCGGCGGCGATGGTGTCGACGAAATCGGTCATCAGCACGATCAGCCCGCGGCGGTTGAGCCGGCCCATCAGGTCGGTCAGAGCCAGCGTGAAGTTGGTCTCCTCGTGGCTATAGTCCAGATCGGCCGAGCGCCGCTGCACCCGGCTGAAGCCGGCATTACCGCCTGATGGCGGCAGATAGAGTCTCACTCTCGAGTCGAATCCGAACAGGCCCACTTGGTCGCCGGCCTTGACCGACATGAAGGCCAGCAGCAGCCCGGCATTGATGGCGTGATCCAGCTTGGCCACGCCATCCACCGGCTCGCGCATCAGATAGCCGCTGTCGAGCGCCAGGATGATCGGATGGTTGCGCTCGGTGCGGAACTCCTTGCACAGCAGCTTGTGATGGCGCGCCGATTGCTTCCAGTCGATGGAGCGATGATCCAGGCCGGGCATGTACTCCCGCAGCGCATCGAACTCCGAGCCCTCGCCCTGCTGCTTCTGGCTCTTCATGCCGATCAGGGCGTCGGGCGAATAGAACTTGGCCGCCGCCGCCCGCACCGCTCGCACATTCGGCACCACCGGCAGCCGCAGCGGTTCCATTTCCAGGCGCTGCCGTTGCGCCAGGCCCAACGGTCCGCGCCAGCGCAGCCACAGCCGCTCGACGATGGCGGTGCCGCGCCGCAGCGGCGTCAGCGGGAACTCGATCGCCGCCTGCTGCCCCGGCCCCAGCATGGCGAAACGATGGCCGGGCTCGCGCAGCAGCGGATCCACATCGCAGCGCCCTTCCAGCCGCACCGCCCAGCGGGTCGAGCTGTTGAACAGATTGACCCGCAATAAATCGCTGTCACCCGCATAGAGCAGCGGCGGCACGTCGGCCCGCAGCAGCAGAGGCCCGGCCGGGCATGGCCATCAGCGCATCGACTCCCAGCGCCAGCGCCGCCAGCGCCACATAGACCAGCACCAGCGGCCAGAAATCGGCGTTCAGCACGATCACCAGCACCGCCAGCGGAATGCCGGCGGCAAACAGAAAGACGGCGCGGAGCGTCGGCCGGATCATCGGGGCGCCGGCACCTGGTCGAGGATCTGGCCGACCACCTTGTCCGCGTCGAGCCCTTCGATCTCGCTGCCGGGCGCCAGCACCAGGCGGTGGCGCAACGCCGGCGGCGCCAGCGTCTTCACGTCGTCGGGGATGACATAGTCGCGGCCCTGCAGCGCGGCGAAGGCGCGGGCCGACATGGCCAGCATGTTGCCGGCGCGGGGCGAAGCGCCATATTGCAGCGCCGGCGTCTCGCGGCTGGCGCGGATGATATCCACGACATAGTCGACGATGTCGGACTTGAGGTGGATGGCCTCGATCGCCGTCCGCATCGCCGTCAGCTCCGCGAGATCGGCCACCGCCACGACTCCGAGGTCGGCGGGATCGGGCATGGTCAGGCGGCTGCCATGCTGGGTGACGATGGCGCGCTCTTCGTCGCGCGAGGGATAGTTCATCACATGCTTGAACAGGAAGCGGTCGAGCTGCGCTTCCGGCAGCGGATAGGTGCCCTGATGCTCGATCGGATTCTGCGTGGCGATGACCATGAAGCCGGCGCCGAGCGGATGGGTCTGGCCGTCGATGGTGACGTTGCGCTCCTGCATCGCCTGCAGCAGCGCCGCCTGGGTTTTCGGCGGCGTGCGGTTGATCTCGTCGGCCAGCAGCAGCTCGGTGAAGATCGGCCCGCGGGTCAGGGCGAACTGGTTGGTCTGGAAATTGAACAGATTGGTGCCCAGCACATCGCCGGGCATCAGGTCCGGCGTGAACTGGATGCGGCCGAACTTGAGGGACAGCGCGGTGGCGAAGCTGCGCGCCAGCAGCGTCTTGGCCACGCCCGGCACGCCTTCCAGCAGGATATGCCCCTGGGACAACAGGCCGATCAGCAGGAGATCGATGGCGCCATCCTGGCCCACCACCACCTTGCGGATTTCGCCCTTCAGCCGGTCAGCGATTCCGCGAATCCGGTCCAGGTCCATTCAACATCTCCTCTTTCCACCGATAGAGTTCCTGCGCCGCCATCAGCAGCAAGCGCGATTGATAGGCGCCGACGCCCGGCAGGATCTCGAAGTCCCGCCAGACGCGGCTGAATTTCTGACTGACGCCCCGCGACTGGCCAACACGGTCCAGCCAGGCGGCCAGGGTGCGTTCATCGGCCTGCAGCGGCGCGTGGATGCGGCGTCCCACGTCCTCCAGCACGGCCTTGCGGTAGCGCGCGGCGATCGGGACTTCGTGGCGGCCGAAGCTCAGCATGTCGGCGCCCGCCGCCACCAGGGTCGATTTGCCCATGCGCAACGGCGGCTCGGTCCGCGCCGGCGCGCCGAAGCGTCCGGTCGACGCCCAGAGCAGAACCAGGATCGCCGCGAACGCCGCCGTCGTGACGAACACCAGCGGATATTGGAACAGTGCCTTCAGCAGATTGGGATCGAGGTAGTAGCCATGAATTGTCTCGTCGAAGATCACTGGACCGCTGCTGTTGATGACGTCGATGATCCCCATCGCGAGCTGGGCGTTGGCACCGCGCAGCAGGCCGTGATTGGAGATCAGGTCGGGATCGGACAGCACCCAAATCCTGCTGTCGCCGACCTCCGTAAAACCCAGCAGAATACCGGTCTTGCTGGTGATCACCGGCTTGAGGCCGGAACCCAGCATCACCTGGGGCCGCGGCAGGTCGGGCGCCGGCCCAAGGCCGCTGGGCAGCCACTGCGGCGATGCGTCGAGCTGCAGCACCGTGCCCGTCTTCGTCACCTGCCGCAGCACTTCTGAGATGTAACGCGTGTTGATGCGATCCACGGTCCCGGCCCAGCTGCTATTCATCAGCGAGGCATTCGCGCTGTACTTCGGCAGCACCACCAGCACCCGCTCGGCCTGCAGCAGCTCTTCGATCGGCTGCCGCTCGTCGCCGCCGGTGTCCGGTTCGGCCAGCACCAGCAGGCCGGCATCGTAGGATTTCGCCACCGAGTCGTTGCGGCTGATCAACACCGTCTTGCCCATGTTCTGCAGCAGCCGCACCCAGGCCTGATGACCGATGGCCGACTTCGAATAGGTGCTGGGCTGAATCGAACTCGTGGGAAACAGCTCGCTGCCGAGGGTGAGAAGCAGCATCATGCCGGCGAAGCTGGCGATGCCGATGCCCAGCAACCAGGCCAGCGTGCGGCCAGAGAAGACCGAGTCGTTCATGCCGGCGACCCGCCGAAGGCAAAGGCCTGATAATGCCGGCGGCAGGCGGCATAGATGCCGCCATCGACCGGCCGGCCGCCGAAATAGCTGACTTCAGCGGCATCGACGATGGCGCCGAGGGAGTTCCGGCCGGTGTCCGGCAGACGCGCCCGCTGCAGGATCTCCCGTGCCGTGCTGGACGGGCCGTAGACGCCGCCCAGATGGCGTTTCAGATAGTCGATGCTGTGCAGCAGCAGGAGATGCAGTGCTTCGGCGAACTGCCCCTCCGCCGCCAACCGATCGGCGCGGCCCAGGGCATCGAGGAGCTGGCTGTCGGCGGCGGCGGGCGAGCCCTGCACCATCGGCGCAGCCCCGGCTTTCAGTTGGCGGCGCCGGCCGAGCCAGCCGGGCACCTCGCGGCCGAGATAGAAAACCGCCAGCAGCACGCCGACGCCGATCAGCAGCCAGAACATGAACTCGACAATGCGGGCCAGCCAATCCGGCGGATTCCAGCCCTGGGGCAGATCGATCGGTTCGATTTTCCGGTGTTCCGGCAGCGTAGCCTGCAGATCCCCGGGCGCATAGGCCTTGGCCAGCGGCTCGCGCAATTCCGGCGGCAGGCGGGAGAGATCCTCAAGATCGGGCGCCTTGCCGGCGGCGTTCTCTGCTTCCTGCGCTTGCGCTGCGCTCGCTGTCAGACAGTCAGACAGGCCCCATGCGAGGCACCAAACGGCCAACGATAGCCGCAGACCGCGGCCCGCCGCTTCCGCCATCCGCCCGCCGATGGAAGACCCCTGCGCCATATCCCCCGATATCGCCCAGCTTGGAGGCAAAAGAAAGGCCCGGTCGCGTGACGCGCCGGGCCCAAGAGCAAACCCGTTCGGCGGCCGCGTCTAGGCGCGGTCACCAACGGCGGCTATCAGATAATCCTTGGGCAGCGGCGTCTCCAGGCTCGGCCGGCCGAAGAAATAGCCTTGCAGATACTTCACGCCCTCGCCGATCAGGAAGGTGGCATCCTCTTGCGTCTCGACGCATTCGGCCACGGTCTCCATGCCGTAGGTGTCGGCAAGGCCCAGCAGATTGCGGATGAAGAGCTGGTTGTCCACATTGCCGGCCAGATTCTTCACGAAGGAGCCGTCGATCTTGACGATATCGAGGGTCAGCGCCTTCAGATGGCGGAACGAGGTGTAGCCGGCGCCGAAATCATCGACAGCCACGCGGCAGCCAAGCTCGCGGATGGTCTGCAGGAAGCGCGCGGACTCCTCGATATCGATCAGCGCCGAGGTCTCCGTCACTTCGACGATCAGGCGCTTGGCCACATCGGGACGGCCCTTCAGCAGCGCCGACATGCGGCGCAGCCAGCTTTGATCGGACGCAGTCAGGCCGGAGATGTTGATGGCAAGCTGCAACTGCGGATTCTCGGTCAGGAAATCCAGCGCCAGGTCCAGCACATGGCGGTCCACCATGCGCACCAGGCCGAGCTGCTCGATCACGGGCACGAACACGCCGGCGGGCACGATCTGGCCCTGCTCGTCGCGCATGCGCAGCAGGCACTCGTAGAAGACCGGGATCTCGCTGTCGGAGTTCACCACCGGCTGGAAGGCGAACTGCAGGCGGTGATCGCGCAGCGCCTGTTTCACCTGATTGCCGATGATGAGATTCTGGCGATGCACTTCGCCCTGGCGCACCGACATCTGATAGGGAATGAAGCGGTCGCGGCCCAGCATCTTGGCCTGCTTCAGCGCCGTCTCGCCCTTGGCCATCACATCGACGGCCGTGGTGGAGAGCTCGCTGAACAGCACGCCGCCGATGGAGACGGAGACATGGGTCTCCGCGTCGCCGGCCTGCACCGGCTGCTCGCGCACCGACAGAAGGATACGTTCGGCCGCCCGCGCCATCTGCCCTTCCGAGCATTGGCCGAGGATGACGCCGAAGCGGTCGCCGCCGATGCGGCCGATGACGTCGCTGGCGCGCAGCACGCGGTCGAGACGCTGACCCACCGCCAGCAGCACGGCATCGCCGGCTTCCGGCCCGAGGGTGTTGTTGATGACGGAGAGCTTGTCGACGCCGATCACCAGATAGGCGCCGGGAATCTCCGCGCGGCGGTTGTATTCGATGGCGTGATCCAGCGCTTCGCGCAGGCGCACGTGATTGAGGTGGCCGGTCAGTTCGTCGAAGCTGGCCATGCGCTCGAGGCGCGCCTCGTGGTTCTTGCGCGCCGTGATCAGGCGCAGGCTGCCCACCAGGCGCTGCGGCATGCCGTTGCCGGCGCGGATCACGCTGCCGCGGTCATGCACCCACACAAACGCGCCGTTGTCGGAGCGGATGCGGTATTCGCAATCATAGGGTGTGTTGTCGCTGACATGGGACGAAAGTGACTTCAGCCGCAGCGGGATATCCTCGGGATTGACCCGCTGCAGGAATTTCTCGCCGCGCTTCAGAGGTTCGGGGTCTTCGCCGAAAATCTGCGCGCCCTGACCCGCCCAGACGATGTTGTCCGTGGTCAGATCCCAATCGTAGAAAAGATCGCCGGCCGCCATGACGGCCTGCTGAATCCAGTCGGCCATCTCCGGTTGGCGAGCCATGTCTGCGCCGTTACGCATCAAATAATGCTCCTGAACGGATCGACCCCCTGTAGCGGTCGATACCCAGTCTGAGTTGTAGGCAAGGATAGGCAGCGCGCTTTAACAATCCCTGAACAACGGCCGGAGAAATCCGTTTCCGGGACCGCCACCCATCCGCTAAGTCCATGGCCGGCAAGCATTGTCACGGTTTGCTGCAAAGCCTGGAAAAATCTCGAAAATGTATATGCGACAACTTCCGCGCGCGGCCATACCCGCTTCCTATTGCCCCGGGGCGGGGCCGCGCACGATTTCGTGAGAATGCTGTGGCATTTCAGGTTAACGCCGCAAGAGGATTAACGGCCGTGAACCAATTCGCAAAGCGGTCCGTCCTTGAGCGGCCGGGAAATTGACGCAAGAAGAGAGAATAAGAGAAGCCTAAGCCCGGAGTTCGTGAATGCCGTTGATCGACCTGCTATCCCGCCAGCCCGCCGCCGCCCTGGCGTTCCTCAGCCCGGACCGGCCGCCGCTGACCTATGGCGGCCTGGCTGGATTGGCTGGGCGGACGGTGGCGGCCCTCAACGGCCGGGGCATCGGCCGCCGGGACCGGGTGGCGATCGTCCTGCCCAACGGGCCGGACATGGCCAGCGCCTTCCTGGCGATCGGCGCCGGCGCGGCCACGGCGCCGCTGAACCCGGCCTACCGCGCCGACGAGTTCGACTTCTATCTGCGGGACCTGGAGCCCAAGGCGCTGGTGGTCCAGGCCGGGGTGGAGACCCCGGCCCGGGAAGCCGCCCGCAAGCTCGATATCGCCGTGATCGAGCTGGTGCCCGATCCGGCGGCGTCCGGGCTGTTCGGGCTGGATATCCCGGCGGGGAGCGGCGCGCCGAGTTTCTCCAGCCCCGAGGACGATGCCCTCCTGCTCCACACCTCCGGCACCACCTCGCGGCCGAAGCTGGTGCCGCTGTCGCAGCGGAACATCCTGGCCTCCGCGAAGCATATCGGCGGCACGCTGGCCCTGGCGTCCGCAGACCGCTGCCTCAACATCATGCCGCTGTTCCATATCCACGGCCTGATCGGCGCCACACTCTCCACCATCGCCGCGGGCGGCAGCTTGTTCTGCACGCCGGGATTCAATGCGCTGAAATTCTTCGCCTGGCTCGAGGAGTCCCAGCCCACCTGGTACAGCGCCGTGCCCACCATGCATCAGGCGATCCTGGCCCGCGCCGAGCGCAACCGGGAGATCCTGGAGCGGCGCAAGCTGCGCTTCATCCGCTCCTCCTCCGCCTCGCTGCCGGCGCCAGTCATGAAGGAGCTGGAGTCCGTGTTCGGCTGTCCGGTCATCGAGTCCTACGGCATGACCGAGGCGTCGCACCAGATGACCAGCAACCCGCTGCCGCCGGCGGCGCGCAAGCCGGGCTCCGTCGGCCGCGCGGCCGGGCCGGAGGTCGCGATCCTCAGCGAGGACGGCAAGAAGCTGCCGCCGGGCGAGACAGGCGAAGTGGTGATCAAAGGGCCCAACGTCACGTCAGGCTATGTCGCCAATGACAGCGCCAACGCTGCCGCTTTCACCGATGGCTGGTTCCGCACCGGCGACCAGGGCGTGTTCGATGCCGAGGGCTATCTCACCATCACCGGCCGGCTGAAGGAGCTGATCAACCGCGGCGGCGAGAAGGTTTCGCCCCTGGAGGTGGACGCCGTGCTGCTGGGCCATCCGGCGGTGGCGCAGGCGGTCACCTTCGCCCTGCCCCATGACAAGCTGGGCGAAGAGGTCGGCGCCGCCATCGTGCTGCGCGAGGGCGCGGCGCTGACCGAGCGGGAGCTGCGGGATTTCGCCGCCGAGCGGCTGGCGGATTTCAAGGTGCCGCGGCGCGTGTTGTTCCTCGAGGAAATCCCCAAGGGCGCCACCGGCAAGCTGCAGCGCATCGGCCTCGCCGCCAAGCTGGGCCTCGGCGCATGAAGATCTGCATCTACGGCGCCGGCGCGATCGGCGGCCTACTGGGCGCCAAGCTGGCCCTCTCCGGCCAGGACGTCACGCTGATCGCCCGCGGGCCGCATCTGGCGGCGATGAAGGAGAAAGGCCTGCGGCTGCGCATCGACGGCCAGGAGCTGACGGCGCATCCGAAGGTCACCGACGATCCCGCCAAGGCCGGACCGCAAGACTATGTGATCGTCACGCTGAAGGCCCATTCCGTGGCGCCGGTCGCCAAGGCGATGCAGCCGCTGCTGGGGCCGGAGACCGCCGTGGTCACGGCGATGAACGGCATTCCCTGGTGGTATTTCCACGCCGATCCCGGCCCTCACGCCAATCACCAGCTCAAGACCCTGGATCCCGACGGCAGCCTGTGGCGGCTGATCCCGCCGGAGCGCTGCATCGGCTGCGTGGTCTATCCGGCGGCCTCGGTGGTCGAGCCCGGCGTGGTGAAGCATGAGTATGGCAACCGCTTCATGCTCGGCGAGCCCGACGGCAGCAGCTCGGAGCGGGCAAAGCGCCTGTCGGAGGCGCTGACCGCGGCCGGCTTCAAGGCGCCGGTGCGGCCGCGCATCCGCGACGACATCTGGGTCAAGCTCTGGGGCAATCTCAGCTTCAATCCCGTCAGCGCGCTCACGCAGGCGACGCTGGTGAAGATCGCCACCGATCCAGGCACGCGCGCGGTGATACGCCGGATGATGGAAGAGTCCGAGCAGGTCGCCAACGCGCTCGGCATCAAGTTCGGCATCGATGTGGAGACCCGCATCGGCTGGGCCGCCGATGTGGGCGAGCACAAGACCTCCATGCTGCAGGACCTGGAACTCGGCCGGCCGATGGAAATCGACGCGCTGCTCAGCGTGGTGACGGAGATGGGCGATCTCGTCGGCATCGACACGCCCCTGCTCGACGCCATCCTCGCCCTGGTGATCCAGCGGGCGCGGGTGGCAGGGTGTTACAAGTAGAATGGCGAATACAAAATGGATTGTCCCCTCTCCCCGCATGCGGGGAGAGGGTTAGGGTGAGGGGCCAGGCCCGACGAATCTTCTGATTTCTTCTGACCGCATCGAGCACTTCATCATTACCCCCTCACCCTAACCCTCTCCCCCACTTCGTGGTGGCGAGGGGACAATCATGAGCGAGACGAGCGGTTCAATTCGAACTACGCCCTTCGCGCAACGACGAAGACGCGGCGGAAGGGGAATAGCGTGCGGCCGTCGGGCTCCGCCGGATACGCCTTGGCGACCAGCGCGCGATATTCAGCCAGGAATGCCTCCTGCTCCTGGCGATCGAGGGCATCCAGATAGGGCCGCAGTGCCGTGCCCTTCACCCATTCAATCACCGGGTCGGCGCCACTGAGCGTGTGGAGATACGTCGTTTCCCAGACATCTATGTCTCTGGCCGAACTGGCGAGTGCGCGAAAATAGAAGGCCGGGTCGTGCACCGCATGTATGCCCGTGACGGCAGCGAGCCTTGCCTTCCAAGGTCCACTGGCGGCGGCCTTCAACAAGAGCTGATGCGCCGGCAGCCCATGACTGCCCGGCATTTGCACCGCCAGCACGCCATCCGCAGCCAGCAGCGTCATCAGCCGCGGAAACAGCTTGCCGTGATCGGGCAGCCAATGGAGCACGGCGTTGCAGAAGATCACGTCCAGCGGCCGCTCCGGCGTCCAGTCGCCGGCATTCGCCAGACTGAACTTCACCGCCGGCGCCACCTCCCGCGCCTTCGCCAGCATGTCCGGCGAGGAATCCACGCCGTACACATCGGCCTCCGGCCAGCGCTTCTTCAGTTCCAGCGTCAGATGCCCGGTGCCGCAGCCGAGATCGCAGACCGTGCGCGGCTGCGCGGCATCGATGCGGCCCAGCAGGTCGATCGCCGGCCGGAAGCGGTGATCGGAGAATTTCAGATACTGCGCCGGACTCCAACTCATGCCGCACTGCCTTTCACGTCACCGGCCGGCGGCCACAGCCAGGCGGCGCCGCGCACGCCGCTGGAATCCCCATGCATCGCCCGCCGGAGCGGCGTGTCCACCCGGTCGGAGAACACCCAGCGGGTCCATAGCCCCGGTACGTTTTCGTACAGGCGCCCGATGTTCGACAGGCCGCCGCCGAGCACGATGACGGAGGGATCGAGGATGTTGATGACCGTCGCCAGGCAGCGCGCCAGCCGGTCCTCATAGCGCGCCAGTGCCGCTTCAGCCTGCGCCTCGCCGGCGGCGGCGCGGCTCAGGATCTCCTGCACATTGGCGGCAGGCTTCGCGGTCGCGTTGTATTCCTGCAGCATCCCCGGCCCGGACAGCAGCGTCTCCACGCAGCCGAAGCGGCCGCAATAGCAGGCCGGCCCGGGCCGCTCGTCGTCCCGGGGCGTCTGCATCGGGATATGTCCCCACTCGCCGCCGATGGCGTTGGCGCCGCGCCAGGCTTCGCCGCGGATGGCGATGCCGCCGCCGACGCCGGTGCCGATGATGACGCCGAAGACCATCGGCGCGCCGGCGGCCGAGCCATCGGTCGCCTCGGAGACGGCCAGGCAATTGGCGTCGTTCTCCATGCGCAGGGCTCGGCCCAGGGCCGCGGCCAGATCGCGGTCGAAGGGTTGCCCGTTGAGCCAGGTGGAGTTGGCGTTCTTCACCAGCCCGGTGGCCGGCGAGATGGCGCCGGGCATGCCGACACCCACCGTCGCCGTCTCGCCCAGCTCCTGCTCCGCCGCGCCGACCAGCCCGGCGATGGCGGCGATGGTGCCGCGATAGTCGTTCTTCGGCGTCGGCTGCCGCCGGCGCAGCAGCTCGCGCCCATCGGGCGCCAGGGCGATGGCCTCGATCTTGGTGCCGCCGAGATCGATGCCGATGCGATAGCGCGGTGCGGGCGAAGCCATGGGAATCCTGCGGGGAATTGCCCCTGTTTCCCTTATGACGGGCATTCGGAGGGTGTCAAACCTGAATGCCCTAGCCCGTTCATCCGGCTTGCGAAAAAGGCCCGCCGGACGGTACAAACCGGCTCCCCGATGAGGAAGGATGACTTCGATGGACGGCGACCGTTTGAGGCTTGCCATGCAGCGCTCCGGCCGCCTGTCGGATGCCAGCTTCGAGCTGTTGAGCAAATGCGGCCTGCATATCTCCCGCAGCCGCACCGAGCTGTTCTGCCGCATCGAGGAACTGCCGATCGACCTGCTGCTGGTGCGCGATGACGACATTCCCGGCTTCGTCGAGGAAGGCGTCTGCGATCTCGGCATCGTCGGCGAGAATGTGGTGGAGGAAAAGCGCCGCGCCGCCAGCGACGGCTTCAAGACCGGCACCATTCTGCCCCTGGGCTATGCCCGCTGCCGCCTCGTGCTGGCAGTGCAGGAGGGACGGCCGTTCAAGGATCTCAGCGACCTGAAAGGCCTGCGCATCGCCACCACCTACCCGGCCTCGCTGAAGGCCATGCTGAGCGCCGCCAAGGTGGAGGCGGAGATCGTGGTCATGAACGGCTCGGTCGAGGTGGCGCCCCGGCTGCATATCGCCGACGCCATCTGCGACATCGTGCAGACCGGCGCCACGCTGGAAGCCAATGGCCTGAAGCCGGTGCACACGCTGCTGGACAGCCAGGCGCTGCTGATCGGCCGCAAGGACCGGCTGACCGGCGGCAAGGCCGAGATCGCCGAGCGGCTGATGAAGCGCATCCAGGGCGCGCTCAAGGCGTCGGAAGCGAAATACATCATGCTGCATGCGCCGCGCTCGGCGCTGCCGGCGATCGCGCGGATCCTGCCGGGCGCGGAGTCGCCGACGGTGCTGCCGCTGGAGAGCATGCCGGACAAGGTGGCGGTGCATGCGGTGAGCCGCGAGAGCGTGTTCTGGGAAACGATGGAGCAGCTCAAGGCCGCCGGCGCCAGCGCCATCCTGGTGCTGCCGATCGAGAAGATGATGGATTAGGCCATGGCCAATGTCGCGGTCGTCGATAGCGGCGGCACGAACATCAACTCGGTGCTGTTCGCGCTGGAGCGCCTGGGCGCGCCGGCAAAGCTGACGGCCGACCCCGCGGAGATCGCCGCCGCCAGTCACGTATTGCTGCCGGGCGTCGGCGCCGCCGGCCCCGGCATGGCCAAGCTGCAGCAGAAGGACCTCATCCCCTGCCTGCGCGGCCTGCGGCAGCCGGTCATGGGCGTGTGCCTGGGCATGCAGCTGATGTTCGAGCGTTCCACCGAGGGCAATGTGGAATGCCTCGGCCTGCTGAAGGGCGAGGTGCGCCGCTTCAAGGACGGGCCGGACATGACCGTGCCCCATATGGGCTGGAACGACATGAACGCGGCCCGCGCCGGCGATCCGCTGTTGTCGGGCCTGGCGCCGGGTCAGCAGGCCTATTTCGTCCACAGCTATTTCGCGCCGGTGACCGAAGACACCGTCGCCACCTGCGACTATGGCGTGCCGTTCGCCGCCATGGTCCATCGCGGCAACCTCTATGGCTGCCAGTTCCATCCCGAGCGCTCCAGCGCCGTGGGCAAGCGTGTCCTCGAGAATTTCCTGGCCGTCGCATGATCATCTATCCGGCCATCGATATCAGGCAGGGCCGCTGCGTCCGCCTGCACCAGGGGCAGTTCGACCAGGAGACCGTCTATGGCGACGATCCCCTGGAGATCGCCCGCCGCTTCAGCGCCGCCGGCAGCCAGTGGCTGCATGTGGTGGATCTGGACGGCGCCAAGGGCGGCGCCTCGGCCCAGTGCGCGCTGATCTGGACGCTGACCCAGGCCGGCGCCAGCATCCAGACCGGCGGCGGCATCCGCGACGCGACCGCCGTTGCCGGCCATTTCCAGCATGGCATCGGCCGCGTCGTCGTCGGCAGCCTGGCGTTGGGCAAGCCGGACCTGGTGAAAGGCTGGATCAAGGAGCATGGCGCCGAGCGCATCGTCCTGGCCCTGGATGTGCGGCCGGTGGAGAACCATGGCTATGCCATCGCCACCCATGGCTGGCAGCAGCAGACGGCCTCGGACCTGTTCATCGTGCTCGACGATTTCGTCGCGGCCGGGCTGAAGCATCTGCTCTGCACCGACATCAGCCGCGACGGCGCGCTGGAGGGGCCGAACCTCGCGCTCTACCGGCGGCTGCGGGCGCAATTCCCCGACCTCGCCGTCCAGGCCTCCGGCGGCATCGCCCGCCTCGGCGATCTGCGCGACCTCCGGGATATCGGGGTGGCCGGCGCGGTCATCGGCAAGGCGCTCTATGAACGCAAATTCACCCTGGCCGAGGCGCTGGCATGCTGAGCAAGCGCATCATCCCCTGCCTGGACGTCAAGAACGGCCAGGTGGTGAAGGGCGTGCAGTTCCAGAACCACGAGATCGTCGGCGAGGTGGTGGAGCTGGCGCAGCGCTATGCCGCCGAGGGCGCCGACGAGCTGGTCTTCTATGACATCACCGCCAGCAGCGACCGCCGCACCGTGACCAGCGACTGGGTCGAGCAGGTGGCGCGGGTGATCGACATCCCTTTTTGCGTCGCCGGCGGCATCCGCGCCGTCGCCGATGCCGAGCACATCCTCCATAGCGGCGCCGACAAGATCTCCATCAATTCGCCGGCGCTGGAGAATCCCCGGCTGATCGGCGATATCGCCGAAGCCTTCGGCACGCAATGCATCGTCGTCGGCATCGACAGCAAGGCCGAGGGCGGCGACTGGTTTGTCTATCAATATACCGGCGACCCGGACAAAACCCGGCCCGCCCGCCGCCGCACCCTCGATTGGATCCGCGAGGCCGCCGACCGGGGCGCCGGCGAGGTGGTGCTGAACTGCATGAACCAGGACGGCATGCGCCAGGGCTATGACCTGCAGCAACTGACGGCCGCGCGGCAGGCCGTGACCATCCCCATCGTCGCCTCCGGCGGCGCGGGGGCGGTGGAGCATTTCCGCGACGTGTTCCGCAAGGCCCGGGTGGACGCGGCCCTGGCCGCCAGCGTCTTCCACAAGGGCGTCATCGCCATCGCCGACCTCAAAGCCTATCTTGCCGGCCAGAAAATTCCGGTGCGGCAATGATCGAGCTGACCTTCAAGCCTGACGATGTGGATTGGGCCAAGGGCGATGGCCTGGTGCCCGTGGTCATCCAGGACGCCACGACCCTGCAGGTGCTGATGCTCGGCTATATGGACCGGCCGGCGCTGGAGGCGACAGCGAAAAGCGGCCTCGTCACCTTCTATAGCCGCAGCAAGCAGCGGCTCTGGCAGAAGGGCGAATCCTCCGGCAACGCGCTCGCAGTCGCCGGTATCCGCCTCGATTGCGACAACGACACTCTTCTTATCTCTGCAAAACCGCAGGGGCCCACCTGCCATCTCGGCACCAGCTCTTGCTTCGGCGAGGACGCGCCGAAGCGCTGAACTGATTCGCCAATTCGAGCGGGATTTGCTGCCTTTCGCGCCGCTCCGCGGCAGCGCGCGATTTGCCGTAGCAATAGATTATTATCCAATATCTCCAGATATTTCCGTGGCCAGCCTTAGCCTTGGTTTAACCGCTCATTAGACCATCGTTAATACACCGGGTCCGATAATACGCCCGTGTTCTGGAGAGAACGCGACAAACGAGGACCCGCCATGGCGAGCAACGTTAGCGCTAGTAACGTGATCCCCTTCCCCAGCCGGCCGCAGCCGACGCGCGAGATCGTCGATGCTGTGAACACGGCGCCCGAGGATGTGTATCGCCTGTCCGAGGAATTTCTGCGCCAGGCGGCGCGCATGCACGGCTCCGGCGAGTCCGGCGCCGACATCTACATGGCGCTGATCCTCGCGCTCTGCACCCTGGTCTGTCGCGATGAGGATGATCCCAGCGTCATCGAGCAGAAGCTGGCCGCCAGCTATGCCCATATGCGCGAAGCCCAGCATCTGCTGGTCGAAGGCTGGGCCCGCTAGATCGCGCGCCCGCCCGACGATCCGCCGGGCTTCAATGGAAGCGGGCGTAGACTTCGCCCAGGCCTTCCACCGCGATCGTGACCTGATCGCCCCGTCCCACCGCTTCGCTGCGCACGATCGAACCCGTCAGCACCACCTGACCGGCCCGTAACTTTTCGCCCCGTCCCGCCAGATTGGTCGCCAGCCAGGCGACGGTGTTGAAGGGATGGCCCATGGCGTCGGCGCCCACACCCTCGCCCTTGGTTTCGCCATTGATGGCGATCCGCCCGCGCATCGCCGCCAGATCCAGGCGGCGCCAGTCGGTCACTTCCGGTCCCAGCACGCCGCCGGCGCAATAGAAATCGTCGGCCGTTAGAATCGCCGGTCCCAGCATCTGCGGCAGCTCGTAGCGGTCGTCGACGATCTCGATCGCCGCCATGCAGGATTCGACCGCTTCCGCCACTGCGCCCGCCGTCACCGGAATTTCCGCGTCGATATCCTTCCCCAGGCGGACGGCGATTTCACACTCCACGAAGGGCCGGTGGAAATCGGTCTGCAGCAGGTCGGCGCGGCCCTGATAGAGCTCGGCGCTGAAGAAGGCGCCGGCGCAAGGGTGATCGATATCCAGTTTTTCCTGCATGACCGGCGTGGTGCAGCCGATCTTGTATCCGGCGATCGAACCGAAGCCCGCGGCGATCAGGTAGCGGTGGGCGAAACTCTGGATCAGATAGCCCTCGGTCATCGTGCGCGGGCGCCAGGCTTCCGGCAATCCGCTGAGGACCTGATGCTTTAGCCGCAAATTGACGATATGTTCCGCCGCCCGCGCGGCCATGGAATGGGTCAGCGGCGCGAGCGGGGCGGACATCAGCATCGGGGCGGTCCGTAGGATTTTTTCGGTGGCCGGAGAATTCCCACGAACCGGGCACCGGGCGCAATCGCCTTCCGTCGGCAATTGCCCGGCCGCCGCGCGCCGTCTATGAAAACATTAACGGCGCGAGGCCGAGAACTGAGCAAAATCAATCGGGGGAATCATGAACAAGATCGATCTCGGCGGCAGGGTCGCCATCGTCACCGGCGGTGCCCAGGGCATCGGCTTCGCCGTGGCCGAGCGCTTCGTGCAGTCGGGCGCCAAGCTGGCGATCTGGGACCGGGACAAGTCGGAGCTGGCGGAGGCCCGGAAAAAACTGGGCGGCGAGGTCCTGGACATCGCCGTGGATATCCGCGACGCGGACGCCACTTCCGCAGCCGCGGCCGAAACCCACAAGAAGCTGGGCCGCATCGACATCCTCGCTCACAGTGCCGGCATCGCCGGGCCGACCGTGCCGACGGTCGACTATCCGCTGGAGGCCTGGCGCGAGGTCATCGACATCGATCTCAACGGCACCTTCCATTGCTGCCGCGCGGTGGTGCCGTTCATGCAGCAGCAGAACTACGGCCGCATCGTCAACATCGCCTCGATCGCCGGCAAGGAGGGCAATCCGAACGCCAGCGCCTATAGCGCCGCCAAGGCGGGGGTGATCGCCCTGACCAAGTCGCTGGGCAAGGAACTGGCGGGGAAGAACATTGCCGTGAACTGCGTGACGCCGGCGGCGGCGCGCACCCGCATCTTCGACCAGATCAGCCAGCAGCATATCGACTACATGCTGGCGAAGATCCCCCGCGGCCGGTTCCTGGAGGTGAAGGAGGCGGCCAACATGATCGCCTGGCTGGTATCCGAGGAGAACAGCTTCACCACCGGCGCCGTGTTCGATCTCAGCGGTGGCCGGGCCACCTATTAAATCAGGGCGAGGCAGATCATGGCCGCCAAACTGCGCATGGGCGTGATCGGCTGCGGCTTCTATGCGCAAAACCATCTCAATGCCTGGCGCGACCTGGGCGCAGAGGTGGAGCTGGTCGCCGTCTGCGATGTCGATCCCGCGAAGACCACGGCCGCAGCCGCCAAGTTCGCCGTGCCGAAGACCTACAGCGATGCCCGGCAGATGCTGGAGACTGAGAAGCTCGATTTCGTCGACATCGTCACCACCATGCCGACGCACCACCGGCTGGTGCTGCTGGCCGCATCGCTCAAGACGCCGGCCATCGTGCAGAAGCCCTTCGCGCCGACCTGGTCTGAATGCGTCGAGATGGTGGAGGCCTGCGCGAAGGCCGGCGTGCCGCTGATGGTGCATGAGAATTTCCGCTGGCAGGCGCCGATGATCGAGGCCAAGCGGCTGCTGTCGGAGGGCGCCATCGGCGAGGTCACCTGGGGCCGCGTTAACTGGCGCACCGCTTATGACATCTATGCCGGCCAGCCCTATCTGGCGAAGGAGACGCGCTTCATCCTGCTGGATATCGGTGTGCATTGCCTGGACGTGGCGCGCCTGCTGATGGGCGAGGCGGAGCGGGTCTATTGCGAGACCCAGAGCCTGAAGTCCGGCATCGCCGGCGAGGATGCCGCAACCTGCACGCTGCGCCACCGGTCCGGCGCTGTCAGCGTGGTGGACTTCAGCTATGCGGCGCGGCGCGATCCCGATCCCTTCCCGGAATCATTGCTGGAGATCGAGGGCCGCCGCGGCAGCCTGATCGTTTCACCAGGCCTGGAACTGACGCTGCATGCCGACGGCAAGACCAGCAAGCGTTCAGTGCGCACGCCGCTGCTGCCCTGGACGTCGGAGCCCTGGCATGTGTCGCAGGAGAGCGTGCTCAACATCCAGCGCCATTGGGTGGAATGCCTCAAGGCCGGCAGCGAGCCCGACACCTCCGGCGGCGACAACCTCAAGACCTACGCGCTGGTGGAAGCCGCCTATGAAAGCGCCGCCTCCCATCAGGCGGTGCGGCCGAAGATGTGAGTCAGCCGACCCAGCGATAGTGGCCGACGGGCAGGTGGGGCGAGAGGTCGGTCAGCGCGTTCTCTCGTGCACCCCAGCCGATATTGTGGATCACCGTGGGTGCTTCGCCGGTCTTGCCGATGAAGGCGATATGGGGCAGGCGGCCGCCCAGGCGCCAGGTGACGATGTCGCCCGCCTGAAGCGACTCAGGAAATCCAGTGCCATCGGTGACGGCGCCCTTGTTGCGCCAGAGCTTGCGCGCCACGGCGCTTCAGGAAGGTCTCGAGGTTCAGCACGCGGCGGTGATCGATATTGCTGTCGGGCTTGTCCAAGCCCCAGGTCGCGGGATAGGCGGCGAAGTTCTTCTTCATGTCCCGGTGCAGCAGCTCCTGCAGGTCGAGCGCGAGCCCATCGCGATAGGCGCGCACGATCACGTCGGCGCAGACGCCATAGAGCCGGCCGATATCGCCGTTGGGATAGTCGAGCCGCACATAGCTGGGATCGTAGACTAACGTCACGCCGATCTGCGCCCGCGCCGCGGTGATGAGTTTCTCCGCCGGCGTTTCGTCCGCCAGCACCGGCCGCGCGGCCAAGGCCACGCCGGCACCCAGCATCAATTTCAACATCCCGCGACGCCCGCTTCTCATGGCGCCGATACTGCCGCGCGATTGCGGCAAGCGTTGGGCGGGATAGCGTTAAGAGCCGTTAGGCAAGTTTCAGCACCATGCGGCCGAGGATGCGGCCGACGCGCATTTGTTCGAAGATATCGTTGATGCTGGCGAGCTTGGCCGTCTTGATCTTCGCCGTCACCAGCCCGTTGGCGGCAAACTCCACCGCCTCGTTGAGATCCAGCCGCGTGCCGACATTCGAACCGCGCACCGACAGCTCGCCATTGACGATGGCTGAAATGGACGCGCGGATATTGTCGTTCTCGCCGCCGGGCAGGCCGATATAGCAGACGGTGCCAGCGGGCCGCAGCATGCCGATGGCCTGCTCGAAGGCGCGGGGCGACACGGCGGCGACGATCGCGCCATGCATGCCGCCGGTCTTCTTCTGGATCGCCGCCGGCGCGTCCTCCTTGCTGGCATCGACCAGCACTTCCGCGCCAAGACGCTTCGCCAGCTTCAGCTTGTCGGTGGAGACATCCACCGCCGCGACCCGCAGGCCCATTGCCTTGGCGTACTGAACGGCAATATGGCCGAGACCGCCGATGCCGATGACCGCCATCCATTGGCCCGGCCGCGTGTTCGTGCGCTTCAGGCCGCGATAGGTGGTGACGCCCGCGCAGAGGATCGGCGCCAGCTCGATAGAGATTTGCGTTCTTGTTCAGCCGCGCCACGAAATCTGCCGGCGCGGTCATGTATTCCGCATAACCGCCGGGCTTGCTGTAACCGGTGGCCTCGCCCTTCTTGCAGATCGTCTCCATGCCGGCGTGGCAGAACTCGCAGGCGCCGCAGGCGCTGAACATCCAGGGCACGCCCACCGCATCGCCGACCTTGAAATCGGTCACGCCGCCGCCGAGTGCGGCCACATGCCCCGCCACCTCATGGCCGGGGATCAGCGGCAGCACCGGTCCGGGCGTCCAGTCGCCATCCACCGCATGGAGATCGCTGTGGCAGACGCCGCAGGCCGCCACCTTGATCAGGATCTCGCCGCGCCGGGGTTCGGGGATGGGGAGGGTTTCGATTGCGAGCTTGGTGCCAATTTTCCGCAGCACCGCGGCCTTCATAGTCTTCTTCATGTTGTTCCCAACTCAGAGAGCCTTCAACGCCTTGTCCATGGCATCCACCGTCTGGTCCGCATGCTCGATCTTGAACGGCATCGGCGGCCGTACCTTGACGATGTTCACCGCGCGGCCCTCATAGCCGACCAGCACGCCATGATCCCGCATCAGGTTGAGCACGCGCTTGGTCTCCTTGGTCGCGGGCGTCAAGGCTTTCCGGTCAGTCACCAGTTCCACGCCGATCATCAGCCCCATGCCCCGCACATCGCCGATCAGGTCATGCTTTTTCATCAGGCCGCGCAATCCCGCTTTCAGATGCTCGCCCACCTTTTGCGCGCTGGCCTGCAACTGCTCCTTCTCCAGCACATCCAGCACCGCCATGCCGGCGGCGCAGGCGACATTGTTGCCGCCGAAGGTGCTGAAGAACGAGGTGCGGGACATGAAGGAGTCCATGATCTCGCGCCGCGTGACGACAACGCCCAGAGGGTGGCCGTTGGCCACCGGCTTGCCCATCGTGACGATGTCGGGCGTGACGCTGTGCATCGCGAAGCCCCACATGTTGCCGCCGGTGCGGCCGAAGCCGGTCTGCACTTCGTCGGCGATGCAGACAGCGCCGGCGGCGCGCATGCGGTCGTACACCCGGCCGAGATAGCCTGGCAGCGGCTCGTGAATGCCATTGGTGCAGAAGCCGGGATCGGCGATGAAGGCCGCTGGCTGCAGACCGGCCGCCTGCAGGGAGCCGATGGCGCGGTCCGCATCGGCAGCATAGGCCGCACCGTCGGAACCATGGGCGCCGCGATATCTGTCAGGCGGCGCCAGCATGCGGACATGGGGCGCCAGCGCATTGTCGGCCTTGCCCGCCGGCGACAGCGCCTCCACCCCATCGGTCCAGCCGTGATAGGCCTCTTCCATGACCACGGCGCCGCGCTGTCCGGTATGGGCCTTGGCCATGCGCCAGGCGAGGTCCACCGCCTCGCTGCCGGAATTCACGAACGCCGCCACATCCAGCCCCGCCGGCAGCGTCGCCGTCAGCCGCTCGGCATAGTCCAGCACTTCGTCATAGAGATAGCGGGTGTTGGTGTTGAGCCGGCCGGCCTGCCGCGCGATTGCCTCCACCACATGGGGATGGCAATGGCCCACATGGGGCACATTGTTATAGACGTCGAGATAGGCGCGGCCCTTGCGCGTCGTACAGCCAGACGCCCTCGCCGCGCACCAGATGCAGCGGTGGATCGTAGAACATGTAGAGCTGCGAGCCCATGAACTCGCGGCGGCGCGCCAGGAGATTTTGGATGTCGTTGGACACGGGCGCCGCGGTTGAAATCACTGATGTCATCGACCAGATTCTCTTTCTCTAGGCGCAGGCCGCCTTCAGCGCGGCTGTGACCTTGTCATGCCCGATGGTGAGCAGTTGCTCAAGCGCGGCCAGGCAAGGCTCGTAGTAGGATTCCAGGTAGCTCGGCGTCTCCGCATTGTGCTTTGCCCGACGGGCGCAGATCACCACGGAAATGGCGTGCCGCGCCAGCAACAGGTCGTAGATCAGGCCGATCTCGTCGTCCCGCAGCGGCAGCACCCGATGATAGGCGCCGATGACGGTGCTGGAGGCTTCCAGCGGCTCGTCCTTGCCGATCCAGATATCCGCCGCGGCGATCGACGGCTCGAAGAGCAATGGCCCCAGCACCATGTCGCCGAAATCGATCACGCCGGCGACGCGGACGCCGTCATCCGGATCGACCAGCACGTTGTGCAGATTGAGATCGTTGTGGATGACCTGGCTGCGCACGCGCGCGAGCCGCGGCATCGCCTTTGCCGCGAAGTTGTCGATCACGCGCCGAACCATCGCACGCCGCCCGTCGCCGTCGATATCGTCCACATGGCCGGCCATGCGCGGCAGCAGCCGCAGGTCCCAGGGAATCTCCTGCGCCGCGGCGCGATGGCTGAAGCCGGCGAGCGCCTTGTCGAGCCGCGCGGCAAAGCGGCCGAGATCGGCCAGCAGCGCCGGCTTGTGCGGCACCGTCTCCAATATCCTCCCGGGTAGAAAGCTGTAGACCCGCGCCATATGCCGCGCGCCGTCATCGAGTTCCACCCAGGCGATGGCCTCGCCGTCCCGCGACAGCACCACCCGCGGCACCGGCAGACCGGGATCGGCGCGGGCGATGTGGCGCAGGCCGGCCGTCTGCAGATCGACGACGGCCGGATCTTCCACGGCATTGGCGATCTTCAGCACATGGCCGGGGCCGCCATCGGCCGGGCGCAGATGGAAGTTCGCATCGCGCTCGCTATAGAGCTGCTTGGCCTCGCCCGTGAGACCGAATTCCCGCCGCGCGATCTCCACCGCCTGCGCCGCCGAGAGTTTCGGCAAAGTGAGGTCGAGGAATTTGACGGGCTGGGGGAGCGTCGCTTCGGGCATGAGGGGCCTCAATGTGACGAAGGAACGCGTTCCGTCAACACCCCCTCACCCTGACCCTCTCCCCCACTATGTGGTGGAGAGGGGACAATTTAGGGAAATTCCAACGAGTATCTGGACAACGACAAAAATTGTCCCCTCGCCCCGCGAAGAGGGGAGAGGGTTAGGGTGAGGGGAAATTTCTAGTCGCAAAAGCTTCATCCTTTCGTCGCATTCGGGCAATCGCGCGGCCTTAACGTCCGGGGACAGCGGCCAATTCGGGCCGTTGCCCGTTCCAGTTTCAACATAGAAGATAGGGAGACTTCCGATGAGCGAGCCCGTGGCTCACGACTCGACCAACTCGACCAATTCCAGCCGCACGGCCTCGACGCCGATCGAGACCGTGATCGCCAATAGGCTGTCCCGGCGCACGGCCCTCTTGGGCATGAGCGCTGCCGCCGGCCTCGGCATGTTCGGCGGCCGCATCTTCGGCGCGGGTACCGCCGCCGCCGCTGCGCCGGCGCTGACATTCAGCGAACTGCCGCGCGTCTATGACGAAAAGGACCATGTCGCCCCCGGCTACAGCAAACAGGTGCTGCTGCGCTGGGGCGATCCGATCATGCCGGGCGCCGGCGCCTTCGAGCCCGCGGCCATGACCGGCGGCGCCCAGGAAAAGCAGTTCGGCTACAACTGCGACTTCATCGGCTTCATGCCGCTGCCGGTGGGCTCCAACAGCTCCGACCACGGCCTGCTCTGCGTCAACCACGAATATGTCGATGCCCACATCATGTGGCCAGGTTTGACCGAGGATGACGTGGCGACGAAGCTCGACAAGAACCAAGCCGAGGTCACCATGGCCGCTCACGGCCATTCGGTGGTCGAGATCAAGAAGACCGGCGGCCAATGGCAGGTGGTGGCTGATAGCGCCTACAACCGCCGCATCACCGCCAACACGGCGATCAAGCTGACCGGCCCCGCCGCCGGCCACGAGCTGCTGAAGACCTCGGCCGATCCCGCGGGCGCCGAGGTGCTGGGCACCCTGGACAATTGTTCCGGCGGCACCACGCCCTGGGGCACGGTGCTGTTCTGCGAAGAGGGTGCGTCCGGCTGGTTCGGCGGCGACGTGACGAAGGTGCCCAATCCGGCCCTCTTCGAGCGCGCCGGGTATGGCGAGCTGGGCGACGAACTCGGCTGGACCCGCTATCAGGACCGTTTCAATGTCGACAAGGAACCGAACGAGCCGAACCGTTTCGACTGGGTGGTGGAGTATGATCCGTACACGCCGGGTTCGCAGCCGGTAAAACGCACGGCCCTGGGCCGCTTCGGCCATGAGGCGGCGACGACTGTCATCAACAAGGACGGCCGCGCTGTCGTCTATCTGGGCGACGATGACTACTTCGAGTACGCCTATCGTTTCGTCAGCAACGGCAAGGTCGATCTCACCGATCGCACCAAGAATGCGAGCCTGCTGGATGACGGCACGCTGTCCGTCGCCCGCTTCAACGAGGATGGCACCTTGGATTGGCTGCCGCTGATTTTCGGCCAGGGTCCGCTGACGGCCGAAAACGGCTTCAACGAGCCAGGGCGACGTGGTGATGCAGGCGCGCAAGGCCGGCGATCTTCTGGGCGCCACGCCGATGGACCGGCCCGAGGACTTCGAGTCCAATCCGGTCACCGGCCGGGTCTATCTGGTGATGACCAAGAACAGCAAACGGAAGCCCGAGCAGATCAACGCTACCAACAGCAGGGCCAAGAACGTCACTGGCCATATCCTGGAGCTGCTGCCGCCGGGAGACGGCAAGGACGCCGACCATGCCGCGGCACAGTACAAATGGGACACTTTCATCCTCGCCGGCGATCCCGCCGTGGCGGAGCATGGCGCCAAGTACGGCGCCCAGGTTTCCGCGAACGGCTGGTTCGCCTGCCCCGACAATGTCGCCTTCGATCACCAGGGCCGCCTCTGGATCGCCACCGACGGCGCGCCGGATCTCGGCATCGCCGACGGTCTCTATGGCACGGAGGTCGAGGGGCCCGGCCGCGCAACGCCGAAGCTGCTCTATGCGGCGCCGATGGATGCGGAGGTCTGCGGGCCCTGCTTCACGCCCGATGGCCAGACCCTGTTCCTGGCCATCCAGCACCCCGCGGAAAAATCCGAGATGCTGGAGAAGGCCACGACCCGCTGGCCGGATTTCGACGAGAAGACTCCGCCACGGCCCTCCGTGGTGGTCATCACCAAGGACGGCGGCGGCGAGATCGGCGTCTAAGGGACGCCCGAGCCTGGGCTAATTGTGCATCCTACTCCTCCCCGGCAGCGCGATGCCGGGGAGGTTTTCTTTTGTCTCAGACCACGCCGCCATTGGCGCGCAGGGTCTGGCCGTTGATCCAGGAACCGTCCGGCCCCACGAGAAAGGCCACGGCAGCGGCGATGTCCTCCGGCGTGCCCAGCCGTTCCAGCGGGCTCATCTTCGCCATGCGCTCCACCAGCTCCGGCGGCTTGCCGTTCAAGAAGAGATCGGTCGCCGTGGGTCCGGGCGCAATCGCGTTGACGGTAATCGAGCGGCCGCGCAGTTCCTTCGCGAGGATTGCCGTCAGGGTTTCCACCGCCGCCTTGGTCGCGGCATAGACGCCATAGTTCTCCAGCTTCAGCCCGACTACGCTGGAGGCGAAATTGACGATGCGCCCGCCCTTGCGCAGCCGCCGCGCCGCCTCCCGCAGGCCGTTGAAGGTGCCCTTCAGGTTGATGGCGATCTGCCGGTCGAACAGCGCGTCGTCGCTCTCGCCGATGGCTTTCAGCATCATGATGCCGGCGTTGTTCACCAGCACATCGGCGCCGCCGAAATTCGTCTCGGCGGCGTCGAACAGCCGCTTCACGGCTTGCGGATCGCTGACATCGGCCTGCACCGCGACGGCGCGGCCTGCCTTGCCCGTGATCTTGCCCGCCAGGGCCTTGGCCGCCGCCTCGCTCCCGGAATAGTTGATCACGACGGCAAAGCCATCGGCGGCCAAACGCTCGGCGGTTGCAGCACCGATGCCGCGGGAGGCGCCGGTGACGATGGCCGACTTACTGCTGTCGTTCATTTCATTCTCCAACTGATCGGCATTTCCACAATTGCATTCGCGACCGCCGCCGTTGACATCGGCGTGCCGCCCGGCGGGAATGCACAGCATGAATGCGCCCGACCTTGCCGGCCAGCTTTTCCAGGAACTCGGCCCCGACATCGTCTCCACCGACGCCGATCTCCGCCAGCGCCGCGCCGGCGACTGGAGCGGCGCGCCCAAGTCGGTGCCGCCGGCGATCCTGCGGCCGCGATCCACCGACGAGGTCTCCCGCTGCCTCGCCCTCTGCCACAAGCTGGGCATCCCCGTGGTGCCCCAGGGCGGCATGACCGGGCTGGCTGGCGGCGCCAATCCGGCGCCGGGCCAGATCGTGCTGTCGCTGGATCGCATGTCCGGCGTGGAGGAACTGGACCGGGAAGCATCCGCCCTCACCGTCCGGGCCGGCACGCCCTTGCAGGTGGCGCAGGAGGCGGCCCGAGATGCCGGGCTCTATCTCGGCCTGGATATCGGCTCCCGCGGGAGCTGCCAGATCGGCGGCAACCTCGCCACCAATGCCGGCGGCAACCGGGTGATCCGCTATGGCATGGCCCGCGCCCTGGTGCTGGGCCTGGAGGTGGTACTGGCCGACGGTACCGTCATCACCGCGCTCGACAAGGCGATGAAGAACAACACCGGCTATGACCTGAAGCAGCTCTTCATTGGCGCCGAGGGCACGCTGGGCGTCATCACCCGCGCCGTGTTGCGGCTGCATCCCCTGCCCCGCAGCCGCACGACGGCGTTCCTGTCCACCACCGGCTTCGACGCCGGCTTGCGCCTGCTGCGGCGGCTGCAGAGCGAGCTCGGCGGCATCAGCGCCTTCGAGGTAATGTGGCCGGATTTCTATGACTATGTCGCCGGCCATCCCGATACCGGCGTGACGCCGCTGCCCAAGGGCCAGCCGTTCTACGTGCTGACTGAATATGAGGGAAACGATGCGGCCGGCGATGGCGGCCGTGTCGAAGCAGCGCTGGCGGGCGCGCTGGAGGCCGGGGACGTCACTGACGCCGTCATCGCCAAGACCGAGAAGGAGGCGCGGGATTTCTGGACGGTGCGCGAGGGCCTGGCGCTGGAGCGGCTGCCCCATATCGTGAACTACGATGTCAGCCTGGCCATCGGCCGCATCGGCGAATTCGCCGACCGTTGCCGCGGCGCGCTGGCCAAACGCTGGCCGGATGGCACTTCCACGTTCTACGGCCATATCGGCGACGGCAACCTGCATATCTCCGCCAGCGCCGGCGCGACCGCCGGCAATGTCGAGCATGAGATGGATGAGATCGTCTACGAGATCGTCGGCGCGATGCAGGGCAGCATCTCCGCCGAGCACGGCATCGGCCTGTTGAAGCGCCCCTACCTCAACCGCTCCCGGTCCGAAGCCGAGATAGAGCTGATGCGCCGGATCAAGGCCGCGTTCGATCCCCGGGGGATTTCTGAATCCGGGAAAGGTGATTTAGCCAGTATCAAACGAAACACCTTCCTCCCCCCTTGAGGGGGAGGATGGATCAGCGAGCGTCAGCGAGATGATCCAGGAGGGGGGTGTCTCAAGGACGTAAGCAATTCGTGAAAACCGAATTGGCTTGATCTAAATCGTCGCTACCGAGCCACACCCCCCACCCGCTCGCTCAGGCTCGCGACCTCCCCCTCAAGGGGGGAGGTTTGATTTCAAACTATGTGATCTGAGAAAATGCGCCTTAGGTCGGGCCACTAGAACGTCGCGCCCAGGTGCCAGGGGGCGAATTCGTCGTCGCCGTAGCCGTACTCTTCGCTGCGGCTCTTCTTGCCCGACGCCGTTTCCAGAATCATCTTGAAGATGCGCTCGCCCATTTCCTGCACCGTCGCCGTGCCGTCGGCGATCTCGCCGCAGTTGATGTCCATGTCGTCCTTCATGCGCTGATACATCGGCGTGTTTGTCGCCAGCTTCAGGCTGGGCGACGGCTTGCAGCCATAGCAGGAGCCGCGGCCGGTGGTGAAGCAGATGAGATTGGCGCCGCCCGCCACCTGACCGGTGGCCGACACCGGGTCATAGCCCGGCGTGTCCATGAACACGAAGCCGCGCGCCTGTCACCGTCTCGGCATAGCGGTAGACCTCCACCATGTCGGCGCTGCCGCCCTTGGCCGCCGCACCCAGGGATTTCTCCAGGATGGTGGAAAGACCGCCGGCCTTGTTGCCGGGCGACGGATTGTTGTCGAGGCTGCCCTTGTTGGTGGCGGCATATTCCTCCCACCATTTCAGCAGGTCGATCAGCTTCTGGCCGACCTGCTGGCTGACGGCGCGGCGCAGCAGCATATGCTCGGCGCCATAGATTTCCGGCGTCTCGCTGAGGATCGCCGTGCCGCCGTTCTTCACCAGCAGATCGACCGCCGCGCCCAGCGCCGGGTTGGCGGTGATGCCGGAGAAGCCGTCGGAGCCGCCGCATTGCAGGCCGACCGTCAGATGCTTGGCCGCAACGGTCTCCCGCTTCACCGCATTGGCGGCCGGCAGCATCTGCTTGATGCGCTCGACGCCGGCGCGGACGGTGGCGTTGGTGCCGCCCACTTCCTGCATGACGAAGGTATGGATGCGGTCGCCCACCTTGATGCCCTGGGATTCCACCAGGCGGCTCATCTGGTTGGCTTCGCAGCCCAGGCCGATGATCAGCACCGCGGCGAAGTTCGGATGATGGGCATAGCCGGCGATCGTCCGCCGCAGCAGGTCGATCGGCTCGCCCTCGCTGGCACCGGCGCAGCCGTCGGTATGGGTCAGGGCCACCACGCCATCTATGTTCGGATAGTCGGCCAGGGCATTCGGCCCGCGGAACTGGTCGGCAGATGATCCGCGCCACCGTGGCCGAGCAGTTCACCGTGGTCAGGATGCCGATATAGTTCCGCGTCGCCACGGTGCCGTCGGCGCGGATGATGCCCTGGAAGGTGGCCGCCTCGGCCTCCGGCAGCGGCGGCTCGTTGCGCCGCTCAGAGCCGATGCTGTGGTCGGCGGTGCTGGGCCGGAACTCCAGGTTATGGGTGTGGATATGCTGGCCCGGCGCGATGGTCTTGGTGGCCACGCCGATGATCTGGCCATATTTGCGAACCGTTTCGCCGGCCGCGATCGCCTTGACCGCCACCTTGTGGCCCTTGCCCACCGGCTCCTGCACCTTGACCTTGCCGCCCTCGATCCCGTCGCCGGGCTTGAGGTCGCGCATGGCGAGGACCAGGGGATCGGCGGCATGGAGCCGGAGGGTGGGGGACAACAGATCGATTTCAGCCATCGGATCTACCTTGGAATTGACCTGGGAAAGCGGCGCCGGAAACCCGCCCGTCGCGCGGACGATACAATAGCATCGCCCAGCGCCCTCTGCACAACAACCGCCTGACGGAAACGCCTGACAAAGCCTCCGGCCATCACCCAAAAATGGTTGCGAATGCCTGATTTTGCGAGCCATTTTGCCGTATGCATTGCGAACGCATTGCAGAACTGCGCCACCCGCTTGGCCCTTGCCTATGCCATGGCGCGACCGCTACGTTTACCTCGGGCGCGATCAATTCCGGCGCGCGTATCGAAACCCCAGAACCCGAAAAATCACCATGCAATATGAAGCTCCGACGACGATTAATGCGGCAGTGAAGCTGCTGGCCGGCAAGGCGCGGACACCGCGCGTGCTGGGCGGCGGCACCGACCTTCTGGTGCAGATGCGCACCGGCCGGATCGAGCCTGATCTGCTGGTGGATGTGAAGCGGATCCCCGGCATGCGGGACATCGCCGCCAAGGCCGGCGGCTTCCGGATCGGCGCCGCGGTCTCCGGCTCCGAAATGGGCGAACACAAGGCCTTGAAGAAGGCCTGGCCGGGCGTGGTCGAGGCCGCGAACCTGATCGGCTCGACCCAGATCCAGGGCCGCGCCACAATCGCCGGCAATCTCTGCAACGCCTCGCCGGCGGCCGACAGCGTGCCCGCCTTGGTGGCTGCCGGGGCGAGCGCGGTCATCGCCGGCCCCAAGGGCAAGCGCACTGTTCCGGTGGAGAAGGTTCCCACCGCCCCCGGCAAGACCAGCCTGAAGAAGGGCGAGCTGGTGGAGGCGATCCTGCTGCCGAAGCGGGCGCCCCGCTCGGGCGACGCCTATCTGCGCCTGATCCCGCGTTCGGAAATGGACATTGCCGTGGTCGGCGTGGGCGTCAACCTGACCCTGGACGCCAAGGGCGTCTGCACCGCCGCCCGGGTGTCGCTGGGCGCGGTCGCCGCCCAGGTTCTGCTGGTGGCCGATGCCGCCAAGGCCCTGATCGGCAGCAAGGTGGATGATGCGGCCCTCGACAGGCTGGCCGCCGCCTGCTCCGCCGCCTGCCGTCCGATCGACGACAAGCGCGGCACCAAGGAATACCGCATCGAGATCGCTGGCGTGCTTGCACGCCGCGCGGCACAAATCGCCCTAAAGCGCGCGAAGGGAAGCAAATAATGTCTCAGGTTCGTGTTTCGACGAAAATCAACGGCGACGCCATCGAGTTCCTCTGCGAGGCGGATGAGCCGCTTCTGGACGTGCTCCGCGATCGCCTGGGCCTGACCGGCGCCAAGGAAGGCTGTGGCACCGGCGATTGCGGCGCCTGCAGCGTCACCGTCGACGGCCGCCTGGTCTGCTCCTGCCTGGTGCTCGGCGCCGAGGCCGAGGGCCGGGAGATCCGCACCATCGAGGGCATGGCCAAAGGCGAGACCCTGCATCCTCTGCAGAAGAAGTTCATCGAGCATGCCGCCCTGCAATGCGGCATCTGTACGCCCGGGTTCCTGATTGCAGCAAAGTCGCTGCTGGAGCGGAATTCCAACCCCTCGGAACATGAAATCCGCTTCTGGCTTGCCGGCAATCTTTGCCGCTGCACCGGATACGACAAGATCGTGCGCGCGGTGCAGGCCGCCGCCGCTGAGATGAGAAAGGGCTGAACCATGCCATTGGACCCGCAAACCGATGTGAAGAGCCGCAAGTTCAAAGTCGTCGGCACCCGCCCGCTGCGTCCCGACGGCATCGACAAGGTGACCGGCCGCGCCAAGTTCGGCGCTGACGCCACGGCGCCCGGGCATGCTGGTGGGCCGCGTCCTGCGCAGCCCCCACGCCCATGCGCGCATTCGCAAGATCGACGTCTCGAAGGCCGAGAAGCTGTCGGGTGTGAAGGCGGTGATCACGTCAGCCGATTTCACCGACGGCGCCAATCTCGACAGCGGCACGCGCAACGTGCTGGTCAATGTCATGGCGCGCGAGAAGGCGCTCTATGAGGGCCATGCAGTCGCTGCCGTCGCCGCCATCAGCGCTGCCGTGGCCAAGAAGGCGCTGGCGCTGATCAAGGTCGACTATGAAGTGCTGCCTCACGTCACCGATGTGGATGAGGCGATGAAGCCCACCGCGCCGGTGCTGCATGCGGACATTTTCACCGGCGGCGTCGAGCCCAAGCCGAAGAAGGCGTCCAACGTCGCCTTCCGACATGAGTTCGGCCATGGCGACGTGGAGAAAGGCTTCAAGGAAGCCGACGCCATCGTCGCGCGCAGCTTCAAGACCGCGGCGACGCACCAGGGCTATATCGAGCCCCATGCCTGCCTCGCCAGCGTAGGCCCAGACGGCCAGGGCGAGCTTTGGGTCTGCACCCAGGGCCACTTCATGGTGCGCAATACCTGCGCCGCGCTCCTCGGCATGGACGTGTCGAAGCTGCGGGTCACCGCGTCGGAGATCGGCGGCGGCTTCGGCGGCAAGACCACCGTGTTCATCGAGCCGGTGGCGCTGGCGCTGTCGCGCAAGGCGAACCGGCCGGTCAAGGTGGTGATGAGCCGCGAAGAGGTGTTCAAGGCCACCGGCCCCACCGCATCCAGCAGCATCGACGTCAAGATAGGCGCCAAGAAGGACGGCCGTATCACCGCGGCCTGGGCCGAGTTACGCTACCAGGGCGGCGCCTTCCCGGGCTCGCTGGTGGACATGGGCGCGATGACCGCCTTTGCCTGCTACGACCTGGAGAACGTGAAGACCGTCGGCTACGACGTGGTCTGCAACCGGCCGAAGCTGGCCGCCTACCGCGCGCCCAGCGCGCCGATGGCGGCCTTCGCGGTGGAGAGCGTGGTCGAGGAGCTGGCGCAGAAGATCGGCGTGAACTCCATGGATTTCCGGCTGAAGAACGCGGCCAAGGAAGGCACCAAGTCGTCCTACGGCCCGGTCTATCCGCCGATCGGCATCCGCGCCACGCTGGAAGCCGCAAAGAACCATCCGCACTACAAGGCGCCGCTCGGCCCCAACCAGGGCCGCGGCGTGGCCTGCGGTTTCTGGTTCAATTTCGGTGGGCAGACCTGCACCTCCCTCAACCTCAACATCGACGGCACCGTGGGTGTCGCGGTTGGCACGCCTGACATCGGCGGCTCCCGCGCCTCGATGTGCCTGATGGCGGCGGAGGAGCTGGGCATCCCCTATGAGAAGGTCCGCACCATCGTCGCCGACACCAGCTCGCTGGGCTACAACGACGTCACCGACGGCAGCCGCACGACGTTCTCCAGCGGCCTCGCCACCATCGCGGCCGCCCGGGATGCCATCAAGAAGCTGTGCGAACGCGCCGCCAAGACCTGGGGCATCTCGCCCGACGCCGTGGTCTGGGAGAATGGCTATGCCAAACCTGCCGGCTCCAATGCCGGCAACTTCGAGCCGCTATCGCTCGCCGATCTCGCCGCCAACGCGGCGAACACCGGCGGCCCGATCGCCGGCCATTACGAGATCAATGCCGACGGCGCCGGCGTCAGCTTCGCCACTCACATGGTGGACACGGAGATCGACAAGGAGACCGGCAAGGTCCAGATCAAGCGCTATACCGTGTTCCAGGATGCCGGCAAAGCCATCCACCCCAGCTACGTGGAAGGCCAGTATCAGGGCGGCGCGGTGCAGGGCATCGGCTGGGCGCTGAACGAGGAATACATCTACGGCGAGGACGGAAGGCTGCAGAATGCGGGCTTCCTCGACTACCGCATTCCCGTCTGCTCCGACCTGCCGATGATCGACGCGGTGATCCTGGAGATCCCGAATCCCGGTCATCCCTATGGCGTGCGCGGCGTCGGCGAGACCTCGATCGTTCCGCCGATGGCCGCAATCGCCAACTCCGTCTCGGCGGCCGCGGGCGTGCGCATGACAGAGCTGCCGATGTCGCCGCCCAAGCTGCTGAAGGCCATCAACGAGAAGAAAGCCGGCAAGCGCTAAGGCGTATCCATGGCGAAGATCATCCTTCCGGGCTCGATGCGTGCCGCCGCCGGCGGCCGCACCGAGTTCGAGGTGGATGCGCCGAACGTGCAGCAGGGGCTGGCGCGGCTGAGCCGGGAGTATCCGAAACTCAAACCGCTGTTCGATCGCGGCTTCTCCGTCTCCATCGACAATCTCATCTACCGTGACGCCGGCCTGCAGCCTCTCGCCGCCAATAGCGAAGTCTACATCCTGCCATACATGCAGGGAGGATGAGCGGGGGCATGAAGAAGAACGGGCCGAATTCCGCGCTGATCGTCATCGACCTGCAGAACGACTTCTGCCCCGGCGGAGCGCTCGCGGTGGCCGGCGGCAATGAGATCGTGCCGCTGGTGAACGGGCTGGTCGAGGCGTTCGACCATGTCATCCTGACCCAGGACTGGCATCCGGCCGGGCACTCGAGCTTCGCGTCGAGCCATGCCGGCCAATCGCCGTTTTCATCGATCGCCATGCCCTATGGCGCGCAGACATTGTGGCCCGATCACTGCGTGCAGGGAACCGCCGGCGCGGAATTCCATCGCGACCTCCGCTGGACCAAGGCGGAGCTGATCATCCGCAAGGGTTTCCGCAAATCCATCGACAGCTATTCGGCGTTCTATGAGAACGACCGCAAGACGCCGACGGGATTGTCCGGTTATCTGAAGGAGCGAGGCCTGACGAACCTGGTGATGGTGGGCCTGGCGACCGACTATTGCGTCGCCTACTCCGCGCTCGATGCAGCACGGCTGGGTTTCTCCACCACCGTTCTGTTGGACGGCTGCCGCGCCATCGACCTGCAGGGCTCGCTCGCCGAAGCGCAGAAGCAGATGCGCGCGGCGGGGGTGGTGCTCGGAAGCGCCACGGAGCTTGCGGCCTAGCGCGCGCCCACTTCCCGCAACCCCACACCCACATAGTGATGCAGCAGCGCGGGATCGGCGCGCAATGCTTCCGGCGTCGCCGTCTCCCGCAATTGCCCATGCTCCATGAAGGCGACACGGTCGGCGACAGCGAGTGCCGCCTCACCCGCTGCTCCACCAGGATCGTCGCGACGCCCTGGCTGCGCAGCGCCTTCACCGTCTCCAGGATCGTCGCGATCATCGCCGGCATCAGGCCTTCGGTCGGCTCGTCCAGCAGCAGCACCTTCGGCTCGAGGCAGAGCGCCCGCGCCATCGCCAGCATCTGCTGCTCGCCGCCGGAGAGCGTGCCCGAGCGCTGCTGCAGCCGCTCGCGCAGCACCGGGAATAGCGACGAGCACGCGGTCGCGGGTTTCCTGCCCGTGATTGCGCGTCATCAGGCCGATCGTGAGGTTCTCCTCCACCGTCAGCTCGGCGAATAGCCGCCGGCCCTGGGGCACATAGGCGATGCCGCGCTTTGGCACCTCGTGGGCCGGCAACGCCGTAAGGTCGGTGTCGTCCAACATCACCCGCCCCGCGCGCGGCCGCACGAGGCCCATGATCGCCTTCAGCGTCGTGGTCTTGCCGGCGCCGTTGCGGCCGAGCAGGCACAGCACCTCGCCGGGCGCGAGCTCGAGCGACACGTCGCGCAGCACCTGCACGTTGCCGTAGATAGCAGTCGATGCTTGTCGATGCGCAGCGTCATGTGCCGAGATAGGCTTGCTGCACGCCGGCGTCGGCGCGGATCTCCGCGGGCGAGCCTTCGGCCAGGATGCGCGCCGTTGTTCATGACGGTGATGCGGTGGGCGAGCTCCATCACCACGTCCATGTTGTGCTCGATCAGCAGCACCGTGGCGTTGTCCGCGATCTCCCGCACCAGCTTGCAGAAGCTGACGATCTCGTCCTCCGACAGCCCCTGGGTCGGCTCGTCGAGGATCAGCAGCTTCGGCTGCAGCGCCAGGCCCATGGCCACTTCCAGCAGCCGCTGATGGCCGTAGGACAGCGTCGACGCCGCGATCGTGGCGCCGCTGCAGCCCGACGCGGTCAAGCGCGATCGCGGTCCAGCGACTCCGATGACGCGCGTCGACGGCAGATCCGGCGCCTGGCGATGCCGCTGCCGCTGTGCCGCCAGCGCCACATTGTCGAAGCAGGAGAGATTGCCGAAGATGCTGGTGATCTGGAAGGTGTAGGCGATGCCGCGCGCGACGCGCTCCCACGGCGCGCAGGCGCGTGATGTCCTGGCGCCGTCGAACGCGATCCGCCCGCGCCGAAGGCTCGATGCGGCCGCAGATCATGCTGACCAACGTCGTCTTGCCGGCGCCGTTCGGCCCGATGATGGCGCGGATCTCGCCTGCCTGCAGCGCGAAGTCGACATTGTCGACGGCATTGAGCCCGCCGAACTGGCGGCTCAGGCCCTGCGTGCTCGAGCAGCGTCACGGCAGCCATGGCGCGTATCTTTCGCGCAGGGTGCCGAGCGATGCCCTTGGGGAAGAACAGCACCAGCAGCACCAGCGCGACGCCGACCACGAGCAGGTAGGCCGAGGTGTAGTCGCTGGAGAACTCGACGATGTAGAACATCAGCAGCGTGCCGACGAACGGCCCGACCACCGTGCCGGCGCCGCCGAGCAGCACCCAGAGCAGCGGCAAGATCGAGTACTCGATCGAGGCGAAGGTCGCGCCGACATAGGCGAACAGCAGCGCATAAGCGGCGCCGGCCGCGCCCGCCATGGCGCCGGAAGCGGCGAGCGCCAGCAGCTTGTAGCGGAAGGTGTCGTAGCCCAGCAGGCGCGTGCGATCCTCGTTCTCGCGGATCGCGACCAGCACGCGGCCGAACGCGCGAGCGCACGAGGACGAGAGCGCCGAACAGGCAGACCGCGAACAACAGCAGCGCCAGGTTGTAGCGGATCGCGGGATCGCTGAGGTCGAACGGCAGGCCGGCGAAAACGCCGCCGGCGCGCCTCCGGCTTCAGCACGATGCCTTCGTCGCCGCGCGTGAAGTCGTTGAAGTAGAGGATCAGCAGGATAGCAGGCCTGCGCGAACATCATGGTGACGATCATGAAGGAGACGCCGCTGGTGCGGAGCGCGACCAGCCCGACCGGCGATCGCGAACACGAGCGCCCGCGAGCGACGCCCAGAGGAAAGCCGACCGGCGCCGCAGGCCGAAATAGTGGACGGTCAGTCCGGCGCCATAGAGCCCGGCGGCGAAGAACATCGCGTGGCCGAGGCTCAGCAGGCCGGTATAGCCGACGAGGATGTTGTAGCCGATGGCGTAGGCGCCAGCACCATGATGCGGGTGAAGTTGGTGTGGTGATAGGCCGGCAGCACGAACTGCAGCGCGAACAGCAGCGCGATGACAGCCGACGATGGAACAGCGAGCGGCGCGGCGCAGGTTCGCATCAGCTCATCGCGCCTGCCCCCGAACAGGCCCTGCGGCCGGAACACCAGCACCAGCGCGACCAGCAGCGTCGCGAGGATCTTGGCCAGCGTCGGCGAGAAGAAGACCGAGATCACGCCGTCGCTGATGCCGATGACGAAGGCCGCGACCACCGTGCCGCGCAGGCTGCCGAGGCCGCCGATGATGACGACGATGAAGGACAGCAGCAGCGGGTCGAGCCCCATCAGGTAGTGCGCCTGCTGGATCGGCACGATCAGCACGCCGGCGATGGCGGCCAGCATGGCGCCGAGCGCGAAGACAGCGGCATAGACGCGGTCGACCGGAATGCCGAAGGCCTGGGCGGTCTCGCTGTCGAACTGCGTCGCGCGCATGACGAGGCCGAGCCGCGTGCGCGATCAGCACGTACCAGGTCGCGAGCAGCAGCGATGCGCCGAGGCCGCGACCACCACGAGCTTGTAGCCGGAATAGCCGAACCACGGGAACTGGATGCGGAAGCTGATCGGCGCCTGCACCGGCCGCGCATCGGGGCCGTAGGTCATCAGCACGAGCTGCTGGATGATGTAGAGCAGGCCGATGGTGGCGACGATGGTCGCCTCCGGCTCGTAGTTGAGCCGCCGCAGCACGAGCCGGTCGGCGGCAGACGCGACGGCGCCGACGACAAGCGGGCTGCCGATCATCGCCAGCAGGAAGCCGAGCGCCGGCATTTCCGGGATCAGGCTCGCGAACGCCCAGGCGAGCACCGCGCCCAGCATGAAGAACTCGCCATGCGCCACGTTGACGATGCGCATGACGCCGAAGACGAGCGACAGCCCGAGCGCGGTCAGCGCCAGGACGAAGGCGGCGACGGTGCCTTCGAGCAGGGCGAGGAAGAGATGGGGGCCGAAGCTCATAGCAATGCGCCGAAACCGTCAAACATTGTCATCCCGGAAGGCGCGCGAAGCGCAACTATCCGGGACCCATGAACACCGAGCGGCAACGAATACATCTCGGACGGTTCCGTGTTCTTGGGTCCCGGGTTCCGCCACTGACGTGGCGGCCCCGGGATGACAAACATTGGTGACGCTTCTACCCAGCGCTTACAGCGCCATCTTCGTGTAGTCCGCTTCGGGCTCGTACAGCCCGTCCTCGATCGAGGTGCGGTGGGCGACGACCAGCTTTTGGCCTTCCACCTTCGAGATGTTCTGATGGCCGAAGGCCTGATGGATCGCGCCGTTGAACGTCTTGTCGCCCTGCGGATGCTCGTCGCCTTCGGCGATGTCGGTCATGGCTTCGATCGCTTCGATCAGCGCCTGCTTCTGGCCGGCGTCCTGATAGCCCGCTTTCTCGATCGCCGCCTTGATGACGTAAAGCGTCTCCCAGCAGCCGAACATGTGGGAATAGGTGGAGACGTCTTTCGGATCTTCCGTGCGGCGCCCGCTTCGTTGACGCCGACAGCGGCGCGGTAGGCCTTGTCGTATTCGCTCTGGTTGGCCTGGGCATAGCGCGGATAGGCTTCCCAGAAATAGGTGCCCTCGAGGAACTCCAGGCCCGGGCTGGCGAAATCGACGGCCTCGAGGGAGTCGATGAAGCCGAACATCTGCGGCCGGGTGGAGCCGAAATGCTCGCCCATCTCCTTGACGAAGGTGAGCACGCCCGGCCCGACCATCACGTGATAGATGCACCTCGGTCTCCGCCGGAATCTGCGCGAAGTACTGGGTGAACGACGTCTCCGTCGGCGGGATCGCGATCAGGCCGGCGATCGAGCCGCCCTGCTTGGCGATGGCCTCGGAGAAGTAGTCGCGATGATCATGGCCGAAGGCGAAGTCCGGGAAGATCATCGTGACTTTCTTGCCGAGATTGCCGGCGATCCACGGCGCCATCGAGATCACCTGGGATTTCACGTCGGTGATGCCGGGCTGGAAGACATAGCGGTTCAGCGTGCCCGACGCGACATGGTGGCCTTCGCTGACCACGAAATAGGGCAGCTTCTGCTCGCCCGCCGCCGGGGCCGAGCCGATCACCACATGGGAGAACAGGGTGCCGAAGGCGACGTCGACCTTGTGCTCGGTGGCGAACTTCTCCACCACCTCGGCGCCGCGCTTGGGATCGGTGGCGTCGTCCTCGATCACCAGCTCGACCGGCCGGCCGTTGATGCCGCCGGCGTCGTTGATCGCCTTCACCGCCGCATTGGAGGTGCGCTCGTACCAGCGGCCATAGGAGGCGCCGATGCCCGTGCGATGGGCCTGGAAGCCGATCTTGATCGGCGCCGAGCTCTGCGCCTGGATGTAGCGCATGGAGCCGGGCATCAGCCCGAGCGCCGCGCTGGCCCCAGCCGCCGCGCCGAGGCCTTTGATCAGCTTGCGCCGCGACGTCAGGAGCGATTTCTTGCCCGTCGAGTCCATCTTTTTGTCCGTCATTTTCGCCTCTCCCGTTTGCGGGCGGATGGGTCTCCGCCGATCTATTTGCATGCAAATAGATCATGCAGCCCTGCAATTGACAACATAGCGGCGGCTAACCGGCCGACGGCGCCGCCAGCAGCCAGAGGCCGAACAGGGTATAGGCCACCATCAGCACCGCCAGCGGTAGCTGGCTCAGGAATGCGGCCCGCGTGGCGCCGTATCTTTCCACGGCGTTCATGTGGGCGATGGCCAGCGCCAGGATATGGCCGACGACCACGGCCGCCGCTTGCAGTTTCCAGATCACGGCGACCGAATCGAAGTCGGCGAGGAAGGAGACGATGACGTGGCGTCCCTCGAGCCCGAAGAGGTTCCAGCCAAGAGCAAAGGGATCGTTCAGCGCCAGGATCGCATACTGCCCGTTCACCATCAGCGTCGTTAGATAGTGAGCGAAGTGATAGCCGAGCGAGATCGGCAGGATCGACAAGACGAAAGCGCCGAAGACGGTTCCGGCGTCCGCGCCGCTGCCCGCCAGCCGATTGCCCAGCCAGATCGCTGCTGCGTAAGCGCCTGATAGCACCGCCCACATGGCGAGGAGACCGAGGCTGTTCTGCCCCATGACCGCGCTGCGGCCAGGAAAATCCAGGGGATTGATGCCGCCGAGATCGAGCCACCAGAACGTGCGGTCCAGCCCGTCGAAGGACACCGTGGCGAGGGTCAGCAGAACGAACAGCACGCCGCTCAGCGGCAAGGCACCGGCCTCCGCCAGGGTCGCGCCCGGAAACGCCAGCGTCCTGGTCCATCGCCGGATCGCTGCAGCGGCGAGAGCCGCGCGACGAAGCCGAGAAACACCGAGAAGCATTCGGCCCTGGACAGCCACGCCCGCTCGCCGAACAGGATCATGCCGACGAGCGTGATATCCGTGTAGATCAACACGGCGAACGCCAGCCGCTCCGGATCGGCCGGCGCCGGATCGACCAGCTCGAACCAGCCGAAAGCGAGAAAGCCCACCACGGCTGGCCAATAGCCGAGCCATCCGGGGTAGCGCAGCAGCGGCTCGCCATCGGCCGAACGGCCCAGCAGACGCAGGATGAGGCGGTATGGCGCGACCCAGGGATTGATGACCGCCCAGATATCGCCTGCTAACGCCTGCAGGATCGTCAGCCCGATCCAGAACAGTGTCCAAATTGCTAGCGGCAGCGGATTGGCCAGGGGATCGCGGCTGCCGATGAGCCCGGCGATCAGCAGCGCGATCAGGATCGCGAAGGAAATGCTGCTGCCGATCAGCGGCGGGAGCGCCGGCCAATTGCCTAGCGGCTTACGCCAGCGAACGAGGCAATGGAACAGCCGCGCCGGAACAAACAGCAGAAGCAAGAATGTCAGCGCGACAACGACGGTCCCGCCGGCAATGTAGTATGCTGTCGGCAGCAGCAGCACGATGCCGCCTTCGGTGGTGTGCGCCGCCGCCGGCACGGAAAATGTCACAGCGGCAGCGGCCAATGCGGCCGCAATCGAAGAATGATGATACGGGGAGCGTGAGAGTCGGCCTGCAATCATGGTAAATCCGCGATCATGCTCCCCTGCCCGCCGCCGCGGCGCCAGCGCCAAATTCCCCGCCTTTGCTTGACAGCCCGTGGCCCGGCGCAGATCATTTGCATACGAATAATCGCCCCGGCACAAGAGGGCGCTGGGACGGCGACGATGAGGCAGCGTGACCGCGATGTATGTTAGGGCGCGCACCCTGGACGAGGCGGTCCAGGCCCTGGAAACACCCGACGTCCAGATTCTGGCGGGCGGCACGGACTTCTATCCGGCCCATGTCGGGCGCACGGTCACGGTGCCGGTGCTGGATATCACGGGCATCGGCGAGATCGCCGGAATCACGACAACGGCTGAACATGTGCGGATCGGCGCCGGCACCACTTGGAGCCAGTTCATCGCCACGCCGCTCCCCGCCTGCTTCGATGCGCTGAAAGCGGCAGCGCGGGAGGTGGGCTCGATCCAGATCCAGAACCGCGCCACCATCGCCGGCAATCTCTGCAACGCCTCTCCGGCCGCCGATGGCGTGCCGCCGCTGCTGACTCTGGATGCCGAAGTGGAACTGCTGTCCCGCGCCGGCGCACGGCGCCTGCCGCTCGCAGAATTCATTACCGGCAATCGCAAGACCGAACGCAAAGCCAACGAAATCCTCTCGGCCATCATCGTGCCGCTGACGATCGATGGGCCTTCGGCCTTCGTGAAGCTGGGGGCGCGGCGGTATCTGGTCATCTCCATCGCCATGGTGGCGGCGGTGATCGAGCGCGACGGCAAGGGCGCCGTTGACCCAGGCGCGCATCGCCGTCGGCTCCTGCTCCGCAGTGGCGCGCCGCCTGCCGGAACTGGAGCAGCGGCTGCGCGGCGCGCCCTGCAAGCCCGGTCTCGGCGATCTCGTCGAGGCGGGACATCTGGCGGCGCTGTCGCCGATCGACGACGTTCGGGCAACAGCTTCGTATCGCCGCGATGCCGCGCGCACCCTGGTGGCGCGCGCCATCGAGCAATGCGTGGGCGGATAGGCGCCATGGACCGCATGCCCGACACCACGGATTTCACGGTCAATGGCCGGCAGGTGCATGTCAGCGCGCCGCAGACGGCGCGGCTGTCCCAGGTGCTGCGGGAAAAGCTCAACCTCACGGGCACCAAAGTCGGCTGCGACGCCGGGGATTGTGGCGCTTGCACGGTGCTGCTGGACGGCGCGCCCGCCTGTAGTTGCATGATCGCGCTGGGCCAGCTCGATGGCCAGGACGTGCAGACGATCGAGGGCCTCTCGAAGTCGTCTGCGACAACTCGCCGCCTGCAGGATTCCTTCCTGCGCCATGGCGCGGCGCAATGCGGCATCTGCACGCCCGGCATGCTGGTGGCGGCGACGGCGTTGCTGGACCGCAAGCCCAAGCCGACCGAGGCCGAGACCATGGACGCCATCGGCGGCGTGCTTTGCCGCTGCACCGGCTATCGCAAGATCGTCGCGGCCATCATGGAGGCCGACGCGCACAGCGTCGCGCCGAATTCCCTGGCGGCGGGCCAGGCCGTCGGCGCCCGCATCATCCGGCTCGATGGCCGGCGCAAGGTGGACGGCACCGACATCTTTGGCGCCGACGAAGCGCCGAAGGATTGCCTGCTGCTGCGCGCCGTGCGCTCGCCCCACGACCGTGCCCGCTTCATGCTGGGCGATATCCCGGCCTATGTGGCCGGCAATCCGGGCATCCTGCGGGTGCTGACGCCGCGCGACGTGCCGACGGAGGATTGCTACGGCCCGATCGCCCCCTTTGCCGACCAGACGATCTTCGCCCGCGGCGAGGTGCGCTATCGCGGCGAAGCGATCGCCGCCGTCGTCGGCAACGCCGAGGCGATCGAGGCGCTGGACCTGACGAATTTCCCGGTGACCTGGCAGCTCTTGCCGGCGCTGCGCACGATCGAGTCCGCGATGGCCGACAGCGCCGACCTGGTGCAGCCGAACCGGCCCGGCAACATCCTGACCCGCGGCCGCGTCATCAAGGGCGATGCGGAAGCGGCGCTGGCATCCGCCGACATGGTGGTCGAGGGCGAGTTCGAAACCGGCTTTGTCGAGCATGCCTATATCGAACCGGAGGCCGGATTCGCGCGGCGCGTCGGCGACCGGCTGGAGCTGCAGGTCTGCACGCAGGCGCCCTACATGAATCGCGACGATATCGCCAAGCTGCTGGAGATCTCGCCGGAGCAGGTGCGCATCCTGCCGAGCGCGGTCGGCGGCGGCTTCGGCTCCAAGCTCGACATGTCAGTGCAGCCCTTCATCGCGCTGGCGGCCTGGCTGACCAAGAAGCCGGTGCGCATGGTCTATACGCGGCCCGAGTCGATCATGTGCACGACCAAGCGCCACCCCTCGCGCATCCGCCTGCGCATCGGCGCGTCGCGCGACGGCAAGCTGCAGGCCATCGATTTTGCCGGCGATTTCAACACCGGCGCCTACTCCTCCTGGGGCCCGACGGTGGCGAACCGGGTGCCGGTGCATGCCTCGGGTCCCTATTTCGTGCCCCACTACTGCGCGCTGACCCGCGCCATTCACACGCATCTCGTTCCGGCCGGTGCGTTCCGTGGCTTCGGTGTGCCTCAGGCGACGCTGGCGCAGGAGCAGCTCTTCGACGACCTCGCCGATAAGCTCGGCATCGACCGTCTCGAGTTCCGCATCCGGAACGCGCTGACCGCCGATCAGCCGACGGTGACCGGACAGGTACTGGGCGCCGGTGTCGGCATCCGCGCCTGTCTCGAAGCGTTGCGCCCGCATTGGCGATCGTCTCGCGCCGAGGTGAAGCAATTCAACGGACGCAATGGCGCCAAGCTGCGCCGCGGCGTCGGCGTCGCCGGCATGTGGTATGGCTGCGGCAATACCTCGCTGCCGAACCCCTCGACCATTCGCGCCGGCCTCAAGGCGGATGGCCGGCTCTCGCTGCATCAGGGCGCTGTCGACATCGGCCAAGGCTCGAACACCGTGGTGACGCAGATCTTCGCCGACGCCCTCGGCGCGCCGCTGGAAAGCATCGACCTGATCTCCGCCGATACCGATCTGACGCCCGATTGCGGCAAGACCTCGGCCTCGCGGCAGACCTTCGTCACAGGCAAGGCGGCTGAGTTGGCGGCGCAGGCGTTGCGCGCGGCGATCCTGCGCACCGCGAACGCGGGCGATGGGGCGCGGCTGCAGTTCGGCGATGGCAAGGTGATCGTTCGCGACGGCAGTCGCGAGCAGGCGCTGAATCTCGCCGAGATGCCCGCGGACAATAGCGGCTATGTGCTGAAGGCGGAGGAAACGTTCAACCCGCCCACCAGCCCGCTGGATGAAAACGGCCAGGGCCACCCCTACGCAGTCTATGGCTTCGGCGCGCACCTGGCGGAGATCGAGGTCGACATGGAGCTGGGCACGGTGAAGGTGGTGAACCTGGTCGCCGCCCACGATGTCGGCCGCGCCATCAATCCGACATTGATTGAAGGACAGATCGAAGGCGGGGTCGCCCAGGGCCTGGGCCTTGCATTGATGGAGGAATTCACGCCGGGCCGTGGCGAGAATCTGCATGACTACCTCGTGCCGACTGCCGGCGACATGCCGCCGGTGACCTCGATCCTGATCGAGGACGCCTCGCCGGTCGGCCCGTTCGGCGCCAAGGGCATCGGCGAACAGGCGCTCATCCCGACAGCACCGGCAATCATGAACGCCATCCATGACGCCATCGGCGTGCGCATCCGCCGCGTGCCGGCGACACCCGACCGGGTGCGCGCCGCGATCCTGAGCCGGGGGAAATCTTCATGAGCGGCAACGAGAATGATCCCGTCGCCTCCACCGACACGCCCGAGGAATCGGCGCTGGCGGCCGCCAAGGCCAAGAGCGACGACATCGTCACTTGCGACGCCTGCCCCGTGCTCTGCCGAATCCGGCTCGGCAAGACCGGCGCCTGCGACCGCTATGGCAACATCGCCGGCAAGCTGGCGCGCATGGACCCGTTCGTCGTGGCCCAGCGCACGATCGACCAGGACGGCCGCATGGTGCCGTTCATGGAAGGCAAATGGGACGGCGCCCTGGTGCCCGGGCCTAACAGCTTCATCACGGGCATCGGCGCCGGCACGACCTATCCCGACTACAAGCCGGCGCCGTTCATCGTCTCCGCGCAGGTCGACGGCGTCGACATGGTGACGGTGGTGACCGAGGGCATCTTCTCGTACTGCGGCGTCAAGGTGAAGATCGACACCGACCGCTATGTCGGCCCGGAGCAGGCGGCGGTGCGGGTGAAGGGCGAGCAGGTTGGCCATGTCACGACCGCCGAGTATGGCTCGCAGATGCTGTCGCTCGGCGGCGTCCACCATCTCACCGGCGGCAGCAAGAAGGAAGGCGTAGTCACCTGCGACACCATGCTGACGCTCTGCAACAAGGGCGCGGTGGAGATGACGGTCGATGGCGGCGCCACATTGACGGTGCAGGGCGGCAAGCCACCGGTCATCAACGGCGCCGCCGAGGAGCGCATGCGCGTCGGCTGCGGTTCCGCCACCATCGGCATCTTCGCCAAGCAATGGCACGGCCATGCCGACGAGGTCATCGTCGTCGACGACCACATCACCGGCGTGTTGAGCGAGCATCAGGCCGGTCGCTTCCTCGATATGCGGCCCGCCGGCATCCGCGTGAAGGGCCGGAAATCCACGCCCGGCCGCTATTTCCAGGTGGCCAATCCCGGCACCGGCTGGGGCGGCACGGACATCACCGAGCCGCTGAACATCATCGAGAAGATCGATCCCAAGACCGCCTGGCCCGGCCTGAAGCTGCTGATGGTATCCACGACGGGGGAACATGCGGCCTGGTTCGTGCTGGATCAGGACCTGATGCCGCAGCCGGCCGACATGCCGCCGGCCATCACGACAGTTGTCGATCGCATCGGCGAGAATTGCGAGCCGGCGCTCTGCACGGTGCTGTTCATGGCCGGCGCCGGCGGCAGCCTGCGAGCCGGTGTGACGGAGAATCCCGTGCGGCTCACGCGCTCCGTGCGGGATGCTCTGACGCGGGTTACCTCGGGCGGTGCGCCGGTCTATGTCTGGCCCGGCGGTGGCATCACCTACATGGTGGACGTGACGACGATGCCCGACAATTCCTTCGGCTATGTGCCGACGCCGGCCATCGTCGGACCGATCGAGTTCACCATGAGCCGTGCGGATTATCTGGCGCTGGGCGGCCATGGCGACTTCATCCGGCCGGTGGAGTCGATCCGCAACCTCGAGCGGGTGAAGACCATTCCCTGGACGCCGGCCCATCCCTGGCCGCTGACGCCGCAGCTGGGAGCAGCGCGATGAATCCGCTCGCCGCTCTCCTCCCCGACGGCCGCCGGCTGCATCTGCAGCATGGGCCGATCGACCTGATCGTCGAGGCCTGGGGCGAGGCGCGTGAAGTCGCGGCGGCCTACCGGCAGGCAACGACGGCGTTCGCCGATGTGCTGCCGGGTCTTGTGAAAGAGCTGCCCCAACTGCGCTTTCCCCTCCTTCGCGACGCGGGGGAAGGTCAAGCAGGGGGCCTGCGCGGCCCGATCGCCCGCCGCATGCAGGCAGCCTGCGAACCCTACGCCGAGGGATTCATAACGCCGATGGCCGCCGTTGCCGGGGCCGTCGCCGATCACGTGCTGACGGCGATGCTGGCTGGGCGCGATCTGGCCAAGGCCTATGTCAATGATGGCGGCGATATCGCGTTTCACCTGTCCCACGGAGAAAAGCTGAGCTGCGGCGTGGTCGGCAATCTGCGCGCACCGGCATTGGACGGCACGGTGATGCTGACGGCGGACATGCCCGTGCGCGGCATTGCCACCTCGGGTGCTGCGACAAAGGGCTCCGGCGGCCGCAGTTTTTCCTTCGGCATCGCCGATGCCGTCACAGTGCTGGCGGCAACCGCTGCCGCGGCCGACGCGGCTGCGACGATCATCGCCAATGAAGTCGACCTGCCCGGCCATCAGGCGATCCGCCGGGTGCCTGCCAGCGAGATCGATCCCGACAGCGATCTCGGCGACCGGCTGGTCACCTTGAATGTCGGCAGGCTGTTCGAGTCCGATATCCGCGCCGCGCTGCAGGCCGGCATGGCCAAGGCCGAGGAGCTGCGGCAGGCCGGGCTGATATTCGGCGCCGTACTGCTGCTGCGCGGCCACAACAAGATCTGCAGCAACGACATCCGTCTGTTGCGCGCCGCCTAGAGGTTGTTCATGCCGAAAGTCGAAGTCCGAAAATTCGCCACCGTCGTCGAGGAAATTATCCATGAAGGGGGGCCGGCGGCAGCCAAGCCGTTCAAGCAAGGCGCGTGCCTCGCCGTGATCCGCAATCCCTTCGCCGGCCGCTACGAGCCTGACATCCAACCCTTCATGAAGGATCTGGAGCCGCTGGGCGTGGAGATGGCCAAGCGCCTGATTTCAGCCATGGGCGTGAAGCCGAAGGAGATCGAGGCCTACGGCAAGGGCGCCATCGTCGGCACGGCGGGCGAGATCGAGCATGGCGCGCTGTGGCATGCGCCCGGCGGCTATGGCATGCGCGACGTGCTGGGCGGCACCAAGGCGATCGTGCCCTCGACCAAGAAGGTCGGCGGCGCCGGCGCGCGTCTGGACGTGCCGCTGGCCCATATCAATGCCGCCTATGTGCGCAGCCATTTCGGCGCCATGGAGGTGGGCCTGCCCGACGCGCCGCGGGAGGACGAGATCGTGTTCATTCTCACGATGAGCACGGGCGCCCGCGTCCATGACCGCGCCGGCGGGCTCAAGGCCAGCGAGATCAAGGGGGAGGATGGGCTGCGATGAGCGCCAAGATTCGCAAGATCATCGTCAGCGTGGAAGAGACGCAACAGGAGATGGGCAAGCCGGTGTCGCCGCCGACGCGCAAGGCCACCGCCGTCGCTGTTATCGAAAATCCTTACGCAGGTCAGTTCGTGCAGGAGCTGAAACCGTTGATGGATATCGGCGAGGAATTGGGCGCGCTGCTGACCAAACGCTGCGTCGAGGCGCTGGGCATTCCCGGCGGCAAGGCGGAGAGCTATGGCAAGGCGGCGATCGTCGGGGAGAACGGCGAGCTGGAACATGCGGCGGCGATCCTCCATCCCCAGATGGGCAAGCCCGTGCGCGCCGTGCTGGAGAAGGGCGCCGCGCTGATCCCCTCGGCCAAGAAGCGCGGCGGGCCGGGCACGCCTGTCGATGTGCCGCTCGGCCACAAGGACGCCGCCTTCGTGCGCAGCCATTTCGACGCGGTCGAAGTGCGGGTCGCCGATGCGCCGCGGGCCAACGAGATCCTGGTCGCCATTGCCGTCACCGACAGCGGACGGCCGCTGCCGCGGGTCGGCGGATTGCAGAAGCATGAGATCAAGGGCGAAGACGGTCTCCGCTGAGCCGGAAGCTCCGGCCGGCGACATAACGGCGGCGCCGGCGGCGCGGCCGCGGCGGAGCAATGGCGCGGCCGACTACCGCCTCGAGGAGCAGGTCGGATTCATCCTGCGGCGCGCCAGCCAGCGGCATGTGGCGATCTTCGCCCGGCATATCGACAGGGAGATCACGCCGACCCGCTGGGCCGCGCTGGCGAAACTCTATGAGGGCGGACCCACTTCACAGAACCTGCTGGGCCGGCGCACGGCCATGGATGGCGCCACCATCAAGGGCGTGGTCGACCGGCTGATGAAACTCCATCTGATCGAGACACGCGCCGATCCCGGCGACGGGCGGCGGCGCGTCGTCGCTCTCACGGAGAAAGGTCGGCAGGCGGTGGAGAAATCCCTCGCCCACGCCAGCGCCATCACCCGGAAGACCCTGTCGCCGCTGTCCGCGGATGAGCAGGCGGATTTCCTGGCGCTGCTCCGCCGGCTGGCGTAACGCCGCCCGGTTTGCGGCAGCGGCAGGATTCGCGGGTATTTTCCGGCATTTTCCGCATAGCTAAGCGGCTATGCCGCAAGGCGTTTTCGCCAGAATGCGCGAATCCCGGGGGACCCTGATTTTGCGGAACGATGCCATGCAAGGGAATTCCTGCGCCGGCGCGTCGCCCCCTCCCCTTCCATCAGAAACAAACTCTGCACTTGGCTTCCCCTCCCCCGCCTCTTGTCGGGGGAGGGTAGGGAGGGGCCGGCGCAAGGAGCAGCGACGGAGCTCACGTAAGCAAACTCAACCGCTGCGACGGCGGTCGAGGAATAGACGGATACACAATGTCCAAAATCGGGGCCAAGCGTCGCGGTCGGCAATACCAGTATAGGTTTATTTTCCGCAATGTCAAGTTCGTGCTCCCATGTTTTGTCATCCCGGAAATCTCGCACAGCGCGAAGCGCGGCGAGATTGTCCGGGACCCATGAACACCGGGCGGCGGAGAGATCACTCCGATGGTTTCGTGTGCTTGGGTCCCGGGCTCCGTCGCTGACGCGACGGCCCCGGGATGACGATATGTGGAGTCTTGAATGTCTACGCTTTCACCCCACGCACCGCCCACGCCCGTGCGATGAGATGGATGCCGCCGTCGCTCTCGATTGGCAGCGTGGTGCGCAAGCGATCGCGGAGCGCAGCGCGGCGATCTTCGCTCAGGGACATATTGTAGCCGGGCGCCGGCGCCTGCCCGCTGAGGAACGGCGTCCAGTAGTCGTTGAAATCGCGGAATACGGTCGGTGCGTCGATGGCGCGCACCGCCACGTCCTTGAATCCCGCGGCGCGGAACAGCGACTCCAGCGGCTCGGGCTTACAGATCGGGAAGCGCGCGCCTTCGGCAAATTTCTCCGCCGAGGGATCAAGCGCCACCGCGGTATCCCAGAAGCGGCGCATCATCTGCATCTCGCCGGCATAGTCCCAGACATAGAGCGCGACCGTGCCACCGGGCACGACAGCCCGGTGCATTTCCGCCATCGCCTGCTCCGGCTTCGGCACGAAGTTGAGGACCAGGCCGGACACGGCCGCATCATAGGCGGCGCTCTCCACCGGCAGCTCCATGGCATTACCGATGTCGAAGCGCGCGCGCGGATCCCTGACATAGCGGCGCGCATTGGCGAGGAAGCCCTCGGACGGATCGACGCCATGCACCGATGACGGATCCGCCGTCTCGAGGATAGTGCTCGACAACGCGCCGGTGCCGCAGCCGACATCGAGCCAGCGCAGCTTCTTCGGCAATCCGAGCCAGGCAAAGAAATCCCGCGCCACCAGCCGGCTCCAGCGGCCGACATAGGGCTCATAGGCATCGCCGCTCGCCCAGACGATCTTCGGCGATTTGTTCTCACTAGTCATGATCGCCTCCGCTGGCGGCATTGGCTGCAAGAGTAAAGTCCATGTCCCTTCAGGTACCCTCGGTTGTAGTCCCCGCAAAAGCGCTAGGGCCTGCACATATCTAGGGATTTATTAGATAGTCCCCTCGCCCCGCTTGCGGGGAGAGAGTCAGGGTGAGGGGTCGCGCAACTAGCTCTGACACGGGCAAGTTCTTTGGATGCATCGCATACGCCTCTGGCACCCCCTCACCCTGCCCTCTCCCCCACTTCGTGGGGGCGAGGGGTCAATCTTAACTGATGGGCGCTGGTTTTCACCATTCGCGCTGTGTGTGCATACCCTGGCGCTAAAGCGAGGAAGACAATATAGAAAAGGAACGATTCGAATGTGCGCGAACGCACATTAGTGCTTCCGGGCCTGCACCAGATTGGCGTAGATGGTGGTCTCGCCGAGAGCGCGGCAGGCTTCGAGGCGATGCAGGCCGCTGACCAGCACGAAGCGCTCCTTGTCCGCACGGACGAGGATCGGCTCCTGCTGGCCGTTCTCGGCGATGCTCATGGCGAGTTCCTCCACCTTCTTGGGATCGACCGGCTTGCGCAGCGCGGCCGGCACATAGATCTGCGCGATCTTGATCGCCGTCGCTTTCATCAGCAGCTGGTCACGCATCCGATTTCCCTCGCGATATAGCGCAACTATGAACGTTCAATATCATGTGCCCACCACCTCCGGCACCTTGGTCGCCGGCGGGGTGTTGCGGCTGCGCTGGGTTCGGACGATGCCGTCGATGATGGTCATGCCGACGCCCGGGATGTCGCCCATGCCGACGCTTTCCAGAATGTCCCTGCCGGCGGTGTGCTGGGCCCTGTCCATGATGACGAAATCGGCGACGCGGCCCACCTCGATCAGGCCGCAATCGAGCTTCCGCTGGCGGGCGGTGTTGCCGGTGGCGAAGCAGAAGGCGATCTCCGCCGGCACATCGCCAAGCGCGCTCAGCATGGCGATCATGCGCAGGATGCCCAAGGGCTGCACACCCGATCCCGCCGGCGAATCCGTGCCGAGGATGACGCGGTCGAGCTGCTTGATCTCATCGGCGGTGCGCAGCGCATAAAGCGCCGCCGCCTCGTTGCCGTTATGGACGATCTCGATGGCGCGGCCACATTGCTCGCAGAGGCAGCGGATCTGGTCCAGCGGCAGCGCGGTGTGGCCGCCATTGATATGGCCGATCACGTCGGCGTCCGCTTCCAGAACCACATCCTTGTCGATCAGGCCCGAGCCGGGGATGGAGGGCCCGCCGGTATGGATCGTGCTCTGGATGCCGTATTTGCGCGCCCAGGCCACCATCCGCTTGGCTTCGTCTCCCGCCTTGACGCTGCCGAGGCCTACTTCTCCGAGCAGCTTCACGCCGGCCGCGGCCATTTCCTTGAAGTCCTCCTCCACCATGCCCTTCTCGATCACTGGTGCACCCGCATGCACCTTGACGCCGCCGGGCCGGAAACCGTCGAAGGCGCGCTGGGCGGTGATGGCCAGCGCCTTGACGCCGACTACATCCTTGGGTCGGCCGGGCAGATGCACCTCGCCGGCGGAGATCATGGTGGTGACGCCGCCATGGAGGAAGCTGTCGATCCAGTTGAGTTGCTGCTGCCGCGGCGTCCAGTCGCCGAAGACGGGATGCACATGGCTGTCGATCAGGCCGGGGGCCACGGCGGTGCCGTTGGCGTCAACAATGGTGGCGGCGCCCGATTGGTCCAGATCCTTGGCCTTGCCGACCGCCGCGATCTTGCCGCCGACGGCGACGATGGTGTCGGCATCCAGGATCGGCCGGTTCAGATCGCCGCTCAGCAGCAGACCGATATTGCGGATTACCAGCTTCGCCGCGCCGCCGGGTTTCTTGGCTTCTTCGGTTGCCATGTCGCCTGTTCCCTTTGTTGATTGGAGGGGACGTTAGTCCAGCCCCCGGTCCCTGCCAAGCTGCGGGGGTTTCTGAGAATTTGGGCGCAAGAAACGGAGTGTGGCCGTTCGCGGGCGCGCGTACTATCCGAGACTTGGTAACCAAATCTGAGGGATGCGAACATGACGCTCCATCGGGCGGCCTGGTGTGCGTTGTTCATCTGCATTTTGGCGAGCCTTGCAACGCCGGTGGCTCTTCCAGCGCGGGCGGCGGATGTTCCTGCGACGCGGCTCTATGCGATCATCACCGAGATCGGCATGCCCCATCTGGAAGAGAACCTCCGCTACGCCACCACGCGGGAGGAGAAATGCCTGTCGGAGGACGAGCTCTTCGTCCGCTTCCCGGTCCTGCATCACGTGGCGCTCCGGGATTGCAAGCTCGATCCGGAGAGCCGCGCGGTACAGCAAGCTTCATTCCGGCTGGATTGTAGCGGCGGCCATGGAACGACCGGCGGCGCCGTCTGGCGTCTGGGCGAGCATCAACTGCGCGGGCGGCTGGATGTGAAGCTGGGCGGCAAGAACATGACTTTCTATCAGACCGTCACCGCCTTGCCCTTGGGCGCCTGCATGGTGGATGGCGAATGAGCGCGCGCCTGGCAACGGCACGGCGTTCGCCGGGCGAAGCGCCAACAGTGGCAATGCCGGATCGCGTAGGAGCATTCGATTGGCAGCGGGTATCGGCCGATCTCGACTCCCAGGGCTGCGCCGTAATCGAGGGGCTGTTACCGCCCGAGACTTGCCGCGCGCTGGCAACGCTCTACGACGACGAGCGCCGCTTCCGCAGCCGCATCGTCATGGCGCGCCATGGCTTCGGCCGCGGCGAGTACAAATATTTCAGCTACCCGCTGCCGCCTGATGTCGCGGCACTGCGCGCGGCGTTCTATCCAAAGCTCGCGCCAATCGCCAACCGCTGGCACCAGGCGATGAAGATCGCGGCGCGCTTTCCCGATACGCATGAAACCTTCCTCAAGCGCTGCCACGCCGCGGGGCAGACGCGGCCGACGCCGCTGCTGCTGCGCTATGGACCCGGCGACTACAATTGCCTGCACCAGGATCTCTATGGCGAGCATGTGTTTCCGCTGCAACTCGCGATCCTGCTGTTGCGGCCGGAGGAGGACTTTACCGGTGGCGAGTTCGTCCTTACCGAGCAGCGGCCGCGCATGCAGTCGCGCGCCGAGGTGGTGCCGCTGCGTCAGGGTGACGGCGTGATCTTCGCCGTGCATCAGCGGCCGGTGCAGGGCAGCCGCGGCATCTACCGCGTGAACATGCGCCACGGCATCAGCCGCCTGCGCAGCGGCCAACGCCACACGCTCGGCATCATTTTCCACGACGCGGCGTGACCGAGAAAGTTTGGTGCGGCCGGCAGGACTTGAACCTGCAGGTGCGCGGTGTGCGCTACAGTTTCTGAGACTGTCGTGTTTGCCAATCACACCACGGCCGCAATGATTGACGGTGTCGGAGAAATCCACGCCCCCGCCGGCCCGGGGCGCTCTGCGAGGGGGGCGCGAGCGGCATAAACCCGGACCGGCGTGAACTTCTGAAACAAGCTGGTGTGACGGACGGGAGTCGAACCCGCGGCCTCCGGAGCCACATTCCGGCGCTCTGGCCAGCTGAGCTACCGTCACCACAGAACCTTGGTGCATGGAGTTGGAGTCGAACCGACAGAGCTCGGAGAGAGCGGCGCGTTTACAGCGCGCTGGATTCACCGGTATCCCTGCCCATGCGAAATCTGGTCAATCGCTTCATCATCGCTCGCTCGCTGCCTTGTCCACGCAAGGCAATAAAAAAACCGCCGCGGAGTTCTCCGGGCGGTTTGCCTGATCGGCTATGGCCGAATGCTTAACGCATCGGCAAGCCATCCGCACCGCCCGCATAGACATAGAGATGCCCGCTCCGCAGATCTTGTGGATCGCGGCTCAGCAGTTGCATGGCTATGGTCTTCACGTTCGACATGGGGGCGAGCTTCTACGCTTCCGTGCGAATGGAGTCAATATGCATCGCGCGGCATTTGCCGAGGCGACTACTGCGGCGAGCGCGTGATCGATTTGATCGGGGCGCGCGGATTGCCGGACATGGCGCCGATCTTGCGGTCCTGCTCCTCGATAAAGGCGCGCGCGGGTTCGTCGCCGTCGAGCCCGCCCAGGTTGGCGGCCGGCACTTTGCGATTGGAGGTGCGGACGCCGTCCTCATAGACGACGTCGAACAGGACAACTCCCTTGTCGACGGGAGGCTTTTTACGGGCCATCGGATCTGCTCCAGCTATCGCAATTCTTCGACCGGGTCGACAGCATCGCCGGCGGCCGGAGTGCCTTCGCGCTCGGCCTTGCGCTTTGCCGCCGCTTCGTCGCGCCGCTGCTGCTTCTCCGCCTTGCGCAGATCCTTGAGGCGGTCGCGCTCGCGGCGTTCCTGGTTGTAATTGGGCTTGAAGGCCATGGCGGCTCCTTATGCGAAAGAGAGGCGGGCCGCGCCAAGCCGAGCGCAGGCCAGTGTGAAAAAAGAAGAGAGGCACCGGATCGTCATCCGGTGCCTCCCTTTAGCGTCCAAAAGCGAAATTGTCGACGGTTAGACCGCCTTCAGATTTTCCGCCGAGGTCTTGCCGCGCTTGGGATCGCGCTGCTCCTCGTAGGAAACCTTCTGACCTTCGGCCAGGTTTCCCATGCCGGCGCGCTCGACAGCGGAAATGTGCACGAACACATCCGCGCCGCCGTTGTCCGGCTTAATGAAACCATAACCCTTGGTGCTGTTGAACCATTTGACGGTGCCGATTGGCATTTCAGTTCTCCGAGTAAGCGGGGTGGCGCCGCATCCCATATGCGACGCATCAGACTGTGGATTGGAACGGCAACGATCTAACAGCCCCGAAGGTCGGCAGGTCGGCGGTCCGAAACAGAATGATGCCCGAGTATCCCAATTCTACCCGCTTGAAGGCAAGAGCGAAGAATCACCCCCCATACCCTACGTCCGGCAGGTGGTATAACGGCCCCTAAACCCGGCCAGCGACAGGAAAAAAGGCCGCAATTCCTTATATTTGCGGCCTTTGCCCGGGGGCGAGGCGGTTATTCGGCCGCCGCCGCCAGCTTGCCGTTCAGGGACAGCTTGCCGTCGAGCACGGCGACCCGGACGGTTTCGCCGTCGCGGATCTGGCCGGCCAGGATCATGCCGGCCAGCGGATTCTGCAGTTCGCGCTGGATCACCCGCTTCAGCGGCCGGGCGCCATAGACCGGGTCATAGCCGGCATTGGCCAGCCAGGTGCGGGCGCGGTCGTCGAGCTTCAGCGTGATCTTGCGGTCGGTCAGCAGGGCCTGCAGCCGCTTGAGCTGGATATCGACGATGCCGCTCATCTGGGCGCGGGTCAGCCGGTGGAACAGCAGGATGTCGTCCAGCCGGTTGAGGAACTCGGGCCGGAAGGCGCCGCGCACCACTTCCATGACCTGATCGCGCACGGCGGAGGAGTCCTGCCCCTCGGGCTGGTTGGCGAGAATCTCGCTGCCGAGGTTCGAGGTCAGGATGATCAGCGTGTTCTTGAAATCCACCGTGCGGCCCTGGCCGTCGGTCAGGCGGCCGTCATCCAGCACCTGCAGCAGCACGTTGAACACATCGGGGTGGGCCTTTTCGACCTCGTCGAACAGGATCACCTGGTAGGGCCGCCGGCGCACCGCTTCGGTGAGGGCGCCGCCCTCCTCATAGCCGACATAGCCCGGGGGTGCGCCGATCAGCCGCGACACCGCGTGCTTCTCCATGTATTCGGACATGTCGATGCGCACCATCGCCTGCTCGTCATCGAACAGGAAATTGGCCAGCGCCTTGGTCAGTTCGGTCTTGCCGACGCCGGTGGGGCCGAGGAACAGGAACGAGCCGATGGGTCGGTTGGGATCCTGCAGGCCGGCGCGGGCGCGGCGCACGGCGTCGGAGATGACCGTGATCGCCTCCTCCTGGCCGATGACCCGGGCGCTCAGCGCCTTTTCCATTTGCAGCAGCTTCTCGCGCTCGCCTTCCAGCATGCGGTCGACGGGCACGCCGGTCCAGCGCGAGACCACCTGGGCGATCTCGTCTTCGGTAACCTCTTCCTTCAGCATTTGGTCGCCGCCGACGATTTCCGCTTCCTTCAGCTTGCGCTCGAGTTCGGGAATCTGGCCGTAGGTCAGCTCGCCGGCGCGGGTCCAGTCGCCGCGGCGCTGCGCCTGCTCCAGCTCGACGCGGGCATGCTCAAGCTGTTCCTTCAGCTTCTGCGCGCCCTGCAGCTTGTCCTTTTCCTTCTGCCAGCGGGCGGTCTTTTCCGCCGACTGGGATTCGAGCTGCGTGATTTCGTCCAGCAGGTTTTTCAGCCGCTCCTGGGATGCCGCGTCGCTTTCCTTCTTCAACGCCTCGCGCTCGATCTTGAGCTGGATGATGCGCCGGTCCAGCTCGTCGATCTCCTCGGGCTTGGAATCCACTTCCATGCGCAGGCGGCTGGCCGCCTCGTCGATCAGGTCGATCGCCTTGTCCGGCAGGAAGCGGTCGGTGATGTAGCGGTTGGACAGCGTCGCCGCGGCGACGATCGCGCCGTCGGTGATGCGCACGCCGTGATGCAGCTCGTACTTCTCCTTCAGGCCGCGCAGGATGGAGATGGTGTCCGCCACGTTCGGCTCGGACACGAACACCGGCTGGAACCGGCGGGCCAGCGCCGCGTCCTTCTCGATATGCTTGCGGTACTCGTCCAGCGTGGTGGCGCCGACGCAATGCAGCTCGCCGCGCGCGAGCGCCGGCTTCAGCATGTTGGAGGCATCCATGGCGCCTTCGGCCTTGCCGGCGCCGACCAGCGTGTGCAGTTCGTCGATGAACAGCACGATCTCGCCGGCGGCGGCGGAGATCTCTTGCAGCACCGCCTTCAGCCGCTCCTCGAATTCGCCGCGGAACTTGGCGCCGGCGATCAGCGCGCCGAGATCCAGCGACATCAGCCGCTTGTCCCGCAGGCCTTCGGGCACGTCGCCCTTGACGATGCGTTGGGCCAGACCTTCGACGATGGCGGTCTTGCCGACGCCGGGTTCGCCGATCAGCACGGGATTGTTCTTGGTGCGGCGGGCGAGAACCTGGATGGTGCGGCGGATTTCCTCGTCGCGGCCGATCACCGGATCGAGCTTGCCCTCCTGCGCCGCGGCGGTGAGGTCGCGGGAGTATTTCTTCAGCGCGTCATAGCTGTCTTCCGCCGAGGCGGATTCGGCCGTGCGGCCCTTGCGCACATCGTTGATTGCCGCGTTGAGCGACTGGGCGGTGATTCCCGCCTGTTTCAGGGCGTCGGCCGCCGGCGTGCCGCTGGCCATCGCCAGGGCGAGCAGCAGCCGTTCGGCGGTGACGAAGCTGTCGCCGGCCTTGTCCGCCAGTTTCTCTGCCTGCTCGAACAGGCGCGCGGTTTCCGGCGCCATGTAGAGCTGGCCGGCGCCGGCGCCTTCGACCTGCGGAATCTTGCTGAGCGCCGCTTCGGCCGCGCCGAGGGCGCGCGCGGGATCGCCGCCGGCGGCGCGGATCAGATTGGCCGCCAGGCCTTCGCGATCGTCCAGGAGTACCTTGAGAAGATGCTCGGGAGTCAGCCGCTGATGGCCGCTCCGCTGAGCTAGGGTTTGCGCAGCCTGCAGGAAGCCGCGCGAGCGCTCGGTATATTTCTCGATGTCCATCTCTTCCGCCCTCTGTCCCCGCGCCCCATCAGGCACGCCGGGACGATGCAATGGAGTCGTCGTCCTGGGCTGGATATGGGGCGGCTCAGCCGCGGCGCAAGAGCGGCGGGCTGGCGCAGGCCGAAATTGAAATCGTCAGAAAGCTCTTAAGATCGAGCGGGTTAACTGCAGGCCGGCAAAAATGCCTGAGGACGGTCAGTTCTGGGTATTGTCGTCGGTATCCGGCTGGTCGCCCATGCCGGGCGGCACCGAGGAACCGTTGGGCTTGCGCACGGAAACTTCGGCCTCCTGAGGCGGCTGCTGCTCGCCACCATCAGACGCTTGGCCGTCGCCTTCTTGCCCGTCATTGCCGGGACCGTTCGGCCGCATCCGGCCGTTGGCGCCCTGCTGCTCGCCATTGGCGTTGACGATGCGGAAGTAGTGCTCGGCATGCTGGTAGAAGTTCTCGGCGGCGATGCGGTCGCCGGCGGCCGTGGCATCGCGGGCCATGGCCAGGTATTTCTCGAGGACCTGATAGGCGTTGCCGCGGATGCGCACATCCGGCCCATTGGAATCGAAGGTCTGTTGACGCGGATTCTGGTGTTGGCGTCGCTGGCCACGGCCGCGCGAACGCCTGTTGTTCTGACCTTGTCTCATATCACCTTCACTCGTGCTGGCCGGCTCTTGCCCCTATTACCGCAATCAGCGCCGCCATCTTTGGGAGGCGGCACAAGCCGCTGCTGATCCGGATCGACGAATGGGGAACGAAAAGGCGCCTTCACGGCGCTCGACCCCTACGGGTTCGTTCTTTAACGCCGTCACCCTACGCGGCAGGTCAGGGCTTGCCAAATGTTTTTTTGATACCGTCCAAAGCTATGTAAATCGCTGTTATTACTTATCATTCCGGAAAATTACGCAACGTTTACGGTCGCCCAGATCGGCCCTGACGCCGGCCAGCTCGAGCCCGGCAGCGGCCAGAATCGCCGCGGCACTGTCAGCCTGTCCCTGCCCGACCTCCAGCAGCGCCAGCCCGCCCGGTGCCAGCCGCGCTGCAATCTGCGGCGCCATTTGCCGGTAGCAATCCAGGCCGTCAACGCCGCCATCGAGAGCGATCCGCGGTTCATGCCGCGACACTTCCGGCATCAGCCTGGGAATTTCATCCCCGGGAATGTAGGGCGGATTGCTGACGATGAGATCGAAGCTGCCGCTCAATCCCCCGGCCCAGTCGCCGAGGGCGAATTGCGCGCGATCGGCCAGGCCGAGCGCCGAAGCATTGCGTTCCGCGACGGCGAGCGCCTCCGGACTCCTGTCGACGCCCAGGCCGCGCGCCGCCGACAGTTCGTGCAGCAGCGCCAGCAACAGGCAACCGCTGCCGGTGCCGAGATCCAGCAGCCGCAGCGTCGCTCCGCGGTCGGGCAGCAGGTCAAGCGCTGCCTGCACCAGCGTCTCCGAGTCCGGCCGCGGCGTCAGCGTCGCGGAAGTCACGTAGAACGGCAGGCTCCAGAATTCCCATTGGCCGAGGATCTGCGACACCGGTTCGCTGTTGCGGCGGCGCTCGATGAACGCCTGCAGTTCGGCGATCGCGGACGGCTGCAACGGCTGGCCATCGACGGCTGTCGATCCCGTGCAATGGTCCAGCAACAGCCGCGCCTCGCGCCGCGCGTCCTCGATGCCCATGTCCCGCAATGCGCCCGACGCCCAATCCAGCGCAGCGCGGCGGTCCATGTCACTCGATTTCGGCAAGGCGCTCGGCCTGGTCATGCGCGATTAGGGGATCGATCAACTCGTCCAGCTCGCCGGCGAGAATGCGGTCGATCTTGTAGAGCGACAGCTCGATGCGGTGATCGGTGACGCGGTTCTGCGGGAAGTTGAAGGTACGCACTTTCTCCGAGCGGTCGCCAGATCCCACTTGGCTCTTGCGCGCCGCCGCGCGCTCGGCCGCCAGCGCCGCCCGCTGCGCCTCGTAGAGCCTGGCGCGCAGCACCTTCATCGCCTTTGCCTTGTTCTTGTGCTGGGATTTCTCGTCCTGCTGCTGCACCACGACGCCGGTCGGGATGTGGGTGATGCGCACGGCGCTGTCCGTGGTGTTCACCGACTGGCCGCCGGGACCGCCGGCGCGGAACACGTCGATGCGCAGGTCCTTGTCCTCGATCTTGATATCAACCTCTTCCGCTTCCGGCAGCACCGCCACGGTGACCGCGGAGGTATGAACCCGGCCGCCGCCCTCGGTCGCCGGCACGCGCTGCACCCGGTGCGCGCCGAACTCGAACTTCAGCCGCGCGAACACGCCGCGGCCGTTGATTTCCGCCGTGGCCTTCGAATAGCCGCCGAGACCGGTTTCGCTGACATCCATCTGCTCGAACTTCCAGCGCTTGAGCAGGGCGTAGTTGCGGTACATGTCGAAGAGTTCGCGGGCGAACAGCGCCGCCTCATCGCCGCCGACGCCGGCGCGCACTTCCAGGATGACGTTGCGGTCGTCGGCCTCGTCCTTCGGGACCAGCAAGGACCCGGATCTTCTGCTCCAGTTCGGGCACCCGTTGTTTCAGCGTCTGCACCTCCTCTTCCGCCAAGGCCTTCATTTCAGGATCGGTGCCGGCGTCTGCCAGCATGGCGCCGAGACTCTCGATCTCGCCTTCGACGCGCTGCAGCTCGCGGATGCTGTCCACGACCGGCGTCAGCTCCGAATACTCCTTGGAAACGCGCTTGAGTTCCTGGGGATCGACCCGGCCCTCCGTGGCCAGCGATCCCGCCAGATCCTCATGGCGTCTGACGATGCGGCCGAGCTTTTCGGCCAGCGTCGCGGAAAGACCCGCACTCACGATTTATCCTCCTTACGATCTGGTCCCGGCGGCGCGAGGCCGAACAGGCGGCAGAGAAATTCTTCGGCGGCACCCTCCCGGTTTCCCTCGGCGGCCAGGTCGCGCAGCGCCGCCGATGGTGTATGCAACAGCTTGTTGACGAGCAAGCGCGTCGCGGCTTCCGCGTCGCCGCCGGTTTCCGCCAGCACCTGCCGGCGGATCTCGTCGAAATGGTGCCGCAGCGCGACAATGGACGCATCGCCACCGGCCGCGGCCAGGCCGTGGGCGAAAGCCGCCACCTCGTCATCGACGATCTTCCAGGCCGGCGCCGACGCGGCCTGGCGCGATTGCTGACCCTCCAGCGCCATCTTCTCCAGGTCGGCGAGATCGAACAGGAACACGCCATCCAGCTTGTCGGCGCCCTTGTCCACATCGCCGGGGATGGCGCAATCGATGCAGAGGATCGGCCGCTGCCGCCGGGCTTTCAGCGTCGCCTGCAGCATGGGCGCGCTGACCGCCTGCCTGTCATCGCCGATCGCAGCGATCAGCACGTCGGCCGCTGCCAGAGCCGGCGCCATCTCGCCCCAGGGCCGCATATGGCCGCCGAGGCGATGGGCGATCAGCCGCCCGCGCGCGTCGGACTTGTGCAACACGGTGACCCGGTTCAGGCCGCCCTGGCGCAACTGCTCGATGATCAACTCGCCCATCTCGCCGCCGCCGAGCAGCGTGGCGCTGACCTTGTCGAGCTGGCCATGAACCCGGCGCGCGAGCTGCAGCACCGCAGCGGCCAGCGAAACGGGCCGTTCGCCGAGCGAAGTCTCGCTGCGCACGCGCTTGGCTGTATGAAAGGCAGCCTGGATCACCGTTTCCAGCGCCGGTCCGGCAGTGCCGGCAGCCTGCGCTTCGCGATGGGCGGTCTTCAATTGCCCGAGCACGAAGGGCTCGCCGATCACCACGCTGTCCAGCGCCGAAGCCACGGCAAATAGATGGCGCAATGCATCCTCGCCCCGGAGATCGTAGCCCTGGGCCTTAACGCTTTCCGCCGGCAGTTGGCCGATGGACGCCAATCGCTGCCAAATTGAATCGACAGCACCCTCGCAACCGGCGCCGGCAAGGGTGAGTTCGGTACGATCGCAGGTGGAAAGCACCAGGGCCTGGTTGAATCCGGCCGCTTTCAGCGCCTGCAGCAGATCGCCATAGGCGCCTTCGTCCAGCAAAAGCTGTTCCCTGAGTTCGGCAGTGGCGCTGCGGTGACTGACGCCCACCGTGCGCAATTCCAGCCCAGCGGCGGCCACGGCGCTATCGCCCGAAGGCGGCAAGCCGGCTCGCGAGCTGTTCCAGCGAAACCTGTTCCTGCGCGCCCGTGGTCATATCGCGCACCGTTGCGACGCCCTTGGCGATTTCGTCATCGCCCAGCAGAATTGCGGCAGCGGCATTGAGCTTGTTGGCCCGCTTCATCCGCTTGCCGAGATTGCCGCTGAAGCCGAGATCGACTGCATGGCCGGCGCGGCGCAGATCTTCGGTGATCTTGGCCGCAAGCGTCATGGCGCCGTCGCCGATGGGAATGACGGCGATGGGATGCGGCGCCTCATTGCCCTCGGCCAGCATCATGGCCACGCGCTCTACACCGGAGGCCCAGCCCACGCCCGGCGTCGCCGGGCCGCCCATCATCTCGACCAGGCCATCGTAGCGGCCGCCGGCCATCACTGTTTTCTGCGCCCCGAGTTCCTGCGCCGTGAACTCAAAGCAGGTGTGGCAGTAATAATCGAGCCCGCGCACCAGCCGGGGATTCAAGGCGTAGCGGATGCCGAGGGTGTCGAGTCCGGATTTCACGGCGTCGAAGAAGGTGCGGCTGGCGTCGTTGAGATAGTCCGAGTAAAGCGGCGCGTCGGCCACGATATTCTGATCGCCTTCCTCCTTCGAGTTCGAGCACGCGCAGGGGATTGCGCTCCAGCCGGTCGAGGCTTTCCTTCGACAACTTCGATTTGTGCCCGCCGAGATAATCCACCAGCACCTTGCGGTAGCTCTGGCGGCTGTCGCCATCGCCTAGCGTGTTCAACTCCAGCACGGTCCGGTCGAGAGCGCCGAGCGCGCGCAGGATCGCAGCACCAACGGCAATGATCTCCACATCGCCCTGGGGATGAGCCACACCCAGCAGCTCGACGTCCGGTCTGGTGGAACTGGCGCATGCGGCCCTTCTGCGGCCGCTCATAGCGGAACATCGGGCCGTGGTAGAAGTACTTCAGCGGCAGGTCCTGGCTCAGCCCTTCGGAGATCAGCGCGCGGGCGAAGCTCGCCGTGCCTTCCGGCCGCAGGGTCAGCTGTTCGCCGCCGCGGTCGGTGAAGCTGTACATCTCCTTGGTGACGATGTCGGAGGTATCGCCGAGGGTGCGCTTGAACACGTCGGAGAATTCGAAGATCGGCGTCTGAGCTTCCAGATAGCCATAGCGCTCCGCCACAACGCGCGCGGTATCGATGACGCGCCGGTGCTTGCGCATCTCCTCGGGCAAAATGTCATGCGTGCCGCGAACCGGCTGCAAGGACGACAAGCGAAACCTCCGAAGTTCGGAAATCTAGGAGGCGGCCCGGACGGGCTCGGCCTGCTCCGCGGCTTTCTTCGCGGCTTCGAGTTCCGCCGCCTTCTTCTCCACCAGCTCCACCAGATGGTCGACGATCTTGCCGTCTTTCAGGCGATGGTGGGGCTGGCCGGCGATATAGACCTGGTGGGTGTTATTGCCGCCACCGGTGAAGCCGATATCGGTTTCGCGGGCCTCGCCTGGGCCATTCACCACGCAGCCGATCACCGAAACCGTCATGGGCGTGGTGATGTGGGCGAGAGCCTTCTCCAGCACCTCGACGGTGCGGATGACATCGAACTGCTGCCGCGCGCAGGACGGGCAGGCGATGACATTGACGCCGCGATGGCGCAGGCCGAGGCCTTTCAGGATTTCGAACCCGGCACGGATCTCTTCCTCGGGTTCGGCCGACAGCGAGACGCGCACGGTGTCGCCGATGCCCGACCAGAGCAGCATGCCCAGGCCGATGGAGGATTTCACTGTGCCCGTGCGCAGACCGCCGGCCTCGGTGATGCCGATATGCAGCGGATAGTCGCAGGCGTCGGCCAGACCCTGATAGGCGGCGACGGCGAGGAACACATCGGACGCCTTCACGCTGATCTTGAATTCGCGGAAATCATTGTCCTCGAGAATCTTGGCGTGGGTCAGGGCACTCTCGACCATCGCCTCCGGGCAGGGCTCGCCATACTTTTCCAGCAAGTCCTTCTCCAGGCTGCCGGCATTGACGCCGATGCGCATGGAGCAGCCATAGTCCTTCGCCGCCTTCACCACTTCCTTGACCCGCTCGGCGGAGCCGATATTGCCGGGATTGATGCGCAGGCAGGCAGCGCCCGCCTGGGCGGCTTCGATGGCGCGCTTATAGTGGAAATGGATGTCGGCCACGATCGGCACCTGGGCCTCGCGGACGATCTGCTTCAGGCCCTGGGTGGACTCCTCGTCCGGGCAGGAGACGCGGATGATATCTGCGCCCGCCGCCTCGATCCGGCGGATCTGCTCGATCGTCGCCTTGGGGTCGGCCGTCAGGGTATTGGTCATGGACTGGACGGTGATCGGCGCATCGCCGCCCACCAGCACATTGCCGACGCGGATCTGGCGGCTCTTTCGCCTGGCTATGTCGCGATAAGCGCGAACGGACATCGGTCATCCTATCCCGCCCCGGTTCGGCCCGGGGCAAAAAATGCTGAAATCAGGGATACTTAAAGAGCAAATTGCCCAACCGGCTGCCGATGTCAAGCAAAGGCGGCCAAGCTATTGAGGTATCGCGGTTCCCGCCTTGAGCTTTTCCGGGTCCAGCTCCACATCCCGACGCACCTTGCCGGGCTCGCCCAGGGGGGCGATGGCGGCCCCGTCCACCAGGATATCCATGCCGCCGGCATTGCCGGTGATCATCTTCAGGCCCGTCTCGTCGGGCACATCATAGCCCTCACCGGCGTTCAGGACCCGGTTGAATACGGTCCGGCCGTTGTGGTCGGTGATCTTGATCCAGGTGTCCAGCCGGGCGGTGATATGGATCCGGGCGCCGGTGAAGGGGGCTGCGGCCTGCTGCGGGTCAGCGGGTTCGGTGGTTTCAGGCGCTGCCGGCAGGGTGGGAGCCGACGGGATCACGCTGCCGGTCTGGGCGGTCTGCGACGTGTCGGTGGCGGCTGGAGCCGTGGGATGGCCGGCGCGGAGTCAGTGCCCGTGGCATCGGTCCCCGGTGCCGGAGGCGTTGCGCCATCAGCGACCGTGGGGGCCTGCGGCGGAGCCGCCGGTACAGTGGCATCCGTCCCGGCTGTCGTGGATGGCTCGGGCTGAACTGTCGGCGTAGCGGGTGCGGCCGGCGCGGTGGTCGGCGTCGCAGGAACGGCCGCCGTCGGCGCCGGAGGCGTTGTCTCGGGCGCCGTCGGCGCTGCAGCAGTTGCCTCGCGCGCCATCACTTCAGGAGCGGCTGGCGGCTGGGTCATTGCGCTACTATCAGCGGCCGTCGTCTCCGGCGGCGGTGTCTCGGCAGTGGCAGATTCCGGCGGCACGAGGTCGGTTTCCGTTGAGCCGCCATCGGTCGCGCTCGGCAGCGGTTCCGGCGCCATGATGGTGGAGAGGGTGGAGCCGGTGGTCGAGCCATCGCCGTCCGATGGCTGATTCTCGGAGGTTTGCGGCTCTGTGGCGGGTTCCGTTGGCGCCGCTTCCGGCGTTGCCGGAGGCGGTGATGCGGTATTCGGCGCCGGCGGCGCCTCGGCCGCGGCGCCGCCCTGGCTCGATCCGGCCGACGGCGCCACCGTGGCCTCCGGCGCATTGATCAGCCGGTCGGGCACCTCCTGCACCGTTGCGATGTCGGATTGGTCCGCGCTGGAGAGGTAGTACCAGGTGCCATAGCCGATGCCGATGCCGATGATCGACAGCAGCAGGATCGCGGCCGGCGGGATGGTGCCCTCGGCGGTGATGGCCGGGAAGATCAGCCGGGTGCGGCCATGGATGCGGGCCACCTCCTCGCGGAACCGGCGCACGATGTCGGCGCCATCCAGCTCCAGGTAATCGGCATAGCTGCGCACGAAACCGACGGCATAGGTGGATCCCGGCAGGTCCTTGTAGCGGCCATCCTCGATCGCCTCGAGATAGGCCAGGCGGATGCGCAGCTGGTTGGCGACGGACTGCAGCTCCAGCCCCCGGCGCTCGCGGTTCAAGCGCAGGATATCGCCGACACCCAGCTCAATAGACGCACCCAGAGGAGACACTTCGGTAACCCCTCTCTGTGGCAGGAACTGCAAACCTCGTTTGGCCATTGCGTCAGTTCATACTTTTGTCGTTGCGATCTTTTTTGCGCAGTCCCGCGATCCAGTTCCTCAGCGGCTTCGACAATCGGCCAGCCCGCGCCGGAGTTCAAGACCGCTGACGTACCAAATAAGCAGGTGGAACTTATGGTAAATCGCGGCTTTTCCGTCACTTAGGCGATCATCACCCCGTGATCCCGGGCAAATGCCGCCAGCTTGGCCCGCATGCCGCCGCCGCCGCGGCTCATCACATCCATCACATAGGGTGTCAGAAGGGAAAGATCGATACTGCGGATCATCTGCCGCACCGGGCCGATGGAGGGTGCTGCCATGGACAGGCTGCGGAAACCGATGGCCAGCAGCGCCATGGCGTCCAGCGGATTGCCGGCCATCTCGCCGCAGAGGCTGAGCGGCACGCCGGCTGGCCTTGCATGGCCGGTCAGCCGCCGCAGCAGCTCCAGCATGGCCGGCGACAGGTTGTCGTAGCGGCCGGCTAGGCGGGCGCTGCCGCGGTCGCTGGCGAACAGGAACTGGCGCAGGTCATTGCTGCCGATCGACAGGAAATCGACGCGCTTCAAGAGGGCGTCCATCTGGAAGGCCAGCGCCGGCACCTCGAACATGGCGCCGATCTTGACCGAGGACGGCGCGCCATTGCCGTTCCGCTCCACCCGCGCCCGCTCCAGCTCCACCAGCCGCCGCGCCGCATCGAACTCCGCTCACCTCCGTGATCATCGGGAACATGATGTGGAGCTCGCGATCGGCGGCAGCGGCGAGCAGCGCCCGGATCTGCTGGCGCAGCATCAACGGCCGGTCCAGGCCGATGCGGATGGCGCGCCAGCCCATGGCCGGATTCTCCTCGGCGGCGCCCCGCCAATAGGGCAGCACCTTGTCGCCGCCCACATCCAGGGTGCGGAACACCACCGGCTTGCCGCCCGCCTGGTTGAGCACGCGGCGGTAGATCTCGGTCTGGGTCGCCACGTCAGGAAATTCTTCCCGCACCATGAAGGGGATCTCGGTGCGGTAGAGGCCAATACCGTCGGCGCCGCTGTCGGCCAGGTGAGGCAGGTCGATCAGCAGGCCGGCATTGATGTTGAGCGAAATCTTCGTTCCGTCCAGCGTCACCGCCGGCAGATCGCGGGTCGCCGCGAACATCGCGCGCCGCTGGGCGCGCACCTGCATGGCTTCGGCCACGCGGTTGCGGATGTCATCGGCAGGGCGGACGAAGATCTGGCCGTTGTCGGCGTCCAGCACCAGGGTATCACCCGGCTCCACCCGCCGCAGCAGGCCCTCGACCCGGCCAATGACAGGGATATCCAGCGCCCGCGCCACGATCGCCACATGGGATGTGGGCGAGCCCTCCTCCATGATCACGCCGCGCAATTTGCGACGGTCGTAGTCCAGCAGTTCCGCCGGGCCCATGTTGCGCGCCACCAGGATGGTGTCCTCGGGCATCGTCTGCGGCGTCGGGGAATCGCCCACCAGATGGCGGATCAGCCGGTTGGCCAGATCCTCGAAATCATGGATGCGCTCCCTGAGATAGGGATCGACGATCTGCTCCATGCGGCCGCGCATGTCGTCTTTCACCTTCTGCGTCGCCGCCTCGGCGGTGAGGCCGGTATCGATCAACTCGGTGATGCGGCTGAGCCAGCCGCGATCCTCGGCGAACATGCGGTAGGTCTCCAGCACGTCGCGATGCTCGCCGCCGGCGGCAACATCGGGCGAGGCCAGCATGTCATCCAGTGCCGTCTGCATGCTGTCGACCGCCGCGCGAAAACGCTGCTGCTCCTGCCGCGGATCGTCGGCCACCATCTGCTTCAGCAGGATGCGCGGCTCGTGCAGCAGCGCCTGGCCCATGGAAAGCCCGGCATTCAGCGGCGTGCCCTCGAGGCGCGTCGGCAGCAGGCCGATGCCCTCGCTGCTCTGCATCTCGTCCCGCGCCACCAGCTCGCCGCCGGCCACCAGCTCGGCCAGTACGGTGGCGACGGTTTCGAGAGTCTCCATCTCCTCGTCGGTGTATTGCCGGGGCGTGCGGTTCTGCACGACAAGCACGCCCAGCACGCGGCCGCTGCGCAGGATCGGCACGCCCATGAGGGAGTGGTAGATCTCCTCGCCCGTCTCCGGGCGATAGGCGAAATTGGGATGGGCTTGCGCCTCGGCCAGGGCCAGCGGCCGCTGGTTGGCGGCGATATCGCCCACCAGGCCCTCGCCGACCCGCAGCCGCGTCTTGTGCACCGCTTCGGCCTTGAGGCCCTTGGTGGCGAACAGCTCCAGCACCTCGCCGGGGCGCATGATGTAGGCGGAGCAGACTTCCGTCACCAGCTCGCCGGCGATCAGCGTGACGATCTTGGCAAGACGGTCCTGGGCGCTGCCGCCTCCCGCCATGACATCGCGCAGACGACGGAGGAGGAGGCGGGAAACCGAGATCCCACCCGGCTGTGGCATCAGCCGGCGACCTCGACCCGGGGACGCGGTTTTTCGGCGCTGACCACATGGGCGCGCTCAGCGAGGGCAGCGACTGCCTGATCCACCAGCTCGGCCAGGATTTCCTTTACCGGCTGCTCGGATGTCACCATGCCGACGCTCTGGCCGGCCATCAGGGAGCCGTTCTCCACATCGCCGTCGATGACGGCACGCCGCAAGGCACCGGCCCAGAAATGCTCGATCTCCAATTGCGCCGCCTTCTGCTCGATCTCGCCGCGATCGACGCGGCCGATCATCTCGCGCTGGTACTCGGTGAAGCGGCGGGTGCCGTTGTTGTTGAGGGCGCGCACGGGAATCACCGGGAAACGCGGATCGAGCTGCACCGACGGCGTTGCGTCGCGCGCGGCGGCGCGCAGGAAGGCCTGCTTGAACTTGGGATGGGCGATGGATTCCGTGGCGCAGACGAACCGCGTGCCGAGCTGGCAGCCCGACGCGCCCATTTCAAGGTAACTGATGATCGCCTCGCCGCGGCCGATGCCGCCGGCCACGAACACCGGCACTTCGCGGATCATCGGCAGGATTTCCTGGGCCAGGACGCTGGTGGAGACCGGGCCGATATGGCCGCCCGCCTCCATGCCCTCGATCACGATCGCGTCGACGCCGGAGCGCAGCAACTTCTTGGCGATGACCAGCGCCGGGGCAAAGCACATCACCTTGGCGCCCTGCTTGATGCGGGCGATGGCGGCGCCCGGCGGCAAGCCGCCGGCCAGCACGATATGGCCAACCTTGTGGTCCAGGCAGACTTCCACCAGCTCCAGCAATTGCGGATGGAGGGTGATCAGGTTGACGCCGAACGGCCGGCTGGTCATCGCCCGGGTGGCGGCGATCTCCTTGGACAGCAGCTCGGGCGACATGGAGCCGGAGGCGATGACGCCGAAGCCGCCGGCATTGGACAATGCCGACACCAGGTTGCGCTCGGACACCCAGGTCATGGCGCCGCCCATGATGGCGAGTTCGGACCCGAGGAAGCGCCGTCCGCGCTCCCACAGTTTGTCCAGATGGTCGCGGGCGGCGCGCCGGTTCATCGGCTCAGGCCGCGTCCAGACCGTAGGCCGTATGTAGGCTGCGCACGGCAAGCTCGGTGTATTCCTCGGCGATCAGCACGCTCACCTTGATTTCGGAGGTGGAGATGACCTGTATGTTGATCCCTTTCTCCGCCAGCGTCTTGAACATTCGCTGGGCGACGCCCGCATGGCTGCGCATGCCCACGCCGATGACCGAGACTTTCACCACGTTGGAGTCCGGCCGCAGCTCGGCGAACTTCAGCGTGGCGTGGTTGTCGTTCAGGACCTTCATGGCGCGGTCGAGATCGGCCTTGGTCACGGTGAAGGTGAGATCGGTGGTCTCGCCGCCCTGGGACACGTTCTGCACGATCATGTCCACGTTGATATTAGCATCAGACAGCGGCCCAAAGATCGCCGCGGCCACGCCGGGGCGGTCCGGCACGCGGGTCAGCGTGATCTTTGCTTCGTCGCGGCTATAAGCGATGCCGCTTACCATTTCCTGTTCCAAGATCTCTTCCTCATCGACGACGAGCGTGCCGGGATTGTCGTTGAAGCTCGACAGCACCTGCAGCCGGACACCATGCTTCATCGCCATCTCGACCGAGCGGATCTGCAGCACCTTGGCGCCGAGAGAGGCCATCTCCAGCATCTCTTCATAGGTGATCTTATCGAGCTTGCGGGCCTTCGCAACGATACGGGGATCGCTGGTGTAGACGCCATCCACATCGGTGAAAATGTCGCAGCGGTCGGCCTGCAGCGCGGCGGCCAGCGCCACTGCCGAGGTATCGGAGCCGCCGCGGCCCAGGGTGGTCACGCGGTTGTCCGGGCCGAATCCCTGGAAGCCCGCCACCACCGCGACCTGGCCGTCGGCAAATCGCCGTTCGATCTCCGCCGTCTCGATCTTCTGGATGCGGGCCTTGCCATGGGCCTCGTCGGTGCGGACCGGAATCTGCCAGCCGAGCCACGATCTCGCGGAAACGCCCAGCTCCTGCAGCGCCAGCGCCGTCAGGCCGCTGGTGACCTGCTCGCCGGCCGCCACCACCACGTCATATTCGCGGGCGTCATGGAGCGGCGCGATAGCCCGGGTCCAGTCGACGAGCTGGTTCGTGGCGCCGGCCATGGCCGACACCACGACGGCGACTTCCGCGCCGCCATCCACCTCGCGCTTGACCCTCTGGGCCACGGCCTTGATGCGCTCGGTATCGGCAACGGACGTGCCGCCGAACTTCATCACAATCCGCGGCTTGCGCGGCTGTCTGGACATCCACTCCTCGCCTGATTCCGTTGGAGTCGCTGACGGTGCGACGAACCGCCCTGGCACCCCCGCGGTTGCCGTCCGAGCGGCGCGTATCCATACTCATTCGAGATGGCCGAAGCAAGGCGACTGCATCGCCGTTAACGGCTCCTAACCAACGGATTTGTCATGAATTCAGCCGCTGAAATGGACCGCAACGCTGCCGGTGCCACGGTCGATCCGGCCGAACTGGAGAAATTCGCCCGCATGGCGGAATCATGGTGGGATCCCCGGGGCAAATTCCGGCCGCTGCACCAGGTGAACCCGACGCGGATCGCCTTCATCCGCGACACCCTGGCCAAGCGTCTGGGACGCGACCCGCTGGCGCCCAGGCCGCTGGAGGGCCTGCGGCTGCTGGATATCGGCTGCGGCGGCGGGCTGCTGTCGGAGCCCATGGCACGGCTGGGTGCCAAGGTTACGGGCATCGATCCGACTGCAAAAAATATCGGCATCGCCCGCCTCCACGCCGAGCAGTCGGGCCTCGCCATCGATTACCGGATCAAAACCGCCGAGGACCTGGCCGCCGCCGGCGAAACCTTCGACGTGGTGCTGAACATGGAGGTGGTGGAGCATGTGGCCGATCTCGGCGCCTTCATCGGAGATTGCTGCCGGCTGCTGACGGACCAGGGCGTGATGTTCGTGTCCACCTTGAACCGGACGCCGAAATCATTCCTGTTCGCCATCGTCGGCGCCGAGTATGTGCTGCGCTGGCTGCCCCGCGGCACCCATGAATGGCGCAAATTCGTGCGGCCGTCGGAACTGGCGGCGGCGGCGCGCCGGGCTGACGCGGAGATCGGCAGCCTGACCGGCGTGAGCTACGACCCGCTGCGGGATAGCTGGGGCCTGAGCCGCGACCTTGATGTCAACTACATGGCCACCGTGAGCCGCGCCGCCGCCTGACCCGCGTCAGGTGAGATCCAGGTTCCCTTCGATCATTGCCTGGGCGACGTTGCCCAGCGTCACGTTCTGCAGCACCGCCACGTCGACAAAGCTGACGCCATTAGCCGCACCGTCGGCATCGACCCGAACGGTGGTATCGCCGCCGGCGTTGACGAACTGCACAAAATCGTTCGGGTCGCTCTGGCCGGGATTGAAGTTGTCCAGGAGGTCGGACAAGTCCAGCACATCGCCACCGACGCCGGCCTGGAAATCGGTAATCTCTTCTGTGCCGTCGTTGACGATGGCAATCCGGAACCGGTCCTCGCCCGCGCCGCCGGTCAGCGTGTCGGTGCCGTAGCCCGAGACAAGCGTGTCGCTGCCGCCGGCGCCATCCATGGCGTTGTCGCCGATGAAGGCGCCGGTGATGCTGTTGGCGAGAGCATTGCCGGTGCCGTCGACGGAGCCGAGCAGGGTCAGGTTCTCCACGTTGTCGGCAAGCTCGTGGTTCACCGTGGCCACGACGACATCCGTGCCCTGGTTCGCCGCTTCGATCACGTCATCGAAGATGCTGTCGACCACATAGGTGTCGTCGTTCTTGCCGCCGGCCAGGTCATCGCTGCCTGTGCCGCCATCCAGCGTGTCATTGCCGTTGCCGCCGGCCAGGCTGTCCGCGCCGATGCCGCCCAGCAGTTCGTCATTGCCGTCGCCGCCATTCAGCGTGTCGTTCCCGCTGTCGCCGATGAGATCGTCATTCCCGCCGAGACCCGACAGCTTGTTCGCTTCGCCGTTGCCGGTAATGACATTGGCCAGGCCGTTGCCGGTACCGTCCAGCGCCTCGCCCGTGAGGGTCAGGAGTTCGAGGTTTGCGCCAAGGGTGTAGGACACCGCATTGCTCAGCACCTCATCCGTGCCCTGGTTCGCCGCCTCGGCAATCTTGTCCGTAGCGACATCGACGCCATAGGTGTCGTTGCCCTGGCCGCCGGCCAAGCTGTCGCTGCCGGCGGCGCCATCCAGATAGTCATCGCCCCCGCCGGCCGAGATCGTGTCGTTGCCGGTGCCGCCGTCGAAGGCATTGTCGCCGTCATTGCCGGTCATGACATTGTTCAGTGCATTGCCGATGCCGGCGAACGCCGCCCCCAGGAGCTGCAGGTTCTCAACCTCCGCCGCCATTGCATAGCTGTTGGCGGTGGACTGCACCGTGTCCTTGCCCTGGCCTGCCAGCTCTTCGATCACATCGAAGAAATCATCGACGAGATAAAGATCGTTGCCGAGGCCGCCGGTGAGCGTATCGACATCGCTGCCGCCGTCGAGTGTGTCGTTGCCGGCCAAGCCCGTCAGCTCGTTCTTGCCGCTGTTGCCGGTGATCTTGTTGGCGGCGGCGCTGCCGTCGCCGTCGAGATCGGCGGCGCCCATCAGGGTCAGATTCTCCACATTCGCTACCGCGGCAAGATCGAACGAGATCGTGCTCAGCACCGTGTCGCCGCCCTGGCCGGCCAGTTCGGAGACCTTGTCGGCGGCGTTGTCGACGATGAAGATGTCGTTGCCGGTGCCGCCGATCAGGCTGTCGCCGCCCGCGCCGCCGTCCAGATAGTCGTTGCCCGCGCCGCCATTCAGCGTGTCCAGACCGCTGTCGCCGAACAGGTAGTCGTTGCCATTGCCGCCGGCGAGGGTGTTGGCGTTGGCGTTGCCGGCGATGACGTTGTCGAGCGCATTGCCGGTGGCCTTGGTCGCTGCGCCGGTGATCTGCAGCACTTCGAGGTTTGCGCCCAGCGTGTAGTCCACGGACGCAACAACGGTATCGGTCCCCTGCCCCGCCAACTCGGTCACCTTGTCCGTGGCCGCTTCGACATCATAGGTGTCGTTGCCCTTGCCGCCAATCAACGTGTCCAGATCGCTGCCACCATCGAGGCTGTCATTGCCGTCGCCGCCGAGCAGCGTGTCCTTGCCGGTGGAGCCGAACAGGGTGTCATTCCCGCTGCCGCCATCGAGGCTGTCATCGTCGCTGCCGCCATCAAGCACGTCGTCGCCGATGCCGCCCAGGATGGTGTCATTGCCTTGCACGCCGGCCAGGTTATTGTCGCCGGAACTGCCGGTGATCTTGTTTTCAAGCGCATTACCGACGCCAGTGACGGCGGAAATGGCGCTCAAGATCAGGTTCTCGATATTGACACTGTAGCTGTCGATGCTGGTGTAGCCGAGACTGCTGACGAGGGTGTCATTGCCTTCATCCGCTTGCTCCGTGACTTCGTCAGCAATGTCCCTGAGATAGTACACGTCATCGCCAGCGCCGCCGGTCATGCTGTCCTTGCCTTCACCGCCGATCAGCGTGTCGTTGCCGTCAAAGCCCCAGAGATCGTTGTCGTTGGAATTGGCATCAATGGAATTGCCGAGGCTGTTGCCCTTGGCGACAATCGCAGCACCCTCATAGAGAAAGATGTCCTCGACATTGTCCGCGAGCGAATTGATGGACACATAGCCGAAGACCTGGTCGCGGCCCTGGCCGGCAACCTCAGAGATCGTGTCACTGGCATCATCATGCGTGTAGGCATCGTCGCCGAGGCCGCCGGCGAGCGTGTCGGCACCGTCTTCGCCATGCAGGCTGTCATTGCCGGCGCCGCCAATCAGGCTGTCATTGTCCTTGCCGCCGAAGAGGTAATCGTCATCGGCGCCGCCATCGACCGTATCCGCGCCATCCCCGCCTTCGAGCCAATCCTGGCCCGCCCCGCCAAAGAGCTTGTTGGCGCCGCTGTTGCCGAAGATGTAGTTGTCGAGGGCGTTGCCCGATCCATTGATTTCCGCAACGCCGATGAGGGTCAGCCGCTCCAGGTTGGCGCCAAGGGAATAGGTGATCGAGGACTCGACTTCGTCGTTGTCACCGGCCTTCGCTGCCTCGGCGATCTTGTCGCCGGCTTCGTCGATCACGTAGTAGTCGCTGTCGGAGCCGCCGGCCATCGAGTTCGGCGCCAGATCCGCCGTCCAGCGTATCGCGGTCCTCGCCGCCGATCAGCGAGTCGTTGCCGGCGCTGCCCAGCAGATGGTCATCGCCATCGCCGCCGTCGATCGTGTCGTTGCCGCTGGCGCCGTTGAGGACGTTGTCGTCGTTATTGCCGGTGATTTGATTGTTGAGAATGTTGCCGCTGGCCGTGGTCGCGCTGGCCAGCAGCACCAGATTCTCCACATTGCTCGCCAATGCGTAGCCGGCATTTCCCCAGAGCTGCACCGTATCCTTGCCTTCGTTCAACAGCTCCACGACGTCGTCGCCGGCATCCTCGACCAGGTAGATGTCGTTGCCGGCGCCGCCGATCGTGGTGTCGTCGCCGCCCAATCCCCGCAGCGAGTCGTTGCCGGCGAAACCTTCCAGCTTGTTGTCTTTCGCATTGCCGAGGATGTCGTTGGCCAGCGCGTTGCCGCTGCCGGTGATCGCATTGCCGTACAGGTTCAGGATCTCCGACATTGTCGGCGAGCTCATAGTCGATCGTGCTGAAGACATAGTCCGGCCTTGATCTCGCAGCCTCGATGACTGTGTCTCCGGCATCATCGACTCTGTAATAGTCAACGCCGGCGCCGCCGGCCATCGTGTCGTCGCCGTCATTGCCGTCGAAATCGTCATGACCATCGCCGCCAATGAGGCTGTCGTCGCCGCCCTGCCCGGTCAGCGAGTCATCGCCGCCGCCGCCATTCAGCGTGCTATTCAGCGCGCCGCCAGTCATGTAATTGCTGAGCGCATTGCCGGTGCCCTTGCTGGCGAAACCCGTCAGCACCAGGTCCTCCAGATTGGCGCCGAGCGTATAGTCGATTGCCGATTGCACCTCGTCACGTCCGTAGACGGCGGCTTCACTCACCTTGTCGCCGGCGGAGTTGACGATGTAGGTGTCGCTGTCGTAGCCGCCGGCCATCGAATCATCGCCGCTGCCGCCATCGAGCAGATCGATGCCGTCGCCGCCCAGGATCGTGTCCTTGCCGCCGAAGCCATAGAGCTTGTTCCAGCCGGCATTGCCGGTGATGACATTCGCCAGGCCATTGCCCGCGCCGTCATCGGCGTCCTCCAGCAGGGTCAGGTTCTCCACCTCGGCTGCGAGCACATAGGCGGCGGCGCTGCTTTGGACGGTGTCCTTGCCTTCGCCGGCGATCTCCACGATATCGTCGCCTTCCTCGTCGACGATGAAGACGTCGTTGCCGGCGCCGCCGGTCATTGAATCGGCGCCGGCATCGCCATCGAGCGTGTCATTGCCGGCGTCGCCTTCGAGCTTGTTGTCCTTGCCGTTGCCGGAGATCGCATTGGCGAGGGCGTTGCCGGTGCCGGTGATGGCGGTTCCCGCCAACATCAGATTCTCCACATTGTCGGCGAGTTCGTGATTGACGCCGCTGAGCACCGTGTCGGTGCCCTGGCCGCCCAACTCCTGGACCACCGAACCGGAGAATTCGAGAGCGTAGAAATCATTGCCGGCGCCGCCGGCCAGCGTGTTCGTCCCGGCCTCCCCGCTGAGCGTGTCGTTGCCCGCGCCGCCGATCAGGCTGTCATTGCCTGCGCCGCCCAGGAGCTGATCGTTGCCGGTGCCGCCATCGAGCGTGTCCCAATGGTCATGGCCGAACATGAGATCGTTGCCGGCGCCGCCGGCCATGCTGTCGTCGCCGTCGAATCCGCCGAGCACATCGTTCAGCGCGGTGCCGGTCATGGTGTCTGCGGCATGGAAGACGGCTTCGAGGAATCCGTCGTCGTCGGCCGCATCCAGCGCGCCGAGCAGCGTGATGACCGGCAGGGCCAGGCCCGTGACTGTGAATTCGCTGCCGCCGGCGCTGACGCGGGTCCAGCCGGTGATGGTGCCACCGGTGAGAACGCCGTCGGTATAAATGAGATTGCCGGTGAACTGGTCATAGCTGGCGCCGCGCGTGATGCGATAGGTGGTCGCATTGGCGACCGTGACCTCGCCGAGGCCGATCTCCAGCATGCTGACATCGTCCAGCCTCGCCGCCTTGTTGCCGCCGGTAAAAAGCGCCATGACACCCTCCCGCACCTGAATTGATGGTTCTGCGGGTGGGTCGGCGCCGGTCCGGCGAGGGTTCAATGATGACGACAGCCTGTGACGGCGGTCACAGGGCTTGCTTAACAGCGGGGATTAGCTGGGGGCGGGAGGCTGGCGGTTAGCTATCCTGGCGCGGCAGCCAGGGGACGCGGGAGAATTTGACGCCCTCGTCATTCAGCTCCTTGGCTTCGTCATCGCTGGTCTCGCCATAGATGTCGCGCCGTTCGGTCTCGCCGTAATGGATGCGCCGGGCCTCTTCGGCGAACTTGTCGCCGACATAGTCGCAATTGGCCTCGATCTTGGCGCGGAGTTCAGTGAGCTGCTGGCGGATCTCCGCATGTTCGGCGGCGACCGCCGGAACGCTGGCTTTTGCGGCCTTGCCGATGCGCGGGGCCATCGGCGCCTTCTCGACCTTGCGGCTGCCGCAGGAGGGACATGCCACCGCGCCCGCCTTGGCCTGCTTCTCGTAGGCGGCGTTGGTGGGGAACCAGGCCTCGAAGACATGGTCCCGGGTGCATCTGAGGTCGAACAGAATCATGGGCGGTCTACTTGCACACCATATTCTCGGACCGGATTCGTTAGGAGATTGCTAACGGGCTATCGGTCTAGCACTCTGTTAACTTGAGTGCCAAGGCTCTGAAGTCAAGGAGTTTTCGGAAATGGCCGGCGAACCCCTGCCGCCCTCGCCCTGGGTTTTGCGCCATGCCGGGCTGGTTCCGGCCGGGCGGGCGGTCCTGGACCTGGCCTGCGGCAGTGGCCGCCACAGCCTGGTGTTTCTGGCCGGTGGGCACCCGGTGACAGCCGTGGACCGGGACCTGTCGGGCGTCGCGGCGCTGGAGGACCGGCCCGGGCTGACCGCCCTGGAGGCCGATCTGGAGACCGGCGCGCCCTGGCCGTTCGGCGCCGGCAGCTTCGGCGGCGTGGTCGTCACCAACTATCTGCACCGGCCGATCCTGGCCGGCATCGTGGCTGCGGTAGAGCCCGGCGGCGCCCTGATCTACGAGACCTTTGCCGACGGCAACGAGGTTTTCGGCAAGCCGACCAATCCGGATTTCCTGCTGCAACCGGGTGAACTGCTGGAGGCGGTGCGCGGCCGTCTGGATGTCGTCGCCTATGAGCACCGTGTCGTCAGCCAGCCTCGAATGGCAAAAATCCAGCGGCTTGCCGCCGTGCGGCGGTGATGCGATGATTTTCCCAGAACAGCTTGCGGATGCCCCTCCGTCACCCGATCTAGGCAGGCATCCGCCTTCCCAACCAACATAAAATTGCAGGAGGAAAAACCATGGCACTCCGTCTTGGCGATACCGCCCCGGATTTCGAGCAGGACTCCACCGAGGGCAAGATCAATTTTCACAAATGGCTCGGCGATAGCTGGGGCATCCTGTTCTCCCACCCCAAGGATTTCACGCCGGTCTGCACCACCGAGCTGGGCTACATGGCCAAGCTGAAGCCGGAGTTCGACAAGCGGAACACCAAGATCATCGGCCTCTCCGTCGATCCCGTGGGCAACCATTCGAAATGGGCGAAGGACATCGAGGAGACCCAGGGGCACGCCGTGAACTATCCGCTGATCGGCGATTCCGACCTGCGCGTCGCCAAGGCCTATGACATGCTGCCGGCCGAAGCGGGCAACAGCTCGGAAGGCCGCACGCCCGCCGACAACGCCACCGTGCGCTCGGTCTTCGTCATCGGCCCGGACAAGAAGGTGAAGGCGTCCCTCACCTATCCCATGAGCACCGGCCGCAATTTCGACGAGGTGCTGCGCCTGCTGGATTCCTGCCAGCTCACCGCGAAGCACACTGTCGCCACGCCGGTGAACTGGAAGCAGGGCGAGGACGTGATCATCCCGCCGTCGGTCTCCGACGATGCGGCGAAGCAGAAGTATCCGAATGGCTGGAAGACGCTGAAGCCCTACCTGCGGGTCATTCCGCAGCCGCGGGGCTGAGACGGCGCAACCGGACTGGACAAGGAATGCAGGGCCGGCGGATGATTCCCGCCGGCCTAATCCTGCGCCTCCATCGACTTGATGAAATCCTCGAGCCGCTTGCCCGGCTCGTCGACGAATTTGCGATCTGATTCTGAGACGGTCGACACGCGATCCAGGCGGAAATTGCGGAAGTCGCTGCGGGACTCGCACCAGGCGCCGAGCGTCCAGACCGAGCCCCAGAAATAGAGCGCCAGGGGCCGCACGCTGCGGTTCGAATTGGCGCCCTTGGCATCCACGTATTCAAGCACAAGCACCCGGTGCTGGCCGATCGCCTGGCGGATCGTCTCCAGCGTCGCGCCGACGGCGGGATCGAAGCGGAAGCCCGGGGCAAACAACCGCGTCTTTTCCATCTCGTCGCGGCGTCCCGCCGGCAGGGCATTGGCGATCTTGACCAGCGCCGACCGGCCGGCATTGGCCAGCTGCGGCGAGCCCCAGGCCTCGACGATGCGGGCCCCCGCCACCAGCGCTTCGACTTCATCGAAAGTGAACATCAGCGGCGGCAGGTCATAGCCGGGCCGCAGGCGATAGCCGACGCCGGCCTCGCCATCGATGGGCACGCCGGAAAGCAGGAGATCCCGGACATCGCGATAAATCGTCCTCGGCGTGACTTCGAGCCATTCCGCAAGCTGGGCGGCCGTGGTGAGCCGCCGCGCCCGCAGATGCTGGACGATTTGGAACAGCCTGTCGGCGCGGCGCATCGATCCCGGCTCAGCTCATGGCCTGAAGGCCGGCGCGGTTGCCTTCGGAAAAGGCGCGCTTGGCGGCGATGGCGGTCATCCCAGGTTTCCTTCGGATGGAAGAACAGCGGCATGGGCCCTGTTCTTACAGACCTGCTGCTGACAGCATCTTGTCAGCAATGATTGGTGCCGTCGCGGATTTTTCAGCCGCCGGCCGCCTTGCGCACGGGCACGGCCGGCAACTCCGGCCCTGCGAAGGGCCGGTCATGGCGCAGGGCGGGGACCATGTTCCGGGCCTCCGTCACTTTCGCCGGATCGACATCGGCATAGATGATGCCGACATCCTCGCCGCCGTCGGCCAGCACCTCGCCCCAGGGGGCGACGATCAGGGAATGGCCGTAGGTCTTGCGGCCTTCCGCATGCTCGCCGCATTGCGCAGGCGCGAAGACATAGCAGCCGGTCTCGATCGCCCGCGCCCGCAGCAGCACATGCCAATGGGCCTGTCCGGTCGGGTCGGGTGAAAGCGGCCGGCACGGTCAGGAAGCTCGCCCCCGCCTGCGCCAGCGCGCGGTAGAGATAGGCGAAACGCACGTCATAACAAACTGTGAGGCCGACGCGGCCCCAAGGCAGATCGGCGGTCACGGCGCGTTCGCCCGGCCGGAAGGTTGCGGACTCGCGATAGGTCTCGCCGTTGGCCAGATCCACGTCGAACATGTGAATCTTGTCGTAGCGCGCGGCGATGCGCCCCTGGGGATCGAACAGGAACGAGCGGTTGGCGCAGGTATTGGCATCCAGCTTCACCGACAGCGAGCCGATCAGCAGCCAGACCTTGAGTTCAGCGGCGAGCGCCTGGAAAGCAGGCACGCCCGGATGCTCGGCCTCCGGCTTCGCCTTCTCAAGCTGCAGCCGCCGCTTCGGCTCGATCCAGCCGGTGTTCTCCGGCGTCAGGATGAACTGCGCACCGGCAGCCTTGGCCTCGCGGATCAGGCCGCTGGCCGCGGCGATGTTCGGCGCGAGATCGCGGCCGGCATTGAGCTGGACGCAGGCGACCTTGAAGGCGGCGCTCATGACGCGGCCTGCAGCATCGGCGCCAGCTTGCCGTCGCGGTCCAGCGCATAGAGTTCGTCGCTGCCGCCCACATGCTGTCCGTTGATGAAGATCTGCGGCACGGAGCGCCGGCCGCCGGCGCGTTCCATCATTTCCTTGCGCTTGCTGCCATCCATCATGACATCGATCTCCGTGTAGCTTGCGCCCCGTTCCTGCAAGAGCCGCTTGGCGCGGTGGCAATAGGGGCAGAACTGGGTGGTGTAGATCTCGACTTTCGCCATGGGCGGCCCGGACGCTGTGAACCTCGCCCTTAATAGGTGGCATGGGTCCGGCGGTTTGTCACCGGGGCCGGATCGGCACCCCCGGGGGCCTAGGCGGCCGGCCGCACCACCCGCGCCAGGGTTAACACGTCAACGGCTTGGGCGCCGCCGCGGCGGAGGGTGCGGGTGCAGGCGGCCGCCGTGGCGCCGGTGGTGAAGACATCGTCCACCAGCAGGATCCGCTGCCCCTTGAGCCTTGCCGCATGGCGGGGATGGACCCGGAAGGCGCCGGTGACATTGCTCTCGCGGCCGGCGGCCCCCAGGCCGCCCTGGGATGGCGTGCGGCGGCGGCGGATCAGGAGATCCTGGACGGCCGGCTTGCCGGTCAGCCGCGCCAGCTCCCGGGTCAGCAGGGCCGCCTGGTTGTAGCGGCGCGCCAGCAGCCGGGACCAATGGAGCGGCACCGGCGCCAGGAGATCCGCATCCGCCAGCAATTCGGCGCCGGCGCGCTTCAGCCAGGCGGCGAAGGCGGGCGCTGAGCCGGTACGGTCGGCATGTTTGAAGCGCAGGATCAGTTCCTTGCTCGCCTCGTCATAGCGCAGCACGCTGCGGGCGCGGGCGAAGTCGGGCGGCTCGCGCATGCAGCCGCCGCAGAGTGCGCCGTCGCCCTGATGGAATTCGAAGGGAAAGCCGCAGCAGGCGCAGCAGGGCGGATCGATGAAGCTGAGCTTGGTCCAGCAGGCAGGACACAAGGCGCCGGCGGTATCGACCACGACGCCGCATTTCAGGCAGCGGGGCGGCAGGATCGCCGTCAGCAGCCCCTGGGCGGACCGGCGCAGCAGCGGGCGCATCTGGGCGAAGACCATGGCGGCCATCGGACCCGGCGCTCACGGACCTGTCAACGGGCGGCGGTTGCTTCGGCGCCGGCAGTATCCCATATGGCAGAGGGTCCAACAGTATCTGCCGTTGCGGAGAAAACCTGCATGACCCGTCCGCTTGCCCGCCGCACCGCTCTGCTCTCCGCCGGCACCGCGCTGTTGGCCGCTTCACCGGCCGCCCGTGCCGCAGCCCTCATCCCGACGCCGGAGCAAACACTCGGGCCGTTCTATCCGCCGGAGCTGCCGCTGGATCATGACAATGATCTGGTGCAGGTGACCGGTGCGGCGACCCAGGCCATCGGCCAGGTCACCCATGTCTTCGGCCGCGTGCTGGATCTCAACGGGCAGCCGATTGCCGGCGCCAGGGTGGAGATCTGGCAATGCGACGCCAGCGGCCGCTATCTCCATCCGCGCTCCGGCGGGATGGGACCGTTGCCCAGCGGCTTCCAGGGTTACGGCCAAACCGTGAGCGCCGCCGATGGCGCCTACCGTTTCCGCACCATCAGGCCGGTCGCCTACACCGGCCGCACGCCCCATATCCATTTCGCCATCAGCGGCGAGGGCTTCGAGCTGGTGACGCAGATGTATGTCGCGGGCGAACCGCAGAACGAGCGGGACGGCGTGCTCAACCGCATCGATCCGGCCGCGCGCGCCGGCGTGATCGTGGCGTTGTCGCCGGATGACAGCATCGAGAGCGGCGCGCTGCGCGGTCAGTTCGACATCGTCATCAGCCGCAACGCCTGAGGTTTTCCGGCCGCCCAGGCCGTGGGATAGAAGGCGGGCCGGGAGCGCCCTGCTCCCGCTTCGTCTTTGTCCGGGAGTTGTCCGTGCGCGCCGCGATCTTCGAAAAGTTCAAAGCTCCCGCTGGAAGTCCGCCAGGTTCCCGATCCGGCCTGCCCGGCCGATGGCGTCATCGTGCGGGTGAAGGCCTGCGGCGTCTGCCGGTCCGACTGGCATGCCTGGACCGGCGCGGACTCCGATGTCAGCGCGCCCCATGTGCCCGGCCATGAATTTGCCGGCGTGGTCGAGGAAGTGGGCAAAGAGTGCCGGCGTTTCAAAGCCGGCGACCGGGTGACGGCACCGTTCATCCTCGCCTGCGGCGCCTGCCCCGATTGCCTGGGCGGTGACGCGACAATCTGCAATCACCAATTCGTCGTCGGGTTTTCCGGCTGGGGCGCCTTCGCCGAGCGCATCGCCGTGCCGCGGGCGGATTTCAACCTGGTGCCGCTGCCGGACGCGATGGATTTCGTCGACGCGGCCGGCATGGGCTGCCGGGTCACGACGTCGTTCCGCGCTTTGGTGGACCGCGCGAAGCTGCAGCCCGGCGAATGGCTGGCGGTGCATGGCTGCGGCGGTGTCGGCTTGTCGGCGGTGATGATCGGCGCTGCCCTCGGCGCGCAGGTGCTGGCCATAGACGTGAATGAAGAAGCAATTGGTCTGGCAGCTTCGCTGGGTGCTGAGACTGCAATCGAAATCGGGGGAAAATATGATCCAAGGGAACTTGCAGATGAGATCCGCGAGGTCACGGGCGGCGGCGCCCATGTGTCTATCGATGCGCTGGGAATCACCGAGACGTTCCACAATTCAATCCGCGGCCTGCGCAAGCTAGGCCGACATGTGCAGATCGGCATGCCGCTGGGCCGCCATGCCGAACCGACTGTGCCGCTGCTGGAACTCGTCTATTCCCGGCAGATCAGCATCATGGGCACGCGCGGTATTCCCGCCAGCCGTTTTCCAGCGCTGTTTGAGATGATTGCCGCGAACCGCATCGATCCGTCGCGCTTGGTGACCAACAGGATTTCACTCGAGGAAGCGGGTGCGGCGATCGCGGCCATGAACGGTTATACGGGCAGCGGCATCACTGTCATCGACCGGTTCTAGAATCAGGGTCCCATGACCAACTCGATGAACATCTTCGACCGTCGGCTCTCGCGGCTCCATCGCGACCGCGCGGCGGCGGGCTTGGCGCAGCATGATTTCCTGCTGCGGGAGATCGCTGGCCGGCTCGCGGAACGCCTGGACCTGGTCAACAAGAGCTTCCCCCTGGCGCTCGATCTCGGCTGCCATGGCGGCGAGATGGCAGCGGCGATCGAGGGGCGCAAGGGCATCGAGCTGCTGGTGCAATGCGACAGCTCCATCGCCATGACGCGGCAGGCGGCGCGCAACGGCAAGCCGAGCCTTACGGCAGCCGAGGACTTCCTGCCCTTCGCGCCGGAATCGTTCGACCTCGCGGTCAGCAATCTCAGCCTCCATTGGGTGAACGATCTCCCGGGCTGCCTGTTGCAGATCCGGCAAGCGCTGAAGCCCGACGGGCTGTTCCTGGGGGCGCTGCTCGGCGGCGCCACGCTCCAGGAACTGCGCGACGTGCTGATGGAGGCGGAACTGGCGGTTCATGGCGGCGCCGGTCCGCGGGTCTCGCCGTTTGTCGATCTCCGGGATGCGGGCGGCCTGCTGCAGCGGGCCGGCTTCGCGCTGCCGGTGGCCGATTCCGACAAGCTGACCGTGACCTATGCGGATTTGCCGGCGCTGCTGCGCGATCTCAGGGGCATGGGTGAGACCAACGCGCTGCTGGCACGCCCCCGCAAGCTATTGACCCGGGCAACGCTGGCCCAGGCCGACGAGCTCTATCGTCGCCGTCATACCGACAGCGAGGGCCGGCTGATGGCGACGTTCCAGGTGATCTATCTGACGGGATGGGCGCCCCATGAGGGGCAGCAGAAGGCGCTGCGTCCGGGAAGCGCCAAGTCCAGGCTCGCCGACGCGCTCGGCGCTCTGGAGATCAAGGCCGGCGATAAGACGGGGCCGGCCTGAGCTGGGCTAGCCCCGTTGGTGCCGCAAATGCCGCAGACGGTCGCGGCGCAACCGTGCGTGATCCACTTCACTGACCACCCCGAGGCTGACCACGGGCGAGAACGGCCCGATCGCGGCACCCAGGGATTCGTTGGTGATGGAGGCGATCATGCGCGCGGCGAAATTGTTCGCGCGCTCCAGGAAGGCCTGCCAGCTTTCCTCGCGGGTCTTTGATTCGACTTCCCAGCCATGCACCAGGGTGCGGCCGGCGTCCTCGTCGGCGTGGTTGACCATCCAGATATCGCCGCGCAGCACCGCGCACCATTGACTGTCGAAGTAGCCGGTCAGCCGCAGGGCTTCTTCCGGCGAGACCATGCAGGGGGCGTCATCGCCCTGTCCGCCGTCTTCGCGATTGGAAGCCAGAAAATGTCGTGTAAGTTTTTTCTTCGCCGCACTCATTTTACGTCCCCATCATCATCAAGCTTTCATGGGCCTGTCACGGTTAATAGATCATGAAGAGATCGGCGGTCGATGTGAGCGCAATCACAAGAAACTCCAGGAAGCGCCAGAAAAGGCGGCAAAAAATGTGAGCGGCATCACATATCGGCGAAACAACGCCGCCGGGGACGGAATCTGCGGCACCTACAGGAAATCGCGAATCATCGCCACCAGCGGCTTGTCCGCTGGCGGCATCGGATACTCGGCCAGACGCTGCGGCATCACCCACACCGTCTCCTGCCCTTCCTGCGGCGTGACAATTCCGTTCCAGCGGCGGCAGACATAGAGCGGCATCAGCAGATGGAATTTCTCGTAGCGATGGGAGGCGAAGGTGAAGGGCGCGAGACAAGCTTCCGTCACGTCGATCGCCAGCTCTTCCTTCAGTTCGCGAATCAGCGCGGCTTCCGGCGTTTCGCCGCCATGGATTTTGCCGCCGGGGAATTCCCACAAGTCGGCCATTTGTTTTCCCGGCGGACGCCGCGCCAGCAGCACGCGTCCATCGGCGTCGATCAACACAACTGCGGCGACCAGCAGCGTTGGTAGCGGCGCCGAAGCGCCGGTCTGCATCCGTTCCCAGGTCGCGCGATCGAGTTCGCGGAGTTCGACAAACATGTCGCCGTCGCGCGCCGGCGCGGGTCGGTTCTCTTCCCCGAACTTGCGGAAGCCGGCTTTCTCCTGCACGCGGATCGAGCCGATATTCGCCGGCATCGCGGCGGAGATCAGCTTGCCGAGCCCCAAGGTCTTGAAAGCGTGCTCGGTATAGGCCCGCAGCGCCTCGGTCGCGTAGCCCTTGCCCCATATCGGTTTGGCCACCCAATAACCGAATTCGCCGCTATGGCCATTCTCCTCCAGCCGGAGGCCAATACAGCCGATCACCCGGTCCTGTCCGCGTTCGGTGATGCCCAGCACCATTTCCGGACCCGCCGGCAGACCGGCAATCCAGGCAGCCGCGGCGCCCACCGGATAGGGATGAGGAATGGAGGAGGTCCAGCGCGCGAGGTCCCAGTCGCCGACATGGCGCTCGATCTCGCTCGCATCGTCGACCGTCAACGGCCGCAGGATCAGCCGCGGCGTTTCCAGCGTGGGAACTTTCATGTCCGGAAGATCGCTTGCCGCCCTTGTCGGCGCAAGCCGGGCGCCGCTAGCTGCGGTAGCTGCCGTTGATGTCGATATAGCCGTGGGTCAGGTCGCAGGACCAGACGCGAGCGCGGCCCTTGCCGACGCCGACATCGAAGGCAATGGCGATCTCCTGCCCCTTCATATGCTGCACCACGGGCGTCTCGTCATAGCCGGCGCGGCGCTGGCCTTTCTCGGCGATGGTGACGCCGCCGATGGCGATCTTCAGCCGGTCGCGGTTGGCCTTCTCGCCGGCCTTGCCGATGGCCATGACGATGCGGCCCCAATTCGCGTCCTGACCGGCGATCGCCGTCTTCACCAGCGGCGAATTGGCGACGGCGAGGCCGATGCGACGGGCCGCCAGATCCGTAGCCGCGCCGGAGACATCGATGGTGATGAACTTGCTGGCGCCCTCGCCATCGCGCGCCACCTGGCAGGCGAGATCCTCCAGAAGATCGTTCAACTTGGCGCGGAAATCCTTCAAGCGCTTGTCCGCCGCCGAACGCACCGGCTTATGGGCGGCCTTGCCCGTTGCGAACAGGAGCAGCGTATCGCTGGTGGAGGTGTCGCCATCGACGGTGATGCAATTGAAGGAGCGGTCGTTGCCTTCGCGCAGCAGCCGCTGCAGCACGTTGCGCCGGAATGGCGGCATCGGTGGCGACGAAGGCCAGCATGGTCGCCATGTCGGGCTGATCATGCCCGAGCCCTTGCAGATGCCATTGATGGTGACGGGCACGCCGTCGATCTTCGCCGTGCGGGTTGCCGCCTTCACGAAGGTGTCCGTTGTCATGATCGCCGCGCCGGCCGCCGCCCAGCGGTCGGCTTGGAGATCGGCGATGACGGCGTCGAGGTTGGTGGTGATCCGCTCATCCGGCAGCGGCTCGCCGATCACGCCGGTGGAGGCGACGAAAATCTCCTTCGCCGAGGCACCCAGCTTTTCTGCCGTCGCCTTCACCGTGCGGTCCACCGACGCCTTACCGAGCTTGCCGGTGAAGGCGTTGGCATTGCCGGCATTGATGACGATCGCGCGCGCCTTACCGCCTTTGAGATTGGCGCGGCAGCGATCCACCGGCGCCGAGGCAGTCAGCGAGCGCGTGAACACGCCGGCCACGGTCGTGCCCTTATCGAAGGCGATGACGCAGAGATCGGTGCGGTCCTTGTAGCGAATGCCGCAGGCCCGGGTCGCCAGGCGCACGCCGGCGATCGGCGGCAGGACAGGCTGTTGCGCGGGGGCGAGCGGCGAGCGTGGCGGCATGGGTGGAAATCCCTGAAAGACGGAGGACGATCGATCGCGGGGCTATTGTTGTGTCGGCTCTCCGGTGCCGGAGGCAGGCGCGACCGGCGTACCGTCGGGATTGAATTTCTCCACCGTCGCCGATTTGCGCAGGCTATCGACATAAGCGGTGACCACCTCGTTGCTCAGGATCTGCTCGATGGTGCCGCGCGCTTCCTCCATTGTCGGCGGCTGCTTGTCGCGCTTGTCGTCGACAATGATGACGTGCCAGCCGAACTGACTCTTCACCGGCGCCTTGGTGTACTGGCCCTTCTCCAGCTTGAAGGCGGCCTCGGAGAATTCGGGCACCATCTGGCCGGCGACGAAATAGCCGAGGTCGCCGCCCTTCGGACCGGAGCCCGGGTCCTTCGACTTCTCCTTGGCGATAGCCGAGAAATCGGCAGCGCCGTCGAGCTGCACGATGATCGCCTTCGCGTCTTCTTCCGTGTCCACCAGAATGTGCCGCGCCTTCACTTCCTGCTGCTTTGGCAGGGCGGCGACGAATTGGTCATAGCGCGCCTTGATCGCGGCGTCGTTCATCTTCTCCTTCAGCACGCGATCGAGCACCGCCTGGCGGATGATATTCTCGGTGATCTGCGCGATCTGCGCCTTGACCACCGGGTCTTCGGCCAGCTTCTGCTCGGCGCCGGCCTCGGAAATCAGCAGGAGATCGATCTGCCGGTCGATCAGCGCCGGGAAGACCTGATTGATCTGGTTCTGGTATTCTTCCGGGAGCTGCTTTGCCGCTTCGATGACATCCGCGCGGGTGATTTTCGTGCCGTTGACGATGGCGACCACGGTCTCCGGCGGCGGCTCGGGGGCCGGCGCCTGCGCGGCCGGCTGTTCCGTGGCCGGGGGCGTTGCCGGCTGTTCGGTCGCCGGCGGCGCCGGTTCGGTGGTCTGGTCCTGCGCCAGGACCGGCGCGGGTCCGATGCAGAAGCCAAAGCCGCCGAGGGCAATCGCGAGCGGGAAAATCTGTCTGAGGTTCATGGGTTCTCGCTGGCTGGAGGCCGCGCGCCGGTGGCGCCAGCGGCCGATGCGGGGAAGAGCGCGGCCATCATGCACAGGCGACTATCGGGGACAAGGGCCGATGTAACCCTCGGCAAGCGGCCCATCCGGACCGCTGATTTCGCCGGAGATACCGGGAAATCGGAATATAGTTGAAATACTTGGCTGCGGCGGTCCGGTCGTTGACAGCCTATGGTGCCGCGCCTATCTGTCAGTCGGTCTCCTCGCCAGGACAAGGCCCCGGCGGGCCTTTGTATTCTGCGGAAATCGCGCCTCAAATCCTTAATCAGGCTGGTTTGAATGTTTGCTTCTGTTGCCAAGCGGCTATTCGGGTCGGCCAACGACCGTTTCATCAAGAGTCTCGACAAAACGGTCAATGAGATCAACGAGTTGGAGCCGTCCCTGGTGGCGCTCTCCGACGACGAATTAAAGGCGCGGACCGGCTGGCTGAAGGGCCGGCTGACGGCCGGCGAGACTTCTGGATGACCTGCTGTCCGATGCCTTTGCGACTGTCCGCGAGGCGGCGAAACGCACCCTCGGGCAGCGCCATTTCGACGTGCAGCTCAAGGGCGGCGTCGTGCTCCACCGCGGCATGATCTCGGAGATGAAGACCGGCGAAGGCAAGACGCTCGTGGCGACCTTGCCGGTCTATCTCAACGCCCTCGAGGGGACCGGCGTGCATGTGGTGACGGTGAACGATTACCTGGCCCGCCGCGACGCCGAATGGATGGGTCAGATCTACCGCTTCCTCGGCATGAGCGTCGGCGTAATCGTCCCCAACATGATGGACCCGGACCGCCGCGCCGCCTATGCCGCCGACATCACCTATGCCACGAATAACGAACTCGGCTTCGACTATCTGCGCGACAACATGAAATCGCGCACCGAGGAGATGGTGCACCGCCCGTTCAATTTCGCCATCGTCGACGAAGTGGACAGCATCCTGGTGGACGAGGCGCGCACGCCCCTGATCATCTCCGGCATGTCCGAGGATTCCTCGGCGCTCTATGTCTCGATCGACAAGTTCATCCCCCATCTGATCGAAGGCGACTACGAGAAGGATGAAAAGGGGCGCCAGGTGACCCTGACCGATCAGGGCACCGAGCATGTGGAAGCGCTGCTGCGCACCGCCAATCTGCTGAAGGGCAACAGCCTCTATGATCTGCAGAACATCAGCCTGGTGCATCACATCAACCAGGCGCTGCGCGCCCACAAGATGTACCGGCGCGACACCGACTACATCGTCAAGGCCGACCCCAAGGACAACATCGAGAAGGTCTTCATCGTCGACGAGTTCACCGGCCGGGTGATGGAAGGCCGCCGCTGGTCGGAAGGGCTGCATCAGGCGGTCGAGGCGAAGGAAGGCGTGCCGATCCAGCGCGAGTCCCAGACCGTCGCCTCCATCACCTTCCAGAATTATTTCCGCATGTATCCGAAGCTGGCGGGCATGACCGGCACGGCGATGACGGAAGCCTCTGAATTCGCCGATATCTACAGCCTGGAAGTGATCGAGATCCCGACCAACGTTCCCTGCATCCGCAAGGATGCGGAGGATGAGGTCTATCGCTCGGCGCGCGAGAAGAACAAGGCGATCATCGGGCTGATCGAGGAATGTCGGGCGCGCAAACAGCCGGTGCTGGTGGGCACGGTCAGCATCGAGAAATCCGAAACGCTGGGCGCGCTGCTGAAGGAACACAAGATCCCGCATCAGGTGCTGAACGCCCGCTACCATGAGCAGGAGGCCTTCATCATCGCCCAGGCCGGCTCGCCGGGGGCCGTCACCATCGCCACCAACATGGCCGGCCGCGGCACCGACATCCAGCTCGGCGGCAATGTCGACATGCGCATCCGCCAGGAACTGGAAGGTATCGAAGATCCGGGCGCACGCGAGCGCAAGACGGCGGCGATCCGCAGCGACGTGCAGAACCTGAAGCAGATCGCGCTGGACGCCGGCGGCCTGTTCGTCATCGGCACCGAGCGCCATGAGAGCCGGCGCATCGACAACCAGCTCCGCGGCCGTTCAGGCCGCCAGGGCGACCCCGGCGCCTCGCGCTTCTTCCTGTCGCTGGAAGACGATCTCATGCGCATCTTCGGCAGCGAGCGCATGGACACCATGCTGAAGCGGCTGGGACTGAAGGAAGACGAGGCCATCACCCATTCCTGGGTGACGAAGGCGTTGGAAAAAGCGCAGCAGAAGGTCGAGGCGCGCAACTTCGAGATCCGCAAGAACCTGCTGAAGTACGACGACGTCATGAACGACCAGCGCAAGGTCATCTATGAACAGCGCCGCGACTTGATGCAGACGCCGGATGTGTCGGAGACCGTCACCACGATGCGCCAAGAGGTGATCGGCGACCTGATGGGGAAATTCATTCCCCCCAACAGCTATCCCGAGCAGTGGGACACCAAGGGCCTGCATGAGGAAACGCTGCGGCTGCTCAATCTGGATTTGCCGATTCCCGATTGGGCCAAGGAAGAGGGCATCGACGACGACGTCATTCTCGAGCGCATCACCAAGGCCTCCGACGCCAAAATGGCGGACAAGGATGAGCGCTTCCGGCCGGAAGTCATGCGCATGGTCGAGAAGAGCGTGCTGCTGCAGATCCTGGACCAGAATTGGAAGGACCATCTGCAGGCGCTGGAATACCTCCGCCACGGCATCGGTCTGCGCGCCTATGCGTCGCGCGATGTGTTGAGCGAGTACAAGCGCGAAGCCTTCGAGATGTTCGCCGGCATGCTGAACCGGCTGCGCGAGACCGTCACCCAGTTCATGAGCCATGTGGAAGTGCGGGTGCAGCGGCCGGAGGATCTGCCGGCGCAGGCGCCGCAGCGCGTCCGGGCCAGCCATCCGGAACCGGCGAGCGCGATGGCGGCTGCGGGGCCAGGACCGGTGGCGATGCCGGCGGCGGCCGGTGCGGCGCAGGCGGCTCAGTTGGGCCGCGGCCTGATCAATCCCGACGATCCCGCCACCTGGACCAACGTCAACCGCAACGCCGCCTGTCCGTGCGGTTCCGGCAAGAAGTACAAGTATTGCCACGGCAAACAGTAGGGGTGACCGCAGGTCGGCCCTACAAGGTTTGCGATGCGTTACGCGCGCACCGCGACGCCTACGCCAGCCCCTTCCTTCCCATGCTGAGGAACTTGCTGCGGCGGTCGGCGCGGTAGTCACGCACATTGCCGCCGGTAAGGCTGCCCAGCGCCCGCTCCAGCGCGTCGCCCAGCGCATTGATCGCATCGGCCTTGCCGCGGTGGGCGCCGCCAAGCGGCTCCGGCACCACCTGGTCGATGATGCCCAGACCGGCCAGATCCTGGGCTGTCAGTTTCAAGGCCTCGGCCGCGGCCTCCTTGCCTTCGTCGCGGTTGCGCCAGAGAATCGCCGCGCAGCCTTCGGGCGAGATCACCGAATAGACCGCATGCTCGAGCATCAGCACGCGGTTGGCGGCGGCGAGCGCGATGGCGCCGCCGGAACCGCCTTCGCCGATGATCGCGGCAATGGACGGAATGCGGACCTTCAGGCAGACCTCGATGCTGCGGGCGATGGCTTCGGCCTGGCCGCGCGCCTCGGCCTCGACGCCGGGATAGGCGCCCGGCGTGTCGACGAAGACCAGCAGCGGCAGGTTGAACCGGTCGGCCACTTCCATCAGCCGCTGCGCCTTGCGGTAGCCCTCGGGCTTGGCCATGCCCCAGTTATGCTGCATGCGAGTGGTCGCCGTGCCCTTCTCATGACCGAGCAGGAGGACCGACCGGCCGCGGAAACGCCCGAGCCCGCCCTGGATGGCGCGATCGTCGGCATAGAGGCGGTCGCCGGCCAGCGGCGTGTAGTCCTCGATCAGGCCGGCGACATAGTCGCTGAAATGCGGCCGGTCCACGTGGCGGGCGACCAGCGTCTTCTGCCAGGGGCTGAGCTTGCCGTAGATCTGCCGCAGCAGTTTGTCGGCCTTCTGCTGCAGGCGCGCCACTTCTTCGGCGATGTTGAGGTCGCCGGCATTTGGCAGATGGCGCAGCTCTTCGATCTTGCCTTCAAGCTCGGCGATCGGCTGCTCGAAATCGAGATAGGTGGGCATTCCCCTCTATGCTTTCTGCGCCGCCACCGGCGCGACCGCCCGGCTGCCGCCTAGCGCGCGCTGCCGGCGATCTGATCGGCCTTCTTGACCAGAACTTCGGCCTGGCGGATCGAGGCATAATCGATCAGGCGGCCATCGAGCGACACCGCGCCCTTGCCGGCTTTCGCCGCTTCGTCCATGGCGACGATGATGCGCCGCGCCCGCGTCACCTCGGCCTCGCTGGGGCTGAAGACTTCGTTGGCCAGGGTCACCTGCGACGGATGGATCGCCCATTTGCCTTCGCAGCCCAGCACCGCGGCGCGGCCGCCGCCGGCGCGATAGCCCTCGGGATCGGAGAAGTCGCCGAACGGACCGTCCACCGGACGCAGGCCATTGGCGCGGGCCGCCACCACCATGCGGGCGATGGCGTAGTGCCACATGTCGCCCCAATGGACGGCGCGGTCGCCCTTGTCGCTCTTGTCGGTGAGGACCGCATAGTCCTTGTTCGCGCCGCCGATATTGGTGGTGCGCGCCCGGGTCGACGCCGCGTAGTCGGCGACGCCGAAATGCAACGACTCGTTGCGCCGGCTGGCGGCCGCGATCTCATGCACATTCTGCATGCCAAGCGCGGTTTCGATGATCATCTCAAAGCCGATTCGCTTCTTGCGGCCCTTGGCGGTTTCGGCCTGGGTGACCAGCATGTCCACGGCATAGACATCGGAGGCGGTGCCGACTTTCGGGATCATGATCAGGTCGAGCCGCTCGCTGGCCTGCTCCAGCACATCGACCACATCCCGGTACATGTAATGGGTGTCCAGGCCATTGATGCGCACCGACAGCACCTTGCTGCCCCAGTCGATATCGCCGATCGCGGCGATGACGTTCTTGCGCGCCTGCACCTTGTCGTCGGGCGCGACCGCGTCCTCCAGGTCGAGGAACACGACGTCGGCGGCGGATTTGGCGGCTTTTTCGAATAATTGCGGCTGGCTGCCGGGGACTGCCAGTTCGCTGCGGTTGAGCCGCGCCGGCGCCTGTTCCACGACCTTGAAGCTCATGCTGCCCTCGAAAAGTGTTTGAGAAGACTTGGATTCAGGCAATCCGGCCGGGACCCGCTCACAAGGGCCGGTCCGCGCCGCCTTGATGCCAATCGCGGCCCAAGCTGTCAATCTATGGGGGCTGTGAATTGCCGGGGGCTGTCAATCGGCGGGGTTATTCCGGGTCCTGGCGCCGCGGCCGGGCCAGGGGATGGTGGGTATTGACCAGGGTCTTGAGCCGTTCCCCCGCCACATGGGTGTAGATCTGGGTGGTGGCGATGTCGGCATGGCCCAGCATCTGCTGCACGCTGCGCAGGTCCGCGCCATTGTCCAGGAGATGGGTGGCGAAGGCGTGGCGCAGCACATGGGGCTGAAACCCGGCCCGGATCGATATCAGCCGCCAGGCAGATCGCCTTCAGCAGCTGGGCGAAGCGGTGACGGGTCAAATGCCCGCTCTTGCCCCGCGACGGGAACAGCCAGGGCGACGTGCCGCCGCCGGCGCGGGCCTTGGCCAGCCAGACCGTACGCACCGGCAGCCAACTGGCAACTGCCTGCCGCGCCCCGTCATTCAGCGGGATCATCCGTTCCTTGCCGCCCTTGCCGCGGACGATCAGCACGCGCTGGTCGCGCATCACGGCGGCGACGGGCATGCCGACCAGCTCGGACACCCGCAGGCCGGTGGCGTAGAGCAGCTCCAGGAGCGCAAGGGCGCGCAGGCCGTCATCGCCCGGCAGCGCGCGGGCGGCGGTAAGCAGCCGCGCCACTTCCTCCTCGCTCAGCAGCTTGGGCAGCGCCTTGGGTTGCCGCGGCGCATCGACGGTTCCCAACGGATCGTCGGTCCGCAAACCCTCGCCGATCAGGAACTTGTAGAACTGCCGCAAGGCCGAAAGCCGTCGCGCGGCCGTGCGCGGCGCCATGCCCGCCTGGTCCAGGCGCTGGAGGTACGCGCGCACCAGCGCCGCATCGGCATCGGCCAGGGAGCGGTCGCGCCGCCCGAGAAAGCCGGCGAAGTCATTGAGGTCGCGGCGATAGGCGTCGATCGTATTGGCCGCCGATTGCCGCTCGGCCATCAGCATCTCGAAGAAACGTTCGAGAAGGCGGTCGGCGGGCGCCATCGGTCCTGTGATCTGCATATTCTGTTTGATCGCTTTCATGATTACAGGCCGTTGGCGATCGCCGCTTCGACGGCGATGCGGCGGGCGTCCTTCTCCAGACCCACGCGGCGCAGACCCGACAGGGCGCGCAGCAGCCACAGCGGCTCCGCCATCGCCAGATCGCGCAAGCCCACCAGCGCCAGCAATCCTGTTTCGCCTTGCATGCCCTTGGCCGAGACATCGCCGAGATCGAGCCAGAGATTGAGATTCTCCTTCGGCAAATTCGGCGCGCTGCCATCGCCCGAATTCGCGATGGCGCCATCGGCCGAATCAGGCAGCGAGCTCATCGAAGGCGGAGAAGATCGCCTGCAGCCGTTCGACGCTGTCGGGGCTGGCATTGACCTGTCCCTGCGCCAGGAAAGACCCCATCACCGGCACCAATTCATAGCCGCCGGCGAGATAATCCAGCGCCAGCAGCGACGGCAGCATGATTGCCGAGTTGGTATCGACCGAGCCTTCGCCGTAGCTCTGGTCGCCCTGGGTCAATTCGATCCAGGCGCGCGCCCTCTCGAACTCGCCGAGGGCGAAAAGATAATGCGCCGCTTCCGGCGCATACCAGGACAGTTCCGGCGCCGGCGGCAGATCCATCAGGAAGGGGGCAAAGACCTGCAGCCGCCAATTGTCGTTGTCGGCCCAGCCGGTGGGGCCTAGCGCCACCTGCAGGATCGAGGCGCGAACCGACGGCACCGGTGCCGCAGCGACGGCCTGATACAGCACCGCGCGGTCGCGCGCGCTGGCGCCGGTTTCCGGCAGCCCCGCCGCGCCCTGCAGATCCTCCGGTTTAAATGTCTGGGCGGCATAGGCGTCGCGCACCACCTGGGCCGCGAGTGCGCCTTGCGAGGCGGCGGCTTCCGCAGCCGACAATCGCAATTCCGGATCGATCCGCGTATCCATCGCCAGCGAGGTCACCGCCTCGATCGAGGCGAGATCGAAGGCGTTGTCAGGCAGCGGTTCCTGCGCCTCGTGATACATGGCGATGCGGGCGGGCGTGAGTTCGTGGGGCGCGGGAATCTTCACCTCTGTATTGCCGGCAAGACGATCCATGATCGCTGCGAAGAACGGATCGGTGGCGCCTTCCTCGCGCAGCAGGTCGAGGCTGAATTGCGCATCGCTCTGCTTGCCGCCGCGCCATTGGCAGAACACCCGCTGCTGCTGAAACTCCCTGTTGATCCCGAAAGACGCGGCGGGCTGCAACAGAGCCGCACAGGCGCCATCCACATCCAGGGATTGCCAGGAGAGATCCACGAGAACTTGCGATGCCGTGCCGTCCATCGCCCGCGCCGGGGCCGTGCGCAGCAATTGCAGCGCATCCTGCAGAAAGCCCATCTCGGCCAGGATGCGGGCGCGCAGCGCCAGGATGTTGACGCCGGTGCCCTGGCCCGGCGGCGGGCTGGCATTGGTCAGCAGCAGGGTTCGGGTCAGCGACGCCAGCGCCGGCGAATGATGCAGCGGCAGCCGCGCCAGCAGCCGCTCGATCTTGCCCCGGCTGCTGCCTCGCCACAGCGAGGGCTGCAGCCCGCCATTCTGTGGAGTCAGCGGGCCGGCGAAATCGCCGCCGACCTCGTCGAGGGTTTCCATTTCGAAACCCTGGGGTGCGTCGGAGGATGTATCCGCCGGCGCGTCCGCGCCGGTTTGGGTTTCCGGCTAAGTCAGCGGCAGGAGATTGACCGGATCGCTCTGGCTGAGCAGCGTCTGGGCCACGGCCCCGGGTGCCGTCAGCAGTACCGCCGCGGCCGCCAATCCTAGGACGGATGTCCGCAGCCAGACCTCCGCTCGGCAGCCACTACTGGCTGAACCGGTCATTGGGGACGGTTTTCTCGATGGTCGATGTCGGCGGCGAAACCTCCCAATAGGCGAGGACGCCAAACCCAACGACGACGACGATCAGGCAGAGGGTGAAAAAGCCGAGAACCAGCCGCCTCATCGCGCGCCGGCTCCCGCGGGAACGCGGCCCTGCCGCGCCCGAGAATCAATTGTAAGGGATTGCAACTCTGTCATTTTCTCAGCTTAGGTCTTGACTGTGGCGATAATGCGGCACTCTATCGGGCAGCGTGAATCCTGACAACGCGAGCCCGCGCCGGCGGCGATACCGGCAGCTTTGAATCAGTCCATGGTCGATACTGCAACCCTCAAGCTGCCGAAGATTGTCGTCCTGGTCGGTCTGATGGGCGTGGGCAAGACCGCCATCGGCAAGCGCCTGTCGCAGCGGCTGGAGCTCAGCTTCGTCGATGCCGACAAGGAGATCGAGGCGGCGGCCGGCTGCTCCATCGCCGAGATCTTCGAGCGCCATGGCGAGCAAAGCTTCCGCGACGGTGAGCGGCGGGTCATCCTGCGGCTGCTGGAGAATCCGGTCCATGTCCTGTCCACCGGCGGTGGCGCCTTCATGGATCCGGAGACCCGGGCGCGCATTGCCGAGCGCGGCATCTCCATCTGGCTGCGCGCCGATCTCGAATTGATGCTGAAGCGCGTGTCCCGCCGCAACGACCGGCCGCTGCTGCAGGTGGCCGATCCCCGCGCCAAGCTGCAGGAGCTGATGGCGTTGCGCTATCCCACCTATGCCCTGGCCGACATCACCGTCGACAGCGTGGATGCGCCGCCGGAGGTAACGGTCGAGCGCGTCCACGAGGCGTTGTCGGCCCATCTCCGCCAGCATGAGTCCTCGTTGGCGGCCGAGGAGCGCGCAGCATCGTGAGCGGGGCCGAGAAGCTGACTGTCGCGCTGGGGGCGCGCAGCTATGACATCCTGGTTGGCCGTGGTTTGCTGGCGCAGGCCGGCGACCATTTGCGCCCGCTGCTGAAGCATCCGAAGGTCATCATCGTCACCGACGAGCCGGTGGCGCGCCTGCATCTGCCGGTGCTGACGCGCGCGCTGGACCAGGGCGGCATCGCCCATCGCGAGATCGTCCTGCCATCGGGCGAGCAGACCAAGAGCTTCCAGTATCTGGAGCAGCTGATGGACCGGCTGCTGGCGGAGAAGCCGGAGCGCAGCACCATGCTGGTCGCGCTCGGCGGCGGCGTCATCGGCGACCTCACCGGCTTTGCCGCCAGCATCCTCTTGCGCGGTGTCGACTTCGTGCAGATCCCCACCACGCTGCTGGCGCAGGTGGACAGCTCCGTCGGCGGCAAGACCGCCATCGATACCCGCTGGGGCAAGAATCTGGTGGGCAGCTTCCACCAGCCGCGGCTGGTGCTGGCGGATACCGGCGTGCTGGACTCGCTACCGCGCCGCGAACTGCTGGCCGGCTATGCCGAGGTGGCGAAATACGGCCTGATCAACGATGCACCCTTCTTCGCCTGGCTCGAGGAACATGGGACGGCCGTCATCGACGGCGACAATGCCGCGCGGCAGCGGGCGGTGCGCATCAGCTGCGCCGCCAAGGCCGCCATCGTCGCCGAGGATGAGCGGGAGTCCGGTGCCCGGGCGCTGCTCAATCTCGGCCACACCTTCGGCCATGCGCTGGAGCTGGAATGCGGCTATGGCAGCGACCTGCTCCATGGCGAAGCCGTGGCCATCGGCATGGTCATGGCCTTCGATCTCTCGGCCCAGCTCGGCCTCTGCCCGCCGGAAGATGCGGCGCGGGTCGAACGGCATCTCGCCGCCATCGGCCTTCCCACCAGCCCGACGGCCATCGGCGGCCGCGTCTGGGATGCGGACCGTCTGATCGAGAACATGCAGCATGACAAGAAGCTGAGCGGCGGCCGGCTCAACTTCATCCTGGCGCGCGGCATCGGCCGCGCCTTCATTGCTGGGGATGTGAACATTGCCGACGTCAAGGCCCTGCTCGTCGAAGCCGCGGCCGCCTGATCCCTAACGACCCAGATTGGGAGTTTAATCAATGCCCCTGTCCGCGCCCGTGTCCCGCGAGCATCTGCACACGCGCCGCTATGATTTCCGCGGCTATCATCGCCAGGACGGCCTCTGGGATATCGAAGGCAACATGACCGACGTGAAAACCTATGGCTTTCCCAACGATTGGCGCGGCGAGATCAAGGCGGGCGAACCGATCCACGACATGTGGCTGCGCCTGACCATCGACGACAATTTGCTGATCCACGACATCGAGGTCGCCACCGCCGCCAGTCCGTTCCAGATGTGCGGCGACATCACCGCGAAGTATGCGGCGATGAAGGGCCAGCGCATCGGCCCCGGCTGGAGCAAGCGGGTGAAGGATGCCTTCGGCGGCCCCAGCGGCTGCACACATCAGACGGAGATGCTGGTGGCGATCGCCACGGTCGCCTATCAGACCGTCTTCGCGGCGCGGAAGAAGTGGGACGATCTCGACGGCAAGACCAGGCGGCCGGCCTTCATCGATACGTGCCACGCGCTGGCCAGCGACAGCCCGGTGGTCAAGCAGAACTGGCCGGCGTTCTTTACGGGAAAATGACCTGACGCGTTTTGTCGCAGGCGCGCGCCGCGCGGCGCGCTGATTATCGAGCAATTGCAGCAGCATTCGTTCAACCGATGCTGATGATAACCGCAATCGATTGGATTTCGGGTTTCATCGTTCCCATCCTGAACTGTCCGCAGCGGTTCAGTTGCAGCCGGCTGCACAGCAAAGGAGAGAACCATGTCCCTTCGTCGAGTCCCTCTTGACCGCACTTTCGGGCGTCGTCCTCAGCGGCGCGGCCCTGGCCGATGACGCACCCAGCATCGCCAGCCGCATCGATCTCGGCGAGGTGTCCGGCGTCGCCTACTACACCGTCGAGCCCGCGGGCTATCGCGTCATCGCCACGCTGGCGCAAGGCGAAGCCGGCACGCCGGTGCGTTTTGAAACCGTGCTCGCCCCCGGGCAGAGCATGCTGCTGTCCACACCCGGCCCCGGCGATGCCGAAGCGGCGCGCGTGGAGATCCTGCGCGACGGCGATGCGCTGCTGGTCCGCGACGCCGCTGTCATGAACTGATCGATTAGGCGCGCGCCCGGTCTTCTTCGGGCGTCAGGGTCGTCAGCACCAGCGCATGGACGCGCTGCTTCATCTCCTCGGCAAGAATGCCGTAGACCATGCGCTGCCGCGCCACCCGGCTTTGCCCGGCAAAGGCGGCGCTGACGATTTCCACATGGAAATGGGATTCGCCCTCGGGGTTGTGGCCGCCATGGCCCTTATGCCGGTTTGAATCGTCGCGGATGATCAGGCGCGCGGGATTCAGCGCCTGCGTCAATTTGGTCTCGATCCGGGCGGCGATCGGCCCTGCGGTCATGGGGCTTGCTCCTTGCCTTCGCGGCGGCGATGGGGATGATGGCGTCATCGCCGTCCCAATTCCCTAAAAGCCCGGACCCGTGAAGGCAACCGCTTCCTCATCCGCGCCCGTGAGCCCGCGGAGCGCCTATTGGCTGCTCGCGCTGGTGGTCCTGTTGTGGGGCGCCAATTGGCCGACCATGAAGATGGCGCTGACCCACATCACGCCGCTGTGGTTCACGGTGACGCGCATGCTGACCGGTGCGCTCTGCCTGTTCGCCTATCTGGCCTACAAGAAGCAACTCGCCTGGCCGACACGGCAGGACTGGCCGGTGGTGATCAGCGTCTGCCTTTGCCAGATGGCGATTTTCCAGCCGATGGTGAATTTCGGCCTCGAGCAGGTGCCGGCCGGACGTTCGGCGGTACTGGTTTACACCACGCCGTTCTGGGTGGTGCCCGGCGCCGTGCTGCTGTTCGGCGAGAAGCTGACGCCCATGAAAGCGGCCGGGCTGGTCGCCGGCGTGCTGGGCATCGCCGTGCTGTTCAACCCCCTGGGCGTCGACTGGAACAACCGTGGCATGATCGTCGGCAGCCTGCTGCTGATGCTCGCGGCGATGATCTGGGGCTTCGGCATCCTGCATATCCGCGGCCATCGCTGGCATCTGTCGCCGCTGCAGCTCACGCCCTGGCAGCTGCTGTTCGCCGGCCTCGCCGTGCTGCCGGTGGCGCTCTGGCATGACGGCTTCTCAGGCTTCGACTGGGGACCGCCGCTGATCGGCGCGCTGGTCTATAACGGCCCGATCGCCACCGCTTTCTGCTTCTGGGCGGCGACCTCGATCACCCGCGCCTTGCCGGCGATGACCAGCTCGCTGTCCTTCCTCGCCGTGCCGATGATGGGCGTGCTGTTGTCGACCCTGAGCCTGGGCGAGACGCTGGACGCCACGCTGCTGGGCGGCTTCGGCCTGATCCTCGCCGGCGTGGTGCTGGTCAACCTCGCCGACCGCCGGGCGAAGGCGGTGGCAGCCACCACGACGCCGGCAGACTAGGCTGGCTTCGTCCAGACGCCGCCATCGCGGGACGAACGCACCACGGCATCGACGAAGCTGACGCCTTTCAACCCGTCCTCCACCGTGGGGAAGACAACCTCAGGCGGCACCGGCTTCTTCTCCGCCGCCGCGCGGATTGCCGCCGCCGCCTCGCTGTAGATGTTGGCGAAGCCTTCCAGATAGCCCTCGGGATGGCCGGGAGGAACCCGCGTCATCCTCGCCGCCGCCGGCCCCGCGCCCACGCCGCCGCGCGACAGCTCCCGCGGCGCCTCGCCGAACGGCGCATAACGTAGATAGTTGGGATTCTCCTGGCTCCAGGTCAGGCCGCCCTTGGTGCCGTAGACCCGCAGCCGCAGCGCGTTCTCGTTGCCAGGCGCCACCTGGCTGGCCCAGAGCATGCCCTTGGCCCCTCCCTTGAAGCGCAGCAGCACATTGGCGTTGTCGTCCACCTGCCGCCCCGGCACGAAGGTGGTGAGGTCGGCCAGGACGCTGTCCAGCTCCAGCCCGCTGACGAAGCTGGCGAGATGGAAGGCGTGGGTGCCGATGTCGCCGATGCTGCCGCCGGCGCCGGTGCGCTTGGGATCGGTGCGCCATTCCGCCTGCTTGTGGCCGGTGGTCTCGATGCGTTCGGTCAGCCAGTCCTGGGGATATTCCACCTGCACCACGCGGATGGCGCCGAGCGTGCCATCGGCCACCATGGCCCGCGCCTGCCGCACCATGGGATAGCCGGTGTAGTTGTAGGTGACGGCAAAAACCCGGCCGCTCTTGCGCGCCAGTTCGGCCAGCGCCTTCGCCTCCTCCAGCGTCGCCGTCAGCGGCTTGTCGCAGATGACATGAATGCCCGCCTGCAGGAAAGCCTTGGCCACCGGCGCATGCATGTGGTTCGGCGTGACGATGGCGACGGCCTCGATGCCGTCGGGACGCTTGGCCTCCGCCGCCGCCATGTCTTGGAAGCTGCCATAGCTGCGCGCGGGATCGAGGCCGAGCGCCGCGCCCGACCGCTTGGCGCGCTCCGCTTCGCTGGAGAGCGCGCCCGCGACCAGATCATAGTGATCGTCGAGACGTGCCGCGATGCGGTGCACGCCGCCGATGAAGGCGCCTTCGCCGCCGCCCACCATGCCCAGCCGAACGCGCCGCTGGGCGCCGTCACTTCTGCCTTCGATCGGCATGTCCCGCCTCCCTTACGCGATGCCGAGCATGCGGCGGTTGGCGGCCAGGTCCGTGCCGGCGCCGGCGAAATCGTCGAACGCCTTTTCGGTGACGCGGATGATGTGGTCGCGGATGAAAACGGCGCCTTCGCGCGCGCCATCTTCCGGATGCTTCAGGCAGCATTCCCATTCCAAGACCGCCCAGCCGTCATAGCCGTGCTGCGCCAGCTTGGAGAAGATGCCGCTGAAATCCACCTGCCCGTCGCCGAGCGACCGGAACCGGCCGGCGCGATTCACCCAGGACTGATAGCCGCCATAGACGCCGCAGCGCCCGTTGGGATTCAACTCCGCGTCCTTGACGTGAAAGATCTTGATGAAGTCGTGATAGATGTCGATGTGTTCCAGGTAATCCAGCACCTGCAGCACATAGTGGCTGGGATCGAACAGCATGTTGCAGCGCTTATGCTTGCCGACACGCTCGTAGAACATCTCGAAGGTGACGCCGTCATGAAGATCCTCGCCGGGATGGATCTCGTAGCAGACATCGACGCCCACGCCGTCGAAGGTATCGAGGATCGGCTTCCAACGCTTCGCCAACTCGTCGAAGGCGGTTTCCACCAAGCCTGCCGGCCGCTGCGGCCAGGGATAGAAGTAGGGCCAGGCCAACGCGCCGGAGAAGGTCACATGGCGGTCGAGGCCGAGATTTTTCGACGCTTTCGCTGCGAGCAGCAACTGGCTGACGGCCCATTCCTGCCGCGCCTGGGGATTGCCGCGCACCTGCGGTGCGGCGAAGCCATCGAACGCCGCGTCATAGGCAGGGTGAACGGCGACGAGCTGCCCTTGCAGATGCGTCGACAGCTCAGTGATCTGCAGGCCCTCCTTCGCCAGGATGCCCTTCACCTCGTCGCAATAGGCCTTCGACTCCGCCGCCTTCTCCAGATCGAACAGCCGCTTGTCCCAGGACGGGATCTGCACGCCCTTGAAACCGAGGCCGGCCGCCCATTTGGCGATCGAGGGCAGCGTGTTGAACGGCGGCGCGTCGCCGGCGAACTGAGCCAGGAAAATCGCAGGACCTTTGATGGTTTTCATGGGGCTGCACCTTTTTCAAATGCGGGGACGGTGATCGGCGTGATTACACCTTCGCTTCTGGCAGGATCTGCCCGCCATCGACGACGATGGTGGTGCCGGTGACGAAGGAGGCCTCGTCGGAAGCCAGATAGAGACAGGCATAGGCGACATCCCGCGGTGTGCCAAGGCGGCCGAGCGGCACCGAGCGCCGCATGGCTTCGGCATATTCAGGGGACCGGTCACGCTTGATGCCTTCGGTCATGATATTGCCGGGCTCGACACCGTTGACAGTGATATTGAACGGCGCCGCCTCGATGGCCGCCGCGCGGATGAAGCCGACGATGCCCGCCTTGCTGGCGCTGTAATGGCCGTGGCCGGGAACGCTGACCCGCGGGCCGGTGATCGAGGAGGTGAAGATGACGCGGCCATAGCGCTGGCGCTTCATCGCCTCATAGCAGGCCTGGAAGGCAAGAAAAGCGCCCTTCAGATTGACTGCCAGCACCTGGTCCCATTCCGCCTCGTCGATCTCGTCGATCAGGTGATAGGGAAAGATGCCGGCATTCTGGCAGAGGATGTCGATGCGGCCGAAACGTTCCAGGGCCGTCGCCGCCACCGCCACCATGTCGGCCTTCTTGCTGACATCGGCCTGGACGAAGATCGACGGGCTGTGGCCGCTGAGGCGCTCGGCGGTTTCCCGGCCGACATCGGCGTTGCGGTCGGCAATCACCAGCCGCGCGCCCTGCTCGGCCATGACTTCGGCGATGCCGGCGCCGATGCCCTGCGCGGCGCCGATGACAACAGCCGTTTTTCCGTCTAAACGTCCGCCCATGCGCACCCATTCCCCTGAATTCGCTCTAACGCCCCGCGAGCCGCGATGACCGGCACCCCGAAGATCGTCGACATCTTTACGGATGGCGCCTGCAGCGGCAACCCCGGCCCGGGCGGCTGGGGCGCTTTGCTGCGCTACGACAGCGTGGAAAAGGAACTCTATGGCGGCGAATCCGCCACCACCAACAACCGCATGGAGATGATGGCGGCGATCGTCGCGCTCGAAAGCCTGAAGCGGCCGGTCAAGGCGCGCCTCCATACCGACAGCACCTACCTGCGGGACGGCATCACCAAATGGATCCATGACTGGAAAAAACGCAACTGGCGCACGGCCGACAAGAAGCCGGTGAAGAACATTGACCTCTGGCAGCGGCTGGAAGCGGCTCTGGAGCGCCACGACGTGGAGTGGCTCTGGGTCAAGGGCCATGCCGGCCATCCCGAGAACGAACGCGCCGATGCGCTGGCGCGGCTGGCGATCGACGAGATGCGGATGGGCGAGTAGCCGGCACTCGCCAACGACAAGCCCACAAGAAAGATAAGCTGCGGGGGATCAATGGGGCGCGACGCCAGATACGACATCCTGTTCGAGCCGGTGAAGATCGGCCCGGTCACCGCGAAGAACCGCTTTTTCCAGGTGCCCCACTGCAACGGCCTGGGCTATCGCGATCCCACCGCCGGCGCGGTCATGCGCGGCATCAAGGCCGAAGGCGGCTGGGCCGTGGTCTGCACCGAACAGGCCGATGTGCACCACTCCTCCGACATCACGCCGTTCATCGAACAGCACCTGTGGGACGACCGCGACATGCCGGCGCTGAGCCGCGTGGCCGAGCAGGTGCATCGCCATGGCGCGCTGGCCGGCATCGAGCTGGTTCATTCCGGCATGAACGGCTCGAATCTCTATACCCGCGAAATTCCCATCGCGCCCAGCGCCACGCCCATCATCACCTTCTACAACGATCCGGTGCAGGCGCGGGCGATGGACAAGCAGGATATCGCCGATCTCCGCCGCTGGTATCGCAAAGCCGCCCTGCGTTGCCGCAAAATGGAGTTCGATCTCATCTGCATCTACGCCGCCCACGGGTTCGGCGCGCCGCAGCATTTCCTGTCCCGGCGCTACAATCATCGCAGCGACGAATATGGCGGCTCCCTGGAGAACCGCACGCGGCTGCTGCGGGAGATCACCGAGGACGTCAGGTCGGCAATCGGCGACCGCTGCGCCGTGTCGGTGCGCGTCAGCATGGATGAGCTGATCGGTCCGGCGGGCCTGCACAAAGAAGAAATGCACGACGCCATCGGACTGATGGCTGAGCTGCCCGACCTCTGGGACCTGGCGCTCTCGGGCTGGGACAATGATTCCGGCACATCGCGCTTTGCCGAGGAAGGCTTTCAGGAACCCTATGTCGCGGGCATCAAGAAGCTGACGACAAAGCCGGTGGTGGGCGTCGGCCGTTTCACCTCGCCGGATACCATGGTGTCGCAGATCCGCCGCGGCATCCTGGATTTCATCGGCGCGGCGCGGCCCTCCATCGCCGATCCGTTCCTGCCGCGCAAGATCGAGGAAGGCCGGCTGGAGGACATCAGGGAATGCATCGGCTGCAACATGTGCATCACCGGCGACATGACCATGTCGCCCAGCCGCTGCACCCAGAATCCGACGATGGGCGAGGAATGGCGCAAGGGCTGGCATCCTGAGTTGATCCGAGCCCGCGAGTCCGACGGCAAGGTGCTGATCATCGGCGGCGGGCCGGCGGGATTGGAGTGCGCCCGCGCGCTCGGCCGCCGCGGCTATCAGGTGGCGCTGGCGGAAGCGGGCAAGGAGCTGGGTGGCCGCGTCTCAAGGGAATCGCGCCTGCCCGGCCTCTCCGCCTGGGCGCGCGTTCGTGACTACCGGTTGCAACAGTTTAAGCAGATGACGACCGTAGAGACCTATCTCGACAGCCGCCTCGGCGCCGCCGACGTCCTGGAGTACGGCTTCGAGCATGTGGTGATCGCCACCGGCGGCGAGTGGCGCCGCGACGGTACAGCGCGCTATCACCAGAGCCCGCTCACCATCGACACCGCGGCCGAAATCCTCACGCCCGACGATATCTTTGCCGGCAAGCGTCCGCGCGGAAATCGCGTCGTCATCTATGACGACGATCATTTCTACATGGGCAGCGTGCTGGCCGAACTGATGGTCAAGGACGGCTGCAGCGTCACGTTCATCACGCCGGCCACTGAAGCCGCCAATTGGGCGCGCAACACGCTGGAACAGGAGAAGATACAGAAGCGATTGCTGGAGATCGGCGTCGCGATTCTCGCCCAGCGCGCCGTGACGCGGGTCGCCGCAGCCGGAGTCGAGCACACCTGTGTTTTCACCGGCAAGAAGGCCGAGCTTGCCGCCGACACCGTCCTGCTGGTCACCGCGCGCAATCCACGGGATGAGCTGTATCGGGATCTGCAGTCGCGCCGCGGTGAGTGGGATGCCGCCGGGATAAAATCCGTGCGCGTCATCGGCGACGCCAACGCCCCCGGCACGATCGCCGCCGCCGTCTATGCCGGCCACCGCTATGCCCAGGAGTTCGATGCGCCCGACATCGGCGACGGCCTGCCGTTCAAGCGCGAGATCGCGGAACTGCTGCCGCTTTAGCAGAGATTGGACACAATGCAGAAGTCAGACGCCTCGCCCCGCATAGCGGGGAGAGGCAGGCACCATCCGCGTCCAGCGGATGTTGCCGGTGAGGGGTTCGTGCGCCGCTCCCTCACCCGCGCAACATTCGCTGGACGCGAATGTTGCGATCCCTCTCCCGCTGCGCGGGCGAGGGAACAAGTTCACTGCTGCCGCTTTAAGGCAAATTCTCATCCAGACGGCCGCGCAGATCGTCTACCGCAGTCTGCCAATTCTCGCCGTCATCGGAATCCTCCCATTGCTGGCGCAGTTCGGAGTTCTCCAGCACGCGGTCGATCACGGCGATGGCCCGCTCGATCAGTTCGCCTGAAGGATCGGCGGCGTTGTCCTCGGCCCAGGTTTCCGCTTCCGGCGGTATATCGTCGCTGGGCGAGCCGAGCAGGGCCGCCAGCACCTCGCAGGCGGCCAGGGCCTTCTCCGCCTGCGGCGCCTCCAGCTCATCCTCGCTGTCGAGATTCACCGCGGCGAGCGTCTTCTCGACGAAGGCCAGCCCCTCCGTCTTCTCCAGCCGGAACAGCCATTCGCCGGCGGTATCGTTCTCGAATGAACCCGGTCCCCAGGACCCCATGATGCCACCCCGTCACTTCCGCGCGGCCCTTTCTCTGCCCGTGCGGGCTCCGGCCTGCCGCCGATAAACCCGGCGGCAGGATTTCAGTTGGACTAAAGCGCCTTCAGCACCGCCTCGGCGCTGGACACTTCGAACGCTCCCGGCGCTTCGACGTTCAACGCCTTGACCACACCGTCCTTCACCACCATCGCATAGCGCTGCGACCGCGTGCCCATGCCATAGCCGGAGGCATCCATGGTCAGGCCCACGGCCTTTGAGAACTCGCCGTTGCCGTCGGCCAGCATCATCACCTTGTCGCCGGCCTTCTGATCCTTGCCCCAGGCATCCATCACAAATGCGTCATTCACCGACAGGCAGGCGATGGTATCCACGCCCTTCGACTTGAAATCGCCGGCATTATTGATGAATCCCGGCAGATGCTTGGCCGAGCAGGTCGGCGTGAAGGCCCCCGGGAGCGCGAACAGGACCACCGTCTTGCCCTTGAACAGATCGGCGGTGGAGATCGTCTGGATGCCGTCGGCATTCTTGTACTTCAGGGATGCAGCGGGAATCTTGTCGCCCACCTTGATGGCCATGATGCGTCCTTCCTCTTCTCTGTCGGGTTTATATCCGGGACAGCCCCTGGCGCGAGACGCCGGGCCGCTGCGACAAAGATAGTCAGTCGGCGGAGAGAGTTCTAGGGGCTTCGCTTGGGCAGTTTAGCCGCCGGACGCCCGGTTGAAGGCGTCGACCACCGCCGACTCGTTCAGCAGTTCCGGCAACAGGATGCCATCGGGCGCCGCCGGGCCATAAACAACGTTAAAGGGAATGCCATAGCGGCCGAATGACGCGAGATAGCGGGCGATACCCTCGTCGGGCCTAGTCCAGTCGGCTTTCATCGGCACTACCCCGGGCCAGCGCAGCCGCTCGGCCGAGGCGCCGACATCCAGCACCAGCTGCTTATTGACGATGCAGGTGACGCACCAATCGGCGGTCACGTCGACAAATACCGTCTTGCCGCTCTGCACCAGTCCCGCGATCTCCGTCTGCGCGAAGGGCCGCCAGAACTTCGTCGTCGACGGTTACCGGCCGGTGCGCGGGACTGGACCACAGCGCGGCGGCCATCGCGATGACGGCGCCCAGCAGCGCGCCGCCAACGCGAAGCGACATTGGCGCCCTGCTGCGCAAGGCTACGAAGAACGTCACCAGGACAAAGCCCCAGAAGACATTCAACGCAGGTGTCTGCCCCAATTGCGCATAGACGATCGTCAGCAGCCAGATCGCGGTGCCCGCCAGCAACAGGCCGAGGATCCGCCGTAGCCAGATCATCCACCTGCCGGGTCGCGGCAGTATGCTGGCGAGGCCGGGAAAGGCCGCAATGAGCAGGTAGGGCAGCGCCAGGCCGATGCCCAGCGCTGCGAAGATTGCAAAGATCTCTGCCGGTCCACGGGACAGCGCGAAGGTCACGGCGGTGCCGACAAAGGGCGCAGAGCAGGGCGTGGCCAGCAGCGTCGCCAGCATGCCGGTGAAGAACTGGCCCACAAGGCCATTGCCCTGCTCGGCGCCGGCGACGCGGCCGATCCAGGCCGGCAGCGGTAGCTCGAACCAGCCGAGCAGATTGGCCGCGAACAGCACGAGCACCAGCATCATCGCCACCAGGAACCAGGGATACTGGAACTGGATGCCCCAGCCGATGATCCCGCCGGCCTGTTTCACAGCCACCAGAACGGCGGCGAGAATCAAGAAGGCCGTGACGATGCCCGCCGAGGACGCGAGGAACCCGCGCCGTGTCGCCGACCGCTCGCCGGCATGGCCGACCAGCCCCAGCATCTTCAGCGAGAGTACCGGCAGCACGCAGGGCATGAAGTTCAGGATGAGGCCGCCGAGAAGCGCGATGAGAATGATCGTCAAGTGCGAAATCTCCGCCGGCTCGGCGGGCATGGTGCCGACTGCTTGCGCCAGAAAGAACTTTTCTTCCAGGCCACGCTGGCCGTCGATGAGAGTTAGCGTCACGCCGGCTGCCGAGAGTGTGCTTACATCGGCACCTGCATTGACGATCACCGGCAGCGAAAAAAGTGCGGTGGCGCCGTCGATGGCGATCTCTACCTCCGGCGCACCGAACGCGAATCCATCCGGACCTTCCACGATCACGTCCGGATGCTCGAACGGCAGCGGCGCCGAGCTCGCGGCGATCCTGATCTTCTTTTGTCCCGCAGGTCCCGCCAATATCGCGCTGTCGATATGCAGTCCATGGCGCGCGCCGTCGCCGGGCACCTGGGCCTGATAGCGGGCGACGAGTTGTGCAAATTCCGATGGCGCGGCCGAGCCTGCCGGAATGTCCAGCGCCAAGCTCGCCGTCTTGGGAATGCAGATCTCCTCGCAGACGAGATAGTTCACGGCGGCACGCAACTGCACCGCTTCGCCCACGCGCTGCGGCTTCACCATGACGGGCAGCAGCACGGCTTCGCTGTAACCGAAAGTATCGAGGCCGAAGAGCGTGAAGCGATGGGGCGCCGGCCAGGCGATGTCGGCCGATGCCACATTGACCGAGCCCTGCCAATCGACGGAGACCGGATAGCCGGCATCGCCGGGCGTGCGCCAGTAGGTTTTCCAACCAGGCTGCAGCTCGAATTCGATACCGGCGCGAAGTTCGCTTTCCGTACCGGCGCCGGCGACCGCCGACACCATGCGCACGGCGGATTCATTGTCGCGCGCCCAGCCGGTCGCCGCGGCGTCGGCGGCGGCGGAAATGCCGCTGGAAACAAGGAGCAAGAGTCCGGCGAGTACAAAGCTGTAACACCCGCCATTGCGGGCCGCCGCCGGAGCAGATGCCGTTATCAACTGTTTCATAACCATTGATCGGGTCTAATATAGCCCTGATTTAGCGGCGCTACCGTCAAGATTCCGTGTAGAACGGCGCGCCAATTTTATGAAAATGGATCGCGTCCCGCATTGGCGATGAACAAAATTGGACGCTTGCCTAGCCTGAAAAGATTGCCTAGGTGATTCCTGATGAGCACGGACAAGAGTAAGCCGGAAGGCTATCTCACGGGGCAGCTTCTGATCGCCATGCCACAGATGCGCGATCCCCGTTTCACGCGCACGGTGATTTACATGTGCGCTCACAGCTCGACCGGTGCGATGGGCTTGGTGGTCAATCGTCGGGTCGGCTCTCTCACCTTCACCGAATTGCTGAAGCAGCTCAATATCGGCCCGAACCGGCGCAGCGAGGAGATCCGCGTGCATTTCGGCGGGCCCGTCGAGTCCGGCCGCGGCTTCGTGCTGCATTCCGCCGACTATGTGCAGAACAACACGATGCTGGTCAGCGACAGTGTGGCGCTGACGGCGACCATCGACATCCTCCGGGATCTCGCCGCCGGCGGCGGTCCGAAGCGCAGCATCCTCGCGCTGGGCTATGCCGGCTGGGGCGCGGGCCAGCTCGACGCCGAGATCCACGCCAATGGCTGGCTGTCGGCGCCGGCCGACGAAGCCATCGTCTTCGATGCCGATCTCGAGCAGAAGTGGGAGCGCGCCATCGGCAAGCTCGGCGTCGATTTCAGCATGCTGTCCGGCGAAGCCGGTCACGCCTGAGCGCCCGCCGCGCGGGCCGCGCCCGCCAGATCCTTGCGCAGCAGCGCATAGAGCACGTGGTCCTGCCAGACGCCGTTGATGCGCAGATAGTCGCGCGCGTAGCCTTCCTCGCGAAATCCGATCTTGCGCAGCAGGCTGCGGCTCGCCGTGTTGTGCGGCATGCAGGCGGCCTCGATGCGGTGCAGCCCGAGGCGATCGAACAGGAACGGCATCAGGCAGATCAGCGCTTCCGTCATGATTCCCTGGCGGGCATAGGGCCCGCCGATCCAATAGCCGAGGCTGGCGGCCTGGGCCACGCCGCGGCGCACATTGCTGAGATTGATGCCGCCCAGCAGCCTGTTATCGCCGCGACGGAACAGCAGAAAGGCATAGCCGGCATCGTCATGCCATTCCGCCGCCGCCTGGTGCATGCGCCGGCGATAGGCGGCGCGGGATAGCGAATCCGCGGGCCAGGTCGGCTCCCAGGGCGTCAGGAACTCGCGGCTCGAGCTGCGCAGCGCCGCCCAGGCGCGCCAGTCGCGGTAGCGCGGCGGCTGCACATAGATGTTCGTGCTCTCCAGCCGGTTGCCGCGCGGGATGATGAAGTGCGGAAAACGGAAACGCATTCATGAACCCCGCGATGCGTTCCGTTCAGCTAAGCCTGGCAGTGATCGCCGCATAGGGTTCGAGGCCGTCGGCCGGGCCCAGCGTGGTCAGGGTCAGCGGCGTGGCGGCGATGCGCCTGGCGACGCGGGTGATCGCCGCGCTGTCCACGGCTTCCACCTTGGCGATGATCTCCTCCGTCGGCATCGGCCGGCCGTAGATCAGCATTTGCTGCGCCAGCTGCTCGCAGCGCGACGAGCTGCTCTCCCGCGCCATCAGGATTCCGGCCTTCAACTGTGCCCGCGCCCGGTCGATCTCGGCCTTGTCCAGGGTCGACGGCGTCTTGCGGATTTCCTCGCAGACAACGGGGATCAACTCCTTCAACTGATCGGGGCCAGTGCCGGCATAGATGCCGAACAGGCCGCCGTCGCTGTAGGGTGCCGCGAAAGTGTAGATGCTGTAGACCAGCCCGCGCTTCTCCCGCACTTCCTGGAACAGCCGCGACGACATGCCGCCGCCCAGCAGCGTCGAGTAGACGGTGCTGGCATAGTAGTCGTCATCGCGGTAGCCGATGCCATTGAAGCCCATCACCAGATGCACCTGTTCGAGCTCACGCGTCTCCCGGCGGTCGCCGCCGGCATAGCGCGCCGACTCCGCCGGTTCGGCGTTGGACTGCGGCAGTGCGCCGAACAGCCGCGTGGCCGCCGCCACCAGCGCGTCATGGTCCACCTGCCCCGCCGCCGCCAGAACCATGCTCTCGCCGGTATAATGCTGCCGCAGATAGCCGCGGATCTGCTCGCGCTGCATGGCGGTCACCGTGTCGACGGTGCCCAGCACCGGCCGGCCCAGCGCCTGGTTGGGATAGGCGGTTTCCTGGAAGTAATCGAAGACGATGTCGTCGGGCGTGTCCTCGGCCTGGCCGATCTCCTGCAGCACCACCGTGCGCTCGCGATTCAGCTCCTCGTCGGCCAGCGTCGAGCGCTGGAGGATGTCGGCCAGGATGTCCAGCGCCAGCGGCACGTCGCCGGCCAGCACGCGGGCGTAGTAGGCAGTATGCTCGCGCGAGGTGTAGGCGTTGAGCACGCCGCCCACCGCCTCGATCTCCACGGCGATGTCCCGGGCGCTGCGTTTCTCCGTGCCCTTGAAGGCCATATGCTCCAGCAGATGGGCGACGCCATTGATGGCGCGCGGCTCGTGCCGCGTGCCCGCACCGACCCAGACGCCGAGCGACGCGGTCTCCACCCCGGCCATGCGGTCGGTCGCCACGGTCAGGCCGTTGCCGAGACGGGTCACCTGCACGCCATTCACCCCGGCCATCAGGCGGCACCCTTCAAGCGGCGGCTGCGGATGAAAGCCTGCACGGCGCGCAGATCGTTGGGCAGCATCTCCACCCGCTCGGGCCGGTCGAACAGGTCGGCGAGCCGCTTCGGCAGCGCCGGCCGCACGCCCGTGGCCTTCTCCACCGCATCGGGGAACTTGGCGGGATGGGCAGTGGCCAGCGCCACCACCGGCACGCCGTCGCCCCGCGCGCCCAGATGCGCCGCGGTGATGCCGATGGCCGAATGGGGATCGATCAGCTCGCCGGTCTGGCGGTGCAGGCCGGCGATTGCGGCCAGCGTTTCCTGGTCGTCGCAGCGATAGGCATCGAACAGCGCCCGCGCCGCGCGCAAGCTGTTGTCGCCGACCGCGAGCTGGCCGTTGCGGCGGAAGCTGGCCATGGCCTGGGAAAGCGCCGCGCCGTCGCGTCCATAGAGGTCGAACAGCAGCCGCTCCAGGTTGCTGGAAATCTGGATGTCCATGCTCGGGCTCAACGAGGGCTGCACGGCTTCGATCTGCATCCGGCCGGTGGTGAAGAAGCGGGTGAGGATATCGTTGCGGTTGGAGCCGACGATCAGCCGCTCCACCGGCAGGCCCATCTGCCGCGCGGCGTAGCCGGCATAGATGTTGCCGAAATTCCCCGTCGGCACGGCGAAAGAGACAGCGCGGTCCGGCGCGCCCAGCGCCACCGCGGCCCAGATGTAATAGACGATCTGCGCCATCACCCGCGCCCAGTTGATGGAATTCACCGCCGACAAATTCAGTTCGTCGCGGAAGGCGAGATCGTTGAACATCGCCTTCACCAGGTCCTGGCAATCGTCGAAGGTGCCTTCGACGGCGATGTTGAAGACGTTGGCGGCATCAACAGTGGTCATCTGCCGCCGCTGCACCTCGGAGACACGGCCATAGGGATGGAGGATGAAGATCTCCGCCGAGGGCCGGCCGCGGAAGGCCTCGATCGCCGCCGAGCCGGTATCGCCCGAGGTGGCGCCGACGATGGTGACATGCTGGCCGCGCTGCCGCAGCACATGGTCGTAGAGCCGGCCCAGGAGCTGCAGCGCCACATCCTTGAAGGCCAGGGTCGGACCGTGGAAAAGCTCCATCAGCCAGGTCTTGCCGTCGAGCTGGCGCAGCGGCGCCACCGCGCCATGGCCGAAGGCGGCGTAGCTGTCGCGGACAATCCGGGCGAAGGCGTCGGCCTCCACGCGACCGGCGATGAAGGGCGACATGACACGCACGGCCAATTCGGCATATTCCAGGCCGCGGAATGATTTCAGGTCGGCCGCCGACAGCTGCGGCCAGGATTCCGGCACATAGAGCCCGCCGTCGCGGGCCAGGCCCGCGAGCAGGACATCATCGAAGGCGAGCGCCGGGGCGGCGCCCCGGGTGCTGACATAGCGCAAGGCGGACTCCTGGGAGGGCTCGGATGCGTGGCGCCGGGTCACCCTACTGGCGCGGTCACGGCGGTGCAAGGGCCGGAAGCGGCAGCCAAGCTTTTGAATATGCTCGGGTTTTGCGATGAGGCCGGGCGCTGTCCAAAAGCCGTGGGCAGCGTTCCGCCGGCCGCTGCCGGCGGCATCGCATCGCCCGGGCCGGCGGCGTTTCCGGTGTGTTTTTGCGCATTTCCCGGAGCGGTTTTCCGTGCGGGATCAGAAGGTTAGGCTGGGTTTTGCGGTTTTCCGGGGGACCCTGATTTTTGGGAACGATGCCATACAAGGGAATTCCCCCGGCAGACGAGCCCTCGCGCCGTCCTGCCCCGGGCCCCGGTGTGCGGTATTCCGATACACAATGTCCAATATCGAGGCGACGCGGCCGAGCCGGACCGCGATAGGAATTATAGCATACAGCCCTGATTTTTCAAGTATAATAGGAATAATTTCTTAGATGTGGGAATGAAGCAGAAAGATAAAGACGAATCGCCGATGAACGCCGATATTCTTCGTAGGTCTCCTCTCGCCGGATGACGGTTGCCGGCCAATCATCATCGGCGTCTGTCGCCGATAAAAAGACCTAGTGCATGATCCATGCGAATTGAATCGCCAATTCATCAAACCGCCCCCCTTGAGGGGGCGGTCGGAGCATCGAGCAACGCGAGATGGTCCGGGTGGGGGGGACGGCTCGATATCGGAGACCCCAACTAACCAAGCTTCAGCTTGCACTAATTGCGTCCGGCTTTGAGATGCCCCCTTCTGTCGTATCGCGCTGAAGCGCGATACGACATCTTCCCCCTCGAGGGGGGAAGATTGTGCATTTTAAAATTGAACGGATTTCGCACTAATGCTTGCGGGCATTTCAATTTAAGATCGCCCTTCATTACCGCCAACAGCGGCGTCCCCGTATGGATTTTTCCGATCCGCATCAGCGCGCCGTCTTCTTCGACCTTCACAGCGGTCTGCCCCGCGAGGGGCCGGGCAATCGCGAGAGCACGGCGCGCGCGTTGGCCATGGCCGGCGGGTTGCCGCCAGCGCCGCGCGTTCTCGACATCGCCTGCGGACCGGGGATGCAGACGATGGATCTGGCGGCGATGCTGCCGGCGGCGCAGATCACCGCCGTCGACATGCACGGGCCATTCCTGGAGGAACTCCGCCGCCGCGCCCAGGCGGCCGGCGCCGAAAATCGCATCGAAGCCGTGCAAGCCGATATGGCCGCCCTGCCCTTCGCGCCCGGCAGCTTCGACCTGATCTGGTGCGAGGGCGCGGCCTACATCATGGGCGTCGGCAATGCGCTGCGCGCCTGGCGGCCGCTGCTGCGCAGCGGCGGCAAGCTAGCGCTGACGGAAGCGGTCTGGCTCAAGCCTGAAGCGCCGGAGCCGGTGCGGCGCGCTTTCGCAGAATATCCGGCCATGAGCGATGTCGATGCGAACCGCAGGCTCGTGCGCGAATGCGGCTATGAACTGCTAGGCGATTTCGTGCTGCCGGATGCGGCGTGGTGGGATGACTATTACGGTCCCATGGAAAAGCGCTTGCTCGAACTCGCGCCAAGATACGCCGGGGATCCGGTTGCCATGGCGATTCTCGAAGAGAACAACGGGGAACTGGAGTTGTTCAGGCTCCATTCAGCTTTTTTCGGATATGTGTTCCTGGTCACTGCCAAGAGCTGACAGCAGGACGATCATCGGCGCAGACGCCGACGGCCTCACGGAAATCTTCGCTTCTCCGTGAATTCATCGGCTCAAAATTTCTTTGATGCATCAATCGCCCGGCAACCTGCGGCAATTGGCGCCACTCATTCAGGGGAACCCCTGCATTTGCTGAGGGTTCCGGGACTAACGGGAATAGCAGAGAACTGACAGAGAGATAGATCATGACTTATCCCCGGCGAAAAATGTTGCGTATTGCCGCACTTGGCATTGGCGCGTTGGCAATTGCACCGATGCCCGTATTTTCGCCCGCACAAGCGGCGATCGGCAAAGTTGATGTCCCCGCCGACCGGAAGGCACTGCGATTTCGCGTGCTCTGGAAGGGCGACGAAATTGGTCACCACAATGTCACGATCACGCCGACCGCTGACGGCAATGGCATGAGCGTCGTCACCGACATCCGGATGAAGGTCAAGGTCGGCCCGTTCACGGCGTTCCGCTTCGAGCATGACAGCAACGAAGTGTGGCGCAACGGGCTGCTGCAGAGCATTGCCAGCAAGACCCATGACGACGGCGACGATCTCGCGTTGAATGGCGAAGCCACCGCGGCTGGATTCAAGGCGGTCGGTCCGAAGGGCGCCTTCACCGCGCCGGCCGATGTCCTGACCACGAATTGCATGTGGCTGCCCGAGCTTGTCGATGAGAAGAAGATCATCGATGTGCAGAAGGGCCAGCTCGTAAGCCTGGAATCCAGGCCGCTCGGCGAGGAGCATGTGGTCGTGAAAGGCAAGGACCGGACGGCGGAACGGCACAGCATCCGCACGCCCTTCGTCGGCGGCAGCCTTTGGTACGATCTTGCCGGCAATTGGGTGCGCAGCCGGCTGGAGATCAAGGGCGAGACGCTGGAATACAGCCTCGTGGCGTAGACGGTCCTTCGAACTGCTGTGAAGTCCCGCTATGGCTATTCCAGTAGGGAAAGCCTAACGCACGATCGCTCCGCAAGAGGAACCATCTATGGCCGCCGGCCGTTCTAACAAGCGGGCTGGTATTGGAAATCCGGAAATGGAGAAACCCATGGCCACTTGCGAAGTCTGCGGCAACGACTACGACAAAGCATTCCAGGTCGTCATGGCTGGAAAGAGCCACACCTTTGACAGCTTCGAGTGCGCGATCCACATGTTGGCGCCGAAGTGCTCAGAATGCGGGATACAGATCATTGGCCATGGCCTTGAAAGCGAGGGCCAAATCTTCTGCTGCCGCACCTGTTCCGAACACCATGGGGTCTCTGGGCTGCGAGATCGTGTCGAGGACGGCGACTCGTCACGGGCGCATCATTCTTGAGGCGTTCCCCGGCGCCAGAATACTAATCGGCATACCAATCGGTTTCAGCCGAACAAGCGCGCATACTCTGCTTCCGAAACTCCATAGGCGCCCTTCGCGGTTTCGATCAGGCCCTTTTGGTCGATCACAAATACGCCGCTGCGTCGGGGCTCAATGAACCCGCGCTTCTTGAGTTTTTGGAGTGCGACCGATACGCCGGCACGGCGCACCCCCAGCATCGTGGCAAGAAAATCATGTGTCAGGTCAAGTTGATCGCTATCACAGCGGTCACGCGCCATGAGCAGCCAGCGGGCCAGGCGCTCTTCGATGTTGTGCCGAGCATTGATAAGAGCCGTTTGTCCACTTTGAATGAGAAACGTATGGGCCCACTTGAGGCACATTGCATGCAAGGTGGGGCTGTGCCGCAGGGCATTTTCGAACTTGCTTACCGCAATGCGCTGACCCGCCCCCCGAGATTGCATGAACGTGTCATGGGGCGAGCGGTCCACTCCCATGATCACTGCCAGGCCGGTCATTCCCTCGCGACCGATCAATCCAACTTCGACGCTCGGCGTATTGGCGCCATCGGCGACCACCGACGCGAAGCCGCTATCGGGAAAGACCACAAACTCTATCGGCTTGCCCCGCCTTTCCAAATATCTGGGAACGGGCAGATCAATGGCCTCCAAGTGCCGCGCCAACAATGAGCGGTCATCGGTCGACAGGCGTGCGAGGATTCGATTCGTGCCGGGGGCATTAGCGGGCATGACGGATGTCTCCGCTAGACGTCGAATTACGCGCTCGTCTGCGGCGGCACGGGCATACTGTACTCACTGAAAGTTTACTCCAGTTGGTCCCCAAGCAGCGCAATTTGCAGGCGCTGTCGTCAGCACCAAATGGAGATTCTCCGGAGAATGCGGACGCGCTCTAGCAATTCTGCCGAGCATCCATGTTGGCGGATTCACATTGCAAATGTGGCCGCGAATGTCACTGAAGGTACTTGTACGATTCCGTACGGTGGGTGCTTTCGTGCAGCGAAGGGCCGCAACTAAGCGGCGCTGCACAACTCGGCTACCGTTTCAATCACCCGATCCTCCATCAGTGGCTTTGCAATGATGGGCCTGCTTCGAAACCGGTCCGGGACGGCGCTATCATCATAATCCGCTACAAACGCAAACGGTATCTGCTCCTTCTCGAGAAACTCGGCAATCGGATAAGACCATTCGCCGCGCAACTCGACATTAAGCAGGGCACAGTCGATCCGCTCTTTCTCCGCCAACTGCAACGCCGCCTTGACGGTTTGAACCGGCCCAATCGGAATCGCGCCCTCTTGAGTCAGGAGCGTTGTCAAATCCCAGGCTATGAGCGGTTCGTCCTCGACCAGCAGGATTCGCCGATTTTCGAGTTTCATGATTGCCTCCAAACATGGGATTTCGGTGATGTAACTTTTTCACCGCGCCAAAGTTCCGGAAGCACAATCGGCAAGCTATTGAATCGAATCTCTTAAGGACAGGTCCCAGCCGATCTCTGTTACCGCCACGGCAATACCGCAATGGTTTCTATTATTTCCGTGGGAATGAATGGCTTTCTTAGTACCGGCCGACTTCTGTGCCGTGCCGGCACGATGGGATCCGTATATCCGGTCAAAAAAGCAAATGGCAGCTGGCGTTCCGATAGGGCATCCGCAACGGGGTAAGACGTTTCGCCGTGCAGATAGATGTCGAGCAGCGAACAGCTGATGTGGTTGAGGCGTACGAGTTCCAGTGCCGACGTCACTGTTTGGGCGATGCCGATTATCTCGGCACCCTCGTCCTTCAGAAGCGCGGCGAGTTCGAGAGCGATGACCGCTTCGTCCTCGACAATCAGGATTCGGCAATTTGCGAGCATCGCACTGTCCCGCCCAACACCAGAATTTAGGAGCGACTCTGCTGAATTAGTCATCAAATATATTGTACGATTTCGTACAGATTTTTTGCACCGCCATAAGAAAGCCCCGGCTGGTTTGCCGGGGCTTAGGGAGGCGCGGTATCAGGAACGCCGGGGCGGGTGGGAACGCCCGGGCAAAGCGGGGAAGAATATTTCAAACCTCAATCGATACTCCCGCAGAGGAGATTTCGTCGTGGTCTACAGTACCCTTCCCCAATCGACCGAATGTAAAACTGCGGCAAAGGTTCCGCGCTTGGCCTGCGGTTCACAAAAAAGGCCCCGTCCAAAAGAGGAGGAGCCTTAGGCTAGCTGTCGGGTGTGCCATCCCAGAGTTTATCGGACGGCGGCATCAGCATCGTCGACCTCGACGCCATGTCAATTATCGGTTCGGTGCGATTTCGTACCGTAGTGAAATTGACGCTAATCGCGACCGGTGCCTCTACTATTTTAACAGCGCCTAGAACTCGGATAAGAAACCGAGCGCGTCGCCCTCAGGGACGCGACGGCAGCAATGCCGCACCGGCACGGGGAGTGCTGAATAGATCTCCGTATGTAGCAGCGAACTGAAATGAAGACACTTTTGCTACAGGAGCCAAATCATGAAATTCGTATGCCCCCATTGCGGGAAAGGTTCTTTCACGATCGCGAGTGGCGTCAAGGGTTATCAATTCGCCACTTGCAACAACTGCGGCAAGACGACGCCGTTCAAGAAAGAGCTGATGACTGAATCAAAAATGACGCCGGATCGGGACCGAGTGCTCCATCTCAAGTAGGCTTACGGAAAACCAGACATTGGCCGAGAAACCTTCTCCGGATGCATCGCGCCCCGCCAGCCAATCGAGGCTGAACGCAGATGCTCTCGATCTCCTTGTACAGGCGCATCAGAAATTGAGGTCCGACGCCGAGGATAAGAAGATCGCGCGCCTTAAAGCCCTACGGCTCGCGAGGGATGCCGAAGAGAAGCCGTTTACCGGTACGGGCGGACGTGATCGAACCAAGCGAGCCTAGGGTTATTTGATTGCTGGCAATGCGACGGCGAGGGCTCACGACGATATAGCCAGCGGAAATCTCGGCGCCGGCGGCAACTTGGCGACCAACCTTCGGGCAGCAGCGAAATCCGCCAGGCGACAAGCGTCCACGACCGCGATACAGATTTCCCGCTGCTTCGCCGTAAGTCCCTTCCACCAGCGCGCGCACGCGGCGAAATATTGTGTCCGGGAAATGCCGTCAGAACGCCGCCAGCACTGATTCATACAGGCATGAATCTTGTCCTTCGGATCCTGCGACATTTTCGCGAAGCGCTTCGGCATGGCACAACTCGCCATATCTACAACCGACGCCCTGACCCTGACTGCTGCATTACAACAGAGTCAGAGTGATTGCATCAAGCCTGGAATTGCTGGAATCCGGAAAAAGCTGGAGTTTTCCGCTCTGGGCCCAGCGGCACGCCGGTTATTGGCTGTGGCTGTGATTTAACCTCGGAACCTCCGGCACTGGGTCGCATTGCCCCAGTAGGCGTTTCAACCTCGAAACGAATAGGAGGCCGTCATGCAAGTGAGCGATGTCATGAGTCAATCAGTCGATTTGGTAAACCCGAATGCGCCTATTCGCGAAGCGGCTATCTGCATGCGTGACGATAATGTCGGCGCGCTGCCCGTCGGAGAGAATGATCGCCTCATTGGCATGATCACCGATCGCGATATAGCCGTGCGCGGCGTGGCCGAGGATCGGGACGGAACAACGTCTGTCCGCGATGTGATGTCACATAGTATCTGCTACTGCTTTGACGACAACGATCTGCAGGAAGCGGCTCGCCTTATGGCAAAGCACCAAGTCCGCCGGTTGCCCGTACTGAACCGGGACAAGCGCCTGGTCGGTATCGTTGCACTTGCCGATCTCGCGCGAACAGATGAAGGCGCTTCGGCGGAGGCGGTGCAAGGCGTTTCCAAGGCGACCAAGAAATCGCGGCAACTCTAAACGCAAATGTACCACGCTCAATGGCGCGACATAAGAAGCTAGGGAGCCCGATCCGCTCTGGCGGTATTGTATCCGGCAAGCAGGATCCGCTCCGCCGCTCACCACTCCGCGAGCCCTATGCGGCGAAGAGCGGCGCCGCGCCGGAGGCGATGGGTACGCCGGAAACCGTCCTTCAGCGGGAAGAAAAACGTAAGCATCAGCGCTCCCGCTGACACTGGCAGTGTTGCTTAAAAATGGCCCCGCCAGGAAACAGCGGGATCTGATCGGACCACTGCGTAGTCACAGGAATTCCACATCGCCTTCCGGTTGTGCGGTCGGGGCAGATGCCACGGCGGTCCGCTGCTCGATATCGCGACAGCGGAACGATGGAAATTTCCCCCCGTTGATTCTTTAAACACGCAGATTTCTTGTAACGGAGTTTCAGATATGAAAACTCACTTTGTTGCACTGGCCGCGGTGATCGCGGGCATTACAGCGGGATCGGCCCATGCCGAACAAGGCATCAATGGCACGATTAAGTCGATCGATTCCCCCAACCATCGGGTCACCCTCGATAACGGGCAGGTCATTCAGCTTCATCCAAGTGCCGACATGGGTACCCTACGGGAGGGTGGATTGATTGAGGATAGCTGCGGTAGCGGCCTGTCGGATTGCAGTACGGTCGGTCCGGGATCGCTCGGCGATACGCCGGGCCTGAGCGACCCGGCCGAACAGCCGGGCACAGGGCAGAATACCGCACCCGGCTCTCTCTCCGATCCGCCGGCGCTGACAGATCCGTCAGCAGCTCCCAAGACGCAAACGCTTCCAGGGGACAGTGAATCGGATGGACTCGGTGGCGGTTAGCATCGGTTGCTCAGACGCAAAGCAGAGCTGACCAGCTCAGTGGCGGTGGTCACGACCCGTCTTCGTCGACGCGCCGTTCGAGGAGCGCCTGCATGGCGTCGATGAGCTGTAGCTGCCCGGTGAAGCCGACGCCATCGGAGTCGATGTGCGAGAATCCGTCGATCAGGAAAAGCTGCGAGCCGGGCACGGCCGAGGCGAGGGCCATGCTCTCCGAATAAGGAATCATGCTGTCCTCGCGCCCATGGACCAGCAGCAGGCGGCCGGCGAGATGGGACAGGTCGTGGTTCTTGAGCGAGAGTCGTTGGAGATGCGCTTGTATTCCCTCCGGCAGCGTCCGGAGCAGCGCCTCGACGCGATCGGGATCCGGATTCTCCAGGAGATCGAGCAATGAGCGGCCTTGCCGCACCGAGGCTGGCGGCGAGATCGCCGATCGGTGCGTTCGGGTTATCCATGCGCCGTTCGGCGATCGCCAGCAAGGTCCTCCGATCGCCGGCGTCGTCCAACAGGTCGATGTTGCCGGCCAGGAAGAACCATTTTGCCGCGGGATGGGGATTACTGGACTGCCAACGGTCCGCTGTTGATTGCCGGAACTTTCCCGTCGTGACGAAGGTCGCCAGGGCGGTGGTGTCATAGTACCCGCCGATGGAAACCAGAAAGCGGATCGGTGCCTGCGCGCCGCTCTCCAAGGTGGCGAGGATCGCCAATCCAGCGGCGTAGGAGATGGCGACCACACCGACACCCTGCTGTCCTTTCAGCAGGTCCATTTGCGCGAGATGACCGGCGGCATCCGCGATGCCACGGCTGTCCTCCAGACGGACGCGCATCTCCCGCGGCCCCCTGAGATCGGGCACCAGGACCAGGAAGCGCGCCCGCGACAGGCTGAGCGCCAGGTTCACGAGGCGCTGATCGTCCTTGCCGTGGGGCGTGAAACCGGGAACGAGCACCAGGCCGGCGCCGATCGGCTGCTGCGGGTGATAGAGATCGGCGACATAGGCGCGGCCGGCGATCTCATAGGTGACCGTCGTCCGCGCCGGCAGCGGCGTCATCGCCTTCAGGTCGCTCGGGCCGCTCCCGGCGTCGATATCGGAGAGGACGCGCATCGCCTCCTGGCTTTGCGGCGACACGCAGCCGCCGAGCAACGGCGCCATCGCCAGAAATGCTGCCAGGATTGCAAGCCGCCGAGCGCAGATCATGGAGGTGGACCGGTTCCCGGCGCGGCCCCGGAGGCCCGCCCGGCTAGTCCTCGAGCACGAAGGTCACTTCCATCGTCACCCGGTACTCGGTGATCTTGCCCTTCTCGATCTTGGCCTTCTGCTCGAGCACATGCAGGCCGGTCATGCCGCGCACCGTTTTCGCGGCGCGCTTGATGCCACTCTGCACCGCCGCCTCGAAGCCCTTGCCCGAGGATGCCGTCAGCTTGGTGACCCGTGCGACTGCCATGATTTCCTCCCTAGGTTTTTCAGCCCGACGGCTTACGGTAGTCCTCGGAGGCGCCGGCAACAACCAATTGCCGCCGGCGGTCAGCTGCTGCCCCGGTCGATGGCCCGGCGCTTGCGCCACATGACAATCCCGCAGGCAGATCGACGCTGCGGAGACAACGAGCCCCCAAATTCCGATCATCCGCAGGTGTGTTTTGCCGTCGCGAAGGCGAATCCACAGGAGGAATAGGCTCAGCAGGCCGAAGAGCAGTCCGATGACCAGCAGATAGACGATGCGCCATTTCGGCATCGCGCGCGCCTTGATGCTTGTGTTTCGCCAAATCCAAGGCGGCGTTCGGATCGCGCGGAAGGTCGCGCCAGATTGGGCGAAGACGAATCACCCAATATCCAAGCAAAGCCACTATGACGCCGGCAATCAGGGCGATCCAAGAAGGAAGGACCACTGAGTTTCGCCTCCAAAGGCGTAGCCGAAGGTTCCAAGCACCACGCCGGCGCCGATGACGCGGCAAAAAGCCATAGAAGCCTGCAACGCGACAGCGATCGTCTGCGCGCTGTGTGGCGTTGACCCGGTAACCGCCCGATCAGCACACCGTCGGAGAAAAAATCCCAATCGCCGTCCTCGCGCGCGCGGAACGATCGTCTCCTCGATGCTCTTCCAGAAGAAACGATCCATGGGCATTCGATCCCCAGGCCGTTGAATGACGTTGCGCTAGTTCAAATAGCGCCGCTCCAGATGCGCCTTGAACACCGCGGGGTCCAGCGGGCGGCCGGTGGCGGCGGTGAGCAGCTCGCGGCCTGTGAGGCGCGAGCCCTGGCCATGGACGTTGGTGCGCAGCCAGGTCAGCAGCGGCGCGAAATCGCCGCGACCGATGGCGGTGGGGATCGAGGGCTGGGCGCGGCAGGCGGCCTCGAAGAGCTGCGCCGCCGTCATGGCGCCGAGGGTGTAGGTGGGGAAGTAGCCCCAGGCGCCGTCATACCAGTGGATGTCCTGCAGGCAGCCCTCGCGGTCCGACGGCGGCACGATGCCCAGCAGCTTCTTCATGCCCTCGTTCCAGGCGGCGGGCAGATCGGCGAGATTCATATCGCCGGCGATCAGCGCCTTCTCCAGCCGGTAGCGCAGGATGACATGGGCGGGATAGGTCACCTCGTCGGCTTCGACGCGGATGAAATCAGGCGTCACCCGGGTATAGACGCGCTGGAAATTGGCGGCATCCCAAGCCGGGCCGCTGCCGCCGAAGGCCTCGCGCGCCAGCGGCGCCAGGAAGGCGATGAAGGGCGCCGAACGGCAGGCCTGCATCTCCATCAGCAGCGATTGGCTTTCATGCATACTCATGCCGCGCGCCAGGCCCACCGGCTGGTGACGCCATTTCTGCGGCAGGCCGCGTTCGTAGAGCGCATGGCCGGTCTCGTGGATCACGCCCATGACGGATGAGGCGAAATCATCCTCGGCATAACGGGTGGTGATGCGGACATCGTCGGGCATGCCGCCGCAGAAGGGATGCAGGCTGGTGTCGAGGCGGCCATGCTCGAACTCGAAGCCCATGGCGCGCATGATCTTCTCGCCCAGATTGCGCTGCTGCTGCAGCGGGAAGGGGCCGGGCAGATCCAGCGGCGCCGGCTGCCGCGCCTGATGCTCCAGCACCCGCGCCAGGAGATCCGGCAGGAAGGCGGCGAGATCGTCGAACACGAGGTCGATATCGGCGGAGCGGCCGCCGGGTTCGTATTCATCCAGCAGCGCGTCATAGGCGCCGACGCCCAGGCGCGCCGATTTCGCCGCCGCCGCTTCGCGGGTCAGGCGCAGCACCTCGGTCAGCGCCGGCAACTGCATGGCGAAATCGCCCTTCGGCCGGGCGTCGCGCCAGACCTGCTCGCTGGCGGAGCAGGCCTTGGAGAGCGCCTCCACCAGCTTGGCGTCCAGCGCCGTGGCATGGACCCATTGCCGGCGCATCTCCCTTAAGTTTGCGCGCTTCCAGTCGTCGAGATTGGCGGCGCCGCCCTCGGCATGATCCAGCAGATCGCCCATGACCGGCTCGGCCAGCATGCCGTGGCAGACGACGTTGAGGGCGGCGAGCTGCTCCGCCCGCGCTTCCGCGCCGCCTGGCGGCATCATCGTCGCCATATCCCAATGCAGCACGCCCAGCGCATTGCGCAGCGCCTGCAAGCGGTGAAAGCGGGCTTCGAGATCGGTGTAGGGGGACATGGGGAACTCGGCGATGATTGTGAGGGAGGCGCAGCCTAGCCGATGCCGCGGGCGGGAATTATTGTCGAGCGAATATTAGCCGGTTCGCAGGGAAAAAACGAGGTCCGGCGCGCTCGCCATAAACGTACTTAACGGCCAATCACTTTTCCCATCAGCAGACAGGGATTCTCCGCGTCCCAGAAGGTGGCCGATTCCAGCAGCGGCCGGAAACCCATGGTCGTGTAGAATCGGCGCGTGGCGTCGTAGAAAGGGTCGTTGCCACTCGCCGCCATTGTCTTGACCAGCAGGATTTCCACGCCCGCGGCTCGGCAGCGGTCTTCGCAGGCGGCGAGCAAAACGCGCCCGAACCCGCGCCGATGATAAGGCTGCCGCACCGCAATCACATGGATTTCGGCGACATGAGAATTGATCGTCTCGATGGTTATGAAGCCGGCAATCTCGCCATCGCGCCGGATGCCGAGCATCGGCAAATGAGCCACTTCGGCCACATAGCGATCGATCGACTCGGGGAGGCCGAACCAGTCGGGCAGGCTCTCCAGAATTGATCGGCAGAGAGCTGACTTTCCATCGGCGATCTCTTCGGCCGTCATGGTTCTGCGTCCTTCGGCCGGCGGTGATAGAGGATGTAGATCACCGCCAACGCCACCGCGAGGATGTACCAGGTGATGGCGTATTGCAGGTGGTCGTTGGGCAAGGTCACCTTGGTCTGGCCGCCGATGGGGATGCCGCCGGGATTGGCTGCGGGGCCCGCTTCCAGGAACACCGGCACGAGTTCGGCTGCGGAAATGCCGGCCTCCTGCGCCATCGCCTGCAAGTCGAGCCAGAACCACATATTGTTCTGCGGCTCATTGTCGGGCTGCAACCAGTTCTGATGGCCAGACAGGCGGATCGCGCCGTCGACCGTTATCGGTCCGGTTACCTGACCCTCTGCGCGCTTGGCCGGATCCTTCTGCGCCTCCGGCACCCAGCCGCGATTGACCAGGAGCGTGCCGCCCGATTGCAGGCGCAGCGGCGTGACGATTTGATAGCCGACATTGCCGCGCATGGTGCGGGCGGCGAGGTAGAATTCCTTGTCGTGGAGAAATTCGCCGGCCGCCACGGCGCGGCGGAACTCGAGCGGCGCCAATGCTTCAGGCACGGCCGCGCCCGGTGCCGGCAGCTCTACCGGGGCGGCCGTGATGCGCGCCTCGCGCTCGGCGATCATGGCCTCTTTCTCAAACAGGCGCTGCACCTGCCAGCTGCCCAAGCCCAGCAGCAGGATCAGCGCCGGAATCGTGAACAGCGTCGGCCAGAAAGTGGGGCGAAAGGGCATCGATGATTCCCGGGATGAGGCGCGGACCGCTAGGAGTCGAAGCTGCCGCGGTTTTCGCCGGCGCGGTTGCGGTATTGCAAGGCTACCATGATGCCCTTGGCCGGCCGCAGCAGCAGCAGCGCGCCGCCGAGCACCACGGCGGTCAGGATGGACATGGTGAGCCATTCCGGCAGCGCCAGCTTGAATTGCAGCACGAAGGCCAGGGGCACGGCGATAGCGCCGAGGATGAAGATCAGGAAAACGGCGGGGCCGTCGCCGGAATCCGCTTCGGCCAGGTTGAGATGGCAGACATTGCAGCTATCGGCCACTTTCAGGAAACCGCTATAGAGCTTGCCCTGGCCGCAGCGCGGGCAGCGGCAGGCGAGACCGGTCTTTACCGGCGAGAGCACGGGATAGGTGCGGTCGGACATCGCGGGACTCTAGGCCAATGGCGGCGGAAATGCCCTGAAAAAGCAAGACGGGACGGCGAGGCCGTCCCGTCTTTGGCAATCGTGAATGCCCGGCGTCAGTGCGCGGCAGTCTGGCCTGCGCCGGCGACGTAGATGCAGATGAACAGGAACAGCCAGACCACGTCGACGAAATGCCAGTACCAGGCAGCCGCCTCGAAGCCGAAATGATGATCCGGCTTGAAATGGCCGGCGGTGGCGCGGAACCAGCAGACGATCAGGAAGATCGTGCCGATGATCACATGGGCGCCGTGGAAGCCGGTGGCCATGAAGAAGGTCGAGGGATAGATCCCGTCCTTAAAGCCGAAAGCGGCATGGCTGTATTCATAGGCCTGCACGCCGGTGAAGGTCAGGCCCAGCAGGATCGTCAACGACAATCCCTGGATCAGCCCGTTGCGGTCGCCCTCGCGCAGGGCGTGGTGCGCCCAGGTGACGGTGACGCCCGACAGCAAAAGGATCAGCGTATTCAGCAGCGGCAGCTCGAAGGGATCGAAGGTGAGGATTCCCTCGGGCGGCCACACGGAGCCGATCGCCGCGGTCGGAAACAGGCTGGCGTTGAAGTAAGCCCAGAACCAGGCGACGAAGAACATCACTTCGGAAGCGATGAACAGCGCCATGCCGTAGCGCAGGCCGATCTGCACCACCGGGCTGTGATGACCCTGGAACTCGCCTTCGCGCACGACATCGCGCCACCAGAAGAACATCGTCACGAGAATGCCGAGGATGCCAAGCGGCATGACGATCATGCCGCCGGTCTTGCCATGCATGTACAGCACGGTGCCCACCGTGAGCAGCAGGGCCGCGATCGCGCCGATAATCGGCCAGGGGCTGGGATCGACCAGATGATAGGGGTGTTTCGCGGGGTGGCTTCCGTGTGCGTCGCTCATGGCCTGTTCCCTTGTGCCTCTTGTTCCCTGCGGGTGCGTGCCCGGTACTCGTGATTCACGTGTTCGCGGCTCAATTCACAATTTCGGCGCCGTCGGTGGCGTCGCTGACCTTCTGCGCAGCGCCATCCTGATCGGGCGCACGGAAGAAGGTGTAGGATAGAGTCACCGTATGGACGTCCTTCGCTTCCGAGTCCGTCAGGATCTCCGGATCGACGAAGAAGGTGACCGGCAGCTCGGCGCTCTGGCCGGGCTCCAGCACCTGCTCGGTGAAGCAGAAACATTCCAGCTTGTTGAAATAGACGCCCACGTCGTAGGGCGTGACGTTGAAGGTGGCATTGCCGACGAGGCGCATGTTCGAATTGTTCTGCACACGATAGAAGGCGAGGCCGGTGGCGCCGATCTCCAGCGTTACTTCCTGCTGCACCGGCTGGAAGGTCCAGGGCAGATCCGGCGCGATATCGGCGTTGAACCGCACGGTGATGGTCTTGCCGGGCACCGCCGCCGGCGCCGCTTCGGCGCGCTGGGTGGCGCCGCCATAGCCGGTCACCTGGCAGAACAGCCGGTAGAGCGGAACCGACGCGAAGGCGAGGCCGCCCATGGCGATCACCAGCCCCACCAAACCGCCGACGACCAGGCGATTGCGCCGCGTGCGCTGCAGATGCTGTTCCATGCTCAGATCAGCCTCCGCCCATGCGTACGATGGCGATGAGGTAGACGAGTACCGCGAATGCCGCCAAGGCCGCGAACATGGCCCAGTTCTTTGCCCGCTGGCGCTGGCGCAGCGTTTCGGCCGTGCGGACGGGACTGGCCTGATCGGACTTCATACGGCAACTCCCGCCAGGAATCCGCCGGCAAACAGGCCGGGCGCGCGGTCGAGGATCAACAGCGCGAACAGCGCGAAGAGATAGAACAGCGAATAGGCGAACATCTTGCGGGCGCTGCGGTCGGAGTCGTCGTTGAGGACGCGCACCGCCGCGAGGATGAACAGGCCGCCCAGCAGCACCGCCGCCGCGCCGTAGAGCGCGCCGGTCATGCCCAGATACCAGGGCGCCAGGGCCAGCGGGAACAGCAGCACCGTGTAGATCAGCATCTGGATCTTGGTCGCCCGCGGGCCGGCGACCACCGGCAGCATCGGCACGCCTGCCTTCTCGTAGTCGCCGGCGCGGTAGAGCGCGAGCGCCCAGAAATGCGGCGGTGTCCACATGAAGATCAGCAGGAACAGGGCAATGGATTCGACGCTGACCGTGCCGGTCGCGGCGGCCCAGCCGATCATCGGCGGAAAGGCGCCGGCGGCGCCGCCGATGACGATGTTCTGCGGCGTGCGGCGTTTCAGCCACATCGTATAGACGAAGACATAGAACAGGATCGCGCATGCCAGCAGGCCGCCCGCGAGCCAGTTCAGCGCCACGCCCATGGTGACCACGGAACCGATGGCCAGCACGATGCCGAAGGCCAGCGCCTCCGCCGGATCGACGCGGCCCTCGGGAAGCGGCCGCTTACAGGTGCGGGGCATGACCGCGTCGATGTCGCGGTCGTACCACATGTTGATGGCGCCCGAGGCGCCGGAGGCGATGGCGATGCAGAGGATGGCCACCGCGGACAGGAGCGGATGGGGTTGCACCGGCGCCACGACCAGCGCGGCAAAGCCGCTGAACACCACCAGCGACATCACCCGCGGCTTCATCAGCTGCAGATAGTCGCGCACCGACGCCGCTGTCCGGTCAGGAACAATGGCGTTGGCGGCGACAAATGACGGGGATATGTCGGTCAATCAGCGTCTCTTCAGTAGCAGCGTGGCTGGGCGGCGGGCCTCAATGGCCCGAGCCCTTGATCACCGGCAGCTCCTCATAGGAGTGGAAGGCCGGCGGCGACGGCAGGGTCCATTCCAGCGTCGTGGCGCCCGCGCCCCAGTAATTCTCGCCCACGCGGCGGCCGGAGGTCAGGGTATAGATCACCACGCCGACGAACCAGACGGCGCCGATCGCGCCGAGATAGGCGCCGATGGTCGACACCTGGTTCCAGCCGGCAAAGGCATCGGGATAGTCCGGATAGCGCCGGGGCATGCCCGCGAGGCCGAGGAAGTGCTGCGGAAAGAAGGTCAGGTTGGCGCCGACGAAGGACAGCCAGAAATGCACCCGGCCCGCCCATTCCGGATACTGCCGGCCTGACATCTTGCCGAGCCAGTAATAGAACCCGCCGAAGATCGAGAACACGGCGCCGAGCGACAGCACATAGTGGAAATGCGCGACCACGTAGTAGGTGTCGTGCATGGGATTGTCGACGCCGGCATTGGCCAGCACCACGCCGGTGACGCCGCCGACGGTGAACAGGAAGATGAAGCCGATCGCCCAGAGCATCGGCGTGTCGAAGCGGAGCGAGCCGCCCCACATGGTGGCGATCCAGGAGAAGATCTTGATGCCCGTGGGCACCGCGATCACCATGGTCGCAGCGGTGAAATAGGCGCGGGTGTCCACGTCCATGCCCACCGTGAACATGTGGTGCGCCCAGACGACGAAGCCGACCACGCCGATGGCCACCATCGCATAGGCCATGCCCAGATAACCGAACACCGGCTTCCGGGAGAAGGTGGCGATGATCTGGCTGACCATGCCGAAGCCCGGCAGGATCAGGATGTACACTTCGGGATGGCCGAAGAACCAGAACAGATGCTGGAACAGGATCGGGTCGCCGCCGCCGGCCGCGTCGAAGAAATGGGTGCCGAAATTGCGGTCGGTCAAGAGCATGGTGATGGCGCCCGCCAGCACCGGCAGCGACAGCAGCAGCAGGAACGCGGTCACCAGCACCGACCAGACGAACAGCGGCATCCGGTGCAGCGTCATGCCGGGCGCGCGCATGTTGAAGATGGTGGTGATGAAGTTGATGGCGCCCATGATCGAGGACGCGCCCGCCAGATGCAGCGAGAAGATCAGGAAATCCACCGACAGCCCTGGTTGTCCCAGCGCCGAGGATAAGGGCGGGTAGATGGTCCATCCGGTGCCCGCACCGGTGTCGATGAAGGCCGACAGCAGCAGCAGGATGATCGAGGGGATCAGCAGCCAGAAGCTGATATTGTTCATTCGCGGGAAGGCCATATCGGGCGCGCCGATCATCAGCGGCACGAACCAGTTGCCGAAGCCGCCGATCATTGCCGGCATGACCATGAAGAAGATCATCAGCAGGGCGTGGGCGCTGATCACCACGTTCCACCACTGGCCGTCGGGGGCGTCGGGCGTGCCGAAGAGCTGGATGCCCGGATGGCCCAGCTCGTAGCGCATCATGACCGAGAACAGGGTGCCGAGCAGGCCGGCGCAGATGGCGAACACCAGGTACATCGTGCCGATGTCCTTGTGGTTCGTCGAATAGACGAAGCGCTTCCAGCCGGTCGGATGATGATCGTGACCGTGGCCGGCATGCTGTACGTGAACGGGGCTCATTCTTTTCTTCCTTCCCGTCGCATCAATTCGAAGGCTGGTTCTGGGCGACATCGGCCGCCGGCGGCGTGCCGTCGACCTTGGCGAACTTGGACTGCGCTTCCTTCACCCATTCATCGAACTTGGCCTTCGAAACCACTTCGATGACGATCGGCATATAGGCATGACCGTTGCCGCAGAGCTCGGAACATTGGCCGTAATACACGCCTTCCTTCGTCGCCTTGAACCAGGACTCGTTAAGGCGGCCGGGCACGGCGTCTTCCTTCACGCCGAAGGCCGGCATCGCGAAGGCATGGATCACGTCTTCGGCGGCCAGCAGCACCTTGATGGTGGTGTCGATCGGCACGACGACATTGTTGTCCGCGGACAGGAGCCGGATCTGGCCCTTCGACGGATCGATGTCGGCATCCTGGATCATATAAGCGTCGAAGGTGAAGTTGCCGTTGTCGGGGTACTCGTACGACCAGAACCACTGGTGGCCGATCGCCTTGATGGTCATGTCCGGTTCCGGCGTCACGTCGGTGAAATACAGCAGCGGGAAGGATTTGAAGGCGATGTAGACGAGGATGAGGACCGGCACGACGGTCCAGACAACCTCGATCACGGTGTTGTGGGTGGTCTTCGACGGGGTCGGATTGCGCTTCTCGCTGAAGCGCCACATGACATAGAGCAGGAGGCCCAGAACGAAGGCCGTGATCACGGTGATGATCACCAGCAGCTCGTTGTGAAAATATTCGATCTCTTCCATGACCGGCGAGGCCGGCGGCTGGAAACCCATCTGCCAGGGCTCGGGCTTTGCCGCCCAGGCACCCGTCACCATCCCCACCAGCCCGAAAGCTACGACTGCAACGGCGCACAGCGCCGCCCAAAAGGCCCTACGACTTGCCACTGACATCTCTGCTCCGCTTTGACTGGGACGCCGCCCGACTTCCCTCTGATCCACGCTTGCCCCGCCCCTTCCGGCGGCAAACGCTGCGACGCGCGGCCCGGAAGCTACACCGGTGAACCTATCCTAACAAGAGTCCGGGGCCTCCGGCCCGGGGCCCTTGCAGCAGGGCCTATCTAGCCCAAAAAACCAATCGCGGTGCGGAGTTACGGCATTTATGCGGCACTCTGTCGCATCGCCCGGCGCCTTCCGGCCCGGCGGCGGCGGAATCGATCGCCGGCGGGGTGATGCAGGATGCGCGCCGACGCTCTATATGATGTACAAACGCCCGGCGATTCGGCGTCCCCAACCGATCCTGGCGCCCTTCTGGGCAGCCCAAAGGAGCACCTATGAGCGATCTTGCCCGCACCGACGACCTATTCTTCACCCGCGCCGGCCTGGATCGCGGCCGGGTCGAGGGCATCGTCGGCGATGCCCTCAAAGGCGCCGACGATGGCGAGTTGTTCCTGGAGTACAGCCAATCGGAGTTCCTGGCCTTCGATGACGGGCGGCTGAAAAGCGCAAGCTTCGACAGCTCCCACGGTTTTGGCCTGCGCTCCATCGCCGGCGAGGCGGCTGGCTACGCCCATGCCAGCGAGCTCAGCGAAGCGGCGATCAAGCGCGCGGCGGAGACGGTGAAAGCGGTCCATGCCGGCCATGGCGGCAAGCTGGATGTGGGGCCGCAAGGCACCAACCGGTCGCTCTATACCGACGTCAATCCGCTAGCCGAGGCGCCCTTCGAGCAGAAGGTGAAGCTGCTGACCGACATGGATGCCTATGCCCGGTCGAAGGACAGCCGGGTGCGCCAGGTGATGGCGTCGCTGTCGGGCGTCTGGCAGGCGGTGCAGATCATCCGCCCCGACGGCCTGCGGGTCGCCGACATCCGGCCGCTGGTGCGGCTCAGCGTCTCCATCATGGTGGGCGACGGCGACCGGCAGGAAACCGGCAGCCACGGCACCGGCGGCCGCACCGGCTACAGCGTCTATCTGCAGCCCGAGACCTGGCGGGGCGCGGTGGACGAGGCGCTGCGCCAGGCGCTGGTGAATTTGAGTTCGGTGCCGGCACCCGCCGGCGAGATGACGGTGGTGCTGGGTTCCGGCTGGCCGGGCATCCTGCTCCATGAGGCGATCGGCCATGGTCTTGAGGGCGACTTCAACAGGAAGAAGACCTCCGCCTTCGCCGGCCTGATGGGGCAGCGGGTGGCTTCCAAGGGCGTCACCGTGGTGGATGACGGCACGATGCAGGACCGCCGCGGGTCCCTTACCGTCGATGACGAAGGCACGCCGACCCAGAGCACGACGCTGATCGAGGACGGCGTGCTCGTCGGTTTCATGCAGGACCGGCAGAACGCGCGACTGATGGGCACGAAGTCCACCGGCAACGGCCGGCGGCAGAGCTTCGCCCATATCCCGATGCCGCGCATGCGCAATACCTACATGATGGCCGGCAGCCACGACCCGAAGGAGATCCTGGGCTCGGTGAAGAAAGGCCTCTATGCGGTGAATTTCGGCGGCGGCCAGGTTGATATCACCAACGGCAAGTTCGTGTTCTCCTGCACCGAGGCCTACAAGATCGAGGACGGCAAGATCGGCCCGGCGGTGAAGGGCGCGACCCTGATCGGCAACGGGCCGGACGTGCTGACCAAGGTATCGATGATCGGCAACGACCTGATGCTCGATCCCGGCATCGGCACCTGCGGCAAGGAAGGCCAGGGCGTGCCCGTGGGCGTCGGCCAGCCGACGCTGAAGATCGACGCGATCACCGTGGGCGGCACGGCGGCGTAGGCTGCCATCTCCATCGTCGCTTCGTCCGGGCAGGATATGACGAGCAACGCAGCGCCTGATGACAGCGATGGCGAGGACGACATCGCCCCCTTGCCGGCGGGTTCGCCCAATTACATGACGCCGGCGGGATTCCGCCGCCTGGATGACGAGCTCAAGCAGCTCAGCCGCGTCGAGCGGCCGAAAATCGTCGAAGTCGTATCCTGGGCGGCCGGCAATGGCGACCGGTCGGAGAATGGCGACTACATCTACGGCAAGCGCCGGCTGCGGGAGATCGACCGGCGCATCCGTTTCCTGCGCAAGCGGCTGGAAGCTTCCAAGGTCGTCGACCCGGCGCAGCAGACCAACCGCGACAAGGTCTTCTTCGGCGCCACCGTGACCTACGCAACGATGCAGGGCGACGAGCTCACCGTGAAAATCGTCGGCGTCGACGAAGCGGATTTCGAGAAAGGCCAGATCAGCTGGGTCTCGCCGATCGCCCGCGCCCTGATGCGCGCCGGCGTCGGGGACAGCGTGAAGGTGCGCACGCCGGCGGGGCCGGAGGCGATCGAGGTTTTGGCTATCGCCTACGACACTTGATAAGACTGTATGCCGCCGGTGTGCCGGGTCCACGAGGCTGTCGGCCAGCTTGATTTGACTAGGCCACTGATATATACTTCTGGTATATATCATTGTTCCGTGTTTGTAGGTCCTCCCATGTCAAACCGAGATGTCGCGAAAATTTTCATGCATGGCCGGAGCCAGGCGGTGCGATTGCCCATGGCCTACCGTTTGCCCGGCACTCAGGTGCGCGTTCGCCGGGTCAAAAGCGGCATTCTGCTGGAACCCATGTCCACTGATGTCGACTCCTGGTTCGCGGCGATCGATCAATTCAGCGATGTCCACTTCATGAATGAGGGCCGGCGTCAGCCGCCGATGCCCGAACCTGAAGACCTGTTCTAATGGTGTATCTCCTCGATACGAACGCCGTCATCGCAATCCTCAATAACAGACCGCCTTCGGTCCGCAGCCGCCTGAGGCGCGCGCTAGCGCGGGGCAGTGCGATCGCGACCTCCTCGGTGGTCCTCTACGAGCTTTGGTATGGCGTCGCGAGAAGCCAGCACAAGAAGGAGAATGCCGATCGGCTGCGGGCCTTCCTGGCCGGCGCCGTTCGAGTGCTGCCCTTTCAGGAAGATGACGCCGCAGTGGCCGGCGAACTTCGCGCCATTCTTGAATCCAAGGGCAAGCCAATCGGTCCTTATGATCTCTTGATCGCCGCGCAGGCCATTCGCAGCCGCGCCACGCTTATCACCGCTAACGCCGGCGAGTTCAGCCGGGTCCGCGGCTTGGCGTGGCGGAACTGGGCTGCCTAGAAAAGCAGTCATGCAGAACGCGTCGTCCAAGTCCTACTTCACACCCCGCCTCTTCACCTTCCTCCGCGCGCTCAAGCGCAACAATGAGCGTGCGTGGTTCCAAGTGAACAAGGAGCGCTATATCGCCGATGTGCAGCAGCCGATGCTGCGCTTCATCGCCGATTTCGCGGAACCGTTGCGCAAGATTTCCAAGAACTTTATCGCCGATCCCAAGCCGGTGGGCGGCTCGATGTTCCGGGTCTATCGCGACACGCGCTTTTCCCGGGACAAGACGCCATACAAGACCCACGCCTCGGCCCATTTCCGCCATACCCAGGCGACCCGGGACGTGCATGCGCCCGGATTCTATTTCCATCTGGAGCCCGGCGAATGCTTCATCGGCGGCGGCATCTGGCTGCCGGAAGCGGCTGCGCTCAAGAAGGTGCGCGACGCCATCGCCTATGACACCGAGGGCTGGCGCAAGGTGACGCGCAAGGTCAGGGATATCGAAGGCGACGGGCTGACCCGGCCGCCCCAGGGCTATGATCCCGCCCATCCCTTCATCGACGACCTCAAGCGCAAGAGCCACTTCTCCCACACCGCCTTCAGCGAGGCGGAGGTCTGCAGCCCGCGCTTCCTGGCCCGCTGCGCCGAGGCCTGCCGCGCCAAGGCGCCGCTGATGCAGTTCCTCACCGAGGCCGTCGACCTGGATTGGTGAGCCTACGTCCGCTCCCGCCCGGCGGTCGGACTGACTCCGAACGCCTGCAGCAGGTCCATCGGGAAGGGGAACACGATCGTCGAGTTCCGCTCGTTGGCGATGTCGTGCAACGTGCCGAGATAGCGCAGCTGCATGGCCTGCGGATTGCCGGCGATGATGTTGGCTGCCTGCACCAGCTTCTCCGCCGCCTGCTGCTCGCCTTCGGCATTGATGATCTTGGCGCGCCGCACGCGTTCGGCCTCGGCCTGCTTGGCGATGGCGCGGATCATGCTTTCATCGATGTCGATATGCTTGATTTCCACATTGGCGACCTTGATGCCCCAGGCGTCAGTCTGCGCGTCGAGGATCTCCTGGATATCCCTGTTCAGCCGGTCGCGCTCGGCGAGCATCTCGTCGAGATCGTGCTTGCCCAGCACCGAACGCAATGTCGTCTGCGACAGCTGGCTGGTCGCCTGCATGAAATTTTCCACCTGGATGATGGCGCGCTCGGGATCGATCACGCGGAAATAGATGACGGCATTGACCTTGACCGAGACATTGTCGTGGGAGATCAGGTCCTGGCTCGGCACATCCAGCACCACTGTCCGCAGATCGACGCGGACGATCTGCTGCACATAGGGAATGAGCAGGATCAGGCCCGGCCCCTTGACGCCGGTGAACCGGCCGAGGGTGAAGACAACGCCCCGCTCATATTCCCGCAGAATCTTGATCGCCGCCGCGAAGAAGGCGGCGATGACCAGCGCGATGAGCAGGTAGATGAACAGATCGACATACATCACCGAATCCTCCTTCGCTAGCGGTCGGGCTCGACCGTTACTGTGAGATCCCTGAGTGCCACGATGCGCACCGTCTGGCCCGGCGACAGCGGCGTTGCGCTCACCGCCTGCCATTGCTCGCCATGAGCCGCGACACGGCCGCGGCCGCCGGTCCAGCTGACGACGCGCCCCGAACTGCCGATCATTTCTTCGCGGCCGCTGACGACGCGCCGCCGGCGCGACCGCATCGCCGCTGAAAGAATGGCGAAAAACAACAGGCTGCAAAGCCCGACGACGAAGACGATCACAGGCCAAGACAAGCTGAGACCGGGCACGTCGGAATCGAACAGGATCGTGGCGCCGATCAGGAAGGCGATCGCGCCGCCGATAGCCAGGATGCCATGGGAGATGACAACGGTTTCCGCAACCAACAGGACAATACCCATGAGGATCAGACCAACGCCGGCGAAATTCACCGGCAGCACATTGAAAGCATAGAGCGCGATAAGCAACGCAATGGCCCCCATCACGCCGGGAAGAATGGCGCCGGGATTCATGAACTCGAAGATCATGCCGTAGACGCCGATCATCATCAGGATGAGCGCTACGTTCGGATCGGTGAGGATGGCGAGAACCTGGGTCCGCCAGTCCGGATCGATCAACTCAAGCTGCAGTGCCTTGCTGCTGATGGTCAGGCTGCCGGCGGCGGTGGCGACCTTTCGGCCGTCGATCTTGGCCAGCAGTTCGGCGATATCGCCGGCAACGACATCGATGACATTCAGGGCCAGGGCCTCGTCCGACGACAGGCTCGCCGCCTCGCGCACGGCCTTCTCAGCCCAGTCGGCGTTGCGGCCTCGCATGGATGCCAGGCCGCGGATGTAGGCCGCAGCATCATTGATGGCCTTTGCCGACATCGCATCATCGATCGGCACAGGTGTTCTTCTATCGGCGCCCGCTTCGGCACCGGCGTCGCCCTTGTCGCGGACTGGGTCAGCCGGTTCCGGGGCTTTGTCCGAGCCCTGCTCGGAGGGTTTCTCTGCCGGCTGCTCGGACGGCGAGAAAGGGTCCGGCGGGCCGCCGATCTGTATAGGCGTGGCGGCGCCCAGCGTGGTCGCCGGCGCCATGGCCGCAATGTGGCTGGCATACAGGATATAAGTTCCCGCGCTCGCTGCGCGGGCGCCGCGTGGGGTCACATAGGTGACGACCGGGATATCCGCGGCAAGGATGGCCTGAATGATGTCGCGCATGCTGCTGTCGAGACCGCCGGGCGTGTCCAGACGCAACACCACCAGGGCCGCCCCGCGCTCCTCCGCTGCCGCCAGACCGCGCAGGACATAATCGGCAGACGCCGGGCTGATGGCGCCCTTTACTTCCAGCAATATGGCTGTCGGTTGGGCGGTCTCGGCGCGCACAATGAAATGACCGGCGCCGCCTGCCACGAGCATAGCGCTTAACCAGGCGATACGCCGAATAGCCTTCCGCAGACGAAGGTGCGCCTCAAACATCGCCGGACCTCCACCATTGCCGCCATTATAGGATTTGGTGCGTGGATGTCGCGACCGCCACGTTCATTTCCCGGCAGCGCCGAATTGCTGCACTGCGGGACAACCTGACCGCAAATCGCGCGCCGAACATTGACGCCGCCGCCTGCGCTGGCATAGGGTTTTGTCCTATTTATCTGACAAATGAGCCGGGCGGCCCTTGGGGGCACAACCGGACGCAACGCGAAGGGAGGTACCTGATGAAGCGGGTTTATCTGGTTGGCATGGCCGCTGCTCTCGCCCTGACTATCGGCATGAGCGCCTCGGCCCAGGACAAGAAGACGCTGGCTTTCGTCGTCAACGGCGCGTCGGACTTCTGGAAGCTCGCCGAGGCCGGCGTGAAGAAGGCGCAGGGCGAGCTGCCGAACTACGACCTGCAGTTCAAGTATCCGGAGCAGGCCGCCGCCGCCATCCAGCAGCGGCTGATGGACGATCTGGTCGCCGCCGGCGTCGACGCCATCATGGTCAGCGCGGTCGATCCCAAGACCTCGACCGAGGCGCTGAACCGCGTCGGCGGGCAGGTGCCGCTGTTCACCACCGACAGCGACGCGCCCGACTCCAACCGCATCGCCTATATCGGCAGCTCCAACACCGACGCCGGCAAGCAGGCGGGCGAGATCATGCTGAAGGCGCTGCCCGGACGGCGGCAAGTGCATGGGCTTCGTCGGCCTGCCCGGCGCCGACAATGCGCGCGAGCGCATCGAGGGCATGAAGGCGGCGATCAAGGGCTCGAAGGTCGAGCTGGTCGACGTGCGCGGCGACGACATCGACCAGACCCGCGCCAAGCGCAATGTCGAGGACACGCTGGCCGCCAACCCCGACATCAACTGCATGGTCGGCTTCTACTCCTACAACACGCCGCGCATCTACGAGGTGCTGAAGGAGGCCGGCAAGCTCGGCGAGATCAAGGTCATCGCCTTCGACGAGGACCCGATCACGCTCGGCGGCGTGCGCGAGGGCACGATCGCCGGCACCGTCGTGCAGCAGCCCTACGAGTGGGGCTATCAGGGCATGAAGCTGATGGCCAAGTATCTGGAGGGCGACAAGTCGGGGATCCCGGCGGACAAGCTGATCATCGTGCCGACCAAGATCATCGACAAGGCCAATGTCGATGCGTTCGAGGCCGAGCTGAAGGCGCGCATCGGCGGCGGCTGATACATTCCACTGGGCCGGCGCGCCGCGAGCAGTCCGTCGCGGCGCCGCCGGCCTTCCTTGCGATCGGCACCGTCTCTGCTGCAATCGGCCGACCATGTCACATGCGGGTCGCGATCCATGGCCGGCGCGCTCCTCGAGCTCAACGGGCATCACCAAGACCTATCCCGGCGTGGTCGCGCTGGAGCGGCGTCGATCTTGCCGTCGGCAGCGCGGCGAGGTGCTCGGCCTGATCGGCGAGAACGGCGCCGGCAAGTCGACGCTGATGAAGATCCTGGGCGGCGTCATCGCGCCGACCCCGGGCACCATCCGCATCGACGGCGCGCGACCGCGGCGGCCCTCACCGTCGCCGAGGCGATCGCCGCGCGGCATCGCCTTCGTCCACCAGGAACTCAACCTGTTCGACAATCTCGACGTCGCCGCCAACGTCTTCATCGGCCGCGAGCCGCTGCTGCGGCGGGCCGCTGCAGCTGATCGACCGGCCGGCGCTGCACGCGCAAGGTGCAGCCGCTCCTGGACCGGCTCGGCGTCGATTTCGCGGCCGGACACGCCGGTGGCCGAGCTGTCGCTGGCGCAGATGCAGCTGGTCGAGATCGCCAAGGCGCTGTCGCTCGACGCGCGCCTGGTGATCATGGACGAGCCGACCTCGAGCCTGACGCTGTCCGAGACCGACCGGCTGCTGCGGGTGATCGCCGACCTCAAGGCCGCCGGCGTCAGCGTCATCTTCATCTCGCACCGCCTGAACGAGGTCGAGCGCTGCGCCGACCGGGTCGTCGTGCTGCGCGACGGCCGCGATGGTCGGCGAGCTTGACCGCGGCCGAGATCGCCCATGACGCGATGATCCGCCTGATGATCGGCCGCGATCTGAAGGCGCTCTACATGCCGCCGGCCAGACCGCCGGGCGAGCGATGTGCTCGAGCTCGCGCGGCGTGCGCACCATCGACCTATCCCGGCCCGGCCGGTCAGCCTGTCGGTGCGCGCGCGGCGAGATCCTGGGCCTCGCCGGCCTGGTCGGCTCCGGCCGCACCGAGCTGGCGCGGGTCGTCTTCGGCATCGACCGCCGGCTGGGCGGCGAGCTGCGGCTCCAGGGCGCGGCCGTCATCGATCGCCTCGCCGCGCGACGCCATCGACCGCGGCATCTATCTGGTGCCCGAGGACCGCAAGCGCTCCGGGCTGCTGCTCGACGTCTCGATCGCCGAGCAACATCTCCCTGCCCGACCTGGCGCAGCTATGCGCACGGCCGGCATCGTGCAGCCGCGACTCGGAGACCGCGCAACGCCGAGCGGCAGCGCGACAAGCCTCGAACATCCGGACGCCCAGCGGTCGCCACCGAGGTCGGCGCGCTCTCGGGCGGCAACCAGCAGAAGGTGGTGCTGGCCAAGTGGCTGTCGATGCGAGCCGCGGGTCATCATCTTCGACGAGCCGACCCGCGGCGTCGATGTCGGCGCCAAGAGCGAGATCTACGCGCTGATGCGCGGGCTGGCCGACCGCGGCGTCGCCATCCTGATGATCTCCAGCGACATGGAGGAGGTGATCGGCGTGAGCGACCGGATCGCCGTCATGCATGAAGGCGCCATCAGCGGCTTCCTCGACCGCGGCGCAGTTCAGCGAGCACAATGTGCTGCAGCTCGCGGTCGGCAACCGGGTGGCGGCGTGAAGACGGATTGAAGAACGATGCTCAAGAAAGATCTCGGCCTCCTCCTGCTGATCCTGGTCGTCGGCGCCGCCGTCGCGATCATCAATCCGCGCTTCCTGTCGCCGATCAACCTCTCCAACACCGCCAACCTGATCGGCCTGTTCGGCCTGTTCTCGCTGGCCCAGGCCTTCGTCATCATCACCGGCGGCATCGAGCTCTCGGTCGGCTCGATCATCGCGCTGCTGGGCGTCATCTTCGTCGACCTGATCGCCAATGTCGGCCTGCCCTGGGGCTCTGGCGGTCGCTGGTCGTCATCCGGATCGGCATGCTCATGGGCGCGGTGCACGGCCTGCTGATCACCACGCATGCCGCTGCAGCCCTTCGTGGTGACGCTCGTGCGGCCTGCTGATCTATCGCGGCATCGCCCGCTGCTACACCGAGGACGCCACCGCCGGCTTCGCCTTCGGCCAGAGCTTCCCGACGCTCGAATGGCTGACCACCGGCCGCACGCTTCGGCGTGCCGCACAGCCTGCTCGCCTTCATCATCGTCGGCGCTCGTGCTGGCGGTCGCTGCTGCACCGCTCGGTCTTCGGCCGCTATCTCTTCGCCGTCGGCAAGAACGAGGAGGCGGCGCGCTATTCCGGCATCCGCACCCAGCGGATCATCGTCGCCGCCTATGTCATCTGCTGCGGCCTGACGGCGCTGGCGGCGGTCTTCATCGCCATGTACACGCGCTCGATCTCGCCCTCCTCGCACGGCAATTTCTACGAGCTCTACGCCATCGCCGCGGCCGTGCTCGGCGGCTGCTCGCTGCGCGGCGGCGAGGGCTCGATCCTCGGCGTGGTGCTCGGCACCATCCTGCTGCAGGTGCTGCAGAACCTGGTCAACCTGCTGGGCATCCCGAGCTCGCTCAATTTCGCGGTGATGGGCGGCGTCATCCTGATCGGCGTGATCGCCGACCAGCAGCTCATGCGCTATCGTAAATCGCGGGCCACGGCGCGGCCGGAGCATGCGGGCCACGCGGCGCCGGCGGAGAAGGCTGTCGCCGAGTAGCGGGCGCTACAGCGCCAGGTTCCAGTGCTGCCCAATCAGGTCCTTGCCGAAGGAATGGTGTTTCTCCTCGGCCACCAGCTTGAACCCGGCCATCTCATAGATGCGCCGCGCCGAGGTCAGGATATCGTTCGTCCAGAGGGTGAGCGTCTTGTATCCCTTGGCGCGGGCGAAGCGGATGCATTCCTCCACCAGCCGGCGGCCGAGGCCCTGGCCGCGCGCCTTCGCGTCCACATGCAACATGCGCAGCCGAGCCACCTCGTCCGAATCCCTGACCAGGAACACGGCGCCGACGATCTCGCCGTCCAGTTCCGCCACCCAGCAGCGTTCCTTTCTGGGGTCGAAGTTGCGGATGAACTTGGCGGTGATCTCAGCGACAAGGGCTTCGAACTCCTCGTTCCAGCCATATTCCTCGGCATAGAGCCGCGCCTGCCGGTGGATGATCCAGCCCATGTCGCCGACGCGATGGTCCCTGAGCACGAACAGCGGCGGGCCGTCATCGCGGCTGCGGGCGAGGATGCGCCGCACCTGCGCCAGCGATTGGGTCAGACGGCGGAGCTGCCCTTCGTCCAGGCCTTCGACCATCGCGCCGATCTCGTCCTGCGAAGTCTTGTTGAGCTGGCGGAAGGCGGCCTTGCCGGCGGCGGTCAGGTTCAGCGCGGCCTGGCGCCGGTCCTCTGCCCTGGGCGTGCGCTTGAGGAGCTTCTTCTTCTCGAACCGCGTGAGGATGCGGCTGAGATAGCCGGGATCGAAACGCAACGACTGCACGAGGTCGCTGGCGGTGAGACCGTTGCGGTGGGCCAACTCATAGAGCACCCGCCCTTCGCTGAGGGTGAACGGGCTTTTCAGGAAATGCTCGTCCAACAGGCCGATGACGCCGGTGTAGTAGCGGTTGAAGCGGCGGATCTCGGCGACGGAAGCGTCGAAGGGTTCGGACATGGCGCAGTCTCGGTTGCAGGGGTTTGTTGACTTTAGCATGCAGATTGTTGTCTCAGTCAATTAATAAGATGCTCTAGTTGTCATCCCGGAAACCGTGCGTCAGCGCGGTTATCCGGGACCCATGAACACCCAGAGGTGGTGGGGTAACTTGACGAGTTCAGTGTGCTTGGGTCCCGGGTCATGCCGCTGAAGCGTCATGCCCGGGATGACAAGTTTTAGTGCGTTGGCCGGGAAAAGTGCCGCCTCAGCACGCCACCGGCACCGGCACCCGGGGATCGGCGTCCCAGTAGGCGAATTCGCGGAAGGCGGGATCGACGTTGCCGCCCCAGCGGCCGTGATAGAGGGCGAGCTTGTCCTCGGCCGGGCAGCGGCCGGATTCGGCGATCACATGCAGGGGATCGAGGAAACGGGTCTCGTCGCGGCCCTGCTTGTCCAGCCGGGCGCGGCGCTTCAGGCCGGCGCGGGCGATCTCCAGCACCTGCAGCGCCAGATCCTGCACCGGGCGGCCGCGGAATTTGGCCTTGAGCGCCGCCTTCGGCACGTCGGCACGGAGCTGCTCGCGCTCTTCCATGGTCCAGGCCTTGCAGAGGTCCCAGGCGGCATCGAGCGAGACGTCGTCATAGAGCAGCCCGACCCAGAGCGCCGGCAGGGCGCAGAGCCGGTCCGAGGCGCCGCTGTCGGCGCCGCGCATTTCCAGGAATTTCTTCAGCCGCACTTCCGGGAAGGCGGTGGTCAGATGATCGGTCCAGTCGCCCATGCCCGGCGTATGGCCGGGATAGGCCGGCAGCTTCCCTTGCATGAAATCGCGGAAGGACTGGCCGCTGGCGTCGATATACTGGCCGTCGCGATAGACGAAATACATCGGCACATCGAGCATCCAATCGACATAGCGTTCGAAGCCGTAGCCGTCCTCGAAGACGAAGGGCAGCAGGCCGCAGCGGTCGGGATCGGTGTCGGTCCAGACATTGCTGCGGAAGCTCATGAAGCCGTTCGGCTTGCCTTCGGTGAAGGGCGAGTCCGCGAACAGCGCCGTGGCGACCGGCTGCAGCGCCAGGCTGGCGCGCATCTTCTTCACCATGTCGGCTTCCGAGCTGAAATCCAGGTTCACCTGCACGGTGCAGGTGCGCAGCATCATGTCGAGGCCGAGCTTGCCTTTGCGCAGCATATGGGCGCGCATGATCTTGTAGCGGTCCTTCGGCATCCAGCCGATATCCTCGCGCCGCCATTTCGGATCGAAGCCCATGCCCAGCATGTCGACGCCAAGCTCGCTGGCGACTTCACGGACCTGCTTCAGGTGGGTGCCGATCTCGCCGCAGGTCTGATGCACGGTTTCCAGCGGCGCGCCCGACAGCTCGAACTGGCCGCCAGGTTCTAGCGTGATATTGCAGCGGTTCGACGTCAGGGCGATGATCTTGCCGTGCTCCTCGATCGGCTCCCAGCCGAAGCGGGTCATGCCTTGCAGCAGCGAGCCGATGCCGCTCCGGCCCTCATAGGGCGCGCGGCGCAGATCCGATAACGTGAAGGCGAATTTCTCGTGCTCGGTGCCGATACGCCATTCGCTGCGCGGCTTGGAGCCGGCGGCGATATAGTCGACAAGCTGGCGCTTATCGGTGATGGGTTCGCCCAGCGATTTCGGTGGCGCCGACATCTCGTCCTCCGCGTTGACCAGCCTGTTATGGATTTATATACGCCGCCCCTGCCCGAACTAGCTGCGGTGCGGCGGCCGCTGGGTCTTGTCCCCCAATATTGCCTGCCAACAGGCAATGGCCGCAAGCGCCGCCGTTTCGGCACGCAGGATGCGCGGCCCCAATCCGACTGGGGTAAAGATGGGATTTCTGGCGAAGGCGTCAAGCTCCGCCGCCGACCAACCGCCTTCGGGGCCGACGAAGATGGCCCAGGAGGGGGTGGTATCCATTTCGTAAGCGGTAAGGGCTTTTGCAATCGGCTGCGCTGCGCCGCCTTCGGCGCAGATCAGACCGCGACGCAATTGCGGCCATTCAGCCAGCAATTTTGCAATCTCCTGCGGCGGGCTTATCTCCGGCACCGTCAGCCGTTCGCTCTGTTCCGCCGCTTCGATAGCGATGGCGCGCAGCCGTTCGGTATTAACCCGATCCACATGGGTATGCTGGGTGATCAGCGGTTGCAGCCTGAGAACGCCCAGCTCGGTCGCCTTCTCCGCAACCTGGTCGATGGCGGCCCGCTTGGTGGCGGCGAAGACCAGCCAGAGATCGGGCGACGGCGATTGCTTGCGCGTCTGTGCCTCAACAGCGAGCGTCCCACCCGACTTGGTTAATTTGCCGATGGCCGCGCGCCACTCGCCGTCTCGGCCGTTGAAGAGGCGCAGCGGCGCGCCCGGCGCGAGCCTGAGAACATCCCGAAGATAATGGGCGCGATCGGCATCGATCTCCACCGACGCACCAGGCGACAGCGGCGCCTCGACATAGAGCCGCGTGCCGGTGTCCGGCTTCACGAAGCCGCCAGCTCCCGATACAAGAAGGTGCAATCGCACAGCTTGCCATCGGGATCGCCGGCATAGCGCGGCACGATGCCTGTGACCTGGAAGCCGATGCTCTCATACAGGCGCTGGGCCGGATCGTCTTTTCGTACATCCAGCACCAGCAGCGTGCGCCCAAGGCGCAGTGCCAGTTCCTCCGCCGCCCGCATCAGCCGGCGGCCGAGCCCGCGGCGGCGAGCACTCTGCCGCACCATCAGCTTCTGCACTTCGGCTCGGTGCCGCGCATTGGCCTTGGCGGCAAGATCGAGTTGCACCGCGCCCAGCAACTGCTCGCCCTCGTAAGCCGCCAGCAGGTGGCGGCTGCCGTTGCGCATGGCCGCGATCACGTCGCGCCAATAGGCTTCGGCCTCGCCGTCGGCCAATGGCCAATGGAAGCCGATGGAAGCACCGGCGCTCACGGCATCTGATAACAGCGCCGTGAAATCCTGCAAGTTTGTCGCCACCTGATAGGCGCGCAACTCAACAATCCGCTCCGCTGGCCGCTCCTCCGGCTGGGGTATTTCCGCCGTTTCGTTCATGCTCGTCCCGTCATAAACTCATTCCTGAATAGAAGGCAGGCACAGTAGCCGATGGCGAATACGCGTCAAACCCACGCGCAAGCGGAACTCCGCACGGACATTCCCCGCGCGAGCTGGGTCGAGCGCTGGCTGCCGGCGGCGGTGCGGCCCTATGCGCGGCTGATGCGGCTCGACCGGCCGATCGGCACCTGGCTGCTGCTGTTTCCCTGCTGGTGGGGATTTGCACTGGCGCGGCCGCCGGACACGGTCGAAAGCGCTGTTGCCATACTGCTCTTCGCCATCGGCGCACTCGTGATGCGCGGCGCCGGCTGCACCTACAACGATATTGTCGACCGCGACTTCGACGCGAGGGTTGCGCGCACAGCGCTGCGGCCAATCCCCAGCGGACAGGTATCGGTGCGTGCGGCCGTCGTCTTTCTCGCCGCGCAATTGCTCGTCGGGCTCATCATCCTGCTGCAATTCAATTGGTTCACCGTTTGGCTCGGCATCGCGTCACTGGCTTTGGTCTTCACCTATCCACTGATGAAACGCATTACCTATTGGCCCCAGGCGTTTCTCGGCCTGACCTTCAACTGGGGCATTCTCATGGGCTGGTCCGCCGTTTTCGGCAGTATCGGGTGGCCGGCCTTGCTGCTTTACGCGGGCGGCGTTGCCTGGACCCTGCATTACGATACGATCTATGCCCATCAGGACAAGGAAGACGACGCGCTGATTGGCGTGAAATCCACCGCGCTTAAGTTCGGCACAGCGACTAAGCCATGGCTATGCTTGTTCTCGGCGATCACCTTGCTTTTGTTCGGCATGTCATTCGCTTTGAATGAGATGCACTGGGCGGTATGTCTTGGCCTGGCCGCCGTCGCCTTGCATCTGGCATGGCAGATTCGCAGCGTCGACCTGAACGACGCCGCAGATTGTCTTGAAAAATTCCGCGCCAACCGCTGGATCGGCTGGCTCCTGTTGTGCGGCATCGTTATCGGCAATACCTTGTAGGGAACCGGGATAAACCTCATCAATGCCAACTTCTGATCAAACAGATTTCGTCCGCGCGAAAACGGCGGTTTCGTCGCCGGCGCTGGTGCCGGAAATCAAGCTGCATCTGGCGACGGAGGTGGCGCCGCTCTGGCGGGCGACCCAGACGACGCTCGACAAGGACAATCTGCCGCCGCCCTATTGGGCCTTTGCCTGGCCCGGCGGGCAGGCGCTGGCGCGCTATATCCTCGACCATCCGCAGATCGTGCGCGGCCGGCGGGTGCTGGACTTCGCGTCGGGCAGCGGCCTGGTCGCGCTCGCCGCGGCGCGCGCCGGTGCGGCCCATGTCACCGCCAGCGACATCGACCCCTTCGCCGCCGCCGCCATCGCCATGAACGCCGCGCTCAACAACACGCCGGTCTCCATCTCCACCATCGATCCCATCGACAGCGCCACGCACGGCCCGCGCTGGGGCTTGGTGCTCGCGGGCGACGTCTGCTACGAGCAGCCGCTGGCCGAGCGCGCGATCCGCTGGCTGCGGACCCTGCTCCATGGCGGCACCGACGTGCTGCTGGCCGATCCCGGCCGCGCCTACCGGCCGCGGGACGGCGTCTGGGAAATGGCGCGCTATGCCGTGCCGACGCTGCTGGAGCTGGAGGATTGCACCGAGCGCATCACCATGGTGTGGCGGCTGACGGACTAGGGGACCATGAATATTCAGCATCGCGAAGCGCCGGCAACAGGGGCCGGCACGGTCGTCGGCCGGATCGCGGAGATCTGGCGCTATCCCGTGCAATCCATGGGCGGCGAGCGTTTGACGCAGACGGCGCTGGGCGGCGACGGCGTGCCGGGCGACCGCGAATATGGAGTGGTCGATCCCGGCATCGGCGAAGTGGTCTCCGCGGCGCAGGGCAAAAAGAAGTGGCGCGGCCTCGTCACGCTGTCGGCGCGGCTGCTCGAGGCACCCGCAGCCGGCAGATTGCCGCCGGTCGAGATCGTCACGCCCGAGGGCGAGACCCTGCGCGGCGATCAGCAGAACATCGACGAGCGTCTGAGCGCGATCCTGGGCCAGCCCGCGCATCTCGCGCACCGCGCCACGGAGAACAAGCGCTCCAGCTACAGCCACGAGCCGCTGCATATCCTGACCACCGCCAGCATGGCCGCGTTCAAGACGCAGCATAAGGAGGGTCAATTCGCACCGGCGCGCTTCCGGCCCAACCTGGTGATCGATACCGGCGAGGCTGCCGGCTATGTAGAGCAGGCGTGGCTGGAGCGATCGCTGCAGATCGGCGACAGCGTGCGGATTATCGCGACAGAGAGTTGCGTGCGCTGCGTGATGACGACGCTGCCGCAAGGCGACCTGCCATTCGACCCGGCGATCCTGCACACCGTGACGGCGGCGAACCGCAGCTGGGCCGGCATCTATGCCGGCCTGCGCGCGCCGGGCGAGATTAGGGTCGGGGATCCGGTGACGCTGCTCTAGATCAGCCCTGCGCCATCTTGGCGATGGGCTGGATGAATTGCGGCTCGATGTCCCAGGGGAACAGGATCCAGGTGTCCTGGCTGACTTCCGTAATGAAGGTGTCCACCAGCGGCCGCCCGGCGGGCTTGGCGTAGATGGTGGCGAAATGCGCCTTCGGCAGCAGGTCGCGCACCGCCTGTCCGGTCCGTCCGGTGTCCACGAGATCGTCGATGATCAGCCAGCCGCTGCCGTCGCCGCTGTCGGTGGCCTTCTTCACCACCGTGAGCTTGCCCTGGCTGCGGTCGTCATAGCTGGTGATGCAGACGGTATCGATCAGCCGCAGCTCCAGTTCCCGCGCCACGATGGCGGCCGGCACCAGGCCGCCGCGGGTGACGGCGACGATGCCTGTCCACGGCCCCTTCTCCACCAGCCGCCAGGCCAGCGCCTTGGCGTTGCGGTGCAGTTCGTCCCAGGTGACGGGAAAGTTCTTTTGGCTGGAATGGGCAGAATTCACGGCGTTTCCCCCTCGGTGCTCTACCTTGGGAAGCTCGTTTATCCCGCCCCTCCGGCAGGGGCAACCCCGCGCCGGAAGCCCGTCAGACGTTCTGATCGGGCGCCTGGGTCAGGGCGCAGCCATTGATGCGCCAGGAGCCGTCGGGCTGCTTTTCCATGCTGTAGCGGGCGATGACCGGCCGGCCGTCGGGACCGACCACGAACACATCCTGCACCAGGCTGCCGCCGACATCGCCGAGCTGGCGGAACTCCACCTCGCGCGGGCGGTAGACGGGCTGATAGCCGGTCTTGACCATCTCCAGGAAGATTTCCGGCGTGGTGAACATCGACTGGATCGAGGGAGAGGCATAGGACCAGGCCGCGCCGGCGTCGTCATGCTGGAAGGCGTCGAGCTGGGACTGTATCACCTGGCGGATCGCCGCCTGATCCGCCGAGGACACCTCCTGGGCGGCGGCCGGCGGGGCCGCCAAGGCCACGAACAGGAGCAGGAACCCTAGGATTGCGCGCATTTTTCAGCCTCCATGCTGCAGGGGGCCGGGGGCCGCCCATGGCCATTATACGGGCGCCGGCGCCGTTTGGTTGCGGTCATAATCTTGCTTAAGACCGCGCGGCCACCCCGGAACAAATGCCAGCGGGCCGGCCTCAAAGCGAGAGCCGGCCCGCGGGGTAGGCGTTTGCGGTTGATCAGCGGATGTAGAGGCGTATCTCGATCGAATTGGAGTCCTGGGCACTATACGTCACCAGATTGATCCGGTCACGGCCCACGCCCAGGCCGGCCAGGCTCCCAATCACCTGATCGGCGTGGGCCAGGGTCTGCTTGCTGGTGTCCTGCAGCTCTTCGGGCGAGCCTGATGTCGGCGACACCGCCGCCAGGTCCAGGGCAAAGCCGGGCTTGCGCTCCTGGGCCTTGCGGATGGCGGCGGCGAGTTCGGTTTCGTAGTCCGTGTTGCTGTCGGGAAAGAAGATCACCACGAAGGGCCTGCCGGTGGCGATGCCGCTGCCCGGCGGCGCCGCACCGGACTCGTCCGTCGGCAGCGGCTCCGTTGGTTCGCTCGCGGCTGGCTCGCTCGCGACCGGTTCGCTGGTGGCAGCGGATTGTTCGTCGGATGTGGCCGCCGCAGCGTCATCGGCCGAGTTGCCGCCATTGCTGCAGGCGGCAAGGCCGAGCAACAGGGCCGGCAGGAAGATCTGGAAAACTACGCGCTGGGACAAGGACATGAAGCCGCTATCTGGTTGCGAAGGGCGGCATCCTAGACAGCGCGGCCAGGGGCCTCAAGCCGCTTTGCCGGGGGCCGCGGCCTTGCCAGCGCGAGGGCCTTTCTGTAGGGTGCGCCCCCTGTCGCGGCCCCCGGTTTTCGCCGGGTTTCGCCGCCGGATGCGCCCGTAGCTCAACTGGATAGAGCACCAGACTACGAATCTGGGGGTTGGGGATTCGAATTCCTCCGGGCGCGCCAACCATTCAAAAGACTTAGCGTCTCACCCTTAAACCTTCAGGACCTTCAAATAGGGTCCTAGTAGGGTTTAGCGCGTAAGGGCTAATATCCGACTCTGCTCGCGCCACCGCTGATTTTGCCATGAGCCAAGAAGAGCCTTTGTTTATTGCGCCTGAGGGTCCGGGAACGGAGACCGTCAGGGTGCCCGTGCTGAAAGTTTGCGATGGTGATGGGTTTGAAACGAGAATCCGAGCCTTTGAAATCACCGGCAACCTAAGTGATCAACACGAGGTCGCAATAACAGCCCGATTTGGATTCATCGATGCTCCGGAGTTAGGGCAACAGGGCGGCCGTGAGGCCAAGGATTTTCTCACCGCTCTTATCGGTGGCAAGTGGTTGGAGCTTGTCATTCTGACAAAGATGAATACCGGCAAGTCAGTGGACAGACATGGACGGGTTGTATGTGTGCCCTATCTGAGAGTGGATTATCCCTCCGGTGAGTTCAGAACATTGTCAAATCACCTCCACATAGCGAAGACACGTCTGTTTTTCGCGAGGAACATCGAGCTAGAGATGGTTCTCAATGGTTGGGCTTGGGTCTTAGAACGATACGAACCCAGCGAACGATATATGGAGGCGTTGGAGGACGCCAAAAGCCACAAGCGAGGCATATGGGCTTTCGAAAACAACACTCATCCATGGGAGTTCAAGAAGCAGCAGTATCGTGACGCAGAGCGATCCGCTGAGAGCAAGCAAAGCGCGAAGCGCCCATGTCCAACAGAAGGATGTCGCGGTCATCTTGTGAAAAGAAATGGGAAGTTTGGAGAATTCTTTGGCTGCTCAACCTTTCCTCAATGCAAGTACACTTGTCCTGCAGAGGTCTAAGACCACTGCGTGGTGGCACTTGGCAAACTAGCTAAGGCGCTAGGACGCTTCGCAGCACATGGTTGCTGGGCGCCGGTCGTTGTCAGCTGAGATCACGCCGCCCGCGTCAGCCGTACGATACCGCTACTGGCCGGGTTTATCTCGGGAAGCAACAAACCCGCGCCACTGGGTGTTCCGCCCCTCCGGCAGATCAACGATTGAGTTCGCCGGCAACTTCGATCACTTCCGACACAATGGCTCGCACGTCGTCCTCTTTCGCCCGGTGATTGACGAAGCAGGCGCGCAGCGCGAACTGGCCGCGGATGGTGGCGTTCGAGAGATAGACTCGGCCGCGGGAGTTGATCCGCTTCAGGATCGACTCGTTGTCCTTCGCGCGGTGGCGGAAGCAGACGGCGCTGAGCGGGACCGGCGCCATCAGCTCCAGGTCCGGCTGCGCGCGGACCAGTTCGGCCAGAAGCTGAGCATGTTGCAGATCCCGCGCGATAGCCGCGCGGAATGCCCGGCGGCCGTGATACTGCAGCGACATCCAGAGCTTCAGCGCGCGGAAGCGCCGCGACAGCTCCATCGATTCCTCGAAGACCGCGTATCCTTCCGTGGAATTGCCGGTGAGAATTTTGACGTAATCATCCGTGTGCGCGAAGGCCGCACGCGCTACATCGCGGTGGCGATGGAGCAGGCAGCCGCAATCGAGCGGCTGATACAGCCACTTATGCGCATCGATCGACAGGGTATCGGCGCGGTCCATGCCCCGATACTTCTCCGGCGCCGCCAGCGCCGCCAGGCCGCCGAAGGCGCCGTCGACATGCAGCCACAGGCTTTCCCGCTGTGCCAGATCGGCGATCTCAAGCAGCGGATCGATGGCGCCGGTATTGACGCTGCCGGCCGTCGCCACGATGGCCATCGGCACATGCCCCGCCTGCCGGTCGGCGGTGATGGCCGCCTGGAGCGCGTCCGTCCGCATGCGGAATTCGCCGTCGACCGGGATCAGCCGCAGGTTCCTCCGGCCCAAGCCCAGGAACGCGACCGCCTTGGGTATCGACATATGCACCTGCTCGGAGGCATAGACGATGCCGGGCCTGGCGCCCGTCTCGTTGGCGGGCAGCTTCGCTTCCCGCGCCATGGCCAGCGCCATCAGGTTTGCCGACGAGCCGCCGCCGCACAGGCTGCCGGAAAAGCCGGCGCAGCCGACGGCCTGCGCCATCCAGCCGACGACGGCATGCTCGATGGTGATCGCCGCCGGCGCGGACCGCCATGACGTGACATTCTGATTGAGCGCCGCCGCCAGCAACTCGCCGAGCGCGCCCACCGGTTCGCCGGAACCCAGGACATAGGCGAAGAACTTGCCGCCGGACGGACGCGCATGGTCGACGATCGACTTGAAGTCCTGCAAGACGTCGCGGCCGCGTCCTTCCTCGGCCCAGGGCCGGGCGAAGAGTTCCGTCGTCCGCTTGCCGCTGGTGACCGGATAGGCCGGACGCTGTTCAACCGACTCCCAGTATTCCTTCGCAAGCCCGATCGCTTCATCGGCCAGGCGTGACAATTCTTGATTTGAAATTTGCAGTTCGTTCATGGCCTGTGTCCTGTGAGCCTTTCCTGACAATGCCGAGTTGTGGGATCAGACTTAATGGAATCGGCTCTGTCATGGGAACGCAAGATTCACCACAAAGTCACAAAGGACACAAAGACCGCTGTGCGTGGCGCAATCATCCCGTGCCGTCAAATCGCCTTCGTGATCTTTGTGACTTTGTGGTGAATCGTTTTCCTTTCTTCATGGCAGCGCCAATGCCGCGATTTCTGTAACCGCCAGTAACAGCGCGGTCTGTCGCTACTCACCGTTACCCGATTCCCGCCGCGCGGCATGGGCGCGCCGCAATCGGGGCCTACATCTCCAAGCGGATCGCCGGAAAGACGCCGGCCAGGCAGGCACGGCCTCCGCGCGGATCCGCGGCGCAACCGCCGCATTCGAGAAAAGGAGTTCGATCATGTTCGCCCATAAGATTCTCATGAGCTCAGTCTTTGCCACTGCCATCGCGCTGAGCAGCGGCCTCGCTTTCGCGGCGACCACGCCGGTACCCTCCACCCACGCCGGCAACGGGTCATCCCATATGCAGAGCGCCGGCAACCTGGCCAAGCAGTGCAGCGGCCTGGAGACCGCCTTCGACCAGGCGATCAACGGCCATGAGAACATGAAGGCGTTCCAGGATGCGCGGGCACTGCGAGAGGAAGGCGGCCATATGTGCGCCCAGGGCGCCCACACCGCCGGCATCCACTACCTCAAGACCGCGCTCAGCGAAGTCGGCGCGGTGCCGCGGGTCTACTGAACGGCTGAATGCGGAAACTCCGCGGGGGCGGGTTTCAAGCCCGCCCCTTTGATTCAGCTACAGGGAATGCAACCGCGGATTTACATTCGTTAACGGACTCGCCTTGCTTGTCACGGAGAAGACACGCGTCCCGGATGCCCGGCTCTTCGAATCTGCGGTATGAGAATAATGTTACGTCTCGCCAGAATCAGGTGTAGGGTCACCGCGCGATGACAATCCTGCGTTGAGCTGAACGCCGCACGCCTTAGGTTTGGAATCAGCTTCGCTTGGCGGTTGCGGCTTCGGCCCCAATACATGAGGGGGCAATAGCATGACCATCGTAATGCGCATCATCATCACCGTTGTCTTCGGCTTCCTTTGGTGGTGGGTCTATAACCGTGTCGGCATGGGCCTGCAGTATCTGATGATCCTCGGCTCCGTGCTCGCTGTCTGTGTCTGCTGCTGCAAGGGCAGCAACGATCCCGGTGAATGGAACTGGCAACGCTATCTCGCTTGCATTCGTCGATGCTGGCTGGCGACCGCCATCCTGATCGTGAGTCTCTTCATCATCGGCGTCCTCGTGGTGTTCTATTTGACCGGGGCGGCGCCGGTGGGAGTCGTGCTGGTGAACATCCTGCTGGCGGCGATTTTCGCACCGCTCTTTGTGCGGATCATCTGCTGCGCTTACGAGAACCCGTAGGCTGCCATCTGATCTGACGCCAAGCCGGCCGTGCGAACGGCCGGCTTTTGGCGTTTGAACCAAGCCACGTCTTATTGAGCTGGCGCAATCATGCGGCCGGCTTCGGCACGGCGACATTCAGCTTCTCGGCCCAAAGCTGAAGCGCCGGCATGATGCCGGGATAGAGCGGCACGCCGTTCGCCAGCGCCTCGCGCTTCAGCGCCATTGCCCGCTGGCCGGGGAGTCGCACGGCGTCAAAGCCCGGCGCCGGCGGATTGTTGCGGCAGGCCTCGGCGATCCAGTCCATCTCCTGCGCGAAGGGCCGAGTGCCGCCGAAGGCCTGGGGATCGAACACCTGGATGAACACGCCCGCCCCCCAGCCCGATGGCTTGCTGGAACGGCCGAAGCCAGGCAGCGCCTGGGTCAGCGCCTCCACCATCAGCGCCAGGCCATAGCCCTTATGCCCGTGATCGCGCCCGCCTGTGGGTTGCAGCGTGCCCGGCGGATCGGTGAACAGCGCGTTGGGATCGTCGGTGGCGTGGCCCTGCGCATCCATCGCCCAAGGCCCGGGATAGCGCCGCCCCTCGCGCCGCAGACGGTTGGTCATGCCGTTGGTGGTGATCGATGCGCTCATGTCGATCAGGATCGGATCGCCGCCGGTGGGAATGCCGACGGCGATGGGGTCGGGGGTGAACACGGCCTTCAGGCCGCCGAACGGCGCCACGCTGGCGTCGGCGGGATCGGAGCTCAGGATCGTCACCATCATGCCGGCGGCGGTGGCGCGCGGCAGAAAGGTGGCGAGGCAGGCGATGTGATGGCTGCGGCGGATGGCGATGGCGCAGAGTCCGTGGCTGCGCGCCCGTTCGATCGCCAGATCCACGGCGCGCACCGTGAGCCAGACACCCGGCAGCGTGCCGCCGTCCCAGGTCACGGCAGCGCCACGGTCGGCAACGATCCCGGGTTCGCCCGCCGCTTTCATGCGGCCCTCGGCGATCTCCTGCAAATAACCACCGGCGAGCTGCAAGCCGTGGGTGGTGTGGCCCATCAGGTCGGCTTCCACCAGCATCTCCGCGATGAGCGCGGGCTTGTCGCCGTCGCAGCCCGAGGCCGCGAAGAGCCCGCGGGCGAAAGCAAGGAGATCGGCGGCGCGGTAGCGCTGGGTCGATGCGTTCATGGATTTTCCTTGATCGGATTGAATGGCGCGGAACGCTAGAGCCCGAACTCGCGCCGGTAGCCGTCCCACATCAGATTGAACCGGGCCTCGTTCATGTCGGTATAGCCTTCATAGCCCGCCTTCTGATTGCCGTAGAGCGCGGACATGCCGGCGGCGACCAGCTCGGGCGCAAGCTCCGACGTCACCTCCTGCACCATGCCCCAGAGGAATTCGCGCAAGGAGACGGCGACCTTGAACAGCCGGTATTGTCGCCAGTTCTCCTTCGTGCGCTGGCCGTAATAGAGCTCGACCACACGAAGATCCAGATCCTCCGGCGCATCGGAATTGATCATCGCCGCCGCCAGATCGAAATTGGGATTGCCGAAGCCGCCATAATCCCAATCGATGAACAGCACCTCGCCCTTCTCGTCGAAGACGAAGTTCTGCGGCACCAGGTCGTTATGGGTGAAGACTGGCGTGTAGGGCGGCACGTCCTGCTCCAGCCGCCCGGCGATGCGCTCCAGCTCGGCCAGCTTCGGCAGCAGCCGCGATTTCTTCTGCCGGCCGATTTCGCAATAGCGCCGCGCCACCTGGAACGGCCAGAAATAATGCGCCGCCGGGCGCAGCGAAGCCGAACCGGCGTGCAGCCGCTTCATCAGCACCACGATCTTTTCCAGCGTCGGGCCGTGAAGGATGTTCTCCGGCCGCAGCGTGCCGCCGCTGACGAAGCGCGCGACGATCAGCGCCGGCTCGATATGGATTACCTCCGGCGTGACGCCGATCTGCGAACCCGCCTCCGCCGTCGCCTGCACCGAGGATTGGTAGATGCCGTGCACTGGGATATCGAAGCCGATGCGGGCGACGTAGCTGCCCTTGCTGTCGGTGACCTTGTAACTGCTGTTGCACAGGCCGCCGATGATCGGCTCCAGCTCCGGCTGCCCCTGCCAGATCGGCAGACGGCTGACATAGTCGCGAACCTGCGCGTCGGACCATTCTTTTTGGATCATCTACCCCTGCCCCGGCCGGTTTATCTTGGCGTGGCCGATCGCTCCGGCCGCGCAGCCGGCATGATTTCCGGCATCGGCCGAAAGCGCAAGCCGCAGATTTTCAGGTCGACGCGGAGATTGAGCGCATGCCCCGGGGGCATGCTGCGGTCCGAGAGCCTAGAACTCGCTCCAATCGGTGGCGGAGCCCCGTGCTTTGCGATTCAACGGCCTGGGGGAAGCGGCAACCGGATCTGACGCGGCATTCTCCGCGGCGCCCGCATCGCCGCCGACGGCTTCGGTCAGCTTGCTCTGCATCTGCCTGACGTCGCGGCGCTTGGCCTCTGCATTCCGGCTCGCCGCCGAGCGGAAAGCCGATGCCGCCGAAGGCGTGGCTGCGCCGCCGGCCGTATGCCGCTCGCCGACCGAGAAGAACTTCACCAGCGTCGCCAGTTCCTCGGCCTGCTGATCGACAGAAGTCAGGGCGGCGCCGGATTCCTCCACGAGTTGCGCGTTTTTCTGGGTCACCAATTCCATCTGGCCGACGGTGTTCTCCACTTCGGCCACGCCCGCGCTCTGCTCCCGGTTCGCCGCCGCGATCTCCGACACGATGTCGGCCACGCGCTTCACCGACCCCGTGATCTCCGAAAGTGAACTGCCGGCGCGATTGACCAGTTCGACGCCTTCTTTCGTGTTCTGGCTGCTGGCGGCCACCAGCGCCTTGATCTCTTTCGACGCCTGGCCCGACCGTTGCGCCAGGACGCGCACTTCGCTGGCCACCACGGCAAAGCCGCGGCCCGCATCGCCGGCCCGCGCCGCTTCGACAGCGGCGTTCAATGCCAAAAGATTCGTCTGGAAGGCGATCTCGTCGATCATGCCGACGATCTCGCCGATGCGACTGGACAACTCTTCGATCCGGCCCATGGCTTTCACCGCCGAGCCGGCGATATCGCCGCCGCCCTCCGCCGCCTGGCGCGCTGCGGTGGCCAATTGATTGGCCTGCTGGGCGTTGTCGGCATTCTGCTTGATCGTCGCCGAGAGCTGGCGGATCGCCGCCGCCATCTCCTCGAGGTTCGAGACCTGTTCTTCCGTGCGCACCGAGAGGTCGCTGGAGCCGGTGGTCAACTGCGCCGTCGCCGAACGGATCGTCTGCATGCCCTCGACCGTCTGGCCGACGATATTGGCAAGCTGGTCCGCCGTTTCGTTGCAATCCCGCTTCAGCCGCAGCAGGTCGCCCTGATACTCGCCGCTGATCCGCTTCGTCAGGTCGCCCCGCGCCAGACCCGACATCATGTCCACGACCTCCGTCAGAGCGGCGGCAACGGTCTGCGCCCAGCGGTTCATGCCCTCGCCCAGCTTGAGCATGAAGCCGGTCTTGTTCGCCAGCTCGATTCGGCGCGAGAAATCGCCGGACACGCTGGCTTCGACCAGCCCAGCCACTTCGCTTTCGACCGCGAGTTGCTCGGTGAGATCGACCCACTCGACCACCGTGCCGAGTCGGCCGCCGCTGTCGTTGACGATGGGATTGAGCGTGATCTCCGCCGTGCGGCCGCCGAAACCGAACCGTTCCATGCGGGCATCCGTGATCTCGGCCAGGCGCGCCGCCGCGCGCTGATCGCCGAGAAGGGGACCGAATTCCGCGCCGAGCAGCCGGTCGGCGGCGAAATCCGCCACGACCATGCGCAGGTCGCTTTCGACCTCGACGAAATAGCGCCGCGCGGCGGCGTTGGCATAGTTGATGGCGCCGGCCGGATCGATCAGCAGCACCACGCCGGCGGTGTTGTCCAGCGCCGTCTGAACCCGCGCGGCACGCACGCCGGTGTCGCGGATGGTGGTCAGCGACCGCGCCATTTCGCCGATCTCGTCCTTGCGTCCCAGCGCGGGAATTTGCGCTTCCTGGTCGCCGCCGGCCAGCCGCGACATGACATTGGTCATCTCGACCAGGGGGCGCGCCAGCTTGCGGCCGACATAGAGCCACCCGACCAGAATCGAGATCACGATGCTCGCGGCGACGACGACCAGGATCAATTGATTGCCGCGCTGAACCGAGCGCTCGACCGATGTCTGGCCGGAGGCGACGCTGTCGCGGCTGGACTGCACCACGCCCTGAATCCTGGAGCGGATCTGTTCCGCCAGTTGCCGATTGCCGGTGAGGATGGCGCCGAGGCTGCGCTGTGCGCCGAGTTCCCTCGCCTTGATCGCAAACAGGCCGTTCTCGCCGGAGCCGTGCGCGATCAGGGCATTGACCTGCGCTGCGACCGCCTCGCGTATCTTGCTATCAGAGAGTTCCTTGAGACTTCGCGTCAGCGCCTCCGTGGCGGCGGTGAAGCGATCCGCGGTCGGCTGCAGGTAGGTGACGTCGCTGATCTGCGCTGCGGCATGAAGCAGCGCCTGCACGGCGTTGGCATTGGATTCGGCCTTGAGCAGGGCGACCGTGTTCATCATGCCGTTCACGATCGCGCCGGAGTCCCGAGGCCCCTGCCGGATCGGATCCTTATCCGCGTCCTGCATTTTGAGGATGATCTCGAACAGCCGGTCGTCGGCCTGCCCGGCCAGCACCTTGATGATCTCTTCGTGCGCGGCATCGACCTTGCCCAGGAGAGTTTTGCTGGCCTGCCGCGCCTCGAGAATCGTGGCCATGACATCGCTGAGTGCGGCCATGTTCTTGGCCGTTTGGTCGACCATGGCCCCGGAGATTTTCGCCTGCCCTTGCTCGCTGAGCTGTTTGTTCAGCTCCTCGAGCCAGCTTCGGATGCGATCGTTCCTGACGCCAAGCTGCTTGACCGTTTCGCTGCGCGCGGCGTCGGAGGTGGCGCCGGCAATTTCCGTGCCGGCGGCCGACAGCGCCGCGCTTTCAGCCGCAAGCTCGAGAGCCGCGACCATCACCGGCATGCTGCCATGCGCCACGTCATCGAAGGTGTGCTGGACATCGCCGAGCGAGGTCCAGGCGATGGCGCCGGCAACGCAACTGGTCAAGCTGATGCCGCCCAAGGCGGCATACAGGCGGAAGCGGATGCTGTTCCGGTTCGACACAGCTTTCGACGGAACGGACCCTAATGTCGGCATAACGCTATCCCTGTCCAGTCGCGGTAGGTTCAGACGGCCTGGATCAGCTCGCCGGGCCCAGCCGGTCGACCTGCTTGAATGTTCCGTCACGCTGGATGATGGTCAGGAAGACCTCATCGAGCCCTTGATTGTCGCCATCGCCGAAGGTTGCCATCAGGCCCTGGAGATCGAAGGGACCGTTGTTCTCGATCGACTTCAGCAAGGCTTCTCGCGTCACCTCGCCGTCGATCCGGTGCAGCGCCATGATGGTCATGCGGCCGACCAGATATCCTTCGAGCGAGATGAAACCGGGTTTCGCCTCGGGATTGAGCGCCTTCAGGGCCTTCTGATACTGCGCCACGATGGGGATGGAAGTATCCCAGGGCAGCGGCACGACCTGGCTGACGATGACGCCGTCGCCGTCCGGCCCGAGTTCGCTGGCCAGCGCCTCAGCCCCGACAAAGGAGATGTTGACGATGGGCTGGGTCATGCCGAGGCCGCGCGCCAGCTTGATGAATTCGGCAATCGGCTTGTAGGGACCGACAGTGACGATCGCCTCGGGATTGGCGGCGCGGATGCTGAGCAGCGCCGACTTCACGGCCGTGGTGTTGCGCTGGAACGCGCCCTCGGCGGCGAGCGTCATGTTGCGTTTGGCGAGGGCGCGGCTGACGCCGTCATACCCGGCGCGGCCGAAGGAGTCGTCCTGATAGAGGATCGCCAGACGGGAGACGCCCAGATCCTGCGTCAAATGCTCGACCCAGGTCTCGGTCTCCTGAAAATAGGACGCCCGCAGATTGACAACGTTGCGCAGGCCGGGATCGCGCAGGAACTCGGCCCCCGTGTAGGGACCGATGAAGGGCACGCCGGCACCGGTCGCGATGGGCTGTGCCGCCTTCGATGTCGGGGTGCCGACGGCGCCGATCAGGGCAAAGACCCGGTCGGTCTCGATCAGCGTCTTGGTGGCGACAATGGCGCGGTCGGGCTCATAGCCGTCATCATAGCTCTTCAGCTCGAGCAGCCGGCCCTTGATGCCGCCGGCGTCGTTGATCTCCTTGAAGGCGGCGGCAATGCCGTCGCGCATGCCAAGGCCAAGCGCCGAGGCCGGTCCATCGAGCGCCGTCGACTGTCCGAAGAGAATGGTTCCCTCGGTTACGCCGGTCTCCGCCGGCGCCGGCCCGGCGAACAGGACAGCGGCAAGAAAGCCCGCCAGCGAAACCGACGCAAATACGTGTCTGGGCATGACTGGATCGTCCCCTAGTTCGATCTGGGCTGCGATCAAGTCGACGGCTCGCCGAAGGGAATGCCAATGCCCCGGAATCTGATCCATCGGCGGAACCACCGATGCGATCGCGCACGGTGTCTATAGGATGCTATGACACCGTAATATTGCGGAATTTGCTTAATGAAGGATTACTTCTTAACGTCGAACGAGCCTTACGCGTAGCCGGTCGGGCCGACTAGAACTCGCTCCAATCGGTGGCGGAGCCCCGTGCTTTGCGATTCAACGGCCTGGGAGAAGCGGCAACCGGTTCTGACGCGGCATTCTCCGCGGCGCCCGCATCGCCGCCGACGGCTTCGGTCAGCTTGCTCTGCATCTGCCTGACGTCGCGGCGCTTGGCCTCTGCATTCCGGCTCGCCGCCGAGCGGAAAGCCGATGCCGCCGAAGGCGTGGCTGCGCCGCCGGCCGTATGCCGCTCGCCGACCGAGAAGAACTTCACCAGCGTCGCCAGTTCCTCGGCCTGCTGATCGACAGAAGTCAGGGCGGCGCCGGATTCCTCCACGAGTTGCGCGTTTTTCTGGGTCACCGATTCCATCTGGCCGACGGTGTTCTCCACTTCGGCCACGCCCGCGCTCTGCTCCCGGTTCGCCGCCGCGATCTCCGACACGATGTCGGCCACGCGCTTCACCGACCCCGTGATCTCCGAAAGTGAACTGCCGGCGCGATTGACCAGTTCGACGCCTTCTTTCGTGTTCTGGCTGCTGGCGGCCACCAGCGCCTTGATCTCTTTCGACGCCTGGCCCGACCGTTGCGCCAGGACGCGCACTTCGCTGGCCACCACGGCAAAGCCGCGGCCCGCATCGCCGGCCCGCGCCGCTTCGACAGCGGCGTTCAATGCCAAAAGATTCGTCTGGAAGGCGATCTCGTCGATCATGCCGACGATCTCGCCGATGCGACTGGACGAACTCTTCGATCCGGCCCATGGCTTTCACCGCCGAGCCGGCGATATCGCCGCCGCCTTCGGCCGCCTGGCGCGCTGCGGTGGCCAATTGATTGGCCTGCTGGGCGTTGTCGGCATTCTGCTTGATCGTCGCCGAGAGCTGGCGGATCGCCGCCGCCATCTCCTCGAGGTTCGAGACCTGTTCTTCCGTGCGCACCGAGAGGTCGCTGGAGCCGGTGGTCAACTGCGCCGTCGCCGAACGGATCGTCTGCATGCCCTCGACCGTCTGGCCGACGATATTGGCAAGCTGGTCCGCCGTTTCGTTGCAATCCCGCTTCAGCCGCAGCAGGTCGCCCTGATACTCGCCGCTGATCCGCTTCGTCAGGTCGCCCCGCGCCAGACCCGACATCATTTGAATGACTTCTGCTAGCGCGGAGGAGATGCTCTCGGCCCACTGGTTGAGGCCCTGGGCCAGGCGCACCATGAACTCGCTCTTGATCGAGACCTGCAGCCGCTGGGAGAAATCGCCACGGGCCGCCGCCTCGATCAGGCCGGCGACCTGGGATTCCACATTGGCGGTTTCCTTCTCGAGCTGCCGCCTCTCGGTGACGTCGCGATAGATGGCGACGATGCCGCCTTCCTGCGTGCGGCGCTCATTGATGTGCAGCCAGCGCCCGTCCGGCCGCTTGGCGTCGAACCCCTCGGGCCGGCGGCCGCGGTCGTCGATGCGCTGCCGCAGCCATTCTTCTTCGCGGCCGACAGCGTCCTGATAGAGGCCCTGGGCCAGGCCGGCGCGCATGATCTCCTCGAAGCTGCGTCCCGGCACATAGTTGGGCGAGCTCGGGCCGACCAGTTCGTGGAAGCGCTTGTTCGACAGCACCAGCTTGTTCTCGGAATCATAGAGCACGAAGCCGTCCTCGACCCGGTCCATCGCATCGGACAGCCGGGTGATCGTCAGATCGGCGCGCGCCTGCGCCCGCTGCACCGCTCGCTCGCCATTGCGCATCACCCGCGCGATGACGACGCCATAGACGGTGGCGAAGATGACGAGAAAGGCTACCAGGCCGCCGATGGCGTATTCGTACTGTTGCAGATCCTTCGTATTCTTGATCTGCCGGGCAAACAGCTTGGCCTGGATGGTCTGGATTTCCGATACGGCGACGCCGACGGCCTTCCCGAGCTGGACATTCTTCTTGTTCATGGCCGATAGCAGCGGCAGCGCGGCGGCGACTTCGTCCTTTGCCATATGCGCGAAGATCTGCTCCGCATCGGCGCTCATGCCGGTCATCGCCGCCTCGACCTTGGCCAGGGCCGAGAAGATCGAGCTTGTATCCTCCGCACTCGTGTTGCGCCTCAATTCGGTGGAGGTATAGGAGAAGAACGACTGATACTGGTCCAGCGCCCGTTTGCGGCGCTCGGTCTCCAGCGAGACATTGCGGCTGTCGAAGATGTCGTTCGCCGGCGCATTCACCGCACCGGCATAGTCGGCGATATCGACGACCGCGCCGAGCCGTTCGGCCCATCGCTTGTTTTCGGCGATGGAGGTCTGGTGCGACTCGACCAACAGGCTGTTCAGATACAGGCTGCCGCCCACCGTCAGGACGTTGAAGGCGACGAGCGCGAAATACACCCAATGCCACTTGAAGCCGCGCCGCATCAGCGAGGTGGCGAACCGCATCGCCATGCCCGCTTTGGCCGGCGCCCCGGTACGCGATTTATTGGCTGCACCCGGCAAATCAGTCTGGCCCATCTGATAGCTCCCTATCCGCCGGCGACGCGGCATTCGATGGCCGTGGCGCAGGTTCACGCCATCGGCCGATGTTCCGCCGATAGCCTGAAAATCCAGCCTGCGATTATTTCGGAAGGTGGTTAATTAGCGGTTATTTCCGGCCCATAGCCAAAGCGTTTAGTTGATTTTTCAGCATTCGCCGCGGCTATGAAGCCATGCCTAGGAAGGCGCGAGATTGCCCAAACCGATCAACACCGTACCGGAGATTGGCAGAAATTCCTAACGCGGCCGCGCCAGGACCGGCCAGACCAGGACCAGGAATTGCGCGAGTATCACCAGTCCCAGCCCGGCGATGACGTCCAGGCCGATGGGTTCACCCAGCAGCAGCGTGCTGGAAACGACGCCGACCACGGGAATGGCCAGGGAATTGATGCTGACCGTGACCGCCGAGAAGCTGCGCACCAGCTTGAACCAGGCCCAGTGGCAATAGATCATCGCCACCAGCACCGCATAGATCGTGCCGAACCAGGCATGCGGGCTCCAGCTTGTGGGATCGACGCCGCGGTCGAAGAAAGGCGCCGCGATCAGCACGGGAATGCCGCCCAGCAGCAGCTGCCAGCCCACCAGCGACACCACCGGCATGGAGAAGCGGCAGTATTTCAGCCCGACGGTGCCGGCGGCCCAGGCCATGGCGGCGATCAGCATGAACAGCGGCCCGCGGGGATCCGCCATCAGGCCGTCCCATTCCGGCAGCAGCAATGCGGCGAGACCCAGCATGCCGACGGCCAGGCCGACGATCGTCGAGACGCGCAAACGCTCGTTCAGCAGATAGACCGACAGCAGCGTCGCCCAGAGCGGCATCGTATAGGCGATGATCGCGGCGCGCCCGGCTTCGATGTATTTCAGCCCCGCGGCCGAACAGACATGCCAGACCGTGATGTTGAAGAAGGTCACCACCAGCAGGGGCAGCAGCTCGTTGCGGGGAATGCGGAACGACAGGCCGCCGAGCCGCGCCAGCAGATACATGCCAAGCCCGCCACCATAGAGGCAGATGACGCGGAAGGTGAGGATGGGTATCTCCGCCACCGCCGCCTTCATCGCCGGCCAGTTCCCGCCCCACAAGATAGAGAGGCTGATCATCAGCGCGACGCCGCCGGCCAGACTGAGTTCGCGCGCGGTCACTGCCGGCGCCGCGGACTTGCTCATGACCCGCCGCCGATCTTGCCCGCCGATATCCTCCGCTGATCAAGCTGCTTCAGTACCGCCTCCCGCTCCGCCGGCATCATGATGATCCAATCGCGGATCTCGTCGATTGTGCGCAGGCAGCCGACGCAATAGCCGGTGGCGTCGTCCAGGCGGCAGATGCTGACGCAGGGCGACGGCGGGCCGCTCATGAGCAGGCGGCGCCGTTCGGCGCGGCGGCGCTCGCGATCGAGAATGCGCTGGCGGTTGGGATCGTCGGTGTCGGCGGTCATACACGGAGGGCGGCTGTTGTCCCGCTTGCCTAGCGGAGGCGCGGCGGCCTGTCCATGGCGCCTATGGAATAAACCGGGGGTTCCAGGCATATGTTAGTGAGGACGTCCTGTCTTACCCGTCGCCACGAGCAGCACCCATGCCGGCCGCGCTGTCCCTGCCCCAGCTTGTGAACCGCACCCGCCTGGCGACGGGCCTGGTGCTTTTCGCCTATGCGGCGACCCATCTGCTGAATCACTCCCTCGGCCTGATTTCACTGGACGCGATGGATGCCGGGCGGCGCGTCTTCGTCGCCATCTGGTTCAATCCCATCGGCCTAACGCTGCTCTATGGCAGCCTGACCATCCATCTGGCGCTGGCGTTCTGGTCGATCTACCGGCGGCGCAGCCTGCGCATGCCCCTGTGGGAAGCCGCACAGCTTCTGCTGGGGTTGATGATCCCGCCGCTGCTGGCGATTCACGTCATCGGTTCCCGCGGCGCCCATCAGCTCTACGGCACCGACACCAACTATGTCTACGAGCTGCTGATCCTCTGGGTATTCAGCCCGAAGGATGGCGTGCAACTGGCCATCGTCCTCGTCATCTTGTGGATGCATGGCTGCATCGGCCTGCATTTCTGGCTGCGGCTGAAGAGCTGGTATCCCCGCGCGCTCCCGTTCGTCTATGCCGTGGCGCTCTTGGTGCCGGTGCTGGCGCTGCTGGGCTTTTCCGCCGGCGGACGCGAGGTGGCGCGGCTGGCAGAGGATCCCGACTGGCTGAACCAGGCGGTTGCCGAACTCGGCTTCCCTGATGAAGACGGCGTCGCCGTTCTCTACGCCATCCGCGACTGGTTCATCGGCGGGTTCTTCGCCTGTCTCGCCGCCGCCCTGATCGGCCGCGCCGTCAGGCGCTGGATCACCAGCCACCGTGCCGTGGTGATCAGCTACCCCGACGGCAAGAAGGTGGAGGTACAGATCGGCACCACCATCCTGGATGCCAGCCGGATCGCCGGCATTCCCCACGCCTCCGTCTGCGGCGGCCGCGGCCGCTGCTCCACCTGCCGGGTACGCATTTCCGCCGGCGCCCAGCATCTGCCGCCGGCGAGCGACGCCGAGCGCAAGGTGCTGGACCGCGTGGGCGCCGCGCCCAATGTGCGGCTGGCCTGCCAGACACGGCCCACCGGCGCCGTCGCCATCGTGCCGCTGCTGCCGGCGACCGCCAGCCCGCGGGACGCCCAGGCGCGCCCAGGCTATCTGCAGGGTCATGAGGAGGAGATCGCCATCCTGTTCGCCGATCTGCGCGCCTTCACCCGCATGGCCGAGCACAAGCTGCCCTATGATGTCGTGTTCGTGCTCAACCGCTACTTCCGCGCCATGGGGCTGGCTGTCGAAAACACCGGCGGCCGGCTCGACAAGTTCATCGGCGACGGCGTGATGGCGCTGTTCGGCATCGGCGCCAATCCCGGCGAAGGCTGCCGCCAGGCGCTGGCGGCGGCCAAGGCGATGGCGGAGAATCTGCAGGAAATAAATCAGACCCTTCATCATGATCTGAACGAGCCACTGCGCATCGGCATCGGCATCCATGCTGGGCCTGCCATTGTCGGGGAGATGGGGCATGGCCATGCCACCTCGATCACCGCCATCGGCGATGCCGTGAATACCGCCAGCCGCCTGGAGACGCTGACCAAGGACTATGGTTGCCAGCTCATCGTCTCGGAGACCGTCGCCCACCACGCCGGCCTCGATACCGCCGGCCGCGAACGCCATGACATCGAGATCCGTGGACGGCGCGAGCCCCTGGCGATCTATGCCATCGCCGACGCCCATGGGCTGATACTGCCGTCAGCCCCGCAGAACGACGGCAAGAAGGCGGTCGCCGGCCGCGCTTGATCAGGCGTCACGGACGTGAAAATCTGCGCCCCGCCGAACACTGAGAGCTGCGACTTCATGAACAGCAATCAAATCAAGTACGCCGACTGGGTGCGGCTGCTGAGCGAGGACAACGGCCATCTGCGCTCTTCGCCGGCGCAGGGTTATTGGCGCCTGGCGCCGCACTATGTCTGCCAGATCACCGACTGCGCCTGCTCGCTCGCCTCCGCGACGATGGTGCTCAATGCCATCAGCGGCAGCCGCCTGCGCGCGCCCGGCAGCCTGATGATGACTCAGGAGACGCTGCTGCAGGCGGTGGATGACCAGACCTGGCACGAGGGATCGGGCAAGGATGGCGGACGCGGCGTGACGCTGACCGAACTGGAAAAGCTGCTGCGCCGCGGGCTGGCGGTGAACGATCTCCGCGCCGAAATCGGGATCGTGCCGCTGGGCGACAAGGCCGACGCGTCACAAGCCGCCAACCGGCTGCGCCGGGACATGGAAGCCTGCGAGCAAGGCCGGGTGCTGATCATCGCGAACTATTTCTCCGAAACGGCCATCGGATCCGGCGACTACGGCCATTTCTCGCCGGTCGCCGCCTATGATGCAGGGCAGGATCTGGTGCTGGTAATGGATGTCTGGCGCTTCGAGTATGAACCCTATTGGATTCCCGTCGCCAAGCTGGTGGAAGGCATGATGAGCGCCAGCCGCATCACCGGCGAGCCCCGCGGCTATCTGACGATCGGACTCGATCCTTAGACAACGAAGTCCCCTCTCCCTCGAACGAGGGAGAGGGTGCACAGCATTCGCGTTCAGCGAATGCTGTGCGGGTGAGGGTCGGGCGCACGAAATCAGAAGGAGTCATACCGGCGACGAAGTTAGGGATCTGATCCGACAGAACAACTGATTGTGACATCGGCGCCGCCCCTCACCTGCAACATCCGCTGAACGCGGATGTTGCATGCCTCTCCCCACTTTGTGGGGCGAGGCGACTAGTTACAGCTTTTGATCCTACTCTGAATGAATTCGCTCGCGAGCCGCGGGGGGAGCGGCGGCTCGCGAGCGCCAGCAAGCGGGATTGCGGGATGGGGCCCGCAGACCGCGCCTAGCCGTTGTTCGCTTTGAAGTCGGCGATCTTTTCTTCGAGCTCTTTCTGCTCCTCGCAGCCATTGCAGGCCTTGGCCAAGACCGCCAGCCGCTCTTCGGCCTTCGGCAGATTCTTCATTTCCAGGTACAGCTCGCCCAAATATTCGTTGGCGCCGACATGGTTCGGCTTCAGCTTCAGCGCCTTCTCGTAATACTCCAGCGCATCGTCATACTCGCCGAGCTTGCGGTGGCTGTAGCCCATGAGGTTCCAGGCGTCGGCGTGCTTCGGGTTGTCATCGACGATGTCCTCGAGAATTTCGATCGCGTCGTCGTACTTGCCGGCATCGACCTTGGCGCTCGCCTTCTTATACATGCTGGCAATCGATGACGAGCTGCTGCCGCCCGACGACGAGCTTCCACCGGACGAGGAACTGCCGCCGCCGGAATTGGCGGCCCAGGCGAACCCGGCCGGTATCGCCAGCGCCAGCCCAATCGCCACGACAGACGAAATCAAGATCCGCTGAGTTACCATTGTGACATCCTCCGATCGGTTCCAATGCCGCCTGATATTCCGGCACTGAACGATTAACATGACCAGCCCCAGTTTATTCCCCCCGGTGACGTGACAGTGATCACATTCCTGTGGTGGAGACCGCCCGGACAAGAAGGCGAAACGCAAAGATTTCCCGTGACATAAGCGACGTGCCATTCATCAAATAAGCGGATGCAAGTGGATTTTGGCCGCACCGCCGCCGACTACGCCAACCACCGGGCGGCCTATCCGGACCGGCTCTATGACCGCCTTGCGGCGGCGGGGATTGTGCCCCGGCCCGGCGGCAGCGCGGCCGTGGATCTGGCGACGGGCACCGGCATGATTGCCCGCGCGCTGGCGCAGCGCGGATGGGCGGTCACCGCGCTGGATATTGCGCCGGCGATGATCGAGACCGCGGCGGCGCTGGCAAAGACGGAAGGCGTTTCGATCGATGCCCGAGTCGCACCGGCCGAAAACACGGGCTGCAATGCACAGAGCCATGATCTGGTCACCGCCTTCTGCTGCTGGCACTGGTTCGACCATGAGGCTGCAGCGCGGGAAGTCCACCGCATCCTGAAACCCGGCGGCCGGCTCGTGGTCGGCGCGCTGGATTTCCATCGCGCGCCCGGCAATGTTATCGAGCTCAGCTCGGCGCTGATCAAGCGGCACAATCCGGAATGGACGCCGGACCGGCTCGGCTTCCGCCTGTCCTGGGCCGATGCGCTGCCGGCGGCGATGTTCACGATCATCGAGCGCCATGACGAGCTGCTGGACATTCCCTACAGCCAGGAGGCCTGGTGCGGCCGCATCCGCGCCAGCGCCGGCGTTTCCGCCAGCATGGCGCCGGATGTGGTTGCCATTTTCGACCGCGCCCATGCCCGGCAATTGCGGCAAACCTATGGCGAAGCCGACCTTAACGTCCCGCATCGACTGGCCTATTTCGTTGCGCAGGCACGCTGAACCCCACTTCCGCGCCACCGCAAAATCATATGACATGCCGGAGTGACCCCTTTAGTCTCCCGGCCATGCAAATTGGGGCCAGACACAATCTGACGTCGCTTGTTCTGGCGGCCTGCCTAGCGGCGATCGCGCTCCTCTCGCCCGCGACCGCCAGAGCGCAGTTCGTCGAAACCGAGCCCGCACCTGAAGTCAGCAGCGCGGAGATCGAAGTCCTCGTGCAGTCGCTACAGGACCCGGAAGCCCGCGCCAAGCTGATCGCCCAACTGAAGGCGATGCAGGCCGCGCAGGCGAAGGCCGAAGGCGTGCAGGAAGAGCCGGGCCTCGGCGCGATGCTGCTCGCAACCCTGTCGGACAATGTGCGCGAGGCGAGCGACGGTCTGGTGGCCGTGGCGACGGCGCTGCTCAATGCGCCGAGGATCGTCGCCTGGATTGCCGAACAGGCGCGCAATCCAGCCGTGCGCGATCTCTGGTTCGAGCTGATCTGGAAGATCGCCGCCATCCTCATTGCGGCGATGATCATCGAATGGCTGGTCAACCGCCTCCTCGCCCGGCCGCGCCAGCGGCTGGAGGGCCGCCAAGCGGAGAACAGCTATCTCTGGCGCTTGCCCTATGCGCTGCTGCACCTGCTGCTGGAACTGATACCGATCGCCGCGTTCTTGGCCATTGCCTATGGCGTCATGTCCGCGCTGGCACCCGGCGAGACCACCCGCCTCGTGGTGTTGACGATCATCAACGCCAATCTGGTGACCAGACTGATTACCGCCGGGGCGCGGACGGCGCTGGCGCCGCGAGCGCGCAGCCTACGCCTCGTCAATGTCGGTGACGAGACCGCCAACTATCTGCTGATCTGGATCCGCCGGGTCAGTGCCGTCGCCGTCTACGGCTATTTCATCGCCGAAGCAGGCTTGCTGCTCGGCCTGCCGCCGGCGTTGCATATTTTCAGCCTGCGCGCGGTCGGCTTGGTGGTCGTGGGCATGCTGGTGGTCTTCGTGCTGCAGAACCGCAGCGCCGTGACGCAATGGCTCAAGGCCCGTGGCGAGAGCGGGGCCTGGAATCGCCTGCGCAACCGCTTCGCCGACGTCTGGCACTTCCTGGCGATCGTTTATGTTGTCGCGGTCTACTGCGTCTGGGCACTGAATATCACCGGCGGCTTCGCTTTCCTGTTCCGCGCCACGCTGCTCACCTTCCTGCTGCTGTTCGTGGTCCGCATGATCACCGCCGGCATCAGCCGCATGGTGGAGCGCGGTTTTGCCCTCAGCAGCGAACTCACGGCGCGCTTCCCCAGGCTCGAGTCCCGCGCCAACCGCTATCTGCCGCTGCTGCAGCGCATTCTGTTCGCGGTTATCTATGTGGTCACCGCTCTGTCGCTGCTGGAAGTCTGGGGCATCGACGCCTATGGCTGGCTGGCGACGGAATTCGGCCAGCGCCTGACCCGCAGCCTGATTACGATCGGCTTCATCTTCTTGGGCGCCCTGCTGGCGACCGAGCTGGTCAACGGCATCGTCGAAAGCTTCCTCAACAAGCGCCAGCGCGATGCCGACGATCCGAGTCGCGGCGCGCGGCTGCGCACTTTGCTGCCACTTATTCGCAATGCCTTCCGCATCGTGCTGGTGGTCATGGTGGCCCTGATCGTTCTGTCCGAGCTGGGCATCAATATCGCGCCGCTGCTTGCCGGCGCCGGCGTCGTCGGTCTGGCGGTCGGCTTCGGGGCGCAGACGCTGGTCAAGGATGTGATCACCGGCATCTTTATCCTGGCGGAGGATACGCTTGCCGTGGGCGATGTGGCCGATCTTGACAACCGCATCGGCGTCGTCGAAGCGATGACTGTCCGCAGCATCCGGCTGCGGGACGGCGCGGGCGCGGTGCACACGATCCCCTTCAGCGCCGTCACCACGGTCAAGAACATGACCAAGGACTATGCCAATGCCATGTTCGACGTCGCCGTCGGTTATGACGCCGATCTGGAAAAGGTCACCAAGGTGCTGCGGCAGATCGGCGACGATCTGCGCAAGGATCCGAAGTTCACCCGCGATATCCTGGAACCCATGACGGTGGTGGGAATCACCAAGTTCCTGGAGAATGGCATGGTCATCCAGGCCCACATCAAGACCCGGCCGATGCGCCAGTGGGATGTGCGAAACGAAGTGAATCTCCGGCTGCGCAAGGCCTTTGCCGAGCAAGGCATCGAGTTCGCCGTGCCCCAGCGTCACATCACCCATCGCTGGGAAAACGCGCCGCCGGCCGAGACGCTGGCGCGCAAGAGCATTTCCGGACTGGGCTAAGGCCGCCTTGCCCTGGCGCCGCCGGGGGGCTAGACCTGCGGCGCCCCGCAAATCCCGTTCCCGGACATGCCGCCGCATCCCATGACAGCCACGCCCATCCAGCCGCCGCCCCAGGTGCGCCATATCGGCCGCGTCAACTGGGAGGGGCTGAAGACGCTGTACCTGAAGGAGGTGCGCCGCTTCGCCAAGGTGGCGACCCAGACGGTGCTCGCGCCGCTGGTGACCACGCTGCTGTTCCTGGCGATCTTCGTGCTCGCCCTCGGCCGCTCGGTCGACAGGATGGGCGGTGTCACCTTCATGGAGTTCCTCGCGCCCGGCCTGATCATGATGACCATGGTGCAGAACGCCTTCGCCAACACCTCCTCCTCGATCCTGATCGCCAAGGTGCAGGGCAATATTGTCGACGTGCTGATGCCGCCCTTGAGCCCCGGACGAGCTGACCGCGGGCTTCGCGCTCGGCGGCATGACCCGTGGCCTGCTGGTCGGCCTCACCACCTGGGCGGCTATGAGCGTCGTGGTGGGGACCTCCATCCACGCGCCGTTCTTTGTGCTGTTCCATGCGGTCGCAGCCTCGCTGCTGTTGTCGCTGCTGGGCATGCTCGGCGCCATCTGGGCGGAAAAGTTCGATCACTTGGCGGCGGTGACCAATTTCGTCATCACGCCCTTCGCGTTTCTCTCCGGCACGTTCTACTCCGTGGAGCGGCTGCCGGGATTCTGGGCCGTGCTCGCCCATCTCAATCCGTTCTTCTATATGATCGACGGATTCCGCTATGGCTTCATCGGCCATGCCGATGGCTCGCTCGCCGCCGGCATCGTCGTCATGGCGCTGGCCAACGCGGCGCTCTGGACCCTCGTGCATCGGCTGTTCGCCACCGGCTACCGGCTGAAGGCCTGATGACCGCGGAGACCAGAACAATCGGGCCGCGGCGGTTCGGGAGGATCAATTGGATCGGCCTCGTCACCTTTGCCAGCCGCGACATGAAGCGCGCGCTCAAGGGCTATCGTTATTCGCTGCTCGGGCCGCTGGTGTCGAACATGCTGTTCCTCGCCGTGTTTCATATTGCGCTCGGCGACCGTGCCTGGAATTTCGGAACCATCGGCTTTGGACAGTTCCTGGTCGCCGGCCTGGTTGTCTTCGCCCTCTGCGAGCGGTCCTTCGACACCGCCGCCGAGTCGATTCTCTATGACAAGATGGAGGGCATGATCTGGGACACGCTGATGGCGCCGCTGACGCCGCTGGAGCGCACCATCGGCTACACCATCGGCGCTGCTTCTGTCGGCCTGCTGACCGGCATGATCGTTCTGGCGGCAAGCCTGCTGTTCGTGCGGCTGCCGGCGCCCGACATCCCGCTGCTGCTGTTCTTCGCCGTTACCGGCGCTGTGATCCTCGGTCTTTGCGGCATTATCGCCGGCATCTGGGCGGAGAAGTGGGATCATCAGGCGGCGCTCAACACGTTTATCCTCCTGCCGCTGTCATTCCTGTCAGGCTGCTACTATCCGATATCAGGGTTGCCGGAACTTGGCCGCCAGCTCATCCAGCTCAATCCCATCTTCTATGTCGTCGATGGCGTGCGCGCTGGGTTGACCGGCTACCACGAAGGCTCGCTGCAGACCGGGGCGGTGGTGCTGCTGTCGCTGGCGGCGCTGCTGTTCGTGCTCGTCCATCGCCTGATCCGCAGCGGCTACAAGGTGAAGCCGTGAAGGCGGCGATCGACCGGCTCGATCCGGAAGCCGGCCGCCTGCTGTTCGCGCGGGAATGCCGCTTCGTCGCCGGCGCTACCAATGAGGAAATCCTGCCGCCGGCGACGCTGCCGGAAGTCGCCTTCGCCGGCCGTTCCAATGTCGGCAAATCCAGCCTGGTGAATGCGCTGACCGGCCGCAATACCCTGGCACGGGTGTCGCACACGCCGGGCCGCACGCAGCAGATCAACTTCTTCGATCTCGGCGGCCGGCTGATCCTGGTGGACCTGCCGGGCTTCGGCTTTGCCAAGGTCTCCAAGACGAAAGTGCGCGGCTGGACCGGCCTGATCTTCCGCTATCTGCGGGGCCGCCCGACCTTGCGCCGGGTCTGCCTGCTGGCGGATGCGCGCCACGGGCTGATGGAGGTGGACCGGGAGTTCATGGAGCAGCTCGACGATGCCGCCGTGTCCTATCAGGTCATCCTGACCAAGACCGACAAGCTGAAGCCTGCCGAACTCGATCGCCGCCGGGCCGAGCGTGGCGAAGGAGATCGCCGGCCATGTCGGCGCTCATCCCGAGATTGTCGCCACCAGCGCCCATGAAGGCCTTGGAATCCCCGAGCTTCGGGCCCATCTGGCGGCGCTGGCGAAGCCCGCCGCGATCCAGTAGATTGCCGCCCGCTTTCCCGCAGGAACGCCCGACATGAGCAGCGAGATCAACTACACCGAGACCAAGCATTGGCTGCGCACCGCGCGCACGATCTCCGAAGCGCTGCCCTATATGCGCCGCTACAACGGCAAGAGCTTCGTGATCAAGTATGGCGGCCACGCCATGGTGGACAAGGAGCTGGCGGAGGTGTTCGCCCGCGACATCGTGCTGCTGAAGCAGGTGGGCATCAATCCCATCGTCGTCCATGGCGGCGGGCCGCAGATCAACGACATGCTGAAGCGGCTCGACATCAAGAGCGAGTTCATCGACGGTCTGCGGGTCACCGACGCTGCCGCCATGCAGGTGGTGGAGATGGTTCTCGCCGGCAGCATCAACAAGAACATCGTCGGCGCCATCCAGGCGGCCGGTGGCGCCGCGGTCGGATTGTCTGGCCGCGATGGCGGGCTGCTGCTGGCCAAGAAGCAGTTGATGCAGAAGGATGGCAAGAGCATCGATCTCGGCTTCGTCGGCGACCCGGAGACGGTCAATCCGCAGGTGCTGAAGACGGCGGCGGCCGGCGGCCTGATCCCCGTCATCGCGCCGGTGGGCTATGGCGAGGATGGGCAGACCTACAACATCAATGCCGATACCGCGGCCGGCGCCATCGCCGCCGCCGTCGGCGCATCGCGCCTGCTGCTGCTGACCGATGTGGCGGGCGTGCTCGACAAGAACAGCAAGCTGATCGAGAACCTGACGGTGGCGGAGACCCGCGCCCTGATGTCCGACGGCACGATCAGCGGCGGCATGATCCCCAAGCTGGAGACCTGCATCGAAGCCGTGGAACATGGCGTGGATGCGGCGGTTATTCTCGATGGCCGCGTGCCTCATGCGCTGCTGCTGGAAATCTTCACACCCCATGGCGTGGGCACCCTGGTCAGCCGTGCGTAAGCGCACTGACGGCGACCTTAAGACGCGCTTAACCATGTTGGCGTCATAATCACGCCCCCTCGCTGAACTGAAGCTAAAGCCATGCTGACCTTCAATGCCCCAGCCGCCAACGGCACCGCCACCGCCCGCAAGAACGGGCGCGCTGCCAATGGCTTTGCCCAACTGGAGAACTGGGTCTTCGACCTCGACAACACGCTCTATCCCGCCGCCTGCAACCTGTTCGCCCAGGTGGATGTGAAGATCGGCCAGTTCGTCGCCGACCTGCTGAAGATCGGCATGGACGAAGCGGTGAAGATCCAGAAGGAATATTTCCGCACCTACGGCACCAGCCTGCGCGGGCTGATGCTGCATCACCAGGTCGATCCCGATGCCTTCCTCGATTTCGTGCATGAGATCGACGTGACGCTGATCCCGCCCTGTCCGGCGCTGGATCAGGCGCTGGCGCGGCTGCCGGGACGGAAGATCATCTTCACCAATGGCTCCCACAAGCACGCCGAGAACGTCATCAACCGGTTGGGCATCAGCAAGCAGTTCGAGGCGATCTTCGACATCAAGGCGGCGGACTTCGTGCCGAAGCCCGATCCCTTCGTCTATGAGCTGATGGTGCGGCGCCATTGGATCGATCCCAAACGGTCGATCATGGTGGAGGACCTGCCGAAGAACCTGCTGCCGGCCCATGATCTGGGCATGACCACGGTACTGGTGCGGACCGAAGAGGAATGGGCCCAGGCCGGCGCCGACGGCGACCATGTCCACCACGTCACCGACGATCTGGTCGCCTGGCTCGAGGCGGCGGGAAGTTCGGCAGCCAAAGGCTGATTGTCCTCCAAAAGCTACTCCCCCGGCGCATTGACAGCCGCCGCCCTGCCGCCCATGTTCGGGCCGATTTTCAATCGGTTCTGCGACGGGCGGGGATAGCGGATTTCCATGGATAACAACAAGCTGCAGGCGGCCATCGATGCCGCCTGGGACAAGCGCGACGGTATCAACAGCGCCACCAAGGGCGAGGCGCGCGAGGCCGTGGATGCGGCCCTCGACGGGCTCGACAGCGGCACATTCCGCGTCGCCGAGAAGCGCGACGGCAAATGGCACACGCATCAGTGGCTGAAGAAGGCGGTGCTGCTGTCCTTCCGTCTGAAAGATTCCTATCCGGTGCCCGGCGGCGGCGATTTCGGCGATGAGGGCCGCGCCGCCTGGTACGACAAGGTGCCATCGAAATTCGCCGGCTGGAACGAGAACCGCTTCAAGGCCGCGGGCTTCCGTGCCGTGCCCGGCTGTGTGGTTCGCCGCTCGGCTTTCATCGCACCAGGCGTGGTGCTGATGCCCTCCTTCGTCAATGTCGGCGCGCGGGTGGACAGCGGCACGATGATCGACACCTGGGCCACGGTCGGGTCCTGCGCCCAGATCGGCAAGAACTGCCACATCTCCGGCGGCGCGGGCATCGGCGGCGTGCTGGAGCCGCTGCAGGCCGGGCCGGTGGTGATCGAGGACAATTGCTTCATCGGCGCCCGCGCCGAAGTGGCCGAGGGCGTGGTGGTGGAGGAAGGCTCGGTGCTCTCCATGGGCGTCTATCTCGGCGCCTCCACCAAGATCGTCGACCGCGCGACCGGTGAAGTGCATTACGGCCGCGTGCCGGCCTACTCGGTGGTGGTGTCGGGCGCCATGCCGGCCAGCAAGCCGATGCCGGACGGCTCGCCGGGTCCGGGCCTCTATTGCGCCGTCATCGTCAAGCGGGTGGACGAGAAGACGCGCTCGAAAACCTCCATCAACGAATTGCTGCGGGACTGAGTTGGCCGCCAACGAACCCCCTGTCGATCCCGTCGAGCTGACCCGCGCGCTGATCCGCTGTCCCAGCGTCACGCCAGCGGAGGGCGGCGCCATCGCGCTGCTGCAGTCGCGGCTGGAGGCACTGGGATTCAAATGCCATCGCCAGACTTTCAAGGCGCCGGACACGCCCGACGTTACAAATCTCTATGCCCGCATCGGCCGCGCCGAGGGTCCGAATTTCTGCTTTGCCGGCCATAGCGATGTGGTGCCGGTGGGCGAAGCGGCGCAATGGACCGGCGACCCCTTCGGCGGTGAGTTGAAGGACGCCATGGTCACCGGCCGCGGCGCCGCCGACATGAAGGGCGCCATCGCCTGCTTCGTCGCCGCGGCTGCGCGATTCGCAGCGCGGCACAAGGACGGGATGCCCGGCACCATCAGCCTGCTGATCACAGGCGACGAGGAAGGCCCGGCGATCAACGGCACCAAGCCGATGCTGGAATGGCTGGCGAAGCGCGGCGAGAAGCTGGACGCCTGCCTGGTGGGCGAGCCCACCAATCCGTCGAAGCTGGGGGAGATGATCAAGATCGGCCGGCGCGGCAGCCTGACCGGCCGGCTCGGCGTCCATGGCGTCCAGGGCCACAGCGCCTACCCGCATCTCGCCGACAATCCGATCCATCACCTGCTGGCCATGCTGACGCGCATCACCGCGCGGCCGCTGGATGAAGGCACGGCGCATTTCCAGCCCTCGACACTGCAGGTGACATCCATCGATGTGGGCAACAGCGCCAGCAACGTGATCCCCGCGGAGGCGCGCGCGGTGTTCAACATCCGCTTCAACGACAGGCACACCGGCAAGAGCCTCGAGCAATGGTTGCGCCGCGAGTTCGCCGCGGCCGGCGGGCGGTTCGATCTGGCGGTGCATGTCAGCGGCGAGGCCTTCCTGACGCCGCCCGGACCGCTGTCGCAAGTGATGGCCCGCGCCGTCGAGAAGGTCACCGGCCTGAAGCCCGAGCTCAGCACGACAGGCGGCACGTCCGACGCCCGCTTCATCAAGGATTACTGTCCGGTCGCCGAGTTCGGCCTCACCGGCCAGACCATGCACAAGGTGGATGAGCGCGTGCCCGTGAGCGACCTGCTCGGCGCTGACCGAGATCTACGAGGCCGTGCTCGACGGCTATTTCACCCTGCCGCGCTGATGCAGCTGCTGATCGATCTCGTGCGGGCGGTGAAAGGGCTGAGCCGGCTGTTCCGCTTTGACGCGAGTTATGTCGGCTACTTCGACAAGTCCATCCAAGGCACCTGGCGCTCCTTCTTCGCCATGATGCTGGTGGCGCCGATCGTCGCGCTGAATCTGCCTGACAATCTGCACGAGACCTACCCCGACGCATCGGAGTTCCGATACATCGTGGTGCAGTACTTGATCTACGTCATCGGCTGGTTCGCTGTCCCTGTCGTCGTCCTCGAAATCGGCCGCTGGCTCAAACGCAGCGAGGCGATGCCGTCCTTCATCACCGTCTATAACTGGTTCCAGCTGATCCATCTGCCGTTTTCCATCGCCGTCTGGGCGGCGTTCGCAGGCAGCATGGACGCCATCGGCGGCCTGATCGCCGTGATCAGTATCGCGGTTTACTTTGTCTATCTCTTCTACATCTCTCGTTCGTTTCTGCGGCTGGAAAACCATACCGCCGCCGTTTTTGTGATCGCCGATCTCGCCATCTCCCTGGCGTTGGAGCAGGGCCAAGCTCTGGCGCTGCGGATATAGGAACATCGGCCTTGTGATTTTCGTCACAGCCTCGGCCTTCCAATTCCCTATCATCGGCGGCATCGAAGCGGTTCTGCTTCGAATTCATCGCCGACAGTTGAAGGGAGACGTAACCATGTCTGCCATCAAGAAGAAGCTGTCTCGATCCAACGGTTCCAGCAATCACGCAAATTCCAAGCCGGGCAAGCCGAAGCCCGCGGCGCGAAACGGCCGGGACAGCACGCCCGATGACCGTTCCGTGACGGCGGCCACCGCGAAGGGCGGTTTCGATTCGCCCTGGCTCGGCGCCCTGCCCCATCGCTGGCGCGCGCAGCGCCCGGAGTAGTGACGGCGATCTGATTTCCATCATCAGTACCACACCTCTGTGAGATAGAGTCCCTCCGGCGGCGCGGTGGGTCCGGCGGCGCTGCGGTCGCGGGCGGCGAGGGCGGCGGCCACATCGGCCCGGGTCCATTTCCCCTCGCCCACCAGCTTCAGCGTCCCCACCATGTTGCGGACCTGGTGATGGAGAAATGATTGCGCCCGCGCAGTCACCGAGATTTCCTCGCCGGCGCGGCGCACGTCCAGCACGTCCAGCGTCTTCAGCGGCGATTTCGCCTGGCAGAGGGTGGCGCGGAAGCTGGTGAAATCATGGTGGCCCAGCAGCGCCTGCGCCGCGTCATGCATCGCCGCCGTGTCCAGCTCGCCCCCGACAAGCCAGGCATGGCCGCGGTCCAGCGCCAGGGGCGGCCGGCGGTTGACGATGCGGTAGCGGTAGAGCCGCGCCTTGGCCGAGAAGCGCGCATGGAAATCCTCGCCCACGGCCTCGGCCTTCAGCACGGCGATTGGCGCCGGCTTCAGATGGAAGTTCAGGGCGTCGCGCACGGTCTCGGCCGTGGTGTCCTTGGCGAGATCCACATGGGCTACCTGCCCCAGGGCATGGACGCCCGCATCGGTGCGGCCGGCGGCGAAGCTGGTGACGGTCTCGCCGCAGAAGGCTTTGACGGCATTCTCGAGTGCTTCCTGCACCGACGGGCCATTGTCCTGGCGCTGCCAGCCGACGAAACCGCCGCCATCATATTCCAGCGTCAGCTTGTAGCGCGTCATAGCGCGACCTCGTCCGGCAGCGGCAGCCGCGTGCCTGGCGGCAATGGGAAACCGCGCAAGAAATCCGCCGCCGCCATGGGTGCCCGGCCGGCGCGCTGGAGCTGCAGGGGCCGCAGCGCGCCGACGCCGCAGGCGATCGTGAGCTGGTCATCGAGGATCCTGCCGGGTTCGCCGCCGCCGCCCGCAGGTTGGGCCGCGAGGAGCTTGATTCGCTCGCCTTTGGCGGGGAACCAGGCGCCGGGCGCGGGGCTCAGCGCGCGGACCTGCCGGGCGATTTCATCGGCGCTCTTGCGCCAGTCGATGATCTCGTCGCCGCGCGTGAGCTTGGCGGCGTAGACTGCGCCATCAGGCGGTTGCGGCGTCGCCTTCAACTTGCCCGCCGCCAGACCGTCCAGCGCATCCACGATCAGCCGCGCGCCCAGTGCCGCCAACCGGTCATGGAGCGTGCCGGCGGTTTCGTCCGAAGCGATCGCGATAGTCTCGCGCAGGACCATCGGCCCGGTGTCCAGCCCTTCATCCATCTGCATGATGGTCACGCCGGTCTCGCCATCGCCGGCCATGATGGCGCGCTGTATCGGCGCGGCACCCCGCCAGCGAGGCAGCAGCGACGCATGAATGTTGAGGCAGCCGAGCCGCGGCGCTACCAGAACCCGCCTCGGCAGCAGCAGGCCATAGGCCACCACGACGGCAGCATCGAGATTGAGCGTGGCGAAGGCTACTTGCTCGCCGGCATCCTTCAGCGACAGCGGCGTATGGATTTCAAAGCCGTGGCGTTCGGCCGCAACCTGCACCGGCGACGGCCGCGGCTTCTTGCCCCGGCCGGCTTGGCGCGGCGGCTGGGTATAGACCGCCGCGATCTCATGGCCGGCGGCCACGAGCGCGTCGAGGCAGGGCACGGCGAAATCGGGCGTACCCATGAAGGCGAGGCGGAGACGGGTCATCTTTGTTCCCGGGTGGAAAGACGGGGTGAATAGACCGCAGCCCGCCCCTCGCCTCAAGGCCGGCCTGTGATAGCAGCCGAGCCAGCGCCGGACCGGATCTGGCGTCGTATAGGCAAACCGCGTCCGTAGGACGATCCGCCTTCTAGAAAGTGAAAGTCGTGACTGCTTCTGGCTTACGAAGCGCTAGAGCACATGCTCCTTGTCGCGCTCGACGCTGCCGGTCTTTTTCGCCTTCAGCAGCTTGCGCAGGATCATGTTGCGCTTGAGCGCGGAGATGTGGTCGACGAAGAGGATGCCGTCGAGATGGTCCATCTCATGCTGGATGCAGACGGCGAGCACGCCCTCGGCGTGCAATTCGCGGATCTCATTTTGCTCATCCAGGTAGCGCACCTTGATCGCCGCCGGGCGGGCGACGTCGGCATAGTGGTCGGGCAACGACAGGCAGCCTTCGTTGTAGACGATGTCGTCGTCGGAGACCCAGATCAGCTCCGGATTGGCCATCTTGTAGGGTTCGGGCGTGTGACCCTCCCGGGCGGCGTCGAGCACGATGACGCGCTTCAGCACGCCGACCTGGGGCGCGGCGAGGCCGATGCCGGGTGCCGCATACATGGTCTCCAGCATGTCGGCCATCAGCCTGCGCACGCCGGCGTCGACGGACGCGACCGGCTTGGCCTTCTCCTTGAGGCGCGGATCGGGCGCGATGATGATGTCCAATTGGGCCATAGGCGGTTGATTTCCCTCCGCCTTTAGGTATGGCGCGGACCGGGCTCCGTCAACGGCTGGCCATGCCGGCCGGAGCCCCGTTTCTTGCAGGGCCGAATCACATTACGAATCAACGATTCGCCCGGGAGACCGCCATGCTCGATCCGCGCCTGCTGTCCGATCCGCAGATCATCGCCGCGCTGGCCATCGCCGGTGCGCTGCTGGTGGTGGCGCTGGTGCTGATCCTGCGCCGGCCGCGCCAGGACCATCTGGCCGACTCGCTGGCGGAGCTGCAGGGGCGGCTGGCGCAGATGGCGGGCAGCCAGGCGGCCAGCCAGTCATCGCTGGCCGAGCGGCTGCAGACCCAGGAACGGGCCTTGATCAAGGGCATCGAGGAACGGCTGACGGCGCTGGGCCAGCGGGTGGGCGACAAGCTGCAGCAGCAGACGACGGAGGCGACCAAGTCGCTGGCCGATCTGCGGGAACGGCTGGCCGTAATCGACGCGGCGCAGAAGAACATCACGGAGCTGTCGTCCCAGGTTGTAGGGCTGCAGGACATCCTGGCCAACAAGCAGGCGCGCGGCGCCTTCGGCGAGATCCAGATGCAGGATCTGGTACAGGGCGCGCTGCCGCCTTCGGCCTATTGCTTCCAGGCAACGATGGATGGCGGCCAGCGGGTGGATTGCCTGCTGCTGCTGCCCAATCCGCCGGGGCCGATCGCGCTGGATGCGAAGTTCCCGCTGGAAAGCTATCGGGCACTGCGGGAGGCCAAGGATGAGGCGGCGGCGGTACAGGCCCGGCGGCAGTTCTCAACGGCGATCCGCAATCACGTGGTGGCGATATCGGAGAAGTATATCCGGCCGGGCGAGACCGCCGATTCCGCGCTGATGTTCCTGCCGAGCGAGGCCGTCTATGCCGAGCTACATGCCAATTTCGCCAACCTGGTGGAGGAGTTTTTTCGCCGGCGCGTGTGGATCGTTTCGCCCACCACGCTAATGGCCACGCTGACGACGGTGCGGGCGGTACTGAAGGATGTGCGCCTCCGGGAGCAGGCCCATCTGATCCGGCGGGAGATGCATGCCCTGGGCGACGACATCCAGCGGCTGGACGACCGGGTGGCCAAGCTGCAGAAGCATTTCGAGCAGGCGACCGACGATGTGCGGCAGGTACGCATCTCCACCGAAAAGATCGGCAAGCGGGCCGAGCGGATGGAGGAGCTGCAGCTGGGCGAACCGGCGGCGGCGGATGTGGCGGCGGTCGAGACCTCAACCAGCCCGGAGCAGCGCCGACTAATGCAGTAACTGAATATTAACCATAAATGAGTTCATACTGTTCCTGCCGGTTGGCATAAAGTAACTGAAATCAAGTTTAATTGGTCGCGAGGATCTTGCGCCCCTACCACCCCTTCCCATTTGCAGTGCCGAGAGGCCTGACCGCCTGAAAAAGGATGACGTCAGCAAAGTGTTGTAGATTGGTCGGGTAAGAAACGGGCGTGCAGCCGGAGGGACCGCGGGGGTCCCTCCCAACATTGGGAGTCGGGGGACCAGAAGATGGACGTTATTCTCGGCGTATTCCTGTTCATTGTCGTGGCAGCCATCGTTTACGTCGTACTCGGCGTGAAGACGGTGCCGCAAGGCCGCGAATGGACGGTGGAGCGGTTCGGCAAATACACCAAGACCCTGCCGCCCGGCCTGCATTTCATCATGCCGGTGTTCGACCGCATCGGCGCCAAGCTCAACATGATGGAGCAGGTGCTGGACGTGCCGACCCAGGAAGTCATCACCAAGGACAACGCCATGGTGAGCGTCGACGGCGTGGTGTTCTACCAGGTGCTGGACGCGGCCAAGTCGGCCTATGAGGTGAACGACCTGGAGCTGGCGGTCCTCAACCTGACGATGACCAATATCCGTACGGTCATGGGCTCCATGGACCTGGACGAGCTGCTGTCCCAGCGCGACAAGATCAATGCCCAGCTTCTGCACGTCGTCGATGAAGCGACCCATCCCTGGGGCATCAAGGTCACGCGCATCGAAATCAAGGACATCGCGCCGCCGAAGGATCTGGTGGATTCGATGGCCCGCCAGATGAAGGCCGAGCGAGACAAGCGCGCCAACATCCTGGATGCCGAAGGCTACCGTCAGGCCGCCATCCTGAAGGCCGAAGGCGAGAAGCAATCCGCCATCCTGGAAGCCGAAGGCCGCCGCGAGGCGGCGTTCCGTGACGCCGAAGCCCGCGAGCGCGCCGCCGAAGCCGAAGCGAAGGCGACGGCGATGGTCTCCGAGGCGATCGCCAAGGGCAATGTGCAGGCGGTCAACTACTTCGTGGCGCAGAAATATGTCGATGCCCTGAAGGAGATCGCCAGCGCGCCGAACCAGAAGCTGATCTTCATGCCGCTGGAGGCTTCGGGCGTGATCGGCGCGATCGGCGGCATCGCCGAGCTGGCGAAGCAGGCGATGAGTCAGGGCAGCGGCCCGAAGTCGTAACAACGGAGCGAGGAGCACGTAAATGAGTGCGTATTTCGCGACCCTGCTGTTCTGGCATTGGTGGATATTGGCGCTGGTGCTGATCATCATCGAGATGGTGGCACCGGGCTTCTTCCTGATGTGGATCGGCGGCGCCGCGGCGGTGACCGGCCTGATCACGCTGATCATTCCCTCACTGCCCTGGGAAGCGCAGTTCCTGATCTTCGGTGCGCTGGCGATCGCCTCGGTGGTGGGCGCACGCTTCTATATCAAGCGCAATCCGATCGAAACCGCAGACGCCACGCTCAACAGGCGCGGCGCACAATATGTCGGCCGCACTTTCAGCCTCGAGGAGGCGATCGTGAACGGCGCCGGCAAGGTGCGTGTCGGCGATTCCGTCTGGCGCGCCTTCGGGCCGGACTTGCCGGCCGGCGACCGCGTCAAGGTGATCGGCGTGGACGGCGCGGCGCTGAAGGTGGAGAAGGCGTAGCGCTCTTCTCCTACCACAATGTTTGTCATCCCGGAGATCGCGCTTCAGCGCGATCATCCGGGACCCATGACCACGATACTTTCAGGAAGACGCCTGGAACGACACCGTGCTCAGGTGTCTAGAACAAGCGTGTGAGTCGCACTTTCGCATCGATGCCGCTTTGTCGTCTGACATGCTTGCCGTCAGCACCTGACAACCGTCACCGTAGCATGGACGGCCCTGTGTTCATGGGGCCCGGACAACCTCGCTGACGCTCGGTTTCCGGGATGACAAGGGATGTGAGCTCGCTTAACGCGCGCCGGCGCTAAAACTTCACCCGCACCTTGTATTTCAGCGTGCTCGCGCCCTCTGCGGGCACGTCGACGTTCCAGCCGGCCTGGAAGGCGTCGACCTTCTCGTGGGGGTGGCTTTCGCTGAGGATCTCCCACATGCCGGGGATGTTCTCGTCGACGCGGACGGTGACCGCTTCCTTCTTTGCGTTCTTGATTTCGATCTCGAAGGCGGCTTCGAAGATGCGGTCGCTGAGCTGCTCGAACTCGGTCTGCTTCGGCTGCGCGGTGACGTCGAAGGCCTGGCCCAGCGCCAGCTTCACCGTCTCGCCCTTGGGCGTATGGGCGATGCGGTCCTCGCCGACGAAGAGCGCCTGGCCGCCGCTGTCGTTCTTGTAGACGCGGACGATGCCCATGGGCAGCGGCATGCCCAGTTTGTCCTGCTCCTTGTTGTCGAACATCAGCCGCACGGTGGCGTTGACCCGCGGCTGTTCGGCCATCGGATAGTTATAGGCCTGGCTGATATTGACGAAGCGCAGCTCCTTGCGCACCGGCACGCCACTGCCAGAGAGCAGCGCCACCTGCTTGGTCTGGTTGTCGGCGATCGTGGTCGGACGCGACAGCGTATACAGGTGATATTCGAACAGCGCTTCCTCGGCCATGGCGGGCGCCGGTGACCCGGCGGCCATATCCATGGTGCGCATTTCCTTTTCCATCATCGGCTGCACCTGGTTCACCTCGCCGGCGACAAGCTGCAGCTTGGCGTCGCGATAGAAGGTGCCGCTGGTGTTGGTAAGCGTCACCCAGCCGCTGAGATCGACGGTCTTTTCGTCGGCGGCGAGCTCAGCGACATAGTCCGCCTTCCAGGCCAGGCCGCCGGTGAGATAGCTGAGCTGTACTTGCCGCAGCGCCGCAGACGGGCTTTCGACCGTCAGCACCAGCGTCGGCCGCGCCCGCAGCTCCGCCGGGATGCGGTCGAACACCACGCGGCCGGGATATTGTGTTTCGATCCGGTCGCCGATCCGCAGCACCAGGCCGCCGGCGACGCTAAGCACCCGCGCCTCCTCCACAGTCTCGGCGCCCGTGGCCGGATTGGTCTTGATCACCGTCACCGTCTGACCGACGGACTTCTCCAGCAGCTTCTCGTGGGTCAGCAGGTCGAACTCGAAATTCTGCTCCAGCAGGGTGAGCTTTTCGCCCGCGGCATGGAGCAGAGCCGTCTCCGGCCGCATCTGGCCGCTGACATCGATGAAGGCGATGTTGTTGAGCCCTTGGGCCAGGGACGCGTTGCGCTGATCCTTCACCAGCGCCAGATTCTCGTTATAGATGGTCACCGCCACCGCCGTCTGATCGTTGAAGGTCAGCCGTGCTTCCTGGGCGAAAGCCGGGCGAATGAGCAGGCCCAGCCCCGTCGAGCTTGCGCCGAGGGCAGCCAGCATCAGGCCCGAGCTGCGGAGCGCGCGGCGGCGGGAGAGCATCGAATTCATGGAATGTACCTTTCTACAGTTTCACTAGCGATTGCCGGAAGGCAGCCCCGTGGATGCCATCTTCCAAAGTGAATTCGGCAGAAATTGGGCGCCCGACAGGGGCCCAGGCGGCAAAGCCCCTAGCGGCGGAACTGGCGCCGCTGCGGCGACGACGGAGCCGCGCGCGTGTCCTTGTGGCGGAAAATCACCCGGCCCTTGTCCAGGTCATAGGGCGTCATCTCGATGGTGACGCGGTCGCCGGCGAGCGTGCGGATGCGATTCTTCTTCATCCGGCCGGCGGTATAGGCGATGACGTCGTGGCCGTTCTCCAGCTTCACGCGGAAGCGGCCGTCGGGCAGCACTTCGGAAACTTCGCCTTCGAATTGCAGCAGTTCTTCTTTTGCCATCGTTTCTCCTGTCGTTGGTTTAGCGCGGCGCCGGGCCGGCGCCAACTCCCTCACAAGGGAGCGGCGCCGGCCCGGCTTAGCGTCAGGCGGCGCGCAGATTGGTCGCGGAAATGCGGCCCTTGCGATCGCGCTCGTGGTCGTAGCTCACCTTCTGGCCTTCCTGCGGATTGCCGATCCCGGAACGCTCGACGGCGCTGACATGCATGAACACATCCTGGCCGCCGTCCTCCGGCTTAATAAATCCGAAGCCCTTCTGGCTGTTGAACCACTTTACGGTACCGATAGGCATCTAAACTAGTCTCCTTGTGGGGCGGTAAATTGCACTTGTACTGGCAACGCTGACTTGCTGGACCTGGAACTAGGCGGCGCGGCTGCGCTGTTGGTGGCGCGAACGGCCGCGCTGCGGCCGGCCGCGATAGGAAGAGCCCGGCTGGGGTTTGCCCTGGCGGGGCTTGCCCTGATGGCCGCGATGGTCGGGCGCCGCATTGTCCTGCTGCACACTGCCGACCACGGGGATCTTCTGCTGGGTCAGCCGCTCGATGTCGCGCAGATAGCCGCGCTCGCTGCCGTCGCAGAGGGAGATGGCGATTCCCGCCGCACCCGCCCGCGCCGTGCGGCCGATGCGGTGCACGTAGCTTTCGGGTTCGTTGGGAATATCGAAATTCACCACATGGCTGATGTCGGTGATGTCGATGCCGCGGGCGGCGATGTCGGTCGCCACCAGCACCCGGGCCTCGCCGGTGCGGAACAGTTCCAGCGCCCGCTGGCGGGCACCCTGGGATTTATTGCCGTGGATCGCCTCGGCGACGATGCCGGCCTTTTCCAGATGCTCGGCGACGCGGTTGGCGCCGTGCTTGGTGCGGGTGAAGACGATCACCCGCGCCATCGCCGGATCGGCCAGCATACGGGTGAGGAAGCTGCGCTTGGACGGCGCATCCACCATGTAGACCTGCTGCTCGATGCGGTCGGCTGTACGGGTTACCGGCGACACTTCGATGCGCACGGGCGAGCGCAGCAGTTCCGCCGCCAGGCGGGCGATTTCGCCGGGCATGGTGGCGGAGAACAGCAGCGATTGCCGCTCTTTCGGCATCATGCCGACGATCTTCCGCACGTCGCGGATGAAGCCCATGTCGAGCATGCGGTCGGCTTCGTCCAGCACCAGATGGGTGACGCGGTCGAGCCGGAGCTGGCCCTGCTGGATCAGATCCAACAGGCGGCCGGGCGTGGCGATCAGGAGATCGACGCCGCGCTGGAGCGCCGCCATCTGCGGCCGGATGCCAACGCCGCCGAACACGACGGCATGGCGCAAGCCCAGATGATGGCCATAGGCGCGGGCCCGTTCGCCGATTTGCGCGGCGAGTTCACGGGTGGGCGCCAGCACGAGCGCGCGGGTGCTGCGCGGTGCGGCGGCGCCGCGGGTTTCCGCCAGCTTCTGCAGGATCGGCAGCAGGAATGCCGCGGTCTTGCCGGTGCCGGTCTGGGCGATGCCCAGGATGTCCTTGCCGGTCAGCAGGACGGGAATCGCCTGGGTTTGGATCGGAGTGGGTATGAGGTAGCTTTCAGCGTGCAAGGCACGGAGCAGCGCCTCGGCGATGCCGAGGTCGCGAAATGTACTATCAGTCAAGATATTGATGGTCCTTATTGCACCAGGATGCCGGCGCCGGGTCATGAGTCATGACGGAAAGGCGCGGGCCGCATGGCAGCCTATCGCTGCTTCCCACGCGCACCGGGGGCAAACGAAGTTACGATTATTGTCTCGAGATGAAGCGCTTGTTCCGGATCAACCGATAAGCGCGTCGCGCGATCGCGAGAAATCAGATGTAGCGGGAAGATGGCGATACCGCACTGCAATGTCAAGGCAAGTTTAATGAAGAAACAGTTAACTGCCTGGACGGAAAGGACTAATCCGCTGTGGGAAGGTCATCGGGCGAGTCCGTCCAGGGCGCCCGCGAAGACCAGTGGACGTGGCGCGACGGCTTTTCGCCGGGGTCGGCGTCGAACGTGCCGGCAGGGACGATAACCGATCGGCCGCTGCGGGTGAGATGGGGCATCGGCGAACCGCAGTGGCGGCAGAAGCCGGTCGCGAAGCTCGCGGCTTCCGGCAGATCGAAACGCTGCAGCTCGTCCTCGCCGCGAGTCCAACGGAATGCGTCCGGCGCGACCAGCGCGTTGGTGGCGTGGGAGGCGCCGGACGCCTTGCGGCAGCGCGAGCAGTGGCAATGAAGAAAGTGGGTGAACGGCCCGCGGACTTCGTAAGCGACAGAGCCGCAAAGGCAGCTTCCGGTAATGATCATGAATCTCCTGCCGGTGAGTTCCGTTCTGGCGGCCGGCGGTGCAACGCCATTAAGGGAAGTTACTGCCGGCACGATAGCGCCGGCAAATTTCCGCGCGGCAAGCCACTCATTAAAGGGCATAAGGCCCAAATCAGACGGCCCAAGTGTATAAGCCCGCGTATTACGGTCGGACAGTCGCGGACCTGCGTCGCGCAGCCCGCTTAACGAGCGATTAAGGATGGCGGCCGCAAAATCCCGGGTAATTTCTGGAATAGCCAAGCTAGGCATTTGTTCCGAAATCGCGGCGAGGCAGAATGTCGAGACGCCGACCCATCTTCAGGCATGATCGCAGGCCGCTGCGGACGCTGTGGCGCGCTGCCTTCCTGTCCATGGTGATGTTCGGATTGCTTATCGTCTTTACCTAGACCCGCCCGAATCTCAGCCGCCATCTTCGTCGCCATCTTCCCGCCGCAATTCCACGCCGGCTTCGCATAGGCGCCATTCGCCACAGTGGCTTGCCACCGCCGCGTCGAATGCCCAGCATAGGTATGTGACGCCCCCGAGAGACACGCCGCGGACAAGCGAGCCGGCGCCCTCGCCCGCCGCCACCGGCGGTTGGCGCGGGCTGGTGCCGGTGCATGCGGGGCGCGCCTTCCAGCACCGCAACTACCGGCTGTTCTTCGCCGGGCAGCTGATGTCGCTGATGGGCACCTGGATGCAGACGGTGGCGCAATCCTGGCTGATCTATCAGCTGACGGGATCGGCCGTACTGCTGGGGGCCGTGAATTTCTGCAATCAGGTGCCGGTGTTGTTCCTGTCGCCGCTCGGCGGCATGGTGGCCGACAATCGCGACCGCCGCCGCCTGATCATGACGACCCAGGCAATCCTGATGACCCTGGCGTTCGCCCTCGCGGGCCTGACCTTGGGCGGAGTTATCCAGGTCTGGCACATCCTGGCGCTGGCGACATTGCAGGGCATCGTCAATTCCTTCGATATGCCGGCGCGCCAGAGCTTTGTCGTGGAAATGGTCGGGAAGAAGGACCTGCCGAATGCCATCGCCCTGAACTCCACAATGTTCAATGCGGCGCGCATGGTTGGCCCGGCGGTGGGCGGGCTGCTGGTGGCGCTGACAAGCGAGGGCTGGTGCTTCCTGATCAATGGTATGAGCTTCCTCGCCGTGCTCACCGGACTTTACTTCATTTCCGTGCCGCCGCGCCCGGCGCCGGGTACCGAAGACGGCAAGGGCGGCATCGGCCAGGGCCTGGCGTTCGCCGCGCGGACAGAGCCTTACCGGTCGCTGTTGCTGCTGGTCGCAACGCTCAGTCTCGCGGGCATGCCGTTCACGGTTCTGCTGCCAGTGTTCGCCACGCAATTGAATGCCGGTCCCGACGGCTATGGCCTGCTGATGGGCGCCGTAGGCCTTGGCGCGCTGGCCGGAGCAATTCGGCTCGCCACCCATCGGGATGCCGGCAAGCTCAACCTGCTCCCCGGCATGGCGGCCGGCGGCATGGGCATCGGGCTGGTGCTGCTCGGGCTGGCGCCGTCGTTCTGGCTGTCGGAGGCGGCGCTGCTGGTGATCGGCTTCTGCCTGATCACGGTCACGGCGACCAGCAATACGCTGCTGCAGAGCCATGTGCCCGACCGGCTGCGCGGCCGGATCATGGCCTGTTACATGATGTGCTTCGCCGGGCTGGCGCCCTTCGGCGCGTTGGCCGCCGGTGCTGCCGCCCACAGGATCGGTGCGCCGCTGACGGTCATGATCGGCGGCGGCATCTGCTTTGTCGGCGGGGTGCTGTTCCAACTCCGGCGGCGGCGGCTGTTCGGCGGAGTGGAAGGTTCACCGGAATAGCCGGGTTAAATTCGTCCAAGACCGGAACCGGCGGATCCTGTCATCCTTTCCCCAACAGCCATCGATATCAGAGGAAGGAGTGAACCATGAACGACCTGTCGAAGACGGCCGCGGCGGCGGTGCAAGAAATGTATCCCTATCTCTGCGTCAAGGATGCCGGTGCGGCGATCGAGTTTTATAAACGGGCGTTCGGCGCCGAAGAGCTGTTCCGCCTGACCGAACCCAGCGGGCGCATCGGCCATGCGGAACTGAAGCTCGGTCCGGCAACGCTGATGCTGGCCGACGAATTTCCGGAGTACGGCATCCATGCGCCAAAAGGCGATGCGCAGGGCATCCGCATCCATCTCCATGTCGGCAATGTGGATATCCTGACCCAGCGTGCCTGCGACGCCGGCGCCAAGCTACTGATGAAACCGACCGACCAGTTCTATGGCGAGCGCAGCAGCCGGGTGCGCGATCCCTTCGGCCATGAATGGCTCTTGGGGCATAACATCGAAGAAATGTCGCCGGCGGAGATGCAGCGGCGCTACACGGAGATGATGAAGGGGTAGACGCTCGCTACTTCTGCAGCTCCAGCAGGAAATCCAAATTCAGCGGCAGTTGCGGGCCGAGCCAGGACGCGTAGTGGGCGTGGTCGTCAAAGTCGTTGCCGCTCAGCGGATGGATCAGCACCGATAGCCCCTCGTGGTTGAGCATCAGCCAGGGCACCAGGCGCGGAAACTCCTCCACCGCGAACGCCACCTGGTACATCGACTGCGGATGCGGGCCGATCGGCTTGTCATGCCAGCGGCCGAGCTGGACGGTGAATTTAGCGCCGAGCAACTCGCGAATTCGCTCCGCTGCCGCGCGGGTTTCCGGGGCGTAGTAGATATGGGCGTGATAGCCGGTGATGGTGGCGGGGTCTGGCATACTACGTGTCGCGTTGCTATGCGAGCCCTTCATCCCGGTCGCGTTTCGTGAGTTCGGCATCCCGTTTATTTGGGTCGCCCCAGCCGCCACCGCCGGCGCCAACCAGGCGGAGGACGTCGCCCTTGCGCAGCACTTCGCCAATGACCTTGCTCTTCAGGCGCTTCTCGTTCGGCTTGCCGGGGTTGATCTGCATCGCTGCCTTGCCGCCGGGGCCGCCCCCAGCGAGACCCCAGGGGGCGGTATCGGGGCGGGTCTGCTGCACATAGCCGCCGATCACGCTGCGCTCGCTGAGATGCTCGTAGTCCCTGATGATGCCGAGGCCGCCGCGATGCTGGCCTGCGCCGCCGGAGCCAGGCACCAGCTCGGAGCGCGTGACGCGGAAGGGCGAGAGCGTCTCCATCACCTCGGCCGACAAGAGCGCACAATTGCCGCCATGGGTGTCCACCACATCCATGCCGTCGCCGCCCTCATGGCCGCCCATACCGCCGCCGACGATGTCGGAGATCACGTAGTAGGGCTGGGCGCTGTTGGAGCCGTTGCGCTTTTCCGGGCGGTCGTCGAAGCCGCCGGCGCAGAAGGTCGGAAAACTGACCTGGCAGCCGGCGGAGGCGCGGCCGGGCGCCAGCGGCGCCATGGCCTTCAGCACGCAATCCGCCAGCGCCTGCTGGGTCAGATGGCGCACGGAAACAGCGGCGGGCCGGCGCGGATTGAGCACCGAGCCCTCGGGCACGACCAGCTTCACCGGCCGGTTGCAGCCTTCGTTCTGGGCAATCTCCGGCGCCAGGATGCATTTCACGGCATAGTTCATCATCGACAGCGTCGAGGCCGCCGGGACGTTGAGCGCGTTGTCCCGCTGATCCGAGGTGCCGGTGAAATCCACGGTGAGGCCGTCGCCGGCGACGGTGACCGCCACCTTGATGCGGATCGGATCGTCAGTGGTGACGTCGTCCTCGATCAGCACCTCGGCTTCGTGGCGGCCCTTGGGCAAGCCGGCCAGCACGCGGCGCATGTAGGTTTCGGCATAGTCGATGCAGCTTTGTGTCAGGGCCGCCGCACGCTCGGTGCCATGCTGGCCCCAGAGCTCGGCGATGCGCCGCTCGCCGGTGCGGCAGCCGGCGATCTGGGCGCGGAGGTCGCCTTGGCAGGAATAGGGATCGCGCACATTGGCGGCGACGATGTCGAAGATTACCTGGTTCGGCCGGCCTTCCTCCAGCAGCTTCAGCGGCGGCAGGATCAGCCCCTCGGCGAAGATCTCGATATTGTCGGCGGCCTCGGTGCCCGGGATTTTGCCGCCGATGTCGATGTGGTGGGCGATGGTGGAGGTGACGGCGACGATCTTGCCCTCGAAATACACCGGGCTGAACAGCACGATGTCCATGGTGTGGGTGCAGCCCCGGAAGGGATCGTTGCAGACGATCACGTCGCCGGGCTTCCAGCTCTCCAGCGGCACCGCCTTGGCAACGTGGCTCAGCGCCGTGGACATGATGCCCAACTGCGCCGGGATGGTTTCCGCCTGGGCCATCATCTCGCCTGCGGGCGTGAACAGGCCGCAGGAGTAATCGTACATGTCCCAGATGATGGAGGAGAAGGCGGCGCGGCGGAGTGCCATGGACATTTCCTCGGCGATGCCGACGAGCTGCCGCTGGAACACGTCGCGGGAGATGGCGTCGATGTTGGTGGGCATGAGCAATTGCACCTCAGAGACCAAATCGGTGATCAAGAAGATTTCACCACAAAGTCACAAAGGACACAAAGCGGCCGGTGAGCGTCAGATCCGGTCGAAGCACCGTGCTTTCGTGATCTTCGTGACTTTGTGGTGAACCCTTTTTTTCTCGCCTCCCTATGCCGTCGCCCGGATGCGCATCACGCCGCCGCGGTCGACTGTGGCCACCTGGTCCGGCAGCACCAGGATCGTCGAGTCGCGCTGCTCGGCGATGGCGGGGCCGGGAATGACATGGCCGCGGCGGAGATCGTCGCGGCGGTAGATCGTCGTGTCCATCCACCCGTTCGCGCGATCCATGTAGACACGGCGGCGGGAGCTGGGTTGAGGGGCTGTGGAGACTTCGGCGGGCTCCGCGGGCGCCGGCGGCTTGGGGACGCGGCCGAAGCCTTCGGCGCGGAGATTGACGAACTCCACGGGTACGGCGGCGTCGGCGTGGCCATAGGCCTTGTCATGGGCAGCGTGGAAATCGTCGGCGAGTTTCGCGGCATCCCACCATCCGCCGGCGGCACCGTTGGCGGGCGGCGCAGTGAGCGGAATGCCGAGACGGTGGAATTGGCCGACGCAGCGCATGTCGGCCATGTAGCGGAAATAGCGCTGATCGGCCTTCACACCGTCGCGCGCCAGCTGTTCCTCGAGATCGGCGCGCAACGCTTGCAGGCGCGTGGCCATATCCTTGGCCGTCACGCCGGCCAGCGGCACCTGCCATGCGGCTTGCGCGGTGTGACGCAGGTCGGTCATCAGCAGGCCGGACGCAGCGAACACGCCGGGATGGCGCGGCGCGATCACCTCGGCCATGCCGAGCTCCCGCGCCATATAGGCGGCATAGACCGGTCCGGCGCCGCCGAAGGCGAGCAGCGAGAAGCCCCTGATATCGTGGCCGCGCTCCACCGAGAGCGTGCGGATCGCCTGGATCATGTTGGCGTTGGCCACGGCGACGATGCCGGAGGCGGCTTCCTCCAGGCTCAGGCCCAGCGGCTTTGCCACGTTGCGCTCCACCGCCTCGCGGGCTTTATCCGCGTCCAGCGGCAGATCGCCGCCGAGAAACGCGCCGGGATCGAGAATGCCCAGCGCGACGCAGGCATCAGTGTTGGTGGCGCTGGTACCGCCGCGGCCATAGCAGGCGGGGCCAGGAACGGCGCCGGCCGATTGCGGGCCGACTTTCAATGCGCCGCCGACATCGACCCAGGCGATGGATCCGCCGCCGGCCGAGATAGTCTCGATATCCAGCGTCGGCAGGCGCAGCGGCTGGCCGTCCAGCTCGCGGCCCGGCACCATCGTCGGCGATCCGTCGATGATGACGGAGAAATCCGCCGAGGTTCCGCCCATGTCGAACGTCACCATGTTGGCGACACCGAGACCCCGCGCCAAAGCGGCGCCGGCGATGACGCCGCCGGCGGGGCCGGAGAGCAGCATGTGCGCGGGATTGTCCCGGGCGGCGCGGGGCGTGGCGGCGCCGCCGTCGCTGCGCATCAGCCGCAAGGGTGCTTCGACGCCGATCTCTGCCAGGCGCTGCTCCACCATCCGCACATAGCGGTCGATCACCGGCCCGACATAGGCGGCGACGGCGGTGGTGTTGGCGCGCGGATATTCCTCGATCTCCGGGTTGACGCGGCTTGAGAGATAGATCGGCACTTCCGGCAGCTTCGCCCGGATCGCGCTCTCGATCATCCGCTCATGGGCGGGATTGAGATGGGCGAAGACCAGGCAGACGGCGACAGACTGCGGTTCTAGCTTGGCGACGTCGCCGGCGACACGCTCCGCTTCCGCCTTCGTCAGCGCCAACACCACATTGCCGAAAGCATCGATGCGCTCGGCCGCTTCGACCGTGCGCGAGCGCGGCACCACGGCCGGCGGTTTCGCATCGGTCAGGGAATAGAGGTTCGGCCGCTGCTGATCGCCGATCACCAGGATGTCGCGGAAGCCCGCCGTGGCGACGAAGGCGACCTTGGCGCCGTTGCGGGTCAGGAAGGCATTGGTGCCGACGGTGAAGCCATGGACGAAGAGATCGATATCGCCGGGCCGCAGGCCCGCTTGCGCCGCGATGCGCTTGATGCCTTCGGCGATGCCCGCGGCCGAGCCGGTTCCTTCCGACGACACCTTGTCCAGATGAACGCGGCCGGCGCCGGTCACAGGATCGACATCGACCAGCACCAGATCGGTGAATGTTCCGCCTACATCAGCCGCGAGATAGCGCATATGGGGGATCGTAGGTTAGAAGTCCGGGCGGGTCGAGCGTCAGGCGACCGCTTCCAGCCGGTCGACGGCGGCGCGGTCATAGCCGGTGCTGGCCTTGAACAGTTGCTGGCTGTAGGGGTGCGACGGTTCCTGGGCGCGCAGTCGCGCAGCGGTCAGCTCTTCGACGATGACGCCTTCGCGCATGACCGACAGCCGGTCGCACATATGGGCGACGACTGCGAGATTATGGCTGACCAGCAGGAAGGTGAGATTGCGCTCGCGCCGCAGCCGCATCAGCAGATTGAGGATCTCCGCCTGCACCGACACGTCCAGCGCCGAGGTCGGCTCGTCCAGCAGGAGGATGCGCGGCTCCAGGATCAGGGCGCGGGCGATGGCGACGCGCTGGCGCTGGCCGCCGGAGAGCTGGTGCGGATAGCGGAAGCGGAAGCTGGCATCGAGGCCGACATCCGATAGCGCCGCGGCGATGCGCCGGTTCACATCGCCAAGTCCATGGATCGCCACCGGCTCGGCCAGCGCGCGGTCCACGGTCTGGCGCGGATGCAGCGAGGCATAGGGATCCTGGAACACCATCTGCACCAGCTTGTGAAAGGCGCGGTCGCGCTTCGGTTCTTGCGGCCGGCCGGCGATGGTGACCGCGCCGCTCCAGTTGCGCAGCAGGCCGCTGAGCACCCGCAGGACCGTCGATTTGCCGGAGCCGGATTCGCCGACCAGGCCGTAGGATTCCCCTTCGGGGACATGGAAATTGACGCCGCGCACCGCATGGACGGCGGCTACGCCGCTGCCGAACACGACCTTGAGATCGCTGACGTCGATCATGCCACCGGCTCCGCGCTCCAGGCCGGATCGCGGCGCAGCACCGGCAGATCGCCCGCGGGCCGGTCGATGCGCGGCAGAGAGTCCAGCAGGCCCCGGGTGTAGGGATGCTGTGCATTATGCAGATCGGCGGCGCGGCAGGTCTCGACGATGCGGCCGGCATACATGATCAGCACACGGTCGCAGAAGGACGCCACCAGATTGAGATCGTGGCTGATGAAGATCAGTCCCATGCCGCGCCGGCTGACGAGATCGTCGATGATTGCCAGCACTTGCATCTGCACGGTGACATCGAGGGCGGAGGTGGGCTCGTCGGCGATCAGCAGGTCGGGATCGCGGATCAGCATCATGGCGATCATCGCTCGCTGCCCCATGCCGCCGGAGAGCTCGTGGGGATAGGCGGCATAGACCCTTTCGGGGTCGCGGATGCGCACCGCGGCCAGCATTTCCAGGCTGCGCTCGCGCGCCTGTGCCTTGGGTACGCCGCTGTTGGCGCGATAGGACTCGGCGATCTGGCGGCCGATGGTCATCACGGGATTAAGGGAGAATTTCGGATCCTGCATCACCATGGATATCCGCTTGCCCCGGATGCGCCGCATCTCCCGGCTGCCGGCGCGCAGCAGATCGGTGCCCTCGAAGTCGAGCTTGCGCGCGGTCACCTCGCCTGGCGACGGCACCAGGCGCAGGACGGCGCGGCCCGTCATGGATTTGCCGGAACCGGATTCGCCGACGATGCCCAGCTTCTCGCGGCCGACATTGAAACTGACACCGCGCACAGCATGAACCAGACCCTGGCGCGTGGCGAAACGCACATGCAGGTCCTCGACCGATAGCAGAGGTCCGCTGTCGTTCATCGCTGCTTCGGGTCGAGCACGTCGCGCAACCCGTCTCCCAGCAAATTGAAGCCCAGGCTGACAATGAAGATGGCAATGCCTGGGATGGTCGCCACCCACCATTGCTCAAGGATGAAATCGCGGCCTGCGGCAACCATGGCGCCCCATTCCGGCAGCGGCGGCTGGGCGCCGAGGCCGAGGAAACCCAGGCCGGCCGCCGTCAGGATGATGCCCGCCATGTCCAGCGTGACGCGGATAATCACCGAGGAAAGACAGAGAGGCACGATATGGCGCAGCACGATGCGGCCGGGTGACGCTCCTTGCAGCCGTGCGGCGGCGATGAAGTCGCTGCTGCGCAGCGCCAGCGTTTCCGCGCGCGCGACTCGGGCGTAAGGCGGCCAGGAGGTGAGTGCGATGGCGATGACCGCGTTCTCGATGCCCGGGCCGAGAGCGGCGACGAAGGCCAGCGCCAACACCAGCCGGGGAAAGGCGAGGAACACGTCGGTGATGCGCATCAGCACGGTATCGACGATTCCGCCGGCATAGCCGGCGATTGTGCCGATCAGCAAACCGGCGGGTGCGGCAAGAATCGCGACGAGCACGACGATGATCAGCGTGAGATGGGCGCCATGGATGACGCGGGTATAGATATCGCGCCCGAGCTGGTCGGTGCCGAACCAATGATCGCCCGAAGGGGGCAGCAAGCGGTTCACCAGATCCTGGCCATACGGCGTGCCGGGCGCCAGCAGCGGCGACAGGATCGCCACCAGCAGCAGCGCAACGATGATCGCCAGCCCGGCCATCGCTAGCGGATTGCCCCTCAGCTTGAGCCAGGCGAGATAGGCGTTGCCGCAGCGCGCCTGCCAGCGGGATCCGGGCGCTGACGCCAGCAGCCAGGCGCGAAGGCCCTGTTCCGGGGCGGCGCTGACGCTCATCGCGACCTCGGGTCGAGAATGCGGTAGAGGAAATCGGACAGCAGATTGAGGCCGATGAAAGCCGTACCGACGACGAAGGTGCCGGCGAGCACGGCGTTCATGTCGGCGTTGAACAGCGAGTCCGTGATGTAGCGGCCGAGGCCGGGCCAGGCGAAGACAGTCTCCGTCAGCACCGCGCCCTCCAGCAGCGAGGCGTAACTGAGGGCGATGACCGTAACCAAGGGCAGCATGGCATTGCCCAGGGCATGGCGCCAGACGACGCGGAACTCGGACAAGCCCTTGACCCGCGCCGCCGTCACGTATTCCTGGCTCAGCTGCTCGATCATGAAGCTGCGTGTCATGCGGCTGATATAGGCAAGCGAGTAGTAGCCGAGGATCGATACCGGCAGCATCAGGTGGCTGACCGCGTTGAAGAAGATGTCCCACTCCCGTGCAATGGCGGCATCGACCAACATGATGCCGGTGAGGGGATCGACGATGTCTTCGTAGAAGACATCCAGGCGGCCGGTGCCCGAGGCCCACTCGAGCCATTTGTAGAACACCACGAGGCCCACGATGCCGAGCCAGAACACCGGCACGGAATAGCCGACGAGGCCCAGGACGCGGATGATGTGATCGGGCCAGCGCCCCTGAAACTTGGCCGCCAGGACGCCCATGGGCACGCCGACGAGGGCGCCCAGAATGGTCGCCAGGGTTGCCAGTTCGATCGTCGCGGGAAAGAAGCGGATGATGTCATCGATGACCGGCTTGCTGGTGATCACGGACTTGCCGAAATCGCCCTGCAACACCTTCGTCATGTAGAGCCAAAACTGATAGTAGAGCGGCTCGTCCAGCGCGAGTTCCTGGCGCACCCGTGCATAAACATCGGGCAGCGCCCGGTCGCCGACGATGGCCAGCACCGGATCGATAGGGATCACCCGCCCGATCAGGAAGGTGACCAAAAGCAGGCCAAAGAAAGTCAGCAGGATCGAGAAGATCAGATTGATCGTCTTCGGCAGCCAGCCCGCGGCCCAGCGCATTTGCATGGCCGGCGCACCCGTCATTTCGCGGGATTGTGTCACGAATAAGTGCCTGTACCTGTACGCGTCAGGAGCCGGCGCGGCCCGATCGCAGCTCCTCTGATCATGCGGGCCTCATCCCTGTCGTGGGATGAGGCCCGCGATGTCATGGCGTCGCGGCCGAACCTTGCCGCGGCCCGCTTAGGACTTCGTCATCAGGCGATAGTAGATGATGTCGAAGGTCGGACCGGAGACGTAACCGCTCACATTGTTGCGCTTCGCCACCTGCTCCGTGCTTTGGAACATGATGATGAACGGCGAAGTCGTCCTGCAGTTTCTTTTGCAGGCCGAGATACATCTCCTTGCGCTTGTCCGCGTCGCGCTCGCGCACGGCAGCGTCGGTCTCGGCGGTGATGTCCGGAATGTCCCAGGCATTGCGCCAGGCCAGCGGCTTGGATTTCGCCTCATCCGAATTGTCCGGATTGCGGGCAAAGCTGTCGGCGTTGGAGTGCGGGTCCATGTAGTCCGGCGACCAGTAAAGCAGCACGATCTGGTGATTCCGCGCCCGGTACTTGGTGATCACCTGCTTCTGCTCGCCGGAGACGATGTTCACCTTCACGCCGGCTTCGGCCATGGTTGCCTGGATGGACTGCGCTATGTCCGACGAAGGCGAGCTGTTGGAGGCGTCGAGATCGATTTCGAAACCATCGGGGTAGCCGGCTTCGGCCAGCAGGGCCTTCGCCTTGGCGACGTCCAGCTTGAATGGCGTGTCGAGGAGCGAGGCATAGAAGCCCGACGGCCAGAAGGACTGGTGCACCTTGAATTGGCCCTTCAGGAAGCTGTCGGCCATGCCCTGATAGTCCACCAGCCAGCGCAGCGCCTGCCGCACCTTCGGGTTCTCCAGATGCTCGTCCTTCTGATTGAGGCCGAGATAGTAGATGTCCGCCTTCGGATAGGCTTCGACGACCAGGTCGGCATTGCCGGCGATTCCCTGGATCTGGTCGGCGGTCAGGTTGCGGGCCATATCGATGTCGCCCTTTTCCAGCATGAGGCGCTGGGCGGCGGCTTCCGGCACATGGCGGATCACGACGCGCTTGATCGACGGCGCGCCGTGGCGGTCGTTCGGATTGGCTTCGAGCACCACGGTCTCGTTCGCCTTCCACGATTTCAGCACGAAGGCGCCGGAACCGGCAGAATTGCTCTTCATCCACTCATAGGCAAGATCGCCATTCACTTCATGCTCGAGCACGGTTTTCTTGTCGACCACCGATGCGACACCGGCGGACAGGCAGTTCAGCACGAGGGTCGGCGCGAAGTCCTCGGGGATGGAAAGCTGCACTGTGAGCGGGTCGGTTGCCTTCACGAGGCCATCGACATTGTCCTTGTTCCAGCCGAGCTGGGACAGGATGAAGGCCGGGCGTCTTGTCCAGCTTGATCACCCGCTGCAGCGAGAACGCCACGTCCTCGGCGGTCAGCGGATTGCCGGAATGGAATGTCTGGCCGGGGCGGATCTTCAGCGTGATGGTCTTGCCATCATCGCTGACCGAATAGCTCTCCGCTACGCCGGGGACCAGCTTCTCGGTGTCCTCGGCCTCATAGGTCATGATGCGGTCGTAGATCTGTGCGATCACCTCGCCGCCGGAAAACTCGAACACCTCGGCCGGATCGAGCGTGATGATGTCATCGATCTGTTTGGCCTGGACGAATGTATCTTTCGGCGTTTCCGCCAGCGCGGGCGTGACCGCGAAACTCGCCGCCAGCGCAAACGCGCCCGCGGTCAGCATGGCTATCCGATTCATGGCGATCTCCCTGTCCGTCTGTTTCTCGACGTGGTTCGTTGCCTGCCCGGCGCGTTCCTGCGGCCGGCCCACCATCGTTGTGACAGGCCCCCGGGGAGTCAAGCGGATATGCCGCCATGACCCCTAAATTTGCCACTTGAAACAGTATTTTGCGTCCCCGGGCGGTCTCCTGACGATGACCGCGGGGCGGGATTTCCCGACTATACCGGCCGCCGGGCCTTCAGGGCCTGGGTGATCGTGCCGTCATCAAGATAGTCCAGCTCGCCGCCCACGGGCACGCCGTGGGCCAGGCGGGTGATGGCGACGCCGCTGCTTTCCAGCCGGTCGGCGACGTAGTGGGCGGTGGTCTGGCCGTCGACCGTGGCGGCGATGGCCAGGATGACTTCCGTGATGCCGCCGGCGGCGATACGCTTTTGCAGGCCGACGATGTTGAGCTGTTCCGGTCCCACGCCGTCGAGCGCGGAGAGCAGGCCGCCCAGCACGTGATAACGGCCGCGGAAAGCCGCTGCCCGCTCCAGCGCCCAGAGATCGGCGACATCGGCGACGACGCAGAGGCTGGCAGGGTCGCGCCGGGGATCGGTGCAGATGGCGCAGGGATCGCTGGTGTCGAGATTGCCGCAGGTTCCGCAGGTGCGGATGTTCGCGGCCGCCTCTTCCAGCGCCCGCGCCAGCGGCAGCATCAGCAATTCGCGCTTCTTGAACAGCTGCAGCGCCGCCCGGCGGGCCGAGCGCGGGCCGAGGCCCGGCAGCTTGGCCAGCAGCTGGATCAGCCGTTCGATGTCGGAGAGCGTCATGCCGCCTGGATCACGGCGCCGGGGTTCAGAAGGGCAGCTTCATGCCCGCGGGCAATTGCAGGCCGCCGGTGACCTTCGCCATCTCTTCCTTGACGTGGCTGTCCACCCGGGCGCGGGCATCGTTGACCGCCGCCAGGATCAGATCCTCCAGCATCTCGACCTCGCCGGCATTGACGATCTTGGGGTCGATCTTGATCTGCCGCATCACGCCCTTGCCGTTGAGCGTGACCGTGACCATGCCGCCGCCGGCGGTGCCCGAGACCTCGGCCGCTTCCAGCCTGGCCTGCACCTCCTGCATCTTGGCCTGCATCTCCTGGGCCTGCTTCAGCATGTTGCCGAGATTCTTCATCCGTCGGTGTCTCCGTCACTGGTTGTGTCTGTGGGCAGATCCAGGCTGCGCACGGTTTCGATGGTGGCGCCCGGAAAGGCTTTCATCGCCGCCTGCACCAGGGGATGGATCTCGATCGCGGCGCGCGCCTCGGCCTCGCCGGTCGCTTTCTGCTGCGCCAGCGTGGGATCGCCGGGCTCCGACGAGACGGCCACTACCCAGCGGCGGCCGGTCCATTCGCCGAGCAAGGCGCCGAGACGGTTGGCGAGATTGGCGGGCGCCTGCGGTTCCGGCCGGATTTCCAGCCGGCCGGGCTCGAAGCGCACGAGATGCACATTGTTGTGAAGCTGGGCATAGAGGATCGCCTCGCGCCGCTCCTGCAAGAGGGCGACGACGTCCTCGTAGCTTTTGGGATCGGGGGCAGCCGTTGCTGTCGAGGGTGCCGTGTCGGCGACGCCGGGTGCCGCCATCATCGCCGCACCGCCCTGGGCCATCGCGCGCGGACGATCGCCGCCCTCGCTGCGCGACGACGCCAACACCGGCGGCGACTTGGCCTGGGGCGCCTGCATCGACGGCCCTGGATTGCCGCCGCTGCGCCCCGCGGGCGCCGGTGCAGAGGCGCCGCCGCCATCCTGCAGCTGGCGGATGAGATCTGCCGGCGGCGGCAGGCTGGCCGCGTGGGTCAGGCGGATCAGCACCATCTCCGCCGCCTGCAGCGCCTGGGGCGCCGAATGCACATCGCCCAGCCCCTTCAGCAGCATCTGCCAGCAGCGGGACAGCAGGGGGATCGACAGTTTTTCCGCCATCGCCGTACCGCGGACGCGCTCTGCCTCCGGCACGCCGGGGGCTTCGGCGACGGTTGGCACCAGCTTGACCCGAGTCAGCCAATGGGTGAGATCGAGCAGGTCCTGCATCACGACCGACGGATCGGCGCCGGCGGCATACATGCTGCCGAGGAGATCGAGCGCAGTCTTGGCATCGCCCCGCATCAGGCTGTCGAAAAGGTCGAAGATCTGCACGCGGTCGGCGAGGCCGAGCATGTCCCGCACATCGGCTTCGCCGATCTCGCCGGTGGCGCGGGCGATCGCCTGATCCAGCAGCGATAGCCCATCGCGCACCGACCCGTCAGCGGCGCGGGCAATCAGGCCGACGGCGCCCGGCGCGATCGTCACGCCCTCGGCAGCGGCGATCTTCAGGAAGTGGCGGGACAACGTCTCGGTGTCGACCCGGCGCAGATCGAAGCGCTGGCAGCGAGACAGAACGGTGACCGGCACCTTGCGGATCTCCGTCGTCGCGAAGATGAACTTCACATGCTCCGGCGGTTCTTCCAACGTCTTCAACAGCGCGTTGAAAGCGCTGGTTGAGAGCATATGCACTTCGTCAATGATGTAGACCTTGTAGCGCGCGCTGGCCGGGCGGTAGCGGACGCCATCAAGCAGCTCGCGCATTTCCTCGACCTTGGATCGGCTCGCCGCGTCCATTTCGATGACGTCGAGATGGCGGTCCTCGGCGATGGCGATGCAGTTGTCGCACTTGCCGCAGGGCTGCGCCGTCGGGCCGCCCTTGCCGTCGGGGCCGATGCAGTTCAGGGCGCGGGCGATGATCCGCGCCGTCGTCGTCTTGCCGACGCCGCGCACGCCCGTGAGCATGAAGGCATGGGCCAGCCGCCCGGCGGCCATGGCATTGGTCAGGGTGCGCACCATCGCTTCCTGGCCGATGACATCGGTGAAATCGCGCGGCCGGTATTTGCGCGCGAGTACGCGATAGGGTGCGGCGGGTTCGGCGGCGGCCGGCATGGCGGGCAGGCGTCTCCTCAACTTTTCCAGTCGCGCATCGCCGGGATGCGCAGATCGCCCGTTTGCAGGGACTTGCCTAACAGCGATAGCGGGCGCGGCCCGCTATCGCAGAATTCTTATCCGTCTCAGGGAGTCGGAGGTGGGAGGCTGGCAAACGACCCGGGCGGAAACTCGTTACGGCTGCTTCCTTCCGGACCTGACCGGGTTGGCGAGGCGCCCGTCCGCCGCCAACCTCCCGAAGGCACTATATCAGCCCTCGCCTCGCCCAGGGCAACCCCTGTGAGCCGCTTGCGAGGGCCGCGAATCGGCCGCCGTCAGCGCAGGATCATGACGATCTCGGAACCGTCTTTGCCGTCGAATTCCAGCTTTTCCAGCCGGCCGTCGGGCCCGTACCAGACCTCGCGCTTGATTTGGCCACTGACCAAATAGTGTCTGGCCTCGATTTTCTTGCCCTGGACGGTGATCGTTTCGGTCCCCAGGTCCTTGACGGCGATCTGGCGGTCGCGGGCCTTGACCTGATCCAGCAGCTTGGTCTGCTTCATCGAGGCCGGATGCCAAAAGGTGGCGGGGATCATGCCCAGGGGAAACTCCTTGGCCTGGCCGTTATAGTCGCCCTTCAGCTTGCCATCGACGAGCCTCAGATCGACGACGCGCTTGTCGCCGTCATCGTCGGTGTTGGAGGTCAGACGCGCCAGTTCGCCGCCTTTCCACTCCTCCTCGCTGCGATGGACGAAGCGGTAGATGGTAATGCCCAGCAAGGTCACTTCAATCTTGACCGAAGTCAGCACAAGCAGCTGATCGCCGTTGCGCTGGAACTCGACAACTTGGCTACCGATCTTGTCGCCATCGCGCATGACCGCATAGGTCAGTTTCCCCGGCTGCGGAAATGCGGCGAGCTCGACGCGCGGCTCCGTGTCCGGCGTGGCGGTCGTCGAGTCCGACTGCGCCAGCGCCGATGAGGCCGCAAAGCTCAGAACGGCTGCAAGTAAAACGATGATGCGCATGATATCACTCCAGCTCCCGATCTGCCGGTCCCTGCGCCCCAAAAGGACCCTCCTAGAGATAATGAATCTGGGGAATATAGCAAGAGTTTCAATATGGCAGCTCTGCTTGCTGGCCCGCCATATATTGGGCATCTTGCCGCTGCGGACCCCTAAATCGCCGTTCTATTCATCCGGCATTCATCCCACCGAACAACCCAGGAAGGTACGACACGACGATGGATTGGATTCTGAATCCCGACATCTGGCTGAGCCTGTTGACCTTGACGGCGCTGGAAATCGTCCTGGGCATCGACAACCTGGTGTTCATCGCTGTTCTGGTCAGCAAGCTGCCGAAGGAGAAGCGCCAGTATGCGCAGCGGCTCGGCATCATTATGGCGCTGATCCCCCGGCTGGTGCTGATCCTGGCAATTGCCTGGATCATCGGCTTGACCGAACCGCTGATCACGCTGTACGGCACCGACTTCTCCGGCAAGGACATGGTGCTGTTCGCCGGCGGGTTGTTCCTGCTCTACAAGGCGACCCATGAAATCCATGACAGCCTCGAGGGCGACGAGGGCCATTCCTCGGCCAAGGTGATGGCCAGCATGGCCGCCGTGGTGACGCAGATCGCGCTGCTCAATCTGGTATTCTCGATCGACTCCGTGGTGACCGCTATCGGCATGGCGAACGAGATCCCGGTCATGGCCGCGGCGATCATCATTTCCATGATTGTCATGCTGCTGGCCGCCGGCCCGGTGTCCGGCTTCGTCGAACGGCATCCCACGGTAAAGATGCTGGCGCTGTCGTTCCTGATCCTGATCGGCACGACGCTGATCGCCGACAGCTTCAGCGTCCATGTGCCGAAGGGATATATCTACGCCGCCATGGGCTTTTCGGTTTTCGTCGAGGCGCTCAACATGGCGCATCGCCGCCGCGCCAAGCCGGTGCATCTGCGCCAGGCTTATGCGGAGACGGGCGACAAAGCCTCATCACCCCCGAAATGAGGGAGATGCTGTCAGCGCCGGCCGGTATGAGGAGGCGCGCCCGTTCTCGTCAGCAGGCGCGCGGCAGAAATCAGAGTTCGATTTCGCCATCGCCCCGGTTGCCGTGGCCGTCATGGTAGGCGTAGCGGTCGGCAGCGCAGGCGCCGAGCACCAGCGACAGGGCGAACAGCGCAACGATGGCGCCGAGATTGAACTTCTTCATCGACAACTCTCCGTATGAATAAAAAAACACGCGCCATGGCGTTCGCCGCCACCGGATGCCGGATTTCTGGATCTCCGGCGCTGAATCAGGCCCAAGGGCCGGGAGCGGTCCGACCGGCCGCGCCAGATATTCCTATAGCGCCGGGCTGGTATAGGAATTATTAACGCGGTCCTGCCGCGACAAGGATGGCCCATGAGCCTGCCGCCCGATCAGCGCCCGAACTATTACGCCGCCCTGCCGCTGGACCGGCGGGCGCAGCAGCGCGGCGACCAGGCCTGGATCGAGCGGCTGCTGCGGGACGGCGCCACCCGCATCCTGCCGGTCTGGCGGGCGCAGAACCTGGTGGCCGGAATCGGCGAGGCGCCGCGCGCGGCTTGGCTTTCCATGTCTCAAGCCGAGGCCTGGACGGGCGGAACGGACGCGGTCTTTCTGGGCATCGCCGACGAGGTCGCCCATTTTGCGCTGGAACTGTCCCACCTTGAGGACCCAGCACCGGCGGCAGCGATGGCGGCCGCGGGCTTCACCGATCTGCGCAGCGTTGGCGCGGTCATCCCGCGGGACGACGGCGCTCTCCTGGCCTATGCCCGCGGCCTGATCCACTGGCATTCGCGGCACCGCTTCTGCGGTGTCTGCGGCCATGGCACGGTCAGCGAGCAGGCCGGGCATCAGCGGCGCTGCGGCAATCCCGATTGCGGCGCCGTGCATTTCCCGCGCACCGATCCGGCCGTGATCATGCTGATTCATGATCGCGACCGCATCATCCTGGGACGTCAGTCGCAGTGGCCGCCGGGCATGCACTCCGTGCTCGCCGGTTTTGTCGAACCGGGCGAAAGCCTCGAGGAAGCGGTGGCGCGAGAGGTGATGGAGGAAGTGGGCGTCCCTGTCGCCGATGTCCGCTATCACTCGTCACAGCCCTGGCCATTCCCTGCCTCGATCATGCTGGGCTTCACCGCGCGGGCTCTTAGCGCGGAAATTCATTTGTCGCCCGATGAGATCGAGAGCGCCCGCTGGTATAGCCGCGAGGAACTGCGCAACTCGCCGGAGAATGAGACCTTCCGACTGTCGCGCCGGGATTCCATCGCGCGGCGGCTGGTGGATGACTGGCTGGCGGCCGGCTGACAAATCAGCCTCCGAGGATGACGTCGGCGCCGAGGGTTATCGGGCCCGTGGTCGCGAGAGTAATGACCATCTCGAAGCCAGGGATCGTATCATCGGTATCAACTCGTACCTCGACCCCAGCGCCGCTCGGCGCGATCTCGACCCGTGCCGCGCGATCCTTGGCGGCGACGCCGGCGGAGTCGAACAGCAAGTCAAGATTGATCTGGTCCTGACCGCCGGCGGGATTGCCATCAAAACCGGTGACCGTATCATTCCCATCGAGGACATCGGTGTAGAAGACGCGATCGTTACCCTTGCTGACATCGATACTGTCGTCGCCCTTGCCGCCGACAATCACGTCATTGCCAAGGCCGCCATTGAGCGTGTCCGCACCATCGAAGCCGAACAGCCTGTTGGCGCCGTTGTTGCCGGTGATGATGTTGCCGGTGTCATTGCCCTTGCCGTCGATCGCCGCCCCACCCAGGAGCTCGAGGTTTTCCAGCCCCGTGCCGAGCGTGAACGTCACCAGACTTTGCACCTTGTCGATGCCGTCGCTGTCGAAGATGTTGTCGCCGGTGCTGTCCACGACATAGGTATCATTGCCGTCGCCGCCAAAGAGGCTATCGCCGCCGGCGCCGCCGTTCAGGCTGTCATTGCCGATGCCGCCGGTTAGCGTGTCGTTGCCGACATTGCCGCTGAGGCTGTCGTCGCCGCCCGCACCGTCGATCTTGTCGGCGGCCTTGGTGCCGCTGATCCGATTGGCGGCTCCGTCGGCGGCGAAGACGACAGCGGCGGCCCCGAGGAAGGTGTAGTGCTCGATGCCGGGAAGTGCGTTGCTCAGCACCTGGTTCGTCCGTAGCTCGTCATTGGTGTCGCTGCCCAACTCCGTGATCTTGTCGTCCTTGCTGTCCTGGAGATACACATCGTCGCCTTTGCCGCCGGACATCTCGTCGGCACCAGCACCCCCATTCAGTGTGTTGTTGCCATCATTGCCAATGAGGATGTTCTCGAGCCCATTGCCGGTGCCCGAGATATCCGCGATGCCGATCAGGGTCAGGTTCTCCAGATTGGCGCCGAGCACATAGCTGATCTCGCTCTCGATGGTGTCGATGCCGCCGGCGGTGCCCTTGAGCGTTTCCGTCACGATATCGCCCGTGCTGTCGACCACATAGGTATCGTCGCCGCCAAGGCCGGCCATCTTGTCCTTGCCATCGCCGCCATCCAGCCGGTTAGCCAGGCTGTTGCCGATGAGGATATTGGCGAGATCGTTTCCGGTCGCCAGCTTCCCGTTTCCCTCCGCGTCCAGTGTCAGGTTCTCTTCGAATTTGCCGAGCGTATAGTCGACCTTGCTGACGACGGTATCGATGCCGCCTTTCGCTGTTCCATCAGTCTCGATGACATCGTCACCACCGGAGTCGACATAGTAGATGTCGTTGCCGAAGCTGCCGGTCAGGCTGTCATTACCGCCGGAACCATCCAGCTTGTTGGCAAAAGCATTGCCGATGATCTCATTGCCGGTGTCATTGCCGGTGCCGGCTGTTGCCTTGCCGATCAGGGTCAGGTTCTCGATTCCGACGCCCAGCGTATAGACGATGGCGCTGTCCACGCGGTCGATGCCGGATGAATCGACGATCTGGTCGAACTTGTTGTCGACGACATAGGCATCATCGCCGTCGCCGCCCAGCAGGCTGTCGCCGCCCGCGCCGCCATTGAGCGCGTCGTCGCCGCCGAGCCCTGTAAGCGTGTCCGAGAACTTCGTGCCGGAGATCCGGTTGTTCTGGCCGTCGGCGGTGAAGTTGACGGGCGTGCCGCCCAGGAAGCTGTAGTGCTCGATGCCTGCAACCAGCTGCGAAAGCGCCTGGTTGGTACGCATCTCGTCATTCAGCGTGGCGTCGGATTCGCTGATGACATCAAACATGCTGTCCAGAAAATAGACATCGTCGCCGCCGCCGCCTGTCAGGCTGTCGCCGCCAGCACCGCCATTGACCGTGTCGTTGCCTGCGCCGCCTTCGAGCGTGTCCTTGCCGGGGCCGCCGCGCAGATCATTGGCGAACTCATTGCCGTCGATACTGTCGTTGCCCTTGCCGCCGATCGCATTCTCGATGACGACGTCGTTGGCGATCGTGAACCCGCCGCGAATGCCGTTCATCCACGAAACAAATCCACCGGCATTCGGGCCCTCAAGTGGCGCGTCGTTCAAATTGATGACGCAGGCGCCGCCGAGATTGGCGGCGCTGATCGTGTCGATGCCGCCCGCGTCCCAGATGCAGGCCCAGAAGGCACCGGCGGCATTGGCGCCCGGCAGCCGGTATGCATTGTTGCCGGTATGGAAGGACATGTTGGCGCCGTACATCTCCTGTAGCGCCGCGATATCGAAGGCCATGGGCGTGCCTTCCCAACCATAGGCAAAGGAGTTCCCCGGCATGACATCCCAGCCGTCATTGTAGCTCATGACCGTCCAGATGCCCTGATTCAGGCCAAGGTCGCCCGTATCGAAGGGATCGTCGACGCCAGGAAAAATCGTGGCATCCCCCTCCGATCCGCCGTCATGGGGGTGTGCGAGGCCAATTCCGTGACCGATTTCGTGAAGGACGGTAACAAACCCGTAGCCGCCTATCCTCAGGCCGGCTGCAGTCCAGCTTGGATGCTGCGCATTGAATTCGCCATGAATGGGATCGACAGCTCCAACCGGGATTTCGTGTTGGCCGAGAGAGCCGCCGGTATAGCTGCTCGGCACCAGCCACCAGGCGATGTCACTCGCGCCATAGCTGCCGACTTCCCGGAAATCCAGATTGCAGACGTTCTCGTAGAGTCGGAGAGCTTGGCGAAAAGCTGTCTGTTCATAACCGAACCACTGATAGCCGCCGCCACCCAGGCGGGGAATTTGACCGGCGCCGAAGTAAAAGTTGACCGGTCCATCGATCCAACGGGTACCCCAGACCAGGGAATCGATGTAGGGATTGCCGTAGCCGGAGCCGGGAAAGGAATTATCTTGCGTTGCCATGGGCGCCCCCTCCATCGATCCGGCTGCGCGCCAATTGATCTGGCGTCTTGTTCGCGATGCGGCCGGACACGCGTTCCACCCTGTTTTGCAGAACTTGCAAACAGCTGCTGTTGGCTACATTCGAACCGCTCTAAGAGAGCAGTTCACGCAACTGTCAGCGGTGCAATGCAGCAAAATGAATACTAGCAGAAATGTTTTCTGGAGTCTTTGACGATATCACGCAGCATTCACGAGCCCAGCACCACGTCCGCCCCCAGGGTGATCGTATCCGCCGTATTCAGAGTCACCGCCACGAGTTCGTAACCGTTGCCAGCATCGCCGTCCGCATCGACGCGCACTTCGACCTCTTCGCCGTCATCGAACACGCCGACACGCGAGGCGCGGTCCTTGCCCGCGATCTTCAGGGAGTCGAGCAGCAGATCCAGATTGACCTGATCCTGGCCGCCAGCAGCCGCGCCATCGAAGGCGGTCACGATATCGCCGGCATCGATGACGTTTGTATAAAACAGCCGGTCGTTTCCCAGGCTGGTATCGATATTGTCGGCGCCGGCGCCGCCGGCGACAACATCGTTGCCCGCGCCGCCATTCAGGCTGTCGGCGCCGTCGCCGCCGAGCAGCCGGTCGTTGCCAGCACCGCCCAGTAATGTGTCTTCGCCGAGATCGCCATTGAGGACGTTATTGCCGGTGTTGCCGGTGATGACATTGGCAGCGCCATTGCCGGTGCCGCTGATAGCCCCATTGCCTAGAAGCTGCAAATCCTCCAGGTCGGCGCCGAGCGTCAGGGAGACGGTGGATTGGACGGTATCGGCACCGCCGCTGTCGGCGATCTTGTCGCCCGGGCTGTTGACGATATAGGTATCGTTGCCCTCGCCGCCGGCCATGCTGTCATTGCCGGCCCCGCCGTCGAGCGTGTCGTCGCCCTTGCCGCCGTTCAACGTATCGTTGCCTGCGCCACCGCGCAGCTTGTTGAGCCCGTCATTGCCCTCGATGAGATTGGCGACCGCATTGCCTGTGCCGTTGAGGTCTCCATCACCCAACAGTGTCAGCTGCTCCACATTGCCGATGAGCGTGTAGGAGACCTGGCTTTCGACGGTATCGTAGCCGCCCTTGGCGCCGGCAATGCTCTCCAGCGCCAGTTCGCCCTCGTTGTCGACCCGATAGAGATCATTGCCCGCGCCGCCGGTCATCTGATCCAGGCCGAGGCCGCCATCGAGCGTGTTATCGAGGGCGTTGCCCACGAGGACGTTGTTCAGTTCATTGCCGGTGGCCGTGGCGGCTTTGCCTTTCGCATCCAGGACCAGCCGTTCTTCATTGGCGCCGAGGGCGTAGTCCACCTTGCTGAAGATGGTATCGATACCGCCCATCGGGCCGCCGGTCTCCACGACATCGTCGCCGGCAACGTCGACGACATAGACATCGTTGCCGCCGCCACCGGTGAGCGTGTCTTCGCCGGCACCGCCGTCGAGCCGGTTGGCGGCGGCATTGCCCACGAGGATGTTGTTCAGTTCATTGCCCGTGCCGTTCAGCGGCATGGCGCCCATCAGCTCGAGATTTTCGAGTCCGGCCCCCAGCCTGTAGGAGACCGTGCTTTTCACGCTGTCGATGTCGCTGGTGCTGCCGAACGCCTCGCTGATGAAGTCCTTGAAATTGTCGACATAGTAAAGGTCATTGCCGAGATCACCTTCCATGCGGTCGATCCCGCCGCCACCGTTCAAGGTATCGTTGCCCCCATTGCCGATCAGCCAGTCATCGCCGCCGCGGCCTGCGATCGAATTGTCGCCGTCATTGCCGATCAGGAAATTGGCCCCGCCCGTTCCCGCGGCATTCAGGGCGTCAGTCCCCAACAGCGCGTGGATCTCCATGCCAGGGAACTTGTCGGTCAGGAGGTCGAAGGACACCGAAACGACCACGGCGTCGATACCGCCGCTGTCGAAGATGACATCGTCGGAGTCGCCGAGGAAATAGGTGTCATTGCCGCCGCCGCCGTTCAGCGTGTCGGCGCCGTCCTCGCCGTCGAGGATATCGTCATGGGCGCCGCCGAGGAGCAGATCATTGCCGGCGCCGCCGATCAGCGTGTCATTGAACGCGGCGCCGTTGATCGTGTCGTTGAAATCGGTTCCAATGACAAGGTTCCATGAGTTGGTCGCCTTGAAGTTGACCGGCGCGTCTCCGATGAACTGATAGTAGCTGATGAAGCTAAGGCCCCGGGTCAGGGATTGATTGGTGATCAGCGCGTTATTTCCGGAGATGTCCTCGATCTTGTCGTCGGCGTCCGTCTGAATGAAGAGATCGTCGCCGATGCCGCCGATCATCGTGTCGGCGCCGGCGCCGCCGTCGAGGGTATCTTCGCCATCACTGCCAACGAGCTTGTCATCGCCCTCCTCACCGCTGAGGTCGCCGCCCGGGTGGTTCTGCGATGCAAGATCCCCGGCGAATAGCACGTCGTCTCCGGCACCGCCGAACCCGACGAGGCCGCCAAAGGTGCCCTGCAGGGTATCGTTCCCCTCTCCGCCATCAACGAACGGGCGCGAGCCCTTTAGCAGGTCGGCGCCTGCGCCGCCGAGCATGACGGAGCCGCCTTCCAATGTATCATTGCCGTCATTGCCGGTGAGCGAGTCGGCGCCGGCACCGCCGCCGCCGAGGGAATCGTTGCCGCTGCTGCCGGTCAACGTGTCGGCGCCGACAGTGCCGATGAAGCCTTCTACATTCTTGAGCTTGTCGACGCCAAGCCCGATGGCGGAAAGATCGGCCGTGAAATATTCACCTGCTTCACCGACAGTGAGATTCAATCCCGCGGACGACGAAGTGTCGAATTGCACGATATCGACGCCCTCGCCGCCATCGATCAGGTCGTTGCCCGTTCCGCCGTCGATGCTGTCATTGCCGCTGGCGCCGTCGATCGTGTCGTCGCCGCCAAGGCCGTAGATGGTATTGTCGGCATTATTGCCCATGAGGATATTGGCTACGTCATTGCCGCCGAAGTTCGTAGCCTTATCGCCAGTGAGAACAATATTCTCGACAGCACTGGAAAACGAAAAAGAACCGACCGAAGTATAGACTGTATCGGTCCCTTCGCCGGCTACTTCGCCGACCATGTCCTGGACGTCATCAACATAGTATGAATCATTCCCAGCGCCGCCAGACATCGCGTCGGCACCGGCGCCGCCGTCCAACGTGTCATCTCCGCCATAGCCGAGGAGGGTATCGTTGTCCTCGAGACCGGCGAGCTTGTTTTCCGCAGATGTTCCTTCGATGCGGTTTGCCGCCTTGTTGCCGGTACCATCGATAGCGTCTGTCCCCGTCAGGAACAGCCACTCGACATCTTTCCCCAGAACGTAAGTCACCGAACTATGGACCGTATCCAAAGCGGCGTCGGCAGCGGTCTCGATCACCGTGTCGCCCGCATCGTCGACGAAATACGTGTCCTGACCTTTGCCGCCCGCCATGGTGTCGGCACCGGCGCCGCCGTCGAGCGTATCGTCGCCGCTGCCGCCCGTTAGGGAGTCGTTCCCTTCGCCGGTGAGGAAGACATTGTTGGCCGAATCGCCGGCGAGCGTGTCCGCGAAGTCGCTGCCGATGACGCCTTCAATGCCGCGGTAGGTGTCCTTGCCGAGGCCGACAGCCGACAGGTCCAGCACCGTATCGGCGTTCGACGTCACCAAGTCGAATTTGACGCTACCGCTCGCACCGGAGAGATCCATCACGTCGGTATCGACAGAGGAATCGGACTCGGTGTGACCCTGGAGCGTGTCGTTGCCGGCGCCGCCTCTCAAAGTGTCGCTGCCATTGTGGCCCGCCAGGTAGTCGTTCGACGCGGACCCGATCAGCAAGTCATTGCCGCCGGTCCCGATGACGCCTTCGATATTGCTGTAGGTATCCTTGCCGAGGCCGACCCCGGTAAGATCGACCGTTGTATCCACTGAGGATTGAACGAGTGAGAAGGTGACTCCATCCGAAGCATTCGTGCCCATGGGACTAAGGCTGATGACGTCGAAACCGGAACCGCCATCGACGGTATCGTCGCCAAGGAATCCGTCGATAGTGTCGTTTCCGGCCAGCCCGTTCAGCTCATTGTTCTGGATGTTTCCCGAGATCGTGTTGTCGAGCTCGTTGCCGGTGCCGACGACGGCGGCGGCCATTGTAATCAGCGTCAAATTCTCGACGTTAGCAGCCAGCGTGTGATCGGCGGCGCTTTCCACGGTATCAATGCCCTGATCCTTGCCTTCGCTGACGATGTCGGCCTTGTCGTCAACCTGGTAGAGATCGCTGCCTGCACCGCCGGACATGCTGTCCGCGCCCGTGCCGCCATCGAGATAATCGTTGTCATCAAGGCCGACCAGGGTGTCCTTGCCGCCGAAGCCCAGGAGATGGTCGTTCAGAGATGAGCCGGTGATGCTGTCGGCGCCGGCAAACAGCACGTCATCGACCGGCTCGAACGCAAACGGAAACTCGTTGACCGGCGTCGAGATATCCGTGACCTGGTACTGAATGTTATTTTCGACATGCGTCCAGCTGGCGATCGTACCGCCCACCAGCTTGTTGGACGGGTCATAGGTGAAGTCGCTGTCGGCGCTGACAAATTCGTCGTAGTTGCTGGGATGGCCGCGACGGAACACCGTTGAGGTCGTTTCCGCAACCGCGCCATTGATCGGAACGATGCTCCCCATGACGACGCGGGAGTCGTCGATCGAAGTTACTGTGGCCATCCTGTATTCCTTCCAGACACTGCGGCGCCAATTAGTGTTCGCGGTCAGGCGCTTGTTTTATTTGTCTCAAAGTTTAGTCGAATACAGTTTTTCTCGCTAGCATGTCTTTTCAGTGCCAGGGCAATGACTTAAGGGTCATTGCGACGACTTGGAAGATCTTCGAAAGATGCGAAAGGCGGAAAGCGAGAAGGCGCCGGTGACTTGCGGCACCTAAAACAACCGCCGGCTTGGCGCCGCTACTTCCCGCTGCGGAAGGGGTGCGCCGGATAAACGCCGAGGATCTTCACCTCGCGGGAGAAGAAGCTGAGCTCTTCCAGCGCCAGGCGCACCGAGCGCTGGTCGGGATGGCCCTCGATATCGGCGTAGAACTGCGCCACGGTGAAGCGCTCGTCCAGGATGTAGCTCTCCAGTTTCACGATATTGACCCCGTTGGTGGCAAAGCCGCCGAGCGCCTTGTAAAGCGCCGCCGGCACGCTGCGCACGCGAAAGACGAAGCTGGTGATGATCAGTCCGGCCGCGGGATCGGGATCCAGCGGCTCCCGGCGCATGATGACAAAGCGCGTGGTGTTGTGCTTGCCGTCGGCGATGTCGCCGCGCAGCGACACCAGGCCATAGATCCGACCCGCCAGTTCCGAGGCGATCGCGGCTTGCGTGACGTCGCCGGCCTTCGCCACGTCGGCGGCGGCGCCGGCGGTGTCGGCATGGACGATCGCCTTCAGGCCAAGCTCGTTGATGATCTTGCGGCATTGCGGCAGGGCATGCACATGGCTGTGCACGGTCTTGATCGTCTGCAGCGTGGCGCCCTTGGGCGCCAGCAGATGATGCACCACCCGCTGGAAATGCTCGCCGATGATATGCAGGCCAGATTCCGGCATCAGGTGATGCACATCGGCGACCCGGCCGGCCAGGGAATTGTCGATCGCGATCATCGCCAGCGCGGCGCGGCCTTCGCGCGCGGCGTTGAACGTCTCCTCGAACGTGTCGCAGGGCAGCGTCGCCATGTCCGGATAGGCGGTGCGGCAGGCAAGATCGCCATAGGCGCCGGAAGCGCCCTGGAAGGCGATGCAATTTGCGGGATCGGTGGCGGCGGACGCGACGGCCATGGCTTTCGGTGTTGCGGCTGATGTTGTCAGTTCGATGTCGGGTTTTTACCCGCCAGGATGGCGCGGGCGCGCTCGAGGTCGGCGGGAGTATCGACACCGAGCGGAACCAAGTCAACGAGCGCGGCATCGATGCGCATGCCCGCATCGAGAGCGCGCAGCTGCTCAAGCCGTTCGCGCTTCTCCAGCGGCGCCGGCGGCAGGGCGACAAAGCGCTCGAGGGCGGCGCGGCGATAGGCATAAATACCGATGTGGTGGTAATGCGGCCCTTCGCCCGAGGGCACGGGCAGGCGGCTGAAGTAAAGCGCCCGGCCGACCGGCTGATGGCGCGCCATCATCCGTTCGTCGAACGCCACCGCCGCCTTCACCACATTGGGATTGTCGCGCTCAGCGTCGCTGGTGATGCGGGTGACCACGGTGCCGATATCCACGGCCGGATCGGCCAGCGCCGCCAAGGCCGCGCGGAGGGCAGTGGGCGCCATGGTCGGCAGGTCGCCCTGCATGTTCACCACGGCGTCGTGCCGCCCCTGGGGATCGGCCGCCTGCAGCGCCTCGGCGACGCGGTCGGAGCCGGAAGGATGCTCCGGCCGCGTGAGGATGGCGGTGCCGCCGGCGGCGCGGACGGCGTCGGCGATCTCCGGCTCGGCGCAGGCCACCAAGACCGGGCCGATGTCAGCCTCCGCCGCCCGGCGCCAGACCTGGACGATCATCGGCTGGCCGCCGATATCGGCCAGCGGCTTGCGCGGCAGCCGCACCGAGGCGAGTCGCGACGGGATGATCACGATCGGGTTCGCAACGGGCCGCCGCGAAGGACCGGCATCGGCCGCTTTGGCAAGGGCGGAGGTCACTTGATTTCAGTCCTCTGCGATATCGGTGGCACGGCAATTCAATCTTTCGAATCAGCGGGTTGCGACATATTGCCGCGCACGCATGGGCAGCCGCAACTTAGCCTGCGCTGGCATAAGGGAAAACCGCCAATCGGCGGTGGGGCCATTGGACAGCGCGCAGCCGAGTCATTACATTCCGCGCCCGCCGATGGGCGGCCTGTTCGCAGTGCGCCTCATGGTATGAATCTATGGCGCCCAAGGGGGTTGCGGATGTCGTCACTCGAGACCAACAAGTTCGTCGGCGCCGGCCTGCTGGCCGGCATGGCCCTGCTCGTCACCCATATCGTGGCCGACAAGCTGGTGGAGCCCCAGGTGATCCACGCCGCTACCGTCACGGTTCCCGAGGGCGAGGCTGGCGGAACGGCGGAGCCCGCCGCGCCGACGGCGCTGGAGCCGGTGAGCGGCCTGCTGGCCGCGGCCGATCCGGCCAAGGGCGCGGACGTTTTCAAGAAATGCTCGGCCTGCCATTCCGCGGCGAAGGGTGAGCCCGCCAAGGTCGGGCCTAACCTCTGGAACATCGTCGGCGCCAAGCATGGCCATATGGAGGGCTACGCCTATTCCGACGCCATGAAGGCCCTGGCGGACAAGGAATGGACCTATGAGGAGCTGAACGCATTCCTCGCCTCGCCCAAGGCCCATATTCCCGGCACCAAGATGACCTTCCCGGGCCTGAAGAAGGTGGAAGACCGCGCCGCCGTCATCGCCTATCTGCGCGGACAGGCGGATTCGCCAGCGCCGCTGCCCGACCAGGCGGCGATCGATGCCGCGACCGCGGCGGCGGCGCCAGCCGCAACCGAAGCGGCGGCAGCCGAACCGGCGGCAACCACCGATGCAGCCACGGCGCCTGCCGAACCAGCCGCCCCGGCTGAGCCGGCGGCAGCCAGTACCGCCGAGCCCGCAGCCGCTACAACCCAGACCGCGGCCGCCCCGGCCGGCGGCGATCTCGCGGCCCTGCTGGCCGCGGCAGATCCGGCGCAGGGCCAGACGGTCGCGAAGAAATGCGCCGCCTGCCACAATTTCGAAAAGGGCGGCGCCAACAAGGTGGGGCCCAATCTCTGGGATATCGTCGGCGCCAAGCATGCCCACAAGGAAGACTACAGCTATTCCGACGCCATCAAGGGCATGGCCGACAAGGAATGGACCTATGCGGAGTTGGATGCCTTCCTGACGGCGCCCAAGGCCTACGCGCCAGGCACCAAGATGACTTTCGTCGGCATCAAGAAACCGGAAGACCGCGCCGCCCTCCTCGCCTATCTGCGCAGCCTGAGCGACAGCCCGAAGCCGCTGCCATAGCCCGCCATGTCTCGTCAGGCCCTCACCGGGATTTCGTATTCCGGTTGAGGGCCTGAATCATTTCAAGGGTCCTTTCCGATGACCACGACCGCCAAACCGATCGACGAAAAGCTGCTGCGCTTTGCCAGCCAACTGGCCGACGCCAGCGGCGCGATCATCATGAAATATTTCCGGCAGAAGTTCGATGTCGAGCTGAAGGCCGACTCCAGCCCGGTGAGCACGGCCGACCGCGCCGCCGAGGCGGAGATCCGCCGCCTGATCGGCGAGCACTATCCCGCCCATGGCGTCATCGGCGAGGAATATGGCGCCGACAAGCCGGAGGCTGAATTCGTTTGGGTTCTTGATCCCATAGACGGCACGAAATCCTTCATCACCGGACGGCCGCTGTTTGGCACGCTGATCGCGCTGATGCGCGAAGGCCACCCGGCGGCGGGCATCATCGATCATCCTGCGGTGGGCGAGCGTTGGGTCGGCGGCATCGGCCATCCCACCACCCATGACGGCAAGCCGGTGCGCGTCAGAAGCTGCGGCGATCTCTCGCTGGCGGCGATGTTCGCCAGTTCGCCCTACTACTATCACGCCGATGCGGGCCCCCCGTTCGAACGGGTACGCACGAAATCGCGGCAGATCCTGTTCAGCAGCGACTGTTACGCCTACGGCCTGATCGCCAGCGGCTTCGCCGACCTGATGGTGGATGCGAAGATGTCGATCTATGACTATCTGGCGGCGGTGCCGGTGATTGAAGGCGCTGGTGGCGTGATGACCGACTGGAAGGGCCGGCCGATGACGCTGAAATCCGGCGACCGCGTGCTGGCCGCCGGCGATCCGCGCCTGCATGAGCAGGTGATGGGGATTCTGAACGGCTGAAAAGCCGAACGCGCCCCGAAGGGCGCGTTCTCACGTGGAAGCAAAGTGCAGAGTTGCCGCGAATCCTAGAAGATCGAGTTGATCACCTGCTTGGTCCAGTCGATCGCGCGGTTGGCGGCGCGGCCGGTCGCATCGACAGCGGTCTCTACCGCCGAGCCCGTCGCTTCGGCGGCGTTGTCCACCGCCGTGCCTGTAGCCTTTGCGGCCGTCTCGACAGCTTCGCCGGTGGCGTGGCCGGCATTTTCAACGGTCGTGCCCACCGTGCTGGCGGTTTGGCTCACGGCATTACCCGTGCTCTCGGCAGTGCGCATCGCCCAGCCGCCGCCATGAGCCTGAACCTGGCTGGCCGCGACCAGGTATGCGAGGGACAGGGCCAGGACGCCAAATGCTAGGCGCTTGGGCCGCTTATGAAAGTGCTTTTCCATGGATATTCCTTTCATCCGCTGAAAGAGCCGTCGCTGCAGGTGGCACCGCCGCGTCGGCATTTCAAGCTGCGCCCCGAAAGGCATTTTGGAGCGGTTTATGGCGACTTTGTGGCGTTTGCCGCCGGCGAAATACTTAACGCCGGGCCTGCATCGTAGGTAACACCAGACGGTCGATCCAGTTCCGCACTTCGCAATGGCGGATGTCCTCGCTCATCACGTCCTCGTCGATGCCCAGCAGCCAGGCGATGTCCTTGCGGCTCGGATCCTGATGCAGCGCCTCCAGAAGATTGACGAAGCTCTCCGCCGCCGGACGGTCACGGAAGAAGCCGAGCTTGATCAGCTTGTCGATGCGGCACCAGGTCAGCCGCGCCATCTCGTGCAGATTATATTCCGGATGATATTGCAGCCCCCAGAACACGCCGCCCTTGTGGGTGACCGCCACCGCCTGGATATGGGTGAAAGCGTTGGCCGCCAAATGGGTGGAGCCTGGCGGCAGGTGCGTGATCTCGTCCACATGGCTGATGAAGGCGTCGAACACGCCGGCCTTGCCGAAATAGAGCGGATGGCCGCGCCCGTCGGGGGTGAGCTGGATCTTGCGGGCGATGCCCATCTCGCGGCCGCGCGGATTGGCGCGCACGATGCCGCCGGCGGCGGCCACGGCGATCTGCGCGGCCCAGCAGCTGCCGAAGCTGGGCACGCGCGACTCGAATGCCGCCTGGGCCAGCTCGATCTGCGGACCGACGCGGGGATCGTCCTCGTAGATGGTCAGGCTGCAGCCGGTCCAGGCGATGCCGTCATATTGCGCCAGCGCCGCACCCTTGGGCAGGCTCGTCCCGGGATCCGCCGGGTGGATCACGTCGCAGACCGCACCCGGGCAGCATTTTTTCAACATGGCGACATAGAGATCGCCGGCCGCCGAGGCGCCGCCCGCCTGCAGCTCGACGCGGGCCTCCTTGTTGTAGCCATCCACCACCAGAAAACGCGGACCGCCAGCCATGGAAATCTAACTCCTCGAATGCGAAATCGGCGGCTAATCTAGCGGCTGGATTGAGGATCGGCAAAGCCGGGACCCGCCATGACCAATGCCACTTTAACCACGCCACGGCTGCTGCTGCGGGAGCGGCGGCGTGAGGACATCCGCGCGTATCTGGAGATGGATGGGGATCCCGAGGTCATGCGCTATGTCGGCGACGGCACGGTGCCCGATCCCGTGGCGCACGCCGTACGCTTGAGCCAACGCATTGCGGCGGGCAATGGCAATGGCCTGTGGGTATGGAGCGTATTCGAGCGTGACCGGCCCGATGAGTTTCTGGGCTGCGCGCTCCTGAGCCCGGAACCGATGCTGAATCGCATCGAGTTGGCTTACCGGTTTAAGAGGTCGGCGTGGGGCCGCGGCATCGCGACCGAAGCTGCGAGCGCCTGCTTGAATTTTGGTTTCGGCGAGTGCGGTCTGCTGGAGATCGTGGCCCTGGCCTATCCGGACAACGTGCCGTCGCAGCGCGTTCTGGCGAAACTGGGGTTCAAGCAGACTGGGCATCATGAGGCCTATGGTCAGAATCTGCTGCTTCTACGATTAACAGTCGAGGAGCATCGCCTGCGATCATAGGCAGTCATCCAGCCGTTTCACTTTGTAGAGATTTTAGAACAGCTTGATCCACACGGCGCCGGCAGCAGCGTCCCGACGTCTTCCGGGCGGGCGGCTGGAAAAAAGTGTGATCGCCATCACCGCGGCGTTCGTCGGAGCAGCGCATGCTGGGAAAAGACAGTCCTTGTCCACGCTTAGCCGTTCGGGGCGGTTTGAACCCTTCCCCGTTTTTCCTCGACCCACAAGGCGCACGGATTAGCGACGCCTGGAGGCGTCCAGCCAGTTGAGGAGGAAGTGATGTCTCACAGTCAATTCCGCGGCCTGTCGCAGATTGCAGAGCGGTCAAATGACTCCTGTAGCCGGAACACCGCAGGGAAACAGTGCTGGTTTTTTCCGGCCGCTGCGTTGATGACAACGCTGCTGTCAAGCCTTCCGGCCATTGCCGATACAGGCGATGTCTATCTGACAAGCGCTATTCCGGAAGAAATGACGGTCAACAGCAACGGGAGCGCGTACACCGGCATTGTGGGTTCGGGGCTGGCGAATATTGTTGCCGAGGCCCGTGTCCATTTCGACACCGGGCATGTCGGCGGCGTCAAGAGCTGGTCGGTATGGGCAACCCTGTCTTTGGGCGAGGAGAGTTTGTCCCTTCGCAACTATGGCGTCAGCAAATCCTATGGGATCGGCGATCGACCGGATCGAGTTGACCGGCTAGAACAAATCATCGTTCCGCAGGCTGCGTACCAGCAATGGATCGTGAGCCAGTGCAACGCTCTGGCCGATTCGTTGCGCAACTCCGGACTGACGAACAAAGCGATCTTCAGCGAAGATCGAGAGCTCACGGTGAAAATCAGCGCCGACTATACCTATGACTTGACCGGCTCCGGTTCAGGCAATGTGTTGTTTGAGGGAACACCAACCGAGCCGTCAATCGACATCACCTGCAAGAAGTGGGATGGCGCCACGGCGCCGGTGGCCGGCGGCGGTGTCACGACCGGACTGGTGTCGGCGCAGCTCACGGTGATCGAGACCTACGGTCCGTCGGGCGTATGCATGCTCAAGCTCTCGGGCGTTCTGGAAACCGCGAGCGCCAATACCGAAGTCCGCTACCGCTACGAAGACGATCAGGGCCACAAGAGCAGCGTCTACGACGCCACGACCGATCACTCGAAGACGGCCTTCTTCTTTCAGCAGTACAATCTCGACAACAATCCCGACGGTGCCGAAACGGGCAAGGTTCGGGTGGTCGGGGTCAACTATAACTTCGTGTCGGCCTGGAAACCCTACTCGATGAATTGCGTGAAGCCGGGCGCTACGGGCCTCACGGCCACTATGCCGCCGACACTGACGCTGGCGGCGGTCGCCATTCCCGGCAATGCGGTGATGATCGGCGGGCAGATCTGTCCGAAACAGGTCCGGCTGGCCGGCAAGATCCAGGGCAACGGCCATTTCCACGGCAAAGCCGTGTTCTTTGGGCCGTCCTACCTGTCTCCGCAGCAATCCTATGAGGTCGAGAACGACAGCGCGGATTGGGTGTTTGCCATCTACGACCTGAACTGGGGACACGACATCAACCAGCTTGCCGTTCCCGATACGGACGACGAGCCGATGCAGCAGACCGTCAGGTTCAGCTTCAATGTCAACGGAAGCGAAACGCCCGGCGCGCTGTTTCCGATGAACGATCCGCCGGTCGCGTCGATCCAGCAGAAGCCGTTCAAGTTCACCTGCCAATGGCCGAAGGTCACGCCGGGCCTGCAAGGTGGCAGCGACCTGACGGTCCCGCAGCCGAAGCCGACCGCTCAGCAACAGACGGGCCAGGCTCTCGCCGGGAGTTCCGCAAGTCGCAACCGTCACGTCTCCCTTCTCCATCCAGTCACCACGCGGCATCGTGCAGCAGGGCGTGATCCGCTTGCAGGGCGTGACCGACAAGAACGCCAGGTTCGTCCTGTCATGGTCTGCGCGCAAGGACGGCGCCTATAAGCCGGTGCATGCCCGGGGCTTGCCTGAGAAAATGATGGGCGCCGCGGCCAAGTTCGACATCAAGGCGCTAGGCGCAGGGTCCGCATGGCGGCTTCAGGTCTGCCCGCAGGAAGCGACGAGCGCAGCCGCCTGCCGGCAGACCGACTTCAAGGCGCCGGCACTGCAGAACTGAGCAAGTCTTCTGCCCTACAGCCTGTGATCGAGCCGGTCCACTTTGTAGAGATCCGGAAACAGCCGGATCCACAGCAATACCACCAGCAGCGTGCCAACGCCGCCGACCAGAGCGGCGGGCACGGTGCCAATCAGCCAGGCGACCAAGCCGGACTCGAACATCCCCAGCTCGTTCGAAGCGCCGATGAACACCATCTCGACAGCGGTGACACGGCCGCGCATGTGGTCGGGTGTCGCCAGCGGCACCACGGTGCTGCGGATGAAGACGCTGACCAGGTCGGCCGCGCCTAGAACTGCCAGGGAGATCAGCGACAGCGTGAAATTCTCCGAAAGCGCAAAGACGATCGTCGCCAGACCGAAGATCGCGACCGAGAGGTACAGTGTGTGTCCGACGCGGCTGCGGAGCGGGAAATAGGCGAGTGCAATCGCCATGACGATGGCGCCCACGGCCGGCGCGGCGCGCAGCACGCCCAGGCCGATCGAATCGACTCCCAGAATATCCTGGGCAAAGATGGGCAGCAGCGCGGTGACGCCGCCCAGCAGAACCGCAAACAGATCGAGACTGATGGCGCCCAGCAGCAGCGGCTTCCGCCGGATTAGGATGATGCCGGCCAGTAGGCTGGTCCAGTCGGGGCTTTCCGTTGCTGCCGCGGGTCTCGCCCGGATGGCCATCGTCAAGAGGACCGAACCCGCCAGCATGACTGCAGCCACGGCGTAGACCGAGACCGGCGACAGCGCGTAGAGGAACCCGCCCAGGAGGGGACCCACCACGAAGGACACCTGGAAGCCGGAAGAACGCCATGCGACGGCGTTGGCCATGACGTCGAGCGGCACCAGGTCCGGCAGCATGGCGCGGCCCGCCGGGGCGCCGAAGGCGCGGGTCACGCCCATGCCCAGCGCCAGCAGGTAGAATGGCCACACTTCGGCGGCGCCATCGTAGGTGATCTTCAGGAGCACCAGCGCCATCAGGGCGCGGGCGCCGTCACTGATCTGGATGACCCGCCGGCGGTCGAACCGGTCGGACGCATGGCCCGCCAGCAGCACCAGCAGCGGCACCGGCAGAAATTCCGCCAGGCCGATCAGCCCGAGATCCAGCGGATTGCCGGTGATCTGGTAGACCTGCCAGCCGATCACCACGGCCATCATTTGCATCGGCACCAGCTGGCAGAGCTGGGCGAACCAGTAGAACGTGAAATCGCGGTGGCGGAACGCGGCAAAGCCGCCGCGCGGGCCGGTTTCGGATGGCGCGGCGCCGTTCATGGCGCGTGGATATCCTCGAAGCGGTCGACATCGCGCAGCACCGGGAACATTCGCGTCCATAACAGGGTCACGGCGAGAGTCAGCGTGCCGCCGGCCACCACAGCTGCCACAGGCCCCAGGAGCGCGGCTGCGCTGCCGGCCACCGTGCCACCCAGTTCGTTCGAGCCACTGATGAACACCCCCTCCACGGCGATGACGCGGCCGCGCAGAGCATCGGGAGTCGCCAGCGGCACCAGCGTGCCTCGCACATACACGCTCACCATGTCGGCGGCGCCCATGATGAAGATCGCGAATGCGGACAGCCAATAGTTCTGGGAGACGCCGAAGACGATGGCCGCAACGCCGAAGATGCCCACGGCCACGAACAGCCGCCGGCCGACCTTGCGCCGCAGCGGCAACTGGGTCAGCACCGCCGCCGACGCCACGCCGCCCACTGCCTGGAAGGTGCGGAGCAGGCCGCCCCAGTCCGAATTCACATGGAGGATATCCTTGGCGAAAACCGGGATCAGCGCCGTGGCGCCTGAGAAGAGCACGGCGAAAAGGTCCAGCGAGATTGCCCCCAGCAGCAGCTTGTTGCGATGGATCAGCGTCAGGCCGGCCAGCAATGCCGCCAGATCGCCGCCCGACGAGTCGCTATGGGCGGATGGTTCGATGGTGCGACCACGCATCAGGATAGTGGCGGCCAGTGCGGCGACCAGCAGCAGGGCCGTGGTTCCGAAGGCATAGCCGGGGCCAAAGGCATAGAGGAGTCCACCGAGGCCGGGGCCGATCACGACAGCGGTCTGCCAGGTGGCCGAAGACCAGGCGACGCCGCTCGGCAGGTCGTCCTTCGGCATCAGGCTCGGCATGATGGCGCGGGCGGCCGGGTTGGCGACGGCGCGGGCCAGGCCGAAGATGAAGGCGATCATGAGAATGGCCGCCACGGACATCATATCGAGCGCAGAGATCAACAGGAGCGCCGCCGCGGCCGCCATCTCGAACGCCACGCCCAAGATAATGATGCGCCGGCGGTCATAGCGGTCCGCCCAATGGCCGGAGGGCAGCGCCAGCAGGACCGTCGGCAGGAACTCGACGAAATAGACCAGGCCCAGCATGAAGGCGCTGGCGGTCAGGTCATAGACCAGCCAGGCCAGGGCGGTGGCCTGCACCTGCATGGCGATCGTCCAGAGGAAGCTGGACGTCACGTAGAAGGCGAAATCCCGGTGGCGGAGTGCGGCCAGGCTGAGGCCAGCCATGGAGAGTCCTTAAAGGGCGGCGGCTGTTAGCCGGCCAGCCGGTCGATGATGGCCGGAAGGTCGGCGTGCCGCTCGCAGATGGCGTTGGCGGACGTATTGCCCTTGTCCGCCGCGCGGGTGGCGGTGAACAGGATCGCCTTCATGCCCAGCGCCTGGGGCCCTTTCACGTCGTTGTGGTCCCGGTCGCCGATATGGACGATCTCCGGCAAGGTGACGCCCATCTGCCGCGCCGCATCCTCGAACATGGAGCGGTGGGGCTTGGAATGGCCGACGATGTCGGAGAACACGAAGCCGTCGAAATGCCGGGCGAGATCGTAGCTCTCCAGCAACTGCTTCAGGCAGCGGCCGGGGGAGACGATGGCGTCAGAAACGATGCAGGTCTTGTAGCGGCCATGGAGGGCGGCCAGCGCTTCGCCGATGCCGGGAATGAGGTCGGGGCGGATCTGGACCTCCATATCCTCATGGGCGGTGACCACCCGAGTAAAGTCGGCCTCCGGCAGGGCGCGACCCAGGCCCTTGAGGATCACCTGCAGCCGTTCCCGGATGGTCCAGGTGACATGCTGGTCGTGCCAGACATGGTTGAAGGCGGCGTCGCCCACGTTATAGGCCAGCGTGACCTCGGCCTCGGCGATCGGCGCCTGGCGGTTTAGCGCCTCCCACAGCAAATGGCGGCGTTCGGCCTTCTTGGACCGCAGGCCCTGGGCCTTGCGCTTGGGCTCGTCGGAATCGTCATGGACGATGGTATCCCATAGGTCGAAGGTGATGGCTCTGAGCCTGGCCAAGATGGTCCTCTAACGGAGTTGCGAGGGGGATGGGAGCGGGCGGGCCATGGGTTCCAATGGCGTCGCAGGGACCCTAGCAAGGGGTCCGGACTGCCGCAACGGCGCGGCCCGCAAGGCCGGCATGCCTTCGGCTCATGGCGAGCCGGGCCCGCCTTGGGCAAGCGCCCCCGGGCCTTGCCCCAGCTTTGCCTTGATGCGCGGGTAAATCCTCGCCAAATGAAGGCAGCGCGGGGGCAGGCAGGACCAAGTTGGGGCCGGCGAGCATGAGACAACGTTCCCTGAAGACACCAGAGCGGCCTGGACAGTTCTGCCCAGTGACCTGGCGCCCGGCCGCCGCGGCGCAACCGGCTGACGGCCTTATCCGTATGATCTAGTATGTGATTCGCCCGCTCTGGAGATCCGCCTGTGTCTGCCGCCCCGCCGAGACTGCAACGACCAAGGGAGTTCCCATGCTGACCCGCCGCCTGCTGCTCAAGTCCTCCCTCGCCTCCAGCGCGCTTATGGGCCTGCTGCCGCGGCAGTTGCGGGCGCAGGAGGCGGCGAAAATCGTCCACGGTTTGGCGATGCATGGCGATCCGAAATACGGACCGGACTTCACCCATTTCGACTATGTTGACCCCAATGCGCCGAAGGGCGGCGGAGTGAAGCTTGCGGCGATCGGAGCATTCGACAGCTTCAATCCCTACATACTCCGGGGTTCGCCAGCGCCGTCATCGTCGATCGAAACTTTGCTCATCAGCAGCGACGACGAAGCATTCTCGGAGTATGGGCTGCTGGCGGAATTGATCGAGGTGCCGGATGACCGGTCCTGGGTCGCCTTCACGTTGCGACCGGAGGCACGCTGGCATGATGGCAAGCCCATCACTGTCGACGACGTGGTATTCTCATTCGACATACTCAAGGAGAAGGGACGGCCCGTTTATCGAATTCTACTACGGAAGCGTCAAAAGCGCCGAGCCCGTCGGCGACCGGAGGGTCAAGTTCAATTTCAGCGGCGAGGTGAATCGTGAGTTGCCGCTGATCATGGGACAACTTCCGATTCTGCCGAAGCACTATTGGGAATCCCGGGATTTCGAGAAGCCGACATTGGAACCGCCCCTCGGCAGCGGCCAGTATGTGGTCGAGTCATTCGAAGCCGGGCGTTCGGTGACGTTGGCGCGCGTGAAGGACTATTGGGGCGGAGGCTTGCCGGTCAATGTGGGGCGATCGAACTTCGATAAGATTCGATATGACTATTATCGGGACATCACGGTTGCTTTTGAAGCTTTCAAGGGCGGCGCCCTGGACCGGTGGATGGAAAGCAGCAGTTCACGATGGGCCAAGAACTATGATTTTCCCGCCGTCAACGATGGACGGATCATCAAGGCGAAGATCCCCGACAACAATCCCCAGGGCATGCAAGGCTATATCTTCAACCTGCGGCGGCCGATTTTCAGCGACAGACGGGTTCGGGAAGCTATCGGCTACGCCTATGATTTCGAGTGGATGAACAGGACTCTTTCGGACGGGCAACTTGTCCGGACGCGCAGCTATTTTCAGGGTTCGGAGTTGGCCGCCACCGGAACACCGACCGGCGAAGAACTCACGATACTGGAGCGCTACCGCGGCCGGGTTCCCGAGGAAGTTTTCACCACCGAGTACCAACCGCCGAAGAGCGACGGCAGCGGCAACATCCGCGGCAACCTGCGTGAAGCGGCGCGGCTGCTGAAGGAGGCGGGGTGGGAAGTGCGGAACAGCACCTTGGTCGAAGCCTCGACCGGCAAGCCGTTGGAGTTCGAAATCCTGCTGGACGATCCCTTTGTCGAACGATCGACACAGCCATTTATCCAGAACCTGGAGCGGATCGGCATCAAGGCGCGCATGCGGACGGTCGATTCTGCGCAGTATCAAAATCGGACGGACAGCTTCGATTTCGACATGATCATCGTTCGCTTCGGCCAATCTCTATCACCCGGCAATGAACAGCGGGAGTATTGGGGCTCGGCTAATGCGGATCGCCCCGGCAGCCAAAATCTTATCGGCATCAAGGACCCCGTCGTCGATGAATTGATCGAATTGGTCGTCAATGCCGAAAGCCGGGAAAGTCTTGTCGCGCGGACCCGGGCGCTGGATCGCGTCTTGCAATGGGGCATCTATCTGGTGCCGCAATTCAACGTGCCGTTCTATCGGGTGGCGTACTGGAACAAGTTTGCATTTCCCCCGGAGCCGCCGAAGTACGCGCCTGGCCTTGACACTTGGTGGATCGATTCGGAGAAGGACGCGGCGCTTCGGGGAAAACAGGGCAGCGGATGATCTGTCCGCGTCACATCACAAGGCATTGCGGAATTCGCCGGGCGAAAGTTGTGGGATCTCACTCACATCGGGTCTCGGCATTGCGACAACGGCTCCACGGATTTGGCAGAAGGCTATCGTCATGACGAATGCTCCGCTTTCTCGGCGTGGTCTACTCGCTGTCGGAAGCAGCGCCCTTTTCTATCACTCCATGCCAATGAAGTTCGCGCGGGCGACGGATGCCGTTATCAAGACCCAGTCCGTCGCCGAGTTCGGCGAGCCGCTTTATGGCGGCGGCTTTGAACATTGGCCTTATGTAAGGCCTGACGCGCCGAAGGGGGGCAAGATCGTCCTTGCCGATTTCGGCGGGTTCGACAGTCTGAATGCATACATCCTTCAGGGCGATTGGCCGTCGTCAATCGGCCTCATCACCGATTCCCTGATGACCGGATCCGGCGACGAGCTTTCGACCGGCTATCCGCTGATCGCCGACTCGGTCGAGTATCCCGAGGACAAGAGTTGGATCGTCTTCAACTTGCGGCCAGAAGCGCGTTTTCATGACGGCGTGCCCGTGGTCGCCGAAGATTTCAAGTTCGAGTACGATACCATCAAACAGCATGGGCGTCCGTTCCTGCAATCGTTCTATGAAGACTTTGCGAGTTGCGAGGTCCTGTCGGATCACGCCATCAAGTTCACGTTCAAAACGCGGAACAGCATGAAGCCGCTTCTGCAGGCCGTCGGATTCTCGCCGCTGCCGCGGCATTTCTGGGCAACCCGGGATATCTCGAAGCCCAGCCTGGAGCCACCCCTGGGAAGTGGCACTTACAAGATCACAAAGGTGGAGCCCGGCAGGTCAATCACCTACGAGCGAGTGAAGGACTATTGGGCCGTGGAACTTCCGGTCAATCGTGGCACCGGGAATTTCGACGAGATCCGTTACGACTTCTATCGCGACGATACGGTCCAGTTCGAGGCATTCAAGTCGGGACGAATCGACTTTCGCGCTGAGGGCAGCGCCAAGCGCTGGGAGACCGAATACGACATTCCACAGGTCAGCGATGGCCGGATCGTCAAGCGCGCCGTGCCCAACGAGACGCCGCGCGGAATGGGCGCCTACTTCTTCAACACCCGCCGCAAGCAGTTTCAAGACGTGCGCGTGCGCCGGGGCATCATCCATCTCTATGATTTCGAAACCATTCAGCGGACGCTGCTGTATGGAAAGTACAAGCGCATCAAGAGCTATTTCCCGAACTCTGACTTTGGCGTATCCGGGCCGCCGACGCCGGAAGAGATCGCCATACTACAACCTTTTGCGGACAAGATTCCGACAGAGGCGATGACGCAGGTATATGAACCGCCCGTGTCGGATGGCAGCGGCAGCAATCGCGCCAATCTGCGAAAGGCTCTGGCCCTGTTCAAGGAAGCAGGCTGGGAATTGAAGGGCGGCAAACTGTTGAAGACGGATACGGGTGAACCCCTGGAGATTGAATTGATGACCGCAGATCCGGAAACAGAACGGCAGAGCGGTCCTTTCATTCAAAGCATGCAGCGGGCCGGTCTTGCCGCCTCCATGCGGACGGTCACGCCGGTCGAGTGGGAAAAGCGCATCGACGATCTGGATTTCGATATCTGGGCCGGAAGCTTCAACTTCTTTCCGCCTCCGGGACCGGAGCTGCGGTCCTATTTCGGCTCTGCGGCGGCCGATGTTAGAGGATCGGCGAACTCTATCGGCATCAAGGACCCCGTGGTCGATGCCCTGATTGAACAGATAATATCGGCCAAGGATCTGGAAACCTTGAAGGCGACAAACCGTGCGCTGGATCGGGTTCTATTGTGGAACGAGTATTGCATTCCCCGCTATTTCAATCACGAAAGCTGGATCGCTTACTGGAACAAGTTCGAGTATCCGGCGCGGAAGCCGAAGTATAATGTCGGATTTCCGGGCACCTGGTGGATCACCAGCTCCGGCAGTTCTTCCCAGTGACCGGCGCCAAGTCATCATGCAGCGCCGATGATAACCGCTCATAGTAAGCCGGCACCGTTATGTTAGCCTATATCATCCGCCGAATTCTCCTGATGATCCCGACCTTGTTCGGCATCATGGTCATCAACTTTATTATCATTCAGGTAGCGCCCGGCGGTCCGGTGGAACAGATCATTTCGGAGTTGCGGGGCACGGCCGTCGATCCCACGTCCCGATTCTCGGGTTCCGGGAGCGATATACAGGGCGGACAGCAGCAATCTCAGCAAACCGGCGGAAATGCGAGCAGCCGCTATCGCGGCGCACAGGGCCTGGACCCCGAGATCATAAAGCAAATCGAAAAGCAGTTCGGCTTCGACAAGCCGCTGCATGTGCGTTTCTTCGAAATGCTCCGTGGCTACGTCGTGTTCGATTTCGGCGAAAGCCTGTTCAGCGGCCGCCGTGTCGTCGATCTCGTGATCGACAAGATGCCCGTGTCCATATCGCTAGGGCTCTGGACGACGCTCATCATGTATCTTGTCTCCATTCCCCTGGGAATCGCCAAGGCGACGGGAGATGGTTCACGCTTCGACATCTGGAGCAGCGGCATCATCATCGGCCTCAGCGCGATCCCGGGATTCCTGTTCGCAATTCTTCTCATCATCCTGTTTGCAGGCGGCAGCTATTTCCAATGGTTCCCGCTGCGGGGGCTGGTTTCCGACGATTGGCGTCAGATGGGCCCGTTCGAGCTGGTTGTCGATTACTTCTGGCATATGGCATTGCCTTTGTTCGCCCTGATCATTGGCAGTTTTGCCGGCCTCACCATGCTCACGAAGAACTCCTTCCTCGATCAGATCCACAATCAGTATGTCGTGACCGCGCGCAGCAAGGGCCTGAAGGAGCGGCAGGTGCTCTACGGTCATGTATTCCGCAACGCCATGCTGATCGTCATCGCGGGGTTTCCCGCCGCATTTATCGGAATTCTGTTCACCGGCGCGCTGCTCGTTGAAAGCATTTTTTCGCTCGACGGCCTTGGCCTGTTGGGCTGGGAAGCGGTGATCAAGCGCGACTATCCCGTCATCTTCGGCACGCTTTACTTCTTTACCCTGCTCGGCCTGGCGATGCGGCTTATCGGCGACATTGCCTACACGATCGTTGATCCGCGCATCGATTTCGAGAAGCGAGCCATATGAAAGGCGCGCCGAAAATCCGATTCCTGGGATTCAAGATAACGCCGTTGACCGCGCGGCGTTTGCGCAACTTTCGATGCAATGTGCGAGGTTTTTGGGCCTTCTGGGTCTTTTCTTTCTTGTTTCTGTTCGCATTGCCGGCCGAGTTCATCGCCAATGATCGGCCACTGCTCGTGGTGTACGATGGCGATTACTATTTTCCGGTCGTCAAGTCCTATGCCGAGACGGAGTTCGGCGGCGAGTTCGAAACGGAAGCCGACTATCGGGATCCCTACGTCATCGACCTCATTCAGCAGAAGGGAACGATTATCTGGCCGTTGGTTCCATATCGCTATGATACCGTAATCACGGACCTCACAGAACCTGCGCCGTCGCCGCCTTCCGCCAAGAATTGGCTTGGCACCGACGACCAGGCACGCGATGTTCTGGCGCGTGGCATCTACGGTTTTCGAATATCCGTATTGTTCGGGTTCGTCTTGACGATTTTGGGTACGATCATCGGCGTCTGCGCCGGGGCAATTCAGGGCTATTTTGGCGGCTGGACCGATCTCCTCTTTCAGCGCTTTCTGGAAATCTGGGATTCGGTGCCGGTCCTCTACGTGCTGATCATCTTGGCCAGCGTGATCACCCCCAGTTTCTGGTGGCTGCTGGCGATCATGCTCCTGTTCGGTTGGATGTGGCCGATTGGCGTTGTCCGGGCGGAATTCCTGCGGGCTCGGAATTTCGAGTATGTCCGTGCGGCCAAGGCTCTCGGGATCGGCGATATCACCATCATGTTCCGGCATGTGCTGCCGAATGCCATGGTGGCGACGCTCACCTTTCTGCCATTCACGCTCGCGGGGTCAGTGACAGCGCTCGCAAGCTTGGACTTCCTGGGCTTCGGTCTGCCGCCTGGGTCCCCATCTCTGGGCGAACTGCTGCTGCAGGGAAAGGCCAATCCGCAATCGCCATGGCTCGGCATGACCGGATTTATCATTACTGGCTCCATGCTGACGCTCCTCATCTTCATCGGCGAAGCCGTGCGCGATGCCTTTGATCCACGCAAGACATTTGCAAAGTGACCGGCGTATGACCGAACCCCTCCTCCAGGTCCGCGATCTCCATGTCTCGTTCGGGCGCGGCGCCAACGAAGTCAAGGCCGTGCGCGGCATCTCTTTTGAGATAGCCAAGGGCGAGACTGTCGCCGTGGTCGGCGAGAGCGGCTCGGGCAAGTCGGTGACAGCGCTGGCGATCATGCAGCTTCTGCCCTACCCGCTTGCGCACCATCCCGGCGGCAGCATCCGATTCCGGGGCCAGGAGCTGGTCGGCGCCAGCGAAGATTCCATGCGCAAGATCCGCGGCAATGACATCGCCATGGTGTTCCAGGAGCCGATGACGTCGTTGAACCCGCTGCATACCATCGAGAAGCAGGTCAACGAAGTGCTGATTCTGCATAAGGGCATGAGCCGCGGCGAGGCGCGGGTGCGCACGCTTGAATTGCTGCGGCTGGTGGGCATTTCCGATGCGGAGAAACGCCTGTCGGCCTATCCCCACGAGTTGTCGGGCGGACAACGGCAGCGGGTGATGATCGCCATGGCGCTGGCCAACGATCCGGACCTGTTGATCGCGGACGAGCCGACGACCGCGCTGGACGTCACCATCCAGGCGCAGATCCTGAAACTAATGCGGGAACTGCAGGCCAAGCTGGGCATGGCCATGCTGCTGATCAGCCATGACCTCAGCATCGTGCGCAAGCAGGCGCAGCGGGTCTGCGTGATGACCGACGGCAAGATCGTCGAGCAAGGCCCGGTGGCCGAGGTGTTCAGCCGGCCGCAGCATGAATACACGCGCAAGCTGCTGGCCGCCGAGCCCAAGGGGCGGCCCGCGGCGGCGGCGGCCGACGCGCCGATGGTCATGACGGGCGATGACGTCAAGGTGTGGTTCCCGATCAAGGCCGGCGTGCTGCGCCATACCGTCGATCACGTGAAGGCCGTGGACGGCGTCTCCATCAATGTGCGTGAAGGACATACGGTCGGCGTGGTGGGCGAGAGCGGCTCGGGCAAGACGACACTGGGGCTGGCATTGCTGCGGCTGATCGAGAGCAAGGGGGCCATCGCCTTCGACGGCAAGAAGATCGACGGGCTGCGCTCGGGTGAGATGCGGCCATTGCGGCGGCAGATGCAAATCGTGTTCCAAGACCCCTATGGGTCTCTCTCGCCGCGGCTGTCCGTGGGACAAATCGTCGCCGAAGGACTCAAGGTGCATAATCTCGGCGGCACCGAGGAGGAGCGGGAAGATCTTATCGTCGGCGCGCTGAAGGAAGTCGGCCTGGATCCGGAGACGCGCGACCGCTATCCCCACGAATTCTCAGGCGGCCAGCGGCAGCGCATCGCCATCGCCCGCGCCATGATCCTGAAGCCGCGCTTCGTCGTGCTGGACGAGCCGACGTCGGCGCTGGACATGTCGGTGCAAGCGCAGATCGTCGATTTGCTGCGCGATCTCCAGGTGAAGAACCGCCTGGCCTATATGTTCATCAGCCACGATCTGCGGGTGGTCCGCGCGCTCGCCGACGAGGTTATCGTACTGCGGGGCGGCAAGGTGATGGAGCATGGGCCGGCGGAGCAGATCTTCAACCGGCCGCAGCACGCCTATACGCAGGCGCTGATGGCCGCCGCCTTCAACCTGGAAGCGGTCGAGACCGGCGTGGTCAAGACCTGAAATCGTAGCGCGCCGTGATCGTCCTCTATAACTGTCCGGGCATGATGTCGGAAGACGCGCCGCAATGGCGGGCGCTGCTGACGCGGCTGGTGCCCGGAATCGATTTTCGCGTCTGGCCCGACATCGGACGTGCGGAGGAGATCGAGTTCATCCTCGCCTGGAAGCACAAGCCGGGCGATCTCAAGCGCTATCCCAATGCCAAGGCGATCTTCTGGCTCGGCGCCGGCGTCGATCACCTGGTGAAGGACCCCGATTTGCCGCGGCAGGTGCCGATCGTGCGGCTGGTGGATGACGGCCTGACCCGCAGCATGACCGAGTATGTCGTGCAGCATGTGCTGCATTATCACCGCCGGCAGGATGAGTTCGATGCGCTGCAGCGGCGCCGGGAGTGGAACCAGCTGATCTATCCCCTGGCGCGCCACCGCAAGGTCGGGCTGCTGGGCCTGGGCGTGCTCGGCAGCGATGCAGCGGAGAAGCTGCTGATGTTCGGCTTCGACGTGGCGTCCTGGACCCGCTCGCCGAAATCATTGCCTGATGTGCAGAGCTTCCACGGCGAGAGCGGTTTCCTGCCTTTCCTAAAGCGGACAGAGATCCTGGTCTGCATCCTGCCGCTCACGCCGGAGACCGCCGGCATCATCGATGCGCGCACGCTGGCGGCGCTGCCCCCGGGCGCGTTCGTCATCAATGCCGCCCGCGGCGGCCATGTGGTGGATGCCGACCTGATCGCGGCCCTGGATTCCGGACACATCGCCGGCGCCACGCTCGACGTCTTCCATGAAGAGCCCCTGCCGGCGGATCATCCCTACTGGGTGCATCCGAAGGTGCGGGTGACGCCCCATGTAGCTGGGCAGACGTTTGCCGAGACCGCTGCCGCCGGAATCCTCGAGGGCATGCAGTCGGTTTCGGCGGGAAAGCCTCCGAAGAATTTGGTGGATCTGACGAAGGGCTATTAGGAGTCAGCCGGCGTCCGGACGCGGCCGATAGGTCCAGAGCGACGCCGGCGGGAAGTTGCCGAAGGTGATGCCGAGACGCCGCGCCTGCAGACCGAGCCGGCGCGCCTGCAAAGGCGAGAACAAGGAATAGGTATACTGTAGATAGCGGCCGCCGGCGCCTAGCGCGCCAAGCAGTGCGTCAAACAGCTGCTGCTGCGCGGTGGCGGAAAGCACGGCCATGGGGATGCCATTGATCACGGTTCCGACCGAGCCGCGCCAGGACGGCGGGAGCAACTCGGGCAGCCGCGCCGCATCGCCGCTGACGACCCGGACATCCGGGAACTGGCGCCGCAGATAGTCGGCAAGTTCCTCGTCGATTTCCACGACGATCAGGCGATCCGGCGCCACTCCGGCCTCCAGCAGGGCACGCGTGATGACGCCGGTCCCACCGCCGATCTCCACCACCTTGGTCCGCGCGAGATCGGGTATGTGGCGTGCCACCAGACGCCCCAGCGATGCCGACGACGGCAGGGGCGAAAAAAGCTGCAGCGGATGAACCAGGGCGCGGCGGAAGAACAGCCAGCGTCCACTGGCTTCGCGTTTTGCCGCCAGGAGCTCTTGCCACACATTTGTCATCGGCTCCTCCCCTTCGCTACCGCGCCGGCCGCCGCCTTTTCGGCGATCAGGGCATAGACGGCCCTGAGACCCATCGCCTCGCCACCCTTGGGACGGCCAGGGCGATTCGCCAGATTCCAGGCCATGAGATCGATATGGACCCAGGGAATGCCAGGTTCAACGAATTCCTGCAGGAACAGCGCGGCCGTGATGGCGCCGCCATAGCCGCCTTCGGAGACATTGTTGATGTCGGCAACAGTGCTGTCGAGCTGACTGCGATAGCCCTTGTGCAGCGGCAGCCGCCAGAGCGGATCGTCCTGCGCCAGGCCGTGACGGAGCAGCGCTTCGGCCGTCGCATCGTCATTGCTGAACATCGCCGGCAGGTCGGTGCCCAGCGCCACCCGCGCCGCACCCGTCAGGGTGGCGAAATCGATCATCAGGGCAGGCTTCTCCGTCGAGGCTTCGGCCAGCGCATCGCTCAGGATCAACCGGCCTTCCGCATCGGTGTTCCCCACTTCGACGGTAAGGCCCTTGCGCGTCTGCAGCACATCGAGCGGCCGGAACGCATTGCCGGAAACGCTGTTCTCGACCGCCGGCACCAGCACCCGCAGGCGCAGCGGCAGGCGGGCCGCCATGATCATCTGCGCCAGCGCCAGCACATGGGCGCCGCCGCCCATGTCTTTCTTCATCAGCAGCATGCCATTGGCGGGCTTCAGATCCAGGCCGCCGCTGTCGAAGCACACGCCCTTGCCGACCAGCGCGATCAGCGGGCCGCTATTGCCCCAGGCGATGTCGATCAGCCGCGGCGGCCGGCTGCTGGCGCGGCCGACGGCGTGGACCGATGGATAGTTCTGCCGCAGCAATTGGTCGCCGACGATGGCGCTGAACTTGGCGCCGCCGCCGCGGGCGACCGTCTTCGCCGCATCCGCCAGTTCCTCCGGCCCCATATCGCCGGCCGGCGTGTTGATGAGATCGCGCACCAGGAAGATGCCGTCGGCGGTGCGGGTCACGGCGCCGCGGTCGGCGGATTTCGGCCACACCAGATGCGAGCGTTTGCGGGCCGACTTCTTGTAGCGGCTGAAGTTGTAGCCCGCGAGCGCCCAGCCCAGGGCTGCGCGCGTCGCGGCATCGGGCGAGAGTTCGGCATCGATGCGGTATACGCCTTCCGGCAGCGCCTGGCGTAGCGCGGCATAGGACCAGATATCGCGGTCGCCCTCGATTCCCAGGAGAACCACGCTGGGCCGGCCGCTTTTGTCGGGCAGCCAGATCACCGATCCCGGCTTGCCGCGGAAATCGCCGAGCGCCAGCCACTTCTTCGCGTTCGCGCCGATCCGCGCCGGATTCTTCGCGAGAAATCGCGGCAGATCCCTCTCGGTCACGGGATAGACGCGAATGGCCGCCGGGCCGCCGCGATCGACGAAATGCACACGCACGCTGCCGCGAACTCCCCATCTTTGCCGTCGGCCGCGTTCCGGTGAATGTGCCGGATATTCTAGCTGCCGATAATCCGTGTTTCCCCTTGTTGGCAGCATGACCGGAAAATGACAGAAAGCAAAGTCCAAAGCGGGACGCGGCGTAGCCACCTTGCCCGAGTGTCTGGTAGCTTGGCCGGCTTGGCGAATCGCCGGAACATCGAACAAGGATCATTATGAGCGAATCGACGCTCTACATCGGAAACAAGAACTACTCCTCCTGGTCGTTGCGGCCGTGGCTTGCCTTGAAGCAGGCGGGCGCTGAATTCAAGGAAGTGATGATACCGCTGCACCGGCCGGAGACGGTGGAGCTGCTGCAACGACACACGCCATCGCAACGGGTGCCGGTTTTGACGCATGGCGAATTGACGTTGTGGGAATCGCTGTCGATCTGCGAGTACGCCGCGGAATCATTTCCAGCGGCCCGGCTGTGGCCGCAGAATCGTGACGTGCGCGCAGTGGCGCGTTCGGTCGCCAATGAAATGCATGCTGCATTCGCCACATTGCGGACCTGGCTGCCCATGGATATCCGCAGCCGCCTCAAGATCCCGGGACGCATGGAAAAGGCGGCCGCCGACATCGCCCGCGTGACCCAAATCTGGCGCGACTGCCGGGAGAGGTATGGTGCTTCAGGCGCCAACGGGCCGGGGCCTTTCCTGTTCGGCGGGTTCACCATCGCCGATGCGATGTTCGCGCCAGTTACCACACGCTTCGTCACCTATGGCGTGCCGCTGGACGGCATCTGCGCCGGCTATGTCGCAGCCGTCACCGCGCTGCCGGCCATGCAATCGTGGATTGCCGCCGCCGAGGCCGAGCCCTGGACGATCACCTACGATGTCAACAAGTGACATCGGCGGCATCGCGGCGGATGGCGGGCCGGAGCGCCGGGCCCGCCGCAATTTCACCGGCTATCGGCAACTGATCTGGCCGACGCTGCTTTGGCTGGCGATGGCCGTGCCGGCGCTACTGGCGCGGCCGCCGCTGGTATCCGTGGAGTTGCCGTTGCACGCGGCACTTTGGTGGCTCTGGCAGAATCAGGAGGGTGTCTCCTATCTGCCGGCGTCGCCTGGTGAACTGCCGCCGCTGTTTACAACCCTTATGCTGACGGCTTGGCGTTTGTTCGGTGTCGAGGATTTCTGGGTCCGACTTTTGCCCGGGCTGTTTCTGCTGGCGGCGATCTGGGCGACGCGGCCGCTGGCGCGACTGATCTGGGGCGATGAAGAAGAAGCCCCCCGATACGCGCCGTTCATTCTCGCCGGCAGCGGCGGCATCGCGGCCTATGCAGTCATGACGCTGCCCGAACTCTGCTTCCTGCCCTTCCATGTGCTGGCGCTCTGCGGTTTGGCTATCGCCTGGCGCGAGGGCAGGCGGCGCGGCTGGATTGTCGCCGGCGGTGCAGCCGGGTTGGGCATCGCGGCCGCCGGCCCGGTCGCGCTGCTGACGCTCTTGCCGATCGCCGTTCTCTTGCCCTGGATCGCGCCGAACCCCTGGACGGCGCTGCGGGGCCGGTGGTTTGCCGGCTGCGCCCTGGCGCTGGCGATTGCCGCCGTCATCGTCGCCATCATCTATGGCTTAGTCGTCGGCGATAGCGGCTTTCGCGACAGCTGGCTGTGGCGTCTTCCAGCCTATACGCCGATCGATCGGGTCGGCGTGACCCGGCCGTTCTATTGGTACGCCGTCATCCTGCCGCTGGCGTTCTATCCCTGGCTCTGGTGGCGGGTCCTCTGGCGTGCGGCCCGGCGGGGGCGCGCACTGTTCGATCAGCCCGCGGGCCGCTTTTGCCTGCTCGCCGCCGCCAGCGGTGCTATCGTGGGAATCGCCAGCGGCTCGCCATCCTATGGTGTCCTTCCCGTGCTGCCGCCGCTGGCCGTGCTCGCGGCGCGGATCCTGGCAAGCCACGCAGGCCGGGCGAAGGACTTCCACGCCGCCATTCCCGGTCTGACCGCCTTGTTCGTCTGCCTGTTCTTCTTTCTGCTGAACATCGTGCCGGTGGCGCATCTCAATGCGCTCTGGCAGGACCTCTTCGCCGAGGATTTGCCGCTCTGGCTCGGCGGCATCAGTCTGGGATCGGGCATGCTGCTGTTGCTTGGCAGCTATGTCCTGACCTTGCTGACACTGCAAACCCTGCAGACGCGGCTGTTGCAGGTGGCGTTGCTGCCCGTGCTGCTGTCGGCGGCGGTCAACCTGGAGTTCAGGACGACGCTGCACAGCTATTTCGACCTGGAGCCCATCGCGGGCCAGATCCGGCAATTGGAGGAACGCGGCGCGCCTGTGGCGATCGCCGGCGGATATGACGGGGCTTTCGATTTTGCCGGCCGGCTGCCGCGGCCGCCCGTGGTGCTGACGGATCAGGCCGCGGCACTCGCCTGGGCAGAAGCAAATCCCCAGGGAGTCATCATCTCATTCTTCCAAGGCGGCATTCTGCGGTTGCCGAAGCGGCCGCTCTTCCTGGGAAATGCGGATGAATACCGCGTCGCGGTGTGGCCCGCGCAAACGGTGGTCGAAACGAGAGGCGAGGTACTGGCGCTACGCTTTTGACCGCGGCAGGCTACCAGGTCCGTACCGGCCCGACATCCACATGGACGAAATCAGGCTTCGGATAGTAGCCGACGCCGCCGCGCCGGAGCGAAAGTGCCGCCTTGCGCAATTGCCGGAGGTTCCGGTCCGGCAGCCGGATGTCGATGGCCATGCCGCGCAGATGGAAGCTCTTGCGCGCGACGCCGCCGCTCGCCGATGCGAGCTGCGCGTTGGTCGCCGGCGAGCGATAGCCCGATATCACCTCGAAGGGCGCCTTGCTGCGCATCTTCAGCTTGAGGTCGTACAGTAGATCCACCAGCTGCGGATCGATGGGATGCACGTCCCCGGTGCGGAAGTCCCGCAGGTTCCGATCGATCTCCGCCAGGGCTTCCGGAATGTAGCTTCCGTCGACCCAATATGTGGACTTCAAACTCTCGCCGGTGTGAAGATTGGCAAGGCTTATCGAGCGCTTGCCACCGGTGATTGTCGCTGCCATCGACGCCGACGGCAGGAAGACGCATAGCGCCCCCAGCCCCAACCGCAACGCCGCACGCCGATCAATGGTCGATTTCTCGACCGTCCGCTGATTCATGGCCCCTCCTGAATCCGCGGGCACTTGCGAAAAACGCTCGCTTGGCCCCCTGACAAAATCTCGCCACAATTCCAAACATGAAAGCGCGGCAACCTTAACGGATAGTAAATGCTTTCGAGAATTTTGCGCCTGAAGCGACGCTGGGGTGATGTTTACGATAGTTAATGATTTTCAGACCTAAAGACCGGGGAGGGGACCGTCAAGGAAAAATCCCGGGGCCATCGTCCTGTGGATAACAATTACACAAACGAAAATGGGGCGCCGTCGCGCCCCATTTCCCACAAACGATGAGCTGCCGGATTTAGGCGGCCATCGATTGAGACTTTTGCGACCAATTGCCGTTGACGAACATGTTGCCGAGCGCGTCGAGCACAAGTTCGGGGCTGAAGGTCGTGGGAATGCCCAGATACTTGCAGGCCGCGATCACCTGATCGACGACGAAACGCGGCTGATAGCAGGCGAGCTGGAAGCCGTTGTTGGTCTGCAGCTCTTCGATGACGATCGACGGCACATCGTCGGGCAGCTCCACGCCGCGCTGCTGCGCGATCAGGCGGAAGATGCGGCGATATTCCTCGCGGGTCGGCGCCTTGATCTCCAGCTTGTAGGGAATACGGCGGAGGAAGGCGGGATCCATCAGATCCGAAGGCTCGAGGTTGGTCGAGAAGATGACGATCTCGTCGAACGGGATCATGAAGGTCTTGCCGGTATGCAGCTTCATGAAATCGACCCGGCTTTCCAGCGGCACGATCCAGCGGTTGAGCAGCTGGGCCGGGCTGACGAGCTGGCGGCCGAAGTCGTCGATCAGGAAGGTGCCGCCCAGCGCCTTGATATGCAGCGGCGCCTCATAGTACTTGGCGACGGGATCGTAGCGCAGATCCAGCATTTCCAGCGTCAATTCGCCGCCGGTGATCACCACCGGCCGCTTGCAGGCGACGTAACGGCGATCGAGCGATTCCTTGCGGATCGAATTGGACTCGTCTTCCTGCGAATTGGTCTGCACTGGCTTGTGCAGCGCGGGATCGAACACTTTGATAATCTGACCGTCCACTTCGATGGCCTGCGGCACATAGATGATATCGCCGTAAATGGCGCTGACGCGCTCGGCGATCGAAGTCTTGCCGTTGCCCGGCGGACCATAGAGCAGAACGGCGCGGCCGGAATTCACGGCCGGGCCGATGCGGCGCAGGAACGTGTCATTGACGATGAGATCGCTGAATTTCTGCGACAGCGTATCGCGGTCGATACGCTCGTTGGTGATCTTCTGTCCCTGCACGCGATCCTGGAACTCGGCGAGGGGAATCGGCGCCACGCCGGAATAGCTGCATTGCTCCAGCGCCTCAACGGCCCAGCGGCGGCCCGTGTCGGTCAGGCCGTAGCGCAGCTCCATGATTGCCTTGCCGGTATTGCCCAGTGCCTCGACGAGCTTGCGGGTCGTCGCCATCTGAATGAGTTCGCGGATCACATGGCCGGAAAGCCCGAGATCCTCGGCCAGGTCGGACGGCAGCTCGCGGCTGCCGACATACATGTCCTTGATCATCAGCTTCATGAGCTCGACGCCGTCGATGCCGGTGCCGTCGATCGTGCGCGGCGCTTCCGGCGCATCGTGCAGCACGGCCTCGAGCGTTTCATGGCTAACGGCCCGCATGGCAACGAGGATGTCGCCGAGGCGCCCGCCGGCGCGCGATTGGTACTCAACGGCGCGCTGCACGTCCTTTTGCGATACAAGGCCGCGCGCGATCAGAATGTCACCTAGCCGCACCTTCGCTACTCCTCGTCAACGGGTTAACGATGCCGCCCGAAATTCAGCAGCTTTGCGAGGAGCATGCGCGCGAGGCGCTTAAAGTCGGGTTAATTATTGATTTCGGAATCGCCGTATTTTGTGCTGAAGGCGAGGAAATCGTAATGATTCATTGAGGATGACGCCGAGAGATGGTTAACGCCGCAGCGGCCGCGCCGCATCAGGGCAGGGCGTTGCGGATCATGTATTCGGCGATCTCCTTCGGCTTGAGCTTGGCCGAAGCCTGCAGATCCGGTTCGCCCGCCAGGGCGCGCTGGACCAGCTTTGCCGAAGCGACATTCTGCACCTTGATGCGGAACAGGCCGCGGGCGCCGCGGATCTTCGGGTAGTAGTTGGGATCGATTTCCTTTTCCTTGCCGGCCAGGCGGGCGATCAGCTCTGCCTCTTCCGCGCTGCCGGCCTTTTCCTTCTTGATCAGCACCCAGTCACCGACGCCGGCATAGGTTTCCGCGTTCATCGCCTCGACGGCCGCTTCGGCGGTATCCTCGCCGACGCCGATCTTGTAGATGTTCTTGCTCAAGCCGACATCGCCGGCCCATTCCTGGACGGTCTTGCTGCTGGCCACGAATATCGTCGGCATCCGGCTGTCCTTTGTTGAACGATCCGGCATCTGCGGCCGGAAATTGCGCTGTCGAAACAAGCAAAGCCTAGGAGGGCTCCAAATACAAGGCCCAGGCCCGCGCAGACGAGGCTCATTTCACTTTTGCAACCAGCCGCTTTGCCGCCGCGGCGGCCGCTTCGGCATAGCGCCGGTCGCCGCTGATCACCAGCATCACCATCGCTCCCTCGAGCAGCAGCATTAGTTGTGCTGCGGTCTCGGGAGATCCTAGAGCCGAGGCTAGCCTGCTTTCGACGGCCTCCTTGTGCTTGCGGGCGATCAGCCGCGCCGGATGGCCGCGCAGGTCGGCGAGTTCCATGGCGATGCGCGTGAAGCCGGCGCCGGCCCAGCGCGGCATTGCCGCCCAGTTCGCCATTTCAGCGAACAACCGGTCAATTGCCGCCGGCAAAGGCCCGGCGAGCGTTTGGGCCCAGCGCTCAATTGCCGCCTGGGCATGCTCATGCTGCCGCTGCAGCACTGCGCCGATCAGCGCGTCCTTGCTGTCGAAATGGCTGTACAGGGTCCGCTTCGTGATGCCGGCCGCCTTGGCGATGTCCTCGACGCCAACGCGGGAATACCCGCGCCGGAAAAACAGCGTGTAAGCGCTCCCCAGAATCTTCTCGCGTGTGACTTCGGCGGTCCGGCGCATCCGGAAAAGTAGACTCATGAGTGAATAGGCGGGGAATTGGAACTCAGCGAGTATGCGTGCGCAAGGGAGTTCATGCCATGGCGCTGCCACAACTGACGATTCGCAATATCAATGCCACGGCCGCCGTGATTCCGTTGTCACGGCCGATCCGAACCGCCGTCGGAACGATACCGGCCGCGCCACTCGTCATCATCAAGCTGGAAACCCGCGAGGGGCCCATCGGCTGGGCTTACATATTCGCCTATACGCCGGCGGCACTGCCTGCGTTGCACCGCCTGGTGATCGATATCGGGGCGGAACTCCGGCACGGGGTCGTTGCGCCTCTGGCGATCATGGCGCAGTGGGACCGGCGATTCAGGCTGCTCGGCTGGCAGGGCCTTGTCGGCATGGCGATCTCCGGAATCGATATGGCGCTGTGGGATGTGCTGGGCCGGGCCGCCGATTTGCCGGTTGCAACGCTCCTCGGCGGCGCGCCGAGGCCAATCATGGCCTATGACAGTTTCGGCATACTGGATCCGGCCGCCGATGGTCCGGCGATCGAAGCATCGCTATCCCGCGGTTTTCGCGCCATCAAGATCAAGGTCGGCGGCGGCGACCTCGCCGGCGATGTCGCGGCGCTGCAGATGGTCCGCAGCATCGCCGGGCCGGACGTCTTGTTGATGGCCGACTACAACCAGTCACTTGTTGTTCCGGAAGCCATCCGGCGGATACGCCGACTGGCCGAGTTCGGCCTGCATTGGATCGAAGAGCCGGTGAAGGCCGAGGACCTCGCGGGCCATGCTGCCGTCAGGCACGCCTGTGGCGTGCCGATTCAGACGGGAGAGAACTGGTGGTTCCCTGAAGGCATGGCGGCAGCGTTGGCTGCCGGCGCCAGCGATCACGCGATGCCTGATGTCATGAAGATCGGCGGTGTGACCGGATGGATGCAGGCCGCCGCTCTCGCGGCAGTCCGTAACATCCCGGTCTCCAGCCACATCTTCGTGGAAGCCAGTGCGCATCTCCTGGCCGTGACGCCGACGGCGCACATGATCGAACATCTGGACAAGGCCAGTGCGATACTCACCAGGCCTATTGCCCTGAAGGACGGTACAATCACCGCCCAGGGGCCGGGCCTTGGCATCGACTTCGATGAATCTGCTCTGGCCCGGTTCAGGGCCTAGAGAGTGAGGCGCTTAAATCCGGCCCGTCAGCAACAGCACCACGACGATGATCAACACGACCGAGATCAGGCCGCCGGGCGCATATCCCCAGCCTCTGCTGTAGGGCCAAGCGGGAATCGCTCCCAGCAGGAGAAGGATCAGGATAATCAGAAGGATGGTGCCGAGCATATTGCGCCTCCGTGCATTGGTCTGGCGTATCAATGCGCCGGAAAAAGATTGGTTCCCGTACCAGGAGGCTAGAGCGCGACGTTAACCTGAAGTAAGACACGGACCGCCGCGGGAACATTGGGCAGGCTCCCGGGCGATCCGCGCTTCATCCGTCTCCTGGCCCGTCGATCGGACCTGATGCCGGGCCAATATGGGAGCCGGACTACTCTCCGACCTTCGCTTACCCAGCGACGGCAGCGTTAGTTACGGAAGATGTCCGAGTTGCGATTGCGGAACTCGTTGACCTGCCGCTCCGCCTCTTCCTTGGCGATGCCGTAGCGCTTCTGCACGCTGCCGACGAGCTGGTCGCGGTTGCCCTCGAGGATCTTCAGGTCATCGTCAGTGAGCTTGCCCCACTGCTCCTTCACCTTGCCCTTGAAGATCTTCCAGTTGCCGGAAGCTTGTTCCTGATTCATGACAATCTCCTCATCTGTACTATCGTATCAATCAATGAGTCCCGCCGTTGTCGACGGCACTAATATAAGAACGCCAGCGGTTTAACAGGGTTCCGCCGAAGTCCGCGGTCAGCCTGCGTCGTTCTTGCGCAGCACGGCCGGATCCTCGCCACGAGATTTGCTCTTGCCGGCTTGTTCCGCGCGTTCGAGCTCGGCCTTCTGCGGACCGTCGACCGCTTGCTCCGCGCGTTTCGCTTGCTCCTCGACTTTGCCGGAGCGCGCAAATTCCTTGGTTGCCCGGTTGTAGGCGCGGGCAGCCGTACGATTGCCCTCGCCCTCGTTCCGCTGTTTTTCCGTCATGGGAGACCTCCGATAAAAATTGCAAAGCGGAGCAAGAGAAGCCGTGCGACTTCTCCGCTCAGCTTTCGCAAACTCAGCTAAGAGCTAACGGCGCTCCTCGCCGCGACCCGACTCGCGGCCGCGATTGTCGCCGCCTGGGCTTTCGACATTGCCACGCTCAGGATTGCCTTCCTCTTTGCGGCGGGCCTGGTTGACGTCCGGATTCTCGCGGCCAACATCCCGGCGTTCCGGCGGCTGCTTTTCCGAACCGCTGTCCTTGGCATCCCGATACTTTTTGCCGGCATAGATATCCGGCGCCTTGCCCGGGAATTCCTCGGGGCGCGGATCCGGCGTGCCCGCCGGATTCTTGTCCTGGGGATAGCCAGGCACCTTGTCCTTGCCGCCGGTATTGGCGGGATTCTTATTCTGCATTATCAATCTCCTCCAGAAATTACGCCGGCTATGCCGGCAGGCTGGGCCGGCCCAAATCGGACCCTTCTAGAAAAATGCCAGCGCGGGAGGATGGTTCCGCGGTGCGGCGACTAGCCCCAGATCAGCCAGATGATAACCAGCACCGACAGTGGCACGCCGAGCAGCCAGGCAATGAGATATCGCATTTGTACGTCTCCGCATTTCAGTTGTGGCGTCAAACAACCATTTGCGGACCCATCTGTTCCCAATCGCAACTCCCTATGATTCCATATGGAAACCGGTTCAAGGGCCCGACGAATTTGGAACCCTCTTACTTAGGGGCTGTTTCTTTCTCATCAGGTCAGCGTGGGTGATCCACGGGGCCGTGGAAACTCAACTTTACGAAGACCGGAGAGGGAACATGAACAAGCATCTTTCAACCACTGCGATCGCAGCCGTCCTGGGCATCGGCCTGCTGGCCGCGCCGATTTCCTTCGTGCCTCATGACGCCGTCGCGGCGACCGCGGAAACCGCGGCCGTCGACGCGCAGAAGCTGATCGGCCAGAACATCGAGAACGCGAGCGGCGAGACCGTGGGCGAGGTGGAGAGCGTCGTCATCGACGGTGACGGCAACGTGAAGTATGTCATTGCCGGCGTCGGCGGCTTCCTCGGGCTGGGCGAGAAGCATGTGGCCCTGCACTGGGACGAGCTGACGATCAGCGAGAACGGCGACAAGGTCATGGCGAACGTGACCAAGGAACAGCTCGAGGCGCTGCCGGAGCACAAGTTCCCGGAGACCGCCAAGCCGGGCATGGTCTACTCCTACGACGATGACGTGGCGGTGAATCCGTATATTGCCGAGCGCACCCCGCCGGCACCGGCCGCTGATTCAACGGCCGCTGCGCCGGAAGCCACAACGGAGACGCCGCCTGCCTCCACCACCGAGCCACCGCTGACTCGAGCACCGCGGCCGCGCCGGAGCCACACCGGAGACGCCCCCCGCCTCCACAACCGAACAGACCGCCGACTCAACCACGGCGACCACGCCGGAAGTGGCGCCGCCTGAGGCCGCGATCGAGCCGGCCGCCGGCATTCCGGGGATGCGTGCCAGCGAGATCATCGGCGCCAGCGTGAACACGCCCGATGGCACGAATATCGGCGAGATCAGCGAAGTCATCGTACAGTCCAACGGCAGCATCAACGGCGTCGTCGTTGATGTCGGCGGCTTCCTGGGAATGGGTGAGAAGCCGGTCCTGCTGGGCTGGAACGACCTCAGCTTCGCCGGTAATGCCGATGCCGTCGTAGTTTCGACGGCGCTGAGCAAGGAGCAGCTCAACAGCATGCCGGCCTACAAGACGATGTAACGTACCTTCTGCGCGGTGGAGCCGGGCGGCAACTCGCTCGGCTCCACGGTGTCGGAGCGGGAACTCAGGACAACGGTGATTCCATGGCAAAGCAATTTACATTGATGCCCCTGCCCTACGATAGCTCGGCGCTGCGGCCCGTGATCTCCGCTCGCGCCGTGGAGCTGCATCACGGCAAGCATCACAAGGGTTATGTCGACAAGCTGAACAAGCTGGTGAAGGACACGCCCTACGCCCACATGACACTGGAAGGCATCATCCGGAAATCCGCCGGCGACGAGTCCGCAAAGAAGATTTTCAATAATGCCGGCCAGGTCTGGAACCACGATTTCTTCTGGCATTCCATGGCGCCTGGCGGCGGCAAGCCGGACAAGCACATGCGCTCGCAGATTGAGACTGGGTTCGGCTCGCTCGACCAGTTCAATGAGACCTTCGTCAAGACCGGTGTCGAGCATTTCGGCAGCGGCTGGGTATGGCTCAGCGCCGCCAATGACGGCGGCCTCAAGATCGTGGCAACGCACGATGCCAAGTCACCGCTGGTGGACGGCCATCGTCCCCTGTTGTGCTGCGACCTCTGGGAGCACGCCTACTATCTCGACTACCAGAACGACCGCGAAGGCTTTCTGCAGGATTTCCTCGGCAAGCTGGCCAATTGGGACTTCGCCGCGCAACAGCACGCGACACCGGCCGCCGCCGAATAGCGGCCCCGCCTATGTCAGCCGCGCCAAGGCGTCGGCAAGCTGCCGCGTGTCATAGGGCTTGGACAGAAAGACGAACCTGACCTTTTGCGGGTCGAGATCGACGGCTTTCGGACTATGGCCGGAAGCGAAGATCACCCGCAAATCGGCGCGTTTCTTGCTGGCCTCCCCCACTAAGGTGACTCCGTTCATGTCCGGCAGCGCAATGTCGACGATCAGCAGGTTGATTGACGGATTCTCGGCCAAGAGGTCCAGGGCGTCGCCACCACGCGCCGCTTCCTGCACGCTATGGCCGAGATCCTGCAGCATCCCGGCAGTGGACATGCGGATCAGCGCATCGTCGTCGACGAGAAGGATGGAAAGCCCATTCATGCCTGACACCTCCTTTCGGGAGCCATCGCGCCGCCGGTCGGCGTTGCGCTTCTCCTCCAGCACCGTGCGGAGTTTCCGGCTCAGCTCCGGCTCGCGATAGGGCTTGCTGAGAAGCTGCACACCTTCATCCAGCCGCCCGTGATGGATGATGGCGTTCTCCGTGTAACCTGACGTAAAAAGCACCGCCAGGGATGGCAAGAGCTCCTGGGCACGGTTCGCCAGCACGCGGCCGCTGACGGCGCCGGACATGACGACGTCGGTGAACAACAGATCCACCGTGGTGCCGTTCTGCAGTATCTCCAGGGCCTGCTCGCCGTCCTTGGCCTCGATCACCTGATAGCCGAGACTCCGCGTCATCTCGGCGACGGCGTGGCGCACATCCTCGTCATCCTCGACCAGCAGGATGCGCTCGCTGCCGCCGGTCGCCGGCGCGTCGTCGAACAACTCGACCGCTTCCTCGGGACGCCGGGACCGCGGCAGATAGACCTTGATCGTCGTGCCATGGCCGACCTCACTGTAGATCTTGGCGTGGCCGTTGGATTGCTTGACGAAGCCGTAGACCATACTGAGGCCCAGCCCGGTCCCCTTGCCCTCCGGCTTGGTGGTGAAGAACGGCTCGAACGCCCGGGCCACCACATCGGCGGGCATGCCCGAGCCGGTATCGGTCACGGCCAGCATGATGTATTGGCCCGCCGTCACCTCGTCATGCCAGCGGGCGTAATCCTCATCGAGCACGGCGTTGGCCAGCTCGATGGTCAGCTTGCCGCCACGGGGCATGGCGTCCCGCGCATTGACGGCAAGATTCAGGATCGTGTTCTCCACCTGGTTGACGTCAACGAAGGTGTTCCACAGCCCCGCATCGACGACGGTCTCGATCTCGATGGTTTCGCCCAGCGTCCGGTGCAGCAGGTCGCCCATGGCGCGGACTCGCCGGCCCAGATTGACCACCACCGGTTCCAGCGGCTGGCGGCGGGCGAAAGCCAATAGCTGTCCGGTGAGCTGTGCGCCGCGCGTTGCAGCTATGCTGGCATGCTCGATATTGGCAGCCAGCTTTTCGGGATCCTGCTTGTGCCGCGCCATGAGATCCAGGTTGCTGGCGATGACCTGCAGCAAATTGTTGAAGTCATGGGCGACGCCGCCGGTGAGATGACCGATAGCTTCCATTTTTTGCGCCTGGCGCACGACCTGCTCGTTCTGCAGCCGTTCGGTGATGTCAGAGCAGGTCATGACGATGCTGCCGGTTTCGGTGCGCTTATGGGCGCATTCCAACTCGCGGCCGCCGACGCGCAACCTTGGCCTGAGCTTTGACATCTGCGCCGGTCCGGCGATCCCCGCATCTTCTTCTCCGAGATCGAACAGGCGATCCGCACGCCCGCGGTCGAACTCCAGGAATTCGCCGAATTGCCGGCCGAAGCGCGGAAAATCATCGGGGTAGCCGGCGAAGCTGAAGAAGCGCGGATTCCACGCCAGCAATCCCTTCACCGGATCAAAGGCGGCGACGCCCTCGCGCGTATTGTCGAGCGTGGTTTGCAGCAAGCTCGCTTGCTCCCGCAACTCCTCCTGCGCGGCCTGCAATCGATTGAAATTGCGCCCGAGCGCGATGCCGCCGACGACCGCGACGATCAAGCCCAGGGCCGCGGCCAGCAGCGCCGCCAGCCTTGCCCGATCCACGCCGCTAGTGATGATCTCACGATTATGCAGGACTTCCTGGTCCATCTGTGCGACCAGATTGTCGACCTGCGCCCGGATCCTATCCATCACCTGCTTGCCGAAGTCGGTGATGGCGCGCTGGCGCGCTGCCTCGAAGCCCTGTGTCTTGGTGATCTCGAGCGAGTGGCGGATCTCGGCCAGCTTGGCGTCGATAGATTCCTGAAGTGTGGCAACGTTCCGCATCACGCCAGGCTTGTCCTCGGCGAGCGTCTGCAGCTGCAGCAGCAGGGGCGGAAGCTTATCCAGGCTCTCCAAATATGGTGCGAGATAGGCGGGGTCTTGCGCCAGGAGATAGCCGCGATGCCCAGTTTCGGCATCCTGCAGTTCCGAGAACAGTTGGCGGACCGTCTGCAGCACCAGGCTGTCCTTCAGAGCCTGTGCTCGGTCCAGCTTCAACTGAGAGAACGCCGCAAAGGTGAAATAACTGCTGGCCGCCAGCAGCAGAAACACCACTGTCACTGCGGCAAAGAACCAGTTCTTCGCTCTTTGAAACCGTTTCAATTCAGGCCCCCGCCTTTTTCTCGTATTATGCGGTCATTGTGGTGCTTGTTGCTCATTAGGCAATGGCTTCTCCGGCCCCGGGTTGTTTAGTGCGAACCTCACCAGGACCGACGAGCCCGGCCGCCCCAATGTCTTGATCTCAGCGCCGAGCTGAGTCGCAAAGCCGCGCACCAGCGAGAACCCGAGGGTGGTCGGCTGCGCGGAGAAAATATCCGGGCCGTCCTCGGACGGCGATGGCAGACCGATGCCGTCATCGGAAACGGCCACCTCAGCCACACCATCCGCGACGCTCAGCCCGACGGTGACTTTGCCGGACCGGTTGTCCGGAAATGCATGCTTCAGGGAATTGGTCACGAGCTCTGTCACCAGCAAGGCCAGTGGGACGGCATGTTCGATGCCCACATCCACTGACGCCACATCGACCGACAAGGAAACGCGCGTGCGCGACACGCCGGAACTGACCTGTATGAGCTGGCACAGTTCGCCCAGCAATGCCTTGGCATTGACCGACTGATGCTCGGGATTCTCGTACAGATGCCGGTGAACCAGGGCCAGCGCCTGTACGCGGATGCGCACTTCCTGCAGGGATTGCCGGGCGGGTTCGTTCTGGAGGCCACGCGAGTAGAGGTTGAGCAGGCTGGTGACGGTCTGCAGGTTGTTCTTCACCCGGTGATGGATCTCCCGCAACAGAAGTTCCTTCTGCTCCAGCGCCGCCTTCAGCTCGTTCTGCCGGGTATCGAGCCGTGCCGCCGTTTCCGCCAGCGTGTCGCCGAGTTGCTTGATCTCCGCCGGTGCGCCGTCGAGGTCCGCACGGGCCGACAGATTGCCCTTGCTGAGCGCCGACGTGGTCACCAGGAGCCGGCTCGTCCAGCGTGTGACCAGCAGCCTTGTGCCGAGCCAGGCCGCCAGCACGCCGGATATCCAGATTGCCGTCACCAGCAGGATTTGCGCCACCAGATCGCGATCGATCCAGCCCGGACCGCCGGTCTTTGGCACGCCGACAAGGACGAACAGGCTGCCTTTCTCCAGCGCAGAGACCGCATAGACACGGGCAATGCCATCTTTCGCCGTCGTCTGGAAGGTTGCGCCATCGTTGCTTTGCGCCGCCGTGATTTCGCCAGCCGGGGGCAATCCGCTGTCGCCAAGTCCGGCCGGCACCGTCGCCCCATGCAGCATGAGGCCGTTGCGATCCAGCAGATAGACCACGCCATCGGTCGGCAGGGTGAGGAATTGCTCGCCGGAATTGAGCTTGTCGAGGCGGATCGCCAGCGCCAGCACCGCCGCCACTTGATCCCCGCCGGACATCACCGGCTGTGCCAGCACCAGCATGGGAACCGGCGGCTGCGCGCCCATCATGTAGCCGCTCAGATATTTGCTCTTGGCCGCGACTGCCTGCTGGAAATAGCTCTCCTTGCTGGCATCAAAGCCTTGGTGTTCGGCATCATTGGCACAGACCGCCCGGCCCTGCCGGTCGAGCACGACCAGCGAGGCATAAGCGGGATAGGGACGAATCGCCTGATCCAGGGTCGGCGGGCAGCGGCTTTCATCCACCGTGCCGGCGCTGGCGAACACATCCTTGCTCACAGAAAGATCGAGCAGGAGGTTGGTCGAATTCTCGATCAAGGCCAGCTGATAGGTCGAGGCTAGGGCTGCGAAGCTGCGGACCGAATCGCGCAGCCGGTCGGCGTTGACGCTCGATGCCTTGAACGCCTCGACAATCCCCATCAGCGTTGGGGGCAGGGCAACCAACGCGAACACCAGCATCAATCGATGCTTGAGCAGCCTCACAATGTCCTCAAACTCCGCTAAGCGGAGCGCCGCTCCAGACTTCCCTCGCTGGCATTCGAGAGCGCCTGTGAGATCGTGGCCTTCAGGGTATCGGGCTCGAACGGCTTGGTGACCAGATAGGTCGGTTCCGGCCGTTCGCCGGTCAGCAACCGCTCGGGAAATGCGGTCACGAAGATCACGGGTACAGTTATGGATTGCAGGATCTTGCTGACGGCATCGATGCCCGATCCGCCGGCGCCGAGATTGATGTCGGCCAGCACGAGGCCGGGCTTCTTCGCCTTGGCCAGCGCCACCGCCTCCCGTTCGCTGCCGGCGATGCCGACCACGCTATGGCCCAGCTCGCGGACGATCGACGCGATATCGATGGCGATGACGAATTCATCCTCGATCACCAGCACCGAGGTCGCGAGCTGACGGTTCACTTCCGACCAGGCCTTCTCCAGTAGGACGGCCGCTTCGGCCGGCGCGATGCGCATGACGCTGGCGGCGGCATCGACTGGGAATCCTTCCAGCGCGGTCAGCAGCAGCATCTGTCGTTCCCGCGGCGGCAGCGCCTCCAGCCGGGCGCCAATGGAGCGGCCGGACGGGACCGCAGGCACTGGCTCGACCTTGGCGATCGGCAACCAGATATCGTGGAACAGGCGGTAAAGTTGAACGCGGATATCGGCTTCAGTGCTGATCCGGTGCGGTTCTTCCACCAGCACCTCCAGACAGACCCGGATATACTCGTCGCCGCGAGCCTGCGAACCGCTCAATGCCCGTGCGTAGCGTCGCAGATACGGCAATCGAACAGCAATTTCTTGAGCCAGGTCTGCCATGAAGATCTCCCACCGATGACTGTTATGAACAAATGGTGAACGGACAGAATATTTTTTCGCCTTGAAGAGGAACACTAGCCAGGGAAATGAGTTCCCTAGTACAAGGCGATTTGTCCGGCCCGTCGCCATGGGTCCTGTTGCGCATTTGCGCAACAGTCGCATACCGGCCATCACATAGGAAACATGGAACAGGCACCGTCGGCGCGGGGTTTAGCTTGCACGCGATCGGATCATCGGGATCTCACGCACGTGGCAAGTTTCGGTGCGGGGGATCGTGGCAATGAGTGAGATTAAGAAAGTGATTGGCACCTCAGAGAATACAGCAGTCGGGTCCGATCCCAAGCCAGAGCCGGGAGAGCCGGCGAATGGCCTCTTCAGGGATTTCGGCAATCCCGCTCAACTGGACCATTGGTTCGATTCGCAGTTGATGCAGATGTATTCGGAGGTTGTGAGCGAGCCCCTGCCCAGGGAATTTCTCGAGCTCCTCGACAAGCTTCGCGAGAAGAAGAGCAAGGACCAGTAATTCGGGCTTGCCCGGATTCGCAACCTGAGAAGTTCACAAAAAAGGTCAGAGGATGGCGCAACTCCAGAGAGCTAGCGACACACCGGAATTCCAGGCGGCGCTGGTCGAGGTGCTGCCCCATTTGCGCGCCTTCGCCCGGTCGCTGACCCGGCGGCGCGAGCAGGCGGATGACCTGGTGAACGACGCGGTGGTCCGCGCTTTGTCGGCGGCCGAGCAGTTCCAGCCGGGCACGAACTTCAAGGCCTGGATGTTCACCATTCTGCGCAACCTGTTTTACAACGAGGGCCGCAAGAACCGGCCCGTGGTGCCGCTGGACGATGCCGAGGCGATCGTGCAGTCAGTGCCGGCGACGCAGCAGGCGGCGCTGGAGTTCTGCGATTTCCGCCGCGCCTTTTGGCAGCTCAGCGACGATCATCGCGAAGTGCTGATCCTCGTCGGCGCCAGCGGCCTCAGCTACGAAGAGGCGGCGGCGGTCTGCGATTGCGCGGTCGGCACGATCAAGAGCCGGGTGTCGCGCGCGCGCGGCGAATTGGTGCAGTTGCTTTCAGGCGACGGATTGAAGATCCCGAGATCCGAATCCGCCCCGATCGCTGGTCTGGACGCCGGACATGTGCTGGAAAACGAAGCCCTGACCAAGCCTGCCGCCCTCAAGGACGCAATCTAAGCGCCCCGCCGCCAACTATTCCTTGTCTGATTTAGCTGCTTTGCCGTTCAGCCGGGCCTCGATGAGGCCGAGAACGACAAGCGTGATCAGTGCATAAGACAGGACAATAGCGGCGATGGCGTAGTAGCCGCCGCCGCATGCCAGTCCGATGGCGCCAGCGAGCCAGATGCTGGTGCCGGTGGTCAATCCCTTCACATCGCCGCGGCTTTGGATGATGGTGCCGGCGCCAAGGAACGCAACGCCGGCGATCACGCCTTCGATCACCCGTGCCGGATCGGCCTTTGAAATCCGGCGTGACCGCCAGGCTGGCATGGAAGAGTTCGTTGGTCAGGATGGTGAACGTCGCCGCGGCCAGGGCCACCAGCATGTGGGTTCTGAGGCCTGCCGGCTTCCGCCGCCATTCCCGCTCGACGCCAAGCGCCATGCCAAACAGGGCGGCGGCGCCCAGGCGGACGGCCGCCTGTGCAAGGGGGAGTTCGCCTTCCATTACGCGGCGCTAGATCCGAGCAGGAATCAGACGCATTCGAAGGTGGCGAAATTCTCGTCGCCGCTGCCTTCGTCGACATCCTTCAGCCGCACCGCCTTGCCGAACTGCTCATTGCAATAATCGGCGGCACGGGCGGAGACTTCATCGAATTGGCTGCCATAGGCATCGCCGAAGTATTTGTAGGTCACCGTCGGATTGCTGGAATCGACCCGCTCCGGCTCGGGCGACGAGCAGGCCGCGACAATCAGAAACGCCGAGAGAATCGCAGGAATGCGCATGAAATCACCTTAGGCTACGGCGCCGTGCCATAGTCGGCGCATCGGGATAAGGGTCACAACAGCACGGCCGAACCCTTGTTCCGCGGCCCGATGATGGCATGACCTGGCTGAAAAGAAAATGAGAGGCGGCCGGGCAGGCCGCCTCTCGGCAGGAAACCGCCACTGGCCATGGCATCGGCGGGGGGTCGTACCAGCGGCGTATCGGATCAATGCCGGACCCGAAAAAAGGTTCCCGGTCCGAAAGTCTCTCTTGCGCTATTTTGTGATCTGGCCGCCGGCCTTGGCGGCGCCGCCGGCTTCCTTCTCCAGAGTGGGATCGGCACGCTCGAAGGCGCTGAGGATGCGCCTGACGCTGCGCAACAGCTCCGCCACTTGGCCCTGCTTGGCGGTGTCGTCGGTCATGTTCTCCTCCGATGCCACCATCATCTGCCGGAGATCGAACTCCCACTGCTTGAGCAGCGCGGCCTTCTGATCGAAGTCGAGATCCCGGTCGGTGGCGATGCCATCGGGATTGGCAAAGTGGCCAGGGATATCCTTTTGAATCTCGCGGAAACGAGCTGCTTCCATGCTACACCTCCATTCCGTGATTTAACGGTGACTCAGCGGGTGCGAAATCGCCCGCGGGCATCACGTGCGACGAACGAGCGCAAATGATGCCCGTACGCGTAAATCCTCAGCTCGCTATCAGCGACCGCAACATCCATGCCATCTGCTCATGGGCCTTCAGCCGGTCCGTCAGCATGTCCGCCGTCACCTGGTCTTTGAACTCATCGGCGATCGAAGCGGTCTCACGGAAGGTCCGGCAGATTTCCTCATGGTCATTGTTCAACTGCCGGATCGCCTCTTCGGCTTTGACGATGCCCGGGCTCTCTTTGATGGCGCTCAGCGCGATGAACTCGCCCAGCGTCGCTGGCGCGGGATATCCCAGGGCGCGGATGCGCTCTGCCAGTTCGTCGACAGCATCGGCCAGGTTCTCATATTGCTCTTCGGTCAACTTGTGCAGGCCGTAGAACAACGGTCCGACGACGTTCCAGTGAAAGCCCTGGGTCTTTACATACAGAACATAGGTCTCGGCGAGAGCGCGTGACAGCCCTAGCGCCAGCTTCTTCCGATCCTGCCGTTTGATCCCGGTGTAGATATCGGTCACCTCGGCCTTCTGTTGCATCAGTTCGCTCTTGCTCATGAAAGACTCCTCGAATGAATTTCTATCGCCGCCTGGTGGCGATGATCAATCCGGCGACGAAAGCGCCGATGGTCAGCATGCCGGCATTGCGCGAGAACGCCGCGCCGATATCCTCGCCGAGAGCGGCAGCAATATCGACGCTCGCAGCAGCCGCCGGCCGCACTCTTTTTATGCTGCTGGATGACAATGGTTGCCGCGCGACTAGGAAAGCGATCAACCCCAGCACCATCAGCCCGCCGCCGCAAATAAGCTTTGCCGTCAGCGGATCAAAGCGGAACGCCAGCGCGTCGTGAAGAGCAACCACCAGGAAGATCACGCCGCCGAGAACCAACAGGCCGCCGAGGGCACCCAGTGCCACTTGAATCAAACCACGCCGGAACCGGCGCTTCGCGTCGGCAGCGCCTTGCTGCACGGCTGCCGTCACCAGCAGCGTGCGAAGCAGCGAGAACATGCTGCGCCTCAGCGGCGCAGCAGCATGCCGACGACCACACCCAGCCCCAGCGCCAGCAGCACGCTCTGGATCGGATGCTCCTCGACGCTCGCCTGGAGCGATTCCGCGGCTTCCTGGGCGCTGGTCTGCGCCCGCTTGCCGGCCTTGCGCACCCGCGCCGCGGCCCCGTCGATGCCGTCGCGCATCGCATCAGCCATGCCGCGGGCCTCGTTGGACGCGACCTTTTTCACGGTTTCCGTCAGGGATACGACGTCCTCGCGCAATTGGGCGAAATCGGCTTCAAGGGCCGCATAATCCTTCTCGCTCGCGCTCTTCCCGTTGCTCATCATTTTTCCTCCGCCGATCGCTGATTTGATTGAATGACGTGCGACGGGAAAAACTCCGCGGGGCTTCGGTTGAGCTTCAGCCACGGGAGTTTCCGTCACAGTGTCCGCTGTAATGAACAGCCATACGTCGGAAAAGTTCCTTGGTTCCGCTCAAGGGCGGCAGGAACCGTGGGATTCGCGCGGCATTCAATCCCAGAGTGAAGCAATCACACCAGGAGCATGCCCGATGTCACAGTTCATTTATCGCGTCGCTTTCTTCGCGCTCTTGCTGGCCCCGATCGGTCTCGGCGCCTGCAATACCGTCAAAGGTGTCGGCAAGGATGTCGAGAACACCGGCGATGCGATCGAAGACACGGCCGACGACGCGCAGGAAGAACTCAACGATTGATGCGCTGACAACACTGAGCGCTGCGGCATCTTGCCGCCGCGCTAGGCGGATGCTTCAAACTCGCGATCTTGCATGAGAGTTCTGGCGGAGGGGGCAGTCACCAGCGAACCATTCTCCGCAGGCAATTCCTTGATAACCAGGGAAAATACAGGGAATTTTCACAATTCTGGGCGCTTTCGGCCCCGACGCTTCGTCGGAACAGCCGATCATCATTGGTCTTTTTGCTGGAATTCCCTAAGCAACAGGAACAGGGAAATTTGCCAGCGGAACAGCGTATTAATTGGACACAGCAGGGAATTTTCAGTCGGGATCAGGGATGTCCTACTCGCAGATCATGCAGGATGAGGTTTTCGATAGGGACAGCGCACGGGTTTCTTAAGCGGGGAAGGTTGCTATGTCGCTTTCAAAAACTGAATGGAATTTTGAAGCGGAGTATTCCGCCGAGGTTTTTGACACCGAGCGACAATGCCATAGGATCCTCTTTATCCTGTGGCATTTCAAACAACGGTAAGCGTGCTTCGCGTTTCATAGCCGCTTCGCATTGATTGTCAGTTAGATGCAATTGTGCGCTCTGAGGGAGCAAGTTATCTGTTTTTTCAGTGACTTCAAACGAACCAATACACGGAGCCCGCCCATCATCCGCATAAGCGGCGACAGCGAACAATGCTGTAAACATAGCAGTCAAAACAGTCTGTCGCATATAGGCCTATTAAGGGCCAGGAATGCTCGCACCATTTCGATTTGCAAAGCGGAGGCCGAGAAGATCGCGGCGGAGGTGCCTCGGGCGCCGCTCTGCCCTTCGCTGTAGACACTAACCCGCTTTCTTGCTCGTCAATTCCTACTTCTCGATCCGCTCAAACGTACCATCGATAACCTATGCGAGACTGTGCAAAATTGAACACGCCAGTGCAGAAAAATTGCGAGGAATTGGGCTCTTGGCGTGTCGTCTTGAACTCGAATAGCCGGCGCATGGCCTCGGGGGTGGTGGTGATGCTGTAGCGGCCACACATGGTGCGAGCCAACGGAATCCTACAGCATTGCAATATAGCCGCCTTGCTGACGGGCTGGCTCCATGGTTCGATGCCGGCATGGATGATGAGCTGTCGACGGATCCAGTACACAAGCTGCAAGCGGTGCTGAATCACAACCGGACGGACGCGGACAAGGATTTTCCGCCAGGCTATCTCGCGGCGTGCTGGCGTTGGTTCCACGATCTGCCCGCCAGTGACCAGGTGGCGGCAACTGTCGTGCGCGCTGAATTCGAAAAGGGGAATGAAGCGGAAGCCCAGAAGGCCGCAGCTGCGCTGCCGCCGGCACCGGTCTGCCCGTTACTATGAAGGCGAAGGCCAGGGATGCGAGGGTCGCGGCCCCTGCAATCCCTGGCCGGACCTAGGGAACGACCCAAGGAGCGGAGTCGCTTCGCCGGGAATGCCCACCGGCCGGATGATTGGAGCAGATTCTCGATAACCAATCATTAGCCGAGGTGCAGCACTGCCGCACGCGCCGGTGACGGCAAACTGCGGCGTGACGGCCGGTGCGATAATGAGTATTGGAATAATCGGCTCAGTTCAGATGTTGTCTGGTCAGGTATGAGTGAGCTGGCAAAGCCCCTTATACTCACAGCTCAAATTACTCGGCCCGCCCTGACCAGCGGGGCTTTTCTTGAGCGACGGCGACGTTAACCATTTTCAGCACTTTACGGTCTAACGCGATTGCGAATAATACCCAAACAGATTGGATAAGACTTCAGGCGGCAGGAGTAACCCTGCTGCCGTCAGCCTCGGCGACGGCCGGGGCTATTTTTTGGGCCGCGGCGGTTCGGTTAGCGCAATTTTTCCAGATTACTCAATTCCTCCAGCTTTTCAGCGAGCTTTAGCTTGATACGATTTGAATCGGCATGGGCTCCCGCACTGTCGGCTTTAATACGCGCCTCATGCAGGTCGCTTAGTTGCCGGCGGGCTCTGAAAATCTCATCTTCGATCTACTGTTTACTCATGTGAGATATTCTTCGCCGGTTGTGATGCTGCGGCAAGTGTATGGTGTAGCTAGGTCATCGGCACGCCGCTGCAAATCTTGTCCAAGATTTCCAACTCCGTCAGCTTCCGCGCAATCCTGCGCTTGATGATGGAAGACCTTTCATAGTTCCAAACCGCCTCGGCTCGATCAAACTGACCAGCCAATTCAGTCAGTTTGCGCCTGATCGTTGCAATCTGGTCAGTAATGAGGTGCTTGGTCATCGTCTATTTCATGACTCGTTACCCGCCGGAGATATTCGACAGGAGCTATTCAGACCGCCCCTACCTTCATATCAAGGGACAGACCGGCGCCAGAGGCAGCGTAGCTGCGGCCTTCAAGGCGCCAGCGTCGTCTCCTCGGTCGAAAGCCGTACGCGCGACTTTTGTGACCATCTTGTCACTGGGGGATAAACCCGAGAACCAACTCTTGAGAGCGTCGCGGTACTCGGGCAGGAAGAATCCATCCGCAGACGGCCATTCATGATAGAGCGCTGCATGTAGCTTATGCGCGGTATCGCTGGATAGCTCATTTGCCATGCCATCCTCTGGACTCAGAATTTGCGATAGAGCTAGCGGTGCGCCGGCTGGCAGTCTGTCCAAAAGTGGACATTCGGCTAGGACCGCGCCGGCGCCAGCAGCCCGGTCTCGCGGATGCGGCGATAGGCACGGACGACGGCGATCAAGTCGGAGCTCATCGTCGATTCCTTCGCCGACATTGCCGGCAGCGATATTCGGCAGGAATTACACAGATCGGCTTGCTAGAATTCTAAAGCATTGATTTTATTGGCGTCCCCACGGGGATTGGCACCGGGTTTGCCCCATGAGAGCACCGCCGTCCGTCTGCATCCCCCTTCGTCTGCAACGGGTCGACCAGTCGACGGCGATTGATGCAAATCGCGGCGATGCTCCAACAAGCGAGAGCGGCGCTCGACCGCAAGAACGCCCAGCAAAAGGTCGTGAGATTTTGGCCGAAGCAATTGCCGCGCCGGTCGAAATGAACGGCCGCAGAAAACTTAGACTGACAATGCCACATTGTCCGCTTTGGAGCTCGTTGCCGACCTGAGTTAGACACTTTGCCAAGTCCGCAATGTGCCAGAAGCAGTCATTTCAGGCCTCTGCCTGGATCGACATCTCGATCCAACGCAACTGTTGGGCCCATTGCCCACCGTGAAGATGCCTGGTCTGCAATAGTGTCGGCTGCACTGAAATTATGGCGGACGAAGTCCTGAAAGACGCGTGACCAATGCCTCGAGCATCCGGCTGATGGAGCACATTCGCTGCGTCCGCTGCGAGTGGATGGTTTTCTATTAAACTATTAAGGATCGCGGCAATGCGGTGAGGATGTACTATTTGTATCCCGCCGCGCGACGCGGATGTAACCTGTTCACTTGGGTGCCTCGCCACGGGGTCGAAAGCTCGGCACGCTAGGCTGGCACTCATACAGTACAAGGCTCGGTCCTCCAGATCTGACCGTAGGTGGCAGCAATGGAATCAGGAACGCATGGTAGCTACGCGCCCGTCCGTGGTTTGGTCGAGGTTCGGGGCTGCGTCGCTGCAGATCCCGCTTCCAAGACCGGTAAAGGCACTATTCCGCATAGGCCCAGGCATCGAACGTTGCCGGATCTGAGGTGGCTCCGGCGATATCCGATAGAGTTTCTCGTCGTTGCCGTCGCGTATTTTCTCCTGGCGAAGCTTGGCCTGACCCTTGCTTCGATCAATCCTAACGCAAGTCCGATCTGGCCGCCCACTGGATTGGCGCTGGCGGCTATGATCTTGATGGGATATCGGGTTGGACCGGCGATCTTTTTCGGTGCGTTGCTCGCCAATGCGACGACCGCGGGCTCGATCTATACCTCATCGGCTATCGCCTTGGGCAACACCCTCGAGTGCCTCGTCGGCGGTTATCTGATCAACCGCTGGTCAGACGGTCCCCGCACCTTCGACACTCCGTCCGGAGTGGCCCGCTTCGCACTGGTCAGTGTGGCGGCCGCGACGCCGATCAGTGCGACCGTAGGAGTTGGCAGCCTGAGCATGGCCGGGTATATCGACGCAGCGGATCGGGTGTCAGTGTGGCTGACTTGGTGGCTGGGCGATTTAGCCAGCGCGCTTGTCATCGCGCCTGTGATCGTCCTATGGGCCACGCGCCATAGCCGATCCTTCGACCGTGGAAACTTGTTGGATACAGGCCTGGTTTACGGCGGCACAAGCGTAGTGGGCATCGTTGCCTTCAGTCCGCTCGTCGAGCAGACGATGAATAGGGCTCCCTTGGCCTTCCTCGCCGTTCTACCGCTGATGTGGGCGGCGCTGCGCCGGGCGCAGCGCGATACCTCTACAGTTGCCTTCATTCTTTCCTGTTTCGCAGTGTGGGGCACGCTGTCTGGTGCCGGGCCGTTTATCCGCCCAGATCTCAACGACTCGTTTCTTTTGCTCGTCGCGTTCATGATCAGCGCGGCCGTGCCAAGCCTCGCATTGAGTGCCGGCGTGAGCGAGCGACGGCGCGCTGAGGCGGAACTGCGGGTAGCGCGGGACGCGGCCGAGGCGGCGAATGGAATGAAATCGCAGTTCCTCGCCCAAATGAGCCACGAGCTACGCACACCGCTTAACGCCATCATCGGCTTCGCTGAGATCTTGCAATCCGAGATGTTAGGTCCACTCGGCTCGGTGAAGTACCGCGACTACGCCACCGACATCCACCAGAGCGGCGCTCATTTGCTCGCAGTCATCAACGACATTCTCGATCTATCAAAAATCGAAGCGGGCCACCAGGCGCTGGACGAGCAGGACTGCGATGTCGCCGAGATTGCCGCCGATATGTTGCGCTTGATCGGGGAACGGGCAGAAGCGCGGGGTATCCACATTGAGAAAAAGCTGCGGCCGAATCTGCCGGAGCTGCGGGCCGATAGCCGAATGATCCGGCAAATCCTGCTGAACTTGCTCTCGAATTCGGTCAAATTCACCCCGGCTGGTGGCGTCATCAGCCTGTCGGCCGACCTATTGTCGACTGGCGGGCTTTGTCTAGTCGTCAAGGACACGGGCATCGGCATTCCTGAGCATCAGCATGCCCGCGTGCTCGAACCGTTCGTCCAGGTGGAAGGCGCATTCAACCGCCGCCACCCCGGCACTGGCCTCGGCCTGCCGCTATCCAAGGCGTTCGCGGAGCTGCATGGCGGCCGCCTGGAATTGGTCAGCGCGGTCGGGGTCGGCACGACGGCGACCGTGCTGTTCCCGGCCGATCGCTTGCGGCCGCGCCAGCGCGGCAACTCATCGTCAGACATTTGACATGTCCGCTTCGGGTCAAAGG